>JARGPJ010000009.1 GCA_029212615.1 Verrucomicrobiales bacterium
CACCGCCCGAAGGGTTTGCCGACAAGGGCTGTGTCCACAGAGCGAGTCCGGGCATTAATGAAAGGGCGACTAATAATTGCAAAAGAGAACAATCATTAAAGGGCGCACGACGAACACTGAAAATAGACAGAAGGCCCATAAACATCTAAAACTGGAGGAGAAAAAGGAGGGTTTTGTAACGAAACCAATGGCTAGGCCCTGACAAAAGTCCAGAGGGAATCCACACAGAATCGCGCAGTGCTTTTGCACAGTCTTTATTGTAATGGAAGGGCTCCGTGTGACGGAATAATTCCGAAATTTCAAACTCCTCTGAATTGTTTCAAATCGACAAAATACAGCGAGTCACTGAGGATCAACCCCCTGGCAAACCAACCCTTGAGATTAAGGCAATTTGAAAGCAAATCCCCTAACAGCCGCGAAATTCGCAATAAACAGCGACCCCATGATGCCTTGCCCGGTCTAAATCCGAGCGCAATATCCCATCAGGCAATCAGCCACAAAGCCAATCTAATTGATATCCAACGAATACTGGCGGCGGGACTTGAACCCGCACGGCTCGAAAGCCAACAGATTTTAAGTCTGTTGTGTCTACCATTCCACCACGCCAGCGTTTTCGGAGGAGTGACATTAAGGCGTCTTTACGATGATAAATCAACTGCTTCCCCTCGCGAAAAACGTCCTCTGATCCGTCATTCCGGACTTGCAGCGGTTCGATGCCTTTGCTTGGCTGGAAAGATGCGCTTTGTTCCTCTCTCCTTTCTGCTCTTCAGCCTCCTGGTATGCTCTGCTTCCGCCCAGGAGGCTAAAAAAGCAAAAGCCCCCGTATTCTCGTGGGTTTCCCCTATGTCAAAAAAGTACGCCGAGATGCTCGTTGAGGGAGTTGAACACCGCACCTTTCAGAGCCCATCCATGGGCATTGAGGTTGGCTATTACCTCTACCTGCCCGAAGCCTATTCAGAATCCGGCAGCCGTAAATTTCCAGTCGTGCTTCACCTTCACGGAGGTCGCCCCGGTTCCGAATCGAAGTCCGTCCGCCTCGCAAGATTTGTCGATGCCGCGATCAAAGCCGATGAAATCCAACCGACCATCTATATCTTTCCAAACGGAGGCCCCATGAGTTGGTACAATTACCCGGGCTTAAAAGAGGGGCAGGGCGAAGACGTCCTCGTCAAAGAGCTGATCCCTCATCTCAAAGAGACTCTTCGAACCCGGGAATTCGGGCTCGAAGGCTTCAGCCAGGGCGGGCGAGGCACCACCCGGATCATGTTTCGCTACCCTGAACTCTTTGCCTGTGCCGCCCCGGGAGGTTCAGGTTACAGCAATGAGAAACGGGTTCAGGAGAACAACGGCATGGAGAGTGAGCGGGTCCGCTTTGCCGAGGGGGACAACACCTGGGATCTCGCGGCCACCTACGCGAAAAGAACGGACAAAAACGAACTTCCCATCTTCCTGTGGGTCGGGACGAAAGGTTTCAACTATGAAAACAATCTGGAGTTTTCCGCCTATCTGAAAACCCTGGAAATCCCGCACGAAATGATGACCGTGGAAGGCGTCGAACACTCCGCTGTCAATATTCACAAAAAACAGGGATTGGAATTGATGAAGTTTCATCAAGCACACTTCGCTCAGCCCTGACACCCCTGTTTCAGATCAGTTGGCGGTTTTTCACATTGAGATACTGCGTAACCGCCTCGGTACAAAGTTCCTCATGATCCGGCAACCCAAGCTCCACGCCGAGATGCCGGAGCTGATTCCCGATTTCTTTTAACTCCTGCCATTGAAGGTGCCCCCCAAGCTCCTCGTAGATTTCCCCATTTGAATCCGGTGCGCTCTGACGGGAGAACAGTTCGCGCGCCCTCGCCGGTCTCACCATGTTCACGAGAATGAGGTGCTGCCGATTGATGAGCGGGAGGGCTCCAAAAAAGTGCTCAGCTGTGAAGGGATCGCTGAGATCGATCAGCATGATAATCAGCGACCGGCGGTTCAACTTTTGTCGCAGCGCGATCATGAGAGGCTCAAAATCCGGAGCGACAGACTCCGGCTCGAGAGTAAAGAGCGCATCACGAATCACGTTGTAGTGCCCCTTCCCGCTTTTTGCTTTGATGAACTGATCGACTTTGTCGGAAAAACTGACAAAGCCGAACTGATCGCCCTGCTTCTCCGCGACAGAAGCCAGAATCAGCGCGCAGTGCAGGAATTTCTCCAATTGAGTGCTGATCACCTCCTCCCCTCCCGATGAAGCCTCCGGGTAAAGCCATTCATCCGTCAGCCCCTCATCCAGTGGCACCCTGATTTCACGACCGCTCAAACGGGAATGATCAACGACCACGTAAACCTCCTGAGTCTTTTCAATCTGATAGGTTCGTGTCACCGGCATCTGCCGCCGCGCCGTCGCTTTCCAGTCGATGTCAACGTAGTCATCCCCTGTCTGATACTCCCGTAATTGCTCGAAATCCCGTCCCTTTCCAACTTGTCGAACAAGGTGAGTCCCCTCATGCCCGCGCATCAAAAAGATCGAAGCGAGCCGCTTCCTTTCGATGCTCAAGTCCGGATAGACTCTCATCTCTGTCTTCAAGCTGATCCTTCTACGGACGAGCCAGAAGCCGATCACCGAATCTGTTTCCACATGGAGATTGTCGAAGCGATACCTTCCCCTCTTCAGCGGAGTGAGCCGCAAATTCACTGCATGCTTTTTCCCTGAGCCGAGGTTTTCAATCACCCCTTCGATTTCGCTCTCAATGCGGAAGAAACGGGAAACGGGAATACCATAACGCAGTCTCTTGAGGAGCGGACCGGGATTGATAAAGGCCAAAAGAACTTCCATCTCACGACTCTTCGTGCCGCGAACCAGCCCGGGAGATTCAACCTCCACCTGAGAGATCCTCGATCGTGAAATGACGAGGTCAATGATGACGGCAAGGAAAACGGCACAAAGACAGGCCGCCGAAACAATGCGCAGGAAACCCTGATCATAAACCAGCAGGGTAATTGCCGGAATCCCCGGGATGAAGGCAACCCGGAGAAGGAGAATATTGGGCACCACTCTCATCACCTTGAGTCCATCGGGAGTTATCGGGGAACCGCGACGGACTCAAGGAGCTTATCAACTGCCTCCCTAACCGTCATTCCTTCAATCTCATATTCAGGCCGGAGCAGAATCCGGTGCGACAGAACAGGATGCACCATCGCGCGGATATCATCGGGCGTCACATAGTCACGCCCCTGGATCGCCGCGAAAGCACGACTCGAGAGAAGCAACGCTGTCGTTGCCCTTGGCCCCGCCCCCACTTGAATCGCATCGGCGGCTCGCGAAGCCCTCACCAATTCAACGACGTAGGAAACGAGATCCTCCTTGAGAGTGATTCCCTGCATCGCTGTCTGCATCCTCGCCACTTCTTCGGCAGAGAGAACGGGCTGCAGCAAGTCACTTTCCAAAATCTGCTCCGGCGTCTCGCTTCCCAGGGCCTGCATCGCGAGCTGTTGCTCGTCTTCCGCCCCGGGATAATCCATCTCCACTTTCAGGAGGAAGCGATCTTTCTGTGCTTCAGGCAGAGGATAGGTGCCTTCGTACTCAATCGGGTTCTGCGTCGCAAAAACCGTGAAGCTGTCGGGAAGTTCGTGTGTGACCCCATCGATCGTCACCTGCCGCTCCTGCATCGCCTGAAGAAGCGCTGACTGGGTTTTCGCAGGCGCCCTGTTGATTTCATCCGCGAGAAGAAAGGAGGTGAATACAGGACCTTTCACGAGATGAAACGCCCCTTCCTGCAGGTTAAAAACATTCGTTCCCGTGATGTCCGAAGGCATCAGGTCAGGGGTGAATTGAATCCTCGAAAAAGGCGATCCAAGAACCTTTGCGAGGGTTCTCACGAGCAGAGTCTTTGCGACACCCGGCACCCCTTCGACAAGAATGTGATTTCCCGTGAAGATCGCAATCAGACAAAAGTCGACAACCTCTTCCTGACCGATGATCACTTTCGCGACCTCGGCCCTGGCACGCGCCAAAATATCAAGAACCGATGAGTTGAGGTCGCTAGGCGGCGCGTCTTCCATGCCTTGGTTCATCGCATACACAAAGGGAGGGTGGCAAGCGGAAAGCTGTCGAACCGGCTCTCTTATTCTATTGATCTTCCGGCAGTATTCTAAAAATCGCTCCACGCCAGTCGAGGACAAGCGCCTCACCATTCTCGTCAGGATAAAACCCGGTCGGCTGAACGGTAGGGTTCTTGAGATCAGCAGGCTTCTCGATTTGGTGATTCGCAATCACCTTCCCCGCCTCAGGACTGTAGTGAAGCGCCCACAGATTGCCGAACCGCCAGTCACCGTATAGGAAATGCCCCTGTAAGTCAGGAATCGCGTCACCACGGTAGACAAAACCACCCGTGATTGAAAGCCCGTCAGCCCGGGAGTATTCGTGAATAGGCTCGATAAATCCCACTTCCTCCTCCGGCTTCGCTTTCCTTCCAAGAGCGGCAAGCATTGCGTCGCGGGGATGAAACTTGTGCGTCGCCTCCCGAATTTCCCACCCGTAGTTACCCCCGCTTTCGATGAGATTTATCTCCTCCCACAAGTCCTGCCCTACATCAGCCAGGTAAAACAGGTCCGTTTCCGGATCGATCGCAACGCCCCACGGATTTCTTAATCCCAATGCATAAATTTCAGGGCAGGCGTTCGGCTCATCCACAAAAGGATTGTCGGACGGAATGCCGTAAGCCAGTGAGCCGGTGCGTGCATCGACATCGATCCGCAACACTTTGCCGTTCCAGCGAGTGAGCTTCTGAGAAAGCATGAAAACACCGTTCTTCATTCCTCCATCTCCTACGCATAAATAGAGCATTCCATCACCGGGCCCGAAGAAAAGATTCCCCGAATTGTGATTCCACTCCGGCTGTTGCACTTCGAGAAGAACCCGTTCACTCCCCGGATCCGCCACCCCGGAATCCTCTTCTGAAACCGTATATTCAGCGAGGACAAGACGCTTTGGCCCCTGACGGGAAAAGGTGACATAGAACTTCCCGTTCTCGCGATAAAGAGGATGAAAAGCCAGGCCGAGGAGCCCCTCTTCGAAATCCTTCTCCACCCCGATCGATGCGCTGAGATCAAGAAACACGCTCGCGTCCGCCGCCGTTTCATCCCGCGGCAGAAGCTTGATTCTGCCGGTCTGCTCGACCAAGAAACGCCGATTTGATCCATCATCAGGGATCTGAACCGAGACAGGCCGTTCGATTTCCACGTTCTCATAGATTGCCTGCAGGGAGACCACTGGAACTTCAGCCGATACTGAAACGAGAAATGCGCTGACTGAAAGGAGACTGAGAAGACGAATCATGATGCAAGGCTACAAACTGTGCAGAACAAACGCAACTCTTGTCGACTTCATTAAAAGGCCATAACTTCCCCCTCCACCCGACAGAATGTTCCGCCTCAACCCTATCCAGCTTGCCCATTGGTCCCGGGACCGCCAATTCTTACTTCGAGCGGCCGCTTTTCTTACGGTGGGCTCAGTGGTCATTGCCTTCATCGTTTCGCTGTGCTCCCCTCTCTCGAGCGGGAAGGAAGCGGAAATAGCGATGATCAAAAGCATCATTAACGGCGAAGAAACAGGAAAGACACTCAGCCGGAACGAGTGGATCACCTTCCTGCGAACCGGCAGCCGCAGCGGTCCTGTCCCCCGCGATTGCCGGGGCATCGTCACCCGCCTCCACACCGTCCCATCCGAACCGAACGAATTCGAAAACCTTTCTGAACAAGAGGCCGAGCCACTGGCACTCTATGAGCGGGGTCTGCGTTTAGGTGAACCTGATACGGCCATCACGGGGCTGAAGAGTTTACCCGCCGGACTCCGCTACCGGAACGAATTTCTCGGAGATCTGTGTTTTCTCTCAGGCGACCTTGACCGGGCACGTTCCCACTACCTCGAGGAAGCCTCACAACATTCCGATACCCGCTACAGTCGCCGCAGCGCCGTCGTCATGGCCTGGCGCCTCGTCGATCGGAAAATGATGAAGACCCTTCTTGCAGACCCTTCATTCCGGAATGAATTCAGCCCCGGGGAACAGCTGCACCTCTTCACTGACGCCCGTGATTTTCGCGGGCTTGCCGGTGCTGTCTATCGATATGAAACCATTCAATTCCGCTCCCCCGGTTTTCTCCCCGCAGTGTTCACCGCTGCAATCTGGTTTCTTATCCTGATGCCCTTCTGGCAAGTAACAAAGCAACGACTTGCAGTCTCCGCCCTCGCCTTCACCGCAGGGATCCTCAGCGCGGCGGCGACCATCTTTGCCGTATTGATCCAGGAGAGAATTCAAGGCTTTCACCACAATCCTGTCGATAGCCCTCTCAACCAATTCATCTACTTTGTTGCCGGCGTATCGCTTCGGGAAGAGACACTTAAATTACTCTTTTTTGTCCCTTTTGCCATTTGGTCTGCGCACCGGAAAAGTATGCTCGAGGCCTTGATTCTCGCGTCACTCGTTGGCCTCGGTTTTGCCTTTAAAGAGAATATTTCCTACTTCGAATCAGGGATCGTTTCGTTTACTGCCTGGATGCGATTTCTAACCGCTAATGTTCTACACTTTTCGTTGACCGGAATTTCGGGCTATTACCTCGCGCGAATGATTCGCTACAAATTTCACGGCATGGAAACATTTCTTTTCAGTTTCATCGCCGTCGTCCTCGCTCACGGCGTCTATAATTCAATCATCGCGATTCCGTCACTATCAAGCTATGAACCGCTGACGACGATTTTCGTCGCCGCAATGGCCTACCAGTTTTTCGACCCTCTCCGGGATAACATGGATACCTATGGAATCCGTCAAAGAATATCCCCCCTCGGGGTCTTCGTTCTCGGCGCCTCCCTGCTTGCCTGCGGGCTCATGATCACTACTTCCTGGGTGACACCGTTTCGTTTTGCGCTCGGCATCTTCGCCTCCAGCGTCGCAAGCTTGATCCCTCTCGCGTTTGCCTATATCAGTCGTTTTCGGGATCTTTGATGCAATAAGCTTCAATAGAGGTCTTCTCGACAAAGTCATCCACCGTCCCTTCTGCAAATCTTCCGAAAAGCGGAAGCTGTGAAGTATGGCAGTCCAGTGCCGCTTTACGACGACCGTGCAGATGGGAAACATCAAGGGTCAAATGCGCGGGGTCATCGGTATTCACTAACTTCGGGATATCATGCTTTCTCTGGTTGGCGAGGAAGGTCATCCACTGGCAATCGGGAAGGCGAACAATGGCCCGCTTCACTGCGGCATGAACCAGCAAATGAGCGGGATGCCAATACTCGCCGGAACTTCCATGTGAAATAATCAAATCTGCGCCTTTCAGAAACGGTCTCACTTGTTTCGCCAGATCAGCTTCGCTGACATCCGGTGCAAAGAGCCGAAATTCCTTTGCAACTGGATCAACATGATCGAGAAAAATCAACTCAGTCACCCCGAGGACACGGCAGGCCCGCCTCATTTCCACTTCTCTCGCTTTACCGAGGTCCTCCCGGTTAAGCCCGCCCGTCGGCCCACCCTCACCACGGGTGAGGCAGAGAACATCGACTCTGGCGCCCGCGTCAATGAGCTGGCAGATCAAACCGGAACAGAAAGACTCGTCATCCGGGTGAGCGACAAAAACCACCGCATGACGAAAGTCATTCACTTCTTGAATAGAGTTCACACCATCGACTTCTACTGGTTCCCTAATGGCGCGCTGAAATATTCGAAACCTCTTCTGAAAGAAAACAGGATCAGTGAGTCGCTGCCAAATTTTGATCAGTAATCGCATGACAGGAAAGTTTGTTCAAGCCGGTAAAACTCCGCAGATGTTCGCACAGCTCAGATTTGAACACTTCGGGTCCGAACCGTATCATCCTCGAAGTCAGTTCGTCACGTATTTTCTCGGTGGCCCCCGGACTTTTCAAGAGCGTTAGAATCTTGCGGCAGGCTTCCTCATTGGTTCCGAATTGCAATTCGGGATACGGGATGATCTCTCCCGCCCCTCCGGTGTCCGGAACGACGGGGATACACCCCATGGATGCCATTTCAGCAACCGCGATACCGAATGCCTCGATTCTGCAGGCATGCAGTGCGTAGGTTTGTGATCCCAGTATTTGCTGCTTAGCCGCCAGGGTAAGAAATCCTTCAGGAATGATCCAATCACGGTCTGAGATCAATTTACGGATGCGGCATCCGTATGCATTTTCTTCGACCTTTCCGATGAGGCGCAAGGTAATGGGAAACCCGTTGTTTCTCACCATCTCCAGAATCGAAATAATCCGCTCAATCTCCTTCTCAGGAACAATGCGCCCGAGACAGACGAATCCCAACGGATCACGAATCGCATCTCCGGGTGCCTCCGGCAGAACGACAGGGGGATAGATCACCGGGGAATCTTCCACTTGAAACGACTCCTCAAGCTGGGCGGCAACCCATTCAGAGTTCGCGAGAATGAGATCCTCTCTCTCATGCAAAGGCAGCTGCGGGATAGAGATCAACTTACCGAGTGCAAGATACAGTTTCCGGAAAACAGTCTCGCGATGACGAAACTTGTCATCCCCGTAGATGTACAGCTTCTTCCTCATCTTCTCACTGAAGCTGAAGTCACCAATCAGTTGCATCGCCGGACGACCGAACTGCACCGGGTTGTAGGTGCTGATACAGCAGTC
The DNA here is from genome assembly GCA_029212615.1 of Verrucomicrobiales bacterium. GTDB lineage: Bacteria > Verrucomicrobiota > Verrucomicrobiia > Verrucomicrobiales > DEV007 > Arctic95D-9. Next base: position 8,648 of record JARGPJ010000009.1, read on the forward strand.
GACGAGGGGAGCGAATTTCCGGCAGAAACGTTCAAAGTATCTAACCTGCAAGTAGGACAACCTCAGAGGTCCATCCACTGTCGGCAACCGGGGTGCCTGAATAAAAGTAATCCGGTCAGGGTCGACCTTCGTCCCAAAGGCTTCGTTTAACTCACTCCAGTTCATCTCCGACGCTGTCAGAAAAGTGATCTCATAATCATCCTGAAAGGCCTCCAATGTCCACATCGCGGTCGCTTCGGATCCTCCCCGCCCCATCCACGGATGGGTAATAAGTAATCGAGGGCGCTCCGTCATTTCGCCGTCGCCTCCACCCGCTCAATGACATCACCACGCTCCACCCGCTTCGTCGGCTCCCAAACACTATTGGAAACGCCGCGCTGAAATGCGACCCAGCCGAGAAAGACCGCACCATTCATGGCATAGAAGTACCGGATAAAGCGAAAGAACTTTACATGTGGGGCAATGCGCAGGCTCATCCCCCAATCCAACAAGGCGAGGAGGACCGAAGTCAGGAGGCCTCCCAATGGGATTAAGTAAAGTGGATTCAGTGCCGAAAGGATCACCACAGAGATTGTCATCAGCACCAACAGGTGCGGACCAAACCAGCGAATACCTTTGTGTGACCAGAAGGCAAAAGCATTCGCCAATCTCCCGTTCCACGGCAAAAAGAAGTTCCCGAAATGGCTCAAGTTCTGAAAATTTCCCGTCGCAATCCTGGTTTTACGACGGAACTCCTCCTCAATCTCCACCGAAACCGATTCGTAGACTTCTGCCTCAAGGTCTACGATCGCTTTCGATCCAGTCTTAAGGCAGGCCATCGTCTGATAAAAATCGTCAACAATGTATTCCTCCGGGACCGGGGCAAACAGTTCCGCTCTCAAGGCATAACAGGCACCAAAACCTCCCATCATATTTCCCCATAAGACCCCTTCAAAATACTTGGTTTGATTCTCTCTCCCCACATACGCCTCCTCTTCATGACCAATTCCCGTGTGGTTGATTTGCTTATCCCTGACGCAGGATCCGATCATCCCGACATCACTCCGCTTCAGATGGCGAACCATATTCCGCAGTGCCTTTTCGGACCAGGCTACATTCGCATCACATAGAACAAAGGCGGCGTTTTCCCGGTCTAAAAAGGAGTCAGCAGCATCCTTCGCCAACTGATTGACTATTCTGATTTTCCCATTTCGTCCCGGGAAGATCTTTAGGTCCAACTCCGGATGATTTCTCTGAAACCCCTGAATAATTTCATGGCTTCGATCAGTCGACCCATCAGACCCTATCAAAACTCTAATTTTATCTTTCGGGTAATCGGATTCAAAAATACTTTGCAGCGTCTCGCTAAGAACAGCTTCCTCGTTATAGACCGCCATGAGCACGGCGACCTCGGGGAACTCTTCTTCTTCCACAAAACGTTCACCGGAAAGCGGCCGCCCCTGACCAAGAGTCTTCAGAAGCCAGGGATAGATAGCGTAGCTGAACCCCAGGAGAACCACCGGGGACCAGAAGACCACCTGGAGAAGGATAATGACAGAGTTCTCCATGCTCAGTGAGCCCTCCTTTCTTCCCTCTCTTCGAAATTGAAATCGCAATCAATTAAATGGTGCCCGCCACCATCGAATCCCGTTGCGCGACCTTGAAACAACTCGTCTTCCCTGTGATCAAGAAGCCCTTCGAATTCCTCATCAATGATGACCTGAGGCACTTGCTGACCGATCGACTCACGATAGCTCAGAAAACACGCGCGGTTATAGAAGAATTGAGGGAGAGCCATCATGAAACCGAAGAGGACTCCGGTGAATCGCTCATCGAATGGATTACGCGTGATACTCTCACTAAGGACGGCCCACATCGCGACAAAAGGCAGAAACATCAGAAAGGAATCCCAGGCCCTCGGTCCCATCACGGTTTTGGAAACAAGTCGAGCTGAATGGAGGCTCAGTCCCATCGGGATGAAGAAAGCAAGAAGCGTGATCCCGATTCCAACAAATCCCGTCGCAAACAGGGTGTATGTCCAAATGCTGTGCCCTGCCGTGTATATCTCATCAGGGAACTGGTGTCGGTCATTCGGGTAGACGAGAAACAACTCTGGAAAATAACTTTCATCCCAGTAGTAGGAGGCGCCCAGGCCCTTCCCGTAGATAAAACTGTGTGGCTCCTTTGCGAGAATGTCCCACATCGACTTCGCCTCTGCTTTACGCATGAGAGAGGAAAGATCCTCCGTCGTCGCTCCGCCTTCGCCCCGATTATCAAACATCCGCTGGTACCACCGGTCAGCGAGGTTGGGCTGAACCAGGGCAACGCCGAGAATCAGAAAAACCATCGCGACCGCCATTGCAAAGAGTGGCCCGATCTTCTTCAAAGGAAACTTCAGGTCATACATTTTCCATATGATACCGAGGACAAGGCATCCGCTTGCCATCATAAATGAGACAGCGATAGGCAAAGCAAGGCTTCGCGTAATGGAAATAGCGGCTACCGCCAGAGGCACCCCGAAGATCAACAGGCTCCACCAGGTAAACTTCCGTCGAAGGAGGAAAGCGCATCCCACCCAGGCGAAGAGAAATCGCATCGACGGACTGAGGATTTCCATACGGATTTCAGAGAGAGGAATCCCTGTCTGGGTCGCACCAAAAAAGAAACGCCAGCAAACATTCGTCATCGCAGCAATGAGGAACCACCTCACCGCTTCACCGGGTCGCATTCCGACCGCTGCACATACCAGCGTTGCATTCAGTCCGAATCCGACAAGCAACGATGGAATCGCGAGACGCAATATTCGCCCCATCTCGTTTCCCCAGGCAAAGGAGACACCGATACTCGCGATAGTATAGCCCCACCAGAGAAGGACGAGGTAGATCCCCGGTCGAACGAAGAGATGCTTGAAACCGAAAAGCGAGATCAGTCCACCCGCTCCCATTGCCGCCATCAGGAAAATATATTGAACCAGGGAACCGCCGGTCTTTGTCGCTCCAAAACCGATATCCGGAGAGCGATAATCGAAGACAAATGAAAAGAGGAAGACCACGAAGAGGGTACGGAACCATTTCAATGCCCCGGTCGCAGGTGCGTCGATTTCCGCCTGCTCACTTGCAGATGCTTTCTTCAGCAAGTTCAAGGATCTAACAAGCTCCTTCCCGTTTAATGAATGTTAGGAACATGATCTGAAAATCGAGAAGCACATTCCAGTTTTCGATATAGTGAAGGTCAAAGCGTACCCGCTCAGACAGGTCCGTGTCTCCCCGTAAGCCGTTTACCTGAGCCCAGCCAGTGATTCCCGGCTTGATATTGTGTCTGGCGTTATAGTGCGGAATATCCTCTTTGAACTCCTCGATCAACTCCGGGCGCTCAGGGCGCGGTCCGACCAGGCTCATCTCCCCGGTCAGCACATTCCAGAATTGGGGGATTTCGTCGATATTCAATCGACGCATTAGACCTCCAATTTTCAAAACGCGGGGATCACCCTTCACGGTCCATCCAACCCCACTCTTTTCTGCATCCAGCTTCATGCTGCGAAGCTTAATCATTTCAAAAACCTTCCCGTTGGCACCGAGACGTCGCTGACGATAGAAAATGGGACCGGGACTTTCGTGCTTAATCATTAAACCGAAGACGGCAATGATGGGAGCTGAGAGGCACACTCCGACAAGACCTCCCAGAATATCAACAGCCCTTTTGAGAACCTGATTTACCGTAGAATGCAGAGGCAACCTCGAAATTCCGAGAATGGGAACACCTCCGACCGACTCAAGATGGAGTCCGCTGATGAGAACCCGGAAACACGTTGGGACCAGTTTAAATTCGACCATTTCCTTCTCACAAATCGAAGCGATCTGCATCAAATTCCCGGACTTCAACGCATCGTCAGCAACGATCACGGTCTGACAAACCCTGAGCTGGAGAAGAGCTTCAAGGGTTTCGAACGAGCCCATTACCGGCATATTCGACGGGACGGGGGTTTGAAACACGCCATCGGGAGGCGTGATCACACCGACGACGTCAAAGGGGCGGTCCGTTGCCCCGGAGAACATTTCAATGGCACGGGCAAAATCTTCGCTCCATCCCACCACAAGAGCACGATGCCGGAGGCTGCTCGACGTTTCTTCACGGTTGATGACACGCCAGAGAATCCCCCGCCAGACCGGAAGAACCGTCAGCATCAGAACCAATCCGATCGCACAGAAAATACGGGAAATGGGAGGATCAAATTTCAGGACGAGCGTAAGGGTCAGATAAGCGACGATCCAGACAATTGAGGACTTCACCAGCCCCTTAAGGGTACTGGTGTATGAGAGCAGACTCTCACGTGAATAGATCCCAAAGTTCACGAGCGCTGACATCATTAAGACGACTCCAAGTATGATGTGCCCGAGATAGTCGATGGGAACCATCGACTCGTTTGCAGGAACACCAACAGCCGCAATGGGAGAATCAAATCGGATCCATTGAGCAAGAAGGAGCGAGAACGAAACGGCAAGAAAGTCACAGACAAACGCGCCCCCAACCAACTTGTGATACTGGGCTGCCGACGTAGACGCAGACTGCTTCAAAGGAAGCGATCCGGGCGATACGGCAGTCGTAGGAAAGAGGCTCATGGATGAAAAAAGCGGAAAACGTGAAAATTATAAGAAAAGGCAAGAAAATGGATGCAGCAGGAAGGGATCAGGAAACAGGTGAAGTGAGGGGAGAGGCTCCTGTTGACGTCATTGGTAGCGACCTTGCCGTTCCCTCGACGTAGGCCATTTGCGCCGCATTGGATTCGCTGCTGCCGTTGAGGACACAACCGACGAGGTTCGACCTCATCCTCTGGAGTTCTCTCATTGCCCGACGCGCCGACTCAGTCTGCGTTTCACCGGCCCGGACGACGAGAACGACCACATCCGCATGTCGTGAGTAGGTGAGACCATCCGACACAATATTCAGCGGCGAAGTATCAATAATGACGCAGTCGAAAGATGAATAGGCTTCGTTCAACATCTTCGCAAAGATCTCACCGTTCATCGGTTCACCTGTATTCGAAGTGTAACGACCACAGGAAAGTAGAAAGAGATCTTTAAAGACCGTTTCTTCACAGAGATTCTGTGAGGCGAGTTCACCCTCTTTTGCCTGACCTTTGAGAGGATCGACAAAGATGCTGGCCATGCGCGGCTTACAGAAATCGGCATCAACGAGAAGCGTTCGATAACCCATGTTAGCCTGGAGCACCGCAAGGTTAGCCGCACAGAAGCTTTTCCCTTCTCCAGGGGAAGCGCTCGTGATCATAACGCTTCGAGGACTGTGTGCTGACAGTGATGTGCGCAGTGAACGAAATCCTTCACTCACGATTGAACTCGGTTCACGAGTGACAAACAAGGAATCCTTCAGATCCCAGTTTTTATCGAATGCCTTCGGAATCTGGGCCAGCACCGAAAGAGCCAGGGTCGACTCAACCTGCTTTCGGCTGTTCAGGGTTCGGTCCAGCAATCCCATTCCAATGATGAGAACCACACCACACATGGAGCCGAAGACACCGGCAATAGCGAGAGTCAGCTTCTTCTTCGGCGCGACCGGCTTTGACGGAACGAGCGGTTCACTGAAGACGCGAATAACCGTCTCATCCACACTCTGCGTCACATCAGTATCATTGATGCTGTCGATAAGGCGCTGATAGGTTGAATAAGCCGCATCAACCGCCCCCTTCAAAGTCCGGAACTCTTTCCGAATACCATCCGCTTCAATCAGCTTTCCTTTTTGCTCCTGAACGGACGCCTTCAGGCGCTTCTCATGTTCGACGGCTCGCTCGTAGGACTTTTCGATGGAGTCTCCGACCGTCTGCGCAACCAGTTTGACCTGCTCCTCCTGGCCCTGCAAATCGAGCAGATAGTCATTGTAGGTAGGATGACTCGGCTGATACTGTGACTTGATCTTGGCAAACTCACCCCGCTTTAAATTTCGCGCGAGAAGGAGCTTTTGAATGTGATCCTGCGATCCATACCCTCCGATCTCGAAGACACGTTCGATGTCGTTTGAATCAATCGCCTGATACTGCTCATACTCTGACTTTCTCAGAAGAGTCTGATTCTCTGCTTCGCTGAGCATCCGGTCGAGATCAGAAAGTTTGGTTGCGACGTAGTCCTTGTCGTCATCAAGAGCGACATCAGCATTCTCGAGCCGAAACGCCTGCAGCTTCTCTTCGGCGATGGAGAGTCTCGCCAGTTGCAGCTCCGCCTCCTTCTCAAGCATTTCCCTCGAGTCCTGTGCTGAATTGAGGTTTTGCTCCCGAATCAGTGCTTGAAACTCTTCAATGAAACCCACCGTCATCTCCTGAGCTCGCTCCGGAGAGGTGTCCTTTACCGAGACATCAATGATACGGGTCCCCCGGCGCAACTCCGCGTTAATATTGCGACTAATGATCTCGACAATCTCTGAATCCGGGTATCCGCCCTCCTGAGGTTTAAGGAAATCAGGATCGTTCCGAAGATCGAGCCTCTCGACAACCCGGAGAATCACAGAGCTGTTGCGAATCCCTTCGGCCATCGACTTCAATGCGTCGAGTGTTTCCCAGCTAGCCTGTTTCACCCCCTTGATGTCAATGAAGGCGGCCCCTTCGTTTTTGGGCTCCACGTAAATCACGGCCGACGATTGATAAACCTTCGGCGCCACCATGAGATAGAGCACGGCAAGGCCGATAAATCCTGCGGCCACTACCGCAGCGAGCCAGAGTCTTTTCCTCACGACATGCAGGAGCCGGCTCAAATCCAAAGTCGGAAATCCCGGGAAAAGAGCATCGGAAGACGCGGGTTGGCTGGGGCCTGCACCAAATTGATTCATTCGCTTATCTTGAGCGTCACGAGATGCGCTCATTATCTAAAATATGAAAAATACTATTAATATAAATTTAAGGCCATTCTTAGACCTTTCAAGGCTAATCCTTAAATTATTATAAATATCATAATTAAAAGAACAGAAACATCACGCCTGCTTAGTTGTTCGAATTTCTTTGCAATAGGCGGAGCCAGCGTTTGCAAGGGAATCGAGAGCGAGTAAACTTTGAAGCGTATCGCAGACACTGCTTTTCTGGTAACCGGATCACCGTTTGCAGAGTGGCAATGCTTCGGCCACTTATACGACAGGATGAATCAACGTTTCCTACCTCTCTCGCTCCTTCTCACGTTTCTCAGCACGGGCTGGGTGCATGCTCAAGAGTCCGCAGAAGCAGCCCCTGCAACCGACCCACTCGAAGCAGCCCAGTCAATCCTCGACTACCTCCTGGAAGGCGGGCCGTTTCTGATGATTCCCCTGGCCGCCCTCTCCTTTATCGCGGTGCTGCTCATTATTTTCTACTCCTTCACGATTCGACAGGGAGCAGTTGTCAGCGATAAATTCATGAATGCCGCTGACGCACTGATTCGTAAACAGGACTACCTCGGCCTTATCGCGGTCTGTAACCGGGAGAACGAGTGCATTGCCCGGATCGTCTACAAAACGCTGGATTTCGCGACGAAGAACCCAACCGCCAGCTTCGATGAAGTTCGTGAGGTGACCGAAGCTGAGGGAACCCGCCAGGCAAGTCTCCTCAACAACCGAATCAGCTATCTCAACGACATCAGCCGCGTCGCTCCCATGGTCGGCCTCTTCGGGACAGTCGTCGGCATGATCAAAGCATTCGAAAGTATCGGAAAATCCTCGGGGGTACAACACATGGAACTGGCCCCCGGTGTCGCTCAGGCGCTTGTTACCACCGCCGCCGGCCTTGTCGTCAGTATTCCGGCACTGATCTTTTACTCTATTTTCCGGGGGCGTGTCCAAAAGCTGATTGCCGAGCTCGAAGCGGCCATGACCCACATCATGGCACTCCTCGCCGCCCAGTATAAACGCGCCAACTACCGCGCAAGTTCACGTCGTGAAGGCGGAGAAGCAGAGTAAAACTGCCCTCTGAAACAATAAGCTGAATCATGAAATTCCGGGAAACCACCAGCCAGCAGGGAGCCGAGTTAGAGCTCGCCCCCATGATTGACGTGGTCTTTCTGCTCCTCATCTTCTTCATTGTGACCTGGCAATTCGCCCGCTTCGAACGTGACATGGATATTTCCGTCCCGGCGGCCGAGGAAGCTGAGGATACCGATCGCCAGGCGGGGGAAATTATTGTTAATGTGAAGGAAGACGGCACCATCGTCCTCAACGGACGCGATGTCAGTGAGGCGGAGTTACTCGCCAAATTACAAGCCATCTCGGAGGCCTACCCCGATCAGGCAGTGATTTTACGGGGATCCTCAGACGCCAATTTTCAAGCGATCATCAATGTGCTGGATCAAATCAAGAAGGCCGGAATTTGGAATGTCGCCTTTGCCACGACAAAACCCCAATCGTAACGTTTTTTTGACAGGCACCCCTGTCCACCTTCAGGCATGACCCCACCGAATCGTCTCCCTTCTTACCGACGCTTTTCCATTGTCATTTCGTGCCTGATCTTCACGGCGCCTCTCCTTCCCCGATCCGCCGATGCGCAGACACAACCCGCGGTGGAGGATGTCCTCTCCTACGCTGACCTGCTTTTCAGCCGCGACCAGTTCTCGCTTGCCGCACAGCAGTATCAAATTTTCATTCAGGAAAACCCGAAGAGCCAGAATCTGCAGATCGCCTGGTTCCGCCTCGGTGAGTGCTATCTCAAGGTTGACCAGGTCGAGGATGCGACGGCCAGTTTTAATTTCCTGATCCAGCAGTTCAAGCGCGGCCCCTTTGTCGGATCCGCCGCCTACCGCCTTGCCGTGCTTCGTTTCAACGCGAAAGACTACCGCAACTCGCTCGCCTACTTCAAGGTCGCCAAGGACGAACTCACGAACGAGGACGCCAAGCTCCAGGCCCGGTTTTATTTTGCCCGTTCATTGCAACTGACTCAGCAGCCCAAAGAGGCTCTTGCTGAGTTTGAGGGAATTATTGAAGCGAAACCAGCGGCGGAGAATCCTTTCTACGAACGCGGGAAACTGGAATCAGCCCGCCTCGCGTTTGAACTCGGAGAGACAGGAAAAGCACTCGAACAGTTCAAAGAGCTCGCGAAAACAGCCACCACCAAAGAGTTCAAAGAAGAGGCAATCGTGCGTGGCGGTCTCCTTGCTGCCGAAGCCGGCCAGACCGAGGAAAGCGAAGCATTGCTGAACGAAGCGCTTCGCTTTTCCGACACCAGCCCCTGGAAAAACCTCGCACAGGTCGGCGCGATCTTTAACGCCTTCACCCGCGAAGACTACGACCGGGTCATCGGTCTCTACAACACCGGCGCCTATTCGGCCCCGGATGAGTCACGCGCCAAGATGCTCCTCGTCGTTGGCCACTCCTTCCGTCTCAAAGGGGATCTCGATTCCGCCTCCCGCCTCTATGCGCTCGTCGAAGGAAAGTACCCGGAAAAAACCGAGGGGATCGAAGCTGGCTACCGGAGGCTACAGATTCTCCACCAGCAATCTGATCCACTCCTTCCCGAGGTAGCGACCCGCTTTGCCGAAACTCAACGCCGCGTCGATCCGGACAGTATCTACATCGACATGGCCTGGCTCATGAAAGCGGAGTGGCATTTCATTCAGGCGGAAAACTCAGCGAGTGGACTCGGTTCTGACTTTGCTAAGAAACACTTCGGTGACGCAGCGGACGCCTACAAGAAGGTCCGTCTCGACAACGTCGATGAAAAGTATCGGGAAACCGCGCTCTACAAACTGGGTTGGTCCGAAATCGAATCCGGCAACCTTCAGGATGGAATCCTCAGCCTTTCCCGCTTCATCCAGCGCCATCCGAAAAGCACTTTTGCCTCCTCGGCTCTCGCTAAACGCGCCATGGCCTACCAGTCACAGGGCGATCATCAGTTCGCCCTCGGAGACTATCAATCCATCGCCTCGCGATATCCGGATGCTCCTGAACTCGAATTCGCCCTGCAGCAAATCGCCCTGATTTTTGCTCACCAGCGCAAGACCACCGAAATGATCGATGCCTACGGGGCGCTCCTGAAAGCATTCCCGGAAACCGACGGAGCAGGTGAAGCATATTACTGGATCGGCGTTGGCCATTTTGACCTTGAGCAACATCAGCAGGCAATCCCCAACCTCGAGAAAGGACGTGAACTCGATTCGAACCTCGAGGATCAAGCGACCCTCCGACTCGTCATCTGTCACTATCAGTTGGAAAACATTGAGAAACTTGCGGTGGAATCCAAACGCTATCTCGCTGGCGAGCCCGAATCGGCCAACGATGATGCCCCGCAAAAACGGGCTCAGATTCCACCTCCAGTGCTCGAATATCTCGGCAAGAAACTCGCCAGCGAAAAGGATTACGAAGGAGCCGACTACTTCCTGACCTCCATCAGCACGCCCGATGCCCCGGCCAACACCGCGGCTTCGACCTGGAAATTGATTGCCGAATGCCGCCAGCACCTCAAAAAGCACCTCGAAGCCATTGCCGCGTTCGACCATTTTCTCCTTCAAACTGAACGGCCCAGCGAGAGAGCTAACGCCTACCTCGCACGCGGCGTTTCCCAGTTCTGCCTGCGCGATTTTGAGAAAGCCCGCGACAGCGCGCAGGAAAGTCTACGTTCTCAAAAAGAAGGCCGAACCAATGCCGAAGCACGGCTTCTCCTCGGTGATATTGGAGCCGCGAACGGAAACCTCGAAGAAGCGGCGAGGGAATATCTCGTCGTCAGCCAAATTTTCACCGATCCGGAAGTGACTCCTAAAGCTCTCGCCAAGGCGATCAATGCCTACCAATCGCTCGGGAATCGGGACAAAGCACAGGAGCTGCAAAATGAGCTGTCCAACCAGTTCCCGACCTACTCCATCCCATCGTCTTTCGATCAGGATTGTTAGACCGGAGATTGGGGGGCTTTCGAGTCGTCTCGTGAATCGTGATACGAGGAACTCGCTTGAGATCGTTCACTCTACCGGAATCGGCTTATCCTCAGCCTCGACCTCTATTCGATTGACGGGGTTCTCTTCAATGAATTCGACCTCTTCACTGATCGGCCACCTCTCCGGATCAATCTGAATTTTCTCAGGCGTCGTCACCGTGATCACAGCCTTCTCTCCAAAATCGTAAGTTTTTGAGCCCGGCGGTTCCTCACTGTTGCCCGCCGGCTCTTTCGTGACAAGAGGCACCACCGTGAAGATCATCGTGGTGTCCATGAGTCGCTCAACATTGAGCAGAGCAGCACACATCTGGGACTCCTCGACCCGGAAAACACTCCCGACCGGCAGCACAAATTCCTCCGGGGTTACCTCAGAAGGGAGTGCAAGATCAACGATAGCATCAGGGAACGTCGTCGAGCGGGCGCGAATCACGATTCCATGTTGAAACACATCCTCGGGCCCCATCTCCTGCACGGATTCAATGAGAAATTCACCCGATAGAAAGGTCACATCATCCCGCTCAATATAGTTTTTCAGGTAGTAACGCTTCAGAATTCCGTTGTAGGCCCGCAGTTCAGTTTCGTTAAAGGGATAAACCTGAGCATACAGATCTTTCGCCGAATTAAATTTTCCACGGGGAGCCGTGAACGGAAGGAACCCGTGAATCGGGTCCAACTTCTCCAGTTTGGTGAGGAGCCTGTAATTCATCGGATGCTCCGGCTGACCAAACACCCACATGCAGAAGGACCATGAGGCGAAATTTAAGCCGATCAGCACCGCGATCGCCGCGATCCAGAGTATGAGGTTGCCACTCGTGTAGCGCCCTTCGTCCTGCTCCCGCGAATTCCGCGAAAATGAGCTTTCACCCGAAACCGCTTCCATGATCAGTCCTTGCTACCACCGCAAACTTCGCCGTCCATCGTTTCCGGATCGTACTCCGGAGCCTTCTCCGCAGAAGCCGGTTCGAAAGAAGTCCCGCAACCACAGCTCCTCGCCGCGTTCGGGTTCTCGATCTTGAAACCCGAATCATTCAGAGCATCCACGTAATCGAGGTGGCAACCGTCGAGGTATTTCAAACTCTCCTCATCAACAAAAACACGCGCTCCCTGATTTTCGACCACGAGATCGCCATCCGCCTCCGATCCGATCTGCATCGCGTAGGACATGCCTGCGCACCCCCCTTTTTCCACGAGAAGACGGAGGCCTTTCTCCGCAGGGGAAAAGTCTTTTTCCTCGAGAAGAGAAAGTAAATGTCGGGCAGCTGAATCGGTAACCTTGATCATAAAATGAGGGGCTCTTTCCAAACTATACGTTCGTGACGCCTCTTTCCCAACTCTTTTCGGGTTGCTTTCCGCATCGCCCCGCTCTCAGTTGAGATTTCCGTTCGCCATGGGTAAAATCCGTCTCCTCCCCGAAGCTCTCGCCAGTCAGGTCGCCGCCGGCGAGGTCGTAGAGCGTCCAGCTTCTGTCGTCAAAGAGTTGGTCGAAAACTCGATCGATGCCGGTGCGTCAAACATTGAAATCCTGATCCAGCGGGGCGGCATCGCCCTGATCCGGGTCAGCGACGACGGGTGCGGCATGAATCGCGACGATGCCCTCATGTCTCTGGAGCGCAATGCGACATCCAAGATCCGGACGAAGGAGGATCTGGCCGCCATCCACACCCTCGGTTTCCGGGGCGAAGCCGTTCCCAGCATCGCCAGTGTCTCGAAGTTCCGTCTCATGACACGCGAAGCCGACTCACTCACCGGTACGGAGATCGTCATCAACGGAGGAAAGGTCATCAGCGTGAAGGAGTGCGGCGAACAGCCGGGAACCCAGATCGAAGTCCGCTCTCTTTTCTACAACCTCCCTGCCCGTCGTAAATTCCTTCGCACTGAAAATACGGAATATTCCCACCTTGAACAGGTCGTCAAAACCCAGGCAATCGCTCACGAGAACATTCGATTCTCGCTCGTTCGCGGCGACCGTCTCGCCTTTCAATTGCCGGCAACCTCCAGCCTCCGCGAACGCATCGGCGGTCTCGTGGGAAATGATCTCGCCAGTCGACTCCTCGAAATCGAACCGCACGAACATAAAGGCGTTCGGGTTCGCGGACTGATTGGACCTCCGGGGATGGGAAGAAGCGATCGCCGGCAGCAATTGAGCTTCCTCAACGGCCGCCCTGTCGAAGCATCTATCATCACCCGGGCTCTCCGCGAGGGCTACCATACCGCCCTCATGAAAGGGCAGTATCCGGTCACCTTTCTCTTTCTCGAAACCGACCCTGAAGCCGTCGATGTGAATGTCCACCCGGCAAAGCGAGAAGTCCGTTTTCACGATGGATTCGGCGTGCAGGATGCCATCATCGGCGCGGTGCAGCACACCCTCCGCGAACGGATGACCCGCCCCGTGTCCGGCGTTGGCCTGACCGGTTCCCGTACCCCGGATCCGGCACCGGACGTCGTTCAGCCCAATCTCATCCCTGAATCGGAACAACGCTCCCTGCGGAACGACTGGGCAACTCCCGCAGCACCGGCAACCCCGCGAGTGGCAGAAGAATCGCCTCTATTCACGGCCACTGAACGCGAGCGCGTCGAAAACACAGAAGAAGCTGAACAGGGTGCAGTCACAGATCCAACCCTGTTGGATCCGCCACCGGCAGAACCCTCCAATCATGAAGAGGAGAAACCCCGCGCCGAGGATTATCGACTCATGGGTGTTCTCGGAAAACTCTACGTCCTCCTCGAAAGCAAAGAGGGCCTCGTCCTCATGGATCAGCACGCCGCCCACGAACGGGTCCTTTTCGAGGAAATGAAGGAACGAATGGAGGACGAGGAAGTTCCGTCGCAACGACTTCTCGCCCCCATCATGGTCGAGCTCACGCCGCGTGACTTCGACCTCATTGAGAAGAATCTCGACACCCTCAGCAAACTGGGATTATCCGCAGAACCTTTTGGCGGGAGCACCCTGAAAATCGACTCCCTCCCCACCTTTCTCAAGAGCGACGATCCGGAAAGTTTTCTCCAGGATGTCATCGAAGAAATCAGATCCTCGAGCGATCGTATGTCCAAGCTCCGCCTCGGTGAAGACATGATCGCAACCACCGTTTGTCGACACGCCGTCAAGGCCAACGACCCCCTTCACAACGCGGAACTCCAGAAACTGCTCGAAGACCTCCTCGTTTGCGACATGCCCTATTGCTGTCCGCACGGCCGGCCCACCCTGATTCAAATCTCCTACGGGGAACTGGAGAGGAAATTCGGGCGGCGGACTTAGGCCACTGCCAGCGCGATTCCCTACCTTGACCCTCCCCTCTCTTCCGACCACAATCGGGGTCATGAAGATCCCCAGCCTGATTGCCATCCTTGCACTCTTTTCCGGCGCCCTCTTTGCCACGGAAAAGAACGTTATTTTCATTATCACCGACGACGAGTCCCCGACTCTCGGATGTTACGGTGATCCGGTCGCAAAAACCCCGGCAATTGATGCTATCGCTGCCGACGGGACCCTGTTCCTCAATGCGTTCGCTACGACCGCGAGCTGCTCCGCGAGTCGCTCCGTGGTGATGTCAGGGTTACACAATCACCTGAACGGACAATACGGACACCAACATTCCTATCACAAGTTTTCGTCTTTCTATTCCGTCACCCCCTTTGCCCTGCCGCGCGTGATGCAGAATGCGGGCTATCGAACCGGACACATCGGAAAATACCATGTCGCTCCCGAACAGGTCTATCGCTACGAAACCTATTTTAAAGCAAGTGGGCGGAATGCCGTTGAAATGGCGGAGAAATCGAAAGGGTTTATCAATGCCGAGAGTGACAAGCCTTTTTTCCTCTACTTTGCGACATCAGACCCCCACCGTGGTGGTGGTAAAGATGAAACTTCCGAACTGGAGCTGAAGGCGGATCTCTTCGGAAACCTCCCGAACAAAGAATTCCACAAAGGCGTCGACGAAGTCTTCTATGATCCTGCGACTCTACCCATCCCCCATTTCCTCCCCGAGACACCGGAGACCCGCGAAGAACTCGCGCAGTATTACCAGAGTGTTTCCCGCATTGATCAGGGCGTAGCCCGACTCGTCGAGATTCTGAAAGAAGCGGATCTCTATGACAAGACGATGATCATTTTCACCTCCGACCACGGCATGGCTTTTGCCGGGGGAAAAACCACCGTTTATGAAGGTGGCCTTCGCGTCCCCTTTATCGTTCGCAACCCCTACGAGGAAAAGCGGGGCGTGAAACACCAGGGCATGATCAGTCATGTCGATATCACCCCGAGTATTCTTGATTTCGCCGGCGGCCTCGACCCCGAAACAAACGCACCGAAGAAGAAAAAGAACTACAAGGCTCTCTACAAGGGGAGCGAACTGGCAAAGGATAACCTCGGTCCGAATATCGAGGCATATCACGGGAAATCGTGGCTCTCGATTCTGGGCAACCCGGAAGCCGAACATTGGGAAACCATCTTTGCCTCCCACACCTTTCACGAAATTCAGATGTACTACCCGATGCGGGTGGTGCGCGATAAGAACTATAAACTGATCTGGAACATCGCACACGATCTCCCCTACCCCTTTGCTTCGGACCTGTGGGCCGCCAGCAGTTTTCAGGCGCAATATCAGCAATCCCTCGATGCCCCCTATGGACAGAAGAGCGTCGGGGAGTATATCCACCGCCCCGAATTCGAGTTCTACAGAATCGACGAAGACCCATTCGAGGCGAAGAATCTTGCCAGCAACCCGGACTATCGCGAAGAGATGATCCGCTATCAGGAGAAACTGAAGGCCTTTCAGGAGGAGATGAAAGACCCCTGGATCATGAAATGGGACTACGAGTAGGAAGTCAAACCTCCCCTTGTCGACCTGGCTTCCCCGATCCGGAGGATTGAGGCGGTCAGTCGACGGTGCTTTGAATCGAACACACTTTAAGAACCCGGTGACCGGCATTGGTGACGACGCCGGTCAATTCAGCGGCCCGACTTCATCAGACCACCGTTTGGCGAATGGCACCCGCGAGGGTCTTGTCGAGAAATGGTGTCACAGGGCTCTTTGTCTTAAAGTAATCCCGTTTCATCTCCGTCTCCGCATTGGGATCGAAGACGAAAAATTCAGCCCTGGCTCCCTCTTCGATCGCCACAGGGTCAAGGCCGATAATTTCGCGAGGTCGCTTTGAGTAGCGTTCGATAAGAAGATCCCATCCAAACACTCCCGGCTTAATCAAGCCGTCGTAGATCGCAAGAACCGTCGTCTCCAATCCTGTCACCCCGAAAGGAGCAGACCCGAAATCTGCTGATTTTTCAAAATCACTGTGTGGAGAATGATTCGAAGCAATCACATCCACCGTTCCATCGATCAGGCCGGCAACCAGAGCCGCCCGATCAGATTCGATTCGAAGGGGAGGAGACAACTTGAAGTGAGTGTTATAGTCAACGACCTGCTCTTCGGTGAGCAGCAAATGATGGGCCGACACTTCGCAGCTGAGCTTTGTCCCCGCCTCCTTCGCACTGGCGACTGACTTCACCGCGTTCTCCGTTGAAATCTGCTGAAGGTGCAATCTAGCTCCCGTGTGTTGAGCGACGCGAATATTGCGATCGATCGCAATCTCCTGGCTCATCGCCGGAATGCCCGGAAGGCCGAGGCGGTAGGAAACCTTTCCCTCGTTCACTGCCCCTGCTTTAGAAAGCGCTGCGGTGTCGCACGAAGTCGCCACGAGAACATCAAAATCCCGGGCGTATTCCATGCAGCGGCGGAGTAAATCAGGACAGGGCACGCTATTTCCGGAATCAGTCAGCATCGGGATACCACGACTCACCATTCCGGAAAATCCAGCCAGCCTTTCCCCCTTTTGTCCTTTGGTAAGACATCCTGCTGGAAGCATTCGAATAGAACCGACTTCGGATACCAGATCCTGCAAACTTTTCACGAGATTGCCACTATCCACGGGAGGAGTCGTATCGGGCATGAGGACCAACCCTGTCACCCCGCCGTGTATCGCCGCCTCAGCGCAGCTCGCAAGCGTCTCAGCATGCTCCTCACCGGGCTCCCGCCCATGCACATTCAGGTCGAACATTCCCGGGACTAACAGACACCCCTCACAATCGATGATTTCGACCTGCTCAGAAACGGACAGACTCGCGCCGAGCGACTCGATGACCCCTTTATTATTCACAAGCACATCAGCTGTCCGAAAGTCCGCTGAATCCGCCCGGGCAATTTTTCCGTTCTTAAAAAGGCGAGCCATATCAGTCGAGTTGCGTTTCAGGTTTCAGCCAGTGGAGAACCGCCATGCGTACCGCGATCCCGTTCTCAACTTGAGTACTGATGAGACTCTTTTCATATCCCATCGCCTCATCCGTGATTTCGACCCCGCGATTCACGGGACCGGGATGCATGAGGTAACAATCGAGTTCACGCATTCGTTGAACGCGCTCGCTGTGCATTCCATACATCTTGTGATACTCAGCAATACTCGGGAAAAACTGCCCCTCCTGCCTTTCCATTTGAACCCTGAGGAGGTAGACCGCATCAGGCTTCCAGTCGAAAACTTCATCCCAACTTCCGAAGCGCTGCATAAAATCATGCCTCCCTTCCGGAACGAGAGAGCCCGGTCCCAGCACCCCGACCTCAATCCCCAGCTTGTTGAACAAAGTGCTCGTCGATCGCGCGACACGGGAGTGCAGGAGATCTCCAACGATGACAACCTTTCGCCCGCGAAAATCAGGGTAAACTTCACGAAAGGTCATCGCATCAAGTAAGGCCTGCGTAGGATGAGCATGATAGCCGTCACCGGCGTTTAGCACAGATGCCCTCGTGTGCTTTGCCACAATCCCCGGAACGCCGGCCGCCTGGTGACGGATCACGATGTAGTCCGAGCGCATCGCCTGGAGGGTTTCGATGGTGTCGAGAAGCGACTCCCC
This sequence comes from Verrucomicrobiales bacterium, assembly GCA_029212615.1. Classification (GTDB taxonomy): domain Bacteria; phylum Verrucomicrobiota; class Verrucomicrobiia; order Verrucomicrobiales; family DEV007; genus Arctic95D-9. Next base: position 26,413 of record JARGPJ010000009.1, read on the forward strand.
TTTGACCACGGAGGAGGAGGAAATCGTAAAATTGGTAACGTCCGCCGACATGCGGTTGGCAGCGACTTCAAAGGAAGAACTCGTCCGGGTCGAGGGCTCGTAGAAAAGATTGAGAACCGTTTTGCCCCGCAGGGTCGGAACCTTCTTCACTGATCGCTGGAAGAGTTGTTTAAAGGGAACCGCATTCTCAAGAACGTATTCAATCTCGTCGAGCGAGAGGCTTTCAATATCGAGAAGGTCTTTACGGGGCTTTAATCCGTTCATTTTTCCCCTCCCGTTTCTTTGACCATGAAAACACCTTCCTTATCATCATCCTCCCGGAAACGAACCTTCACATACTCATCAAATTGAGTCTCGACGGTGAGGCCGACATAGTCCGGCTGAATCGGGATCTCCCGGTGCCCTCTGTCCACCAGTACCGCAAGTTCGATCTTCGCCGGCCGACCATAGTCCATGAGCCCATCAAGCGCGGCCCGGATCGTTCGACCCGTGAAAATCACCTCGTCAAAAAGGATCACCCGCGTTCCGTCAATCGCAAAGGGCACATCCGAACTCTCCAACCGGGGCAAAGCCGTTCCATGATTGTCAAAATCATCGCGGTAGAGCGAAATATCGAGAGTGCCGACCGGATAACTGATTCCACGTTGCTCAAGCACTGCGGCAACTCTCCGTGCCAGGGTCACCCCCCGCGTAAAAATACCGACAAAGGCAACCTCCTCCCCCTCACACCTCGAAGCAACTTCATGGGCGAGAATAGAAATCGTTTCCTCAATCCTCTCAGGACTGAGGATCTCTTCGGTTGAGATGTCTGGACGATCACTCAAAAGCGAGGTGCCGAAGAAGCGGAAGGGGTTGATTCAAAAGGTTCCAGGGCGTCCTTATCCCTAAGCAAAAAACGCCCAAACGCCATTAAAAATTTCGGATACCAATATCAGTCCGGCGCTGCATGCCGTCAAAAGTGACTTTATCGCTCTCTGCATAAACATTGGCAACCGCCTCCTGCCTCGTTTCACCGCCCGCCACCACCACGAGAACACGTCCCCCCGCCGTCTCAAACAGCCCTGCATCATTCAGCTTTGTTCCCGAATGAAAAATGCTGGCCTTTTCAACGGCATCAAGGCCTGAGATGACGTCGCCACTCCTCGATGAGGCCGGGTAACCCGCCGAAGCCGAAACCAGACAAACACTCCATCCGGATGAAAAACGGATCAGTTCAGGTTGAAGCTTCCCTTTTGCCCCCATTTCCATATAGCTGGCGAAATCCCCTTCGATCAAAGGAAGGACCGCCTCTGCTTCAGGATCCCCGAAGCGACAGTTATACTCGATCACCTTGGGACCCTGCGGGGTCAGCATGAGTCCAAAGTAAAGGAATCCCCGGTAGGGGAGGCCATCCTTCTGCAAACCCTCAACGGTCGGGCGGACGATCGTTTCATCGATAACATCCCGAAGATCCCCCTCGAACATTTCGAGGGAACTTACCGCACCCATGCCACCCGTATTGGGTCCCTCATCCGCATCGTAGATTCGCTTGTAATCACGTGCCGGAGCGAGGATCTGGTACTTGTCGTCGACGACCGAGGCGAAGATCGAAATCTCCGGACCTTCGAGGAATTCCTCCACAAGAAGGCGTCCCGCACCGAACTTTCGCTGAACCAGCACCTCATCGAGGAACTCCTCCGCCATTGCTTCATCCAGACAGACCGCAACTCCCTTACCTGCTGCGAGTCCGTCAAATTTCAGGACCGTGGGATACTTTCCATCGATGGCAGTCCGGGCAGCCTCGATATCTTCAACCGGAGTGTAGCCTCCCGTCGGAATGGCGTGACGAACCATGAATTCCTTCGCAAACTCCTTACTCGCCTCCAATTGTGCCGACTCTTTGGGCGGTCCCCAACAGGGAATTCCGGCCGCTTCACAGGCATTGGCAAGGCCCTGATCTTTCACGAGATAGCTCTCTTCACCGGCAACGCAGAGTTCTATTTCATTCTCCTTCATGAAGGAAATGAGCGAATCAACGCCATCCGCTTTGACCGGTTTGGCGAGTTCAAAAATCGCGTCAGACCCCGGAAAGCAAAAAATTTCAGTTTCCGAAGGAGATTCAGTTAACGCTGTGATGATCGCGTGTTCGCGACCGCCTTTTCCGACGACGAGGATTTTCATGATTAGATCTAAAACTGGAATAGCCAGCTGGATGATCTATCACCTAAAAATGCCCGCTTCCAGTGAAAGTTGGGACGAGAACTCAGCCCGTGCTACCCTATGATGCGATTGTCTCAATACCTGCCCTACGCCCTCTCAGGCTCAACACAACAAAACCGGCGAAAACCATGGAGAAAAGAACCACAGAAGAAGGTTCGGGTATGAGAGAAATATTCACCGTATAGAAACCACCATTGATGGGACTGGAATAGGAACCGACATTAAAGTAGTCGTCGAAAGCTGTGCCCCCGAGACTTAAGGTTCCGGAACCGACCCAGGAGACGATGTCTCCATCGGCCAGATTCGGGTATTCGCGATCTGATCCGGTAAAATCCGGTTGAATATCATCAGTAGCTCCGCTTCCACTATTGAAATCGATCTCCGTCAGCGTAAAAAACTCTGTCCCGTTCTTCTGATAGGAAATCCCCAAACCTCCCAACGAGACGTTTGTAATATCGGACTGACCATCTTGGATTACATCACCAATGTTATTATCGAAATCAGTGGCCCATTCATCCCCCACCGGAGCAGCTCCAACTCCTGTCGAAAAAGCAGGAATACCCGCAGCACTCGAAACGGTGACCGCCCCTGTCGCTTCCCAGGTAACCACGTCACTTCCATTCGATCCTGAAAAATTCAGGATCAAACTTGCGGCAACCTGATGTAACAAGGCCAGGTGCGTTCCCAATAGAACAATAGACGACTTTACCCCCATCCCGATCCCCAATGCAGCAGGAACAGGACCAAGTGATCTACGTACTGTGCATATTTCCGAAGCAAACCATGAGGAACCTCCCCGACTATTTACAGAAGCACATCATAAGGCCGCTCGCCGGTCTTATCCATGTAGGCAATAAAGGCTTGATTCACAACCTTATAGCCACCCGGAGTCGGGTAATTTCCGGTGAAATACCAATCACCATTGTGATGAGGGATGGCGTCGTGCATTGCCTCAACCGTCTGAAAAATCACTTCGACTTCGCCCTTCCAGGAAATACCTTCGGGGGTGACGAGACGACTCACTTCAGCGGAAAGTTCTTCCTGAGAAAAGTCATCGTAGATTGCCTTCACCGGATTAGTCATCTCTGCGACCGGCTTTTTCAGCTCTTTCTGACACTTGTAATAAACATCAGTGAGGAGGTTATGCTTCCCTCCGCGCTCCAACAAATTCACCGCCGCCTGGAAAACGATAAATTTTCCGAGATGAGACATGTCGATCCCATAGCAATCCGGGTATCTGATTTGAGGCGCAGTTGATGCGATGACAATCTTCTTCGGGTTGAGTCGTGATAGAATCTTGATAATCGAATCCTTCAGCGTCGTTCCCCGAACAATCGAATCATCGAGCACAACAAGGGTCTCGTGCGGATCAATCTGCCCATAGGTCACGTCATAAACGTGAGAGACCATTTGATCGCGCCCCTTCTCCTGAGCGATGAAGGTCCGCAGCTTGATATCCTTATGCGCAATTTTCTCACCCCGCGGCCAACTTTGAAGGATAAGCTTATCAATCGCCCCGGCATCAAGGTTCCCTGATTCGACGGCCTTGACGATCTGCTCCCGAACCTGGTCGCGACGCATCTTGCGAAGGCCGTGCATCATCCCGTAATAGGCAATCTCCGCCGTATTCGGAATAAAACTAAACACCGTATGATCCAGATCCGCGTCGATCCGCTCCACAATATTCGGGACCAGATTCTCACCGAGCTTCATTCGTTCCCGGTAGATATCGGGGTCGTTCCCCCGGGAGAAATAGATTCTTTCGAAGGAACACGGTGTCGACTTTTGGGGCTCAGCAAACTGCTTGATCTCCAATCCACCCGCATGATCCATCACCCCGACATGCCCGGGAGGAAGTTCCTTCACCGCATCCTGCTCCGCATCAAACACCGTCATGAGAGGCACCCTCTCGCTCGCAAAGGCTATCACTTCATCGTCCTCGTAGTAGAAACAGGGACGAATCCCTCCGGGGTCACGGAGAACAAACGCGTCTCCATTCCCGATCACGCCGGCAATTGAGTAACCGCCATCCCAGATTTCACCGCACTTTTCAAGAATGCGCTGGATGTCGATTTCCTCGGAAATGATATCAGGGATGAGTTTTCCTTCGGTTCCTTTATCACGTTCGCGGCGATAAATCGCATCGTGTGCTTCATCGAGATGATAGCCGATTTCCTCGAGGACCGTCTGAGTGTCCGTATCGAAGACCGGATGCTGACCACGATCGATGAGATGGTGATTCAAATCCCGGGCGTTGGTCATGTTGAAGTTTCCCAACACCATCATCGTCTTCGTCGTGTAGTTCGTCCGGCGAACGTATGGGTGGCAACCGCCTTCCCCAAAAGCACCCGAAGTGCCGTAGCGGAGGTGCCCGAGAAGGACTTCACCACCGAAATCAAAATTGGCCTTGAACGAGTCCGGATCATTCTGATCGAGCTGACCGAGACGAGTCGCTTTGCTCATCGTTTTGAGCTGACCTTCCATCAACTTGATCAACGAATCGCGCTTCGCATTGCGCTCACGAAAGAGGTAAGCCTGTCCCAGCGGCATATCGAGTTTGCAGCACCCGATCCCGACGCCGTCCTGGCCGCGGTTGTGCTGCTTCTCCATGAGGAGATAAAGGCGCTGAAACCCCCAAAGGCAGGTCCCGTATTTTTGAAGGTACCAGCCAAGGTCCTTCTTTAATCTCACCATGGCCACGCCACATTCGTGATGGATGGGGTCGCTCATCTTGAGGCGTTAACAGGAAACTTGAACTTTGACCTCACCGGATGAGTCAACCTCACCGATGATGCGCGCTCCCTCATGGAAGCTGACAGCAGCTTCTGCTTCGGAAGCAGGAACGACGACGACCCAACCCCAACCCATGTTGAAGGTCTTCACGGCTTCGGCGTCTTCGACAAAAGAGAGAACTTTAGCGACCGCGCCGAGTTCCCAGCGGGGAATGGTGATATCTGCCCCTTTATCAGCGAGAAGGCGTTCGAGATTCTCAGGCAATCCGCCACCGGTGATGTGAGCCATCGCTTTGATATCGATGGAGCGTTCACGCAAGCCTGCTACAGCGTCATGATAGAGACGCGTCGGCGCAAGGAACTGAACCCACTCATCGTCATCAATCAGTCCGGGATTCGCTTCGAGAATGCGACGAATTAAACTCCATCCATTCGCATGAAAACCATCGGATGGATAACCGATCAGTTTATCGCCAACCTCGATCCGGGCAGGATCAATCAAATCGGGTTTCTCCGCGGCGCCCACACAGAAACCACTCAACTCGATCACTCCCTCAGGAACGATACCGGGCATCTCCGCTGTTTCGCCGCCGGCAAGAATGCAATCACAACTCGCCAAATGCTCAGCCATGCCGCCGATGAGACGCTTGATCTTCGTTTTATCAATCGCACCGATGCCGATATAGTCGAGAAAGAGGAGAGGATCCCCCCCGGTCGTCAGAATATCGTTCACATTCATCGCGACCAGATCTTTACCGGCGATCTCAAGCTGATCATGCTCAAGGAGCAACTCGATCTTGGTGCCAACTCCATCACAACCGGTCACGATGACCGGCTGTTTATAGTCACTGAGGTCATAACTTGCTGCAAAAAGCCCGAAGGACTGCATCAAGGACCGTTTTGCTTCCGTGCTTTGGCGGAGTTCACCGATGTCGCCAACCAGAGCGGCAGCTTCTTCGATGTCGACTCCGGCGCCTTTGTATGTGAATTCGCCGCTCATTCTGAAGTTGATGTTACCGAATCGTAAAGAGAGCGAAAGAGATAATATCCACTTCCACGGGTTTCGTCGCCACCCTGTCCGTTCGACCAGTCGGGATCGTAGTGATCTTCCTGGCTCATAAAGCGCTCCGGATGAGGCATGAGACCGAAAACACGGCCACTTTCGTCCTGCAATCCTGCGATCTGCTCAAAGCTGCCGTTCACGTCCGTTGAATAGGTCAAGGCAGCGGCACCGCTTTCGAGATAGCCTGCCGCCTCACTCGACTCCGTCGTGACGAGACGACCTTCCGCATGGGCGATCGGAAATTCGAAACTCTCCGGCAATCCGGAAAGGAAAGGGCTCTCCGGCGCACGGTTTTTAAGCGTGACCCACTGACACTGGAAACGACCACTCGTATTCTCGACGAGACTACCGGCGGGCAGCAAATCAAGCTGTGTCAAAATCTGAAAGCCATTACAAATCCCGAGGAGATAGCCGCCATTGTCACGAAACTCCTTCAAGGTCTCGCCGACCTTCTGCTCCGTTACGAGCCTGGCCAGACGACCTGCCATGACATAGTCGCCATAGCTGAAGCCACCGGAAAGCACCACAAGGCTGACGCCGACCAGCTTTTCAGGCTTAAGGACCGAAATAGGAATCACTTCGGTAACAAAGCCGACCGCTTCAAGAGCACGGGCGGTTTCCTCGTCACAATTAGTGCCCGGGAATTTTAGTAATACTGCGCAAGGCCGTTCTTCCATAGCGATTTCAGCTCGTCGATCGGTTCATTCATGAGGGTTTCTTTACCCCACACGATATTCAAATTGGAATGGTCTGCCTCGGCGCGGCCAAGACAGGCGAATGGAAGTCCCTCAAAAAGGGCCGCCAATTTTTCAAGATTCTCAGGCGCCACCTCAACAACAATTCGTGAAGGAGACTCGCCGAAAAGCATCGCAGCTTTTGAAGCCTCATCATCCATCGGAAGCGAACACAAATCGATTTCGAGACCGGCCTTCCCGGAAAAGGCCGCTTCCGCCAGGGTCACGGCAAGCCCGCCCTCGCTAACGTCGTGAGCGGAGAGGATGAGACCTTCCTGAATCGCGCGGTAATACTGACGATACATCTTCATCGCCTCCTCCAAATTTGTACCCGGAACCTCCGCATCATTCAATCCCGTCTGACGGGCAAAGACGGAGCCACCCAGTTCAGCAGAGGTATGCCCGATGATGGCAATGAGACTGTCGTCCCGTCGAAGCGAAGCGCCGGTGACATGAGCAGACTCTTCAACAATCCCCATCCCACTGATGAGAATCGTCACCGGAATCGAGACCGGCCCCTCTTCCGTTTCAAAATAATTGTAGAAAGAATCTTTTCCGGAAACAAATGGTGCGCCGTAGGCCACCGCCGCATCAGCGATCCCCTTGACCGTTTCAACAAGGGCGCCCAACTCCTCCTCCGCCTCTGGATTTCCGACACAGAAATTATCCAGAATAGCGATGCGATCAGGATCGGCACCGGAAGCCACGAGTTGACGCATGCACTCATCAACGCAGGCCGCGCCCATCGCATACGGGTCTGTTTTCCCCCATTCAGGAAGAATCGCCACGCTCATGGACATGAGTCGGTCACTTCCATTGATTCGCATTACCGCCGCATCCTGCGGGGCATCACCGGCGGCGCCGGCAAGCGGCTTGAGAACGGTATTCCCCTGCACCTCGTGATCATATTCACGAATGATCGGCTCACGGGATACAATCGCAAAATCAGAAAGGAGCTCCTTCAATGTTGCACCGGGATTCGAGAGAACGGGTGCTTCGATCACTTTCGTCTTCTTCTCCCACTTCGCCTTAAGTTGACGCACCGGAGCATCATGAAGTTTGGAGCAGTCCAATTGGCAGACCGTCTCGCCATGATGCGTCACCTTGAGAATCCCGGAACCGTCAGCGTCCCCGAGAATCGTCATCTCGGTTTCGTAAAGGTCAGCAAGCTCCTGAAGGGCGGGAAGATCACTTTCAGCGACAGCGAGGACCATACGCTCCTGACTTTCACTGATGAACACTTCCCAGCTCACGAGGCCCGGCTCTTTCAAGGGAATGTTATCAAGAATGATCGTACCGCCACACTCTTCGAGCATTTCGCCGCAGGCACTGGAAAAACCACCGGCCCCGCAATCGGTAATCGAACCGATCAACTGCTTGTCCCGCGCCGCGAGAACGAAATCAGCCGCCTTCTTTTCCTCGATCGGATTACCGATCTGAACCGCCTGCTGATCAGATTCGTGACTTTCGGTATCGAGCGCCGCAGAAGAGAAGGTCGCCCCATGGAGACCATCGCGCCCCGTGCGTCCACCAACCGCGATAATCTTCATCCCCGCCTCGACCTTTTTGTCGATGTCTTTAATGGGAATGACCCCGGCCGTGCCACAATACACAAGGGGATTATAAATGTAGGAATCGTCGAACTGGATCGCTCCGCTGATGGTTGGAATTCCCATCCGGTTTCCATAATCACGAACCCCGCGAACCACGCCGCGCATGATCCCGAGAGGATGAAGGACATCATCCGCCTTGATGTTGTCCATCGAGGTGTCAGGCGAACCAAAACAAAAGACGTCGAGAGAACCAATCGGCTTGGCACCCTTGCCTGCCCCGAGAATATCGCGAATCACCCCTCCAAGACCGGTGTTCGCGCCCGCATAGGGCTCGATCGCACTGGGGTGATTGTGCGTCTCAGCCTTCAGACAGATCGCCTGCTCTTCATCGAGCTTGATGAAACCGGCATTATCATGAAAGGCCGAGAGAACAAAACCGGGCTTGCTGTCGAAAATTTGATGCGAGACGTCATAGATGTATGTCTTGAAAAGAGACTTCACCGACTCCTTCTCCCCATCAATCTCGTGTTCGATGTCCGCGCCGAAAATACGGTGCTTACAATGCTCCGACCAGGTCTGAGCGATAACTTCGAGCTCCACATCAGTGGGTTCACGATCCCAGCCTTTGTAAATTTCCTGCACCGCCAACATGTCCTCTTTTGAGAGGGACAAATGCATGAACTTGCTCAGCTCAAGCAGCTTATCGCCATCAAGATCCGAAATCTTAAGGATCCGGTAATGGTCTGCGGGCGCTTCCGCAATTTCGTCGAGAATGGTTTGATCAGACATCTCAGTTAGCTCCCTGGATCACACTCCAGTTGTGGATCGCTCCGTTGCAAATATCGCGAATAAAGCGATCAGAATCAGTCGCTTTGGCGTCGAAAACATAAAGTTGCTGACGAATCTTGAGATCCTTCAGCTCAAAACCGGGATCTTTGATGCCCCGATAATAAGTGAGAATCGCTTCCTTCTCCAGATCGAGCGCCCCGGGCTTCATCCCGTACTCGAGAACAAAAGTGAATCCCTTGAGAGCAGGGGCATCCCCCTCGTGAAAATCCTGACTGATCTCATCGAGAAGAGTCTTCCTGACGAAAGATTCCAAGGCAGATTTATCTCCTTCAAATTCAACCTCATACCGACGGGTTCGCCGAAAGGTAAGCCCACCGTCAAGGGGCTCATAGAGGAGTCCATTTGCGTCTGCGGCTTCAATAAACCGATCGCTGATTTCAAAAAATTCCCGCATCAATCACAGGGGGTTGTTGTGTCGAGTTCCGGCCAATCGCCTTCACTTTCCTAGGCTTGTTTCGTGGCGAGTCAACTGCACATCATTAGGAGATGCCGTTTATTTTCCGAAAGCCATCCAGCTTTCCTTTCGCTTCATAAAATTTAAGCTCCTCTGTGCCCGCTTCTATCAGGGATTGTTTCACTCCCGGCGCTTCAGCCACTCCCAGCATATAATCGCGAATTGCCGTCATCTTCTGCTCCTGCACCTGGAGAAATACAGGATCCACTTCCGGCGTCACAGCATATTTTCCATCCGCCTGCCCAGCAGCCAGAATTTCCGTAAAGGCGACCCCTTTCTCCTGGCCGAGCGACTTGGCCGTTTTAATGTCTTCAATCCAGTCTCCGTGGAGCAGCGTGAAGTAATCACGCATCGCCTGCTTGTTGTAGTGGTTGACATATTTCCCGCCCTCAAAATCGAGGAACATCGTCGCGCGGAACGAATCGGTATCAATCGTATCGACGAAAACAAGGTCGTTCCCGTCTTTTGCAAACTCCCATTTGATGTCCCACATCAGAAGCCCGATTTCCTCGACTAACTGACGGACAGCCCAGGCGCCGAGAATAGCAAGCTTTCCACTGTCGACAAACTGCTCCCCCGAAAGTCCACTCATGACAAGAGCCTCCTGCTTGCTGACCATGCGGTCCTCCGGCTCAAATTTACTGGTAAAATCCCCGACCGGTTTCTCAAGGTATTGCCACGCTTCAAGCGGGCGGGTCACCCCGAGTTCGCCCTCAAAAGCACGACGGGACTTTTCGTCCATGGCCCGGTACTTCCGGTAAACCGAGCTCGCACTCGTGATCCCGAAACGAACAATGTACTCCAATGGCACCACAAATCCGTCTTCCTGCGGAAACCGGGAGTAATCAAAAAGGTGGGAGCCCAGAAAATCCGAGCGAACCGGCTTTAGAATCTGGTACTTGCGAACCACATTATAAGCACTGGGATTTGCCGGGACGCCCTCTCGGCAAACTTCGCCGGTGACGGCATCCAGCATCCCTTCATGGTGAGTTTTAGCCCCTTTCGAACAAGCCTCCTCCAGCGCACCCGAGATCAGTTCGGTCCGATACCCGGCTGTCAAATCAGAATCCGACTCGATCGCAGCCTTCACGCGCTGCCAGACGGTGGGATCCGACATCTTCGAGTAGAGAACATGGCGGAAAAGCGCCCGGTTTACATCGTTTCCGCCAATCTCGAAGAGCGCACCGACATCAAAAACAGACCCCTTTGAAGTCGTCTGCGTGACCATCACAGAGTCATCTGCCGGAACAGCAAAGAGTCTCTGCACCGATCCTTCATAGAACGGCTCAACGAGGGCGGTTTGGGGGATGACCATACAGGAATGACCAAAGCGTTCGCGACGGGATTGTCACGCAGAAATGTCGGGAAAAGGCGCGGGATCAACAGCTTCGCTCACGGGAGCCGGAAAGGCACCCGGCCGCGCAAATCATCCTAAAGGTCCTCAAGGTCTTCTTCGGTGACTTTTGTCTTGTCCCGGAAGGCGGCAAAAAAGATCACAGCGATGCCTGCGGCAAGAATCGCAGGAAAGATCCAGAACGCTTTCCATTGCTCCATTGTGGTTGCGATCAATTGCGGATCGATTCCCTCCGGCATCTCGACGGAGAAGAGTTTCGACAACTTCTCACCGAAAGAAAGCTCCTCAGCAGGCCGGGCTTCGCGAATCGCGGTGTCGAGCACTCCATAGCTATCCACCGCCGCAAACTTCTTAGCAGCGACTTTGAATCCGAAAAACATCCCGATCCCCTGCGTCACAAAAACAAGAAGGCTCTGCGCCTGACCACTCACCGACTTGGGAGCGACCTTGTCTGTGTACATAAATCCCGTTACAAAGAAGAAATCGTAGCAGATTCCGTGAAGGGCAATCCCGAGAAAGAGCATCCAGGCGACCTGATCAGGTGCCCCGAATGCGAACAGAAGGTAACGGGCAACCCAGGCCAACATGCCCACGAGAATCATATATTTCACACCGAGCCTTCGGAAGAAAAACGGAATCAAGAGCATGAAAACAATCTCGGACATCTGCCCGATCGTCATCGATGAACCAGCCTGCTCGAACCCTGTCGTTGCCAGAAAGTTCGAAGTCAGTGCGTAGTAATAAGCGAGTGGAATACAGATCAACCCTGAGCAGATCATAAAAACGAGGAAACCGGGCTTCGCGAGCAGCTTCCAGGCATCGACCATGAGGAGGGCACGAAGATTGATCGGCTCCCCTTTCGCCGGCGGCGGCGTGTGCGGCAGGAAAAAAGCAAACACTCCGAGCGCCATCGAACTCGCGGCACCGAGTTTAAAGATATTCAGACTGGATGTCCAACCGAGGAAACCGATCAACAGGCCGGCAACAATCCATCCAATCGTTCCCCAGACCCGAACCTTTGGAAACGCGACCCGGTCAATATTTGCAAAAGCAATCGTGTTCCCCAGCCCCAGCGTCGGCATGTAGCAAAGCATGTGACCGACACAGTAATAGACCACCATCCTCCCGTTCCCCGCAAGGGCGGCATCTCCGGCGAGGTAGAGGAAAACTCCCCCGATAAGAAACAAAACAGCAAAGACAAACTGCGAAGGGAAAAAGCGATCCGCAATCAGCCCGAGGAACAGCGGAGCGATGATCGCCCCGAGCGGTGCCGCATTGTAAGCACCCCCAATCACCTCAACCAGATCGTTCGATCCGAGAGCCTGTCCCAGGGTCGCAAACCAGGCCCCCCAGGTGAAGAACTGCAGGAACATCATGACACTCAGAGAGGTCATCGGGGAACGTTTCGAATCAGTGGCCATAGTGACAGAATCTTGTCGGAGAACCTGCCGATGAGCAACCGCGAATTTAGCCGGCCCCCGCCGCGGGAAAGAGAAACAAACTTGCCGCCCCCTGTAGCACACTTCAGCCCCACCTCACCGGGTCGTTGCCGTTGCCCGCGGGATGACAGCGCGCCGCGAAGGCCCCGGGAGCCTGAATATCGGGACAACCGGAGTAAATACGCAGGAAATGAGCATTTAACGCCATTATTTAACGCAATTTGGTTGCAGCAGACAGTATCGCAAGTAATTTGCGCTTTATGAACCAGCCTCACGCCCAAGCCACCGACGCCGACCGGGACAGCAGGATCAACGAAACATGGGAATAAACAGTATTTCAGCATGAACACAGCCGTAAACCCTCCCCTTAGTATACCGGCGCCGCAACGACACGATGCAGACCGGGTGGGAATCATTGCCTCGGCACTTTGCGCCGTTCATTGCGCCATTACCCCGGTACTTCTGATTCTGGCCCCGAGCTTCGGTCAATGGTGGTCACACCCGGCGTCGCACTGGCTGGTCGCCCTCTTTGTTGTGCCGCTCGCTTTTGCCATGCTGCTTCGCGGGTTTCGCCATCATCGTCGAAAATGGATCGTTGCCTGCGGTTTCCTCGGAATGTTCCTCGTCGTTGTCGGCGCCATCATCCCCTACCTGGGACCGCCCTCTGCGTGTGCCAAGGAAGCCGCGTCAGAGAATTCCGCCCCGGCTGCGGAGGAAGATTTCGTCTACGTTGTCGGTGAAGAGGAAATATCTGAAACAAACGACACCTCAGAGGCCTCCCCCTGCCTTGATGCCTGCTGCCCCTCACTCGTAACCGACAGCGAGGGCCGCACCAGCTTACATATCCCAACGGCCAGTCTTGTCACCACTCTCGGCGGGGTCGCCTTAATCATGACTCACCTCGGAAACCTCTGTGCCTGCCGTAGAGCAGGAAACCGTCAGTGCTGCGACGGATCCGGGAGCTGCTCAGGTCAGGTCAGCTGATTCTCTGCCCCCGCAGATACCGACCGACGATTCCCCATGCTAAAACCACTCCTTTTCATCACTGGTTTTCTCGGGGCCGGCAAAACAACCCTCCTGCGCACTCTCCTCGAAGAGTATCGAAAGCTGGGCCGCTCCGCCGATGTGATCCTTAACGATTTCGAGAATGCGGAGATCGATGCCTCGACCCTCGACAGCACCGCCGCATCCATTTTTCCCATTTCCGCAAGCTGTGCCTGTTGCGATAGCCTGGATGACCTCGTTAAGCTCTGTCTCGCGGCCCGGGAAAGTTCCGGAGAATCGCTCTTCATCGAATTAAACGGCACGGCCGACCCCCTTCCGCTGCTGGAAAGCTTCACCATTCTCGAAGAAAAGCTTTCCTACTTTCCCCGGTGGCAAATCGCCGTCATTGATGCGAGACACTGGGGAAATCGAGGGGTCTACAACGCACTTGAAAAGAGACAGCTGGAAACAGCCACCCACTGGCTTCTCACTCACAGCGAAAAGCTTTCCCCCTCGGAAGTGGACGCTGTCTCATCAGCCGTGACTTCAATCAACCCTCACGCATCGCGCGTAACGCCCCGCGAACTTGCTTCAGACCTTGTCGCGAGCAGAGAAAGCGCAGACCAGGGAGATCGCCAGTGCCCCCCTGCAGGTGAGCGACCCTGTGAATCCGACTCCGTCCACGACCACGAACACAGCCTGTCACATCAATTTACAGGGTATCAAATCCCTCTTCCGGGACGCTTTCGCAAGTATCAGATCCAACGACTGCTCGAACTTCTCCCCGATGAAGTGGTGAGAGCAAAAGCCCTCGTCAAACTCACCGACCCTCCCGGGACACGCTGGCTCTTTGAACGAACAGGACGCGAAGCTGTAAGCGAACCCGTTGAAGTAAAGAATCTCCCGAACACCAAAACATCTCTTGTCTGCATAGGACCGGCTTTGAACCCCGGCGATTTGGACGCAACCGTCACTCGTCATTTCGGATGGAGCCGATCATGAATGCCTCAAGAGCGCTCTAAGGGGCGCCCTCTGCTACGGAAGCATCATTTAACCCGCCCCGTAATCCCTCTTCCCGAAAATCGACGAGCCCACACGAACGAGAGTGGCACCCTCTTCGATGGCGACGACAAAATCGTGACTCATTCCCATGGAAAGTTCCGGTAGTTTCCGCCCGAATTCTTCGACCAGCGAATCACGAATGTCACGCAAGCGGGCAAAATCGGGGCGGACCGCTTCCGGATCAGAGTTAAAAGCAGGCACTGTCATGAGACCCTCAATCTTGAGCTGATCAAGCTCAAGCAGGCTCTCCCAAACCTCTCGAACCCCCGCAGCCGGAAATCCAAACTTCGCCTCATCACCTGACACATTCACCTGGACGAGAACAGAAGGTTTCAGCTCCAACTCCCCGGCGATGCGATTCATCTGTTGTGCCAGTTCAACTGAATCGACCGTGTGAACCGAAGAGCAAAGCGGCAGAACCTTTCGCGTCTTATTCTTCTGCAGATGCCCAATGAGATGCCACTCCATGTCATCAGCCATCGCGGGGACTTTAGCGAGAAGCTCCTGAACCTTATTCTCCCCGAATATTTTCTGTCCCGCAGCGACAGCTTGCTCAATCACCTCTACCGGCCAGGTCTTACTGACAGCAATTAAGGTCACTGCATCAGGACTGCGTCCGGACTTGAGGGAAGCCCCGGCAACCTCAGCCCGGACTCTTTCCAAATTTTCAGCAATACTCATTTTTCTGAGAGGGTTTCAACAGCCCCGCGATCCAGTCTGACAATACGCCATTCCTCCATGATCTCTCCTCCCATTTGCTCATAGAGATCGATCGCATTCCGATTCCAGTCGAGGACACTCCACTCATAGCGCCCGGCCCCCCGCTCCCTCGCGATTTCGCCTCCTGCTTTGAGAAGTTTCCTTCCGACTCCCTGCCGCCTGAATTCAGATCTCACATAAAGATCCTCCAACCACAGCCCCGCCCGCCCGATGAAGGTGGAAAAGGTCGAAAAGAAAATCGCGTAGCCAATAAGTTGTCCTTCAAAGATCGCTACGAGGGCTTCCGCGACCGGCTTTTCACCAAAGAGACTTTCCTGATAATCCGCCTCCGTCGCGACCACCTCATCGGCAAGGCACTCAAAATCAGCGAGTTCGTGAACCATCACCAGGATCGAAGCCACATCCTCAGGTCGGGCGCTTCGTATCGTGAGATCCTTTTCTGTAATTTTTTTCATTTCATGCAGGTTTCAATCCGAACTTGGCACGGCAGGTGCTATTTAAGGGTATCGTTAGACGATCCTGGATCTGCTAACAAAGGGTTGAAACCAGACGGCAACCCGGTTGACTACAAGTCTTTTGCAGGTTTTACGGGGGTTTTTCCTGCGCTTGTCAACCGGGTTGCTTGTTTCATCTCAGGGGAACACCCCGGGGATAAATCAGTGAGCAGTTCCACTATCTCCGCCCGACAGTTCGACCGGCTTGTAGCCGCCCTTCGCCTTGAAGTAAAAGAACAGGATCAGATAACAGATCAGCATAAAGGTCGGAAGAACAGCGACCTGCAGGAAAGCTGCTTTTTTATTCGGATAACGCACTTCCCGAAGCCTTTCTCTTTCCTCATCTGTCAGCGCCTTCACCTTATCTTCGTCGACGCCACGAGTCGCTCCGAGAAAAGGAAGCTCGCGGGGTTCACTCACAACTTTCTCATAAATGGCAGGATGAGCCGTGCTGAGATCCCGATCAATCCCCTGATCCTGCAGACCTCCCATGATCGGTGCCCCGAGAATTCCCATGCCCAGAACGCCGACCGCGGAAACGCCATTGAGGGTGAGCGCTCCACCTTTTGGAAACTGTTCGGCAACCAGCCCCAGCGTCGTCGACCAGAGGAATGTCTTGCCCAGCGCATATACTGTTGCCGCAACAATGATCACCACTCCGGCTGCCTTGGAAAGAAAGAGGAGGCCGATGATTGCAATCATTGCGCTGATGACAATCAAACCGATCGCAGAAAAGCGGTGAACGATTGGCCCCGCATAAAAGCGGAGAATTGTCATGATCGTTGAAATGTAGATGAAAATCCATCCCGCTTGCGCCGCAGTGAAATCAGCCTGCAACAAATCAGGCATCCAGCTGTCTGTGCCCAGCTCAGTCGTGGCAAGCGGCCCCATTGTCAGGAGGATAAGAAGAAACATCCAGTGCCCGACTGTTTTAGTGTAAAAACCGGCAGCGACACCGGCAATTGCCGCAACGATGAATGCCACAATCCCCGGCACCGCAAGGTCAGGGTTCAGACTGGCGAGAATTTGAGATACCCCGAGAACCAGTAACCAGGTGAGAATGAAAAACCCGATTCCGCCGACCTGACTGAGCATTTCGCGGTACGACACGTTTGCCTCCACCCGCTCGTTCACCGGAAACTTGCGCGGAATAATCATCACCGCATAGATCACGACGGGAATGAAACACATCACATACTTCAACTGCCAACTCGCCTCCCCGAGGAGAATCGCCGTCAATGCGCCCAAAGCCAATCCTGCCGGCCAACCCGCATGCAGAATATTCAGCCATTTTGCTTTCTGCTTATTGTAAATTGTTGCGACGACAGGGTTAATGAATGCCTCCACCGTTCCATTAGCAATCGCGATGAGGAAAACGCTCCAGTAGAGAGCCGTCGGACCGTCCGCGAAGAGCGTTAAAAGAAGGGAGGAAATATGGCAACCCATCGCAAAATACGCAGCTGTTTTGTAGCCGATGTAATCGATAATGAGGCTGAAGACGATAATGCTGATTGCAAAAGGCCAGAGCCCGACTCCGAGGATAGTTCCTTTGTCCGCTTCGGAGAGACCAAAATCCTTCTGCCAGTCTCCAATAATATTGGCGCGTAACCCGAAAACAAAGGAGGTGGCGACGAGGGCAATAAAACAGGCCCAGAACAATTTTTTCTTTTCTGTATCGGTCATAAGGGGATTAAAAGTTCAGTCGTGAAGTGTGAAGAAATGATAAAGAAACTCAACAACCAATTCGGCTCCCCTGATCACGTCATCGCTCCAACAGCTGCGCATTCCCGATGATCGCGTAACGTTAAGGAAAGGGATCTTTTCGAATCTGCTCATGTCATTGACCTCCACCAGAACTTTTACCAGTGGTATCACGCTGATCGCTGCATGCGTCACGTTGTCGCCAGCAGCAGGGGAAGAGGCAAAGCCACCACTCCCCCGCCCGGAATTCGAAGCCTCTCAGATTGCGTTTTTTGAGACCGAAATTCGACCCCTTCTCATCGAGAACTGCCTCGATTGTCACTCCGGGGTTAAAGCAAAGACCGGCCTCAGGCTGAACTCACGCGAAGGTTGGCTGAGAGGGTCGGACTATCGAAAAGTCATCGACCTTCAAAACCCAACGGAAAGCGTTCTCATTCACGCCCTTCGCCAGAACGGAATCAAAGATATTCCGTCCATGCCTAAAGACGGACCTAAATTCGGTGAAGAACAGATCAAGCTCCTCACGACATGGATTGGAATGGGCCTTCCCTGGCCCGACGAAGAAGTCGATGTACCCGATAATCCAACACAACACTGGTCTTTCCAGCCTGTTACTCCTCCTGCTATCCCGGCAGAGGCAGGACATCCGATCGATTATTTCATCCAACGATCGCAGAAAGAGAGTGGCGTCATCCCCGCCGATAGAGCGGACCGGGCCACCCTCTATCGTCGCGTTCACTTTGATCTTCTCGGGCTACCGCCGCAATTTGAGGAACAACAGAAGTTCGTAAACGATCCGGCGCCTGACGATGAGGCCTGGACTTCTCTGGTCGCGGATCTCATGGACTCACCTCACTATGGGGAAAGGTGGGCCCGCCACTGGATGGACGTGGCGCGCTACTCAGACACGAAAGGATACGAAGCCGGTGGTCGCGAACGACGGTTCGTCTACAGCTACACTTACCGGGACTGGCTCATCAAAGCATTCAACGAAGATCTCCCCTACGATCAGTTTATTCTTTATCAACTTGCCGCCGAGCAGCTCGTCGACTGGAAGGGAAAGGACAAACATCATCTCGCCGCACTCGGCTTCATCAGCCTCTCAAAAAACGGGCGCGAGGAACTTATCGTCGATGACCGGGTGGATACAACATTCCGCGGGTTGATGGCCCTCACCGTCGCCTGCGCCAGATGCCACGATCACAAATTTGATCCTGTCTCGACAAAAGAATATTACGGCCTTTACGGAGTCTTTAAGAATTCCCTGAGAAAAGAGCAACCCACCATCGGCCAACCCTCTGAAGGTGCCGCCTACGAGAAATACCTCAAAGAACTCGCGGAGAAACAAAAGGTTGTCGACGATTTCATTGAACCCAAGCTGGCAAAGGTCGCCGAAGAATTTCCTGACATCGCAAACCGCCGGATCCAACTCCTCGCCAAACTCGATCGTGTCGACCGGCGTGAACTTGCCAATAAACAACGCGTCATCGATCGTTTCATCGCGGACTCGCAAATGGAACCGGACAAGGCCCTTATCGTGACCGATGCCAATCCGCCCGCTCAACAGAAAGTATTTGTCAGAGGGAATCCGGCCAGAAAAGGCGAAGTAGCCCCCGCTCAGTTTCTCTCGATTGCCTCGCCGGGGGAACCGAAGAAATTTCAACAGGGCAGCGGCCGGCTTGAAATGGCTCGCGAAATAGCCAACCGGGACAACCCTCTCACGGCAAGGAACATCGTTAATCGCGTTTGGATGTGGCATTTTGGTGAAGGAATCACCCGCTCAATCGACGATTTCGGCATCACCGGGGAGAATCCTGACCATCCGGAGTTGCTTGACTGGCTCTCCCACTGGTTCGTCGAAAACGGCTGGTCGATCAAAAAACTGCACCACCTGATTCTGACCTCGGAAACATGGCAACAGCAGTCCGGAAGCAAGAATTACGAGGAGAACCTTGTGAGAGACCCGGAAAACAGGCTTCTCTGGAGATTCCCGAAAAAACGGCTCGAGCTGGAACAGATTCGTGATTCCATCCTCGCTGTGTCAGGCACCCTGAACCGTAAAATGTACGGTCGCACCGTTGATATCCTTCAACCGCCCTACTCTGACCGCCGTTCGGTCTACGCCTTTATTGACCGTCAGAACTTACCTCCTGTTTTCCGAAATTTTGATTTCTCAAACCCTCAGGAAACTACCGCAAAGCGCCCGTCGACGACGATCCCGATGCAGGCACTTTTCACCCTGAACAGCGAGTTCATCCAAAACCATTCGGCCATTCTGGCGGAGAAAGCCGAGAACCGCGAAGATGGAATTTCCTACCTTCACCGGCAGATCTTCGGCAGGAATCCCGGAGAAAATGACAGGCTCCTCGCGGAAAGTTTTCTAACAGCCTTTGAATCCGACACCAAAGGGAACTCACAACAAACCAACACGGAATGGAGTTACGGCTACGGCCACATTAACGAAGCCAATCAAGTGTCCTTTACCCCCCTTCCCCATTGGACAGGTGAAGCCTGGCAAATAGGAGAAGAACGTCCCGTGAAGAATGACCGGCGGGGCCACCTCTACGCCGACGAAGGGATGCTCCACCCCGGCAATACTTCAAAGGAGAGTTTCATTTACCAGTGGAAGGCGCCCGCTGATCTCACCGTCAGTGTCCGCGGCGCAGCAACCCGGCCGAATGTAGGAAAAGGCAACGGCGTTCGCATCAAGATTGCTCACAGTAAAGGGCGCCTCCTCCAGGACCTCCTCATGGAGCCGGCACGCGAAACGATGCATGTCGGTATCGAATCTATTGAAGTGAAAGAGGGGGACCGTCTCTTTCTTATTGTCGAACCTCATGAGGATCACTCTTCATTCGACTCGGTTCGCTGGAGCCCGCAGATCATCGACTTGTCCGGGAGATGGCCAAAATGGGGCCTCGCCGAGGATTTCTCAGGTCCGGCTACTCCGGCAACCGCCTGGAGCGCCTACGCCCACGCCCTCCTCAACACGAACCGCTTCCTCTTTGTGGAATAGGATAAAAATCATGTCACCTCACTTAACTTCGCGTCGACAGTTCCTTCACCGTGCCGGAATGGGTATGGGATCTCTCGGTCTCAGCTCACTTCTCGGAGACCTCAATGCCGGGGACCGGAGCCTCAGTCCGCTTGCTCAGGGGAAAACTCATTTTCCGGCTCGCGCGAAACGGGTCATCCATATTTTTGCGAACGGCGGCCCCTCTCAAGTTGATTCCTTTGACTACAAGCCGGCCCTGGCAAAATATCACGGCAAAGAAGTGCCGGGCGGGGGGTTACGCACCGAGAGGAAGACCGGAACCTTGATGGCTTCCCCCTTCAATTTCTCCCAACACGGTGAGTGTGGACTATGGGCCAGCGACCTTTTCCCCAAAGTCTCGGCCATGGCTGATGAGCTTTGTGTCATTAACTCGATGTACGCAAACGTTCCGAACCATGAGCCGTCGCTGATGCTCATGAACACCGGGGCGGAACGCACCAGTGTGGTTCGCCCCAGCCTTGGCAGCTGGGTCACTTACGGACTCGGCACCGAAAATGAAAACCTCCCCGGTTTTGTATCACTCTGCCCCGGCGGGGTTCCTGTCGTTGAAACACAGAACTGGCGCTCAGCGTTTCTCCCCGGCGCCTATCAAGGCACTCACATTGACACTAAAAACACGACGATTGCGAAACTCATCCCGGATATTAAAAATGTCCGAATGCCGCGCGATTTGCAAAGGAAGCAGCTTGACCTGATTCAGGAAATCAACCGTCAGGATGCCGAGAAGAACGGCCTGGATTCAACAATGGAGGCGAGAATCCACTCTCTCGAACTCGCCTATAAAATGCAGATCGAGGCGACTGACGCTTTTAATCTCGAACGTGAACCGAAGCACATTCGTGAGCTCTACGGAGATACCCTGCACGGCCGGCAAATGCTGATTACCCGCCGCCTCATCGAGCGGGGAGTTCGCTTTGTTCAAGTCTGGCATGGCGCGGGTCAACCCTGGGACAGTCACTCACAGATTGCGAAACTTCACGGCAAACTGGGTAACGAATCCGACCAACCTATCGCCGCACTCCTGCAGGACCTCAAACAGCGAGGACTCCTCGAAGACACACTCGTCGTCTGGGGTGGCGAATTCGGACGCACTCCCACTGTCGAGCTTCCCACTCCGGGGGCGAACGCCGCCAACACAATGCTCGGACGCGATCACAATCACCACGGCTTTTCCATGTGGATGGCGGGAGGAGGAACAAAAGGCGGCCTCCAGTATGGCAAGACCGATGAGTTCGGATTTCAAGCGGTGGAGAACAAGATGCATGTGCACGATCTTCACGCCACCATTCTACACTTGTTAGGTTTCGATCACGAGAAGCTGACCTACCGTTACGCAGGAAGAGACTTCCGGCTAACAGATGTCCACGGCGAAGTCTTTCACGACCTGCTTGCCTGAGGAGGCAGGTTGATCACAAATCGCGTCGCTTCTCCAGAGACCTCTTCGAGCCAGATCCGGCCTCCGTGCCCTTCAACAATCGCGCGAGTCAGGCTCAGTCCCAACCCGAACCCGTCGACCTGTCTCGAGCGTGATTGGTCTGCCCGGTAAAATCGATCAAAGACTCTTTCCCGGTCCTCTGCAGGAATACCGCTTCCTGAGTTTTCAAACTCAAGACGGATCCCGTCGCCACCTCTCAAGGTGATACTGACGTAGCCGTTCAACTCGTTGTATTTGATCGCATTGTTTATCAAATTAAGGAGAGCCTGACGCATCAAGGTGGCATCACCCTCCATGACAACGCCCTCATCGAGAGATGATTGAATCACGAGCCCGCTGTCCTCAGCGAGGATCTCAGCATCCTCGACGAGATTCTGTAGTTCTTCCGAGAGCTCGATCGGATCGCACTTTCTGATCAACTCCCCCACATCGGCCTGTGATAGCAGCATGAGACTTCGAATGATCGATTTAAGCCGGTCAGTTTCCCCTCGCAAAACAAGCAACTGATTTTCCTGCGCTGTTCCGGGTTCACAATCACGGAGCGCAGACTCAATTTCCCCCTGCATCACTGTGATGGGGGTTTTCAACTCATGGGATACATCAGCACTGAAGCGGTTCGCATGCGAGAATCCTGTCTCAAGCCTGTCCATCATTCCGTTGAGCACTCCAATCAGATGTTCAAATTCAGGATCTGAATTGTGACTGCCTTCGATCCGCGCACTGAGATCATGAGCGGTCACCGCGCTTGCCGCCTCCGCGATTTTTCGGACAGGCTTCATCGCCCGATCAACAACAATCCACCCGCCCAGCCCAATCAGCGCGATTGCCAGTGGAATACCGACAATGAAAACCCGCTCCAACTTTCTGAGCTGAGATATCTCCCCGGTTAAATCAACCGCCGCGAGAACAAAATACCCCCTTTCATGAGAAATCATGACCCGCCAATCTTTACCGAGCGCGGAAACAGTGGCGTACTGTTGATCCATCGCTCCCTTGCCCGGGATCCCTCCCCGCGCTTCAAAGGAGTCGCCGGAACCCGGCACCGCTCCACCCCGGGGGGGAGGTCGTTTCTCCTTCCCCTCATGATGAGGCGGAGGACGTCGTCCAAAACCATCCTCACCCCGACCCGCTCCGGGCACCTCATTTCCCGTCTTCGCCTCCACGTCCGGCTTTTGCGGAAACCCCTCGGGGAAACTTTGGAAAAAATCGGGAATACTCTCAAGCGAAGAAAAGACAACACTGTCATTGATGTCATCGCGTAGCAGCAGGTGAAGCTTCAGCTCACTCACGTCGTCGCCGTGTGTGATATTGATTCGCTCCCTCATCAGATCTGGATCCATTCGGGGGTGCATATCGCGAATGATGCGTCCGGTTATGCCTTCGAGCCGCAGGTCTATTCCATCGCGAGCCGATTCAACCACATAGTGCCAGGCAAAAAGGCTTACTCCGATGATAACCGCTCCTGAAACAAGAGTGGAAATCAGCACCAGCCGTGTCCGGAGAGATCGCATCGTTTCTACTGAGGCTTACCCAGGCGATACCCAACCCCACGAACTGTCTCGATAAGCTTCTCGCCGTGTCCGTCGTGATCCGCTTTCTTCCTCAGCCTCTGGATGTAAACATCAACCAGATTAGTGTCAGGATCGAATGTGTAATTCCAGACATGTTCACAAATCTGCATCCGGCTAACCACCCTGCCGGGTGACCGCATCAGAAACTCAAGCAGGGAAAATTCCCGCATCGTCAGATTAACCTCCTCCTCTCCGCGCTTGACGACGCGACTGACAAGATCCATCGACAAATCATCGACTTTGAGAAGGTGAGTCGGCTCGCCTGCCGCTCGTCTGACAATGGTGTGGAGCCTCGCAATGAGTTCTTCAATGTAAAAGGGCTTCGTCATGTAATCGTCAGCCCCGAGGTTTAGCCCCTCAAGTCGCTCATCGAGCTCACTCCTTGCAGAAAGAAGCAACACAGGAACCGTTGCCCCCTTTTTCCGCAAATTCTTCAAAATGCTGAGCCCGTCCCGCCCCGGAAGCATGATATCAAGAACGATCGCATCATAGGGCTCGGTGGTCGCCAGAGCATACCCCTCATCTCCATCGGTGACGAGATCGACGACGAAGCCCTGCTCCTTCAGTCCCTTCTCAACAAACGAGCCAATTCGCTCCTGATCCTCAACCACTAGCACTCTCATTCTGGATTCAATGTAACCGATTTTAGAGAAAAGACTTAAAAAGGAAACAGAGCCCCGGGAACCACCACCGGGACTCTGCGCGCCCATGTAACCACAAGGAACAAAATTAACGTCGGTGATGTCCGGAAGGCCCCATCCGATGCCCCCCCTTATTTGACGAACCGCCGAATGGCTCAGCATGTTTAGAGTCAGTGACGATGAAAGGGTTCTCAGGAATCTCTTTTGAGATCTCAGTATTCCGGCGAATAATTTTTGAAAGAGTTTGCTGCTCAACGAGCCGTTGAAGCTCACGGTCAAGATGGTTTTGATACCAGAAACGGTCTCCGTCTCGAAGGCGGAGAAACTGATCCCGCAGCACGGAATGTATCGTTGAACCCACCATCGCACCACGGAGAGGTTGTTCAGCAAGCGCACCAATCCAGACATCCACGTCCTCGATGCTTTCATAAACGCTCTCAAACTTTTCCCGCAAATCACGGTCACGGGTGAGTTCATCAAAATCATCAAACGCATCGAGCCCGAAGTTTCTCCTCACTTCATTGAGACCCGGCAATCCGTGATCTCTCCCCCGCTGAATATTCAACGATGCCAGATCGAAGCCCCCGGCGCCCGGCGCACCGAAGAGAAAGTTACGAACATCATCCACAATCAGTGTGTCAATTTCCTGGGCCGGTTGATGGGCGAGTCCGCGAAGAAGAGGTTCGATGCCGCCCCCTTCAGTGAGGCGGGTCGGATCAAAAAACGCGGCAGCGAGATCGAGATGGCCTTCGTCGATTTCATTCAATCTGCGATCCAACCGCAGAAGTTGAGAGGAAAGCATGGTATGCCCGAACCGGTAGGAAGCCGTCGCAAAGACATTGGTTATTCCAGGATTAACATCCTTCCGGTAACCCCGATAACGGGGAATCGCGTCTTCACCGAGTAGGATCGGAAGGAATTCCTGAAAGGTGATGACCTGCATCTCAGCCCCGACAATGGAACGCGCCACTTCATAAATGACATCTCCATCAAGTTCACTGTTCGAACGACTCACGACATCGGCCCAGTAGTTGTGCTCCCGCATGAAAAGAGTGTGCAAGGCTGTCAGCGCAACTTGCTCATTCGCCCGGAACTCACCGGCGAGGAAAAAGTCCGGCGCTTCAGCACTTGGTGCATTGGGTAACCCTTCGGTATTGTAGGGAAGAAGCTCTCCCTCGCTAACCCTGAGGCGCCCGGTGCCATCAAACTCTCTCAAAGCGTCGGCCCGCTTTTCGTCAGAACCATACACATTCGACGCATCGATAAAAGCGGTGATCTCGTTCACCTGCTCCCGGATACCATTCACCGTTTCGCTGAAAGAACGATCCATTCCTATCTCAACCGTTCCGGTGCTGCCGGGATCAAAATACGGGTCTCCTGCGGGAACTTCGATATTAAACGGCTCAATCAAATCATTCGTCGGTGTCAGGGTAATATCATGATCGAGAAACTGCCCCCACTGCCAAAGATAGTCAGATGCCATGCGCCGATTAAGCACTGATTCGTCCTGCGCGCTCACGGCATTGCTGACAACCCGCGCGCCGGGGCGATTCTCTCCTGAAGGAGCGTCCACCCCATCCGCATAATCTACAGTGGTACGCCGAAGAAATGGGATCTCGGCAGCACCCCACTCAGGGTGTTCCTCATTATTGCCGTAACCGCTGATCGTTCGAAACTCCTCGGGAAACTCGATCGTTCGAATTCCCATTTTCACCGTTCCGGGCTTTTTCACATTTGGCCCCGTCTGATCCGGACCCTGGCGATTTGTCTTTCGGAAATCATTCGGAGACCCTCCTCTCGGCCCCTCCTGCGAAAAGATCGCCAACGGTAGTGCTAAGGTAATCGCAATGGCGGCGAAGGTTACTGGCTGCTCACGTATTCTCCGGGGATTTGGAAGGGTGATTTTCATGACAATATCAGCTTCCTCCAAAAAAGTGACAGTTTGAGGGGGGAAAGCATGACAAAGCTGTCATTTTTGATTTTTTTTCTTCCGAAGTAATTATTAATAAGCCGCTTAGATCCACAGGCTCCCCACGGGGCCTGTTGGGGGTGGCGCGATCACTAAACCTGACTATCTTGGCCGACTTAATGTTGTGACTACCTCCCTCCCAGATCCCGTTGCCTCTACCGGTAAACCATTTCCTCTCGGCGCTACGCCTTGCGAAGATGGTTCGATAAATTTTGCGATTGCCTCCCAGCATGCAGAGACGGTGACTCTCTGCCTTTTCGCAGATCCGGAGACCCCCTGGCGGGAAACCCATCATTTCGAAGTGACAGATCGCCACGGCGACACTCGATTCATTTCCCTGAAGGGCATTCCGGAGGGATCCCGCTACGGGTATCGGGCATCCGGACCATGGAAGCCGGAGCAGGGACATCTCTATAATCCCGCAAAGCTGCTCCTCGACCCCTACGCCAAGCACATCGACGGACCGTCCAAATACGCGGCGTCGATGAAGTCTATCCGCAAAAACCTTTCCCTCAGTACTGCGGATAGCGTTATCCACGCTCCCCGTGCCTTCGTTCCAAAGCTGGACCTCTACGATTGGGAGGGAGACACTCACCCGCGAATCCCAATGACCGAATCGGTCATCTGTGAACTGCATGTGAAAGGATTTTCCAAACTTAACGAAGCAATCCCCGCCCCCCTTCGCGGGACGTATGCAGGCCTCGCTCATCCTGCCAGCCTCACTTACCTGAAAGAACTCGGGATCACCACTGTTCAGCTTCTGCCGGTTCATCAACACCTCGATGACGGGTTTCTCCTCGAAAGAGGGTTAGTGAATTACTGGGGCTACAACACGATCGGATTTTTCGCCCCGGAAGCTCGTTATGCCACTAACGAAGACCCCATTACGGAGTTCCGGGACATGGTTAAAGCCTTCCACCGGGAAGGCATGGAAGTCATCCTCGATGTCGTCTACAACCACACCGGCGAAGCGGGAATTGATGGCCCGACTTGCATGCTGCGAGGGCTCGACAATTTGTGCTACTATCACAACGTCCCGACAAAACCGGGTGTCTACTGGGATTCCACCGGGTGTGGAAACTCCGTCGACCTCTCCCATCCCCGTGCTCTCCGCTTCGTCATGGACAGCCTCCGCTACTGGGTCGAAGAAATGCATGTCGATGGCTTCCGGTTCGATCTCGCCGTTGAGCTGGGACGCAGCCCGCTCAACTTTGATCGTCGTTCCGCATTCTTTCAGGCGCTGCAGCAGGACCCGGTTCTCTCACAAACCAAACTGATTGCAGAACCCTGGGATCTCGGTCCCGACGGCTATCAGATCGGAAACTTCCCGACCCAATGGGCGGAACTGAACGGCCGCTTCCGGGACGATGTCAGGCGCTTCTGGCGCGGGGAACCGAAGGTCATGGGGGAGTTCGCTTCGCGCATCACCGGAAGCGAAGCACTCTTCGCCCACAATCGACGCACGCCGGGCCACAGCCTGAACCTCATTACTTCACATGACGGCTTCACTTTGAACGATCTCGTCAGCTACGAAGAAAAACACAATCTTGCGAACGGTGAAGGAAACCGGGATGGGGATTCTCACAACCTTTCCTCCAATCACGGCATCGAAGGTCCCACCGACGATCCATCGATCAATTCAATACGGCTGCGCCAGATACGGAACTTCCTCACGACTCTGATCTGCTCTCAGGGGGTTCCCTTCCTGATGGCAGGAGACGAGCGTCTTCGCAGCCAGCACGGCAACAACAACACCTACTGTCAGGACAACGAACTCAGCTGGATTTCCTGGGAGGAAACTGATTCATCAAGAGAGATGAGAGAGTTCACTTCGCGCCTCTTCCAGTTTCGCCGTGAACATCCTAACCTGAGAAGGACCAGTTTTTTCACCGGTAAAATCGACAGCGAAACCGGACTTCACGATGTCTGCTGGCTTAGACCAGACGGTGAGATCAAGCAATCTGCAGACTGGAATGGGAAAAAACCGGGAGCTTTTGCGATGCTTGTAAACGGGCAGGGAGAAGAAAAAGCTCTCGTCTTTTTCTTCAATGCCAAATCGAAGCCGATGACCTTTCATTTTCCACAGTCGCCGGACTGCTCCTGGAAACTGGTCATCGATACCGAATCGCCGAACAGCTCCCCACGAAAGGGGAAACCCGGGAAGTCTCTGGAGTTATGCGCCCACGGACTCCAGGTCTGGGAAGAGGTCTGAGCCCGACCTTACAGGTACACCACGCGGGATGAACAGTCGTCCCGCTTCATAGCCTGCTCCCGAGCGCGAAAGGTGAGTCCCTAACGACGGAGGCGGGATTTCAACTCAGCAACCGTGTAAACACGCGTTGCAAAAACAGCCGCAAAATAGAGGGCAACACCGACCACTACCAGCGCCAGCAAGACGGAGACGCGGCCGACAAAATTTCCGTCAGTCATGATCCAGGGTTTAACCCACTCCGCAGCAAACCAGATACCTCCCCCCATGATGACGGACGCTAAAACAATGCGTCCAATCCGACTTAAAAAACCAGGCATCATCTTCATGAAATCAGCCCCGCGCAGCCCGGTCCAGAGCAGCGTTACATTCACCCAACCTGCGGCGGAAGTGGCAAGGGCACAACCCGTCGGCCCGAGCCAGCGGAACATGGGATAAACCAGCACCAGATTCACCAAGGTGGAAATGATCGTAAAACGCATCGGCGTCTTTGTATCCTCCCTTGCGAAGTAGGCGGGCTGAAGAACCCTGGCAAGCACATAAGCAGGAGTTCCGAGAGCGAAAGCTGCAAGGACCCATCCCGCTTCACGGGCCGCCGGGGCGGTGAACTCACCGTTCACGAACAGGGCGTGCATGATCGGCCCGGGAATGACAATCATCGCGGCAACGGCGGGCAAAGAGAACAACATCGCGATCTCCATTCCCTGATACATCGTTGCGCGGGCGCCCTCCGGATTCTGCCCCCGCAGTTGCCGTGTAATTTCCGGGAGCAACACCGTACCCAAAGCGATTCCAAGAAGTCCGAGAGGAAGCTGATTAATCCTGTCTGCGTAAAAGATCAGTGAAACGGCTCCAATTTGATAGGAGGCGACTGCCTGACCGATAATGAGATTCAGCTGTTGGACGCCCGCACTGACCAAGCCCGGCCCCATGAGCTTGCCCACCTTTTTGACGTCTGCGTCCAACTTCGGACGACGGGGAGTAAGGTTCACCTGACGCTTGACCGACGCACCGACAACAACGGCAAGTTGCAATAATCCGCTCACGAGCACAGCCCAGCAAAGAACCGTCAAGGGCTCACCTGCAACGGGAATCACCGCGAGGAGTGCCGCGAGAAAGACAATGTTCAGCACCACATAGGCAAAGGCCGGAGCCGCGAAAACACGTCGGCTGTTGAGAACACCGCTGACACCGGCGACGAGACAGATAAAAAAGAGATAGCCAATCGTGATTCGTCCAGCCGGCACCGCCAGAGCGAGACGTCCATCTTCGGGTGCGAAGCCCCAGTTCGTCGCCTTCATCAAAGGCTCCATGAAGATGAAGGCCAGGGCTGAAACGACGAGAAGAATCACCCCCATCACCGAAAGAGTCCGGCGCGCGAAATCGTCAGCTGCTTTCTCTCCCTTTTCTTCGAGACGGCCACTGTACATCGGAACGAAAGCCGCATTGAAAGCCCCCTCTCCAAAAATACGCCGGAACAAATTGGGCAGCCGAAAAGCAGCAACCCAGACATCAGCCGTCGCTCCCGCACCTAAATACTTAGCGATGAGAACGTCCCGGGCGAACCCGAGGACACGGCTCATGAGCGTGAACCCGCTAACGGTAAAGATAGAACGAAACATGAACAGTTAAGTGAAAGAGAAACGGGAACGACAGCGAATTTCTTTCACAGAGACTCAACCACGCTCCTGCCAAAAAGCGGCAGCCGGCTTGAGATCGTTCTCCCCGTCCTCAAACTTCGTCCCGATTTCAGTGATCGTAGGAATTGCTTTCACCGCCTCCATTCCCTTTTGAATATCGTCAGGATCAAAAACCAGACGGGTCAGACGAAGACCTTTCAGCGGATTCAGGTCAGTCACCTCCGTTTCTCCAATGTGGAGCCGCTGCAAAGCGGTATTTGCCAAGGGCGAAAGATCATTCACCTTCGTACGATGCAGAGTCAGGCTGACAAGCGGAGACGATGAAAGCGGGGAAATATCAACCACCGGCGCATCGGTCAACCATAGCATTTGGAGTGGCATTCCTTTCAGCGCTGAGAGATCAGTAACCGGTGTATGGACGAGATTCATCTCAACGATCCCGAGACCTGTAATAGGTGACAAATCATCCACCTCCGTATTACTGAGGTAGAGCTTTCTCAATTCCGTCATGCCTTCAAGAGCGCTGATATCTTTCACCGCCGTATTCTCGAGATAGAGTTCCACGAGAGACATCCCCTGAAGCGGAGAGATATCAGGCACTTCGCACCCGAGAAGATAGAGTGCCATCAAAGGCATTCCTTTCAGCGGAGTGATATCAGACACCCCGCAGTTATCGAGAGCAATGGCACGGACCTGCCCCTGCTCATCGATCTGAAATTGACCGTTTCCGGAGTATCCCGGGTTCGCCTCGCGAATCACCTCGTGAAGCTTCACTTCGCTCCAATAGGTTGGCTTTGTCACGACAGGCTCCGGAGCTTTTACTTCAGGGGCCGGGGTATCCTCTTCAACAGGTACGGGCTCCTCCACTTTGTCACAGGACACAAAAGACAAGATCACGGCGAAAAGCCATAAAGGGGAATAATTACGCATCGCTGAGCTTCCACGAATTTTTCACCTCAATCAAGAAGCGACTTAGGCACGTATCCCGGCCTCAAAAAGGCAATATTTCTGAAAGAAAAACGGTTTTGATGCGTTTCAATGAAGGAAACACCACTTTCATGTCTGCCGAGCCAGCCACTCCCGAACAAGAGACAGCGCCGCCGCCTCCCCGTAAACTCTCCCGCCGCCTCATCGTTACGGGACTGATCGGGAGTGCCGTCGGCCTTACCGCTTACGAAAGATATGGCTCTGACACTCTGGAAAGACTCTACGCCATATCACGCAACAGGGCTGACAGGGTCACTGACCGCCTTCGTCAAAGATGGGTTGAACACGGTCTCTCGCCACGACATGAATTGAAAGATGAAGCCGACTATCGGGCTTTTCTGGGCGGGCTTTCCCTGCGCTATATCACCGCGAACGAAATCATTCGTCCGCATCGGAATGTCCGCGGCGGCATCGCCAACGAACTCCCACCCCGCCACATGTGGAAGCGCTTGGTACCGACATTGCGGGTCGCCGACGAAATCCGACACCGGCTTGGCTCTCCATTGAAGCTCATCAATTCCGCCTACCGCAGTCCGGACTACAATCTTGCCTGCTCCGGGGCAACGCAGTCGTTTCACATGCAGAACCGTGCGCTTGACCTCATGTTCCGTGAAGGTCCCGAGGCGGCTTCAGCCGCCTCGAAGGAACTTCGTGAAGAAGGCTTTTTCAAAGGGGGCATCGGTACATACTCCTCCTTTATCCACATCGACACCCGCGGATTTGACGCCACCTGGGGTGCGTAATCCTCATGATATTTGCCGAATCCGGAATCTGATCGCATAGTAGGCCACCTATTCATGCCTGACCATCTCCCTTCCCCCTTCGGCGTCGTTTTTGATCTCGACGGAGTGATCATCGATTCTCACGACCAGCACAAACGCAGCTGGTTTCAACTTGCTGAACAACTCGGACTGACTTTAACGAAAGAGCAGTTCAAAGAATCCTTCGGAATGCGAAACGAAATGTGCATTCCCGATGTCTTCGGCTGGACCACCCGTGAGGAGACTGATCGAATCAGCGAACTCGGCGACCGGAAGGAAGAAATTTATCGCACCCTTCTCTCGGAGGGAGGCCTCTCACCTCTTCCCGGTGTCGTCGCCCTCGTGAGCAGCCTCAACGCAGCTGAGATCCCCATGTCGCTGGGATCTTCCACCTCGCGTAAGAACATCGAGGTTTGCTTCGCCACCACCGGACTCGCCCAGTTTTTCGGCCTCAACTACACCGGGGCTGAAGACGTCAGCAAGGGCAAGCCCGCTCCTGACGTCTTTCTCGAAGCCGCCAGAAAAATCGAACGCGCCCCCGAAAACTGTATCGTAATCGAGGATGCTCATGTCGGACTCGAGGCAGCGCTTTCCGCCGGAATGAAATCCATTGCCGTCACCACAACTCATCCCCGCGAGTCCTTCTCCGACTCGGGGGCTGCCCTCATCGTTGACTCACTTGAGGAGATCTCAGCAGCAACGATCGAAGAACTTCTCATTGCCTGACTCAACCCCCTCATGAACCGAAGACACCTACTCACCTCAGCTACCGGAATCGCCGCCCTCGGCGCCACTCCCTCCTCCTTCGCCGCGCCAACGGCCGAACGAACGAGGCACGACTTTAAGCTGAAATACGCCCCTCACTTCAAAACCTTTGCCCCCGTCGCCGGAGGATCATTATCGGATGAATTGAAATACGCCCATGACCGCGGCTTCACCGCCTGGGAAGACAACCGCTACCTCCTTCGCACTCCTGAAGAGCAGAAGGAGATTGCCGAGACGATGGAGAAACTTGAGATGTCGATGGGCGTCTTCGTTGTCACCGGAAGCGCGGGTGCGACCGAACCGACCTTCACCGTTCAGAATGAAGATGCCTGGAACCTCGTCCTCGATGACCTCAAAAAAGGTATCGAAGCGGCAAAACGCTGCAATGCGACCTGGATGACGGTTGTCCCCGGCGCTTACGACCTCAAAAGCGACTGGAACTACCAAACCGCCAACTGCATCGAGCTCCTGAAACGCTGCAGTGATCTCCTCGAGCCACACGGTCTCGTCATGGTGTTGGAGCCGCTCAATCAACACGCGAATCATCCAACAATGTTTCTGCGTGAGTCACCGCAAGCCTACCAGATCTGCAAGGCGGTCGACAGCCCCTCCTGTAAATTCCTCTTCGACATCTACCATCAGCAGATCACAGAGGGTAATCTCATTCCCAACATTGAAAAAAGCTGGAGTGAGATCGGTTACTTTCAGGCCGGTGACAATCCCGGACGCAAAGAACCCGGCACCGGAGAGATCAATTACCGAAATATCTTCAAATACATTTACGATCGATCGAATGAAGAAGGACTCGACTTCATTATCGGCATGGAGCACGGCAACTCGATCAAAGGGCCCGAGGGATGCGAAGCAGTCATTCAGGCTTACCTCGATGCCGACAATTTCGAGGTTTAACTGACGATCAGATAACAGGGTCAGGTCGGCGACCTGACCCTGTCTGAAAGCGATTACTTTTTCTTGGCCTTGGCCTTTTTCTTTGCTGCCATCTCGGCAAGCTCCCTCTCTCGACTCTCTTTATACATCGCCGAAAGCCCGATCGCTTCGGCCTGATCTTCGCCGTCATAGTCCCAGAACGCCTGAATCACTTTCTCGGCTTCCGGAAAATCCTCACCGGTATCGCCGACCTTTTCACGCAGGTGATCAAGGCGGTCTTTCAGCTCCGACACCACCGCGGCATACGCGGGATCGTCATACACATTCACATTTTCGTAGGGATCTTTTTCCAAATCGTAGAGTTCCCAGGCCGGCGGAGTCCGGTACCCACCTTCGTAGTCGCACCCGTAGAAGAAGATCAGCTTGTGAGTCTTCGTGCGAATTCCGAGATGACCCGGATTGTCGTGATGAGCCATGTGCATCCAATAGCGGTAATAAGCTTCCTGCTTCCAGCCCTCAGGCTCGCTGCCGGTTTCACAGACTTCTTTAAAACTCGCTCCCTGCATATAGGCAGGCGTCCCCGCCCCCGCAAAATCGAGAAGGGTCGGAGCGAAGTCGACGTTCTCAACAATCGCATTCGTCCGTGTTCCCGCTTCGATGGATTCCGGATAACGAATCAGGAAGGGCATCCGCATCGATTCTTCATACATCCAGCGCTTATCCTGGTAATCATGCTCCCCTAACATGAACCCTTGATCGCCGGTGTAGACGATAACAGTGTTGTCCATCTCACCGGATTCTTCGAGGTAGGCAAAGAGGCGGGCGAGATTGTCATCAACGCCTTTTACACAGCGGAGGAAATTCTTCAGGTAAGCGTTGTAGGACATCCGCTTGATCTCCGATTTTGTGTAATTGGCAGGATCGTAACCGGCCGGAAAATCCTTCGGAAAGCGTTGCGGGAGATCCACGGCATAGGAGCGGCGCGGATTCCTGATCCCGATGGAAGTCCCAATGTGAGGGACAAGCTCCCCTTCGTATCCCAGGGTCGCGATTGACCCGAAATCAGGCTGGTTCTCTAGCCAGAGATTTTCCGGCTCGGGAATGTCGATGTCTTTCAGATAATCATTGTAGCGCTCCGCATGTTCGAAGTAATCATGCGGTGCTTTGTAGTGGTGCATCAGGAAAAACGGCTTCTCCGTCTCACGGCCCTCTTTCAACCAGTCCAGAGTGATATCGGTGATCGCATCCGAGGAGTGTGTATCATCAACTTTGAAGGTATCATTCGGCCAGCCTTTCTCCCCGCGGACACGAAAAGTCGGGTTGTGATAGTCTCCCTGTCCCGGCAGGACGGTATAAAAATCAAAATCTGAGGGTTCCTCTTTCAGGTGCCACTTCCCGACCATCCCGGTCTCATAACCAGCCTTCTTCATCTCGATCGCGAGATACTGCCGTCCTCCTTCAATGCCGCCACTGAGGTCATAGGCGCCGTTGGTATGAGGATACTGCCCTGTTAAGACACAAGCCCGACTCGGCGAACAGATCGCATTGGTACAGAAAGCGTTTTCAAAAAGCATTCCCTCGTCAGCCAGCCGGTCAATCGTGGGAGTCGGATTCAATTCAGCGAGGCGACTCCCATATGCACCGACGGCGTGCGCGGCGTGATCATCGGACATGATGTATAAAATATTCGGCTGATCAGCTGCCGACACGACAGAAAACGATGCAGCCGCCAGAATAGCGAGGAAGGGGTTCTTCATTCTCAACTCTAGACTCAAAAGATGGAATCCGTCTTGTCACAAGCCGACATTCTTTGGTATTTTTCGGACATGCCCTCAGGAGATGAACAAATCACTGATTTACTGAACAATCCTCTGGTAAAGGGAATGAAAGCCCTTTTTGACCGGCTTCCTGACACCTACTTTTTTGTAAAGAACCGCGAAAGCGAATTCATTCATGTGAACCGGGCGTTACTGCATCGCCTCGGCTTGACCGGGCTTTCTCAAATCATCGGCACGACCGACTACGATCGCTACCCCCGGCAGATCGCAGATCAGCTGGTCGCCGGTGACATTGAAATGTTGACCTCCGGCGAAGGGTTGATCGATCACGCCGAAGTCCTCTTTGACGAAGCGGGACGTCTTGAGTGGTACTCGACAACCAAGTATCCGGTGATCAATTCGAAGGGGAAAGCCCTCGGGATCGTCGGAATCACCCGGAGTTACTCAGGCCGTAACCCCTCCCCCCCTCAAGTTTCGGCAGCCGAACAGGTCATCGAAAGAATCAGCAGGAATCCGGCGGCGAATCACCGGGTCGCAGGATTAGCGAAAGAAACGGGGATCTCTGAACGTCAATTGCACCGGCAATTCATCCAGTTGGTCAACATGAGCCCGAGGGAATTCATCGTTCGTTCCAGGGTCCAGGCTGCCGCCGCAGACTTAAGAAAAACTGGAGAATCGATCGCCTCACTTTCAGACAAATATGGCTTTTGCGATCAGAGCGCTTTCACGCGACAGTTCCGATCGGTTCTCGGTGTGACGCCGGGACAATACCGCCGCACTATTTAA
Organism: Verrucomicrobiales bacterium; assembly: GCA_029212615.1. Taxonomy (GTDB): domain Bacteria; phylum Verrucomicrobiota; class Verrucomicrobiia; order Verrucomicrobiales; family DEV007; genus Arctic95D-9. The sequence continues at coordinate 62,236 of JARGPJ010000009.1, forward strand.
ATATATTCATGGAAAAATCAGCGCTTGTCAGCTCCCTCAAAGTTCAGGTCAAATCCCAGTATGAACGCGCCCTGAACGCCCTCGCCGGGGCGGCCGAAGCAGCCACCGGAGACGACACCAAAGCCGAGGGGAAATATGATACCCGGGGGCTCGAAGCCTCCTATCTCGCAGCCGGACAGGCGGAGCAGGCCGACGAACTGGCGCAAGCAGTCGCCCTCCTCGAATCAGCAGAATTTCCGGACTATGACTTCGACGATCCCATCGGACCCGGTGCACTCATCGAAGCCGAGCGTGATGGTGAACTCGTTTTCTATCTCCTTGCCCCGGCCGGTGGCGGTCTCACGCTCGAAGGGGAGGACGGGGAACCCGTGACGGTCCTCGGCCCTGCCGCACCACTCCGCTCTCAACTCCTCGGACAAACGAGCGGGACGATTCTCGACGAAATAAATCTGTCGATCCTCGAAGTGCTCTGAACAAACTCAGTTCAACCCGGGATTCTCCGGCTCGTCGGCGATGAATTTATAATACGGGCTGAGCTCACGGAGAATAGATTTCCAAAGATCCTCTACATTCGACACGTCTATAATCTCACGATCCGGCTTGTGTGTGATCCAGGTCTTCTGCTCCATCTCACCCTCAAGCTGACCTTCAGACCATCCGGAATAGCCCACGAAGGCCCGGATGTGAAATCCCTCCATCTCATACATGACCGCTTCAGCAGCCGAGAGGTGAGTTGAATATTGCAATTCCTGATCCTGCTCAGACCAACCGAGAGCAGCGAAAGTGAGGTGTTCCGTGTTCACCGGACCGCCCATAAACACCGGAACATCAACGAGCCGCTCCCGCTGCTCCGGCGGCAGAATATCTTCGCTGAGGAGGTCGCCGACACTGCGCCCGATAGGACGATTCAAAATATAGCCGAGTGCCCCGTTTTCCTCCTTATGCTCTGTCAGAAGAAGAACGCTTTGAAAAAACGCAGGCTCCTTCAAGCTGGGATCAGCGAGGATCAGGTTTCCTTTGAGAGAGTCTTGAACTGGATCTTCGGAGGACATGAAAGGATCTGTCACGAGGGTGGCCTTATTTAATCCTCAGATAGAATTTCTCCATTGGCAACCTTGAAGGCTGGGTGTTCACTCTCCGCATGGACTCACTCATCCAAAAAATGGCCGCCGGCGAAGAACTCGACGCGACGGATCTCAATTCGGCCACCTCAATGATTCTCGATGAAACAACGACAGATGAGTCCAAAGCGGACTTTCTGGCGGCGTTGGCGGATAAGGGTGAAACCGCAGCCGAGATCGCCGGATTTGCCGGTGAATTTCTCACCCGCGCGGTCGAACCCGAACTGGACCGTTCCTCAAGCGGAAAACCTCTTCTCGATGTCTGCGGCACCGGGGGCGATAAGCTCAACCTCTTTAATGTTTCAACAACGAGCGTTTTCATTCTGGCCGCGGCCGGCGTCGCCGTAATCAAGCATGGAAATCGCGGCATCACTTCAAAAAGCGGCGGTGCCGATGCTCTCGAAGCACTTGGCATACGAATCAATCTCCCGGCAGATGATTTCGGGCGTTGCGTCGAAGAAGTCGGTGCCGGCTTTCTCTTCGCGCCCCTCTATCATCCGGCTTTCAAGGCGGTCGTGCCGGTCAGAAAGCTGCTCGCGGAACGCGGGCAGCGGACCATTTTCAACATTCTCGGACCACTTCTAAACCCGGCAAAACCTGACTACCAACTTGTTGGCGTTTTTGACGGCAGCTTTGGTTCCACTTATGCGGACATCCTTCAAAAGCTGGGCCGCAAGCGTGCCTGGGCGGTCCATGGCAGCGCCGGTGATGCCGGAGGCATGGATGAACTCTCCACCCTCGGGGAGTCTTCGATATGGGAAACCCGGAATGGAACGCGTGACGAGTTCTCCTTTGACCCCGCCACACTCGGCCTCGCCCGGCCCGATTTACAGGAACTCACCGGCGGCGAGGCCACTGAAAATGCGGCGATCATCACCGGAATTCTCAACGGCTCCATTACCGGCCCGAAGCGGGACCTCGTCACTCTCAATAGTGCCGCAGGATTGGTGATTACCGGTCTCGCAGCAGATTTCACAGCCGGGCTGGAACTGGCCCGTGAACAGATTAACTCCGGGGCTGCCACCGCCGTCCTGAAAAAGTGGCAGTCGTTTCACTAAACTGGCCACTGTCCATTCCTCCGAGAAAGGATATACTTCGATTCCATGTCGAAACGACTCATCATTTTCATCCTCATCGTTGTTGCCCTTGTCGCGGCCCTCGTGCTAACCAACTTTGGAAAGAACCTCCCCTTCTCCAAGTGGATGGAGCCGGTCTATACGGCTGAGATTCCCGAGACCCGCCCGCAGCGACTCGACCAACGATTACTCGAACGGTTCGAGGGTGAGAAAATGGCTGATATCCTCGCCGTTCTCGCCGCTGAGAAAATGGGAACGTCAGCGACTGCCGGGCAAACGGCCGCCCCGGATCCTGATCCTCTCGCCCAAAGTCTGCCTGACAGTCCCTTCCCTTTTGATGCTGAGTCAGAACCGCTTAACAGGGAATGGCTGACCGAATTCATCACCTCGATGAAGAAAAACGAGGGGGCAAAGCCGACCGGCGAGGAAATCTGGCGATTCAATCTCGCTCTTTCCGCTCTCCAGATCAGTCCGGACCAACTTCCCGCCTCACTCCGTCTTAATTCCACGATCACCCCGGAGTCGGACACGATGCCTGTTCGTCTCATCTCCCGTGAGAATGCCTTCACCCCCCCCTTCACCGTCGGCAATTTCGATGGCGGTGAGGATGTTGAGGTGCTCGACCGGGGAGGTATTCGGATCAGCAAGATCTCCGGAAGCAATGACATCACTGAGATCGAAGGGCACGGCATTATTTTTGCCGGTTCACAGCTCTACCCGGCCGACTTTGATACGGACGGGGATCTCGACCTCTTCTTGATTCGTCCTGAGGGTTTTCCCAATTCTCTTTTGAGAAACGACGGCGACGGTCATTTTGAAGACGTCACAATCGAACTGGGCCTCCTTTCTTTTAACGACACTACGGCAGCAGCCTGGATCGACTATGACGGCGATGGTCTCCTTGACCTCCTTGTAGGGAGCGAAAATCACCCCCTTCAGCTCTTTCATCAAACGATCGGTGGATCTTTCCAGCCGATCGCGTGGGACCTCAAGCTCTGGATTCACCGGGGAGTGCGGGAAATCGAGGTCACCGACTTCTCCGGCGATGGGACCCCTGATATCTTTCTCGGACTCAACGACCAGCCCGACCGGCTCCTCCTCACCAAAAAGGGGCCTTCATGGAAGGACTGGCGTTTTGAAGATATCATGGCCCCGCAACAACTGAGCGATTCTCCTGATCAGTCACTCACCCCTTTCGACTTTAATCATGATGGAGCACCCGACCTGATATCACGGGAGCCAACCGGAAATGGCGCCAACTTCCGGGTCCTTCAAAATACAGGGACCGCCTCATTCGAGGATGTCACCGCAAAACTGGGCTTCTCAGAGGTGGAGAATGTCACCGCCATCGCCATTATTGACGTGGATCAGGACGGCTTCGATGACCTCTTTCTCGGAACACCCGCCCTTTCGATGAACCGCCTCTTCTGGAACCGCGCCGGTGTCGATTTCCGTGAAATGTCGATCACGACACGTGCCGGCTTCCTCGACCGGCCCTCAAAGGCGCTCGTCATGGACGTGAACCGAAACGGGATCAACGATCTTTTTTATGAGGAAGGCGGAAGGGTTCGATGGCTGGAGCCCTCAGGCAGCACGTCCTCATGGCTTCAAATTTTGCTGACAAAGTCCATGCCCGGCTGCCGAATCGTTTTAACGGTTCGAGATAACGACTGGGTCTTAAACTCCCTCTCTTACGAACTTGGCAACGAAGCCTCTCTCTCTCTCGGTGTCGGCGAAGCAGAAGTGATCGAGAAACTGGAACTCTTTGCCCCGGATCGCGAGACAGTGCTCTTTGAGTTAGAGGAAATTGCCCCCAATCAGAGCGTTCTTCTGAATCCACCCTCCTCACCTAAACCAAGGGCCACCGCGCCTCTGCAGACAGCGGCAAAAGAATAGCCGCTCCGGGAAAAGTTCAGGACTTCATGGAAAGGGCGGCGATTCTAAACAAGTCTGAGGAGTGTGGTTTTTCACGAAGGTTTATTTTCCACAGGCCTTGTGTAAATTCGACTAAGGCCCCATGATATCAGGGTTCGCCGATTTGGCACCCGCCCTGCTTACGTTCCCCAACAATGATTGTCCCCGTCCAGAAAGACGAAGCCTTCCTGAGAGATTTCCAGGAAGCAGACAAAGTCACGGGCGCGGTTCATGTGTGGTGGATGGGACAAAGCGGGTTCCTCGTGAAGTGGAATGGCATTGGAATCCTCATTGACCCATATCTTTCCGACTCGATCACCCGCGCTCATCGCAATACCGACACCCCCATGAGAAGGGTTTCCGAACGGGTCATCGATCCCCTGAAGCTCACTGGAGTCAATTTTGTTGTTTGTTCCAGCGACGCCCCCGACCGACTCGACCCGGAAACCATCATGCCCCTGCGTGCTGCGAATCCGGATCTGAGAATGGTCGTCCCGGCAGGCATTTCGCAACAAGTGGATCGAGTTCTCGGAAATGCCGCCCCGCCCATTCATCCGGTGAATGCGGGCACCTACACGAGCATGGATACGATTGACTTTCACGGCATCGATGCAGCGAACCCGAAAATGCGCCGCGACGAGGAAGGCAATTCAAAAGATATCGGATTCGTGATCGTCTTCGGCCCCTTCGCTATCTACCACAGCGGGGAAACGGTGTGGCACACCCACCTCGTGAAGCAGGTGCGACGCTGGACCATCAATTTATCTTTTCTCCCCATCAATGGAGAAGTCAAAACAGGTGAAAGGGGCGATTCCATGAATGGCTTTGAAGCGGCCGCACTCGCCAAAGCCGTCAGCTCCAGTATTGTGATTCCCTGCCACTACGACCTCTTTGATGTTGGCAACGTCACAACCGACGAATTTTCGACGAGTTGCGAAAGACTGGGACAGCGCTCGCGAGTCCTGAGACTCGGTCAACGCATGACAATGGGCCCACTGGCGGAAGCCAGTGCCGGGAAAGCGATGCCGAGCGAGCCCCATCGCACCGACTGGGGTCTCGGATATTGATTGGTTGAACGATTTTCGGCGCTTTTTTCGAAAGCAGGCACAAAATCAGCTAAATTATTCTCTTGTGTATTCACTTTAAATTTCATAAATGTTAACATAACTCGCAAATTGGTGAACTTTTAGTTGATTTTTTATTGAACAGATCTAACAACCGAGGCACAAAGGTATCTCAGTTGAAGGAAACTTTTAGGCAATTTTCAGGCGGCCAGCACGTTACTAATAGATAAGAGAGAGCCTGCCACGGTTTGAGCCTCTCTCAGATGAGCCGAAATTGACGATTCCTTCCTTTCTGAAAAGATCAGCGATCTGAGCGTGCTTAGCGGAACACTTCCTGCTTTCTCATTCTGTATCTCTGTTCCCGTTCCGATTCGGCACCCCAACAACCCACTCAACACTCATGGCAAATTTAGAAATGGATGGCGGCATCAAGATCTACCTTCGGGAGATCGGAAAGACGCCACTACTGACTCGCGAAGAAGAAGTCCAACTCGCTGATCGCATTAAGAACGGCGACAAGGAAGCCCGCGCCCACATGATCAAAGCAAACCTTCGCCTCGTCGTGAAGATTGCACAGGATTACGCAAACTACGGCCTCCCTCTTCTTGACCTCATCTCGGAAGGGAACATCGGCCTCATGAAAGCGGTTGAGCGTTTCGATCCGAATAAAGGGGGTAAACTTTCGACCTATGCGGCCTGGTGGATCAAACAATCCATTAAGCGTGCCCTTGCCAACCAAAGTAAAACGATTCGCCTTCCGGTCCACATGGTGGACAAAATTTCCAAGATGCGCCGTGTCGCCATGGTCCTCAGTGAGGAACTCGGTCGTGAGCCCACGGATGAGGAACTCGCGGAGGAAATCGGGATCGATCGCGCCAAACTCTCCCACCTCAAGTCAGCTGCGTTGCGCCCTGCTTCACTCGACGCTCCCATCAGTGACGACGACAACACTGAGTTCGGTGAAATCATTGGTGACGAGAAAGCCCAGACACCTCTTGAGCTTCTCAGTCACAAAAACATGCACATGCAGCTCGATGACCTTCTCGAGGTCCTCGACGAGCGTGAGCGCAAGATTATCGATGCCCGCTTCGGTCTCGCCGGACAGAAGCCGAAGACACTCGAGGAAGTCGGCCAGGAATTTGGAGTGACCCGTGAGCGAATTCGCCAGCTTCAAAACATCGCGCTGAAGAAACTTCGTCGCGCCCTTCAGAAGAAAGAGGATCCCGGTCCCCGTCCACTCAGAAAAGCGGGCGAACCTGATGATGACGATTTCTTTTCCGATCACGAAGAGACCGCTTTGGCGATGTAATTCATCCGTTCAATCCCTTCGATTAAAAGCCGTTTTCCCTCACTGCAGGGAAGCGGCTTTTTTCGTATCCTTTCACCCTGACCGACCTCTCATCTCTCGTTTGAGCAAACAGGACATACCGGAAGCTTCCTGTTCGTCGAATCAGAACAAAAGCTCGTGCCTCCCCTGCTCTTCCCCTTCCGCTCATTCATGTCCTCACTTGAGGAGCAGCCAATCATCAAAACTTCACTCCATCCTGCCCTATCGCGCTAAAATGCTTACTTTCAAAAAAGGTATTCCCCCTGTTTCTTTTACGCATCATGATCCAAATCTTCCGTTGATAGAAATCAGCCCGTGATCCGTGCCTCCATTGATTTTCAAATAATGACCAAACCAGTCTTACGAACACCTCTAAAACGACTCATCAACGCCCTTGCGCTGTTAACCCTACTCCCGGCTTCTCCAGCCGCTCAGGACGACGTCAGGCCCGTTATCGTCACTTCAGCCGAACGCTCATCCGGCGTAGCACATACCTTCTCAATGACAGGCACCGTCACATCGCCGAGACGGTCGAATCTTTCTTCAAGAACCGAAGGGCTGGTCGCCCGGATTGACGTCGACGCCGGAAGCATTGTTAAAAAAGGAGACGTCCTCGTGCAACTCGATACCAAGCTCGCTGAACTCGATCTCGAGTTGATTGACGCGGAAATCGGACGTGCCGAAATTGAGATGGCTGAGGCAAAACGCAGAGTAGAGGAAGTGGAAAAGCTCACCGAAACAGGCGGATTTGCCAAGTCACAGGCCCTCACTCTCGAAACCGATCTCAGTGTCAGGGGCGCGAATCTGAAACAGCTGGGTGCCCGAAGAAACCAGCAACTCGAACGGATCGCCCGACATCAACTGGTGGCCCCCTTCGATGGAGTGATCGGAAGGAAACTTTCCGAAACGGGCGAATGGGTCACCACAGGAACTCCGGTTCTCGAACTGATCGAAATGAAAGGATTGCGTTTTGATATTCAGATCCCTCAGGAATTTCTCGGCCGCATCAACGAAGTTGGAAAAGTATCGGTGAAACTGGATGCCTTTCCGGAAGAGGTCTTTGATGCCGAACTTTCCGCCGTCATTCCGGTGAAGAACGCCATTTCCCGCACCTTTCTCACCCGGTTGAATTTGATTGATCCCGATGGACTGGCCGGTCCCGGCATGTCAGGGAGTGCCACCATTGAATCACGCCCAACGCTTGATCACACTGTACAAGTCCCCCGCGATGCCGTGGTCCGCTTTCCGGACGGCACCGCACGGGTTTGGGTGGTGGAGAACAATGGCCCCGGCACCGTCGCCAAATCACGAGTCATCGAGACAGCTGGCAAGCTGGGGGAAATGGCTGAGATACGCAAAGGACTCACCGGCGGGGAGACCGTGATCCTTAAAGGCAACGAAGGCCTCAGAGAGCATCAGAAAGTGAAAGTGATGTCATCCTCTAAAGTCAATCAGACACCGGCGCCCTGAGATGATCGATTTTTTGCTCAAACACGGCACCCTGGTTGCCGTCACCGTGCTCATGCTCATGGTCCTGGGGATCGTTGCCGCGTTGCGGGTTCCGGTCCAGATGATCCCCGATCTCGAGACCCGCATTATTTCAATCGAAACCCGCTGGCCCGGCGCGACCCCTCAAGATGTCGAAAAGGAGATCCTCATCGAACAGGAAGAATATCTCCGGGGCCTGCCGAATTTGAAGAGAATGACTTCAGCGGCATCCACCGGCGGCGCCGAAATCGAACTCGAGTTTCCCTTTGGAACGGACGTGAACGAGGCCTTGCTTGAGGTAAACAACGCGCTCAGCCAGGTGCCCTCCTATCCGGAAAACGTCGACGAACCGGTCCTTCGTTCCGATTCCTTTTCCTATAACCCTTTCATGTCCTTCCGTCTCGTCCCAAGCGCAGGCAATCCGAAAGGACACAACATCAACATGATGCTCGACTTCGTTGATGACAATGTTAGACCAGCACTTGAACGCGTTGAGGGTGTTTCACAGGTCAGGTTGAGCGGTGGGGCCGAAAGACAAATCAGGATTCGGATAAACCCCGCTAAACTGGCGGAGCGGAACCTCTCTCTCACCGACGTCCGCGAAGCGGTTCGAGCACGAAACATAGATACTTCGGCGGGAGATATCGATAGCGGGAAAAGACGTTACCTCATAAGAACGGTGGGACGCTTTCACACACTCGACGAATTGCGGAATCTCATTCTCGTGCGCCGCGGGGACGCCCTGACCCGGCTCAGCGATGTCGCCGAAGTCGAGTTGGCTCATGCGGAATTGCGAAACCTGTCCTACAGCGACGGTGAAGCAAATATCCGTATCAGCCTGGTCCGTCAGACCGGATCCAATGTCATTTCAATCAAAGAGAAAATCCTCCCTGAAGTGGAACGGATCAACCAGGACATCCTCGAACCGGAAGGCCTCGAAATGACCCTTGCGAACGATGACGTGCGCTACGTGCAGAGTTCCGTAAATAACGTCGTCAAGAATATCCTGATCGGCGCTATCCTCGCGACGCTCGTTCTGTTTCTATTTCTACGATCAGGGTCCGCCACACTTATCGGGATGTCAGGAATGCCCGTCTGTATTGTCGCCGGATTCATCGGACTCCTTCTAATGGACCGCACCATCAATGTGATTTCCCTGGCAGGAATCGCCTTTGCCATCGGCATGACGATCGACAATACCATCGTCGTCCTTGAGAGCATTGAAGTCGAGCGGCGCAAAGGTAAGAGCCGTTTCGAAGCGGCACGCGACGGAGTCAAATCAGTCTGGACCGCGGTGCTTTCCGGAACGATGACGACCGTTTTAGTATTCCTTCCGATTCTCTTCGTCAAAGAGGAAGCAGGTCAACTTTTCTCCGATATCGGGATCGCGATCTCCGCCTCCATTATTGTTTCCATGTTAGTAGCTATCGCAGTCGTTCCGGTTGCGTATGCTAATATGCCCGGAACAAAGAAGGACAAATCGGGAGGCGGGCAAAATCAGGAGAAAGAAGAACTGCCACTACCGGGACTGATCAGCTGGATCGTCAACAAGGGCTGGACCCGGACTGCCTGCATCATCATCACGCTGTTGGCGACAGTGGGAGCCTTCGTTTTTCTTACCCCTCCTGCCGAATACCTGCCTGAAGGAGAGGAAGCTAAAGCATTCACCACCATGATCGCTCCACCCGGATACAGCCTTCGTGAAATGGAGAAGATCGCGCTGGAGATTCAGGACGAATTTCTACCGGCAAAACTCGATGATCCCGAAAACTTCGACTCCGGTAAATCCAAAATCCCGGCCCTTGACCGCATCACCATCATTGTGAATCCCGAATCACTTCGCGTCATTGCCGTAACGAAGAATCCCAAACACATCGATCCCTACATCAACATTATTAACGAGCGCATTCGGGAGTATCCGGGAATGAGGGCGTTCTCCGCGCGGGGCTCGATTATTTCCTCAAACGACGGCGGAACGCGCGCTGTCGCCCTTGATATCAGCGGTCGTGACCTTCCTGAAATTTACGAAACGGCTCTCGAAGTCTACCGCCTCAGCGAGGAATACATCCCGGATGCGCAAATTAACTCCGTGCCATCCTCCCTCACCCTCGGACAGCCGCTTCTCGAAATAAGGCCAAAATGGGAACGTCTTGAAGAACTGGGCTTCGAAGCGGGCAATTTCGGTTTCGCGGCAGCGGCCCTGAGCGATGGCGCCTTCGTCGATGAATTCTACCTCAACGACGAAAAAATCGACATTTTCCTCTTCAGCCAGGCTGAAGAGCGTCAGGAGCTGGGTCAAATCGACACCCTTCCAGTGTATTCCCCAAGGGGAGGAGTTCTGCCTCTTGGCGCGCTTGCGGACATCACGGAGACGGTGGACACGGCCGAAATCCGACGTGTCGATGGGCGCCGAACCGTAACGCTCTATATTATCCCGCCGCGTTCTGTTCCACTCGAGACCGCCGTGAAAACGGTTCGGGGAAAAATCGTTCAACCGCTTCGTGCAGAGGGAAGGCTCCCGGAGGGAATGAGCATTGATCTCACCGGAGCAAGCGATCAACTGGATTCGACCCGCGCATCACTGGGACAGAATATGTGGATCGCAGTTGTTCTCTGCTACCTTCAGCTCGTCGTTATCTATCGCCACTGGGGATATCCGTTTCTGATCCTCGTCACCGTCCCTCTAGGCATCAGTGGCGGCATGATTGGTCTTTGGCTGCTCAACTATGTCGGAGAGATTCTTCCGCATTTTGGAATGGCTGCGATTCAACAACCCTTCGATATGATCACGATGCTCGGATTCCTGATTCTGCTGGGCACTGCGGTGAACAACCCTATCCTCATTGTCGAGCGAACCATGCAGAATTTCCGGGACAAATCGACGACCTCACTCGACGCCGTTAAAGACGCTGTCTCTTCCCGGCTTCGCCCGGTTTTGATGACGACCTGCACCACCTTGATGGGACTCTCCCCCCTCGTTTTTATCCCCGGAGCCGGAACCGAACTTTATCGGGGCCTCGGGGCAATCGTCCTTTTCGGGCTGGCCTTTACTGCTTTGATCACCCTGACATTTCTTCCCGCAATGCTGGTGATGGTTCTGAATGTCAGCGAACGCTTCCGCTCCCGCGGTGTCGTAGAATGAGTTGCCTTCTCAGAGGAGACGGCAACAAACTACCTCGCCATCCAATCGATTTTTCGGACTTTCCCGCCAAGACTCCGCTCGACAAGCTCGTCCCGCGCTGATTTGTCCAACGGTGCCTCTCCGCGGAGGTAGGTTCCCAGAAACGCCGGGACTACCGTTTTCAATACTCTCGTTACATCGCGATCCGGTGGAATCATCAGCTTTCGGGCGCTTCCGCTTGGATCTGAAAAACTAAAATGCCCGGCATCGTGAAGCCATAGGAAGTGTTTATCGGCCCCGGGCATCAAATCGAAAAAATCCTTCCGCTCCCAGGCAGAGGCCAGGTCAAAGGTGTTGTCCCCGGTTCCTGAAATACCCACAAATGGACAAGTGACTTCCGGGAAACTATCTTCGTCAAAAAAAACGCCGCTTGCACTCTGGGGGCTCAGTGCGATCCCCAGCCTGATCCGGGGCTCTTTGAGATCACCTTCAATGTCGACGGGCTTTACACCACAGCAGACCATCGTCGTGTAGGCACCGTATGAATGGCCGATAAGAGCAATTCTCGACAGGTCAATGCGCCCTTTTAACCTCTCCTCACCGGAATTCATCCGTTCGGCTAAATCAATCCCGAAACTCACGTCCAGCGGTCTGTTCCTACGCGGAATAATATCAGTTCCGCTATCGATAAGAGCGTCCTTGAAACCAAGGCCTTTGGTTCGCATACGATTTCGGATGTTATCCAGATTACTGGTGACATGCTCAAGGCACATCACCACGTAACCCTCCCGTGCGAGCTCCGCTGCAAGGGCATATAGCCCATCACGAGTTCCCGAGGCACCGTGTGACACGAGAACGAGAGGTTGCGGTTCTTCGCTCGCGGGAAGATGAAATGTCACAGGAACATTTCTGTTCCTCGGGGAATCGAGATTCTCCGGCAGGTCAATCACCGTGAGAGGGGCCGGCACAGCGTTGCCCGACCCGCCCTGCGATACCGCATCCTCACTGCACCCAGTGATGCATACAAAAACAAGCATCACAATGATGATCCCGTTGGTGTTCATCTTGATTAAAGCAATCTTCAAAGCAATCGCCCCATCCTGAACAGGCAGACGCTGCGAGTCGATGACATTTGCAGAAAACCGTCAATCGATAGGAAGAGATCAGCAGTGCGACGCCCCCCCAAACACGAGAGCTTAGACAAACATTTCCGCAGACGAGGCTGGATCCGACCATTGATCGACGCTGCCCGAACGATCGACTTATCCCTTCTTTCACCGGTCGCTTCTCCCCCGGTCGCTGAAATCACTCAGTCTTCGAATCGCTCGACGAGGAGCGATGCATTGTGACCGCCGAAACCGAAGGAGTTGGTAAGCGCCTTGTCTACTTTGACTTCACGAGCCACATTCGGAACGTAATCGAGATCACACTGAGGATCCTGCTCCTCAAGATTTATCGTCGGAGGAATCACTCCCTCATTGATGGCTTTGACACAGGCAGCCAGTTCGACTCCCCCTGCAGCACCAAGGAGGTGACCGGTCATCGACTTCGTAGAACTGACAATAAGGCCGTCTTTCGCATAGTCGCCGAAGACTCCTTTGATTGCTTTTGTTTCACAAACGTCTCCCAGCCCTGTGGAGGTCCCGTGAGCGTTCACATAGTCCACTTCTTCAGGATTCAGCTTCGCGTGCTTGAGAGCCATCTCCATGCAACGGCGGGCACCATCGCCCTCAGGGTGAGGGGAAGTTAAATGATACGCATCAGCTGAAACGCCGTAACCGGTGAGTTCCGCATAAATGTGAGCGCCACGCTTCTTTGCGTGCTCCAGTTCCTCGATCACGGCAACGCCGGCACCTTCGCCCATCACAAAACCGTCACGACCCACATCGAATGGACGGGAGGCCGCTTCAGGGTCATCATTCCGCATACTGAGAGCTTTCATGTTCCCGAATCCCGCGAGACCCATCGGGCAAATCGTGGATTCAGAGCCCCCGGCGACAAAAATATCCGCATCGCCGAATTTAATCATTCTCCACGCTTCGCCAATGTTGTGATTTGACGTCGCACAGGCGGTGACGATACACATGTTCGGCCCGCGAAGGTTGTATTCCATGGAAACCATTCCGCTGGAGATATTCGCGATCATCATCGGAATCGTGAACGGCGAAACGCGGCTGGGCGACTTTTCAAGGAGGTTAATGTGCTGTCCCTCCAAAGTCATGAGGCCACCAATTCCGCTACCAACCATGCAGCCGAAACGATCCAGATCGACAGCTTCCAGATCCACGCCGCAGTCTTTCATCGCCATCACGGAAGCCGCCATTCCGAGCTGAGCGAAACGGTCCGCCCGACGGGCATCTTTAGGGCTCGAGAAATATTCCTTCGGATCAAAATCACGAACTTCACCGGCAATCTTGCAGTCGTAGTCGGCCAGCGACGGATCCGCAATCCGGCCAATCCCGCTTTTTCCGGCGACGAGATTTGCCCAGAAAGTGTCCAGATCGTTACCGACCGGAGACACTAAACCCATTCCTGTGATGACGACGCGACGTTCCATGATTTAGACTCAAATTGGCGGCTAAACTGCGCGTGCTTGAGGCCCATTGCAAGACGATTTCTCAGCAGCCCCGCTGACGTCGACCCTCTAGATTTCGATCACTTTCTCCCGCTCGTTCATTGCCCCGCAACGCGGACACTCGGCAAGATCATGATCCGATGGATCTTCAAAGACATGATCACAAATGCCGCAAATGACAAAAAACTTCCGCCGGCGGTTCTCACGACCCTTCTGAAAAATCTCAGCAGCTACCCAGGCGAAAAAGACCGCGCAAAGGATAATAGCGAGAAATACGGCGATCATGCCGTCAAGTGTGACGCGAAACATAATCAGTCTTTTCTTCGGATTTCCAGCCAGCCTGAGCTTTCTTCAGGTCCGGGGAGGTATCTCAACGTTGATTCCACCACCTGTTTAATCTCCCCGGCAGCTTGCTGATCGAGCTCTCCCTCGACATTTTTAACCTCCACCAATCCCGCCTGATCGACCACGATTTCAATTCTCATCGTCGGCAGCCATTCGGCCAAACTGAGATAATCCTCCATGATCGACCAAGGGGCGCGTTCTCGCTCGAGCAACCCGCCCTGCGATGTCAACCGCAACCCGGAATCGAGCGGCTCATCGATTGAGGCCGTCGCGCTACCGGCCAGTCCGGCGGAAGGAGGAAACGACCACGCAAATACCGGATTTGCCGGAGTGATCTCAGTGATCTGAAACGAAGGAGTAAACCGCACCGGCAACTCATCGACCGACACCTGAATACCGGAAACCTCTGATGGAGGCAGGAGAAAAGTCATCCGATCCCCTATCCTCTGAAGTAGCGATCTCACATTTGGATCAACCGGATCCATCAGCGAAATCATGTCTGCGCGCGGTTGAACCCTCGTTGGGGAAGGATAGACAACCTGAAAGAGATAGAAGCCGGAACCGTGGATAATGACAGAGAAGATAAGAAAAGCGATCAGATGAATCCAGGTTCGACGGTTCTTGGCCCAATTAAAAATGGTGGGATTTGGCTCCTCATCCGGCGAATAAGAGGAGCTCGAAGCCGGGTCTGGAAGCCTTTTCCACATCCCTGATCAAGTTGTTTCCTGCTGAGTGGCAAAGGAGAGTTCAAACCCGCGCTTCAGGATAAACCGGGAGACATTCATGACCGTTCCATAACTGATCGATTCGTCTCCGAGAAGAATGACCTGCTTGGAACGCGCCATGGCCTCATCCAGCTTGCTATCAAGTTGTTCCAAGTCGATCCGCTCGTCGTTGAAATACAGTTCAGTCGTCTTCCCCGGAATCAGGGTGATGATGTGGGCATCTTCCGCGGAAGGAAGAGCGGAGCTGGACCGGGGTAGAGAAACGTCGACACCGGATTTCAGAACAAGGTTTGAGCCGAACAGAAAAAAGATAATCAGGAGCAGGACGACATCAACGAGAGGCGATGTGTAAAGCATCCCGGAGCGATCGCCCAATGTGGATTCCAGCTTCACTGAGAAGTTAATTAAGTCGTTAAAGAACTGTCGGGCTCACCGGACGCAGAATCTTCCACCGGCCTGTCCGGAATCATTGAAATGATATCAGTTGGTTGAGACCGCAAATCACAAATCGTATTCACAATTTCAATTCCCGCGCTCTCCATGTCATACATAATGCTCTTCGCATAGGCCCTGAGATGAGAGTAAAAAACAAAGGCCGGAATCGCAACCATCAGGCCCGCAGCTGAAGTGATAAGCGCTTCATATACACCCTGCGAAATCTCCGCGACCGTCGCAAATCCACCGACAGCATTAATTTGAACAAAGGTATCGACGAGGCCAAGCACTGACCCGAGAAGACCAATCAATGGAGCAATATAGGCGACGGTCAACAACACCGACAGGTGCTTTTCCAGCTTCGGCACTTCCAGTTGACCGCTTTCCTGAACAACCTCCTTTAATTCGGTCCGCGAAGCCGAATAGCGGCGAATCGCGGAGTGGATCACCCGGGCAACCGGTCCGGGAGTTGAAGCACATTCGGAGAGTGCCTCCGCATAAGCTTTATTCTTAATCAAATTCCTCAAGCCGAAAAGAAGATCACCGACGTCGATTCGAGCGCGGTGGAAATAGAACAATCGCTCAAGAAAGATAGCAATGGCGATAATCGAGCAGCCCAGGAGCAGCCACATTAACGGTCCGCCTTTTGTGATTAAATCCATAGATAAAAAACGCTCAAATGATTCACGCGAAGACTAAAACTCCTACCATAGCTTCCTGCTTCAGCAAATCGTCATTTGAGCTCCTGCCGCCTCCCCATGGCGATTGATCATCTCAAAAATAGAAAGGCCCGGAGGCAGGCGCCTCTTCCTCCTCTGCATCGTCCAATTCCTCTTCATCGCTCATTTTCGCCCCCGCATCGTGAGTGAAAACCACGGTCTCTTTCTCCACTTCAGGCAGGCGCATCACGGCATCATCAGTGTCGCCTGACTCGAAATCACTGAGCGATTCCTCACTCTCCTCCTCTATCTCGAAAACCGAAGTAAGCCCCTCGCCTTCTTCCAGCGGCTCGGCAGCTTCGAATACAGTCTCCAAAGGCGGAGCCTCCTCCACTAATGGCTCCGGATCTGGATTCCTATCCTCATCGTCCGTTTCAAAAATGCTCTCCGGCGTGTCCGTCTCTTCCAGTTCAAAAATCGAATCTGTCAGGATGCCGTCCGATGATTCCTCAAAATCGTCCTCCGCTTCGAAAGGAGAATCGACCACCTTTCCCGCAGCATCTTCGATCACGACCTCGGGAGACTCGTCATCCATGTATTCAATCACTCCGGCAGGCTCAGGCTCAACCGGTCGCGGAGGTTTCTCCATCTCGACTGGAAGTTCTTCAATCACCTCTTCAAGATCTTCCTGAACAGGAGGTTCGACCAACCCTTCGGACCGAACTGTTGCATCGTCCTCGTAGAAGATATTTGTTTTTTTCGTCGCTGGGAATTCCAACGCTTTTTCCGCAGCCCTTGCGAGTGCTTTTTCCCGAAGTGAAACAGATTTGGCTGCGGGTGCAGAATCAGGAGCTTCAATTTCAATCTCTTTAAGAAGGTCTATCAAATCAGGGCTCACCTGTCTCGCCATCTCACGAATCACCCCGACGAGGACGGGTACCGTGGACACTCCCACGAGAATGAAACGATCCATGATCTCAGCAAGATACACCGATCGATCTTCACTCTGATGAAAGCTCTCGATGTTTCCCGAACTGCCCAGCTCTTTCACCAGTGAACTCATCGCGCCACTCGCTCCGGCGACAAGAGCCGAAATGATCTCAACCATCATCTCCTGAGAGGAAATTCCACTGACAAGAGCGCCACTGGCCTCCACCACAAGAGCGGTCTCCAACTCCGCACCTTCCGCAAAACCTTCGAGAACGGCATCAACAGATGCCGCCAGTTCCGCGCTGATCTCAAGCGGTAGCGCGGGAGAAATATCGGTGTCGTAAGTTTGATCTGAGAGTTCCATAAAAAGAAGCGAATCGCTCACCCCTTTGTAACAGAAACAGGACCGTTTGGCGATCTCTGTAATGCTACTGGAGTGCTATCTACTTCACTCTTAACGCTTTTCGAGCAAAATCCTTGGAGAATCATTTGAGTAATTCTATCAAGGGTTGCAAAAACCTGATACCCGGAAGTGGCACTGGCAAGCAGCGAGGAATGGCGAACCGCAAACATTTCATCCAGTTCATGGGGAGGAACCGCCCCCGGAATATCCCGCTTATTGTATTGAAAAACGATAGGGATGGAGTCCGGGGAAATTCTATTTTCTTTCAGACAAAGCAAACAGTCCTCGAAAGATTCAAGATTCGCTTCCCGCCGCTCCGGATCAGAATCAGCGACAAAAACGACAGCATCAGCTCCTGCCAGAACAGCGCGGCGGGTCTCTTTGAGAATCTTCTGGCCGGGAACTGTATAAAGCTGAAATTTCACGTCAAACTCTCCGATTTTAGTCGAGTGGATGGGAAGAAAGTCGAATGAAATCGTTCGGTTTTGCTCGGTATCAATGGAGATCAAGTCCCCGCGCCATCGAGGGTCCAGACGTCGGTAAATGTAGTGAAGATTCGTTGTTTTTCCGCCCTGCGGAGGCCCGCAATAAACGATTTTAAACTGAACTTCTCCACTGTCTTTCCGATACAGGGCCATCGCTCTACTCCTCCAGCTTATGAATACTTTGCGCAATCACGGTGAGTTTTTCCCGAACTCCGGGACCAAAATTTGAATTCTGATGATTAATGGTCACACAGCAGTCCCCCTCAAGAAAGAGACTCACCGTTCCACGATCAGTTTTCAGGGTGAAGGATCTCGCCTCCGGCAGGCCCGTCAATTGAGCCAGATTACGTATCGCATCGACCATTTCACGTGCCTCATCACCGAGGCGGCTTTGCTCGTTTCGTGATGCTTGAACTAACTTCGACGGAGTGGCGAGGGCACAGGCATTCACGCCTTCGAGCGCAACAACCTTCCTCGCCACTTTTGCGAGGGTAAAGGAATCGTCCGATGAGAAAATCGCGCGAAACTCGAGATCCTTGAGACTCACATCCACTTCACCGGGGAGAGCACTGGCAGCATTTGGCACGGTTGGCCTCAAATCTTCAACTTCGACCTGGAGATCTTCATCCTCGAGCGCCCTGTTCTCAACCGGCGCGCGGAGCGAGGAAAACGGCGTGTTCTCTTCGCCATCGTCCTTTTCCTCCAACTCAGCGGGAACCGGTTCAGGAGTAGCTGGTTTGACGGGAGCGGGGGTCGACGCTGACTCACTCACAGGAACGACCGGGGCCGAATCTACCGATTCAGCTGCCGGAGCCCCACTAAACCCCTGAAATGGAGGCATGGGTGAGGCCGGGCTTGGCTCAGGAGGGGCTTCTACAACCCTTTCCTCATCCTGGCGGCTGCTGACATCCTGCTGTTTCATCATTTCACCAAGACCGGAAACAGGCCCCTCCTCGTTCTCACCCTCATTCTCTGAATCAAACATGGCTCCCCAGGTCGACTCATCGTCACCGCCTCCGGGAAAAGGAATATCAGCATCGTCTTCAGCCTGCTTCGAGAAAAGAGTGGCGAAGCCTTCGGTGCTTTCAAAAGGGTTCTCGGAAAATGAAGCTTCCTTAGACTCTGCTTTAGGGGAGGGAGCGTCTCCGAAGGGATTCTTCCCGGGAGAAGGCGCCGGTGAGCTGAATCCACTCATCGGAGCCGGCAACGCAGGAGGGCTTTCAGATTTTTGGGCAGGCGCATCACTAAAAGAGCTTCCTTCATCCTTTTGTTTCGCCTCGACAGGTAATGCATCAGAGAATCCGGATGGCATCACCTTGTCCGGAGATGGCTCTGCCTTTTTTTCGATCTTGGCAGGGACTGCATCATTTGGTTCAGGTGACCAGAAAGGGTTGTCGCCGGGCTTTGCCGGAGATGCCTCCGTCTCCGCTTTCGTTTCTACCGGTGTCTTCGCGGACGTCGATACCACACTGCTGCCGGGGGCGCTGAATCCCGGTGCACCAAAAGGAGTCCCGGGAGAGTCAAAAATCGAACTGGGAGCCTTACTCACGGGTTGAGCGGCCCCTAGTTTAGCGGGAAGGGTGATCAAGGAATCATTCAGAGGAGTGATTTCCGCATCAAACAACTCAGGGCATAGCTGACAGACAACTGAAAGCTTCACATCAGTTGACCCTTCGACAGCAAAAGGAATATGAATCTCCTTCTCCATCGGTATCCCGCGACTCGCCGCAATTGCCGGCGGGATAAACGGGAGGAGCTCGCTCACAAGATAAGCCTGTCCCGCAACCTTCTCTACAGGAGCACTGGCGGAGAGATCTTCACGGCTTCCTGGCTCCGCTTCGACCCCGCCCCACTCAGTTCCCGGCTCGCCATCTTCCTCAGAGAACAGATTTCTTAGCGTAAATGACATGACAGGTGATCGTTAAGGGGAAGTAATTGACTCAATGTCTCGCTATCATTGAAACCTAGCAAAGATGACGCGAGTTATGAATATTTTAATAAATTGAAATTAGAATGAGCAGACTAATTTATCAAGATATTTTTAATTCTAAGAATTCTTAATAAAAATTCTAACTCCCCCTTTCTAAGGCAACTAGCTAGAGGGCGAGGCAAAGCATCCCGACGAGGACCCCGTTATTGATCGCGTGTGCCGTCATTGGAGCGATCAGAGAATCACGTGACTCACGAAGGAGTGAGAACCCGACTCCAATGGCTGCCAGCGCAGGGAGTCCCATCCATCCCTGCGGATGCAGTGCCGCAAAAATAGCGCCGGTCAAAAGCGCTGAGACAAGAAAGCCAAATCGCCCGCGAAGCCATCGATGCAGGGCTCCTCGAAAGAATATCTCCTCAAATACCGGGGCAAATCCAGCGGCGAGGAAAAGGCAGAGAAGCCTTTCCTTCAGTCCACCCATGTAAATCCAACCCACGATCGGATGCGTTTGCGGTCCCGGAGGAACGGCATTCACTGCTCCATCAACCGTCTCCCCCGCTCCTGTGAAGAACCCCACAGAGGTGCTGAGCAAAACCGTCAGAAAAATACCGATCGAAGCAATTGCCATCACCTTCAGGTAACCCAGAAAACCGGCCCCTATTTCGCGGGCTATCCCCTCGCCCCGATGCAAACCGATCGAACGGGCAAAATGCCGCCAGCGAACGCCTCGAGCAAATGGCCAGAGGAATGGAACGACGACGGCTAGAAGATAGCTGGTGTAGCTGATTCCAGAATGAATCCACAATCCACCCATCTCGCCGAATGCCATGATTCCGAGATAGATCGCGAAACTCTCAAGCATGATCCCGCGGGGAACCGGGTCCGGTGAAAAACGCCCCCATTTCTTTCCCGACAAAGCCTCTCGCCGCTGAAGAACGAGCAGAACGACTCCAAGGGCAACGCCGACTGCCGCGGCCACGAACATCAGAGAAGCCATTCCCATAAAAAGCATCGCGCGAACCTGAATGGCTTCTTTATTCGGCGGGAGCTCATTTCCAGTGGCCGGTGCCAGCGAGGCAAACCATCCCAGTTTCTCTTCAAGCTGCCCTCTTTCCTTCTCATCAAGTCCAGATTCGACAGCGCTGTAGGCCAGAGACCTGCCCTCATCACTGACCTTCGCTGAAAGACGACTAAGCGTCTCAAGCGGATCGATGCCCTCAATCGCGACAAAACTTTCCAACATAGCCAAAGCCATGATCATGGCGTCGTTCTGTGCGTAGGTTCGCATCTCTTTGAGCGAATCCGCCGTCTCTCTACCACTCAGCGGAGCGGCGGCAATAATGACCTGACTCTGTATTTTAAACAGAGCGAGTTCACCCGGATCAATCCCCCCCTCTTTCTCTTCGATCGCGTCCATCGCGCGAGGTGCAAACAGGTTCACCGACCAGCCGATGAAAAACACCGATAACAGAATCAGTGGCCAGCTCCACCACGCTGCGGGCCGGTCCGGCGAAACGGGTTCAGGCAGCGGAGGCGGGGAAAGGCTTTCACTCATCTTCGGGAAACGAAATTCCTGCGTTCACTTTGACCGGGCAGGATAGCGGTGACACAGGTAACCTCTATCCCGCACCATGGATACCACTATAGTGTCCCGCGCATCGGGATCTCATCCACGGGAAACACCAACAATTTTTCCGTTTTCCACGGCAAAGTTCACCCGGTTCTCACGATAATCTCTTGTCGCCGCCTGCGGTTTCCCATCCAGCATCGTGATGCGATAGAGCAAATCACGTTTCAGAGCCAACTTCTCTCCATCGCTCAGAGAAATCCCGACAAAATCGTCATCCGTCTCCGCTTGAGCAACCGGAGGGTCCGATTCGGGGGAGTCCGTCTGACAACTGATAAGGAACAAGCTGGTGGCGAGCGCAAGCGTTAGGCGAAACTTCATTCCCCACTCTCGGCAGGATTCCCCCTCGTTTCCAGCCGAAAGAGAGGATCGAGAAAATCCACATTCTCAAACCGGCGACTCTCCCCCTGCCGAACCACGACCATGTTGACCGCAGGAAGAATGTAGAGGCGCTGCTTTCCGGCCCCGGCAGCCATGTAGGCGCCCTCAAGCCACGGTCGGTTTTTCGCCTCGCGCCCCAGGAGCCAAAACGTCAGTCCATAGCCGGGATTCACCTTGCTCACCGGCCGGGTTGCTTCGGAAAGGACCGCCGGATCGATGATGACCTGTTCATCCCATGTTCCGTTTTGAAGCAGGAGCTGTCCGAATTTTGCCCACTCTCTGGCGGTGATGAAACAACCCGACGGCAGATGTTGCATTTCGTCTTCATCTTGTCGCCACTGCGTGTATTTCATCCCAATCGGCTCAAAGACTCGCGCTTCGAGGTAGTCGACCGGACTCTCAAAGGGAAGATCCTCCCGCTCTTTCAGCTTACGTTTCACGTATTCTCCGAATATCTGAAAGGCATTGGGACCGTATCGAAATTTCTTATCGGGACCTGAAACCGCCTTCACTTTCACTGCCTCCCGGTAGGAAAGAACTCCGGCATTCTCACCCGGATCGATCCCGCTGGTGAGATTTAGGAGCTGCCGAATTGTGATCCCTTTCCGATGATCAGCCTGCCATTCGGTGATGACCCCGGAAACGAGGTCATCAGGGGTGAATAATCCATCCTTCGCGGCGAGAGCCAGCAATGCCCCTGAGAAGCTCTTCGTTCCACTTGCGAGTCGATGCCCTTCCGACGGATCCCAGGCATTCGCATAACTTTCGTGCAATATCTGCCCACCGAGCATCACAAGAAAACTATGCCCTCCCCGATCAGCTGAATATTTTTCGGCCCTCTTAATTCCTTCTCTGGTCAACGGCGAGGTCCCGGGGATGTCGGCGACGGTTACTTCAGTGATCTCTCCGGTAGCCTTGTTCCCATCCGAAATCCGTGTCGCAAGAAAACTCCTGACTTCCCCCCGGTCCACCATCCCGTCGCCATCGGTGTCCGCCCTTTCCAACCATCCGATTCGCTGCTCAGCGGCAATAAGTTCTTCACGGGAGACTTTTCCATCCTGATCAGAATCGACCCGTTCAAAAAGACTCTCAAGGCGTGCCTCGCCGTCCTGTCCCGGTGCGATTGAAGCAAGAAACAGGACCAGAATGGAGAGAGAAACCTTCATACCTCCCTGAAACCCCGGAATCTACCCCGGGTTGCACAGCCTAGGCAGAGGTCGCAGCCCCATCAACTGACTCTTCCGACTCGACCTCGATACTGCCCTTCCCCATCAAAGCGGAAATCCAGCGTAAATCAGAACTGTTATCGAGCATCACTTTCACCAGCATCGTTAACGGCACCGCAAGAAGCATCCCCACGGGGCCCCAGATAAATCCCCAGACAAGAACCGAGAGAATCACGATAACCGTCGAGATCCCGAAACGGTCTCCCAGCAGCATCGGTTCGATGAAATTTCCAATCGTGATGTTGATCGCAAGGTAACAGAGGGTCACCCCGAGCCCCGGCCAGAAACCGTGCAAAATCAGGGCCAGAAGAACGGGCGGAATTCCCGCAACAATCGAACCGATTGCAGGCACGTAGTTGAAAAGGAAAGCGACGAGTCCCCACAACAAAGGAAAATCGACTTTGAAGAGAAAACAAACCACGATCGCCAGGATTCCAGTGGCAGCACTCACGGCGGTTTTTATCGCCAAGTATTTCTGAATGTCTCTCGATATGCTTTGAAAACGGGACAAGTCCGGTCCGCGCGCTTTAAGAACATCCTGAAATTTATTTGCGTAGCGCCCCGACTCCGCGAGGACAAAAATCATCACGATCAGTGCGAAGAACGACATGGACGCCAGAGAAGTGAAACGGGAAACCAGGTCAATTTGACCGAAAACCGCGAGAATTCGATCCGGGTCAAAATAGAGTCGGAAGAGCTCCGCAAAGGTAATCACCGGGGCGATTTCAAATCCCTGTTCAGTCGGGTCGCTTGCCTTCTCGTCAACCAACTGCGCCGGCTCAATGATCTCTTCAGGATTCTCCTTCTCCTCTCCATTGACGCTGAGTTCCTTCCAGTAGCCCTCCATCCTCGCGATACGGCTGTCGATGTTCTCGGAAAACTCCGTCGCCTGCTCAACCATTCGCTCGACGTATTTCGGAGTCTTTTCCTGAAAATCGCCAATAACGCTGGAGCCGAGCAAAACAATGCCTCCGAGAATCATGAAATCGATAACAATCGTCATGAGCACCGCCAGAGCTCTCGGAAGTCCACGACGATCCAGCCAGTTTAAAATGGGCAGTGACATCATCGCGAGAAGCAACCCGAGCATGATAGGAATGAAGAGCGATGAAGCCGCCTTCAAACCGGCAACGACAATAAAAACACAGGCGAGAGAAAGCAGAACCCTAATGCCGCTTCCTGCCTGTTTTCGTGCTAGTCGTTCCTCACCTGCCATAGAAGCGCAAACATCCCGCAGGGTCTCGCGTTCACAAGGAAATTCTTATCCCGATGACGGACTCATGTGATATCGTGCGTCTCTCCTTCCCCCACATGAAATCTCCTTTGAAGACCGGCTGCCTTGCCCTCGTCTGCCTCTTTGGACCAGCCACCTTTTGGATTATTCGCCGTCAGGAAATGACTTACCTGAACTGGTTTCTTGCCCTCGCCGTCATCGTCTGGGCGCTTCTTTTCGGTGCCTGGTATTTGGTTTTTGGAAGAGCAAAGACTTCCCGTCGATTTCTGAACGTTTTTGCCACCCTCGGCGGAATCGTCTTGATCGGATTCATTCTTTCAAAAACGCTGAAATACGAAGGGTCGGCCTCCGGATCCTCCTACCCCAGATTTTCATGGGTATGGAACGCAGAGAAAAACGATTCAGGCACGACTGCCGAACTTGTTCAAACGGAACTTACCGGTGAAGACCTTCGCCTGCTGAAGGCGCAGGGAGACTCACCGGAATTTCTCGGGCCGAATCGGGATGGCACCTTCACGCAACTCACCTTCAATCCCGACTGGAACACGGAACCGCCGGAACTTCTCTGGCGACGTCCCGTCGGGAAAGCGTGGTCAGGATTTGCGGTGAAAGGACGAATGGCGGTCACGCAGGAGCAGGCCGGCGACGCCGAACGCGTTCTCTGTCTCGACCTCTTTACCGGCGACGCGATTTGGCATCATGACAATCCTGAAACCCGACTCCTCCTCGTGAAAGAGGAAAATCAGGGCGCCGCGATGGGAGGGGACGGCCCTCGCTCCACTCCTGTCATTCATCGGAATCACGTCTATGCCCTGGGTGCGACCGGCATCCTCAACTGTCTCGACCTCACCGGCGGCGATGAAAAGTGGACTCGAAATGTGATCACCGAATTTAAAGGTGAAGTGCAAAAATGGGGCTCAGCCAATGCACCGCTCGTGATCGAATCGGAGAGTATCCTTGTCGTTCCCGGCTCGGACGAACCAGGGGCCACTCTTGTCGCCTTCGATCTCGAAACCGGCGAAACCCGCTGGACCTATCAGGGCAACGGAGCCAGCTACAGCTCACCGCGCCTGCTCACTGTCGCCGGTGTTGAAATGATCATCAGTGTGAATCGCCACGATGTGACCGGAAATCTTCCGGAGTCCGGAGAAGTGCTCTGGACTTACCCCTGGCCGGGAAGCTATCCAAAGGTAGGACAGGCGGTTGCAGCAGGTGAAAACCGCTTACTTTTCACCGCGAGCTACGGAGCAGGGAGCCCGCTCATCGAAGTCACCCCGGAGCAGGACGGGAGTTGGGAAGTCCGGGAGATCTGGAAGTCGACCCGCCTCAAAACCAAATTCAGTTCCGCCTTCGTAGTCGACGGTTTTGCCTACGGCATTGACGAGGGTCGCCTTGCGAGCATCGATCTCGAAACAGGAGATAAAGCATGGAAGAATCAGAAAGTCGGATTCGGGCAGCAACTCCTCTTTGGTGATACCCTACTCATCCAAACCGAGAGAGGCCCTGTCATCACCGGCCCTGTCGGCCCTGACGGATTCACCGAATTATCCCGCCTTGAAGCCCTCGACAGCATGACCTGGAATGTCCCCACCGTGGCCGGTCGAATTCTTCTGGTCCGCAACGATCAGGAAGCTGCCTGCTATTTATTACCTGCACTGAAATAGACCCGCAACATGACCTTTGAAACCCATACCCGTGAATTCAGCGTTTCCACCCACGGAAAAGGAACCTACGAAATTTCATCCGCCCTGCGCGGATTCGTTTCTGAAACGGGCCTGAAGTCCGGACAACTCACCGTCTTCGTTCAGCATACCAGCGCAAGTCTCGTCATCATGGAGAATGCCGATCCGGAAGCGCGGACAGACCTGCACGCCTTCTTCGATCACCTCGTCCCCGAAGACCTTCCTTTTCTCGTGCACACCTACGAGGGACCGGATGACAGTCCGAGCCACCTTCGCATGGCTCTGACGCGAACCAGCGAAGTCATCCCCATCCACGAAGGAAGACTTGCCCTGGGCACCTGGCAGGGCGTCTTCCTCTTTGAACATCGGACTGCCCCGCATACGCGACGACTCGTCGTCACCCTGATGGGTTCGAAAGAGTGAAACTCAGACTGGCTCAAGGCCGGCCAAACGCGCCGCTTTTACCAGCCTGGGAATTCGCACCGCGACAAAAAGGCGACTCGCAAAAAAGGCGATCGCAGAAAGGATGCCTAAAGTGAGGAGTTCATTCTTCAGCCCCCAACCCAGGCCCACCGCAACAATCACTCCGACAACGAGGGGCAGGACCAGAAATCTCATGACCGGCTCGGGTCTTCCAAGGAGCCGCATTCTTGTGAGCCGCTTGTTATCTTCGTGATATTCTGTCGCGGTAATCAAAGCCCAGTTCCAAAACCATCCGCGCGAAAGAATCAGATCGGTTCGTCCCGTTTCATCGACTTCCGCCTTCGGATAAATCTCCCGAACCGCAGTGAGAAATTCATCACGGGCGATCCCCTCTCCGCTCCAGAAGCTTCGCTCCTTCCCCAACTTCCACCAACCGGAAGCAACCTTTTTCAGGGTCGCTGTCGTGACGACTTCCAGGCCGCGGGACCATTTGGCATCCTTCCAGCCGAGAGCAAGCCTCGAACCGCTTCGCAGAAAACCTTGGGCGAGAACAAGAAGGGCGACTGAGATCCTCGCTCCGGGCCCATCAAAGGCAGCATCGATTCCCGCCCTCAAGGCCCGCCTCCTCGCGACAAAAACACTACCGGCAACCATGAGACCGGCGGGGATAAAAAGCCCCCCCACCCAAAAACCACCTACAATGAGAGCAATGGCCAGAAGCCACCAGAGAGCGTGAAGGCAGACTTCGCTCATGCCGAGATTCTCGTCCGGATAAATCAGCTGAAAAGGTTCATAACCATAGTGCCCATGATAAACAAAGCTGCTCACGGGCGATCGCGAGGTATAGACCTGTCCTTTCCAGACCGCGCCACCAAGACCGCGAAAACGTTGCCGGTGCAAGGGCATCAACATTGCCTCAGCCTTTCCGTAGCCGAACTGTTGCCGGAAATAGGTGCGGTAGGAAAAGCGCCGGTGATGCCAGACAAACGCAGCCGCGTGAAAGCCCAGATCGTATCCGGCCTCAAGCACCCGCCAGCAAAAATCGACATCATCTCCCGCGGTTCGGAAAATAGGATTAAAGCCGCCGACTTCTTCAAAAACATCCTTTCGCACCGCGAGGTTGCACCCGGGAAGGTGCTCCGCTTCAGCATCAGTGAGAAGGACATGCGTTGGGCCTCCCGGAGCAGCCGCGATCACCGCCTGCATTGCACTTTGAGGAGCAGGAGGAATGTTGGGCCCGCCGGCACAACCCACCGAATCATTACGCAGAAACTGATGCGCCATCCACCGCAACCAGTCCGGCTCGACAATACAGTCATCATCGGTGTAGACGAGTATCTCGCCTTGTGCGGCTTCGGCACCGATATTCCTCGCAGCACTGAGCCCGGAATGCGGAATCGAAATTTCCCGGATTTTATCGTATTCAGCGACAAGCTCGGAGACCCGGTTATCACTCCCATCATTCACGAGAAGTAATTCGACCGCGGGGTAGTCCAGCGCGACCAGGGAATCAAGACACTCCACCAGGGTCGCACTGCCCCGGTAGGTGCACACGATGACGCTCATCGATGGAGTCGCCTCAAGCGGGAGCTCATCAGACCCGCGCTGCAAAGGACCCCACTTTTCCTTCAACTCGCCCATCGCCGGTTTTGCGGTGTCATCTCGCCGCTTTAGTCCGAAGCTATATTCCTCAATCGTGTTTCCCCCGCGCTGCCAAAGGTCCGACCAGGCAAAAACCGTCGTCCCGGCAGCGCCCGCTCGACAGGCCTCTTCGACATGCCACTTCAGCATTTCAGATTGCACGTCCTCCCCGTGATTCTCCGCATCGACACCGAACTCCGATATCAAAAGCGGCTTATCCCCTGCCAGGTTCTGCAAGCGGGAAAGATAGCGGGCAAAACTCTCGCGATCCTCAAGATAGAGGTTAAACGCCACAAAATCCTGATTTCGCGGAAGCAAATACTCGGTGCTCGGATAGTTCGCGTAGGCAAAAAGTGCATCCGGATCATTGGCATGGCCGAGATCGATGAGTCGCTCGAGCTGCTCGAGAACCTGACGTTTTCCCATCCAGCGAACCAGCGTCGTCTCAATTTCGTTTCCGATAAAGTAGCCGGCCACTGCGGGATGCCCGCGAAAGCGTTTGATTGTTTCGAGGAGAAGCTGATCCGCTTCTGCCAGAACATGGCTCTCCCTCGTGAAATCAACGTGCTGCGACCACGGCAAAGTAATGAATACCCGCAAGCCGTAGCGCGCACATTCGTGCAGGAAAAGCAGCGTGGGGATTTCATAAACCCGGATCGCATTCGCGCCGAGGTCGTCCCGGATCGACTTCAGCTGGCAGATTCCTTCATCGGGAAAGGCCCCCGCCGGAAAGGGACCAAAGGTCACCACCTTAAGAAAGTTCACCCCATTGCCTGAGCAGAAAAACTTTCCACTCACACGCAGAGGAGCATCGATTGTCGAAACGGGATAGTCGAGGGGCGACATAAAAAAGGGTCTGAAACAGGACCTGACAGGGTCGGGTTACAGACCCAACAGGGTATGAACGATCAGTCAACAGAGTTTAGTAGGTTCAATTGTCTGTTTCTTCCTCTTTTTCCCTCCTGACTCAATTTCTATGCCCTCATCAAACTCGACGGTGGATAATGATAGAGATGAAGATAAGGATAAAGCTCCCTTTTGGAGCCGTTCCCCGCCCCCATGAAGATTCTTCACACCGCCGACTGGCACCTCGGAAAATTATTGAACGATCAATCCCGCGATACAGAGCACGCCCTTTTCCTCGAATGGCTCCTCACCGTGGTGAAAGACGAGGGGATCGACGCGGTTCTTGTCGCCGGCGATATTTTTGATACCGCCAATCCACCGCAAAGCGCTCTCCAGAGATACTATGACTTTGTCTCGCGCCTCTTCACGCAGGGAAATTGCGAGCTCATCATCATCGCGGGGAATCATGATTCCGCGGCGCAGTTGGAAGCACCGAAGCAAGTGCTGAACTCGGTGAAGACCCATGTCACGGGATTCCTTCCTGAAACCCCGGAGGATCGCCTCCTCCTCCTGCCTGATGCAGAAGCCCCTGAGGTCGCGATCGCGCTGATCCCCTTTCTACGCGACCGTGACCTGCGGGTCGGCACAGCAGGTGAAAGTGCCGATGAAATCCGCGCTCAACTCGCCGGAGGGATCTCAGCGCGCTACGAAGAAACGGCGAAAGCGCTGGAAGCGGCAAAGCTCAGCTGTCCCGCGATTGCGACAGGACACCTCACCGTGGTGGGGTCGAAGACCTCAGACAGTGAGCGGGACATCCATATCGGAGGCCTCGGCTCCGTCACTCCGGGGCATTTTCCCGAAGTGTTCGACTACGTGGCACTCGGCCACCTGCATCGCCCCCAGTCTGCTGACGGAAGCGGAAGAGTCCGCTACTCCGGATCTCCGATTGCGCTGAGCTTCAGCGAATCGAAGGATAAAAAAGAAGTCCGTATCCTCGAGATTTCCAACGGGGAAATCACACAAACGTCCGTTCCGATCCCCGTTTTCCGAAAGCTTTCTCAGATCCGGACGAGCACCGCTGAACTCGAAAAATCCATCGAAGAATTTTCAGCTAAAGCAGGAAATCTTCGCACCTGGGTGGAACTGATCGTCGAAGATGCACTCCTCGAAGACAATCTCACTGAACGCGTCGCCACCCTCATTGCCGATCGAGACTTTGACGTTCTCAAGGTGATTCGGGGACGGGCAAACACGCCGCTCAACCTGTCCGCAGGAGAAGCAACCGACGACGAAGCGATCGAATCGCTCCTCGATCAACCGACCCTTGTTTTCGAGCACCTCCTCGATCAACAGGAACAATTCACCGATGAGGAGGCCGACGAACTGAAACGTGCTTTCGCAAAGCTCGTGGAAATGGAAGCTCAACCCGACCTCATCGACGCCCCATGAAAATTCTCAGCGTCCGCCTCCAGAATCTCAATTCGCTCAAAGGGGAACATCTGATCCGCTTTGACAGCGAACCCCTCGCCAGCTCCGGACTGTTTGCCATCACCGGACCGACCGGGGCGGGAAAGACAACCCTCCTCGATGCGATCACTCTCGCCCTCTACGGCAAGGTGGCGCGCTACGGAAACGAATCGAATCCCGAACACGTCATGACGCGGCACTGCGGGGAATGCTCTGCCGAGGTCGAGTTTGAAGTCGCCTCCGGCGTCTACCGCGCTGCGTGGGAGCGACACCGCGCCGGAAAGAAACCGGGAGGGAAACTTCAAGCACCGAAACGCTACATCTACGACGCCTCCGGGGAACCCCTCGCTCAGCAAATCCGCGAAGCTGAGCAGAAAATCGAAAGCCTCTTAGGTCTGAACTACGACCGCTTTCTGCGCAGCGTCCTTCTTGCCCAGGGAGACTTCGCCCGCTTTCTCAAAGCGGACGCAAACGAGCGGGCCGGCTTACTGGAAAGCCTCACCGGCACCACAATTTACACCCGCCTCGGAAAACTGGCACACGAAGAGGCGAATCGCCGGGAAGCTGAGCTCATCGCGAGAGCGGCAGGACTCGATCAGATCGAAGTGCTTGACGAAGAGTTAAGAAAAGAACTCAGCGCCGCCCTCAAGGCCGGCGAAGCTGAGGAAAAAAAGCTGTCCGGCGAAATCGAGAGGGGCGCCGAGATGCTCTCCGACATCAAACTACTGCAAGCGGCCCGCGAGAAGGAAGCCGCAGCCGTGAAGAGCAGGACCTCCCTCAAGGAAGCGAAAGAAGCCGCGAAAGCAAAACTGGAACAACTGAAACGGCATCGCGCGACCCTGCCCTTCACCAAACAACTCTCCGCTGTCGAACATGCCGAAGCAGTCACTCAGGAGGCGGAAAGCAAACATGCCGCGGCGCAGAAAAATCACGAAGAGGCGAAAGCTCAGCGCGACCGCAGCGCAATCATCTTTCAACTCTCTTTGAGTGAGGCACTTTCAAAAGCCAAAAGCGAGGAAGCCGAAGCAAAGAACGCTGAAAAAGAAGCCGAAGCAGACTCGGCCACGGCCCGCCAATGGCTGGAACAGAACCGGTCCGATGAAGCACTCTCACAAAATCTCGGTGATCTCGTATCGGCCATCGGGGAAACGAAGAGCGCCCGCGAAACCGCCACTCGATACTGGATGGCCTGGAAACAGGTGGCAGGAGACGTCGTCCCTGATGAGGCCGCCAATCTTCCCCCGGATTTGACAGACTTGTCATCTGAAAAACAGAATTGCTTCATCGATCAGGTCATCGCCGCGGGAACCGAAAAGCAGGACATCCTCGAAAAGGCGGGAGCCGAGGCAGCACGACAGCTGAAGCTGCGCCAGGACCATCTCGACAAAAGCCGGCTCGTCGCAAGTCTCGATCATCACCGGGCTAATCTCCAACCCGGCGGGGAATGCCCCCTTTGCGGCTCAAAGGAACATCCCTTTGCCGACGACTCCCCGATCGACACCGGGATCACCAAGCTCGAAGCAGAGGTCGCCAAAGCCAACCATCATCTTGAGACGGCGCGGGACAACTATAAGAAACTCAGAGACGATTTAAAACGTCTCGAAGCGGGGCGCTCCGAATTGCACGATGCAAGCGTGAAGCTCAAGGCCGCCGAAACTGCACTGGCCCGTCTCCTCGAGCCGCTCAGCACCGGCGTCCCCGCTCCCGGGGAGGAAGCAGCCTTACAGAACATCCTCCAGAAACGAGCCAGCGACTTCCGCGAACACGAAAAACAGATAGAGGCAGCGGCGAAAAAGAAGGAGGCCGCCGCGAACCTCATCAAGCAAGCCGCGGAGGAAACCGCGCGACTTCTCATCAAACAAAAGAAACTCGGAGAACAGCCACCTGTCGACAGGACCGGCATTTCGCCCGTGCCCGTGAACCGGGCTGAGGACGCCTTTCACGACGCAAGCACTTCAGAAAAACTCTCCGCTTCGCAAGCGGCGGAGCGGAAGCAGGATGCAGAATCAGCCGCCTCCAAACTGAGAACCGTCAGCGAGGCGCTCAAGCTCGCGGTGGCGGGTTCCGATTTTTCAAGCCTTTCAGCCCTGAGAGAGGCTAACCTCCCCGCCGAAGCAGCCGCTGAATTCGAAGCCCTTGAAAATGACTTGAACACGCGTGAGGCAGCCCTGGAGGCACTCTCAGAACAAGCCTCCCGGGACGTCGCCACGCTTCTCGGGAAACGAGTTCTTGAAGGCGATGAGGCAAAGACATTCGTCGAGGATCAACAGGAACTGAGAACGCAACGCGACCGGGTTCTCGAGGCACAGTCCACCCGGCGCAATGCCCTCGCGACCGACGACCGGAACCGGACGCGCAGGAAAGAAAGCGAAAAGGCACTCAAAGAGGACAGAGAGCAATTCGAAGTCTGGAGACGGCTTAAGGAACTCGTCGGCTCCCACGACGGCGCGAAGTTCCGGCGGCATGCTCAGTCGATTTCTCTCGATATTCTGACCCGCCATGCAAACCGGCACCTCATCAAACTGAGCGACCGTTACCGCATCTGCCGTGATCTCACCGGCGAACTGAACCTGGAAATCGAAGACCTCCATCAAGCCGGCGCGAAACGCCCCATGGCCAGTCTATCAGGAGGCGAGAGCTTCCTCGCCAGCCTCGCCCTGGCCCTCGGCCTTTCCGATCTTGCAGGCCGCACCGTGAGAATTGATTCCCTTTTCATTGACGAGGGTTTCGGCAGCCTCGACCCGGACTCACTCGAGATCGCAATCGCCACGCTCGAAAGCCTCCAACAGGATCACAAAACCGTCGGCGTCATTTCTCATGTCGACTTACTCAAAGAACGAATCGGAACACAGATCATCGTCGAAAAGCAACCCGGCGGAATCAGCGAGATCCGGGTAATTCCCGCTGTTTGAATGCGCTCACCGGAAGACCGGCGATCGTTTCAAGTCATTCCGCTTTGCGGGTTCCTCCGTGTCTGCGCCGCAAAGAGGGCTTTTCACGCAGCAGGAAATCCGCTTCATTTTTGAGAACAGGTTTTCCCTGAAATTCTCATGAACAAAATCCTTCTTACGATTCTAACATTCCCCCTTTTAACTGCTGCTGCTGCCGAACCGGGCCACTGGATCGAACTCTTCAACGGGGAGAATCTCGACGGCTGGGTTCAACGTGGCGGCGAGGCCACGTATGAGGTGATTGACGAAGCCATCGTCGGAACCACCGTTCCCAACACGCCCAATTCCTTTCTTTGCACAGAAAAGGACTACTCAAATTTCATTCTCGAAATCGAATACAAAGTCGATCCCGCCTTGAACTGCGGCATTCAGTTTCGCTCACTCAGCACCCCCGACTACAAAGACGGACGTGTTCACGGATACCAGGCGGAGATTGACCCCTCTGACCGTGGCTGGAGCGCCGGGATCTACGATGAAGGGCGCAAGGGCTGGCTCGATGATCACTCCGATAATTCAGCGGCACGCTATGCCTTTAAGCAGCGGGACTGGAATCACTATCGCATCGAAGCCATTGGGGACCGTCTTGTTACTTTCATCAACGGGGTGAGAGCCGCTGATCTCACCGACGACACCACCGCGGAAGGGTTCATCGCACTGCAGGTTCACGGGATCGGAAAACGCGAGGACAAGCTTCAGGTTCGCTATCGGAATATCCGAATTCAGGACCTCGGTGAAAAAACAGCCTACACCACGCCCGAGGCAGTCCCCTACACTCATGACGGCCCTCTCGTCAAAGAGGACGCGGCGTTTTCGCTTATCGCCGACGGGTTCAAATTCACGGAAGGGCCCGCCCTCGGCCCCGACGGGAAGATCTATTTTAACGACATTCCGAACGAACGAACCCACTGCTACGATCCCGCCAATGGCGAGACCGGCCTCTACCGCGAAGGGAGCGGTCGTGCCAACGGGCTCTTCTTCACCCCTGCCGGAGCCCTCATCGCCTGCGAAGGGGGAGCCCGTCGCCTCACCCGAACTGATGACGCCGGAGAGCTCACCGTGCTCGCAGAGAAATTTGAGGGCAAAAAGTTGAACAGCCCGAATGATGTGGTCCCCGATGGATTTGGGGGATTCTATTTCACTGACCCCCGCTACGGTAAAAACGATGACCGGGAAATCGATGTCGAAGCGGTTTACTATCTCGATCGCAAAGGAAAGATCACTCAGGTGGCTGCCGACCTCATCAAGCCGAACGGCCTCATCATCAGTCCGGACGGCAAAATCCTCTATATCGCGGACCCCGGCGCGGAGAAAATCTTGGCCTACGACATCGAAGAAGCTGGAACCATCGCGAACAAGCGTGAATTTGCTGCCGTCGGAAGCGACGGGATGACCGTGGACAAACTCGGCAATATCTACGTCACCTGGGAAGACGTGATCGCTTTCTCTCCTGAAGGCAAAGAGGTTCTGCGCCTCACTCCCCCGGAAAAACCGGCCAACTGTCTCCTTGTCGGGAAGACCCTGTATGTCACGGCGAGGACCGGATTCTATAAAGTCGACCTTGAGGTCGAAGGCGTACAGTAAGGGCACCTCAGTCGCTATCAACCGAGACGAAAGCGGACTTCGCGAATGTTTTCGGCACCGAATTGATCCTGCATCTTTTGCAGGATCTGCCCCTTCATTCGCTCGAGTTCGTAATGAACCGTCGAGTGCAGAACCTGGATACTGAGCACCTTGCGCTGCAGCGCAACAGGTCGGGAATTCGTCGCGACAAAATCGCTCACGAGCTCGTTCCAGGCTTCAAAGACCTGCTCTTCGTTAAAGCGGCTGTTGAGACCGAGGTCCCCCATCGCCTTAGACACCGCTTCACCGGCGGTGTGCTCGAATTCGGAAACGTCTTGTGGCTCCCAATAGCCGCGCAACTGGGCAAGAGCGCGATCCCTCCGCGTGCGCTTCGGTCGATAAAGCTTTTTGTCCCAATTTGCCATCACCGACAAGGTAGGTGATATCCCCGCCCCTGCCCACAAAAAAGGCGCCACCCTTCCGGGAGACGCCTTCGAAATTTTCGATACCGAATCAATCAGGCATCTGCCCCGTTGTTCCCAATCGCTTCAACCGGACAACCCTCCATCGCCTCTTCGCTGAGAGCGCGCTCTTCATCGGTTGTCGGCTGCTTGTAGACATACGAATAGCCGCCATCCTCGTTGCGAGTGAAATTATCCGGGGCGGTCTCGCGGCAGAGGTCACAGTCGATGCACTGGTCGTCGACGTAGAACTCTCCAGCCACATTATCTTCGTATCGGTCTTCGATTTCTGCCATGGTGTTAAATACGTTGGTTGCTCAAAATGGAGGCGCGAAAAACTAGGATTTTTTTTGGCTGGACGCAACAGAATTCATTGGCTTGTTGAGCAGCACAACCGGACAGTCTGCAAAAAGGCTGACAGCCCCTTTATATTTCATGAATACCGAAGCCCCCGCCGAGACCGATTCTGAAACCGTCATCCCTTATCAGGGCTGGCATGTTCTTCATCTTTTCTATCGTATTGAACACAGCCAGTGGTCTCTGTTCTCCGATGAGGAAAAACTGGAGGCGAAAACAAATCTCTCCGAGCTGGTGCAGGAGATCCGCTCGACTGACTCGACACAACTTCTTACCTTTTCCATGGTAACCCCGAAGGCGGACCTGGCCTTCATGCTCCTGACGGATGATCTCCACAAGGCGAACGCCTTCGAAAAACGGCTTACCCTCGCCCTCGGGCCTGACGTACTCACTCCAACCTACAGCTACCTCAGCATGACCGAGCTGAGCGAGTATACGATGACTGAGGAGCAATACGGCTCGCAACTCAAAGAAGAGGGAGTCGAGGAGGGTAGCGACGAGTATCTGGAGAAAATTGCGGAATACAACCGCCGCATCGAAAAATACAATCAGGATCGTCTTTTTCCGAACATGCCGGACTGGCCTGTTTTCTGTTTCTATCCCATGTCGAAGCGACGGGGTGAAGTCGATAACTGGTACGGTGAAGCATTTGAAACCCGCCGCCAGCTCATGGCTGGTCACGCAAAAGTAGGACGCCAGTGGGCCGGGAAAATTCGACAGCTTATTACCGGTTCGACCGGCCTTGAAGACCACGAATGGGGCGTCACGCTGTTCTCCCACAACACTCAGGACATCAAGGAGATCGTCTACACGATGAGATTCGATGAAGTCACCGTCAAATACGGTGAGTTCGGTGACTTCCTGATCGGGCTTCAGCTCCCTCTCGATAAGCTGTTCCGACGCTTAAGCCTTTAAGCCGGGGGCGTAACGAAGCTGTAATCGGCAGACAGATTTGTTAATCACGCCCTTGCCCCGCTCTCGAACGCCGGCATTCTGCCAAATACCCCGACCCTCGCGGCCGGGCACAAAAAAGCCGGCGGGCATTTTGCCGGCCGGCTTTTTGTCGTCAAAGGGCTTCAGCCGTAGGATTTCTCAACCCGTTCGGCGACATCTTTGTAGCCGTAATCGACGGCGTAGATCTGCTTAAGACTTTCCATGTACTTGTCATGGTTCTCAAGCTTCTCGTAGAGGAGCCCCAGGTTGTAGAGAAGCTGTTTCTTCGTGTCATCCATGATCTGAAGCTCAGAGATTGCTTCTTCGAACTGGCCGGCGGCGAGATCGGTCATGTTCATGCGGTCGTAACACTGACCCAGCATATTCATGACTTTGATACGCAGACTCGGGCTTCGCTTCGCCTGCTGTAAGTGGGAGATCGCTTCACGGAATTTCTCCGCCTGATAGAGTCTCTCTCCCAACTCAAAACGCAATTCGTTGTCAGTCGGATTTCGATCAACACGTTCCTGAGACTCAGCGATAAGATCTTCCAACTGGGACTTCGTTGACTCTGCCAACTGCTGCTTGTATTGCTCAATGTCAGGGTGATCCGGATTCTCTTCCACAAAACGGCGAAGTTCGTCGAGATGAGCCTCGTTAACGAGTTCCCGAATGTCGCCGACTTTTTTCTCAAGGGCAGGGTCATTACTGCTGAGGTGGTAGGCCCACTCATAAAACTGAAGCGCCTGAGGAAATTGCTCAAGTTCTTCATAGGTAGCCGCAAGCCTCTTGGTGACGTCAATGTTATTGGTGTCCTGAGCGTATTCCGCCGCCAGTTGATCCGCCTGAGCTTGAAGCATTTCAGGTGTCATCGCGGCGCGGCCCTGGCTTTCCAGGTCAGCGGCTTCGTCCTTGTTCTTCAAAAGATCACGCCAGTCACCGTCGCTGTCCCATTTTTGAGAGGCAATCGAACCACGCGCCGTGGCATCCTTATACTTCTGACTGGCGGCGAGATCAGTGCGGTCCTTATCAACCACCTTTCCAAAAATAACGGCCGCTTCCTCGAAGGCTCCACGTTCGATGTAGAAATCACCAAGCTTGTGATAGAATTTAATGTTGTCGGGATCTCCTTCGATCACCGTTTCCAGGGCAAAACCTCCGGTCATCGGAAGCCCGGCCGCAACCGCCGCTTCATAAAGCAATTCGTTGCCCTGGGCATTGTACGGATCAGCGCCGAGCACTTCTTTCTCGAGAGCCGCCATGACCGCGAGAGGGTCCTTTTTTACCTGGCTCTGCATCTTCATGACTTTGAGGGCTTCCCCCCCCAGTTTAATCCCGCGCTTGCCCTCGTTCTGCTTCACCGCAGCCAGCCGAAGGCGTTTTCTTCCATCGAGAAAGCCCGGTTCCTTCGTCAAAATCGCCTGAATTAAGCTAACGGCGTAACTCCAGTTGCGAAGCTCCATGGCACTCTCCGCCTTAAGGTAAAGTTTACTCAGATTTGCCGGCAGATCCTTTTGCTTCACATCGTCTCTTGCTTCGTTTTCGTCTGTTGGTTCTGACATAGTCTTGCTATCTAAAAGTGAAATTCTTTTCCATCCACACCCGCATCAATTCCCTGCGGGCCTACCATCGTATCACGATTGGGGGGTCATGATCTAGCGAATCTTCTCTTCCGCGACAACGAAAAAATGTCACAAGCGTGACTTCTTCGGCAATGATCCTACCGGAACACAACTTGCCATCCCCTCAGTTTCCCGCTTTACTTGGGACCATGAACCCACGGATACTGATCATGCTCATCCTAACGGCCACGATAATGTGGGCTCCCGCAGGCGGAAAGAAGAGCCAGGGATTGGTGGTAACGTTTCATGTTGAATCGGAACCGAACGAGAATCCGAAATTTGTCACGCCGGTAAAGCTGGGATCGGAACACCGTCAGTATTTCTTCAGCAAAATTCCGACCTTCAGCGACAAAGACATCGCCTGGTTTTACCCCTTCACCGCCGCCGACGGCGTCAGCTACGGCGCGGCCTTCCGCCTGAAAGAACACTCTGCAACCGAATTGAAGGGCGTGACCCTCACCAATCAGGGGAAGTTATTAGGCCTGCGCTGCTCTGACGCCCCGATTCAGGCGGTGCTCATCGACCGCCCGATCAACGATGGAATCATCGTGGTATGGGATGGCTTACAGCAACGACACCTTCAGGAATTCCGTAAAAAGTTTCCTCATGTCGACGACATGGCACCCGCGGCAGGTCCGGAATTCACGATGCCTGAAAGGTGAATTGGAAGTTCTTTCAGCTTGTGCTAACCATTCCGAACAAGCCTTCCTTTTTTTCCATGCGCACCGCCCCATTTGCCGCTCTGGCTCTCTTTCTGGCAAGCAGCTTTTCCCTCCAGGCTGGCCCTCTCGGTCTTGTCCTCCCAACGGACAACGATGCGATCTTCTCGAATGACCCGTCGCAGTTCTACATGTACACCGACCGGAACTTTGAAGGTGTGCAGTCAAAGCCCTGGCAGGGGGGCACTTACGGCTTCTCACGGAACCAGCGACGAACCAGTATTGGGGTCGTTTACACCCGCTTTCACGAGGGCGTTGACATCCGCCCGGTAAAGCGGGACAACAGCGGCAATCCTCTCGATGAGGTCCGATCCATTGCCAACGGCACCGTGGTTTATGTGAACCCGACTTCCTCGACGAGTAACTACGGCAAGTACGTCGTGGTGCATCACGACTGGGGCGACGGGCCTTTCTTCTCCCTCTATGCTCATCTCAGTTTACCTGTCGCCGTTGCCGGCCAACAAGTCAGGGCCGGCGACACCATTGCGAAAATGGGATACACCGGGGCCGGCCTCAACCGGGAACGCGCTCATGTCCACGTCGAGCTATGCATGATTTTAAGCAATCAGTATCAACGCTGGTATGATCGCCATTTCACGAGTGCGAATCACCACGGAATCTTCAACGGGATCAACATGATCGGAATGGATATCGCGACGCTCTTCAAAGCACACCGCGCCAATCCTGCGCTCTCAGTTCCTGAATTTCTAGCCAACTATTCAGAGATCCACTACAAGGTCCTCGTTCCTAAAAGCGGGCAGCTCGAATTCCTGCGTCGCTATCCCTGGCTCGGAAGAGACCTGAATTCTGTCCGCAACCCGAAAAGCTGGGAGTTCGCTTTTGCCGCCAGCGGGGTCCCCCTCGAGATCCGCCCCAGCTCTCAGTCGCTCTCCTATCCCGTCGTGACTTATGTGAAACCGACGCAGACTGATCACTCCTATCTCACCAACGGCAGAGTCTCCGGAAGCGGCAGCACCGGAAAGCTGACTCCCAGTGGGTCGCGATACGTGCAGCTGATTTCAGATTCGTTTTAACGGGGCCACTCACGCCTCAAAGAGAATCTCCTGAAAGACCCCGCCGCCGAGAAGCGTCTCTCCTTCATAAAAGGCGCAGATCTGCCCGGGAGTCAGAGCCCGCTGCGGTGCTTCAAAGGTAACCATCGCCGTGCTCTCATCGAGAAATTCCGCACTCACTGCAGCAGCCTCACAGCGATACCTGGGTTGCGCCAGCAGCGCGCCAGCTGAGGAAAGAGGTGCGTGCGTCACCGAAATACTCCCGACTCGACAGCGGGTAGCGTAGAGCATCGGGGTGTCAGGTTCGTCAAAAGCGACGACCAATTCATTGGTCGCCGCTCGTTTCTCGACAACAACATAGGCTTTGCCGTATGTGTTGGAGGGTACGCCGAGTCCTTTTCGCTGACCAAGCGTATGAAGGTGGAGTCCTCGATGCTCACCCACTTTCTCCCCGCTGAGGTTCACAATCGGTCCAGGCACATCATCGATGTAGTGACCGAGAAAATCGGACATTTTGATGTCGCCGATAAAACAAATCCCCTGACTGTCCTTCTTCTGCGCCACTGGAATTCCAAGTCTCTCTGCCTCTTTCCTGAC
This sequence comes from Verrucomicrobiales bacterium, assembly GCA_029212615.1. Lineage (GTDB taxonomy): Bacteria > Verrucomicrobiota > Verrucomicrobiia > Verrucomicrobiales > DEV007 > Arctic95D-9. The sequence continues at coordinate 102,574 of JARGPJ010000009.1, forward strand.
TTCGGGTTTCGGTAAATGACCGATCGGAAACATGGCCTGTCGAATCTGACTCTGCTCAAGGAGGGCGAGAAAATAGGTCTGATCCTTCCCCTTTGCGCCCCGCATAATATCCACCGAGTGATCGGCGTGCCTGACAATCTGAGCGTAGTGCCCCGTCGCGACATGATCGAAGCCCTGGGCCATCGCAAACTCCCGGAAAATGCCGAACTTCATCTCCCGGTTGCACATCACGTCAGGATTCGGAGTGACTCCATCGCGATACCCTGCAAGAAGGTATTCGACGACACGATCACGATACTCATCCATGAGGCTGAGAATCCGAAATTCGATCCCGAGATAGTCACAAACCTCCCTGGCATCGCGGATATCCTGTTCCCATGGACAATCACCGGGAAGCCCCTCCTCATTCGTGAAGTTCTTCATGTAGGCCCCGACCACCTCATGCCCCTGCTCGATGAGCAGAGCGGCGGCAACACTCGAATCGACGCCACCTGACATTCCCACTAAAATCTTTGCCATATTGATCTATTCGCCAACTTGTTATCGCCAACGCTGAAACGGACAACAAAGCCGCCGGGTAGAAACCTCACGCCGCATCGGTAATGCGACCGGTCGCGAGATGCATGATCGATTCTTCACTCATTTCCTCACGCGAGAGCTCGCCACTAAGCTGTCCTTCATGCATGACAAGAACCCGGTCCGCCATCCCGAGGACCTCCTCCATCTCGCTGGAAACAAAAAGGATCGCGACGCCCTGAGCGGCCAGTTCCTCCATCAAAGCATATATTTCCTGTTTCGCTCCGATATCGATCCCGCGAGTCGGTTCATCGAGGAGAAGGACTTTGGGCTTCATCGCAAGCCACTTACCAATGACGACTTTCTGCTGATTTCCTCCGGAGAGAAAACGAACAATCTGACGGTCCGAAGGGGTTTTGATCCGCATCCGGTTGACCATTTCATCAGAGATTTCCTTCTCGGCTCCGAAATTGAGGAATCCGCGACGTTGATCCCGCCCCAAAGAGGCCAAACTGAGATTGTCAGCCACTGCCATATCGATAATCAATCCCTGCTGCTTCCGGTCTTCAGGAACAAGAGCCACTCCTGCCGAAATGGCTTCACGCGGATTGGTAATCGTCGTCTCTTTCTCATCCAGAGAGATACTTCCCGCAACGGCGGGAGCAATCCCGAAAAGACTTTCGAGCAGCTCCGTCCTTCCCGCGCCAACAAGTCCTGCCAAACCAACAATCTCCCCGGCTCTCAGATCAAAATTAATCTCGTAAGCCGGATGAACCGGAGTCCGGAGGCCCGACACGGAAAGCACCTTCGCACCTGCCTCAAGTGGCTCGTGAGCATAGAACTGGGAAAGGTCACGGCCCACCATGAGGCTGACCATACGATCATGAGAAATTTCATCCCTCGACAACTCACCGGCATTCTCTCCATCCCGAAGCACAACAACACGATCAGCGAGTTCGATCACTTCGACCAACCGGTGTGAAATATAGACGATGCTGACGCCATTATTACGAAGATCCTTCACCACCTCAAAAAGTCGCTCCGTTTCACGCTGCGAAAGACTGGAAGTGGGCTCATCCATGATGAGGAGTCGGGCATCAGTTGAAAGTGCCTTGGCGATTTCAACCAGCTGCTGTTTTCCTATCGCAAGATCTCCAACAAGCGTGTCCGGCGCCACATCGAGCCCGACTTTATCGAGAAATTCACGGGAGCGGGAGAAGACTTCTTTCTCGTCGATGAAGCCTCCCTTTTTCGGCTCCCGTCCCAGAAAAATATTGGCCCCAACACTGAGATTGGTTGCCAGGTTCAGTTCCTGGTGGATGAGGGCCACCCCATGCTTGAGCCCTTCATCGACGGAACCAATTTGAACGACTTTTCCATCGATTCGAATTTCTCCTGAATCCGGCGGTTGAACCCCGGCAAGAATTTTCATGAGCGTGCTTTTTCCGGCTCCATTCTCGCCCAGAAGCGCCACGACCTCGCCGACGCCAACCGATAGCCCCACCCCCTTGAGCGCACGAACCCCGGGAAATGATTTAATGATATCTGAAACCTCTAGAACAGCTGTCATATGACATCCTAGCAAATCAGTGCCGCGCTGCCACTCATTTCGCTCTTCGAATAACAGGAGCAAGGAGAGAGGATTGTATCGCAGCAAGTTTCCGATTAACGTACCGGTCTTGTGCCCCATTCCTCCCAACAGGTTCTCGATTCGCGCTACTACCTCGATCATTTTCACGAAATGCTGGAGTTCATCCGCACGAAAATGGCTGACACCCTGGAAGAAACGCATGAAAAGTTCATCAAGGAGTTCGAATCGCTCACCCCTGACGCGAGGTGCCTTTACGTTCGATTCGCCAATCGAAAGGGACAGGTCTTCCGCCGTGACCGGCTCCGCTACGCCGAGATCCAATCGATCCCCAGCTCACTGAACGAACTCTCGGAAACCGGCTTCGTGAGATCTCCTGAAGAAACTGACTGGGACGATCTCCTCTCCCTCCATACCCGGCCTGATCTGATCGCCATGATTCGGACACAACGCGAAGGCAACCTGCCGGCCTCGCTAAAGAAGCGTGACCTCATCGACCTGATCCGATCAAAGATTCCCTTCGAATCCTGTTTTCCGGAAGAAGAACGCCGGGAATTCGTGGTTCAGGAGCATCTCAACGAACTCGACTATCTCTTTTTCCTCTACTACGGCAGGCTCAGTTCCGGATTAACAGCCCTCGCCCTTCGGGATCTTGGGCTGATTCGGAAGAATCCCTTCCAGTCCAATTTTAAAAGCCGGTTCAATTCCCGGGAAGCAGCTCTGGCTGCCTTCTCTCTGCTCAAGGTATCCGCATCCCTCAAATCCCCCTCACCGGAGAAAGTCACCCAACTTGCCCTGGAGGTTGAATCCTGGCCACGCCTTGACGACGCGGAATCTGAAACGCTTTATCATCGTGCCATCTACAAGCTCGGGCGTGAACTGGAACGGATGAAAAAGCCGGAGCTTGCCCTCAGCACCTACTCTCGCTCGGATCAATATCCGGCAAGCGAACGGACGGTAAGACTTCTCGTGCAAACCGGTGACCATGAAAAAGCGAAGGCCGCTCTCACCCGCATGATCGATGATCCTTCCTGCGATGCCGAACTTCTCTTTGCGGAAGACTTCTACGAAAGGAAGTTTCAACACCGGAAAGTCGGAAGGCTCACTTCAATGCTCCGCGAAGCTCGTGTCTTCACGATCGATGAAACGAATCGCGACCGCCCTGAAGCAGGAGTCATCATGAGCCTGGCGCGGGAGAACCAACTTGCCTACCACACGGAAAACATCATCTGGAACCAACTCTTCGGATTACTTTTCTGGGACCTCCTGTTTGAATCGGAAACCTCCCCGATCCACAACGAATTTGAAAGGAAACCGTGGGGGCTCGACTCCGGCGTTTTCTTTCGTGATCATCAGACTCATATTGAGAAACGGCTCGACTCCCTGAGCGACCGGGAAACGGCCATCGCCCGGATACGCAGAACGTGGAAAGCCAAAGAAGGAATCCCGAACTCCCTCGTTCCATGGTTCCCGGGATCCCTTGATCTCGTCTGCCTCCTGATTCAACTCGCCCCTGAAGGAAGTCTTTCCTCACTACTGGCACTCATGGCGGAAAACCACCGGAGTCATCGCAGTGGTTTTCCGGACCTGATGGTAACCGATGCAAACAGCATCCGGTTTATCGAAGTCAAAACGGAAGGTGACCGCCTCAGTAGAACGCAGATGACGAGACTCGAGCAACTTCGCCGTTTTGGCTTCCCGGTAGAAGTCGGCGCGGTGGAATGGAACGTCGACCCCGCGCAGGAATACGTTGTCGTAGATATTGAAACGACCGGCGGAAAATCACAATGGCACCGCGTCACCGAAATTGGAGCGGTCAGAGTTCGAAATGGCAGGATCATCGAAGAGTGGAGCTCACTCGTGAATCCGAATCGCCGGATCCCGAAGAGCATTGTCAGCCTGACAGGAATCACTGACGAGATGGTAGCCGACGCCCCGCGCTTTGAGGCGATTGCAGACGAATTCCGGGCCTTTGTCGGGGATGCCGTTTTCGTCGCCCACCGGGCCGCCTTCGACTACACCTTCCTGCGAACGGAATATGAACGGCTTGGACAGGAGTTTCAGTGTCCGACCCTTTGCACGGTCGTCGCTTCGCGACGGGTTTTCCCCGGGTTAAAGTCCTATGGTCTTGCCAACCTGAGTCGTGATCTTGGCGTTTCGTTAGACTCTCATCATCGCGCTCTCTGTGATGCAAGAGCAACCGCCGAAATATTGATCCTCATCAATGAGAGGAGAATGGAAATGGCAAACTGCTGACGGAAGTTTGTCTCCCGCCGCAGCCCACCCTTTCCTTTTAATCAGACACCGGCAAGGGCCTGATCAAGATCGGAGATAATGTCATCAATATTCTCGATCCCGATAGACAGACGAATCATTCCCGGAGTGATACCTCCGGCGGCTTGTTGCTCTTCATTCATCTGAGAATGAGTTGTCGTCGCCGGATGAATCGCGAGTGATTTCGCATCACCAACATTAGCGAGATGGGAGAAGAGTCCCAGTGACTCGATAAAACTCTTTCCGGCTTCAACTCCTCCTTTGAGACTAAAGACAACCATCGAACCGCCTTTACCCTCGAGATACTTCCGGTTCTTTTCAAACTCAGGATCCGTTTCCAGGCCCGGGTAGCGAACCCACTCAACCTTCTCATGTCCCTGAAGGTGTTCTGCCACTGCCCGCGAATTTTCACAATGGCGCTGCATGCGAAGCGGCAGGGTCTCGATTCCCTGCAAAAGAAACCATGCATTATCCGGGGAAATACAGGCTCCTGTATTCCTCAAAGGAACGGTCCGCATCCGGAGAATAAATGCCAGAGGCAACAATGGCTCCGGAAGGTCATGCCCCCACCGTAGCCCGTGGTAGGAGTTATCCGGCTGGTCATAGAGTGGGTGCTTTCCTCCGGCCCAGTTAAACTTGCCCGAGTCGACGACCACTCCTCCGATACCGGCCCCATGGCCTCCCATCCACTTCGTCACTGAATGTACCACGATATCTGCCCCGTGCTCAATCGGTCGCGTCAGGAACGGCGTCGAAAAAGTTGAGTCGACGATGAGTGGCAATCCATGATCGTGCGCCACGTTCGCAACCGCTTCGATATCGGTTATTTCGAGCGCAGGATTTGAAACTGACTCACAAAAGACCGCCCTGGTGTTTTCATCGATCGCTTCCGCAAAAGCATTGGGATCCTGAGAGTCGACAAACTTCACCGTGATTCCCAACGCCGGAAGGATGTCATTGAACTGCGTGTACGTTCCCCCATAGAGATTACGCGCTGAAACGATGTTGTCGCCAGCCTGAGCCAGATTGATGATCGAATAGAAGACACCGGCCGTTCCCGAGGCAACCCCGAGTCCGCCCATTTCGGGAGCACCCTCGAGAAGACAGACACGCTTTTCCATGGCGTCCGTGGTTGGATTCATCAAACGGGTATAAATATTACCCAGTTCTTTGAGCGCAAAAAGATTGGCCGCATGCTCAGTCGAATCAAAAACAAACGAACTCGTGCGATAAACAGGAACCGCACAGGAACGCGTGGTCGGATCAGGGGTATAGCCTCCGTGGAGGCAGAGGGTTTCAATTTTCATAATAGAAGACTTCGACCCTCGCAAAACCTTGAGTTTCTGGCAAGTCAAAGCACCATGTTCCGACGCCCCCCTCCCGTCTTCACCTCACTCGAGTGCTATCGTGCCGATGAGAACTTTTCGAATCGAAGCGTAGGCCAACTTTCCTCGAGGAGCTCCCCCGTAACGGCCGATACGTAGACCACTCCCACGACAACCTGTGAGGGATTGATCAAGCTGAGCATCCAAACCGGCTCACTCCCTTCCGCACGACAACGGAGCTGATAATGCACGGTCTCGAAAGAGATTCTCCTCGCGATCGCCACCTTCTCCGCTACCTCAAAACTATCCCCCGAATCAAACTTCACCGTGTGAGGATTGATAGGAAGGGAAGGAAGATCCTGCCCTTTCAAGGCTTTAAAGGATCTTTCCGCGACCACCTTGCCGCCGGAAAATACCGATTCCCTCAAGACCCCCTTTTCCGAAAGTGAGCCGGTCAAAATCAACCACTGCGGCGGCCGCGGATCTCCATAGAACCCGACCATTCCGAGGACCACCTCATCCTTCTTAAACTGTTGAGATGAGACAAAAGCTTTCAAACTGGGGAGAGCCCCTTTTGTCTCAGCCTGAACAGAAGAAAGCAAAAAAGAGACGAGCAAAGCCGTGACGAGGCTATATTTTGCAAAGGAAACCATTCCATCCTTACGTTAATTTTATTTAATAGTTAAGCAAACCTAAATAATGGGATTCAGACCATTGCGTCCGTGCTCCATCCATCGCCGTAAATTTTAAGATGCCCGTATCCAAACCAGAGAGTGCTCTCCTTATCCTCGGTCACGGCTCGACCGAAAACCCGGACTCCACCCAGCCATCCTGGGATCATGCCGATACCATCGCCGCGTCAGGTCAATTCAGCAGCGTCCATTGTGCCTTCTGGAAAGAAGAGCCCAGTTTCCGTCAGATCTGGCCCATGATCGAAGAAGAGGAGGTATATGTGGTACCAAATTTCATCTCTGAAGGCTACTTCACCCGCCAGGTCATCCCGCGGGAGTTGGAACTGGACGGCCACACCACGCGACGAGGTGATCACGTCGTTCACTACTGCGACCCTGTCGGCATTCATGCGAAAATGACGGATCTATTGATCAAGCGTGCCCATGAAATCATTGACGAAGGCGTCAAGATCGAAGAAACCGCGCTGATCATCGTCGGACACGGAACAAACCTGAATAAGAAATCAACCGAGGCGATATCCAATCAGGTAGAAGCGATTCGGAGCAGCGGCGAACCCTTCGCTGAGATTATTGCCGCTTACATGGAAGAGGCTCCCTTTGTTGCGGACTGGAAAACGCTAACAGACGCTGAAACAGTTATTGTCGTCCCCTTTTTCATCGCCGACGCACTCCACAGCTATCAAGATATTCCCGTGCTTCTCGGCATCGAGAAAGAGATGACCGAAGCAGCAAGCCAGCGTGATATTTTTCGCCGGAATCCCTACCACCTCGGCGACCGGACCCTCTACTACTCATCAGCCATTGGAACAGACCCCTCACTGGCCGAAGTCATCATTGATCAGGTCGCCTACTTCGACGAACACTACCAATCATGACGCTCGCTGAAGAATTGGAAGCCTTGCTTCCCCCGCTTGAATCCCGTTTTTTTGGAGAAATCCTCGTGCGACGGGATGACAATGGTCAATTCGTCGCCTCACATCGTGATGACGCAGAGATGATGGATCATTTGATGCCCGCTGAAACTCTTGCGGAACTGCGTGAAATCGCCAAATTCGATGCGGCCGGCGAATATCGCCCGTTGAAAACTGCCCCGGGCCTGAAAACCGGCTGGATAACGAAAACACCTTCGGCCAGTGAGTTCCTCAAAAAACTTGATTGCCTCTACCCGGGAGCGTTTGCGACATGGATATCCTACCTGAGAGGCAAGCATGACCCGACCTCTCTACGCGATACCCTGGAGCGCCAGACCGGTATGTATCGATTCGCCGGATCGATCAGCGACCAGATGGCCAATCAGATAATGCGGGAAACCTGCTCACCGGGATGCCTCCGGAAAATCGCCTGGCCAATCAGCAGTGAATGTGCAGTGAGCCGGATCAATCCCGGGAAAAAGAGTATTCCTCTGATCTGCACAGAAGCCTGCACTTTCGCCGTAAGCGAAGCACGAAAACTGGTGAAAGAAGCCTACGAAAAGGCAAATTCACCAGCAGAGTCCTAGGCATCTCCCTCCTGAATCACGGGTCAACGCCGCGCCAAAAACGGCTCGATTCCCGGTCATTCCCATCAGGGTCGTCTTCCGGAACGCGTTCCGGTGTGATCCTTTCGGCATGGCCATCAAGGAAAGCCGTGATGATTTTACCGTTCTCTCCCCAGCGTGTAACGCCCGTCTCAAGAATCATTTCCCGATCTTCAAAACGAACAACGTTGGGCTCCCCACACTCAATGTAAAGCATCGCCGAGGGAGCATGCACCAGATTCGAAAGGGTCTTCTCAGTCAAAAAAGGATCAGTGCTCTCCACCTGATCGTAAATCCGGTCGTACTGGAGATTCGCGTTCATGGCGTAGGAATGCTTGTGATAATCTTTCTCACCGGGATTCTTCGTCACCGATTGAGTGCTCTCAAAAAGAGTCGCTTTCAGATGGCTGCCCTCTTCGTCAAAACTGTAGCCACCTGATGAAGCGTAGCCATCCTCATAGGTTTCTCCATCCTCCTCACGCTCAGCCTGAGCAGCAATGTACATATGGGCAAACACCACTCCGTCCAGCCAAAGCCCCGTCTCACCTATGTTCCAGTATTCAGGAAAGTATTCCTCGTCGGTCTTGGGCCCCGGATTAATCATTCCACCCGGATACTCAGGAGAAGGGAGCTTATTTCCATTGTCGGCCGCCCAACTCAGCGTTGCCACGGCGATCTGTCTGAGATTGGAAGTATTCTTAAGCGCGACAGCCATTTCTTTTCCTTTGCCTAGGCTGGGAACAAGAAGCGCGATAAGAATTCCAAGAATCGTGATGACAACGAGAAGCTCAAGTAAAGTCATCGCCTGACTATTCGAGTTTCGAGTAAAAGGGGTTTTCATAAATTGGGAAGAGGTTGGGGAAGGCACTGAAGTCCGGCCTTACTGAAGCTCGGGATTGTACAAAATTCAGGAGCAGGACGTCAAGATTCAAAAATCTGAGAAGCACAAATTCAGGCAATAATCCTGCTGACAGGAAATTACACTGGTTACAACCTTACCGGATTATTAAAGTTTTCATCCACATTGGCATCAATAATGTGTTACTTTCGGGATGAAAACCCAAACATTTGAGCGGCTCATCCGTTCCTTAGTTTGACAGCATGTCATCGCGAATTCCCCTCCTGATTACGAGCTTCTTTTTGGGATCCTACTCCCAGTTGTTTGCTCAAACGATCCAGGCCACCAGTACCGGCCCGGGAAGCCTCGCATTGCCCAATGCCACCGGAGTTGATCCCGTTGAATCCATTCAACCTCTAGCCACAGGCGGCACTCATCATCTGCTTCCCGGAGCACTTCCCATATCAAAACCGTCTTCCAGTCTTCCCCGTGTCTTTGCGCCCACACAGCCGAGGAGCGTCTACACTCGCTTCCCCTGGAAGCGGAACATCACGACGACCGTCTTTTGGATCGGCGAAACGCCGACCGCGAACAACCCTACGCCGAACACGGTGAGTGCCTGGGATCGTCGCTGGACATCCAATTTCGGTGGGTTCGATAACCCGAGCCCGTCGGCACGGGAAGGGTATATCCCGAAGGCTTTCACGCCCGGGCAAAACCCCTTTTACTTCGCCCTTCCCTACAATGACATCACCCGGTCCGGCACGAAAGCATCTGCCCGCGCCGTGGTCCCCTGGTTTAAAAAGTCCTTCTACCGCAGCGGTCGAACTGTCCTGAAAGGGCGTTGGATAGCCATCCGGAAACGAGACCGAATTTGTTACGCTCAATGGGAGGATGTCGGCCCGTTTGAGACAGACGACTGGTCCTACGTTTTCGGTGATGCGCGGCCTAAAGCAAAAAAGAATCGAGGCGCTGGACTGGATGTTTCTCCGGCCGTCCGCGACTTTCTTGATTTCGGAGGTGGCTACGGAACAGTCGACTGGCGTTTCGTCGATCTCGATGAAGTGCCTGATGGTCCGTGGAAGCAGTGGGGGGCAAACAATCCCTTTGCGAATTCTTCACTCACGAAGAACGGCACCGGAAGCGCTTCCGAGAGTATCCTCAAGGTTCGTGAACTACGTGACCGACTTCTCGTGGGCAATTCGGGAGAGGATTCGTCGGTAAAATCTATCGAGTGATCAAGGCAGCACAGCCTCTCCGTTGCCGACCTCAATGACCGCAGGCATCGAAGACAGTGCCCCTTCTTCGCCCTCAAACATCACGACTATCTCTTCAAATTTGTTTTCTCCCCAGGCCTCACGCGAGAGCAGCCAGGACTTCACAAATTTGGCAACGGCCTCCCGACTCGCGTCGCGGACCCGGGAAAGAGTAGCTTCATCAGAGGCCCGGATCTCTAATTTTGAAGTGATGGTTCGCTCCAACTCCTCCATATTGGCATCGCCATCCCAACGCCCCCATCCTGACTGACTCTTCTTTTGAACTGAAGCCGTATCAAATGCAACCGGCAACGAAGGACGAAGCTCAGGGGCCAGCACCAGCAAGCGTTTTCCATCAGAGGTCACAAACCACTCATCACTGATATCGATGTGATAACGATAGGTCGCCGGCACCGAGATCTCAGAAACCGTCGTGCCCAATGGAAGCGTTTTCCCAAACATCGCGAGGTTGGTCTTTCTGGAAAATCGTTCGGTCGAAGTAGCGGTGGCAACCTCAAGAATATTCCCTTCGTTCCCCTTAGCCTCAAGGGCGCGCCATTCATCGAATGTCTCGACCACTTCTTCAGGCTTAAAAGCGGCAACCACTTTCACGACAGCATCCGTCGCCGAGTTCATCCCCTGCTTTCCAAGCCAGACAAATGAAAAAAAGACGATCAGTCCGGCAGCGATCAGGAGCGCAAAAATACCAAAAACCGCTCCGGGCAGCCCAATCTTCTTTTCATCCTTCTCCGCTGGTTTTTCACTTCCTTCACTCATGAAACAAAAGATGACTCAATTCCTGCATCGCTAGGCGAAAAAACCACGTTGCTTCTCCGAGATCGGCAAGCCGGCCAGATCCATCGCTTTCAACATGTCTTCCCAGACTTTTCTCTTTGATGCCTTTGCTCTCGCCTGATCAGGCTCATTCTCCTGCCGAAGTAAAAAGCTAGGGTGATAGGAGACCACTACGGGAGCGCCCGCAAATTCATGAGCTTGCTCCCGGAGACTGGAAATAGAGCCGCCCCTTTCGAGGAGTCCCTCAGCAGCTGTCGGCCCCAATGCGACGATTACTTTCGGAGCGACGACTTCGACTTCCGCCTTGATGAAACGAAGGCAGGACTCCATCTCGGTTGCATTCGGCTTCCGGTTTGATGAGCCCTGAAATCTTCCGTCCCCTTTTTTGGGGCGAAACTTAACGATATTTGACAGGTAGACTTCTTCCCGCGAAAGCCCCATCGCCTTAATGATCTGAGTTAGCTTTTCCCCGGCAGGCCCCACAAACGGTTTTCTCTCCTTCTCATCCTCAGCACCGGGGGCATGACCGATGAACATAATATCCGCAAGTGGATTCCCGGTCGCAAAAACGATCGTCTCCCGAAAAGTCCCCAGAGACCGGCAGGTCTCACACGATTTTACCTCACGGAAAATCCGGTTCAATTCGTTGCGTGCCCATTCTTCGGTGCGTTCCCGGGGTGGCTTAGACGCCAGGACCGCGGCAAGGGCGTCGGGCTCCCCTTTAGAACTTGAAACCGTTTCCGGGGGCACCGGGCAATCAACTGCCTTCAATTTCTGAGCCCTTTCCATGAGACGAACCGGAAGCGCCTCAAGAATGGATTCAGACTCACTTTGAAGAGCGACATGAGTCTGCCCCCTGGATTTTTCACGCTCCAGGATTCCCTGAAGCGCATGGAGAGCTCCGGAGATGGGATGTTCTTCAAGCATTTGAGTCACTCTAAACAACTTCCTTTACGAGGCTACCTTCAAAAACAAATTAAATAGCTTTTTGTAATCGAACTTTACCCGCTTATCCCTTTTGATTTCGAGGCTACCAGTGTCACATTCAGACAACTCAGATCACCAACAACATCACACCATGTTCAAACGTATCGGCAATCTTATCCGCGGTTTCTTCGGCCTCTTCGTTTCCGACCTAGAGAAAAAGAATCCACAGGCACTTCTCGAGGTGGAGAAAGAGAATCTTCGAAAGCAAATTTCAGAATACAACAAAGGCCTCGCTGCACACGCCGGCCTCTGTGAACGTTTAATCTCTCAAGTCGAAAAGGAGACGAAGGAAATTCGCGAACTGACCGCCAAGGCAGGGGCTCACCTCAAAGCGGGCAATCGCAAGCTGGCCGGGGAGTATGCTCTTCGACTCCAGAAGCTCAAAGAAGACCACGTCACGAACGTTGATCAACTCGAAGAAGCGGAGAAAACTTATGAGGAACTTAAGCGCGCCCGCGACATCGCGGTGACTGCCGCCCGCGAAAAGATCGAGTCGCTGAAACGGGATATCGACGAAACACGCATCGCGAAGGCAACCGCCGAACTCAACGAAATGGCCGCCGGAATGATCAATGAGATTGGCGGGGCCGGCGACACCTTAAATCGCCTCGAAGGGATTGTTCGCGAAGAGCGGGAAGAAGCAAAAGGGCGCGCCCGTGTCGCTAAAGACAGTATTGACTCAACAGAGCTGAATGCGATGGAGGCAGAACGCGACGCCCTTGAAGAACTCGCCCTCGCTGACTTTGCGGCGGAATCAGGTATCGTCATCGAAGACGACTCCTCTTCGGACACCTCCACTACGGCCTCCGAAGACGAAAAAACGATGTGACCTCCAACCGGGCGGGCGGCGGCAGCATTCTAGTTAAAAGAGGTCTCGCTCACCTCGCCGCCGCTCTTAGCAACAAGAAGACTGAGCTCAAGCACATCGCTACGGTATTCTCCGTAGGCCTGTAGATGAATCAGCTCCAGTGAAAGGTCGACGAGAGACTCGGCCTGTACCTTTCTGCAGGCCATTTTCTCGACGAGCCCGTTAACGATGGCCTGCCTTACCGACCGGCCCGGCTTCTCGTCAGTGTACCCCCTCAACAAGGCCCCGGCAATTTCAGTGCATAGCTCCATCAATTCATTCCCAAGGGAAAGACCTGAAAGGTTCGCTCTTTCCCCCGAAGGGTTGCGGGGACGTCCCCCCTCAGAATTCCCCGGCTGAGTTTTCGGAGAAACACGCGGCATCGTTCGATTTCTTTTCTTCATGCGAACAGAATAGCCCCAAGGGTAGGACATTGAGGGGCCACCCCTCAGACAAAAGAAGAGGCAGAACTAATATTTCACTCTTCATGATCATTTACTTCTCCAAATATATGATGGCCAAATGACAAATTCTCTCTACTTTGAGACAGGCCCCATTGTCCTCCGGGGCCTGAAATCCCCTTAGATTCCTGTTGTCACAAATTCCGCAGAACCGGTTTAAACGCCCCCATCGTCATTTTCTGTCAGCTTCTCTAGAATTACTTCTAGTTGGCTTTGGCGCAGCCTGTCTTGGCATCTTATCCATCTTTCTCTTTCTGGGCGGAAACGCCGACGATCCTACGACAAAGCATTCGACGGGCTCAATGTCTGTCGAAGCGGTTTCAGCAGGACAAGCGAAAACAACCTCAGTAGATGCTTCCCGCACCCACCCAATTGAGATGGAAAGAATTGACCGAATCATGGGCAAGATTCACTCCCCGGAAAGAGATGCCCTCCATCTCGATGACATGACTGCCATTTCATCACTCCGAACCCTCCGTCCGATCAATCCGGTTCGAGCAGACTTCAGTGGAAAAACAGCCTTACCGGAGGTGCCTGTCTCCCGCCCGGGGTTCACTGGGCCTCCCCTCCTTCCTTCAACCGGAGGCAAGGAAGTTGTCGAATCCACGATTCAGTTCCCGGGAAAAGAAGTCATTGAAAGACGAGCCCGATATTCCGGTAAGGAAGTCATCGAATCAGCCTACCATTTTTCAGGAAAACAAGTTCTTGAGCCAGTCGGAAACGGGGGAACAGGAGGTGGCGGCGGTGCAGGCGACCCACTCGGCAGCGGTAGCATTGACTCCGGAAACTTTATGGATGCCGCATCCGAAGCCGGGAAGAAGAGAATTCTGCCATACGTTCCACTCGTCGCCGGCGGAGGAGCAGTTGCAGGCATCAGCTCTGGATCCGGATCGTCCGGAGGAAGCCCGGCACGAAATTTTTCGTCCGCCTCTTCAAATGGCGGAACAAGCAGCCCGACAGGAAACAGCGGAATCCTTGGCGCTCAGACAGCGTCGGGAGGTTCTCCTTCATCGTCCGGCAGCGCGGGCTCAGGCAGCACCGTTTCATCATCCGGCGGTACTGAAGGCATCGGAAACCTGACCTCCGGTGAAGCCGCGGGAGACAGCGGAATGATCTCTTCGAGGGGAAGTATTTCTGACCCGACCGTGCAGCGGGGAAGCACCGGAACGAGTCCCCGACCGGCCGGCACGACTGTCGAACCTCCTTCAGGATTGACTCCGGGAACGGTAAGACCGCTTGCTCCCGGCGCCCCCGCCCCTATCGCGACTGGTGGAGCAATTCCCGGGGGAGCCGCGGCTGGCCCTTTGGCCCCGGTCAGCGCAGCTCCGGTGGTTACTCCTTCTGCGGGATCTCCCATGCTCCCGTCAAGCGAAGGCTTAACACCGGTGACAAGCAGCTCCGCAAGCCCCCCGATCGGTTCAAGCCCCAGCGGTCCGTCAAGCCCCCCGGGAGGTGAAACATCTTCCGGCTCGCTTCCCCCTTCACCAATACCGTCTGCAGGAACCCCTCCTCCTGCCATAGGCGCAGGGAATGCCCCTTCCGGCGCCGGAGCAACTATTCCTCCAGCCGCAATGAGCTCCGGAAGCGGCGGAGGAAACTATTCCTCTTCGACAACGAATTTCCAGGAACCACCCGTTTCCGAAAACTCATACACTCCCCCTACCACTTCGAGCACCTCCCCTTCATCCTCATCCTACCCCGCTGAGAATTCATCACCTCCCCCCACATCAGGCGGAGGGACAGCAGGCCCTGGCGGGGGTTTACCCCCGGTGATCCCGATCCTTCCCGCCGGCGCAGGAGGAAGCAATTCCGTTGCGGGCAGCCCGGCATCACTTCCTGACAATGCCTCAGATGAGCAGGAAAACGAACGGGAAGAATCTGAGGAAGACTCCCATGACTACCCCGGGCAGTGCATTCCCTGGATCGTTCAGTCAGGGCAGTCACTCGAGTCACTCGCCTCAGCATCAGGAACAACGCCTGAAGAAATTTTGAGGATCAACAAGACCTCCTCGATTCGAAGCGGGCAGGTCATTAAGCTGCCGGTTGCCTTTGTCGTCCCCTGCTGCGAGTGAACTCAATACTGATCCGCCGCCAGCGCCAGTTCCTCTGAAACTCGCTCAACCAGCTCAGGCGGACCGAGCACTTTTGCCTGCGATCCGAAACCAAGAATCCAACGGGCAATGTCTTCAAGCGCTGATAGCTGCATCGTCAGAACGATGACACTTCCGTCAGCCTCCACTCTTTCAATCTCCTGACTGGGATGCCAACGCCGTTCCGAAACCACCCTGGCCGCAAATCCCGTAAATCTGATTTTCACTTCGAATTTGCGATCTTCTCCATCCCCTCCGGCCCAAACTCCAAAACTTCCTGCAAAGTGCTCGTCGAGCCGGAAGTCATGCGATCGGCGAAAGCGAATAGTTGTTAACTGAACACTCTTCATACGCTGCACCGCAAAGGTCCGCCTCGCCCCCCGTTCGAGGTCGTGACCAATCACATACCACCCTCCATCGATTTCAGCGAGATGATAAGGTTGAAGACGACGGGTCATCGATTGTTCATCCGTCAGTTTCTGATACTCAAAATGAAGCTCGCGACTCTCAAGCACAGCTTTTGCAAGGCGCTCGAAAATAAACACGTCGCGCTCAGTCATTCCCGTTGAGTGAACTGAAAATGCCTGATCAATCTCAGTCCATGGTATCGTCACCTGATCGCTCATCGTCGCCTGAAGGCGTTGAAAGCTACTTCGCAAGGTTGACTCGAGAGCCGATCCTCTCATCGGGCCTAGTGCATTCCTCGCCAGAATCAAGCCCACTAGATCGTCCGCTGAGGTCTTTAAAAAAGGAAATTCGTTAACGGGCCTCGAATACAAGTAGCCGTGGCGAGCAGAATCGTATTCGAGCGGCATCTCCAACTCCTCCCTCATAAAGCGGATATCCCTGAGGATTGTTTTCCGGTTCACTCCCAACTCTTTCGCCATTTCATTGGCGTTCGGATGTCCCCCTCGCGACACCATCTCATGAATTCTGAGAACGCGTTCAAGAGGTCGGCGTGTCCCTTCTGCTTTCCTGAATGCGTCATCCTCCATGCTTCGATTTATTTCCCGATGGAATAGAATCCACTACCGGACTTCGGAAGGCGACGAAAATTCGTATAAACCCCTCATTCCAAAACCTGTATTTCGTCGTCTGCAGAATCCGAACCCATCCCACCCGGCGCCCCGGCTACATGGTTCATCAAAACCTGATCGCCCACCTTCGGGGATCCGGAAAGAATATCAGCGGTCACAAACTGCCCTTTTCTTGCCGGACTCACTCTCAATCGCGAAGTTTCAATGCCGCCATTTCCGTAGGTCATTAAATCAGTTCCCGGTTCAACCTGGAGAAACCGTGTCGATCGAATCAAGACGAAGCCCTCTTCCGGTCGCACCACATGAAGAGATCCCACCGGAATCTTCATGGGAGCTCCGGCCCCATCGACTGGATTTCCGCTCGCCTTCCCCTCATTGACCGTCTTACACCCCGCCATCCCCACGAGGAGGATACCCCAGAGAGTCACAGACAGAATGTTGGAGAAAGCTTGCACAAGAGGAGAATGAGCGATAGCGGTTCAAAAAGCAAGACACACCCTCTACATGAATGTTTTCGTTTACGGTACTTTGTTAGTTCCTGAAATCTGGGAGCTGGTCACCGGGCGGAGCGGCCTATCGTCACAGGGAGCAACGCTGAAAGGACACTCCATATGGCGGGTGCAGAATGCGACCTTCCCCGCCATCAAAGAGGAAGCGGAGAGTGAAGCCCACCTTGTCCCCGGTCGCGTTTTTCAGGACGTCCCTCCTGATGCGCTTCAGCGCCTCGATTCCTATGAGGACAGTTTTTACGAACGAGTTGAAGTGGTCGTCGAAACATCTGACGGTCCACTCAAAGCACAGGTTTATCGAGCCCCGGCAGCGAAAGCCGCAGAGATAATTTCTTCCGATACCTGGACTCTGGATTGGTTTGAGAAAAACGCATTAGCGCGATTTCTGGAGAATGTCTTTGATCACTAGATCCGGCATCACGCAGGCTGTTCGTGATCGCACTGAGGGAAGAATTTGTACACCTTCATGACATGAGAAAATTCTTTATCCATTTTTGCGCCATTCTCCTTACGACAGGACTGTTACAGGCCGCTGAAAAGCCCAATTTAATTTTCATTCTCGCCGATGACCTTGGCTATGGCGACATCGGTGCATTTGGGCAGGAGAAGATCAAGACCCCTCGACTCGACGAAATGGCCGGGAAGGGAATGAAATTCACCTCCTTCTACGCAGGATCGACCGTGTGCGCCCCCTCAAGGTGCGTTCTCATGACCGGCCAGGACACCGGAAACTGCTGGGTTCGCGGGAACGGACAGGCAGAGGCACAGACTCTGCCTGACTCAGACATCACTGTTGCCGAGAAGCTCAAAGAAGCCGGCTATGCGACCGGACTGATCGGAAAGTGGGGGCTCGGTGAGCTCGGCTCCGAAGGGCACCCCAACAAGCAGGGGTTTGACTACTCTTACGGCTACCTCAACCAACGTCACGCACATAACTTCTACCCTGAATTTCTCATCAGAAATGAAGAAGTTGTTCACCTCAAGAACGTAACATCACCTCAATGGGAAGAAGTTCGAGTAGCCAGCGGAAAGCCGAAAGACGGAGCCGGCTTTGCAACACCTGATGGCAAAGTTGAGTATTCACATGACCTCATTATTGAAGAAGCGCACGAATGGATTGACCGACAGGCCAAAGCGGATCAGCCCTTCTTTCTCTACCTCGCCCTTACCATTCCCCACGCGAACAATGAAGCAGGACGGGTTCTCGGCGACGGTCAGGAAGTGCCCGATTACGGAATCTACGCTGACAGGGACTGGCCGAATCCCGACAAGGGCCAGGCAGCAATGATCACCAGAATGGATCGTGATGTAGGCAACATCGTTGATCAAATTGCAGAGCTTGGCATCGCCGAAAACACCTTGATCATTTTCACGTCAGACAACGGGCATCACAAAGAAGGGGGGAATGATCCCGAGTTCTTCAATGCCAATGGCCCGCTCCGCGGAATGAAGCGTGACCTCACCGAAGGAGGCATTCGCGTTCCCACCCTCGCCTACTGGCCCTCCGTCGTGGCGGCTGGTTCAAGCACTGATCATCCAGCCGGTTTCAAGGACTGGATGGCGACAGCCTGTGAACTCGCCGGCCTCGACTCTCCACCAAAAACACAATCCGTAAGCTTTGCTCCAACCCTGAAAGGCAAACCTGAAGAACAGCGGGAAAGTGATTATCTTTATTGGGAGTTCTACGAAAAAGGAAGCAGGCAGGCGCTTCGGTTCGGCCCCTGGAAGGCAATCAGAGAACCCATGTTTACCGGAGACATCCAACTCTACGATGTCACTACTGATATCGGGGAGGAAGTGGATGTCGCCTTTGAAAATGAGGCGGTAGTTGCCCGCGCGGAAGAACTTTTCAGTCTCGCGCACAAGCCGAACCCTCTTTGGAGAGTCAAAAAATAGGTGCCTCTCAGGGAGTTTCAGACGTGAGATCCCGCCAACTTCCCTTGAGAACGTAAACCGGATCCAGGCCAATCAGTTCGCGAAGCCGCTTTGCGACTTCGCGACTTTTCCCGCAATCCTCAGCGTCGCAATAAACAATGACGGGACGATCAAACGCTCCCTGAAGCACATGCATGTGCCGGAACATTAAATCCCCCCACTCATCAAGATTGAGGAGAATCGCTCCGTCCTGATGCGCAGCCTCAAACGCCTCCCTCTCCCGTGCGTCCACCCACAATACATTTGCCTCCTTCGAGAGCCCTATCGCATCTTCGGGAAGAATCTGCCAACGCAATTCTTCCGAGCTTGAAACCTTAAACCAGGCGGGACGTTTCGGATGGAAAACAGCCGAGAGCCCGGCAGCGAGAATGGCGAGGCCACAGAGTAGAATTACCTGCTTAGGCGTAGACCCGGTTTTCATTGAATTGAAAAGTAGGCGAGAGGCCTCGCATAAGATTCAATCTCACAGTCAGTTTCCATTCTAACAATACCTAAAAGGCTTTCAGAAGTGGATTCAGGAGTCAGCTTTAAATCGTAAGAACGGCCTTCCTCGACAACCACCAGTTCGCAGCTGACCTCGCGACGCTTGCTCTCCGCACTAAGCACCCTCACCGGCTTCTCGCGGACCACTCTGAACTTCACTGTCTTTGTCTCCGGGCTCGAACCAATCTCCCAGGAAGTCATTTCTTCAGAAATAGAATAGACCGGGTCCGTCTCAATACGAGCGGTGAGAAAAACAGGGGAGCTTTGCCCCTCGAATTGCACCGCAATTTTACGCTCTGACTCCCCCCGTAACCTCCCGATATCGAAAATGCCGGTGATCACAGCTTTCCCCCCCGCAGGCACGGGGTCTTGATCAATCTCAACGGAGAGGCACTCACATCCACTATCAAGGCGGGCAATTTTGGCCGCTTCCTTTTTCTGATTCTCGACCTCAAATTTTACTTCGACTGAACTTCTCCCGGCCTCAGTTCTAACAGCCTGAGAAGCAGGTTTGAAAATCAGTCCCTCCGAACGGGACTGTGCTTCAATGATCGTGATTCTCTCATCGCTTTTCAAAACCGCACTCACCTCATCTGCTTCCGCTTGCGGCAGGAACCAGACGTAGATGAAAAAATAGATCACGACGCCGGTAACAGAGACGAACAACCATGAGGGAAGGGTGATTCGAGCCAGCTTCTTATGGCGCTCGAAATTCCCCTTCATTGCCGCAAGCACCAGAAGGATAATCAGAGGAACATTCACCACCGCCAGCAGGATATGCGGAATCAATATTCCAAGATAGATTCGACGCGCGAGAGGGTATTCTTTGGGGAACTCGGTGTGACCGGCGCCGTAGTGATAAATCAAATAGCAGATCAGGAAGATGGTGGAACTCGCCAAAGCCCCCATCATAACCTTCCGGTGTGCCTCCTTCCGCCCGGATTTAATCAGAATAAACCCTGTAATGAGAAGGATCGTACTGAGGGTATTCAGCGAGGCATTAATGGGTGGGAAAATTGAGTAGTCCATAGTCAGCTTATTCGGTTTCGACGCTAAAATCGGAGAGTTTAAGTTCCGGATCGAGCACCATTTTCAGCTCCCTGACAAGACGCTCGAACTCTTGATTCCCTCGTTGCACATTCATGACATCGTAGTAGCCGCGTATGTTGGCGTCCCCGTCGACCAATGCCAGTCGCTGGTCATGAGCAAACTCACCCACCGCCTTCACCTTGGCAGGATCAGTGATCAGTTCAGTCCCGTAGAACTTGAACTGGGATATCATATACTTGGCGATCTCATCGGCATCCCCGGTGAGGAACCACCAATTTTCAGAATCGACACCGTGCTTCTCAACCCAGGCATTCATCTTCTCAGGGGTATCATCTTTCGGATTCACACTGATGGATACGAGCCGAAACCTGGGATCGCCACCGAACTCTTCTTCGAGAGTTTTCATGACAGAGGCCATACCGAGACAACCCGCGGGACAATCCGTGTATTGATAGCCGGCAATGTAAATTTTGTCTCTCAGCTCACCCAGTGAAACCTTTCGACCATCGCGGTTCACTGCTTCAAGATCCGTTTCGAGACGGGCGATATGAGGGGGGCGCCAGTTTTCAAATTCGTAATCCCTTCTCAAGAGATAGGCACGGGTAACAAAAATCGAACCGAATGCGATGATGAGACACACGCCGATAATCGAAGCCCACCAGGTAATTATTTGATTTCGGGTCAGCGGAGTTGGTTCTTCAGACATGGAATAATGAGAAAGTTTTCAGCACTGCTTAACGCCACGCCAGATAGGAGGCGACCATCATTAAGGGCAAATACAGAAGTGTGTAGAAAAAGAGTCGTCGTGCGTCGTCACGTTCCCCGCTACGAAAGAACTTTACCGAAAGAGCCACCATGACCGCTCCCAGAATCCCGCAGGGAAGAGCCCCCCAGGCAGAAAGACAAGAGGCCGCAAGAGGAAACAGGGCGCCGAAGAGAAAAACAAGGATGGCGAAAAAGAGGGCTATTTTTGCGGTTTTCTTTCCCGACTCATCGTCGTTTGACCACATTTTGAATCCCCCGCGACTGTATTCTTCACGATACATCCAGTTGATCGCCGCAAAGTGAGGCATCTGCCAGAGGAACAAAAGAAGGAATAGAAACAGGGCACCCGCACCCATCAAAGATCCTTCTCCCCCGGTCCAACCGATCAAAGGAGGGAGAGCCCCTGAGATTGCACCGACAACGGTATTGTACGTCGAAACCTTCTTCATCGGCGTGTAGATGAACAAATACGTAAAGAGCGTCGCTCCCGCCATCACTGATGCGGGGACATTCACCATGACACCGAGATGAATCAAACCGAAGGCTGAGAGGAGCCATCCCAGGACGAAAGCGAGAGCTTTGGGCATCCGGTTGGAAGGAAGGGGGCGATCTGAGGTCCTCGTCATGAGCGCATCAGCCTCCACTTCCATCAACTGGTTAAAGACTGCCGCCCCGAAGGCCGCCAGGGTCGTCCCAACCAGCAGGTGCCACAAAACCGCCCACGAAAATTCCCCGGTCGACTTCGTCGCGACGAAGTAGCCGAACAGAGCGGTGATGACAACGAGGAAACTGAGCCTCGCTTTGGTAATTGCCATCAGATCTGCTTGAACCTCTTTGAAGAGCTCCCTGGAATCGGACTGCTGATTTGTCTTTTCTGGCGCCATGAGTGCAATGGGAATCAGGGAGGCACCTTAGTCTAGGAAGGGCGATTAGCGAGTGCGGAGTCCTTCGCCCGTCCACACATGGCAGAAACCGAAAAGACGAAGGAAAGAGCCAAAATCGTGAGTCCGTTGAGCACATGAACATTCGTGACCCAAAAACTCTTTTCTGTTCCGATGACGGACAGACCCAGAACGATTTGAATGAAAATAAGTCCGACAATCCACGAAATAATTTTAAGAGCTCTCGCATCGCCTTGTCCCCTTCCTGCACAGGACCGTATCACTATCCCGATCGCAAAGAGAAGGATGCAGGCGGCCGTGAACTTGTGAAGAAAGAGAACGACAATAATAGGATCGTCAAAAGGAGGGATCCACGCACCGCGGGTCATGAACAGATCAGTGTCAGGCACCCCGCTGCGATGAAAATGACGCATTTTCGCCCCGAAAATCAGCTGCAAAAACACTAACCCGGCTAAAATCGTACCCGTGAGCTTCGTCACCCTGAGGCGGGCGAGCGGCTCCTTGAATCCCACATCTTTCCATCCGCGACTCGAAACCATTGCGATGAGGATCAAAACACAGAAGAAGGCCTGCGCAAAACACCCGTGAATCACCGCGAAGAAATCAGAAATTTCAGTGACCCGTAAACCACCGAAGATCGCCTGCGTTGTCACCATGAGAAGTGCCAACCCCGTCAATTTCTCCACCAGGGACCATGAACGGGAGCGCCAACTCCAAACCAACCACGATATGGGAATCAAAGACATGCCCAGGGCGATAAGAAGAAACATCTCCTTACGATCAACATCGATACGCTCGTCCCCTGCCGCAATAAAAACGCCAAGGGTGATCGCGAGAATCACCACCAAAGCGAAAACCTCAAGAGCCTTCTTCCCCGAGCGAATGTAGGCCCAGCTGAAAAGGACCAACACGAGAACACCCACCAATTTTGCGAGGAGACGATGGCTATGCTCCAGAAAAGGAACCATGTAATCCAACCACCCGGGCGGATTAAAAGAGCCCAGGCTGAGAGGCCAGTCAGCAAAGACCATTCCCGCCTGCTTTGTCGTGGTTGCAGCTCCCCACCAAATCAAAAGCACCGCAACAAAAACGACGAAGCGGGAGTAGAGCTGAAACGGACGACTACGCGGGGGGATTTCGTTCATCAGTTAATTCTTACGCTATAGGCACTCAAAGAGAGATGATACAGGGAAAGAAAATGGCGGAACGCTTCCACGATCCGCCATCCATAAAATCATCTGAGGCTACGACTCAGGACTTGGGGAGAAGCGGATTCTGAGCAGCATACCACTCATCGAACTCTTCAGGACTGACCACTTTAACATAGGAGACCATCTGGGCGTGACCGGCTCCGCAAAGCTGCGCACAAACGATATTCCATTCACCTTCCTTCTCAGGCACAAACCACATCGGAATCTCTGAACCCGGAATAGCATCCTGCTGAATGAACATCGGTGTGATCGCCAGGCCGTGAATCACATCTTTGGAAGTGACCTGAATCACCACAGGTCGTCCCTTTGGAAGAACCAGTTCGTTGACTGAAACAAAGTCATCCGTTGAATTGGGATCTTCTTGAACAAGACCAACCGGGTTGCTTCCGGAGTAACGATCGTGAGAAGTCATGCCGACCATCTTATCCTTACCGGCATAGTGGAACGTCCAACGATACTGTTCACCCACTGCCCGGAGATTGACGACCTCATCGCCGGTTGGACGCTCGTTTTTATCGGAACGCTTCGCCCAGAGGGGAAACGCAAATCCAAGGAGAAGCACGGCTTCCACAATGACCACGCCGATTTCAACGTGAGTTGAAAAATGAGAAGTGATCCCTTTGTAACTGGCATTCGGGTTCTTCTTCCTGTTGAACTTAAAAATCACCAGAAGCAAAAAGATTGACCAACCCACAAAGAGAATCGCCATAAACCAGTGAATAAGGGCAAGCATGTGGTTACCCACGTGTCCGTGCCGCGAAGCCACTTCGTGCATCCCTGAGATGTCATTAATCCATTCAATCATATCAAATCAGTCAGAAAATTAATCAGGCGGGTGACTCACCCGGTACATCCACGGCGTAGCGCCGGGAGCGTTTCATTAAGTAAAAAATAAAGCCAAGGAATCCCATGAGAACGGCACACAGCAGGCAAAGCATCACCGCAATTGCTGAATTAGCAGCCTCAGCCAGCGCTCCTTCAGCCCCGCTCATGCACATAGGACAGGCGAGAATAACAGTCTCAGGAATAATCGCACTCATATCAAACAATCACGTTTTTAGCTTTCTTGAGAAATCGAATACCGTAAACAAGGAGGGAAAGACCTCCCACTGCGCTGATCCAGCCCATCGCTGTAAACATGGAAGGCAGCCCGGGAACAAGGAGACACCAGGCCGCAAAACCTCCGGTGAACATGACGCAGATCGTGATAAAGGCGATATGAAAGTGTTTTAGCGACATAACCGGTAACTATTTCTTTTCCATTAAATACCCGTCCGTGGTCTGCAGGGTTTCGTACTGCTCCAAAATCGGATCGAATCCCGCGAAGAGAGTCAGCGCCATGAGTGCCACACAAAAAAGCACCGTAAAAATGAGCATCTTATAAATCAGACCCCTCTCATGATTCAAATGCATGAAGATTAAAGCTACGAGGCTTGCTTTGATTGTCGCGACCATGAGGCCGAGGACGTAGTCACCGGGAGTAGGGCCCGGCGCGCCCACATCAAATGGCGGAAAAAGGGCCAGGGTAATCGTCAAGCCCGTGAAAAAAAACAGGGCAATACCTACCATCATGTAGGTCTTCTTATGCTTTCCCCAGTCGTGGATTTCTTCTGACATAGTAACAGACGGTAAAATAGATAATTAAAGGAGATACATGATCGGGAAAAGGAAGATCCAGATCAGGTCAACAAAGTGCCAGAAAAGTCCACCGACTTCGACACGGTTGGCTAAGTGCTCCGGATTCTTGAGGAACATCTTCTTACCAAAGACCACAAAATAGAGGAGAACGAGCGCGCCTCCGATCACGTGCAGACCATGGAGAGCCGTCATCGTGAAATAAATGGCGTAGTAGTTCCCATAGCGGGGGCCGTGATTGCCCATGAACTTAATCTTGTCGCGAGGAACCGTAATCGTTCCGTGGTGACCGGTGTCCTTCTCCAGCTTTGAAGCAGAAGGCTTACTTTCACTGGTATGAACCTCTTCGCCATGATGCTCTTTATCATCATGCGATTCGCCGCTGTGATCATCATCATGCCCGTGATCTCCGCCCACGTGGACATAGTGGAGATTCAGTTTATGCCCACGGAGCATTTTTTCAGGGATCGTTTCACCGCGTGGCGCATAATAGGCACGCATCGTCTCGTAGTACTTTGCCTGCTTCGTGAAAAACTCTTTCTTGGCATTTTCGTCGCCAATCACTTCCCAGATGATGGAATCGCGTTGCTTGGTTGGCATGACCAGTTGCATATCCACTTCGTGAATCTCAAAAACCACATCATCCGAGGTCAGTGATCCCTCCACCTTTGACCCATCGCGATAGTTCATCGCCGAGTCGGAATGTGCGATTACAGTGCGTGGATTCCCATTAACCTTGAAAGGCTTCGAGGCAGTAACCGTTGCGCTCGTCGAGACTGATACCGGGCTCGGATTTTTAATTCCTTCCGCCAATTCAGACCGGTAACGTTTCCGCTCGGTGGCGAGTGCTGAAGCAGTCTCACGCCGACTCCGGTAGAACCACTTACTGAACTCTCCCTTTGAGGTGAAAATCTCCGCGTCTTCCCCTTCCAAGGTGAGCTCGGGAAACTCGTCCTCTGCCATCTCTCTCAAAAAAATGGGCAGGGCTCCCTGAAGGCTGAAAGAAACTTTATCGGCTTCAAACCTGATTTTGTCGGTTCCGTCGACGATCTTGCCTTCCATCACCGAGTTATCAAGCAGCTTAATCCCATGGTGCTGAGTGAGCTTACTGTGATACTCAACGGACTTGATACACATGAAAGCAACGGCGCAGGCAACAACACCATACATCAAGACCTGGAAACGGCGCCAATTCCGCTCTTTTAATGCGACCCAGGCGAAGACCACGGCAACACTCGAACCAATCAGAACCAGCGTATTGATGAAACCGAGCCAAACATACCCTTTGTGCACATTGAGACCCCAGGGCCAGGGATTATCCACCCCGTCCTGAATGCCGAGGCGGAGGAAAACATAGCCAGAGAACAGGCCGCCAAAAAGCATGACCTCGGAGGCGAGAAAGAGCCACACGGCCAGTTTTGAATTATACAGCCCCGTGTCGCGTCGCGGGGTCACTTCGTAGGGAATCTCCATAGTAAAAAGGTATCCAGTTTGGAAAATTTAAGTCTGAAAGATCACGAAGCTGTCGCTTCGTCCTTTGCGGTTTGCTCCTCAGCTGGAGCAAGTGATGAGGGATCACTTTCAAACTGAGGGGAAAAGTCGGAATCTGCACCGGGAACACTGTATTCGTATGGTCCGCGGTAGGCAACAGGCTCGGAAGCGAAGTTTCCGTGTGGGGGCGGAGTTGGCGTTGCCCATTCGAGTGTCGTCGCGTCCCATGGATTGTCACTTTCGACCTTCCTCCCCTTAAAGGCACTGATGAACAAATTGATAATGAACGGAACCTGGAACACCGCAAGCAACCAGGCAGATCCAGAGGTGATGATGTTCAAATCAATCATTCTCAACGGGGCATCAGGCTCAATCACGTGCAAGATTTCACAGATGTTCGAGAGAAAAGAATTCGGCTCTGAAAAGACCTGCGTACTGATTTGTTCATACGCCTTACCGCCATCGAAAGCACGGCGGTGAAATCCGGCCATTCCCTGAAAGAACATGGGAGCGAAAATGCCGTTCATAAAGATCAACGAAGGCCAAAAGTGAAGATGCCCGAGACGGGTCGACATCATTCGCCCGGTGATTTTAGGATACCAGTGATAAATACCGGCAAACAGTCCGAAGATCGTCCCCGGTGCCACCACATAGTGGAAGTGCCCGATCACATAGTAAGTATCGTGCAGATGAAGATCAGCGAGACTGAAGGCAAGCGGCAGACCGGTTAGGCCACCAATACCGAACATCGGGATAAAAGCAGTCGCGAAGAGCATCGGGACCGTAAAGCGGATCGATCCACCCCACATCGAGATGAGAAGTGAGGTAATCAGGATCACCGAAGGCACCGAAATGAGCACCGTCGTCGTCTGAAAGAAGGTCGAAATTGCCGGACCCATACCGGTGATATACATGTGGTGAGCCCAGACGATAAAGGCGAGAAATCCCAGAACCATGACCGCATAAACCATGGTTTTATATCCCCAGAGCGGCTTTCTGGTGTTGCAGGGGATCACTTCGGAAACGATCGCCAATGCCGGCAAAATCAAGACGTAAACTTCCGGGTGAGCAAGAAACCAGAAGAGGTGCTGATAGAGGAGCGGACTTCCTCCACCCGCAGCATCAAAGGACATACCACTGACATTCAATCCTGTGGGGACGAAGAAACTTGTACCCGCCATCCGGTCCATCAATTGCATGAGTGCCGCGACTTCAAGCGGCGGAAAGGCGAGAAGCAAAAGGAATCCAGTGACGAGCATTGCCCAGACAAAGAAGGGCATGCGCATCCATGTCATCCCGCGACAGCGAAGGTTGATGATGGTGCAAATAAAGTTCACCGCACCGAGGAGAGACGAACTGATCAATAAGACCATCCCCATGAGCCACTGCGTCTGCCCCGTCCAGAAAAGATTTCCGTAGTGAATGTCCGTCGTCGTTGCCAGAGGCGAGTAGTTTGTCCACCCCGCTTTCGCAGCTCCCGAAGGAAGAAAGAATGAAACGAACATGAGCACTCCACCAAGAAGGTAGAGCCAGTAACTCGCCATATTCAAACGCGGAAACGCCATGTCAGGAGCACCGATTTGAAGCGGGGTTACGTAATTTCCGAAGGCCCCGAACGCCAGAGGAACAATACCCAGAAAGACCATGATCGTTCCGTGCATGGCACCAAACATATTGTAGAGGTCACCAGTGACCTTACCTCCGTCATCAAGCCAGGCCTGAAACCAGGGCCAATCAGCAAGCAAAGGGACCGCGCGATCCGGATAGGCGATGCTCCACCGCATCACCATCATCAGGAAAAAGCCGAAAGCCAGGAAAACGAGGGAGGTGAACCCGTATTGGATTCCGATCGTTTTGTGATCGGTCGAAAAAATGTATTTCTTCCAAAACGGCTCGTAATGCTCGTGATGATCATCGTGAGACTGTTCGTTCTTCTCTGCGGTTACTGCGCTCATACTTCAGGAAATTTTTACCTTAACAAACCAATAATTCGGTTCGTGGTGATGGATATCAAACAATATTTAGGAATACGTCTCAGCTACCGCCAAGTGCTTCCCCCGTTTCCAAATCAACTTTGGAACCCGACAAACTTTCATCAACCGGGATCTCAAGAAGCCCCGCTTCCGTGTAAGGTCCCGAGTGGCCGCTGTATTTTTCGCGAGCATCTTTAATCATCTCGACAGTGACTACGCCGTCATTCCCCTCAGAGAGACTCCCGAATTCACGTCGAACGTAAGTGAGAACCTGAGCAATCTTATCATCACTCAAATTATTCCAGGCAGGCATCAACTGATTATAGGTCTGTCCACCCACTTTAAACGGACCGCTGATTCCGTGCAACATGATGGCACCGAGACGGGAGGTGCCGCCATCGACCCATTCCGACCCGATCAGTGGCGGAAACTGCCCTGGAATACCAAGGCCTGAAGCCTGGTGACAGGCGATGCAGTTATTGTAAACCTTCTTACCGTCACTCATCCAGCTTTCGATCCACGCAACTTGCTCCCCTGCTTCCTCGTCTCCCCCAAGAGAGGGACGCGGTTCAGGCGTATAGTTATCGCTGATATAAATGCCGGAGCGGAAACCATTACTGGAACTGAAGAGATGTCCTCCCCCGAGGATCAGAATCAAAGCACCAATCACCATCACAGTGATCCCCACTTTACCCTCACCGCCCTCAGACAGCGAATTCTCACGCTTCACAGAATCATGAAGGTCTATCGCGCCGGGTAAGCCCTGCTCGTAGTCGATGTTTTTAATCTCCTCTGCCATCTGGATTTATTTCAGACTCTTAAAATACGTAAGTTACTTCCCTGCAGGAATCGGCTGATCTTTCTTCAATGAGAGAAGATAGTCCACGAGTGCCTCCGCCTTCGGGGTCGGAATGAGCCGGTTGTCGCCATAAGGCGATTTCTTGTAAAGATGAAGATATGCAGGCATTCCGCTGTCAGGATCAAGCGTCTTCGGCTCAGAGAGGTGCTGATGCATCAATTCGCGCGTTGTGATCCGATGCCCCACATTCGAGAGATCCTGACCGATACGCTGATAGCCAAGTGGTGCTACTTCTTCGAGACTGTAGTCCAACGGCTGCGTTTCCCTGGCGAGCCCCTCAGACTCACGCCCGCCCCAACCCGGACGCCACATATCAGCTCCCGCGTAAGTAGGGCGGATCACCTGCGTATGGCAGTAGGAACAGCCTTCCGCCGCATAGATCTGGCGGCCATAATCGCTGGAACCTTCCCGATAGAAGGTTGGGTCAGGATAGGCAACGACACCGCCGTCAGGAGCTTCCTCCTCACCGTATGGAATCGCCTCAGCATTAGATGCTGATACAAATGGAATCAGAACGAGAAACAACCATGGCAACACGAATGCCAGGGCAAGGCCTCCGATCAGTTTCAAAAATGTGTCAGACTTCATTCAGTAGAAAAGTATTCAAAAATTTAGCTCAGGCCTGCTGCAGCTCTTGCGCTGGGTGCCTCTCCCGGCTCCCGGTGAATCAGGGTTGGCCCCTCAGATTTCCTCCCTTTGCCAATAAACATAAGCGCCAATTGATAAAGGAAAAGGAAGTTGGAATAGGAAATCAAAGCCCAGGCAACAACCCGGCCGACGACATACGCCGATGAGTTTACAAAGGACGTGGAAAATTGTTGATCCCAGATCGCAAGGTTACCACCCTGGGCGACACCACCCACCAGCATCGTTACCACGAGGGTAAGGATCCCGTAGGTGCTGAACCAGAAGTGGGAACGAATCCTCTGTCCTGAAGGCCACTCGGCACCTGTGATACGTGGGACAATAAAGTAAATCGCCCCGAAGACGGTCATGGAGAAAAAGCCGTAAAAGGCAAGAGTGTCGAGCCCGACGATAAAGTGACTGAATTGCAGGTCTTTTCCAAAGAAGAAGGTGGAACCCATCGCTGAAAGGAGGGCATAAACTGCAAGCATCAGCATTCCAAAGACAGTGAAGCGAAGAGAGGGACTGTATTCCCAGATTTTTGAGCACCCTTTGAGTGTCAGCATGAGATTTGTAACCGTCGCTAAAATAGCTAAGAGAATGAAAATAGCAGCCGCTCCGCTCACCGCAGGCATCCAGGCAGGGAAAGGACCACCCATGAACCGGGAGAAACCAGTCCAGCCGGCGAGAAAGGCAAGGAGCCAGAAGGTCAAATGAGCTAGCGGATAACTGTAGATTGGTCGACCTGCAATTTTCGGGATGATATAATAGGCCACCGCAAGAGAAACGGGCGCCATCCAGAAATAGATCAAATTGGTGATATACCAGGCATCAATCCCCGCCCCGATCACCGGCGCAGTCCCTTTGTTAATCAAAATATTGGCAGTGAGGAAGATCCATGGGAACCAAACCGCGGCACCGACGAGAAACATCTCCGATACATAGACCGACGCGCTTCTCCTCGAACGGAACATTGGGATCATCCAAACGACGATGAGGGAATAGGAGAGCGCAACGATCGGCCAGATCCACTTCGGAAAGTCCAGAAGCGGGATCGACCGCCCGAAACCGAACCAAACACTCAGCACCATCAAAGCAACCGCGGCATTCCAGACATGTCCGATCACGATAATGGTGACCCCGTGTTTCAACTCGTTGCGAGTGAGGCGGGCCATCAGCCAAAGCATCACACCGATACCGGCCTGCATTGCCCAACCGTAAACCAAAGCGCTCATGTGAGCGGGAAACAGCCTCCCGTAGGTAAGGAATTCACATTCGTCCCAGAGTCCCGGAAGCCGAAGCTTCAGCGAGCTGAAAAAGCCGAGAAGAGTCGCCGCAAGCAACCAGGCCGCAGCACTCGTGAAAAAGAACATCACAGGATACCGGGTCGAGCGATCAATTGCCGCCCGCTCTGTCATTTCTTCCGGTGTCGGTTGAGGAACTGTCATAAAATCTTCGGTATTCGTCACAAAGGATTCAGAGGGCTACTGAGCCGCCTTTTGCTTTGCCGGTTTTTCAGCAGGAGTCGCATCAGGCTTTGCCGCCTTCTTTTTTGGCGCCGATTCAGCCTTCTCAGACGCGGGCTTCACCTTTTTCGGTGCCGCTTTCTTTTCCGGAGCAGCCTTCTTTTCTGTAGCGGGCTTCTTATCTTCGACTGCTTCCGGAGCAGGCGCTGAGGCCGCCTCCATCTGCTTCATGAACGTGGGAGATCCGGGAACAACGACCCCGGATTTGGAAGGCTTCGGCGACTTTCGTGCAAGAGCTTCCATGGCCTTCGCCACCTTTTCTTCATCCACTAACTCAGTTTGCGCCGCTTCAACCTCTTCCAGGTTGGCCCATCGCTGCTTAGTGGTCTCCTCATCAAACTGGCCCGCGAAGGCGCGGTCTTCGATGCTCTCATGCCCCGCGTAACCGGACAGAATAAGCACTAGGAATCCGAAGAAGACAAAGACTCCCATCACCCCGAGGAAAACCTTGAGAGGTGAAGAAGTGGATGGTGCCTGATCGCTCATGAAAAATTAATAAATATCGAGTTAGTTCACTACGTTAAGAGATTCGTCCAGTCGTGGATCCCGACAAGGAAAGAGGCTTGCCGTGCCGAGTTGACGAAGAAGGAAAAATCCGAAGATCCCGCCGACACTCACGAAGGCGAGCAAATCAAAGATCCAGGCACCGGGCACCATCATCTGTATATCAGTGCCGGCCGCAGCGGAGAGCGATGGCCCGCGCTCAGGAATAATGATCCAGTAAAGATCACAGAAATGCATCACCAGGTTCCAGACAGCAACGCCGGAAAGAACCATTGGCATCATCTTCACTTTTCGAAGCAGGAGAACGACAAACGGGATAAAAAAGTGACCCGCAACGAGGAAGGTAATCGTGTAACCGTTCCAGAACTCCGTATTCCGCATCAGATAGAATTTCGTTTCCTCAGTGATATTCGCATACCAAATCAGGAAGAACTGAGAGAAGGCGATGTAGGCCCAGAAGATCACGAAGGCGTGCATCAATTTACCCATGAGGTGATAGTGCTCCAGCGTGACGATATCCTTGAGATAACCGGCTTTCCGAAGCCAGGTCACCATAATGATCAGGAGGCCCATCGAGTTCAGTGCGCATCCGGCAAAGAGATAGACTCCCCACATCGTTGAGAACCAGGCGTAGTCGAGCGCCATCAACCAGTCGAAGACCAGAAATGTCCAGGCAGTAGCAAAGAAAGGGAGAAAACCACAGCTGCCGCGACGAAGCCATCGGAACCATTTCGGATCGGGATCAGTATCCTGCCGAACCGACCAACGACGCAAGGTAAAGGCAATTCCCACCAGCGCGATGAAATAGCAAACGAATCGAATGTACCACGCATTCTCGTTGAGATAGGCACGCTTCACAAACAGGAGCGCCTCCTCTTTCAGGAAATATTTATCGGTCAATTTCTCCAGGACTGCTTCATCTGAGGCATCGTAGGAGTCCAATTCAGCCTGTTTCTTTTCAAGCGCCGCAATCTTACGCTCAAAGTGCGCTCGATGACCCGGGCTCGGGGAGTCGAGGGAAGCAAATTCAGCCTTCGCTTTCTCAAGTTCAGCACTCGACTTCTCCAAAACCTTAACATGTTCGGCAATGTATGCCTCCCTGCCCTTTTCCGCCTTTTCGACAGCAACCTCCAAAGCCGCCTCTCGTTTAGGGAACCATTCCCAGAGAGCATCCCTGAATCCGAATTGAGGAATAATAAGGGGCAGCCCAAGGATGAGGCAGACAGCCACCATGACGCCCAGATTTTCCATGAGACGACGAATCACGGTTCCCCAGCCGGAGTTACTGGCGTGGTGAAGAAGGGTCCAGAACATTCCGCCAATAGAAAGCGAAAGGAAGAACACCACCGCAAAGAGCCAACTGTATCCCATCGCCCCTGCCTTCTCAGGCATTGAGAAACGGAGAATAAAGAAAAGCAAGAGACCTCCGACCCCAACTGCGAGGCAGATGAGCTTTAAGAGTGTCGGTGACTTAAAAAATTCACCGTCCTTGTAATTGTCGCCGTCTTTCAATCCAGCCATGAGAAGTAACAAAAATAAAAGTAAATCAGTTTCCGGCAGCTGCCTGCAGAGACTTCACGTAGGCGACAATCGCCCATCGATCGTTCACTGAGAGAACACCGTTATATGGCCCCATGAGGCCTTTGCCGTGAGTTATTGTCCAGAAAATCTGCCCTTCCGGCATCGCAGAGACGCGGGCATCAATCAAATTCGCAGAAGGCGGAATGGCCCAGTATTTCGAAACAACACCGGCACCATTTCCACTATTACCGTGACAGGGCGTGCAGGTAATCTGAAACCGCTGTTTCCCACGCGCCAGAAAGGCAGCGTCGAGCTCAAGTGTTTCCGGATAACCCGAACCGTAGAAATCACCGAAAAGACCGGTGTCGAAGTAGCTGTCGCCGCGGCTGAAATCCAAATCACTGGTTAAGTCAGCCTCATTGCCGGCATGAGGCAATTCGAACCCGACAGGAACCGTGCCTTCAATGGGTTTCCGTGATCCCTGGCCATCCTCGAAAAAGCCGCTCGGCTTCTGTGGATTGACGCGATACTGATGATCCATGTCAGGAAAAAGCTCAAACGGAGGATCAGAAAACTTCACTCCCCGGGGACCAATGGCATAAACAGTGGCGACCACTGCAATTGCTAAAATAAGAAAAAACCAACGCATTCCAGTTATTCAGTTCAGTGTGCGACCTCTTCGATTTTTCCGGCACCGATTTCGGTGAGGAACTCGTGAGTCTTCTCCTTTTTAAACTTTGGATCACGGGCCTCGATCACCATGAGAAAGCCATCGTCCGTCGCCTTCTCAAACAAAGGTGAGTTAAAGAGCGGATGATTCCACCGGGGAAGCATGATGACGGTAAGGAGACCAAATAGAATCGTAAATCCTGAGAAGAGAATCGTAAGCTCGAACGTCACCGGGAAAAAAGCAGGCAAGGTGAAAAGGTTTGTCGGCTTCGACTGAACCACCGTGGGGTAGAGAGAAACCTGCGTAAAAAACTGAAGAAAGAGAGCAAAAAGGAAACCGGTCGAGCCGCCCACGAGAACCGCAGCGGAAAGCCAGCTCTTCCCAAGCCCCATCGCATGGTCCATTCCATGAACCGGATACGGGGTATGAACATCCCAGCGACGGAAACCCGCCTCAGTGACTTTCTCCGCCGCGTGATAGAGATCACTCGCCGTTTGGAACTCAGCCACGTAGCCAAAGAGGCTCTTGGAATTGTCAGTTGATGCACTCACAGGATTAAATCAAATAACGGTTAAAATTTCAGGAATTAGCCTTACGACGCTTTTCACGGAGCTTCTTCCAATCCGGAAAGTGAGGATCACTCTGCGGAAGGACTCCTTTGACTTCGCTCATCGCGATAACAGGAAGGAAACGGATAAAGAGAAGGAAGAGCATCATGAACATACCGAAAGTTCCAGCGAACATGAGCTTCTCGGTAGTTGACGGAGAATAATATCCCCACTGTCCCGGGAGGAAGTCGCGGGCAAGCGTCGTCGGAATGATGACAAAGCGCTCAAACCACATGCCGAAGTTCACGAAGTTCGCGACGATGAAGACTACCCACAGATTGTGACGAGCCCACTGGAACCAGAAGATCTGCGGAGCAATCACGTTGCAGAAGAACATGCAGTAATAAGCCCAGGTATAAGGACCTGAAAGAATCCGCAAGTGAAACGCATCGGTCTCAAATTTGTTCGCCCCGTAGAAACTGATGAACAGCTCCATGATGTAGGCGTAGCCAACGATCGTTCCCGTCAGAAGAATAATCTTCGACATGTTATCGATGTGCTTGTGCGTAAAGAGATCTTCGAGCCCGTAGAGCTTCCGCACCGGCAGCATCAGAGTAAGAACCATCGCAAAACCACCGAAGATCGCTCCCGCCACGAAATAAGGCGGAAAGATCGTCGTGTGCCAACCCGGAACCACTGAAGTCGCAAAGTCAAAGGAGACAACAGAGTGAACCGAAAGAACGAGAGGAGTCGAGAGCGCCGCGAGAAGCAGGTAGGCCATCTCGTAGTGACGCCACTGGCGGTTACCATTTCTCCAACCGAGAGCAAAGAAGCCGTAGAGAAACTTGGGAATCTTTGACTTCGCACGATCACGAAGCGTGGCAAGATCGGGAATCAAACCGATATACCAGAAGATCACCGAGATCAGAAAGTAGGTTGAGACCGCGAAGACATCCCAGAGAAGCGGACTCTTGAAGTTCTGCCAGATCCCGTTTGCATTCGGAACCGGCGCAAGGAACCACACCATCCAGAAACGCCCCACGTGGAATCCGGGGTAAATACCGGCGCACATCACCGCAATGAGAGTCATCGCCTCCGCGGCACGGTTAACGGACGTCCGCCACTTCTGGCGGGTCAGGAATAAAATCGCCGAGATTAGCGTTCCGGCGTGTCCAATACCAATCCAGAAAACAAAGTTTACAATCGCCCACCCCCAGGCCACCGGCTGGTTATTCCCCCAGACACCGATACCGGTGGAAACGAGGTAAACAAGAGTCCCGAGAAGGAGACCGAAGAGAAGCGCGGAGGGAACAAAAAGAACCCACCAGATAAACGGCTGTCGATTCTCGACGATCCCGCAAATCCGGTCCGTGATCCAACTCATCGGACGGTCGTTGAGCACGAGAGGCTCACGCACGACTCCTTCCGCCTCGGAAGGGTGAACGTTGTTTTCAGCTGTTGAAGGTCCTGCCATTGCCAGTAAAAAATCAGATTAGTGCATCTTCGAAGTAACCGTGCCCACCTTTTCCGCACCCGGCATTCTCGAGTTCGGATTTTTGATTCTAGCAAGGTAACTCGTGCGCGGAATCGTGCCGATATACTTCAAAAGGTCGTAGTTGCGAGGGTTTTTCTTCGCTGCGTTAATTTTGTCACCCTTAGCTTTCAAGTTACCAAAGGTAATTGCCCCGGCGCCACACGCATCCTGACAAGCGACAGTGAGCGAGTTTGCTTTCACCTGAACATCTTTCGAATCGCGCGCTGCCGCTTTCGCCGCAATTTTCGCCGCACTGATTCGCTGAACACAGTAGGTGCACTTCTCGATCACACCACGCATCCGGACAGTAACATTCGGATTCTTCTGCAGGCGCTGAGTCGTTGTTGCGTTGCCCGAAGCCGGCGCAAGCGGACCGTGATAAAGCTTATCGAGAGGCCGCTTGTTGTAATCAAAGTAATTAAAGCGACGAGCCTTGTAGGGGCAGTTATTGGCACAATAGCGGGTACCAATACAACGATTGTAAGTCATCGCATTCAGACCATCACTGGTGTGAACCGTGGCATTGACCGGACAAACCGTCTCGCAGGGAGCACTCTCGCATTGCTGACAGGCAACCGGCTGGGAAATCATCTCAACATGGTCATCATCAACCGTGCGTTTCCCCGGCTCTTCCTTCGTGGATTCAGCGCCGGTGATGTAATCAAGCGCAGAACCGCGGTCCGCGACAATCTCCGAATCCTTCGGACTCGTGAAGTAGCGATCCATCCGGATCCAGTGCATTTCACGACCAGCCATGACCTGATGCTTCCCGACGATTGGAATATTATTTTCAGCCTGGCAGGCGATCACACAGGCATTACAGCCGCTGCACGTATTGAGATCCACCGTCATCGCCCACTGGTGATGAGGGTCAACGCGGAAGTTATGCCCATCGAGAACCGGAACGAGACTCTGATCCGGATTCTCCCCCGCCGCATAATCAGGCCCCTTATAAAGTGAGACATTCTCAGGGATATGGTGATCCATGCCCTGATGCCCGGCAAAATCCTTCTCCTCCTCGTACATCTCAACCGTACCCTCGCGAGCAATGGCACGGCCCTCCATGCTGTAGTGCTCAGCAGTTAACGCGAGATCATGTTGATAGCCCAGTGAACGCACGAGCGCACCGGTGACCACGTAATCCTGCGCGGTCGTCATGAGAGGATAAGCATTAAAACCAGCCCCCTCACTGACAACACCCTCACCAGCTTCACCATAGTAACCAAGCGCGAGACTGATTGAAAATTCCGCATGACCCGGTGAACGCAGAACCGGCGCACTGACCCGGCGATCACCCACTGTGATCTCGATCATTTCACCATCTTCCAGCCCCATTTCAGAAGCCGTAGCCGAGCTCATGAGCGCCGCATTATCCCAGGTCAATTTAGTGATGGGATCCGGAGCCTCCTGAAGCCAGCCGTTATTAGCGAAACGACCGTCGTAGGTAGCGCTGCCAACCGTTAAGAGAACCTCAACACTTTCTGCATGAGGGAGATCAGCCACCTTAACCGAAGGAGCATCGAGCGAAACCGTCGCGTCGAAAGCGAGGACTGGCAAAACATGACCGGGCAGATAGCCATCCCGGAGGGCGACCGCCCAATCTTCACCACCGGCAGCCTGAAAACTTTTCTCAACTTCAGCGAGAACAGAAGCGCTGGAGACCTCCGCCTTCAGAAGGGAAAGAAGAAACTGATTTTCAGAGACACCACCCCAAAGAGGCTGAATCATCGGCTGCTGAACCGCATAAACACCGGAGAGACTCCGGTTATCACCCCAACTCTCGAGGTAATGAGCACCGGGCACATGCCAGGAAGCCAATTTCGTCGTCTGGTTCGGACGGTATGCACACTGAACAAGAGTATCGACCCCCTTCAGCAACTCAGAAAACTTAAGATCAGAAGGAGCATCAAAGGCAACATCCCCCTCATTGAGGACGATCAAGGTCTTCACCTCACCCTTCTTGATCGCCGCCGAAAGCTGCTTGATCCCCGGAAGAGCAGGCAGCTGATGATCGACCACTGAAATGAGAGAACCGTAAGAACCGAGCACCTTATTGATCGCCGCAACGATCAAATGAACCTCTTTCGGCTGTCGCCCGCCCGCTAAGACAATCGAACCCGACTTAGCGGAGAACAGGTCAGCCGCACATTCCTTGATCCACTTCGCATTATAAACCTCAGGAACCACCTTCGAGGCAAGAGACGCAGCAAGCGCTTTGAGATCAGCATCACCGGCGAGCGCAGCCACCTCTTTGGCAACCAGCGCAGCCACCGCCACCATCTGGGACGCCGCAATGCGATACCGATGATCAGCCTGCCCACCCGTAAGAGTAAAGGCAGATTCAGCCACATAAAGCCGGCTCATCTCACCATCAGGGTCACGGGTCGCGGAAAATTCAGCAACCGAATCGGTTCCCACCGGATCATTCCCGACAAAATCACAATCAAGAGAGAGAATCCGCTTCGCCCCGGAAAGATTCACCACAGGCAAGGCACCGGCACCATACAACTCAGCCGAAGCCTCAGCCCGGCCCGCGGATGCGAGAGCCTCATACGAGTAGGCGCGCAAGCCCTTGTAAGCCTTCTTCACCTGCGCAAGGAGACGATTGCGAGTCGGTGACGTCGACGGCGAAACAAGAATCGCAACCCCGGAGCCATCCTTCGCCTCTCGAAACGGCGCCAGAAATTCAGACTCAAACGACGAACCCGGGACCTCAGCCCCACCCTTTAAATAACCGCGCGAACGGTCCTGGTCATACAACTCAAGAATCGAAGCCTGAGTATAAGCAGAGGAACCTCCCGTCACATCAGGGTGAAGACGGTTTCCATCCACCTTCGTCGGGCGCCCCTCGTGAGTCGTGGCCACCAGAGGCTCACACCCCAGACCACCCAGAGCCGGCTTTACCGTCGAATAATAGAGAGCACGACCGGGAACCACCCACTCAACATGCTCATTGTAAGGAACAAGATGCTTAACCGGACGCTTACAAGCCACCCCGAAACCGGCCAACGCAGTGGAGGCACCCATCAATTTCACAAATTGACGACGCGAGGTATCATCAGCCTCCATCTCGGCAGCACCCTGAGGAAACTCACGCTCAAGCCAACCCTTGAATTCATTCGAATCCTCAAGTTCACCAAGACTACGCCAATGAGACCGCGATGCCTCGGGCTCGGAAGGATGTTTCCACTTACGCTTCATTAATCAGATAATTCGGAAAAGGTGTTAATTCAAAGATACCGACTAGCGATGGCAGGCAGCACAATCCTGAGGAGGATGCACATCCCAGGCCATCTGAAGATGAGAACCGATCAAATCCTGCCCCCACTCCTTGCCTTCATCACCTTTTTTCAAATCCTCAGCACTCTTTCCGGTCTGCGCGGAAACATAAGAGTAAAAATCATCCTGATCCAAATCATCAGGGGTCCAGTCGAGATTGGTAATCTGATCCAGAGGACGAAGCGCTTTCTCAGGATTGCGGTGGCAATCCAGGCACCAGCTCATGCTCATCGGCTCAGCATGAAATACCACCGGCATCTCATTGACCTTGCCATGACATTCCACACAACTGACGCCGCGATTTACGTGCACAGAGTGATTGAAGTAAGCGTAATCAGGAACCTTGTGGATCTGCACCCACTCAATCGGCTTGCCCGTGTAATTTTCGCTGTTTTCATCCATTGCCTGACGAAGAGGCTCAAGCTTCGGTGAATCAGACTTCACCTTACCCGGCCCGTGACAGTTCCAGCAAACCTGAGCGGTCGGCACATTGGAATGCAGGGAGTCTTCAACGAAAGAGTGGCAGTATCGGCAATCCATCCCGAGCTGACCGGCATGAAGACTGTGGTCAAAAGGAATCGGCTGCTGCGGCATGTATCCGACCCGCGTGTATTTCGGGGTCCACGAATACCAGGCGAC
Organism: Verrucomicrobiales bacterium; assembly: GCA_029212615.1. Lineage (GTDB taxonomy): Bacteria > Verrucomicrobiota > Verrucomicrobiia > Verrucomicrobiales > DEV007 > Arctic95D-9. The sequence goes on from JARGPJ010000009.1 coordinate 142,454, forward strand.
TGCGATAACGCACGTTCCCAGTGCACCGGCACAAAGGAGAACTTTGATTGCGAGAAGATTGGTCCAGCGTGGAAAAATGTTGCCCATCGTAGATATAAACGGTCTGCGGCCCGTAGGAGACGCCCCATTTAATCGCTTGTGAAAAATTTCACAAGCAGTTTTTGGGAGAAAATGGGAACGAAAATGGAATTAGCCGAAGCCTTTAGAGAAAAGCACGTTTCATCCTGCCACCATCCTTGCCAAGAGTGGAATCAACACGCCTGACAAGATACAAAAACAAGCCTCAAGGCCTGTAGACGGAAACCTTGCCGTTGTATGAATTGACCTGCAGGCAGACGTAGTTGTCAGGATCCGCCGTTTCAGCAGCTCCTTCACCCTGCACCAGCGTGATATACCAGGTGTCATCGCCCTCATTTGAGCGAAAAGGAAGGTCGGTCGAGCCGTCAGGTCGAAAGCGGAAGGAAACATAGTCAGTTGTCTGCATCGACCCGCCCGCGCCCGATGGGGCCAGTGCCTGACCACTTGTCGGGGAGATGAATCCGAATTTATCATCGAGGGCATCCCCTGTTTCACCGGTATCAAGCAGAGTGCTCAATTGCTCACTCACCGCTACCGGAGGTCTGATCCGGAAGAAATTGCTAACCGGGACCAATTCGCCTTCCTGATTATACTGATAAAGCTGATAGGCACGGAAAAGCTTCACCGTCTGCGCCGCCGAGGCGTCAGCAGTGCGGAAGAATCTGATTTCGACGTCAGAGCTTTTCGAAACAGCCAACTGCTGCGCAAGCGTCAACTGGTTCTGCAAGACGGTCCCTTCGCCCGTCAAACTGTTCGAAGAGATCAAACTGAAGAGATTAGGCGCGGCAAAGGCCATGAGAAGGCCGACAAGGCCCAACACCACCATCAACTCAATCAGGGAGAACGCCTTTTTGCTGGATTTGAAAATTTTCATAGCTCTATCTTCGACTCAGTTAACACTCCACTTTGCGCTCCTCAGCATCACCATTGTGCTGAAGATCTTGTGATTCACACGCTTTTCATTCAGGGAGTCAGTCAAGTTCTCAATATCACTCTGATACTTGGCCGTATCCGTAAAATAGCCCTGAGGCATCAAATCCGGGATTGAACTTCCCTCTTCGAAGCGGGAACCCGCTTCCTCGTCGATAGCCACCATCGTTAATCTCACGAGGGGCGGAACCTGCTGACTGTACGAAGCGAAATCAGGATCACTGTCATTTGAGTCAAAACTATAATAGCGGGCAATCTCGCTGTAGTTGTCATCGCGTCCACCTGAAGAGGACACCGGTGAATCGCGAGGAGAGACAACCAGGGTCAAGATGTTCTTGGCGAGCGGATTAAGGTGCTCTTCGAAATCAGCGGAATCCCCCACATTGGGAACCGACTGCTTAAACCACTGGGTAAACTCCTGCGGCATCCCCTGTTCGCGCTCGAGGGCGCCATCCTCGAATACCTGATTGGATTCCGCAGGTGGCCGGAACTCCATCAAACGGAAGCGATAATTCGGCGGGGAATCAATAAACGCGGGCCGGAACCGGGTATCCGGGCCGTAGGCAACGAAGTAACCACGACCGTTGAAAAGGTTATTAAGATTCCGATAATTCGTACTGAACCCGAGTGGCGCCTGGAAAAAGACGGCGTGCCCGACCGGAGTCTGATTCCCCGAAACGTCAGTGAGCCTTGCCGCCTCCATCGTTTGAAAGTGCAATTCGGAAGTGCGGTAATACTGATCAAAGATGCCATCACCATCCTTATCATCGAGATCAAAATAGGTATTCAGAGAGGCCTGACTGATACTTTTACTGATGAGGTCGAAGGCCACCCTCGCCTCCCTGAATTGACTGATTCGACTCTCAGAATAACGCCAACTCTGCTGAACCTGATCGAGCAGGACAGTCATCATCAGCATGAGGACAGACAGGATACCCATCGCCACCATTAACTCGATCAGAGAGAAGCCACGCTTCACTGCTCTAAATTTTAATTTTGTCATATCACTGAATTTCCTATTTGCCCATTTTCACCACAGAAGTCTGGTAACTGGAGATCAAAGCTTCGTTGTCTTCCAGGTCCCAGTCGAAGCCATCGCCTCTTCCCCCGACCGCAGCGACCTCAATCACGACAAGCCGTATCTCTGAATTAACCGTGCCGTCACCGAATCCGATCCCGTCGAAGTTCCCTCCCCCGACAGTCGGAGGCAGGGTATCTCCCGGATTCGGGACCGATATTCTCGCGGAGTAAATGTGCTCAAACATCCCTTCAGCCGCATCGCCAAGTCCTGTTCCCTTACTGTCCCCCAACTCCTCGCCCTGACCATCGTAATAAACGATCAGCTCGTGGTATTCATCGTGAATCGTATCAAAATCGACCATCTGAAGCTCATTCAGGATCTGCTGGTGAATCCTGGCTTCGATGGCGGTGTCACCCGCCTCTCTCATCGTGTTCATCCCCTGGGGAATCATCCCGATGAGCGTGACAAGAGCGACGGCCGCGATCGCCATGGCGATCGTGACCTCAACGAGACTGAAAGCTCGTTCAGCTCTGGAAGGGAAATCGTTTGAAATTTTCATCTTTATTCAAAAATAGCGATCAAGGAGCGAAACGACGGGGGTTAACGACCCTGTATTGATAGAAAAGATTCAATCGCTCCGACGGCTCTGTCGCGAAGTCGATCGTAAGAGTCGGATCATTCGGGTCAACAAACCGCTCCACGATGGATGACCCGCGATACTCCGCCTGAACCGTATCGGTCAGCGGATTCCAGGAGGAATAATCATCATCATCCCGACGGGCCTGCTTCACCACCTGTGCCCGGTAGTGAACCTTAAAGGTATTCGATTTTGTGGTTAGGCGTTGCTGGATATTGGTGTAGGGCCTTTCGCGGGAGTTGTCCCCCACCAGCGCGTGATCACTCCAATACTGACCGTTCTCCATCTGATCAACCGTCGGGGTATAACTTCCGACACTGAACGGAGCTTGGCCCAGGCGTTCCGCAATCTCCTGTGGAACCAGGTGAATATCACAGATCTCCGTGGATGACTTAAAGATATCAGTCCCGTTGTTGAACCGCTCCTTGAACTGCTCCAGCGTATCCGCTTCCACAATCACCGAACGAAGCTTTTTCCCCTGAAGCTCACCACCACGGGGGTCGAACTTCCAGTGGTAGCCACGTCCTCGACCGTTGTTATGCTTATAGCTGTGATGCCATTCATTCGGAATGCAGAGCATGTACTCGGAACGGAAGACGCCCCGAAGCGCGGTATCGCGGTTAATATGGAGGAAGGGAACGATCTCATAGTTCATGTTCACTTTCCCGGCCGTCGAAAGCGGCTCACTGATCGCGTACGGCTCGACCACCGGCATCCAGAACAGGTCCATGATCATATGATCAGGAGGATCCTCGGCACCGGGATGAGTCGTGTAATCACCCCCCACAACATTCGGGCGGAAAAGAAGTGTCTGCCACGGCTTCTGGTCAGACAAACCGGTCGGAAGCGACCCGAACATTCCGGGACCGGAGACGAGACGGTTTGGTGAGAAATAGGCGGCTCCGCCCGATTCAGCAATCTCCGGATCACTGAAGTAGGGAAAGTCACCCGTTTCCCGGATCGTGGACCAATAAGTATCGTCAAGTTCACCGTCGATCTTGAGACCGAGGGACGTCACATTCCCCTCATCCGGCTTATTGATGTAGGGCCCATCGATCATGAGGCCGGCTCCGTTGTCAAAGTCACCATACCGCTGAACCACATCTCCTTTGTCATTACCGGACAAAGGCATTGGAATACGATTTCGATACGGGTTCTGCACCCCACCAAGGCCCCTCAGTTTCGTGATCAGTAAATATTCATCATTCCCATCGTCTTCGGGGACAAACCCGCCGACAGCATTCCCGACCGAACTGGTGAAGGCATGAGCAACGCGATTACTTCCGTAGTCACGATGGGGTTCAAAGAGACCATCCGAGTCATCGATGAACTTCTGAGTCGCCACGAGACGGATATCTCCATGCGGCACGGCAACCGACTGCACGACGTCTTGAGGGACGATGTATGCGTTCTGGTTATCCCAAACGGCCATCATTCTCGCCATTCGGCCCCGGGGATAGGAAACTCCTTTCGGCCCGAAGCGATTGGCATTGATCGTAAAACTGGTGCCACTCCTGGCCTGCGCATGTTTGTCAGCATGAGAAACCGGATTCGCAGGATCTGCAGTCAGACTCGCCATATCCAACATCGACATGGAATCCTGATTCATCACATTGTTTGCATTCACCCTCCCCTTCAAGCCCGGGGACATCAGCCCGGACTGAACCGTAAAGCTTGGGAAATCCACTTCGATCTCCTGAACGAGTTCATCAAAAGAATCATCCGGAAACGACTCTTCAGTAACAACACCGTCACCGTTGTAGAAGGAGAACGTTACCGAACCCGCATTGAAACTGAGATCCGGCGGCACAGTCAGTGATCCACCGCTTATCTTGAACGGCACCGTCACGAGATCGTAACGGTAAGCCTGGGCCATATCGACCGCCTCCGAACTGCTGACGCGCCCGGTCATTTCGAGGGCGTCCGCGAGATCATCATAGCCACGATCAAGCGGGGTCAGCCGTGAAATCATCGGCGTGATGTAGTTGCCACCTCCGCTCGAACTGATCGCATGCAAGCTTCCCTTTGAACCGGGATCCCAACCCGAACTGGCATCCGGGAAGCCATCAACCCCCGAACTCGCCGCCATCGTAGCGAGGTTATACCAGACATTCAGCTCCCGGTTCTTACCACTTTCACGCCTTTCCTGACGCGCATTCATCGTGTAACCAAATGAGAGCAAGCCGCCCCATGCCCGGGCACCTGAAGTTCGCAACGGCTTAGACCAGTTCGTTGCCCAAACATAGGTATCATTCGGACTGGAATCAGCACTCCGTTCAAACCCGATAAATTCCACCGCTCCATCGTCGCCATCGAAAGTCATCCCGCTCTCCTTCTTAATTTCAATCTTCATGTCAGGAGTGATCGAGTTCCACCCGATACTTGGACTGAACAAATTGAAGACAAAAGATCCCTGCACGAGACGCTCGTCTTCCTCAAGGCGCATCTCCTGCATTTGACCGATGGTAAGAGCACTCCGGGCAGCTTCCGTAAACTTCTCCTCTCTCCACAATTCCAGGTTCGACGCGTAGTTCTTCGTGGAGTCCAGAAACATGAGTTGCCAGTTCCAGCGATGAGGTTCGCGCGCCGCCCTGAATTCGGCCTTGTCTTCTAACCATAAATCCCTTAGCCACTGAGGCAGGGTATACGTGAGGAGCTCGGCAGCAGTGGTAGGGTTGTCGTTGATTACCCGCTGAATTTCAGTCCTCACAGCGTCGGTGATGGGCGGCAGATTATTATATGACACCCCATCAGGGTCGTTCTGATCGGCGCTGTTGGGATTGGCATTGGCCACCCCCGCAAAGAGCGGGCGGGTGTTATCAGGATCTGTCGGCTCCGCTACAGTCGCCACCACAATACCTGAACTCGCGAGGGTATAGTAGCGGCCCGCCCCCTTGTTTCCGTCAATTTCAATCGGCGTGACCTGCCCGTGACCACGGTGCCCCGTCCCCTTCAGAGATTTCTCCCTCGGGTTCGTGTAGGTGATGTGATTATCTGTATTCAGCTCAGTGAAGGCATCCTCAAAATCTTCTCCAAAAAGCATGTCATCGTGGAGATTAGTCGTCCGGATGTAATCGAAAAGCATCGTGAGAAGCCGGTCGACATTGGCATCCCCGTATTTATCAACAAAACTCGCCCCATATCCCGGAACCTCCCGCGAAAGAAGCTCCTTAAGATAGGTGTAGAGCTCCTGGTTTCTCTCGATGGATTCGTAATCGTAAACGGCACTGTCCGCTTTCTCCCGTTTGAAGATATAATCAAAATCCTTGCTCCCGGAACGACCAACGATCGAACAATAGTGGATAAGGCGGTCAAAAGCGGTGAGATGCGTTTGATACTTGGGATCATTCTGCTCAGCATTGTAAACCGGCCAGATCGCGACCTTCGGCAAATTAAAAACATTCACTTCCGGCGCCCTGCTGTTCGTCGTGATGAAGAACTTCGCCCGCTCCAGGTACTCGCTCAGCTCATCCGGCGGAATCGGATCCCCATTCGCGTCCGGAAACTCATGTGGCTCCCGGTCAGAGCGCATCACCATATCATCAAGTGAAGGGAACAGGGGCTCGGAATCTTTCTGAAGTCCATTCTCCTCGCCCGCACGAATGCGCCCGTTATTCACGAGTGCCCGGGTTCCCGACTCGGATCCACCTCCGACAACGCGTGGAACCACATCAAAAAGCATCTCCATGGCGTCACGATCGTTCACGATATCAATCACCCCGGGAGCAAGCGCCGGAATTAAGTGGGTCGTGGCGGGGTGCCCCGGATAACGCTGCCACTCATTCTGTGCCGGCTGATGCCGACCCATGTCCATATCAATCTCACCACCTGCCTTCGGAATATCCCAGGCGAGACCACCGGCATGAGTGTTGAGGTTCAGCTTCGTCGTTTCATCATCTGTCCAGAAAGCGAAGCGTGCGACGATCGGATTGTCCTCCGCAGGCGTTCCTGAGCCGGATATCGCCTGAAAAGGGTAACCTCCCGCACGGGACCCTGTTTCAGAAACCACTCCCAGTGTTCCATCCGCCAACTGATACAGCCAGCGAACCGGCATCGCGACATGCCCGTCAATCGAATTGGCAACCGTGGCCGCTTTCTCACCAAACGGCCCGCCGGGCACCGCCGTGGAATCAAAAGAGAAGCCCTCAACCCCTCGCGATTCCCCGTTCAACTCCTTAGGCCACTCCGGAAGTGAAGAGGCGGTGGGATTCACAATCGGATAATAAACTTTTTCACCGCGAATCACCGGCTCATTCAAATCGACAAAAACATCCGGGTTTTCATACCAGGTGGCCAGGCTCGTGAAGTCATTTTGCAACGAAACCGGGTCGTCGTCCTTCATCAGCTCATCGCTGTACAGCTTATAGATCCCCCGAATGCCACCATTTTTTGTCCATGTCCGGATCGCGCCCGGCTGCGAAGCCCAGGCATAATCCTCAGTGTCATTCGGATCTGCCGTCGCCTCCCGGATCTGCGCAATCACCATGTTAATCGCCTGCTCGGCAATTTGCTGTGCCTGGAGACCATTCGAATACGTGTTCGAAGCCCTGTTTTCACTGGTTGCCAGAGAGAAAAACGTCAGCACAAGGATCGTCGTCAACGCCATCACCGTGAGGACAGTCACCAGCGCGATTCCTTTTTTATTCTTCGAAACATTGGCTCCGGGGAAGAGCTTTTGAGGAATTTTCATTCGTCTTGGGGGTAGAGATTACCAGTAAAGGTCAAACATCAGGTGGATTCCGGAATGTTTTACAATGTAAACTGAACAAAATACAATGACAATACAAGACCAAAATGCGTTCCCGCGCATTTTTTGCCATTACAATGTATTTACACGACCTGTTTCGACCTTCACAGACGTGAAGACATCAGGAAATCGCGGGAGAGACAAGAAAAATCGCTAATCCCCGGGATCAACGCCCCATCGCCTGGAGCTGTTCCAGCTCCCGGATAAAGCCGGGATAGGACGTCTCGACGCATTCCACGCCTTTGATGACGGTCTCCCCTTCGGCAAACAGTCCGGCGATCGCAAACGCCATCGCGATACGGTGATCGCCGAGAGATTCAATCTCCGCTCCTTTGAGCTCCTCGACTCCCGTGATCTCCATGCCATCGGCGAATTCCTCAACCGGAACGCCCATGCGTCTGAGATTCTCAGCCACCGCTGAGATGCGATCACTCTCTTTCACCCGGAGCTCCTGCGCATCCTTAATGATCGTGGTGCCTTCAGCCAGCGCCGCGGCAATCGCGAGAATGGGAATTTCATCAATCAGGGTGGGAATCTCCTCCCCTCCGATCTCGGTCGCTTTCAAGCGTCCACCGGTGACCTCGATCGAGCCCATCGGCTCACAACCGGATTCGTCGACACGTTCAGTGATCTGCGCCCCCATCCGGATCATGACGCTGAGTATCCCGATCCGGGTCGGGTTTAAGCCGACCCGATCAATGAGAAGGCGGGCCCCGTCACGGGCCGCGGCGGCAACAATCCAGAAAGCGGCACTGGAGATATCGCCGGGAACGACGATATCCCGGGACTCAGGCATTTGCCCTCCCCAAATTGAAACGGTATCCCCCTCCCGAATATTCTTCACGAGCAGGTAGTTCAGCATACGCTCGGTGTGATCACGCGAGGGATGAGGCTCCGTGACACTCGTCTTTCCGTCCGCCTTGAGAGCAGCCAACATGATGGCACTCTTGATCTGGGCGCTCGCGACGGGAGACTGGTACTGAATCGGGGTGAGCTTCTGTCGACCCGTAATCGTAATGGGAGGCGTACAGCGATCGCCCTGCCCTTTGACCCTTGCCCCCATTTTCTCGAGAGGAAGCGCCACGCGATTCATGGGACGCCGGCAAAGAGAGGCATCGCCCGTCAATTTTGTCTCAAAAGGGCACCCCGCAAGAAGGCCCGACATCAAACGCATCGTGGTACCACTGTTCCCACAATCAAGAGTGCGATCAGGAGCCTGGAATTCGCCGCGACAACCGTGAACACGGATGTGAGTCCCGTTCTCTCCGAGCACTTCGACCTGCACGCCCATGGCCTCGAGTGCCGTCCTCGTCGCGATGCAGTCTTCACTCGCCAGGAAGCCGGTGACCTCACAGGGGCCGTTGGAAAGCGCCGAAAACATGAGAGCACGGTGCGAAACGCTCTTATCTCCGGGGACAGAGAGTTCAGCGGAGAAGTCTTTAACTTTTTTGACTCGAAGATCGGCCATGAGGGATAGATGAAAAATTAGCTTTTTAAAGCGATTCCCGAAGCTGACGGGCCTCGCACAGAAAGCCGCGTAGTTGTTCTCTGTCAAGCGTATCAAGCGCTGCTTTCCAGATTTCCAAATCGCGGATCAACTTTCCAAGAGACTCCGAAACGGCCTCGTGATTATCGGAAAGAATACCGGACCACATCTCCTCGGGACCGCCGGCGACTCGCGTCGTGTCGCGAAAACCGCCCCCACTGAAATGCGCCGCGTCCCTGTCATCTGTCATCACCGAACGAACCAAAGCGGCCGCAATGAGATGCGGGAGATGGCTGATCGAAGCGACAATCGCATCATGACGGGCGGCGCCAATGACCGACACCTGCCCTCCCAGGAGTTCCCAGAAGAGTTTCAGGGCGGGATCAGGCGTTAAATTCTCTTCCCCGGGGGGCGTTAAAATGATGGAAGCCCCTTCGAAAAGTGACGACTCGGAAAATTCCAGCCCGGCATTCTCAGAACCTGCCATGGGGTGACTTCCCCAAAAACGGGCACCCAGCGCCGAAACAAGCGGGGCCACCTCGCGGATCACGGACCCCTTCACACTTCCGACATCCGTCACCAGTGCCCCGGGATTTAAAGATTCGGCGGAAAATTGCTCCACAACCCGCGCCATCGCCCCGGTGGGCATAGCGAGGACAATAAGATCAGCACCTTTGATCGCATCATTAACCTCCGCGAAAACTTCATCGACGACACCGCCCTCTGAGCGAAGCTGATCGCGAACTGCTTCGCGACGTGCCCAGGCTTGCAGTCTAATTCCCGGAATCTTTGCGCGCGCCGCTTTCAGGAGCGAGCCTCCAATCAGGCCGGGTCCCAGAACAGACACGCAGGGAAAGGGCTTTCCGTCAGCCGTAATCAGGGCACCTTGAAGTAGATTTTTTTACCGGGATTGTTCGGATCCGGGATCTGGACCTGAGTACCCCGCTTGAGCGGCTCACCGGTTGGATTTCCGGCAGAATCATATTTCTCGACCGAGATCGGCCCGAGAGAGGAATTGCTGCCGGGCAAAGTCACCACAAGGGGATCACCGGGAACCCGGTTGGCGAATTGCATTTCGGAACTCGTCGGAGGACCACTCGCTTTCGGAGGCTCAGGCGCAGCAGGAGCTTCAGGAGGTGCCGAAGTCATTGAATCCGTTGGCTCAAGATCTCTGACGTCGTGTGAACCCGGGGTTGCAGGTGGCGGCGGAGGAACCGGCGCTCCGCTGTCTCCGGCATAGCCAAATCGGCCGCCCGGGGTTCCGGGGGCGCCCGGTTGCAAAGGCTGCCCGTCCGCCCCGACAGGATACTCGGAAGGAGGAACCTCAGCCGGCGGCATCATGGTCCCGGCGTTATTGCGAGTCTTGCATGCCACTCCGGAAATCAAAGCAACGACGAGAATTAAGAAAAAACGAATGAGCGAAAGTCTCATATCAAACAAAGCGACAGCAATTAGTTAAGGGAAATTAGAATCTAATAAAAATTTTATACTTCTCAAGCAGTAAAATACGCTTCTTTTCCCTCAAATCTATAAAAAATCAGGCTTTCGGTCTCCCGAAAGCCTGACTGAGTGTAATTAATTGAAAAAACCGGAGGGCTTAACCCTTCAATTTTTCGAGCAATGCCTTCGCACGATCACGACCACCGAGGCCGAGTGCGATCGCTCCACCCACCCCAACAGCGAAAGCTGAGGCAATGATAAGCGCCGTGATAAGCAGCTGAAAGGTCTCATTCGTGAGACTCGAGATATTGGCCTTCTGAAGAGCAACGGCCCCGAGGAAAATCAAAATCGCAATGCGGGCAAACTTAGCCCAGAACTCGCTCTTCGGTTCGATGAGCTGCCCAACGATGTTAGCCACATAAACGGCAATGCAGAAGATGATGACCGCAGCGAGAATCTTGAAATAACCGGGAACAAAGTCCTGGGCGAGATCCGAGATGAAACCGAGCTTCATTGTCATAATTGCCTGAGCACCAATCGTCACGAGAATGGTCGCCATCGCGACGTAGCTCAGAACGAGAGAGAGTGGCTTTCCGGCAACGAGACTACCACCCGAGTATCCAAGCTTCTCAGGAAGGGCGTCGAGGCCGATTGACTCAAGCACATTGGCGAGAACCTTCTGGACGATCGAAGCAACGAGGTAGCCGACCGCGAAAAGCACGATGCCACTGAAAAGTGAAGGCACGTATGTGAAGATCTGATCGATCATGTCACTGATCGGAACAGAGATTTCATCCATCTTCAGTGCACCCAGCGCCGTCGGGAGCATGATAAGGATAATGCCGAAGAAGGCAACGAGTCCGACACTACTGGTGATCGGCTTCTTATCGCCAAGTCCAAGGCGATCATCCACCTTGGAAGCAGTGAGGACGCCTTCCAATATATTTTTCACCAGGGTCGCAAAAATCCATGCAACAAATCCAATCACCGCGGCAGCAAGGAGGTTGGGAATGAAGCCGAGAATATCGTCGAGAATCTCTTTCAGGGGAGCAACGGCCTCGGACTGTCCAGCGATGCTGAGTCCGAAGTAGACCACGAAAAGCATGAAGAGATAGAAAATGAACTTCGAAAAGCCCTTCTCACAGCCATCACATTCCTGGCCGAGGAGTTTAGCGAGCTTGTCATCGAACTTAGTCTTCGAAAGACCTTTCTTAACGAGCTTTTCAAGAAGTCGGGCAATAAAGTAGCCGACGATAATAACGAGGAGCGCAAGTACCCAGGGACCGGCAGGTCCGAGGAAGCTGAGCCATTCTTTCAGTTTTTCGAGTATTTCCATTTTTTAGTATCGGGGTCAGAGCTTGTGATTGCGGGAATTCAAGGATTTTGACAACCAACAGATCATCAAAGCTTATGCCACTCCACCGCTATGCACAATTGGTTCCCAGTTAAGTAGCATCTATCGACCCAACTCAAATAGAGTTTTTCTACTTTTCCTTCAGTTCACGGAACTCCCCGCCGGTCTTCCTGACGATTTTCGTCCATTGAGCAGAATCATCAGATTTTGGCTCAAAAGCTATAAAGTGTATCGGCACATCCTGACGAAGCTCTTCTTTCAGCGTCTCAACCACATCCTTAATTTCGTCATAAGGAACATTGCTGTAGGCACTGCCGCCCTCAGGTCGCCACTGGAAACTGGCATCTGAAATGAGAAAAATGACGTCCGGCCTCATCTTGATCGATCGTTCAAGAATCCCGACGATTCCGGTCAAATTGTTCACGACACCGTTCGTTGATGAACTCATGCTGCCACTGGTGACCCACCTTTCCTCCACCCAGGACTTAGCAAGCTCCTTATTCTTCGGGGTTGCCGCAATCAGTTCATCAGTGAACGGCATGTAGTTCCCCGTAAACTGAATGAGTGAGAACTGGGAACTGATCGGCAGAGTTCCTATCATTTTAATGGTTTCCTCCTGAATCCGCTCCAGCGGGATTCCTGCAGCTTCGGCCTTGTTCACCACGCTGGCGGAAACATCGAACAATAGAAGAATACGATCACCGTTCGCCTTCACGCCGAAGAAGCTCATCCCCTCGCCGGTGCCACCGGCCCCTGACAGCCCCTGCCCCAAGCCCGAACCGAGCGCGGCACTCCCGACCAATCCATTCACCTGATCCGAAATCAGTTCAGATGGATCCAGCGGCAACATCTGATCAAGATTCACCTCCGGCATTTCAGGCAGCGCAAATTCGGTAGGCCGCGTGCTCACCAACTTATCATTAAAGGTCGGCCTGGGAGCCATCGCCTCGTGCCTCGCGACGTTCATCTTATGTTCAGGAGTCTTCGGCGGTATCTTCACCACCTTCTTCATCTCGAAGCGGGCTTCGGGTCGACTGAAATGTTTTGCCACAGTCCACAAGCCGAAAAGAACCAGCGCGACCGCGTGCACCGCAATCGAACCAATGATAATCGATCCGATCATCGCCCTCCGGTTACTGCGCGCCGTTTCTTCGCGAGTCTGCGGTGGTCGCTTCTTTTTCACCTTCTTCGGCTTCGGTGAATCCGGATTGAGCTGGATCGAAACTTCACTCATCAGTCGCTCCCGCTAATGTGACACCGGTGATTCCCGCCTCGGCACAGGCATTTAAGACATCGACCAATCTTTGGTGAGGGACCGTATCAAAGGGAGCCACGGTGACGAGAGCATCCGCCCCGGCATTTTCGGCTGACTTCCTGAAACGGTCGAGGACACTCCTCAACTCAGGCAGCGAACTGCTTCCGGGTGTATCCAACTGCTGCTCGTTCAGGACGACCTGCCCGTCCGTCTCGATCACGACCCGTGCTTCGTCCGGTATATCGACGGACTCCTCCTGCGAAACCTGCCCCGGCAAACCCATCGGGATATCGCTCTCCGGGGTGATGGGTTTTGCCGAGACCATAAAAAAGACGAGAAGAAGAAAGACCATGTCGATCATAGGCCCCATCTGCATCTCCACCGTGGTGTTTCGTCTCTTTCTGACTCGCCTCATGAGAACTCTATTTCCTTTTTCCTGCGCCACACCAATCTCCGGACTTCCACGGACGACGTGGAAGTCGTCCCTCCTTTGACCCAACAGGGTTGAGTCGCTGACCTGACCCTGTTCATTTCACTTTCCATAAACTCCGAAAATCAAATCAATCGCCCCCACTTCGGTTGCCATCTCTACAAACTCGCGAATTTTCTTCGTGGGCGTATCCTTGTCTGCCCGCAGATAAATCTGCAAAGGAGGGAAGTCTTCAAATTTCGTGGTGAGGTGGGCAAGCACTTCGTCGGTCGTCGCCGCAAGATCGCCGATATAATAATTTCCCCCGCCGTCAATATTGATGATCTCCCGCTCGGTGCGCTCGGGTGCCACCGCACTGATCGCGACGGGCAACTTCACGGGCACATTCAGCTGCTGTTCCGTGATCTTCTGGGTCACCATGAAAAAGATGAGGAGAAGAAAAGTCATGTCGATCATCGGCGTGATCTGAAAGCTCACTTCATCCAGAGGTCTCTTGCGGCGGCGTGTCATCCTATTGAATTAAAACAAAACGAAAGTCACTTTAATCTCCGGCTTCGGCGGAAACCTCGCCGGCGGGAGCCTCCCCGCTCGCTCCCCCCTGCAGCCGAATTTCACCGGAGAGAATATCGATCGCAAAGCTGGCGTGCTTTTGCACCGTGGTCATGACCCCCTGGAGTTTATCCCGAAAGAAGAAGTAGAAAAACATCGCCGGAATGCCGACCATGAGCCCGCCTGCGGTCGTCACCATCGCAATCTTAATCCCTCCCGCCAACTGCTTGGCATCGCCGCTGGTTGTCGCCAGTTTATCGAACGCTTCAATCATCCCCCAAACGGTTCCAAGAAGACCGATCATGGGAGCGAGCGTGGCGAAAATATTCAGGTAATTCACCCAGACCATCTGCCGATGTTCCTCTTCGTCGATGGCCTCGGCAGCGGCATCCATCATGCTCGCCTTGTTGGCAAGATCACGGTCGAAATTCACTTTCAGCAAGGCCCCCGACATCACTCGCCCGTAGCTGCAGTTACTCGAATCACAGGCGGTATAGGCGGTCCCGACATCCTGAGCCGCCATTGCCGAATTCACTCGATCCACCAGCTCTTTGGGCGCCATCTTCTTTCGACTGATCTGGATGAAACAGTAAACCGCTACAGCAATGGTTCCGATCGAACAAACAAGGAGGATATGCATAAAAGCGCCCCCCTGATTGTAGAGATCGAGAGCTGAAACACTTTCCGAAGGCATCCCGGGCATCGCTTCAGCTCCTTCCTGAGCAATCACCAAGGGCGCGGCACAAGCGGAAAGAAACAGATAGAGACAAAGACAGAACGCAGGTAAGCGGGGTCGTCGGGTCGAATAAAGAGAGGTCATGTTCAGATGGATGCGGTCGGGTTATTCAGTGCTTGAAAGAGAGGAAAGCCGCTCGGCAGCTTCAATTTGAGAGGAGGATTCCGGATAGAGTTCACCAAGGTCGAGATAGGCGGCGCGGGCCAATTCAACTTCACCGGCAAAGGCATAGACATCTCCTGCCGCAAGAAGGCCGCGTGCGGCCTCTTCGGCTCGCGTGGCATGGAAGAGATGCGGCCAAAGATACTGATCGATGATACGATGATAAATTTCGTTCCGCTCCGGTCGAACCTCGTCGTCTTCCATCCATTTCGGATGCTCCTCCTGAAGCGCTTTCAATCGTTCGAAATCAGCAGCTGCGAGAAGGTATTTCACTTCCAGGAGCATATCCGGATCCTCTGACTCGCTCGCGAGAAGTTCAGCCTCTACGACCGCCGTGTCGAAATTCCCCATCGCAATCAACGCCCTCAGTCTGCCCCGGCGAGCCGCAGATTTATCTTCCTCAGCCCATGCCTCTTTGATGACGCGATCAAATAAGGTGAGCGCTTTCTCCCCCGAGGTCCCGGGCGATTCACGAAGAAGCGCATCCCCTAAAGCAATCCCGTAAGCGGCGGCTCGGGAACGCGGGCGATGAAGATGGGCGAGATGAAAAACCCACCACGTTTCGAGAATGGGGGCACTAATCCGGTCGAGCTTCTTAAAGACCGCTTCCTCGCCCGACTCATAACCAAACTCGATGAAATCAACCCGGTCCATCTTCAGGGTTCGCTTCGCTGATCCTGCGCCGCCCACACCGGGTAGCCTGAGAATAAGAACCTTGTCCGTAATCGCTTCGATTTCGCAGGCAGTGGATTCTCCGGTTTTCAGATGAACGAAATCCTGCGCAGTGACGGAGAAACTTCCACCAATGAGGCAGGCGGCGACGATGACGGGTGCTTTCATGGCGAAACCTCCTCCTGCACCACTTCCTCTTCAGGATACAAGGGTCGAAGACGGGCAACTCTTTCAGAAGCCTTGTCCATTTCATCAAAAGACTTCAATTCCTCTCTCGAGACCAGTTCCTCATAGGTCTCCAGCGCCTCGCGCTCAAGATCGAGCTCCTCTAACGACTGGCCGCGCCGCCAATAAGCCTTAGCGTTCAGTTCGGCAAATTTCCCATAGGCGACGTAGACACGCTCATAGAAAACGATCGCCTTTCCGTGCTCACCGGAAGCGGCAAATGAATCAGCGAGACGCGTCATGGCCTTCGCTTTGGTCCCCGCCGTGATCCCCGGTAATTCGAGAATCGATTCGAGTTCCACACGCGCCTCGTCCGCACGACTCACTGAATCAAGAAGAGCAGCTTTCTCCAATTTCACTTCGCCCAGATTGATGGAGGAAGCAGCCTCACGTTCGAATCGGGCATAATAGTCGATCGCCTTTTCAAGATCCCCTTCATCGGCATAGATTCGCGCGAGGGCGCGGTAGATCCTGCCTTTTTCCACTGCCCTCGGATGCCATTTCCGGATATCAATCAACAGTGGCTTAGCGAGGTCGGGATCGTCATTCGCCAGAATGGCTTCTGCAACCGCCACGCTGATGCGTGGATTCGTAGTTTCCGGATCAATCCACCTCGCGAGTCCGATGAGCTCAGCCCGGGCCGCGGCAGGACTTTCCCGCGCCATGATTTCCGCTCTCGTCCAGCCGACCCGGGCAGCGAGAACGCTGTCATCTGCGGCCGAAGCCTTCGTCTTCATGAGCTGGAGATCAGTCATGAGTGACCGCAACGTATCCTCCTCTTTCGGATCATAGACTTTCGGAAGTGCGGAAAACACATCGGTGATCGTGAGCATCTCCGAATCACTCCCATGTTGCTCAATCGTGTGCCAATACACCTTCTGAGCTTCCTTGAAATCCCCCTCGCGCAGATGGTTCCATCCGATCCAGTAAACCGCTTCGGGCAAACGGGAACTCCCGGGATAGTCCTCAACAAAGTTCACGAAGTGCCTCGTCATCGTTTCAAATTCCTCAAGGAGCTTGTAGGCATTTCCTTTCTTGAACCAGGCATCCTCGAAGAACCGGCTGGATTCAGGCCGCACCCGATCATAGGCCGCAAAGCCCTCCTCCATCTTTCCGCCGGAGAGATACGCATCACCCATGAGCAGGTTTGATTCATCCGTGAGAGGATCTCCCGGATACGACTCGTTAAACGCGGCGAGAAGCTCGAGCGATTTCTCATACTCTGCGAGAGAGAAGGTGCAGACGGCTATTCTGAAAATCGACTCTTTCCGGTACTTGGGCGTCTCGTAGCGGTCAAGATAACCCGCGAGGTGTTCACGCGCTTCTTCGTAGAGCCCACTGAAGGAATGAGCCATGCCGGTCCAATAGTCGGCATCTTCAACCATTCCCGACTCAGGGTAGAGACGGCTGACCTGGTCGAACTGATAAAGGGCCCCCTCGTTGTCGTCCTGCTGAAGATAGAGAAAGCCCTGCATGAACATCGCCTTGGGGGCAAACGCATCTTCAGGAAAGCGCTCAACCACTTTTCCATAAGCAAGCTGCGCGGCGCCATAGTCCTGCAGTTCACGCAACGCTTCCGCCTTTAAAAACAGGACCGTGGCGAGTGACTTTCCCTCCTCGCCGAAAACCTCTTCGTATCGGCGCGCGGTTTCAAGGGCGCGGGGCCAGCGACGGATCTCCATCCAGCATTGCAACTGGGCGAGCGTGGCACTTTCGACCACAGAATCCGGCGGCATCGTCTCCAGCATTCCTTCCATGATCAAGGCCGCTTCGCGATATCTCTCCAGCCCTTGAAAGGCCATCGCGAGGCGAAGGCGCGACGCTGAATCGAAGTTCTCGATTTTCTCAAATCCCTCCAATTCCCGGGTGACCCGTTTTAGAATCGCCTTGAGCTGGAAAATGGTTCCCTGAGTATTGGACCGTTGCTCCAGGAGAGCAATGCGGCTTTCGATCTCCTCAATCTTAGCAGACTGAAACTCGAAGAGTTTCTCTTGCGGCCAAATCCTCTGAAGACAAGTGATCGCCGAATACCACTCCTCCTGCTCAAGAAAGGTCGAGCCGAGCTTCAGGGCCAGGGTTTGAAAACTGATCACCTGGGTCATTCCGCTCATGTTCGGATATTCGGCCTTGATGAGGGCGAGAGCTTTGTCCGGCTGCTCCGCCTCGAGGCGGGCATATAGCTGCAGGACAATTGCCCGGCTCGCCGCCTCGGGTGCCAGGTCGCGGAATTTGGGTAACTGATCTTCCAGAAAATCAGCCGCCACCTCCGGAAAATCCTGCTGGATATAGAGGGTCGCGAAGAGGAGCAGCGCCTCATAGCGCTTGAACGGCTGGTTTGCCTCGTCTGCCCAATAGCGACCGAAAGCACGTTGAGCTTCGACAAGTTCACCTGTCGTCATCAGACAAATCGCCCGCCAGAACATCAACTCATCTTTCAAGGATGGCTCAATCCGGGGATCTCGCAGCGATTCGTCGATCCATTCCAGTGCCTCTCCGAATTTTTTCAGTCCCACCTTGGAGATGGCAACCAGTGGGCGATGAAGCCGCGCCGCTTCTTTCGCCTCTTCCGCTTCGCCATAGTCGACGATGAACTTTTCAAGGGCCTCCTCCGCCACTGCGAAATCATTAACGGCAAAGGCGGAACGTCCGCGCTCGAGCAACTGAGCCGGCCCTTCGCTCTCAACGATCGCTTCAGTCACCTCCCCGTCCTGTCCATATACACCCGGGAAAGCCGCACCGAAGCAGGCGATCACGGTGGAAAGGACAAGTTTCATGCGGGGGTGACAGAGCAGGATTCCAGCCGGAATCAGACACGAAATCACCCACGCCCGTCAACATTCAATCCTGAAAGTAACAGGATCGGCATGCTCACCGGCTCAACGATCGATCACGCGTCGATATAGCCCCGAAGCTTTGCAAGGACCTCAGGGACATGCACAAACGGATCGTCCTGTTCCTCGTATTCGAGGATGACGTGCCCTGCGTAACCGGTGTTCCTGAGAATTCCAATGACCCGCTCGAGATCAGCCGGCTCTTTGCCATTTGCCCCTTTGATCTCCGTCTTCAACTGCACGTTGATCGCGTAGGGAGCCGATGCTTCCATTTCTGCATAAACGTCGTCAGCGATGAAATTTCCACTATCCAGGTTTACCCCGACGAAAGGATTATCCACCGCAGTCACGATGCGCAAAAGCCGGTCTGCCGTCGAAACGCTGTCGTGATTTTCAATTCCTAGGAAAACCCCCTTTGTGGCGGCGTATTCTCCGGATTCCTTGAGCGCCTCAATCGCATTCTGTTCCGCCTCATCAGCATTGACCCCTTTGGGATGGCGCCCCGCAAAAACACGAACATGTGGCGCCCCGAGAATGGAAGCTTTATCAACCCAGTCTTTCACATAAGCCATCTCCTTTTCCCGCTCCGGTGTATCCTTCGGATAGGAGAAATTATTGCCCACGGCAGTACCGGCAATCCCGACCCCGTTGACATGAGCAACTTCGCGACAATGAGCAAGGTAGGCATCGTCCGTCTCCGGCGAAAAGAAATAGCTGGTCAGTTCAACACTGTCGACGCCCTGCCCCGCGCTATAGCGAATGAAGTCGGCCATGTCCAATTGGCGACTTCCCTCGACGTACCCCTTATTCGCCGCCCCCTTCATGAAAGCGAAGTGATTCCGGAACGAATAGGCAGCGACCCCGAGAAGGAGGCGACTTTGTTCCCTTTTATAAGGCTCCGTGACGCTGAGAAGCTCCTGCCACGGCGTCAGCGTGAGCCCGAGAGCTCCTGTCATCCAATTTCTACGATTCGTTTTCACAAAGGGAGATTCGCAGAATGAGAGATCGCCGGAAAGCATGAACCGCAGGCGTGATAACGGAAGAGATCCTGCGGGAATCAGCGCTGCGGATCAGTCCCCGTAGCCTTCAGGATTCTTCACATGCCAGTCCCAGGCCGACTGAATGATCGACTTGAGGTCCGCGTATTTAGGTGTCCAACCCAACTCCTCACGAATTTTTGAGCTGTCAGCAATCAGCATCGCCGGATCCCCGGCACGACGTGGCGCCACTTCCGCCGGAACCGGATGTCCCGTAATCTCACGAACCGTCTCAACCACTTCTTTGACACTGAATCCATTTCCGTTGCCGAGGTTGTAATGCAGAACCTCACGATCAGTGAGCGCATTCAAAGCAAGGACATGCGCCTGCGCGAGGTCTTCGACGTGAATGTAGTCGCGAACACAGGTCCCGTCGGGAGTATCGTAATCATCCCCGAACATCATGATTTTCTCCCGCTGCCCGAGAGCCACCTGGAGGACGAGCGGAATCAGATGCGTCTCAGGATCGTGGTCCTCGCCGCGAATGGCGGTGCATCCCGCTGCGTTGAAGTAACGGAGCGCCGCATAACGCAGTCCTTTGGTTTGATGAGCCCAGTGAAGCATGCGTTCGATGAAATACTTCGACTCTCCATAAGGACTCCCGGGAACAATTCGTTCGTCCGGCCCGATCGGAATTCTCTCAGGATCATCAAAAAGGTTTGCGGTCGACGACAGGATAAATCGCTTCAGCCCGTGGCGGAGCCCTGACCTGAGAAGATTCGAAGCATTCGTGGTATTGTCCCCGAGATACTTCATGGGATCCTCCGTCGATTCCCCCACGAGCGTGTAGGAAGCAAAGTGCATCACCGAGTCGGGAGTGAATTCCTTCATCAACGCTTCGACAGCTCCGGCATCAGCGAGGTCACCCTCAACAAAATCAGCCTTTTCATTCAAAGCTGAGCGATGGCCCTGATAAAAGTTATCAAAGATAACCACTTCATTACCGGCCGCCATCAAGGCGTCCACAGCAACACTTCCGATGTATCCGGCTCCGCCGGTAACTAAAACTCTCATGAAATTCTGGGGGCAGAAGAGCCGAACCTTCCGGTATCAAGCAGTTGAACGCAACCCAATCGTGACGACCGTTAAGGGATGCAGGGCCGTGACCACAAACGACTCCGGTGGGGAATTCTCGGCACCGGCAACATCGCCACCCAGTTTGCTGAGAACCTCATTCAATCCGGGACCGGACAACTCACTGCGGTCGCCTCACGCTCGATCGAATCCGCCGGAAGATTTATCGACGAATGGTCAGAAGGCCCTACCGGGGGAACGAACAGGCCAAGCCCTTTCGGTGACTACGCCTCCCTCCTTACCGACCCCGACCTTGACGCGATCTACATTGCCCTTCCCAACACCCTTCACTTTCAGTGGACCGCCGCCGCGCTCGAGGCCGGGAAACACGTCCTCTGTGAAAAGCCGCTCGCACTCTCGGCAGCCGAAGCAAAAACCCTTTTTGCTTCAGCGGAGGAGAAGGGGCGGATCCTCATCGAAGGCTTCATGTATCGGGCCCATCCGCAAACGCAGTTGATCCTCGAAACGATTGCCGCCGGTGAAATCGGGGAGATTCAACTCATTCAGCTGAATTTTTGTTTCAACCGGCCCGCCTCAAGAGACGACGCCCGTTTTCGGGCAGACAGGGGCGGCGGTTCGCTCATGGATGTAGGCTGCTATTGCATCGACTTCGCACGGAGTCTCGCCGGAAAAGAACCGACTTCGTTTCACTTCACCGCTCATGAACACGAACTGGGGGTCGATGACTTCGCCGCCGGCTCAATCGCGTTCCGGGACGGCCCTCTCGCCAGTTTCGTCTGCGGCATGACCGTGACGACAGATCAGGTCTCCCGCATCTACGGAACCCGTGGGTGGATCGAAATCCCGCGTTTCTGGAAAGCTCAGGAAGGCTTCACCCTTCACCGCCCGAACCATTCCCCCGAACATCGAAGCGTCCCCGGAGCCGATGGCCTTCCTCCCCTCTACGCCATTGAAGCGGACGCATTTGCTGCGGTCATCGCCGGAGCCGCCCATTGGAATCCGCCACAAAACACCATCGCCAATCTCGAAATCATCGAAGCGATGAGGGGGGCGTTAGAAGCCAAATGATTGAAGCGGCTTCCAACTTCCAACTTCCAACTTCCAACTTCCAACTTCCAACTTCCAACTTCCA
>JARGPJ010000017.1:0-12596 GCA_029212615.1 Verrucomicrobiales bacterium
TCGTAGGCGAGGGGGAGACCGAGATCGTTCTGCATGAAGGTGATGTCCCGCTGGATCGTTTTCTGGGTCACCTCGATCTGCTCGGCGAGTTGGCGGCAGTTGGGGAAGCGACCCCGCTGGATGGCCTGATGGATCGTGAAGATTCGCTCGATGGGACGGCGGGTATCTCCGCGGCGGGCGTTCCCGGAGCGGGCGCCCTTTGCCGGGGTGGGACTTTTCCTCTTTCTGGCAGATTTCTTTGCTGGCATTCTCGTACTATACACCACGTGTCACCCAACCGTAGTCCTATCCCTCCGGCGAGTCGGGCTGTCGCCATCGAAGCTATCTGTTTCTTTCCATGATATTCACGCGAATGACTCGCGAATTGCTTCTTGAGATGTCTAAGCATGCCGCTTCGTCCGGGATTTACTCTGCTGCGTTGAGCAACTCCGGAATGCGATAATGCGCGGTGACACGGTTCAACA
Source organism: Verrucomicrobiales bacterium (assembly GCA_029212615.1). Lineage (GTDB taxonomy): Bacteria > Verrucomicrobiota > Verrucomicrobiia > Verrucomicrobiales > DEV007 > Arctic95D-9. The sequence goes on from JARGPJ010000017.1 coordinate 465, forward strand.
AACGCCAGACGGCATCGCAGTCGCCCCGGTTGTAATTGATCAGTTCACGGGCGATCTGCTGATGCTCGGTCGCCCAGTTTCCCCATCGCCTGGACTTGGCACCCGCCTTGCGCAGCCGGCGGCAGGCCTCAGCGGCCCCGCATTCGGGAGGAGGTGGCGATTTGTGTTTCGGAGACAATGCCTTCAGTAAATTTTCGAGGGTAATATCGGGGCATTCGAGGTGACGGCGTTCTGCGAGCGACCGGGACTTCGGGAGAATGTTGTAAAACCGTTCGACGAACGAATTGCGCACTGGCGAGTCTTCCGGTAGGTGGGCCTTGATGATTCTCAACTCATGCGGGCTGAACGCCACTAGTCGGCAGCTCCTGGTCCGGGCGAGTTCAACAAGCTCGGCGACGGCTTCCTTCAGGGTGCAATAGCGACGGTGTTCTTCTTTACCGGTGATTCGAGGCGAGCGCGTCAAGGGCAGCAGTTCCGGCTCGAACACCCACAGTCGGAAGTGTTTCCCGTGGCCATCAGTATTCGGAACAAGCGCACCGAGAAGGCTGGGGTGTGGGACACTGTGATCCCGGCGCCTGCCCTCACCCTCAAAGTCGATGCAGATGTGCTTGTGGTGACGTTTCGGGGTTCGCCTGGATGGGGAGTTTTTCTTCATTTGTCGCATTTCCTGAAAAGTAGGAACCGGTCATCGTAGGATGTCTCCACAGTCGACACCTCACGGTATCGTCCGCGGAATACGACCCCGCTTCTGGATGGGATGGGAAAGACCATGGGGAGCTTTCGGAAGTGGATTCAGGTTCTACCGAAGAAACCGCACCGAGATCTGGCCGTTTTCGCTATCTTTACGGAGGGCTTCGTATGCTCCCTGAGAACAGAGCAACTTATACCCGTGGCGTTTCTTCCGCATCGACCAGGTCCTGCATCGACATATCGAGACCGTGTCGCTTCCCGTCCGGGCCCGCATCGTTCCGCAGGGTGTTCAGCTTGCGGGAGATGGCGAGGCTCGAAGCGAGGATTCCTGCCTCGCTGAATTCGACCTTGCCGGCGTCCTCCGGTGCGATTCCGAGTTGTGCAGCTTCTGCGATCGCATCCTGATTGGCGGCAAGAAAGAGAAACTTCCAGGAGTATTTTTCCTGTTGATGCCTGATCATTCGTGCAATTTGGTTGCGGTCGTATTTCCTGGAAGAGTTCTCACGGCCGTCGGTAAAGATGGCCACCACGACCTGTCCGGGACGTTCCGCTTCCGGAGTGTTTGCGAGGCGTTTGCCGATGTGGGTTACGGTAGTTCCGATCGCATCGAGCAAGGCGGTGCCGCCCCGGGGGATGTAGGAATCACGATCAAGTTTCGTGACCTCTTCGAGAGGGGTCGAGAGAAAGGGAGCCCGAATACGATCGTTGAAAAGGACGAGACTCAAGCGGGCCTCTCCCGGGGCTTCCTGCTGTTGGGCGAGGAACTGGTTGAAGCCGGTGATGGCGGGTTTAACCATGCGATTCATGGATCCGGAACGGTCGAGGATGTAGGCGATTTCTGTCAGGTTCTTGTTCATAGGTATTGGTTGGGTTGGGAAGCGTATTGCTTCGTCGGGTTGGTCGTAAAACGGTTAATTTTGGGCACGGTTCAGCAGAGATCGCTTCTACAGGTCGCTCGAATGGCTGTCGAAAAGCAGGCCCAATGGCGAACCCCGGATGCCAATCAAAAAAGCTCGACGGAAAACCATTGTCAAACCGCCGACCCGCTTCCCGCACCCCAAAGGCCGTAGGCCTTTCTTTTTTGAATTATTTTTTTGGCCGGGCATCTCGACCGGGGAATTGGGCTGTTCGCTCACCGGGGGAGATTGAATGCCCGGCCTGCCGGATTTCAGTGGAAATGTCCCGGAACACCGCAAATGGGGGGGCGCCAATTTTTCAAACAACCTGCGCCTCTGGTTGTCCCACCCCGGGTGCCATAGTGATTGCATGATGCTTTCACCTCCGCCCCGCGCCTGGGTCGACTGGACCGTGCCGACTGATAAAAGTGGTCGGGAAATCGGCGTCTGCCGGACCCAACCCGACTACCAGTTCTACCTGCATTGGCTCGCCGACTATCTGTACGAAACGGAGATCCCGGTTCCCGCTTGTCAGCGGGAGCTGGTCGAAAGGTTCCGGAGCGGGGACGGGGCTGATGACGCAGCCTTCCACCTCGGGGAGGACATGGGCTACCTGCTTCTCGACCTGGAGGCGTATGAGCGCTCCAGCCTTGAAGGCACCTCCTGGGAGGAGCTGAATGAGTTTGAAAGGGAGATGTACGAATCCGTGTGGGGAGACGATCGTGAGACGTATTCGCTGGAGGAGTTTTGCGCGTCGCGGGAGGAATATGCCCAAATCGGACGGGAAGCCCGCGAGGCGGAAACGATTCCGGAGGCGATCGGCCACGCTGACATTCCGTTCCGCGCCATTTTCGCGGCGCTCCTGCGTGAGGTTCCGGACCACGGAGAACGCTACCGGTGCCTCGACCGCTTCTATTGTTCCTTCAACGAAGCTGCCTCCAAATAATCACCCCGGTGAACCGGCGTTCATCCGTGAGAGCGAGACACACTCGCGAGCATTCCTCGGGAATGCATCGGGAAAAGGAGAATGAGCGCAGAGAAACACGATCCTCGCAGGTATTTCAAGGGTTCACCCCGCGCCTGTCCCACCCCCTGTGCGATGAGTAAAGCATGAGCACGAAATCCACCACCCCGCCCGTCACCGAAATCGCCTTTATCCTCGACCGTTCCGGATCGATGAATCCCCACGCCGAGGCCGCCGTCGCCGGCTTCAATGAGTTTCTCCGTGAGCAACAGCAGGTCGACGGCATCGCCCGGATTACCCTGGTTCTCTTCGACGACGAATACGAAGTTCCCTTCGACAATCTTCCTGTGAGCGAGGTGACCTGCCTCGACCAGGAAACCTACCGTCCCCGTGGCACCACCGCGCTGCTCGATGCGATTGGAAAGACGATCAGGAACTTCCGGAAGCGGATCCAGGCTCTGCCGAAGAAGGACCGTCCCGAACAGGTCATCTTCGCGATCTTCACCGACGGATTGGAAAATGCCTCGCGGAAGTATGACTGGCAGGACATCGCGAAGAGGATTCGCAAGCGCCAGGACAAGGATGGGTGGGAGTTTCTTTTCCTCGCGGCCGGACAGGATGCGATTGCTTCGGCGGCGCAGATCAATATCCATGCCCACAATGCAGCGACTGTAGACAGCGACAACCGATTCATGGCCCGCGATTCCAGCCGTGCCATGAGCCGCAAGGTCAGGGCGATGCGGTCCATGAATGTCAATGCGCCGGATTTCAGCGCACCGATGGAGGAGATTTTGCGGGAGGAGGAGGGGAGAGCGAACTAACGAGTGGATAATCATAGATTTGCGAAAAAAGTTCTCCCAGAAAGGAATTGTTTTGGTAGCCTGCTGCCCACGCAAGGAAGTTGCGTAGAATTGTGACAATCCCATCATGTTCATCTGGAAACTGATTCTTCAAGAGTCCACTCAGCAATTTATGGGGTTCAAAGGTCCTCTTTCCAACAATCTCGCATGTAGGTTGCTTGCGATAATAGGGTTCGTCCTTTTTTCCTATTCGGCGGAAGCAATCCCCCTCAACCGGATCCAAAATTGTGTTCTTGTCCCGACGGAATGGGCTGATGGAGACAGCTTTCTGGTTCAAACTCCGGATGGGGACGAGCATACGGTGAGACTCTACGGGGCAGACTGTATTGAGTGGCATGTGACCGACGAATCGGATGCACGAAGACTACGGGAACAGCGAAGATATTTTGGTATTACACAGACTGGCGGAAACCCACAGGAATCGATTCGGATCGCAAAGGATTATGGTGCTGCGGCAGCGAAAGAAGTTCGGGATGTCCTTCGAGAGCCCTTTACCCTCTATACCGCCTACTCCGACGCCCGGGGCGACGGGAAATATAAAAGAATTTACGGCTTTGTTGTCACTCACGATGGAGCAGATCTGTCCGAGCATTTGGTCAAGCAGGGGTTGGCAAGGGCCTATGGTGTCACCAAAGAGACCTACGACGGGCGTACAAGAAACGAATACAGGGCTTCCTTGGAAGACTTTGAATTGATTGCCGCGCGTTCCGGCAAAGGAGTCTGGAGCCAGACGATGTGGGAGAATCTGTCGTCTGAGAGGTTGCAACAGCGATTGGAGGACCGCGAAATCAGCATGGCTACTGGCAATGCGGCGCTCCTCGACGGTCAGTTGCTGGATCCGAATGTCTCGGCCCGTGATGAGTTGATGCGGCTACCTGGCATTGGGGAAACTCTGGCAAATCGGATTATCGAGGCGAGACCCTATGAAACCATTGAAGACCTGAAGCGAGTAAACGGAATAGGTGATTCAACACTTATGAAAATTAAAGAATTCCTCAAAATTTCGAGATGAATTTTCTTGAAACTGCCTCCGATAAATCTTGCGGCTTTGCTACTCATCCTCTTCCATCTTCTTGAGGCAATGACGGATATTTTCAATCCGCTATCAGAATTACCTCCGGTATTTTCAGACTAACCGCTATGAGTGTCATAAAACTTTCCGAGTTCATCTTTCGATTCACTTTATCCGCAGCGGATATGGCTACGTGGATCTACGTAGTGCTCGTTGCTCTTTTTCTGATTTTTGCCGTAGGGTTGGGTTGGGGAAAGCTTTGGAATCGGCAATGGAGCCTTTCAAGGCATTTCGGGAATCTATTTCTCGTGATCGTCTTCGCTATTACCGCGGCCTTTGCCGTCTTGAATTTACGTGGAATTTCCAGGGTCGAAGGTTGGTTCGATGAACAAAAAAATTCGTTGGCCAAGACTATTTCTAGTTCAGCTAAATTCAACCGGGACGTCCTGAAAGCGACCTGGCAGGAGCTTTCAGCCAGCGGTGGTCAGAGTGGACTGACCCCACCCGATGAAGCAGGTAACGAATTGCGTCTGAATTCACCCGAAGAGGCACACGCATTGGCTATAAACGCCGCAGAAGAAACCCGGTCAGCCCTTCGCTTGCGCCTTCCGTTTTCCCTGGGGGTTTCGCTCTCCACTCAAAGTCCTGAGGAAATCGCGACAGAGACAGCTGATGCGATCAAATACGATGTGAGCAGTTATCCAACAATTGTGACCGCATCCAACGAGTGGACGACCACGGCAGCCACTCTACAGACCAATCATGCCCTTGATGCCGCTTGGAACGGGATTAATGGAATTAACGCCAGAACCGGGGATTTGAAGACTGCTTGCCTGTGGCTGTTGTTGGCCTCGTTTGCTATTCCGCTCTTCACCATTCCTTTTGCTGCGCTTAACGATATCAAGATCAACCCCAAAGGGTGAGCGCGAAAAAAATTCCCTAAATTACCTATGAAGAATCATCTTTTCATCGGCCTCGGAGGACAAGGGGGCAAGAGTATCGCTGAACTGCGGAAAGTTTTCGAGCAGCGGTCAGAGGACGCAGACTCATTGCGCGATCAAGGACAACACTGGGACTTTTTATACATTGATTCCAGTCGGGATGTGATTAATCGCAGGGAAAACTGGACCCACTTCGGAAAGAATCTTCAGTTGGAAAATAATTCATTCCTGTATTTGCGCGATCAGGGGCAGGAGTTGAATGCCAGAACACTTGCTTTGCAGCCCGATGTCGCACCCTGGATTGGGGATGTGGAGCAGTTGGAGGGTTTTTTGGGGGGAGCGCAGGGGATTCAGGGAGCGAATCAGCGGAGGCGATTCGGTCGGCTCTTGTTTGCGAGCAACGCTGATCGGATTCGCACGGCAATATGTGACCAAAAGGTGGCTCCTCTTACGGAGAATGGAAACGAGTGCGCCTTTCATATTTTCGCTTCTCTTGCCGGCGGAACGGGGAGTGGTTCAATCATTGATCTGGTGACCTTGTTGAGGACGCAGTATCCAAGTGCTGGAGTTGTCGGAGGCTTCCCCATTTTTCTCTATCTCTATGTTACTAGTGATGATTTTGAAGAGGCAAAGGTGGGCTATTTTCATCAGAATCAATATGCTGCGATCCGAGATCTCAACGCATTGGCCTGTAGCCGATATAAGCCTACAATGCTCGGTTCATACCATGGGGGCACAGAATTTTCTCAAGATGAACCGATCACTCAGATTCTGTTGAGCACCAGTCTCAACGATAGAAATCAGAGGCTCTCACTGTCGAAGCAACATCAGATTGTAGCCGAAGCGGCTTTCGAGCGGGTTTATGCTTATTGCAATGGCGATTGGGATGAAGATGTTCAAAAAACTCTTACTGGGGAGGATAGATTACCGAGCTATCCAGGCGAGCCTTTAGGGAAATTATTGCGAAGTTTTCGTTTCGGAAGCACCGGAATGCGTCGTTGGGAAGTGCCGACGGAAGAGATTCATGAATTGCTTGCCAACGATCTGTATGTGTCCGCATTTCGGGAAATGGCCTATCAGAACTGGAACGACGACCACGGTTTCCTGAAATCAAGGGTTCCCCCAACTCGTTCCGGAGCGTCCGATCTCGCCCAATCACTTGCTTCCCTTCTTGAATCGGTGCTTCTGGAAAAGCAAGACTTCCCGAGTCTTCTGGATGCGCTTTCAACTGATCTGTCGACTACTCACGCTGGACTCAAGCGGGAAGGATTTCGCGATAAGGATTTGGATGATTACGAAGTTGCGTTGAATGATCGATTTCATTCCCACCTCAATGGCGTGGGCCTTGAGGAAACCTTTGCCTCTTTCCGTGAGAATCGAGAGGCCCGGTTGGATAAGTTGTCCGCTCAAATAGGAGACGCCATACAATCAGCCTGGGGGCGGGTGCAATCCCCGATTGGTCTTGCATATGTCCCTGATGCGCTTCTTGAGTTACAGGAAAAGCTCCGGAACAGGTTGGCAGAGGCTGGCGAGAATCAGGAAGGAGGCGATGCCGACAGCCGCCTGCGAGCTCGGATGGAGGCGAGGAAGAGGGAATGGCAGAAGATGACATTCCTATCCCGCGCCATAAAGCAAAATGCCATGGCGGAGGCTCATCGCAAGGATTTGCTGAATCTTTTTGCCGCGAGATTGAGGCGTCAAGTTGCAGACGAGGATGTGGAGACATTGGGGGGAATTATCACCGAGCTCGGATCGCTGGATTCGAGTTTTCGCGACAGTGTGATCAAGGTTGAGGACTGGCTGCGGAAAAAGGAAAATCGAAGAGAGACAATCGAAAATGCCCTTTCTGATCTCCATCGGGATAACGTTTCAAACAAGAGTGAGCTCTCTCGTACAGACTTTGACCAATGCCTGCAACTGTTTCGGACAGAAAGGACTGATATTCTGAATACATGCGAACAGTTGAAGCGATCTGTGATTCTTCCTGCATTGAGCGGCGATTCGCTCAATACTTTGAGAAACATAAAGGAAGAGCGCGAGTCGGTGTTCTGGGAGAAGGCAGATGAGTTGGTTTATGATCGAGCCCGGCAAATTCACAATGGAATTGTCGAAAAACACCGGATTAAACCTATTCTTACGTCTGAGCTTCTCGACACATTAAAGGAGCGCTACGATCAGAACCCAGATTCTTTCAAGAAGGAACTTGAAGAATTCATCGACAGTGCTACTGCAAGTATCAGGATCGACAATAGCCAGTTTCAACCGTCTGTCCTTCGTGGCGACGACGGGATGCCTTCCATGCCGCGGAAAGCGTTGGTTTTGGGACTGCCCCGCGGCCACAATTTCTCACAGACTTTGGAGTCTTTGATCGATTCCCAAGCGGAAGCGGGGAATAACACGGCGAAAGGGATATATTTTCATGAAGATCCGGCGCAGATTCGTCTTCTCTTCGTCGCTTCCTGGATGGCTGCAAGATTTGCAACAGTCATTAAGGACTTGGAACAAAGATACAATCGTTCCCTTGATAAGAATCAGGGAGGCGATACCGCCTACTTCACGAACATCGACGAAAGCGGAGAGAAGAATCAACGCCCTCCTCTACTTTTACCAAGTCCTGAAGAGAGCCGAAGTGTGATGCGCGCGGGGCTTTGGTTGGGCCAGAGAATTCCGATTGATTCGGATGGGACTTACCTGATCGAAGAATCGGATAATCAGGTATCGTTGATGCAAAATACGGACATTGGCCTCGTCTCTCGCAGGATCGGGTCATCGATTGATGACGCGAAACGGTCGGCCGACATTCTTAAGATTTCCCAAGTTTCGGATGCAGTGACCCAGGCGATTGTTGGAAAGGACTCAGATTTTGTTGAAGAGATTAAGTCGTCTGTCAGGCAGGAAGATAAGCGCATGAAAGACGAATTCGGGGCTGGAAGCCAAGAATTTGACGATTGGACTTCAGATCGCGATAAGATTTACGATTTACTGGCCCGATGATCCCGAAGTATTTTAGATGCTCCGATCCAACAGGTAAGTGTCCGCTTTCTGTGAGCCGAGAGTTAGTGAAACTCGAAAAGGGCTGGCAATGTCCCTGCGATAATTCTGAATGTGAACAACTCAGGGAACCAGCCAGTTTTGTTGATGGCGCATCTGGAGGGAGAAGCGGCCTGGTCTATGGTATTGGAGGGGCGGTTTTAGGATTTCTCCTTCTGCTTCTGTTTCTAAGTGGAGGGAATCCTCACAGAGAAAAATTGGTGGAGCTTCAGAGTCGCTTCGCACCTCTTGAGGAGAAAACAGGAGGCTTGGAAGGAGCTGTAAGCTCGACTAACGGGGCTTCGGTTGACGAGGGTTCTGTAAAAACTTTTCAGAACACTGCGGATTCGCTTGTTGCCCAGGCAGAGTCAGCACTGCGGCAAGGCGTTGGAGGTGAAGTCACGAGTGTTTCGCGATCAATAGACGAGCAGATTGGAAACGGGCAGAGGCTGAAGCAGTCCCTCAACCGTCCGGACTCCGGTTCGGGAGTGCAAGTTGCTGAGGCCAAACAGTTGGTGATGGATATCCAGTTGCTCCAAGAGGAAACGGAGGCGGCTATGGAAGTCGCGATGGTGGAGTCCGTGGAAGACGTCGCGGCCTATGAGGACTTTGAAGGACAGATCGGTCAGATGTTGGGAAGAGCGAGGAAGATTGCTGTTCCCCGGGCGAGCAGTGGGGACTCAAGTGTTTTGAACTCGACCACCAAGAGAATTGATGACTCGATCGCGAAACTATCGAAAGTAAAAGAGCGTCTTTCGAGTTTCGCCCCTGCCCCCGAGTCTCCATTCAATCCCGACGAAGCGGAGTTTGTCATTGGTGCCCCGGGTAAGCTGGGGGCAGCTTTAGGCGCACCTATTGCAGCCGCATGGGGTGGTGGCGAGGCGTTTCAGTTGTCGGAACTTCAGATGATCGATAGCGCGGCAAAAGGAAAGATATTGGTCAAGCCTGTTACTCTCGAGGAAGGGTTTCGTTTATTGTCGTCCGGCGAACTTTCCATTCTTCTCTCGGACCAGCCGGTTTCTGAGAGTGAACTTGCATCGTTGGGAGTGACACAATCATCCCGCTCCATTGCAGAGGTCATCGCTCTTGATGCCCTTACTTTTCTTGCTCATCCTGATAACGCAATCGACTCCATTGAGTTAGGCACTTCGTCTCTTCCTCCACTTGGAATCGGGGCAGTTGGGTCGGAGGTCAGAAGGCAAGCGAACCGATTTGGACTTGGCTCGTTGGAGGGTTCGGATGTTTCGGGAGAGAGCGCTGCACTTGCAGAACCAGATATCGTTGCTTTGGGATTATACCATAATGAGAAAGCCAATTTGCGGGCGAAACGGTTGACGGTAAAGGCTTCTTCTGAAGCTGCTGCTCTGAAACCAAGCCCGTTTACGATAGCGACCGAAGATTATCCGCTGAGCTATCGAGTCGTTGCATGGACACGGCAAAAGCCTTCGGCTGAAGCGCTATCATTTGTGAAATTCGCCACGTCTGATGCGGGACAGGAAGTCGTTGCGGAAACCGGTTTTGTCGATTTACGGCTGAAACCGATGCAAGGAAATGTGGCCCCGGAAATACTTGCGGCTTTAGGTGCCGCTTTAGGAGTAGATCGAATCAGTTCGGCGGTTCGGCTTTCTACCAATTTGCGGTTTGAGACCGGGAAGTCTGATCTAGACCTTAAGGCGCAGGCGGACCTGGAACGTCTTCCCAGATATGTGGCCCGAAGCTATCCATCTCATAAGGTAGTGATTTTGGGCTTCACCGACAGTGTCGGAACGGAAGAGACCAATCGCCGACTTTCAATTGAGCGTGCAGAAGTAGTGGCTACGGAATTGAGGAAATCACAGGTTGATACCAGATCGACTGGGCTCGGTCCCGCTTTTCCGGTGGATACGAACGCAACGGAAGAAGGAAAAGCAAAGAACCGCAGAGCAGAGGTTTGGGTGGCAATGCCCTAGTAGGAAAATGAAAATTGAGGAAATTCCAGTCCCTTGGCTGTATGCATCAATCGGCATCGTATTGACAATTTTGGGTTGTGTGACGGCATGGATCGCTCGCGCGTCGGTGAAGGGAGAAAGTCAGAGACTGAAGCGAGTAGAAAATCGCCTGACAGCGCTGGAAGCTTGGCAGGAGTCTTACACTCAGGATCAGGTAGAGTTTTCCCAGTGGATGCGAAAATCTGGAATCGATGCTGACTCTCATATTTCGGATTATGTTCGCGCATGCTGGGCGGCCTGGTTGGGGGGGCGAGCAGTTTCGCTCTCGGAGCTTCACCAACTCGTATCCAGGCGTGAGAGATCGAGGCGCACCTCACGGATCAGCGGTGGTATCGGGGCGCTGCTTCTGGTAGTCGGAATTCTAGGAACCTTGTTTTCCATACATCCAGTTCTGAAAGCATTTCAATTGAAAACAGGTGAAAGCGGGGAGTCACAAGAGATTGTTGAGAGTACGGAACTGGTAAATTCACTGATCAATAATCTGGGAGATGCCTTTATCCCAAGCTTAGTCGCCTTGATTGGAACAGTGCTGGTTGTCTCCTCTCGGGGGCTTTACGGATATCAGCTCAATCGATTTGTTCTAGAATTGGACTCATTCGCAATTTCTTTCCTAATTCCCAGGTTCCGACCAGCGACCATCTCTGATCAATCTAGAGAAGTGAAAGAGGTCTTCACCAAATTGGCGGATAGCATTTCTGAGAGAGAGAAGGGATTTGGGGAAGTCGTTGATCAGCTCAAATCTTTTGTCGAAAAAGTTAGTCCTGCAGTTGATTCGCTCGCTGAAGCGAGTGCAACAAGTCAACAATCAGCCGAAGTGCTCTCTTCCAGGTCTAAGTCAATCTCTGATGGGATTACCCGGCACCTTGGTAAGAGATCCCCCATGTATCAGGCTGTCGCTGGATTTGGAGATGTTTTCGGTCGAACTGAGACGTCGATCGAAGAGCTCACGAAATTGATCAAGGAACAGGGCGACAATAACCGATCGGACCGGGAAGATCTAAAAAAGGTGGTCGAGTCTTTGCAAGAGGCCGTGAATCAAATTCTTGCCGATCACGAGACTGATAGAGAGTCTGTAAGGAAGACTACAAGTGACCTCGAAAAGGAAGTGGAGAAACTCCCTGAGCAAATTAATTCCAGGGCGACCGAAGCAATCGAAGCGGGGATCAGTGCGATCAAAAAGCAGTTACGAATTCTAAGCGAGGATCACAAAAGGGAAGGCGACGAAATGGTGAAGCAGATTCAGGAAGAGCTGCTTCTTAAAATAGAAGAGATCTCTGAATCGGCGGCAATTCTCCCGGAACAAATAGAACAACTCCAGAGTGTTATCGAAGATAGTCGGAAAATTACGGAAAAAAGTATCGCTACAATTCAGAGCAACGGCGATCTGACTGAAGAAAAAGTAAAGAAATCTCTAAAGAGCCTTGGCGAGCTCAGCAAGGTTCTTGATCAGAAGGCAGCGGATTTGGAGGCCAATCTTTCTAAATCGATTGCCCGTATAGAAGATAAGGCGATTGCCCGTATAGAAGAGAGCAGGGTGTTGGACTCTGGCAGCCAATTGCCGGATCAAAGTAACAGTGTGCTACCTGAACTTCCGCACTCTCCGAGTATTGCCGTGGATACAAAAACTGGGCCGTCACCGATTTCTGACCATCCAATCAATTCAGCAGTGGATACTGAAGCTGACGAAGCTGACGAGGCTGACGAGGCTGACGAGGCTGACGAGGCTGACGAGGCTGACGAGGCTGACGAGG
>JARGPJ010000017.1:12696-16260 GCA_029212615.1 Verrucomicrobiales bacterium
CTGACAAGGCTGACGAGGCATCTGGTCAAAACAATTCGGATTCAGGAGACGGACCCGGGGAAGAAGATGCGGCCCCCCCCGGTGTGGAGGCAAGGAAAGGGTTTATGGGTTTTTTCCAGAAACGGCGCTAGGAGCTGGTCGCAGTTGCAATGATTGATGAAGAAGAAGATTTTGTGACGTCAGGCTATTGGCCTAGCGTCACTGATCTCTTCATCACCCTTTTCGTTATCGCTATTGCGATTCTTGCAGTTGTTTCTTTCGTCCTTCTCCCCAAGAACGATATCGTCGCGGAAGAAAGAGCGATTCTCGTCGCTGTGGGGTTGGATTTACGGAGTATCACCAAGCCAGCAAACGATTTGCGGGAAGAGCTGGATCTTGAAGAAATCCGAGAGACTCAATCGGCATCTCAAATCGTAGTTGCGCTTGAAGAAACGTGCATGGCGGCGGTTGATAAATTGCGTGAGTTGAAGCAGCGAATTGAGAAGCTGAAGGATGCGGACAAGGCTCGTGAGGAATTGGCGAAGCTTCAGGATAAGTATTCGTTTTTGGAGCAGAGGAATCAAGAATTGGAAAAACTTCTGGCAGAATTTGAGAGCAAAGACTTATCAAGCATACTTACGCAAAATCGAGAGTTACGTAGTCAGCTAATAGAGGCCGAGAAAAAGCGGGGAGAAGCCGAGAGAAAGCTTCACGACAAGCCTCCGATTATCCGGATCGACGAACAGAAAGAGGAATACCGTTTTACATCGGGAAGTTCGACAATCGAGGAGGAATTTTCAGAAGGTCTCAGGTCAAATGAATTTGTGCGGCTTGCTGGCGAGATTATTGCCCGCCAGGATGCTGACCGGGTCAAAGTCGATACCTTGGAAATCATCGGACACACTGACGGTGTCCCGGTAAAAGAAGGGGGTGGGAATCTTGACGACAAACTTCCGTCGGTCCTTGCAGGCGAGAGCTCATTGAGTTCAATGGAGCCCGGATCGAACAACGATCTAGGGTTACTGCGAGCGCTGGCGGTAAAGCAGGAATGGGAGAGCTATGTAGAAAAGCACGACCAAAAAGCGATCCTGAAACAGCTATCCGTCCGCTGCTATTCTGCCGGGCAAACGATTCTACCTGAGGCGGTTGACGAGCCTGACCGCTCTTCGTTCTTGAAGAAGGATCCGAAAGCGAGAAGAATCGAGATGCGGCTTACGCGGCTTTCGGAACAGGGGCCGAAGTAGGGCTGATTTTGGTTTTGCCTGCGACTTTCATCACCACCATATGAGACTCGCGGTTTTCCTTTGGCCGTAGCCTTCTTCCTGAGCAGTTCCATTGCTCGCCAAACGGAAGTGCTTCGAGGTAAATGAAGCGGATAGGCTTCCCTTGGAATGAAGAATCTCACACTACGCATATCCCACGCCTCGTGTCATAGTAGCGCCATTGACCTGATCCCGGAGGTGGGACACTTCTAAATTAAAGTCCTGCCGGGGTTATGTTTCGGTTAGGTATTGGGTTTGATGTTCGACCTGTGCTTGCGCTGCGAAATGGAGCGGAGGCCGTAGGCCGTAGCGGAATTTCGCAGCTTGCCGCGAACTCGGTGGGGGTCTGATAGCCCAACGAGCTATGCGGTCTCACTTCGTTGTACTCACATCGCCAGGACTCCAGGATTACCTGAGCCTCGCGGAGCGAACCAAATATCTCACGGTTCAGCAGTTCGTCACGCAACTTGTCGTGGAAGCTCTCGATGTAGGCGTTCTCCCAGGGTGAGCCGGGCTTGATGTAAAGGATCTCGATCTCTAGGTCCTTCAACCAATCCTGCACGGCGTAGGCAATGAACTCGGGACCATTGTCGCTGCGGATGTGGTTTGGCGCACCATAGCGCTCGATCGCCGCTTCAATGATCGTGATCACATCCACCGCCCGGATCGACCAACCCGCATGTGTTGCATGGCACTCTCGAGTGTGTTCATCAATCAAAGTCAGAATCCGAAACTGGCTCCCGTTGGCCGTCTGGTCGGTTACAAAGTCCCAGCTCCAGACATCACCCCGCTTCTCGGCTTTCCTTCGACGAGCCGTAGAAAGCCCTACTCTCCGGGCGCGGCGCTGCTTCTTGCGCACCTTGAACCCGGCTTCCCGTCGAACGCGAAGCACTCGCTTCTCGTTGATCTGGTAGCCATCTCGCCGCATCATCGCCGTGATGCGGCGGTAGCCGTATCGAGGATGCTTCTCGCTCAACCGCAGGATCTCTTGTTGCATCTCCAGGGACTCTTCGCTGATCTGACTGACTCGGTAGTAGGTCGACCGGGGCAACCCAAGAGCCCGGCAGGCGACTGCCGAGCTTCCCAGCCCCTCTTCCACAGCATGCTTTACGGCCCGACGCTTGGTCGACGAGCTTACCATTTTTTTGAGTTTACCTCTTTGAGGATCTGGTTCTGCACGGAAAGGTCTGCCACGAGACGCTTCAGCCGACCGTTTTCGTCTTCCAGCGCTCGCAGTCGTCGAGCTTCCTCGACATCCATGCCGCCATACTTGCGCTTCCAGTTGTAAAAGGTTGCGTCGCTGATGTTGTGTTTCGCACACACGGCCTTCACCGTGCTCTCTCCATCGGCTTCTCGTAGGATGCTGATGATCTTCTCTTCGCTGAATCTACTTCTCTTCATTTGCTCTGCTCTCTATCTTGAGGCAGAACTCCAATTTTGGCACGTCCACTTTTTGGGGATCAGGTCAGAACCCGTTTTCTGTAATGCCCTTCATGAGACCTTCGAGCGACGCGCCAGGATGTTGAATCCCGGTTTTTCCATCAAGGGTTTCGAAATATCCAGCGATCCAATGCTGATAGGCATCGCGTTTTTCTGGAACGATAGCTGCCTTTTCAGTAGCCCGGAAACGTGTGAAGCTCTCGGTTTCCCGGAGCGTATCTTGATAACCGTCTTCGGCGTTCACAACTAGCATGGAAAGAGAGATAATGACGATGTGCGCGCGGTGGAAATTTAGCATTTCTTTAGGTCGGGTTATTGCTAGGAGCCTGTCGGACTTTTAAAAGCACGAAGATGCAGCAAAGTAAAGGGAATGGCCACACTGTCTGTCAACGTTGATAGAAATACCCCGATGCTGTTACCTCCCGACCTTCGGCGCACTGATCCCGGAGACTTCGAGCCCACGCGATATCGAACGGTCGAGGATTACACGGACAGTGTCGTCGCAATAACGTCGGTGCGCCGTTTGTCTTGGATCTAGTCATCGAGTTACACCGTGCGCCGCTGTCGTTTCGTCAGTCAGAGCCAGAAATAGCTTTGCCTAGCATTGCGAGCATCAATTGATAGGAATTTGACTGCTAGGGATTTGCTTTTTACTGCTACTGCTAGGGATTTGCTTTTTCAACCCTGTTGTTCCATCACCGCGCATTGCCCCGGGTTGGAGGGGGTGCAAGAAGGACACTGTGATGCTGGCGCTCACCCTTTTGGTCAGCGTGGTCAATTTTACGAGTGGCCGATCGAATTTTGTACAAGGGATCATCCACCTGATTTTGTTTGAACTTCCCCCGAAAGGGTAGACACGCGGAGATTGATCTGAAAACATCAT
>JARGPJ010000004.1 GCA_029212615.1 Verrucomicrobiales bacterium
TCTGATGTCACCTCAAGGCTCATTTTTATTGGCGAACGTTTGAGGAATCTCAGCCCGATCAGAGAGCGAGGCCTCGATTGGAGGATAAAGATTCAAATCAGGGAAGTCAATCAACTCGCGACGTGATCGGGCTTGAGATCTCCGGCTTGTTCGCGCCGTGTTTGTTGCGAAGTAACCGCTTCGGATGCCCCCAACCTGATACGAGAAATAGAATCACGAGGATCGTTGTGGCAAAGAAGACGGTTAGCTGGAAGAGATCTGTGCTCAAGTCGCCGAGAACACTGAGGGGGCCTTCCGATGTTCCCCAGTTAGAAGTGGCCTCTTGATTCGCCGAGTCATATTTCCACTGGGCAGTGAAAAGTCCGATGATACAGAGTGAGAGAATTAGGTAGGCACTCCAAATCCACCGATAAAGTTGCGAATCCCGTCGGGAAAGGTAGAAGGGAACCAAAACCAAGGCCGCACAACCAATCGCAAAAAGAAGGGCGATAAATCCGATCAGTAGCATCCTATTTCCAGCGCGAACAGTATTTATTAGTATCACCTCACGAAGTGATATCACGTCAGGCATTCACCAACCAGATTGTTCCGCAGCCCTTGATTTAGCAAGGTTTTTCCGGAGATGAATGCGTCTATCAGGCAGAATGATGACAAACATTGATCAGGTGTCTGCTCAAGCTGATATCACTTCGGGGAAGGTTGGCTTTATCCCGCTTACGCCTGCTGAGTTACGATCAAGATTGTTCATTTCATTGTCTTTTTGAATGCGCATCGGATAGTGATTGTGCTGCCGGGGAATGGCACGCTTGTGTACGGTCTTCGGCCCCGCAACAAACCTCATTGAATTTCGATTGCTCTCTTCCGGGCAGAGCGAAGAGTGTCGAACTACCTGGTTTTCCTTCGACTCCTCCCGGTTTTACCCCCTCATGACATTGCCCTCACGTCGCACCCTCCTTCACGAAGGAAGGGGAACGCTACTCCTGGCTTTCCCGCTCATTGCCGGACAGGTCAGCCAAATGCTGGTGGGTTTGTCGGATACGATGATGATCGGCCGACTCGGGGTGGTTCCGCTCGCAGCCTCCACCTTTGCCAACACGATCCTCTACATCCCTCTGATGATCGGCATCGGGATGACCATGGCGGTATCGATCCGCGTGTCACAGGCGCGCGGGGCCGGGGATCCAGCCATGGCCCGGGAGGCCCTCCGGAATGGCCTGCTGATCGCCTTCATCGTCGGCCTGATCACGGCGCTCGGAGCGATGGCGATCATTCCCTTTTTCTCTCTCTTCGGGCAGGAAGCTGAGGTGACCAACTCGGCGGGAGATTATTTCCTCATCGTTGCCGTTTCCATGATTCCGGCGATCGGGTGCATGGCGATCAAAAACCATGCTGATGCCATGAATCACCCCTGGCCGGCCTTCTGGATCAGCCTCGGAGGAGTCGTCTTAAATATCCTTCTAAACTGGATTCTGATCTACGGAAAACTCGGGGCTCCCGCCCTCGGACTGGAAGGAGCCGGCATCGCCACACTCACCGCCCGCACTGCCACTCTTGTCGCCCTGATCCACTGGTGCCGTGACTCGAAGACGGTACATGACTGGGTCCCTCGAAACTGGTTCCGAGCTCCCGACGGACCATCTATGCGCTCGCTCGTCAAAGTAGGTCTACCTGCCAGTCTTCAACTCCTCGCCGAGGTGAGCGCCTTCGTGATGGCGACCTTTCTGATCGGAACACTCGGGAAAGTATCACTGGCTTCGCATCAAGTCGCGATCACCTGCGTCGCCACTATCTTCATGGTTCCCCTGGGTCTTTCCATGGCGATAACGGTCCGGATGGGTGAAGCATGGGGCGCCGGGAACAGAGAACGGATGCGCCCCCTCGTCGTCAGCGGTTGGCTCATGGGGAGTCTCTTTTCACTTTGCAGCGCCATTCTCGTGTTTCTTTTTCCAAATTTCATCGCCGGCTGGTTCGTGACCGAACCGGAGGCCCGGGCTCTTGCCGCCTCCCTCCTCGTGATTTCTGCTTTCTTTCAATTCAGCGACGCCATGCAGATCATCTCTATGGGAGCTCTGCGTGGAGTCGATGACGTCAATGTTCCCGCCTGGATTGCTGTATTCACCTACTGGGGCATTTCAATTCCAGTCGGGTGGTGGTTTGCCTTCAAACTGAATTGGGGCGCCTCCGGCATGTGGTGGGGAATCACGATTGGGCTGACGATTACCGCCCTGTTTCTCGGGATACGGCTTTGGCTGAAAGTCAGTCATCGATCAAACACTGACATTTCGTCGTCTCCCGGTTGACCGGCTTTCGGGGCAACATCGCGAAATCTCCGCATCCACCCGAAGTTCATCCCCCGGCCGGAAGAAAGCCCCCGCCCCCCTGAAAATCAGGGGGGCGAGTGACAAGGATCTTACCTTCTCACTCGGGGCATCATTTCTTTTCGTCAGCCTCTCGCGTCAGGGCAAAGTAAATCACATAGAACCAGGAAAGTATTCCGGCAAGAATGGCCCAGAGGATGGACCGGTTGCGCTCCCACGAACAGACAACGGCGAGAGCGGAACCAAGACCGATTCCCGTTTGAGTAATTGTTTCAGTGGTGCGCCCCGTGATCTCAGCAACTTCAGCAAGTATAGTCATGACGACAGTTTGCGCTCATTTCCTCCGCCAGGGGATTCCAAAATCACGCTCTTTTTCTAATCCTCTACCGGAGTTCTCACCCTCTCTCCCTGTTCGTATATGGTTTTCGCAGACCCTACCACCAGCGGATCCATGTCGCTCAGGAGTGCCTCATCCTTCCCGCTGTAGGGAAGACTGTTCAGTAAATATTTAATCGCATTCAACCGGGCCCGCTTCTTGTCATCGGAACGAACGATCGTCCAGGGAGCATCTGCCGTGTCGGTATAAAAGAGCATCGACTCTTTCGCTTCCGTGTATTCATCCCAACGTCCCAATGACTCAAGATCCATCGGGCTGAGCTTCCATTGCTTGAGCGGATCCTGCGCCCGGCTTAAGAACCTTCGCAACTGCTCCTCACGACTAACAGAGAACCAGAATTTGAAAAGCTTCACTCCACTGCGGGTGATCATGCGCTCGAACTCGGGTGCCTGTCGCATGAACTCGAGATAGTCTCTCGGGGGACAGAATCCCATGACCTTTTCAACACCGGCCCGGTTGTACCACGATCGATCCAGGAAAACGAGTTCACCACTAGTGGGAAGATTGGCGACGTAACGTTGAAAATACCATTGCCCCCTTTCGCGATCTGTCGGCTTAGGCAGAGCGACTATGTGAGCGCCCCGCGGATTCAAGTTCTCTGTGAACCTGGTAATAGTACCTCCTTTACCGGCTGCATCACGCCCTTCGAAGATCATCACGACCTTCTCCCCGGTCTGAATCGCCCAGGCCTGCATCTTGACCAGTTCGATCTGAAGCAACGCAATCTGCCGTTCATATTCAGCCTTCTTCATGACCCTGTCATAGGGGTAAACTGAACTGATAATCTGCTTTTTGTCCTTGGTGCCTTTAACGCGCGCCACCAGTTCGGCCGGAATTTGCTTTTCCACTACTTCATTGATCAGGGAAACCATCGGATAGGCTTTCTCCATCGCGGAAGAAGTCTTCGCCCGTTTTCGTGGAGACTTCTTCGATACTGATTTTTTAGCCGTCGTTTTCCTGGCTGCTTTCGATTGAGTCGGTGTATCTGTCGGAGAAATCATGGTGTTCTGTCAGGTATTGACCCCTTGGCACCGTTTCGTATCACCTGCCGGAAGTCTTTTTATACTCACCGGATCGCTGCATAATCTATGCCATCAAGAACGTGCATCGGCGCTCTTCCTTGCGCAAAATCCGGAAAACAAGTTTTGACCTCCTCCGTTTGTCGATCATGCTAAATCACTTCTCAAAGATTCGGCAAAGGCCCTCTCACTCACAAAATAATATGGATCCACTCTCTCCAGACACCATCCTCGACGCACTCAAGTGGCGATACGCGACGAAAACTTTTGACCCATCGAAAAAAATCCCCGCCGATCAATGGTCAGCCCTGGAGGATTCACTGGTCCTGACACCTTCTTCTTTCGGGCTTCAGCCATGGGAGTTTGTCATCGTGGAAAATCCCGAGATTCGTGAACAACTTGTCGCCCATTCCTGGAATCAACGTCAGGTCGCAGACGCCTCACACCTTCTGATCATCGCTTCGCGAACTGACATCGATGAAGCCTACGTCGACCACTTTGTGAAGCGCGTTGAGGAAGTGCGCGGCGAACCCGGCTTCACCGCCTATCGCGACATGATGGTTGGCTTCATCAACAACCTCGACAGCGAAGGGCTGAAACACTGGGCAAAGCAACAAACCTATATTGCGCTCGGTCAGTTCATGAGCGTCGCCGCGTTGATGGGAATCGACGCCTGCCCGATGGAGGGATTCGTCGCGGAGCAGTATGATGAGATTCTCGGCTTCAAAGAGAAAAACCTCACCTCATCGGTGCTCTGCCCGGCAGGCTATCGATCAGGTGAAGACAAGTACGCGCACCTTCCCAAGGTGCGCTTTGAAAAATCCGATCTGATTTCCCGGATCTAGGCGGAAGCTATCTTCTGCGGGAGCCTCGTCAGCGACTGGCTCCCGCAAGAGCGGGAGCATCACCGCTCGCCGTATACAGGCGGCTTCCAGTCTTTCGGAAGTTTACCCTGTGGTCTTACCCCGTAGGCATCTGCCGGAATCGGATGATCTTCAGCGGTCTCCAGCGGTAGATCATCGGGAAGGTGTTTAATCTTAAAATCCTTATACTGAATTGTCATGGCCGGTCCGACGTGAACCTGGACCGCCAGAACCCCTTCTAGGGAACGCCCCGCTTCATCAAGATCGATAAGATCAGCGGTCTTATGCCCGTCAATCCAGTGCTGATGATGATTCCCCTCCACGAGCACACGATAATCATGCCACTCGTCCGCCGGAAATTCTTTTACCGGCATTTTACCAATGACCCACGGCTGCCCGTCCTCATCGACAATAACTTTCTCACCGGTATGGGATAAAATGCGACGACCTTTTTCCTCGTAGAGCATGCCATTGTAATCCGGATTGTTTGCCACGACATCGCACTGATAGCCCGTCACAACATCGAGATCGATTTCCGGAGCGGATCGTCCCCTGTATTGAAGGCCGCTGTTTCCCCCTTTAGTCACTTTCACTTTCACCCGAAGGTCAAAGTTTTGAATCGTTGACCCCTTCCAGGTGATGAATCGATTCATCTTGAGTGATCCGTCAGTGACCCCTGTAAGAATCCCGCCTTTGAGCGACCAATAATCAGGATTTCCAGTCCACTGACCCCAGAGCCGATTGTTGGCCGGAAGAAGATTCACGAAGCCGTCAGGACCGGGCTTCACCGTGACCGCAGCAGAGGCTTCAGGATGAGGAACGGTTGAGGCAGTGAATGGCTGACGTGGAGGAGCGAACGGCCCTCCGAGTTCATTCACCCGTGCGGTGGTGCGATCGCGCATCTCTTTGAGCGTCTCCGCATAATCCGAATCATTCGCCAGATTCACCAACTCATCCGGATCATTTGCCAGGTCGTGAAGAAACTCGTAATTCTCATGATCAAAATAGCGGACGTATTTAAAGTCCGCATTCCTGAGTCCTTCAAAAGCAGGGATACGATGGCGCACCGCAAAGTGCTCGTGAAAGGTTTCAGTTCTCCAGTCTGCGGGGGGGATCGATTCGACAATCGGCTTGAGGCTGTGACCCTGGTAGCGCTCCGGAACTTCTGCTCCGGCCCAGTCAAGAATTGTAGCAGGGAGATCCAGATTCAGTGCCATTGATTCCGTAACCTTTCCCTTTTCCTCATCAGCAACGCGTGGATCGTGAATGATCAGCGGAACACGCAGAGACTCATCGTAATGTGACCACTTGCCGGCAAATCCGCGATTGCCCATGTGATAGCCATTATCCGCGGAATAGATAATAATCGTATTTTCAGCGAGCCCGGCCTCTTCAAGCGCCTTCTGAAATCGACCGATAGCCCCGTCGATGCCCGTTACCATCCGGTAGTAGGCACGCATGTTCGTCTGGTACTTTTCATCGGTATTCCAACGCCAGAAAAAACGCTCGCGGTTGATCGAATTCTTGAGAAAGTCCGGCTGACTGTTGAAGATCTCCGGATCATTGAGACGGGGCGGGTACATCTCGGTGTCTTCGTAAAGGCCGTCGACAGCGCGCGGCCAGGCAAAGTGACCGATCCCGGGGCGGCGATCACCATCTTCGGCGTGGCAGGCATTGAACCACATATTCAAGGCAAACGGCTTCCCTTTTGGCTGACGCTTCAAGAACTCAACGCCACGATCCACGATGACCTCTGTCTCATGGCGAAGCGAACCATCCGGCTGCTCTTTATAAAAAGGGTTCCGCCCGATCGCTTCGAACTCATCGAAATGGTCCGCCGGATCGTACCCCTTCGGCATCTTCGCATGCCACTTTCCGAAATAACCGGTTCGATAGCCGTTCTCACGGAGAATGTCTGAATAGAGCGTCTCAACCGCCTCAGGCTTCGCTTTTTCCGGATCCCCCGGCGTGCCGTAGCTACGACCGGTTAAGCCACTGAGAATTGTCGTCCGGCTCACCCAGCAAATCGAATGGCTCACAAAAGCATTCTCAAAACGAACTCCGCCTCTCGCAAGGGCGTCAATATTCGGAGTTTGAACGATCGGATTCCCATAACACCCGATCGTGCTCGTGGTTTGATCGTCAGTGAAGAAGAAGACGATATTGGGACGATCATCAGTGAAGGCGCTGTTCAAGGAAACAACGACAACCGCGAGGAAAGCGAAAAGGGATTTCATGACCGCAAATGAACCGGATTTCCCCCCTTCAATCAATCAGCAAAGTTGAACGCTATGAGCCATTTTTGGCAGGAATCGCAGAAATTGTGTCTCTCCACTAATGCCGGTTGCCTCACACCCCGTAAATTTCTTTCCCTTTTGAATCCCCCATGTTTCATTCAGAAATGACTTTGATCAACTCTCCCAATGCCCCCGCAGCTGTCGGCCCTTATTCGCACGCCGCTCAAGTTGGCAACCTCCTCTTCTGCTCAGGCCAGATTCCGCTGGACCCGGAAACGATGAAAATCGTGGACGGCGGTATCGAAGCACAAACCAAACAGGTCCTCGAGAACATCGGCGCTCTCCTCTCCACAGTAGGCGCCAGCTTCGGCAATGTCGCCAAATGCACGATCTTTCTGACGGATCTCGGCGACTTCGCTGTCGTGAACGGGCTCTACGAAGAAGCCTTCGGCCAGCACAAACCGGCCCGGTCAACCATCCAGGTCGCGGCCCTCCCTCTCGGCGCCAATGTCGAGATCGAGTGCATCGTCGAGATGCCCCTCTGATCCTGACCGCCATCTCGATGCGCCTTGCTCTCAGCACACTCGCCGCGCTCCTTTTCATCCTTCCTTCATCGGGCGATGAAAAGGACATCGACGTCTACCTCCTCATTGGACAGTCGAACATGGCGGGCCGGGCCGAGCTCAGCGAGGTGGATCGCGAAGCGATCAAAGGAACTTTCCTTCTCAACAGCGACAACGATTGGGAAGTGGCGAAGAATCCTCTCAATCAGTTTTCGACGATCCGGAAGAATCTCGAGATGCAGAGGATGGGACCCGGCTACGGTTTTGCAACCGCCATGCGGACCCTGGATCCCGATCAGACGATCGGCCTTGTCGTGAATGCGAAAGGAGGAACCAGTCTGGCCGAGTGGCAACCCGGGCTGGATTTCTTCTCAGATGCGGTGACGAGGACAAAAATTGCGCTGAACGCGAAGGGAGCCACTTTGAAAGGAATTCTCTGGCATCAGGGCGAAGCTGATGTTTCCAATGAGAACTATCTCAAGGAACTGTCTGCCCTGGTCGCTGAACTTCGCCGGGAACTGGATGTCGGGATGGTCCCCTTTGTTGCCGGCCAACTCTTTGCCCCGGACAACCAGCCTGCTCGAATCGCTTTCAACAAAAGGCTCACCGCGATTCAACAATTCATTCCAAACTCAAGCTATGTGAGCTCTAAAGCGCTCACCGCCACGGACAAAGCTCACTTTGACTCTGCCAGCATGCGACTACTGGGGCTCCGCTATGCCGAGCGAATGAAAACACTCCAGCGGGAGCAGCAATAACAGGAACACCCCTCTTTGCGCCCTTGTCCATCGAAGTGACAGGCCACAAACTCGGAACATGAGATTACTTCTCCCCCTGCTGACTCTCCTGATTTTCGCCCTTCCCGCCCGAGCCGAAAGACGCCCGAACATCGTGCTTATCATGGCGGATGATATGGGCTATGAATGCCTTGCTGCCAATGGCGGGGAAACCTATAGCACGCCGCGCCTCGATGCTCTCGCAGCCGGTGGAATACGATTCGAACATTGTCACTCCCAGCCGATCTGCACGCCTTCACGGGTTCAGATCATGACGGGGATCTACAATAACCGGAACTACGTCAAATTCGGCGTCCTCGATCCAGAAGAGAAAACCTTCGGCCACCTCTTTCAAAAAGCCGGCTACAAAACGGTCATCGCCGGCAAATGGCAGCTCGAAGGCGGCTTCACCGGACCTAACCATTTCGGGTTCGACGAATACTGTCTCTGGCAACTGACCCGGCGCCCCCCGCGTTTCCCTAATCCCGGCTTCGAGATCAACGGCAAGGAAGTCGATTATACGATGGGTGAATACGGACCCGATATCGCTTCTGACTACCTCTGCGAATTCTTCGAACGAAACCGTGACGAAGAATTTTTCGCCTACTATCCGATGATTCCCCCCCACTTTCCCTTTCAACCAACACCGGACAGCGAAGAATGGGACCCTACCGAAAGCCGGGAATACCCGAAGAGTGAATGGCGCGACGAATGGTTTCAGGACATGGTCGCCTACACCGACAAAGTTGTCGGCAAAGTCGTGGATAAGCTCGAAGAACTTGGACTGCGTGAGAATACCCTCATTATTTTCACCGGCGACAACGGCACCTACGCAGGGATGGAGTCCCGCTTTCAGGGCCGGACCTGGGTCGGAGGGAAAGGCAGTCCTATCGACAGCGGCACACGGGTTCCTCTCATCGTAAACTGGCCCGGTACCACGCCGGAGGGTGTTGTCAGCGAGAGCCTCGTTGACTTCTCCGACATGCTCCCGACCATTGCCCGCATTGCAGACATTGATGTGCCGGCAAAATGGAACATCGACGGCAAAAGCTTCGCACGGGAAATCAAAGGTAACGGCACCGCAGAGCGGGAGTACATCTACTGCTGGTACGAACGCGACGGTCGACGCGAAAAATCAAGCGAACACACGCGGACTCAGCAGTTCAAGCTCTACGGAACCGGCCAGTTCTACGACATCATCAAAGACTTTGATGAAAAGAAACCGCTCGATGTAACCGCCCTTGAAGGAGGCGATCTGGAGACCTACGAAATGCTGAAAGCAGCGCTTGAGCGGCACATGACAGTGACCGATGAGTCGGATGAGGTGCAGGACAGGAAGCGGCACAAACTTGAGAGAGATTCGAAGAAACAGGCCGAACAAAAGAAAGCATAGCCTCCCGGTGTGGGCATCGATCAAATCAACACATACCGCATCCCCTCTCCCTGAATTTCCTCTCTACTCCTCAGGAGCACCGACTACCGCGTGAGTCAGAAACCAAAGCGTTGTCGCTGCCCTCGCCTTACCATATTCTGACTCCGGAATATACGGTTCATCTTTTTGAAACTTAAGTAAGGCAGCCTCTATCTCTTCAACCGGAACATCCTCCTCTTCATCCAGATAACCTGCTTTGTAGAGAATCTTTGAAAGGCCGGACTGCAGGCCCGGGTTGTACTCCTCATCGAGCTTCGGAATACGATAAATCTTCGTAGCCTTGTGAGGCTTCTTCACCGAGTCAACGAAACTGGAATACACTTCCTCGTGCCCGACAAAAAGGTCCATGTGATCCCCAACAATGAGGCTTCCGACATCTCCAACCCAGAAATAACCGCTCATCTTATTCCCGGGCGTAAACTCATATCCCTCTGCATCAGGAACATGGACCATCGAACCATAGGGAAACTCACTTTGATCAGCCGCGACGTGAATTAAGGGCACGAGCGGATTGACCCGGTTGCCCATCCCCATGCTCCCAACGGGAAGTTCAACCCATTCCCCCTGATCAGCGCGATAGGCATATCGCTTTTCACCTTTCCTGTCGACTCCAACTGCAACCGCTTCAACCTCGGCGCGCTCGTATGAATCGCCCGTGATTGAATACTGAACCTTCTTCCCTGTCGTGTCGGTAAAAGTAATTTCTTCGCCATCACCTCCGTCGGCCGCTTCAACCGGCGTAATATAGTAGGCGGTCCAGCGGATATCTATTTCGTGAGGATCACCATGGTGATTCATTCCCGGAGGAAAATCAGGCTCAGCTTCCTCTCTCTCCTCACCCGGAGAGACTGCTGTGAAAAGGGTGACAAAAATGAACAGACAATAGTTTCCGGAGCAAATTTTCATACACCCATCACTTTCACCGAATCAGAGCCCCGCATGCAAGCGGAGAATTCGTTTCAAATCATCAACTGCATTCGGATGCGTATACGTCGTGTGGCCGGTCGGAACAACTAATTCCGACTCAGCGCCATCCACATGCGAACTCCAGTAGTCGACAACGCCATCCGAACTGTCGGGAGTATCTCCTTTGCCCCGGTCTCCAATGATGGAATGATATTTTACCCCGGGCTGAAACGGCGAAGACATTAAGGCCACGGAAACCGGGGAATCAGGGCGTAGAGATTGCACACTGGTGGTCCGTTTAGAAATATCCACTTTCAAGCCCGAAGCCTTCTGACCCGAGTTTGGATCCAGAACATCAACCGTGGTACTCAGCGTCGTCACGAGAACATCAGCCGGAAAACGCGCGAGGCGTGAAACCACATCTGCCGCCGACAAAGTCGCAAGTTCGGCCCCACCATGCGGCGTGGAAAGAAAGACGGCACGCCGCACCGCTTTGTCGGGCTCAAAGTAGACCTGATCCCGAATTTCAGCACGGGCCTCCTCCGGCACCGCCAACTTCTCCAGCGGGACATCTGCAATTTCATTCCAAAGTCGATCACCGATATCCGCAACGAGAAGATGGGTCAACACTCCGCCCATCGAGTGTCCCATCGCGACAATATTTCTTGAAAGTGGATCATTTCCCTCAGGGTCATAAGTCTCCCTCAAGGCTTTCAATTCATGCCGGAACAACTGAGCCGACTCCGGAATCGGGAAAGAACTCGGATAGGTAAAAACCATGAATTGATAACGCTTCGCAATATCCGGTTCTGACATAAACTCGGGAATAATGTCGCGCCAGATGATCGGAACAGAAATAAGACCGTGAGTGAGAATCACCGGAATGCGAGCCGGATCATAGGGCTCAGTCAGATAAATCCCGGACTTCTCAATGCGATCTTTGGCATCAAAGAAACCTTCCAGGCCCCAGATCACTTCATTCCTCCCTTTCAGGGTCATTTCCATCGGAGCCGAAAAATCAGCCGCTAGAGGGTAAGTCTTATCTCCTACCCGAACTGACTCCCGCTGCACCGGATTAAAAAGCGAAACCGATACAATCTGCCGGTCTTCAATTGTCTCAATGCGATCAATCGTCAATGAGACCGGAACATACAATCCTCTCTCAGGAAACCGGGAAAGTTCTGCCGCTCGCTCCGGTTTCTGTTCACGAATACCGACAAGGGAAGCTCCGAACCCGGCGCGATGCTTATCTGCGACACCCTTTCCTTTGATCGAAGCCGTCGCCACTGCGCGATCAAAATAATGACTGTCGTAATCTGAATTCGGACTCTGCCTGATTTCAAAAACTTCCCCCCGATACTCAAAGCGATATGGCCCGGGCTTCAGGCGACGGGGATCGTTTGACCAAATCTCCGCAAATCTGGCAAGCGAGTGATTGTGAAGGTCAATCAGTTTCTCTTCCTCCACCGAACCGGGAATCGCACCTCCGCTTTCCATCAGATGCTTCGCCTCGACCGCCGCCTTCAAATACCCGGCCGCCGCGTTTTCTCGGACACCAAAAATTTCCTGACGCTTCGCGTCGCGTAAAAGCTGAATGCAACGTTCACATCCTTTCGCGATTGACGAATTTTCGTGACGCCCGAGATTTTTCAGTATCTTTGCTGATTTCAAACTCTCGCGGGAGAGAGCTCCTTTCTCTGTCCTCACCTGTACTGTTGAGCAACTTGTCGCCATCAACATAATCGCAATTGCGAACAGAAAGGGGAGTCCACGACGAACCGAAGGCCTGACTAAAGAAAGTTTCATGTGATCTGTGTTTCGCACTGAGCGGTGAAGATCAGCGATGAGAAGAGATAGGTTCGTGAAGGCCTGCTTTCAAGAGGCAATGCATTTATCCCGGGGAAGCAATAAAGGAAGCTTGAATACTATGACCACCCGTCTATTCCGTCATCTGTGAACTTGAGAAGCACTCTCCGCCTCTTTCACCATTTCCCGGGGGGAGAGAAAATCAGCCTATCAAAAAAAGATTCTCACGAATGGACTTCCTTTTCCTTCAGCGCTTTTTGCACCCGAAGTCCCCGCCAGAAGAAACATCCAAACACAATCGCGAACAAACCAAGCGTCCCCGGCCCGTCGACTGCCGACGCCTTGAATCATTTCGACTCCTGAACTACCCGTTTCAAATGCCCAAGCTGCCCTTTCTCCTCACTGTCTTCGTAACCTTCACCCTTTTACCTGCCCCCGCTGTATTCGGTGACAGCGACATTTCCCTAACCGATTTACATGGCAACTCGGTCAACCCTCTCAAGGTCTCGGGCAAAAGTGCGGTCGTCCTTTTCTTCATCTCCCCCTACTGCCCGACTTCAAATACCTTCGCACCCTACATGAAAGACATTTCCGAGGCTTTCGAAGAAAACTTTACATTCTTCTCGATTCACTCTGACACCTCCGTCACTGACCAGGACCGTGCCACGCACGCGCAACTGATGAAGATCAACCACCCGGTGTTGAAAGACGGTGAACAGCTCCTTGCAAAGAAACTCGGTGCGACAACCACTCCCGAAGTGGTCGTGATCGATGCGGAAGGAAAAACACGCTATCAGGGCCGTATCAACGATCTCTACCTTGGACCCACCCAAAAACAAAAAGAACCGACCAGCCACGACCTTCGCGATGCGCTTGAAGCGATCATTCATGGCAAACCTGTCCCCGCCCCGAGAACCGAAGCGACCGGCTGCTCGATCAGTGGGGTGTAAAGAGAAGCCTCTCAACCGGATCACTCAACGAGTGCTGCAATCCCGGGCAAATTGACTCGTGCATCGAGGCCAAAGCTATGGTTTGCTTCTCAGAATGAGCCGTCAGAGGAAGAAGAACAAAGGAGCAGAAAACAGCCCTCCCGCGCAAAATCCTTTCGGGGCCCTCTCTGAGCTCGAGGGGCTCCCTGAAGGCGAAATCTCCCCGCCGCGCCCGACATCACGACGCGATCGCAAAAACACGAATCGCGGACGTCTTGATATCACCCGCGAAACCGCTCACCGGGGCGGTAAAGTCGTCACCGTGGTTTCGAATTTTAAAGGAATCGGCCTGCCGGAAAAACAAGCCCTCGCCAAGTCGATTCAGAAATCCTGCGGCGTCGGCGGAACCGTCAAAGACGGACGAATCGAGATTCGCGGCGACCTTCGCGACAAGGTGAAAGAAATTCTCGAAGAAGCAGGGTTTAATCCGGTCTTTGCCGGAGGTTAAGCCAGTTCTGCAACGCCCCGGTCACCGGTGCCTCCTCTCCCGCCCCGGAGAGTGTCCAACAGCCTGCGACCGAAAGCCCCGCTTCGAGATCCACTGCCAACCAGGCGCGATGCGATCCCAGCGAGCCTGAATGCGATAAACGAATCGTTTTCCCGTTTCGCTTCACCACCTTCCAGCCGAGCCCGTACTGACTCCGCTCACTCTTCGACGTTCCCGCCTCAACTATCATCTCTGAAGGGATCCCCGGAAAGCCACTCCCGCTTTCATTCCAGCCCTCAGCAACCGCCAGCCCGAACCGCGTCATTTCCTCCGCCGTCGAATAGAGACTACCACCGACGAGGGCAAGACGGTGCTCGTGTCCGAAGAGATGAGGGGAAGCCTTCAAAGGAAGTCCCGTCGCAATTTCCTCAATCGGAAAATGCCGTGCCGGGAAGTAGGTCGTACGCTTCAAGCCCAAAGGTGCGCAGACCCTCTCTTGAAAAATTTCCTCAAACGATCTTTCTCCAACCAGTTCAACAGCCCTGCCAAGCACACAATATCCAGCTCCACTATAGGCAAATTCCGATCCCGGATCTGCTGAGAGCGGTACCGAAACAATCCCCTCAACCGATTCTTCAAGGGTCAGCGTATGGTCTCTGATCCATCGCAATTCTGCTGCGGTCAGTTTAGATTTCTGACTGTAAATGCCGGCCCGATGTGATAAAAGCTCGGCCACCGTGGGGGAGCGAGCGGCGACCCCTCCGGCTTTGAGGCGTGCTGATTCAAAACCCGGAAGCCAGCGACTGATCGGAGAATCCAGTTGAATAGGAACCTCCTGATCAGCGACAAGAGCGAGAACACAGGCCGAAGCAAAAGGCTTGGAGCATGAGGCCACAAGGAAAAGTGTCTCTTCATTCACCTTCTCCCCACCCCGGGCTGACGCCGTTCCGTACGCGGCGGAATAAAGCAGCCCCGACGCATCCCGAATGGCCACCTGCAACCCGACAAGCCCACTCTCCTCTTCGAGATCCTCCAGATTTTTTCGAAGTCGTTGCACCCCCTCAGGAACCTTGCCACCCTCTCGACTTGGTTTACCGCAGATGCCTTCGATAAATTCGAGGACGAGTGGTTTTTCAGCAGGGTAATCTTTCCATCCGTGCTTAGCACCCTCAACCACTTCGAGATCCACCTCAAGACCAGCTGAACGATAGCGCTCTTCGAAGAGCTCCGACTGATCCAGGTAAACTGTCGTATCCCGGTCTCCGTGAAAAATGAGAAGAGGCGGATCTCCCTCTCCGATATAGGTAGCCGGGCTGGCCGCACGTGCCGCCTCCAAATTTTCTTTCACCGCTCCGCCGATGAGTTGGAAGACGCTTCCCTCAGGCACATCCGTTTTCGCAGGTTGATTCCCGGAACGCATCACAAAGTCACTCGGGCCATAGTAGTCGATGACGCCCTGAACGAGGGAAGACTGACCAAGGTTTCCCCCGGTCCTCCCTTCAAGCCCGGCCACTCCGCCACTCGTCCCCATCAAGGCGGCGAGATGCCCTCCGGCCGAAGTGCCGGATACGACGACCGTAGACGCATCATATCCATACGTTTCAGCATTTGCCCGAAGCCAGCGGAGTGCTCCTTTACAATCATGAATTTGAGCCGGAAAGACAGCTTCCTGGCTGAGGCGGTATTCAATGCTCGCCACCGCGTAACCGTGCTCAACGAGCCAACTGAGTCGACACTTGGCGCGACTGCCATTTCTCCATCCCCCCCCATGGATAAACATCACGAGCGGAGGCCTCTCAACCTTTTCAGGAAGGTAAAGATCAAGGAAAAGTTTCACCCCGCCAGGCTTTGCAAAGAGAATGGAATCATGACGGATTCCCTCTGCAGCATGAGCGCCTTGAAGAACCAAGAAAAGCATCACCGTGGCGAAGGCCCGGAAGGTACGAAGAATCCAATAGGGTTGTGTCATCGGCCCTACTCTATTAAATCTCACGGAGAACCAAAGCCTTCGATTGACCTGAAAGAAGCCATCCCGGTTCGAATAAAGCCGGGATCTACTTCTGATCTATCCGCCGGCTCACTCCCCTGCCGCAACCGTCTTATCCTCCAATGTCATCGCCTCACCGAGAAGGTGATGATTCAGGAATTCGACCACTGCCTCCTGCACGGTCGGACCAAAGCCTCTTCCATGCCCCCCGCCTTCGACGGACAGAAAAATGGTCGGAACACCCGCCTCTTCGAGTGCTTTTTCCAGGTCTACTGACTGTGGATAAGGCACCACTTCATCCTTTGTCCCATGAACGATAAGTGATGGCTGATCAGCCCCGGAGACCCAGTGGATCGGGGAGGCATTTTTTGCGATGTCAGGATTCTCCTGCAAAGGACCACCAACGAGCCTCGATTCGGGTGAACCCGGAGCGTCGTGATCGAACTTGCCCGGGTGCTCACTCATCGTCAGCAATTCGGAAGGACCGTAGAAGTTCACGACACATGTCACTTCCGAAGAAATCCCAACGTGATTCCCGACTTCTCCATCAAGTTCCCCGACATCGCCCGTCACGCCTAACATCGCCACTAAGTGCCCGCCGGCCGAGGACCCCCAGACACCGATACGGTCAGGATCGATCCCATGCCCGTCGGCATTCGCACGAAGCCAGCGAATCGCCGCCTTGCAATCATGAATCTGAGCCGGCCATTGCGCTTCGCCAGAGAGGCGGTAGTTGATCGATGCAGCGGCAAACTTTCCCTCCTTCACCCATTCGCTGAGGCGGTTTCCTCCGGAAGCTTTATCTCCGTTGGCCCAGCCACCTCCATGAATGAAAACAATGAGTGGCAGGGGCTCAGAATCTTCTCCGTGCCCTTTCGGGAGAAACAAATCGAGCGCCTGAATCGGGTTGCCCTTTCCCGCGTAGTCAATGTCTCTGATCGCAGTTACGTCCTGCGATTTCCCCTGATCCTTTTTCTTTGCTTTTCCCATTCCGGAACGACTGCGAAAGGCTTCATCCTCTTCACGGGAAATAAATCCATCCTCATCCCGATCAACAAATTTAAAGTTTTTGCGAATCGGCTCAGGCATCTCCTCGATAGACACCTTGCCGTTCTTATCTTTATCCCACGCATCAAACGGAGACGGCCTTTGCGCCTGCAGAGACAACGAGGAAAAAATCAGGACCACGAGAGCAATTGAAAAACGTTGCATACGAAAGTAGACACCATGGATCGCGCGAAGTTGCGAACATATTCAAAAGCTCCCGCGGCAAAGCTTATTTTACGTACTCGTCAGGAACCTTGCGATGCACGCGAAGAAAGTAATAAGCGAGAAAGGCGGTGAAGAAGGCAATGAATACCCACGGCAGCCAGTGGAGACTCTGCCGAAACACTTCGTTTCTTTCCCCGGTTTCCTCAAAGCCCTGCGAACGAAGATGCCTGAGTATGCCGCCGTAGATCAAACTGACAGCTGCGAACCCGAGGTTCAACGCAAGTCCTCGAAAGCTGAGGACCGTGGCGCGTCGTTTTGAATCAACTTCCGCATTGAGATAATGCGATCCAAAGAAGTTGAGAAAGCCGTGACTGATACTGAAAAAGACAACAATCAGGACCCCCCAATGAGGAATCGCAAGGGTGATTCCAAACAGGCCCAGAAGGGTAAAGAGGGAGACGAGCGAATAGTTTGTCCTGATCGAACGGTTCACGACAAGCCACTCAGCAATCTTCGGGGTGAAAATACCGAGCCCCGCAAAAGACGCTCCGATGACTCCGAACCACACCACGGGAATATCGATCAGACGATAATACTCCGACGCTGTCGTAAGGAAAATACGAACGACACTATCATGGACGAGAGCCGCAAGGATAAGAGCGTACACGAAAGGGGATTTGAGAATCCATTTTCCAACTTTAAAAATATCACTCCACAAAGAACACGAAACATCATGCCCGGAGTCCCGGCGTGGTTCCTTCATGCAGAGACTCACGATCAGAGCGACTATGCCGGTGGTCAGGGTGAGATAAACGGGAAAGCGAATCACCGTTTCTTTTTCGAAAACCAACTCAAAGCCCATCCAGCTGATCGCACGATTCATGAGCCCCGGATCGTAAACCGCAGATCCGACCAGCATCGCCACGATAAAAGCACAGGAGGAAAGAGACATGAGGCGGGAAAGCACTTTTGGCCATCGCACCTTCTGTTCGGCCTCCGGAATCGAATCATAGGCGAGCGCCTCGTCGGCTCCGCTGGCGGCGGCCTCCGCCGCTCCCGAGAGGATTCGGTTAATGACCCATGCCCAGAAGACGAGGGTAGCATTTCCAAACGGCACGAAGGCGATCACCCCCATCTCCACGACCATCAGGGCCGCCGCAAGAACCACCATGCGTTTACGACCAATGCGATCCGCGAGTGCCCCGGATGGCACCTCCAGTAAAACAATGGAAACGGCCCAAATCGCGTTCAAAAGCGCGAACTGCGACATCGTGAGACCGTAATCAAGTTGGATCACCGCGAAGACCGGATAGTAGAATCGCGCATTAAAAAGAAGCCGGAACGCAATGAAAAGCGGGATATTTTTAGCCATGATCAGCAACAGGGAGACACTCTCCGGGCCGTCTCCGCGTATTGACGAGCAGCCGGGGCTTTCCTTTCCTCAGACCATGTCTTCTCTCAAAGGGTTCGTCATCTACTTCTTCCTGAAAGCGGCCGGTTCAAACCAATCATTCGGAACCCGGCCATCTGAGCACCTTCGCCCCGGCCAGCGTTCCGGACACGATACAAGCTAAAGGTACCTCTTCAGAAATTCATCCACCGCCTCCACGGTCGGACCAAACCACTCCCGCATGTTCCAGAAAGGATGCGGAGCATCAGGCATCAGGACAAACTCATGGGGAATCCCCAAATCGTCCATCTTCTTCCAGAAATCAGGGTAGCGGAGCTTCGGACTGTCATTCTCCCCATCGATAAACAGCATAGGAGGCGAAGCCTTGCTTAAATGTGTCAGCGGAGAGGCTTCGCGATAAAGATCGGCATCCTGTGAGGGAACGACTCCCCCCATGAAATCAAGAATCGCATCTCCGGTTTCACTCTTTGCACCCGCCTCGACACGTTCAGCCACTCCCCCCGCAAGCATGTTCATCGGCCCGCACATCACGATCGAAGCCTGCACTTCCGAAGACACTTCCCGATGCTCACCTTCTCCTTCAAAACGATCTATCCCGTTACTCGCCCCCATAAACCCTGACAAATGTCCACCGGCAGAGCCGCCCATGGTAGCGATGCGGTCCGGATCGATCGTGAGCCGTTTCGCGTTCTTTCGCGTCCAGCGAATCGCAGCCTTGGCATCATGGATCGCAGCCGGAAACGGAGCTTCGCCGGAAAGACGGTACTCAGGAACAAGGCAAACATAACCCCGCTGAGCGAGTGCCTGGGCCAAAGGGGCAAAGAGAGCAGGACGCCCATTCTGCCACCCTCCTCCGAAATAAATCACGATTGCAGGATGCGGCCCCTCACTGTCAGCAGGTCTGTAAACATCAAGAGAGAGACGGCGGCGCTTCTTTTCGTCCACATAATTGAAGACCGTAGAGCCATCCATGTGGATCCCTTCGGTCATGTCAGGCTTTACCTTCGTACGATCAATGGTTTCCTGCGCAATCACTGGAAAGACAATGGAGAGCAGACACAGAAGAGAAAAAAGCTTTTTCATATCGACGATTGAATGACACCCTAGCGAGGGAGACAACACCTGATTCTCTCGATGCGCGCCATGAAGACTGCTTTAAGAACATCCCTCATTCTATCCGTGATGCTATCTGCCCTCAGCGCCTGCCGCACGCTCGAAGATCAAACCGTCGCATCGGCCAAAATGACCCGGGCGACTTTCGCCATCGCCGATTCCAACAGTGACGGGAAGCTAAGTAAAACCGAGCTCGCTGAACACAAACACAGCGAAGCTCTCGCTGAATTCGATCTCGACAACGACGGAAAAATCTCATCCACCGAGTGGGCGGCGGCACGCCCTTCCGCCGGCGAAAACGATCCTTATTTTAATGCCGTGGATAAGAACGGCGATGGCTCCATCACTCAGGACGAGGCCATTCTTTTCATCTCCGAGCATGTGAGCTTCGGGAACATGTTCGAAGACGTCGATAAAAATGGAGACTTCAGTCTCCATTGGAAGGAGATCGATGAGGCCGCGCCAAGTTCCCTGAATGTGACCCTCTTTTCGTTCCACCCTGACGCCTGATATGTAAAATTCAGCGATCCTTTAAATTTCAGTGTTGTTTAATATTGGAATTAAAGTAATTTATTGAAATTATGAGAAGGATCATACTAATCATCTTCCTGACAGCTGCCCCTTTGTTTGGGTTTTCAGCTGAAGGCCTAAGGACGCTTCCCGATACCGCTGAAGCCATCGCCCTGGCTGGAGGGCGCCTCCTCCTTCTCGACGACGCCTCAGTGGTGCGGACCAACCCCGCGACCCTGACTGACTTCGAGGACACAACTCTTACGGTAACGTATCAGGGTTGGCATGGGAAAATCGACTATGCCGGACCCGGCGGCAGATCCGACTCCATGATCGATCCCATGAAGCATCTGGGAAGCATGTATATCGCACACCCGATAAGCGACACGCTCTCTGCAGGCCTCGGATTCTCGGCGCCATACGGACTTGAAATAAACTGGCCGGCAGAAGGTGCCTTCAAGTATTCAGGGGCCTCCTCCGTTAACCTGAAAACTTACGCAATCAACCCGGCACTCGGGCTGAAGCTGAATGATAAAGTCTCTCTCGGGGTTGGACTGGACATCTTTAAATCCTCCCTCCGTATTCAGCAGAAATTTCCATGGGCCCTCGTTGCCGGTGCGCCGGTTCCCGATGGAAACATGGAATTCGATGGGGACGGATGGGGCGTCGGCGGCTATGCGGCGATCAATTTCGACCTCAATGACCGCCATCACTTTGCCCTGACCGGACGACTGCCTGTCAGCGTCGACTACGAGGGGGATTTTTCGATCACGAACATCCCCGCTCCCGGAGTAGGACTTCCCGGCACGCCCTTCGATTCCGAAATCGAATATCCCGGCAGCATCGGGGCCGGTTATGCCTTCGATGTTTCAGAGAAGCTTTCCGTTGGAATCGATTTCGAATGGACTAACAACAGCAGCCACGATGATCTGCCACTCAACATTGGAGCCAACCAGGCCCTTCTCGGAGGAAACGATGCGGTGATTTTCGATTGGGAAGATTCCATCACCTTCGGTATCGGTGCCGAATATGAGTGGACCGAATCCCTGACCCTTCGCGGAGGCTATCAGTACGCTGACTCACCCATGTCCTCAACGACATGGAATCCTTCGATCCCGGCAGATGATCGTCATATCCTCAGTGTGGGTGCCGGATACGAATGGGGCCTTCACTCAATCGACTTGGCCTACAGCAAGATCCTGATGGGCACGACCAGTGTCAGCGGAAACCTGAAACCCGCCTTTAACGGAAACTACACCTCAGACTGGGACATCATCACTCTCAGTTACACACGCCGCTTCTAAATTTTTCTCTCCTTATACCTCTCATGGCTGACATCGTATTTATTCACGGCATGTGGAGCCACGGCAACGTGGCTGCCCCACTGAAGGAGTTTTTTGAAAAGGCCGGCCACCGTTTTCACGCGCCTGATCTACCGGGACACGACAGGGAATCCGGATTATCCCGGATGACCCAGTCACCACTTTCGATCAAAAGATACGTCAGCTCAATTGAAGCATTCATTCTCAATGAACGCTTCGAAACTCCACCGGTTATCATCGGACACTCTATGGGGGGACTCGTTGCCCAACTCGTTTCTGCACGCATTGAGACAGGCCCTCTCATTCTCTTGAACTCAGCAGCTTCAAGCGGCATCAACCACCTGTTTCCCTCTACGGCACTCACAACCCTGAGTGTCCTTCTCAAGCCATTCTTCTGGCGACGAAATCACCGTCTCAACGCCCGTCTCGGAAAATACGGGATCTTCAATTGTGTTCGACCGGAAAAAGCCGGCGAAATCATCAACACCTTGAAGCCGGAATCCGGACGCTGCTTTTTTGAAGTTGTTTTCTCCATGCTGGATCGATCAAAGACAACTCAAGTTGACCCTGAATCAATCAAGACACCGATTCTTGTCGTTTCCTCGATGGAGGACAAAATCATCCCGCCAAGAGTAGCTCGAGCAATCTACGATCACTATCCACAGGCTGAATACCACGGCTTTGCCGGGCACGGCCACTGGATCTTCCACGAATCCGGGAGTGAACGCGTCTATCAGGCACTCAGCGACTGGCTCGAAGCGCTCGATATTTCTTTCGTAACCAATGAGGAGGAGAACGGTTCTATCGAAGAACCCCTTCAAACTCATCATAATCGCCCTCAACTTTACCCAACCACGAAGAAGGTTCCGACACCGAAGCGCTCTCGCCTCATCCCTTTTCCTGTCAGCGCCGGACGCTTTCGCAGAGGCACTCTCACGGAGACCTCGACAGACGGAGGAGCCGTGCTACCCCGATAAGCTGCCTCTCAATAAAGGCAATGACCTCATTCACTATAAATGATGAGGTAACACCTGAAGTCGGAGAGATCGCCTGCTTAGGGGACTCTGTGAGGACTGTTACAGAGAGCCCTATCCGAAATGCCCTCGCCGAAATCCGGCAAGCCGACCGGGGTTGAGCACACCCCGCAAACTTGCGGGAACTTCAGCGACTTTAAACCCGTCTCCGATTCAGCAACAGGTGAACTCGCCTCACACTTCGACAACATATTTGGCCTAACCCGGGAGGATTAAGCGTCAAGTTACGTTTAATTGTGTCAGTCCTGCCTTTACGAACTCTGATCCAGAGACGTAACTGTTAACGGCGGTATTGTCGCCCCCGACAAAATGAGCTTTAAATACTTCCCCCTCCTCTTAGGCCTGACATTCATCACAGGATGTGATGAGAAAGGCGGCGGCTCTACCACAACAACAGCATCACCTCCTGTCCCTGTCAGGGTTACTGCTGTCGAGAAACGCGAGCTTTTTGATGAAACCGTCGCGATCGGAACGCTCCGTTCACAGGAATCAGTCGATGTCTCCTCAAATGTCACCGACCGGGTTGAAAGCCTCCACTTTGATGACGGGCAGGAAGTTAAAAAGGGCCAACTTCTTGCACAGCTCGCAAGCGACGAAGAAACCGCTGCGATTAAAATGGTCGATGCGGAACTCGCCGAGGAACGCCGTGAAGTCGCCCGTCTCGAGGTTCTCGCGGAACGCGATGCGATCGCCGGAGTGACCCTCGACGAACGCCGCACCCGCAGCGAAATCGCCATCGCCAGCCTCGCTCGAATGCAGGCAATGCTCGACGACCGGCGCATCGTCGCGCCTTTCGACGGCATCGTCGGACTGCGCCGCATCAGTCCCGGAGCAATGGCTGAGCCCGGCACTATCATTACCACCATCGATCAAATCGATCCGATGAAACTCGACTTTCAAGTGCCTGAAGTATTCCTCACCGAACTATCCGCCGGAACCAAACTTCAAGCCAACTCAGCGGCATTCGATGGCGAAACATTTGCGGCGACGGTAAGCACCATCGATACCCGTATCGATCCAGTGACGCGCTCAGTCACGGTAAGAGCACTGATTCCCAACTCAGAAAAGCGCCTTCGCCCCGGAATGCTTTTAACGGTCAAACTGAAGCGAAACCAGAGAACCACACTCGTCATCCCTGAGAGAGCTGTCGTCTCAGTCGGTTCAAACCAGTCGGTATACCTTCTCAATGATGGAATCGTAAACCTCGTTGAAATCAAACTCGGATCGCGAATTCCGGGCTACGTTGAAATTACCGACGGTCTCGTTGAAGGGAGACAAATTGTGACAGATGGAGTCCTGTCCCTCGAAGACGGAGCGAAAGTCACCGTTGCAGGTTCCTTTGAAGGCGTCACCCCCGCTTTCGATCCCACCGCTACTCCCACATTCTAACCAATGGTGCTCTCCGACATTTCCGTACGCCGCCCCGTCCTGGCGAGCGTCATGAGCCTGCTGCTCCTCGCTTTCGGCGCAGTATCCTACCTCAGACTCCAGGTCCGGGAGTATCCTGATATTGATCCACCAATTGTCAGCATTCAAACCACATACCCCGGCGCTTCTGCGGCCGTCGTCGAAAGGCGCATCACGCAGCTGGTCGAGGATCGTATCAGCACCGTTGAAGCGATCAAAAATATTTCGTCGACGAGCATTGATGAAGTTTCAGAAGTGAGCGTCGAGTTTCTCATCGACCGCGACATCGATGCTGCCGCAAACGATCTTCGCGAGGCGGTTTCCGGCCTCCTCGACAATCTGCCTGACGAAGCCGATCCTCCGGAGATCACGAAGGAGGACTCTGCCACTGAAGTCATGCTTTGGCTGAACCTCACCGGCGAGGGGATGTCACCTCTCGAACTGGCCGACTACGCTGACCGCTATCTTGTTGATCGACTCTCAATTCTTCGGGGTGTCGCTCGCATACGCATCAGCGGTGCCTCACGCTATGCGATGCGGGTATGGCTCGATCGTGAAGCACTCGCGGCCCGCAACCTCACCGTGACTGACGTCGAAGATGCTCTCAGAGAACAAAACGTGGAGTTCCCCGCAGGCACGGTACAGTCCCTCGACCGTCAATTCACGGTCAGGCTTCAGCGTGAGTTTCGAAGTGAAGCTGACTTCAGAAGCCTTGTCCTTAAGAGGGGAGAAGACGGATATCAAGTTCTCCTCGGAGAAGTCGCACACGTCGAACTTGGCGGAAGTCAGCCGCGTCTCTCATTCCGTGGCAATGCCGTTCCCATGGTCGGTCTCGGTATTATTAAACAATCCCGTGCTAAC
This sequence comes from Verrucomicrobiales bacterium, assembly GCA_029212615.1. GTDB lineage: Bacteria > Verrucomicrobiota > Verrucomicrobiia > Verrucomicrobiales > DEV007 > Arctic95D-9. The sequence continues at coordinate 24,591 of JARGPJ010000004.1, forward strand.
ACTCTCGATGTCGCTCGAAGCGCCAAGGCCGAGGCCGATCGAATCCGGAAAGTACTCCCGGACCACATGAAGCTTGAACAGAGCTACGACACTTCCACTTTCATTGAATCCAGCCTGAGCGAAGTGCGTAGCACCCTCCTAATCTCCGTCGTTCTTGTTGTCCTCGTCATCTATCTTTTCCTCGGAAGCGTTCGTGCCACACTCGTCCCCGCAGTGACCGTTCCCGTGTCTCTCGTCAGCACCGCGATCCTGCTCTACTCACTTGATTTCTCAGTCAATGTTCTCACTCTCCTCGCCCTTGTGCTCGCGATCGGGCTTGTCGTTGATGACGCCATTGTTGTGCTTGAGAATGTCTATCGACGAATCGAAAAAGGGGAAACTCCCCTCCTCGCCTCATTCCTCGGCGCGCGCCAGGTTGCCTTTGCGGTGATCGCAACCACCCTCGTGTTAGTTTCCGTTTTCCTTCCCATCACTTTCCTTCCCGGTGAGACAGGTAAACTCTTCACCGAGTTTGCAGTGACGCTTGCGGTGGCAGTCAGCTTCTCCAGCTTCGTTGCCCTGACATTGTGTCCAATGATCAGCTCCAAACTGCTGCGTCAAGGGGACGCAACACGATCCAACCTCGTCACACGCACGGTCGAAGCCATTTTCACCCGCCTTGAAGTGGTCTACCGGAAAGTCCTCGAGAAAACAGTGGGTGCAGTCTGGCTTAGTGCCCTTCTCATTATTGGCATTCTTACAGGGGGATGGTTCCTTCTCAAATCCATTCCAAGTGAATTCACTCCGACTGAGGACCGGGGCGCATTTTTCATCATTTCAAAAGCACCTGAAGGGACGACCTACGGATACAGCCTCGATATCGCCCACCAGGTGGAGGAAAAACTGATGTATCTTACTGAAACCGGGGAGATTCAGCGCCTCCTCGTGCGTGTTCCAAGGGGATTCGGAGATGCTCTCGATTACAACCAGGTGGTCTCCATCATCAACCTCAATGACTGGTCGGAACGACGCCCTGCCGATGAAATCATGGCAGAAGCGAAAGCTAAACTGTCGGAGATTCACGGCGTACAACACTTCATTATCATGCGCCAGGGCCTTTCACGAGGCCTCTCAACGAAGATTCAGTTTGTTCTCGGCGGTCCTGACTACGAAACCCTCGCTGAGTGGCGGGACCTCATGCTCGCTGAGGTGGCGAAGAATCCCGGCATCACCGGGATGGACTACGACTACAAAGAGACAAAACCTCAGATTGGAGTCGATATCGACCGGACCCGCGCCGCCGATCTCGGCGTCCCGATTGATGCCATCGGCCGGACGCTTGAAACACTGTTAGGATCCCGGCAGGTCACCACCTTTACCGATAAGGGTGAAGAATACGACGTCATTATTGAAGGAAAATGGGATCAGAAACGCTCTCCCGGCGACCTTCAAAATATCTTTGTCCGATCCGAAACAACTGACCAACTCATCCCTCTTTCCAATCTCGTCAAAACCCGGGAGTTCGCGGACTCAGGTTCACTGAACCGATACAACAGAATTCGGGCAATCACGCTCGAAGCAAACCTCGCCCCTGGATACAGCCTTGGTGAAGCACTCGATTTTCTCGACGAAGCCGCAGCGAGAGTTCTCCCGCACGAAGTGGTTATTGATTACAAAGGAGAATCCCTTGAACTGCGGGATTCCAGCGGATCAGTCGCTTTTATTTTCATTCTCGCTCTCCTCGTGGTCTACCTCGTGCTTGCTGCTCAATTCGAGAGTTTCGTTCATCCCTTCACGATCATGCTTGCTGTTCCGGTCGCGGTGGTGGGCGCTCTCTTAGGCCTCTATCTCACCGGGCAGGCTCAGAGCATCTACAGCCAAATCGGAATGATCATGCTCATCGGACTCGCCGCGAAAAACGGCATTCTCATCGTCGAGTTTATCAATCAGTTGCGCAGCGAAGGCGTCGACTTTGACACGGCTGTGATTGACGGATCCGTGCTCCGTTTCCGACCCATTGCAATGACAGGACTCACCACGGTGATGGGTTCATTGCCCCTTGTCCTTTCCAGCGGGGCAGGAGCCGAAACCCGGTTCGTCGTCGGCATCGTCATCCTTTTCGGTGTCGCCCTCTCGGCACTCTTCACCCTCTTTGTCGTTCCCGTGACCTACCGACTCGTCTCACGTCACTCAGGCAGCCCAGGTGATCGCAGCCGTGAAGTCGACGAAGCTCTTGCCGCCCGGTAAGATAGAATTCTCCTCCCCGGCAGAAGCAAGGAAATCACTCTTTCTCAACTCGATTGAGGAGGATTTGAAGTGCTCCACCCGAGCACCAGATTTCCAGGGTAAGAAACACGAGCGAAAGCCCCATGAGGACCAAAGCGGTGACAAATACCACCATCCCGGTCACGGTATAATTCGCAACCACGGCGACCATCGACACCACGCAGAGAAGAAGACTCACCGCGCCAAGGAGCTGCATCCAGCGAATCAGCTTCAAGCGCCTTCGAAGGTTATTAATCTGTGCACGGAGTGCTTCATCTTTCAGCTCAATCCAGTCACGATGGAGATTTCTAATCAGCGCCGCAAGATGAAGAAATCGATTCGTGTATGAGAGAAAGAGCAGGCTGACCGCCGGAAAAAGCAGCGCCGGAGTGGAGATATCAAGAGTCATGAAAAAGTGAAGTTCGTCGCACCGATGAATATTCAGAAAGCTTGTGACCGCCCTCACTCTTTCCGCAACACGCCGCCCTCGAGGATCCTGGCGCGCAAACCGCCTTTACCGACGAGAAATTTCAACGCCCCTTTGCAAAGAGCTTCCTCCATCCAGAAACAGGGCTTGGCCTCCTCGGTGCCGATAAATCTCAGGCCTTGAATCTCAAACTCCTGCCCGATGAACTCATTCAGGTCCTGTCCTTCAACAATGACATTTCGGCGGTAGCTCTCGGGACCTTTGTCAAAAAGGCCGAATTCTTCACAGAGCCGGTCGTGAGTCTCCTGCTCAAAAAAGGTGATCTGCCCTTTAAAATCCGGCTTGTAATCAAAATATCGATCATTCCTGATCCCGCTTCCGGCAACGCATTCTATCTCATCCACCTCAATAATGGGATTTGTCCCTGCAGGACCGCCATAATGACCAACGTAGTTATGATCCGGGGAAATGAAGAAGCGCGCGATTTTCACCCTTCCAAGGTACTCTTAATTTCCCTGCTGGCAATTCGCCCTCAGGTGGATACGGTCGGGCTGAGTTTTTATCTCCACTTTTAAGACCATGGCCAAAGGACCCAAAAACGCGATCTCACCCACCCGTGACGAAAATTTCCCGGAGTGGTATCAACAAGTCGTACGCGCCGCCGATCTCGCCGAAAATTCGGAAGTGCGCGGCTGCATGGTGATCAAGCCCTGGGGTTACGGTCTCTGGGAACAGATCCAGAAGCAGCTCGACCAGTGGTTCAAAGACACCGGACACAAGAACGCCTACTTTCCTCTCCTCATTCCCGTCAGCTATCTCGAAAAAGAAGCGACGCACGTTGAAGGATTCGCGACCGAATGCGCCGTCGTCACTCATCACCGCCTCGAACTGAAAGATGGTAAAATGGTGCCCGCCGGCGAGCTGACCGAACCCTATGTGATCCGCCCGACCTCCGAAACGATCATCGGCGCTGCCTTCGCACGCTGGGTTCAGAGCTACCGCGATCTTCCCCTCCTCATTAACCAATGGGCCAACGTAATGCGTTGGGAAATGCGCCCCCGCCTTTTCCTGCGCACTGCCGAGTTCCTCTGGCAGGAAGGTCACACCGCGCACGAAACCGCGGAAGAGGCGATGGTGGAAACCACGAAGATGCACGAGGTCTACGAGCGTTTTCTCACCGACCACCTTGCGGTGCCCGTTATCGCCGGAGAAAAAACCGAAGCCGAGCGATTCCCCGGTGCGCTCAACACCTTCACGGTCGAGGCGATGGTTCAGGATCGGAAAGCGATTCAGGCAGGCACCTCACACTTTCTCGGACAGAATTTCTCCAAGGCCGCCGGCATCGAATTCGAAGGGCGTGAGCAGGGGCGCGAATTTGCCTGGACGACAAGCTGGGGGGTGAGTACCCGCCTTATCGGCACACTACTCATGGCGCACTCCGACGACGACGGGCTCATTCTCCCTCCACGAGTTGCCCCGACACAAGTGGTGATTGTCCCGGTGACACCCAAGCCCGAACACGAAGCACCGGTTCACGAAGCCTGTGAAAAACTGGCCGCTGAGATCAAAGCGCAGCGCTTTCACGATGAAAAGATCTCTGTCGAAATCGACAAGCGCGACCTCGGTGGCGGCGTAAAGACCTGGGAGTGGATCAAGAAAGGCGTTCCCGTTCGCATCGAAATTGGACCACGCGACCTTGAGAAAGGATCCGTCGCCATGGCTCGCCGAGACCGTGCTCCAAAGGATAAACAATTCATCCCGAACGAAGAAGCCGTCTCCGGCATCGTCGAAACGCTGCAATCGATTCAGGACACCCTTCTCAAACGTGCGCTCGATTTCCGGAAAGAGCACACCGTTGAGATTTCCTCGATGGATGAATTCCGCGCTTTTTTCACTGCAGAAAACAAAAAGCAGCCTGAGATCCACGGAGGTTTCGCCCTCGTTCACTGGGCGGGAAGTGTCGCCGACGAGGAAGCGCTCCAACAGGAACTGAAAGTCACCGTACGCTGTATTCCCAAGGACTCAACGCTGCGCGGAGAAGCCGGCACCTGCATCTTCACCGGAAAGCCGGCCGAAGGCCGCGTCATTTTTGCAAAGAGCTACTAGTGCCCATTGAAGATTAGCAGACTGAAATGAAACCTCCGGCCTGCGCAGTCTGTGATCGCGAGCAGCGGGACCATCCTGAGCTCGATTTCGATCTCGTCCGCTTCAGGGACTTCAAACCACTCGATCGCCCCGGACACCCGAAAGGCCTTCTCTGGTTCTGTGCCGATCATATTGAGGCGGCTCGAGAATGGCAGCACAGCGACAGCGCCGTGGTCCGCAAAGAATTAAGAGCGAGGGAAAGCTGAGCATTTAGCCCGGGCCAATCCCCGCTCGTCGGGGGCAGAATTCTGTTCAGGACAAAAGCGAACAGTCCTGCTTCGTTTTTAAGGCCGTCGGACCTACGGAACGAACCTCGCTATCTCTTCACTTACGATTGAATACAATTCTTTCTCCCATTCAACTGCTGAAATCTCAGGAAACTCATTTGAGATTCTAAAATCACCCGGAGCCAAAATGACTTTCACTTCCGATGGCCCTGTCTGAGCAATGATCGTGAACAGGTCCTCAATTGCTTCGTCGCCTATCGGAATACATCCAATCGTGACCGCCCGCCCGTGGATAAAAATGTCTCCCCCGAGAAACTCACGGTCGTCTTCTCTCCCTTTCGCACGATCAAACGCGTTCGGATAGTTCAACTTCACCGATAAGTGATAACTACTCCGCGGATTGAGATACTCGACCTCATAAACCCCCTCCGGAATCTGCAAATCCCCTTCCCGCAACTTCGGACCTGATTTCCCGGAGAATGCGGTAAAGGGATAACCGCGAATTTTTTGATGCTGACCTTCCTCATCAGTAATCCAAACCTCAAGAAGCCGTTCTTTTTTCAAACCGATCAGCGTGACACTCTTCGTAATCTCCGCTTCCTCCGGCGACAGCCCCTTCCCCTTCGCAACTAACCCGGCGACCACTGATTTGACGGTTCTTTCCCCCTTTACTTCGGCATACAAAGGGCGCCAAACCGACCCTGCCGACCGATAAAGCATCGCGGCCACCCCAACGAATAGAAGAACCGTGAGCAAAAATCGAAGGCGCGAAGTCATCGCCGGTATCCTATCAAACCGGTTGCAACTCGTCACGCTTTTCGCCCAGCGCAGCTGAGTGATAAACCACAGCGCCGATGACTGTAGGTCTGTCCCTCTATTCTTTGCGCTCAATTTTTACCGCCTGCCTCGTAACGTCTCCGACACTGTCGTATTGGAGGTCTGTCCCTCTATGTGAAAACCCCGACACTGTCGTATTGGAGGTCTGTCCCTCTATGTGAAAACCCTGTCAAATTAGAGGTCTGTCCCTCTATGGATAAACAATCTCTCTCAATTTTTTGTCAGGAGCTTTCACGATAAACGACTTTAAGGAACAACCTGCGGAAAGGCTTACGGAAACCACCCCCGGCCCGAAAAGGGAGACGGACCGTTTCAATACACCCTCGAAATAATCGAGATCACGAGTCTTCCGTTTGAGACATTTTTACGATTGATTCAACCCCTATTACCCCGCACATTCCGCCCATGGAAAACGTCATTATCATCGGTACCGGTTGCGCCGGTTGGACTTCAGCGATCTATACGGCACGCGCCAATCTGAATCCACTCGTCCTCGCCGGCGAACAACCTGGCGGCCAGCTCACCACGACCACTGAAGTCGAGAACTTTCCCGGTTTTCCCGAAGGAATTCAAGGACCGGAGCTTATGATGAACATGCAGAAACAGGCTGAAAAATTCGGTACACGAGTCGAATACGACCTGGTCAGTTCAGTTAAAAAGGAAGACGAAGGGCACTTCACTCTCGAAACGCAGGGCGGTACAACTTACGAGGCGAAGGCAGTCATCGTCGCGACCGGAGCAATCCCACGCTATCTCGGCCTCGAAAACGAAATGTCACTGATCGGACATGGAGTAACTTCCTGCGCGACATGCGACGGAGCTTTCTATCCCGATGTTCCCGTCGCTGTGATCGGTGGGGGAGACTCTGCCTGCGAAGAAGCTGACTTTCTCACCAAATTTGCGAGCAAAGTTTACCTCGTTCACCGACGTGATCAGCTTCGCGCCTCGAAGATCATGGGCGACCGGGTCCTCACAAACGACAAGATCGAACCCGTCTGGAACTCTGAAGTGTCGGAATACCTCACGGACGACGAAGGCGAAGTTCGGGCAGTGACGCTCTTCAATAATCAGAGCAACGAAAGCTCTGAGCTCGAAGTGAAATGTGTTTTCGTAGCAATCGGCCACGATCCGGCGACCGGGTTTCTCGACGGTTCCGGTGTCGCCCTCGACGACGAAAAATACATCATCCAAAACGGACATGACACGAAATCGAACATTGCCGGCCTCTTTTCCGCAGGTGATGTCTCCGACCATGTTTACCGCCAGGCGATCACGGCTGCCGGCAACGGCTGTCAGGCAGCCCTCGATGCCGAACGTTATCTTGCAGCTCTCTGAGACCCGGAAGCTCCTTGCTTCGATCCGTGGATTGGCTTGCCACTCCGCCGCTGTGCCCGTATTGTAGTCACTCATGCGCTGGATAATGAGTGGACGGAGAATCAAGACGGTGGGGCTGTTTTTTTCAGTGGGAATGACTTTTTCCACTGCCCACTCTCAGTTTCACAACAAAACCCCGACCGGACAAGCCGCGGTCAACCAGCAGGCAATCCAGCAGGCGCGGCAACAAGCGGCAGGGTCGCATTCCATGGCCGGGGGCACGTCCTCCGGAAACGACGGCGCGGGTGCCGCCTATTCGGGCGGCGACATGATCCTTCCAGAGGGAAAGCGTCAGGCCCTCGGGCAGTACAATCCACGTATCAGCCGGATGAATGGCAAGAATGCCGATATCTGGGGTCGTGCTATCCACCACACCGACGGTTCCTACACGGAGTCCAAACAGGACAATCTTTCCAACACACTCGAGCAGGAAACGAAAAGCAAGAACGGCGTTCGCCTCCAGCGGCGTATAGTCATGCTCGACCAGTCCGGACGCCCTGCCGAGGTCATGATCTACGACGGTCGGGATCAATTTAAATATCGCGGGCTCCTTCTCTACGACGCCTTCGGCCGTTTCGTCGAAGAACAGGTCTATGACGCCGCGGGAACCCTGATCCGTCGAAAAGTTCAGGAGTATACGCCACAGGGCTTGAAAAAACCGGCACGCAGCTGGGACTATGTCGAAAATATCCCGTCCGATCTCAAACTTGTCATCACACAGGAAGAACTTCCTGACGATGCCAAGCCCAATACAACAGTGGTCAAAAGAGGCTTATTCGGCCAGGTCAAAACACCGCAGGATGAAAAACAACCTGAGGAATCTGCACCGGTACAAAATAGCTCCGCCGCCGAAACAAGCCCTGACAAGCGCAAAGGGCTCGGGCGCCTTTTTGGTAAAAAAGACAAATAGAGAAGCCTCCCGGAAACGATGAAGCTGACTCCCATCCAGTCTCTTGGAGTGCTTATACTGATCAGTCTGTCGATTTCGGGATGGTTCTACGGCGTCTATTGGAAACGCGTTGCAAGCGGAAGCCTCTTCACCAAAGAAGAGAGCGTTATGATCAGACTACAGGATCAAATTGAGGTCCTAACGGAGAAAAACACGGAGCTGACCAATCAATTGCGCCGTTTAAAGAATCCTGACGATCCCGAGGTTGCCGAAGAAAAAGATGCAGCACCGATTTCGGGAGGGGTAACCGCTCCCTTCGAGAAAGTTGAATTGCCGAAGAAAAACCGCCTCTAGAACTTTGTTTCCTTATAACCGGTAAGGTCCGGTGTGAAAAGATCACCCGGTAAACCGATATTCGGGATTACCCGATCGAATGCGGTTTTGACAAAAGATCCATCGTCCAGATAGATCTCCATGCCCCGGAGTCGGTAGTCATCACGACCGACCATAAAAATGAAAGTCTTCACTCCACGACCTTCCTGTCCTTTTGGTTGCGTCACAATTCGGAAAGCACTGCCGACTACCTCAATAGTTTGAACGCTGTACTTTCGCTGAAACTCGCTGGTAGAACGGGGAAACCCGGTTGCCATCGCCATAAGCCCCGGAGGAACATCACCGGATCCGGCGGCACGCTTTTCATACTTCTTCATCTGCGTCCGAATAATGAAAAGGTTCCCGCGAAACTTGGTCACAATCGTCTGAGCAGGATCTCCCACCTGCCAGCGAAACTGATTTGAACCATAGTTCAACCAAAGTGATCCCGATTGACGAATCGGCATTTTAATCGACCGCATCGTCCGAGTCTGCGTGAAGTCTATCCTGATCGAATGGATCCCGCTATTCGTCGCCATCCATCGATCGACCACTGACATATCGGCAGCATGGGAAAACGTCGCCGCGCAAGCGCATAGAACCAAATAAAACCGGACGTTGCGCAGGAAGGATCGGCTGGAGGATACCATCATGCACAATGATAAACTTATCTTAACTATTTGTCAGCCGGAAAGGTGGTGCAGCCTCTGATACCACCTTGGAAGTAACCACACCGCTACCACCATATTAATAAGAATTCCGACAGCACAAACGAATCCAAGACTGGCAAGACCATAAGCCGAAGCGCTTGCCAATGAACCAAAACCGATCGCTGAAGAAGTCCCGCAAAAGAGCAGGGCCTTACCGATGCCGTCGCGTGCCTCGACAACATCACCACTGCTCCGGCGCAGCGCAAAAATCATGTGAATGCTGAAGTCGAGACCGGTCCCGAACAAAAGCGGAAGGCCGCAGATGTTAAACGAGTTCCAGCTCATGGGCGTCCACACCGTTAATATAACGATGACACAACCGGTGAAAAGCAGAGCAAAGAGACTCAGCACAAGATCTTTCCAATTTCGAAAGACGACACCAAGCATGATTGAGAGGACCACCATCATCGGAACAAAAACACGAAGAACATCCTTTCCAATACGCTCGTTCAGAGCTGTCCCAAGTGACCCGAGACTGGCAACTACCGTATTCGAATTGCAGATGGCGGCAACCCATTCCCGATCACGTGGCTCCGCCGGCTTAACCGTCGCGAGCGCCGCGTAGACGCCCTCTTTTTCAGCGAAAAGCCGATCAATCGACCACTCCGCGAGTTTGCCGCCTGGCTCCGCAACCTGACCTTTCTCCAGCTGCCCCGCGTAATCAGCCCAGGCATTCAACACCGTTTGCGTTAACTCCGCCCCCTCTTCGGAAAATCCGGCCTCGTTGATTTCCGCAAGTAACCGGTCTTTCTCAAGAAACAGCTTTCTAATCGCAGGAAGATTCTTCCGCTGATGAACCGGATCGGGAATGAAAGCAAAGGGCATCACAGACTGAACGAGAAGACCTTTCTCCTCTGCCATGACCATCCTCTCGTTCGCGGCTGAAAGTTCCTCACGCAGTTCAGCAATCGATGTCCCCGTGACCACTGTGGGTACCGAATTTTCTCTTCCCGCCAATTCAGACTGCAGTTGCTGCCAGGCAACCATTGAAGGACTCTCCCGAATTCGAAAAGGATGAAAGTTCGCCTCTAGATGAGGCATCTCTTTCACCGCCATCGAGATCGCGGCGAGAACTGGAATCAAAATCGCAAGAATGCCCGAGGAGAAACGGGTAGCCCCTCTTCCGGTCAGCTCAAATCCACTTTTCCGGGCAACACCTTTATTGAAACTGACCGCGACAGGACCAAAGCCATAGAGCATCACCAACGCTCCCACGACAACACCCATGGCGACAAGATTCCCCATTTCCGCGAGCCCGGGGAGAGAACTCAAATTAAGCGAAAGAAAAACCACCGCCGTGGTTGCCGCCGCCCAGAAAATCCCCGGCCCCACCGAACGACGGAGTTCCCTCGCATCACCGCCTGAATCCATCGCCTCCCGGTAAAGCACGATGCCGTAATCCACGGCTAAACCCATGAGGATGGCAGCGAAACCTGCACTCATCACACTGAGGTCTCCAAAGATTACCCCCCCGATCAAAATAGTAATAGCCAGGATCGCCAGCATTGCCGAAACAAGCCATGAAAGGGGGCGTGTCTGCCGGTGCATGATCCAGAAGAGCAACGAAATCAGAAGCATCGTCGCGACGACCGAAACCGTCATATCCTTCTCCATTTCTGTCCCCACCTCCGCCATGAAAGCAGGAGTTCCGGTAAGGCCGACCTCCATCAAGGCACTCTCCCCATGTATCGCAATCCATTCCTGCCTCCAGCTCTCCACGAGCTGCTTAACCTGATTCAACCAAACTTCCGCGTCTCTATAATTTGAGAAATCAACGCCGCTACCTTCGACATACATGACCTGAAAGGTCCCGTCCGGAGAGGTCATCGGATCCGGATTTGAAGAACTTCCCTCCCGGTCGAGAAGATCTCCTATCTTAGAGAATCCCAAGGGATCGTAGCTCGTCACCACTACATCCTGATCAAAAAAACCATTCTGAAGGGAATCCATCGCCCCGGCGAGCGCGACGCGGGAACCCTCCGGCGATAGTCGAGCCTCCAGCTCCGACAAATCTTCCGGAGAACCATTCATCCAAAGCCAGGCCAGAAGCCCTCCCCCATCCGTGACCATTTCCATCAGAGAAAGCTCACGGAACACATCGCCAATCAATTCAGGGGTTTCCTCGAGGGTTTCGGACAACGAAACGATCGCCTCCTCTGCAACAAATGCCTCCTCTGCTTTCACCGTTACGATGAGCTGCCCGTCACGGCTGAAGTATCGGTTGAGACGATCCATCCCCTGAACCTCCGGGAGATCTGCCGGCAACATCTCGTAAAGCGTCGCCGAAAATTGCACCCGCATGATACAAAAAGCGGCGATCGCGCCGATCACGGTCACCACGATGATAGGATGCAAACGAGTCATGCGATGGGGGGCTCTCAATGAGGTTTCCACCATAGCGCAAATAGTCCAATGTCGACAGATATCGATCAGCGACGTCCCGTATCAAAGATAATTTCATCACCGGAATGACCGTTCTTCAGGTGGGAGGACTGGAAATCACTTCCTTCTGTAAATTCCGCAAGACCCGCAACTCGCCCCAGTCAGCCCCTTTCATGATCCTCGCCCCGGTTTTGCGCTTTACTCCATATCGCTGCCGCTGTTTTTGCTCGCGCGTGAATACCGCATCCACAAATTCAGCTGTCCCGAGAATAGCGCCGTCACAAAAATATCTCACCCGTCGGCGTAGAATCTGGCGTACCGGAACAGCCCTTTGCCCGGGTAACGCTTGATCCCTCCTTCCGTTCCTATCTTCGCAACGATCGTCACTCCCCCCTGCTTCTTCAGCAGAATCTCCCAATTCACCGTCATAAAGATAAAGCCGATAGCAGTCCTGCGTTCGATGCCAGTCCACTTTAAAATCAGGATCCGACAACGATGCACTCAACACCGTCCCGAGTCCGGCCCGGGCCTGCTTCGCCCCTCGCGACGCTGAAACAGCTTCCGCATAGCCACCCCAACGATAATCCTCCGGCCTCTCAACCATCCCGGCCCGCACCGGGTTTAAATCGATATATGCTGCCACGGTGACCAGGGCTGTCTCACTCCCCTCCACTAAAACACTCTTGTAACGCCCTTCCCACAGGGTCCCCGTACGATTGAGACGTTTGTTCATGTAGAGAGTGACACGTTGTTTCAAATCCTTGAGAAAAAGTCCCATGTCACCCCGGCGCTTCTCATAACGGAACAGTATCTCCTCTCGCCACGTCTCATTTCCGGCAAGGCGCGCCCGCTCCAACTCCTGTTTTACCCCCAATACGGTAAAAGAATCATAGAGACCCGGAAGAACACTCAAAAGGTCATCCTCAGATAAAGGCTTCAGTTCACCCTTCCCGGGCACATCGAGGAGGAGATGAAAATGATTCGTCATCAGGCAGTAAGTCACTACCCGAACACCGGTAAAGGCCTCCAGGCTCCGCATGATGTTTCGAAAAACCTCTTTGTCCCCGGCCTCAAAAATCATTCGCCGATCCACGACCCGCGACATCACGTGATAGAAGGAACGCCCCTCCCCGAGCAATCTAGCTGTCCTCATGAAACAACCATATTAACTGTTCATAAGAACATTTCAAGGTTAATAAACTGGAGGTCTGTCCCTTTATTGGTGTTCGCTGTAACGTTGATGAGACGTCGGCGGGACTTGCGGGGAAACGGGAACGATCGTTAGCTTATGGGTATGTCGAACTTCTTCTGCGGTACTGCGGCTGTTCTGATCTTTGCTTTCAATGTCCTGGAATGGTCTTTCGGAGCTGAAGAGGAGTTCAGCTTTTCTGACATCAAGGCGCCGGAGCACGGGTATTGGGAACGGCCTCTAAACGATCCTTTTTCACGAATCATCGCGGACCTGGAGGAAGGAAAACTGAAACTTAATTACTCCAGCGAGAAACAATTCTTAACCAGCCTGTTGAAAGCGCTGAATATTTCCGAGTCGTCACAGATGCTGGTCTACTCGACGACGAGCCTGCAACTCAGCCTTATTTCTCCTGAAACTCCGAGGGCGTTGTATTTTAACGAGGACATCTATCTCGGCTACGTCCAGGGCGGCCGCATTGAGATTGTTTCCATTGATCCCGAACTCGGGGGTATTTTCTATATTTTCGACATCCCGCGTGGAGGCAACCGGCCCGTCATCGAACGCTCAAAGCGGTGCATGAATTGCCATTCCGGAGAAGATACTTTCGAAGTGCCGGGGATTGTCATCAAGTCAGTCATTCCGGGCCCGAGAGGCGGCAGTTTAGACTCTTTCCGACGCGGGGAATCCGGTCACGGAGTCCCGTTGGAAGAACGCTTCGGGGGCTGGCATGTGACCGGGGCTGACGGGCTGGCCTCACATTGGGGAAATCTAACCGGGAGGTTTACCCCGGACGGAATTGTGACTACGCCACTTCCCCCGGGGAAGGAATTTAATTGGGCAAAATTCCCGGTCGCAAGCAGTGATATTCTCGCCCATCTCCTGCATGAACATCAGGCAGGTTTCGTGAACCGGGTCGTCCAGGCTCATTACCAGATCAGAACAGCTCTGAAACACGGGCGGGGGCAATTTCAGGAAAAAGACAAGGCTGCCATGTCTCAACAGGTGGAACTGATCACCCGGTATTTGCTTTTTGCCGATGAGGCAGACTTACCGGAAGGCGGAATCTCAGCTGACAGCCGATTAAAAGAAGATTTTTTAACGGCCCGGAAAGTCGACAGCAAAGGAGACTCACTCCGCGATTTCGACCTTCAGAAGAGCCTCTTCCGAAACCGTTGCAGCTACATGATTTATACCCCTGTCTTTCAGCACCTGCCCGACGGCTTCAAGAAGCTGATTTACCGGCGGATGAAAACCGCACTCGCGCCCGATGGTCAAGACCCTCAATTCACTTATCTATCCGAAGAGGAGAAAGCAAGAATCCGATCCATTCTCGCTGAAACCATTTCAGATCTACCGGCTGACTGGTAACTGGACCGAAAAAAAGCGTTCCTGCACACCGCAAGAACGCTTTTTAAGAGAATTTTTCAGTTAACTGAAAAAAAGCAGATCACCCTTCGGCGTCAGCTTTCTCCGTTGGCTTTCCTGCCTGCAACCAACCGGAAATTCCAGCTGAGAGGTGTTTGATGTTGGTGAAGCCGGCTTTTTCCGCAGCAGTGGCACCCGCTTTGTAAGCTGCGCAGGAAGGACCGCCACAGTAAGCAACAACGAGCTTATCTTTGTTATCACCCAGAGCAGCAGCGAGATCCAATTCATCTGATCGGAAGTCAACAGCACCCGGAATGTGACCTTTTGCATAGGAGGAAGATCCGTTTACATCGAGGAGGATCACTTCCCCCTCTTCGATTGCTTGTTCAAGTTCGGTGATGCTGATGTCAGGATATTCTCCTGCAAAAGCAACGGAAGCGAAGATCGCACAAGTGAGTGTAGCCAGTAGTGTTTTCATTTTTAGTTTGGTTTTATTTTTAATTTGCCGGATCACGTGAACCCGACTCGAATCGTAATTTAGCAATAGTGCGCTAAGCCACCAATCGAGATAGTTGACGCGATTGAGGCGGGATAATTACAACCGAAGCTTTCGACAATGGCTACCCTCAAAATGTTCGAGGAAAACTTCGGAAAATGATCTCTTTTCAGCCATACCGGGTCGCGCCGGCGCTCCTCTTGTAAATGAGCTACCATCAAATTTACCCGTCCTTGAGCGAGAAAACCAGGTGTGAGACCGACGCTAGGATTTCAAAAACGCCTGCAATCGCGCCCGGTTGAATCGCTGTAATATCAAACAAGGGAGATTGGAAAAAACCGCGTAAACAATGATGACCATGGCGGCAACCGGCCAGGGATTCCAGATAAGAGTCAGCATGATCCCCGGAATCTGAGCATAATGAGCCGCTTCTCCACGACAGGTTTCAGCGATAAATTTTCGAAAATACTCAGAATCTTTGTCCGTGAGCCTACCTTTGGCAAATCCATCGAACCAAGGAGCGGCATCAGGAAGGAAATGCTTCCAGCTGCGAATGCGAAACATGGTTTGATAAGTTTTCCCCTTTTTCTCCCAGGCGCGCTGCCGGAAAAGCGGTGAGCCCGGATCGAAACGATCACGGGGCATCCGGGTGTAGGCCCATGAAATACCGAGATGAATCGCGGGGATCCCGATGAGATTGAGAAGAATGATCCAATGATAAGCAAGATCAACCAACATGACGCCCCTTCCATTCAACCGCTCCACCATGCTTCCTCCGCTCCAATGCTTTAAAAAAGACCCCCTGGTAAAAAGCGAGGCTTAGCGGAAAGAAGAGAGCATTGAGAACACTGAATGTTCCTGCGTTCTTCATCAGATAGAATGATTGAATCGCGCTGAGAAAGTAAGTGCCGGCGATCCCGTACAGCACAGCCTTCGAAGCAAGAGGGATGAATGTCAGGGCGATAACACTCATGATGAGTCCGGAGAGCCAAATCGAAACTCCGATGAGTGCGCTCTTTGGTGTGTTATCTGCCCCGGAGACGAACCCCTTGCTCCAACCCGCCACAAGATCTTGAAGATTTGTCGGAAACATTCTCATCCATATCGTGCCCCGCCCTAGATAGCACCGGCAGGTGTAACCGGCCTCCGTCAGAAATCGGGAAAGATGAAAGTTCTCAAGCACTTCACTTTTCACCGGCTCATGACCACCCACTCCTTCGTACTGTTCGCGAGAAAGAAAAAGCACCTGACCAAAAAGCCCGATCTGTTTTGCGGACGACCCTCTCATGGTAAAAGCGTTCATCCCCAGAATCATGATGATATTAAAGAAGGCGGAAAGCTGCTCATAAGAGTGCTTAACGCGATGATGAGGACAGATGGAGTGCACGCTCGACGGATCGTTTGAGAGGTCGGCAATACGAAGCAGCCCCCCCGTCTCGAGCACGGTATCAGCATCAAGAAAAAGATACCACTCACCGGTGGCAGCATCCGCTCCCTGCTGACAAGCCCACGGTTTGCCGTACCAACCGGGTGCGAGCGCCCCTCCATTGATGACGCGGGCGCCATACCGCTCCGCCAGTCCCGCCGTGTCATCAGTTGACTGATCGTCGACAACGATGATTTCATGAGCCGCGAAATCCTGCTCCTTGAGTGATGGGAGGAGGCGGGAGAGATTCTCCTCCTCATCGCGCGCCGGAATGATGATGGAGATCTTTACGATGGGCTTCGGCGCTCCAGGCGCAAGTGACGGCACGACCCGGAACCGGGCTGAGATGACCCAGCCAACAACCCAGCATAGGAGGGTGATGAAAAGAAAAATCCAGATGAAAAGATCCATAGAAGGTTTCGCTGGACGTGATTACAAACAGGAAGCACCGGCGGTCTGAACCGATGAAACACCTCGGCCACGTACTAAGACATTTTTGCTTCCTGCTTGAGCACACGATCGGCGACTTTCTGGCCGCAGAGTACAACCATGGGCATTCCGCCACCGGGATTCACACTGCCGCCGGTGAAAAAGAGATTCCGATACTTCGATGACTGCTTCGGAGCCTTGAAGGCCTGATTCTTTTTCCAATCACTCACGACTCCGTAGATAGATCCCCGATTGGAGGAGTACATCGACTCGATATCAACCGGCGTGAGGACATCTTCAACAACGATATGCTTGCGAAGGTCTGTCAACCCCATGCGCTCGAGCTTGTCGATGACCCGTTCTTTCAAGGCCATGTATTCCTCATGAGTGTGTGGCTTGTCAGGATTGATTGGCGGAATGTGAGGAAGAATCTTAATATTATCGTGACCCTCCGGTGCTTTCGTGGGATCCGTCCGGGTCGGAGCGACGAGATAGATTGTCGGGTCTTCCGGAAGCTCCCCCTTTTGAAAGACGGTATCAAAATGCTTGTTTTGATCCTTCGAGTAGAAAAAGTTATGATGCGCGAGCTGCTCGTAGATTCGATCGGTGCCCAGATGAATAACAAGCCCGGAACAGGCGGGCTCGAACTTCTCAAGCTTTTTCATGAAAACCGGCGGCTCACTGAGCAGCTTCCGATAGGCGGGCAGCACCTCCATATTACAGACAACGTAATCGGCTGCGAGGGTCTCCCCGTTTTTCAGGGTCACGCCTGTCACCTCTTTACCCGCATGATTAATCGCTGCAACCTCGCTGTTGAAACGCGTCTGAATCCCGAGATCCGTGACGAGTTGATCGAGGCCGCGAGCCAGATTGTACATTCCCCCCTTCACATACCAGAGACCGTAGTCGAACTGGATCAGAGACATCATGTTCATGTAGCCGGGAGCATCCTTCGCCGAGGAGCCGACGTACTTGATAAAATATTCAAAAATAAGACGGAGGTATTCGTCATCGAATTTGTCGTAAATGGACTCCGACATGGTGTGCCCGTGATCCATTCTAAACATGAGGCGCCACCCATAGTGACGAAGCATTTCCCAGACATTATCAAGCCCCTTTGCAAAATAACCTTCATCAGTAAGGGCATACTGCTCACGACCGTATTCGAGAAAGGCCTGAAACTGAGCCCAGTTTTTGTCGATCTCTCCCGGAAGCTTTTCGAGCTCCGTTTTCATGAGGTCCATTTCCTCGTATAGATCGAGGACGAGTCCATCTTCGAAGAAATTCCGCCAATGCGGGCTCACTGATTCAAGCTGAACATAGTCCTCCATCCTTCTCCCGGCGCGGGCCCAAAGACTTTCGAAAAACTGAGGGAGGGTAAAAATGGAAGGACCGAGATCAAAGCCGAAGCCGTCTATCTCTTTGAAATTCAGCTTCCCTCCGACCTTCTCATTTTTCTCAACGATCTCGACATCGAAGCCTTCACTACGCAATGAAACGGCAGCTGACAGCCCTCCGAGACCGGCTCCGACGACGACGACTTTTTTCCCCCCCGGGGAAGCGTTTTCGCTCATACAGAAACTTGTGTTTTGGAATAAGATAATCCGAAGGAATCGGAAATGAGATTCGACGAAATGCGGGCCGATTCAAAAATAGTCGGCAGCCCACTGCCGGGATGTGTGCCTCCCCCGACGAGGTAACAGTTCTTAAATTCCTCAAAGCGATTGCGCGGTCTCATGAAGGCAAGCTGGCTGAGGCAGTGTGACAAATTAAAGGTCGCGCCTTTGAAAATATCGAGCTCGCTCTCCCAGGTCTTCGGCGTGTAAATTTTTTCCACCTCAATGTGCTCTTCGAGATCATCCATTCCAAGGCGCTCGGCGAGAGCGCGCATCGTCAGATCACGATAGCGGGTCTGCGCCGTTTCCCAGTCGATCTCACCATCGAGGTTCGGCGTGGGAACGAGAACGTAGAGGCTCGATTTCCCCTCGGGCGCAAGCGTTGGGTCGGTGACACTGGCGTTTCGAAGGTAAAAGGAAATATCAGCTGATTCCCGCCCGGAATTAAAAATTTCGGTGATGTTCTTTTTGTAGTCCTTCGCAAAGACAATCGTGTGATGGGGAAGGTCGTAGACCTTTTTGACACCGAGATGCATCATAAAAGTCGAACAACTGTATTTCATCGAACTCAACTTTTCGGCCGTGTACTTTTTCAAGGCCCCGTCGGGGACAAGCTGCGACATTGCCTGGGCGAAATCCGCATTGATAATGACACTGTCGGCAGTGATCTTTTCGCCGTTCTCAAGTTCCACTCCGGCGACTTTTCTACCGTCAAGAATGAGCTCTTTCACCGGTGTCCCCGTGTGGATGTTCGCCCCGCATTCAGCGGCCGCTTTTCCAAGTGCTTCGGGAATCTTACTGAGACCGCCAATGGTGTGAAAAATTCCATGCTCGTGCTCCATATAGGAAAGCATCGCAAAAGCGCCCGGGCACTCCCAGGCTGACATGCCCAGATACTTCGACTGAAACGAAAAAAGAAGGGCCAGCTTATCGTCCGTAAAGTATTTCTTCAGGTTGTCGAAAACAGTCGTCCCGAGTGAAAGATGCGGCAGCGCCGGCAATAAGGCAGGATCCAGCACTCTTGCAGGATTGGAGAAATCACGCTCAAAAGCGGGGAGTAAGCGATTGAGCCGGGATCTCTCACGCTCAAGGAAACGATCCATGCCCTCAGACTGACCCGGAAAGAGCCGTTCGATTTCTTTCTTCGTGTCTTCGACGTTGTCACCCGCACGGAAGATCTCATCATCGTATCGGAGCTCATACATTGGATCGAGCCGGACAAAATCGAGATAGTCCTCTGAGGATTTCCCGGCCTCTGAAAAAATTCGATCGAGAAGCCCCTTCATCATGAGAAAGGTCGGTCCAATATCGAACTGATACCCTTCGATCTCATGCGCCGCGGTGCGACCTCCGAGACGATCCTGTTTTTCAAAGAGATGCACCTCGACCCCGCGGCTCGCGAGTAAAAGAGCGCTGGCAACGCCTCCGGGCCCGCCACCGATGATGATCACTTTTTTCCGGCTACTGCCTGACCCATCAGAATCTGGTCCTCTCATGTTCGCTGAAATGCCTCTCGGATATTTTTCCAGTTTCCCTCATTCTTAAGGTAAAAAGGAATGCTTATTCTTCGATTCAGGAGTGGTTGAAGTCGACTATTTTTTTCGACGACAGCTCCGTAAAGGGCTATCGATGGGGAGGTTTCCGCTGTTTACGTACTCCTCGCCTATGTCCGCCCCGTTACCTGACCCTCACGATTACGATTTGAAAGCGCTTTTGGAAGCTCAACGTGCATATTTCCGTCAGGGCTCGACTCGAAAAGTTGCTTTCCGCAAAGAACGCCTCCGGGGTCTCGAGAGATTACTGGTTCAACGCAGCGACGATCTGCTGGAGGCGCTACACGCGGATCTTGGGAAGCCCGCGCTGGAAGCCTATGTCTCTGAAGTCTATTTCAGCCTGGCTGAACTGAGGCTCGTTCTAAAGAAACTGACAACCTGGGCAAAACCAAAACGTGTCGGAAACCCTTTCTATTATTGGCCGGCACGAAGCGAAATCAGGAATGAACCGTTCGGTAACGCCCTCATCGTAGCACCGTGGAATTATCCGGTACAACTATCACTCAGCCCCCTCATCGCCGCCGTTGCCGCAGGAAACACGGTCGTCCTGAAGCCTTCAGAACACGCCCCGGCCTCCTCGGCCATGTTGACCGAAATCATCACGGAAGCCTTCAACCCCCAGCATGTCGCCGTCGTCGAAGGCGGCCCCGAACTGGGTAAAAAGCTACTGGAACAATCCTTCAACTACTGGTTCTACACCGGAAGTGAACAGGTAGGAAGACTCTACGCCGAAGCCGCCGCGAAATCTCTCGCCCCGGTCACCCTGGAACTCGGGGGAAAATGCCCGGTCGTGATTGCAGACGATGCCCCTGTCGAAAGAAGCGTCGAAAGAATCATGACAACGAAATTTTTCAACGCGGGGCAGACCTGTATTGCCCCCGATTTTGTTCTCGTCCCGAGCCATCGTCACGAAGCCTTCGTCAAAGCCGCAACGGCCTTTCTAAAATGCGCCTATGCCGAAGAGCCAAAGGAGAACATGGCCAACATCGTGAATGACTCCCACTACAAACGGCTGCAGAAACTCATCCCGGTAGAGGCGACCCGCATCGGTGATGACGACGATGAAACGCACTTCATTGCTCCCACCCTAATCCCCTATTCAAACTGGGAATGCCCTGCGATGCAGGAGGAAATCTTTGGCCCGATTCTACCCATCATTCCCTATCACGATATTGATGAGGAACTTGATCGTCTTAGAAGAATGCCCTCCCCTCTCGCCCTCTATGTATTTTCGGAGCGGCAGGATTTCCTCGAGGCTGTCGCTTCGAGGATTCAATCCGGTTCAGTCTGTTTCAATGACGTGATCAAACAAGCCACGAACCTCAAACTGCCCTTCGGCGGCGTCGGGCACAGCGGGATGGGGCGCTACCGCGGTAAAGCCGGATTCAACACCTTTTCCTACGAACGGGCGATAACGAAACGATGGTTCTGCAAAGACCCCTTTCTCGTGAAACCGCCATACGCAGACAAGCTCTCCAGGCTGCGAAAGCTAATGAAATAGAAACCCATTCAAAATCGCGGGGTTTCAATCCGCATGACAGCATTGAAATTCTGCCTTCTCGCCGCCTTCGGCGTCTCCATCTGCTTTCCCCTTTCCGCTCAGGAGCGGGGTTCAAAGGGAAAGGGGAAAGGAAGTCCGATGACCCTTCAGGGGGAACCGCTCCCCGATGTCTCCGGATTCGATGAAGAAGGAAACGCTTTTCCCCTCCGGCAAAAACTGAAAGGCCGGCACGGTGTCATTGTTTTCGGCTGTCTGACATGACCCCCTTTCATGAATAACGTCCCCGGTCTGGAGGCGATCTATCGTGACTACAAAAGCAAAGGCGTCGATTTTTACTTTATCTACAAATCGCTCGCTCATCCCGAACGTGACGGCCTCGTTCAGCCGGTGACGATCGACGAACGTCTTGCCCACATCAAAAAAGCTAAAGTGCAGCTAAGCACGACGATCCCCTGGATCGCCGACTCGATGAGCAATGAATTGAAAAATGCGCTCGGGAACCGAAACAACTCGGAGATTGTTGTCTCACCTGACGGAACCATGGTCGTGGCCCGCGACTGGAGTGACCCTTCGGCGCTTCGACTCGATCTTGAGCGACTCGTCGGAAAAGCAGAGACCTTGACTGAAGTTACTGATCTCAAGGCTCAAGCGCCCGCTGCCGGAGACGGCCACGCGGCGATTCCACGAGGCATCGTTCCCCGCGTCGAACGTCCTGATTCATCAGAGCCCCTTATTGTCACCACCAAAGGCGATGAGCCATTCTACTTAAAACTTCGGGCCGAAGCGGAAAAGAGTGTCGCGAGAGAGAGTAAAGGAACGCTGCATCTGTCCTTTCAACTCGATCCTATTCACGAAGTTCACTGGAACAACCTCGCCCCTCCCATGAGGTATTCGATCGCGGTTCCCGAAGGGGCAATATTCACCCCCTCTTCCGGCGAAGCGGCGAAAGTTAGCGCTGCCAAAGCGGACATGGACCCGCGGGAGTTCCTTGTCGAACTCGATCTGAGCACGGTCGAAGCGGGGACACCGATTATCATCTCGGTCGACTACTTCGCCTGCGACGACGCCGACAGATGGTGCAAACCGGTCACCCAGACATTTGAAATCTCTCTCGAAACCGATCGTGATGCCGGCCGGGTTCAGATACCCGGCGGTGGCCGCGGCGGCACGAAAGGAGGCGGCATGAAGGGCCGTGGAAAAGGATCCGCGGGTCCCGGTCGCGGCATGCCAAGTGCTGAAAACATTCTCAGCCGGTTCGACACCAACGAAGATGGTGCCCTGAGCCGCGAAGAAGCGACAGGCCCGATGGCACAACGCTTCGATCAAATGGACACGAACCGGGATGGCTCCGTCAGCATCGAAGAACTTGAAGCCCGCCTTGCAAGACGTTAGCCCGCTCTCTTAACCGCGAGAACGCTCTAGCAAAACCATCATCAATGTCGAAAGCATGACACGAAGTTGATCGCCGTCATCAATCGAACCAAGCTGTTCGAGGACAAATTTTCCCTCCCAGAAAGCAGGCTGCTTTTTCACACGGACCATGACCTCACCCGTATCGATGCACTTGATGAGATAAGTCGGGTTAAAGAAGTAACCGGCAAAGGCACCAATGATCGGCAGCTCACCGAAAAAGCTGTCCATCACTTTGACCCATCCGTTTTCCTCGCGAATTTCGAGCTCGGGCGTTTCATGATCGAGAATCTCGTAGTGCGCTTTCCAGATCGACCGCATCCCCTTCCGCCGAATCGCCCCGAAGGCTTCGTCATTCGTTGTGAAAAAGGTGTACTTCGCTGAGAAATCGATAATGCGGTCTGCTTTGATTTCACAAAGTTTCTCGGTTCGCGTCTCATCCGTGAACACTTCCACTGCCTCCTTGAGCTTGAACATTTTCTGCTTCACATAGCAAACCGTCTCTCCGGCGGCATCCGTCACCTTAAGCTGGGGAGCGAGGGCGACAATTTTGAAAGACAACTCGAGGGGGTAATTCATGGGGAACTGAATCACAGGGGTTCACGAAAAGCGATTTCCAATTTCGTTTCACAGCTCAATCTGCTATGACGGACAGATGCCGGATTCAACCCTGTTCACTCCCCGACTCAACCCTCTTAAGTGGCTGCTCTTCAGCCTTGCTCTGATCGCGGCGCCTTTGAGAGCCGACGAAAAACCAAACGTCCTCTTCATTTCAGTCGATGACCTCGCTGCTTCACTGGGCTGCTACGGCGATCTCATCGCTAAAACACCCCATATCGACCGCCTCGCCGCGACAGGAGTTCGCTTCGACCGGGCCTACAATCAGCTGCCGCTTTGCAATCCGACTCGCGCCAGCGTCATGACGGGGCTCCGGCCTGATACGATCAAGGTCTACGATCTCGATCAGCATTTTCGTGAAGCCGTTCCGAATGCCGTCACGCTGTCCCAGCAGTTCATGAAAGCAGGCTATTTCGCCGGCCGGGTCGGAAAAATTTACCACTACAATGTGCCGGCAAGCATCGGCACCGATGGATTCGATGACCCTCCCTCCTGGGAACGAACCGTGAATCCGAAAGGACGCGATAAGGATGAAGAGGATCTGATTTTCAACGCAGAACCACACCGTCAAATCAGCGGCGCCCTGAGCTGGCTCGCTGCGGACGGAGCCGACGGGGAGCAGACCGACGGCCTGATCACCACTGAAGCCATCAAGATCATGGAGGAGAAAAAGGACGAACCCTTTTTCCTCGGCGTTGGATTCTTCCGGCCGCACACCCCTTATGTCGCTCCGAAAAAGTACTTCGAAATGTACCCCGTCGAAGAGATGCGCCTTCCTTATGCACCCGCCGACGATCGCGATGACATTCCCACCGCGGCCTTTGCCCACAACTGTCCGGTCCCGAACTATGGACTCGATGAGCCCACTTTGCTTAAAGCGCTCCAGGCCTACTATGCCTGTGTTTCTTTCATCGACGCGCAGGTAGGCCGCCTTCTCGACTCTCTTGAGAACCTGGGGATCGCCGAAAAAACCATCGTCGTTTTCTGGAGTGATCACGGCTATCACCTCGGCGAACACAACGGGATCTGGCAGAAGCGAACGCTTTTCGAGCAGTCATCGCGTTCCCCGCTGATCTTCCGGGTTCCCGGCGCCAAAGGCAACGGAACGCCAAGCCCTGCCATTGTCGAATTTGTCGATATCTACCCCACCCTCACAGAGGCAGCCCGCCTTGAAACTCCCGACGGGCTGGAAGGGCGAAGCCTCATGCCATTGATCGCCGACCCCAATGCTGAATGGGACGGGTATGCGATCACACAGATTTTACGCCCCGCCGACGACCGTCTCGAAACACCGGTAATGGGTACCAGCATTCGCACCGACCGCTGGCGCTACACTGAATGGGCGGAAGGAGCTGCGGGCGTCGAACTTTACGATCACTGGGCCGATCCCATGGAATTCGACAACCTTGCAGTCGATACCTCAGCGGAAGACCAAAAAGTCATCGAGCGATTGCAGCCCCTCCTGCGGGCAAAAGCGAGCGGAAGAATTCCGGAAACGCCGTTCAATCAACCGCGCCTGTAGAATCACTCAGGCGTCGTCGGGGCCGATGACGCCGATCGAATAATGAGCGGCGGGCGCTTGGCATCGTTCAAGTCGATCGTGGATCGGAAGTCTCCCTTGGCCGGAGGGATGTAGTAGATGCTCGATTTCGGCATCGGATACTGCATCGGAAATCCAACCGACCCGGCAGGAGCAATTACCTTTTTGCGCGCTTCCCGCGCAACCCGGGTGTCCCCCTGTTGACTGAATTTCGATTCGTCGAGCTCAATGGCACGGTTCGGCTCCCAGCTGTCATTGATGACGACCTCCCCCGGAGCGATGCGTCGCTCATCAGTCGTGTCGATCGGCACCCCGTTTTCCAGGCTGCTCTCATCAGCATCGCGGGATTCTTTCGGAATGCGAACATCATCCGGCTTGTGATACGTGATCTTTTCATCCGAGACATGCTGCTCCGGCCATAGCTTCCCTTCCACCTTTGCGGACATACGGGCGATCGCTTCCCGAATCCCGTCATCGAGATCGTTCGCTTCAGGCGGCATTTCAACAAGAGCAGGCACGGGGCGGGCGACCGCAGCTACAGGTTCTTTTTGCTCCGGCTGCGAAAAGAACGCTTCCCGAATCAAGTCTGACTGATCGGGGACAACACTCAGGGCCAGCTCTGCGAAAGAGGTCTGCTCGCCGGGAAATTCCTGACGGGCGATGAAAAGAACTTTCTTGAGCTGCTCCGGATCATTCAATGAAGACTCCATCGCAAGGCGAAGGAGATCACGACGACAGCCGGGATTCGTTCTCAAGGCATCAAGAAAGAGCATCGGACCCTGCTTCGGGTTTGCTTCCAGCCCGGCCATGAGGACTTCATTCGCCGAACCACAATCAGAAGCGGACTCGGAGGCCAAGAGGGCAGCCGAAGAGAAAATGGCAGAGGCCAGAAAACAAAATGCGAGCTTCATAAGAATGTTTGAAGAAGTGGAGCGGGTAGTGGGAATCGAACCCACATAACTAGCTTGGAAGGCTAGGGCTTTACCACTAAGCTATACCCGCACTCGCATAAGGTGCCTGAATTTTATAAAACTTTCAATTAAATTTTAGAAATTCTAAATATTAATCAAACTTTTTTAGTTCAGCACCAACTCCGATTGGTGACCGGAGCGGACGTGAAATGTAGCGATGTCTTTGAAAATGCCAACCTCATTTTTTGAGAAATCTTCCTGAATGAAGTTTTCCTGCTCATTTTTCCGGTTATTGAGCCTCGAAAACCTGATTCGACGCGCCCCGCTGGTGGTAGTAGCGGTGGCTGCACTTCTCGGGATCACCTTCGCAGACATGGCCTCGTGGCCTGGACCCGGGCTCATTTCCATCACATTTGCGATCTTCAGCCTGATTCTATGGCGAAAACAGAGAGCCTCAGCCACCATCCTGACAGGAGGAGCGCTCGCCGCGGCCGGGTTTGCAACGCTGCACTATCAGCGTTGCCATGAGATAAATGCCTTCCCCCTCGCCACGGAACTGCAAAAGAGAGAGTTCATTGAAATTTCCGGAAAAGGATGGATCGCAGATCGTGTTACTACCGGCAGAAGAAGTGTTTCGACCAAACTTCATCTCCAAACGATTCGCATCAGAGGGGTGGAAGTCCCGTGCGACCATCGTGTCCCCGTTTGGATCCAGGAAAAGAAGACCGGCCTCGTCTACGGTGAACGGGTGGAATTCTCCGGCCTGCTGCGTCCCCTTGACCGGGCGAAAGCTCCCGGTGGATTCGATCCGGCATCGTTCTACTACCGGGAATCCGGCTCGCTTGCCCGTCTCGAAGTTCGCAAAGGCGATCTTCTGAAACGACTCCCCGGTAATGCCGGCTCGCAAACGGTGCGTCTTGCGCAAAAGCTGCGGGACCATTTTGAGAAAGGACTGTTCAGCGGGATGAAATCAGAGGACCTGCCCTACGCCCGGCTCATCGCAGCGATGTCACTGGGAGCGCGGGAAAACACCCCCGAAGATCTCGAAGAAGCCTTTCAGCGAAGCGGGACGATGCATCTCTTCGCCGTTTCCGGCCTGCACGTCGGAGTCGTCGCCGGCATTTTCTTCGGAGGCCTCCTCCTTTGCCGGGTTCCCCGTCGCACCGCCGTACTCATCGTGATTCCACTAATCCTTTTCTATGCCGTCCTCACAGGGCTCCGCCCATCGGCGATGCGGGCCGCTCTTATGCTCTCGATCGTCCTCGCAAGCTTCACGGTAAAGGAACAGCCACGACTCCTGAACAGTCTCGCGCTGGCGGCCCTGCTCCTCCTCGGATTTGACACCCAGCAGCTCTTCCTCCCCGGCTTCCAGCTTTCATTCTCGGTGCTTCTCTTCATCGCGCTCTTTGCCGGACCTCTGCAGGAGAAACTCTCTTTCCCCTGGCTGACCGATCCCTTCATTCCGAAAACACTTCGGGGGCCGCTCAAGCGCACCAAAGACCGATTCGTCACTGGTCTGGCCATGACACTGGCGGTTTCTCTCGTTTCCTGGCTGGGTTCTCTGGGGCTGCTCGTCTGGCATTTTCAGAGTTTTGCCCCGGTCGGTGTCCTCGCCAATATCTTCATGGTTCCCCTGGCCTCCCTCGTCGTGACTCTCGCGGTCTTTTCTATTGCCTGCTTCAGTCTTCACGGGATCTGGATAAGTTCACTCATCAATCAACTCAATGTCGGGCTCACGATTTTTCTAACGGGACTGGCTCAGTTCTTCGGAACCCTCCCGGGTGCCTATCAGAACAGCGGCAGCATCGATCAGAACCCGAAACCAGCCAGCGACACCATCACCCTCGACGTCATGGGCGAACGGGGGGGAAGTGCCATGCTCCTGACATTTCCCGAAAGAGAGAGAACCAGGAGGTCACTCTGGATGATCGACCCCGGCGGCTCCGAAACCTACCGCCGGCAAATGCTGCCCCTCCTCCGAACGCGGGCCGTGAACCGCCTCGATGCGCTGGTCCTGACGCACGGCGATATCGATCACATCGGCGAAGCCCCCACGGTACTCTCCCACTTTCAGCCTGATCTGCTCTTCGAATCGTCGCTTCCAAATCGATCACCTGTTTATCCGGAAATCGATCAACTCGCCAATGATCTCGCGATTGAAAGAATTGTCCTCGCGCGCGGGCAGCGTCTCTCACCCTATCCGGACGCAACCCTGCGGGTCCTTTCCCCTCATCGGGAAGCTCCCGGAAGACTGGCCGATGACCGGGCCGTCGTTCTGCTGCTTCAGTTTGGGGAAATGAGCCTTCTCCTCACTTCCGATGCAGGCTTCGAAACCGAAAAAAATCTGCTCAATGCCGGCGTCGATCTCTCCGCCGATGTCTGGATACGCGGCCAACATATTGAAACGCCTTCGACACTCCCGGCCTTTGTCGATGCCGTTTCCCCACAGCTTGTCATCTCCAGCTCAGCCGACTTTCCTACCACTCAACAGATTCCACCTTCACTGCGCGGAATCCTTGAGGAGAAAAAAGTTCCTTTGCTCGAGCTGAACCGAACCGGAGTCATTACTCTTTCCCTCACCAAGAACGGGATTCAGATCGATCCCTTTGCTGAGCCGGCAAATTTCATCCACTTGAAGACCAAAAGTTTTCCTAAGAAATAGCGGTAATCCTCCGTCTTCAACTCGACCACTTTGTCATCGGAAGACGGAACTCGGGATTCCCCTTCTATTAGAAAAGAGATTAAACCCCTCGATTATTCGAGATTATCCTTAAAGAGACAGTGTTGAAGCATTTGACTATGACGCTGTTTCCGGATAGGAAAGACATGCCTAACGATGCAAAGTGACGCCCTCCATGTTCCTTTCTGGATGCTTGCTGCCGGAGCCGCAATGGTCCTCCCGCTGACAAGTTGCACGACGACGTCAAATTTATCGTCGCTGACAGCAACGCAAGCAGCCTCCCGGAATTCGGTTGATCGCGCCACGCCGATTGAGCTCGTTGGGGAGGAAGCGACTGCCGACGATCTCAAAGCGGAGAAGCCTGATCTTGAGGAAGAAGTTGCTCAGGCCAGCCCGGCCGTGACAGGACCGCCCATCGTCTTGACCTCTGTTCCTCTTACTTCGGTCGAAAACCGTCCCACCAATCAAATCATGATGGTGCGGACCACCGCCTACAGCCACCTCCAGGCGGACAGCCTCCCCTACGGTCGGAAAAGTGCTGCGGGAAACAATCTCATGTATGGATCCGAAGTTCGCAGCGCCGCAGCGGACTGGTCCAAGTATCCTCTGGGAACGAAATTTCAGATCGAAGGCCTGCCCTACACTTACGTTGTCGACGACTATGGCAGCGCCCTTTGCGGGACCGAGACCATCGACATTTACAAACCGGATCTCAGCGGAATCGGTCGATGGGGCGTGCGCAATATTCCCATCCGCGTCCTTGAGTGGGGAAGCTTTGAAGAAAGCCGGAAAATTCTCGATGGCCGCAAGCACGTGAAGCATGCGCACCATGTGCGGACGATGCTCAACGAGATTGAGAAGAAGGGAAAAGCCGGCTACCTCAGCAAGCCATCCGGCGGCAGCGCCTAGGTCGGTATGATTAAGGCCGAACGCGCCGCTCACGTTCTCGAACGGCTCGAGGGACTCTACCCCGAGACTCCGATCCCACTGGATCACAAAGATCCCTATACCCTTCTCATTGCCGTGCTTCTCTCGGCACAATGCACCGACGAACGGGTAAACAAGATCACCCCCGCCCTTTTTGAACTCGCGGATACCCCGAAGGGAATGGCGCTCCAACCGGTGGAGAAAATCCGGGAAATCATCAAACCATGCGGCCTCTCCCCCCGGAAGTCCGTCGCGATTTCAGAACTCTCAAAAATCCTCGTCGACAAATATGAGGGACAGGTTCCGGAAAACATGGAAGCGCTTGAGGAGCTGCCCGGCGTAGGACACAAGACGGCCTCGGTCGTCATGAGCCAGGCTTTCGGCGAGCCCGCCTTCCCTGTCGACACCCACATTCACCGCCTCGCGCAGCGCTGGAAACTCACGAACGGGAAAAACGTGGTCCAGACGGAGAAAGACCTGAAGCGGGCCTTCCCCCGCGAACGCTGGAACAAGCTGCACCTTCAAATCATTTTCTACGGGCGCGAATACTGCACCGCACGGGGCTGTGACGGCACCGTCTGCCCCATTTGCCGCGAACTGTTTCCGGATCGAAAGCGGGCCGTGAAAACGAAAAAGTAGACCTTTCCCGGCCATGAGGAGAAACAATCGCGAAGCGCCGGCTCTCCCTGAAACAACGCCCGCTTGCAATCCCGTTTGCACTCCCGACACGCGCACGTAAAATGCGCCCAGCGAAACACGCATCTATTTTCCCATGAGCGAGAACATCAATAAAATCGTCGTCGCCTACTCCGGTGGGCTGGATACTTCAGTCCTACTCACCTGGCTGCGAGACACTTATCAAGCTGAAGTGATCGCTTATTGCGCTGACGTCGGCCAGCAGGAGGAACTAGACGGCTTAGAAGAGAAAGCCCTCAATACCGGAGCTTCCGCCTGCGTCATTGATGATCTCAAAGCAACCTTCGCCAAAGATTTCATCTATCCGATGATTCAGGCCGAAGCGATCTACGAAGGGCAGTATCTCCTCGGCACCTCGATCGCCCGCCCCTGCATCTCCGAAGGCATGGTCAAAGCAGCCCGCGAGTTCGGCGCCGATGCGATCGCCCACGGAGCGACCGGAAAAGGAAATGACCAGGTCCGCTTCGAGCTCTCCGTCGCCTCACTTGCTCCCGACATCGAAATGATTGCCCCCTGGAGGCAACAACGTTTCCGTGACCAATTCCCCGGCCGCGCTGAAATGATCCAGTACGCCGCCGATCACAATATTCCGGTGCAGGCTTCCGCCAAAAAATCCTACTCAATGGACCGGAACCTTCTTCACATCAGCTTCGAAAGCGGTGTTCTTGAAGATCCATGGTATGACGCAACCGGCGATGCCGATCGCGACATGTATGTCCTCAGTGTTTCTCCCGAAGAAGCTCCCGACACTCCCGAATATGTTCAGTTCCTCTTCGAAAAAGGAAACTGCATCGGACTCGCGGTCGAAGGCCTCGACGACGTGATCTCCAAGCTCGGTGACGTCACCAAAGAGGGTGAGCAGGGCGACTACACCCTCCTGACTCCCTACGGCGTCATGCGCGTCCTCAACTTCCTCGGTGGAAAGCACGGAGTAGGTCGTATCGACATGGTCGAAAACCGCTTCGTCGGCATGAAGAGCCGCGGTATCTACGAGACGCCCGGTGGCACGATCCTGATGAATGCACACCGTCAGATGGAAAGCCTCACCGTCGATCGTGAAGTCATGCACATTCGCGACGGTCTCATTCCCAAGTACGCTCAGCTTGTTTACAACGGTTTCTGGTTCGCTCCAGAACGGGAAGCCCTCCAGGCACTCGTAACCGAGTCTCAGAAGTCTGTTTCCGGTGAAGTTCGCACGAAGCTCTACAAGGGGAACATGATCACCGCAGGTCGTCGCTCTGCCCTGAGCCTCTACAACGAAGACGTCGCCACGATGGAAGGCGGCGCCGAGCACGCCTACAATCAGGACGATGCGACTGGATTCATCCAGCTGAACGCGCTGCGCTTGAAGAGCGAAGCGAGCCGGCGTTTGTCGGAGTAAGCGATTCGAAGGCGTAACCCCGCCTTCTGTAATCGTTTTTACATGGATTAGCGGAATTGTAATCGTTTTTACAGTTTCGTATGCGTTTGTGTGATACATTCACGCTTCGTAATCCTTTTCGTCTCCGGTGACCTTCCAACTTGATATCCCGCATGATGCGATCCCGATCGGGTATTCCTGGCTTCGGAAACAATATGAACTGAATCCCCTGCCGCACTGGGTGGAATCCTACGTCGGCACAGCAGCAGAGAAAAGAGAAGTCGAACGGGATGGCCGCTCTCTCCGCATTCTTCCGAAGCGCACTCGAATTCCGGAGTCCTGGCTGGGACAGCTGGAATTCGCGATTCGAAATGAGGGCCTCGATCTCCCGCTCCTGAGGCAGCTGTTTCGCAAAATCGATCCCGCCTCAATCGTTTCAAGCATTCAGGAACATCCCACTTCCAAACACCTTCGGAAAATCTGGTATCTCTATGAAGAGATCACCCAGCAGGAGCTGATGCTTCCCGGATTGA
Organism: Verrucomicrobiales bacterium; assembly: GCA_029212615.1. Lineage (GTDB taxonomy): Bacteria > Verrucomicrobiota > Verrucomicrobiia > Verrucomicrobiales > DEV007 > Arctic95D-9. The sequence goes on from JARGPJ010000004.1 coordinate 56,451, forward strand.
GCCAGGGGAACTACGTCGATCTCCTTGATTCAAAAATCTACTTCGCGGGAAGTGCGGTCAAATGCCCGCGGCAACGTATCAATGTGAATCTGCTGGGAGACCTGGAGTTTTGCGGCTTCGTCCGCCGAACCCCCTCGCTCGAAACCAGGGTCGAGACTGATTTGGTCGCTCAATGCCGCGAAGTGATTGCCCGGTTTCCACCGGAGCTTTTCGAGAGAGCGATGAACTATCTCTATCGGAAAGAAACCAAATCCTCTTTCGAGATTGAAAACGAAAAACCGGATCAAGCCCGATCCACCAAGTTTCTTGCAATGCTGAAAACGGCAGGTCGGGTCGAAAGTCTACGGCCTGAGTTTCTGATTGAGCTTCAGAACCTTATTGTTGATCCGCGGTTCGCGAGTCCGGGCTACCGGGATGCAACAGGAGAACAAATCTACGTGGGACAGTCGGTCGGGCTCGGGAAAGACCTCGTGCATTTCGTAGGACCTAAGCCGGAGGATACCTCCGAACTCATGGAGGCGTGGATGAATGCCTCCAATCAAATCCTGAACGATACAAAAAGTCACCCCATCGTCGGGGCTGCGATCATTGCCTTCGGGTTCGTTTTCATTCACCCGTTCAATGACGGAAACGGACGGATTCATCGTTTCCTCATTCACCATGTTCTCGCGAAACGGGGCTTTGCCCCTGACTCGATGGTCTTTCCTGTATCGGCGATTATGTTGAAGCAACCCCGTGCCTACGACACCGCTTTGGAATCTTTTTCGATTCCACTGATGGAACGCGTCGAATATGAACAGGACGGCTTTGGAACGATGACCGTGACCAATGAAACCGCCGACCTCTACCGGTCGATCGATTATACGGTAATCGTGGAAGCCCTTTTTGACTTCGTCGCCGAAACGATCCGAACCGAACTTCCCGGCGAGTTCGAATTTCTTGAATCGTACGATGCCGCCAGAACGAAGATGAAAGAGATCGTCGATCTGCCTGACCGCGTCGCCGATCTCTTCATTCGTTTGCTACTCCAGAATCGGGGCTCACTTTCCCGCAGCAAGCGGGACGCCCACGGATTCGAGCGCCTTGAGGACAACGAAATTCAAGAGCTCGAGAAAGCGGTGCGTGCAGCTTTCCAAATGAGCTCAGATTTGTAGTGGCAAAAAGGCAGGGGTTACCACTACCTTTCCGGTATCATGCGAGCCACCCTCATGCTGCTTCTCGGAGGCGGAGCCTTTATCGGGCTCGTTCTCATTTTCATCTACAACAGCCTTGTCGCGAAACGGAACATGGTCCGCAACGCATTCAGCAGCATTGATGTGAACCTCCGGAAACGGCATGATCTCATCCCGAATCTCGTTGAGACCGTGAAGGCCTATGCTTCACACGAAAAGGAGACGCTCACCAAGTTGATCGAAGCTCGTCAGGAGGCGAGTCGCACCGATCTGTCTGAGTCGGAGCGCCTCCGGGCGGAAGCGAAAGTCGGACCGCGCTTACAACGGGTGGTGGCTCTTGCTGAGAGCTATCCGGATCTGAAATCCAGCGAGCACTTCCTGAATCTGCAAAGGAACCTGACCGAAACAGAGGCGCAGATTTCGGCTGCGCGGCGGGCCTACAACGCAGCGGTCTATCAGATCAACAACGCCGTTGAGAGTTTTCCTTCAAACCTCATCGCCGGCGCGTTCGGATTTCAGCGTCATGATTTCTTTGAAGCAAACGGTTCTGAAAGAGGATCTGTAAACATTTGAAACGATGAAATCCGTTGGCGAGATAATTTCCGATCTGACTCCCACGTTGGAAGAACTGGAACCTGACCGGCTCCTCTACCGGAAGAAATCGTCAACCTATCTCCTCGTCATCTTCCTCCCTCTGATCGGAATCGCTATTGCCGCCATCTCGCTGAAGGCAGCGATGCCCTTTATGATTGGCGGCATGATATGGCTCGTTCTCTCGGTGATCCTTTATCAAATCAAAGCCGGAACGATCGCGAGTCGCTACAAGGCCCGCTACAAAGCGACGATCATCCCTCAACTACTCAAAACAATTGACCCTCAACTTTCCCACGCGCCGGAACAGGGCATTCCCTCTTCCGCCTTCGTTGAAAGTGAATTGTTTAAGACAAAACCGGATCGTTACCAGACGGAAGATCTCATCCACGGAATCTATGGAAAGACTCTTCTCCAATTGGCAGAAGTCAATGCGCAGCAGCGCCAGACCTCGACCGACAGCAACGGCCGCTCCCGCACCCGCTACGTCAGCTATTTCGACGGTCTTCTTCTAATTGCCGACTTCCACAAACACTTCGAAGGGCGTACCTTTATTTTCCCCGACAAAGCAGAAAAAACATTCGGGGGCTTCGCACGATTCTTTCAAAAAGCAGGCGGAAGAAAAGAGACCCGTCTCATCCAACTGGAGAATCCGGACTTTGAATACCAATTCAAAGTTTATGCGACAGATGAGGTCGAAGCCCGCTATATCCTCAGCACCTCGATGATGCAGCGAATAGCTGCGATGCAATCACGGTTCGGAAAAGACGTTCGTATCGCCTTCAAGGATTCAAGGCTTATCCTCACCGTGCCGCATAGCAAACCTTTCCTGGAGCCCAACACCAAAACAGCCGCAACTGACCCTGCTCAGATCGAAGACATGCTGAAAGACTTGGTGTTCTTCCTCGATACGATCGAGGAACTGGACCTCAACACACGAATCTGGACGAAAGCCTGACCTTCACTATCCTCACGCAAATCAAATCACTCACCAGGTGAAAGTAATGACTTTCTGTTGATGTCGTGACGTCGCAGTCGACACGATTTTCAACCAGATATCATCAGTGGCGGTTTCCACATAATAACTGGTTGATGTCGCATCGAGAAGATCACCGTAGGTCATTTCCTCAGTCGCATTCCCGACCACTGCCCCGATCAGATCCATATCTATAAAACGAAGCAGCGCCTCGTCACCTGCTTCACTATCGCGGTAATGAAGGTTTACCCCTCCATCAGCAACGAGACCAGTTGGAAAATCTACCTGGGTCCAATGATACCCACTACCGGAGAAATCACTGTTCGCGGCGATTACAAAACACCGGTTTCCGTGAGCATATTCTTCATTTGTTGATCCCTCTGTCAATAATCCCATCCCTTCCTTACCCAGACTCATCGTCATTTCGGACGCGGTAATATTGACATCGTATTCATCCTTAAAGATAAAATTCGTCGAAATATATTCCAATGACGTTATATGAGCCTCGCTCCAGTTTGTGGGCTGAACATACTCGTCAGTGGTTGAACGAAGAGAACCATGCGCGGTCGTAACCCTGGCCCCGCCGGAAACACCGGTAAGACTCCCGTCCAAATCCATAATCACATCCATTTCGTGCGCGACCAACCCTGAGGTGCTTACCGGGGAGAATGCCATATTCGGAAGCCCAACATGATCGTAGGTGTTACCGGAGAAAATCCAGTTTGAGCGATTACCCGCTCCCCCAAAGTTGCGAACCAGGGTGCTTGTCCCCTGGTCGTAACCATCGTAATGATTATCTATAAAACGACCGGGTCCATCATATAAAACAACTGCGGTGGTGACGGTCGATCCACCGTCAAGTAATTCGTCAGTGTAGTCCACAAACAAGCTTTCCCGCAAGGTCTGATAGGAAGCCAGCATCGTCTGCCACTTGTTATCGAGCAATCTTGCATTAAGAAATTCAATTTCACCGTCCTCTGAACCCATGCCTGTGTAGATAGCTGTATTATTTCCGACGGTGGTGAAACCTTCCAGGATCTGAAGTTCACCGGGCGTCCAGGGAACATTTTTGATGATGGCGAAAGTAACAGGATCAATCGAGTCATTTATATCAATACCCAATGCGCTACTGAAAGATTTGTTGTCGGCGAATGAAACAATACTGTTCTCTCTCGGCTTGATGGTATCGAATCGGTCATCGCCGGCTGAAGGCCCGGTAGGGTTCTCCGGCAAAGCAAACCAATAGCCTGACCCCTCGGTACCCGCCGCAATATTGTCATCGATCGTATTCTTCGGATTCGTGATCCAGAATGACGACGGGCTCCGGTTCTGATCTTCGTTATGTGAATTATCACTCGGTATGACTTCATCACCCGGGTCAGGCTGGATCGTCCCCAAAACGAGATTTTCACGAATGAAATTGTCTTCCTCAGACCCGTCTTCAAGAAAAATTCCGTGACCGAGATGATCATAGGCAACATTTCGATCCACCTCGACTTTATGTGTGCCGTGAATCGTGATCGCCCGATTGTAGGATTCGTGAACGCTGCAATCCCGGATGAATTGTCCTTCTCCGTCTTCTCCTAACATATGCCAATGAAACGGGTAGCGACCAAGCATACGTTTCTGACCCATGCTGAACAACTGGACCCCGGAAAGACGTCCGATGCCATAACCGCCCATTCCATCATGCGCACCCATGATCATGATATGCCCACCAAAATCAGGCTCGGTTCCGATGTACCCTTCTACTTTCAGATTACGTGTCAGTAAACCAACATACGCCCTCGTTTCGACATCCCATGGATCCTCACCGGGTCTTGTAAAAGTCCGCGTCACTCCGAGATGATCATAATCAAGATCGGAATCCAAAACGAACTCGGTCACTTCGCTCGAAATGACGTTGATTGAATCAATCGTCCTGACCTCAGCTTCATCCCAGCCAAAACTGGCTGGCGTAGGGCTGACAATCCCACTTTTTGTCGGTGTAATCACAATTTCGTCGCCAACCCGCCAGCCACTGACGTTACGAACTCGAATCGTATCATTATCTTCCGACACCGTTACGTCGAGGAGCCCCCAACTTGTTGCTTCGCGTCCATGAAGGTCCAGTACTCCACCCATCTGTGCTCCGATAAATTTAGTCCCGAAATCCTCGATATTTTGTGCGGTGTTATTCCCTTTAAGCAATATTTCAAAATCTTCTTCATGTCTGACGTTCTCAGTTCCGACTTGAAACCTGGCCTCAGACCCATCGATCAGAATCATCCGCGTTTCGAGACTGGTGGCTTCCTCGAGAACTCCGAGATGACCCTTTACGAGTATATATCCCGCAAGGGCTTCCTCATCTTCCGGTATCGCGACGCTGACGCCTTCAGGAATTTCAACCACATCAGCCCAGTCATCCGGCGCCCCTGACTCCTCCCAGGTCGAATTGGATGTCCAATCGCCCACGGTGTCGGCCCATACTCGATCAATAATGGCGGAGTTGGGACCATAAGTATGCCCTTCAATGCGAACCGTCATGGTTCCTCCTGAATGCCGAAAAGGACGACTGGAGTATTCACGGATTGAATCATCTGCCAAAACCTCGTCGAACACCGTGACACCATCCACTTTCACCCGGATTTGCTGCTCCTCGTCTGTATCACGCTGTACTCCCTCAAAACGAATCTGATAGATACCTGCTGTTTTGGATGGGCTGACTTCCACCCACGATATGTCTCCCTGAAGAAAGAGCGCATATTCAAGACCCGGTATGTCAGCGAAATTTTCGGCGAAAGCGTACCCTTCTTTCGTAATTCCCGACCCCCACGGAGAAAAGGTCCAGCCATTCCAGACTGCATCATGAAGGTATTCAAAGGAAGTAATGTCATCTTCTTCAAAGTTACCTCCAGTGAACATTGCGCTTCCTCCAATGTCCTGGGCAGTGAAAGTGGTAGTAGGAAATGGCGTCGCCGCCAGTGGCAAAGCAAAAAGCCCGAAGACGCTGCAAGCTGTCAATGCAGACAAGCATTTGATCGTGTTAGTATTGGTCATGATGTTAGGAGGAGAGGAAAAGTAAAATCAGGTCTCAACGTTCATAGGTTGAGTCACCCTGACGCCGCTGAAATGCTTCGTAGTCTTGACGCGAAGTCACTTCAAACGTCCACGAGCCCCCTTCCGGGATGTCTCCGACGAAGTTGCGCAAGTCCGTTTCGAGGCGTTCGCCGGCAACACCCGAAAGGTAATCACCATCTGCGAGCAGAGCATAAATTCGCAGGCGAACCCCGTCAGATCGTTGCTCTGCACGTTCCATCGCAATGCGGGCAAACGACTCTGCGTTTCGCAATTTCGGCAATTCTTCGCGCACAATGATTTCTGCATGCTGATCAGAAATACTGGCCATCATTCCTGAAAAAACCGGTGTCGTCGGATTCTCTTTGAATTCGGTCATCCACGATCGGGTGACAAATTTATTCTCTTCAAAAATAATTTGCCGCTCCATGTAATTCACTGCTCGCTGAGGATCGTCGAAGATCTTGGCAAGAGCCTCACGCTCTCGAATTCGCAGATTGTTATTTACAACGTCATCGTCCACCCCCGGAGAAAGACGGGGCCATTCCAATCCGGCAGCCTTCAGAATTCTCGCCGCCTCATCAAAATCAAAATGATGAAGGTGAGAATGCGAATAGTTGGAGAACGAGACTTCTTCCTCATCAGCCTCATCAACTTCATCACCACGAACCGGAGTGACGACAGAAATGCAAACGTCGGAGTCATCAGATTCCAATAAGGTAACCGCCCCATCCCCGGGGGAAAGCGCTCCCGAAACGGCCTCGCTCTCCTCAGCAACTTTATCCTTCGCAGGCTTAAAGACAGCTAAGCCAACACCAACAATCAGACAGATGAGCGGGAGACCAATCCGCCAATCGAACCACCTCCCACTGCGTAAAATCCCACGAGGATATTGTGCTTGCCCCATGGGAACATGATCAGACCACCAATCGCCACAACTGTGAATGCCTTACTCGGCCAATTAAATATCCCTAACAGAAATCAACTGCTAACAAACAGCTCAAAATACTTCTAACCGACCTACAATCCCCAGGCCCCGCGATCGGCCTTTTGCGCTTTTCGCTCGAGATCCCTGAGCATGTCCCGATGATCAAAGAACTTCTTTCCATCGGGAGTGGGAACCGGATTCTGCTTGGATCCCGGCCCTTTGGTGTGAATGCGGGCGAGCCCGTTTTCAACGAGCTTTGAGCCGAAGTAGCTGCCATCCGCGAGTTCGACAAAACCGTAGTAGCGATCCCCATCGTAAACTTCTTCCCAGTAAGTGTAGACGGTGAAATTCTTACCTTTCAACTCCCGCTCCATGAACAGCTTAGCGGCTTTTCCCACCTCGACAGCCTGTTCCGATGAAATGCCGCCCATTTCCCGGGCCTGATCGGCGACGCGGCGCTGCTGATTTTCGTATCGATCACTGAGATACTTTTCGGGAGCATCCACAAAGTAGAGCCTCAGCTGAATCTTCCGCCCACCGAGATCGACGAAAAAACTGTCCCCGTCGTTCCCTTCATCGTTGATGAGTTTCGCTCCCGCAAATTTGTCGTAGCCGTTTACCTTAGCCGAAGCAGCCTGGCCGCCGAGCGGATCTTTCTTAAGTACCGCTGACCCACTATCACTCTGCGAAGACGTGCTGGTCGTGCCACCGGTTTCCTGCCCGCGCTTAAGATAGACAACACCGGCGACCACGAGAATAACGACGAGTCGGATAATACGGGCCTTTTTCATCACTTGAAACAATTCAGTCTTTCTTCTCCTGGACTGTCGACTTCACATAGAGCTCACGGAGCTGTTTGAAATCAACTTCAGCCGGGCTTGATGACATGAGATCGACACCTTTGTTGTTCTTCGGAAAAGCAATCACTTCGCGAATGCTATCTTCCTTACAAGCCAACATCACGAGACGATCAAGTCCAAGCGCGATCCCCGCGTGAGGCGGCGCACCGTATTGAAAAGCGCCGAGAATATGACCGAAGTTTTCAGCCTGCTCCTCTTCGCTGATACCGAGAACACTGAACATCTTCGCCTGAAGATCACCTTCGTGAATTCGAAGGCTACCACCACCAAGCTCATTTCCATTCAGAACCACGTCGTAGGCGGCACCACGAATTTCACCCCATTTTGACTCGTCATCCAACAAGGCGACATCATCAGCGTGTGGACGGGTGAAGGGGTGGTGAACCGCGTTCCATTTACCCTCCTCCTCATCGTAATCTAGCAGTGGGAAATCGATGACCCAATGAAAATCGAGTTCGTCCTCCTTGCCTTCGAGCCAATTGTTCATTTCGGCACATTCAAGACGAAGGCGGCCCAGGACATCGCAAACCGTGGCCCACTTATCACAACCGAAAAGGATCAAGTCGCCCTCTTCGATATTGAGATCTTTTTCAATCGCAGCGAGTTCAGCTTCGCTGAAAAATTTCACGATCGGGGAACGCCAGGTGTCATGCGCCGCCCCGCGAACCTGGATATAGGCAAGTCCGCCTGCGCCGGCTTCCTTCGCGATCTCTTCAAGACGCTTAATCTGCCCGGTGGATACCCCTGCGAAACCTTTTGCATTGATCGCGCGAACCACGCCTCCCCCTTCGATGGCACGTTTGAAAACACCGAATCCGGAATCTTTAAAATGCTCTGAGACATCAACGATCTCACAACCAATACGCCGCTCGGGCTTGTCGCTGCCGTATTTGTCCATTGCTTCCTGATGCGTGATCCGCGGAAACGGCGTCGGGACCTTAACCCCGCGGGCCTTTTCAAAAACACTCGCGAGCATCGATTCGATCGTCGCGTAAATATCCTCTTCGGTCACGAAACTGGCTTCGATGTCGACCTGAGTGAACTCGGGCTGACGATCAGCACGAAGATCTTCATCGCGAAAACAACGGGCAATCTGAAAGTAGCGTTCAACACCGGCGACCATGAGGAGCTGCTTGTACTGCTGCGGTGCCTGAGGAAGGGCGTAAAACTTGCCGGGGCTCAATCGTGAGGGCACGAGAAAATCACGGGCACCTTCCGGTGTCGATTTCGAAAGAACCGGTGTTTCGATTTCGAGAAACCCCTGATCATCGAGTGTGTCCCGGATCGCTTTCGTGATCTCGTGACGCGTGCGCAGGTTCTTCGCCATGCGGGGACGACGGAGGTCGAGATAACGGTGCTTCATCCGCAGATCTTCATTGCTCAACTCTTTATCGAGTTGAAACGGAAGGACTTCCGACTTGTTAAGAATCTTCAGCTCAGTCGCGACGATTTCGATCTCACCGGTCTCGATCGCATCGTTAAAGGTGGACTCACCATCCAGCTCAGGGCGAATTTCCACTTTACCGGTGATTTGAACGACATCTTCACCCCGGAGTTTCTGACTGAGATCAGCTGCCTCAGCACTTTCCTCGGAGCGAAAAACGCACTGAGTGACGCCTTCACGATCGCGAATATCGATGAAAATAACACCTCCCTGATCTCGCTTCGTATTAACCCATCCCACAAGTGTGGCTGTCTCGCCGGCATCAGATTTCCGGAGTTGGTTGCAGTGGTGAGTTCGGTACATGGTATTCCTGAGTCAAATAAGCCGCGGTTCGCGGAAGGCGGTGAAAATACAGCCGCTTAGCAAGGGTGCAAGCGGGGTTTAGAATCAGGAATTTCTCAATAATCGCCGCGATTCTTTCCGACCGAGTCGTCGGTCCACCAGTAGAGGATACGACCGCAGTTTTCGCAGGTAGTGATTTTCTTCTCTGCTTTGACCTCGACGACCGTCGACTTGGTCACTTTCGTATGACAGCCGTTGCAGACTTCATCAATCAAACCAACGACAGCCTGACCGGCTTTGGCGTTAAAAAGTCGGTCGTAAGTGTAAAGGAGATCATCTTCGAGGGCTTCAGCATGGCCTGCCCGGGTCACCTTTTCCGCTTCGATATCTGAGGTGATTTTTTTAGCGAGCGAGCCCAGGTCTTCTATTTCCTCGACAACTGACTGCTCGTTCTCTTTGAGTTTTTCGCGGGCGGTATTGAAAGCTTTACGTTGCTCTTCGGCCTGCTCCATGAGCTCGATTTCCTGATCTTCGAGTCCCGAAATCTCTTCACCGTAGCGCTCGATCTCTGTCCCCATGCGACGGAATTCCTCGTTTTTCTTCGTCTCAAACTGCTGAACTTTCAGCTTCGTGATGCTGTCGCGCCGCGTCTCGACATCGAGCTCAAGGTTCTTAATCGCCACTTCGACCTGCTGAAGTGCTGCCTTCGCTTCTTCTAAAGCGTTCTGATCTTCGGTCAGTTTATCCCTGATCGATTCTTCCTCTCCCGGAATACCCGCTAATTCTTTCGTTAGCGAAGCAATTTTTTGATCGTGATGTTGAACACGGAGGAGTTTCTCGACTTCGGGGAGCATGATGTTGTTTCGCAAGGATTCGGTCGCCCCAATGAAACCGCAGGTCCTGTGATTTGCCAATCTAAATCAACCAATCAGGAAGCCCGCAGGCAGGTTTGACTTCGCTTGCTGTTTCGAGGTGCTTTTTCCATCCTCCGTTTTCGTCTTCAGGCAACCCGAACCAGGAACGACATCCGCCAAAAGTCTTGCGATCCGCCAAAACCCAAGGCTCAACGAGTGGGAATGTTTTTACCACTGCATATGACAAACCGGGCTCATCACCCCATTCAAAACGTTCACGAATGATCTCCTCCGTCCAGATATGATAAGGTTCGAGACGCAAAACTTCCTCCCAATCAGTGAGACGCCCGGCACTGATCGTTTCTACATAAACCGAAAAAGCAACCTCACCGTCTCCTGCGCCAGCCGGAAGAATCTTCCTTTCACTTCCACTTTCGTCCGGCTTCACCTGCTTCGATTGCTCATGAAAGAGGCTCGGAAAGAGAAAAAAACGGTCGTGGATCCATTGAAATCCCGTTTTTCCCTCAGAAATACCCCCTTTTCGCAAGATCACCGATTGTTCGCCTGACGCCAGGGCATCAGAGATCAGTTGCCACTCTTTGAAGGCCACGGGACGCCAGTTTGGATCGGAAAGATTCATGATTTAAAATAGAGAACGATTCCGTCTGCTCATTCATTTTGCAAGAGCATCAAAATTTCCGCTGGAAAATGAAACGGGATGACTTAATTTCGCTCTCTGCCGGAAAACCGACTCAGGTCAGCTTTCTGCAGATGGTGGCTGTAGCTCAGGGGTAGAGCCCCGGTTTGTGGTACCGGTTGTCGCGGGTTCAAATCCCGTCAGCCACCCCATTTTTCCCTTTCTTCAACGCGAAGACTTCGTTAAGGGATAGGAGGATTAAAGTGCTCGAAGGAGCCTCTCATAGACGGATGGAATCTCTCGAAAAACGCATTGGCTACCGGTTTAAGAATTCCGTTCTCCTCAAAGAAGCACTGACGCACCCCAGTCTCGCCTACGAAACCAAAAAACCACGCTTCGACAATCAACGTCTCGAATATCTTGGCGATGCGGTCATTCAGTTGATTCTCACCAACGAACTTTTTCATCTTTTCCCGAAATTCAGCGAAGGAAAACTCACAAAACTCCGCAGTCGACTCGTCTCAAAAGAGGCCCTCTGTCGCTTCGCGGAAAAAATCGAACTGGGTCAACACCTCCTCCTCGGTAAAGGCGAAGCCTCCAGTGGCGGACGTGAACGACCCAGCAACCTCGCCGATGCCATGGAAGCACTCTCCGGAGCGATCTATCTCGACGGAGGCCTTGCTCCGGCTGAAGCCTTTATCCTGAATAATTTTAGGGAATTCATCGAGGCGATCGCCCGCGAACCGGAAGAAAATAATCCTAAAGGAGAACTCCAGGAACAGTTGCAGTCCATCAAGGCAACCAGCCCCTCATATCGAGTAATCTCACAGGAGGGTCCGGATCACGAAAAGATTTTCGTTTCGGAAGTTACCTGGGAAGGCCTGAAACTGGGTCGCGGGGAAGGATCGAGCAAAAAAGAGGCGGAAGTCAGCGCCGCCGCTGCCGCCTTAAAAGAGAAACGATGGGCAGGCTTTAAAAGCTGTGAATAAGTGGTGAACACTTCGGAAGAAATGAGAAAGAACTGAGGTTATTCGGAAAGAAGGCCCATTCATTCAGGCTCTCTTTCACCCTTATTGACAGTTTTGTTACATTCTTAATTTATTCATCGTCAGATACTTATGGCGGTAACTGAGAGTTATTCACGACTATAATAAGATGAATGATTTCCTTAAAAAATTAATCTCTTCTATAAGGGTGTGAACAAGTGGGATTTCCTCAAATGATCCATCACCTGAGACACCTCAATCTTCTGCATCATTCTTTCAGGTGAACGAAAGACTTCCATCACGGAAGAGGCAGGAGCCCAGACTTCCGGATCAGTTGGCCCGAAGAGAAGCAGTCCCGGTATTCCTGTGCTACCGGCGAGATGGGATATGCCACTGTCATTGCCGAGGTAGAAATCCAGTTGTCCAAAAGTAGCACCCAGGTCGGTGAGTGATTTCCCGTAAAGATGAGCAAAGGGAAGCCCTCTTTCTCTGAGAAGGTCGAGGAAGCGATCGATCTGTTCATACTCAGCTTCACCGCTGGTAACGACAAATTCGACTCCTTCTTTGGCTGAATGGATTTCAGAAAGAAGGTCAGCCCAGGCTTCGAAAGGCCAGTTCTTGGTGGGGCTTCCACTTCCCGGATGGATACCGATACGATATGCTCCGGTTTTCGAAATGAGAGCAGGCGAATCGGATGGATAGGTGAGAGACAGCTCAGGGTCGTCGAGAAAGAGCGCGAGCTGGCTGAGAGGCTCAGCCAGCTGAAGAGCGGCGGGAGTGGCAGGAGCATCATTAGAGGGCTTAAATGGACCCACGAGGAGCGTTTTGACTCCAGCGCGTTCGAGATTGCCGGCAAAGAATCCGTCGGGATCGTAGAGGTAGCTGATGACGACGTCGAATTCGGCGAGAAAGCGGCACCATTCCCCGTCAAGTTCCGCCCGGGGGGCAAAGAAGGTCGCTAATTTCGCGTCTTCGATGGATCGCGTTTCGTTGACCAACCCGGTGACTTTGGCGAGTTCGGTGATCGATTGGTAGCCGAGGACGGTGAGTTGATTATCCGGCAATTGTTCTTTCACCAGTTTAATTGCCGGCATCGTGAGGATGAAATCACCGACTGCTCCGCCGCGGATGAAAAGAATCTTTCCCATGATTGCTTATTCGAGCCACTCTAGAATCTCCCGGAGAATTTCCCCTGGTGATTTCTCGATTGAGATGGTGAGAAGATTTTTCGAAGCACCCGGTTCTTCGAGGGTGGCGAACTGACTCTGCAGCAAATCTGAAGTCATGTATTCGTGATCACGAGCATCCATTCGTGATTTGATGAGTTCATAACTTCCTTTGAGGAAAACGAGGCGATAGTCATCGAACGATTTGAAGAGGTAATCGCGGTGGATTTGTTTCAGGGCGGAACAGGAAAGAATGGGTGTTTGCCCGGTGGTGAGAGTGTCTTTTGCCGTGGCGATGATGATATCGAACCACGGCCAGCGGTCATCATCGTTCAGGGGGATTCCCTGCCCCATTTTCGCTTTATTTGCAGCCGGGTGAAAAGAGTCCCCTTCCAGATAGGCGCCGTTGAGGGAGTGAGCGAGTTGGCTCGCAATCGTCGTTTTTCCGCAGCCGGAGACGCCCATAATGACGATGAAAGGTCGATTCATTAGTTTTCGTGGGTGAAGGAGAGATTTGGTCGAGTGCGGCGGCTCAGCGGTCGAGGTGAAACTCGACCCTCCAGAGAAAATCGTCAGGCATGTGCTGATGAACCATAGACAGGTGAAGGAAGTTCGCGGGCGATTTCTTCTACCCGGTAACCGAAGCCCGGACCTGACAGGGTTGAGCCGTCGAGGATACCCTCTTGTCTTCGAAACAGGCGGGGGTGGACTTCTCGCTCCGGTGCGCTGGCTTCCGGGTAGAATTGCATCCCGTTGGATTCGACTCCCATGATGGTTCCGGCATGAGCTGCGAGGAGAAAGTGGGGTATCTGAGCGAGCATTGGATTGGTCAGGTCCTGGACCATCAACGTCATGCCGTGAGCTTTTGCCCAGCAAAGACTGAGGAGCGCTCCGGTTTGTGTCTTGCAGGTTTTCAGCGCGACACCGGTCCACCCGAGTTCGCGGCCCATTTTCACAAATTTCCAATCGTGAGCACTTTCGTCCATGAAAAGCGGCTTGCGGGCACTGACGCTTCGAACATCGATTTGATTTGCTTCGAGGTCGTAGGGAAAAGGTTGTTCGACGTAGAGGATTTTTTGATACGTGACAGGCTCTTCAAGTTTGAGGCGGTCAAGAATGTTGTTCACATAGGCTGGATCCCGGACCGTGCAGTTGAAGTCAGTGGTGAGCCAGGTGACGTTTTCCTCCTGAGCAATTTTGCCGATTTTCGAAAGACGGTCGTAGTCCCATTCAGCGTCGTTTCCGCGGAGTTTAATTTTGAGGCAGTCGAGGCCGTCTTCACGAATCCAGTTTCGCAGCATGACAGGGTAACCGTCATCCGGCTCGTTACCGGTGAGTCCTTCGTCATCAATCGGATCAAGCCCGCCAACGAGATGCCAAACCGGCATTTTCAATTCGGGTTTCTCACTGAGAAAATCGGCAGGATAAAGACCTTCAAAGGAGACGTGCGATGCATCCGGTTGCAGGAAACGACTTAGATCCCGGTTCATATAAGTCGGGTTGTAGGTCTCGTAGGTCGGCACCTGGTGAAGCCGGCCGTAGGCGTCGTGTATTGCGATATCAAAGAGTGAGAAGCAAACCAGAGCAGCGAGGTGCGGAAGTTCTGTGCCCGGCTCACGATCAGCATTGAACCGGTCCTGGAGCAGGTGGAGATCGTGTTCGATGAAATCGTGTCCCAGTTCAAGGGGATGCCCTGCTGCAGGTGAGGACTCGAGCGATTTGGCTAGTTGCAGAGTGAAGTCTTTCAACGCCTTGTGACGATTCTCGTAGTCAAAGTCCGCCGGCCAGACCCAGGCAACGGAGAGAGGTGTTTCCCCCCAGCCGGTCGCGAGTTTACCATCGGCTCCCTCGACGGTAACTTTCGCCCTCGCGCAGGTGACAGAGCTGAGAACCTGAGCGCCGAATTTCAAGGGCACCCGCATTTCCACAGGGATAAAATAGAGCGAAACTTTGCGGATCGAGGCGTTTTTATCTGCGTTCGGCATAGGTCAAAAGAAGCGTTTGTTCGATCAGGGGGCAATCTTTAAAAAGGTTACGAGCCCGCCATGAGTGCTTCGATTTCATCTGCTTCGATTGGAATGTGAGCCATGAGGTCGAGGTTCCCTGATTCTCTGACGATGACGTCATTTTCGAGACGAATGCCGAACCCTTCGTCCGGGAGGTAGATTCCCGGCTCTACGGTGACGCACATATTTTCGACGAAGATTCCTTCGGTTGGAGTGACATCATGCACATCGAGACCCAGGCTGTGGGAAACGCCATGCATGAAGTATTTCCGGTAGGCACGTTTCTCTTCCGGAAGGTTTTCGTTCTCCCGCTCTGCCGCAACCACTGCCGGATCGAGAAGGTCGAGGGCGATCAGTTCGTCCTCCATGGCACGGGCGACTTCGCGGTGGTATTCCTCCTTCATTTTTTTTCCGGGAGTGAGGAGTTTGTCGATGCAAAGTCGCAGGATTCTTAAAACGGCATCATAAACTTCCCGCTGACGGGGTGTAAATTTTCCGTTCACCGGGATGGTTCGGGTGAGGTCGGAATTGTAATTGGCGTATTCGGCTGCTACATCCATGAGGATCAACTCTCCGTCTTCACATGTTTGATCGTTTGAAAGGTAGTGAAGGACGTTGGCATTTTTGCCTGAAGCGATAATTGGTTCGTAGGCAAATCCACGTGAACCCTGCCGGGTGAATTCGTGGAGAAGTTCGGCTTCGATTTCGTATTCCTTTACTCCGGGTTTAACGAATTTGAGGACTCTGGCAAAACCATCAGCGGTGATATTGCAGGCGGTTTGAAGCAGTTCGATTTCCGGCTCAGATTTTTTGACACGGAGACGATGCATTAAAGGGGCGAGCCGGTGGTAGGAATGTGAGGGATATAAATCCTGACACCATTCCCGAAACCTGTCGTCGCGAGAGATATTGACCGGTGCACCAGATCGGGCGTGTTCATTGTAATTCAGAAAGATGGAGTCGGTTTTCCGGGCGAGCTTTCTCAGGAGGGATTCAAATTCACCGGTCCAGCAAACCGTATCAATGCCTGAGACGTTGGTTGCCTCTTCTTTGGAAAGCTTGTGACCTTCCCAGATCGCGATCAGATCAGAGGTTTCCCGTACGAAGAGAATTTCACGCATCGCCGGGTCAGGGTGTCCCGGAAAAAGGATCAGAATGGTCTCTTCCTGATCGACGCCGGTGAGGTAAAAGAGATCACTGCTTTGGATGAATCGCATCGAACCATCGCCGGATCGCCAGGGAACTTCTGCGGAGTGGAGAATCGTGAGAGAGTCCGAAGGAAGCTCTTTGATGAGTCGTAGCCGGTTGTTAATAAAGAGTTCCGAAGGAATTTCGTAATATTTCATGGTCAAAAATTCGATGAAAGGAAGTCGATTTGATGTAGTTTGCACCGGATTCTTTGGACAGGCGTAGGAACCGTTCCGAAGCATCTGATTTTCAACCCTATATGGCAGATATCCAGAAACAAACGGTCATCGTCGCTGACAATGATCCCGACTTCCTTGAGTGGTCAGCTAAGCACTTAGAGGCTGATTCGTTGGAAATATTGACCACTTCTTCATCTGAAGAGGCATTGAAATGGTTTAAAGAACACAATGCTGACCTTTTGATTGCCGAGTTCAGTCTGCGTCCGCTGACAGGTGTCGAGCTGCTGAAGAAGGTTCGTCTTTCGAAACCCAATGCGATGGTGATCATGAATGGTCTCGTCAGCTCGACCAATGCGGTCATCGAGGCCATGCGATTGGGAGCATTTGATGTTCTCCGTCGTGAATCTTTGAATTTCGAAGTCCGTCAGGTCGCGGAACGTGCCCTCCAGTCAGCCGACCGCATGAAGGTCATGGATGATTTGAATGAGACGGGTTCGATTATCCCCCCTCAGCCGACTGATGACCTCATCATTGGCCGTTCCCCTGCGATGCAGGACGTTTATAAGCTCATTGGTCGTGTTGCCCGCGCCGATGCGCCGGTTCTCATCACCGGTGAAAGCGGAGTTGGTAAAGAAGTGGTTTCCAATGCGATCCATAAATTCTCCCGCCGTTCGAAGGAGGAGTATGTGGCGATCAACTGTGCCGCGATTCCCAGTAATCTGCTGGAGAGTGAGTTGTTCGGTCATGAAAAAGGAGCGTTCACCGGTGCGGTGAGTCAGCGGGTGGGTCGTTTCGAACAATGTGACGGTGGCACACTGTTTCTCGATGAGATTGGTGACATGCCTCTGGAAGTTCAAAGTAAGCTTCTCCGGGTGCTGCAGAGTGGAGAGTTTTCTCGGGTGGGGGGAAATGAAAACCTTCACAGCGATGTCCGTATTCTCGCGGCGACTAACAAGCAGCTTGAAGAGGAAGTAGAGCATGGGACTTTCCGCGAGGATCTGTTTTATCGATTGAATGTCGTGCGGATTCATATCCCGCCGCTTCGTCGTCGCCGTGAAGATGTCCGTCTTCTTGCCGAGCATTTTCTTCAGAAGCAGACCGAAAAAGGGCGGAACCGGCCGATGCAATTTTCCACGGAAGCCGTCGATGTGTTAGAAGATCACCATTGGCCGGGCAATGTTCGTGAGTTGGAAAATCTCGTGCAGCGCGCCTGCGTGCTCGCTTCCGGGAATGTCCTTTTTCCGTCGGATCTTCCCTTTGACAGCCTGGGTAATGCGGATGACGACGGTCGTTCGAAACTCGAACGGGCTGCCCGGCGTTTCATCAATGCGGCAAATGACACTGATGCGACACCGTTCGAAGTGGCGATGCGGGAGCTTGTTCGCGCGGCGATGGAGGAGGCGTCACACGATGAGAAAGTGGCTGCGAAGAATCTGGGTATCAGCGTTGCGGACCTGAAGAATCATTTGGTTTCCGGTAAAAAGTCGACCTGATTCGTCCATTCGGCGACTTTGTTTCTATCGGAGTCTAGAAAGTTTGGTGAGCTTTCTTTCAGGAGCACCTTTCTCAGGCTTTCGTACTGCGAGCTGGCAATTTGACTGGATCGTTGGTTAGATTGTGTTCGGGTTGACTAAAGCTGTCAAATTTGAGATTCCGTCATAGGACGCATTCTTGCTGATGATCCGGAAACGATAATGAGAACCACGCTCGGTAAGTCCATCGTCATTCTCGTGGTGGGCACTCTCCTAGGCACCGCCTTCCTTCTCGGAAGCGTAGCCTACCTGACGACACGGAGCTCGATCGTAAATCTGCGCCGCGATCTTTTGAAGCAAGTCGATGAACGGGTTCAGGAGCGCGTTCAGCAATACTTTGATCGGGCCGGTGATGCGCTGAATTTCCTCGAGAGAGTGGTTTTTACCGATCCGGATTTGGAGAGTGGATGGGAAGGTGAGGCGCGTCTCCTTGATTCGTATTTAAAGATCGAACCCGGTATTGTCTGGTTCTACTACGCGGATCACGAATCGGGCGCGATGCTCGGGTGTAATATTGATCAGTTGGGCCGTTACGTGATCAGTTGGATTCATCCTGACAATAGCCGAATCGCCCGGGGTTTCGAGGTGCAGGAGGACGGAAGTCTGGAGACCGTCGAACTGGTTCCCAAGAATCCGAACCCCTATGATCCGAGGGACCGCCCCTGGTATCAAAAGGCGATCGCGGGAGAAGGGCTTGTCTGGACACCGCCCTATGGTTTTCTGAGTTCCAAAGTGATCGGGATTACGGCTGCACGTGCGCTTCGTGATGATTCCGGAAAGGTTCGCGGTGTGCTCGGAGCTGATTTTGAGTTGGGCCGGCTGGCAGCTTTTCTGGACGAGTTTGATGTCGGGGAGTCAGGTGCAGCTTTTATCCTGATGGATGGCGGTGTCGCGGTCGTTCCCGGCGCGGCGCGAGCAGGTGAACACGTCGAGACCCTTCAGAATGCATTCGAGAGCCGGTATTGGGATTTCTCAGATCTCAAGGTGGATGAAACCCTTGAGGAGGGGTTTGAGCATGAGGGAAAACGTTACCTGGCACTGATTCAGCCGATCGATCTTCCCGGTCCGACCCGCTACTTCGCCGGAGTGGTGGTGCCTCGCGATGAATACCTGAGCATCGTTTACCGGAACCTGATTCTCACGATTGTTCTGGGCATTCTTATTCTTGGAATTGCCACTGCATTAGGTGTTTGGCAGGCCCGGCGTGTCACCGGTCCACTCGCGCGGATTGGTGATGAGTTGGAGAATATCGGCAACCTGAGTTTTCAAGACGGCGAAGTCGATGTTCGATCCAATATTCGAGAGGTTGCCATTTTCTCAGATTCAGTGGGGAAAATGAAAGTGAGTTTGCGTGCCTTCTCCCGGTACGTTCCCAGAGATCTCGTTCGTCTCCTTCTTTCCCGCGGTGATGAAGCGAATCTGGGTGGGAGTCTTCGCAAGGTAACGGTGGTGTTCACAGATCTGGTCGGATTTACCGCCTTCAGTGAATCTCTCACCCCCGACGAGGCCTTTTCTGAATTGAGTGAGTTTCTTGAAATCGTGGCGGAATGTCAGGAAAAGTTCCAGGGGATCACGAGCAGCTTTACGGGCGACGGAACACTTGCTCTCTTCAATGCCCCGAAGGATCATTCCGGGCATGAGCGCGATGCCTGTTTCTCAGCGCTTGAATTGTTGGCGGCGCTGCGGCGCTGCAATGAGGTCAGGAAGGCAGAGGGCAAGTTTGAGTTTCATGCGCGGATCGGGATTAATACTGCCGATGTTTTGTTAGGTAATCTCGGAACCCGTGAGCGCTTCGCCTACACCGCGATTGGCGATGGAGTGAATCTCGCAAGTCGATTGGAAGGGTTGAGTAAATTTTACGGGACCGAAATTCTTGTCGGATCAGACACCAGGGAAGCTGCGGAAGAGGAGATCGAGTGGCGACTGATCGATCGAATCGCTGTGGTCGGCCGCCGCCAGGCCACGAAAATATATGAACCTCTCGGTCGAAAGGGTGAGTTGGATGACGTTACCCTTCGGGGACGAGATCAGTATGAGGCGGCCCTGGAGTCCTATTTCGAGGGAAACCTCGATGCCGCCCTGGCGGAGTTTCACGAAGCCGCTTTGAATCTCCCGAGAGATCGTCCGACCCGCGTTCTTATGTCCAGGTGTCAGCGTTATTTGCGGGAGGGATTGCCCGAGAACTGGAACGGGACTTTTTCGGCAACCTTGAAGTAAAGTTCGTTTTACACGGGGATTTCGCCGGGTCTGGACTTTTTCTCCATCGACTTTGGCGGGCGGTGATGACTGCCGGTCGTATCAATTCTCGTGACGGGTTGATGCAAAATGGTGCCGGAGGAGAGTGGTGCGGTGAAGTCGTCGAGATCCTCAAGGCGGGCGCCCGGAACCTGTTCGAGAGGGCTGAGTTTTTCGAGCAGGGCCAGGGCATGTTTTGCTCCGAGGGGGCGATCATCGGGTTCCCGTGCGATCAGTTTCATGACCCAGTCGGAAACAATCATCGGAATATCTTTCCGATCGAGATGAAGTGGTTTCACGTCGTGAGCGAGATGATTCCGGATCGTATCTGCGGCAGAGTAACCATGAAATGGCGGAGACTGAGTGAGGCAAAAATAGAGAATGCACCCCATCGAATATAGATCCGTCCGTGGATCGAGAGGCTGTAGGTCGAGCTGTTCCGGAGCAATATAGTCGACCGATCCGAGGATCGCGCCCTTGTGATCGACGGTTTGCTGGCTGGGACGGCTCAGGAATTTAGAGACGCCGAAATCGAGAATCTTTGCCTGGAGCCTGCCCTGGTCGTTGACGCACAACATGACGTTTCCCGGTTTCAAGTCACGGTGAAGGAGACGAATTTCTTCGGCCGCGGCGAGGGCACTGAGTAACTGGGAAGCCACGTCGAGGAAATCGGGATAGGTCAGGGCTCCGTCGTGAATAACGGTGTGAAGAGATTCCCCTTCAATCATTTCGAGAACCGCAAAGGGTCCCTGCTCATCTTCGCCGAATTCGTGAAGGTGAACGACGTTCGGATGCCTGAGTTGAGAGAGAGCCAGCGCTTCGCGGTGCAAACTCTTCACCTGAGGTTCGTTCAGACGGGTCTCGTCGAAGGGTAGCAGCCGCTTTATCGCCACTTCTCTACCGGTCTTAAGATCAAGGGCTCTAAAAACTTCGCTGACCCCGCCTTTGCCGATAGAATCGGCAATCTGGTAGCGATCTTGCATCGAGGCGTTTATAGAGCATTTCCCGTGCAAATCAATATTAAGATGTCTTAAATAAGTTGCCTGATGCCGGGGAGGGTACCGGAAGCCGAATCAAAACACTCCGTTTTCGATCATGTGCAGGATCGTTTGCATGGTGAGGTACAGAAGAATACCGCCGGGGAGGCCGTAGAGAAGAAATCCGTAGGCGGTTTGGAGCCGTTCGAATTTCCGGTTGAGAACTTTTCCCATGTCGTAAATGTCGGACATCATTGAGGGGTAGATCTTTTCACTGTTGATCACGAGTTCGGTCATCTTTTCCACGTAGAGATCTTTCGGGAGCCTCGTGAAGCCTCCGAAGAAAAGCAGGCTGGGTGCCTGGGCGAGGCACGGCGCGGTTTCGTTCTCCGGTTTCTTTGCGCAGGTGATTCGGGGTCTCGCGACGAGAACGGCGTAGATCATGGAGCCGATGCAGCTTCCAATAATGATCGCGGCGGGAATGATGAGCCATTCATCACTGACCACTTCTTTGCCGTGCGCGGCGGAGAGAATCAGAATGATACTGTTTACAGAAATGAGGAAGTTCGCCTTGTTGTCGGCCATGGCACTGACCTCGACGTGGACCCGGTAGATATTTCGAAAGAGCGTTTCGATCCCGCGGGAGGAACCGAGCTTTTTCATTTTCTTTGCTTTTTTCGGCTGCCCGGAACCGGTTTTATTAAAAGCGTCCGGATCGGTTGGCGGGTCGGTGGGTTCCATGATTATTGTTCCGTTCCAAAACGTTTGCTCTGCCATTCCTCCCCGTCGTTGAAACGGTTCATGCGCTCGATAAAGCCGGAAGGATGCCGGAAGTCGCGGATAATTCCGGAAAGTACCGTTTCGTGATAGGGGGTGATCGTGGCCTTTTCAGCGAGAATATCAACGAAGGGTTCGATGGTATTTCCGCTTCGGTGATTTCCGTCGAGGTGGCCGGTTCGGACGAGATCGTTTTCAATTTCAGCGAGAGGGACGTGATATCTCGCGGCGGCCGCGGCACGATTGGATCGTGTCGTGAGTGGCACCGCGATGGTGGGCGGCGCGCCGGCGGGGCCATCCCGCAGGGGAACGTCGTAAACTTTGGCAATGAGATCGCGTCGTTTGATGAGGCGCCAGGCGAGGCTTTCCTGATAGAAGTCGGGCATGTGGGAATGCTGAATCGCTTCACAGATTTCCGCTTTCGTGATGCGGGCGAGATGGCGCACGCCTGAGAGTTGATCGGCAAACGTGGTGTGGCTCCAGGCGCCGGGGCGGTAGATCTGAAAGGAGTCGGAGTAGAGGGAAATGCTGAGAGGGTTCAACCAGAGAAAGCCGCCGGTGGCATAGTCATAGTTGAGCCGGTTGACCTCACCGGAGCGGCGGGCTCCACCGAGTGATGATCCGGGGTCGTGAAAGAACTCCATGTATTGGTCACCACCCTGACCGGCAAAGTTCTTTGTCCAAACACCCCGATGATTGTCTTCTTTCACATCGACGTCGGCCATCCAGAAGGCGGCTATCATGGACTGACGCAAAGCACGATCCCGGGTCGCGACGACGGAGTCGGTCGTGATCGGGCCGCCGGAGTTCACGACGTCGTGTTTTGCTTCGACCATGGATTCCCGAAAGCGAATCCAGGTCCGGCCGATGAGGCGTTTTTTCCGAAAAGGTTTCAGCGCTTCTTCGGGAAGGCCTGCGAGGATGGTATCAGCATTGTCTTCGGTGATGACTCCTGATGAGAGAATGAACGGCTCCACATTGAAGTCATATTTGGAGGTTTTCATTTCCCGGACGAAGTCGGCACGGGTTAGTGGCATGACTTTGTCAGGGTTCATCGACTTCTGGAGCGCGGATGGCAGAATAAGAAGGTGTGAGCTTCCGCCAACGTTTGCGTAGGTCAGATCAGTATAGCGGGATCCGGCGAGGAGCCGGAGCCGGTTCGCGACGGGTTCGATGACGGACTCTTCGCCCCATTTCAGTTTCCACTCCTGATCGAAGGCGTCGATGGTGTCGATCTTCGGTGAGGTTGCGGTGACTTTGACATCCTCCCAGAAGAGGACGCGACGGGCGGCATACAGGCGGTAGCGAAAACCGGGGAACTCTTTCTCGAATTTCTTTTTGTCGAGAAGCTCCTTACTGACTTCGTTCTCGATCCAGTTCTCGACGTGGCTCCAGGTATCGGGACGATGCTCCATTCGGGAATGGGTGTGCCACATCGGGTTGGTAGGGGAAATGTCGAGTTGTGAGACTTCCTCATGAGAGAGTTTTGCGAGCTGAGCGGGCTCCATGAATCGATCGGGGCAATCGGGATCAACGAGGTTGGTGGCTTCCTTTTTTGCGGCAAAAGGTCCTACCCGGCATCCACGTTCTTTCGGGTCATAGAATCGGGTGGAGTTTTTCTGGGCCCGAAAGACGAAGGCTTTGATGACGAGATTCTTTTCCCGCTTCGTCCGGTCATAGGGATCAAAGTCTTTTTTGCCGAGGAACTGATCGGAAAAGATGGAATAGAGATTCCGGATCGCGACATGACAGGCCTCCTTGCGAAGCCGTTCATTGCCGGGATGACACCGGGCCCGGTTCAGAAGAGCGAGAACCGGCTCTTCGAATTCTATATAGCCGCGATAGAGGTTTCGTTTCTCTTTGAGCGCATCTGCTCCTGTCTTTAGATCGAGATACTCTGAGAGGCTGGGCTTTTTCTTTTTTTTCTTCTTTTTTCCTTCCCGCCGGTCTTCCTCCCAGTCCTCGAGGTCTTCGGCGAGATCCTCCGCATCGTCTTTCAGATCATCGTACTGATCATCGAGGATGTCCTCCCTTGAAGAGGCGAGCGCGTAGTCCCGACTGATGAGCGTGTGGAGTCTTTCAAGATCAGCTGTGGTGCCATCGTGACCGATGCCCTGAGCCTCTAGAAATTCGTCAAAGAGAGAAAGGATTTCACCGAGGTTCTTGTCGGTCTTTTCCCCTTCTGCGGGATTAAAGGTTCGGAAATCCAGTTTTGTGGCGAGAGGTTCGTTGAGGTGCCCGATGGGCCGGGTCACGGGATGATCCCCGGCGGGAGCGGTGGTACCCGGAGCTGCCGCAATCACTGCCGGGAGCAGTAGGGAGAAGCGGATCAGAGTAATGGGTTTCATCGGGTGTATCAGCGTGCCTTGAGATCCTGTTTCGCGTTGACGGTGGATCCCGGGATCGCGGGGAGACCGAGAAGATCAAGACAGAGGTTGCCTGCGCCGGCGTTCCTGATCGGGGGAAGTATATCCTCTCCCGGAAGCGGGTTGGTTATTCCGGGGTCTGTCCGTGTTTCCGGATTGAGGGCATAAAGATCCGCGCCGGCGGGGATCCCCGGCCCCCAGACGTAGAACGGTACGGTGAAGTTCTCCGGGTTCTGGTTATTTCCGTGATCCTTCAGCCCGATCGGGCCGCCGTGATCAGCGGTGAGGACGACAAAGGTCCTGCCTTTCCAATGAGGTTTCTCAAGGTGGTCAAAAATATCTTCGAGGAGCTCGTCTGCTTTTTTCACCGCCGCCATGTAGATAGAGGGGATCTCGGTCTTCCACTGAAATCCATGACCGGCCGTGTCGGGATTCCGGATATGAACCATGAGGAGGTCGAAGTTCTCTTTTTTCATCACGGTTTCGAGATCATCGACCATGTTCTCGGATCGGGTTTTCATTTGGTAAACATCGATCTTATCACGGCCGTTGTCTTCGCCGACGGTGTCGGGCTGTCCATAGCGTGCTCCCCAACTGATATCAAAGAGGGAGAACTTGGTCTTACTCGCAAAGAGTGCGGTGCGGAGACCATGGTCGTGCGCGACGGAAAACATACTGTGGAGATAGGCTCCCTTGTTTCGGTGAAGAGTGTCTCCGATCTGTGGATCTCTGTTCCAGGTCCAGGCGTGGCCTTCCGGTCCGTCGACGAGACGGCTCGTGACCATGCCGGTGTGATTGGGGAGCGTGTGTGTCTGCGTGACTGCAGTGCGGGCATTGTGAGTGAAAGCGCCCTCGCGACGCAGGCGAAAGAAGGCGGGAACCCGCTTGGGACCCTGGGCGAGAATCGCATCAGGACGCAATCCGTCAATACTGATGAGGATGACTGATTGCTTCGAAGAAGATGGGTTTTCAGCCTGTGCGGTGGTAGACGTTGATACCAGGGCGACCAGAGAGTACATCGCAATCAGGGTGCTGGAAGGAATCAGGAAGCGCATTATCCGTTGGAAAGACTTCATTTCCATATACCGACCCGTGCGGCTAGGCGAGTTGATTCTTCCCCGGAGTAGTCCTATTCCCGGACGTGGTTTGGTTTGCGATGGAGTTGAGCGACAAAACGGGAGAAGATATTTGAGGGACTCAGGGTGGTAACTGGTTGAGTGAGAAGTGAGCCATCTCCGCAGTGATCGATCCGGATATCCATAACGAAGCCCGAAAGGGCGGATGGAATTTGTGCCTGTTTCCGGGGGAGGGAGCGAGGAGGGCGGCTCTTCTTGAGATGCCACTGGAGGTTGCGGTTGAAAAGAGGATGGAACGTCACTCAGTTTTCACAGGACAGATGTCCGTGATCCTTTACTTTCACCATAACAATGAGCGATCCCTACCTCCCCTTAAAAGTCGTTTCCGCTTCCGTTAGTCTTGGATCAGAGAGTAAAGGTTGGAACCTTGATGCGCCGGCCGCCGAAGGCGATCCGGAGCGCAGCTTTCTTTTTGATGTCTATTTCGATGTTCCTTTTTCGGGGACCCCGGTGGTTCATCTTGGACTCGTCGGATTTGATATCGATCAGTGCAGCAGTTCACGGGTGAAACTCACCGCGGAAAAGATCACCGGTGCCGGATTTCAGGCACGCGTCACGACATGGCGGTCGAGCCGTGTATATTCAGTCGACTTTGATTGGATCGCAGTGGGTTCTTGACCCTTGTTCTCTCGTCATGACGGCACGGTTTGGTCGGGGGCGGCGCCCCGGGGAAAGGTAAGCGCGTCTTTGAAGGAGAAGTTGGTTCATCGCTTCGATACGAGGATCTGTCGCTGATGACTTCGCAAGAAGCGGGTAGACATGAGACGGGTCGCAACTAGCGTGGGGAATATGGCGCCCGCTCCGAAATGACGCATCACGAACATCTGCGGCACAAACCCCGTTCCATTCCCTCTCCTGACACGGAAATGATCGTCGCCTGTGTTCCGATGCGGAGTAATGTGAACTTGTCAGGGATTGCCAGAACTGCGAGCGCGAGCGGGATCTCGAGATTGATTCTTACCGGCGATGCGAAACTGATCAGCAAGATTGCGAGAGACGGGGCGGATGAACTCTCCGTAGAGATTCATCGAACACTCGCTCCCGTCTTAAAGAAGTTTCGAACCGATGGCTATCGTCTTGTCGGCTTGGAGCAGACCACGAATTCCCGGAACCTCAATCAATATCAGTTTGCGGCTAAAACGGTTCTCGTCATTGGGAATGAGCGACTCGGCTTGAACGATGAAATTCTCGGTTTGCTCGACGATGTCGTCGAGATTCCGGTCTACGGCCTGCCACACAGCTTCAATGTATCTTCGGCGACCGCAATGGCTCTCTATGAGTATCGTCGCCAGTTGAGTGCGTCGGTTCCCGGTGAAGAGTAGCTGAGCTTCCGGCTGCGTTGGCAGGTTATCTCACACATTTTATGTTCCCTCTTTGCGTTCTTGGCATGAGCGACCCGGTTCGTACATGATGCTCCCATGAAGATCGCATTTTTATCTCTTTGTTTCGCGCTGGTATCTTTATCCGGTTTGCACGCGGAACCGCTCAAAGGTTCTCAGCCTAATATTGTTGTCGTGATGACGGATGATCAGGGTTATGCGCCGGTGGGTCGTCATGGTCATCCCTGGTTGAAGACGCCGAACATGGATACGCTTTTTGATACGTCGACGAGGTTCGATCGATTCCTCGTGAGTCCAACCTGTTCGCCGACTCGCGCCGCGCTCATGTCAGGGCGTCATCCGATGAAGAACGGGATCACTCACACCATTCTCGAGCGTGAGCGCATGGCACTGGAGTCGACGACTCTCCCTGAAGTCCTGAAGACAGCGGGTTACACGACCGGTATCTTCGGGAAGTGGCACCTTGGTGATGAAGAGGCCTACCAGCCTCACGAGCGCGGATTCGACGAAGTCTTCATTCACGGTGCCGGCGGCATTGGTCAGGCTTACGACTGTTCCTGTGCGGATGCGCCGGATAACAGCTACTTTAATCCTGTGATTCGTCACAATGGCTCTTTTGTGCAAACCGAAGGTTATTGCACGGATCTCTTTTTCGAAGCGGGTTTGGGTTGGATCAAATCGGTAAAAGATCAGGAGGCACCTTTCTTCACCTATATTTCGACGAACGCCCCTCATTCCCCTTTTGTGGCTCCGCCGGAGAATGCGAAGCGATTCACGGATCTCGGCTTCGAGGAAAAGGTCGCCGGCTTCTACGGCATGATTGAAAACATTGATACCAACATCGGCTTGATGCTGGGGAAGTTGGAAGAGTGGGATCTCATGAAAGATACCGTTGTGATCTTCATGTCCGATAATGGCATGACCGGCGGCGGGTCCGGGGCGGTTGGAAAATTACTCGGTACCGATACGACGGGTTCTCCTATGTATCTCTACAATGCAGGAATGAGAGGCCAGAAAGGAAGCGCTGACGAAGGGGGTGTCCGGGTGCCCTTTTTTGTTCGCTGGGATGGAAAGATTGATCCTGACAAAGAGATTAAAACGATTGGAGCGCACATCGATATTCTGCCGACCCTTGCGGATCTCGCCGGGGCGAAGATCCCGGAAGATCAGGTCGAAGGGCGCAGCCTTCTTCCCCTCATTGAGAACCCCGATGCCGAATGGGCGGATCGCTACCTCTTTACGCACAAGGCGAGATGGGCAACCGGCAGTGAGCCGAACGATCATCAGTGGGCGAACTGGGCGGTGAGAAATCAACGCTTCCGGCTTGTCGGCGCGGGGACGGCAAAGAACATCATCGAAAAGAAAAACAAAAAGGCAGTTCAGACGGAAGACAGGCTTTATGACATGGAAGCTGATCCCGGTCAGAAGACCAATGTCATTGATCAGTTTCCCGAAGTCGCCAAAGAAATGCGGGAAGCATATGAGGCCTTCTGGAAAGAGACGCGCCCCCTCATGGTGAATGAAGAGGCCCCGATGTCACCGACGCGGCCCTTCCATGTGCTCTTCGAAGAACAGACCGCGGCAGGTGGCATTCCGAAATGGGAAGCGCCTGAGTTGTAACGATTGGCCTGGAAAGGTGGAGTGACTCACTCCGCCTTTAAAGCCGCGACGAGATAATCCGTTGTCGTTTCGTAGAACTGGTGGGGCTGTCCGGGAAAGACGACTTCACAGGCGAGGTCGAAGGTGGCGCAGTGTTCCTGAAGTTTGACTCCGAAGTTGGAAGTGTGGGTCGGGTCTTTCTGCTCCAGGCCAATGCCGGGAGGAGCAGAGTAGACGATAAAGACCGGAGGGTCATCTGCGCTGACGAGGGCATAGGGCGAGTATTCTTCGATCCAGGGGAGGATGCGGTCCCGCGAGGCGAGAAATTCAGAGAACTTACTGATCCCGAAAGCGTGGCCGCCATAGCGGCTGTTCGGCGTCCATTCTTTCATCTGAGCCGGATCAAGAGTTGTCTGCGCACCGAGAACGGCCGCACACCAGAGGCGTGACGACTCACGGGCGACGGGATCTTCACTCTCCGGATCAGCGAGGTCGTCGTGGTAGGCGAGCCAGAGCGACGAACAGGCGCCGGCAGATCCTCCTGCGGCTCCGATGCGTTCTTTGTCGATATTCCATTCTTTTGCCTTGCTGCGAATAAATTGCAGAGCACGGGCGGCGTCGTGTAGCGGTCCTTTCACTGGCGGTTTCACGCCGTCTTCAGCCGCCTGTTTCACATAGCGGTAGTTGATCGCAACGACCGATATGCCCGCGTCGAGTAATTGCTGAGGATCGGCAAATTTACTGAGCCGTTCTTTGCTGCCGCCGGACCATCCCCCGCCATGGATCACAAAAGCGACCGGGGTGGGGAACTCCGATTCGGCTTTCCAGAAATCGAGGACATGGCGCTCGTGCGAGCCGTAGCTGATTTCTGTCAGAGTCGGTTCGGGGACCGATTCGGCATAGGTGGGAGGGGTATCTTCTTTTTGAGCAAAGAGAGGGGTTCCGAAAAGAACGAAGAGTAGAGCGAGCCGGGGTTTCATGATCCCGGATTCTAAGCGCCCCGTTCCCTGCAGTGCAATCCCGCGCCTGCGTATCGAGCTCAACCGGCAAAGGCGACGGATGGGACGCCTTTAACCCCCGGTTCCGCCATGAAAAGGCGACCGGCGTTTTCCTCCTCAAGGTTACCGAATTTTCCGGTCGTGATATAAAGGGTCTTCAGTTCCGGTCCGCCGAAAGCGCAGGAAGTCACGCCTGTCACAGGGAGGTCGATCCTGTCGAGGATCTCACCGTTCTTCGGATTGAAGCAGATCACGGCACTACCACGGCAGAAGGCGATCCAGAGATTATCGTTCTCATCGATCGTCATGCCGTCGGGTGAACCTTCGAGGTCCTGTGTATCGATCGCAATCGTCTCATTGCTGATCTCGCCGGTGGCGGTATCAAAATCAAAGGCCCGGATCTTCTTCGAAGGGGTATCGATGTAGTAGAAAGTCTTCGTATCGGCTGTCCAGGCGAGGCCGTTTGAGTTGGTCACGTTAGGAAACTTCAGTGAAAGTGAGAGATCGGTATCAAGGCAATAGAGGGCAGCGTCGCCGGTTTCTTTCACCGTGCTGATTGTTCCCGCCCAGAGGCGACCGGCCGGATCACATTTTCCGTCGTTGAAGCGGTTCTGTGGCTTTTTGTCAGGCTCTGGATCGGCGATGGGTGTTTTTTCGCCGGTCGCCGGATCAAGAAACGCGATGCCGTTGTCGCCTGCCATGACGTAGCCGCCCGCAGCGCGGGGTACGACGAGACCGACGCGCTCCCCTACTTCAATGGAACTTTCCTCCCCCGTTGCCGGATCGAAGGTATTCACGCGATGGCCTTCAATATCGACGTAGTGTAGGACTCCGTTGTGCCAGACCGGGCCTTCGCCCCATTTTGAAAATTGCTCTCCTGCTAAGGTAACCATGTGGGGACTTTCGGGGAAAAGGTAGGAGAATCAACAGGGTATGAGGAGTGAGTTGAGAGGGTTAAGGAGTCGGTATCTTCTCACGGTAGGGAATCATCGGAAGGATCGTTTCCATTGTATTAAAGAGTGGAACCTTTTAATTTACAGGGCTGTGATTGCCCCTCCTCCATCAGATCTGAAATGTGAAAGGGAAAACCCAGTCTTCACGGGGTTAAATTTAGCTCGCCTTTGCTATCTCACTCCGGTAAAAGGGAAAGCCATGAAAGTTACCACCCTTCTCCTCGCGTTTGTTGCTATCGCTTCCTCCACACTTGTCAGCTGCACCAGCAACGGAGGCCCGCCACGCGGGATGCATCATGATGATCCCATGCCTGCAGCGGTGCGCAGACATCAGGACCGGATGCGCCGGTAGTGCAGTAGTTCCATCGTTATTACGCGGCACTCTGTCGCGAGTGTTCAAGCCTTTGTTCGTCCCGGATGTTCCGGGCGAAGTTGTGGTGTACGGCTGATTCCTGTCTTGCCGTTCCGTACCGCCTTGGTCAACCCCATGGTTTTGGCGCAAATCGACAGGAATTGCACGCAATATGCGGTTTCCCTTTTCGGCCCGTTCGCTAGGGTTTGATCCGCCGGTCCAGATACCCCCTCCAAACCCCAAAAGATGAGACTCAAAATTTTTGAGGATCATCGTGGCAGCCGGGTCGAGTCGAGAATCCCCCATCCATCCAATGAATCGTTTTCTGATCATCGTTCTTTGTATTGTTGTATCTCCGCCGCTACGAGCGGATCCCGGCGCTGAGATTTCGGTTCTTTCGAAGGATGTTATGGCAGTGAAACAAGGGGAGACGATATACAAACAGATGTGTTTTGCCTGCCACGGCATGAACCTTGAGGGCGCAGCGGGCCCGAACCTGATGGACGCGACATGGATACATGGAGCGACGCCGGCTGATTGGTTTCGTGTGATCACTGAAGGCGTCAGTGAGAAGGGAATGATGGCCTACGAGGCGGTCTATGACGAAACTACCCGGAAGAATCTCGCCGCTTATCTTCTGTCGAAACAGGAAGGGCTGAGAAGTTTTCAATACGAAATCTATCCCCCGGTTAGCGGTGAGTCCGAAGCGCTTCCCGGCTTTGGGTCGGGGGAACCCATCAAATCGGGCGAAATTTCTGATGCACTGGTCGATTTGTCCCCTGCTGAAATGCAGGAGTTCAGCATGGTGTTTAAGGGCAGATTTCTCGTGCCGCGAGACGGGAAATACATCTTCATTCACCACACCCGGGACGGACGGTTTCGCATGAAACTGAATGGTCTTGTCAGCAAAAGTGAGGGTGGAAACAAGAAACGGACGCGGTTGGTGGTCGACCTCAAAGCGGGGGAGTATGAGATGGAGGTCGCCTATCAGCGGACTGACGGCACTCCGCACCTGTTGCTGTTCGATGTCCTTGTTCCTTCGGGAATCAACTTTCCACTGTCGCGGGATTCTCACCAGATTCTGACCACCTCGACCCACATTTACGAAGTTGCCGATCAGGCGCGTGTCGTGAGAACCGTGCTCGATGGAATCCCCCATGAGACCCTCGCGGTCGGTCTGACGGGAGGACTGAGTTTTACCGTCGGCAGAGATGCCTCGATCTATTCGATCTGGGACGGACTCTTCCTCGATACCGGGCCGAACGTGAGTGAGCGGGGTAAGAGGGCTGCTCAGACGGGTCCTCCCTGGTTTGCGACGGCTGATGGTATTCGCCTTCTCGTTGACGGAAACCCTGCCGATCTTCGACTGAAAGAATACCGGATGGAATCCTCACAGAGCCCTGTCTTTGAGTTCGTCGATCCGGACGGCGGCAAGTTGACGCTCAGTGCTGAGAGCAGCGATCCGGAAGCGTTGAACCTCCTCTTCTCCATCGAGGGGATCAAAGGGGAGCTGGAGCTGAGTATTCCGGCGGGCGTGTTTTTCGACAACGAACTGCTTTCCCAATCGAGTCGCGTTCCGATCAAAGATCCTTCGAATTTTCCCCTGACAATACCAAAACCGTAATTTTTTGATCATGAGAATTTTGTTTCTTCTATGCTTCGCTCCGCTGATCCTGTCGGCGCAGACAGATGGCTATCGGATCGAGACGATCCCTAATCCAACGGAGGCAACCTCGTTTGATGTGACCGGCCTCGACATGGCGAAGGATGGTCGTGTTTTTTGTGCGACCCGCCTCGGGGAGATATGGGTTTTGGAAAAGGATCAATGGACGAGATTCGCGGAGGGCCTTCATGAACCCTGTGGGCTGCTTTGCGAAGCGGATGGTTCCGTGGTCGTCTCGCAAAAACCGGAAGTGACCCGGCTTGTCGATTCGGACAAGGATGGAGTGGCCGACCGCATCATCACGGTGGCGGATGAGTTCGAATACCATGACAACTACCACGAGTTTAATCATGGACTCGTGCGTGACGCTGACGGCTGGATATACGGCGCGCTGAATCTGGATCACGGGAACCCCGACTCATTCACTATGGGTGGACTCGGTTCTCCCGGGGGACTGCGCGGGACCTTTTACCGTATTTCACCGGAAGGTGATTACGAGACCTATGCCTGGGGCGCGCGTTCTCCTGCCGGTCTCGGGATGAGCCCGGAGAATGAACTTTTCTATACCGACAACCAAGGCAACTGGGTGCCGACCAGCTTCATCGGGCATGTTGATCAGGGTAGCTTTCAGGCTGAACCGACTTCGCTGCGCGACCATCCTGATTACGGAATCGAAAAGTTGAAAACGATGACGCCGGAAGACTTCGCTGCAATCCGGAAGGTTCCCGCTGTCTTCCTTCCCCATCAGGAAATCGCCAATTCACCCGGCAATCTGGTCTGGGATGAAACAGGCGGAAAGTTCGGTCCTTTTGCCGGCCAGGCCCTTGTTGTCGATCTGACCCAGTCCAATCTCTGCCGCGTCATCCTTGAGAAAGTGGGTGGACGATACCAGGGAGCTGTTCTCCCTTTCCTCGACGGATTTCAATCGGGCAACATCCGCCAGGTTTTTGATGAGGAAGGCGCCCTCTGGATCGGGCAGACTTCGCGTGGATGGGGTGCTCGTGGACCGGAACCCTACGGCTTGCAGAAAGTCGTCTGGGACGGAAGCACGACTCCTTTCGAGGTGAAGACGATCTCGCTCCAGTCTGACGGGTTTGAACTCACCTTCACCAAGCCGGTCGAAACAGAGAGCTTGAAGAAGCCCCTCCTTCAAGCCTCCAGCTGGTGGTATCATTATCATTCCACTTACGGATCTCCGAAGGTCGACGAAAAAGCGGTTACTGTGGAAAGCGTGGCATGGAACGAAGACAAGACCGTTGCCACGGTTCGGCTGCCGCTGGACGGGGAAAGAGTGTATCATCTCGTGCTCAGTCAGGGGCTGAAAGCTGCTGACGGTTCCGCGCTTGGGAATACAGATGTTTACTACACTCTCGTTCATCTGAGAGAGTCGGGCTCTTGAGATTGGCTGCCTCAGAGTGACGGGCACCGTCGGTTACGGTTCCCCGCGAACCAAATCGATTCCCGCCGGTTCCCACAGTTCGATGGCATTGCCTTCGGGGTCTTTGAGATGAGCGAAACGACCGTTCGGATAAACGGTTTCCTCCACTGCCACCTCGATGGCAGCAGCCCGGAGTTGCGCAACCATCGCGTCGAGATCCCTGACTCGAAAATTGATCGACCAGGTGTGCGCAGGACGTTCATCGGATTCTTCGCGTGATGGTTCAGCACCAAAGATCGTCGGTCCTTCGTCCTGCCACCAGGAAGGGTGCTCGTAATTTTCAGCATAGCCTCCGATACCGAGATTCTGCTGATACCACTTCGTGAGCGCTTCCGGATTCTTTCCGTAGAAGAAAAACCCGCCAATGCCGGTGATCTTTTCCATGGAGGGATGGTGAGGACTCAACAGGGTTAGGTCAATGAGTTAACCCTGTCCACGTGGTCAGGCCATCGACCACTGTTGACACCTTGAGGGGGGCGCGGCACCCTACCGCCATGAGATCCTCCCTGTTGATTCGCTGTCTCAGTGCTTTTGCCTTTGCCGGTTTTGCTTTGTCGGTTCCTTTGTCCGCCTCCGAGAGCTGGCCTGACATGCGTGGACCCACTCAGGATGGGCACGCGGGGACTGCCAATCTGCCGGAGACGTGGAGTGAATCCGGGAATGTGAAATGGAAGACCGAAATGCCGCTCCTGGGTTTGTCTTCACCCGTTGTACTCAACAATCAGATCTGGTTGACCACCGCGACGGTGGAGGGCCACGAATTCTATGTCCTCTGTGTCGATGCAACGACCGGTGAAATCACGACGAACAAAAAGCTGTTTGAGAGTGACGATCCTCAGTCGATGGGGAACGGGGCACAGGACAACAGCTACGCAACGCCTTCCGCTGTGATTGAGCCCGGTCGCGTCTATGTGCACTACGGCCATTTCGGAACCGCCTGTCTCGATACCGAAACGAGGGAAGTCGTCTGGACACGGGACGACTTGAAATGCTGGCACTATCGGGGTGCCTCCTCGTCTCCCGTTCTTTTCGAAGATCTCCTGATTCTGACCTTTGACGGCGCTGACCTGCAGTATCTCATTGCCCTCGACAAACGCACCGGAGAAACCGTTTGGAAAACCGACCGGTCCGTGGAGTGGAACGATGAGGACATTGATAAGGAAATGGTCAAAGAAGGAGACTGGCGGAAGGCGCACAGCACTCCTCTGATCGTTTCCATCGACGGTGAACCGGTCATGTGCAGTACCGGGGCCAAAGCCGCTTACGGCTACGATCCACGGACCGGCAAGGAGCTCTGGCGGGTGGAGCATGATGCTTATTCCGCCTCCCCCCGGCCGGTATATCACGATGGCAGTTTCATCTTCGTCACCGGATTCAGCAAAGGCGCGGAAATGATGTCGGTGAGGTCAGGTGGCAGCGGTGTGATCAATGAGACTCATATCGAGTGGCAATTCGAAAAATCGTTCCCCAAGTATTCGTCCCCCATCCTCGTCGACGACCTCCTCTACTTTGCGATGGATGACAGTTTTCTCGTCTGCGTGGAGGCAAAGACCGGGGAGATCGTCTGGAAAGGTCGCGCGGGTGGTAAGTACCGCGCCTGCCCCGTATACGCCGATGGAAAGCTCTACTTCTTCAGCCTCGAAGGCAGGACCACCGTGATCGAGCCGGGCCGGGAGTTCAAAATTCTCGCGACCAACGACCTCGCGACTGATGCGCCACTGGATGATCCAAGACGCGGCCCCGGTTTCATGGCTTCACCTGCGGTGGTGGGAGATGCGATGTTTCTGAGGACGCGGTACCATCTCTACCGGATTGAGGCGGAGTAGTAGGTGCTTGGGAAGAGCTGGCGATCTCGTCTCCCATACCATTCGCGTTGACGCGACCTGTGCCGACAGAACTCGAGGAATGCGAATAGAGGGACAGACCTCTTATTGCTTCACTATACCATTCGCGTTGACGCGACCTGTGCCGACAGAACTCGAGGAATGCGAATAGTGCGAAATAGAGGGACAGACCTCTTATTGCTTCAGTAGCAGGAATGGAGGGGGAATGCGAATAGAGGGACAGACCTCTTATTGCTTCACTATACCATTCGCGTTGACGCGACCTGTGCCGACAGAACTCGAGGAATGCGAATAGTGCGAAATAGAGGGACAGACCTCTTATTGCTTCAGTAGCAGGAATGGAGGGGGAATGCGAAATAGAGGGACAGACCTCTTATTGCTTCAGCTCGGAGGGCGAGCAATTTAAAAGACTTCGCGATACTTTTCCTCCAGAGATCCAAGTGATCGGGGAGGGTTGAAGCCCGCCCCAGCCTTTCCAGGCACGGTTGGGCCTTCCCTGTAGCGGACGTCCCTATCGTAAATTTCTAAAACGGCGAAAGCACTGCCCGGCTCTTGAACTTTCCGTTTTCAAAGACAAAGCCGACAACATAGCCACCAGCTCCGTCACTATTGAAGCTCGTGATGTATATGGCATCGTCTTTTGGATTGACGGTGACCTTGGTATTTCCCGGATACAGGCCCGGATTGTAAAGGTTCTTGAGGGCGGAGTCAGGGACCGTCATCGTTTTTCCCGCTTTCTGAACCGTGATCTTCCGATACTGGTCCCGGGGCATCCCCCCGTCTGTTCCCCAGTAGGGCAGGTCATCAATTTCGATCAGATAGCGCTGACCCTCTTCATACTCCTGATAGGTCAATGTGCGACCTTCCTGCTCAAAGGGGCCAATCACGATTTCAACGTTGAGATCTCCCCTTTCGATCGTCTCCGTCTGCTTCTCTTCCGAAACCTCGCCGGTGAAGTGTTCAAAATCGGTCAAGGCTTTGAGCCGGCTCGCATGAATGAACCCGTTGCGCTCTTCGCCCTCCTTATCCATAAAAATGACCTCCGGCCACTTCGTCATTCCCCCGAGGTAAATCCATACGAGCTGTCCGTGATCGACCCGTGCAATGACTTTGCTGGCCAAGTCTGCCTTTTCCCTGACATTTGTGTAGCCGTCGCTGTCCTGGACCACACAAAACTCATCGAGCTCAGCTGCTTTCCCGACCAGAATGCCGAGGAGAGAGAAGGCGAACAAGGAGGTCATCAATGATTTCATCGTCGCATGGTAGCATCGTGCTGAACGCAAAAACCAGCACCTTTTTTCGCTTCAAGGCGTTTGGTCCGGCGTCGGATTGACCAACGAATCCACGAATCCACGAATCCAAAACCACGGGGAATAGAGGGACAGAACTGTCATTAGCCTCCGAATCGACACCAAAATATTACCGTATCAGGTTATGAGGGAGGGTGAGAAGAAGTTGTGCCCGCGTCATCGATTGGATTAGCGGAGTGGCGATCGAGAATTCTTCGGTATGGAAGCACAGAGTACGAAGTCGATTTGGTCATTCTCCAGGCCACTTTCGGCGTCGAGCAACCGACATAAATCGAAGAGAATACGCCCAGTCAACGTTTGATCCTGGAACGTCGAAGACGAGAAGGGCGACGCTTTTTCACAAGCGAGCCCTATCCTTTATTCGGCTTCTGAATCGGTCCGGTCCCCTGAGGCTGATTCGTCCTCGGCCGCTCAATTTTCTCTGCATCCTTCAAGGTCGTCTCCGGATCGAATAGAATCACTTTCGCGTCTGTTAGCTTTTTGAGCCGGATGTCCTTAATCTCTACCCGGTTCGCATTGCCCCGATGAAGTTGAATGGCAATGAGCCCATCCATCGCGCGACCCTCTTCATGATAATCGAACAGCTCCGAGGTGGTCTTTCCATTCACCTGGTGGATGAGATGATTACCCCGGGCGATGATGGTGAACTCGTTCCACTCTGAGGTGTCGACTTTCACCGGATCATGTTCGGAAATCTTCCAGCGCCCGCCTTCGGGATCGAGGAGGACATTGGTTCCGTTGAGTCCGAAGATTCCCCGGCCTTTTTCTTCGTAGGTCATTCCGGTATGTTGGATGGCCGGATGGATGTCGCACTGGTAGCCGGTGATGGCCCAGTCGCCGAATTCCGGCAGCTTGCGGCTGCGATATTGAATGCCGGAGTTGTTGTCTCCGATCACACGAATTGTGGCGCGAAGTTCGAAGTCCTTCACTGCCCCCTCCCTGATGAGGAAGGAATTGTGCTCGGGGCTCTTCGGGCCGGTGCAGGAGCCGACGATGATGCCATCGTCGACTTTCCAAAGGGCAGGATCGCCGTCCCAGCCGGAAAGATCCTTTCCATTGAAGAGAGGGGTAAATTCGTCGGCAGAGAGAGAGATGGCGAGACAGGAGATACCTAGAATGAGGGGAAGATGCTTCATGGTTTACGAGGAGAGGTTAGGGCTGATGGATCAAGGACGACATGTTTGATCGACTCGCGCTTCCAGGTGTAAGTGATGTGGACCTTGCCGTCCGAAGTTTGGATCACGGCCGGATAGGAGAATTCGCCGTCCTCCCGTTCCAGTGTCAGGAGCGGGTTCCACTGTTTTCCATGGTTTGATATCGCGACATTCAGCATCGAGCGATTTGCGGGGAATGGCCCTTTCCTGATGGTGTGGTTGTAGACAAGGAGCTGTCGTCCATCGCTGAGGGTGACCGCATCGGTGCCTGAGTTGGGGTTCGGCAATGAGGTGGAGGTGAAGTCGCCCCAGGTTTTGCCGCCGTCCTCTGACCAGCTCTGCCCGATGAGGCCTTCCTTTGATCGGCACAGGATTTGGAAGCGTCCGTCCGGGTAGGTGAGGAGGCTGGGTTGGATCACGTTGTAGTTCTTCGCGTCATTGATCGGACCGATCACTTCCCAGGTTTTTCCCAGATCACGGGTCACTTCGAAATGAACGCGCCATCCGTCGTGTTCGCTGCTGCTCGGGCAGAAGATTGCTCCGTCGGCGAGTTCGACCGGTTTGTTTTTGACGGGACCGAGCAGGTGCGGATTTCCCCCGCCCAGCTTTGATGACTGCCCGAGTCGTTTCGGTTCACTCCATGTTTTCCCGTGGTCGGTGGAGGTGGTGAGCATCCCCCACCAGTGAGTTGCTTTTCCCACTTCAGGATCCACGACTTTATAAAAAAGCATCAGGGGTCCGTCCGAAGGTTGAAAGAGCACCGGATTGCCAACGCGATGATCGCGCGATTCCCCTTCGGTTCCGTCGACAACCATGGTCGGTTCATCCCAGGCGCCATCGAGATGTCGGGACACCCAGATCACATTGTCGATATCAGGTTCGCTCGTGCCTCCGAACCAGGAGGCGACGAGGCCGGCGGGGGTTTCGACGATGGTGGAAGAGTGACAGCTCGGTGTCGGTGCCTCGTCAGGAGGAAAGATCATCTCCGCGCTCAGATAGCCGGGATCTCCCGGCGTGGCGGGGGGCGGGAGCTTGGATTTGGAGGGGTGATAGTTCTTCGACAACCAAATGGGACCGCCTCGATAAAGCTCGCCGATGGGATAGCGATGATTCGGCGTGACGGCTTCGCTCATGATTTTTTCGATCTGCGCGACGACTTCAGGATGATCGGCGGCGCGGTCGGTCGTTTCCCCGGAATCGGTGGCGAGGTCGAAAAGCTGGAGACGACCTTCTTCTTTTCCGAGCTTTACCCCTTTCCAGTCGCCCAGTCTGACGGCCTGATCGTAGTAGCGGCGACAATGTCCGAAATCCCAGTAGAGGAAGGGTCTTTTCTCCTCCAGTTTTCCACCGGACAGAGCGGCCGTAATGGAGAGGCCATCGAGGTTTTCGGGCACCTCTGCCCCGGCGAGTTCGCCGAAGGTAGGCATCATGTCCTGAAAGGCGATCACTTCGTCGCTGACTGATCCGGGCTGAATCGTTCCCGGCTGGCGGGCAATAAAAGGGACCCGGATGCCCCCTTCGTAGAGGTCGCGTTTGAAGCCGCGCAGCG
The DNA here is from genome assembly GCA_029212615.1 of Verrucomicrobiales bacterium. Lineage (GTDB taxonomy): Bacteria > Verrucomicrobiota > Verrucomicrobiia > Verrucomicrobiales > DEV007 > Arctic95D-9. Next base: position 96,000 of record JARGPJ010000004.1, read on the forward strand.
GGCCGCTCGTTTGGAAGGCTTTATCGACGTTTTTGTGTCCCCCGTTATCGCTTGTGAAAATGATGAGGGTTTCTTCGGCGAGGCCGAGTTCATCGACGAGATCACAGATGCGTCCGACGTCGCGATCAAGAAGGTGAATCATGGCTGCATATTTCTTTGCCTTTTCGGACCAGTCTTTCTCTGAATACGGATCTGTCGAGGGAACGGCGAGACCGTCAGGATCTTCGTCGAGGGAGGAGAAATGCGGGAGGGTATAAGCGGCGTAGTAGAAGAAAGGGGTATCCTTTGATTCCCGGATGAATTTCACGGCGTCATTGGTGAGCAGGTTGTGACTGTAATGTTCTCTCGTGAGGGCATTGTCAGGGTAGTCACGGCGACCATTGTTGTCGTCGAGGTACTCAGTGAAGTAGTAGTGGGCATGGTCCTGATTCAGGTAGCCGAACCAGTGGTCGAACCCCTGGTTGAGCGCCGCCCCCGATGTGCCGGCGTCGCCGAGTGACCATTTGCCGATTCCCCCGGTGCGATAGCCGGAATCTTTGAGAACTTCGGCAAGGGTGATGTCCCCCTCTTCGAAATAGGTAGGGTAGTGCGGAACATTATCACGGGCCGGGGTATGGCCGCCGTGGAGCCCGGTCATGAGGACGCTTCGCGAGGGCGTACAGACAGGACCTCCGGAGTAGGCCTGGGTGAAGCGGATCCCCTCGTCGGCAAGGCGGTCGATGTTGGGTGTTTGAATTAGTTTCTGTCCGTAGCAGCCGAGATCGCCATAGCCGAGATCATCGGCCATGATAAAGATAATGTTAGGCTTCTCTCCGGCTCCGGAGAGGCCGGGGCAGGCAAGGCAGATGAGCGCAATGAGAGGGAGGATTTTCATTCGGTGGATAGTCCGTAGCTGTTGGCGGTGGCGTTGACGTCGGTTTCCCAGGCCTGCCAGGCGTGGGTCAGTTCTTCTACTTTTTCAGGATACCGGTCAGCGAGATCGTTACTCTCGGCAGGGTCATCGGTGAGTTGGTAAAGTTCAGCTTTGTTGCGGGTGGCACAGAGTTTCCACGGGCCGCTGCGAACTGCTCCGTGAGTTCGGGTTCGCCAGTAGAGATTTCGATTGGGGAGGTCTTCCGATTTCAGGAGATGGAAGGTAAGGTCGATCCCGTCTCCCTCTGCCGGATCCAGCCCGGCGATTCGTTGGAAGGTCGGGAAGAGATCGTTGCTGTGGGTGAGTACCTCTGAGATACCCGGATTGATTCTACCGGGCCATGAAAAGATCGCGGGCACGCGATGTCCGCCTTCGAAGACTTCCGTTTTCTGTCCTCGATAGGGAGCGTTGCTGGAGATTTTCTGAAAGTGTTTCCCGTAGTTCACGTAACCGCCGTTGTCGGAAGTGAAGACGACGAGGGTGTTTTCTATGAGGTCGAGTTCGTTGAGGGCGGCGATGATTTCGCCGACGCCTTTGTCGAGAGATTCGACCATGCCTTTGACGTGGGGGGCGACGTTCCCGGGTTCAGGGATGACGCCGAATTTGTCCTCATGGTAGTTTGATCCGGCAACACGGTGAGGAGGATCAGAGGGCCCCTGCCAGGGAAAGTGAATCGCGAGATGAGGAAGGTAGAGAAAGAATGGATTCGCACGATTCTGTTTGATGAACTCAACGCTGTGCTGAGTGAGCAGGTCGGTGGTGTAGCCTGACTCTTTGACCGCTTTGTTGTTCTCCCACCAGTCTTCGTTTCCGGAGCGGTCGACCCGGGTGTGAAAGTCTCCATCGCCGGAAAGGAGTCCGCGGAATTCATCGAAGCCCTGTTGATTAGGCAAGAGAGGGTCCTCGTAACCGAGATGCCACTTTCCAAAGCACCCCGTGGTGTATCCGCTTTTCCTGAGCGCTTCTGCGATTGTTTCCGCTTCGAGGGGAAGGCCGCTATGAGAGTTCTTTGCGGAAAGCGCTCCATCGAACTGGCTCCCGAAGCGCTGGGGGTAAAGTCCCGTCATGAGCGAGGCGCGGGTCGGGCTGCACATGGATCCTCCCGAGTGGAAATCCGTGAATCTCAATCCGCGCGCTGCAAGCGCATCGATATGGGGAGTGTCGTGAACGCTGCTTCCGTAGCACCCGAGGTCGTTGTATCCCAGATCATCAGCAACGATGAGAACGATGTTAGGTTGTTCTGCTCCCGGCATATTTGTTGCGCTAAGAGCTAATAAACAAATGAGCGGCAGAATGGTGGATGGGCATTTTGTTTTGATCCGGGTAGGCTGTCAACGCGTGGTCTGAATGTCAATTTTCGAAGGGACGGAACCCCGTACCGTGTTGTTTAATCAGGATCAGTGCTGATTTACCCAAGGCGGATTTTACACCAACGATTTTCGGATAAAAGATATCCTGTTCGCTGCCAAACTGCTGCGAGCCTTCACTCACAAGCTGGCTTATAAGATTGAATTCAGGGAACCCTTGCAGAAGGAGTTGTTGCGAAACCGGGCGCTTTTTCGGGGGGCTTCCGAGATAGAAAGGAAGGTTCGATTCCGGCGCCTTCAGGCGCCACGCGAGAGATGATTGGCGCACTACTGAGAGGGCGAAATGATGCCTTCTGTTTGGTTCGGAGTGAGGAATCAGAGACACCGAAATCGATTCTTTATGTCAGTGAGTTCCGGAAGTATCCCGCGAAGAGTGCTCATTGGGTACCTGAAACGGTTGCGAGGCGTTTGTTTCCTCAAAGACTCGCGCCGGCAGTCGAATTCTGGCGATCCGGGGGGAACCGATATCCATCCTGACCCAGCGCATTCCCAGGAATGAACCGCGAGTGAGGTCGTGACACTGCGCCCAGGGGATGAAGATCAAAGGGTGCCCAAAACGGAACAGCAGTGAGGGGCGGAGGAATAACCCGTCCGCATTCGTTGTGCAATCGAGGGAGCCGCGGTAGGAAACGAAACCAATCTGCCCTTGAAGCCCGGTGAAATGTTTTCCAGCAGGTTCCTCCTCACTCCGAAAACGCGAGGCAAGTCTCCTCCATCCGCCGACATAGCTGAGCATTCCGGTGACGAAGCACCAGAAGGATGAAAAGATGATCAGAAAGGCGAAGGGAAAGATAGCGATAATCCATACGGGGATTTCTTCGACTCCAGTGGACTGGTTCATGGTTCGATCTACTACTGAGGTGAAAGTGGATTTCCGCCACTCAGAATTTGAAAGCCCGGGTCGCTGCGGGTTGCTTCGGTCATGGGGTCTTCGGTCATGACGAGGGTGGTCCCGGGTTTCAGCGCGGATTCAATCACGTGCCGGAGGCGCGGATCCATCTTGAGATGGCTCGCTGATTTAAGAAGGTGGCTCTCCGGAGGTCCGCTTACTTGATGCCAGTGGGGAATTGTTTCACCGTTTTTTTGATCTTTGATCCATCCATCGAGAACGAAAGTGTAGGTGCCTCGCGGTTTCTTTGCGAAAGCGGACAGGTGCGCTTCCCCTCTTCCGATGAGGACTCCGTTTCGCAGCACCTCGATGCTTTTGTCTGCTGAGCTGTATACGATAGAGACCGGTCCGGAAGGTGAATCATGGGGGCGCCAGTCAATTTCGCTGGAGTCACTATCTTTAAATTGAATCTGGTGGCCGTCGGTGACAGTGCTTCCAGGAGGGCCGTCGGAGACGATGACAGTTCCGCCCATTTCAGTGATTTCGAACAGGTCCTTCGCAAATTCGTAGGGCAGGTGAATGCAGCCGTGGGAGGAGGGGTAACCCGGAACTCCGCCGGCGTGGAGGGCGACGCCGCCCCAGGTCAGTCTCTCCTGATAGGGCATCGAAGCGTTGTTGTAGGTCGAGGAATGGTGGTCTGCGTCTTTTTCCAGAATATGGAACACTCCGGTGGGAGTTTCGTATCCGGAACGTCCTGAGCTGATGAGACAGGAACCGATGAGGACGTCGTCGCGATACACGGCTGCGGTCTGGTTCTGCAGGTTTACGTTGACGATGACGGGGCCGGAGGGAGAGCGCTCAGGATTCCAGGTGAAAGAGGTGGGGTCATTGACGCGATCCTCAGCTAAGAGAGAGGAGAAGACGGTTGAGATGGTCACGGCGACAATTCGGGGACTGATCATGATCCTACCTATCGGTTTGGAGGGGAAAACACCAGCCCATTGAGAATAATTTCTGTGAGATAGAGGATGATTAGAGCTCCCGGAACTCCGGGGCAGGGGAAGTGTTGTCGTCGGGGGTAGCTTGACATTGCCCGGGTGCGGTCTGCATAGTTGAACTCACTCCGGGGGATTTAATCCTGCTTTGTCTAAGTACTATATGAACTGTCTTCTTTTTCATCCCGAATCGCAAACGCTGAAATCGGGAGGAGCAGAGTTAATCGCTTCCTGGCAGGAAGATCATTCCTGCATCATCTGGGTGCATTTCACCGGTGAGTTCGACAAGGGGCTGCAGGATAGTTTTGAAGAAACATTCGGACTGCATCCGCTGGCTTTGCAGGATGCAAGTCGGGACCGGCACCCACCAAAGCTGGAAGAGTTTGAGGATCACATTCTTCTGATTTTTAAAGCCCTCACCGCCGAGACAGCAGATATCGATTTCACGACCCTGCAGAATTGCTTTTTTCTCGGGTCTCGATTTCTCGTGAGCCGTTCGTCTGCGCCCTGTGTCAGTATTTCCAGGCTGTGGGCCAGTGAGCAGACAAATCCGGTCTGCCTTTCGCAGGGAACCGATGCGATCGTGAGTCGGCTGATGCGTCTCTTCGTGGATCGATATCTCGAAATATTGCTCGATCTTGAATCCAAGCTGGAAGACCTGGAGGACGGGCTCCTTGATAAAGTTGACGACACGGTTCTCGCCGTGGTCACCGGTTACAAAACGGACCTCAAAAAACTTCGGAGACTCTTTATCTATCATGAGCAAATGCTCAAAGAGCTTCGTCAGAAAACGCATCATGGGTTTTCGAAGGCCCGCCGCCACGAGTTGAACGATGTCTACGAGCATCAGGAGCGGGCGGGCAGTTTGACCCTGTTGTACTACGAGCTGTGTTCTGATCTTATTGACGGATACCTGTCTCTGTCTTCACACCGACTGAATCAGATCATGAAGGTTCTTACGATTGTGACGGTTGTGTTTGTTCCCCTGGGATTCCTTGCCGGTATCTACGGGATGAATTTTGAAAACATGCCGGAGCTTAAAAGCCAGTCCGGCTATTTTGTTCTTTTGTCGATCATGGCGGTGATTGCGAGCACCCTTTTGATTTCTTTCCGGATCAAGCATTGGCTGTAAAGCCGGAGGCGGCGGGGGCGTGGCGCTTCGGGAGGCGGCCCGGAGGGATAGAATTCTTTCTCCGGTGCCAATCTGCTTGCCCCCTTTCCGCTCCTCTTTAAGATGGAGAGCTGTCCCCTTCTTTCCTGCCCGATCATGCCGACCGATCCCTTCATTCATCTCCATTTGCATACCGAATACTCGACCCTCGACGGGGCGATTCGGATCAAGGAGCTGATGAAGAAAGCGGAGCGCTGCAAGATGCCGGCGGTCGCGATGACAGATCATGGTAACATCTTCGGTGCAATCGAGTTCTACCAGGCGGCGAAGGCGGCGGGGATCAAGCCAATCATCGGGATGGAGGCCTACCTCACCCCTCCCGGCGTCGCCTTGACTGATAAGAAAGCCGAGCCGGTTGCGGTCGGGGCGAAAAAGAAAAAGCGGAACTCGCATCTCACCCTTCTCGCGGCGACAAACAAGGGCTACGAGAACCTCATGAAGTTGACCAGCATCGGTCACCTCGAGGGCATGTATTACAAGCCGCGGATCGATAAGGCGGCGCTCGCGGAGCACTCTGAGGGCCTTATCTGCCTGAGTGGCTGTATCAACGGTGAGGTGAATCAATTCATCCAGAACGGGGACCTTGATGGTGCCCGCAAGAGCATTGGTGAATTCATCGACATTTTCGGTAGGGAGAATTTTTTCCTCGAAATCCACGACCATGGCTTTGCGGAGCAGGCGCTTTGCATGAAGCAGATGGTGGAGTTCGGCAAAGAGTTCGATCTCGGCCTCGTTGCCGCGAACGACGCGCACTTTCTCAATGCTGCTGACCACGAAGCGCACGACGTCATGATCTGCATCGGCACCGGTTCGTTGCAGATGGACGAGAATCGCATGAAATATTCGCCGGAGGTCTACTTCAAGACCACGAACGAGATGCGGAAGCTCTTCAAGGCGATCCCTGAAGCGGTGGACAATACTTTTCGTATTGCTGAGCGGTGTAATGTCGAGATTCACCTCGATTCGACCAGTTCGGCGAAGTATCCGCAGTTTGAATCGCCTGACGGCAGTCCGCGTGAGGCCTATTTCCGCAAGGTTTGTTTTGAGGGGTTGAAGTGGCGCTACGGTGAACGTGCCGACACGGACGAAGAACTTCGCACCCGCCTCAATTACGAGATCGGGGTGATGGAGTCGATGGGTTTCGTCTCATACTTCCTTATCACCTGGGATTTCGTGAAATGGGCGAAAGACAATGGCGTGCCGGTTGGTCCGGGTCGTGGTTCGGCGGCCGGTTCGATTGTTGCTTATGTGCTGGGGATCACCGATTTATGTCCGATTAGATTCGGTCTCATTTTCGAGCGATTCCTCAATCCGGAACGTGTCTCCCCTCCTGATATCGATATCGACTTTTGCCAGACCCGGCGCCCTGAAGTAATCGATTATGTGCGTCGGAAATACGGCGAGCGAGCGGTTTCTCACATCGTCACATTCGGCACTCTCGGCGCGAAGAGCGTCGTCCGTGATGTCGGTCGTGTCATGGGTTTGAGCTACACCGAGGGGGATCGGGTCGCCAAGATGATTCCCGCTGAACTGAACATTACGCTCGCGGATGCGAAGAAGAAAAATCCCGAACTCAAAGAGGAGATTGAGAACAATCCTTCGATTGGTCAGCTCTACAAGTATTCGATGTTCCTCGAGGGACTGACGCGCGGCACCGGTATCCACGCGGCCGGTGTCGTGATCGGGGACCGCGAGCTCACTGACTACGTGCCGTTGATCCGCGGCAAAGAGGGCGAGGTTGTGACGCAGTTCGCGATGAGTCCGCTCACTGACCTCGGGATGTTGAAGATGGACTTTCTCGGCCTCAAGACGTTGACGGTGATTCAGGACGCCGTTGATCTGATTCATCGTCACACTCCGGATTTTGAAGTCGATAACGAAGCTTTCGATGATCGCGCTACCTTTGAACTGTTGAACCGGGGGGAAACGACCGCTGTGTTCCAGTTGGAATCCGGTGGCATGATGAACCTTTGTCGCCAGTTCGACGTGAACCGGATTGAGGATATTATCGCCTTGATCGCCCTTTACCGTCCCGGTCCGATGGACCTTATTCCGGATTTCATTGACCGGAAAAAAGGGAAAAAGAAGGTTCAGTATCTTCACCCTCTGCTGGAGGAGGCGAGCGAGGAGACCTACGGTATTCTCATCTATCAGGAGCAGGTGCAGCGGGCGGCCAACCTGCTTGCCGGTTACTCACTCGGTGAGGCGGATCTTCTTCGTCGCGCCATGGGTAAGAAGAAGATCTCCGAGATGATCAAGCAGCGGAAGATGTTCGTCGAAGGTTGTGACCGGGTGAATAAAATCCCGGAGAAGCAGGCGAACGATATTTTCGATTTGCTGGAGAAATTTGCGGGCTACGGTTTTAACAAATCCCACTCGGCCGCGTACGGGTTGATCAGTTATCAGACGGCTTATCTGAAGGCGAACTACCCGGTCGAGTTCATGGCCGGCGTCCTCAGTAATGAGATTAATAATACCGACAAGATTTCGATTTTCGTTGCCGAATGTCAGCGCATGGGGATCAAGATTCTCGCGCCGGATGTGAACAAGAGTTTTCAGAAGTTCGTCCCCGAAATCCAGGAAGACGGAGGGAAGGCGATTCGCTTCGGACTTGCTGCGATCAAGAACGTCGGTGCCGCGGCGATGGAAGTGGCGATTCAGGAACGGGAGAAAAATGGTGAATTCAAATCTCTCGAAGACTTCGCGAGCCGTCTCGACAGCAAGTCGGTGAACCGGAAGATTCTTGAGAACCTTATCAAGGCCGGGGCCTTCGACTTCACCTGGGAACGTCGCGACGATATGTTTTCGAAAGTGGGACAAGTCATTCAAGGTTCGAGCGCGGCGCAGAAAGATCGTGCGAGCGGTCAGACTTCACTTTTTGACATGAATGACCTCATGTCGGCGGCTCCTGCTCCGGATGTGATCGAGGAGGACCGTGTTGTCTGGAATCAGCGGGAGTATCTCACGCATGAGAAGGACCTTCTCGGTTTTTATGTAACCGGGCACCCGCTCGATGAATTCCGAAGTGTCATTGAGAAGGGGAACTACGCCATGATCGGGGACCTTCCCCAGATGAAGCCCGGCAAAAAGAATCTTCGGTTCGCCGGCCTCATTAATGAAGCGAACGTGAAGTACACGAAGCGTGAGGGGAAACCCTTCGCCATTCTTTTGATCGAAGATTTCAGCGGCTCCACCGAAGTCATGGTCTGGAATGAAACCTATCAGAAATGTAACCCGATTCTTGTGAAAGGCGGGGTCATTGAACTGAAGGCGAAGGTGGAGCAGGACAACCGTTCTGAGGAAAACCGGCTCACGGCTGACGAAGTCAAAGAGCTCGAACCCGATCCCGATGCGATTCAGGTTTCGGTGACGCCGCAGAGAGTTGATTCAACAGGGTCAAGTCATGCACCCAACCCTGTTGGGTCCGCGAATGGAAATGGCAGCAACGGTCATCACGAGAGTCCGCCATTCGCGACTCCGGTGCTTCTCAAGCTCGATTCGGTACGCGACGCTGTTTCAGTTATTACCACGATTCGCGATACGGCGCAGCAGTTCCCCGGGGACCGCCCTCTCCATCTCGAAGTGCGTTGCGCCAATGGTCAGCGGGTCGTCCTTGAAGCCGGGACGGCGTATTGCGTTAGCGACGAATTTGAGGCGTCCGGTGGAGTGAATGCCTGGTTGTGAGATTCCTGCTGAAACTACAGATCGTCATCTTCCACATCCAAAAATGGATTGGTTGGTTTAGTACCTGTTTCTCGAAAGGACTTCGCATCTTCGCAAGCTTTGCGAAGCCACGACAGCTCTCTTTGTGCTAAAGGGGTAACTCTTCCGATTAGAGCGTCAATAATTGTTGGATGACCTTGTGGGTCTCTCATGATGTTCCGCTCATGAAGATCGCCAACAAGCCAGAATTCATCATCGCTGTAGGTGACAAAAAGGTGTTGCCGCAATTCTCCGCCAACGGGCTTGATTCCGCGCATTAAATCTTCAGCGATTTGGCGATCTCTCAGAAAATTCTCGTAAGGATACGCCAGTGGTTGCTTTACTATCACGTAGTCCCCTGTGCTTGCTAAGCCGACGAACTCTGTAGGAAGACCTCCGGCGTGATTTAGCACCGAAATTTTAAGAATAGTATCACGCCATGTAGCATCGGATACGTCTATTTCGAAACCTTGGCTCCGAGGCTTAAAGATCAATTTCTTTCCGACTGACCCCATCAGCTCTGAGATCAAAAAGTTTGTAAACGACCTTCTGTTCGAAATCTGCGTATGGTTTTGCTTCAGCGCCAGTCGGCAATGCCGACAGGAATTCAGAGCTAATAAACCCGTCGGAATCGTGATAGAGTCCCAAGTTTTCTAGGTCGACTATCGGGACGTCCCATTCCTCTGCTCGCTCGGTAAAAGTGGTTGCCCAAACATCAGCCGAAACCGATTGCCCGGGTGGAGTTTGGCTACTTGCTTCCAGGACTCCGCGCGCTCTTGATCGGTTAAGGGCATGGCAAGCTGATCGGTTAATTCTCTGGGAGTCTCCTCCGGCGATGGCTGTCGCTTTTGAGGTTCTGAAGTCGATTTCGAATTGGAACTCATTGCTCACTGTTGATCGTGGTTTTTACCAGGGATGCTTGGAATTGAAAGAAAGCCTTCGTTTGTTAAATCACTTCGTCGGAGCTTAAGCCTTTATGACTCAAAGGGCACGATTCTTTTTTAGAAGTTCAAAACGAAATATTCTACAAAGCATTTGTGAGCAAAGGAGCCGCTTTCCCCATATTGCGGGTGGGAGGTGGCTTCAGCACCTCGGACAAACGGTTGCCGGGAGTGATTTAATTGGTCGTGTCATGAACGGAAAAGATTGTGGCTTGTCGTAAGGATCATGAATCGTTCTTCGTCTCGTTTTCCTTCCAGCTCACCACCATGAATAAATCTGTTTTTCTCGCCGTCTTTCTTTTCCCCCTGTTTTCGCATGCTGATGATTGGCCGCAGTGGCTGGGTCCAGAGCGTGATGGAATCTGGCGGGAGACCGGTGTGGTCGGGGAGTTCCCTGAAGGCGGGCCCGAAATTCTCTGGAGGGCTCCGGTCGGTCATGGCTACAGCAGCCCGACGGTCGCGGAAGGGAAAGTCTACCTCAGCGATTACCTCATTGAGGAGGGTGAGATCATGAACAATCCAAGCGGTCGGCATCCTCTCAACGGACAGGAGCGGCTCCATTGCTTCGATGCGGCTACCGGCGAAGCACTTTGGACATACGCTTACGAGGAACCCTACTTTATCTCTTATCCGGGCGGTCCGCGCAGCATGCCGACCGTTGCTGATGGGAAAGTTTATTTTCCCGGAGTCGAGGGCAGCTTTTCCTGCCTCGATGCCGCGACAGGTGAGTTGATTTGGAAACGGAACTGGAAAGAGGACTTCGGAATAGAGTCTCCGATCTGGGGGTTTTCAGCGCACCCGTTGGTCGACGGCGACACTCTTTATGCGCTGGTTGGTGGTGAAGGAAGCGTTGCGGTTGCGTTCGATAAGGACACCGGAGCGGTCAAGTGGAAGGCGCTCAGCGCTGTTGAGCCGGGCTACAGTCCTCCGACGATGATTGAACACGCCGGGGTGAAGCAGCTCCTGATCTGGCATCCTGAGTCGTTGAATGCACTGAATCCGGTTGATGGTTCGGTATACTGGTCGCTTCCATTAAAGCCGAATTTCGGGATGTCGATCATGGCACCGCAGAAGGCCGGGAATAAACTCTTTGCGAGCGGGCATGGACGGATCGGTGCGCTCATGGAGTTGGATGATGAAAAGCCCGGCGCGAAGTTTCTCTGGAAGGCTAAGCCCAAGGAGGGCATTTTTGCGGCGAACGTGACACCACTTATCATCGATGGAGTGATTTATGGCAGCGACATCGACACCAGCGCGTTTACTGCGGCAAGTCTGGAGACAGCCGAACGGTTCTGGCAAACAACCCTGCCGACTCTCGGGGAGGAAGATCCTGAGCGCAGAGGGCGTCACGGGACAGCGTTTTTGACGGTGCACGAAGAAAGCGGGAAGCTTTTCCTGTTTTCAGAAACGGGTCACCTCATTATAGCGGAGGTGAGTCCTGAGGCCTACACTGAGATCAGTCGGGCAAAGATTCTCGAACCAACGAATGAGGCCTTTGAGCGCTCCGTGGTCTGGGCGGCGCCCGCTTTTGCGATGCAGTCCGCGTTCGTGCGGAATGACAAAGAACTCGTGAGAGTGAATCTGGCGAAGTGAAATGCCTTTTCCTGTCACTTCTTCGCAACAGCAGTGCGGAATTTAACGACGGCTGCTGCAATTGAATCCGCGATGCGCTGGCGGTGGGCAGGATCGTCGATCTGCTTGCCTTCGGTCTGATTAGTCACAAAACCACCCTCGAAGAGAATCGCAGGCTTGTTGATCCCGCGGAGGACGTTAAAGCGGGCCCGCTTGATCCCGCGATCCACGGAGCGGAGTTCGTGAATGACGTGAGCATGCACTGCGGTCGCGAGGGCGATGTTCTCCGCGTCGCGCACGTTGCCGCTGAGTGGAGAGCTCCAGGGGCTGCCTCCGTTTGTGGAGCGGGTTCCCTGCGGCGCGAGAGCGTACGTTTCGATCCCGTTCGCATCACGCGAGCCGGAGGAATTGAAATGTAAGCTGATGAAGATCGCGTTTCGCTGACCATTGGCAATGGCGACGCGCTGGCTCAGGGTCAGAAAGACGTCCTGCCGGCGGGTTAAGAGGGTTTTGAAGCCCTTGGCCTGGAGGTTTTTTTCCAGTCGGAGGGCCATGTCGAGAGAGTAGTCTTTTTCGCGGCCGAAGGGTCCCACTGCTCCCGAGTCATGAGCGCCGTGGCCTGCATCGATAACGACGGTATCGAAGTGGATCGGTTTTTTGATGTAGCTCGGGCGAACCACCGGATCGACAAGTTTAGCGAGATCAACGGTCGAGAGCATTGCCTTTCCGCCGCTGTCGACGACGGGAAAGCTGAGATTAAATTTGATGTTGTTCACGTAGATCGACTGTGAGCCGACTTTCCACGTCATGATGAGGTGGGTGTGCTTAAAAATGCGGTCTGATCCCTCTTTAGCAAAGCGTTGGAAGCCGTAAAATTTGGCGACATTTTCGTCGGTTACATATTCCCGGCCGCCGAGGCTGACGACATTCCAGTCCTTCCCCGAGGCCGAAAAAGTGGAGCAAAGACACGCCGCGAGAGCCAGAGCGGCACAAAGGGCCGGGTGGCTTGAAGGGAACAGGTTTCGCCTGGATCGATGCTGTGGCGCGAGAGATCGCATAGGGTGTGTTGCCGGAGGGGACCGGGACGATTTTTTCGGGAACCGTCAAAATTCAGGGCGGAAACTTAAGCGATTCTGACATTGAACGCAATCTGCGAAATAGGGATTTCAGTTTTACAAAGGGGCGCAATCAAGAAATAGTTTCGCCCCCTTCAACATTCGGGGAAAAATCATGACAACAGAACTCTCAAAAGGCTATCAACCAGGCGACGTCGAATCTCAGTGGTACACTCGCTGGGTCGATGCAGGTTGCTTTCGCGGCAATGAAAACGGCGAAAATGAGGCCTATTCAATCGTCATTCCCCCACCCAACGTGACTGGTATTCTCCACTTGGGACACGTGCTCAATAACACGATTCAGGATATCCTCGCGCGCCGTGCCCGTATGGAGGGCAAGGATGTTCTCTGGCTACCGGGCACTGATCACGCCGGGATTGCGACCCAATCCAAGGTGGAGCAGAAGCTCCGTAAGGAGGAGCGCAAGACTCGTCGTGATCTCGGGCGCGACGCCTTTCTTGAACGTGTCTGGGAGTGGAAAGAAGAGCACGGCGGCATCATCATCGAGCAGCTGAAGCGTCTCGGGTGTTCCTGTGACTGGGAGCGTGAGCGTTTCACGATGGATGAAGACTACAGCCGCTGGATCTCCAGGATTTTCGTCGATCTCTTTGAAGAGGGCCTAATCTACCGCGGGAAACGGATGGTGAACTGGTGTCCGAAGTCACTCACTGCCCTGAGTGACGAAGAGGTCATCATGAAGGCGCAGCGTTCGAAGTTGTATTACATGCGCTACAAGGTGGTTGGCGAAGACGGGAAAGGGAGCACGGATCGCTGGGTTGAAATCGCGACGACGCGACCTGAAACGATCATGGGTGACACCGCTGTTGCCGTGAACCCGAAGGATGAGCGCTATGCTGATCTGATCGGGAAATCGGTCTTGCGACCTTTTCCCGAGGCGGAAATTCCCGTCGTCGCAGACGAGCACATTGATCCGGAGTTCGGAACCGGTGTTCTCAAAGTGACTCCGGCTCATGACAAAGCTGACTTTGAAATCGGATTGAAGAATGACCTTGAGATCATCGACGTGTTCCATCCGGATGGATCGATTAATGAGCACGGCGGTCCTGAGTTCGAAGGGCTTGACCGTTTTGAGGCCCGCAAGAAAGCCGCGGAGCTCCTCGAAGAGATGGGGCAGCTCATTAAAGTCGAAGACTACGACAACAACGTGGGCTTCAGCGAGCGGGCTGATGTGCCGATTGAACCGCGTATCTCGATGCAGTGGTTTTTGAAATATCCCTGTGTCGAGGAAGCGGCTGCAGCGGTGGCTAATGATGAAATTCGTTTTCGTCCCGAACGCTGGAAGAAGACCTTTGCGCACTGGATGGACGGGATTCAGGACTGGTGTATCAGCCGGCAGCTTTGGTGGGGTCACCAGATTCCGGTGTGGTACCGGAAAGACATGGCGGATGATCTTCAAGCCCGGGAAAATCTCAGCGCAGCGGATGCGCTCACCGATATTCATGTCGGGGTTGAGCCTCCTGCCGACGAAGAGAACTGGGTCCGGGATGGTGATGTTCTTGATACGTGGTTTTCGAGTTGGCTCTGGCCTTTCGCGACAATGACGAACAGCGACGAAGAGCCATCCGCGACAGAGAAAAAGTTCTATCCGACCACCGACCTGGTTACCGCTCCGGAGATTATTTTCTTCTGGGTCGCCCGAATGATCATGGCCGGTTACCGCTGGCGCGGAGAGCTTCCGTTTAAGAATGTCTACTTCACCGGCATTGTTCGCGACGGAAAAGGCCGGAAGATGTCCAAGAGCCTGGGTAATTCACCCGACCCGCTTAATATCATTGCCGAATACGGGGCAGATGCCCTGCGTTTCGCGGTGATGCGGACGGCGCCTCTCGGAGCTGACATTCGTTTTGATATAACAAATGAGGGAGGCAAAGAGATTTATCCTCAGGTGGTTGAGGGACGGAACTTTGCCAACAAGCTGTGGAATGCCGCCCGCTATCGTCAGATGCAGGAGGGCGAAGGCATTTTCGATGCCTCTGCTCTTTCGATCTACTCCATTGATATTCTTGCTAAACTTGATCAGCTGGAACGAGATATGGGGGCGGCATATGAAGATTATCGATTCAACGAACTCGCTCAGCTTCTATATGACTTCTTTTGGAGTAACTACTGCGACTGGTATCTTGAGTCATCGAAAGGAGCGTTTGCAGAAGGAGCCGATCCTGCCCTGAAGGCATCGACACTGGCGACGATGGATCTCGTGCTGAAGCGTTTTCTTTTACTCATTCATCCCTTCATGCCGCATATCTCAGAAGAGCTCTGGGTGAACCTCGGATTTCGTGAAGACGGAGACCCCGAGTTTCTCATGCAGACGATGCTTCCCGTGGCGGGAACGATCAGCGATCTTGACGAAAAGACGGTCGCGAAGGCTCAGGTGCGGGTCAAGGCCGTCTATGAAGCCGTTGGTCGTGCCAGGAACCTGAAGGCGGAATATGGTATCTCCGGGAAGAGCGGGGTGACGCTGATCATCGATCCTGAAGGTGATTATGAAGAAGTAGATGTCTTTCAACAACTTGTCGGGGCGGAGACGGTAAAGGTAGAGGTGGATTTCAAAGCAGAAACCGGTGTTCCCACTGCGCTGACGGCTGTAGGAAAAATTTATCTACCACTCGACGGACTTATTGATGTCGATGCTGAGCGTGAACGTCTCGGGAGAGAACATAGTAAAGCTGAGGATGAACTAAAGAAGGTAAACGCCAAGCTCACGAACGAAAATTTTGTGACCCGTGCGCCGGAGAACGTTGTCAGCGAGATGAAGGAACGTCAGAAGCAATGGCAGGACCGCGTCGATGAATTAGGTCGTATGATTGAGAATCTGGGCTCCTGATTCCGTTCCTGGGGGTGGGCTTATAGAAAACTTCAGCCTCACGGCTGGAGTTTTTGTGTGTTTTTGTGTCGGTGATCAAAAAATTAGGTAGGTTTACGCATTGTTTAATCCGTATCGTGGTATTTTGGTACTCTCTTGATATTTAGTTCGCCTTTGGCTTTTTCTTGAAATGTCGGCATGAAGTATGAAACGCATTTCGAATCAATCAAATGAGAGGTCCTGAACTTTGGCAGGCAGGACACCATTTGGTGTTATCAATGCATCGAGCAGACAGCTTTCCGAAAGCGATCGAATTGGCGGTTATCGGATTGCAGACTATTCTGGGCGCTGCGTCTGTTGAACTCTTCTGTAAGCGGTATCATCACGTCACAGGTGATATCATCAAATCAGAGAGTAGCGATACCGGCGCTTGTCGAAAGAGGGTGAGCGGGACTCTCGTTCAGCGCTCAATCTGGCCTCGCGATAATCTCTGTCTGATCTTTTGTGCTACCTACGAAGGGGTTCCGCCGGAGTTTGACGAACTCCTATTCGATATGACTCTGGAACAACTTCTTTGTGCCGGGGATCATCTTCCCGCAGAGCCTGACGTGAATATCGATGATACGCTGCTTTCCCGCCGTGAGCGTGAGGTGATGCCCCTGGTGGCTTCGGGGCAGACCAATGGTGACATTGCTGCCGCACTGGGTATCAGTGAGCGAACGGTGGAGAAGCACGTCGCCGCGATTTTGGATAAGACCGGGCTGAGCAATCGCAAGCTGCTCATTGCCGCGTCACAGGGACGCAGGGTCGCGGGTCCGGTCAGGGCTCGAAAATAATTTCTCTGGTTAGCCAATCAGAGAATCTAAGGAGGAGTCACCCTCTGTCGGATCTTTTCCGGCGGAGGGTGGCAATCCATTGGCTTGGAGAAGGGCAAATTTCTCCTGTCGCTGTCATGATTTGGACTAGGCTGCGGCATGAATCTTGGAATCAAAGACAAGGGTGTTCTCGTGATGGCATCCAGCGGAGGGATCGGACGGGGCGTTGCGATGGAAATGGCCCGCGAAGGGGCACGTGTGATGATGTTTGCCCGTTCTGAAGAAAAGCTCATGGAATCCGCTGCTGCGATTGAGGGTGAGACAGGGAATCGTCCGCAATATGTGGTCGGTGACCTCACTAATCCGTCCGATATCGAGGCTGTCGTCGCGGCAACGGAGGAGAAGTGCGGCGGTATATGGGCGCTTTTTAACAATACAGGTGGTCCTCCTGCGGGTGGTTTTGAACAATTTGATGATGCAGCCTGGCAGTCGGCTTTCGAACTGACGATGCTGGGCTATGTGAGAACCATACGGGCGGTTCTACCTTTGATGAGGGCAGGAGGTGGTGGCCGCATTGTGAATAACACCTCCGTTTCCACGAAGCAGGCGGTCGATGGCTTGATTCTCTCAAATGTTTTCCGCACGGGTTTGGTCGGGCTCGGAAAATCTTTGGCTCGTGAATTCGGTGGTGACGGAATTCTGGTCAATACAGTTGGCCCGGGACGGATTGACACGGATCGCATTGAGCAACTCGATACGATCTGGGCTGAGAAGGCCGGAATCAGTATGGAAGAGCAGCGAAGCCGCTCACAGGCGTCGATCCCACTGGGTAAATACGGGGAGCCGTCGGATTTTGGAAAAATCGTGGCATTTCTGTGTTCCGAAGCGAATGCCTACCTTACGGGGCAGAATGTGCTCATCGATGGAGCAATGATGGAGGCATATTAGGCTCCCCCGCGGGGTTTAGATGAGAGCTCTTTCGGGCGCTGCATCCTCATCAAAGGAGGTGCGGCTTCCAGTGGTCACGGCTTCCGCTGCTTTGATGCCGGCGAAGAGGGCGACATCAATGCCGGCCCGGTTCACATCATAGACATTTTCGTAACTTCGTATCTTCTCCTGAAGCGCAATGGCCGGGTCAGTTTCCCAGGTTTGATATTCATTTGAAGCCTCTGCTCCGGGAATACGAATGAGGAGCCGGTCCTCGATCGTTGAGCGATCGAGGATTCCGGATGAAGTCATTTCCGATATGATCAGTTCTTCGATTGCTTCGTCAGACTCACGAATGAGTTCATCGCCGGGATGCACAAAAATGGTCACGGCAAGACAACCTTTGCCCTCGGGAACCATCTCCCCGCCGAAGGCTTCGTAGTTGGTGATCCGTCCGACTTTCAGATCAGGACAGGAGACATTGATCCAGGCGTGCTCTAATCCGGTGGGGGAATCAAGAAAGAGGTAGAGTAAAATGGTCTCACGATCCCGGTTGCGGTCGACTTTTGAGGTTAGTCCTTCGTCATTCCCCAGAAGTGAAGAGAGGATGGAGACGGGAACGGCACTGATCACCTGTGAAACGGGAATTCGTTCACCGTCTTCCAAAATCACATGGGTGACCAGATTCCCCTCCTTTTCAAGAGCCGAGACCTGAGCTTGAACTCGAATGGTGCCTCCGAGTGCCTGTATGTTCTCGACGAGACCATCGACGAGCTGCTGAGTGCCGCATCTGGGGTGCCTCCACCGCTTGCCTTCTGAAGCATCGGTGCGCAGTTTTTTCCAGATCGATCGGATCCCGGCTTGAACCCCGGATTTTCTCTCCACGAGGTCTGACTTCCGGAGGGTGAAATCGGCGGGCAGATCTTTCCACAGGGTTCCGTAGAATTTCTCGCTGAATCCCTGTGAGAGGATCCGTGACAGAGTGACTCCCCATGACCTGTGCCACCGTTCTTCGTAGGTTTGTGGAGGGGAACTGCCGATGGCTCCAATCTTCGACCGGAGAAGGTCGAAGAGAGCTTTTGCCAGGAGGGGCATCGGAATTCCGCGCAGGGGACCGCGGAATGATCCTGAATATTCGATGATGTTTCCTCCGTGGAGAAGCCCAACCCGGTGAGGGTAGGAAACGAAGTTATCGTTCAGCAACTCTTCCCAGAGGGCCGTGACCTCTGGAATTCGTTCGTAGATTTCTTTTCTTCCGAGGTCGACTGAAAAGCCATTTCTGACGATTCCTCTCATCAGCCCGCCTGCCTTCGGCGATCTTTCCAGCAGAATAGGCTCTTTTCCTGCCTGGCTGAGCTTATAGGCCGTCGCAAGTCCGGCGGGACCGCCTCCAAGGATGACGATCTTTCCATCGCGATCAGGGTGCTGAGTTCCTGTCGGCGAGATGTCGTTTTGTTTTTCTGACGTTGCCCTCATGGAAAACACCGATGATTCTATTCATTATTGCGACAATTTTTATATTTATCAATAGGATTTGTGATTTTGCTCATTGGTTCTCTCTGGATGACCCCCAGAAGGCCATCCACTCAGCCAACTCAATGCGACGGTTGCTCGGGGGCATCTCATAGGGAATTTTTTGAAGGAAATGGGAAGGGGCTTCCAGTTCGAAGGAAAATTCACGATGGTGTGCATGATCGGAGATAGAGCCACCGACGCTTTCCCACCAGCTAAGAATGGCGATGTTCCCGAGACGTGCCGTCGCATGAAAATGGCGGATGCCCTGATGCCAGGCCTCCAGCCAGAGGATGGAGAAAAGTAAGGTGGCCAGACCTTGTCGATGCCAACGATCGGCGACGGTGAAGGTAATTTCGGCATGGGTGGGGTTCTCCGGGTCACGCCAGATAGATGCGCCTGCATAGCCCGGGAAAGTGTCGTCGGATTCGTGCAGGGCAATCCAGGCGATATGGTTCCGGTCGTTCGTATCGACGAGCGCTTTGGCCCTGGAGGAGTTGATTTCTTTCGGTTTCTCCCAAAAGCGGTTCATTCGACTTTCGGCTGACAAAAGCTCATAAGCCTGATGAACCCGCTCGAGATCATCGATGCCGATGGGGCGAAGGCGAACGACGAGCCCGCTCTCTAAAGTTGCGAATAAAGGGGCATGCTCGCTGAGTGAATGGCCCTTCATGGGTGTTAATGGTTAAAACTGCAGGGAGTAACGGATGACTTTTTCAGCATCATTCCAAACTTCTTCCATGGTGCTTCCGAGAATCACGGCAAGAACCGTTTTTCCGTTTTCTTCGGCGGCGGCAACGAGGCACCTGCCGGCCGCTTCGGTGAAGCCGGTCTTCATGCCGACGCAGGAAGGGAAGGAGTGGAGAAGGTCGTTGCTGTTTTTGACCGGGATCGTTTTAGCGCCGTGGTAGGTAAAGCTTGTGTTTTTGATTCTGGTGATACGGCGGATTTCTGCATTTTCCCACGCAGCCAGGGCGAGTTTGATCATATCGTTCGCGGTTGAGTATTGGTCTTCAGCAGTTAATCCGTGGGCATTCACGAAGTGAGAATCTTTCATCCCCAGTGCAGCTGCCCGCGCATTCATGAGTTTGGCGAATGCCTCCTGGCTGCCGGCATGGTCGCGAGCGAGGCATTTGGTGACATCATTGAAGCTTCTGATCAGCATCATTTCGAGAAGGGTCCCGCGCCGGTAGTAGCTTCCTTCGGTGATCCACAAATTTCGAGGCGGGACCTGGCCGTCGGTGCTTTTGACGGGGATTCGTTCATCGAGCCCGCCTCCTTCGGCGATGAGCAGGGCCGTGAGAAGTTTCTGCGTGCTCGCGACAGGCCGTTTCCCGTCGATATTTTTGTAGTAGGTAACGATCTGCTGATCGACCCGAATGGCGAAGACGTTCTCTGCTGCCAGCGGCAACGGAGGGACTGTTTCCTGCGCCTTCAGGCAGGCAGGAGACAGCAAGGTTGCAACGAGGAGGAATAATTTCATTCCACGGGAACCCCTTTGAGTTCGGCCATCTTCAGGTGGCGGTCGGGAGCTCGCATGAGAGCTTCGCCTACCAGAATCGCATCGGCTCCCCAGGATTGAATTCGCTGCGTATCTTCGCCGGTGTAGATCCCGCTTTCACTGACAAGAATATGACCGGGACCGACTTCTTCACTCAGTAGTTCTGTGGAGTGCAGGTCCACTTCGAAGGTGCGGAGGTTTCGGTTATTCACTCCGATTATTTTGGCATCCGTCTCGAGGGCCCGTTCCATTTCCTCAAGGTTGTGGACTTCTACGAGGACGTCGAGTTGGTAGCTGTGAGCGACATTCAGAAGGTGTACGAGCTCCTCCTGTTCGAGCGCGCCTACAATGAGAAGGATTGCATCGGCGCCCGCGACGACGGCTTCGAAGATTTGCACCTCGTGAATGATGAAGTCCTTTCTCAATAAGGGCAGATCGACGGTCTCTCTGATTTGTGAGAGATAGGAGAGATGGCCTTGAAAGTATTTTTCATCGGTGAGGATTGAGAGCGCGT
This sequence comes from Verrucomicrobiales bacterium, assembly GCA_029212615.1. GTDB lineage: Bacteria > Verrucomicrobiota > Verrucomicrobiia > Verrucomicrobiales > DEV007 > Arctic95D-9. Next base: position 116,698 of record JARGPJ010000004.1, read on the forward strand.
TCGCCCCGGCTTCCTCGTATGATTTGGCGATCGCGACCGGATCGAAGTCGGGTTCGATTGTTCCGGCGGAGGGAGATCCCTTTTTCACTTCCGCGATGACGGAGAGAACATAGGACCCGTAGCCTTCGTCATCCCCCTGTTCTCTGATCGCGCCACCGAGAGCTGTCTCAAAAGAGCGGAAGTCTTCGCGGGCCTGAGCCGCAAATTGAAGTTTGTCAGTGAGGGGGAGTAGCTTTTCGACTTCCTCACGCTTATCAGCGAGAATTTCGTCGAGTTTGTTTCCGAAAGTTTTCATCGTGGCAAAGGGTCTATTCGATCCGGTTGCCATCGATAAGCTCCTCTTAATTCACCCGCTACTGTATTTTAGAAAATTTGCCTTGAAATATCGTGAATTCCATCCAAATTTCCCGTCCGCGCTACCATGGTAGCGAATGCGGGTGTAGCTCAGGGGTAGAGCGCAACCTTGCCAAGGTTGATGTCGTGAGTTCGAATCTCATCACCCGCTCCATTTTTCTTTCAAGCAAAACTGGAGGTCACCGCTTGGAAACACTGTATCGCTGGTCAAAGTCGGTCGACGAAGAAGACCTCGAAGAATGGGAAACACGCCTGTTGATACGGGATGTTGCCTATTCCGCTGAAAAGCAGGTCAAACGTAAGCGCTGGCAGCTTTCCAGTTTCCTCACGAGTCGAGAGCAGGCGGACCTCCTGCGTGCAGAGTTCGGCGGCGGTGTGGCTGAGGTCAAACCGGGCGACTGGCAGCCTTCAGCGGAAGCGGGCGCAGATTCCCTGCTCAAGATCAGAGATTCTCTGCTCGTGACTGAATCGCAGGATGAGGTGGTCCTTGCGAATTTGCAGAACAAATACCCCGGACGGATTCTGCTCAGCTTCCCTCCTCAGCTCGCTTTTGGCACGGGTGGACACCCGACCACGGCGGGTTGTCTCCGTTTTCTCGTCGATCTTGCGAAAGAGCGGGTCGGCAGGCCCTGGCGGGTTCTCGATCTGGGCTGCGGCAGCGGGATTCTTGCTGTTGCGGCAGCGAAGTTAGGCGCTTCGGAGGTTATTGCGGTCGAAATTGATGAAATGGCGTTAGGATACGCGCGCCGGAATGCGGATCGGCATGAAGTAGGAGATCAGATTCAGTTCATCGCGGGAGATGTCATCCCTATGTTGGAATCAGGTGAGCTCGGCCAGTTCGATGTGCTTGCGGCAAATTTGTTTAGTTCGTTGTTAGTGGAACTGCTCCCCTCTTTTCCTGCCGGTCTCGCCGAGGGGGGGGAGATAGTGATTTCAGGCTTTCTCACTTCTCAGGCTCGCGAGGTTGCCGAAGCGGCGAAAGCGGCAGGGTTGCCGTTAAAAGATTTTCTGCGCCGCGGAAAATGGGTCGCCGGACATGGCCGAAGATGAAACCCATCATCGCGAAATGTTGGCTCTGATGTTATAGTAAGCTTTCCCCCCTCTACATGCAGTTAAATCAAGGTGCCCTCTTAAACGTGATCCGGATGTTCTTCCTCCTGCTGGGAAGTTTCATTGGCGTTTCTGTAGCTCTCGGGGAAGCGCGTGAGAACTGGTGGTTTGCAGGATGGACCGGGGCGATTCTGGGGCTCGGTTTCGCCTCCTTCATGATCGTCCTCGACGTGATGTTGCGCGGGGTCACGATTCGCTCTTTTTCGCATGGCACCTTTGGGCTTTTGATAGGATTTCTCTGTGCCTGGCTCGTGACGCGTATTGGTTTTTTTGAGGCTGGCTGGGTGGAGCAGTTTGAACTGGCGGGGAATATTTTTAACCTCGCGATCTTTCTCGGATTCGGTTTCCTCGGGGTGATGCTCGCCCTGCGCAGTAAGCGTGAGGAATTTTCCCTTCTCATTCCCTATGTCCGTTTTCGTCAGGATTCACTCCAGGACCTCCCCACGATTCTTGACACGAATGTGATTATCGACGGGCGTATTCATAGCATCTGCGAGGCGGGATTTCTCGGCGGGGCAATGGTCGTCCCCCGCTTTGTTCTCGATGAATTACAGAAGATGGCTGATTCAAGCGAAGAGATGAAGCGCAGTCGCGGTAAACGTGGTCTGGATTGTCTTAACCGGATGCAATCTTCAGATGGGATTGAAGTGATTGTGAACGATGACAGTTTCACTTCCGGTCTTTCCGGTGATTCCCGGATGGTTGAACTGGCTGATGAGTTGAGCGGGCGTATCTTAACGAACGACTCCAACCTCGGGAAAGTCGCGAGACTCAAGGATATTCCGGTTCTCAATTTAAATGAACTGGCGGTCGCGCTTCGCCCTATTGTCTCTCCCGGAGATGAAGTGGAGTTGGAGCTCGTTAAAGGAGGGAAAGATGATCACCAGGCGGTTGGGTACCTGCCCGATGGAACCATGATAGTGGTGAATCAGGGGAAGCGTTTGATGGGAACGACTCAGTCAGTGGTCGTTGCCGGAGCGGTCCAGACAAGTGCCGGTCGGCTCATTTTTGCTGAGCTGAAAGACCACTGACCGTTCTATTTTTTCAGAGGAAAACGCGATCAGATAGCATGATCGTGGAAAAAACCCTTCGTTGTGAAGGGGGTTAGGAATCGTAACCTTTAGACAACCGATCCTCGAACGATGAAAATATTACACTTACTGTCTCTTTGCGTCCTCGCCGCGATTTCTGTTCAGGTCCGTGCCGAGACATCAAAGATTTCACCGACCGCGGAAATTGATCGCCTCATTAAGGCGGGACTGGCAGAGAATGAGATTAAGCCAAATCCAGTCGCGAGTGATGAGGTGTTGGTACGTCGAATTTACCTCGATATCATCGGGCGTATTCCAACGCAGGAAGAGTCGGGATTATTCATCGATTCAGAGGATCCGGAGAAGGTCGCGAACCTGGTGGATGAATTGATTGGGTCGGAAGGTTACGTGAGTCACTTCTACAACTACTTTGCCGATCTTCTCCGAATCAAATCCCGTCTCGCTGCCGGTGGTCAGAGTATTGCTCCCGGGATGGGATATGAGATGTGGGTTAAAGACGCGCTGCGCGAAAACCGACCTTATGACAAGATGGTTTATGATCTCGTCACCGCGAGCGGAAGCAGCTGGGAGAATCCGGCGATCGGGTATTACCTTCGTGATTATGGAATGCCTCTCGATAATCTCGCGATCACCACGCAGATCTTTTTGGCCTCGCAAATCGTTTGCGCGCAATGCCACGATCACCCTTTCGATGAGACGACGCAGATGGATTATTATCATCTTGCTGCTTTTACTTATCCTGTCGTGACGAGCAACCGGCACCCGGACTTTGCGAGAGTTTCGAAGGCGATCGAAGAAGTGTCGGAAATGGCTCCTGCGAAATTCACGGAGCGTTCGGATCTCAGAAAAGGTGATTCAGAGATCCTGTTCCCCGTTCGCTTTAACAATGTTTCTATCGAAGGCCGTCGAAAGCTTCGCCTTCCGCACGACTATCAGTATGATGACGCGGAGCCCCGCAGTGTTGTCGAGCCCCGAACTCTTCTGGGTCCGGACGCCGTCATCAGCGAAGACACGACTTTGCCTGAAGCCTTTGGAAGTTGGCTTACCTCGAAAGACAATCCCCGCTTCGGGAAAGTCATAGCGAACCGACTTTGGAAAAAGGCCTTCGGTCTTGCTTTGATCGAGCCGGTTGATGATCTCAAAGAGGGAATCACCGGTCCCAATCCAGAGCTGATGGATTACATGGAACAGCTCATGCTCGATCTCGATTTTGATCTTCAGGCGTATCTCTCGATTGTTTTCAAAACGGATGCCTATCGTCGTGAAGCAACTTTGGAGGAACACACCCCGGGTGCTCCCTACTACTTTCAAGGACCTGTTCTTCGTCGCATGAGTGCTGAGCAGATTTGGGATTCGCTGGTTACTCTGGCCATTTCCGATCCGGATACCCCGAGTGCCCGTCGCGAACTCGAGTATGAAAAGCGTATCGCTACCGTGCAATTGATCGGCGAGGCAGTATATGGCAAAAGTCCAAAGAAGTATGCGCGCGATGTCGTAGAGGTCGTGAAGGTCCAGAAAGGACTTACCGCTGAGATTGATGCCGCGACTGCGGAAATGGCCGTGGCCCAGGAAAGCGGGGACGAAGAGGCGATCAAGGCGGCGCGCCGTGCTGCAAATCAGGTCAGGGCGAAGCTCGCTGATCGCGTTGAGGAAGTGGTATATCGCAGCGGGATTGAAAAGCAGGTCGAGCTTGTCGCTTCGAATGCGAACAAGGAGGATCCTTTTTTCAGTGATTTGGCTTCATTCATTCTCGCTGATGGAGAGCGGACATTTGATGAAGGCATGGATGATCTCCTCGGAGGTGAGGCCGGGGGAATCGTGAAGCCCGTGATTGAAGCGATGTTTTATGAGAAGCAACAGGCTGTTTTGAAGCAGGAGCAGGAAAAGAAAGCTGATGAAATGGCGAGCTGGAAAGTTCCTGAGAAGGGTGAGCGTCGACGTGATTACAGCAAGTGGCGCACCCTGGCGAAGACGCTTGTTCGCGCCTCCGATATTTCCTCGCCTGCGCCTCCCGGACACTTCCTCGGTGAGTTTGGTCAAAGTGATCGCGAGCTGGTCGAAAATTCGAGTGATGACGCTTCGATCACTCAGGCTCTCGCTCTTTTGAACGGCAATGCGATGTCTGCGATCGGCAATCGATTTTCAGTGCTAACCCGCTCGATGAGAGGAGAACGTTTTCGTGACCGTCTCGACACCATTTACATGGCGATGTTGACTCGCAAACCAACTTCTCAGGAAGTCCGGATTTTCCGTGAAGCCTGGGAGGCTGAGCCTGAATCAGGCTCGGTCCACGGCATCGTCTGGACAATCCTGAATACCCGTCAGTTTCTTTTTATCCAGTAACCGTTCTGACCTAAGAGGGTTCACTCGTGGGCCCAACCCTATTGAGGGTCGCAAACCCTATTGAATCTCATGAAGATCGATACAGACATCACCCGCCGCCGCTTTGTGAATAACGCGGCTAAATCCTTCCTCGGCGTCAGTGCCCTTTCTGCGATGCCTTTCGGCCTCCGCGGAGCAGGTGAAGGAGCTTCTCACCTCAAGCAGGAGGCTACCGCGAAGCGTGTCATTTACCTCTACATGAACGGGGGAATGTCTCACCTTGATACTTTTGACCCGAAGAAAAACGTGGAGGTCATGGGCGAGACGAACCAGATCAAAACGAAAGTGGATGATGTTTTCTTCGGGAATCACATTCCGAAGCTTGCGAAGCAGGCCGACAAGCTGGCGGTGATCCGTTCGATGACGTCGACTCAGGGCGCACACCGCCAGGGCGAGTACTACATGCGCACGAGCTACACGCTTCGCAGTTCGATTATTCATCCGGCGATGGGTGCGTGGATGACTCGTCTCAAGGGGGATACCGGTTCTGACATTCCACCCAATGTTCTCATTGGAACGGACTCACGACATCCCGGTGCCGGTTTCATGGAGAGCCGCCTCGCCCCGCTCGCGATCCGTGATCCTGAAGGCGGACTGTCGAACGTTAAAATGCGTTCCGGCATTTCCGGAGAGCGGTTTCAGTTTCACCGGGAGCTTTCGCAAAAGCTCGATGCGCCTTTTGTGGAGCGCTACAATCACAAAAATGTTCGCGCCTACACCGACATGTATGAGGATGCGATCAGGCTCATGAAGAGTAAAGATCTCGCGGCCTTCGATTTGTCTTTGGAGAAAGAGAATCTCCGCGAGCGCTATGGGCGCAATGCCTTTGGCCAGGGTTGCCTTCTTGCCCGCCGTCTTCTTGAAAACGGAGTTCGTTATGCAGAAGTGACTTTCGGCGGGTGGGACACCCACAGTGCGAACTTTGTCAGACTTCCTGATCAGGCGAAAACTCTCGACGACGCGCTGTCTGCGCTGCTTGCTGACCTTGAAAACAAGGGAATGCTCGAGGATACATTGGTCGTTCTCGCCACTGAATTCGGACGTACCCCTGAGATCAATGTGAATGAAGGCCGGGATCACCACCCTGCTTCCTTCAGTTGTGTGGTCGCCGGAGGCGGCATTAGGGGAGGACAGGTTCTCGGTGAGACAAATGAGACGGCCTCCAAGGCAGTCACCGACACCGTTAAGGTGCCGGATTTGAATGCAACGATCGGTTATGCTCTCGGCCTTCCGCTCGACGAAGTGGTTTTCTCTCCGAGCATGCGGCCCTTCACTCTCGCGGACAAAGGGCAGCCTCTCGTGGATTTGTTCGGCTGAATTTCGGTTTCCCGGAGGCGGCAACAGGACCGCGGCTATTCAAGCGGATGCTCTTTGAGAAGTTGCTCAGGTGTGTAGAACTGTGTCTGCTCTTTGGTCGCGGCGCGGACAGCTTTGACCTCCTCCGGAGTGACCATTGAGGCCTGATTGCCCCATGAGTTTCTGACGTAGCTCAGAACGGCGGCAACTTCGGCATCGTTGAACATAGCCCCGACCGCAGTCATTGGCGGAACCCCTTTGTCCGGCGAATATGTTTTACCGAGAATTTCGATTTCGCCCCAGAGCCCGTGCAGGACCAGTTTAATGAGACGCTCCTTGTCCCCTGTTACCCAGGGGCTGCCGGTGATGGGGGGATAAATGTTCTCCACGCCAAGTCCTGTTTCGAGGTGACAGGTCGAGCAGGAACCCTCTTCGTGCAGGATAAGAAGGCCGAGATCGAGAATGCGTTTGGTCTCTTTGTCCGCCTTGCTCCATACTTCTTTCGTGACGTAGTTCTTCGGTTTCGTGGCGCCTTGAAGTTTGCTCGCAAGAAGAGAGTCGGCATCATCGACGATGTCTTCCTTCTTGATGACACCTTCCGCAAAGAGGGATTCAGCCTCTTCTTTCAAGAGCAGGATGCCGGAGTTCAGCGCATTGCGAATCCACTTGTCGGTCGGCTGTGTTGCGACGGTAAGAAGAATCTCTGCGCCATCGCGCCCACCCAGCCAGGTCGCGGCGGAGAGGGACTCAAGCCGGACGCGGGGATGGCTGTCGACCGCTGCCTTCATGAGGATTGCCCGGGGATCGTCGAGGAGGTGCAAACAGTGACGCACGACACGCACTGCCCCGGCGCGTACCCGATGATCTTTTGCCGCGAGGCATTGCCCGATCAGCTCGGTAGAGGGCTGTTGATGGCCCCACGTCGCCCAGAGAGACTCGAGGACGAGGCGTTCGTTGTCTGCATTTTCCGCGGCAAATGCTTTTGCTGCTGCGATGACTTCTTCGGGGTCCCTTCCGCGTAGTTCACGCTGGGAGCGTTTCCGTGCGTTGATCTCCGTGAGCTTGAGGTTTTCGAATAAGGTCGCGATCTCAGCGCCGGCGATATCGGGTGCTTCGACGAGTGGCCGCGATGGATAAGTGATCCGGTAGATGCGTCCATAGTCGCTTGTTCTGAGCGGATCGCGTGCGCTGTGCTGCATGTGACCGATCAAGGTGTTGTGCCAATCGATAAAGTAGAGGCTGCCGTCAGGTCCCAGTTCGAGGTCGGCGGGGCGGAAATTTCCGTCTGTTGAAACGATGAGATCCTGACGGTGCTTGCCCTTGATCTCCACGCCATCTTCGACGGTGTCGTACTGCTTGATACCGAGGAAGCCGATCGTGTTGCAGTAGAGGTAGTCCCCTTGCACTTCGTCCGGGAAGTGGCTTGAGATGAGGAATTCCGACCCGGAGCTGGGACGGGTATGGTGCTCATAGTTGAATTTTGATACTTTCGGAATTTCGAAGGCGTGTGGCACTTTCATCGAGTAGCCGAGCATCCAGTATTGGTTTCCTCCTGAGGCGTCATTGAGAAAACTCTGGCCGTAATCATCGTGAGCGACGCCCCAGGGATTGGAAACGTCCGACTGAAAGACGCGTTCGACTTTCCAGGACTTCGGATCGAAGCGCCAGGCACCGCCGTCGGTCATGCGTTGAGGGCCCCAGGGAGTTTCGACCTGCGAGTGGAGGAAACGTCCCTCGCACATGAAGATACCGCCGCCATGATCGACATCGAAGGCGGAGATGGCGTGGTGGGTGTCGTGGGGATCGAAACCGTCGAGGAGGTATTCCTTCGTGTCCGCCTTCCCGTCCCCGTCGGTGTCTTTGTGCAGAGTGAGGTAGGGCTCCTCCGAGATGTAGACCCCTTCGGGTGCGAGATCAAAACCGATCGGGATGTGGAGTTTGTCAGCGAAAACGGTCTCTTTGTCAGCCCGGCCATCTCCATCGGTGTCTTCGTAAATGAGAAGCATGTCATTCGGCATCGGGCCGCCCGGCTTATAGTGCGGGTAGCTCTTTACCGTCGAAACCCAGAGACGTCCCTCATTGTCGAACCGCATCTGCGCGGGATTGCCGAGGTTTGGAAACTCCTGCTCTGTCGCAAAGACGGAAACTTCATAGCCTTCGGGGAGGGTGAATTTTTGAAGGGCTTCCTTTTCCATGAGAAAATCCGGGGAGCCGTTCTTCTCGCTGACCTGGTAGTTTGTCTCGACCTGGCTGAGCGGGCGGGTATTGGAATCATCGACTTCAAGTGAATCGGAATCTCCCCTCGCAATGGCCCAGATATTCCGGTCCCGCAGCACCGTCATCTGACGAATTTTCTCAATCTCTTCGGGATAGTTGAAGTTGCCGTAGGGAGTCCAGCGCCCTCCATAGGCATGCACTCCGTTGAGCATGCGGTAGTCATTTCGCCAGAACCATGACTTGTCGTAGATCGCCTGGCGAAGGAGTCCTCCATCGGCATCGACTTCTGCTTCTTTTCCGAAAAGCTCTTTCACGAGGATGGGGGCGATCTCCTTGTACCCTTCACCGGAGAGGTGGACGCCGTTGATGGTCATGCCGGAATCACCAGCCTCCTTAAAGCGTTCACTCGTCGGAGAGTAGAGATCGATCGCGGGAATCCCTTTTTCCTTTGCCACGGCTGTCACTGCTTCGGCATAGAGTGAGAGCAGCTCGTTGCGTTCTTCGGCATCAGGGAGGTGGAATTGGGGAAGTTGCTCCATCGCGACCGGAGTCACGAGGATAAGTCGGGGTGGCGTTTCTTTTCCGCTGTAGGAGCGGGAAAGGGTGTGGTCAACGAAAGCACCGAGTTCGGCTTTGAAATTCCCAACGCCGTAGCGGCCATCAAATGATTCGTTGAATCCGAAGAAGGCAACGATGGTATCCGCTTCGATGATGGTGAGCCATTCATCCGGAGTGGGGTAGTGGCCTTTGCCAAAGTGCTCGTTGATTTCGGGTCGGAATTTTTCGGCACCCGGAAACGCCCAGGGGTTGGGTTGACCGGCTTCCGGGCGAAACGCGGGGGTGTGGCCCGGGAATCCCATGTTTCGGAAAGTGATCTCTTTGTCAGGAAACTGTTCGTGAAGGAGTGTCTCAAAGTAGCCGAAATGTTCCATTCGCTCAGCCAGGCTGTTTCCTATGAAGACGATCGTTTCCCCTTCTTCGGGAGTGATCGGCAGGTTCAGGGGTTCCTCCGGAGCAGAGATGGGGTCCGGCTGATTGAAGACGGGGCGTTCCCCGTTTTCACGCTGTATCTCGACAGTGGTGACCGTGGATTTGATCTCCGGACCGGGGAGCCCGGCAGCGGCATTGGTGGAAGGAGCGGGCCCCGCTTTTTCAATGCCTTCTTCGATTAATTTTTCAAGTGACGGGCCGGTTTCGGGTGAGTTGCCGTATCCGTAGTCGGACGGCTTCAGATTCAGTTCTTTGTAATAGTCTGATGTCCGGTGGTTTGTGTAGGCGCTTGGCTGGAACGGATCGATGTAGCTGACATCGGCTTTTTCGGGAACCTCGACATTGGTGAGATAGAAGGCTGCATTGATAAGAAGGCGACGAAGGTTTTCGTCATCAAAGTCACCGGAGGCTCCGAAAGTGGTTCCAAAGGCACGCCCTTCGCGTTTTCCTTCCGGGGTTTTGAACTTGCGCACCCAGGCGGCGGGCTGAGGGACGAGGCCGGGCACTGTCGGAGATGATGGCGCGAGTGAATGAGTCACGACTGCGTCGAGGAGAATGGTCGCATTCTCATCGTTTACGTTCTCTTTGGTGACTTCGTAAACATCGGATTCAGCGAAGATCGTTTCGACGCCGCGAAGCACCTGATGCCGCCAGTTCTTCTCGTGAATGATGGAGCGCGCGCCCTGAACTTTGTGCTTTCCGTAGTGGCTGACCCAGTTCTCTCCAATGATATCACGACCAAAATTGTTCCAATCGATCCCGCCGGTTTTCTTGTCAGTTTTGAAGGCATGGGTGGAAGTGCGAATTCCGATGACCGATTTCCCCATGTTAAGGTGGTCGGCGAAGGGCTGAAACTGTTCTTCGGATAGATCACGAAAGCGGGTCCCGATGATGACGAGGTCCGCGGTCGAAATCTCACTCATCCCGGGGATGTTTTTTTGATACTGGTTATCGATGAAGCCTCCCTCAGGATTGATCGCGAAGAGCACGGTGGTTTCGTATCCAAAGCGTTTGTTGAGGATTTTCGCCAGCATCGGCATGGTCTCTTCTGTCCGGTATTCCTCATCTCCTGAGATAAGAACAATGTGTTTCCCTGAGCCGGGAAGATCTTCTGAGCCTTCGAATTTGAGGAAGTCTTCCGCTTGAACGGTAAAGACTGAGAAGAGTAATCCGAGGATGAGAATCTGGGTTTTTCTGATCATATCAAAAGTAAAATGGGGCACATGATTTTGACCGCCTGGAGACAAATGGCGATTCTTTTCTGTGGCGTGTTTTTGTGTGTTAGAAATGAAAAGAGAAGACATTGAACGAATCGTTTTGCGCGGTTGCGCCTAATCCGTCGGGCCTGCATAATAAATCTCAGCAGTCCAATGAATCGCTTTCTCATTCTTTACCTGATCTTTCCGATCGTTATTTCGGGCTGCTCGACGATCGACCGGAATCCGGTGCGGACGGAGTCCACCGCCATGTCGGCAGGAACCGGGGGAGTTCTCGCCCGTGTTGCCCGCTCCGCGAAAAGCACGATCCCCTCACACCAATCCGGGTTTCACCTGATTCCGGAAGCGGACGAAGCGATGAAGTGGAGGCTCGCGCTTGCTGATCACGCGACGAAGTCGATCGATATTCAATACTACCTCTGGTACACGGATGAAGCCGGAACGCTCCTTCTCTCGCGGGTGCTTGCTGCCGCAGAGCGCGGGGTTCGGGTGAGAATTCTGGTCGACGATCTGCTTTTCGCTAATGATGAATCCAAGCTCGCCGCTCTTTGTCATCATCCCGGGGTGGAGATTCGAATCTTTAACCCGCAGTTTGTCAGAGGAACGGGCCTCCCTGCGAAGCTGGAAGTGCTGGCCCGTTTCGGTCAGCTCAACCGGCGCATGCACAACAAGGCATTCATCGTCGACAATCAACTGGCCTTAATGGGCGGACGGAACATTGGAAATGAATACTTCGGACTCGGGAAGAAATACAATTTTGTGGATCTCGACGTCCTCACGGTTGGTCCGGTCGTTCCGGAAGCATCTATCTCGTTCGATCGTTTCTGGAACAGTAAGCTGTCTCATCCCGGGGAAGCCTTTTCGACCGAAACCGGGCCGGAGGCGACGGATTCAGTCATCGCTGACATTCATCGTTGGGTGCGTGAGACGGATGGTATTCTCGCGTCGTCGCCTTTTCCGAGACAGCGCCGCGATTGGTCTTCCCGCTGGGACGGATTGAAGCATCGATGGCATGCAGGCTCGGCAGCTCTCATCGACGACGCGCCAACCCGTGCCGGGGATAAGATCGAGGGGCGCTTTGTCGAAAAGGCCCTCGCGCAGATCAGTGAGCCGGCAGAGGAAGAGGTGCTTTTCACGAGCCCCTATCTGATACCGGGGCGGCAGGTGCATCGGGCGATACGCAGTTATCATGAGCGCGGGGTTGAAGTGAAACTGCTCACCGCAAGCATGGGGGCGAATAATCACCTCTTTGTGCACAGCCATTACCGGCCTCATCGGGGAAGACTCGTCGATGACGGAGTGGATTTACGTGAATTCCGTGAAGATGCGATCCCGGAAGTCCACGCGGTAGCTGACACTCCCCCGGTCGCCGGTGATCGTCTTGCGCTGCATGTCAAAGCCGGGGTCGGGGATCGGAAACGCTGCTTCATTGGTTCGCTCAATCTCGATCCCAGGGCCATTGATCTGAACACTGAGAATGGACTCATTATCGATTCGCCGGGACTTGCGGGCGAGCTCGCCAATTTCATCGACACTCTGATGATGGATGAAAGTGCCTGGAGCGTGACGAAATCAGAGAACGGACAGCTCAACTGGAAGTCCCGCGGCGAGACCCTGACAAGACAACCTGCGCCGGATCAGAAGAGCCGCGTCATGGATTTTTTCTGGGGGATCCTGCCGATTCGGCATTTACTGTGAAGTCGGGGCGACCTTCACGTTTTTGTGGTGGGCAAGGGAAAGGTCCCGCACAGTATCACTCCAGCGGCAGAATAATGATCCGGGTTCCTTCCACTTTATACCTGCACTGAGCGAGACTCGTGATGTAGCGCAATGCTTCTGTCACTGGAACATTACTTAGCCGCAAGGTGATCGGCGTTGTCGCAAGGCTTTCGGTACCTTCCAGGATGATTTTTGGAACCGGCTTGGGGAAAAGCCCGGCATCCATCTCCTCGAGCAGAGCGCGATGAATGAACCCCAGTCCATCGATCAACGGAGTATCTTCGAAGGCGATTAATGGAATGATTGTCGAGGCGAGAACGCTTTCCAGTTCGGGCGCACCATCATCGTCGCGATCGGGGACCAGAATGATCTGACCATCCTCCACGTCGTCAGTGTCGAGACGGTTGAGCGCCTTTAGTTTAGCCACAGGAGTGTTTGTGTCGGTCGCAATGCTGTAGAGCGTGTCATCCTTTGTCACGAGATAGCTCATTCCCTGTGGTAGCGAATCGGTCCCGTTTTCCTGGAGGCCCTCCGTGAGTTCTTCGATGCTCTTCGGCATTTCCTCGGGAGTGATTTTCTCAGTTTTCGCTTTTTCTGATTCACGTTGACCGCCCTCCGGATTGATTGGCATTCCTGCGGGATCCATGAGCCGTGCTGTCAGAAACACGGTGCGGGTCCCTTTCCCTTTTACCGCAGCGGAAAGCGCCACGGTTTGCCCGTCCCAGATACTCACCTTGTAAGGAGTTGTCAGGGCATCCCCCGGTTGGAAAAGGGCTTTCCCGTGCTCGGGAAGAAACACGGATAGGTCGATGGTGAATTCGTCTGCACCGAGATGAGCAATCACTCCGTATCGCTGCCTGCCAACCTGGATTAATCCGGGTTGGCCTGATCGCACCATGACGGATGGAAGCGATTCGATGATCGATGGAAACTTCTTCTTGAGGGCGCGAATCATGACCTGAAACTGAGGGCCGGTGAAGACCCCGGCGACCTTTCGAAAGATGGGTGGCGTTTCTTTGGGAATTGTGGGAGGCCGGCTCAGCTCCTCGAGGAATGATTGATAGGAATCCAATGAGCGGCGCCCTCCTTGAGTGCTCACATCAGAAGCCCCGGATGAAATCAAGAGCCAGTCGAAGCCGGAATTCTCTACCGATTCCGTACCCTTTTCATCAATGAAGATTTCCCGGAAGGTCAGGTAGATTTGCTTTTCGCCTCCTCTTCGAATGCTTTCAATGTATGACTCCACCAGTTGCATTTGATCTTGAGAATTTCTAACGATCAATTGCGAGGTGGCGGGATTGTAGATCGCGCTGGCTCCCTCGCCAAAAGTGATCCCGGCTTCTTCGAGGATTTGTTTAGCGGTCTTGCGGGGAACTTCCGGCTGAAACTCCGCAAAGGGATCTCGAGGTTGCCACCCTTGTTGAGGAGGGCCGTTGAGGAAACCGGGCGGCACGACATAGGTGTTAGTATATAATTCCTGATGATTTTGCCCTGAAAGCCACATCAGAGAGAAACACCACACCAAACAAGCCGCTACGGTTTTCATGGAATGATCATGCCGAACGGGAGGACAGTTCGTCAATCTTTAAGCAAAGCCCTCAATCTGCGTTTATAGAAACCCATGCACCCGAAACCGCAGTTTGAAGAACTCGACTACCGCCCGACGCCGCTGGGCGAATTGATCCTGCGCCGCCGCACGATTCTTTCCCTGAACAATCAGGAGATTCACGAAATCATCCTGGGGGACGAGTATCTCATGTCGAGCCTCTTCACCGCGGTGGAGATCGCGCTGTCGAACCTCGGTCTCGCGAAAGCGCGTCAGCAGTTTCCTGATGTTCCCGCGATGGATGTCGTTGTCGGAGGACTTGGACTGGGTTTCACCGCGAAGGCAGCGCTGGAGAATGAGGGCGTCGGGTCACTCCTTGTGGTTGATTGTTTGAAACCGGTCATTGAATGGCACGAGGCGGGTCTTGTTCCGCTCGGCCCGGAACTGACCGCCGATGATCGCTGTCGCTTTGTGCATGGGGACTTTTTTGCCCTTTCGCTCGGGAAGGAAGAGGGTCGCGGTTTTCATCCCGAGGAAGCGGGGAAGCAGTTCCATGCGGTTCTCCTCGATATTGACCACTCGCCCGACAAATTGCTGCACGAACAGCATGGAGCTTTTTACTCGGCGGAGGGGCTGGCAAAATTTGCCGGTCAAATCCTTCCGGGCGGTGTTTTCGGAATGTGGTCCGATGATCCACCGGAGGAGACTTTCATGAGCGCCCTCAGGCAAGTGTTCTCTGAAGTCGAATCCCACATCGTCGAATTCTACAATCCGCTGCAGGATAAAACGTCGGCGAGTACGGTATATGTCGCGGTGAAGGCATAGAATGCCTACTTGAGCGGCGGGGAAAACGACTTCGTCTCGAGAAGGTCTTCAAAGATCGGACGTTTGGTTTCATCCGCTTCGAAGGCGCCGCGATCATTGCCGGCCCAGAGCGAACTGATCTCCTCAAAAACTTCGGGAAACTGTGACGCGAATTCCTCCCTTTTGAGATGTCGGGCCACGAGATTTCCCTCCTTGTCTTCAAGGCTGTAGACCGGGCTTTCCGGCGTGCTGTGTAGTGTCACCTTGAAGTTGCCGGTATCGAGCACTCCAACCGGCGGCGGGACAAAGGTGTCTTCCGGTGGTGATTCACTGCATCCGGTAAGAAGGGCCAGGGCGGCGATAAGGCTGGTGAAGGGTTTCATCGGGAAATGATACCACAGATTTCCCGTCCCATTCCAGACGCTTTCTACGCCAGGATATCTTTCACGACATGACCATGCACATCGGTGAGTCGGAAACGGCGCCCCTGGAAGCGGTAGGTCAGTTTTTCGTGATCCAATCCTAACAAGTGCATCACTGTCGCATGAAAGTCATGCACGTGAACTTTCCCATCAACGATGTTGTAGGCATAGTCGTCGGTTTTTCCGTAAACTTTGCCGGGAGCAACCCCCCCGCCTGCCATCCAGATGGAGAAGGCGGCACCGTGATGATCGCGGCCGTGTTTCAGTTCATTGTTGATGTCGCCCTGTCCGAATGGAGTGCGACCGAATTCACCACCCCAGATCACGAGAGTGTCTTCGAGTAATCCGCGTTGTTCGAGATCTTTGACGAGAGCGGCACTGGGCTGATCGGTGTCCTTACACTGAATTGCCAGCTGCGTGGGGATGTTCTGGTGTTGATCCCACCCCGCGTGCATGAGTTGGACAAATTGCGTCCCGCGTTCAGCGAGTCGCCGGGCGAGAAGGCAGTTTCGGGCGAATGAGCCGGGTCGGTGGACGTCAGGGCCATACATGTCGAGGATATGTTGCGGTTCATCTGAGAGATCAGTGAGATCCGGGACACTGGTCTGCATCCGGTAGGCCATTTCATATTGCGAAATACGAGTCTGGATCTCCGGATCGGCAACGTCTTTGAAGTGTTCCTGATTAAGCGCCGCGACGTCGTCAATAAGGCCCTTTTTCATGTCGCGGCTTAAGCCTTTCGGATCGGAGAGAAAAAGCACCGGATCGCCCTGTCCCCGAAATTTGACTCCCTGATATTTACTCGGAATAAATCCACTTCCCCAGTAGTAGTCATAAAAAAGCTGACCGCATGAGTTTTCCCGATCGCGTGATAACATGACAACGAACGAGGGCAAATCTTCGCTCGCGGAGCCGAGACCATAACTCATCCAGGCTCCCATACTGGGACGGCCCGGGAGCTGATGTCCTGTCGTGAAAAACGTCACCCCGGGTGCGTGGTTTACCGCTTCCGTATTCATCGAATTGATGAGGCACACTTTATCGGCGATTTCTCTGGTGTAGGGCACGAGATCGGACATCCAGGTTCCCGATTTTCTGTTTTGCCGGAAGTTCTGAAGGGGACGGAGGACGGGGTGTTTGTCGTAGTTCCCTGTCATCGTGCTGAGTCGCACGCCTGCTCTCACCGACGCCGGAATGTCTTCACCGTGTCGCTTATACATGCCGGGTTTGTAGTCGAAGAGATCGAGGTGGGACGGTCCACCGGTCTGCATCAGGTAGATGACTCTTTTCGCTTTTGCGGTGTGATTAGGAAACGTGCTCGATCCGGCTCCGGTGAGAGTGTCTGCGGAGATGCCGTCTTTGCTGATGAGTGAAGCAAGGGCGGCGGCGCCGATACCTGTTGCCGATTTTCCGAAAAACTGACGCCGAGTTTGGTTGAGTCGGTTCGCTGATTCCTGAAGGTGTCGATCAAAGCTCATGAGTCGATAAGGTTGGTGTGTTGTCAGGGACGATTGAGGGTTTCATCGAGGTTCAGAATGACCTGAGCCATCCGGGTGAGGGCGGCGCGTTCGACGACGGACCTGGCGTTTGGAGCAGCCGCGTATTCGGCGGCCTCCGATTCAAAGCTGCCGAATTCGTTGAGGCTGCGGTCGAATCCATTCATGAGGAGTTGATGCTCCCGTTCATCGGGAAGGCGCCCGGTGGCGAGATGAAAGGCAAACTCGAGACGGTCCTCCGTGCTCTCTCCTCCTTCGAGCATCATGCGTTGGGCGAGGGCGCGGGCCGCTTCAACGTAGGTTTGATCATTGAGCAAAGTGAGGGCATGAAGCGGGGTGTTCGTTGTTGAGGTTTTGACTGAGCAGACCTGCCGCGACGAGCTGTCGAACATATTGGGGGGAGCAGAAGTTCGCCGCCAGAAGGTGTAGAGGCTGCGGCGGTAGAGCTGCTCTTCGCTTCCGGTGTGCGGGTAGCTTATTTTGCCAAAGGAAAAGTCTTTCCAGAGTCCCTCCGGCTGGTGGGGATAGACCGGCAGTCCGCCGATATCCTTCCGAAGCAGGCCGGCAACGGCAAGCGCCTGGTCTCTCAGCAGCATCGCGGGAAGTCGGGAGCGAGCGCCCCGCCCGACAAGCCGGTTCTCAGGATCGCGTTCCAGTTTCTCAGGTGTAAATGTTGAACTTTGACAATAGGTCGAGCTGGTCACGATGAGGCGGATGAGATGTTTCATGTCCCAGCCGGATTCAACAAACTCCACCGCGAGCCAATCAATTAACTCCGGATGTACCGGAAGTTCCCCCTGCACGCCGAAGTCTTCCGAGGTTTTGACGATGCCGACTCCGAAAAACTGGGCCCAGAGCCGGTTCACGGTGACGCGGGCGGTGAGCGGATTCTCCCCGTTGATGAGCCACTGCGCGAGTCCAAGTCGATTTCCCGGTGCCGAATCTTTCATTGGCGGGAGAAAAGACGGAGTCCCCGGATTGACCTGTTCGGTGGGTTGCTGGTAGTCCCCCCGGTCGAGAATGAACGTCTCGCGGCTCTTCCCGGGAGGATTTTCCCCCATGACCATGACTTCGATGATCGATTCAGTGGTGACTCGAAGGTCGTTGCGAAGCTTGAAAATTTCAGCGCCCACAGTGGTCCAGTGCTCATTGCCATGATTACCTTTGTGGAGATAGAACTCCGTGATATCACGTTTTTGAATGGCGTTTCGTTCGTTCTCTTTCGTCCGGAGATAGACGGACACATTGCCGCGAAAACGTGTCCGGTCGACGAGTTGAGCGAGGGTGAAACTCTTTTCCCACTCTCTTCTCAGTGGATCCACCTCGGGAAGCAGTTGCTGAATGATAGCCTCCTGCGCCTTGATTTTCTCATTCAGCTCCTGCTGCCTATTGCGTTGCGCTACGGTTGGCAGAGTTAGGAGAGGGCGTGAAAGCTGCACGGTTGAGCTGCTTCCGAAAGCACATCCTTTGCCTGAACGTTTATCGACTCCCCCTGTTTCAGGCACATTGTTGAAGAAGGCGAAAAACTGAAAATACTCCTGGTGAGTGATGGGGTCATATTTGTGCGTGTGGCATTGAGCGCAGGCCATCGTGAGTCCGAGCCAGGTTGTCGCGGTGGTGTCGACGCGGTCGACGACATAATTGATTCGTTGCTCCTCTTTGATCGCGCCTCCTTCTCCATTGAGCATGTGGTTCCGGTTGAAGGCGGTGGCGATGATTTGGCTTTGGGTTGGATTTTCGAGGAGGTCACCGGCGATTTGTTCGAGAGTGAACTGATCAAAAGGCATGTTGTCGTTGTAGGCATCGATGACCCAGTCGCGCCACGGCCATTGGTGGCGGTTACCATCCTGCTGAAATCCGTTGGAATCTGCGTAGCGTGCCGCATCGAGCCAGGGCAGTGCCATTCTTTCGCCGAAATGAGGAGAGTCGAGAAGCCGGTCTACGGCTTCTTCTACGGCTTTGTCAGGATTATCATGAAAGTGGAGTTCGAAGGCGGAGAGTTCTTCTAAAGTCGGGGGAAGTCCGATCAGGTCGAGCGAGAGACGGCGAAGAAGGGTGTGCGGGGCGGCGCCTGGGTTGGGTTCAAGGCCCTCTTTCCGGAGGCGATGGAGAATGAAGGCATCGATGGGGTTTTTGACCCGGCTGTCGTTCAGTTCAGGAACTTCAGAACGTTTTGGTTTGATGAATGCCCAGTGGGCTTCGTATTTGGCTCCGTCATTGATCCAGCGTCGGAGAATTTCCCTGTCAGCGGCGTTGAGCGTGCGATGTGATTCAGGTGGGGGCATCAGTTCAGTAGGATCGTCTGATAGAATCCGATGCCAGATTTCGCTGGATTCAGCGTCGCCCGGGACAATCGCGGCGTAGCCGCCGAGGTCTTCAGTGGCGGATTCGCGAAGGTCGAGGCGCAAGCCTGCTTCCTGTGTGTTTTCGTCAGGGCCGTGGCAGTAGAAGCAATTCTCTGAGAGAATGGGCCGCACGTGATGATTGAAGGAGATTTTATCGGGGACTGAGGCCGCGCCCTCAGGTTTGCCGCCGCGCGGATTCCGGCTGTTGGCGAGAGCGGCTGATCCACTCAGGGCGACCGCTTCATCATTGGGGTCGTCGAGGGAAAGATTGGTTTCACGAACAGGTGTCGTTGCCGGCGCAGAGGTCTCAGAGACAGGTGTCGCTAATTCGGTGGCCGCGAGATCTATTGGTCCCGGGGGGGCGGCCTTGTCATGTTGCATCATGACGACGGCGAGGAAGGCGACAAGCGCGGCAATGCCGACAGCGATGGGCCAACGAAGAGAGAGGTGTGAGGAGGTTTCTCTCAGGGGCATGGAGACGACATTTCGAAGCGGTGGTTCGATGCCTGAGGCCACGAGTTGCTCGTCGGTGATGCTCCTGATTTGCGACCCTACGAAACAGTGGTCGCTGAAGTCTGCGATGAGATCAGGATTTCTCTCGAGTAACTCCCAGAGCCGTTCACGTTCCCACCCGGTGAGTTCACGTTCATTCAGGGCCGCGAGAATGGATTGATAATCCTGAGAGTCCTTGTCGTGAGTCATGGCTTTGAGGATTCGCGGTTGAGAAACCTGAGTTGTTTGTCGACGCAGCCAAGTAAGGTCCGTTTGAGGCGGAACAGTTTCTGGGCCATGGCATTGCGGTTGATGCCCGCTTCGCTGCTGAGTTGTTCCAGTGAATGCTCGTCCTGATAGCGGCGGAGGATGAGATCCCGGTGATTTTTGCGAAGTTTCCCGAGGCAGGTAACGACAGCAGCGTGACGACTCTCCTCCAGGTCGTCGCGACCATGACGTTCCTGTGTGACTTCGGCGATGTGTTCGAAAAGATCGTCGCCGGGTACTTCACGGTCGTGTTGGAGAGACACCTTGCGTCGGAAATTCTGTGCCTGTAGAAAGGCGATGCGAAACGCCCAGGCGCGGAAGTCGCCCCGGGGGTCGAACTGATCCCGTTTTTTCCAGAGGAGGAGAGAGACTTCCTGGGTCAGGTCTTCGGCGGAGGCTTCACTTCCGGTGAGGGTAAGGAGGAAGGCCCGAATCCGCGGCCTGACGTTTTCCATCATCGCCTCGAAATCGGAATAGGGGTCACGGGGATTTTTCACTGGATCCATGAAAGGCGGCGCTGTCCCAATGGGAGACGGCGAGTTTACACAGAGTTATTGTCTCCGTGAAGAACCTCATTACGGACGTATTTGAGTAAAAGGTCCCCCTCCTGAGTATCGGGATGAGAAGGGTATTTCGGCGTTTGAGGTGGAACACGACCCTCTATCCTCCTTCACACGACCCTCTTTCCCCGATCACTGGAGGGATAGGTTCCGCCCTGTCCGCGGAGGCCGGGGGATTCTCATTTATCGTGAATCCAACGCGGCGGGGGGAACTCCACCCTCCATGTTATCGCAGGCCGACGAGAAAAATGGCCGAAGTTTGTTAACCTTTTTCTGAAAAACAGCATTTGCGGGTAACCGGGGTCCTCCTCCGGAAAATTTCACCCCCATGAAAGCTGTTTCTCTCACTTCCGTCCGCGTCTTCTTCACGGCCATTCTTATTCTCTCCGTCACAGCAGGCACCCACGCTGCCACCGAAGGGGAAAAGCTCTTCACGCTCAAAGTTCAGCCTCTCTTTTCCGAGAAATGCAATGGATGCCACGGTGACGACCGCGAGAAGATTAAAGGGGAATTCGACATGCTCACCCGCGAGAGTCTCCTTGCCGGTGGGGAATATTTCGGAAAAGACGTCCTTCAGCCGGGAAACTCAGCCGGCAGTGCTTTGATTGAAACAGTGAAGTGGTTGGACCCCGACTGGGAAATGCCACCCAAAGAAAATGACCGGCTCACCGAAGAGCAGATTGCCCTCCTTGAAAAATGGATCGATCTCGGTGCTCCCTGGGCAGACGAAGAAAAGCAATCCGCGATCCGCGAAGAAGAAGCCAAAAAAGAGGTCACCGACGAAGGGATCATCGTTCCCACCAGTGGCGGCCTCGGTGACGAGTGGACTTATCGACGCTACCAGCCGGAAGATGTCTGGGCCTTCATGCCAATGGAGAAACCGGAGGTTCCTGAAGAATCCGATCATCCAATAGACGCCTTTCTACAGGCAAAACTCTCTGAAGCAGGGATTGATCCCGCCCCGGAAGCCGACCCGCTCACTCTGATCCGACGGGCGACCTATGACCTCACCGGCCTTCCTCCGACACCTGAAGCAGTGAGTGCCTTTAGGTCCGCCTGGAAAGATAATGCCGACCTCGCCTGGAAAGGCCTTATCGACGAACTTCTCGCCAGTTCACATTATGGTGAGAGATGGGCACAGCATTGGTTCGACGTGGCCCGCTACGCCGACACCGGCGGGATGTCGAACGACTATGAGCGCTCCAACGCCTGGCGCTACCGGGACTATGTCATTCGCGCCTTCAATGAAGATAGACCTTACAACCAGTTTGTGATTGAACAGCTCGCCGGTGACGAACTCGCCGATCGTTCCGTGGAAGAGCGGCTTGGACCGGACAAAATTCATTCCACCCGAATTAGCGGCGATTACACTCCGGAGGAAACTGAGAAACTCATCGCAACCGGCTTCCTCCGCATGGGACCTTACGACGATGCCATGGTTAAAAAGCCGGAAGCCCGCCAGATCTATCTCGATGATGTTGTGAACTCCGTGGGACAGACCTTCCTCGCGACAACGATGCGTTGTTTCAAATGCCACGATCACAAATTCGATCCGCTCCCGACACGCGATTACTATCGAATGACGGCTGCATTTGCGACAACGCAACTGGCTGAAAGACCGGCGCCTTTTCTTGAACAGGAATCTCTCGAGGGAATCGATGAAGGTCGCGCCTTTGTTCAGGGCATGCTCGACTTTGCGACGGCAGAAAAAGATAAGCTGGTTACAAAGCGCGAAAACGCAGCCAGGGCCTGGTATCAGGAAAATAATCGTGATTATTTACCTCTCGAAGAAAGAAAAAGCCTTCCTGACGAGGAAAAACCACCGCGTCACGTCGGCCTCAATATCGTCGAGCAGGGACAGCTCAAAGTGCGCGAGCAGGACGTCTGGATCTGGACCCGCCGTCTCGAACGCTACGAGCCCATGGTCCAAAGCGTCTACAACGGCCTTAGCGGAAAGGGGAATGCCCGCAGTCTCCGCATCGCACCGAAGAAAGAGTCGAGCGCGGAGATTAAAAGTTTCATTCTCACCGGCGGTGCCCTTGAGGCTCCGGGAGAGGAAGTTACTCCGGGGGTGATCAGCGCACTCGGGATTCCGTCCGCCTCTGACGAAAATGAAGATTTATATGCCCTCCCCACCTCGGTCGAGGGAAGGCGGCTTAAGCTCGCCCAATGGATCGCAAACCCGGCCAATCCTCTTACCGCAAGAGCTTTCGTTAACCGGGTCTGGCAACAGCATTTCGGTCAGGCCATCGCCGGAAACCCGAATAACTTCGGTGTGAAAGGGAAGAAACCGACTCATCCTGAATTGCTGGACTGGCTCGCAAGCGACTTTGTTGAAAACGGATGGACTTTAAAGAGGATGCATCGGCTCATCATGACATCTGAGGCCTATCGTCAGGCAAGCCATCACCCGCAGCGTGAAGAACTGGCAGTCAAAGATGCCGAAAACGCCTTGCTCGCCTACTTCCCCACCCGACGGCTCACCGCGGAGGAACTCCGCGACACCACCCTCGCGATCACCGGGGAATTGAAGGAGGCACGGGGAGGGCTCCCGGTCATGCCGGAAATCAACATGGAGGTCGCGCTCCAGCCCCGCATGATCCAGTTCTCACTCGCGCCGGCCTACCAGCCCGACGCAACGCCGGAACGGCGTAACCGCCGGACCATCTATGCTTACAAAGTGCGGGGCATGGCAGATCCATTTCTTGAACTGTTCAACCGGCCCAATCCCAATGACTCCTGCGAAATGCGAGACTCCGCCGCCGTCTCACCTCAGGCATTCACCCTCATGAACAGCGACCAGATCACGGACCGGTCCATCGCCTTCGCTCATCGACTGATGCAACAATCAAGCAGTCCCGACGAAAAAATCCGGGAGGCCTTTTTAACGGCTTTCGGGCGGGAGCCGGCACCCGTCGAGCTCGCCCGGTTGAATACCTATCTTGCTGACATGACGGAATACCATGAGGGAATCCATCCTGACCGTCCTGAATATCCGGAGGAAATCACGCGCACCCTCGTGGAGGAATTCTCAGGCGAGCCTTTTGATTACACCGAAATTCTTCCCGCCTTTGAGAATTATGTTCCTGATTTGAAGGCTGCGGATGTGGATGCCGACACGAGAGCTCTCGCTGACCTTTGCCTGCTTTTGTTCAACTCGAATGAGTTTGTGTATCTCTACTAGAGAAATTGAATATCGAATTTTAAACAAGGAATCCCCCCCTAAAAGCCATGAATCCTAACATGCTCTCCCCATCCCGCCGCAGCTTCCTCTACGGTCTCGGCTCCTCTCTCGGTTCTCTTGCCCTGACTGACATCCTTGCCAAAGAAGCAGCCTCTCCTCTTGCGGTGAAACAACCGATGCATCCGGCGAAAGCGAAGAATGTCATCATGCTTTTCATGGAAGGCGGACCGAGCCACGTCGACACTTTTGATCCGAAGCCGAAACTGCAGGAGCTTCACAAAACGGAATCCAGGAGCACCGCAGGTCTTGCAAACGGCTTCCGCTTCTATGTTGGAAGTCCCTTTGGATCCCGCAAGGTCGGTAACTCCGGCATCGAAATGAGCGATCAATGGGTCCACATGGCGGACCCGGAAGTGGCCGACGAACTCTGTAACTATCGCGGCTGCCAGGCTGAATCTCTCAACCATCCGGAAGCCCTCTTTCACATGAACACCGGCAGCCGTCTCGGCGCAGACCCGGCCCTCGGATCCTGGGCCACCTACGGCCTTGGTTCGTCGAATCAGAACCTTCCCGGCTTCGTTGTCATGACTGAAGCAGCTCTGCCCCAGGGTGGTTCAACGAACTGGAGCAATGGATTCCTCCCCGCCCACTATCAGGGAACCCGGTTGCGCCCGGAAGGATCACCGATCCTCGACCTTCAATCTCAAGCCTTCAAAAGCCGGGAACATCAGCGGCGGGCCCTTGATGAAATGGCCTTCCTCAATCAAAAGCACGCGGCAGCCAATCCGCAGCATGAAGACCTTGCCGCACGAATGGAGAACTACGAACTCGCTTATCGCATGCAGACGGAAGTCCCCGGCGTTGTCGATATCGAAAGCGAGCCGGAGCACGTCAAAGAACTCTACGGTCTCGATCAAAAGGAAACCGAAACTTTCGGCCGCCAGTGTCTCATGGCGCGGCGCATGGTCGAGAAAGGTGTCCGCTTTGTGCAAATCTTCTCCGGAGGTTGGGACAGTCATGACTACCTCGAGCGGGGCCACTCCTCGCGTATTCGCAGTGTCGATAAAGGAATGGCCGGGCTGATCAAGGATCTCAAGCAGCGTGGCATGCTCGAAGACACTCTCGTAATCTGGTGCGGTGAATTTGGCCGCACTCCCGATAACAATAAGCGTGGCGGGGTCTACTCACTGGGCCGTGGACACAACGTCGACGCGATGACGATGCTCTTCGCGGGCGGCGGTGTCAAAAAGGGCACCATCGTCGGGGCGACTGACGAACTCGGTGCCGAAGCGGTCGATTGCGTTCACCCGATTCGGGATGTCCACTGCACCATTTTGCATTTGTTAGGTCTGGATGATAACAAGCTCACCTATTTCCACGCCGGGCGTTACAAACAGCTCTC
The DNA here is from genome assembly GCA_029212615.1 of Verrucomicrobiales bacterium. Taxonomy (GTDB): domain Bacteria; phylum Verrucomicrobiota; class Verrucomicrobiia; order Verrucomicrobiales; family DEV007; genus Arctic95D-9. The sequence goes on from JARGPJ010000004.1 coordinate 141,553, forward strand.
GCAATTCGGAGGGCAGATCATCCCGGAGTTGATCGGATAGGGTCCGGCAACAGAACGGGAGTGCGCCGCAGTTCGCTCCCGGATTCTATAAGCCCCCGATCCGGTAGCTGCCTACAAGTGTTCCTGAAACCAGGCATCAATGTCATCCACCATGGGCATGAACCAGGGGTGACGATTCCAACAGCCATGTTTACCGCCTTCGTAGTGGGAGAGAACTTTGGCAGGAATGCCCAGTTTTTTCATTTTCTCCAACGAAGGATTGATCTTCGTTGGATCTTCGGTTCCTCCGTATTGGAATAGAATCGGCGGGGTATTTTCATCGAGATGCTGATGAGCGTCGGCAAGCGCGTAGACCTCCGGCAACTCTTTGATGCTGCCGCCAAATAACCAGACCGCATTCTGCTTCTTCGCGGCCTTGTTTAAAGAACTTTCGGCGACATTTCCCGTTGCGATCTCCATGGGTCCTGACATGACAACCGCCGCTTGAACGGCAGAGGAAACCCCGGGATTGCCGCCATCTCCATGCAGTTCGGAAATATCAGCGGTGGTCGCGAGAAGTCCGGCAAGATGTGCGCCGGCTGACCCGCCGACCACACCGATGCGATCGGGATCAGCTTTGTATTCTGACGCATTGGCACGCAGAAACCGAACCGCGGCATGACAATCATAAATATTTGCGGGGAACTTTGCTTCACCGCTGAGGCGGTAGGCGACGGCCATGGTGACGTAGCCACGACTCGCGAGCTCCAGCCCCATGGCACGGAATTTCATTTTGTCTCCACTATGCCAACCGCCGCCATGAAGAATTATCGCGGCAGGATGAGGACCTTCACCGGAGGGGACATAAATGTCGGCGAGCATCTTCCGCGTCCCATATTGAGCGTAGGTAAGATCCAGATGCGGGGTAACGCCTTCGGGCAGGGTCACACTCGGCATGACGGCTGCCTTTGCCTCCGGCCACGCCGCAGGTGGTTGAGGGGAAACGCCCGAAATCCGCATCCGCTGCACATAGAGACCGCCGAATGCGCCGATATAAAGATCCCGCAAATCGCTCCCGCCGAATGTACAGTTTACGGGGCGCTCGGGACAGGCAATTTTGTCGAGAAGCTTTCCGTCGGGAGCCCAAATCCAGATGTGAGCAGGGCCGGCACAATAGACATTTCCCGCCCGGTCTATTGTCATGCCGTCTGCTGATTTGGCGGCAGGGTCTCCATCCTCCATTTTTGCAAAAAGACGACGATCCCCGAGAGATCCATCTGACTTCACGTCGTAGGCGAGAATATTCTTCGGCCCGGCCTCGGAGACATAGAGAATACTTTCGTCGGGGCTCAAGATGAGGCCATTCGCTGAAATCGCACCCTCAGCAACGACGATCCCCTCACCTCCTGCAGGAACGTAAATGACCTGACCGGCACGGGTCAGCGTGAAATAAATTCCCCCGGAACGATCCACCACAAGATCATTCGGTTTGCGGGTCTTGTCTGCTTCAAGGTCTTCACGGTGAATCACGGTCGCCTCCTTTGGAGAGTCGAGGCGAAGAATCTCCGCCCGACCGTTATCAATCATCCAGGTCACGCCATGATTGTAGAAGCTTCCGCTGAGGCGACGATCACTCAGTCCGGGAAGCCATTCCCCTTTCGCGGGAACGTAGCGCGAAGCTTTCTCGGTGAAAGGATCAGGAACCGTCAGGGCATATCCGTCCCAGGAGGGACCGTCAGCCAGCTCAAACGTCCCTGCAACAGGCTGCAAAGAAGTTCCCGGTGCGATCGGGGACTCATCCGCATAGAGGGCCGGAATGAATGCGGGGAAGAGGCAGAGGGCGATTCGGAAGGGAGATATTTGCATAGAGAAGAGAGGTGGAGTTTCGCGTCTAACCGTAAGCGCCGTCAACGTCGTAATCAGGCAGGCGGCACGAAACCCGGATAAACGCAGTGACAGGCTTTTGAATCGAATTTCCTCTCTGAAGACGTATCCTTCAGCATGAAGCATTTACTTTTCTTTCTGAGCCTTCTTTCGCTTACCATCGACGCCCGCGCCGACATCGTCGAAACATCCATCGAGTACGAATCCGCCGGCGCGACCTGTGAAGGTTGGCACGCCTATGACGACAGCATTGAGGGCAGTCGGCCTTCCATCCTGATCTCACACCAGTGGACCGGACTGACTGATTACGAAAAAATGCGGGCAAAAATGCTCGCGGAACTCGGCTACAATGTTTTCGCTCTCGATATCTACGGAAAAGGAATTCGTCCCCTCCCGCCCGAATCCGGTGAAATGGCCGGAAAGTTTAAAGGGGATCGCGACCTCTACCGTGAGCGTCTCAAGGACGGCCTCGCCGTTCTCAGGAGCCTCCCTCAAACGGACGCCTCGAAGATCGCCGCGATCGGCTATTGCTTTGGCGGAACCGGCGTGCTTGAACTGGTTCGCAGCGGTGCTGATGTCGCCGGTGTCGTAAGCTTTCATGGTGGCCTCGGAACACCGACCCCGGAGGATGCGGCAAACATCAAGGGGGAAGTCCTCGTCCTCCACGGCGCTGCAGATCCGCATGTTCCACTCGAGGAAGTAAAAGCTTTCCACGCGGAGATGCTCGACGCGAATGTCGCTTACACTTTCACGGCCTACCCTGATGCGGTGCACGCATTCACTCAGAAAATGGCAGGGGACGATCCGTCAAAAGGAGCAGCTTATCAGGAGGCGGCCGACCTTGCTTCGTGGGATGCGATGCAAATTTTCTTCGACCGCCTCTTTAAGTGAATCACTCGAAGACCGGAGTGAGAACGATCTGGCGATATTTCACCGAGGTGTGATCCCCCTGCAGGTAGATCGGACCGGGCGCCATCGCATCCGTATGCATCGCGCCTCCGGTCGGGCCGGTGACCGGTTGATTATCGATCACTTTCGTTCCATTCAAAACCACCGTGATGTGCCGGTCCACGAGGGTGAGGTCATAAGTCTGCCATTTGCCGCCTTCAAGGCCGGCATTCTCACTCGCTTCAACGCGACCAAAAATTGACCCCACGCCCTGGAGTCCCTGCATCCGGCTGTCGCGGTCGACGACCTGAGCCTCATACATCCCGCGAAGGTATATGCCGCTGTTGCGGTCTTTCTCTATCAGAAACTCAATATGGAGTTTGAAGTCTCCGAACACCGCCTCGGTTCGCAGATTGCCGTAGGCTCCCGTTGCACTGAAATCCGTCTTCGGCGTTTCGTTCACGAGGACGCCGTCTTTGACCGACCAGCCGTTGATTTTCTCAGGACGACGGAGTCTCCATCCGGTGAGGTCTTTGCCATTAAAGAGCTGAATGGGCTCCCCGAATTTTACCTTTGATAAATCAGGAGCTTCCGGCATCGGAGGGATCGGAACTCCCGTGAAAGAATCACGCTCTTCGCCGCCGGCGATAAAGGAGGTCACGATTTCGCCTTTGAGTTCACCTGACTTCCACGAAACGAGCGCCTTTTTCGTCGCGAGGAGAGGTCCTTTCTTTCCTCCCTCCCGAATCGATTTTAGCGGAACGTGGATCTTTCCATCCTTCACCTCCACCCCCTTGAGTGGCTGAATCGTGCCGACGTTTACCATCATCGCAACGCGGGGTTCGCCGTCGACTTCACTGATACTGAGCCAACCCGCCTCCCCTGATTCAAGAACAAGGCTCCAGTCTCCGGAAAGCTCTGAAGGGATGGACTCAGCGGTGGCAAAAGAAATGAGAGAGCACGCTGAAAGAACACAGCATAGATGGCGGAAATTCATGAAGCCGAGCCTGCCCCGATGCGTCCGGAAAGCCAAGACCTAATGCCGCTGGATCCGGCTTCGAGGGCCACTGATTGTCGTTACCTGAGTTCCCCGTAGATCTTTCGCACCTCATTCGCCCATTCAGGGCTCGATGCGTAGAGCACCCCGCTGCGGTTCATGAATGTTGGACCCGCAGGATTCAAGTTAAGCCGTTTTCCGAACATATCACTCACGGGAAGCCCCAGCGTCTCGTAGAAACAACTCGTTGCCGCAAAATCCCATACTGATCCACCGCCTTCCTTTTCTTTGGGGCATTTGAAATAGACCGCAGGCGCATTCGCCGTCGCCCACGAGGCATTCAATGCAGCGCCGGCATGGTTAATCACCTCAACTCCTTTGAGCCCTTTTGACTGAGCGAGGGCCGTGAGAGCAGAGAGCCAATCTCCGTAATTGTCCTGAGCAACCATGCTGCGATCCATGAACCACGAAAGCGTTTCCGGCGAACCGGGCACCGCCGGTTCAATTGAATCCCCTGCGCGGAAGGCGCCGAGTCCACGACGGGCATGATAGGGAACATTCGCGACGACATCCCAAACCACACCGATCTGAGCCACACCTTCACGGCTCACCAGTGCGATGACCACCGAGTAGCCGGGTTCTCCCTTAATGAAAGGAAGCGTTCCGTCAATGGGGTCGATACACCAAAAATAGTCAGCCTGATGGCGGCTCGAATCGTCTTCGGTCTCCTCAGTGAGAACGCCGAGTTCATAGTTTTCCGTATCGGGACGAAGGGCTTCGAGAATGATCTTTTCACTCGCGAGGTCGACTTCAGTAAGCGCTTGCGAGGCCTCCGTGTTTCCGCCCTCCTTATGAAACACTTCAAATTTGCGCTCAGACTCTGCCTGAATATGAGACGCCGCCAGGGCCGCAGCCGTCATTGCCGTCGCGGTGAGATGATCAAGGTCTGTGTCGTTAAGTTCCATCCTGCTAAATAGCACCGATCACCTCTCGCGCGAGACGCTCGCTGTAGCCATTGATTTTCCAGTGCCCGGGGCACCAGCCTTTGAGGAATCGATGAAAATCAGTCCACGCCACCGGGAAGAGCGATCTCCACTCCGTTTCGACCGCTGCGGCATCTATCTCCGGACGACGCCTCTTGAGCGCTTCCTCAAGACTGGAAAAGTAGGAATCGAGAAGTCTTCTTTCGTTCTCTTCGCATGAAGCTTCATCAAGGCAACTCCCAATGAAATAAGCGACGTCTTTCATCCCGCACCCGCCGCCCACATACTGAAAATCGAGAGCGGCCACCTTTTCTTCATCCTTCGAAAAACAGAAGTTCGCCACCTTCGCGTCACCGTGGACAAAGGTCAGATAGGTCGCCCCGGAAAGGATTTGATCCAGTTCGGGAGCAGCGTTCTTAAGCGCGCCGTCTTCCAGCGCCTTTAGCTCATCGGGTCGCGTCGCGAGATGCCAATAGGTGCCCGTTTCCCAGAGGCCTTCCGGCTTCTCCCCCATGAAAGTCGCGTGAAACTCAGCGAGCCAGGTGAGGCACTGCTCAATTTGATGCCACTCCAGTGAACTTCTTCGACCGGGAAACCCGGAGGCATTGAGATCTTCAAGGAGGAGGATGACCTCTCCCCCGCCATCGTCGTCTGAGATAAAAGAAGGGATGCGGCAGGATACATCGCAATCCTCGCTCCATTGCTGATACCATCGAGTCTCGACCTCGTAGGATCGCAATTTTCTTTCGTGAGATAAATCGGAAACCCATCCCCGCGGGTGACGACGTTGATCCGGTATCGCAATGTGTTTGGCTACGATGGAAGGAGTCGATGCCCCCTCCAGATTCAGTCGCAAAATTTGACCATAGCCGCTCCAGAGTTCCTGCACCAGCTCCGCTGCGACGACTCGATTCGCGCCGGTCGCCTCGCAGACATATGTTTCCAGACGGCGATTCATCATTGACCCTCTTGCTCTACCTTCTTTTGAAGCATCCGGTGTTCAACGATGTGCATCAGATAATCCGCTCCCGTTTTGAGCAGGGAAAAGGCCAGCACGGCAATGCGGTTTGATCCCACGGCATTTCCGATAAAAATCGTGAGATGCATCGGAATAATGCGGGCGTAGGGCAGAAACATCATCAATCCCAGATTCGGTTGATTCTTCAGATCCGCCCTCACGTTTTGAAAGAACGAATAACCGTGACCGAGGAAGAAGCCGAGTATGGAAAGGCGAAACCATAGACCTCCTTCAGGCGCATTCTCCGTTTCCATCGGCAGCGAAAGAATGAAGATGAGATAACCAATGTGAAAGAACCCGTAGTGGACCGTAAAGAAGAGGGCCGTGCTCCATTTACCTTTCGAGTTCGCAGGTACCGGTTTGCCACCGCTGGTGAAACCTTCAGTGTTGAAGTTTTTCAAGAGGATCATCCGGAAAAAGTGGAAGAAGCCGATGATGACACTCTGCGCCCAGTAGATGAACATCATCGGACCGAGGTCCCAATTTTGAATAAACGCGATCACAATTACGAACGCATTGCTGATCAGGACTCCAATTCCGGAATAGTCCTTCGAATTCGATTCCTCTGACGTGTTGTAGAGCTTCACGAGGCAAAGGTGACGGTCCACCGGCGGGAGTCCAGAGAAAACATCGAACTTGATGTTTAGTCATATTCGACGAGGAATGGCGCGCAGAGTGAGCGTTTAACCAACCGGGTTTTGCATCCCGTCGAGGCCCGCACGGCTGCAAAATGTTTTCCGTAAATCCCAAGCGATCCGGCAATGAACCGCCCATCGGGAATCCCAACCAGGAACTGACTATGTTTGAACTCTTTCGAAAAAAGAACGGTAACTACAAAGACGATATTCTCTCCGGACTGACAGTCGCTCTCGCACTCGTCCCGGAAGCCATCGCCTTCTCATTCGCTGCCGGTGTCGATCCCCTCGTCGGACTCTGGGCTGCCGTCTTCATGGGCTTCATCACCTCCGCTTTTGGTGGACGACCCGGCATGATCTCAGGTGCCACCGGCGCGATCGCCGTCGTCGCCGGAAAAGCCGTCGAGCATGGCGACGCGATGGGCGCAGGACTCGGCCTCCAGTATCTTTTTGCGGTCATCATGATCGCGGGGATCATTCAGATTGCCTTCGGCACCCTCAAACTCGGTCGCTTCATTCGCCTTGTCCCTCATCCCGTCATGATCGGTTTCGTGAACGGACTCGCGATCGTCATTCTCATGGCCCAGTTTCCGTCCTTCCGCGACACCCAGACAGGGGAATGGCTTACCGGACAGAACCTGGCGATCATGATTGGTCTTGTCGCATTGACGATGGCAATCATCCACTTCTTTCCAAAACTGACCCGTGCCGTGCCTTCGTCACTCATGGCAATCGTGTCCGTAGGCCTCATCGCCTTCATCTTTTTCAAAGATTCATCAACCGTTTCCGATGTGCTGGCACAGTCAGCAGATAATCCTGATGGAAAACTCGCCGGGTCCTTCCCTCTCCCGGCCCTACCCACGGGTATTGCCTGGGCCGCTGAATGGCAATTTCTGCTCAAGACCGCCTTCATCATTGCCATGGTCGGCATCATTGAGTCTCTCATGACCCTCCAGCTGATTGATGAAATCACGGAAACCCGGGGCCAGGGCAATCGTGAATGTGTCGCTCAGGGAAGTGCGAATTTCCTCTCCGGCCTTTTCGGCGGGATGGGTGGCTGCGCCATGATCGGCCAATCGCTCATCAACTTGAAATCGGGTGGGCGCGGGAGAACTTCCGGTGTCGCTGCCGCTCTCGCCCTCATGTTCTTTATCATGGTGGGTGGACCGATCATTGAAAAAATCCCCATCGCCGCACTCGTCGGTGTCATGTTCATGGTCGTGATCGGCACTTTCGAATGGTCGTCTCTGAAGACTTTCGGCAAAGTGCCGTTCAGTGAGATTATTGTCATCCTCGCGGTAACGCTCGTGACCGTTTTCATGCACGATCTCGCCACGGCGGTGTTCGTTGGAATCATCCTCTCCGCCCTCATCTTTGCCTGGGAAAGTTCCAAACATATTGTCGTCCGCGTTGAAAAGGAAAGCGACGAGGAGAAGATCTACTCCCTCCAGGGACTTCTCTACTTCGGCTCAGTCCGGGATTTCACTGATCAGTTTCAAGCCAAATCCGACGTCAAAGAGATCGTGATCGATTTCGGTGAGGCACGCGTTTGTGATATGTCAGGATTAGAGGCGATCAACAGTCTTGCCTCACGCTATCGGGAGGCAGGCAAACACCTCCGCCTCCGCCATCTCTCCTCTGACTGCCGACGTATGCTTGAACGTGCCGGAGCAATGGTTGATGTTGAAGTCCTTCCCGACGATCCGAATTATACTGTGGCGAGGCTGCGGGAGGATGCCTAATAAAGAGAGATCGACATTGATTCCGTTTGATGCCTAAGTCATAGCGAAGAATTAATCCTATGGCTCTCCGGCGTTACCATCAGCATTTCTCCCATCTTCATGGCTTTTTCGTCAAAGAAATGGCAGTGCTGTGGGATGCTTTTCTATCTCGGCAAAAAGTGGAAGGCCTCGATGGCTCACTTCTGGAAATCGGAGTCTTTCGAGGTAAATCGGCGGGCATGCTTGCGTTACATACCCGCGAGGAGGAAACGCTTACCCTGATCGAAATTGACGACTGCCTCGATGAAGCAGCAGCCCTGATCGATTTACAGTGCGATGGCAAAGTGAACCCGCTCAAGCATCATTCTGGAAGTCCTGAGATCAAACAATGGTCAGAGGGCGAAGAATCCAACTATCGGTGGATTCACATTGATGGTGATCACACTGCGAAAGGGGTTCTCTCCGACCTCGAATTGGCTGACAATCTTCTCGCCGATCACGGTATCATCTGCATGGATGACTTTTTCTCGCCAATGTATCCGCAGATTACTTTTGCTACATGTGATTATATTAGGGAGCATGCGGACCGACTTACCATTTTTCTTACCGGTTGGAACAAGGCTTACCTTTGTCGTCCGCGCTTCGCAAATGAGCGGATGCTTCACTATGTGAAAGATCAACTCGCCGATGACCTCATCCATCGAGACGTGAGGAAATTTACTCTCTACAAAACTGACTATCCCGAACCATATAACTGCTTCGGAATTGGCATTATTTTCCCGGGGCGACGAATAAAAGGACTCGATTCAAATCCTGACACGGTTATCATCTGAGCTCTCATTTTTGGATGAGACGTGGCTTTCCGAGCCAATCCATGACCTCTTCCGGGCTTTCACCCGGTTTTGTATTATCGTCAAGCGAGCGAAAGCGCCAAACGAGGCCTCCCGAGTATCCTGCGGTGTGGACCCCGTTGAGCAACGCTTCTGCTGAGGTTCCTTCAGGCTCCTCAGGAATCATGCTTACTACGACAGGCAGGCCGGAATCTACCGGTTGAATATCGCCCTTAGGATTTACATGTGGATAGGCAATTTGAAGATAGTCGATCCCACATTTTGCCCACGCTTTCCTCCAGTCTACAGAGACATTTCCAACCGTTACTGGCTGGGTTGCATGCTCGTGTGCCACCTCCACCACCTCCTTTATGAATGCCATCATTTCTTCAAGGCTGAACGGCTTTCCTGTGTCCTCTTCCAGCTCCGACATATGTGTTACCGCCTCCGGGTCAGAGAATATTTCCCATGCCAGGATCGTCTCTTCATCTGCGTAGCGGGTGAAAAGGGGGATTAACGTATGAAAGATAAATGAAGTCTTAGTTTCATGATCATTTACCAAGCCGGCTCTTCCTCCCAGCTGAACCTTACCCGCCATTTCGGCGTCTTTTGCCGCGGTCTGGTCAAGGATGACAAAAATAAGTGAGATTTCATGCGCCCTAGCTATTTCAATGGCTGCGTCGACATCTTTGAAAAAGTATCGATCAAGACCGGAGACGAGCCCGTCCATACTGAAATCGGGTGCGGCTCGGCAGTCGCCGAGTAGATACCATCTCACCACGCGAACACCTTTACTCTGCAACTCCGCAAAGTCTCTTTGGATGAGAGATCGGAACTGATGGTTCGAGACTCCGTGGTGCCCCCATCCGTCGGGAAGCCCAAAATCAAAACCATAGTTCATCCAGGCATAATTTACTCCACTTAGAAAGCTGCCGCCGCTCCAGAACTGATCCGTCTCGGTGGGTGCCTGAGATTCATCCGGCATTTCCCCGGGGTCAGCACAGGAGTTCAACAAAATTGGAAAGAGAAGACCGGCTAAGAGGGAAAATTTTTTCATGATATCCTACAATCAGAATCCATACGAGGACGCTCCTTCTGTCAAGGAGTGTCCATATCACTCATGAGAAATCCCCTTGAAAAAATGGCTGCCCGCTCGTAGCAAAACGAACGAGAGAAAATGCAATTGTCTGTTACTATCATTGCTTATAACGGAGCCGCCTTCATTGAAGAGGCCCTTCTCTCTATCTATGATCAGACACGTAAAGCAGATGAAATAATCGTGCTGAACGATGGCTCGACCGATGATACTGCGGCAATTCTCACGCGGCATAGCGGAAAAATCACTATCCTGAACTCGTCGGAGAATCGCGGCGCACTCCTATCGCGAAGAGCCGTTGTCGAAGCTGCCAGTTTTGATCGCGTTGCTTTTCTTGATGCCGATGATCGCTTTCACCCTGAAGCCCTTTCGTCATTTGAAGAGGCTGCTGAAAGTAGCCCCGAGGCTGACCTTATTTTTGGTATGATGAAAAATTTCTACGACCTGCCCGCAGGAGGAGGGAAGATCTCGCACGGTGGCAAATGGCTCCATGGGCGGACGAATGGAAATATGTTGGCGAAGCGAGAAGCCTTTCTCGCCGCTTCTATTAAGGCACAAGAGGCTGCTCGGTCCGAGTATTTGGCATGGTATCAGTCGGCTCAGAGCCTGAATCTCGTTGAGGAACAGATCGATACTCCAATCTTTGAGCGGCGTATTCATGAGAACAATGCGAGCAGACATCCAGAGACGAGACGGGAAATGATGACGATGCTGAAAACTCATCTCGACCGGCAACGTAGCAGGGAAGAGTCATGAGCAAACAGCTCTCAAAAACTCCTCCCCTCTGGATAATGATCACCCGGGAGATGCCCTGCCGCTTCGCGACCGGCAAGAACCGGCGTCTTGCAGCGATTGCAGAAGCGCTTATTCAGGCTGGAGTGAGATTGGAATGTCACCACATTTCAGATTCTCATGAGATCCGTAAACCGCATGACCTTGAGCTTTGGAAATCTTTCGAGAAAACAGTGTTGTGGCGCGTTAATCAGAAAGACGATCCCGGGTCACCAGAGGATCTCGGTGAAGGCGTGGAATTCAGATCCGCACAGAACGTGGCGATAGGATTGGCTGGTGAACTGGAGGGGGCAGAACTGGAGGGCATTATTTTCACTTCTCTCGAAACGGTCACCGCCGCGTGGAAAAGTCTCCCGCAACATGTCCTCCGGATCCTGGAATCTGACGAATTGGAATCATCGCGAGCCCGGGAATTTTCTCTGATTGAAAACTCGGTGATCACCGAGATGGAAAGAAAGAGTTTCATTGCCAAAAGGATGCTCGAAAAGCAATGGATCCCACAATTCGACCTTGTTGCTTTCTCATCGGCAAAAGAGATGAGTAAAGCGGTAGATCAGATTCAGGCTCCGGAAGCGAACCTCACTGTCTGGCCGAATGTGGTTCCGGAACCACCAACCCCTGTCTCGCGTCACGTTCCAGACACGCCCGTTTTTCTCTTCGTTGGCCATCTGGGATATCCGCCGAATCAGGATGGTCTTATCTGGTTCGCGGAAGTGATTCTTCCACTCATTTTAGAAAGTGAGCCTGACGCAATCCTGCGCATCATCGGACAGCGTTGCCCTGATTCACTTGCAAAACGTTTAGACAGACCGGGGGTGGAAAACCTCGGCGCACAGCCAACGCTCGGGGAGTATTATGCCTCGGCAACCGCCGCAATCATCCCCCTCCGGGCGGGGACCGGAACGCGCATCAAAATACTCGAGGCCTTTTCTTTCCTGTGCCCCGTCATTTCCACGTCAAAGGGAGCCGATGGACTGTCCGTTTCCGGGGGGAAAGAACTCTTCCTCGCTGATGATCCGGCGGACTTTTCCGACGCTTGCCTTTCCCTTTTTCGAGATCGCTCCCTGGGGGAAAAAGTCGCCGTAGAAGGTTGCCGGTTCTGGAGGAATGGATTCACCCGGGAGATTCTGGACAAGATTATTTCGCTTTCATTAAGCAAGCTGAAGGGGGGCACAGTCCTACGGACTTCTCGCCTTGACGAATAAACTATTACTGAGAGTGTTTCGGCGTGCAGCTAACTTTATAAACATGACCACCCTTGAGAAAACATACGAACTTGTCACTGAGTCGGTCGCCAGCGAGATCGTCGAAGGCGAAGTCATTATCGTTCATTTTGACTCGGGTAATTACTTCAGTCTTCGTGGAGCAGCCTGTGCCGTCTGGGGTGAAGTGATTGAAAGATCAGTGCCCCCTTCGGAGCTTACGCTATTGATCGAAGCCGACGAAGAGACCGCCACTGAGCAACTCGAGCGATTCATCGGAGCGCTCGTGACTGAAGAAGTAATTCGCCCCTCTCAGAATCCGCCATCAGCACTCGAGTCTAAAGAGATGCTCTCATTGACGGAACTTATTGTTGAAAAGTACGAAGACATGCAACTGCTCCTTCTCGGCGATCCTATCCACGAAGTGGAGAGTGAAGGTTGGCCGATAATGCGAGAAGGCGCTGAATCGTGAGAGATTGGCTCCATGCAGGAAAACCGGCCCGTCATTTCATTCCGTGATCTAATTGCTTCAGAATACTTTGCCGTCCAGAAAGACGCTTTTGCACAGGCTGTTGAGAAGTTGGGACGGGAAGCGCCCGAACATTACCATTTGGCAGGGACCTACTTCACTCTCCATTGCGCCGGGTCCCTCACAAGAAATAAATGGTTCCGTGCAATCGACCATCTCCGTGTCCCGGATGCTGGTCCTGACTCTTGGGATATTTATGCATGGGACGATGCTGAAGCAGGATGGACCTGGCGGCTCCCGGAACCCTACTATACCTATGGGGGGCAGACCTGTCACTGGCCAAAAATCAGCTCAGATAATATTCGGATTTTTCATCAGGACTGGCTGGGTATCCACACCGCTATGAACCGGGAAAACCGCGAGGCTTATTACGTCCCTGCACATACTGGTTCCATGCCTACCTGCGAGCGTGCCGCGCCACTGAGAACAATTCTCAATTTTCTACTCAACGAAAATTGCTTTCAGATGGTTCATGCGGCTGCAATCTCCGATCGTAGCGGAAAATCTCTACTCCTTCCCGGCGAAGGAGGGTCTGGAAAATCCACCACAGCGACCGCCTGGCTCACCGCAGGGAACTCCTATCAAGGTGACGACCTTTGTGCGATCGGAGGTGGAGACATCTTCGAAACAATCGCTACCTATCAATCAGCTAAACTGAGAAAGCCCGCTTTAGCTCGTTTTCCATCCCTGGACCGGCACCTCGAACACATTAATGAATTAGGGGAAGAGAAAGCCTTGCTTCATGCTGATAGTTTGGGTGAGAATCGTGTCGCCTATCGGGCAAACCTGGTGGGTATCCTTTTGCCAACCGTAACTCTTGACGAGAGAACAAAGCTGACGCCGGCGAAACCGATAGAAGTGATGAAGGCGGTGATTCCGCAATCGATGCTTCAGGTCCCGAGATCAGACAATCGCGGAGGCAAAATTTTATTGAAAGTCATTTCTATGCTACCAGCCTGGCACCTCCACCTCGGCACCGATCAGGACCATCTCCTCAAGACACTTGAAGAATCCTTTTCCCTAAATGACTGAAAAAGTTATCTCAGTGATTATTCCGGTCTACCGACCCGGCATTTTTTTTGAAGAGGCGATTCGAAGTGTCATCGAACAGAGGTTCCCGCGGAACGCTAGATTGGAATTGATCGCGGTCTTCGATGGCCCTGATAGAGTTGCTGAAGACTTGTTGCGAAAGATTTACCCTTCGGCAGTGATTTTCGTCCATCCTGAAAATCGAGGTCCCTCCGCTGCAAGAAATACCGGAATTAAGGCAGCGAGTGGTCAACTTATCAGCTTTATAGATGCAGACGATATTTGGGAGCCACATCGAATTTTGAGAGACCTGGAAGTTCTTGAGAGCCGGGGAAAAGGCGAAGCCTCCACACCAGAGGCGGTTTTCAGCCTTCATCAAATCATCCATCAGGACGAATCGGGGCATTGGATTCGAAACCATTTTAACTGGGTCTTTCTGATGGGGGTAGGAATGTATCGCCGTGAGGTATTTGACAAAGTCGGACTTCTCGATGAGTCCATTTTCTATGGTGAGGACTCTGATTGGTTCTTTCGGGTATGGGAATGTGAGACTCGCTTTAAGATTCGCTGGGAAGTCAGTCTTCTCTACCGGGTTCATGAAGGAGGTATGACATGGGGTAGGGAAATCGGTGAGAAGGGACATCTTCAGGCGATGAAGCAATCGCTCGACCGTCGGCGTGGTGGCGGAAGTTCGAAAGCGAAACTACTCGTTTCCCCGGAACCAACTCTGAAACTGTCAGACCGCTCCTCTGCACCAGAGAGGGCGGTTTCGATCTTCCGGCATTGTCTCAGAGAGAAGTGGCGCTACTTCAAGGGCCCCCTTCCTATTAGTTTTATTTGCGGTGCGGCACGTGCTGGTTCGGAATTAGCAAAATCCTGCCGACAAACGTTACCGCTCGCGGGAGAAGAATCGCTCGCCTGGAAATCCATTTTTGAAAAATGCGAGGAGCCTTTTATCGCTATTGAAATGCCGGATTCGATCAGTCATCCGATTCGATTGATGGAACAGCTTGCCACCTTTGAACTTTTTCCTCATACAGAAGTTGCTCTTTCCAGCTATTTGAGAACGGAGGGGGGGAGGAATATCGAGAACGGGAATCCGGAGATTTCGTCGTTTCTTGCGAGGGCTTCGCTCATGAGAGAAACCCCGTGGGATGCGACCACGAAGACACCTCCTAAGAAAGCGATGTTTTCACTCTTTTGCGGATGGCGGAAGTCTCATGCCGAAGTCAGAGTGATGCCCTGGGCTCTTACCTCTCACTTGTCTAAACCATAGTATCACTGTGACACACCCTTTCTACCGAAATGTGCTTCCGAACGCACAACAGACCCTGCTACTCAAAGCATGTCTGCTTGAAGACCTTGGTTCGTCCGCCTTGGCTCTTGAGAAGTGGTTGGGATCTTCGGACATCGATGCGCTTGACTACGGTTCCTTTCGTCTTCTTCCAATGCTTTGGAAACGTTCTGCAGAGGCAGGGTGGGATCTTGGAAAAGAAGAGGGAAGGATTAGGGGGATCTATCGATATTCCTGGTCGAAGTACCAAATCCTCAACCGTTTCGCCGTGAGAACTATTTCCCGGTTTAACGAGGCTCAAATTTCAGTCACCCTTCTGAAAGGATTTGCTCTTTCCAGGCTTGTTTACGACGACCCGGTTTGCCGACCCTTCGGTGATATCGACCTCTTTGTTTCGGCGGTAGACTACGAAGGAGCCATTAACCTGCTGAAATCAGAACGGTGGACAACACTGCAGATACGCCTTGATACAGCCCAAAAGTCATTACATGCGATCGGATTTCATTCGCCGGATGATATCGACCTCGATCTCCACAGGCACATTCTGGAATCCTTCGCCAGCGATGACATCACGGCGTCCATGATCTCTCGTCAGCGAAAATTCGATGGAGCTGAAGCGAACGAACTAACACTCTGTTTTGAGGATCATTTTGTCCACGCCTGTGCTCACGGAGCAGTCTATTCCCCCTGGCCACAAATTCGATGGCTCGCGGACACCAGTCAGATCCTTCGCCATTGTCGGTCCGACTTTGATTGGGATTTGGCGATTTCAACGGCAGAGGCAGCTCATTGTATGCTTCCTTTTCAGGAATCCGTTCTGTGGTTGCGAAATGAGTTAGAACACCCCATTCCTGAAGTGGCCCTCGAGCAGATCGCAACGAAGGCACCTTCTCTCAGCGACAAACTTCTCTTTCGGGTGGCTTCTTTGAAGACACCGGAAGCTTCGAAGTTTCGTCACCGAGTCGCTGTGGATATTCTACACTTCCATCGACAGTCACCTTTCCGATTTTCCCGGCAATGGATCACCGGTCTTAAATGCCATTTGATCGCAACGAACAATTTTGACTGCCCCGCGAAAGATCTCTTCCGAAGGTGGATTTATCTTTTGATTCTCAAATTCCGGAATCTTCAATTCGGTTATTTACCTCTCTGGGCGAGCGGCATGAAAAACTGGTCGATTCATCGGGATAGCATCAGCCGGAAAAAGGAGTCGGAGATCTTCGGTTTTCATCTTCTCGAGTGCGACTCGGAAAATCGTCTCCTTCGTTGGAGTAGTCTTGAATCCGGCCTCTTTCTAAGGGATTTAAGGGCCGACTTTGTTGTGTCTTTTGACACGCTAAACTGCCGACCTGAACTCATCCATGAAACCGATGTCACGTTTTCTCTGAATGGGGTCGATTTCCCGCCCGATGCCGTGGAAATGAGCGCGGACGGGGTTCTCTCTATTCAGGTCAAGCGCCCCTATCGTCCTGAAGGCGGCGACGCCTGGCTCATTTGGAGAACGAGCTCCTGGAAAATGGCAGACAGTGATCCCCGCGAGTTAGGTGTTCCCGTATATTCAATTCGTCGCGAGACGCTTGCCTGACGAACGACAGCCCTCATACCCATTCAATGTCTGAAACTTCTCTATCGTCCAGAACTTCCCTTGCCTTTGTTGGTTGTGGCTACGTGGCAGATTTTTACGCGTTGACTCTGCGCCATCATCCTGACCTGCTTCTCGAGGGTGCATTTGATATAGACGGCGATAGACTCGACTCTTTTACCAGGGCCTACGACGTTCGCGCGTACGACTCGCTGGATGAATTGCTTAGTGATGAAAATGTAAGCATTGTTGTTAACCTGACAACACCACAAAGTCATTTCGAAGTAAGTAGATCTGCACTTCTCTCGGGAAAACATGTCTATTCAGAAAAGCCACTCAGTACGAACTTTTCAGAAAGTCTTCAACTTGCAGAAATAGCTGCCGAACAGGGACTTCATCTTTCGGCGGCTCCCTGTACTGTTCTGGGCGAAGTGGCGCAGACTGTTTGGAAAGAACTACGGAAAGAGTATATCGGACCGGTTAGGCTTGTCTTTGCAGAGATGAATGATGGACTGGTTCATCAGCTCGGAGTTGAGGATTGGCGAAGCTGTTCAGGAGCGCCGTGGCCCTACAGGAATGAATTCATCACCGGATGCACGAACGAACATGCAGGCTATTGGTTGACCTGGCTTGTCGCTTTCTTCGGGCCGGCTATTGAGGTGTCTTCTTTCGCTACCAATATTGTCGAAGACCCAATCGACTCACTATCGGCGGGTGAACTCGCACCGGATTTCAGTGTCGCTTGTATCCGCTTCCGCTCGGGAGTCGTTGCCCGAATCACCTGCAGTATCGTTGCCAGTCGAAATAGAGAGTTAAGAATTTTCGGAGACAACGCAGAACTGGTTGTCCCTGATGCGTGGGATTTCGGGGCGAAGGCTTCTATTCGAAATCGCCCGGAGAAAAGTCACGACCAATCCCGATATCTACCTATTCCGCTATTGAAGCCTCCTCCTGAAAAGCCGTCTGAAATGGTGAACAACATCGATTTCTGTCGCGGCATTGCTGAACTGAGTGAATCCATTGCTGAATTACGACCTTGCCGGCTCAGCAGCGATTTTGCCGTTCATGTTGACGAACTCTGTCATCTTATCACTTCGTCCCGCAAAGGAGGCTCGAAGCAACAATTAACGAGCACTTGCGAGCCGATGGTTCCGATGGATTGGGCGAAGTGAATTTTCTGGAAATGACTGCGACTGAATGCCTCGTCCACGAGCCTGACGGGAACATAGGACTACAAAAGTGCGTGATCGGTCCCGTCGGGCCTTCACAGTGCCTGGTGGAAACATCCTATAGTGCCGTGAGTTCGGGAACTGAATTGAGATGCCTTTACGGCGACGCTCCAGGAGCTTCTTATGTGCCCGGGTACCTCGGCGTGGGGAGAATTGCTGGAGCGGGTTCGCTTTCGAAGTTCAAACAAGGCGAGCGGGTTGTTTTCTGGAGAGGGACGGGATATCGTGGTCTTTCATCCCAATGGGGCTGTCACTCCCAGAGAGCACTTGTGGATGATTGTCAGCTTCATCATGTGCCTGTGGAGGTCTCCGATCTCGACGCCGTCTTCAGTAAGATAGCCGCCATCGCCTTTCACGGGGTTAATCTCGCCTGTATCAAGAAAGGGGAAAGAGTGCTGGTTCTTGGCCTCGGCCTTCTCGGCCAACTTTCAGCTCGCATCTGTAATCACGGCGAGGCTCATGTTCTTGCCGCCGGTCGAAATCCTGTTCGCGTGAATCACGCAACGAGGGCCGGAATACGGGCATACGAAGTGGATAAACGGATCGATGAGAAGATGAAACAATTATTCGGACCTGAGATTCGAGCCGACGTTATTCTCGATGCGACAGGGAATAGAAACGTCATCAGCGAAGCCCTGCCACTCGCCAACGACCTCCTTCCCTGGGAAAATCCGACAACTACCCCGACCCGCTATGTCGTTCAGGGAAGCTTCCGCGGCGCGCTTTCATTCGACTATGAACAAGCCTTCAGGAAGGAGCTTCACTTCTTCATTTCCCGCGATCACAACAGGAAAGATCTCGAAGAGGTTTTCGCAATGATGACGAATCAAGAGCTCGTCTTTTCAGACCTAATACCTGAACCGGTTTGTCCATCGGAAGCTGCCTCACACTATGAGGCTCTTCGCTCGCCAAATCCCGAAGCATTCACTGCAGTCTTCGATTGGTCAAAGTTATGATGGTCATTGCTCGTTTCTCACAGGCGTCTTTACGTTGATAATTGGAGTTACATAAAGGGATAGATACGCGACAAAACGTTCAATCTGTTTTGAAAATGAAGCCGCTATTCCTGTTCGCCACCTTCTCGTTGTTCGCTCTCACCTTACACGCCGCCGGGAAACCCAATATCGTCTACCTCATTTGCGACGATCTCGGCTATGGAGACGTCCACTGCCTCGCCCCTGAAACGAGCGAAATTCCGACGCCTCATACCGATCAGCTCGCGCGTGAGGGCATGGTTTTTACCGATGCCCACTCGGGGTCTTCGGTTTGCACCCCAACCCGTTATGGGGTTATGACAGGGCGCTATGCCTGGAGAACCCGATTGCAGAAAGGGGTCGTAACCGGTTTCGCCCCGAGTCTCATCGCTGAAGACCGGCTCACGGTGGCGGGCTTTCTGAAAGATCAGGGATACGCCACCGCGATCATCGGCAAGTGGCATCTCGATTTCGAATATCTCAATCCCGGGACCGGCGAAGCCTATACTCAAAAAGAGCACAAAGTGCCTCCCATCGGAGCGAAAATCCCGGACGGACCGCTTCATCGCGGCTTCGACTACTACCACGGTTTTCACCACGCGCGGAACATGGAGGCTGTGGTCGAAGACGATGAAGTCATCGACCACGACGAGGTCATCAACATGCTCCCGCGCCTCACGGAGAAGTCTGTTGAGTATATTGATTCACGGGCTGACGCAGAGGAGCCCTTCTTTCTCTATCTCCCGCTCGGTTCACCGCACACCCCGATTGTTCCCTCACCGGAGTGGCAGGGAAAAAGTGGACTCGGGGACTATGGGGATTTTGTCATGCAAACCGACCACGTCGTTGGTGAGGTTTCAAAAGCGCTGAAGCGCAATGGATTCGCCAACAACACCCTCTTCATTTTTACGAGTGATAACGGGTGCTCCAAAGCAGCCGGGATCGACAAGCTGGCGGAGAAAGGACATCTCGTCAGCGCTCATTTACGGGGATCGAAGGCAGATATCTGGGACGGGGGCCATCGTATCCCTTTTATCGTCCGCTGGCCCGGGAAAGTGGAAGCCGGTTCACAAAGCGATCAACTGATCTGCCTGACAGACCTGCTTGCGACGACAGCGGAGATACTCGAAGCCGAACTCCCGGGGGCGACTGGTGAGGACAGCGTGAGCTTTCTTCCCGCTCTTTCCGGAGACAAAATCACCTCAACGAGAAACGGGGTGATTCACCATTCCTACAGCGGCCATTTTGCCTATCGTCAGGGTCCGTGGAAGCTGATTCTCGCCAAAGGTTCGGGCGGCTGGACCTCGCCCAAAGAAAATGAAATGCCGGAAGATTCCACCCCCGGTCAACTCTACCATCTGGACAGGGATCCCGGCGAAACGAACAGTCTCTACCTCGAGAAACCCGGAAAGGTTCAAGCTCTTCTGACCCTACTCAAAGAAGATGTCTCGCGTGGCCGCAGCACCGGGGGCCAACCCAGTGCCAATGATGTTTCTGAAATCATTCTGTGGAAAAGCGGAAGGTAGTTTCCCCGCCGTTCCGGCATCAAGTCCGTGCTTCACGGGCAATTGACTTGCCTCGACTCTTCGGTGCGCCAACTTGGCGGGAAGCTTGCTATTCCTTCAGCCACTCATCATGGATACCCTTCTCATTGCGATTGCTTTTCTGTTCGGATTCATCGCGCAGATGTTTAAACTGCCGCCGCTCATTGGCTTTCTTGTCGCCGGCTTTGTGCTGCGTGCTCTCGGTAAAGAGGGTGGAGAGACGCTCGAGAGTATTTCCAATCTTGGCGTTACTCTTCTTTTATTCAGTATCGGCTTAAAACTCAGGATCCGAAACCTGATGCGGCCGGAAATCTGGGCCGGCACCTCGATTCATTCGATGCTGGTGGTCCTTCTCTTCGGACCGATTCTCTATGGAGCCTCTGTTCTTATCGCGGGAGCAGCGGGGCTCGACTGGAGAACTGCTTTTCTTCTCGCTTTTGCGGTGAGCTTCTCCAGCACTGTCTTCGCGGTTAAATCACTGACCGACAACGGTGATCTCGGTTCACTCCACGGCCGCGCCGCCATCGGCATTCTCGTGATGCAGGACATTATTGCTGTTCTTTTCATGACCTTCTCGACAGGGAAACTCCCCACCCTCTGGATTTTTCTGGCGATACCACTGCTACTCCTTTGTCGGCCTCTCATGGGATGGATGTTAAAACAATCCGGACAGGGAGAACTATTCTCTCTCTGTGGACTGTTTCTTGCCCTCGTTGTCGGGGCGGCAGCCTTCGAGGGCGTCGGATTGAAGGCCGACCTCGGCGCTCTTTTCGTCGGAATTCTCGTCGGATGGCACCCCCGCGCCAGCGAACTGCGCAAATCTCTCAACCAGGTCGTTGACCTGCTTCTTGTCGGATTCTTTCTCCAAATTGGCCTGGAGGCTCCCATCACCCTCTCGGCTCTCGGTTGGGCGGCGTTCCTCCTGGTCCTGCTCCCGATCAAGAGCATCGGATTCTTCACTCTGCTGACCCGCTTTCATTTGCGGGCACGAACCTCCTTCATGGCCTCCGCGGCGCTCTCAACGTACAGCGAATTCGGGCTTATCGTCATGGCTCTCGGCGTGTCGCAAGGCTGGGTCGGCCCCGAGTGGCTTGTCGCGATCGCCCTTGCGCTCTCTTTCAGTATTTTTGCCGCGGCGCCACTCAATCGTCGAGCCGAGGAAATCTATGATCCGATCAGTGACTTTTTGCACAAATGGGAAACAAAAGGCAGTCATCGTGATGACCTGCCCATGATTGAAAATGGCGAGCGTATCGCTATTTTCGGAATGGGTCGCGTCGGGATGGCCGCATACCATGCCCTCGAAGGACGCTTTCCGGGGAGGGTCATCGGCTTTGATCGTGATCCCGTGGGAGTGGAAGGACACCGGGAGGCCGAGCGAAACGTCAAGCTCGCCGATGCAACGGACTCCGACTTCTGGGAACGCGTCGTTCCCAATGACGATCTCGATCTCGTTGTTCTCGCGATGCCAACGCACAGCGCCAATGTCCATGCGATCAACACCCTGATGCGTCACGATTTCAAAGGCGTTGTCGCAGCTTCAGCTCAGTTTCCGAAAGAGATCAAAGAACTTCGCGCTCTTGGAGTCGATTCAGCATTCAACCTCTATGCTCAGGCGGGGTGGAGCTTCGGTCGACACATCATGGATGTGTTCCATCAGCAGCGACCTGATCTGTCAATCACGTGGAGTGCAGAGAGAGAGGAACAGTAGGATTTGAGGGCTTCTCAAAAACTGAGAAGCTTCACTCGTGAACTAAGGGGATAGCGGAGTTCGGCTTGAGCATCGAACTCTCATTAGCGGCTTAGATAGACCCAGGGAAGCTTTCGTACTTCTTTCGTCTCGCCGTCCTGCGTTTCGGAGATCCAGAAAGAAACGGGGCGGCGATTAAAGTTACGTTCATTCATCCCGAAAAGAGCGGCGGTGCTGTCGCGGATGATGAAGGCAGGTTCACCCTCGTTCCATCCGGAATTTGAATAGAGGAAGAGACCATTCAATTCTGTATGGCCTCCGCCCGTCAATTCCATGACTGGGCCGCGATGTTCAGACCGCATCCCGAGAATCCAGAGATTTCCGCCAACGTTCCGGCACTTCACCCCGTCCTTTCGCTCACTGTTAAGCTGGCGGCACCATACATTCTGCCCTGGAGCGACCCGGTCAAGGTGACCTGACAGATCATCGATAAACAGGTCGCCGGTTCCATGCCCTTCGACATTTATTCCCATCGATGAACTGACCACAAGCGTGCGTTCGCTTTCCTGTCGAACTCTCAACTCACCCCCTCCATTTCGCATCGTGAGCCGCTCAATAATGACGCCCGGGGCATCGGGCATTCCCTCCGGATGATCTCCATCAACCAATTTCCAGACTGCCTCCTCGCTCGTCGTAAAACGCCCCTCCAGTCCGATGATTCGCCGGACCGGTCCACGGATGCGCACTTCGCTCTCAAATCGGAATTCCCCTGAAGGAGGCAGGTAAATTGTCTTTTTCCCCGAATCGATTGCGCGCTGAAGGGCAGGCGAGGCGTCCTTAACACCCTCCGGGTCAGCGCCAAAAGAAAGCAAGTTCACCCAGTCGATCGAAGGATCTCCCCACGGAACTTCCGGGGTTTCCTTCACCGGCAATCGCCTGACCTCACCGACATCTGCGAAGGTCCCTCCCTCTATTTCGCGAAAGGGACTCACTACGTTGCGATGCGAAGTGTCTTCGACAATCAATCCCGCAGAAGCGATGTTTCCCTTATCGCGGTCACGGTCGTCGTTCTCAACGGCTTTCTGATAGCCAAGGATATCCACGTCACCCAGCACGATTTGTCGTTGATTCAGAATCGCAGGGATTTGGGATCCAGCTCCAACACCGTGCAAATGCGAATTCATGAGAACGACGGATCCCCAGGAATTTCCTTCGTTGTAGAGAGCGGTAGCCCGCCCCTCCGCGGTGAGGCCTCTCACAAAAATCATCTGATGATAGTTCCACCAACCAAATCGGCGCTGATTGGCGAGGTGAATATGCTCGAAGGTATTCGAATTCACGGGCCACTTGGAACTGATCCCGACATCGAACCCTTCCACTCTTAGGTTCCTCACTAGCAAAGGACCAATCTCATCGGTGTGCCCCAGATCGAGACCGATTCGGCCGGTGCCCTGCGGGGCGCGAATCGTGACATTGCGAAGCCCTCCCTGATTGCTCGCGTTGAACTGGATTCCGATCGCTCCGCGATTGCCTTCACTGATTTCGATCGTGAGATCCCGGATTGCATTGCGAAACCGTTGTGCCGGTTTATCTCCGGTCCAGATTAACGGCTTCGGCGGCCCCTCATAAAACCCCGAAGTGCTTTCGGGAAGTCGAAGGACAGTATGTGCCTCGCCAGCCCCCTGTAGAATCACCCGTTTTTGCGCCTGCCCCGGAAATTCGCCTCCCGGCCATCGGAGCGTATCGGTGACTTCAAAAACTCCGGGAGGAAGGTAGACGATCCTGTTTCCACCGGGAAATTGATCAAGCGCTTCCTGTATCGCCACCGTGTCATCATTCCCGTCATCAGGTGTTGCTCCAAACTCCCTCACATCAACGATTCCGGCATCAACAGGGAATGAAATCACTTCACCATCTTCGGCTGAAAGGCCCAGCGTGAATACGATCATCACGCCCACCCAACAGGGTTGAGTCACCGATCTAAGAGGGTTGAATGGGACTTCTCTAAAGCTCACGCATCTAACCTAGCAGTCCCTCTCGAAAAAATCAGGACGAGATCGAGTCCTTTTGCAAGGTTCGATGACGCTTCACTGAGTTGTCGGACGAACAAACTTGAAGGCCGCAACGTAGTGGTCTTCCTCGACCTCGATGTCATTGTTGCCGGCGAGGGTCGCCTTTCTTCCCGTCATTTTATTCGCCTCCATCTCAACCGTATCGCTCATCTCCCGAATCGCGAGACGACGAACCCG
This sequence comes from Verrucomicrobiales bacterium, assembly GCA_029212615.1. GTDB lineage: Bacteria > Verrucomicrobiota > Verrucomicrobiia > Verrucomicrobiales > DEV007 > Arctic95D-9. Next base: position 165,698 of record JARGPJ010000004.1, read on the forward strand.
GTCTCCACTGTCGAGACGAGTGCGTCCCCCCGCTTCAACCGTGTAGCTGCATTCCGCCGGTGCGGTCACGGTTCCATCGGCGTTGAGAACGGGGTCAATGACTACCCGAAACCCGGGCTGATCACTATCCGGAACATTTTCATCATCGATCCAGCCGACCATCTCCGCAGCACTGCGCTGGCCATTCCGGCAAGGGAAGAGGGTCGAAGCGAGGAGGTCGCGTCCGGAGCTTGCGGAAGTCACGGACGGATAGTACGCCGACTCGATGTAGAGAAGCTCGCTTACAATCGGTGATGTATCGGCCCCCCCTTCAAACTCCGGCGTTCCGATGAGAAGCAACCATCCTTCCTCGAATTGCCAACGACAAACTAACATAGGCACTTCGTTGAGGCCCGCCGCCTGCGTCGTAACGACCCGTTCGAGCGGTCCGTCTTTCTCTGCGCTTGTGTAGACAGCATGAATATTCATATTGAGGGCTCCTGCCTCGATGAGCGGGTCGATTTCAATATCAAGTCCGGCTACTGCCTCATGAAACGGGAGCGCGATGGTTGCTTCACTGGACGTAGCCCGGATTCGATCTCCGCTTTGAGTTTCGATATTCACACTCGTCAGTTCTTCGACTCGTTTCTGCTGTATGAAATCGGGTAACTTCGACATTGCGGCCTTCGCTCCCTCTCCGCCGGAAATTAGCCGCCCCTCTAGCGCCGCCCCGATGGTTGGATCCACCTGATATAGCGAAAAATGAATGTTGAGGTCCTGCGCGTGAGACAAGCTCAGGCTTAGAAGTGATAGTATTATGTAAAGTCTCATGAGCGGAAAATTATGACGAGGGTGGAGAATTCAGTAATGATCCCGTCACTGTTGATCGAGAATCTCGTCTGTTTCTGAAATAGTAAATCTAGTGGTGACGACAGAGTGTTTAGCCGGCCCTGCCTTATATTTAACATAGGTGGTTGCAACGATCGTACCATCAGGCAGCAACTCTACGCCGGGATATCCACAATCGAATTTTCGATCAGCATAACTATGCAGCAGTTTAATTCGATAATCTCCAGGTGTGCCCTGTTTGATGTCGTCATAGCTACCAACCCAGGCAACGAAGTCCCCTTTCGTCGGACTCTCCGGTGCTTGATCCCGAAAGGCAAAGACCCAGCGTCCATCATCGAGCTGGACACCGATATGACGATCTCCGGTGAGCCCCCACGGAGTCTCGACCGGTTCGCTCCAGGTTTCCCCTTCATCAGTTGAAAACATCACCAGGCTAAGCCCCACGCGGGCATTTTCCCGAAGGAGGCAACAAAGCTCATTGCCGTCAGGTGAGCGAAATACGAAAGGTTCACAGGGGTTTTTATCATCAATGGCAGCGACCACCCTGGGCTCCGTCCAGGTAAACCCACCGTCCGCCGTGATCATTTGAAGCACCCCCAGAGGAGTCTTGTCTTTTCCGTCCGGCCCTTTGTGATAGAGCCCGAGATAGCGGCCATCTTTCAACTGCACGATGCTGCTGAAGGTCATGACACAAGGCACCTGCAAGGGCGGCATCTCCTTCCAGGTTTCTCCATCATCTTCACTCATGATGCTCGGCATCCCGGGGCCGCCCCTTTCCCCGAGCGCGGCGGACCAAACCCAGAGGCGGGCCTTCCCGCCGGAATCAACGAGGCGATAAATGCTTGGGCAATTCTGATGAGTTGAGTAGCCCTGGGGAAGGCGCTCATCGAGTCGCGCCCAGTTCAGGCCGCCATCAGTACTCTTCGCCATGGGGCCAGCCGATCCTCCATGATTAATGCACCATACCGCGAAGATAGTTTTCCCATCGGGCATCAGGAGCGTGGTGGGATGCCCCTGATAAATCTCTTCGGTGCCTGCTGCGATTATCGTATGTCGTCCGGTCTCGTTGGAAAGATCGACGAGGGGTAAATCCGGCTCGCCGAAGGAATGAGTCGTTGCGAAGAGCACCAGGGTAAATAAGACGTGGGGAAATTTCATTACGAGAGATTCATGAGCAATCTTCATCCAAGTAGCAAGGGTGTCAGGATACGTAGACCAGTGTGTTTAAACCTATCTATTTTCTTCCCTCCCGTCGGAACTTCCCCTCAAATAGTCCTTCTATGGATTCGGATCGAAAATTCTATCTTATCCCGTCTTTAATTGCATCGCTGGCGGCCTTTTTACAGGTTTCCGATGCGCTGGCCTTCACCTATGTGCTGGCGAAAAACGAAGCAGAGGTAATCATTCATCCGACAGGGTACGAAGGCGCCGGCGGAGAACTCACGATTACCCTCGGACTTCATCCTGAGTTTGCGGAGATGGAAGATGAGATTGCTTTTTCGGCTGAACATGTCGCTGCTATCTGGACGTCTCTGTTGGTCCGGGAAGAAAACCTGGGCCCTTCGCTGGAAATCCCGAAGCTGGGAGGAACGGACTTCTTCGGCACTCTCATTCATGAATTCGGCCACACTCTGGGCCTCGCTCATCCGACTCTCATGGGGGCAGAGGTGAATGCGAAAGGTGGGCGTGGAAAGTATTCGATGGCGACGAAGGGTCCCAACGGAAAATTCGATATCAATGAAGGTTCAGACAAGGTGAGAGGCTCTGCGGATGATGAAAGAGGCGATGATGCAAACGCCGTTTTCTTCAAAACATCGGACAATAATCCGTTCACCCTCCCCGAAAGCGGAATCATCGACTCGACTACCTACTCACGTAAGCTCGAAGACCTGCCTTCCAGTGCTCGATCGCCAAATGTCGCCAGCCGAGAGGTGGCTTCTGATCTTTTTTCCCTGCCGAACACCGAGGCCATGATCGTTGGCGGAGGCAGTCTTATTCCCGGGCAAATACGTCGTGGCCTCGGCGCTGACGACGTTGCGGGAATTCGTTACGCCATGAGCGGTCTTGATGAAATCCAGGGAACCGCAGATGATTATACTTTGCAGATTAAGTACGTCGGAGTTTCCGATAGTTCAGACATGATCATCCGGTTCGACAAACCCGACGGCTTCGCCGCTGCCTATGTCGGAGCGAAACCTCTTTCAGGAAATCACCGCGCCATGGGGAAGAATCGAATCATCAATTACAATCCGAATCTCCCCGGGAACCGTGACTGGTATTATCCTCAACCGGAAAGGGCAGACTTCGAATCCAGCATCATCAACGAGCGGGCCTTTGCTCTTCAAATCGCTACCGAACCCGGCGTCCGCTACGGTATCTCCTGGCCTGATGAGTCACTGACGGAAGAGGAGGATCCTTCTGACATCATCGTGCAGTGGAACGGAGAAAATCGAGGCTCCATGAGCAGCCGGCTTTTTCTTTTCGTCGCCACGGAATCCATGACCGAAGTCAAAGTTGCCTTCCCTTCGCGGGCGCCGGAGTTAAGTGAAGTCACCGCTTTTAAGGTCACCGCCCGTAAAGCCAACTGAGCTACTTCATCTGGGACATGACAAAATTAGCTGCCTTCCCCCTTTTTATCTTCCTTCTTTCAAGCGGATTCGGCCAAAGTATCCGGCCCACCGGAACCGAAAAAAGCTTCGATCACAACGGAACTACCCGAAGCTACCGAATCCATCTTCCCCGCTCCCTTGCCGATTCTGAAGCAAAAACTCCCCTTGTTATCTGTCTTCATGGCGGCGGGAGTGATGCCGCAACCATTTCAAAATCCGGATGGACAACGCTTGCGGACAAAGAATCATTCATCATCGTTTATCCAGAAGGGTTGAACCGGCACTGGAATGACGGACGTCAGGTAAAGAAACATGCGGCACAGAATGCGGTCATTGATGATGTGGACTTCTTGATGAATTTGCTCAACGAAATCAGTGAGACGCATCCGGTCGATACCTCAAGAATCTACGTGCTGGGCCTGTCCAATGGAGGCTTCATGACACAACGACTTGCGATTGAACACACTGAAAGGTTTGCCGCTATTTCAGTCCAGATTGCCTCACTCCCGTCAACCTACATCGACGGGCCTCTGGAGTTTTCTCCGAAAGCCCCGTTGTCGGTGCTCTTCATGAACGGAACCGAGGACACCTTCATGCCCTACGAGGGAGGAAAACTCACTCCCAATATGACCCCCCGCCTTATCAAGAGTGAGACCCATGACTTCGGACAGGGCAGTGCCACCCCGGTGACCGAAGCAGTTGCTCTCTGGGTGGAACACAACCAACTCGATATCGAAGCCTGCCAGATCACCGAACTGCCTGACCTCGATGTCGCAGACGGTTGCCGAATCATCCATCATCGATGGGGCGACAAGGAAAAGAATATCGCAATCGAACTATACGAAGTCCGGGGGGGAGGACACACCATTCCTGGTGGAGCCCAATACCTTCCGGCCCGGATTATCGGGCCGGTATGCCGGGATCTAAGTGGGATCGAAGCAACGTGGGAATTCTTCGAATCAAAACGCCGATAGAAGATCTCAGCTTCCCGGGACGGCCTTCCACGTATCAAGGATCCCCCGCATGTAGCCGACCGCCCAGAGACGGCCGAGCATGTGGTAACCGGGGAATTCATTGGTTTCTCCCGCAAGAGTGGGGACATGATCGGGCCGGATCGGACAATCGACTCCGGCGTCGAGATAGGCCTTCATTGCCGCAGCCATATCTGTCTTTCCCGTGTCATGAAAGGATTCGGTGAAGTGTGGCACCGCTCCGACGACGTCCCGGAAGTGCGCAAAGGTGATATGCGGGGCCAACCTTTCGATCAATCCGGGAATGTCATATTCGTTCTTATGCGAGGCAAAAGAACCCTGACAAAAACAAATTCCGTTACTGGGGGAGTCAACCATCGCGACGAGCCTTTCAAACGCCTCCGGCGTCGAGAGGATGCGATCCTGGCCTCGCAACCTCCCCATCGGAGGATCATCAGGATGCATCGCCAACTTGACTCCTGCATCCTCCGCCACGGGAATGACTTCATTTAGAAAATACTCCAGATTCTCCCACAATGCGGATGCCGGTGTCGGATCGGAAGGATCAAAATCAAATCCGGTGACACTGCGAAAAGTCTCCGGATTCCGAATATCAAATTCAGTGACGAGAGCACCGCCACGTTCCTTTACTTCGAGGCTGGTTCGCTGCCAGTCATCATCCGGCATCCAGCTGTAACAGAGAACAGGAACGCCTGCCTCTCCCATATTCCTGACAAGCGTTTTAAAACCTTCAATCTGAGCATCACGATCCCCGGTTCCATGAACGAAATCCAGAGTGGGAACATAGCGCTCAACAACGCCGAGATTCAGTCCGAAAGATTCGACCCGGTTACGGATCTCAAGGAGATTCTGCAGCTCCAGCCCGGGATAAATCGAAACGATGTCAGTCACTCCGGCCTGCGCAGCAAGCTGAAGATTTTCATCGGAGAACGGGGTGACCAGTAAAGAAAGCTTCATTCAGGGGAAAGGAGTACTACTATTAAAATAGAAGCTGAAAAGACAACTGACGCTTTAGAATTGTTTTGATACAGCTTCGGTATCCCTGCGGAGATCCGTGAGCTCATTTTTGTTGTGAATATCAGTCCTTCTGACTAGCCTCCGGGTATGTCGTCATCTGCGCAAGGCAATACCCGGGAAGCATCAGGCTGGACCCCTCCAACGGTGGAGGAATTGCAGCAGTATCTGCCGCAATACGAAATCGAATCGATGCTGGGCCACGGAGGCATGGGGGCGGTCTACCGGGGGCGACAAGCTGCTTTGCAACGCCCGGTTGCGATCAAGGTTCTCCCCGAGACACTGGTTGCGGAAGATGATGAACTTCAGTACGTAGAGCGTTTTAAGCTGGAGGCCCGGTCCATGGCGAACATGGATCACCCGGCCATCATTTCTGTTCATGATTTTGGTCAAACTGCTGCCGGCCATCTCTATTTTGTGATGGAATTTATCGATGGGATGGACATCGAACAGTACATCGCTGCGAGTGGTGGTCAGGTGGATCCCGATCATGCGGTTGCGATCGTATCCCATGTTCTCGATGCCCTCGACTACGCTCATTCCAAAGGCATTCTTCATCGGGACATCAAACCGGCGAACGTCCTCATTAACGGTGAAGGCCGCGTTAAAATTGCCGACTTCGGGTTGGCCAAGGAGTTTGGAGGTGAAGCTGCGGAAATGGCCGGACTGACGATGACAAATATGACAATGGGAACCCCTGATTACATTGCTCCTGAAGCCCTTGAAATGGAAGTGACGCCGGATCATCGAGCGGACCTCTACGCCGTAGGAGTCATGCTCTATCGCATGCTTACTGGAAAACTCCCGAGGGGAATGTTCAAATTGCCGTCTGAGCAGAATGCAGACATCGATCATCGATTCGATGACATCATTTCCACCGCGATGGAGAATGATCCGGCGGTTCGATTTCAAAGTGCGACCGAGTTTCGAAGTCGACTGGACGAACTGCAGAGCGCGCCAATCACGCGCATGGAGGCCCACCAGGATTCGAAGGCGGTGACACCGGCTGTTTCAGGCAATGTTGTCCGGGCCGCACAACCGGAAGCCGTGTCCGAATCAGAATCCGGGGGAGTGAGAGATGCAGGCAGTAAACCTGCAACCAACTCCCTCCTTTGGGTCAGTGTTGCGGTGGCGGCCTGCGCGGTTATCGGCGTGATATATGTTGTCCGCGGAGGTTTATCTGAGCATGAACCGGTCACGACTTCTGACCTGACGGAAGCGGGCCTCACGAAACCGCCGATAGCAGCCGCGAACCTTCCGGAAACGCCGTCGACCGTGGCTCCTGAACCCGGGCCCGTTATTCCGGATTCGAATCCGAAATCAACGGGGCCCACCATGCCTGAAACGCCGCAGGATCCAGTTGTCCCGCAAGCGCCGCTCGAGATGGAGAGTGTTCCCGATGAGCTATTGGCTGCGGAAAACGTACCTTCGGAAGCACCCGGGAATCATCCGGTCCCTGTATCACCCACGGTTGAGTCACCACCGCCCGCCCGTGAGCCGGATGCACCATTGGGCGCGGTCGCAGAGGAAACGGAAACAATTGAGGTGTCTGATCCTGCGATGCCGGACGACCCGGATTTCCTCTCCCGGCTCTCATCCTACCGTGACTATCGAAAGAAAACGCTGGGGGCACTGGTGGTCAGCTATCGCAACAGGTTGAGTGAACTTAATAAATCAGCCATCTCCTCGGGGAACCTGGATGCAGTGAATCAAACCAACTCCATGATGGAAAATTTGGATGCCTACACTGAACATTTGACCCCGCTGTTCAGTCGGAAAGAAATCGATACTTTACCCATGCCAGATCCGTTGAGCGGGCTTTCGGAAACATTGGCTCCTCTTGATCAGACATTTCGAAGTACGCTCGTGGATATTGAGATCGATGCAGCCGGTAAACTGGATCAAACTCTTCAACTCGTGGAGAAAACCATCACTCAGACCGGAAATCTGGAACTGGCCCTGGCGATTAGAGATTTTCGCCTTCAAACCATTGAGCGTCTGGTACCGGAAGCAATACAGAACGCAGCAGAAGAGCCCATCGTTTCCCTGGGCGACCAGGGAGCGACTTCGGAAGGTTGGACAACACTGATCAACGGTAAAGACTTCACCGGATGGACCGGACCGGAACTGAGTAAATGGCGGGTAGAGGAGGGAGCATTTTTCACCACAAACTCCAAATCAATTATCTTTCAGTTCCCACATACGGAGTTCGAAATGGATGGGGAAATTCTGACCAATGAAAAAGGAAACGGAGGGATCCGTTTTCTCGACGAAACGCCCGGGACCTTCGAATTCGCGCTTGTCGGTTCAGAAAAATTATATTGGGGAGATGTTTATACGGGAGGTATTTTCTACCTCAATCCGGGTTCGCCGTTAAAAACTGCTACTCCCGAAAGCAGCCTCATCAAGGATAACACGTGGACTCCCTTCCGTATCGAAGTGAAAGACGGTCGAATCTCCACCTGGATTGATGGTGAGCCCGGAGTGGAGTTCGAGCTTGAAGGGGAACACACCGGCCAGACGATCCTTCTTCAAGGCGGGCGGGACGAAGCTTCGATCGTGGGTTATCGAAATATTCGAATCCGCACACTCTAGGCTTCGAAGATCAGTGATCGAAAGGTATCCCCGGTCGGGTTGATTCCTTCCCCTCCGAATAGCTTCCTGTTTATGAGGACTTCCGTTCGCTTTTACGACGGAAGCGAATGTGACCTGTCACCCGGACGCCAGGTTCAGCTCGATACTGCACGAAGAATCAATACACTCAAGACTTGCGCAGAAAAGTACCCACGAAAACGTCCTCAAATACTCTCGCAGAGTCAGATTCAGCTTGGTAGCTTTCCCGCATGAATTCAAAGCCCTCTTCATCAGCCAGCCCGCAGAACCGTCGCCAATTTCTCAAAGCCGGAGCAGCATTGGGCATGGGGGTTCTTGCCTCCAATGCCGCCACGGTTCGGGCCGCGACGAACAAGAACAGCAAGCTCCGCATCTTTCAAATTGGCGTCAACGGGATTGGCAACATGCAGCGGAAAGGCCTCAAAGGCCATCCCATGGTGGAGTTTGCCGGTTTCTGTGATGTTGACGAAACCGCTTACGTCAAAGTGGATACGGATGAATACAAATCGGGGTGGAGGGTCACCGACTACCGTGAAGCCTTTGCGGACCGTCTCGACGAATTCGATGCGGTCATCGTCGACACCCCGGATTTTCATCATTGCCCGATGATGGTCACCGCCTTGAAGCACGGCAAGCACGTCTACGGTCAGAAGCCGCTCGTTCATCAACTCGATGAACTGCGTATCATTCGGGAAGCGATCGCAGAGCGACCCGATCTCTACACCCAGATGGGCAATCAACGTGCCTGCACCACTGGTCGTATGCAGGCCGTGGAGATCCTGAAATCAAATCAACTGGGCCGTCCCGTTGAAGCTCATATCTGGACCGGCGGTATGAAGCACGGCACGTACTTCACCGATCCCTGGAGCGATATGCCTGCCGCACAGCCGGTTCCCGACACCATCGACTGGGATCTCTGGCATGGTGCCCTTACGGATAAATTACCCTACAGTGAAGACATTCACCCGCGCCGCTGGCGATCCTACTGGGAAACCGGTGGTGGCATGCTCGCTGACTGGGGATGCCACGTCATCGATGTGCTCTATTTCGCCTATGACCTGCCTCATCCCGAAGCCGTGCAGACCAGTACACCGAAAGCTCCGGGCGTGTGCCACTCGGGGTATAACCAGTCGACGATCACCTATCCGGGTGGCGACAACTTCGTGAACGATAAGTTTGTTCTTCACTTCAACGACAGCGCGATCAAACCCTCATTCGCATCACTCGGGTTGCCTACTCCGGGTATCACCGGCACCGCGACCATGATTGTCTGCGAAGAAGGAACCATGATTCTCGAACCGGGCGGCAACTTTGAAATTTACCGAAAGGGTAAACTCGTCGAAAACGAGCCCCTTCCCGAGGTGGGGCCACGTGATCACTGGAAAGACTGGGCCGATTGCTGTCTCGGAACGGAGAAGCCCCTCTGGACTCCTTTTGACATCGGTTCCCGCATTACCGAGCCGGCGCTGTTAGCAACAAAAGCAACCCGCTATCCTGACAAAGAACTTCTCTGGGATGGCAAAAACTATCGCTTCAGCAATAGCGAAGAAGCAAACAATACCATCCTCTCGCGCACCTACCGCGAAGGATTTGCACCACCGGCGATGTCATAGTCCATTTGTATTTCGAAAATCAACCAACCCTGTCAGGCCAACGGCCTGACAGGGTTTTTCATTCCCTGCCTCCATGAATATCCGCCTCGCTTCACTTCTCGCGTTCACGCTTCTTTGCAGTTCACTTTCAGCTCAGGAGAAACCCAACGTTCTCTTTATCGCGATCGACGATCTAAATGACTGGGTCGCTTCTTTCGAAGGCCATCCTCAGGCAAAGACCCCGCACCTCGATGCCTTTGCTGAAACCGGTGCCGTCGTTTTCAAAAACGCACATTGTGCGGCTCCGGTATGCGGCCCCTCACGTTCAGCGCTTCTCTCCGGCTTCATGCCGAATCGCTCAGGCGTCTACGGAAATACCCAGAATATGCTCGCTGCGGAACTCGTTCAAACGCACGCAACCCTTCCTGAATATTTCGCGAAGAATGGGTATCACAGCCTTTCCATGGGGAAGATCTTCCACTCTCATCATACGGCCACGGGGACCGACAAAGGCCAATGGGCCTTCGAGGAGTGGCATGATGTCGAGATCGGATCCAGCGTGAACCGGGACAAGCTCACCTCGCGCGACAGAAATCTTATCCATGGAAAGCCGGGGCCTCCTTCCAAATACACAAAGAGTAGTGGGTCCGAATTTTCATGGGGACCAACCAAAGGACCCATCGAGGAAACCCGGGACTACAAAACGGCACGATGGGCAGCAGAGAAACTGCAGGAGGAGAGCGAAAAACCCTTCTTTCTTGCAGTGGGACTCACGCGACCACATTTACCCTTCTACTCTCCACAGGAATTTTTCGATCTCTACGACCCCGCTGAATTCAGAGCGAACAGGATACGGAAGAATGATCTTGATGATATTTTGACACCTGAAGGAAAGAAAAAGTTCAAGCCCACCCCGGACTATCTATGGCTCAAAGAGAACGGGCTCATCGACGAAGCAGCCCTCGCATACATGGCTGCCTGCAGCTTCGCCGACGCCTGCCTCGGTGTGATTCTCGAAAGCCTCAAAACGAGTCCTCACTATGAAAACACCATCGTCATGCTCTGGGGTGATCATGGCTGGCATCTCGGCGAGAAGCTTCGCTATCGCAAAGTCACCGGTTGGAGCGAAAGCACCCGTGTCCCGCTCATGGTTCGTCTTCCCGGAATGACGGAGAGACAGGATACCATTCGCGCGGTTAACCTCATCGATCTTTATCCCACTCTAATCGAGCTCTGTAATCTCCCCGAGAAACCGGAAATCGACGGCCGGAGCTTTGCTCCCCTCCTTGATGATCCTCAGCAGGAATGGAACTTTCCTTCGCTTACTCTCGTCGGTCAGAAGAATGCATCAGTCGTCGACGAGCGCTGGCGTTACATCCTTTACCCTGACGGCACTGAAGAGGTCTATGACCTGCATCAGGATCCCATGGAGTGGACCAATCTCGCCGCAAAGAAAACGCCTGAAATCGCCGCGGTAAAAGAACGCCTGGGTAAGGTAATCCCGAAAACCTACATGCCCGGGATTCAAAGTCCGTCTGTTGATAAGAAATCGAAGAAACAGGGCAAAATAATCGACGGCACGCTTAAGGCGATTCGCGATCTGACTAAACTAAAGTAAATCGAGGCGGGAAGGAAGGTCATACAGCAGCAGGCTTCTTTGCACCCTGTCTAAGGGGATCGAATTCATCCCCATGGCTCGAAAGAGCCATCTCGCTGCAAAGCGGAATCCATGTTAGCGTTTCCACGAATGCGAGGAAAACATCAGCTCTGGAGCATTGCCCTCTGCCTCATGGCAGGCTCTCTCTCAGCTGCACCGCCGGAAACAGCGAAGACTCTTCGTAACGTCGATGCGATTCGCAAACTCTCCTACGAAGAGGCGCGAATGGCTCCACCGGTGCAACTTCGTGTCACCGTCACCTCCCACCTCGAAGCAGGATTTGATGCACAGGATAATACCGGTGGCATGTTTTTTCAGCTCGATGAAAAGGACATGCCTGAACTGGGAGAGTCTGTCGAAATATGGGGCAACGTCACCGGTGGATTCTATGGCCCCTACGTCATTGTCGATCTTATCGAACCTCTCGGAGAGAGCGGCACCCCGCAGCAACTTTATTTCCGACCGGACTTTATTCAGACCGGTCTCGGCGACAATCGCTGGATGGAGATCGAGGGCCTCCTCGTCGACGTCAACTTTCCCGACGGGAAGCGTCAAGGCGAGGGCCTTCTCGTCACCGGCGAGAACGAGCTCGCGATCCGCTTTAAAAACCATCACCGCAATTTCGAGATTCGAAAGTTGAGCCGCATGGTCGGATCCTGGGTCAAACTGCGGGGGACCGGGGCACCGCTTTTTAACGACAGTCGCCAGCGCATCGGTTCCGACCTCGTCTGTTCAAGTGAAATGAATCTCGAGTTTATTGAACAACGGAAGGGAACTCCTGCCGTCACCCTCAATGAAATTGGACGATGGGATTCCCGGCGCACGAAACCGGGTCTGGTCCAAACCACCGCGATTGTCACTCTCGTCGAAGGCCCGAATTCGCTGATCGTTCAAGCAGGGGAAGCGGGAGCGCGTGTGCGAACGCTCCGACCCCATGAAGTGAATGTCGGTCAGTCTTTCATCTTTACCGGCCTGCCTCAGACAGAGGGGTATTTCGTGGGGCTTCGTTATGCTCAAATCAAAGAAGACAAAGAGGGAAAAGTGCAGGCGGAGGCAGTCCCTGATGAGGCACCGATGTCACGCGCTCAGGCAATGCTCCTGATACAGCTGAAGGGCAAACTTCTTGAGCGGCAGGGAAGGCTCCTCAGCCTGCAGCGGGGCGATCAGCTTATTACCGTGAGAATCCCGCCCTTGATCGAAGCGGATACTCTTCCCACGATCGGCAGCGAGATCGAAGTCACCGGAGTGAAGCTCGTCGAAGCTGACGAACGGGGCCAGGTGCGCTCCATTACCGTTGCGACCCGGGAAATGGGTGATCTTCGGGTTCTGGCCGTTCCGTCGTGGTGGACCCCGCAGCGCTACCTCATCGCGATTTTAATCCTCGTCACGGGCGTCCTGCTTACCCTGACATGGAGCCTTGCACTGAAGCGGCGGGTTCAGAAGCAAACGGCACTCATCGAAAGCCAACTGGTTTCCAATGCCGCTCTCGAAGAACGAAACCGCATCGCACGCGAGCTTCATGATACTCTTTCTCAAGGATTCTCAGGCGTTGGTTATCAACTAGCTTCTGTAAAGAACAACCTGAAGAGTGATCCCGGTCGAGCCCTCGAAAAGCTTGATACAGCGCGACAGATGGTGGAGCACAGCCTTGCCGAAGCTCGCGATTCCCTGAGTGGACTTCGCATCCCCGCAGCGGCCGACTCATTGAAATTTCCGGAGACGACCATCTCAATCGCCCGCCAGCGATGCGAAGAGGTCGAGCTCGAACTTGCGGTGCATGATACACTCGAAGCTGATGAAACCATTCTGGAAGCGGAAACCGCCTACGCCTGTCATCGCATTCTGCTCGAAGCAGTCATGAATGCGATTCGCCACAGCGGAGGCGATCGCATTGGTTTTGCCACAGGCGGAACCGAGAGTGAACTGGTATTCTGCATCAGTGATAACGGCCACGGATTCGATCCCGGCATCAAGCCAGCCGGTCACTTCGGCATTCAGGGAATGCAGGAACGTGCCCGCCAGATTGACGCAGAGCTCACTGTTGATTCCGACAGCGATGGCACTCGCCTTACCCTGATCCTTCCACGCCCCACTTCATGACAGCTTCAACCAAACAACTCCGACTTCTACTTGTCGACGATCACCTACTCGTCCGCCGCGGGCTCGCCAGCCTCCTTGACGACGAAAGTGATCTCACGGTAGTCGCGGAAGCAGGGAGCGGCGAAGAAGCCATCGCAATGGCGGCGGAGCACCAACCCGATGTTGTCATCCTCGACCTGCGCTTGCGCGACATGAGCGGCATCGAAGTCGCCGCCGAACTAAAAGACCATCGCATCCTCATGCTTTCCAGCTTCATGCAGGAGGAAGACGTCAGGCGTGCCTTTGAGGCAGGAATTCTCGGCTATCTCTCAAAAGACAAGAACAGCGATGAATTACTGAGCGCGATCCGCGCCGTAGGCGAGGGCCAACAGTATCTTCCCCCTGAGATTTCGCTCTTACTCGCAAAGAGCGAATGGAGCGCTCACCTCACTGATCGTGAGCTTGAAATTTTGCAATGGATCGCCCGGGGCCGCGCCAACAAGCAAATTGGGGAAGAGCTAAGCTTGTCAGAGAATACCGTGAAAAATCACGTGAAATCGATCCTCTCCAAGCTCAACGCCAAGGATCGTACGCATGCTGTGACCGAAGCCCTGAAACGCGGGCTCTTTCAGCTGGGACCGGGGTAGCAAAGCCGCGCAAGGTGGGAACGTGCTCTTCCACGGGGATGTCCACGTGCAGGGTGCTTTCCTTATTTGTGGGAGAAATCCAGAACCCAGCTGCGTCCGTCGCCTGACCAGAGGGTGACTCTCGTCTGGTGGTTGGAAATGGGACCGCTCACGGGAATCTGCTGATTGCCGAGATAGATGGTTCCGACATAAGTCTCGCCTTTCTTCATGCCGGAGAAAAAGATCGGTGCCCGACCGCTTGGGAGGTAGAGGGCTCGCTGATTGCCGTTCGCGACGAGGCCGTAGGTATTGCCATCGCTGCACTTCCAGAAGGAAGCATAGGAGTCCTGCCCGTCACTCGCTTCGATCGAGGGTGCGGCGATGAACAGGGCGGCGAAGAGGGCGACAAAAGAGAAGGCGGAAATGGATTTCATGGGTGGATCGAAGACAGGCAGCAATGAAGAGGGGACGTTGAAATGAATGCAGTAAGTGTTTCGTCCCATACTAGACGCCCTGCGATGGAGGTCCATGCAAAAGCGGGAGCAACTTTCCGGGTTTGGTAAATGAGTTAGACCGTGGGTTGATCCACCGGTGTCATTTCATTCAGGGTGAAATGATCGATCGCGCCCTCCGTCGCCGCGGCGTATTCGGCGAGGTGAGGCTGCTCCATGTGGGCGAGCCAGAGTTCGCGGGAAGCCCAGTTCTCATAGAACATGAAGTGCGCCGGGTTTTCCCTGTCTTGATGAAGGTCGTAGTTGAGGCAGCCCTCCTCGGCGAGAGTCGGGGCAATGATTTTCAGGAGCTCGGCTTTGACGAGTTCGATCTGATCCGGTTTGGCGAAAATGTTAGCAACGATGGTTAATTTTGACATGATGAATGGTCAGCGATTCAACAGGGTTGAGTCATGAAGTCAATTGACTTTGCTCTGCTCCGTCTTTCTACGCTACTCTCCGAATCTGTTGAATCTAAGTGGAAATCATTCGGCGGCCTTCCGTGCGGCCTCGCGAAGCTTATCCTTTTTACTTTTGCGGCGTCCTTTGATTCCGCCGTTTCCGGCAGATTCCGGTCTGGCTTCGGCCACTTCGGTCGGTTCAAAGCCTTCTATCTCTTCGCGCGGGAGGAGAATGTCGTTTCGTTTTTCAATGAGACGAAAATGCGCCTCGTTCTCAGCTGTCACGAAGTTCACGGCGACGCCACTTTCGCCGGCGCGCCCCGTTCTCCCGATGCGATGGGTGTAATCATCGGCGGAACGTGGAAGGTCGTAGTTCACGACGACAGGCAGCTGCACGATGTCGAGACCACGGGCGGCGAGGTCAGTGGCGACCATCACTTTGTAGTGAGAGTTTTTGAAATCCTCAAGAGCTTCGCTCCGGGCGCCCTGGCCGAGATCTCCGTGAAAGGCCCAGGAGCGAATCCCTTTTCGGCGCAGTTTCATCGCGACATGATCGGCCGCGTATTGCGAGGCGACAAAAACGAGCACGCGTTTCCAATCGTCTTTTTCAATGAGGTGGAGAAGCAAAGGGGTGCGCTTATCCTGATCGACCCGTATCGCCCGTTGTAGGATGTCCGGCGTGTTTTCGTGGGCTTCCTCGATATGGATGCGAGTTGGTTGATGCAGCCATTCCAGGGCAAGCGCTTCGACTTTTTTCGGGAAGGTGGCGGAGAAAAGGAGGTTTTGTCGTGTTGCCGGAAGGAGGCTGAAAATCTGAGCGAGCTCATCGGCGAAGCCGAGATCAAGAAGGCGGTCAGCTTCGTCGAGGACCAGTGATTTCACGCTGGAAAGTGAAAGCGCGTTGCGACTCACAAGGTCGAGAAGCCGCCCCGGGGTCGCCACAACGAAATCGGCACCGCCGCGCAGAGCCATCATTTGCGGGTTGATCGAGACACCGCCGACGGCACTGACAATCTTGGGCCGCTCCGAAAGATGTGCCGAACAATCCTGAACGACTGAACGAACCTGTGCCGCGAGCTCACGAGTTGGAACGAGGATGAGGGTGTTGAGGGGGCGATGGCGGGTTGATTTCCCGGTGTCTGAAACCCAGCGGTGAAGCAGCGGCAGGACGAAGGCGGTCGTTTTTCCCGAGCCCGTCTGAGCCGTCGCAAGGATGTCCCCTCCCCCGAGAATGACCGGGATCGATTCTGACTGAACGCGCGTCGGTTCAGGATAGTGGCTCACGGCGCGTTGGAGCGGTCCGGCGAGGTTAAAGGTGGAAAAGGGCATTCGGGAGTTTAATGCCGAATCCGGGTGAGGGCGAGCGATTGGAGTGGTGGGCAAGTGCTATTCGAGACGGGATGTTTGTTCTTGATTGAGGCTGTTTGTATTTCATTCGCACAATGTCCCTGACTCCGAGCAATGCGCCAGACGGAGCGTTGTGCCCAGTTTATGAATCCAAGCTTTGACGTTGGGCTCAAAAAAAATTACGTCACACGAAATTACGCTTGCCGTAATTCACGAATTTGTTACTCTTGGAGGTGATTGAGACGTTTGGAGATTCTGAGACTGAGAAGATCTATTCTGGCAGACGTTCCCGGAAACTTCCGGAGGATATTCAGATTCGAGCTCGTCGGAAGCTCCGGATGATCAATCAGGCTGGCAATCTTCAGGATCTGCGAATTCCACCCGCGAATCGATTGGAACAATTGAAAGGCGAGTGGAAAGCGTTCTGGAGCATTCGAGTCAATCAACAGTGGCGCGTCGTGTTCAAGTGGAACGATGGTCACGCAAGCGAAGTTTCCATCATCGACTACCACTAACAGACATGAAGACTGAAGAACTTTTGCCTTTAATTCACCCCGGTGAGATTCTCCTCGAGGAGTTTATTCGCCCAATGGGTTTGAGTCTCGCCGAAGTGTCTCGCGCGACTTCCATTCCGCCCTCCCGCCTTACGGAGATCACGAAGTGTCGCCGAAGCATTACGGCCGAGACCGCGCTGCGACTCGCAAAGTTCTTCGGGACTACCGCATCTTTCTGGGTCGGCTTGCAGGGCGAGCATGACTTGGAAGAAGCGCAACGGCAGCTGGGCTCGCAAATCGATCACGAGGTCGCCGCGTTGGCATCCTAACTTATTGCCCAGGGTGGTGAGGGACAGGATGTTTATTCTTCCTCTTCGATTGGCAACTCTCCAGGGCGGATTGTTGAGTTTGGTCAGTTGTCTGGAAATCTTCCCTGGAGTTGCATCGCGCTTAAAACGCCGCCAAGCTGCTGTATCGAAATGAACTATTCCAATTCCCGGCGCCTGTCATCGAATTCTCCTGACAAGGGTGCTGGAAAAGATGATCGAAAGAAGCCGGGTAAGCCGCCGGGACCGATCGCTCCCACCAAGGCGGAAACGGCGCAACTCCCCCCCTTCCCCGGCCTCTCCCGGGAGCAGATCCACGTGCCGGCGACTCGTGGAGAGTGTGAGCGCGCGGCGGACGAGATCTTTGCTGCCGGTCTCGGTGGCTTTGACACCGAGGCGAAGCCGACCTTTCGTGCGGGACAGAAAAGTGACGGGCCTCATGTGGTGCAGTTTGCGCTCACGGATAAGGCATACCTGTTTCAGCTTCACCGCAGCGAGTGCGAAGAGGTCGTCGCTGACCTCATCGCGTCGAAGGAGGTTCTCAAAGTGGGTTTCGGGTTGAAGAATGATCACGGACAGATCCGGAGCCGCCTCGGGATCACGCTCAACCACGTCCTGGATCTTGATCAGGTTTTCCGGAAGCTCGGTTACCGGGGGCAGATCGGTGTTCGGGGTGCGATGGGAGCTTTACTCAAGCTGGGCTTTAAGAAGTCGAAGTCGATCACGACGAGTAACTGGGCGGCTCCCGAGCTACGTCCTGCGCAAATGCTCTACGCGGCGAATGATGCATTCGCGGCCTTGAAGATCATGGAGGCGCTTGAGGCGGAGGGCCACCTTGAGCGATGAAGCGAGTGCCGGGAGGAGGTGAAAGAGCGCCGTTTCGGATGGTTCAGAAAGGTGTCGAAAAACACAACCTGATGACGGATGAGGTGTTGATGAGGTGATGCGAATTGTTCTCTTAAGCGTTTTCACGATATGGTTCCCCCTTGGCCCGGCGATGGCGCAAAGGACTGCTTTCGACCAGTGGCGTGAGGTGGACCAAAATGGGGACGGTGTTCTCACGCTCGATGAAGTGCCGGATTCATTGAAGTCATTCTTTGATCGGGTCGATACGAATTTGGACGGAAAGCTGAATGAGTCAGAACTGAAAGCGGCGAATCGCAGGCTCATGCAGCGCAGTAGTCCGCAGCGGAGTTCCGGACTGCCGCCTCTTCCGGAGGGAGTTTCGGTCCGTAGAGATCAGGTCTATCGTGAAGGTCACGAACGGTGGAAGCTGGATGTCTATTTTCCGGAGGCGGAAGCGTCTGAAGGCGGGCGGCCCGGTCTGGTTTTTGTCCACGGTGGAGGCTGGCGAAGCGGCAGTAAAGATCGGGGGCAGTGGGCCTCCCTTCCTGCGAGTTACGCGGCCAAAGGGTATGTCTGCGTGTCGGTGAATTATCGCCTGACTGGAAATGGAGGTGGGTTCCCCGCTTGCGTTCATGATGTGAAGAACGCAGTGCGTTGGTTTCGGGCCAATGCGGAGGAGTTGGGACTCGACGTGAATCGAATCGGCGCATTTGGTAATTCAGCGGGAGCGCACCTGGTATCGATGTTAGGGTTGGTGGAGCCGGAGGATGGCCTCGAAGGTGACGGCACTCACCTGGATCAATCGAGTCTCGTGCAGGCAGTTTGCGCGTCGGCAACGCCGTCTGATTTTCTGAGTTGGAACGGTGAGCCGTTTCCAAATCGTAGTTTGCTGGCGGGTGATGAGGCGACTCTTTCCGAGCGGGCGGCGGCAGCTTCGCCGGTCACCTACGTGGCGGAGGGTGCACCTCCTTTTCTCCTCATTCACGCAAAGGATGACACGGTCGTGCCCTTCCGACAGGGTGAGAAACTCGCCGGAAAGTTGAAAGCCGCCGGAGCGTCTGAGGTGGAGTTTCTGACCTTCGAAACGGGTGGACATGGAGTCTTCGGTGCCGTGAAGGGTGAGACTTATCCGGCGATGGAGGCATTCTTTGCAAAGGTACTGGATCCCGGTGAGGGATCGTCCGGATCCGGGCGCTAGGCGGTAGTTGCCTTTGGATTTTCGAACAGGCTGTTTCGTTTCTTTCGAATGGTGTTAATTCTGCTCGCTTTGGGAGAGTCTTTCGATTTCCTTGTGAGGATGAGACCGTTTGCATTTCTACTCATCGCTTCAGTGTTTCTCGCCTCCTGTGGGCGGGTTCACACACTCACTCCGGTGGCGGAGACAACTGAAGCTTCTCTGCAGGCTGAGTGGGAAGGTGTCTGGAAAATGGGCGAAGGGGTTTTTCATATCGCCTTTGATGAGTCGTCGTTTGGGCGTTTTGCCTGGATTGAATGGCAGAATGATCAGTTCGTGATGACTGAGGGTCGGTTTAATGTGCTGCGGTCGGACGAGGACGATGAAATGGGATTTATCTCGCTCATTGCTGAAGAAGAGGGCGAAGAGGAGGAAGGTTATTTTTTCGGTGGGTTTAAGATCGTGAGTCCGGACTCGATTGCCTTCTGGGATACGGCAGAGTTGGATCGATATGAGTCACTCATCAATGAAGCCGGGTTGGATGGTGAGGTCAGGGGGAGTGGTCATTCCAGAAGCATTGTTTTTAAGGACGGTCCGGGATTGGCTTCCAAAGTTGGTGATTTTGGGAAGTATTTTGAGCTAGAAGATCCTTTTATCATGACGCGCGTTGTCCCTCTGGACTCGGCGGATTAGACGGCCCCCTCCCCGTTTTCGGCAGCTTGCCGGGAGCGCCCGCTGTTTCAGGGCTTCAATGATGTGGGCAGGATTGTGGTGTGGTTTGATGATTCACTGCAGTGACCGTTTTATGACAGGGAAAGTCCGTGCGCGGGGGATGGGTCAGGGTTATTCCTCAGCTCATGCTTTCTTCAGGTGATCTCTATGCTCTCGCGACCGGTTTCTTCTGGTCGTTTTCGGTGATTCTGATGCGGATCAGTGGCTTTTCGATCCCGCCGCTTCCACTGACATTCTTTAAGAGTACGCTCGCGATTTTGGGGTTCGGGGTTGTCTTTCTTATCGTGGGCGGTCCTCTCTGGCCGGACTACGATGGAATGACCTGGTTACGCCTTATCGTGAGCGCAGTGCTGGGGATTTCGATTGCGGACACGATGTTCGTCGCAGCCCTGAATCGTCTCGGCGCGAGCCTTCAGGCGGTCGCTGACTGTATCTACGCGCCGTCGGTCGCTTTCGTCGGGTTTCTCATGTTCGGTGAAGGCCTTACCGTCTGGGAAACGATCGGAGGCGCGCTCGTCGTTTCCGGTGTTTTCGTGGGGATGGTGAGGACAAAGGAAATCAAAGAGCCGCGGGATCTTGTGTTGGGGACTGCGCTTGCGGCGGGCTCGCACATTATCATGGCGGTGGGGATCCTGATGGTCCGCGACGTTATTCAGGAAGGCTCACTTGTCTGGATCGCCGGCTTTCGTTTCGTGGTGGCGACGGCGGCACTTGCGCTCTTTGCGATGATTCGCGGTGAGGGGAGCACTCTCCTGCTCGCGTTCCAGCGTCGGGACACCTGGAAGGTTACGGTTCCGATGGCTTTGTTAGGGCCCTTTCTGGCCACCTTGTTCTGGATCGCCGGTTTTAAATATCTTACCGCGGGTCGTGCTGCGATTTACAACCAGATGTCGACCGTGTTTATCATCCTGCTCGCCTGGCTGGTTTTGAAGGAGGAAATGACGACGCGGAAAAGCATCGGAGTTGTTCTGGCGATTGCGGGAGCTGTGCTCGTGGGGATGAACGGCTAGCTTCCGGAGAAGTGCCCGATGAGTACGGCGAATGAGTTGTTTGCGGCATGGAGAAGGAAGCACATTCTCAAGTTACCGTTTTTCATTCGCAGCCATCCGAGGATGAAGGAAAGAAAGAGAAGCGGGATAAAGAAGGTAAGCCCGTGCACGATCGCGAAAATCATGGAACTGGCGATGAGCGCTACTTTCGTGGTCCACCTTTTCTCGAGAGCATCGTAGAGGAATCCCCGGAAGAATATTTCTTCGTAGAAGGGAATCGCGATGCCTACGATGGAGAGTGTCCCGAGTAGCTGGAGGGTGCCTTCGCTCTTCAGGAAAAGGCTTGCGATCTGCTTTCCGAGCGGGCGATCAAGGAGGATCTCGTAGAGATGGCTGTAGCCGTTGGCGATGAGTTGCAGTCCGACAATTCCACCGATGATGATTCCAAGTCCCGAAAGAAACGGTTTCCATCCGGTGACGAATGGACCTGTTCCAAAGAGGCGACTCCATCCTCCCGAGGCGAGAAGAGCGAGGCAGGTGAGCGTCACGAGGATCGCCCCGATCCAGTGGCCGAAGCCATTATTCAGTCCGGGCAGAGTGATGTTGAATCCGATCCCGGCGGCGAGAACGGCGATTGAGAGCCAGGCGATGCTGAGGCGTAGCCCGGGCTTTTCCTCCTTGCTCCAGGTGAGGCGGGTTCGCCAGAAAAGAATCGAGAGGACGATGAGAAGGATCAGGGGAACAAACCAGGCACCTCTGCCGGTGATACCGAGCGCTGATTTGCTGGTTTCGAGAAACTCCTTCGGATCGATCCGTGAAATTTGTCCGCCGAGAACCGCTGCGGTGATCTTGACGGCGCCGGCCATTTTGAGATCTTCTTCAAGGTCGACGGATTGTTCGGGGCGTTCCTGAAAACCTTTCTGGGCTCTTTCAGCGTAGTCGAAGGCTTTGTCGAATTTCTCCTGATGGGCGAATACTTTTGCCCGCCAGAGGAGACAGGTCGAGCTCGCGGGAAGAGCTTTTTCAACAAAGGTGAGAATCGAATCAGCCTGTGCGGGGTCTTTCTCGAGTCCATACCATCCGAAGAGATGTGCCTGCGCCAGCGGGATCGCTGATCGGCTGGCACTCGTGAATCCCGCCTCGAGGACTTCCTTATAGATTCCCTCAGCCCGGAGGAAGTGAGCTTTCTGAAGCGCTTCGTTCCCCTCTGCGGCGATACCCTGCTCCTGAAAATATTCGCCGAGAAGGTAGAGGCCTTCCGGATGATTCAAATCCAATCCGACGCGAAAGGCTGCTTCCGCTTTCGCAATGTCCTGCGGGGTGCCGATTCCATCGAGATGGAAGAATCCGACCTGCCAAACGTGAGGTTCTATTCCCGATTCGGCGTCTTTCAGAACTTGAGGAAAGATTGTTTCTTCAAGCAGTTTCCGTTCTTCTTCAGGACTCAGATCCTGCTTTTTGCCTTTCGGATATCTGATTCCCCAAATCCGTTCGCGATCCTGATTGCTCTGAATGGAGAAGCTGAGTTGGTCTGAATGCTTTTCCTCTGCTCTGGCCAGGTTCGCAGCAAGGACGATGAAGAGAAACAGGCCCGATGTGATTTCAGAGATGAATTTTCCCATGTGTCGTTGGGGAAACGATAACGCGGATTTCAGGCTCTTTGTATTAAAATTATGGTTTATTATAAAGAATCCGGGCTGCCCGCTGTCCCTGTCCACGGTTGGCGTTTGTGGATGGCGCAGTGTTGTTTTCTATTTTCGCTGTGCCGGATGAATAGCACCGGGAACTCCGGTGTTGAGTTTTTTCACCCTGCAGAGGAGTGCTCAGGAACCGTGATCAAGTCTGGCGAAGCGCTTGCCGTCTAAAACTGGGAGTGGTAATTCGCTCTTATCATGATGAAGCCTCTCTGTCTGTCTATCGCCCTGGTGTTGCCACTTCTCGGATTTGCCGGGGAAAGCGTGGAATCTGAACTCTTTGAAACGACGACTCTCGTATATTCTGAGGATTTTGACGGAGAGTTGGATCTCGATTTCTGGGAGGTTCGTCAGGCGAGCACCTGGAAGATTGAAGATGGTATTCTTAAGGGCAGCGAGTCATCGAAAGAATTTCAGGCGAAGAAAATTGCGGCGGGCGACAAGGCGCACGCCGGTTTCAAACCGGTGATCTGGCTGAAGCAAGTGCCCGCCGAATTCGTCTGCACGATGCGTTTTCGCTACACTGGTGAGAAAAATCATGCCAAGTACCCGCTTCTTGACCTCGGGCATCACTTTCACACCATCACTTTTGGCATCGATAAAACAAAGCTGTCAATTCTGAGTGACGAGGAGGTCGTTCGGATCGAGGAGCCGCTTCTACCTCGTGGCGAGTGGGCCGAAGTTAAAATCGAGCTGAAGAAGGGCGTTATCCTCTTAACACTGAATGGGATAACAAATCGCTTTGAGAGTGATCTGATCGATATGGGAGATCAGCGTCAAATTGATTTCAAAGGACTCGATTTTGGTACCTGCGAGATCGATTGGGTACGGGTTTGGTCGGGAGAGTAGAAACATGCTAGGGAGGTAATCACGGGAGAGCGAGACGCTTGACCGGGCGGCAGGGTATTCTATCTTGCTGTCTCATGATGAATCGTCGAGAAGCTGTCCACAGAATGTCCCTCATGTTTGGAGGGGCGCTTTCCGCTCAAATTACTTCGGGCCTCATGGGTGAGGTGCTGAACAATGGTCCGAGTGTTGAAGTGACCGATGAGAGGCGAACTCTGATCACTGAGCTCGCTGATGTCATTATTCCTGACACTGACACCCCCGGCGCGAAAGCTGCCGGAGCCGAGGAGTTCATCATTCGTGTGATACGTGACTGTCATCCCCTTAAGGCTCAGGAGAGTTTTTATAAGGGGCTGGAGCGTTTCAACGAGGTAAGCCAGTCAGCACACGGTAAAAATTTCGCTGAGTTGGATGAAGAACAGAAGATCGCGATCACGACGGAACTTTCGAAGAGCTACGGAGCCTTTTTTAAGCAGATGGTTCAGCTGACCAAGATAGGTTACTTTACTTCTGAAATTGGGGCGACCGAGGCGCTTGAGTATGTGCTCGTTCCCGGGAGGTTCGAAGGCGACATTCCTTTTGAGAAAGGGCAGAAAGCCTGGGCGATCTCGCGATAGAGAAGATCAGTATTTTCGACACGAACAGGACCGAATGAAAGAAATGGTCCCGAAGACACCAGTTCCTGTGCGCCCCTCAGCGAAAGACCAGACATCACAGCTCCCCCTTCCCTGCCAATTCTCCCCTTAACTTTCCCGCGTGAGCGGGGCTAACGACTACGCCGCCGAGCGGCAATTTTATTATGCCCAATCTTAACATCGAAGCTAAGAAAGCGAATACCTACGATGCCATCGTCATTGGATCCGGAGTCTCCGGTGGCTTCGCTGCCAAAGAACTGACCGAGAAGGGTCTCAAAGTCCTCATGCTTGAGCGTGGTAAAATGCTCAATCATATCGCCGACTACGAGGACGCGATGAAGAATCCGTGGGATTTGGACTACAACGGGAAGCTCACCAATGAGCAGCGTGAACGTTCTCCCAAGCTTGCCCGGGATTATCCCTACAACGAGATGACGGCGAACTACTGGTTTCGCGATCAGGACTCGATGTATGTTGAGAAGAAGCGTTTTGATTGGTATCGCCCCGACATCGTGGGCGGCAAGTCGATCATGTGGGGACGGCAGTGCTACCGTTTCAGTGACATTGATTTCGAAGCGAACGTGAAGGAAGGCATCGCGGTGGATTGGCCTATCCGTTATGAGGACATCGCTCCCTGGTATTCCTATGTTGAAAAGTTTGCGGGGATTTCCGGCGAGGCGCTCGGTTTGCCTCAGCTTCCTGACAGCGAATTCCTTCCTCCCATGGAGATGACCTTCGTCGAGAAGGAAGTCCGGAAACGTCTCGAAAAGAATTTTCCCGGTCGAAATTTGACGATCGGTCGCGTCGCGAACCTTTCGGCAGCGAAGGAGCAGCAGCTTGGCGTCGGTCGTGGACCCTGCATGTATCGCAACCGTTGTTCGTGGGGCTGTCCGTTCGGGGCTTATTTCAGCACGCAGTCCGCCACCCTGCCAGCCGCGACTGCGACGGGAAATCTGACTCTCCGTCCCGATTCCATCGTCCGGGAAATCGTGTTCGACAATGATACACAGAGAGCGACCGGCGTCAGCGTGATTGATTCGCAGACCAATGAAGAGCGGGAGTTTCATGCTCCTCTTGTCTTCGTCTGCGCGAGTACTATTGGCACGACGGCAATCCTTTTGAATTCGATATCAGATCGCTTTCCGAATGGTTTCGGGAATGACTCAGGTGAGCTTGGGCATAACCTTATGGATCACCATTTTCGCGCCGGTGCCCGGGGCACCTGGGAGGGTGACCACGACCGATACGTCTACGGACGTCGCGCCAACGGCATCTACGTTCCCCGCTATCGCAATATCGGTGATGACAAA
The DNA here is from genome assembly GCA_029212615.1 of Verrucomicrobiales bacterium. Classification (GTDB taxonomy): domain Bacteria; phylum Verrucomicrobiota; class Verrucomicrobiia; order Verrucomicrobiales; family DEV007; genus Arctic95D-9. The sequence continues at coordinate 190,993 of JARGPJ010000004.1, forward strand.
CGCGACTACACCCGTGGATTCGGTTATCAGGGAGGCGCGAGCCGCCAGGGATGGGAGCGCAGTGTGGCTGAGCTCAGTTTCGGTAAGGACATGAAAGAAGCCCTCACCGAACCGGGTGACTGGACCATGGGTCTCGGCGGTTTCGGAGAAACCCTCCCCTACCACGAGAATAAAATGTGGCTCGATCGCGATAACTTCGACAAGTGGGGCATCCCCGTGGTCGCCTTTGATGCCGAGTTCAAAGAGAACGAAAGGCTTATGCGCGAGGACATGAAGAATGACGCCGCTGAGATGCTGGAGTCCTCCGGCCTTAAGAATGTGAAGACTTTCGAAAACGAATCCTACCCCGGCACCGCGATCCATGAAATGGGCACCGCGCGAATGGGCTGGGATCCTGAGACCTCAGTCTGCAACCGGAACAATCAGGTTCACGCGGCGAAGAACGTCTTCCTCACCGACGGCGCATGCATGACTTCCGCCTCCTGTGTGAATCCATCTCTGACTTTCATGGCGCTGACGGCAAGGGCCGTGGATTTTGCAGTGGAAGAGATGAAGAAGGGTGATTTGTAGAGGTGGGGAGTCTTCATTTTCTCCCCGCTGAGGCGAATTGGAGAAATCCGGCCAGAGTTTAGTCGATTTGTCTGAGGCATGACACCGATGACAGGTCGGAGCTTTTTATCGTGAATCTCGAGATTCACCCGGCTCCGGTTTGCTCGTCAAAAGAGGTTCAATAAAATCGAGGGAGCTGCGGAGTACTTTTTCCACCGTTTCAGTGCTGGTGCGATTGCCCCAGTAGAAGCCATGGTCTTCGCCGGGATAGTTCTCGATGCGGAGCGATTTCCCGGCGGCTTCTATCGTGGGAAAGATGAGATCGAAGTTGATGTTCTTCAGGGGGTGCCGGTCGCCATGGTGAATGAGAATCGGGCATGAAATGGCGGCGATTTTTCTCTCCATGATTTCCCGCAGTTCGTCGGTGTAGAGGGTCGGGTAGTCTTTCATTGAGGATTCGCGGTTGGCGATGCCGGTCATGACACCACTGAAGAGAACGCTGGCAGGTTCTCCGGCGATAACAGCGAGAGGGTCGGCGTCCGGGCTGCCGGCGAGTTCCAGCGCGATGCTCCCTCCCCCGCTCGTTCCGAAAATGATGACATTTTCGGAGTCGACTTCGGGGAGTTTCTTCACGGCTTGAACGATGGCAATGGAGTCGAGGATGGGTCCTCTTGATTGAGGCTCCTCTCCATAGGTGCGGAAGGTGCCGCAAACGGCGATGTATCCGGCGGCGAGAAACCGGGTTGGTGTCGGGCCGTTGGTTACGTTGTCGACGAGTTCATGCAGGCGACGGTTTCCGAGGCTGCCGTGGATGAAGATGACAGCCGGGAGAGGCCGGTCGGCCTTCGGGGCACGATAGGCAATTTCGAGTTTGTAGCCGTCGGAGGCGGTGACGGAAAGCATCTGCACGGGACTGTCTTCTTCGGAAACGTTGACAGGGGCGACGGTGGCCACTTCATCGCTGCCATCTCCTCTCGTCGTGTTGCTACGCGATGGTTTGCCGGCGGCGCGAGCTTCCATCGCGGTTTTCAGGTAGGCGCTGTCTTCCTCGCTCAGCGTTTGTCCGTTTTGCATTTTCCGGCGCAGTTCTTTTGCCCGGTCCCAGTCAATCTCAGCAGTGAGGCCTGTTGAGATGAGGGAGAGGGTGGCGGTGAGGAGTGTGATCGTCGTCTTTTTCATGGGTTTTCCGTCTTTGGTTTCGGTTTGTCGAGGGCTTTGAGTTCCCCATTGATATTGGTGGTCGCGCGGAGGAGGAGGTCGGCGAATTGCTCCCGCTCCCGGGTTGAAAATCCCCGGCAGATGGTCGACTCGATGTGGTTGGCGAGCTCGAAGCAGTCAGGCATGAGGTCACGTGCTTCAGCGGTGAGGGAGATTCTGATGGCGCGTCCATCGTCAGGATCGGGTCGAGTTGTGACGAGGCCGAGCGCGCGAACTTTATCGACGAGTCGGGCCATGGTGGAGCGGGCAAGTCCGAGGCGGGTTCCGATTTCCGAGGCAGTGAGGTCATCCTGCCGAAAGAGGGCGAAGAGGATGTTTCCGATTCCGGGCCGCAGTTTTCTGTCGAGGCCTCTGGTTTTGAGGAGACGTCCGAGCATTCCCAGGTAGGAATAGTAGGCCCGGCCAAGAAAGAGGGCGATTTGAGATTCGGGATCGTCGGAGGCTGAGGTGATCATATTGTTCCCTATGGAACAAACAAAGCGGAATAGAGTTTCTATTTTTATGCTTATTTTGGGGTCAGGTTGATTTGCTCCCCTTTGTTACCATTCTCGAATTGCTCCATATCCGAAAAGCGCCTACCGATCCTTCAACGGAATTGTGCCTCTCTGCTCTTGATATGAAATCTCCTGAACCTCGATACGGCTCTGATGAGCAGGGCCTTGTCTGGGCCTATTCGTTCCGTCCGGGAGAAGCCGGGGAGCCAATCACGGGAGATGAAGCGGCAAGAATATTGTCAGGCAAACAGGGAGAGGAGTCGGCGTTCATCTGGCTTCACTTCTCCCTTTCCAATGCCGCCGCCGCTCCCTGGATGCGGGAGAACCTGGCTCTGCCGGATGCCTATTTTGACGACCTGAATGAAACAGTTGGCGCGACCCGGATCGAGCAAAACGAAAACACGCTCGTTGCGGTGGTTCACGATATCCTCTTTGATTTCACCTTTGATCCGTCGGCGATCGCGACCTTGCGTCTCTGCATTGGACCGCGCTTTATGGTGAGTGCCCGAATGCGCCCCCTTCGTTCGGTGGACCGGCTTCGTTCATCGGTTCGTTCCGGGGAACCCTTCCGCTCCCCGGCTGATATGCTCGGGGTGCTGATGACAGATCAGGCTGACGTCCTGGTTCAGGTGATTCGCCGGACGACAGGAAAGGTTGATAAGATTGAAGACAGTCTCCTCGCGAATCGTATCTCCAGTAACCGGAAGGATCTCAGTAACTTGAGGCGAACTCTTGTTCGGCTTCAGCGTCTTCTCGCTCCGGAACCGGCGGCGCTGTTTCGTCTCTTGAGTCGTCCTCCTGCCTGGATCAGTGGTCCTGATCTTCAGGAGTTGCGGGAGGCAACGGAGGAATTCTCCACGGCGGTGCAGGATTCAATCGCGCTGACCGAGCGGATCAAAATTCTGCAGGAGGAACTCTATGCGCTTACCACTGAGCATAGTAATCGCACGCTCTTCGTGCTGACCCTGGTGACAGTGCTCGCCCTTCCCGTGAATTTGGTCGCGGGTCTTTTCGGGATGAATGTCGGGGGAATCCCGCTCGCGGAAAATCAGGCGGGGTTTTTCATCGTCGTCGGGATTCTCGTGACGGTGACCACTTTCCTTGCGGTTCGCGCGCTGGGAAAGTGGAGTGACTGAGGAGAGGCGTTTTTTTTAGTAAAACACCCGAACCGGTGTTCCAATATCAATCCAGTTGAAGAGTCGCTTCGCAGGATTTCTTCCGTCGATCGGGACACGAACGCAACCTTTCGAGGCGGGGTAATTGGGGACAACGCTGAAGCCGTGAATGAAAATGTTACCGGTAATCTGTACGCTCCATGGCATCGGGGCATTGTGATAGAGGCTGGAAAAGTGTGTCGCTGACTTGTAGGGGCCTGCCTTGAAATTTCCGGTAGGGGTGTTGCCGGTTTTTCCGGAGCTGATGCGGGTTCTCAAGACGACCCGGTTCCCCTGGTAGGCTTTCAGTTGTTGTTTGGTCAGGTCAATTTCGACGCGTTTTCCGCTGTAGCGTGAACTTGAAGAGGAGCTGGTTTTCGCCTGTTTGGCTCCGAAAAGTGCGGCGAATAAATTGCCGTCCTGTGCGTGGGTGGCAGGGGTGCCGATGAAGAGGGCTGCGGTAAAAGTCAGAAGAAGAAGTCTCGTAAAGCTCATGGCGGGAACATCGCTTGAATGTCTGCATAAGATCAAGTGAATCTTTGCTTCGTTTTTCGTGATCAAGATGATGGCTCATATCCGAAACCACGTGTCTTGACCGGGGTGCCTCAAATGCGGAAACTCGTCGTGATGAAATTATTTCTCTACCTGATTACTCCAGCCCTTCTTCTGGTTTCTGTTCGAGCGCAACCTATCGATGTCTATTTTGGCACGGGAGGCAAAGGAGCTGACGGGATATTCCATGCGACTTTCCATCCAGAGACCGGGAAGCTCTCGAGTGCGACCCGGGCGGCTGAGATCACTTCTCCGGGTTTCCTTGCGATGCACCCGAAGGGCGAGACTCTTTATGCGGTGGCTTCGGTGGAGAAAGAAGGCGGTGTCGCAGCCTATCGACCTGGCGATGACGGTGCCCTCGAGTTCATGAGCTTCGTTCCGACGGGCGACGGGGGCGGGGCACATATTGCGGTTCATCCTACCGGAAAGTTTCTCCTGACGGCACAGTATGGTGGAGGGTCGGTGGCTCTCTTCCCTCTCGATGAAGAGGGAAACCCCGGTGAGCCGGGTGTGATTGAACACGAGGGAGGGTCCGGTGTGGTGGAGAAGCGGCAGGATTCACCCCACCCTCACTGGTGTGGATTTTCGCCGGACGGGAAGTATGCGCTCGTGCCGGATCTTGGAATGGACGGGATCGTGATCTACAAGGTGGACGAAGAGAAACCTTCGATCACCGCGCATGGGTTTGCCGCTTCAGTTCCCGGGGGAGGGCCACGGCACATGCGTTTTTCGACGGACGGAAAGTTTATCTATCTACTGAATGAACTATCGCTCTCTGTGACTACTTTTGCCTGGGATGCGGAGAAGGGTTCGGCGGAGAAGCTTTCCACCACTCCGGCGCTGAGTGAGGAAGCGAAGGCGGGAGAGAATTTCAACTCAGCAGCAGAGATTCTCGTTCATCCTTCCGGTGAGTTTGTCTATTCCTCTAATCGCGGGCACGACACGGTGAGTGTTTATGCGGCGGAAAAGGCCACTGGCGAGCTTTCGGTGATTCAGGTGCAGCCGATTCGTGGTGCCTTTCCGAGGAATATCAATCTTTCCCCGGACGCCAACTGGCTTCTTGCGGCAGGGGCTGACTCCAATACGATCGCTGTTCATGCGCTCGATGCAGAAACCGGCAAGCTGACCTATCAGCGGGGCCATGTCATCAATGTCCCGTCACCGATCTGCATTCTCTTTGCGCCTTGATCGGTTCGCGGTGGTAAAACCGTGGATTAATGATTCTTTGAGAGGATGAAACGACGCACCAATCTGACTGATAGATTTTTCTTTGGCAGGTGGCTGGTGTTAGGGTTCCTCACTCTGCTCCCGTTTTCTGCAGAGGCAGAGTGGCGAACAAAGCAGATAAATGATCAGAGCTTTGTTCCTCTTGCTGACTTTGCGGCTGCTTTTGCGATGACGAAAGGGAATCGCCGGAAGGGGGAGCGTGAGTTGGCTTTCGCCGGTGAGTCACACCGCCTCGTCGTGAAGACTGGCACTCGTGAGGTGATCGTCGATGGCATCCGTCATTGGCTTTCCTATCCGGTGACGGTGAGTGGAGGGACTCCTTTTGTGTCGGTCGCGGACATCAATGCAACCCTGGGACCGGCGATGAGTCCGGCTTCGGTGAAGGAGATCAAAGCAGTGAAGACGGTGGTCTTTGATCCGGGGCATGGCGGTCATGACCGGGGTGGTCGAAGCCCTTATGGCGACGAAAAAGATTACTCGCTCGATGTCGTGAATCGTGCCCGTTCCCTTCTTGAGGCGCAGGGTGTTAAGGTTGTCCAGAGTCGTCTCTCCGATTCCTTCGTCGAGCTCTCGGAGCGACCGAAGATGAACAGGAACTACAAGTCCCCTGTTTTCGTGAGCGTGCATTTTAACTCGGCGGGTTGGAAGCCGTCAGCGAGCGGGATTGAAGTTTACGCTCTTCCGGCGCCTGGTTTACCGACCACGGGGAAGGCTCCTGACCCTATTCTCGATCGCCGACGGGACGCCGGTAATGCTGTCGCGACGGCGAGCTTCGTCTTTGCCAGTACCATGCACCACACGCTTCTCGGAAAATTGCCGGAGAGTTTTGATCGCGGGGTGAAGCGTGCCCGTTACCTCGTGTTGCGTTATTCCGAGGTGCCTTCAATCCTGATCGAGGGGGCCTTTGTCACCAACCCCGAAGAAGCGAAAAAGATTCATTCGCCGCAGTGGCGGCAGGAATTAGCAGAAGCGATCGCTGAAGGAATTTCAGCCTATATGACGCTCGCGAATGAGCGCCAGCTTCCCAAACGTGCCTGGAATTATAATCGCCTTTCGACGGATGAATTCGTGTGGGAGGAATAGGCCGGAGGCGGGAGATCGTCGTCTCCGGTAAATCTGATGGAAGTCGGCCTCAGGTCAGGCTTCCTTCGCTGACGGAGAACGTCGTCTCCGATAGACGAAGAATGCTGCCGCGAGAAGCAATCCCATCGCTGCCCAGGTTTGCGGCTCGGGGACAGCGGTAAGGGTGATGAAATTGGCGTTTACGGTGCCATAGTTGATCCGGTATGTGCCGCCGTTCTGGCCGGTGACGAAAGCATTCTCCGAGAATCCATTAAATCGCGTCGCTCCCAGTGTCGAGTATGAGGCGATGTTGTGGATGCTTCCGTCGTCGGAGAAGTTCGAATCGTTCAGGACGAGGTTCGCGTTGTTCAAGTTGAGGGTTCCGCCGACAGTGATTAAATCCACGCTTGTTCCCTGGACGAGATCGACGAGCCAGGTGGAGCCAGCCTCCATGTCGAGTCCCCCGCTTCCGATGGCAAAGGTTCCGGTGGTTCCGTCGGTCGCGGCGGTAATTGTAGCTCCTGATTTTACGGTCGTAAGCCCTCCCGCGATCGAACCGGTACCACCAAGCGTTCCGCCATTGACGGTCGTGGTGCCGGTGTAGGTGTTGGTTCCGTTCAGCAACCAGGTTCCGGCATCGTCTTTCGCAAGATTGATGATGCCGCCGCCGGGCTGATTATTGTCGGCGATCACGCCATCAATGCGGTTCTCCCCGGTATTAGTACCTCCGAGGGTGAGGGTTTTTGCTTCGGTGCTTACGGAATTGGTGATATTGAAAGTCGCATTGGTAAACTGGAGAACACCTGTCCCGTTGTTGTCGATAAAGGCTCCCCCGGTTCCAGTGGTGTCGTTTGCACCGCCGATGATGACGAGGCGGTCAGTGATCCCTGCTGTGGCTCCAACGTAGTTCAGGGTTCCATCGGTATCATTGGTTCCAAATCTGATTTCGCGGACATGACCTATTGCGCTATCGACCCCTGCGTTAGCGATGCTGGTGATTTGAAGAGTGGCATCGTTCCGGATCGTTATATACCGGCCATTGTTAGTATCTGCGGCGGAACCAAAGGTATTCATGTCATTGTTCAGAATGAGAGTGCCACCTTCCCGGATATTCAGTGCACCGGGACCACTAACAACGCCGCTCATGGTGACGGTATCATCGCCAAGTTCGATGATGCTGCGAAAGCTGGCCGGTTCGTTTATGAGGATGTCGCCGGAGAGTTCGATGGCGCCGGCGCCATCAAGATTGAAGTCGATGAAGCGATTGTTTCCGTCACTCGTAATTTCAAAATCATTTACGATTGTTCCGGTCGCCGCTCCGTTGATTTGCAACTCTGTATTGGTTCCCGCGATGAGAACTCCGCCGGTTCCAAAGGCGGCTGAGTCGGTGATGATAGTGATTCCGGCTCCGGTAGGGTCTCCCGCGGTGCCGAGGCTGGTTCCGCCGGTGTAGGTATTGGCGCCGGTCAGGGTGACGTCGGCAGTTCCTGTTTTTGAGAGACTGCCTGATCCGGTGATTGCTGCGCCACCGACTTCATAGGTGACGTCGGCATCATTGCTGGTGAAACTAACCGAACTCGGGGCAACATCACCCACGATAGTCACGTTCTGTGCTGTGGTTGGTGCATTGCTATCGACTGAAGCATCGGTGAAGATGACGGCGTCGCCGTCAAAGTAGTCGTTATCACCCTCAACCCAGTTGTTGTCCGCAGTGTTTCCATTGATCCAATTGGCGGTCGATGCTGCTGCCGCCCATGTGCGTGTCTCAAATCCAAGGTCAAATGTGATCGCTGTCCCCGTGTCGGCGAAGGTTCCCGATCCGCCGCCGACGCGACCGCTGGCGGTAAGACCAGTGTTATTGGTAAAGAACGTTTCGCCGTTTGTGCCGGCAGTGAATCCGCCTAGTGAGGTGCTCCCGTAGTCGAGAACGGTGAACGCTCCCGGCCCACCATTGGCAAAGTTGACAAGAATCCCGCCGGCAGATACTCCAGTGAGATCAAGCCCTCCACTTGCAGTCAAAGCACTTGTCGTCGAGCCATTCACGGCATCAATAACAGCCCCATCAACGAGTGTCAAAGTTCCGGTCGTGCTTCCTTCTCCTCCTAAGGCAGCTCCAGCTGCGACCGAGATATCTGTTTTATTCGTCCCGCCGATTTCCAGAGTTCCTTCGTTTACACTCGTTGTTCCGGTGTAGGTGTTGTCTCCGTTGAGGATCCATTTGCCGGCGTCCTGTTTCACGAGACTGAGGATATTCGCATCGGCGTGGTTACGCATCACTCCCTCGATGGTGTTGTCGCCGGTATTGCTTCCACCCAAAGTGAGAGTTCGATCGGCAATGGTATCGATGTCGAATCCTGTGCTGCTTGCTGTAAAGGTGGCGGTGCCGGCTCCATTGTTCAAAAGGATAAAACCTCCTGTGTCAGTTGCGGCTGAAGCTGCTGTGGTGCCGTGCTCTCCGACTCGAATCACGTGGAAGAAGGTTTGGTCCGTAGCCGCAATGATCTCGAGCGTTCCGTCGACTTCGTTAATCCCTCCCTGAACAAAATTATCTCCCAAGGCTCCTGCGTTGGTGATGATAGCTTTTCCGTCAGCAACGATGAGGCCGTTGTAATCGTTATCTGTGGCAGACAGTCGTATCGTTCCGGCACTGTTTTTTTGGACGTTTCCCTCCCCGCCGCCACCGGCACCCTGGATGGTTCCGGAGACATCGAGGTCAATGTCGTCGAATCCGTCCTGTACTCCGAATAGCATGGTTGTGTCTGTTGAGAAGACAATATCAGCGGAAATGGTCACGGTGCGGTTGTCGCCATTTTCATCCCCGGCGGTGTTTCCATTGTTCACTGTAATATCGTTGTCTCCGGTGAGATTCAGAAAGCTGGTTTCGGAATCTGCCGAGTCAGTGATATTGATGAAGGAATGAGTAGTGACATTACTTGAGTTGGAGGCCCCCAGAGTGAAGTCGTCATCGAAAGTGACCGTCTGACCGTTGATGTCGAATTCGATGTCGAAGTCAGAGAAGGTGGCGTTGTTGCGCTGCGCGACGCGGAAGCTTCGTCGAACACCGGTCATTTGCGTGCCGTTCGCTCCAACTACCGTCTTTTTGTTGCTGAAAGTGACCAAGTCGATCAGTTCATTGGCGTTGGCCTGGTTGATAGTGCTGTCCCAGGTCAGCGTGCCATCTCCGATGATATTTAAGTCCTCAGCACTTGCGTTGTCGTTCCCGTTTCCTTTGAACTCCGTCGACAAAATTAACTCCGACCCGGTGACAAGAGCGTTATCGTTGATGGTGTAGTTTCGACTGCTGCCGCTGAGGTCAATGGTTCCTCCGGAAACGGTAGCGACATTTGCCACATCATCGTCGGCGAGATATTTCAAATCGCCGTTGAGATTAAGGGTGGCACCGGCGGCAATCGTCAGAAAAGAGTCGCCATCGCCTGTGGTGGCGTGGCCGAAATCCAGGCCGTTGTCCAGAAGTTGAGGGGTGGTTGTGTTGTTTAGAATGACACTTCCTTCCCTTAAGTTTAAGTAACCCTCTCCCATTTTTCCGGTGGATGAGACCGTTAAAACTCCTCCGTCCCGGACAATGGTTCGCATGGTGTTACCGGTCCCGGTAACCTCTCCATTGATCGTTAGTTGCTCACCTGTGACGCTGATAGTGAGTCTGTCAGCAGTGGAGATGGTGACATCGCCATTCAGAATAACTTTCGAAGCTCTCTCGTTGAAATCTCCGAAGTTGAGTAATTGGTTTCCACTGCCGGCGGCATTGATCACTCCGTTGATGATCAGGTCGTTGTCAAGATCGCGGTTGTCGAATCGATAAGTTCCGGCAGCTCCTGTGAGTTCAATATTTGCATTGACGGTGATGTCATTGCTCAGATTACTGGCGAGAAAGATGCCTTCGGCGGCGGCGGCGGCGCCATCGAGGCTGAACGTTTCAGCGCCGATACCACCTGCTCCGAGAATGTAGGCCCCGACATTCGCTCCGTTGAAATCAAGGTGACTGGCGATGATCCCATTGAGGCTGATGGTCAGGAAGCCATTGCCACCGTCTACGAAGTTCGCATCATCGTTTGATCCCGGCGCCGTGCCTCCGACCCAGTTTGTTCCGTCGCTCCATGTCCCGCTGGTGCTGCCGCTGTAGCTGATGTCGCTCTGGGACCGGGCAAAAAACGGGAGAGCCACGAGGCAGGCAAGCAGAAGCCCTCCTGAAAGCCGGATAGCTCGAAGACTGCTGACACAGGAGTTGTCCGGAAGGTAGGAGGAGCGACGACCATTCATAGGTAATTTACTTTCATTGACTCTGCTGTTTGTGGCTTCTCCGAAGATCATCCACAGTTGCCAAATGGGTGAAGTTACCCGAAGCGCAAGAGAGCCATTCTTGCGTAGTTTGTAAGCAGGTCAATCAAATTGAGGCGAAACTTTCAAAGTCATTCAGTATCAACAACTAATCAAAATATCCTTACGATGTTGGAGGGCAGGGCATTCGCCGAAGGTGAGTTCGAAGAAATTCAGTCAGAGAACCTTCCCGTTTCAAGAAAGGTGAGCACGTCCCGAATGACTTCCTTCTTTCTCATGATGTAGGGATGTGTCGCATGAACCACTTTGTAGTCTGTCATCCCTGAGATACGGGCGCTTTCGAGAGAAACTTTTCCATCATTTTTACCCGGGATCAGGGTGGAGAGAAGCCAGTTGATGCTTCTGTCTCCGGTGATCACTCCCAGCTCAAAATTTACGGGTCCGAGTTCGGAAATAAACCCGGTCGGGGAGGTTCCAAGTTGTAAACCAGCGGGGCCGTTCAGCCATTCGAAGAGTTTGAGGCCTCCCAGATGGTCGACGATTTCGCTTCCCTTGTTTGGTGGGCAGAGCATGACGACACGATCGATCTGGTCGAAACTCAGGTGCCCATGGAGATACCTCACGATAATGCCTCCCAGTGAGTGCGTCACAAAATGAACGCGGTCGGTTTTTTTGATACGGTTTCTGATTTCCCCGAGAACTTTCTCTGCCAGCGCTTCGACAGGAAACTGCCTCGAAAGATATCCGATATTAACGACCCGGTATCCGGCGTGAGTGAGAGCATCCTCCATCCTTTTCATGGAGTTGGTCGTTCTCGCGAGGCCGTGAAGCAGCACAACCGTTTCCGTTCGTTTCACAGCAGTTGTCGGCCCGGTGGTCGCGCGGTTCATTTTCTTCCGGTTCTGCTATTTCACTCAGGTGTTTTGCCGAGTCCCTGAAGAAATTTCCTCAGGACCTGCTCGGGGCAGGGGCGGTAGTTGCGATGACCTTCTTTGCGAAAGAAGGAGCCGAGCTCGGCTTTGGTGACAACAAATTCGACGTTGGTGAAGACGGCGTTCATTTCTTCATCGCGCAGTTCCAGAGCGATGCGGAGCTTCTTGAGAATCTCATTGTTGGAGATCGCTTCCTGAGGTTCCGGAAGCGCCCCGTCGGCGCGGGCACCCCGCTTTTCGATGATCAGTCCATCGAGGAAACGGCAAAGAGTGAGGTCTGAAAGGGAGGCATAGCCCTCATCTTCCTCACGTTTGAGCCAGTTTGTTACCTGAGTGCGAGTCGTTTCCTCCCCGGTGTGTGAAATGATCTCTGCGACCTTTGAATCGTTCATGTTCAAGGCGTGGCGAAGGCGGCGCAGGATGTCGTTATTTGTCATGAATGGAAGCTGAGAAGGCAGTGTAGCACGTCATCTGCATTCGGCACGTAACCCGGGGGAGAAGATTCAGCTTAAGTGACGAATTGGTGAAGTTTTCATTCAGCGATAGTTGAATCAGGGTGCATACTTTCCACAGGAACTCGTCCAATCACTAGACCTCCCCTGAAAACATGAAGACATTTCCCTCCTTACGACACATCCTTCGCGGTTTTTTTCTGAGCGTCGCGGGATTGTTTCTTTCCGCGTTCTCGACGAGTTGCGACTCGACCTACAACAACGGCTATTCCTCAAGCTACAACAGCCGTCCGTCATATTATCAGTCGAGACCGACCTATTACCGGAACTATGGTTACAGTCATTCCAATCACCGAAGCCATTCCAATCACCGGGCACATGGAGGAGGAGGGCATTCGAGCAGTCACAAGCCTAAGCCGCCGGTAGCAAAGAAACCTTCCCCACCGAAAAAGCCTTCGCCATCCAGGAAGCCGAGTTCGTCTTCGAAGAAGTCATCTTCCTCCGCTCCTTCGCAGTTTGGACGGGGGGTCGCGCCAACACCTAAGCCGAAGAGTCAGGGGAGCAGTAAAGATAAGCGCATTGGCCGTGGCTGATGGGGGCGGAAGCGCTTCCGCTGCTTCGTTGATGTCCCATCGTTAATCCTCCGGTGTGCATCACTATCGTCAGGCTGCCGTTTGTTGCTTAACAGGATCCTGTTTGAATTATTGATATTTCAATAATTACCATGATATTGTAGGGAGCTGTTTCCTTCATGAATTTCATTCGTCGGCACGAAGTCTGGGTATTTTTATCGCTCCTCGTTCTTTCAAACGCACTCTTCGTGACCTTGATCATGAAAGGCGTCCTTCCCGAGGGCGTATACGGGATGGGGCGCTTTGCCTTGCTTGGTTCGTTGCTGTTTGGTCTAATTTTACTAGTGCGGGGATGGAGCGGTTTGAGGGAGATGCTCCGGCCGATGGTAGAATGGAGGCGTTCGCCGGTGCTTTATCTTTTTGCGATGGGGTGGACGATTGCGATTTGTATCGTCGTGCTCACGCTGAAGGGCTTCGTGACGGGTGATTTTCTGACGGTTTCTGAGCTGGCAGCCGGATTGAGTGGATTGGCGCACCCGAAACTGCTCATCACTTTGCTGGTGAGTTCCTTCATCGGGGAAATTGTCTGGGTGAGCTATGCGCTTCGGAAACTCTCTGAGAAGTTAACCCTCTATCTCTCGGGATTGATCGTCGGGGTGTTTTGGACGCTATGGTGGCTTCCGATGTCGATCTATAACTTTGGGATTATTCCCGATCTACCGATCCTTGCGCTGCTTTTCAACCAGATGGGAATCGCCGTGATGTGTGCTTTTGTTTATCACCACACGCGGAGCGGGTTCCTGGTTCTCGTCATGCAGTTGGTTTTTAACGGGACCATTCTCGTTTTTCCGGTGACGCCGGGTGAAGGTGGCGCGAATACCTACTGGGCGTTTGCGTTGAGCTATTTCACTGCGGCGACCCTGCTCTTTTTGAGATTCGGGCCGGGGCCGATGCTTTTCCGTCGCCGCAAGGGCGTTGAAGGTGCTCCGGCTTCACCGGAAGGAGACGCTCATCTGTTTGGCCATTGAGGATACCATTTTTCAGTCGGCATCTACGGCTCTTCAGAAAGATCCCGCACATACCACTCTTCGACTTTTCTTCGTGCCCAAGGTGTCTGGCGGAGAAATTTGAGGCTCGAATTGATGGTGGGATCAAACATGAAACAGCGGATCTGAATCTCTTCGGCGAGTTTCTTCCATCCGTGTCGCTCGACGAGTGTTTCGAGAATTTTTTTCAGAGTGATCCCGTGAAGGGGATCATTGGGGTGTGACGGCTGAGTCGACATGAGAAGATCAGCTTAGCTGCTCCGTGGCGTCGTGCCACTCAGTTCAGGTCTATCGAGGAATAAGGGCCGGAAAAGGTGAGCGCTAAGCCGTTCTCGAGATGACGATGTCGCGTCACCACATCGATGCGCCGGGGGCTTGTTCCCTCAGGCAGTGAAAATTTTGCCTCGTATTTCCCTGCCTTGATTTTTTTCATGGGGACGGTCTTCCAGACATCAAACTCGAAGTCGAGGGTGTAAGGACCGGAACGGTCGATCGAATAATAGACTTCGTTCGTTATCGGCTCGGTTCCGGAAGGAAAAGTAGCGGTGACCGTGACGGTATCCCCCGCGTTTTCGAGGCTTACTTCGGGAGTGTCCGGTATGGAACGCGCTTTTTCGAAGTGACTCAGGGCAAAACTCAGGAAGTTTTCCTCCACTTCCGGCTGAGCCGGAACCCGTTTCGTGAATCCTGCCGTTGCCGGTCCGCCGTGTTGTCCTCCCGGAACGATGTAGAGAGGGAAGTCAGGGTGCTCTTTCCCTGCCTGTTTGAGGTTGGGGGAAACACTGTCATTGGTTCCCACATTCCAGAAAAAGGCGAGGCCGCGTTCCTCGACTTCCGGAAGGAAATTCGTGATGCGCGACGCGTCCCAAACCAGATCGGTCATTCTTTTCATGTCCTCCTCACTCCAGCCGGCTTCGGCGGCCTCCGCGAGAGTGACGCGATGATTTCCCCTTCGTTCTGACCGGTCCCGGAAGGCTTTCGCATGGACGGGGTCCGCCGCTTTAAGAAAGGCGTCGTTCGCCGCGAGGATCGATTCCGGTTCGGTGCCTTCAACAAAAACGGGGGCGCCCGGATTCCCTGCGATGGGGGCGACTACCGGCATGATCGCCGTGAAACGGTGATCGATGATCCCGGCAACGGTTGAGGCGACGCCCCGTTTTGAGCCGCCCGTGGTGAGGACTTTTTCCGGCTGAAAGATCTCGGGTTCGGTCATTGCCGCCGTGAGCGCGCGCATTTGGCTCATCCCCCAAATCCACGCAACGGAGTAGCGCGGGTGTTGAGTCTCGAGAAGCTTCTTCTTCATTCCAAGATGCAGTTCGCCGATCGGTTTCATCATGTCGATCGTGCCCATGCCGATGAGGACGACTCCGACGCCGTGATCCTTTAACAGGGTCAGCTGTCCTTTCGCGGGGAGGGTGGGACGTTCTCCAAGCCCCTGGTTTGCGACGACAAGGTTTCGGACGAGGCCCCCGTCAGCGGGAGCGTTCAAGGTCACGGGCAGTCTTACTTTCTGCCCCGGCCACCATTCGCAAACCGTGATTTCGAGAAGCTTTTGTTTCACGCCCGGTTCTTTTGCTGAAACGGTCCAGTCGCTCAGCACTTCGATGTCGAGAGATTCCGGATCACGGATGGCTTCCAGGTCGAAGAGTTCCTCTGCGTGGGCGGATAAGTTACCGACGTGAAGAAGGAATCCGAAACTGAAGAGGGTTAGGCGGTTGAGCCAACAGGGTTGAATGCGCTGCATCCTGTCACCTCACCGGAAAACGGGTCTTTCGTCAACGGGGCGATGGATAGAAACTGGACGACGAGTTCAAGGAATGGAACGAGTATTCCGACTGGTCCCTGATCCTATGAGTGAAAAATTTACTGTCGAAGAAGATGGAACTCTCCTTCCTTTTCTTTTTGAGAAACTCCCCGAAGTGAAGCGTACTAAAGTCCGGCAGTGGCTGAAGTTTGATGGAATTCAGGTGAACGGAAAGGTGGTGAAGCATTCCAATCACCCGCTCACGGCGGGCGATGTCGTTACTCTGGCACCGACGCCGAAGCCTCCTCCGGGCCCGGCGCTTCCTGCAGGCATGAAATTGATACACGAGGACGCGTCTGTCATCGTGATCTTTAAACCGGCTAAACTTCTTTCGATTGCAACGAAGGCGGCGGGTGATGTCACTGCCTACTCGGAGCTGACGCAATATGTGAAGGAGACTCACCCGCGCGGCAGGGATCGGATCTGGATCGTGCACCGTCTCGACCGGGATACTTCGGGGCTGATGGTGTTTGCCCGGAGTGAAGAGGCAAAGGCTGAACTGCAGAATAATTGGAAGCGCGCTTCCAAAAAGTATCTCGCGGTTGTCGATGGAGTGCCCCCCGCCAAAAGCGGGACTCTGCGCAGTCATTTAGATGAGTCGAATAAGCTTCGGGTCTACAGCTCGCCAAAAAGTGAAAACACCCGCGAGGCAATAACGCACTATAAAGTGCTGCGGAAGACGGAGAAGCGTTCTGTGCTTGAGCTGACGATCGAGACCGGCCGTCGTCATCAAATCAGGGTTCAGCTTGCTGATATCGGCTGTCCCATCATCGGTGATGATAAGTATCACCCTGATTCAGATTTGCCGAAGGCTGACCGGCCCGTCAGTGAGCGGCCGAAGCGCATGGCGCTCCACGCGGCGGAGCTGAGTTTTCCTCATCCGGAGACGGGAGAGCTCATGAAGTTTTCGTCTGGGCTGCCGGTGGAGATGGCGCGAATGATGAAATCTTCGACCCGCCATGAAAGACGGCGGAGCCAGTAGGATTTCATTTGCACGGCATCTATTGGGCCATGGCGCGCTGCGAGGCGATCGTCTTTTTGATCTCTTCAGCATCCCGGTCAAAGGTCACGTCGTCTGATTTGATCTCCCCCCGGCTCTGGAAATTGATGGCATAGCCGAGCGGTTGCCAAAGATCGACTATGGCTGTTTCCAGTGCTTCGTAGCTGCGTCCTCTCATGAGGTGGCGGGCGCGAGCTTCGGGTTCAGAGACACCGCTGAGAACTGATTCGAGGTAACGGCGGAAGTGGAGCCCGTTGGGGTGATCACGATGGCAGAAGTAGTCAACGAGGAGGAGCGCTTGATTGTATTGCAATTCACTGGCGGTGTCGCCGCTTTCAACGATTCGATTCCAGGTTTTGAAGTCCCGGGTCATGAGTTTCTCGAGGTGGACAAGATTCAATTTTCGCTCTTTCACGATCCGGTCACCGAGAATTCGTTTGTTAATATGATAGGGTAAGGTGACGTGGGTGTTTTTGAAGAAGTAGGAGGCAGGAGATTGCTGCGTGGCGGCCATGTATTCGGCCATTCCCTCCGGAACCCAGGCGGGGATGTCGAGGTAGATCAGCGCGGCGGTAGACTGATGGGTGATCTCATGGACGATGATGTCGTATTTCTGTAATTTCCGCGGCTTGTCGAATTCGAAGACAACAAGTTGGTGGTCCGGCTCGGTGAGGTATTCCGAGAAGACATGGACGACACCGGTGCGTGGGTCCCAGTAGCCCGCCGCGTTATCGACCGCCTTCGGGGAATTTTCCGGCTCGATCACTATCTGCCTTCGTTCGCCGGTGGGGCGTCCCCAGTTTACGGGAAGCGGTAGAGGGAGTGATCTCAGCGCGCCGTCCACGGATTCACAAATCGTGACAATGGATTTGAGTGAATCGCGATTGACGCCTGCCTTGTTCGTGATTTCGAAATGTTCACTCTTCCAGCGATTCGTGTCGTCGATTCTGAGCAGCGGCAGCTCGCTTCTGTTTCGCCATTCCCGGGGCCATTGGTGTTTCTTTAAGGGAATCGGGTTTCCGGCGACGCCATGGCGGGCTTCAGATTCCACCCAGGAGAGAATCTTTTGACGGTCAGGCTCAGAGAACAGACTCAGTTTTACTTGAGCGACTCCCTGCGTTTTGAGAACGCGGAGTTGTGTCGTTTTCCGATCGGCCGCGAGAATAACGGCATCTATTTCACTGTCATCAGCCAGTTCCCAGGTCGTCCCCATTTCATGAGTGACGTCTTTTGGAGTAGCTTCCGGGTCGTCCTGGTCGAGAGATTCAAGCCATCTTACGGCCAGGTTTTCACTGAAGGCGCTTCCAAATTGCTCACTCCCGCAGGCGAGGACGAATTCTCTGCCGGGCCGGAGGCCAAGGGTGAGAATGATCGTGAGAGCGAGAATGAACAGAAGGCGCTTCATGAGCGCTATAGATTATGGTAATTATAACCATCTGCAACTGTTAATGGGAGGAGTGCTGCTTGCGATTCTTAACGCGCCGGCGGGGTTGAGGGATTCAGCGGTGCCGGGATTGTAGACGAGGACACGCTTGTCAGGAGCCGCTTGATTCAAGGCCGGGAGGCATGGGAGATGATCCAGCCGGTGGTTGACCTCCAATAGCTTGAGAAAACAGCTCCGGGGTCATGAAAGGGCGCCAACCCGAAGTGGTACGCCGATTGAGCCGTCGAAAACTTTTTTGAGATAAGGCGGCAAAGAATATCATTTCACGGAATGATAAAGCGTATGACATCGATGGATGACTCCAGGCACGAGTATTTTTTGCGCCGGTTCACGAGCTCCGAACCGGCTTTGCGGATATTTGTGCGGTCTCTTGTCCCGACGGTGGGCGATGCTGATGACGTTCTTCAGGAAGTCGCGATCACCTTGTGGAAAAAGTTCGGTGAGTTTCCGGGGGAGACTGAGGAAGAATTTCGCGCCTGGTCTTTTACGGTCGCAAAATTCAAGGTCCTTTCGTGGCGAAGGGATCAGGGCCGGGAGCGACTCGTGTTTGGCGACGATACGATTTCCCTGCTCGCACAGGAGTCGGAAGCACGATCCGGAAAGCTTTCAGCTCAGCGCGAAGCGTTAAAAACCTGTCTCGCCAAACTTTCCCCGGAACAGCGATCACTGGTTGAGTCAGCCTACGATGGCGGGACGAAAATTGAGAAGCTGGCGAGGAGCCTGGAACGAACGGCCATGTCGGTATACAAACAGTTGCACCGTCTCCGTATCGCCCTCGCCAAGTGCGCACGAGTTGAGCTTCAAAAGGAGGGATGGCAATGACATCGAATGAGGAGCGATCCATCTGGTTGGAAGAGTATGTCAGGGGAGTGGCCACAGCTGAGACAATGGCGAAACTCGAGGAGGCGATTCTAAATGATCGCGCCTTTCGCGAGGAGTTTATCGATTACCTGAATGTGGACCTCGGGCTTCACTTAAATGCCGCCTCTTCTTTTTCTGAGGGTTCCTCAATTGCGGCGCTTCCGGAAATCAAGCCCCGGGTATCCCGCCGAACCTGGATAGGGGTGGCGGCGGCCCTGATTGTTCTTCTTGTCGCCGTGGCCGCTTTTCAACCGCCGCGCCCTTTTGCCACGATCACGAGTCGTATCGGTGCCGGGGCATTGGAAGCTGGCCTTGATCTGAATGGTGAGCGTTTTGAGCTGAAGCGGGGCATTGTCGAAATGCAGACGCAGTTGGGTGCTAAAGTGGTGGTGGAAGCGCCGGCTTCATTCCAGTTCGAATCGGTGAACCGGCTCCGACTGTTTCAGGGAAGGCTCGCTGCGAACGTTCCGGAGTCAGCTCAGGGATTCAGTGTTCTAACCGCAACCGGTACGGCGATCGATCTCGGGACAGAATTCGGGGTGGATGTGAAAGAGAGCGGCGAATCTGAAATTCATGTATTCGAGGGAGAAGTGATCGCGGAATCAACTGACGGAGCTCGACAGAATCTCCGGGGCGGCGAAGCATTTTCATTGAGTTCGACGGATGGTTTGTCTGAGGGGGTGAGGTCTGCAGCATTTGTCCTGCCTGAGGAATTTGCTCTTTTTCACCTGGATAATGCCGAAGCGATGCGAGCTCATTCGGATCACTTGTTAACCCGGTTGAAATCCGACCCGGCCCTGATCGCTTTACTGGATTTCGAGAATGACGGGGAGTTACCTTCGGGGCAATACCACCTGGTGCAGGGCCGCTGGCCGGGTTTACGGGCGCCCGAGTTTGTCGAGCAGGGCGATCACATGAAGCTGGATGTAGGCGGCGATCGGGACTGGAGTGAATTAACGCTCGCGGCATGGGTGCGTCTCGATCAAATGGGTTTGCCTTATCAATCACTGCTGCACACTGATGGATGGAGTCCTGAGAATCCGGGGCAGGTTCACTGGATGGTGACTCGATCCACCACCATGCGATGGGCGCTTTCTGCGAATACCCTTGCTCCCGGTTCCCGGGAATCTCATGGCTATCCTGATTCGATCACTCCGGTCCTGCCCGCAAAAGGGCGTTGGGTTCACCTTGCGACGGTCTATGATTCCGGAGAAGGGAGCGTGAAGTTTTATCTGAATGGAAAGCTCGATAGCGAATCACGTCAGGAGGTGGCGCATCCTGCCCGTCTCGGGCAGTCGCAGATCGGAAACTGGGACAAGCGGGATCGAAAGCTGAGCGGTCGACTTGATGAGTTAATTATTCTCGGGCGGACGATGAGCGCCGCTGAAGTGCGTGAGTTGTATGAAGTCGGCAACCCTTATCAAAAGGTGGATAATTCATGAAACGCCTCTTCATCGCTTTGTCATGTTTCGTGGCGTTTCTGTCGGGTGAGGTGCTCCTGGCGGGTCCGGTTGATTTTGTCAAAGACGTCCGCCCGATTTTTCAGGCTCACTGTTACGACTGCCATTCAGAGGAGGCTCAGAAGTCAGGCCTGCGGTTGGATGTAAAATCCGCGGCTTTGACGGGAGGCGACAACCATGGTCCTGACATTGTTCCGGGGAAGCCGTCAGAAAGTCCCCTCATTCAGTTTTTGCTCACCGGGAACGAAGACGAAAGGATGCCGCCGAAGGGCCCCCGCCTTTCTGCTGACGAGATCGAAATTTTAACGGATTGGGTTCGCGAGGGTGCGGTGTGGCCCGATGGCGTCGATCTGGTGGAGCTGGAGGACACCAGCGATCACTGGTCTTTCAAGCCCATTGAGGTGGCGGAAGGTAAACACTCGATTGATTCCTTCATCGAAGCGTCGCTTCATAAAAACGGCCTCAGTCTTTCGCCGGAGGCAGATAAGGTTACCCTGCTGCGTCGACTCTCTTTCGATCTCATCGGCCTGCCTCCCACTCCGGAGGAGCTGGAAGCTTTTCTCGCTGACGAATCACCTGAGGCTTATGACGGGGTCGTCGAACGACTCCTCGATTCCCCCCGGTATGGCGAGAGGTGGGCGCAGCATTGGCTCGATGTGGTTCGCTACGCTGATACTCATGGCTTTGAAGTAAATACCGAGCGGAAGAACGCGTGGCCCTATCGGGACTATGTCATCGAGGCGTTCAATGCGAATACGCCGTGGGATCAATTCATTCGCGAGCAAATCGCGGGCGATGCCATGGGGAAAGCGGAAGCGACCGGTTTTCTTGTCACGGCGGCTGCGCTTCTGCCGGGGCAGATCGGAAAAGATGAGGAATCGATGCGACTCGCCCGGCAGGATGAACTCGGTGAGATGGTGATTAACACAGGGGAAGCGTTTCTCGGGCTGAGTATTGGTTGTGCGAGGTGTCACGATCACAAATTTGATCCGATCTCAGCGCGTGATTACTACACGATGCAGGCCTTCTTTGCCGGGGTTCGTTACGGTGATCGTTCAGTTGTAGATCCTGTGGTCGACACGCGTGCTGCCGATCTTAACAAGCGCCTCCGTCCTCTTGATGAGGAACTGGATAGGTACCTCCTCAAAGTCGGCGGTGGCACTCTAAGAGCTTCGCTCAGTGCGCGTGCCAATATTGAGCGTTTTGCTCCGGTGAGAGCCACCGGGCTTCGGTTTACGGTTCACTCTACGATTTCGGAGAATCGTCATCAGCCTTATGTTGACGAACTTGAAGTGTACAACGGGAAAGGTGAGAACATTGCGCGTCGTTCGAAAGCAATTTCAACAACAGGTAAACCGGAAGGCGCGATCGATGGGGTTTATGGTAACGAAAGCGCCTGGAAATCGAACCTAAAGGGCGGTGGGGTCATTGAGTTGGCGTTCAGGAAACCTGAGACGATCCAGCGGATACTGTGGGGGCGGGATCGAACAGGGAAGTATGCGGACCGGCTCGCTGAGACTTACACCTTCGAGATCAAGACTGAATCCGGCGAGTGGAGGAAAGTCGCGGACGATTCAGATCGTGCCCCCTTCGATCGCCGGAAAGCAAAAAAGGGTCTTTTCCAGCTGGCGGATATTTCCAAAGAGGATCACTCCCGTGCCCTTGAAGTGATCGCGGAGCGAACGCCTCTTGCAAGGGAGCTGGAGGGCTATGCTGAGAGCCGGCAGATGGTTTTTGCCGCGAAGTCAGGTTCGCCTGAGACGATGTACCTGCTCAACAGAGGTGACCCGGAACAGCCCACCGATGTCGTCGCGCCGGCTTCTCTTTCTTTTCTCAACCCTGTCGAACTGCCTCGTGAATCACCGGATTTAGAACGCCGTAAAGCTCTTGCGGCGTGGATTACTGATCCTGAAAACCCACTTACCCCCAGGGTCGTTGTTAATCGTATCTGGCAATGGCATTTTGGTACCGGTCTCGTCGCGACTGCGAATGACTTCGGGAATCTCGGGGCGCTACCAAGCCATCCCGGGTTGCTTGATTGGCTTGCCGCGGAGTTTGTGAGGTCCGGCTGGTCAGTCAAAGATCTTCACCGACTGATCGTTTCTTCGAAAGCCTATCGGCAGAGACATGAGCTCCACGCGGAGGGCCTTGCCAAAGATGCCGATAACCGGCTTCTCTGGAGCTTTCCTTCACGTCGGATTGAGGCAGAAGCGATTCGAGACAGTATCCTCGCGGTGAGCAATCAGTTGGATCCGGCCATGTTTGGACGTGGATTCGATCTCTTTCATGCCCGCGGGGGAACCGGGGGGTTCAAACCGATCGAGTCTCATCAGAAGGAGGAAGGTCGTCGCCGCATGATCTACGCCTACAAAGTGAGGATGGAGAGGGAGGCGGTTTTCGGTGCTTTCGATTGTCCTGACGGGGGGCAAAGCGCGCCGCGTCGCAGTCAGTCGACTACTCCCATTCAGGCGTTGAACCTTTTTAACAGTCAGTTCACCATCGATCTTGCCTCCGATTTTTCTACGCGAGTGAGACAGGAGGCGGGCGACAAAGCAGAGAATCAGATTCAACGGGCCTGGGAGCTTTGTTTCGGGCGCTCTCCTGAAGCTGACGAGTTACTCGATGCCGGGTACGTCGTTCGCGAGCACGGCCTGGAAACTCTCAGTCGTGTCATTTTTAACTCTAACGAATTCCTGTTTCTTCCATGAACCATGCTGAAAACATTTCGCTTCACGGCCGACATCTTCTCGGGCGGAGAAGTTTTCTTTCGAGCAGTGCGACGGCTCTGAGTTCAATTGCGCTCTCCAGTTTGCTTGGAGGGGACAGCCTTCTCGGTTCATCTCTGAAATCAGGTCGCCCTGAGATTGATCCGAAGAATCCTTTTGCTCCGAGGAAATCTCATCACCGTCCCCGGGCGAAGAACGTTGTCGTGATATTCTGTGCCGGCGCCGTGAGCCAGCTTGAAACCTGGGACTATAAACCCGAATTGATCAAGCAGGACGGCAAACCGCTCGCCGGAGGTCCCCCCGTCACGTTTCAGGGTCCTTCCGGGAACCTTGCGCGACCTCAGTATCCGTTCCGCCAGAGGGGGCAAACCGGTAAATGGGTTTCAGACATGATTCCCCATCTCGCGGAGTTGACCGATGACTTTGCTTTTGTGCATTCGCTCACGAGTGAAACGAACACTCACGGCCCCGGAGAAAATTTCCTTTCCACTGGGTTTGTTCAGGATGGGTTTCCCAGTATGGGGGCCTGGCTGAGTTATGCCCTCGGCAGTGAGAATCAGGATTTGCCGGCTTTCGTTTCCCTGCTTGATCCCAGGGGAATTCCGCAGGCAAGCATCAATAACTGGGGCCCGGGTTTTCTGCCTGCGGAGTTCCAGGGGACTCTCTTTAATGCGCAGAATCCGATCCGGCATCTTTCGCCTCCGAAATCAGTGACGGGGAACAGTGACCAGGCGGCGCGTGACCTGCTTCAGCGAATGAACGCGCGTCATCTCGAGCATAATCCTCTCGACGGCAGTCTTGCCGCCCGTATCGCGAGTTATGAACTTGCAGCGAGGATGCAATTGAGTGTGCCGGAGATCAGCGATCTTTCCACTGAGCCCGATCATATTCTGAAACTGTATGGTGCTGATGATGAGTCAAACCCGACCAAAGCAGGCTTCGCCAAAAACTGCATTCTTGCCCGTCGTCTTCTTGAGAAAGGGACTCGCTTTGTTCAACTGTTCAATGGAGCCTATGCCAGCGGTGGCAGACTGAACTGGGACGGCCATTCCAAGCTCAAGGAGCAATATGATGTTCATGCCGAAATCCTCGACCAACCCGCTGCTGCCTTGATTAAGGATTTAAAGCAGCGTGGACTTCTCGAAGACACGCTTGTGGTGTGGTGTACCGAGTTCGGGCGCATGCCGATGTTTCAGAAAGGCGCACAGGGTCGAGATCACAATCCTGATGGATTTACCTGTTGGATGACCGGAGCCGGTGTGAAGCCGGGTGTCAGTCATGGAGTGACTGATGAACTGGGGCGAAAGGCGATCGAGGATGTACACCCCCTCTACGACTTTAATGCCACGATTTTACACCTTCTGGGCCTCGATCATGAGCGGCTCACCTTTTTCCATAATGGCATTGAGCGGCGACTTACCAATGTCGAAGGACATGTCATTCATGATATCCTCTCGTGACGGATCGATGGTCTTTCTCACTTTTCCGTTGCTTTGATCCTTTCGGGAAGCGGTGGTTCGGTCAGGGCGCGACGGGCATTTTTACGTTTCTGCTCCCCGACAATATAGCCTCCCCAGATGCGGAGGCGTTCGAATCCCCACAACATGAGGCCTACCGCGGCGATCGCAGTGAGAATGCCGATTGTTCCCAGTGCTGAACGTTCGACGTAGCAGGTCCAGGCAAACTGTCCCACACAAAGGACGGCGACAAAGTAGAGGGTTGGTTTCCGTCCAATGAAATTGACCATAAAAACTCCCAGTGGTGCTCCGAGGGCGACGATGGGAGCCGCCGCGAGCCAGTTCTCATAGACCCCCGGTTGAACGCCGGAGGTTAGCGCTTTGGTGGCGATTCCAACCAGTGAGCCGAACGCCATGATCACGACTGAGGTCGGAATCGCGATCTTCAGATCGGCGCGACAGAGTAAAACGAGAATGGTGTAGAGAACCATGTCGACGCCGACTCCTGTCACGGAAACCACCATGAGGCCGGAGAGAAGGCCGGTGGCGAGGCCGACCCGGAAATCCCAACGTTCGTCAAATTCGGTCATGCCCTCGTGACCGGCGATCTCACCGATGCGCCACAAATGGAGTAGTCCGAATCCTCCCCAGACCACGGCAAACATCAGCTTGATCCAAAGGGAGGGGACGAGGGGGGCAAACCACGTAACTCCCACCGGAACCGCAAGAAGGATTCCGAGAGCAGCTCCCTTGAGCATGGCCCAGGCGAGAGCCTGGCGTCGTGCCATGATGAAGATGGCGGCACTGGTCATTCCGATGGATTGAACCGCGAAGCTGAAATCCCGCCCCAGTTCAGCTGATTGCTTGAAGAGCAGGACAAGGATGGGAAAGCCCACCGTTCCTCCGCCCATCGGGGTTGATCCGGCTGCGTAGCTGCCAATGGCCATGGCCACTGCGATACCCCAGTGTTCGATAACATCATTCCAACGTCCGTGTCCGAAGACCAACCAGGCCCACACGAGATAGAATGCACCCATCCAGAGATACCAGAGTCCGGGATGCGGTTTGGGCTTGGAAAGTAAGGTCATGAAATCGGGAGTGGCGTGATCGCTTGATGGAAAGGCTTTCCAGTGACCTCATTGAAGCAGTGACTTAACTTAACAAAAATACATATAAGGAATGCAATTTATAACCAGTGGGCATAATTAAGGGATGGAGCTCCGCCACCTGAAGTATTTTCAAGCCGTTGCCGAAGAGCTCAGTTTTTCACGAGCTGCTAAGCGTCTTCACATTGCACAGCCTGCGCTGAGCCGGTCGATGCAACAGCTGGAGTCTGAGATGGGCGTCACTCTCATTGATCGGAGTCGTCGCGCAATCCAACTCACCGCGAGTGGTGAGGTTCTTTTACGCGATTGTCTGGTTTTGTTTGAGAGGGTGGATGACACGGTGCGTCGGGTTCGTCATGCGGCGTCCGGTGGGACCGGGGAGTTGCGCCTCGGCTATATCGGGCCGCCCACTAAATTATTTCTTGCCCCTCTTCTTCGCCAGTTTCGTGAATCGAATCCCGGCGTCATTGTCTCGCTTGAGGAGAGGACGCCCGAACGTGTCTGGGAAATGGTCGCCAAGGGTCGCCTTTCGATTGGGCTGACACGGCCGGTGCTGGCGCACGAGGCCCTCGGTCTTGAATCTCTGGAGCTGTTTGAGGAGACTCTCTGCGCCGCAGTCCCGGCTCATCATCCTTTCGCGGAGAAGGATTCCGTGTCATGGGGGGATCTCGCTGATCGACCGCTCATTCTCCTTGCCCGCAGGGAGGGCGCCGGATCTCACGATGCCATTCTCGCTGCCTGTCGCAGGGCGGGGTTTGCCCCGCGAATTGTCCATACCCCGAGTGTGATTGGAACGATCCTGCGCTATGTCGAATTCGGCGACGGGGTCGGCGTGGTTCCTGAAAGCATCACACCTGAATCGGACGAGGTTTGTTTAGTCCCCCTCACGCCGCGTGCGACGATTCCCCTGGTGATGGTTTGGTCAAGCGATCAAAACAATCCCGCGGTTGAAGCTTTCTGTGGGCTTGTTCGTGACTGGTTGATGAATCAGAAACTGCTGGCGAAGAAGGGCGGTTGAGTTTCGGTCTCGCCCGGGGAACTTGAACGAATATTGTCGTGATCCGCTACTTCCTGAGGTCAAAGCAGAGGATTCTCGGCTGACTTGAACCATCCGGTTCGGCGGTGCTTTGAACGAGGAAGAGAAGGCCGTCGTGAATCATTGGCGGGCAGAATGTTTCCGGTGAAAAGAACGGCTGCATTTCAGAGAGAATCTCGGGGCCTTCAGGTGTCAGATTGATGCTCATGAATTGTCCGAATTCGCCGGTTGCAAATATCCCGTCAGCGGTTTCCAGAAAATTGCCGCGACCGTAGTTGCCTTCCCGCCACAATTCTTCACCCGTTTTCATATCGAGACAGAACCATGTCGCGGTGATATCCGTCCGCTCGGTGATTCCATAGAGATAGCGTCCTTCGCGAACGAGCGGTGTCATGAACTGCACGTTTGTTTCCGGCAGTTTCCGGAACACGGAGGGTTGGTTCGTTTCATCGATGTCGAGCATGACGCCTCCTTCAGTGTAGGCTTCGCTCATGAAGATCCGGTTCCCGACGACTCGTGGAGTCGAAGAATTCACTGATGCTTCTCGGGTCGCCCTCCAGGGAAACGCAAAGTCGGCCTGTCCGGTTTCCGGGTCTACTGAAAGTAATCCACCGTGGGGTGGTTTGCTTTCCCCTCCTGCAAAAACGAGGATACGCGGTTGCCCGTGAAAGGTCACCGGCGTGGGCGAGGCATAACTGCCGTCCCAGTCCTGTTCAGTGGTCCATGCGGACTTGCCGGTCAGTTTATCGAAGGCCGCGACTGCACTGTTGTTTTTTCCCCCGAGATTGAGAATGACATGATTTCCGTAGATCAGGGGGGCTCCGCCTTTTCCGAAGAAATGGGTTTCCACTTCATATTCTTTGCCCAGATCCCGTTTCCAGAGAACTTCCCCGCTCTCAAAATGGTAGCAGCGCAGGAGTGCGCGAGTGCCGATGAAATAGACTTTGTCTCCGTCAATCGTGGGAGGTGCCTGGGGCGCTTCGGGGTATCCGAAAGATTCTCCAAAATCGATCGGAATCTGATCACTCCATAGAAGTTTGCCTGTGGCGGCATCAAGACATTCGATCGTTTCCATCCCGTCGAGGCGATGAGCCATGACGATTTTCCCTGCTGCAGCCACCGGGGGGGCGTATCCTTTCCCGCGCTGTAATTCCCAGATCAATTTCGGTTCTGTTTCTTTGTCCCAACGGGTGCGAAGTCCGCTTTCTTTAGATACGAGGTCATAGTTCCGGCCCAGAAAGTGAGGCCAGTCATCAGTGACAGCATTCCGGTCCCTGGGCCGCGGTTCGGCATGAAGGGTGAGGCGTTCAGCGTAAGCAGGGTTGTTGTAGGCCAATGGTGACCCAAACAGGACAATAGTGGTAAGCAGGAGGCGCATCGCGGGCTTAGATGTGTTTATTGAGATTTCGTTCAATGAGACCGGTAAAATGATAGCGGGGGGATGAAAGAGCGTGATTTGAACTTACCCTTGAATCCCGCCGGTGAGGGAGAAGGTTTGGAGATCATGAAGAAATTGCCGAACAAAGTGGCTATCGTATCGGGTGGGGCTCGGGACATAGGCCGCGCCATTTCCATCGAACTGGCGAAGCAGGGGGCGAAAGTGGTGATCAATTATTTTGGCAGCCGGGAGAGTGCCGAAGAGACGGTGGCGCAAATTATCGCCGATGGTGGAGAGGCTTTCGCGGTGAAGGGGGATTTGACGAAGGCAGCGGATGCACAGGCTTTGGTTGAGGAGGCAACCCGTCATTTCGGCGATCAGATCGATATTCTGGTAAACAACGCCGGAGGCATCGTCGCGCGGAAGACACTGGATGAAATGGACGAGGCCTTTTTCAATCAGGTGCTTCAACTCAATGCAACGAGCACCTTTCTCTTAACCAAAGCCGTGGTCAAGAGGATGGGTAGGGGAGGTTCCATTGTGAATCTTGCCTCTCAGGCGGGGCGTGACGGGGGTGGTCCCGGAGCAGCAGCCTATGCGACGGCAAAAGGGGCTGTGATGACTTTCACCCGCGCGATGGCGAAGGAGTTAGGGGCGAAAGGAATACGGGTCAATGCGCTGTGCCCCGGAATGATCAGCACCACTTTTCACGATGTTTTTACTCAGGATCAGGTGCGAAAGAATGTGGCTGCCGGAACGCCGCTGGGGCGTGAGGGCACCGCCTCAGAGATTGCCACGATCGTTTCATTTCTCGCTTCAGAGGAAGCCAGTTTCCTCACGGGGGTAAATATGGATACCAACGGTGGGCTGTTGTTCTCCTGATTGATAGCGGCACTTTCCATCTGGAAGGGTGAACCGGGCACGGCCAGTTTCTGATCCTCTCCGGAGCGGGGT
The DNA here is from genome assembly GCA_029212615.1 of Verrucomicrobiales bacterium. Classification (GTDB taxonomy): domain Bacteria; phylum Verrucomicrobiota; class Verrucomicrobiia; order Verrucomicrobiales; family DEV007; genus Arctic95D-9. The sequence goes on from JARGPJ010000004.1 coordinate 219,773, forward strand.
TAGTCGATCACCGATTCATGAATTTCCCGCCAATCATCGAGGTTGTTCATCATGATCGAATCGGTGATGCCGCAGTCTGCGGAGAGACCCAGTTCTTTGAGCATTCTTTCTCTGGATTCCCCTGCTTTCTGGCGCGAGACAACGATGGCATTCACGCGGGCGATGTTTTTCGGAGAAAGGTCTGCCTCTTCCCGGGAGCGAATCCAGGTTTCGAACTGAAGGTAGTTTGGCTTATTTTCGACGATATACGCGCGAACCGTGTCCGGATCGAGTTGAAGCCCTTCGAGGACCATGAAGTCGAACCCGGGCCGGATGTCCTTGTAGCCGGGCGGGAGTTCACCGGTCGCACTTAACAGCGTTTTCAGCCAAAGTCGGGGAAGATGCTTAACACCGATCGGGCCGGCGGTATCCGAGCTGATTAAGGGAATAATGGGCATGAGTCAGTTGAGATGATGAACTTAGCAGCATCCGGAACCCGGCTGGCAAAGGTCGGTTGGGGCACTTCCCGGCATACGGGCCTCTTCGTAGGACAGTCCGCAGCTATCTGCCGCAAGGCATGCGGTCATCGGAGTTTCGAGGGTGAATTTTAAAACGCCATCTGCGACTTCCATTTCACTGACAGGATAGGTGACTGCGGTTTTTTGTCCGTATTCCATCGTGAGAGGGAGGGGGGCGTCGCCCAGAACGGGCTGACTGGTCTGGATGATTTTCAGTAATTTTCCGGGGTCCAGACGGTGTTCGAAATCTGTCGCGACGAGAAGCTGTAACTGGCAGTGGGCGGTTTGTCTCACGGTGCCGCCACAGTCGATAAAATCTTTCCGGACCCGGCCCACTTCGGTGACGTGGAAGTGAGAGGGAACGGCTTTGCCGTCCGGGAGAATGACGCGGAGAGATTCGGGGCCCTGGGACTGTAGAGCTCCGATCAGATCAGAGATGAGTGGATTCGTGGTTTTCATGAATTCGAATGGTGGTGGTGATTCAGCAAAGGCAATCGCGATCGAGAATTTCGCGGTCTGCTTGTAGGAGTGGGTCGGATTCGCAGATCCTGGAAAGCAAGTCAAGCACGGCGGCATGGATGGTGCCGGCAGGTTCCTTCAGGCGGTAGTAGATAAAGGTTCCCTCTCTCCTTTCTGAAAGTAGACCGGCCTGTTTTAACAAACTTAAATGCCTCGAGATTTTTGACGGGAGATAGCCGGTAATCGGTTCAATCTGGCAGTTACAGACTTCTTTTCCGTGCCAAATCAGATTGGCGATGCGAAGGCGTGCGGGATCGCAGAGCGCGTTGGTGAGGCGTGCGGTTCCAGTGAGGGATTCTTCTGAAATTTCGGGAGATGAAGTCATTATTTCTGTATTTGCGAAAATACAGAAATAAGCGCTGGAAGTCCAGAAGTTTTGTGAAATTTGAGGCCGACTTATTGTGTCGGCCGGGAGATCATCGCGAGGAAGGCCGGTAGTGTTGAGTGAGTCGGCGCACGCATTTGATTTGTGCGTCGGTTTCGAGACAGCATTTCCGGCGCGCACGAATCCAGTCAACAGGATCGGTGCCCTTCGGGATAAGTCCCGCTTTGGCGCACCATGCGATAATGAACTGACCGGTCCGTCCGCATCCGGCAACACAGTGGATGACGACAGGTTCCCCAGCTTCATGATGCTTATCCATCAGATCGAGGAATCGTTGTATCTGTTCGTCGGTCGGCACCCCATAGTCCGGCACGTTGATGTGATGGTAGGTAAACCGGGCCGGCACATCCTGTCGGTTGTCGAACTCACAACAGTTGACGACCGCCTGTATGCCATTCTCTTCGTAGAGATCATAGACATACGGGTCCGGCCACCAGGAGGCGGCAATGACGCCTTCCACGATCCACGTGAAAGGCTCGGTTCGTTCAGGCTGGCCTTTTTCGGGCCAATACCAAGGTCGAATCGATTGTGTCATAGGGGTGACTTCGTCCTATTCAGCAGTCCTGAAAAGTCGCTTTTAAAAAAAAGTCACCGGTATTCATTGGATGAATCGGCCGCCGCATGCAGGCAAATGTGAAAGGATCTAATCTTCAGTCGGTGCTAATCGAACGGAACGGACATCCGCGAGCTCTTCTTTCAGTTTGCCTTCCGGTCGGAGAATCAGTCGATTTGTTCCGGCCTTGAGTTGAATTCGCCCGGCGGATACTTCACGAAAGGTGTCGTAGTTGCCGGTGTTGATCACGGTTCCCTGAGCGGAGCTTCCATCTGTTTCCAGAACGAAATGATCTCCTGCGGAGGGTTCGTCGGCAGCAAGAAGGACATGTACTTCGTATTCTCCTGCTTTCTCCAGTTTCACATTCCATTCGGCGACGTCATCCGCGCGCCACCAGGGAGCGAGCACATCGAGAGTTTTCCGATACTCAAGGCGCTGCCCGAAGATGGTCGCGGCGCTTGCGGGCAGTTGAATTTCGCCATTGTCTTCAGGCTCGATTAAGCTGGTTGCTTCACGTTTTTGATCAACTTCATCCAATTCATCGGCTCTCCACGGGAGAGTCCGGTCTGCCGTTTCTGCACGGACGGAGGTAATGAATTCCGGTTCAACAGGCGGGGAAACATTTCCCCAGGAACGGCGGATGTAGCTGAGCAATCCTGCGACCTTCCTGTCATCGAGGCCTGCGCCGAGACCCGGCATATGTAGGTTCCATGCTTCGTCATTGACTTCGATGGGGCCGTAGAGTCCATGTAAAACGACTCGAGCGAGTCGGTCGGGAGAGCCGGCGACCCAATCACTCCCGGCAAGGGGAGGGGCAAGACCGGGAGCTCCGCGACCGTGCGGTTGGTGGCAGGCGGTGCAGACCATGGCATACATTTTTTCCCCTTCATCAACGAGTTCCTGTTGTTCGGGGTTCAATGGGGGCGCATCAATACTCGTCATTTTCCGTTCGGGAGCATTTGGCCAGGTGATTTTATCCAGAACCCTGTCGACACTGCTGAGAAGTTGACGGTCGCCGGACTCCATGAGCGCAACCAGTGCAGCAGGTTCTTCCGGTAACATCATTTGCTTTTTGTAGGTAGCATTCGCCACGGTTGCTAAGATCATGTCGCGGGTTGCTTCATCTCGTTCCAGCAAGGGCATCAGCTGAGCCACGCGTGGTGGTTTCGCTTCGGCCATGACACATGCAACGAGCCACTTGACCAGCTCCATATCGTCTCCCTCGTAGCTCTGTAGAAACTGGAGTTCCCGGGATTTAAGGCCGGTTAATGCGGCACCTCGAAAGAGGGGGTTCTCCTCGCGGCTGAGCATTTCGCTCATGAGAGCGGATGATTTTGGATTGAAGAACGAGCCGAGTGAAAGCATGACCTGCAATCGAACTGTTTCACTGGAATCCTCACTGAGCTCCGATATCGCGGCGAAGGCAGAAGGGTCTTTCTCACTTAGCCTGATTGCGGCAGCGCGAACGTTTTCGTCCTTCGACTGCATTCCGGCGAGGCGGGTTTCTAAATCGAGTGCATTCAAACCACTCAAAGTCCAGAGGGCGTGAAGTTGTCCCGACGGTTCTGCCGACCGCACTGCTGCGCGAAGTTCGTCAGCTCCTTCTCCACGTTCAATCAGGAGGCGCTGGGCTGTGATGCGATGCCAGCCGTTGGGATGCGACAGCGTTTCGACCAGTTTTGTCGTATCGGCAGCGGAGAGCTCAGGCGATTCCCGATCGATGGGGCGGTCTTCCGCCACGATACGCCAAATGCGTCCAAGATCGTTACCATTGTCGAGCTTGCGATCGTGAATCTGGTCAATGAGCCATGGCACAATGAAAATGCGGTGCTCGATGATGCCGTGGTACATATCGGCAATATAAAGAGCGCCGTCCGGACCGACCCGCGAATTGACAGGTCGGAAACGTTCATCGGTGGAGGCAATTATTTCCTGTTCGGCGGGATAGAAACGTTCCGCTACCGGAGAGATTCCTTTATTGATTTTGAGCCTTCCGACGAGATGCCCGCCGGATTCCGGGACGAAAAAATTGCCCTTCGCATCGGCCGGGAATTGATGCCCATCATAGGCGCATACCCCGGAAGAAATGGTGAAGGTCTCAAGGCGTCCGTCTTCCCGCAGTTCCATCGCGCCGAGAGTAATCGCCGGCGTGACGCGGATCGGCCAGACTTCTGTAGCGGGACTTCCTTTTGGCGCGAGGCTGACATTGACTCCGAACTGATCCCGGTCGCTACCGCTACGCTCGTATACCCGGTAGAGGTTTTGGTTACGAAGGAGATACGGGGCGGGAATGTAGTCTCCATGTAGAGGTCGGTTCTCATAGCAGGTAAAGAAACGCCCCGACTCGTCGAAGGTAAGCCCGAATTGACCGCGTTTGATTGTGAATTCCTCTTCAAGCCCTTCGTCTGTCCAACGGAAGCGCTTAGTCGAATCTGAACAGTGGAGCCAGTTGTCGATACCGTAGCGGAGGCCATTGTCGGTATGCTGTGGATTTCCGACGATTCCCAAGGTGCCGACTTTGCGGCGTTTGTCGGATTTCAAGTCGCCATCTACATCCTCACAGTACCATAAGTTCGGAGGTTCCTGCAAAAGAATGCCTCCTTTGACGAAGGCGAGAGAGCGTGGCATGACCAATCCGTCGAGAAAGACAGTGCTCTTGTCGGCTTTGCCGTCTGCATCGGTATCTTCGAGGACAACGACTCGACAGATAGGTTCGTTCTCATCGGTGCCCTTCACATCCCGCATATAACCCTGAAACTCGACGACCCAGCAACGTCCATCGGGATCAAATTCAAAGAAGATCGGTTTTTGAACCATGGGTTCGGCAGCGAACAATTCGGCACGATAGCCGGGGGCCAGTCGAAAAGACTCGAGTGCTTCCCCGGGTGACAAGATCGGTGCCGGGGGAACATCGATGCGTTCGAGGAGTTCTTCCCCTTTCTCCCAGTCTGCAATATTTGCGATCGCTGAAGCGGGGCGAGCACGCGGGCCAACGGGAGCAGAGGCTTTCTTTTTCTCCTCCGGTGATGCCGGAGCGGGGATTGTATCGATGAACTCTGCGTCGGTACGTTCCAGCTCCGCCAGGAGCAGGTCCCGATACTCTTCGACAGTGTCGGAGTGCTCTGGATCAACTGCGAGGTTATTGAGCTCACCGGGATCAGCTTCGAGGTCATAGAGCTCTTCGATTTCGTCCGGCACCAGTGTGCGAATATATTTGAAGGAGCCTTTGCGTAGCATCAACCACCAGGGGACTTCTTTTGCGGTGTTTTCCCCGGTTATTGCAGGGGTCGTGCTTTCCCCGAAGTTGTTGAGAAAGTTCTCCATCATCACCGGTCGGTCCTGGCCCAGATCGGGATTGTTCAGATGAGGGCGCAGATCGTGCCCGTGCATCTTCCATGGCAGTGGCAGGTCAGCAAAACCGAGTAAGGTGGGGATGATATCCACTAATGAAGCCGGTTGATCGCAGACCTTTCCTTCAGCGATTTTTCCGGGGAAGCGGAAGATGAGTGGCATTCTCAGGCAGGCATCATAGGGACCAACTTTCCAGGCAAATCCCTGTTCGCCCCAGGCAAATCCCTGATCGGAGGTGAAGACAACAAGGGTGTTGTCGAGTTGATCGTTTTCTTCCAATGTTTTGAGAATTCGGCCGACGCCATCGTCAATCGAGCTGACCAGTTCATTGTAGCCACGGACCATCTTTGGAAGCGTTTTCTTTCCATAGCGTGGGGACCCGTCGGCGGCGCGATTGAACATGGTCCGATCCCGGAGGTAGGTTGGTTTGTCAGGCCGGGGTCCGAAGATATCCTCCGGGATGGGCACTTCGCCTTCCTTGTATTGATCTTGATGGTCTGGATGAACGGTATTGGGGAGGTGAGGGGCGTTGTAGCACAACCAAAGAAGCCACGGTTTTTCGTGATCCTGTTGAACATAGTCGATGGCAAGATCGGTGTAGACATCGGTCGAGTAACCGGGGACGACTTTGGGTGGCGCTCCATCAATGCTTAATTCCTGGTCGTTGTACCAGTCGCCGTCCGGTTCGTTTTGATCCCAGACCACTGAGTAATCCCAGAGTTTTCCGTGGCCTGCGTTTTGTCCGAGGTGCCACTTGCCGATCATCGCGGTGTGGTAGCCGGATTCCCGCAAATTTTCCGGCCACATGGGTGTGATGTCAGGATCGTAGGCGTTGCCATAGGTTGCCCACGTAACGGGGGCTTTTTCATCGCTGTCTCCATTGAGGTTCATTCCGGGAATGGAATGGGAAAGCAGACCCGTGAGTACACTGGCACGGCTGGGAACACACCAGGATGCCCCGTAGGCGGCCGAGAAACGAACTCCTTCGGCTGCGAGCCGATCGATATTAGGGGTGTCCACCCATGGACGCGCGCCTTCGTTTGCGTAGCAACTCAGGGTGCGGTGGCTCTGATCATCCGTATAAATGAACAGAATGTTAGGGCGGTCCTTTTCCCGGGCAACGATGTTCGGGAGGAAATGGGAAAAGGCGAAGGCACCGATTAATAAGTTAAGGAGGATTCTGTGTTTCATTGGGAAAGTTTGTCGAGAATGTTCCGAGTGATTCTCATTGTGGTGGCGTCTCCGCCTTTGAGTCCATGCGCCCAGTCAGTGGTCGCCGCTGTAAATACCGTTCCGCCATTTTCATAAACGCCCATGCAGGCCGCCCCCATTTTGTCGGGGACCCAGCGGTCATACCAATCGGCATCGCTGGGATTCCACTGAGCAGGTGCACTTCCCAGAACCGTGAAGGTTTCCGGTGTACCATCGCGATGGGTCGGGTAGGGAAGTCCGTCACGCCATTCGAGTTCGCATCCGTCGCACTCGTAGCCAACGATGCTGTGCTTCCCGCCGAATTCATCATCACGTTTCAAATTAGTCCCTTCAAAAATCCAATGCTCCGGACGGTGTACGGTGAAGGCGCCTGAGCCGTCCATTAGCATGTCATGGCTGCGATGAAAGCCACCGTGCAGGAAGCCGACGCCGGTCATCTCATTTTCAGGTCGGTCGAGGAGGTGGTGTCCCCATAGAGTGGAGAGCAGGGTGTGGTCCCCGGTAGGGAAGAGGGGGTCTTTCGTCAGATTCGATTTCCAGCTGGTCAAGGCCTGCCCTTCTTCCTCGCTTCGGACCTGCCAGCAACAGACATTGCCGCTGAAAAAGGCGACATTGCCTCCCTCGGCAATATAGTTCTCCAGATGGTCGCGCATGGGTGTCGACCAGTATTCGTCGTGCCCAACACTAAGCACCAGTGGGTAGTGCTTGAGCATTTCAGGATGGAATTCGAGGTCGGTATTGACCGCATAGTCGAGTTCGTAGCCATTTTGCTCTGCCCAGCGGATAAACGGATACTCCCATTTGAAAAACTGACTGGCCGGCGGTCGTTGAAATGAGACCCGGTGCCCTTGTGCGCCGCCAAGGCCGTTATAAGAGTAAAGGCTGAATCCTCCCCAATTGTTGTAGGCGTTGTAAGTATTTGTCGAAAGCTGCAGAAGAATGCGGGCGTTTTTTCCAGGCGAAGTTGGTCGCACGACGAAAAAGCAGCTGCTCTCCGCGCTGCGCCGGTTGCGTTCAGTGTATTTTCCTCCGCGGTCTTCGACGGTTAGTAACACGTGGTAGTAGCCGCTTTTCCAATTTTCAGCGATGGGAACGCGAATCGCTTCCGGCCAGCCACAGCCATGTGAGGAAGCGTTTTCCGGAACCTCATGTTGACCTGCGACAAGACCGGATTTTTCCCAGACAATCTCCTGTTTTGCACCCATGCGCGAGATTTGCATGGTGTATTCGGGTGCCGAGGTTGAGAGGTGAAAGGCGATTTCTTCTCCGGGCAGGATACTGGTTTGAGAAGGGTAGCCTTCGATGAAAAGGGCAGGTGTGTCTGCGGCGGAATCTGCTGTCACCGCCAAAGCCGCCGAGCTAAGGGCTGTTCGTTCCATCCATCGTCGACGGGTGATTTTGGGCTTCATAATTTGTTTGGGTTTGGTGGTGAGATTGTTGTCTGACAAGTCACTCAAAAAGGATACGTCCAGGGTCGTGTGTTCAGCATGCCTCGATAGTCGGAACTCACTTCAAATCGTAGCGATGCATCCAGTAGGCGTACATCGAGTTTCCATTTACTTCTTCGATGCCGCACTCACGCTGGATTTTACCCAGATACTTGTCGAGCCAGCGGGTGTAGGGAGCAATGGATGCCGTCGTTTCCGGAACGACGCCGGTGTCTTTGGATTCAATGACCCAGCGGTCGAGATCTGATCGGAAATCGGTGATCATATCCGCATATTCCGGGTCTTCCGCGAGATTATTCATTTCAAAGGGATCGTTTCGGAGGTCGTAGAATTCTTCGGGAGGGCGATGTCCCGCAGACAGGCTGCTGATGTAGTTGTCCGTGCCGTTGCGCTCGGAGTGCGTCATGATCACCGATACGGTGGATTCGACGAGGAGAGTGTATCGATTGACAGGGATGTACGGAATGTCGTGAACAAAATTGCGGATGTATTTGAAGTCCCGACTCCTTACTGTTCGAATTCGGTCTCGAATTTCCCCTGTTCGGTCTTTGGCTGCGTAAATGCGCTTCCGGCCCGGTGCATCGTCATTCAGGAATGATTGACCCTGTATTTGATCGGGGATCTCAATGCCGGCAAACTCCATCATCGTTGGTCCGAAGTCGATCATGCTGATAAGTCGGTCATCGACTTCTCCTGCACTTTTTCCGTCAGGCCAACGGATGATTAAGGGGACCTGGAGGCCTCCATCGTAGACATAACCTTTGTCCCGGGGAAATGAGCGCCCATTATCTCCGAAGACCATGACGACTGTATTGTCTGCCAATCCCTCACGTTCGAGACGATCAAGAATGGCGCCGACCTTTCGATCAAAAACTTGAACCTCTTCCAGATAGCGGGACCAGTCCACACGGACGAGAGGATGATCAGGATAGTACGGCGGGATAGTCACTTTGGACGGGTCGACCGGCCGGGTCATATCGCGCGTCCAGGGACGATGTGCCTCGTCGATATTTACTTGTGCGAAAAACGGTTGCCCGGGTGCTCGCTGGGTCCAATCGGTGCCGTCAAAAGGCTCTCCCTCGATGCTGAAGTTCCAGTCCAGTTTGCCCGCGCGGGTCATCGGTTCATCGGGTTTATCTTCCGGGCGACCGTTGCTGACAAAATAGCCGGCTTCCCGGAAATAGTCAGGAATCGTTTTGACCCCTTCGGGCAGTGGGCGGGTTTTCAGAGTCCGATGATGTTGCGCGCCGATGGTGGTTTGATACATCCCGGTGCAGTAAGCAGAGCGGTTTGGTGAACAGACACTCGACGTGCCGAATACGTGGGTAAAGCGAACTCCTTCTTCGGCCAGTGCATCAATACGAGGCGTTTTCACTGCCGCTTCCTGTTCTCCGTAGCAACCCAGATCCGGCGAGAGGTCATCTGAAATAATCCAGACAATGTTAGGGCGTTCCAGCGGAGCGGACAGCCCTGTTTGAGAGGCGCTGCTGATCAAGCCTCCGAGAATCCCGCTGCATAAAGCGAGGTAGTGAGGGAAAAGGGATTTCATCCGGGAAGTTGGTTGCGAAAAGCACTAAATGTGTTAAAGGGTTGACAGTGAGATCTTGATGCTTTTTTATAATGTCTCGAACTGAGGGGTGCTTCCTGTAATCTGCGTATCAATTCTCGGCGGCAACAAGCACATACCAAGCCACATTTCCGACAATATTGAGTCGTTCAGAGCATAGTTTTACCTCGGTTGTTGGAGTAGCTACGCAGTTAATGAGCCTCTGGACGCGGTTTCCCGGAATTCTTTTAATTTGGTTCTTCGGGCAATTCGATCCAGGGGCCTTTGAGTTACAGGCGGGGCCAAGGGAAGGCGCAGGATAACACCGTTTGTCCGGGATGGATGAGCGGTGATCCTTTCAGGATTTAATGAATGAGTTTCTAGAGTCCTATGGAGACGTATTTGGTTTCCAGATACTCTTCGAGACCGTATTTGCCGCCTTCACGCCCGATGCCGCTTTCCTTCATGCCGCCGAATGGGGCCTGTGGCGCTGAAGGCAGCCCGTCGTTGAGCCCGACGATGCCATATTCCAATGCTTCCACCGCCCGGAGCCCGCGTTTCAATGATTCAGTGAACACATAGGCTGAAAGGCCGTAGATGGAATCATTGGCACGTTGAATGACTTCTTCCTCTGTGGAAAAACGAGTGATGGGGGCGACGGGGCCGAAAGTTTCCTCATTCATGCAAACCATCTCATCGGTGACCTCTGTGAGAACGGTAGGCTCGAGGAAGAGGCCTTCCCGTGCCTTACCTCCGGTTTTAATGCAGGCTCCTCGTGATTGGGCGTCCTCAATTTGGGCTAATACCTTCTGCAGGGATGGCTCGTCAATGAGGGGGCCGATATCCGTGTTCGGATCAAGCCCGTCGCCAATGACCAAACTAGCTGCCTCGGATACAAACTGTTCGACAAACGCGTCGTGAATTGAGTCATGAACATAAATGCGGTTTGCGCAAATACAGGTCTGGCCTGCATTACGAAACTTTGCTGCAATTACCCCTTCGACTGCTTTGGGAATGTCGGCATCCTCAAAGACAATCACGGGAGCATGTCCTCCCAGCTCCATGGAAATACGCTTCACCGTATCTGCAGATTGTTTCATGAGAATCTTGCCGATTTCAGTGGAGCCGGTGAAAGTGAGTTTTCTAACCCGGGGATCACTGAGCCAGGCGTCCCCGATTTCGCTGGCTTTTCCGGTCACGATATTGATCACTCCTTTTGGAAACCCTGCCTCTTCGGCCAGTTTTACCATCTTAATGGCAGTCAGGGGTGTTTGCATCGCGGGTTTGATCACGACTGTGCACCCAACTGCCAGCGCCGGAGCAACTTTCCGGGAGATCATCGCTGCCGGAAAGTTCCATGGAGTGATGACCGCAACAACACCCACCGGTTGCTTCAGAATCATCATGCGCTTATCGCGTTGCGACGCAGGAATCATATCGCCGTAGACACGTTTACCTTCTTCCGCATACCACTCAAGGAAGCCGTTGGCATAGCGCATTTCGCCTGCGGCCTCTTTCAAAGGCTTGCCTTGCTCGCGCGTCATCGTTTGGGCAATCTCATCGATATTCTGATCAATCAAGTCATGCCATTTTTGCAGGATGGTTGATCTCTCATAGGCTGAGTAATCTGCCCAGGAGCGGAATGCTGAATCCGCCGCATCGACAGAAGCGATCGCCTCCGGTTTTCCTCCCCGCGGAACTGTTGCGAATGCTTCGCCGCTGGATGGATTGATCACTTCGGCTTGTGGCAGGTCTCCCCCGATCCATTCTCCGTTTATATAATTGAAATATTTGTCCATCAGGATCCTTTATTCTGCGGGTTTGTATCTATTTTAAGTCTTTTTTTCTGCAAAGGTTCCGTCGTCTTTTCCTGTGAAAAAGTGACGTCCATAAATAAGAATGCAAAGCACTACGCCAACGCCAAATCCCCAGGCGGCCCCTTTGGCGACGAGTGCGGCGGCGACCAGGCCGGCGATTCCCAGATCTTGTTTGCTTCGTGATTCCAGGATTCCTATCCGCACACTAACATAGCCCTGGATTAATAGGGTCAAGGCAAGGGCGATGCCGAGGATCGGCTCTAACATTGAGACGATCGGTAAAAGGAAAAGTCCCGTATTGGTTCCCCATCTGAAGGATCCGGAACCACCGAAGATTGTCTCCATTGCTTTGCGGCCTTCTTTGTAGCGTTCGATAACCACCACTTGCATGGCCGCCCATAAGGGGCCGCACATGGTGACATCCGGCCCGAGGATGCTCATGATCGCATTTCTACCCCCGAAAATCATGTGAGAACGGTTCGGGTTATAATCAATCACCTCATCGGGACGTAAGTGATCTGCTTCTTCGACAATGGATTTACTTTGGAGGACATCGCCGAAGAGGACAATGTAGGTCGCCAGGACGGTGGGAAACGCAGACAGGAAATTACTAAGCGGGGGGAATCCAACTCCGAAAATGGTGTATCCACTCCACAGACCCTGAAAGTCCGGCTTGCTGAATCCCCATTCAATTTTTGGAGGGAGGACTTCCCCGGCCAGAGGCGCAATAATGAGCGCGAGGATAAAGATCGGAATAATGCCGAGGTTCGCGATAAAACGAAGAACGGGGTGTTTCGTTTTGAATGTTGAGAAATGTTCGGAGAAGATCACGTAGAACGCTGCGCCGACACAAATCGAAATCGTCCAGGGATACTGATCAAATCGCCCCCCATCTTTGAAAACCACGTAGACCGCGGCGAAACCTGCCCCCATCACGATACCTGATTTGATGGCGGGAGGAATCAACGAGACGACCCGTTTTGCAAGGCCGGTCGCCCCCAGGGTGATAGAGAACAGGCCCAGGGTCATTTGAAAGGCGACGAGGGCATGAACCCGTTCCGGTCCTTCTGCAAAATGAGAACAATAGGCGATGATGAGTGGTATCGCAGGGGTAATCCACCCTGGAATCACGGGATCCCCTAAGAGGTGGTGGGTTAGATAGAAAAGCCCGTTCAGAACAACTACCGCCAGGGCAACATCAAACGGCATCCCCAACAGTTCCGTCATTAGGGGGATTGCCGCCAGATCCACGGCACACATCATTAATCCCTGCACATAGTCCGGCCATTCGAACCGGTAGTGTATAAAAGGCAGGCGGATCTTGAATAGACCCACTCCCAGGAAAGGAGTTTCTTCACCGTCGTCTCTGCGTTTCAGCATCATTTGGTTTTCTGATGATTAAAATGCAGAGCGATAGATTGCTTCGATTTCATCACGGGAAAACACCCGTGGATTGTTCTTCAGCAGTCGTTCGATTTTGATGGCGTCATCAGCCATTTCCGCGAGCGCTGATTCGGGAATGCCAAAGCTCTTCAATCCTGATGGAATGTTCACTTCTTTACAGAGGCGGTGCATCGCAGCTACTGCCAGATCGGCCGTTTCATGATCCGACAACCCCTTCACGTTTTCATGCATCGCGATCGCAATGTCGCGGAAACGCTCAAGGCAACAGAGTTTGTTCCACTCCATGACAAAAGGCAAGAGGAGGGCATTGCTTACGCCGTGGGCAATATTGTATCTCCCTCCGAGTGGATAGGCGAGAGCATGAACGGCCCCGACTCCTGCATTTCCAAATGCCATGCCGGCGAGGAGGCTGGCGGTGACCATTTGTTCTCTGGCTTCCAGATCGTTCGGGTTTCCAAATGCTTTCGGCAAATACTTCGTAATCATTTTCATCGCCTGGAGGGCGAGGGCATCGGTAACCGGTGAAGCATTTACAGAGAGGTAGGCCTCAATTGCGTGAACCAGGGCATCCACTCCACTGGCGGCGGTGACGGAGGGAGGCATCGTTACGGTCATTTCCGGCGCGAGGATCGCAACATCCGGCAGCATGAAATCGCTGACAATGCCTCGTTTTAATTGAGATTTTTTGTCAGACAGCACGGCAATATTGGTAACTTCCGAGCCGGTCCCCGCTGTCGTGGGGATGGCAATAAGCGGGAATCCTTTATCTTTCACCGAATCGGCTTCGAACAAGTCCGATAGTTCGCTATCTAATCCCGCATAGACTGAAACCACTTTCGCGGTATCAACCACGCTGCCGCCTCCGACGGCGATGAGGCCATCATGGTTTCCCGCCAGAAAGGCCGCTTTGCACGCCTCGACAACGTCGGTTTCGGGTTCCGGGAGGACGCCGGTAAACACTTCCGTTTCAACATCCGGAATGTTGGCACGAACCTGCGCGACCACTCCGATTTCGTTCAAAATGCGATCGCTGACAATGAGGGGACGTTTCACTCCAAGCTTTGATAATTCTTCGTTCAAGCTCTTGATCGCTCCTTGTCCTGTGATCAGACGATTGGCGATGCGGAATACCGATATACTCATAGCTAAGGGGGCTTTACTAAGGGGGGGGCTTTAAAAACAGGACGAGGAGTATTGGGCATACGTTTCCGAGTCGACGAAAATCTCAGTTTTTTCACCTCTTTCAGAGTTTTTAGCCAGAGGGTGTGAGGTATCGTCTGGAAACAAATGAAAACCAGGGGTTTCGTGGAGGCGTTAACATCAAGGGGGGCTTTGCTCAAGCGTGGTTCCTTACCGATCTGCGCAGTTTAGCGAGTGTCGCGTTGAGGGCGAGCCTCAATGTCTCATTCTACATGCCGGGGCCTGTTTTGGGTTTTCATGTTGATACGCCGAAAGGGAGCGGATAGCTGATGTTAATGTGTCTGATGGAGCTTATTTTCAACGATTTGATGCTCTGGCAGGTTCGCCGGGAGACCTGCTATCAGGAAAAAATATCGTTCAACAGAGCCGCAAGCCGGAGCCCGCCTTTCTGAAGTCGGTCCCGAATGATCGGCAGGGTCTTGGAGCGGTAGTCGTAGCTGAGTGTTGGCGGCTCGACAACATTCAGGTAGTAGCTGCTTCTCTGCGGACCGAAATCGTAGATCTGAGCGCGAACTTCTTTCGCTTCTTTTGCCCAGTCCAAATAGGAACCGGCGGCGGCTAAATCTTTATCCTCATCGCTCAGGCGATTGAGGAAGGTCGCGAATTCCGTGTAACTGAGGTTGAGCGACTCGATGAGGTCTTCATCCCAGACCCGATGCAGCGTTTCCTCCTCTCCGAACCATTCGACCCGGATGCGGTTACCGCCCTGATCTTCGCGTCGTCCCACATGGAGAGGCTGATGGAGGTCTCCGATGAAATGAACATAGAAGGCGAGCACTTCGCGCCGGGTAACTTCTTTTTCATTGCCGGCCTTGAGACTTGAGCTGGATCGCTTCGCGACACCGGAGAGGGTGAAGGTGTCGGATTCGGTATCGCGAAGAAACGCCTCGAGGCGGTTGAGGATGACGAGGATGTCCCCTTCCTCTTCCGGAACGCGTTCGTAGTCGTCCCAACTCTCTTCGTCGTTGATTGAGATGTAATGCCAGGGCTTGGCAAAGTCCCAGGTTCCGTCTGAGCGGATTTCATCCGCCCAGGTCGAAATCTCCGCAAGGGTTTCGTCCCCGAGGATTTCACGAATCGCCGCAAGCGCTTTCGGGGTGAGATTTCGCTCCGCGATTTCCGCGGTAACGCGGTGGCCGTCCTGTCCCCAGCCATAGGCGGTTTGATATCCGCAGAAAAAAGTCAGACCGGCGAGAAGAAGGGGGAACAGGTATCGTTTCATCAGTCCGTGGTCAGGCAGCCTATGAGGTGATACCGGACAGAAGAGGGTGAGGCAAGCAGAAGTGATGCCTCTTTGTCGTGAGTGGATGAGCCGGTGTCGAGGGATGAAATGAGTTTGGTCAGGGATTCAGAAGGTGCGATTCGTGGATCAAGATGATTGACATGAATGGGTGTCACCGGAAACGTGTCGCCCAATAGTTGAACTGAACGAGTATGGCATCACAACCGATAGTGGACCCCGCAACAATCATCACCGAAGACGTCGCCGTGACGAAGGATGAAATCCTCGCCCTGAATGCGCAGCGCGATGAATTTGAACAGGTTGACCGGCTCGTTTCAATCGATCTGGAAGAAGGCCTGGCTGTCGGAATTAAGTCCCAAAAGGCCGACGAATTCTGGACACGCGGGCATATTCCGGGCCGTCCGATTATGCCGGGTGTCCTCATGATTGAAATGGCAGCCCAGATCAGTTCGGTGATCTATCACCTCAAGTTCGAGACCGGTGGGAAGAAGTTTTTTGGCTTCGGCGGAGTTAACAACGTCAAGTTTCGCGGTAGCGTTGAGCCGGGTGACGATCTCATCATGGTCGTGAAAGCAAAGAAACTGAGATCAAGAATGGCGATCTTCGAAGCTCAGGGTTTCGTCAACGGGACGATGGTCTTCGAAGGCGAGGTCACAGGGATTGTCATTTAGATCCGTGCAATCCGGCTCGTAGAAACGATGGGCTGTGATTCTCTCAGATAAGATTGTCTGGTTCTCGATAATCTGAGCGTGATGCGGGGAAGAATGGCGCTCGGTTGCTGAGCCGGTCTCTCTCACAGCTTTCTTCGACCGGAAATTTCGTCGGGGAACTTATTCTCTCATTCCTGCGGGGAATGAGAAGGCAGGCGGCATCTTCATGGGGGCCGCGGGATGGGGCTTCCGTCCCCCTCAATTGATAGTGTCAGTGTCGCTTGACTGAGGAAGTCTCGCCACCCTTGAGAAAAAATGAGAGAATGGAGTGAACTTTTTCGCTCCTTTTTCGCACGTAGTGAATAGAGCCTTCGTGTTCTTTTTCACCTGCTGAATTTCTACCCATTGGAAGCCATCGAACAACGTCCTGATCTTGAGCGCCTTTTTAAGGAGTCGGCTGAGGATTTGGCTCGCTATTTCTCCCGTCGTCACGATTCAGGGGAGAAAGCACAGGATCTTGTTCAGGAGACTTTTCTGAAGATGGCCCGCCGTCTGGAGACGGGGAATGCTCCCGTTCATCTTCGTGCGTACTTATTCGGAATCGCGCGGCATGTCAGTCATGCGGCATGGAAGAGGACGATTTATGAGCGGAAAGTGCGGATCGATTATCCAGACGATTTGACGGCGGCTGCGGAACCTGATGAGCGGGTCCGGGCAGCCACTGAAGTAATCGAGGGGCTGCCGGAATTGCAGCGGGAGATTCTGGATCTCCGATTTTCGCAGGGATTCTCCTACGCGGAAATGGCCGAAGCGCTCGAAATACCCATTGGAACGGTGCGGTCCCGTTTGCACAATGCGATTGCCCTCGTGCGGGATCACCTTCGCGAAAACAACCCTGAATAGAGAATGAAGCCGGAATCACTTGATGCCCTTATGATCGACCACGCCCTTGGCGAACTGCCGCGGGAAGTGGCAGAACTCCTGGATGCATATTTATTGGAAAATCCGGAGGAGTCTTCGAGGGCGAGTCTGTTACGCGAGGCAATCGGGGCAACGGATTCGGTGGTTCAACGCCGACCTGATCTTTTTCGCGAGACCGGTGAGAGCCGGATAGAGAAGGGCTTCATGCTTTCCCTGTTCAGCCGAATGCAAACCGTGGCGGTTGCTGCCTTTATTTGCCTGGCCGGGGTGGCAGGTTTTTTTCTGAAATCAGAAATGGCGAAGCAGCAGGGGGAAATTCAGAGCCCCGCCCTGTTGGCGACGACTCGCGAAAGTCCATGGGCCAGGTATCACATTGAGGACAGCGTCGGCGAACCGGAGCGGATATTCCCGGTACGTGTGGAGTCGCAACATTGATATTAAAAAAGTGAAAGAATACCTTCCAGCCCTGCTCTTCCTTCTGTCGGTCTCTCTGACCGGGTGTGTTCCTGTAGAGCGTTTCTGGTGGTCTCCGGATGGTGAAAAGGCGGTGGTTACCTTCGAGGGTCGGGTTCATCTCGTATGTGAGAGCCGTCGGTCAGGTGAGGTAATAGCGATCGACGATTCGGCGGCAGGTTCGGCGGCAGGTTCGGCGGTTTGGGACGGAGTTGATTGGTTCGCCGACAGTAGCGGGTTTGTCGCTCATCGGGCGTTCCCGGTTGAGCAATGGACTGATTTTGTTTCTCTGATCCCTGCTGAAGAAGCGCAACAGATTGAACGCATTTCAGAGTCCATGCCCGATTTCCTTCGTTCCACTGTTGTCCTTGGTGGGGATGCTGAGAAGCTAAGCGTGTTGTTGGATCGTGCTATCGGAGCTCCTTCAGATTCCGTTCGTAATGCTCTTTTACTTGCGCAGGAACGGCATCCGGATGCGGTGATAGAATCTCTCTCGGGTGCTCCCCGCGCCCGGAAGAATCTCGGCGCCTACGTGGAAGAGATTCAGGGGTATATGGTTCACGAGATCGTTTCGGTGGCGCTGGATTCTGATGCGGGCATGTCGGGTTTCTCGGTATTGCATCGTTCGGTCGAGACGTTGGCATCCCCTCAGATAGCGCCGGAATTTCCACTGGTTGCCTTCGCGCGGATATCCTCCGGATCGAAGGCTCTTGTATCGGTGGAGGTAGTTTCCCTCGATGGTGGTCCGACTACTGTTTGTGCGAGACGGGTTCACCCTGCCTTCAGCTGGTCGATAGACGGTCGCTCCCTGACGACAATGGTGCCGACAGCGGGTGAAGGAATTCTCACTCAGATCAAATCGATCCGGTTACTCGATGAAGAGGGTACCTGGCTCCCCGATGATCAGCGTGTTACGTCGAATCTCGTCGCGAGTGCGATGCCGTTCAAGCCACGGGTCGAGACCTTGCCCGATGGTGATTTGCTCTTGGCAAGTCGCAGCGGAGACTTCCCGGTCGTAAACGAGGGCGCTTCTTTCGAGGCCCATTTGTATCGATTTTCTGTCGAAGACTGCACCCTGGAGCGTATTGCAACTGCTCCTCATGCCCTGCCGATGGATTTGGGTTATTTCGTGGCTTCGCCTGATGGTAAACGGGTTGCCGTTGTTGAGAGCGAAACCGACGCGGTTGCTGTTGTTGAGCTTTCCACCGGGGAAACGGAGATTATATCGCCATCTCACAGGGGGTGGAAGTGCAGGACTCTTCCTCATTGGAGAAGTGCCGACGAAGTCTCTTTCGCCGCCTTGAGTGAATCGACTAACCGTATCGAATGGAGAATGTGGAAGAAGGGCGGAGAGACCCGTAATTTAAGTGAAGGCTGGCCGGCGGGCAGCACAGACGGATGGCTGAAACTGTCGGAGGAGAAGGAATGAAACGTCACGTTTCAATACTGTTCGTTTCCGCCCTTCTGTGGAGCACCTCAGAGGCGGATGAGCGCGATCCGGTTCATCATTTTGAGTCCCGTATCCGTCCGGTCCTGGTTGAGCATTGCTACGAGTGCCATTCTGTTGAGGCTGGAAAATCTAAAGGTGGTTTGCTTCTTGATACAAAGAACGGGAGCCGGGAGGGCGGAGATACGGGGCCGGCGGTTGTTCCCGGGGACCCGGAAGCGAGTTTGCTCTTCGTTGCGATGAGTCATATCGACCCCGATCTCGAGATGCCTCCGAGAAAGCCGAAGCTTTCTGAGAAGGTGATCGCCGACTTCAGGCAATGGATTGAGTCGGGTGCGACAGATCCGAGGAGCGGGGCAATCACTGAGATCAATCGGAGTGAGGATCATTGGAGCTATGCTCCCGTTACGATGCCCGAGATTCCCGCTCCGGTTGAGAGCGATTGGCCGGCCGGCGAGATCGACCGCTTCGTTCTCGCAAAGTTAGAGAAAAATGGACTCGAACCATCTTCTGATGCAGAAGGATACGTCCTTTTGCGGCGGCTGTGTTTTGATTTGGTGGGATTGCCGCCGACGCCGGAACAAATGGCAGGTTTTTCTCCTGACGATTTGGAAGGGATCGTCGATGAGTTACTCGCTTCGGACGGGTTCGGGGTGCGGTGGGGGAGGCATTGGCTCGATGTGGTCCGCTATGCCGAATCGAATGGTCGTGAGTCGAATATTGTTTATCCCCACGCGTGGCGGTATCGCGACTATGTCATCGACGCAGTGAGTCGAGATGTGCCGTTTGATCGGTTTTTAATCGAACAAATGGCGGGGGACCTGCTGCCCTTTCAGAGTAATGAGGAGCGGGCAAGGCTCCTCATTGCGACTGGTTTTCTCGCGCTCGGAGCCAAGGGTTTAAACGAGGCGAATCACGAGCAATTCGCTGCAGACCTGGCCGATGAACAACTCGATGCTTTCAGTCGGGCCTTTCTTGCCAGTTCCATCGCCTGTGCCCGCTGTCATGACCATAAGTCTGACCCTGTATCGATGGAGGATTACTACTCGCTCATTGGTATTTTCAAGAGCACCAGAACCTTCTACGGAACGTGGATCGATTCAGAGAATAACAATGGTGGCGAGTTGATACGACTTCCTGAGATTCCGGGTCAGTTGATTCCCGGAAGAGGGTTTTCCAAGGAGAAGGTCGCCGAAATGATGCGCCAACTGGCCGAACTCGATGAGCAGGACCGTAAAAACAAGGAATTGGCTGAAAAGGCCAAGGTCGAAGGTAAAGATATGCGTGAGGATTTTAATGCGATGCTCGCCGCAGCACTCAGTGCCTACTGGAGACGCGGCGGGCTGGAGGGAAGTCTGGCCACTGTAGACGCTGAGGGGAATCCTCTGCCACTCTGCATGGGGGCGATGGATGCCGGAGAAGCGGTCGATTCGCCACTCTACGTCCGCGGTGAGTTGAAGAGTCCCGATGATTTGGTGCCACGTGGTGTTCCCGCTCTGTTCAACATGGAAGCTGCGGCGCCGGAAGCCGCCGCCAGCAGCGGTCGGCTTGCCCTGGCTGAATGGGTGACAAGTGTGGATCATCCTTTAACCGCGCGTGTCATGGCAAACCGGGTCTGGAGTCATCTCTTTGGTGCAGGCCTTGTTAGGACGGTCGATAATTTTGGTCCCACCGGTGAGGCGCCGAGTCATCCCGGGCTGCTGGACTACCTCGCGGTGCAGTTCCGTGAGAATGGTTATTCGGTGAAGAAACTGGTTAGAGAAATTGTTCTTTCACGCTCCTACCGGCAAAGTTCGACTTTCGATGAGGAGTCGTTCAGAAAGGATCCGGACAACCGGCTTCTCTGGCGTGCGGAGAAGCGACGGCTGGATGCCGAGGTGATTCGTGATGCGATGCTTGCGGTGTCGGGAGAGCTTGACCTCTCCCCCAGGCCGGGGTCGCTGGCTGCCAATCTGCGAAGCCATTCCGTCTCATTAATCGGGTTTGATCAGTCGGTTCCGGACGACCTTGATGGATCGTTGCGGCGCTCGGTTTACCTGCCCGTTTTTCGCGAGAATCTACCTGATATCCTCGACCTCTTTGACTTTGCCGAGCCAAGCCTCGTTATGGGGGAGCGAGAGGAAACGAATGTGCCGCTGCAGGCTCTTTACCTCATGAACAGCTCGTTCATTGCTGAGCGTTCCGAGGCATTCGCTGCCCGGCTGATGAGCGGGGAATCCAGTCGTGATCTTCGCATTGAGCGTGCTTTTCATCTCTGTTTTAACCGGGCGCCCGATGCTGAAGAAATGGCGCTGATTGATCAGTACTTCACTTCCTCCGATGTAGATGAGAAAGAAACCATGATCCGTGTCTGCCAGGCTCTCCTTTGCAGCGCTGAATTTCGTCTTGCTGATTAAAGAATGAAAACACGTCGCGAACTTCTCAAAGACAGCTCACTTGGCCTGGGCTGGCTGGCTTTCTCCGCCCTCGCGCAGAAAGTTCATGCTGGTGGTCGAACTTTTCCAGCGAAAGCAAAACGTGTCATCTTTCTGACGATGAGGGGCGGGCCTTCTCATGTTGATCTGCTAGACTACAAGCCTGAACTGATCCGGGCGAATGGTAAAGTCCATCAGGGAGGGGCTCCGTTGATCGGGCCGGTTCATCCTTTCTCGCAGCGTGGTAAATCCGGTCTCTGGATGACTGACTTGATGCCTCGTCTTGCGGAGCATGCTGATGATCTTTGTGTGATCAATTCGATGCATACTGACCTTCCGAATCATGCTCCGGCCTTTGTGCAGATGCACACCGGCAGCTTCCAGTTTGTTCGTCCATCCCTCGGTGCCTGGACGGTTTACGGGCTTGGTTCTGAAAACGAGAACCTGCCCGGTTTTGTGACGCTCAACCCGCCGGCCGATAATGGAGGGGCCCGCAATTACGGCAGTGCGTTTCTTCCATCGATCACTCAGGGGACACGCATTGGTGGCAGTCAGCTGCCCGGTCTTTATGCCGCGCTGATGAAAAAACAGGAGACTCCCGGCCCGCCCATGAGAAACATCGCCAATGATCGCCTCTCGATTGCCGGGCAGCGTCGTCAGATTGATCTGATTCGGGGGCTCAACGAGCACAAGCTCGCGAAGGAGGTTTATCAACCTCAGATTGAAGGCATGATCGAATCGTTTGAGCTCGCTTTCCGCATGCAAAGCGAAGTCCCTGATACTCTCGATCTTGCAGCTGAGTCGCAATCGACTTTCGACCTCTACGGTATTGGTCAGGGAAAAGACGCTTTTGCCCGGCAATGTCTTCTTGCCCGTCGCATGGCTGAAGCGGGGGTTCGTTTCATCGAGATTGCATCACCGGTCGGATGGGATCATCACAACATGCTGAAAGAGAATTTGGCAAAGAATTGTGGCGAGACTGACCGTCCGATTGCAGCGCTATTGACCGATTTGAAACGGAGGGGGATGCTCCAGGACACTCTGGTTGTCTGGGCAGGCGAGTTCGGGCGGACTCCCTACATGCAGGGTATTGATGGTCGAGATCACAATCATCAGGGCTTCTCCATCTGGATGGCCGGCGGCGGAGTGAAAGGGGGGATGAATTACGGGTCGACTGATGAGATCGGCTACAAGGCGATTGAGAAACCGATGCATATTCACGACTGGCATGCGACAATGCTGCACCTCCTGGGGATTGATCACAAACAGCTGACTTATAATTACGGAGGCAGAGATTTCCGCCTCACTGAAACTTCAGGAAAGGTGGCGACAGGTATTGTCGCCTAGGTTCTGAAATGGTCGTGTTAGAGATCTTGTGATGAGATTGGGGCGATCCCGGCCTCACCGTTTCAGGGTAGAATGTTCACTAATTCGGCGAGGTCTTCGACGACGTAGTCCGGTTCGGTGGCATGGGGGTAGAGTGCCTTTCCGGGGCGGGCGACGAAAGCAGTTTGCAGCCCGACGTTCGTGGCGCCTGCGAGGTCCCAGGCATGGGCGGCGACCATGAGGGCTTCACCGGGATCGATTTCGAGCTCTTCGAGTACCATGAGGTATGGGGCTGGATGAGGTTTGTATTTTTTGAGCGTCTCGACGGTGAAGCGTTTTTCAAACAGGTCGGTCAGCCCGGCGTTGCGAAACTGGGTTTCGACGCCGACGGCGGATGAGTTTGTCAGGCTGACGATTCGATAGCCTTTGGCTTTAAGGGCGTTCAAGCCTGCAATCACATCCGGATGTGGCGGCAGTGAGCGCAGCGGAGTCACGATGGATGCCCTGGCATCTTCTTCATTGAGTTGGATTCCCTGCGTTTCAGCCACCATCATCAGTGCTGCTGTGCCGATTTCACCAAAGCTGTGGTAGCTGTCGCTCAGGGTTTCGACGAGAGAATAGTGAAGCATGGTGGAGAACCACAAGGGGAGGAATTCCTCACGTCCGCCGAGCGCCTTGCCGACTGAGGTTTTGAGGGGTTCCAGATCGAGGAGTGTTTCATTCACGTCAAAGATGATGACCTTGGGTCGGGGCATGGCATTTTCAGGGGTCGGACCGTTGTCCTGCGCGGAAGTTTGAGTGAGGCTGACCCCCAGTGTGAGGGCGAGAAGTGTTAATGGAAGTTTTATCATGATGTAAAATGGTGTGGTTCAGCTTTCGTCGGTTGGTTGAAGGTGCAGAAATCAACGCTTGCTACTGAGCGGTGAAACCGCCGTCGACTTTGATTGATTCGCCAGTGATGAAGGAGGATTCGTCGGAAGCGAGAAAGAAGATAGTGTTTGCGATTTCCTCAGCAGTGGCGATCCGACCGACGGGGTGGGCGGCGGCAATGCCCTCGCGCGACTCTGACCCTTCCGTTCCGAAGGTACGGTCAGCCATGTCGGTGGCGACGCCGCCCGGCGCGACGGCGTTTACGCGGATGCCCTCTTTCGCGTATTCCAGTGCGGCTGATTTAGTTAACCCCTCTACAGCGTGTTTCGAGGCGACGTAGGTTGCCAATCCCGCCATGCCGATGTGACCGGCGATACTGGAGGTGTTGATGATCGATCCTCCGCCATTGTTGAGCATGGCGGGGATTTCATATTTCATGGAGCTCAGAACTCCCCAGACGTTAGTATCGAAAACCTGTCGAAAGTTTGATTCTTCTGCTTCAAGAATAGAGCCCATGGTCTCAATTCCGGCGTTGTTGATGGCGACATCGAGACGGCTGTATTTTTCGACAGCTTTCGCGACGAGATTCTCGACATCAGCCTCCCGTGCGATATCTGCGCGGACGAAGATTGCTTCTCCTCCTCCGGCAATAATTTCTTCGGCGACTGCTGTCCCTTCGGATTCGCGGCGTCCCGAAATGACGACATTTGCTCCGCAGGCACCAAATTTGAGTGCGGTCACTTTTCCGATTCCGCTCGTGGCTCCGGTAATGAGGATTGTTTTGTTTTTCATGATGATGTGTTGCTTGGCTCTGCATTGGATTGGAGCAGAGGCTGGCAATTGAGTAATAGACCAGTCGTCTATGCGGTGACGACATTACAAGTGAATGGAGAATATGTTGACTTCGAATTTTCAGGAGCTTGCTGAAAGACGTTTTCGAAAGGTCTCAACAGCAGTGGTAAGGGGGGCCACGTTCCGAACGGTGATCGCCCGTTGCTGGGCACCGGCCCAGTAGTCCATGATGAATTCGGATTCAGATGTCGTGTCAAAATTGGGCGGGAGGGATCCTTCCGTGACCGCTTCATCCAGAGTTTCTTTGAAGAGATCAATAGTTTTAGAAATTCCTTTGGCCAGTTCTTCGCGCATGGGGTCGCTGAAGTTGGAAACCTCGGCTGCGAGCTTCTGGAGTAAACAGGGGCACTTCCCCCCGCTTTCATGGACTCTCTCGATGACGGAAAGAAAGAAGGCCAGCAGCCGTTCCACAGGATTCTTGTTGATCTCTGTGTTGTGAAGAAATTCGCGGCGTCTGCTGTATGCTTCGTTTGCATAGTGCTGCAACATCTCGACACCGAATTGTTCCTTCGATTTGAAGTAGTAGTAGAAGGATCCTTTCGGGACACTCACTGCTGAGAGGATTTGATTGAGGCCGACCGAATGGAAGCTTTGTTCCAGGATGATTGCCTCTGCCGCTTCAAGGATTCGTTCTTTGGTCGGGGATTCGTTCATTAGTCCGGAAATTTAGACCGGTCGTCTAGTGAGTCAATCGATGACCGGGATGTCTGGAGAGGCACGGCGAAAAGACTTCACTGTGATGAGCGTCCTTTGATCTGAGGGAGGACAGGGAATGGAGATGAAAGGAGAGGTGACGGGTTCCCCGGTCTCTTCAGGGCTTAGCCAGCTGTTATTTTTTTCATGATCCGTCTGGTTTGTAAAAAGCTTTTAATAAACGAGTTACATTTCGAAAGGCCAGTCAATCCAGGCGTGACGAATTATTTTTCGGCTCGGAAAAGTAATGTTGCAGTGCATGCCCCGTCATAACGCGTGGACTGATCTCTACCACAGAGCCGGGAAAACACGGTGATGATGGACTTGATTGCCGGCAATTCACTTATCATATGACTGGAAAACTTATTTTCACGGCGCTCGCTTCGCTTGCGCTTCTCGTTAGCTGCGGAGGGGAGAGAGACGAAGCGGTGGTACCCGGCCCACCGGAAATCACGGTTGCTAAAGCGATCGCCCGGGATCTCACCGAATGGGACGAGTATGTGGGGCGCCTTGCTGCGATTGATGATGTCGAGCTTCGCGCCAGGGTCAGCGGATACCTGGAGGCAACCCATTTCAAAGACGGGCAAATGGTGAATGTCGGTGATTTGCTTTTCACGATCGATCCCCGCCCGTATCAGGCTCAGGTGGATCGGGCCAGCGCGAGTCTTTCGCAGGCAAGGGCATCACTGGCCCTGGCGACGACTAATTTGAAAAGAGCTGAAGCCTTATTGGAGACGAATGCCATTGCCGCCGAGGAGGTGGATATTCGCCGGGGTAACGAAGAAGCCGCAGCAGCGGAAGTGCTGGGTGCGGAAGCGGAATTGGCTGCGGTGACGCTGGATCTCGAATTCACCAAAGTGACTGCCCCGGTGGCCGGTCGGATCAGTCGGGATCTCGTCACGCCGGGAAACCTGGTGACCGGTGGTTCTGACGGGGCGACTTTACTCACGACGATTCGTTCAGTTGATCCGATTCATTGTTATTTCGAAGTCGATGAGAGCGCTTATCTGAAGTATCTCCGCCTTGATCTGGAAGGAAAGCGTTCCAGCTCCCGTGAGGGCACGGCTAATCCGGTTGAGCTGAGTTTGGCCGATGAGAAGGGATTCCCTCATAAGGGAGTGATGGATTTTGTCGAGAACGCGGTGGATCGCAATACGGCGACGATGCAGGGGCGGGCAGTGTTTGAGAATCCTGATAAGACGCTGACGCCGGGACTTTTCGCCCGGGTTCGACTTCGCGGAAGTGTTCTCGAAGGAGCGGTGCAGATTCCCGATGAGGCAATTGGTCGTGATCAATCAGAGAATTTTGTCTGGGTCATCGATGAAACCAATGTCGCGGTTCGCCATGGAGTTGAGCCGGGGCCGCTCATTGACGGACTGCGTGTCGTGCAAAGTGGCATCGAGGAAGGGGATCGTGTTGTCATCAACGGGCTGCAGCGCATCCGTCCGGGGATCACGGTTGCTCCGACCGAGGAAAAGATCGGACCTGCTTCGGAAGAGGCGAAAATCGCGACTTCAGCTGAAACGGGGAAAGAATGAAATTTTCACACTTCTTCATCGACCGGCCTATTTTTGCCTGGGTGGTTTCGATCATCACGATCATTGTTGGTGGCCTTGCGTACTTTAACCTGCCGGTCGCGCTCTATCCTGAGATTGCCCCTCCGACAATCGTCGTGAGTGCGAGCTATCCCGGAGCAGGTCCCCAGGTGATTTCCGACACGGTGGCGACCCCGTTGGAACAGGAGATTAACGGAGTAGAGAACATGCTCTATATGTCATCGCAGTGCACTGCCGACGGCGCGATGAGCATCACGATTACCTTCAAGCTCGGGACAGATCTCGATGAAGCGCAGGTACTCGTTCAGAACCGGGTGGCTCTCGCTGAGCCAAGGCTTCCGGACGAGGTTCGACAAGTCGGGGTGAGCACGATGAAAAGTTCTCCGGATCTTCTCATGGTGGTTCACTTGAAATCCCCCGACGACACTTACGACCAGCTTTACATCGCGAACTATGCGTCCTTGAAGGTGCTCGATGTTCTCCGCCGGATTGAAGGTGTTGGCCAGCTCGCGGTGCGTGGTGGTTCAGACTACAACATGCGTGTGTGGCTGGATCCCGAACGCCTAGCGTCGCTGAGCCTGACACCGGGCGACGTGGTTGACGCTCTGCAGGAACAGAATGTGCAGGTCGCAGCCGGAACGATCGCCCAGCAGCCGACGGCAGCTGAAGCTTCTTTTCAATACACTGTCACCACCCTCGGTCGCCTCGAAGACGAAAGTCAGTTTGATGATATTGTCGTGAAAACCGGTGATGATGGTCGCGTCGTTAAACTTAAGGATGTCGCCCGGGTTGAACTCGGAGCACTGGATTACTCCAGTATCAGTTACCTCAACGGGCAGCCTGCGGTGGCGCTCCTTATTTATCAACGTCCCGGATCCAATGCGCTCGATACGGCGGAGGAGATGGTTTCGACGATGGATGAGCTGGCAGAAGACTTTCCCAGCGGACTTGAGTACGACATTGTCTACAATCCGACGGTCGTGGTTGATGAATCGATCAAAGCGGTGAAGCACACCATTTTTGAAGCGGTTCTCCTCGTTATTCTGGTTGTGCTTGTTTTCCTTCAGGGGTGGCGTGCCACGATCATTCCCCTGCTTGCGATCCCGGTTTCTCTCATCGGAACGTTCGCGATCATGTCAGGTCTCGGATACTCGCTGAACAATCTTTCTCTCTTCGGGCTGGTCCTCGCGATTGGCATTGTGGTTGATGATGCCATTGTCGTTGTTGAGAACATCGAACGAAATATCGAAAGCGGGCTCTCTCCCCGCGAGGCCTCCCGCAAAGCGATGAACGAAGTCGGTGGAGCGGTGATCGCGACCTCACTTGTGCTCGTTGCGGTGTTTGTTCCGACCGCATTCATCAGCGGAATTTCGGGGCAGTTCTATCAGCAATTCGCGATCACGGTGGCGGTTTCGACGATCATTTCCTCGATTGTTTCACTTACTTTGAGCCCGGCGATGGGTGCGGTTTTGCTGAAATCACACAATAGCCCGCGAGACTGGTTTGAGCGTCTTCTTAATTTTCTGTTCGGATGGTTTTTCCGTATTTTTAACAGGATTTTTGATCGCATTACTTCCGTATATTCCGGTCTCATTCGCCGCATGGTGAGAACCGCCGTCATCTCTCTCGCCGCCTTTGCAGGGCTGATCGGTTTAACGGGGTTTATGTTTAAGAAAGTGCCGACTGGATTCATTCCTGCACAGGATCAGGGCTATGCCATTATTGCGGTTCAGCTTCCGCCGGGAGCCTCACTCATGAGAACCGATGCGGTCGTGAAGCGCGTCGGGAAGCTCATTGATGACGTTCCCGGGGTTAGCGGGGTGGTTTCTTTTGCCGGCTTCAATGGAGCGACGCGTGCCAATGCAGTGAATGCCGGGGCGCTTTTCCCCATTTTTGACAGCTTTGAGGACCGCGTTGCCCATGGTGGCCCCAGTGCGCCCGAACTTTATGCCGCTCTTCGTGAACGCGTCGCGGGAGTTCAGGATGCATTTATCGTCGTCGTCGAGCCGCCGCCTGTTCGTGGGCTTGGAACCAGCGGCGGGTTTAAAATGTGGGTGCAGGATAAGAATGATGCGGGACTTGAAGCTCTCGGTCAGGCCACTCATGCCCTCGCCGCCGCCGCGAATGAAGAGCCGGGGTTTGCCCAGGTATACAGCCCGTTTGCTGCAGCGACCCCGCAGTACTTTGCCGAGGTGAATCGCGTCAAAGCGAAGATGCTCGACGTGCCGCTCGATAACGTATTCGATACCTTGCAGTACTATCTGGGTTCCGTTTTTGTGAACGAGTTCAACCTTTTCGGACGGACCTACCGGGTCACGGCACAGGCAGATTCCTCTTTCCGGGATGACCCTACTGATGTCTCTCATTTGAAAACCCGAAACCGTCAGGGCGGGATGGTTCCTCTTGGCTCTCTTATCGAGATGCAGGAAACCGTGGGGGCGGATCGTGTCACACGATACAACCTCTACCCCGCGGCTGAACTGGTGGGTTCGACGCTTCCGGGATTGAGTTCGGGAGAGGCTCTAAATACGATGGAGCGGCTTGCTGCGGAGACGCTGCCGCCGGGTTTTGACTTCGAGTGGACCGACCTCGCCTATCAGCAGCGTGCTGCCGGCAACACTGCTGTCTATATCTTTCCCTTGTGTGTTTTGTTTGTCTTTCTCATGCTGGCTGCTCAGTACGAGAGCTGGGGGCTTCCTCTGGCAGTGATTTTGATTGTGCCGATGTGTTTGCTCAGCGCTATTGTCGGGGTGTGGATTCGAGGCAGCGATAACAACATCCTGGTGCAGATTGGGTTCGTCGTTCTGGTTGGTCTTGCCTGCAAAAATGCGATTCTCATCGTTGAGTTTGCGAAGCAGCTTGAAGACGAAGGGCGCAGCCGGTTTGAGGCCGCTACCGAGGCTGCACGCCTGCGTTTGCGCCCCATCCTCATGACCAGTTTTGCGTTTATTCTCGGCGTGGTGCCCCTGATGATTGCAAAAGGCGCCGGAGCGGAGATGAGGAACGCTCTCGGAACGGCTGTGTTTTCCGGGATGCTTGGGGTGACCTTTTTCGGGCTGCTTTTGACGCCGGTGTTCTACTCCGTGATTCGAAAGTTCGCCCGCGACAGGAAAACCGGGGAAGGCGTTGAAACGGTGAAGCCGAACTGAGATGAACAGTTTTTGAAAAGGCGGGTGGAGAGGGCTCCTTGTTGATAAAGGAAAGTGCACTTGAGTGGTGGGGGATTCCCGCTTACATCAAATGAATTTCCTTTATTGATCATGAGCTATTCCTCCTCAGACCCCGGTGCGCTTGAAAAATTCCTCGAGAAGGTGCTGGAGCAGCAGGAGGGAGGGGACCGTGAGTTGGATGCAGAATCCCTTCGCGCGCTCGCGGAAAGATACGGGCTGGATCAGGAGGCCTATGAAGAGCTCCTTCGCAAAGCTGAGGAACATCGCGCGCGGGGCCTGCTGTTTTTCGAACACGGAAACTGGGATGATGCCATTGTC
This sequence comes from Verrucomicrobiales bacterium, assembly GCA_029212615.1. Classification (GTDB taxonomy): domain Bacteria; phylum Verrucomicrobiota; class Verrucomicrobiia; order Verrucomicrobiales; family DEV007; genus Arctic95D-9. The sequence continues at coordinate 249,618 of JARGPJ010000004.1, forward strand.
GAGCTGGACCAGGCTTATGTGATTTTGCCTCATGATGCTGAGGTGAGTTTCGTTTTGGGGAAAGCGTATGCGCGCCAGTATCGGGAGAGGAAAGAGGATGAAGACCGGGCCCTTGCCGAGAAGTTTTTGCGGCAGTGTATCCGGAGGGATTCTTCGCATGTCGAGGCAGTGCGGGAACTCACCGAATTGGAGAAATTTGCGGAGGAACAGGCCGGAGCATCTGTCCGCCGGAAGTCCCTTTGGATCGGCGTGGCGGTATTGCTCCTTGCCGGGGGAGCCTGGTACTTTTCCCCTTTAAATCAGAAGGCAGAGGATCCCCTCGTGGAGGAGGTAATTGATCCTGAGGAAAAGCCACCCCAAACCGATGTGCCTGTGGAAACAGGGCCGGTCGTTCTTCCCGTAGAGTTCGCGTTGGCGGAGATCAGTGATGAATTTTCCTTCGATGCCCGATCATCGGTGTTGACCCGCTACGATGGGAAATACAGCTACGAGTTGCGGGCCGCGATTCTGGCTGGTCCGGTGACGATTCGTGAGATGAGGGCCAGGTTGGAGCTTCTCGGGGAGGATGGAAGGGTATTTGCAGAGCACGAATTCGATATTCTGGCCTCACATCGGTCCGCGTCGGTTGCGGGAGACAGCATTCCTTTTCGAGTCCTTATTTTTAAGGAGGAGGCGGCTCCGGAGATTGTCGAAGCGAGGATCACCCTGAAGCTGTTTGATCACCAGCCGTTTTCCGGTGAAGCGGAAGCGGGTAAGCTACTGGAATTGACGGGAGCGAGTTTGAATCTGCCGCCTGACTATGGATTCGCTCTGCGCGAGAGAAATGTCCTCAAGTCAAAAGGGAACCTGGGAGATGAGGGAATGGCATTGCTCAAACTGATCCTCACGCTTGAGAACACGGGGAAACGGCAAATCGAGATGTTGTACTTTCAGGCTTCGGTGACGGGAGGGGATGGTGAGATAATTCCGATAGGGTACAACAGCATTTCAAAGCATTTCAGCAAGTTGGTCAAACCGGGAGAGATCAGAGCGGTGAATAAAATTCAGCCTCCCCTGCTCCCGGGCGAACGTCGTGTCATTGATGCGTCGATCTATATGCCTGATACGTCGCCGGAGGATGTTGTCGCTTATCAGCTTCGGTTGCTCGGGATAGAGTGAGGTGCGATCCACTTCAGGGGGGCTAGTGTCGATGCGGAGGAGTTGGAGCGCCTCCTCGAGGCAACCGTGAAGGTTCACGTCGCCTTTTTGACGCCGTAATATCGTTCGGGGGAGTCGAGGCACGAAGGATTGATTTTGTCGCCTTTCTTTCCGCCGGGGCGTCTGATCTTAATAGAGAACAGTAATGGATCTGAGAGGCGAAGGCGCTCTACCGACAAAAAGTCGAAGAGATTGTGCGCTTCTTCATCTTCACGTCAGATTGGTGTGGGAGCCTGTGTGTATATCCAGGCCGGAAGGCGTGGGAATAAACGATTAGAACTATGAAAATAAATACACAACTTCGCCTTATGGGACTCTCCTCTTCTTTCAGCCTCCTGTTCACCAGTCTCACCTTTGGGGATGAGCTGGAGTTGACCTTGGAGCAGTGTCCTCCCGCCGTATCCAAAGCCATCACCGAAAACCTGAATGGAGCAAAGCTCGACGAAATTGAAAAAATCACGATCGGAGGGCGTTCCATTTACGTTGTGGAAGCTGATTTGAGGCAAGGTCGAGATCTTGAGTTTCATCTTGAAGCGTCAGGGAATCTCATCAAATGGAGTGCCGATACCCGGTTGAAGGACGTTCCCAAAGCCGTTCAGGACAAAATTACTCACTTTGGGGGTAAGCTCGATGACCTTGAAAGAGTTAAAGAAAAAGGCCGTGAAACTTTTCACGCCGAAATCAAAAAGGGGAATACCGAATATAAAATCGTATTAAACACGAAAGGAGAGGAGCTTTCACGGATCACTGAGCTGGATGACTGAATGTATTGGCAGGGTTAGTATTGCGGGGGGAGGGCAACCGTTTCGGGTGAACGGTGTTCCCTTCGCTCTGCAGCGGTTTGTTCGAAAGACATGAAGATACTATTGGTCGAAGATGCGCCGAGATTGCGTGAGACTTTGCTTAGAGCGTTGGGGCGAATGGGGCATGCCGTAGACGTGGCGGAAACCATGCAGGAGGCGCGGGTGTTACTTTCTGAAAGTGTTGTTTCGGTAGAGTATGATGTGATTGTTCTTGATCGAATGTTACCGAATGGTGACGGGCTGGATCTAGTGAGGGAGTGGCGTGAGCAGGGGCTTGCGATTCCGGTCCTGATGCTGACTGCCTTGAACCAGGTCGATGAGAGGATAAAGGGGTTGAAGAGCGGCGCCGATGATTACCTGACCAAGCCATTCAATTTTGATGAGCTGGTAGCGAGGTTGGAAGCGCTTTCCCGCCGTAGTTCGACGATCGAAAGAACTCTTCAGGAGATTGGCCCCCTGCGTGTTTTTCACGAAGAGCGATATGCGGAGTTAAACGGCGTCAGGGTGGAACTGACGGCACGGGAGTTCAGCCTTTTATCGATTTTGGCGAAGCATCCGGGACGGATATACAGCCGCCAGCAACTTGAGGATCGGCTCTACGGGGCGGATCAAATGCCACAATCTAACACGATAGATGCAGCGGTATATACCCTGCGCAAGAAGTTGGGTGAATTCCTGGATGGAAGGATAATTCATACGCGACGCGGTCTCGGGTATGCGTTGGAGTGGGTTCCCGGGGCATCATAGAGACATGAGGCGATGAAAACCAATTCGATCCGCAGAAGGTTGAGCCTCAGTCTCGCGATCAGTATATCTGTGCTGTGCTGTGTTTCCTTTGCGGGTAGTTATTTTTATATAAAGAAAACGCTTACCCGGCAGTTCGACGCTACCCTGCGGGCGAAAGTGGAGGCATTGGTGACCGCGTCTGAGATTGATGAAGACGGGTTTGAAATTGATTTGGTCGTGCAGGACTTCGCGGGCTTTGGTTCCTACGGGGAAGATGTGTTCGTGATGTGGAACCCTTCGGGGCAACGGATTCAGGCTTCGCCATCACTGGACGATCGCATCCTGGCTAAACCTGATGATGAAATGGTGGGGCATGCGGCCCGGGATGGCGTGATTGAACATCATGGGAAAGTGAGAATGCTGGCGGTCCGGTTCACCCCCAAGGATGATGAAAGAGGGGAATTCAGGGACTCCCTGCTTCTCGTGGCCAGTCCCAGTGGATCGTTCCTGCGGTCGTTACAAAGCATTCGTTTTGCCTATTTTGCGACGGCCGGTCTCTTGATCATTGCGATCGTTTTATTAATCCGGAGGGGATTGAGACGTGGTCTCGCTCCGTTGAATGAATTTAATCAACAGTTGGAGGGGCTTGAACCCGGAAAGAGTGATTTGTTGCTGGAGGAGAATCGCTTACCTGAAGAATTGCAGCCGATGCAGAGGGCTTTGCAGGGAAGCCTGTCCCGGCTTCTGGATTCCAGTGAGCGGGAACGGAGATTCAGTGCTCATGCCGCTCATGAATTGCGCACTCCGATTGCGGAGATTCACAGCATGGCGGAACTGGCGGCCCGCTGGGAGGCGGAAGCCACCTCTGAGAACGCGAAGCAGATTCTGAGCGTTGCCCGGTCGATGCAGCGGCTGGTGAATCAGTTGGCTCTCCTCGCTAAAATTGAGCATGAGGATTCCGGGGGGGAGGCTTTCTCTCCGAGCCCGCTTGATTGGGGTAAGCTGGTGGATCAGGAGCTGGAGGCCTGGCTTGAAACGGCGAAGAGTCGGGGAATTCAACTTGCGATTGAAGTAGAATCAGAGCAGGCGCCCGTGATGAGTCAGCCGAAATTGTGGCAGATTATGTTGAGAAATTTGATGAGCAATGCGCTGGAGTATGCTCCTGAGGATTCGACGATTCGGCTGCATGTGAACGGCTTATCACTCAGAGTGACCAATGCAGCCCCGTCATTGAGTTCCGATGATGCAGGGCAACTCTTTGAGCGCTTCTGGCGCGCCGCCGGCAGTGGGCATAGTGATGCTCACAGTGGCCTGGGGCTTTCCCTCGTGCAGTCGTGTGCAAAGGCTTTGGGGGGAGAGGCGATAGCGACGGTCGGTGCCGGCGAGCTCAGGGTTGAGGTGGATGCCGGGCCTGTCGCATAGCGGTGTTGAGCTTCGGCGGCTCACTCTACCGGGTGTCTTTTCGCCGGAGTCTCTGATCACTCCCCTTTTGGAAAAAAGAGCTGATTCAACGAAATCGTCATTTTCCGGGAATAAAGAGGCGGGCTGCGTTCTCTCAACTCTGGAGACGGAATTCCTCCCGTTTCTATTGAATACAAAAATGACTCTAATGAACAATAATTCATCGCAAAACTCCAGTCGCCGGAAATTTCTCAACAAACTCGCGGTCGGCTCTCTTGCCGGTCTTGCCGCCGGATCAGTGGCTCATGCCGCCGACGACAAGAAGAAAGATCTTCCTGTCATTCTTCAGGACCCGAACGTTTGTGCGGGACTCAATACCTGCAAAGGTAAAGGAAAGGGAGAGCACGACTGTGCCGGTCAATCGCAGTGTGCTACTGCGGAAGCTCACGGTTGCGGTGGCGCGAACGCCTGTAAAGGTCAGGGTGGTTGCGGATCCAGTGCCGGGCAGAATGAGTGTAAAGGTCAGGGGGATTGTGCGGTTCCTTTGAAAGAAAAAGCCTGGAAAAATGCCCGCGCCGCTTTTGAGAAAGCGGCGAAAGAGCACGGGATTAAAGTAGGTCCCGCCCCGATGAAAGGCTGATCTTTCCTTGTCCGTTCCGAATCGTGCCCATGCGAAGTGACATGGTTCGGGGCGGTTTTTCTGATTTTCACGGCGATTGATTCTACCTCTATGACGACTCCCCGACTCGGTCACCCTGATCTTGGTTTCGGGTTAGGGCTCCGCACCGTTCATTTTGACTATATTCTGGAGAATGAACCCGCCGTGGACTGGTTCGAGATCATCTCCGAAAATTTCATGGACTCCCGGGGGCGTCCCCGGCACATCCTTGACGAGATTGCGGCGAGGTATCCCGTGGTTATGCATGGTGTTTCCCTTTCGATAGGAAGCACGGATCCGCTTGATCGGGATTATCTGAGAAAACTAAAGAAATTGTCGTCCGCGATCGGAGCGCAGTGGGTTTCGGATCATCTTTGCTGGACGGGGGTGGCGAGCCTTAATTCTCATGACCTTTTGCCGATGCTTCTGACGGAACAGACTCTCCAGCATGTCGCGGAGCGGGTCGACGAGGTGCAGGGCGTGATGGAGAGGCCCTTTGTTTTCGAGAACCCCAGCACCTATGCCGGATTCACCGGCTCGACGATGAGTGAATGGGAGTTCCTCAACCGACTCACGGAGAAGACAGGTTGCGGTCTCTTGCTCGATGTGAACAACGTCTACGTATCGAGCGTCAACCATGACTACGAGCCGGAAGATTACCTGGACGAGATTGCGGGGGATCGAGTGGTGCAGATTCATCTGGCGGGTCACACTGATTGCGAAACACATATTGTCGACACGCACGACAGACCGGTGATTGATCGTGTCTGGGAGTTGTATCGCCGGACGATTGAGCGGATTGGACCGGTCTCGACGCTTCTGGAGTGGGATGCGGCAATCCCGCCTTTTCCTGAATTACATGCCGAAGTCCTCAAGGCAAAATCGATCCTCGCGCAGGATGACGAGGCGGATGAGGCCCGTCGACAGTTGGTGGAAACAGCGTCGCCGACAAGTGGTGGGACTGCAGGTGAACCAGTGAACCCGCATCCTCTTCATCATTCCGCTGCTCTGGTGGACTAGGTTGCCGGTAGACCATCGAAATTCTTATCATGAATCCCCCTCCTTCCTCTGAACGCAAAGGAATATCCGACCTTGAGCGGGTTCAACGCTGGATGCTTTCGGTCATCAGCCACCCGGATGGAATTGACGAGGGAGTAGAGGCGGGCGAGGCGCGGCGCTGGCTCGACGCAGGAGCGGGCAAGCTGGAGAGCGTCGTGACTCGTTCCCGGCAGCTTTCCGCCAGTGAGCGGCTAGCGGTGTATGGCAATGCCTACTATGCCCGGCTCCTGGACTGCCTGGGCGAGGTGTTTCCTGTGCTGCTTCGGACTCTGGGGGAGGAGACCTTTCAAGGGTTCGCTTTCAGTTTTCTTCAGAGTTATCCTTCCAGGTCGTATACGCTCAATGAGCTGGGCCGGCACTTTCCCGCTTTTTTGCGCGAAACCCGCCCGGAAGCCGGTGACGAAGAGGCGGGTAAGTGGGCGGAGTTTCCGATCGATCTGGCGGAACTGGAATGGGCTATCTATGAAGTGTTCGACGGGCCCGGACTGGAAGGGGTGGGGGCGACGGAGATGCCGGACTTTTCAGCGATCCCTCAGGACGAATGGTTGTCCCTGCGTTTTCGTGTCGCCCCCTCGTTGCGTCTACTGAAATTTTCATGGCCGGTGAATGCTCACTACACGGCTGTTCGTGCCAGCAGCGAAGGGATCGACTTACCGTTTCCCGTGCAAAGCAGCTCATGGCTCGCCTTGTCGCGCCGGGATTTCATTGTGCGCCGCTATCCGCTCGACGAGGCTCAATATGAGCTTCTCCAGCAGTTTTCTCTTGGAAGCTCATTGGGTGATGCCCTCGAGTTTCTTCTCGAGGGTGAATTGATTTCGCCCGAAACGCTTGAGCGCGAGTTGCCGCGCTGGTTTCACGAATGGGCTTCGGAGCGCTGTCTTTTTGAATCAATCGGATGGCCGGAGGAGATGGCCGCGAAAATTAATTGAACAAAACGGAGAATAAAGACTCAGTTCAAGTTCTCATACTTTATAATTAGCCACTCATTTTACCTATGAAAATTTCGAACCTGTTTCCGTTTCCTGAAGGCGCATGGCTCCTCGCTATCGCCTTGTTTCCTGCCTTCTCATCATTCGCGGCTGACTCCGGCCCTGAATTTCATCATGACTTTGCCGAGGCTGCTGAGGCCGCAAAAGTCGCGGGGAAACCACTCCTGGTGGTCTTTTCCGCCTCCTGGTGCCCGCCGTGTCAGCAGATGAAAAGCAAGGTCTATCCGAGTGGTCCGGTGCAGCCCTATCACGATCAGTTTGTGTGGGCCTACCTCGATACAGATGAAGAGAAGAACCGGCCCCTTGCCTCTAAGTTCGGTGTGTCGGGGATTCCTCATATTGCCTTTCTCCGGCAGGACGCGACCATGATGGGTCATTTTACCGGTGCTATTTCCCCGGAGAAATTTACCGAAGTCCTCGATAAAGTCCTTGTCGACAGCCGGAAGCCGAAGAGTCCTGAGGGTGAGTAGGGAAGTCAGCCTCCTGAAGTTGAGATCAACGTCCACAACTGGGCGATGATTTCTTCCGCTGGATCGAGCCTCATGAAGCGCCTGAAACCGTCCCTTCTCCAGCATCTTGTCGATGAGCACTATGCGAACCTTTACCGGTTCGCACTCAGTCTCGCGAGGAATGAGGCCGAGGCCGCCGATTTGACCCAGCAAACGTATTTTCAGTTAGCGACTCGTGGAGGGCAGATCCGCGATTTGCGTAAAGCGAAGTCATGGCTCTACACGACCCTGCGCCGGGAGTTTCTGCGGCAGAGGCAAGTTTCGGGCCGGTTCCTTTCGATCGACAGTGACGAGACACCGGAGTGGGAGACTCACGAAGTGGCTGCAGACGACGCTTTGCGATCGGCGGACGCTTCGGCGGTGATGGAAGCGCTGACCGCGGTGAGTGACGTGTTTCGTGAAACTCTGGTCCTTTTCTATCTCGACGATCTCAGTTACCGGGAGATCGCCGAAATCCTCGAAGTGCCGATCGGCACGGTGATGTCGCGACTTTCCCGGGGGAAGGCCGAGCTGCGCCATTGTCTCTCTGATGCCCTGAATAACTGTCACTCCCCCGATAATGTGGTCCCGATGCCGGGTTCCACGAAAGCGGGGCAGGTAAACCCGGACCCCTGTCCTGCCAGGAAATAATGAACCTCTCGACCCCCCCTCATCCATGAACCGAGACAAAGCCCGATTCATTCTCTCCTCAGTCCGACAGGAACGGGTTGACCGGAATGATCCACAAGTTGAGGCGGCCATGCAACTGCTGGCCGATGACCCGGAGTTGCAGGACTGGTTTGAGAAATCACAACAGTTTGACGAAGTCATTTCGGAACGGCTCGCAGAAGTGAGTCCTCCCCCCGGGTTGCGTGACTCCATTCTCACCGGGATGGAAGTGTCGCAATCCCCGCCCTGGGAACGTCGTGCTCTGGTCTCCCTGCTGCTCGCGGCCGTTCTGACCCTTGGTGGTTTTGTGAGCTGGATGATTTCTTCAAAGAATCTCAATCCAACGGGAGAAAGGGTGGCTACTCTCGGGGAATTCGAACAGGCCATGGAGGAAACGATTTCGGAGTTGGAGGGGCTGGATGTCCTTTCCTCTGATCCTCTTGAATTACTGCAATGGCTGAGTGAGAAGTCCACCGGGACGGTGCCGCAATTAAGTGTCGCGGAAGAACTCTCAACGGATCGGTTTGTTGGATGCAAAGTGGTGAAGTGGCGGGGGCATGAGGTTTCTCTGATCTGCATGAGACAGGGAAAAGGGCGGGACGAAATGCCGGACCTGCATCTTTTTACGATTTCAGCCGATGCGATTGAGGGGCTCGTGAGCGATGAGCTCATTGCACGTTCGCCGGAGACCGATGATTCGACGCGGAAATGGTCAACCGCCGCGTGGAGGTCGGGTGGGCGCGTTTATCTTATACTCGCTGCCGGAAAGCATGTTGAACCCCGGGAGTTGCTTCCCTTTGGATAGCGGGAAACAGTTTCGGTAGACGAATGACTGTCGCTCCCCGTGAATCCAGTGGTTCGCTCCCTGCCGTCACGGCAACGGCGCTTTCAGGTTTTCCGCGGCGCGTTGCGAATGGACTCACAGTGGGGTTTCTCGCCCTCATTGCGTTGGCATCGACTCTACCCGGAGCAGCTTTGCTCTTTTTTCCGGAACTGGCGGCGCTGGCCTATGATGTTTTTATCAGGCCGCGGGGGACGTGGGCATCCGCGCCCGTTTTTCTCGCGTTAACGCCGGCGCTCACGGCGGTTATCGGGATTGCGATGACGCTATGGCTTCCTTTCAGCGTTCCTTCGATTTTGCTTGTCGTTGCCCTTTGTGTTCTCCTCGTCCAATGGCTTCGCTCACCGGTTGCGCCCGCGATTTCGGCGGGTGTGCTCCCGTTTATGACCGGTCTTGAAAGCTGGTGGTATCCCGCTGCGATTCTCATTGGAACCAGTGGACTCGCCCTTGTCGCTTCGTGTTGGAAGCGACTGGGGATCGCACAATTGCCGGAGGGCCCCCCCGGTGATCGTGAAAGAGTCGATGATCAGATGGAACGTGTGCCGCGAAGGATGAACTGGATCCCTGCTTTGTTGCTCTTTGTGACGGGGGCGGCGGTGCTCGTGGTGATGACGGGGGAAAAGATGATTCTTTATCCACCTCTTGTCGTGATCGCTTTCGAAATGTTTGCCCACCCGCACATCTGCCCCTGGGCCCGGCGGCCGATAAGGTTTCCGCTCGCGGCGGCATTGTCCGCTGCCGTTGGCGTCGCGGTGGTCCTCGGATTTGGATCCGGCGTTTTCGCAACTGTGATTGCTCTTCTCGCCGGGATCGCGATACTGAAGCTCTTTGATTTGCATATGCCTCCGGCTCTTGCTATCGGATTGATCCCCCAGATTCTTGAACAGCCCGGTTGGAGCTATCCCTTGAGCGTCCTCACCGGAAGCCTCATTTTAGCTGCCGCTTTCTTAATCTATCGCTCGTTGCTGAGGCGCGACGGTCGGTCGGGACGTGTGAAACAACGTGTCTGAACCTGAAGTAAGCACTGGGGGAAATGCCGTCACTGATATTCATATAGCCTGGAAAGTAATCAGGAAGTGGCGGCGCCGCTACTCAACAGGTCCAAAGGCTTTGCAGCGCGCTGAAGAGGCGGAAGGGTATGGAAGATTTCAGGTACATCGTAAGCTTTTGTTGAGTCCGGCATCCAATGAGGTTCCCGAAGAGATACGAACCACTGGTCATTCATGAAAAAGACGTCTGAGACGATTTCCTCTCTCCAGGCTCCTATGCAAATGGGTGCCTGGAGCCTTCCAAATCGAATCATCATGTCTCCACTGACTCGTTGCCGCTCAAGTGAAGGCCGCGTTCCCAATGCGATGATGGCCGAATACTACGCTCAGCGGGCGACGGCCGGCCTCATCATTTCGGAGGCGACTTCGATTGATCCCATGGGCGTGGGGTATCCCAATACGCCGGGAATCTGGTCAAAGGAGCAAGTTGAGGGCTGGAAGCTGGTCACCGCTGCGGTTCATGAAAAAGGAGGGCGAATCGTTTTGCAGCTTTGGCATGTCGGCCGGATTTCAGATCCTGTCTATCTCGACGGGAAGGCACCGGTAGCCCCCAGTGCCGTGGCGGCCAACGGGCATGTCAGCCTGATTCGTCCCAAAAAGGCATACGATGTCCCCGGGGCCCTTGGGCTCGATGAGATTCCGGCCATCATTGAAGCGTATCGCAAAGGTGCGGAGAACGCGAAGCTTGCCGGGTTTGACGGCGTTGAGATTCACGGGGCCAACGGCTACCTTCCGGATCAGTTTCTCCAGGATTCCACGAATAAGCGGACGGATGAGTATGGCGGTTCGATTGAAAATCGGGCGCGATTTATGATCGAGGCGGTCGACGCCGCTATTTCCGTGTGGGGAGCCGATCGGGTTGGTTTGCACATTGCCCCGAAGGGCGATGAGCACGACATGGCTGATTCAAATCCCGCGGCGACCTTCGGCTATCTTGCCAAGGAGATGGAGGCTAGAAAGATTGCTTTCATTTTCGCGAGGGAATCACAAGAGGCGCCCCGCCTTGTTCCGCAGTTGAAATCGATCTTCAAGGGGCCTTTTATCGCCAATCAGCGACTCGATAAGAAAACCGCAGAGGCGCTGATCGAGTCAGGAGAGGCGGATGCCTGTTCCTGGGGACAGCAGTATATTGCGAATCCGGATCTGGTTCGGAGATTTGCCGGGAACCTCCCGCTAAATGAACCCGACGCGTCAACTTTTTACGGAAGCGGGCCAGAGGGTTACGCGGATTACCCCTTTGTTGATTGAGAGGTTTTGGGGAAAGAGGCGATGCGATAGGGTTCTCATTGCTCCATTTCAGTCATCTTTTCGGTACCCGGGATCACTTATTCTTTTCGTAGAAGAATGTATGCAGGGTTCCCCGGAGAGGTACACAAAAAACACCGGCGAGGGCCGGTGCTTTTTGTTCGTTTGGCAGGAGTTCAATCTCACTGCGCCGTTTTGGCAGTCTTGAATCAGTGACGATGTCCGCCGCCGTGCGAAGATCCGTGTCCGCCACCGTGTGAAGAACCGTGTCCGCCGCCGTGCGAAGAACCGTGTCCGCCACCGTGTGAAGAACCGTGTCCGCCACCGTGTGAGGAACCGTGTCCGCCGCCGTGTGAAGAACCGTGTCCGCCGCCGTGTGAAGAACCGTGTCCGCCGCCGTGCGAAGAACCGTGTCCGCCACCGTGTGAGGGGCCATGCTTGCCGGAGTGATGTGCTCCTGCGATGAGGTGGGCGATGGCACGGATGGTATTTCCTTTTTTGTTGCCGGCGATTGATGAAGTTGTGCTCATGCCTAACGCAATTGCCCCGATAACTGCTACTTTGATTATTGTTTTCATTTTTTTGGTTTTTAGGAGCAACTGGTTTAGTGGTGATTGTCTCCGGAAATGAGACGAGTGGTTTTCTTTATCTATTCATTTTTTTGCAATGCTCAGTCGAGAGGGCCCGGTAATTCCCGGGAAGTATTTTCGTGAATGGCCTGGTGAGTTTCCAACCGGGATTGCTTCCCCGGATGCAGGTGCGAATGACAGGACTAACGCTCACACAACCCCGGCCCAGACCAGCAATCTCTCTGCGGGTTGAAAGCCGGTTGTGCGGGCGGATTCTTTTCCCTCTTTGTAGAGAATGAATGCTGGAATCCCCTGGATGCGCTGTGTGTTTGAAATGCCGGGAAGTGTCTCTGTATTTACTTTTGCAAGAATGGCGCGACCGGCTGCTTTCGTGGCGGCTTTGGCAAATTCGGGGGCCATCATTTTACAGGGGCCGCACCAGCTTGCCCAGAAGTCGACGATCACAGGAAGGGCAGATCCGGCGATCAGTTTAGTGAAATTTTCTTCCGAGGTGATCGTCACGGGGAGTGCAGGGAGTGGCAATTCGGCTTTGCAAGTGCCGCAATGCCCGGTTTGACCGAGACGGTTGAAAGCAATGCGATTGGCAGAGTTGCAGGCGGGGCAAGGCAGGATGATTCCCCGGGAATCGGATGAGAGTGTCGTAGGCATCGGCATCAAGATGCACTTCATTGAGAATTTCGCGAGAGGCAGGTCTGGTTTCCGCTGCGCTCGGGGGAGGGGTTGGTTTAATCCGGAATTTTCCAACGTTGTTGCCGGTGCCGCTACAGGTTGACGGGGGGAATTTCTTAGGGACAGGTTAGTCGGCAGGTGCAGCGCTTCTCCTGAGGTTGTTGCCCCTCTCAGAAAATTCGTATGAACCCTCTCGATCCTCCCCGGCTTTTTGGTGACTCTCCGGGGCGCGCTGTTTTTAAATCATGTCCCGGGGATTTTCAGGTTGAGGAGATTTTGGGCTTCGAGCCCTCCGGCGAGGGAGAGCATTGTTTTCTCTGGGTGGAGAAAACCGGACGCAACACCAACGATGTGGCGGGGCATTTCGCTGATCAACTGGGGATTCGGAAACGATTGATCTCTCACTGCGGGCTCAAAGATAAAGAGGCGGTGACGAGGCAGTGGTTTTCCCTTCACCTGCCCGGTCAGGAATCACCCCCTGCTGACCTTCTGGAAGCGGAGGGGCTTCGAGTTCTAAAGGTCAGTCGAAATCTGCGCAAATTACGCCGCGGCAGCCATGATGGAAATCGTTTCACGATTCGCCTGCGCGACTGTGAATGCTCCCGTCCGGAGGTGGAGAGGCGTTGGGAGAGAATGATCGCGGAGGGGCTCCCCAACTATTTCGGTCCGCAGAGATTCGGACGCGGTGGCAACAACGTCCGGCAGGGCCGCGAATTGTTGAACGGTCAAATCGAGGTGCGTGACCGGCTTATCCGGGGGCTCCTTCTCTCCGCGGTGCGCAGTTTTCTTTTTAACCTCGTTGTCGGCACCCGGGTTCAGGGGGGAACCTTCGCGACCCCGCTCGAGGGCGAGGTCTTTGGTTTTCCCGGTAACCGGAGTCTCGTGCTGCCTCACAATCTTCACGGCAATGAAGTCGCCCGGGTTGCCTCGGGGGCATTGGAACTGACGGCTCCCTTGTGGGGGGAGGGTGAATTGCAGAGTGTTAGCGAGGTGCGACAGTTGGAGCAGGAGATCGTTGCTCAAGAGGCGGATCTCGCTTTGGGTCTTGAGAGGCTGGGCCTGCGGCAGGAGCGCCGGGTGATTCGCCTGACTCCGCAGGAGGCAACGCTCACCTGGGAAAATGAAGCGGAGTTGTGTCTCCGGTTCGATCTGCCAAAAGGCACCTATGCGACCACGGTGCTTCGCGAGTTGATCGATTTCAATGCGAGCGGGTTCGATCCGACCTAGTTTTATCCGTTTGAGGAGAGTTGCTCAGCGGCTCATGACAAAGGCCAGCCCGATCAAGGCAGCGGTGAAGACCAGTCCCAACAGGATGAAGGCGGCAAACAGGGCCCCTACCACCGCGCATCCTGCGAAAAACGGTCGCTTCAACGACCACACTTCCCAGCGGTTCAAAGAAACTTCGACGGCAGGAGGTGAGGCTTCGGCAAAGGCGGCAAGTTCTATCAGGGATCCAACCCAGCGGGTCATCTTTTCAGCGTTGACTTGATTAATGTCAATCCGCTGGGAATAGCTCAGAAAGCCCGGCCACCATTTGAGTCCGACATTGGGAGGCAACTCCGACTCCGGCAGGAGGGTGCAGAGACGATCGATCACATCGGGGCGTTTTAGAAAGGATTCCGCCCACCCCGGCTCCGTTGCCCAGATTGTCAGAAAATCACAGGCTTCGCCTTTTTCGAGGACTTCCGTGGCGCCGAACCAACGGTTCGTCCGTGCCGCCCATCGCTCAAGGGCGTTAGCCGGGTGTGAGATGGCGCAGCGGGTCATCACCGGGGTGGCGACTTCGATGACGATGCGGTGTCCATGGTAGTTTCGATAGCGAATCTCGCCGGCATACCGGGTCCGGGATCGACGGGACGCGTGGATTTTGACGACATGTCCATCTACGGTGCCGCGCAGATTGAGGCCTGCCATAGCGGGGAAGTCCGGGTTATCTTCGAGCCCCATTTCCTTTAAGGGGGCGATCCAGTCATTAGGATCTTCACCGGCTGCGGGGAGCGGTGGCGGTCCCGTCTTTCGCCGGCCCGGAAGTGGAGGTGGCTTTGCCATGAGTTCGAAACTCTACAAATATTCCGCGAATTCTTCCAGAAAATAAGGAAAGGCGCGGGGTGCCAGCGGTCACTTTACTTCTTTTTGTCGATACAGAAACGCATCGGAAGTGAGGAGAGAGGCGATGAGGGCATTCATGCTGCCGCCGTTCTCTTTGTAAGCTTTGTAAGCCTCCTGAAGAACAGGCGCGTCGTTGAGGGTTTCATTGCGGCCCATCCAGAAGCGGAAAGCGTGACGGACGAAGACCTGTTCGACGCGTTCACTCTCGGCAAGGCGCTGGATCATCTCGATCGCGTCCTCGACGGGTCCATCCAATTCGGGGTCCCCGGAGTCGATAATGGCACCGGCGGTTTCCACGGGTTTATCAAGTTCCATGGTCCGGAAGAGTCCAGAGTGATTGTACATTTCAAAAGGCAGGCCGAGCGGGTCCATCTTTTCATGACAGGTCCAACAGTATTCTTCGCGGGTCACCCGCATTCGTTCACGCAGGGTGTTTTCCGGCTCGTCGGGAAGTTGAGCGTCGACCGTGATCGGCACATCGGGAATGCCTCCGCCGAGGAGGCGTTCGCGGATCCAGATACCGCGGTGGATGGCATGATTGTCCATCGCATCAGATTGCGAGACGAGCCAGGAGGGGTGAGTCAATATACCGAGCCGCTCGCCTTCGGGGACAGTCGTGAGGATTCGTTCCGGTTCCATGGAGCCGGCACCGAAGGAACGACGGCTGACGCGGGCGTAGATTCGTTTTCCTTTCAGGTCTGCCTGCGCCACGTAGACGTTATCACTGTCTCTTCGCTTTCTGACGGCGGCTTTGATTCTGTTCTTTGTCGTTTCCACGACTCGCTTTTGTCGAATCAGAGATTTCTGAAGTTTTTCACTTTCGGGATCGGCCTTTGCTTCCGCTTCGATTTCAGCAAGCGTTTCCTCTTCCTTTTTGAGTTGAGCCTGCTCCTTCAGGGAGGCTTCCTTATCCGCTTTCTTTTTCGCTTCGGTTGCTTTTTCGGTTTCTTCCCTGGTGTGCCGTCTCCCGAAGTAGATGTTGTCACCTTTGGTTGCCACGAGTTGCTGCGTGGTGAGCAGTTCTCTGAGAACATCTTTGTCTTTCTCGAGGATCAGCTCAATGAGGCGGTCGGTGCTCGCCACTGCGTCGAACATGGCAAAGTAGTGTCGGTTTCCCCGGTTGGAGACCCCTGTTTCAGCGAGTGCCTTGCTGTCCTTGCAGATGTAGCCGGCAAGGTCGTGATCAAAATAGTCGCGGAAGAATCGAAGGATACGAGGTTTGCGAATGCTGTCGTCGTTGAGGAGGCGGGAAACTTCACGTTCGACATCCTCACGGGTTCTCATGCGTCCTTCGACGATTGCTTTCCGGAGCTCTTCGTCGGGTTGGATGTAGCATAGCGCGTGATTCACCGCTAAACCGAGTTCCCAGTCCTGAAGCATGACACGCCCGTGTTTGTCGGCTTTGCCGGATTCCACCAGCTCGGGACGAAAAAGGGCATCGCGGTCGAGAAAAATTGCCGAGAGTCCCATGAAGACTCCGTCTTCTTTCCCGACTTTTGCGATGGAGTCTTTACAGATCCGGAGGTAGTCAGCGGATTCCTCGGTTGAAGGAGGGCGGAAGGTGAGTGCTTTGAAAAGGTAATTCACGGCGGCAAGGAGTCGCTCATCGGAAACGCCGGGGTCTTTCATCAAGTCATAGACCGGGGTGATTGGTCTGACGACTTTCGTGTTGTAGACAATGGCCGTGGGGAGCCCCCTGAGATCGCCCGAAGGCATCACTTCGTCATAGGTGGCGGGGTCATCGGTGATTTGTTCGGGATTAGCGATGCTCAGCGGGCCGTAGGCCATGTAACGGAGAATGTCGGTAGCCATGGCGAGGATCTGGGTCGCTTCGGCGCTGTTGACGGTGTAAAAATCGGGATAGTTTTCTAGCCCGTGTGCCCGGGCTGAGGAGAGAACCACAGGCACACTCTTCACGGACGTGGCGTAGGCGACGGTTCCTCCCTGCCATCTGATGATTCGATCAGTGCCGAAGTAGAGTTTGCGTTCCCCACCGTGATTGGTGGGAACGACATCGCCGTGGGTGCGTAGGCCGGGTTTCTTCGGATCAAAAGCAGGTTCGGTGTTAATGAGCTCATTCAATCGTGTGATGTGTTCCTGTGGCGTCAGCCGCCAAAGCCGTGCCGGCGAGGATGTCGGGACGAGTTGAATACCTTCGGGCAGGCTGCCGAAGAGGAGGTCATGATCGATGAAGTTCGCCTTTTTGGGGTCGAGGTGGGCGTGAAAGCCGCCCTTGTCTTTCATGGTCCGCTGCAATTCGCTCACGATCCAATCGGAGAAGCGAAGCCTTTCGATCACTTCCGGCTGGTCTTTCTTTTTCGGGGGCATCTCCTGCAGGGCGACCTGCGCCCAGACTGATTTCCAGATCGCGGCGTTGGTCTCATCGACCGGGCCAAGATCGAGGAGGGAGAGATCGCCTTCAGCGGTGATGTCGTCGTGACATTCGAGGCAATGTTTGTCGATGAAGCCCAGGGCCAGGGTGTCGAAGTCCCCATGGACCGGCTCGCCGGGTGTGTAGGCTTTATTCTCAGCCCGGGTTGTCCCGAGCATCAAAGATGCCAGTAGCGCGACAGCTATGGTGTATTTGCTCACGCGAGAAGTTCTTTAAGCGGTCCGCTTTCAGAGTCGTACTTGGCCGCCATCTGCTCACTCATATTAAAGCGATCGCACTCGACGCCGGAGGCGCGGAGGATGGTCGAGTAGAGAGCATTGATGGGGCGTTTGCCATCCAGTTGTGTGAATTGTCCGGTTTTGAATGCTCCGTCATAGTTGCCTAGAAGCACCACAGGCCAGTTTGCACCGGTGGTGTGCTGCCTGTCGGCATTGTTGCTGGTGTAGACGATCAGGGTGTTGTCCATCATCGTTCCACTGCCTTCGGGCACGCTCTCCAGTTCCTCCATGAGGCGCACCAGCATCCGACTGTTGTACTGACGAATTTTGATCCAGATGGGATTGTCGGGCTGCACCATGTGACCCAGATTGTGACCTTGTTCCTCGATGCCCAAACCTTTCCAGGCCCCGAAGATCTCGCCGCGACCGGAGCCAATCGTGAGTACGCTGGTAATGCCGGACTTGAGGGCAGAGATACCGAGGTCGAGAAGGGCATCGTGCCAGTCGGTTTCGAATTCAGGGCTGGCATAGCGACTGTCCACTTTCGGGGCAAAGTTTTTCAGATGTTCCGAAACGCCGGCGAGTCGTTCCCGCAATCCGTTGATGTCGTTGAATCCCTGGACGTATTGGTTGTAGCGTTGTTTCTCAGTGGCCGGGAGTGCTTCCCCCTTGGCTCCGGCGAGTTGTTCGATGCGTTCGAACATGCTTGAGCGGGCTTCGTGTTGATTGCGAATGTCACCCCGGGAAATGCCTCCGTAGAGCATCTCATAGAGGTGATTTGGATCGGAGTGCATGAAAATCGGCTGACCTGCACCGCTGGCCGAGAGGTTTGCGACGGTTGGTTTGGTCTTCATGTTCTCGATCGAGTCCATTCCGATGCAAAGATGGGGGAGAAGCGTTTCGGGAAGCACCTTACTCAGTTCGTAGTCAATCGTTGAGGCGCTGGGCGGAACCCCGTCGCTGCCACGGTAGCCGCCGAGAGCGCCGAAGAAGGCACTGTGGGACGGGCTCGTGTGCATGCCATGCAGTCCATTGATGATATGCATGCGTTCCCGGTATGGGTTCAAGGCCTCCATCGGCTCGGGTAATGTGACGCCGGCGAGTGACCTGCTGTTTTTCATTCCCGACGGAATGCAGGTCGCCGGATCGAACCCCTGGTTCTGCATAAAGAAGATGACGCGTTTCGGCGATCCTGCCGGTTTCGCTGCTCCCTGAGCGAAGTCAGGGAGAAAGGAGGAACCCATCGCCGCTCCGAGGCCGGCAGTCATTCCGTGTAGTAAGCTTCTGCGATCAATCATGATATCGGGGGATAGAGTTACCTGAGGTAAGTATGCACGAGTTGGGAGGGATTACCCACAGTGGTGCCGGACCTCTTCGCGCTATGCCGTCACGGCCCTTAAGGTTTACCCTTTTCTGAAATTTTACGCACTTCCTGCGCGCTGAGCGCGCGGCCCCACATCCCCAGCTCATCGATAGATCCATTGAGGTTTCGAACCGCAAATTCGGCGTCTTTGCGGTAGCGCGGTTCACTCCAGTTTCCAATGGAGGCCGCACCGATGGTAACTTTTTCGGGATGCAGTTTCTCAGGGATCTGATCGATACTGACGGGATCTCCGTCCACGTAGTGGGTGATGGTGAACGCTTCGCTGTCGTAAACGGTGGCGAGGTGCATCCATTGTCCGCTTTGCGCAGGGGTCCAGATTGGAGGGGAATGAGCGATATGTTTGTCTTTTCCTTTTCCCGATCGGGTTGCCCGAACGGAGAAGAAAAGTCTCCCGTTGTTCAGGATCTGCCAGTGAGGTTCATGGAGTTCATGCCCGTCGGTGAGAAAGAGTGAATTGTAGAGGCGGTCGAGACTGTCGATTTTGACCCAACACATCAGGCTGAGGGATTGATGTTCGCCGGGAATATCAACCCGTACCCGGCTCCCCATGGGGCTGAAGTCGAGAGCTGATTGCGGATTATTCCAGCGTCCCGGTGTTTGGTTGGCAAGGACGACCGCTCCGACTGTGCCGTTTCCGGAGAGATCCTGCAGCGATTTGCCCCCGCTGTTTGTCGGCTCCATTGCGTAGTAGGCAAAGAGGGTGGGGTCTTGGAGTAATTTGTCGCGGTAACTTTTCCAGCGTGCGAGGCGGTTTGTTCGCTCGCGATGAAACTCCGCTTCGACATCAGCCATGGAAATCGCATCAGTGGGAATCAGCTCAAAGGTGCCGTTGCCCTGCCATTGGAGAGTGTTGCCGGAGGGGACAATTTGTTTCTCCCCTGATCCCGGTGACCATTCGACGGTGCCATCGATGACATCTATCGCTGTTTGATTTGTCGAGGCTTCAACCGCGAACTCTGACCCGGGATGAATGACGTCCCCTTCAGGAATGGTGAGACGAAAATCAATCGGCATGGATGGAAGCCGGACGTGCACAAAGCCGTCCTGCAGGGCAAATTCGGTTTCGCTCAGTAAGGTGAAAGTGGACTTCTCTTTGACGACAAGAACGATGCCGTTGAAGAGTTCGATTCGAACCCTCCCCCTGAGGAGTTTGACGGCCCGGTTCGGGATGAGATCTCCCCGGGAAAGGTTGAGGCCGGTTTCCCATTCGGCTTCTGCAAGGTCTGCGATGACTCCGTATCCGGAGGCGACCGGTTCTTTCTTTGCGGCAGGGGGTTCCGCGATTGTCTTCCATCCGAGGATTCCAACGAGGAGAGTGAGGGCGCCGATGGCCGCGAGGAGAATCGGGTCGAGCTTGCGGTGGGGAGGGTTCGTCATGACTCCGCCGCTTGAGGTCGAATCATTGGACGAACGTGCCTCCTCTTGCAGACCGGTATGGAGTTTTAGACGTTCGTAATAAGCTTCACGTGCTTCCGGGCTGACGATGAGCTCTGCTTCGAGTTTGAGAAAATCTGACTCGGAGATGTTTTGCTCAAGGAGGTCGTCGATGAGACTGTCGTTTTCCTCTTTATTCATGAGGTCTTCCTTTCCATGGCGATTTGCCCGCGGACACATTGAGCGAGTCCGGAGCGGAGCCGGTGCAGGGTCACCTTTAATCCGCCAACGCTTCGACCGACGTTGGCGGCATAGTCTTTGAGTGAGGTGTCTTCAAAGTAGCGATGCTGAATAAGGGCGCGATCGGAGGCTTTGAGTTTGCTGAGACAATGGCGCAGTGCGGCCTGCCTCGCGTCGAGGTCGCCGGTGTGGGAGACGATTTCATCGGCGATGATTTCCTCCAGTTCGTCGCTGAACTGGAGGCGGGCGTCACGCGCTTCCCTTTTTCGGAAATTGAGCACTTCGTAGCGGGCGATGCTGAATGCCCAGGCTTTGAAATTGGTACCGAGTTCGAAATCATCGCGTTTGTTCCAGATCGTGATATTCGCCTGCTGGGCGACGTCGGCGGCTCGTGCTTCTCCGGGGAGAAGCGAAGCAATATAGAAGCGAACCGCTGATTGATGGGAGGTCAACAGCGCAACGAATTCGGCTTCGGGGTCGTTGGGGTCTGGCATTGGCTAAAGCAAATGTCGGGAAAGGGCGACAGGTTAGCGTAAAAGCCGGTCATTTTAAAAGGGGTTTCGGAACGTTGCCGCCGCGAGCCGTCTCGGTGAGAGGGCAAGAGAATGATATTGCGAGGGACGATTCGGCTGAGGAATTGGCCCTCCCCGTTAGCTGAGGAGTGCGGTAGTGTTCACCTCTTCGAAAATAGCGGAACAGGCGGCGCTCAGTTCATCGACATGAGGTTCGTTGAAAATGACCTCGTGGTTTCCTGTGACGGGGAGTGCGGTGAGGTCGTTGATGAGTGTCTCCCAGCCCATGGTTTCACTGAATGAATAGCTGCCGTTCCTTTCAGTGGCGTGGAAGAGGTAAGTGGTGCCGTGGTAGGGTGCTGGCTCATAGTTGTCAATGAGCCGACGATGGGATTCCTGAATCTTGAGGATCCGGAGGTGTTCGGGAAGTTCGAGGACTTCTCCGTGTTCTTTTTTGAGTTCCCGAACATGCCCGAGATATTCGAGTTTGCTGCCAATTCCCTTGATGAGATGAGTGCTGAACCGTCTTGCCTGGCGAAGGAGGCGGGTATCGTCGCCGGAGCGCCAATCATTGACGAGGCGGCCGCTGAGGCTGTTTTTGAACTCCTGTTCCCGGGCCGGGTTGGGGGTGTCGAAAAGAAGAAGTGTTTCCACAGGAGTGGCGGATGCCTGCAGTTGAACCGCCATTTCGTAGGCGACGGCTCCCCCGAATGAATAGCCACCGAGGTGGAAAGCCTGATCCGGAAAGCGGTCCTTAATCTGATCCAGATAGAGGCTTGCCGTTTCCACCATACTTGTTTCGCAGGGAACGAAATCGGGATCGATAAGAATGGGCGCTTCAATCGTGAAGATGTCACCGCTGAACTCAAGGCGATCGGCAAAGGCTTTGTAGAAAAGAGTTCCCCCGTCACCGCCATGGACCAGAAAGAGTGGCGGTTCTTCGGGATCTCCCGATTGAATGAGGGTGAGAAGCCGGGTCTCTTTCTTCGCTCTTGCACGGTCGCCTCGACATTGATCAATGCGGACGCTGAGCGCGGCGACAGTGTTCGATTGAAAGAGTGTTGCGAGGGGGAGGTCGATATCAAATCGATCCTGAAGGCGGGTGAAGAGCCGGAGTCCGGCGAGGGAGTGGCCGCCGAGGTCGAAAAAGTTATCGGTGCGATTGACGGACGGAAGGTGAAGGATTTCGCACCAAAGGTCGCCTACCAGCTTTTCGGTTTCGGTTCGGGGTGGTTCGATGGCCGGTTCGGCTGACTCAGACGGAAGAAGTGACGGATCGGCCGCTTTATTGGTGAGGGTACGATAGTCGATCTTCCCATTTGCTGTCAGAGGGAAGGAGGTGAGCGGGATAATCCTGTTTGGGATCATGTAGGCGGGAAGGCGCTCTTTGGCATGCCGCATCACTGAGCCGGCGTCGAGCGATTCCGGCTGATCGGTGAGAAGAAAGGCAGCGAGTTGTTTTTCTTCAGCGCTTTCCCCGGTGACGACGATCGCAGCATCATTTACTCCCGGATGGGAGCCGAGCACCATTTCGATTTCGCCGGTTTCAATACGAAAGCCCCGTATCTTTATCTGATCATCGGCTCGTCCGAGAAATTCGATGCACCCGTCAGCGAGCCATCTTCCGTGGTCTCCACTGTCGTAGAGGCGGGAGCCTGGATCGAATGGATTGGGGACGAAGGTTTCGTTAGTGAGGTCACTTTGATTCAGATAGCCCCGGGCGAGTCCGGTGCCTCCGAGAAAGAGCCGGCCCTTCACTCCCTGTGGAACCGGATTCATGTGACAGTCGAGCAGGTAGACGGTGGTTCCCTTGATAGGTTTCCCGATCGGCAGTGAGGTCCTCTTGGTGTCTTCCAGGGCGATGGGGTGAACTGTTGAAAAGGTCGTGTTCTCAGTTGGTCCGTAGCCGTTGAAGAGTTGGCCGTCGGGAGCAAGCAAGTCGATGGCGATCCGGGCGTGCGTTTTCGAAACGATATCTCCCCCCACGAGGAGCTGTTTCAGCGAACGCAGGTCCCCGGGTCTTTCGTCGACCATGAGTTGAAAGAGGCCTGCAGTGAGCCAGAGCGTCGTGATCTCGAACTGCCTGATGGCACTGCCTAATTCCAGAAGGCTCGGCGTGCCGGGCGGGAGGAGGGCAAGGCGGCCGCCGTTGAGAAGCGATCCCCATAGTTCCAGGGTTGAAGCATCGAAGGTTACGGGGGATGAGAGGAGGAAACTCTCATCCGGGCCGAAGTGAATATAGTTGGTGTCTTTCACCAATCGAACGACACCACGATGTGGGATGAGGGTGCCTTTGGGGCGGCCGGTGGACCCCGAGGTGAAAATGATATAGGCGAGACTTTCCCCGGTGAGATCGACAGGGCGGAAGGTTTCGGGATCGGCGTCTGAAAATTCCCCGGTGAGGATGACAGGGCAGTTCGGTTCATTGGTCCTGTGATCTGAAATGACGAGATTTGCTTCACTGTCTTCCAGCATCATGGCGATGCGGGGCGTTGGATAGGCAGGATCGATCGGGACGTAGGCAGCCCCGGCTTTGAGGACACCGAGGAGTGAGATCACGAGATCCATGGAGCGCTCCATCATGATACCGACGCGGTCCCCCTTTTGAAGGCCGTGGAATTGGAGAAGGGCGGCAGCCCGGTCGGAAGCAATATCCAGTTCTTTGTAGGTGATCGCAGATTCGCTGTCCTCAATGGCGATGCGTTGAGGATGGTTCCTTACCATTTCGGCGAAAATGGCAGGAATGGAGGAAAGATCATCGGATACTTGAGCTGCTCCACTCCAGCTTTCGAGGATGAGCTTTTTGTCCGCTGTATTCAGGAGTGAGCGCTGCGAAGTCGGTGTTTCGTGGTGTGTTGCCCCGCCGATCGTTTTAACCAGTTGTTCAAAATCAGCTGCCCAGCGTTTTACGGTTGAGCGGTCGAGAACGTCCCCGTTGTAGTCGATGTCGAGGCGAAGGCCTTGATCTGATTCGACGATGTTCATGAAGAGGGTGTAGTGGACCTTCGCTTTCGGATTTGGTTCGAAGCGGACCTTCAAATCTGTCCACTCGCCGAAGTAGTCCATTCGTTCGAGGTTGAAGGCGACTTCGCTGAGGGGCATGCGACGCGGGTCGCGGGCGATTTTGAGATCGCTGATGAGCTCACCGTAGGTGTAGGAGCGATGGTCTGTTGCCGCGAGAAAGGTGTCTCGATTTCGTTGCAGGAAAGCGGAGAATCCTTCTTCTTTTTCCATGCGGCTGCGAAGAGGAAGAAAGTTCACGCAGTGACCGATGAGGTTTCCGGTGTTTTCTCCATCGTTCTGCCCGGCTGCGGGAATGCAGTAGACCAGTTCATCCTGTCCACTGAGTCGGTGCAGGAGGAGGGCGAAAACGGCAGACAGTGTTCCATAGAGGGTCGCACCCTGTTTAGCGCCGGCGGATTTGATAGCGCGGTAACTTGCTTCGTCGATGAGGTGTTCGACCGTTCCCCCCTTGAAAGTACGGTCGGCCGGGTAGGGTCGGTCGAGCGGAAGATCGATTGCCGGAGGGAGGGTCTTGTATTGTTCGAGCCAGAATTTCTGCTGGTTCTTCCAGGTGCCTGATTGGGCAAAACGGGTCTGTTCCCGCGAGTGCTCGGCGTACTGTTTGGGTTCCGCGAAGCGAATCGTATCCTTGCTGTCGGCGACTGCTTCGTTGTAAAGAGCGGAGAGTTCCTCTGCGATGACGTTGTAGGACCAGCCGTCAACGACGGCGTGGTGAGCCGTCATCACGAGGGTGTTTTTATCGCGGTCATGGATCAGGCGCATCCGCATGAGAGGGCCCTTTTGAAGATCGAAACTCGTTGATGCTTCTTCGTGGAGAGTCTTTTCGAGATCGGTGGCGTTCGAGAAGTCGACTTTCATCCCGCGATGAATGCGCATCTCTGTGCCATCTTCTGAAAAAGTGGAGCGGAGGGCATCATGGCGTTCGGTGAGGCGCTCAATCGAAGAAAGGAGGGCGGCCTCGTTCAGAACTCCTTCGAAGATGAGGGAGGCTGATTCGTTGAAGGCACAAGAAGCTTCGGCACTAAGGGCGGAGGCGACGACGATTTCCTGCTGTGGCCGGGTCGTCGAAACCTGAAAGGTATCAAGCAACGGAGCGGTCGGAGGTTCTTCCCCGATTGAGAGAAACGGGGTTGGAGATGCTGTCGGGGAGATGCTGCCGGTGATGGGTTCACTTTCGGGAAAGAAGCCCGCTTCCTGCATTTCCGCGGCAGATTCGCGAAAGGCACTGATGACATGATCGAGATCTTCGTCCGAATGTGATGCCGTGAGGTAGGAGGGAAAACCTTCTAGGAGAAAGACGCCGCGTTGCCGGAGATGGTAAAAGAGGAGATTGCCATACGGCTGGTTCTCTCCGACGCGGGCATACATGAGCGAACCCCGATTCGGGAGTTCGTAGGGAAGATGGTGATCTTTGAAGAATTGATCGACGGATCCGGCGAGGCGGTCTCCCTTCGCGTTGAGTGCCTGCCAGAAGTGCAGCGGTTGCTCTTTAAAGAAGGTGAGCATTGCCTTCAGGCTGGCCATCGCGAGGGGGTGACGAACAAAGGTTCCGGCAAAGAAGGTGACCGGCTTTTCGGGGAAGGAGTCATCACCATAGCTCCAGTCTCCTCCGTCGAAGGTATCCATGTACTCCGCTTTTCCGGAGACGACTCCGACCGGCATGCCGCCGCCGACCACTTTTCCGTAGGTCGCGAGGTCTGCGTCGACGCCGTAGTAGTCCTGTGCCCCGCCCGGTCCAAAACGGAAGCCGGTGACGACTTCATCGAAAACGAAAAGGGTGCCCGATTGGCGGGTGATTTCCCTGACTTCACGAACGAAGTCACGGGGACGAAATTCGGGACGACGGCTCTGGACAGGTTCAATGATGACAGCAGCGAGTTCTCCCGCCATTCGGCGAATGATGCTGAGTGACTCCTCCGTCCCGTAGGGCAGGACAATCATGTCTCCGGCGGCCCGCTTCGGTATTCCCGGAGCAACCGGAAGGGACTTGAATCCGTTCTTTCCATTGACCCCGCGTACCAGGACCTCGTCAAAGTTCCCGTGATAGTCACGGGCAAAGATGACCACCTTGTCCCGGCCGGTAACGGTTCGAGCGAGGCGCATGGATGCCTGGACGGCTTCTGATCCTGTGCAGACGAAGCTGGTTCGTTCGTTCCCCGTGACTTCGCAGAAGAGTTCCGCGGCTTCCATGGCGACCCGCTGGTTGGGGCCGACTTCCATGCCGTGGTGGAGTTGTTCTTCGATCGCTTTGGTGAGGAAGTCGGGTGAATGGCCGAGGAGTCCGGGGCCGAATCCATTGAGGATATCGATGTATTCATTCCCGTCGACGTCGAGAAGGCGCGAGCCCTTCGATTTTTCTGTCACGATCTGGTAGACCATTTCCTTCCACTCACGGTTGAAGCCCGAAGCGGTGCGTGGATCGGCGTGTGCTTTGCGGTGTTTCTCCGTGAGGGACTTCGAAGTGGCGGTGCGTTCGGTATAGCGGGCAATGAGATCGTCGAGGTGGCGCCGCTGCTTCGGAGTGAGTTTTGACTGGCGCTTTGTGTCCAGTTTGAGGGCAGGGGCCGGGATGGGTTCTGCTTTCGGGGTGGCGGCTTCGAGAGGCTGAACCGGTGCGATATTTTCTTTCGGGCGGTGACCGTTTTCCCGGAGGTGCCCGGCGAGAGCGTCGATCGTTGCGTAAGTGTCGATCAGTTCGCGAAGGGTGATTTTGACCCCGAAGTTTTCCTGCAGCTCACGACCTGCCTGCGTGAGGAGGAGTGAGTCGAGCCCCAGTTCGAGAAAGGTCGCCCCGGTGGCGATGTCGTTGATTTCAAGACCGGAGAGTTCGCTGAAAATTTCAACGAGTTCGGTTTTTTCATCGCGCTGAATCGGGGCTGATTCCTGTTCGGAGGATTCAGCGGCACTGGCTTTCTCCGGTGCTGCTTCAATCAGGTCTTCAGGAGGTTCGACCCAGAAACGTTTCCGTTGAAAGGGATAAGTGGGAAGTGGAATGCGGCGCCGGGGAGCGTCACCGCGTCCTTCGAGGGTTCTCCAGTCGGTCTTCCATCCGTGACTCCAGAGATTGGCTGCGGTCGAGAGCAGATGCTGGTGTGAGGAGCTTGTTTTGGCGGGATGGGGTAATGAGGAAAGAGATGGCGCCGCGTCCTTTCGATCCGGGTTTTGCCCGGCAAGGGTCGCAAGGGTGTTTCCGGGGCCGACTTCAAGAAAGCCAATGGAGGGGTCTTTCCACAGCGTTGCTATCGTGTCGTAAAACCGGACCGGCTCCCTGAGGTGTGCTGCCCAGTAGTGAGGGTCGGTTGCCTCTCCGTCGGAAAGGGGCGAGCCTGTCACCGTCGAAATGATATCCCGCCGGGGTGGACTGAGTTCGATAGAGCGAACCGCCTTCTCGAAATCTTCGACGATGGGATCCATGAGGCGGGAGTGAAACGCATGCGAAGTGTGGAGCCGCCTGGTCACGAGGCCGGCCTGATCAAGAGCTGCTTCCAGTTCTTCCGAGCCTGCATGCGGCCCGGAAAGGACGAGCGATTTTGCTCCGTTGATCGCGGCGAGATCGAATGCGCCGCCGAGAAAGGGCTGGATCTCTCCTTCGCTGGCACGGACTGAGACCATGACTCCTCCGGGGAGATCGCTCATGAGGCGACCGCGTTTTGCAATGAGAAGAAGGGCGTCCCGCAGTTCGAAAACTCCCGCAAAGGTGGCTGCTGCGAACTCACCGATGCTGTGACCGATGAGCTTGTCGGGTTCGATTCCCCAGTGTTGCCATTGTTTCGCAAGTGCGTAGCTGACCGAAAAGATTGCCGGTTGAGCGAGGCTCGTGTCGCGCAGCGTGGTGGCCATCTCTTCGATCCGGGTAGCCGGGGGCACAATGAGATCGATGAGATTCACATCAGTTTCCGGCTCGAGAATGGCGGCGCATTCGTTGAGGACCCGGCGAAAGACGGGTTCATTTTCGTAGAGATCACGCGCCATGCCGGGGTGTTGTGCGCCCTGGCCGGGAAAGAGAAAGGTCAGTTTACGGAAGTGCGGGGAAGATGCGATGGCGTTGCCGGAGTATTCTGCGCACTTTCTCGAAAGTTCTTCCCGTGAGCTGGCGGAGAGAGCGGTGCGGTAGTTATACTGGCGCCTTCCTTCCTGTAAGGTAAAGGAGATATCGCTCAGTTCCTGTGAGCTTGTGCCGGCGAAATTCCCGAGTCGGGTGACCGCGGCGGATAGTGCCTCCGGTGTTGTCGCCGAGAGTGGGAAGAACGTGTTCGCCGGAGATGTCGCGTTGGTCGGCTTCCGATGCGGTGCTTCTTCGAGAATGACGTGAACATTCGTTCCCCCGACGCCGAGGGCACTGACGCCGGCACGGCGTGGTTTCTCTGAAGATGGCCATTCCGTCTTCTCCTGAACCGGGAATAGGGCGGAGTGGTGGAAGTCGATGTTTGGATTAGGCTTCTCAAAATGAACAAGCGGAGGGATCACTCCATGTTTCAATGTCAGGGCTGTTTTGATCAAGCCGGTGACTCCGGCGGC
Organism: Verrucomicrobiales bacterium; assembly: GCA_029212615.1. Lineage (GTDB taxonomy): Bacteria > Verrucomicrobiota > Verrucomicrobiia > Verrucomicrobiales > DEV007 > Arctic95D-9. The sequence continues at coordinate 277,773 of JARGPJ010000004.1, forward strand.
GATATCGAGATGGCCGACATTGGTTTTTGCGGTTCCGAGGCCGCAGAATCCGGTGTCATGGGTGGAGCGGGAGAACGCTTCGGTAAGGGCTGCGACTTCGATGGGGTCGCCTAAGGGGGTGCCGGTTCCGTGGGCTTCGATGTATCCAATACTGCGGGCGTCCACCTTTGCGTTGCGGTGTGCTTCGAGGATCATGTCCACCTGACCTCGTACGCTCGGGGCGGCATAGCCGGCTTTGTCCGCCCCATCGTTGTTCTGGGCGTAGCCCTTGATCACCGCAATGATTTCGTCACCATCAGCAAGCGCGTCGTCGAGTCGGCGGAGCGCGACGAGACCAACTCCTTCCCCGAAGACGGTGCCGCTGGCTTCGGCATCGAAGCTTCGACAATGCCCGTCGGCGGAAGCCATGCCTTCGGGGGTGTAGAGGTAATCTCGTTTTTGCGGGAAAGTGAGGGAAACCCCGCCGGCGAGTGCCATGTCGGAAATGCCGGAGCGCAGGCTCTCACAGGCCTGAGTGATGGCGATGAGAGAAGTCGAGCAGGCGCATTGGACTGCCATGGCAGGCCCTCTCAGGTTGAGCTTGTAGGCGATGCGGGTCGGGAGAAAATCTTTATCGTTTCCAAAGAGAATGCCGAAATCATTGACCGGGTAGCCGGCAGCGAGTTTGCGCGCGAACTCGCGATCGGCACAAAGGTTATTCAGTAGATAGGAGTTCTGACTCGAACCGGAGAAGAATCCGATTTTCCCGGGAAATCGATCCGGATCATGTCCCGCATTTTCCAGTGTCTCCTGCGCACATTCGAGAAGAAGTCGATGTTGAGGATCGAGAACTTCGGCGTCGCGTGGTGGAATGCCGAAATGTTTTGCATCAAAGAGGTCCGATCCTTCGACGATGCCGCGGGCTCTTACGTAAGAGTCGTTTCCTGATTTTGGTTCGTTGGAGTATTCCAGTTCCTCTTTCGTGAAGTGGGAGATGGTTTCGCGTCCCGCAATAAGGTTTTCCCAGAAGGCATCGACGTTGGCTGCGCCGGGAAAGCGTCCGGCCATGCCAATGATGGCGATATCGTCTGACCTGATCTCAGGGATTTGCTCTTCCATTACCGTGAGTGGTTTATCCACCGGTTCGAGGTAGTCGGACAATTTTTGAATTGTGGTATGTTGAAAGAAGGCAGTGATGGGAAACTCGTGCCCGAGCGATTTCACGAGACGCTCATGAACCCGTGCGATCTGGAGGGAGCTCATTCCGAGATCAAAGAAGTTGGCATCGAGGGGAGGATGAGGAAGCTCGAGGACCCTGGAGATGACCGACTCGACGAGTCCTTTGCCGCCGGCTGTTTCGAGTGCAGGAGGTGGGGTGGTTGGTGGGACGAGAGCGGTGCGATCTGTTTTCCCGTTGGGAGTCAGAGGGATCTCGTCGAGGGCATGGTAGGCGCAGGGGATCGCATAGTCGGGGAGACGAGCTTCGAGAAATTTAATGAGGATCTCGCGATCCGGTAGCTTCTTTGAAACGAGGAAAGCGGAGAGGGCCTTGTCCGTTTCATCGTTCGTTCCGTTTGCAACGACCACGGCTTGTTGAATCGCTTCGTGTTCTTCCAGGGCCGCTTCGATTTCAGAAAGCTCGAGACGGAACCCGCGGATTTTTACCTGTTGGTCCTGACGTCCCTGAAAGTGAAGGATGCCATTACTGTCTTCGACGGCTTTGTCTCCGGTGCGGTAGAGTAGCAGGTTTTCATCCCACGGTGCTTTGATGAATTTTTGTGAGGTGAAGTCCGGCTGTTTCCAGTATTTCAAGGCCAGTCCATTGCCGCTAGTGTAGAGTTCGCCGCTGGCTCCTTGAGGGACAGGCTTTTTATTCTCGTCGAGAATGTAGACGGCTGTGCCCCTGATGGGAGTTCCGATGGGGATCGGCTGGCGGTCGCGGAGGTCTTCCTGAGTCACGCGGTGACAGCAGGTGAAAGTCGTGTTTTCGGTCGGTCCGTATCCGTTGATGAGCGCGATCGAGGGGTAGCGGGCGAGGAGCTTTTTTGCCCGGGTTGGTGAGAGGACGTCGCCTCCGGCTAGAAGTTGTTCGAGTCCTTTGAGGTCTTCGATCCGTTCATCGACCATTGCATGAAAGAGGCCTGCCGTGAGCCAGAGGGTGTTGATGCCCTGTGTTTGAACAGCGCGACCGAGGGAGCGCAGGGTAAGTCTTTCTTCAGGAAAAAGAATGACTTCACCGCCATTGAGCAGAGGCCCCCATATTTCAAAGGTGGAGGCGTCAAAGGCGACCGGCGAATGCTGGAGCATTCTGGTTTCGGGTCCGAGTGTCGCAAAGTGGTTGTCGATGACGAGGCGGAGGATGCCCCGGTGCGGAACAAGCACTCCTTTCGGCTGGCCGGTTGATCCTGAGGTGTAGAGAAGGTAGGCAGGTGCTTCGGGTTCCAAGGCGGGAAGGTCAGCGGTATCGGTCCCTTCCGGGAAGCTCTCGAAAGAAATCGTGGTGATGTTCCCGGAGAGGGTTTCGTTTTCACCGATGAGAAAGCGGATGCCGGCATCTTTGGCGACAAGCTTGAGCCTTTTCTCCGGATAGGCAGGGTCGAGAGGAAGGTAGGCGCCACCCGCTTTGAGAATTGCAAGAAGTGCGATGATCAGTTCGCTGCGCCGTTCACCGCTCACGCCGATCGGTTCGCCGGGGGAGATCCCGAGTTCGATAAGGTGCCGGGCGAGCGCATTTGAACGACGGCGAAGTTCGCGATAAGTCAGTTCAATGGTTCCGTCGCGTACGGCGATGGATGCACCATAGAGGTTTGCTGAAGCGTCGAAAGCCTGAGCAACAGAAGCAGGGTTGGAAAGAAGCGGGTCGATAGCTCTCTAATGAACCATCGGAGAAGCTTCAGTTCAATCTAATAATTATGGAAAATATAATATTAAGGAAGCTCAATCAGTCTCGCGCAGGTATTTTCAGAATCGCACGGCATTTATCCTGAAGAGCGAGGGCTTCGTCGACGTTTTCAGCAGTGAGATTGAGATGGCCCATTTTTCGACCTCTGCGTGCTTCTGCTTTTCCGTAAAGGTGGAGTGCAGTGCCCGGCAGAGCGAGAATAGAGGCCCAGTCCGGCTTTCCGTCAGCATCAACCCAGACGTCGCCGAGAAGATTCAGCATCACGACAGCCCGGGTGAGCGTTGGCGCTCCCGGGGGAAGGCCGCAGATCGTGCGGAGTTGTTGCTCAAACTGTGAGGTGACGCAGGCGTCGAGAGTGTGATGTCCGGAATTGTGAGGGCGGGGGGCCATCTCATTCACGAGGAGTCTTCCGTCGCCTGAGACAAAGAATTCGACTGCAAGAATCCCGACGTAGTTCAGCGCGTCGGCGACGCGAAGAGCGATGGCTTCGGCCTCGTCGAGGATAGCCTTATCAAGGCGGGCGGGAAGGATGGAGAGGTCGAGGATATGATCCCGGTGAATATTCTCAGCCGGGTCATAGGTGATTGTCTTCCCGTTGGTGCCGCGGGCGACGAGAACAGATAGTTCGGCGGCGAGGTCTATTTTCTCCTCAAGGACCGCACGGGGTGCTTCGAAATCTGCCCAGATTAGGGAGGCGTCGTCATTAGCCGTGACGGGGAGTTGCCCTTTTCCGTCGTAGCCGAATTCGGCTGTTTTGAGGATACCTCCATTGTCCGGCAGATGCTGCAGAGCGAGGGCGAGGCTTTCTGAGGAGTCGACTACGGCGTAGTTGGCGCAGGGGATTCCGTTTTCAGAAAGGAAGTTTTTTTCGCGTTCACGGTGCTGACCGATGGTGATGGCCTCTGCGCCCGGGTGCAGAGGGAGCTGAGCGGTGATCGTTTCAAGAAGCGCTTTGGGAATATTTTCGAATTCGACGGTAGCGACGTCGGCTTCGGCGAGAAATTGAGAGAGGCCTGCGGCGCTGTCGAAGGATTCTTCGATGACGACGTCAGCAAGACCGGCCGGACCGGTGTCCGGTGCGCCAACCCAGCTGACAACACGGTAACCCATGCGTTTTGCAACGATCGTGAGCATGCGCCCGAGCTGGCCGCCACCGAGGATGCCAATGGTTGAGCCGGGAAGAAAGACCGGGGAGCTCATGCCGTGGGATCGGATGGAGGAAGCTCGGAGGCTTCAATTTTGGCACGAAGCGATTCGCGGTAGTCGATCAGCTTCCGGCTGATTGCTTCGTCTTCATTCGCAAGAAGAGAGACGGCGAAGAGACCGGCATTGCTTGCTCCGGCTTCGCCGATCGCAAAGGTCGCCGTGGGAATGCCGGCGGGCATCTGGACGATGGAAAGGAGGGAGTCGACGCCGTTGAGGACTCTCGATTTGACCGGAACAGCGAGGACCGGCACTGTGGTAAGTGCGGAAGCCATACCAGGTAGGTGAGCTGCTCCCCCCGCTCCGGCAATGATGCATTTGAGTCCGCGATCTTTCGCTGATTTTGAATAATCGAAGAGCAGTTCCGGCGTGCGGTGAGCGCTCACCACTTTAGACTCGAAGGGAATGCCGAAATCGCGAAGAACGTCGGCTGCTTTGGACATTGTCGGCCAGTCCGAGGTGCTCCCCATGATGATTCCGACGAGCGGTGAGGGGGATTGACTATCGTCAGTCATAAGAGTGGAAAATAAGAGGTTCAATGGAGGCGGAGCGCCCTGAAGACTCTTTATCAGCTGGATCGAGCAACGGGGCAAGGATTATTCCAGAGGCGCGAATGCACAGGAATTGAAACTCTTTTTGTCTCGCTTCTGCTTGCTCTTAATGGTGAACTGTTTTTGTTTGAATAGCGAATTCCTGTCATTCGTCCAACGAGGATCGGCAATTCAACTTCAACTGTAACCAAGTCGATATACTAACCACAATGTTTCATATGAATAAGTTCGGAAAAGCAACTCTCATGGGCGCTTGCGCTCTCCTTGGCCTCGGTGCCGTATCCTGTACTCCCGGTGAGCGCGGGGCAGTCGTTGGCGGTGCCATTGGCGCTGGAACAGGAGCGCTTATCGGTGACGGAACCGGAGCTCTCGTTGGCGGCGCTGTTGGAGCAGTTGCCGGTTCTGCGATCTCCAAGAATAAGGCCCGTAAAAACTATTACTACCGTTAGTCGGTTAGGCTCAATGAAGGCGCTATTCGTGGCGTCTGAATTTTCGGAAACGGAGGGCTTTGGCCCTCCGTTTTTCGTGGGTCAAACGGCCCGCTTTTTGAAAATGACGGTGCCGAGTGGCGGGATGTTGACCTGGATCGATTGCTGTCGGCCGTGCGCTTCGTGGTCTTGAGTGGGGATGCCACCGCCGGAACCGACATTCGCTCCCCCGTAAAGTTCAGAGTCGGAATTTAGAATCTCCTCGTAGTAACCACCCTCAGGCACTCCGAGGTGGTAACCTTCTCGGGGAACGGGTGTGGCATTAGCCGCAACAATGATGGTGTCTCCACTCCGGCTTCTTCGAATGAAAGTAAAAAGGCTGTGCTTCGCATCACCGTGATCGATCCATTCAAAGCCGCCCGGTTCGTGGTCGAGTTCATGCAGGGCGGGTTCGGCCACGTAGAGATGGTTTAGATCTTTCACGATCCGCTGAATGCCGAGGTGTTCAGGGTAGTCGAGGAGATGCCAGGGCAGGCTCTGGTTGTGATTCCATTCTTCCGATTGACCCATGTCGATGCCTTGGAAGAGCAGCTTTTTGCCCGGGTGGGCAAACATCCAGGCGAGAAACATGCGGACATTGGCCATCTGCTGCCAGCGATCGCCCGGCATTTTCTGAACGAGAGAGCCCTTGCCGTGGACGACTTCATCGTGGCTGAGGACAAGGACGTAATTCTCGTGGTAGGCGTAGATCATCGAGAAAGTCGCCATCCCATGGTGATACTTCCGGTGGACCGGCTCGTGGCTCATGTAAGTGAGCGAGTCATTCATCCACCCCATGTTCCATTTGAAGCCAAAGCCTAGACCACCTGTATCGACCGGGCGCGAGACGCCGGGGAAAGCGGTCGATTCCTCTGCGATCGTCATGATCCCCGGATTTTCTTCGTAGCAGACCTGATTGAGTTGTTTCAAAAATTCGATCGCTTCGATATTCTCGCGACCTCCATACTGGTTCGGAATCCACTGACCGTCTTCGCGTGAATAGTCGAGATAGAGAAGAGAAGCGACGGCATCGACGCGGAGCCCGTCGATGTGGAACTCTTTGAGCCAGAACATCGCGTTGCTGATGAGGAAATTGCGGACCTCATTGCGACCGAAGTTGAAAATCAGCGTGCCCCAGTCGGCGTGTTCACCCTGACGGGGATCGGCATGCTCATAGAGAGCGGTGCCATCGAACCTGGCGAGCCCGTGAGCATCTTTAGGAAAGTGAGCGGGGACCCAGTCGACAATGACTCCGATGCCGCGTTGGTGGCAGCGATCGACAAAGGTGCGAAATTCGTCGGGAGATCCGAATCGACTTGTTGGCGCAAAATAGCCACAGACCTGATAGCCCCAGGACCCATCGAACGGAAACTCGGCCACCGGCATCAGTTCAATGTGGGTGTATCCCATGTGTTCGACGTAGTCGACAAGTTCGTCGGCGAGCTCAAGGTAGCTGAGGAATCGATTTTCCTCCTCAAAACGACGCTTCCAGGAACCGAGGTGAACCTCATAGATCGACATGGGGCCATGGTAGGGATCCGACTCGGCCCGTTTTTGCATCCACTCTTCGTCTTTCCAGAGGTAGTTATTGAGGTCGTAGGTGATGCTGGCTGTCTGCTCACTGTGCTGACCGTAGAAGGCAAAGGGGTCACTTTTGACGAAGAGCCCTCCCTCGGCCCCGACGATTTCGAACTTGTAGTGTTCACCCGTTGAGATGCCCGGGATGAAAATTTCCCAGACCCCGTTGTGGTTGCGCATCGGGTGAACCCGTCCGTCCCACACATTAAAGTCACCGACCACGCTGACGCGATGGGCATTGGGGGCCCAGACCGCGAAGGACACGCCGGAAGTGCCGCCAAGCTCAGTGGGGTGAGCCCCCATGCAATCATAGAGGTGACGATGACTTCCTTCGCCGAAGAAATGGAGGTCCTGTTCGCCGAGAATAGGGCCAAAGGAATAAGTGTCGGCGATAGTGAGTTCTGTTCCGCTCTTAAATTGATAGTTTAGTTTGTATCCGAAGGCTTCCGTTTTCGTTGGGAAGAGCGCTTCGTAGAAGCCTGCCGGGTCGAGGCTTGTCATCTCGAGAGATGTCCCGTCGTCAACGAGGACAGTCACCGTCGAGGTTTCCGGACGAAAAACCCTGATCACCATTCCTTCACCTCCGGGATTTGGATGAAGCCCCAGAAACCCGAAAGGATCAGCGTGTGTTGCGCCTAATATCTGAGAAACTTCGATTTGGTCGGTGGTGTAAGTGGTTCTTTCTGATGGCATCACGAATTAGTGTATACGGAAAACAAAATTTCTAAAGCAGTCAGGAGAAGATTGCGTAGTTTGCCTAGCATCTTCAATGCCATGTCAAGAAAGCCAAAAAAATTCAACCCTGATCCATTTGATTATCATGAGGAAATCGTGCTCAAGATCGATTCCCTGACAAACCTAGGAAAAGGGGTCGGAAGAATCAATGATTGGGTCGTATTTGTTTCACACGCCCTGCCCGACGAAACTGTGAAGGCGAGGGTTTTCCGGAACAGCGCTAATTTTTCAGAAGCCGATTTGATCGAAGTGATCAAGCCTTCACCGAATCGTGTGGAGCCGGTTTGTGAGCTCTTCGGTGAGTGTGGCGGTTGCCAATATCAGAACCTTAGCTATGAAGCACAGCTTGATTGGAAGCAGGGTCAGGTTTCAGAACTGCTTCGACGCATGGCAGGTATTGAGTTTCCCGTTTCGGCGGTGCATCCTTCCCCGGTTACCTATGGGTATCGGTCCAAGATCACCCCTCATTTCCAACGGCCTAAGGACGGCAGGATGGGCCCGGTGGGGTTTTTGCTGAGGGATCGGAGGCAGCAGGTTCTCGATGTGAAAACCTGTCCGATCGCATCCCAGACGATCAATGAAAAGCTTCCTGAAGTCCGGGCGAAAGTGACCGCGAATGCGAAGAGTTATAAGAAAGGAGCGACGCTGCTTCTTCGGGATTCAATTGATGGCTATGTCTGCACCGACCCCACGGAAATGTGTGAGGAGATGGTCGGTGATCTGCGTTTTTCTTTTCATGCCGGCGAGTTCTTTCAGAACAATCCCCACATTCTCCCTGCCTTTGCTGATCATGTGAAATCGGAAGCACTGGGAGAAGGGGGGGTGGAGTATCTGGTCGATGCCTACTGCGGGTCCGGACTTTTCTGCCTCAGCGCGGCGGGAGATTTTAAAGAAGCGATTGGGATTGAGATCAGTGAATCGTCGATTGACTGGGCGAAACGCAATGCGGATCAGAACGGGATTGGGAACTGCACGTTCATTCAGGGGGATGCGACGAATATTTTTGCCGAAGTGAATTACCCCGCCGGCAAGACAGCAGTCGTCATTGACCCTCCCCGAAAAGGAAGCAGTCCTGAGTTTCTTAATCAATTGATTGAGTTCGGTCCGAAGCGTGTTGTCTATGTGAGCTGCAATCCGGCGACTCAGATTCGTGATCTCGAGCAGATGAAGGATCATTACGAGATCACGAAGATACAGCCTTTCGATCTGTTTCCGCAGACGAGGCATCTCGAGTGCGTCGTGACGCTGGAGCGGAAGGGGTGACTTTAGCGGGACGGGGCGGCGGAGGTATCCACTGAAATGGCTTCAGTGTTGATGGATTTGCCCTGAGAAATGCCTCAGCACTCCGACTCTTGAGCGATGCCCGGCGCCGGTTTTCCACAGTGGTAGTCCGCCACCGTGGAGCTCCGGCGATTTTTAATCCGCTATCTCCACGACTTCAAGCGGGGCATCGATCCAGCGATCGTGTTCTTTAATGAGGTCGATGAGACGATCGACAGCTTCCTCTTCCGGGATATTGAACTTCACCGCTTCTTTACCGACGTAGAGATTGATCTTGCCCGGTGCGCCGCCGACATAGCCAAAGTCGGCGTCGGCCATTTCGCCGGGGCCATTGACGATACATCCCATCACCGCGATGCGGACCCCTTTGAGGTGCCCCGTCGCTTCCCGAATTTTCTGAGTCGTCGTCTGAAGGTTGAAGAGGGTGCGACCGCAACTCGGGCAGGCGACGTAGTCGGTCTTGAAGATGCGGGCGCCACTCGCCTGAAGAATATTGTAGGAGAGGCGGAGAGACTGCCCCGGTGCTTCTTCGCCTTGAACAAGAATGGCGTCTCCAATGCCGTCGCAAATAAGAGAGCCGAGGTTCATGCTCGCGGTGAGCATGGTCTTAAGGAAATCGGTTTCCGGATCGGTCGATGGATTCAAGGTGTCCTTGAGGAGGACGGGGTGCCTCGCATCCAGTTTCGAGGCGAGAAGCCGGAAGGCGGGGATCACTGCGACATCGAGACCGTTCGCCACGGTGACCAGCTTCGGATCGGGCAGTGCATTCAGTTCGGCAATGGCAGCTTCGTCACGAGGATCAATTTCGTGGATGCCGGAATCTTCGACGACGATTTCCGGCTGGAAGTCGCCCATTTTAGCGAGCTTGTGAGCGACGGCATTCCACTTTTCCCGGCTCGTGAAGACGCGGATCGTTTCATCGCCTCCCAGTTCGATGCCCATGACTTCGATTTTAGAGGAGGCACGGCGCTCATACTCGAATGGGTTCCAGGGCACTTCTTGCCAGCTCAGTTCGCTTTCGATGGGTCCGTGGGAGCGGATCTCTTCGATCGTATCGACGAGTGCTTTTGCGACCGGGATTTCGTAGATGGCATCTTCGGTGAGACTGACTCGAATCGTGTCGCCGATGCCGTCGGCGAGGAGTGATCCGATCCCGATGGCGCTTTTGATTCGTCCGTCCTCCCCGTCGCCCGCTTCGGTGACGCCGAGGTGAATCGGGTAATTCCAGTCGGCCCCTTCGCTCGCGAGCCTGGCCACGAGGAGGCGGTAGGCCTCAATCATGACTTTGGGATTACTTGCCTTCATCGAAAAGACAAAGTTGTGGTAGTCGTGGCTTCTCGCGATGTTCGCAAATTCCAGGGCGCTTTCGACCATGCCGAGCGGCGTGTCCCCGAAGCGATTCATGATGCGGTCACTGAGAGAACCGTGGTTCGTGCCGATGCGCATGGCGACGCCGCGCTTTTTGGCTTCGAGAACAAGCGGGGTGAAGGCTTCGTCGATGCGGGCGAGCTCTTCGGCATATTCCTCATCGGTATATTCGAGGACGGCGAATTTCTTTTTGTCTGCGTAGTTGCCGGGATTGACGCGGACTTTTTCGACCCATTTGACCGCTTCCATCGCCGCATCGGGCTTGAAATGAATGTCAGCGACTACGGGAACGTCCGAACCCTTTCGGCGGATACCTGAAAGAATGTGCTCAAGGTTCTCCGCTATTTTTCGTGTCTGTGCGGTAACGCGGACGATCTCGCATCCGGCCTCGACGAGCCCCATCGCTTCCTCAATACAGGCTTCCGCGTCACGCGTGTCACTCGTGAGCATGGACTGGACGCGGATGGGGTTTTCACCACCGATCCCAACGGGTCCCACGCCGACTGTGCGAGTGGGACGTCGTGTCAGATTGAGGGGGGAGGGGGAATAGGGGCGGCTCATGCCGAATCTTTATCGAGGGGGAGAAATCGAGTTTCTTTGGGTAGTTCACCGCCGCCGTTTCCTTCAGGAACCCGGTCTCCGACATCCTTCAAGGTGACGAAGGCCATGAATCCCAGCAGGAAGAGGACGAATGCAGTCTGTACGACCTCGAGGACTTTGAAAGGAATGGGGCGCTTTCTGACCCATTCGACACTCGCCATGACAATGTGACCACCGTCGAGCACCGGAAAAGGCAGCATGTTAAGGATCGCGAGGTTCACATTGAGAAGGACGCTGAACCAGAGGGCGAGTCGCCAGCCCTCTTCATGCTGAAAGAGGTCGTAATAGAGCCCCATGATTCCCACCGGTCCACTGAGGTGGCCCGCGCTGACGTCAGACCGTGGAGAGAAGACTGCCCCGAGGGTTTTCACGATAGAGTTGAAGCTGTTTGCGACCTGGGTGAGTGGATTCTCACGAACAAGGGTGCGAACTCCTTCGGCGTCCCAAACGACTCCGAGCATTGGCTTTTCACCGCCGACTTCGGGGATGCGGGGGGTGATCTTCGTTTTAATCTCTTCGTTGTTGCGGAGAACGGTGAGAGTGACTGTTTCGCCTGCTTTCCAGTGGTGCCTGCCTACTTCAATGGGGGTTAAGACAGCGGTGTCATCGATTGCTTTGATGATGTCTGCGGCTTCCAGTCCGGCTGCTTCAGCGGGGCTGTTTTCGAGGACGCGGCCGACAACAGGCGAGACCTGAGGGTAGACACCAATAGTGCGCAGGGGGGGACGTTTGCTGACGTAGGCCCAGGTTTTTTTGAGCCAGTCGCCTTCGACTTCAGCCACCTCGGCGGCGGCGGGCCGTTTTACGGTGACGGTCATCTCGCCGACGCCGGGGCGGACGAGGTCGACTTCGATATTATCGTTTTCGCTCGAAATGATGGTCCACATGATCGAGCTGTCCATGCCCTGAAAACGTTCTACCTGCTTGCCATCAACAAAGGTGATCTTATCGCCGGGTTTGATGCCGGCTGTTTCTGCAGGGGAGTTCTCAACGACGCCGCCGATGGTGGTCGTCCCGACAGATTCGGAAACCGGCTTTTTCACGGCCCAGACGACCACGGCGAAAACGAGTGCGAGGAGAAAGCTGAAAACAGGGCCTGCGACAGCCACGATGATCTTGTCGAGCGGAGTGATCGGAGGCAGATCTTTCTTTGGTTCGTCGCTTTCGTCAACCTTGCCCTCGATGCTTTCCATCGGGGCCATTTGAGGCAGCGAAACGAATCCTCCTGCAGGGATCGAGCCGAGGCCGTACTGAACGCCGTTGTAGGTCTTTTTCCAGAGAGGCTTGCCGAACCAGATCTGAAACCGGTCGATGTAGAGCCCGCGCCAGCGTCCGGCGAGGAAGTGTCCCCATTCGTGGACGATGATCATGAGATTGAACACCATGAGGACAAGAAAGATGATGCCGATGAAACGGAGAATTGAGAGGAGAAGTTCCATGAAGGGTTTAGAGAAAGAAAGATTCCAGTCGTTTGAAAATCACGTTAAAGAATGATTACGATGATGGAAGGGCGCGAATATAACACCACCCCTGAAAGAGGCAAAGTCTAGTAATTACGAAATTTACACAAAGCTGTCGTGATCTATTTACAAAGAGTCGAAGGTAGGACGGGATGAGAGTGCTGCTGCAACGAGTGAGTGACGCTTCCGTGACGATTGGGGGAATGGAGAAGAGCCGGATTGGTGCCGGGATGCTTTTGCTTCTCGGGATCGAGCAGGAGGACAGCGTTGAGGATATCGAGTGGCTTGTTCGCAAATTGGTCACCCTGAGGATTTTCGAAGATGAAGAGGGGAAGATGAATCGATCGATCATCGATATAGGTGGAGAAGCGCTCCTAGTGAGCCAGTTCACCTTGCATGCGCGGGTGAAGAAAGGGACGCGCCCCAGCTTTGAGCGCGCCGCGCGTCCTGAGGTGGCGGTCCCGTTGTATGAGCAGTTTATTTCAGCTCTGGAGAAGGGGCTCGGGAAGCCGGTTCCAACTGGTGAGTTCGGTGCGATGATGGATGTTTCCCTGACTAATGATGGTCCCGTCACGATCTGGATTGATTCGCGAAATCGTGAGTAGAAGCCCTGGTCAGTACTCCCGGTATCGTCACTCCTGCAAGGATCCCGCCGATGAGCCCACTGAGGTGAGCTGAACTGACGGGGATGAAATCGCCCGTTGCCCGGTCGACAAAGAGGGTGTCACCCGTTGAAAACTCGAAGAGAGATTTTCCGAAGAATCCGATCATTCCCGCGCTGGCAAGAAGCTTCCCTTGTTTTCCCTGCTTCCAGAGCCCGGCGGTGAGAAGCCCGAAGAGGGCTGAATCAATTCCGGAGAGACCGCGATAGGTTTCGAACGCCGGTTGGAAGAGGGCGATTTCCAACGGGATGATGATGGCCGAGACCAAAAGGCAGGCCGTGAGTCGGCCCGGGATGACCCGGATGGAGGCAAGGCCGAGTCCGACGAAGGCGGCAAGATCCCACATGAGGTGATCCCACGACCAATGGGTGAGGTGCCCGGTTAGTGCAGAGATCAGTGAGGCTGGAAGCTTTGCGGAGCGCTGCCACTGAAGTGCCTCCCCAACTGCGGGGAGGCACTGAATGACGATCGCGACGAGGGCGATGCTCCCCAGAAGGATGGATTCTGCGCGGGAGGAATGCTGCTCTTTCATCTCGATGCGATGTTCGTGGTTCAAGCCTTGCGTCGAATCCCGAGCCTGGTGGCAAGTCCTGAGAAAAGGAGCATGAGAAGCACCGCAAATGGCGGTAGGGCGCCACCACCGCCTCCTCCCCCTCCTTTGAAAATACGGGGAGCATTGCCGGGAGTGAAGGGCTTCGTTTTGTCGACCCGATAGTTGGTTGGGGCCGGGGATGAGTTCCGGGCGGATTGAGCGGCAAGTTCGCGGGCGGCACGCTCACGATTGTTCCGGCCGATACCGTGTTTTTCGAATCCGGCATCATCGAGGACGAGCATCGAGGTTTCATCTGTGACGAGTTGGTAGTGCAGACCGAGATCGCGGATCGCCTCTTCGGATTCCCCGGTGGGCATCTCCCCACGGTTGGCACGGAGTTTGATCTGTTCAATTTGGTCCAACGCCCAGAGGCGTTCGATTTCAGGGTTGTCAGTGTCGATCGCAGGGAAGTCGAAGGCAGTGCGATACGTTTTATCTTCGCCGGTAAGGCGCGCTTTTAGCGTGAGTTCTGCCCGGCCTCCTTTTTCATATTGTCCAAAGAGGATAAGCTGTTCGCCGCGATAGATTTTCCTCGGCATTTCGCCGCTGACGTTGAAGGTTTTCACTCCTTTGATGGTGAACTCAGCATCGTGCAGCGACTCATGAAGAATTTTACTCTTCGCCTGGAGGATTTGTCCCATGATGTCGTCGGCATTGGAAACACCGGCATAGAAGCCTCCGCTCCCGTCACAGATCGTGCGCATGAGGGGCCAGTTCGCGCTGTTCCCGAGGAGAAATCCGAAGATCCGGATGTCATGTTGTTTGGTAAGCTCGTGAAATTTCACGGGATCGACGATTCCCTTGTTCGTGACACCGTCGGTGACAAGGACAACGCTGGTGGCGCGATCATCGTCCAGTTCTTCCATCGCCATGCTGAGCCCTTCGTATACATTGGTTCCGCCGTTCGTCCTCAGTTTCTGAATTTGCTGGATTGTGTCTTCCACGTTCTCCGGTGTCGCCGTGATCCATCCCCGGGTGAGATCTGTTGCATGGTTTGAGAAAGTGATGACGCGGTAGCGATCTTTGGGCGACATCTTTCCGATGACGCGGGCGACTCCGTCGGTGAGAGTGTGGATTTTCGACGACATGCTGCCAGAAGTATCAAGCACGTAGACGTAGTCAGCTCCTCCCGTGATTGGTTGTAAATCTATCCCCGGAGTGACAACCATCATGAAGGTGCCGTTTCCGGTTTCGTCGTCGCGGAAGGGGATCATTTCGACACGACCGGGGAGATCTTGAGCAAGACGGTAGTAGACAACGAGGTCACGATTCAGCGCCTGTCCCGGCTTTTCGAGGAGTAGGCGGTAGTGGCCGTTGTTGAGTTTGTCCGTGGTTGTCTCATTCTCGAATCCGGGAAGGCGAACCTGTTCGATCGGCACGGCAGATTTCAGAATTACTTCGGCGGAGAAGTTTCTTTCGACGACGTCGTTGACGGGGTTCCAGAAACTGGCTGCGGCGACATCATCAGTTCCGCCTTCTTCAAGAGGGTAGAGGTAGCGACCGATTCCCGTGTCGATCTTAATCGGCTGATAGTAGACGATGCGTATTCTTGTTTCGTCGTTTGCTTTGACCGGATGAACTTTGAATTCGAATGCCTGGATCCCTTCTTTCGTGGCGAGCCCGGTATCATTGCCGGCCTGCTTTTCACTTTCGTAGATGGTTTCCGCTTTCTCCTTTTCGACAACTTCGCCGTGGATGTCGCGTTCTCCCATAGTCAGCGTGACTTCGGAGAGGCTTGCGCTTTTAGGGAGAGGAAAACGGTAGACGGCTTCGAGATCGACGGTGTTGGGATTGAAAAAGGTTTGGGTGACCTCTGTCTGCGCAAAGCCATTGTTGATCGTGACCTTGACGTGATGATCGCGAATCGCGATCGGGGCGTTTGTTGAGCCTTTCGGTGTCAACGTGCCCGCTGAGTAGCCGGTTGCGGTCGCTAAGGCGATCGCAAGAGCAGCCGTGGTTTTTGTGATGAAGCAAGATAGAGTTTTCATAACAATGAAAAGCTGCGACTCGCTTGAGTATTGATCCAATCGAAATTAATTAATGAATCATCGATACAGTCGATGGTGGATTCGGTTAGGAACAGATGATTTCGCCAGCGGGGAAGTTACGTGTTTCTTTTCTGTTCCTTCGATTCGTTTCCGCTAAAGTTTACTCATGGAAAAATCCTCG
The DNA here is from genome assembly GCA_029212615.1 of Verrucomicrobiales bacterium. Taxonomy (GTDB): domain Bacteria; phylum Verrucomicrobiota; class Verrucomicrobiia; order Verrucomicrobiales; family DEV007; genus Arctic95D-9. Next base: position 293,320 of record JARGPJ010000004.1, read on the forward strand.
CCTTTCTCCCGTCGTTCCTTCGTATCCGGTTCTGCGGCCACTGTGGCTGCGGTCGCGGCTTCGATGAATCATCGTTTTGCTCTTGCTGAAGAGGCTGCCGAAAAGGCCGGCGTCGGGGGAAAGATCAAGCATTCCGCCTGTAAGTGGTGCTACAAAAAGATCTCGCTCGATGATCTTTGTACAGCGGGGAAAGAATTCGGGCTGGAGTCGGTCGAGCTACTCATGCCGGAAGATTTCGAGACACTGAAAAAGCATGACATGCATTGTGCGATGGTCAGCTTTCCCTCTGCAGAGTACACGATTGGAGGGGAAAAGAAGAAGATCGGAATTATCCCGAATGCGTTCAACCGGATTGAGCATCACGATGCCCTCGTCGAGCTGTATGAGCCGCACATCAAGGCGAGTGCTGAGGCGGGTTTCAATCAGGTGATCTGTTTTTCAGGTAACCGGAACGGAATGGATGACGAAGAAGGTCTCAAAAACTGTGCAACAGGGTTGAAGCGTCTCATGCCACTTTGCGAAAAGCTCGGGGTGACGCTGTCGATGGAGCTGCTGAATTCGAAGGTGAACCACGCCGATTACATGTGCGACTTGTCGAGCTGGGGCGCTGCACTTTGTGAGGAGATCGGGTCGGAGCATTTCAAGTTGCTCTACGATATCTATCACATGCAGATCATGGAGGGTGATATCATCGCAACGATCAAAGACCGTCATCAGTACTTCAGCCATTATCACACCGGCGGCGTTCCCGGACGGGCGGAAATCGACGAAACGCAGGAGCTTTATTACCCGGCGATCATGAAGGCGATTGTTGAGACCGGCTATAAAGGCTACGTCGCTCAGGAATTCATTCCCAAGCGCGAGGATAAAATCGCTTCGCTTAAGCAGGCGGTTGGGATTTGCTCCGTTTGAGAGCGTGGAGCGCCATCGGCAGGGAAGGGGGTTGACGCCATCTTTTTGATGGCGGTCCGCTTCCCGATAAAGAACTGATCTTAGCGATAGCGATAGCGATCCGGCTTTACGGCAGCTTCCAGGCGGCTTTATATTGTTGGTACTCTGCCTGGGGGAGGAGCACATAAACCGGGCGCTTCTTCGGTTCGACCGAGGAGACGAGGCGTTTGAGATTTTGCTCTGACATGGTTGTGCAACCGAAGGTTGCCGAGCCTCCTCCATTTCTCCAAATGTGAAAGAAGATCGAGGAACCGTCTCCGGGGGTGATATTCGGGTAGGCGTTGTGCGCAATGAAAAGCTTGAGCGAATGAGCGTAGTCGCCCTGCTTCATCTGCGCTTTCTTTTCCGCGGTGGTTTGTGGCGCATGATCAATTTGTCTGAACATGTTGTAGTGCGGGGAGGAAGGATCTTCATACCAGAGGCATCGATCGGTGACCTGAACGTAGCTGAGGTTTGGCGACTTTTTGATGGAAGGGGCATATCCCCAGGCACCACCCAGGTCAAAAACGCCGGCCGGGGCACGTCGATCCCCCTCTTTTTTTGTTTTCACCCCTGCCGGGACCGGGTGGAGGCCTTTTCCCCAGACGAGACCATTCTGACCGAGCCGTCCTTTCCAGGAAGGTCCGGTCGCTTTCCAGCCGCTCATACCGCGTTCATAAAGAGTGAGGGTGACGTAGGAAGAGTCCCAGCCGGAGGCAACTCCAACGAGGCATTGTTTCGAGTTGGATGGAATCTCAAAGCCGGAAACGTGAGTGAGGAGGCCGAGGGCAGTAAGAAGGAAGAAGGCGAGGTGCTTCATGTAGAGAAGATAGCTTTAGATTGCCGGAATATCCAGAGGAGGGATGCTCTATCATCGACGCCCGGCAGCTTCACATCGGGTTTTGATCACATCAAGGATGGAGCCCTGAACCTGCCGCATGACCCACTCGCTCCACCAACCGGCATAGGAGTTGAACGGGGTGGAAAGGCGGTGGGTACTGGTGAGGTGGAGGCGGCATCCGCCTTCATGAAGGGGGTCGATTTCGTATCGACCGTCGAGGACATCGTAAAAACGCCCACCGACGATGATGTGCTGGTCGAAGGCGGTGTGGGGGATGAATTCCGGGTCGGCCTCGATCGTAAAGGCGAGAGCTTTTCCCTCGTTCCATTCGGTGACAACTTCGAAGAAGGTGACCTCGCGTTCGAAAACGGCGAGACGGCGTCCGCCGACTTCTTCGCGATCAATCTCGGCAGAGACCGGTTTTGGGAAGTCGAGAAGGTAGATCCATTGAAAAGGGAGTTCTTCCGTGGAGATCCGCGGGACACTCGCGATTTGTGACCAGACGGTATCGGCGGAAGCATCAATATCGATGGTGTCGATGACGGTAAGTTGCTCGTGAGGTTTCTCCCATTTTGATTCGAGCGGGGCAATCGCGAGCGGAAGGAGGGCGAGAAAAGAAACCTGGAGGCGTCCGTCTCTTTTTTTCAGAATCAAGGAGATGATCCATCCACCGAGAATCGAAAGCGGAGCCATCACGGGTAGAGCGACGACGATGCAGAGAACGGCTTCGACTTTAAAGAGAGCCATGAGGAGAACTCCTCCAAGTATGGTGAGAGCCGGGGCGGCGTAAATCCAGAATGCGTTCTTTTCGACGATGCGATATCCAAGAAAAGTGACTAAGGCGCCGAGGCCAATGGGGAGAAAAATGAGAAAAGCGAGAGAGACAATGGGGAGGACATCGGCAAGTCTGTCGAGCCCGAAAAGCACCCGCATGAGGAGGGCATAGATCCCCGATCCTGCAAAAACGATCAGTGATGAAGTGAGACGCCGTCGGCTGGAGGTGAGCTTTGCCATGTCGGTGTAAGTCTATCACTGAATTTTAAATTTTAGTGATGAAATCGTGGTTTGGATGATTTGATGCTCCCTCTTAAAGTGCTGATTTCAAAGATCGCAATAGGTTAGGGGGTGGGAACGGATGCACAAAAAAAGCGGAGCCTCGCGGCCCCGCTTTTCGAAAGATTACTGAGCTGGATTGCTGAAGATCAGCCGAGGCTCTTCACGACCTCGACAAGATTTTCAGGAGTCATTCCGAGCTCACTCATGACGGTATCGCCGGGAGCACTGATGCCGAAGCGGTCGATGCCGACGACAGCGCCTTCACTTCCGACATACTTATACCAGAGGCCGCTGACTCCGGCTTCAATGGCGACACGTCTGGTGCACGCTTTCGGCAGGACGGATTCTTTGTAGTCGTCAGACTGGCGGTCAAAGCGTTCCATGCAGGGCATGGAAACGACGCGGACGCCTTCGCCCAGTGTTTCTGCAGCGTTCATGGCGTGCTGAAGTTCGGAACCGGTCGCGATGAGGATGGTGGTGAGAGCTCCACTTTCCTGTTTGGCGACGTAGGCACCGTGAAAAACACCTTCACGACGAGTCTTCACCGGGATGCTGCTTTGGTTGGCGATGTTTTGACGCGTAAGGAAGAGGGCGGTAGGTCCGTCCTTGCGCTCGACCATGGCGGCAAATGCGCCGGCTGTTTCCTCAGGATCACCGGGGCGGATCACGTCGAGATTTGGAATGACACGAAGGCCGCTCACGGTTTCAACGGGCTGGTGGGTCGGTCCGTCTTCACCGACACCGACTGAGTCGTGAGTGAGGATGTAACCAACCGGGAGGTGGGCGAGTCCTGCGATCCGGATGGAAGGGCGGAGGTAGTCCGCGAAAACGGCGAAGGTTGCGCCGGTAGTGATAAACAATCCGTCGTAGGCGATGCCGTTGCAGATCGCACCCATGGCGTGTTCGCGAATGCCATACCAGATGTTCTTCTGGTTGTAGTCGGCTTTGCTGACGTCACCGCTGGATTTGATGTAGTTCTTCGTGGAGCCGAAAAGGTCGGCACTGCCGGTGATCAGGTTCGGTACGGCTTCGGCAACTGCCTGAATGATGTCCCCGCCGGAGGCGCGGGTTGCTCCTTTGTAATCTGCGGCGAACTCAGGGATGAGGTCGAGGAGGTTGTCAGGAGTGGTTCCGCTGACCGCATCTTCAAGTTGTTGGGCAAGCTGTGGATTCGCTGTTTTCCAGGCGGCGAAGGTTTCCTCCCACTTGGTGTATTCAGCTTTGAGGGCTGCCTGGTGTTCGGCAAAGTAGGATTTTGTCCCTTCGGAGACGAAGAAGGTTTCCGCAGGAAGGCCGAGACCGGCACGAGCGGCTTCAGCGAATTTGGCGCCACCTTCACCATGTCCGGCAGCCGTTCCGGCAACTTCCGGGATGCCTTTTCCGATCACGGTTTTGGCTTCAATAAGGGTTGGCTTGCCGTTCTTATTGTTCTTCGCGTTTTCGATCGCAGTGAGAACGGCGTTCATGTCATGGCCATCGACCTGGACAGCGTCCCATCCGAAGGACTCGAAACGTGCGCAGGCGTCGTAGCTTTGCGTGACGTCAGCCATCGCGTCGAGTGTGACGTCATTTGAATCATAAATCAGGACAAGATTGTCGAGTCCGTTGTGGCCGGCGAAAGCGATTGCTTCTGAGGCGACGCCTTCCTGAAGACAGCCGTCACCAGCGAGACAGAAAATTGTCTGATCGAAGAGGGTATGCTCAGGCGTGTTGTATTTGGCGGCTGCCATTTTTCCGGAGAGTGCGTAACCGACGGCATTACCGACACCCTGGCCGAGGGGGCCGGTTGTTGCTTCGACCCCGTCCGTCTCACCGAACTCGGGGTGACCCGGGGTGATGCTGTGGAGTTGGCGGAAGTTTTTGACTTCGTCGATGGGGAGATTGTAGCCGGAGAGGTGGAGCCAACCGTAAAGGAACATGGAACCATGACCTGCAGAGAGGATGAAGCGGTCGCGGTTAAGCCACTTGGGTGCTGCCGGGTTGTAGGTCATCGCGTGGCCGTAGAGGACAGCTCCGATATCCGCAGCGCCGAGGGGCAATCCGAGGTGTCCGGAGCTGCAAGCGTGGACAGCGTCGATAGCGATACCGCGGGCCTCATTGGCGGCAGTTGAGAGGGCGTCAAGGTTCAGTTCACTCATAAATCTGTTTCGGTTCCTATTTGGATATAGAATTTGCGGCAACGTTTGGCTCATTTAATTAGCTTCGCAAGCGTCTTATAGGGTCAGCTTCTTTGAATTCGATGATTGGATATGATGAAAAAGGCGCATGACAGCACCTGAATTTTCGGGCATGTAGCGGGCAACATGGCAGAAGACACCAACCAGATTCTAAAAATCGGATTACCGAAAGGAAGTCTCTTTGAGCCCACTTTGGATCTCTTTGAGAAGGCCGGCTACAATATCACGGGCGCTGCCCGCTCTTATCGTCCATCGATTGATGACCCTGAAATCCAGGTCCGTATCATCCGGGCGCAGGAGATCGGACGCTACACTGACCACGGGTTTCTCGATTGCGGAATCACGGGGATGGACTGGATTGCTGAGAACGGCGCGGATGTTCATGTGGTGTGTGATCTTCCCTACAGCCGGGCAACTTCGAATCCGACTCGTTGGGTGCTCGTGGTGCCGAACGATTCTCCGATCCAGTCAGTGAAAGACCTTGAGGGCAAGAGGATCGCAGCAGAAGCGATCGGGATTGTCGAAAAGTACCTCGAAAAGAACGGCGTTAACGCTGAGGTCGAATTCAGCTGGGGTGCGACTGAGGTGAAGGTCCCTGAACTGGTGGATGCGATTGTCGACATCACTGAGACAGGGTCATCCCTCCGCGCGAATAATCTCCGGATTGTCGATGAATTGATGCAGAGCTATCCGCAATTTGTCGCGAAGAAAGAGTCCTGGGAGGACCCCTGGAAGCGCGCTAAGATTGAGCGTATGGCTGTGCTCCTGCAGGGAGCATTGACGGCGCGCGACATGGTCGGACTGAAGATGAATCTTCCCGAAGGGTCGCGTGAAGAAATTCTTGGATTACTTCCTTCAATGCGGAAACCTACCGTGTCCCGCCTCACGCAGGATGGCTGGGTTGCACTCGAAGTTGTCCTCACTGAGCTTCAGGCACGGGAATTGATTCCTCAGCTTAAAGAGCTCGGTGCTGAAGGAATCATCGAATACCCCTTGAATAAAGTGATTGGTTGACCGATAGTCGCAGCCCGCGTGATTTCGGAGAACTCCGACGCGGGAAAACTTAACTGAATTTCTGATTATGGGATCCCTCAAAAAGAAGCGGAAAACCAAAATCAACAATCACAAGCGACGTAAGCGCATGAAGGCTAACCGCCATAAGAAGCGTTTGCGTTACAAGAGCTGATCGTTGATCTTGGTCGCATGAATACAATGCAGCGAGGTGGCCTTTTTATGAGCGCACGCCGCTGCATTGTTGCGTACGGGGTTCTCCTTTTCGGGTTTTCTCCTTTTTCCCGGGTGAAAGCGGAGATCGGCGATGATCTTCATGATTTCGCTGAGATTTATATTGATCAGTATTTTGAGCCGGAAGAGGAATTGATTCTTTCAGACTTCGGAAAGAAGAAGAGTCAGGCGCTTGCTCATTATTCCCTCGGGCGGAGCTTTGAGGCGCGGGGCCAGTTGGGGCAGGCGATCGAATCATACAAAAGGGTTCTTAGAAACCAGCCCGATCAGCATTTTCTCGCCCGGAAAACGGCTTATCTGCTCGCCCGGAACGGTAGTAATGATGAAGCGCTGAAGCTGCTCGAAGAAAATCTGGAGAAGAATCCCGACGAGCCATACTCGCACATTGCGTTGTCCGAGTATCTGGTTACTTATCAGTCGAACGAGCAAAGCGGCCGTGACCGCGCCTTCTCGGTGATCGAGGACGCGGTTTCTCAGTTTCCTGATGAACCGGCCGTTTATGAGCACCTCGTGAAGCTCTATCTGATGAATAATCAGCGGGACGAGGCTCGCCGGTTAATCGCGGCGGCGGCGGCCCGGGAGAATTCTGATCCGACATTCTGGCTTCGCATGGGGGCGATAGCGGTGCGTGCGTGGCCGAGCCTTGATGGCGGGGGAGCGAGTCAACAAATGGCGCTCGTGAATCAGATCTACGGCAAGGCGCTCAATGCAGCGAAGGGTGATTCCAAGGTAGTCGAAACGGTGGGCGACTATTATCATGCGACACGTCAGCTTGATCCGGCGATCAGCGCCTACGTCAAGGTCATCCAAAAGGAGCCGGATCTCTTATCAGTTCGTGAGAAGATTGCTCATGTTTACGGAGCAAAGGGGGATGAGGAGAAAGTCATTTCCACCCTCCTCGAAATTCTCGAAATTGATCCGGAGAGCGCCCGAACGCACAAGCAGCTGGCTCAAATATTCATGCGGAATCAGGACTATCCCAGCGCGATTCCCCATCTTCGGAAATCTCTTTCGATCACGAAGGGAAGCGCCCAGGAGTATGGCGCTCTCGGGCGCATGATGATTGAAGCGGATGAACACGAAGCTGCGGTCGAGTTCCTTGAGGATGCGGCCTACCTTTTTCCGGACAGCCCCGACTTTCCTTTCCTTCTGACGTTTTCGCTAAGCAGCCTGGAACGCTGGGAAGAGTCGATCAAGCAGTTCGAAACAACCGCGAAGTTGGCTGAGGATGATCAGCTTCAGATGCTGAATGAATCGTTCTACTTTCGATATGCCGCAGCCCATGAACGTTTTGGAAACATTAAGGAGGCAGAAGGGCTCTTTCAGAAAACAATTGAGCTCCTTTCGGAAAAGGATATCGATGAACAGAATCAGCAGTTTGCGGCGACGGTTTATAACTATCTGGGCTACATGTGGTTGGAGAATGACATGAATCTCGATGAAGCGGGGGAGCTGATTAAGACGGCGGTGGATCTTGATCCTGAGAGCGGAGCGATCGCGGACAGTCTCGGTTGGTACTACTTTAAGAGGGAACGTTTTGAAGAGGCAAAAGCCGAGTTGTTGCGGGCAGAGCAATTGTTCGCGGAGCCCGATCCCGTTATTTTCGATCATATTGCGCGGGCTTTTTACATGCTTGGAGAGCGTGAGGAGGCAATTGACTACATGAAGAAGGCAGTTGAGATGGATCCGGAGAATGCCGAGTTCGTGGATCGCCTCAAATCTTACGAGTCAAACACGGTGGAAATTTCCGAGCCCGCTTCAAAAGAGGAGCCTCCCGCTGCGTTGGAACCTGCAGCCTGATTCGGGGATGGCTTTTGCGGAAACTCAAGCGGCGGAGGATCTTCGTTGGCTTCTCGATTGTTCCTCCTTGATTCAGTCTGAGCTGACGTTCGAGTTTGAGAGTTCTCCGCTGAATGCCATAGATTGGGAACCGGTTCGTCGATTTCATGAGACGAAAGCAGCTCACCGCGTTGGCTATTATGTTGAGTCATTGATCCAAAGCTGGCTGGAATCACAGGAGTCGGTGTCGGATTTACGCCACGGGATTCAGATCCGGCGCGAGAAGGAAACGCTGGGTGAACTGGATTTTTTATTTCGGCAGGAGGGCGTCCTTCATCATCTTGAAGTCGCACTGAAGCTGTACCTTTGTTTCCCGGAAGGGGCTGAGAACGGAAGCTGCTTCGTGGGGCCGAATGCGACGGACAGTTTCGAGCGAAAGAGGGATCGCCTCATCGATAAGCAACTTCCTTTCGGGAAGGAACATTTCCCGGAGATTGAACGGAGTTTCCATGCGGTGAAAGGGATGATTTTTTATCATGCGAAGGGAGGCCGATCCGTGGAGCTTCCGACCCTGCTCAACCACGGACATGCCCGGGGGGCGTGGATTCGGGAGAGCGAACTGGAAGCGTTCCTCGAGAGAATGCCACCTTTGCGGAAAGGAAGGATTCTAAAAAAGCCTTTTTGGCTCGCGGCGACAGGAGCGGACCTGAACACTGACGAAATTCTGACAGCGGCGTCGGCACATTTCGAGAAGTGGGATGGCCCTGTCTATCTTGCTGTCTTTGAAGGGAATGAGGAAATCGATCGCCTCTTCATTATGCCGGAGTGTTGGCCGGAGAAGAGATAATGCTGATTCAACCCTGTCAGTTGGCTGACCTAACCCTGTTGACCTCAGTGTTCCTCCGTTCCATCTTTCTATATGCCATTGGTTCGCTGTTTCGTTGCTCTTTTTGTGATGTCGTTTTCCACCATTATGGTTCGTGCGCAGTTGTCTTCGGCGTCGATCGCCAGGGCGCAGCAGTATTCCGAAGCGCACAATGGCCGCGCCATGGTGGTGCAGGAAGGCGGCAAGCTGCGTTTTGAAAAGTACTACAGTGGCTACTCCAAGGGTGAGCCTCTGCATATATACTCCGGGACAAAATCATTCTTCGGTGTCCTTGCTGTGATCGCACAGGAGGATGGTCTGCTTTCGCTGGACGAACGGGTCGCGGAGACAGTGGCGGAGTGGCGGGAGGACCCCCGAAAAAGTCAGATCACGATCCGGGAGACCTTGAATTTTACGTCTGGTCTTGAAACGGGGTTTGAGGAAATTTATGGACGTTCTTCAGAAGACAAGATAGCACGCGCGGTGTCTTTGGAGGCGAAGCGTGAGCGGGGGCAGAGTTTCATCTATGGCCCGGGAAACATGAATATTTTCTGCGAAGTACTGCGTCGGAAGTTGAAGTCGAAGGGGCTCAGTTACGAAGATTACCTCACGAAGAAGTTAATCCGTCCGCTCGGGATACAGATTTCCCGTTGGAGGGAAGATGCTCAGGGAAATGTGGTTCCGTCGGCAGGGATGTACATGAACGCACAGGAATGGATCAAGTTCGGTGAAATGATTAATGCGGGCGGTCGAGTGGGGATGAAGCAGATTGTGGGAACGGAGAGCTTGCGTGAATGCTTCCGCGGAACTGAGATCAACCCGGCTTTCGGCTTATGTTTCTGGGTAAACGGAAATGCGGGCCAGCCCGGCGCCCGTGAAGTCGATGTTGAGGAGGAGTTGGAGATTGATCCGCTTCCGGAAGACTGGCGGGGGGGCGTGATCTGTAATCAAGCTCCGCGTGACCTCATCGTTTCACTTGGTTCGACGTTTCAGCGTCTTTATGTGGTTCCTTCGATGGATCTGATTGTGGTTCATCACGGGAAACCGGGTCACGAATTTCGTGATTACGATTTTCTTGAGATCCTGTTTGCGGGCGCGAACAGGACGGAGGCTGCTGCTCAGGTGAAAGAGAAGCGTCAAACAAAGCCGATTTTCAAGAAACTGTTCAGGCCTCCGGGTCAGGATCAGTAGTCGCGCTTTGCGGTTCTTCCGCAGTGGTGGCCTCGGAGGTTTCCTCAGGGAGTGCATCCTGGCGCAGGAATCGCATCAGGTTTGATTCACCTTTTCGCCATTTGTAACCGGTGCCGAAATCGAGGGGGTTCCGGCGTGTCTGATAGGCGGAGCGCATGTCGCGCTGATAATATTCTGCAAAGAGGTCGATGGGGCCGGTGTAGACGCCGTAGAGATCTGCATACCACTCGTCGGCTTTGAAATACTTGAAGGGAATGCCGGAGTCGTCCTGAACGACTTGATCACTGTAATCGAGGAGGTGAGTTCGAACTTTCGTAAACCAACTTTGGTGCATGAGGAATGAAGCAGCTTTGAGGTAGGCGTTGCCTCTGGGCAGGGTTTTGAGCCAGGTTTCAAAACCGGAGGAATCGAAGCCGCTGTCGGAAAGGTCGGAGGAGAAGTAGTAAACGGATTTGGTTTGCTGGAGTCGCTGGGGCCCGAAATCAATTTTGACGCCGTCTGCTCCTTTGGAATCCATCCCCTTCGAAGTGAGCGTTCCATCTGTGTTCAGTTCGAGGAACTCGACTCCTTTGATGTATTGGCCTGATCGAGCGAGAAAAATCATGATGATTGGAGTCGTTCCGCGGAATGTTGCGAACTGCAGGTCATCTTTCATGTCTTTGGTACGGAAGAAACTCAGGTTGATGATTTCTCCCAACGCGTTTCTTACTTCTCCGAGGGCTTTGGACGCGTTTCCTGTATTCAGTTCTCCGAGATCAGGGATTTCCCCGACCGGTTCGAGGCCGCACATCACAAATTGTCCGGCGGTAGGGAACATGTGGAAGGCATGCAGGATATCGGGGCCGCTGAAGAGATAGCGAACCGTTGATCCGGTGACGAGGCTCGATGTCAGGCTGGCATTCGACCAGGCGGACATGGGGAAGAGAACCCGTTCCTGGTGACTTTTGAAATCCTTGTCCAGTTGCGCGACATGATTGGTCCAGGAGGAGGAACCAGTGAGAGGATGGTCCGCCTGATGGGGAAATTCCATCCCCGCGAGAAAGGCGATGGCGTCGTTGAGCTCACCCGGTGAAAACGTCTCTTCCTGACTTCGCAGGTTGGTGGATAGAAGAACGGCAGCCAGTAGTGTAATAGTGAGGCGGATGGTCATGGTGAGGCGATTCCAGTAGCTGGTAGTATAGGATGATTGAGTAAGCATCTTTCGTTCCTGACACGTTGAAGGCCGAACGAGGAAGGGCTGACGCATTTTGACGAGTGAGATTGAAAATTAGGCGTGAATTTTTCGGATTTGTTTGCTCATCCGTTTTAACTCGTTGTTCGACTTTTGGGGTGCTTGCGTGGTCCCGATTTCGAGTCCACCGTTTCAGCATGCTTGGATTCCGCTATATAAAATTCGACCCCAGTCAGCATGTCATGGTTTATCAGAAAGGGCAGGTTAGACATGAAGGCCCGGGACTTGCGTTTTGGTATTTTGCTCCTTCAACATCTTTAATCGCAGTGCCACTTGGAAGCACGGAATCTCATTTTATATTTGAGGAAACGACTAGCGATTTCCAGGAAGTCACGATTCAGGGACAAGTGACGTATCGTATTTCCAATCCGGCGCAGGCATCGCAATTTTTGAATTACACCCTTGATAGTAAAGGTGAGCGATACGTGACAAATGATCCTGAGAAGCTTCCTCAACGTGTCACAAATGCAATCAATGTCCTGGTCCGGTCACGCGTGCAGCAGTTGAGCTTGCGGGAGGCGATGGCAAGCGGGGACTCATTCGTTGCCGAGATCACACCCGAGCTCTCAGAGCGGCAGGATATTAAATCTCTCGGGCTTGAGATTCTGGGGCTTTCGATACTCGCGATCAAGCCGACTCCGGATACGGCGAGAGCGCTGGAGGCGGAAACGCGGGAACAATTAATGAAGGAGGCAGACGATGCTGTGTATGCCCGGCGAAATGCATCGGTGGAGCACGAGCGCTCCATTAAGGAGAATGAGTTAATGACCGAGAAGGCGATCCAGGAAAAGCGCCATGATTTGGAATCGGCAGATACCCGGCATAGCATTGGGTTGGAGGAGCAGCGGAATGCTCTGGTGACTCAGAAAGTAGAGAATGCGAGATTGGAGGCAGACTCGAGAGCTTACGCGCTTGAGGCGGTCGTGAAAGCGCTTTCAGGAAGTGACCCGAAGGTGGTGCAGGCGCTTGCGTCCACCGGTATGCAGCCGGAAGCCCTCATCGCAGCGGCGATGAATGAGCTCGCGGGTAATGCCGAGAAGATTGGAGAACTTAATATTTCGCCTGATTTGCTTCGTGAACTTTTGAAATCCGGCAACGCATAGGGTGAAAAAGCGAACCGAGAGGAAGATTGTCATCGTGACGCGGGAGACGCGGATCGATGGATTAAAGAAACGGTTCACCTCTGTGGATCAGCTTTCATTTTATGTGGAAAGCCGGGGCGGACGGATTGAGGATTATCTTGAAGAGGATCTCAATTATCGAACGTCTCTCGAGCGGCTGAAAGCAGATCTCTCCTCATGGGGAACTTTACAGTTTGTGGATCGGGCTTTTCTTCCGAATTATGTGTTCGGACCTGAGGACACGGTTGTGGCGATCGGTCAGGACGGCCTCGTGGCCAATACTTTAAAGTATCTTCGTGAAGGGCAGCCGCTGGTCGGAGTGAATCCGGACCCGGATCGATGGGATGGTGTTCTCCTTCCGTTTCACGTCGATGATCTGGATGAAGTGCTTCCGGAAGTGCTGGGGGGAACCTACCGATCGGAGAATGTTTCGATGGCGGAGGCCCGTTTGAATGATGGGCAGAGTATGTTTGCGGTGAATGACATTTTTATTGGTCAGAGAACTCACGCTTCGGCGCGGTATGTCATTGAGGTAGGGGAACGGAAAGAGCGCCATTCTTCGAGCGGGGTAATCGTTTCCACCGGTTTGGGCTCGACCGGGTGGTTGAAGAGTATCATTCATGGCGCTTCATCGATCGTGACGGATTCCGGTGGCGGAGAGGTTCCTCCTCGCGATTTGGTTCTCCCCTGGGACACCCGCGAATTCTATTTTTCGGTTCGCGAGCCGTTTCCGAGTCGTCATACGCAGTGTGAACTCGTGTTTGGTTCGATCACCCCGGGCAAGCCCTTGCGTATTCGTTCGCTCATGGCCGAGAACGGAGTGCTTTTTAGTGATGGAGTAGAATCTGATTTTTTGGAGTTCAACTCCGGTTCGGAAGCTGAGATCACGATCTCGAAGATTAAGGGCAACGTGGTCGTCCGGTGACTCTCAAGTCGCTTCCGATTTGCTTCACGGCGATGTTTTCGAGTTCGGAGGTGATTCCGTCGACCGGGAGAAGGCGTGTGTGGCCCCCACCGAGACGAGGGGCGAGGTAGAGAATGAGTTCGTCGACGAGACCGAGATGGAGCGCATGGGCAAGAAGTCGCCCGCCGGATTCGAGCATCACCGCATTGGCACCCTCATCGACGAGGGATCGCAGGGATTCCTCCAGTGGTTGCGACCAGTGAACCCGGGTCCTCTCCCTGTGTTCGTCAGAGAAAAGGTGATGGGTTTGGGGCAGCAGATCATCTGAGGTAAAGATGACTCGAAGGGGTTGCTCGCGTCCCTCAGCATATGGCCCCCGAAGGGTGAGGGAGGGGTTGTCGATCCGAAAGGTTTCCCCGCCGATGACGATGGCATCGCATTGGCGGCGCCACTTCTGAACATCCTCTCGTGAAGCTTCACACGAAATCCATTGGCCCTCTTCGGGTCCGAGGGTGGTTCGCCCATCGAGGGTGGCTGCCGTTTTAGCAATGACCCAGGGGAGTCCGCTCGTGATGCGTTTTGCGAAGAAACGTATCAGTTCGTCTCCCTCATTTTCCAATATTCCTGTAGTAACTTCGACCCCTTTGGAACGAAGCGTCTCAAATCCGGCGCCGACATGGTCAGGGTTCGGATCCGTTGAGGAGATGACGACACGGCTGAATCCAGCCTCAAGGATTGCGTTAACGCATGGTGGTGTCCTGCCGTGGGTCGAGCAGGGCTCGAGGGTCACGTAAATCGTGGCGCCTAAGCAGGCATCTTCACCGTGTTGCTCCTTTGCCTGTGCGATGGCATTGACTTCTGCATGAGCTTCTCCGGCCTTCCGGTGCCACCCGCGGGCGATAAGCGTGCCGTCACGGACAATGACGGCTCCGACCGGCGGGTTCGGGCTGGTCAGGCCGAGACCTTTGGCTCCTTCGTGTAGAGCTTCCTGCATCCAGCGTTCATCTTCGGTATGGGGCATGGCTGGAAGGTATCCTTCCTCTCTCCTCTTGGCGAGTGCCTCTTGATTCGAATTCCCGTCATCCCGTTTTCTTAGCGATTGCAGGGGAATGGATTGCGCCGCTTCTTCTCGAATGAAGCAGTTATTTCTTTTCCTTGCCGTTTCGTTTTCGATAACGGGTTCGCTGTTCGCGAAACCGAATGTCATTATTGTCTATACCGATGATCAAGGTTCCGTTGATGCGAATTGCTATGGAGCAACTGATCTTGAGACACCGAATATCGATCGCCTTGCGGCATCGGGGGTCCGTTTCACACGGATGCTGGCTCCTTCCGCGATCTGTTCGTCCTCGCGTGCCGGACTGTTGACCGGACAATTTCCTGCGCGTGCCGGCGTGCCGTCGAATGTGTCTTCAGAGAGAGGGAATGAAGGGATGCCGGCCGCTAAGTTTATTCTTCCTGAACTTTTCAAAGCTAACGGCTACGCGACCGGGCATATCGGTAAATGGCACCTGGGCTATACGCCGGAAACGATGCCGAATTCCCAGGGGTTCGATTATTCATATGGTCACATGGGAGGATGCATCGACAACTACTCTCATTTCTTTTACTGGAACGGGCCGAATCGTCATGACTTGTGGCGGAACAATGTCGAGATCTGGGAGGACGGGGCATTCTTCGGCGACCGGATGGTGGAGGAGCTGAAGGGGTTTATTGAGAACCATCAGGAGGACCCATTTTTCGTCTACTGGGCGATAAACTGGCCACACTACCCGCTTCAAGGGAGCTCGAAATGGCGTGAGAAGTATGCGGACCTGGCTCACCCGAGGGATAAATATGCCGCCTTTGTTTCATCGACGGATGAATTGCTGGGTGAACTTCTCGATCACCTGGTGAGTCTCGATCTCCGCGAGGATACGATCGTTATTTTTCAATCCGATCACGGGCATTCGGTCGAAGAGCGGACGTTTGGAGGAGGCGGCTCAGCGGGTCCCTATCGGGGGCATAAGAGTAACCTCTTCGAGGGGGGGCTCAGGGTTCCTGCCGTGGTTAGTTGGCCGGGCGGGGGCATTCCGCAGGGCGAGGTTCGTGAACAGTTTGTGACAGGATTGGATTGGTACCCGACCCTCGCTGAATGGACCGGGGCAACTGTGCCGGAAGAACACGTCATGGACGGTAAATCAATTTCCAGGGTGGTTCGTTTCGATGACGGGAGTCCGCACGAGGACTTCTACTGGCGTTTAGGTGCAAACCCTGAAAAAGCAAAATGGGCGGTGTCGAAGGGAGACTGGAAGCTTCTCGGAAATGCGATTGAGATGGTGGTTGCGGAAGGTCGTGAGCCGCTGTCGAAATCAGATAGGGAATTGTTTCTGGTGAACCTCAAGGAGGATGTGGGGGAAGCGCGGAACTTGAGGGAAGCGCACCCGGAGATGGTGAAGGAGCTTTTACAACTTCGGGAGCGGTTTGAGGAAAGTATGACAAGCGAACCCTGATCCAGGGGCGGGGTGCGGGGGGACCGTTGAGGGACCCTGCATAGTTATCGAAAATGAGGGGCGCTGGAGGTTCTTCGTTGTTGCCCTGTGCCCGGAGATTCGATTTTTTTCTGAACGTTTTCCTGAGTTGATTCGTCTAAGGTCTTAATGCAGGAATTATCTGATCAGTGGAAGAGTTGGCTGGATGAGAATAGCGGGCGCTTGATGCTGTTCGCGAGACAACAGACTCGTTCCGAGGCGGATGCCGAGGACGTGCTTCAGCTGGCCCTCGTGAAGACCTGGAAAACCCATCAGGGCGCGCCTGACGCGCGGGTCGTGAGTCTCGCCTACACAAATATCAGACGCTGCGCGATTGATCTGGCGCGGAGTATTGACCGACGGCGCCGCCGTGAGAATCAGGCGACTTTGGATCAAGGGGAGATGGTTTCCTGGTTTCAACTCCCGGAGGACGATACGGCGAGAGCTCTTCAGGTCGCGATGTCCAAAATACCCGAGAAGTTTCGAGAGGTCATCACCTTGAAAATTTGGGGCGATCAGACGTTCGATGGAATCGGCGAAACCCTGGGGATTTCCGCCAATACCGCGGCCTCCCGTTATCGCTATGGAATGGAAGCCCTTCGCCGATGCCTCACGAAAGAAAAGTTGGAGATTGGCAGTTGATGCCGGTTCGATAAGCCCGGCTAGACAATCGGGTCCGGGCAGAGGTCCCGGCGATCACACTTCGTGCAGTGTTCGCCCATGAAGAGATTGTCGAAAAGCTCCATGAGGGGGGCGACGTGATCTTTCTCATCGATCACCATCCCGCATTCAAAGTTTCGGCGCGTCGTCGATTTAGCGCCCATGCCTGCGCCGGTGAGATTCGCGGAGCCGAGGAAAGCGGTCTTGCCGTCGATGATGACGCACTTCATGTGATTGCGGGGGCAGAGGACTCGCTCAAATCGATCTGAGTGAATCAGATTTGGAAACCGATCAAAGTCTTTGCGGAAGCGAGGGCCGGGCTCCTTCGCATGAATGAGCCGGATTTCGACCCCGTCGGTAACGAGGTCATCGAACATCGCGAGGAAGGTATCAAATTTCTTCGCGGTTCGGTGGTAGTGAAGGTCCTTGATGTCCGCCGTTGCGATCCAGACGAATCGTTTTGCTGACGGAATCAGTTCTTTGAAGATGGCGTCGTGGATTTCCTCGTTAAGGACGACGCGCATCTTAAAGAATGTTCACCTTCGAGCGCTCAAGGTTGAACGTTCGAGCCGCAAGGCGACTAGATGTGGATCGCGTGACCGAAGGCCTCACCGGTGGCTTCGTGAATCGCTTCAGCCAGGGTCGGGTGAGCATGGATGGTGGCTTCGATTTCCTCGTTGGTTGCTTCGAGGTTCATCGCCAGTCCAACTTCGGCGATGAGTTCGGTGGCTCCGCCGCCGATCATGTGCGCTCCAAGAATCTCTCCATGCTTTTTGTCGAAGATCATTTTTACGAAGCCTTCAGAGTCTGCGACTGCGAGGGCACGCCCACTGGCGGCGAAGGGAAATTTTCCGACGCGGTAGTCCAGACCCTGTTCCTTGCATTTCTCTTCGGTGAGACCGATGGAAGCGACCTCGGGGTGGCAGTAGGTGCACGCGGGGAAGAGTCCGACTTTTTTCGGCTTGTGTCCTTCGACAAAGATTCCCTCAACGGCCTGAACCGCTTCGAAGCTGCCAACGTGAGCGAGCCATGGAGGGCCGGTAATGTCTCCGGCCGCATAGACGTTCGGAACACTGGTCTGATAGCGATCATCTGTGTCGATGTAGCCACGCTCCAGTTTCAGTTGTTCGGCATTGTTAGGAAGGACGGGCGCTATGCCGATCGCCACCAGTACAATTTCAGATTCGATGACTTCGCTGTCACCGCCTTCGGCAGGTTCGACGGTCAGTTTGACGCCTTTACCGGAGGTGTCCGCAGAAATGGTCTTAGTCGATGTCTTGACCTTAATTCCCTGGCTGGTGAGAGATTTTTCGAGAGTCTTGCTGACTTCGTTGTCTTCGATTGGAAGGACAGAATCCAGCATTTCAACGACGGTAACTTCAGTTCCGTAAGCGTTAAAGAAGTAGGCAAACTCGATTCCAATGGCCCCGGCTCCGATGATCGTGATCGATTTCGGTTGTTTGGGGAGGTTCATGGCTTCCCGGGATCCGATCACCTTTTTCCCGTCGAAGGGAAGGAAGGGGAGTTCGCGTGAAACACAGCCGGTGGCGACAAGAACGTTTTCGGTCTGATGGATTTCAGTGTTTCCATCGGCGTCGATGACTTCGACTTTGCCGTTGGCCGCGAGTCCTCCTGTACCGCGGATATAGTCGATCTTGTTCTTCTTGAAGAGGAACTCGATTCCGCCGGCAAGCTTGTCGGAAACGTTGCGTGAGCGTTTGATGACCTTGTCCCAGTCATAGCTCAAATCAGAAAATGAGAGTCCGAAGTCGTCAGCATGGTGCGTCAGAGTATGGTAGAGCTCGGCGTTCTTGAGGAGCGCTTTTGTCGGGATGCAGCCCCAGTTGAGGCAGGTGCCCCCGGCGCGTTCTTTTTCGACGCAGGCTACTTTTTTTCCGAGTTGTGCTGCCCGGATTGCGCCGACGTAGCCCGCAGGGCCACCGCCGATTACGATGAGGTCATAGGATGCCATGATGGAAGAATTGAGGGGTAAAAGTTATGTTTAAAAGAGTTGTTCTACGCGGTCCCGGAAAGGCACAGGTAAAAGTTTATGGT
Source organism: Verrucomicrobiales bacterium (assembly GCA_029212615.1). GTDB lineage: Bacteria > Verrucomicrobiota > Verrucomicrobiia > Verrucomicrobiales > DEV007 > Arctic95D-9. Next base: position 311,885 of record JARGPJ010000004.1, read on the forward strand.
GCTTTGTTAGGATACAAGAAGGACCGGCGTTTCGAGGAAGCGTTTGAGGTGGGAGAGGTAGGTCGCGCCGACCGCTCCATCGATGACGCGGTGATCGCAGCTCATTCCGATCCACATTCGTTGACCCGGAACAATTTGATTCGCGCTGTTGACGACCGGTTGTTTGGTGATCGTTCCCACGGAAAGAATCATTGCCTGAGGGGGGTTGATGATCGCATCAAAGTTTCCAACACCGAAGGCGCCGAGATTGGAGATCGTAATAGTGCCACCCTGCATTTCGTCCGGCGCGAGCTTCTTGTCGCGGGCGCGGCCGGCAAGGTCTTTGATCTCAGCCGCAAGCTCTTTGATGGACTTGGTCTGGGCGGAACGAATCACCGGCGTGACGAGCCCTTCGTCGATGGCGACGGCAATGGAAAGATGGACTTCGCTGTATTGTTGAATGGAGTCACCCATGAATGAGGCATTCACTTCCGGGGTTGCCTGGGTGGCGAGAACCGCGGCACGCATGATGAAGTCGTTGACGGTGTACTTGGGTCCACCGTTCGCGAGGCTTGCTTCATTAACCTGAGCGCGCATCGTCATGAGCGGCTCGGTGTCGACTTCAATGTTGAGGTAGAAGTGCGGGATCGTGGTTTTGCTCTCGAGGAGGCGCTGGGCGATGACGCGTCGCATTCCGGTAAGGGGGATGTTCGCATCAGAGAGACCATCGGTGGGAGGGAGGAGTCCTAGATCGGTGCCGCCTCCGCCGCCGATGGGGGCGGTTTCGACATCTTCCCGAATGATTCTTCCGCCGGGGCCTGAGCCTTTCACGCGACTGAGGTCCACGCCTAGTTCGGCAGCGAGCTTCCGTGCAAGAGGTGAGGCCTTGACCCTTCCTCCGGAAGTAGTCGGTGCCGGTGATTTTGATTTCGCAGGGGTAGCTGCTTTCGCGGGAGGAGCGGCCTCCACTTCCGGCTTTTCTTCCTCGGCAGGAGCTTCTTCAGCGGCCGGTTTTTCAGAGACGGGTGGAGTGTCTGCGTCCGCGGGCGGCTCTTCACCTTCCTCCAAGATAAGCGCAAGCGTCGCTCCAAGTGGAACGGTGTCGCCCTCCTTCACGTAGATTTTGTGAATGATGCCATCATCAAAGGAAGGCATTGCCATGGTGGCTTTGTCGGTTTCGACTTCGGCGACTTCTTCGTCCATGGAGACGGAATCACCTTCTTTTTTAAGCCACTTCACGAGCGTTCCTTCGCTCATGGTGTCGCTCAGTTTGGGCATCGTGAGATAGGCTGCCATGTGATCAGTATAAAACTTTCGGATTAGAGGGGAGTGAAAATAGTGTTGTGCTAGGATTAGCAAATAGTCAGGGCGCGCTCGACGATTTCCTCTGCGGTTGGCAGTTGGAGTTTTTCGATAGGCGGGCTGTAAAAAGCGGGGGCGTCTGCACTGGTGATTCGAAGAACGGGCGCATCGAGATCATCGAAAGCCTGCTCCATGATCATGGAGGAGATCTGCGCTCCTACGCCGCAGAATGGTTTGTTCTCCTCGATGTAAATGGCCCGGTGTGTTTTGCGAACCGTTTCCATGATTGCCGCCTCGTCGATGGGTCGGATGCTCCGGAGGTCGAGAACCTCGGCATTGATGTCGTATTTCTCGGCGAGGATTTCTGCGGCAAGAAGTGAGGTCACGACGGCACGGCCGTGAGCGATGAGTGAAATGTCGGTGCCCTCCTTTTTCACTTTCGCTTTCCCGATCGGGACGATGAGTTCCCCGTCGTCGAGTTCGTCGTTGGAGGGGACTTCCCCGGTCATGCCGTAAAGCACGGTGCTCTCCATGAAATAGACGGGATCGTTATCGCGGATTGCCGATTTGATGAGGCCTTTGACATCGTGGGGATCGGAAGGGGAGACCACTTTGAGTCCGGGCATGTTGGCGAAAATGTTTTCGGGCGTATGCGAGTGGGTGGCTCCGACATTGGTTCCGCCGTTGGCGGGTCCGCGTACCACGATGGGACAGTGGGTGAGTCCACCGGACATGTAACGGCAAGTCGCGGCATTGTTCATCATCTGGTCGAAAGCGACATAAGCGAAGCTGTAGAACATCAGTTCCATGACCGGGCGAATTCCGAGCATGGAGGCACCGATGCCCATTCCGATGAAGCCGGCTTCTGAGATGGGGGCGTCGATGAGTCGCTTGTCGCCCCACTTTTTCCAAAGCCCTTCGGTGACTTTGTAAGCTCCATTATATTCGGCAACTTCTTCACCGATGATGATGACGTTGTCATCGTGGGCGAGTTCTTCGTCGAGACCTTCACGGAGGGCTTCGCGATAAGTGATTTCTCTTGGCATGTTCAGTAGAGGAAAAGGGTAACAGGGTCAGGTCGATCACCTGACAGGGTTAAGTGCGGTGCTTGGCTTACTTGTGAAAGAAGTGACGTCCGGTGCGTCCGGCTTCGGTGTTGTTGTCGACCTCCCAGTAGATGTCGTCGAAGATTTCAGATTCATCAGGGAAGGGGGATTTCTCAGCGAACTCTGCGGCGGCGTTCGCCTCGTCACCGGCTTCTTTGTTCATCTTCTTATAGTCGTCCTCGGTGATGACGCCTTCTTCGAGAAGGGTGGATTTCCAGAAGTCGATCGGGTCGTGCTCCTGCATGTATTTCTGGATCTCTTCTTTTGTGCGATACTTCTCTGCATTCGCGTCGGCGACCGAGTGACCTTTGTGGCGATAGGTCATGATCTCGATGATGCTTGGTTTCGATTCTTCGTGTGCACGCTCGACGGCTTTCTGAACCCCCGCGCGAATTTCGTAAACGCTTACTCCTTCGATTTTATCCCAGGCCATGTTGTAGGCTTCGGCACGCTGAGCGAGTCCGCCTTCCGGATAGGCTGAAGAACGCGCCTGGGATGTTCCCATGGAGTAGCCGTTGTTCTCGATGATGTAGATCACGGGAAGATCCCAGAGGGCGGCAAGGTTCAGCGATTCGTGGAAGGCTCCCTGGTTGATGGCCCCGTCTCCGAGGTAACACAGGCAGCAACCTTTCAGTCCTTTGTATTTGAGGGCGAAAGCAAGACCTGCTCCGAGAGGGGTCTGTCCGCCGACGATTCCATGACCGCCCCAGTAATTTTTATCGGGAGCGAAGTAGTGCATCGATCCGCCCTTTCCTTTCGAGCATCCGGTCGCTTTCCCGAAAAGTTCCGCCATGCATTCGTCCATGTTCATGCCGACGGCGAGGGCATGGCCATGATCGCGATAGGCGGTGATGACGTGATCGTTTTCGCCGAGGAGAGAGATCGATCCGACGGCAACGGATTCCTGTCCGATGTAGAGGTGGAGGAAGCCTCCGATTTTATCTCCCTGATAATGTTTCAATGAGGTCTGCTCGAAGCGACGAATCCGGACCATCTTGCGGAGCAATTCGATCTTATCTTCGTTGGTGAGTGACGCGTTAATTGGTGCGTCGGCGAATTCAGCAGTAGGTTTCGATTTAGTCTTAGCAGCCATCTCTGATAGAAATATATCTCCCGATGTTGGAAGGGTGCGGACGTTAGCTTAAAGTCCCCGCGAAGGAAAACGGTAAGTCGTCTAAATTTGGTGCTTTTTTGCTGAATTCGACACCGCGTTCCACGTGGAACATTTTGAATCATTTAGATGTTTGTTTACCCAAAAAAATACGATGTCCTGATAATCGGTGGCGGTCACGCCGGAGTGGAGGCTGCCATGGCCGCCGCGAGGGTTGGTGCCGAAGTGGCATTGCTCAGTCAGAATCTTGATACACTCGGGCAGATGTCCTGTAACCCGGCTATTGGAGGGTTGGGTAAGGGGCACATGGTTCGGGAGATTGATGCGCTCGGTGGCGTGATGGGATTGAATACTGATGCGACAGCGGTGCAGTTTCGGACGCTCAATGCGAAGAAGGGGCCCAGCGTTCGAGCCCCCCGTGCTCAGTGTGATAAGAAGGCCTATCAGTTTCGAATGAAGTGGCTCATTGAGGGGGTGGATCAAATTGATCTGCACCAGGGCAATGTGGCGAGTTTGATCGTGGAGGATGATGTCGTTGGTGGGATTGAGACAAGCCTTGGTCTTCGGATTCTTTCCTCATCGGTCGTGGTCACTACCGGGACTTTCATGCGCGGCCTCATGCATGTGGGATTGCAAAATCAAACGGGTGGAAGAATGGGGGATGCCGTCTCGACCTTGAGTGATGATCTGAAGTGTCTCGGTTTCGAAGTGGAGCGCTTTAAGACGGGAACCCCCTGTCGCTTGAACGGGCGTTCCGTCGACTTTTCTAAATGTGAGCAACAGTTGGGTGATACGCCGCCTCCACTCTTTTCATTCCGGTCCCGCTTTGAGCCCAAGGAGGACGGCGATATCTTCAGTCTGAATCATTGGAGCGATGAGATGTTCCACGTGGAACAATTGCCGTGCTGGATCACTTACACGAACCAGAGCACCCACGATGTCATCAATGCGAACCTCGATAAGTCACCGATGTATTCCGGAAAGATCGAGGGAGTGGGCCCCCGCTACTGCCCGTCGATCGAAGATAAGGTGGTCCGGTTTGCTGAGAAGGATAGGCATCAGGTCTTCCTTGAGCCCGAAGGGCGTCAGACTCATGAATACTACGTGAACGGAGTTTCGACCTCGTTGCCCTTTCAGGTTCAGTATGACTTCATCCGTTCAATCGAGGGACTGGAGAATGCGGAGATCATTCGTCCCGGGTATGCCGTGGAATATGACTACTGTCTCCCGACGCAATTGTTTCCGACACTCGAAACCAAGTTGGTCTCCGGCCTCTATTTCGCGGGACAGATTAACGGGACATCAGGCTACGAGGAGGCCGCGGGCCAGGGATTGATCGCCGGGGCAAATGCCGCACTGAAAGTGGCAGGCAAGCCGGACTTTATTCTTGGTCGTGACGAGGCCTATCTCGGTGTCATGGTCGACGATCTAGTCACGAAGGGGGTCGATGAGCCTTATCGGATGTTCACGAGTCGTGCCGAGCACCGGCTGCTGCTCCGGCATGACAATGCTGATCTTCGTCTTCTCGAGAAGGCAGATGCGAATGGATTGATTGATCCGGAGTTTAAGGCTCGTTCCCTCGCGAAGATTGAGAAAATCCGGGAACTTCGGAAGCTTCTGGAGAACACCCACACGGCCAACGGTTCACTCGCGAAATGGCTCAAGCGACCCGAGTCGTCCTGGTCAGGCTACGAAGATGAGTTGAAGTCCGCTTATGATTCCTCGATCTGGGAGCAGGTCGAAATCGACATCAAATACGAAGGCTATATCGCGCGGCAGGCGGACATGGTTGAGAAGACTCGTCGCCTCGACGGGAAAGCGATTCCGGATACGATTCAGTTCGACTCCATTAAAGGGCTCAAACGGGAGGCCCAGGTTAAGTTGCAAAGCATCCGACCAAAGACCCTGGGGCAGGCTGCGAGGATTAGCGGAATCACTCCTGCGGATATCTCTTTGCTTGCCGTATGGCTTGAAAAGGGGCAACGCTAAGGGCGATGCGACTGACGGTTCTCCTACTTCTTTCTCTTTGTGCCATTGCTCCGGCAACGGGCAAAGCATCTGATGCGATCATTCATTTTCCCGAGGATGATTCCTTTCTACCCAAGTCATGGGTCGAGGAACCCATCGAAGCGGTCATTGAACCCCTCGATGGGGATCTCGAGGCCGCAGCGCGAGGCATCCTGCAGGCAGCGCTAAAGAAATACCCGGAGGAGCTTCTCAAGGAATTCCTCGATGGTGTCTACGTTGTCGGATCACTTCGTTTCTACGATGTGGGGTATGGCGGAACATACATGGCAAATGCCGAGCGAATTGTTCTCGTCTACCGGGCAAGTTTTGATGCGCGTGGATTCGAGCAGAGGTTCCATCACGAGTTCTCATCGATTCTCTTGAAGAAGAATGAAGAGGCTTTTGAAGAGGTTCGCTGGAAGAAGGGGAATCCGCCGGGTTACGTCTATCGCGCTCCCGGTGTCATCGAAGAGCAGTCCGGTGACCGGTCAGAGGCGACGAAGGTTCTTGAAGCGGAGCAAAAGAAAACCGGCGGATCCGGCAGTGGCCTCCTCCGTCTCGATGAAGAACTGATGAAGGAGGGTTTTCTTACCCAATACAATCGAGTCTCTATTGAACAGGATCTGAATGAGACGGCGGCCCACCTTTTTACGAACCCGGCGCTCTGGGCCTATTGTCGCGACTACCCACGGGTGGACCACAAGGTTGATGTGCTCATCGACTTCTATCGCACACTCGATCCCGTTTTTGATCGCTACTACTTTCGGGAGCTGACCATTCAACCTGAAGAAACTGACGCAGCAACGCCATGAATGATATTTCACTTAAGCTGATCGAGCTGGCTTTATTCGAGGATCTAGAGGAAGCCGGTGATCTTACCAGTCACTACTTTGTTGATCAGGCTCACCGCTCAGTCGGCAGGATCGTAAGCCGTGAGGACGCAATTGTTTCCGGTGTGGATGTCGCGGAAGAAGTTTGCAGAAGGGTTGACCCTGAACTGACGGTGACCACCATGAAAGGCGATGGTGAGTCTGTATGCCGGGGCGAGTTGGTTCTTGAGATTGCAGGAGCAACCCAATCGATTCTCACTGCGGAACGAACTGCCTTGAATTTTATGCAGCGTCTCTCCGGGGTGGCCACCGTGACGCGCACCTATTCCGAGAGGATTAGCCATACCTCTGCGCAGTTGCTCGATACAAGAAAGACAACACCGGGCTTTCGTGAGTTGGAGAAGGCAGCAGTCCTCCACGGTGGTGGAACGAATCATCGCATCGGGCTCTTTGATGCGGTGATGGTGAAGGATAATCATCTCGCCGCGAATCTCACTCCGGTGGATCTCGCGACAAGGATTGCTGAAGTAAAGTCACAGAGACCTGCCCTGAAGATAGAAGTGGAAGCGGACCGTCTTGATCAGGTCGCTGATTTCCTTCTCATCGGCGGGATCGACGTTGTGCTCCTCGATAACATGACGAATGAGCAATTAGTCGAAGCGGTCGCGATGCGGGACGCGCAGAGTTCGCCGATTCTTCTCGAGGCCAGTGGTGGGGTGAATCTCGAAACGATTGCCGGTATTGCAGAGACAGGTGTCGACTACATATCAGTGGGCGCATTAACTCACTCGGTCAGGTCTATCGATCTTGGGCTCGATCTTGTCGGGGCAGAATGACTTTACCTGGATACGAGCAGATTGTCCGGGGATGGTCGCCGGATCTCCGTCGCCGCTTTCCGGAAGAGCGCTTCCATTTTGTCAGAGAAACGAGGTCCACAAATGACGACCTTCTGCAGCGCCTTCGGAAGGGGCAGGGTGCTCACCTTGATTTGATCCAGGCAGATTTCCAAACGGGAGGACGAGGGCGAAGAGGCGATAAATGGGAGGCGCCGGCAGGATCGAATCTTCTCTTCTCCGTCGCGTTAAGGCTTCCTGATGACAGGGCGATCTGGACCCGGCTTCCTCATCTCACCGCTACCATTGCCGGCAGGGCCGTGGAGTCCATTCTTCCCGGAGAAAAAGTGATCGAAGCGAAATGGCCTAACGACCTCATGGTTGGAGGCAAAAAGCTCGCCGGAATCCTTGTCGAAACAGTAATGGTTCCCGAGCCGTTCGCAGTGGTCGGGATCGGACTGAATGTCAATATGAGGACCGCCGACCTTCCCGGCGAATTACGCGGCATCGCGACCTCTCTTTATGATTGTCTCGGGTGCGAGTCGAGTCGCTCCTTTCTGCTTGGATTGATCGTCCAGGGATTCATTCGTGAATACCCGGAAGGGCTTTCAAATTTTGAACCGGTTCGTGCCTGGATGGAGCAGAGAAATTTCTTAAAGGGAAAGGAAGTTGGCGTGACTTCATCTTCGGAAACCGTCAGTGGAACTGTTCTCGGTCTCGGGGCGGGCGGAGAGCTGCTCCTGAATGTTTCGGGAGAAGGATTGAAAACCGTGATCAGCGCAGAGAAAATAGTGATTTGTTAGGGTGTTCTCCCGGCGTTCAGGAATTAATTAAGTTGTGTAAATTAATTCGGAAGGTATTTTCAAAAGAACCTGATACTTCCGCCATGGCCGACTTCTATTTCGCAGACGACTATCGGCTCGACCAGAGTCCGACCCGTGAATTCTACGAAACCTTTCTGAAAGGATTTGTACACAAGCACAATAATCTCATGGGGGTGATTCAAGGGTTCTCGAGTTTGATCCTCTACGATGACGATATCAACGAAGAGGTTCGTGAGAGCGCACAGCAGATGCAGGACTCGTCAAAGATCGCGTCTTCACTGAATCAGGAGGTCCTTATCTCAGCCGGTTGTTCCCGTTGTGATGATGGAACCGCTTCGGTTACGGATCTGATGACTTACTGGAAAGACAAGGCCGGCGAAATTTGTCAGGCGGCAGGGGTCGGACTTCAGATCAATTCACGCGACGGACTTCCGAGGGTGAAAGGTGACGGCAGTAAACTCAGCGAAATCTTTTTTCATTTGGTTAGAAATGCGGCAGAGGCAGCTGCCGAGGTTTCAGAGGGTTCAGTGGCGGTTGATCTTTTCCCTCCGGGAGAGGCAAGCCCCGGAACCAATGTGGATCTTTTCGTTAGAAATACGAGCGTTCCGATGTCTGAGGAAGATGTCAAAAAGGCGTTTGAACCCTTTCACACGAGCAAGGGCAGCGAGCACTTCGGCCTTGGGCTCACCACTGCTTGTGTCATCAGCGGACAGATGGGAATGCGTCTTGGATTGCGGCACGCAGATGGCACCACGACTGCCTGGCTTGCGATGCCGCAAGAGGGTTAGGAAGGGTCTGTGATTCCGAATTTCTTTGCCTTCTCGCGTACCGTCAGTCTTGACAGTCCCAGCCACTTTGAGGCCTGACTGATATTCCCGTCACTTTTCTTCAAGGCGAGATCAATTAAAGCAGTCTCCACTTTTTCGATGGCCACTTGATGGGCGTTCTCAATCTTTCCTTCGGCCGCATCCGAAAGAAGCTGTCGGCAAAAGTCCTCGACCGAATGGTTATCCGCCTTTGATTGATCCGGGGGCTCCGTTTCGACGAGGAGCTCTTCGATCATGTCGCGATCAATGGCATATCCCCGACTTCGTAGAAGCGCTTTACGGACAATGTTCTGCAGTTGCCGGACGTTGCCCGCGAGCCGGGCTGACTCCAGTCTCGAGACCGCATTCCGAGTCATTGAGACGGAGGTTACTCCCAGTTCGATCCCGAACCGGCGCAAAAAGAAATTGGTGAGGAGTGCCACATCACCGGTCCGGTCCCGCAGAGGCGGTAGTTTGATCGTGGCAACGTTGAGCCGATAGAAGAGATCTTCCCGGAAGTTCCCTTCGGAAATCATCTTCTCAAGGTTTCGATGGGTCGCTGCGATGATCCTGACATCTACTGAAATTTCCTCGGATCCTCCCACTCTCTGAAAACGTTTCTCCTGAAGAACGCGGAGTAGTTTTGCCTGCAAAGCAAGGTCGAGGTCGCCAATTTCATCAAGAAAAAGGGTCGCTCCGTTCGCTTGTTCGAATTTACCGATTCGTGTGCTGACCGCTCCGGTGAAGGCTCCCTTCTCGTGGCCGAAAAGTTCGGACTCGAGCAGGTTTTCCGGGATCGCCGCGCAGTTCACGGTGATGAAGGGACGGTGAGCCCGGTGTCCGTATTGAAAGAGGGCGCGGGCGACGAGTTCCTTACCGGTACCTGTTTCACCGCGGATGAGAACGGTCACAGGTGTCGGAGAGAGGCGTCCGAGTGCTTTGTAAACATCAAGCATTGCCCGGCTGTTTCCAACGAGCGAGTCGGTGGCATCGTTCAGTTCGTCGGAAGGGGCAATCGCAACGGGCTCGGAGGATTTCTGGGCACAGGTGATGGCTTCCTTCACTGCCTTCACGATGTCGGGTCCGTGAATGGGCTTTGAGATAAAATCGAATGCCCCGGCTTTGATGGCTTCAATTGCCATTCGGCTGTCGGAAGAACCGCTTACACCAATAACGGCGAGTTGAGGAAAAGTGCGGTGAATTTCTTTGATAAAGTTGAAGCCTTCCGCGTCTTTGAAATCGAGGCTCGAGACGACGGCGACGAAGGGGCGATGTTGAATTTCCTCCTCGGCGGCTTCTACATGGGTAACCGAAACGACGATCAGATCGGTTTCCCGAAGCGCGGCCCCGACGGCCTCTGCCGTTTCGGGTTCTGTATCTACAATGAGGATTCGCTTCTCTTTCGACATAGCGTGATTAACTGGTTACCACTTACTGGTAAGTAATTTACCAAAGAATGCGAGGGATAAGAACGGCTGAAATTTTAACCTCTTGGTAGTCATCGCGTTACATAATTGGAAAACAAGGTGGCATCCAATGTGCTATTAACAGGGGCAGTGGTTGAACACTGAACCCATCAAAATCATGAAAAAAATCGAAGCAATTATTAAGCCCTTCAAACTCGAAGAAGTTAAGGAAGCCCTCACTGAAGCAGGAGTGCATGGAATGACCGTCAGCGAAGTTAAAGGATTCGGACGTCAGAAAGGACACACAGAGATCTATCGCGGATCTGAGTACACCGTTGATTTCCTCCCTAAAGTGAAGCTCGAAATTGTCGTTGAAGACGGTGATGCCGGTTCAGTTGTCGACACAATTGTGAAGGCAGCATCCACCAACAAAATTGGTGACGGAAAAGTTTTTGTTTCTTCAATCGAAGATGCGATCCGGATTCGTACCGGCGAGCGCGGCGAAGAAGCGATTGCAGTCTCCGGCGAGTAATTCGTCCTGCTTGATTTAGAGCATCGACCTGACCCGGTACCGCCTGTGCGGTTCCGGGTTTTTTGTGTTCCGTTCCCTCAGGCGCCGATTCGATCGGTGCCCAGGTAGGGCTGAAGTGCTTCAGGGATGAGGATACTGCCGTCGGCTTGCTGGTAGGTTTCCAAAAAGGCGACATAGAGACGAGGCAGGGCAGTGCCTGATCCGTTCAGGGTATGGCAGAAGCGATTTTTCCCCTCTTCGTCTTTGAAGCGCAGTTTCATCCGGCGAGACTGGTAGTCGAAGAAGTTTGAGCAGCTTGAAACCTCCAGGTAGCCGCCGTGACCGGGGGCCCAGACTTCGATGTCGTAGGTTTTCGCGGAACTGAATCCAAGGTCTCCGGTGCAAAGCTCAATTGTCCGGTAGTGGAGTCCCAGCTTTTGCAAGACTGTCTCCGCCTCTGCGGTCAGCTTCTCGAGGTAGTCAGCGGAATCTTCGGGACGGACAATATTCACCAGTTCCACCTTGTCGAACTGGTGCATTCGAATCAGCCCCCGGCTTTCCCGCCCGGCTGATCCGGCTTCACGACGAAAGCATGGAGTGTAGGCGGTGAGTTTAATCGGCAGGTCGCCGATTCCTAAAAGTTGCTCGCGATAGAGATTGGTGACCGGAACTTCGGCGGTAGGTGCAAGAAAGAAGGCACCGTCCTCAAGGCCGTACATATCGTCCTCGAATTTCGGGAGCTGCCCGGTTCCGAACATGGAATCCCGGTTAATAATAAAGGGCGGAGAGACTTCGCGGTAGTCGTGTGCGGTTGTGTGCAGATCGAGGAGAAACTGAATTAAGGCACGTTCGAGGCGCGCTCCCATTCCGGTGTAAGTGACGAATCCGCTCGAACTGACACGAGCTCCCAGTTCGAAATCGAAGAGTTCATTCCGCTTGCCAAGTTCCACGTGGTCAACCGGCTCAAAATCAAACTCGGGTTGCTTGCCCCACTCGCGAATAACTGGATTTGCAGTCTCATCTTCACCAACCGGACATTCTTCATGAGGAAGATTGGGAATCTGTAAGAGAAGTTCTGTTTGGCGGGAGTCGGCAGTATCGACTTCTTCACCGATCGCCTTGATCCTCTCGCCGATTTTTCTGACTTCAGCTTCGACCGAAGAGCTGTCCTCTCCGGTTTTTTTCAGCTGTCCAATCTCCTTCGAAATCCGGTTTCGGTCGGATTGAAGCTGCTGCTTCTCAGTTTCACCGGCGCGCCTTTTTTCATCGCAGGCAAGGATTTCGTCAATAAGCGTCCAGGCATCACCGCCGCGGGACTTTACACGGGTTTTGATGGATTCAGGATCGTCGCGGAGGAGTCGAATATCAAGCATGTCGGGCAGAGTGTAACGCAGAGACTGAAGCCGTCAACGCACCAAGATGCCACGGAGGAGAAGAGCAATAAGAGGAGGGATCAACAGGGCGAGATCCGAAAGGGCATGAGTGAGGCGGGCGGGAATCCGAATGCACTGACAAATCAGGAGATTCGCGATCGAGGTGGTGAAGATGACCCCGCCTGAAAACGGAGAATTCAGAGCCCCGATCAGTAAGAGCGAGATCCCGAGTGCAATCACTGCCGGCGCCTGAATGAGCAGAGCCCGGCCCTCCCGCTTGTCACTAAAGAAGCTCGAGTTGTCGCGCTGCGAGTCAAATTCAGCTTCGGCTCTCGAAATGGTGAGACAGTTTCCGAGGAACAGCAGCACCATCGCGAACCCATGAAGGAAGACGAGGGGCGACGTGAATTCGCTTTGAATGGAGACGATGATCCCGGCTGCAAAGCAAATGGCAATGAACAACTCTTTTGATGGGATGCATGTGAAGACGGTTCTCTGGACCCGACGAAAGAATCTGAAGACACAGTAGTAGAAGACCGTAGCGGCTCCGAGCCAGAGACAGGCCGGAAGAATGCCGGGCGGCTGAAAGGGGAGGGTGAAAAGGGCACCGGTGCAGGCTGCGATTGTCAGGACAATGAGAAGGCCTCTTCTTTCGGCCGCGAACTGATACCGAAGGGGAGTTTCCGGATTCATCGAAAAACCTTTCGTATCATAAAGGCGATCGAGCAGATAAATTCCCCATACGGTAAAACTAAGCCCAATGACAGGTGCGGGTGATTCCCCGCTTTCGCCGGAAGATTCCCGAAGTAAAAGTGCCCACGCGAGGGCGACGAGAGGGGCGTCGAGACAAACGAGTGAAGGAGCCGTGATGACTCGTTGGAGGAATTTGGCGATAGCTGATGAGAGTAGAAAGAGCGCAAGCTTGAGCGATTCGAAAACGGAACGGGAATTTACTTTATTCTCAGCCGGATATCGTGATGATTCATCCGTTTATCTATGGACCCCGACCAACCCAAAATTTTTGCTCTGATTCTTGCTGGCGGCAGCGGAACCCGATTCTGGCCTTTGAGCCGAAACGAACGCCCAAAGCAACTTCTCAATCTCTTTGATGAAGAGACCTTGATTGAAAAGGCAGTGAACCGCCTGGAAGGACTCATTCCCCCAGAGCAAATTCTGGTTCTTACGAATGAAGTGCAGCGGGAAGGCGTTATTAAAGCGCTCCCGACGGTACCATCTGAAAACATTGTTGCGGAGCCGGCACGTCGGGACACTGCTCCGGCGATCGCGCTTGCTGCCGGATGGATCGCTGCTCGTGACCCCGAAGCAGTCATGATTGCGCTGCCTGCAGATCAGTTGGTGGTGAAAGAGCAGGCATTTCGTGAGGTCCTCGAAGCGGCAGCTTCTGCGGCTTGTAAAGCGTCAGCTATCGTCACGCTCGGGATTCGACCCACCTGGGCATGTCCGGGCTACGGCTATATAGAAAGGGGAGAGGTGAGGGAAGGGCTCGAGCTGCCTCATGGACTCGAGGCCAACGAAGTGGTTTGCTTTCGGGAGAAACCATCCTCCGAAGTCGCCGCGGAATACGTGGCCAATGGCAACTTTTCCTGGAATGCCGGAATCTTTATCTGGAGCATTCCTACTGTCGTCCGTGAGTTGACCGAGCATTGTCCGGCGCTGGCGGAGTTTATTAATCTGCTTAAGGAATCGGAAGACTTTGCCGGTGCGGTAGCGGAAAAATTCCCGACCCTGGAGAAGGTATCAATCGACTATGCGCTGATGGAGAATGCGAAAAGTATTCTCAATATCGAAGCAGATGTCGGGTGGGATGATGTCGGAGGCTGGCCCTCGGTGGCAAAGTATCTTGAAAATGATGAAAGCGGGAATTCCCATCGCGGGCCGCTTATCGCGGTTGATGCGTCGAGGAATATCGTGTTCTCCGTTTCTGATGCTCCGGTTCCTGCACTTCTAGGGGTCAGTGATTTGATTGTCGTGCAGACAAAAGACGCCCTCCTCGTAGCTGATCGAAATGATGCTGATCAAATCAAAAAGCTGGTCGACGTTCTCCCTGACAAACTTCTTTAGCTTGGATGGAAAATTGGGTCAGAGCGATAGGTGTGGATTTTGGCTCCGTTAGGATCGGGGTGGCGGTGAGTGATGACCTTGGCTTTCTTGCTCATCCGCTCGAAACGATTCCGGGAGAGAATCTCGAACTGGCGATTCAACGCCTTGCCGATATCATTGAAGAGCGGGCCGTAGAAGATCTTGTGATCGGGCTCCCTCTTCATACCAACGGCGACGAAGGAAAAGCAGTCCGCTCGGTCCGTCGGTTTTCAGGCTTTCTAAAAGAGAAGATTCCCGCGGAGGTTCGCTGGCATGAGGTGGATGAGCGATACACCACTCAGCTCGCAATGGAGAAGCTTCATGCGGCAGGGCGTAATGAGAAGAATTCGCGGAAAATCATCGACCAGGCCGCTGCGGTGGAGATTCTTCAGAAGTGGCTCGACGATCGTGCTTCAACAGAGGTTCCGCCCCCTTGAACAGGAGGATTCCGGCTCCGGATACTTCCGTGAATCTGAATTGTAATTACTGAGAACTGATTGGATCGTGGAGAATGCAAAACGACAACGTTGAAAAGGTTGGAGTCATCGGGCTCGGCATTATTGGGAGTCGGGTCGCCGGGTTGTTGCGGGAGAGTGGACGTCAGGTCTATGTTTGGAACCGGACACCGAAACCGGAGCCAAACTTTCTGAGTTCACCGGACGAGATGGCAAAGCTGGCTGACTGCATTCAAATCTTCGTCGCGAACGGAGAGGCACTGGTCGAAGTCGTTACGGCAATGAAGGATTCGCTTTCCAAGCGTCATACTCTGATAAACAACTGCACGGCGGATCCCGAGTCGGTGGTTGCCGCCTATCAAATCGCGAAGGAAACCGGGGCCACATTTCTGGATGCTCCTTTCACAGGCAGCAAGCAGGCCGCTGCGAAAGGGGCTTTGGTTTATTATGTAGGGGGAGATCCTGCGGCGGTCGATTCGGCCCGCCCTATTCTGGAAACTTCTTCAAAAGAGATCCTTTATGTCGGACGTGTCGGGGAAGCTACCGTCCTGAAGCTTGCGACGAATATGATTTCGGCAGCGACGGTGGAAGTTCTTTCCGAAGCATTCGGACTCGTTTCCTCGGCGGGAATTGACCCGTCACGGTTAGTTGAAGCCATCGATCACAATGCCTGTGGATCGCCCCTAACCGGAATGAAGCTGCCTACGATGATTGAGGGAGACTACGAGACTCACTTCTCCCTTAAGCATATGTTTAAGGATGCACAGTATGCTCTCAGTCTCGGCAAGCGCCTCGGGATAGAAATGCCTGCACTGTCCACCACCGCCAGCGTAATGTTTAAGACAATGCAAAAAGGCCATGGAGAAAAGGATTTCTCGGTGCTTGCTGAAAAGTATCATCCTAAGAAAGAGAAAGCGTAGCGTTTCCATGGATAAAATGACGTCACTGGATGGTAGATGGATTGAACTGAAGGATCGTGCGATCTTTCGAATCACCGGTCCTGATCGGGTTCGCTATTTAAATGGGCAGGTCACCAATGATGTTGCCGGCCCTCTGGATGAAAGAGCTATCACCGCGTGCGTATGCAGCCTGAAGGGAAAGGTGGAGTTTCTCATCTGGATCTCCGCCTTCGGGGATTGTCTTTTCGTAGATGGTCAGCTTGATCAGAGGGACGAGTTGTTTGAAAGGCTGGACCGGTATCTAATCGCCGACGATTGTGAGATTGAAGATGTCACCGGCCAATGGAAACTGATTCACCATTTTGAGAAAGGTCTCTCCGGGGTGCATTCAAGGCGCACCGGCACAATAGGGTTTGATTTCTTCTGTGAGACGCTGCCGGATCTTCCCGAAGCGAAGCGTATCGCCGGAGAAGAGTTTAATGAAGAGCAGTGGCGGGCACTGATTCCTGCATCGCCCTGGGAAATCACCGGAAATGAGTTTCCTGCAGAGTTGGGCATCGCGGATTGGACCGTCGATTTTCACAAAGGCTGCTATCTCGGGCAGGAGATTATATCGAGAATTAAGAGTGTTGGCACGGTTAAGAGAACTCTCATTCTCGTCACTGCCGAAACAAAGCTGGTGCAAGACTCAATCGTGAGAACTGATGATGGCTTTGAAGGGCGGATAACGCGGGCGCTGAAAACGAGTGAAGAAAAAAAATTCTATGGTTTCTGCCTGATGAAGCTTTCTTCTAAAAACGCCCTTCCTGTTGATTTACAACGAGTTAAGCGCGTTACCCCTGCGGAAATGCACATCTAAAACGCCGGAAATGCCGCTTTATTAGAAAAAAGATGACTAATTTTCGGTTGCGCACCACGAACAAATCAACAATGGTCCCATTGAACTGTAATTGAGCAGTGTCCTGACAGCATGAAGCTGGCATGGTAATTGCTCTTGAAGCGGTAGGATCTTACGATCCATCAAACAGGTTATTACGACCACATCTCAAACCAAGGGAGTTAACAAGATTATGAATAAAGCAATATTAGTTGCAGCTATTAGTGCACTCACGCTCGGCGTGAATGCAGGAGACTGGGGAAAGGCGCCGATTCCGGACAAGACCCCAATTGAAGAGTGCGTCGACATCGGCGGTTCTATCAGCGCAGGATACGACACTGACTTCGTTTTCTACGGAGCACGTTTCGCACGTGACAGTGTTTGGACTGACGTGAACTACACGTTCGACAACTTCATCGTTCCAATCAACATTGGTGCATGGTACCTCAACGGTACTAACCACACCACTGCTTACGATGAGCTTGATCTCTACATTGCTGCTGAGCTCGGAACCTTCGCTGGTTTCGACACAAGCCTCGGTTACACACACTACTTCTTCCCTGAGACTAGCGGTGCAAGCCTCGGTGAAATCGGATTCGATATCTCTCGTAGCCTCGGAGTCGTAGATTTCGCTGCTGAAGCTAACTACCTCTTCGGTAGCGGAGCTTCTGCTTGGTACTACCAGGCTGGAATCGAGAAGACTTTTGGAATCACTGATTCTATCAGCCTCGTTCTCGGTGCTGGTGTTGGTTACTCCGATAACTACTTCCAGGGTGGTGCATTCGGCGGCGACAGCGGCTGGAACCACTACTATGCAACTGCGTCTCTTCCAATCGAGCTCAATTGCCGTGCGACACTTACGCCTTACATCTCCTACAACGGTTCACCTGACGGATTCGTCACTGATGGTATCGTTGGATTTGATGACGCGCAGTCAGACATCCTCTACAGCGGTGTTTCCCTCAGCGTTTCTTTCTAAGTTACGCTACGAAGGTTAAAAAATTTATTTAAACCTTGGTGTAAATCGCCTTCCGTTCGCGGAGGGCGATTTCTTTTTGTACAGACGACTAAATCTCGGAAAACAATCACACCCGGGGATTGCCATGGAGAAAGTGGGATGGAGAAGGCAGTAAAAGTCCTCATCGATGGAGCAACGAGCGATCTAACCTTCAGCTACCTTGTTCCGGAAGGGATGTCGGTCACACCCGGACAGCGCGTTCGAATTAGACTCCGAAATCGTCCTGCCGTCGGGACCATTATTTCTCTGGAGAAGGTCGATACAGCCACCCTTTCCTATTCGCTTAAGCCAATCGAAGGGGTTGTCTCGGAAGATGCCTTCCTGACTCCGGGCCTCATTGAGCTGGCGAACTGGATTTCTTCATTCTACCTCGCACCGGTAGAAACGGTGATGAGGACGATGTTGCCGAAGCCATCGAGAGGGGAGCATGAGAAACGGAAGAAGGAGAAAACCGCCGCTCTCGTGACGGGGTACGAGGCAAAGACGGCTGCTCACCGTATTTCAAAGAAGCAACGGGAAGTCATCGAATTTCTCGAAGTGAATGGTCTCACTGCTCTGGCAGTCATGATCTCGGCGCAGGGCTTGTCCCGTTCCTCGATTAAGTCGCTGGAGGACAAGGGGCTAGTGGAGATCGAAGAGCGTATTGTTCAGCGGGATCCTCTTTCCAACGTTGAGTATGTCGCTAATGAGGCGCTTGAGTTGAATTCCGAACAAAAAGAGGTTTTGGAAGAAGTCCTTGAGGCGGGGCGAAAAATCAGCAGGGGAGAGAAGCCAAAGCCGATTCTTCTCTATGGGGTCACCGGCAGCGGAAAGACGGAAGTTTATCTTCAGGCGATTCAGGACACGATCCGTGAAGGGAAGGGCGCGATCGTTCTTGTCCCTGAGATCTCGTTGACTCCCCAGACGGCTGACCGTTTTAAACAACGTTTCGCGGCGATTCAGGATCAGGTGGCGATTCTGCACAGCAACCTTTCCGAAGGAGAGCGGCATGATGAATGGCGTAAAGTCCTTGAGCAGAAAGCACGTATCGTTATCGGGGCGCGGAGTGCGATTTTCTCGCCGATTAAGAATCTGGGGCTCATCGTTGTCGATGAGGAGCACGAAAACTCGTACAAGCAGGATATCGTACCCCGCTATCAGGCGCGCGACATCGCAGTGGTTCGGGCTCACCTCGAAAAGTGTCCGGTCCTCCTGGCCAGCGCTACCCCGTCGCTGGAATCCTGGAACAACACCTTGACCGGCAAGTACGACCTCGCGACGATGAGTAAGCGGGTCGACGACCAGAAGATGCCTCTGATCAGGATTATCGACATGCGCTTAGAGGGAAAGAAGACAAAATCGGGACCCACGATTCTCTCAACAAAGCTTCGTCAATCGATGGAGCAACGTCTTGAAGATGGTGAGCAGACGATCCTCTTTCTTAACCGACGTGGTTTTGCGCGAAATATTCTCTGCCCGGAGTGCGGTTACGTCGCCAATTGTCGGCATTGCGCCACCACCATGACGTTCCATCGTGGGGAAGACCGCCTCATTTGTCATATTTGCGGCTTCTCGCAGCTTCCTCCTAGGAAATGCCCCGAATGTTCCTCGAAATCTATTGTGAACGCCGGATTTGGGACCGAGCGGGTGGAGGAGATCCTTCAGAAGGTTTTTGTCGATGCACGGATCACCCGGGTCGACACCGATTCGATGCGGAAAAAGAATCAGCTTCGGGATACGCTAAACGATTTCAGGGCGAAAAAGATCGATATTCTCCTTGGCACTCAGATGATCGCCAAGGGGCTGCACTTTCCCAACGTTACCCTCGTGGGCATCCTGAACGCTGACGTCGGGCTGCATATTCCCGATTTTCGTGCCGGGGAAAGAACCTTCCAGCTTCTAACCCAGGTGGCTGGCCGCGCTGGCCGCGGTGAGCTCGAAGGCGAGGTTGTGGTCCAGACATACACGCCTCATCATCCCTCGATTCAACATGCGCGACATCATGATTTTGAGGGGTTTGCAGAACAGGAACTTCAAATGCGGAAGCAATTTGGTCATCCCCCGTTCCAGAGAATGGTTCTTGTTACGGTAAGGTCGGTTCACCAGGAGCGCGCTGAATTTTCACTGAAGACCTTACACGCGAGATTGAAACGTGGTTTGCCGGAGGGAATGGGGCTGACTGACCCGCTGCCTTCGCCGCTGGTGAAGTCACATGATCAGTGGAGGTATCAGGTCATCCTGAAGGGGCTGAACCCCCGACGAATGACGGAGCACATTCGTACGGTAATGAAAGACCTAACCTTTCCATCGGACGTCATCGTGACTTTCGACGTCGATCCCTACTCCATGGGTTAATGCTACTTTGAACAGCTTTTTTTATCGAAAGGGGTTGCATTCGTAGAAGAAATTGAAGATGAGTGAGGCATGGCTTTGTCCTGTGTCTATTCAGGTGCGCTCGTCGGGGTAGACGCAGTGGGTGTTGAAATTGAAGTGAACGCCTCCGATTCCGGAAAGGTCGACATCAAGTTGGTTGGTTTGCCGGACGCTGCGGTGAGGGAGAGTGTCGATCGGGTAACCACAGCAATAAAGAACAGCGGGCTGCGTTGGCCTGCCAAGGCAATCACGATTAATCTGGCCCCTGCCGATATTAAAAAAGAAGGGCCGAGCTATGATCTTCCCATTGCGGTTGGGATGGCATCGCTGGACGAGGAGAGAAACGGCAGACTTAAAGATGCTGCGCTTGAGAAATGTGCGGTGGTTGGAGAGCTGGCTCTCGATGGGCGGGTCAGGCCGGTCAAAGGAATCCTCTCGTTGACGCTCCAGGCAAAAAAGGCCGGCTTGAAAGCAATTCTCGTTCCGGTCGAGAATGCCGCCGAGGCAAGCATCGTCGAAGGAGTCTTCGTGTATGGGGTCGGGAGCCTACGTGAAGCCTACGATCTTCTCTCTGGAAATGGGAATGTCTCTCCTGAAAAATTGGATCGTGAGGCCTTCTTCAACACGAAGCGGGCCTACCCGGTCGATTTTGATGAGGTGAAAGGCCAGGCACATGCGAAGCGTGCCCTCGAAGTGGCGATGGCGGGAGGGCACAACCTTCTCATGCTGGGTAGTCCCGGCACGGGGAAATCAATGTTGGCGAAAAGGCTCACGACCATCCTTCCCGCCATGATGGAGGAGGAAGCGATCGAAACCACAAAGATTCATAGTGTTGCCGGCCTCGTTGACAGTAAAAACAGTTTCCTCGCGACGAGACCCTTTCGAGCGCCTCACCACACAATTTCTGATGTCGGACTATTGGGCGGAAGCAGCAATCCTTCGCCCGGTGAGGTAAGTCTTGCCCACAACGGGATCCTCTTTCTTGACGAACTGCCCGAATTCCGTCGCTCCACCCTAGAAGTCTTGCGCCAGCCTCTTGAGGATGGTCATGTCACCATTTCCCGGGCAGCGGGAAAATTCACTTTCCCGAGTCGCTTCAGTCTCGTTGCGGCGATGAACCCCTGTCCCTGCGGGTATCTCGGTGATCCTTCGCGTGAATGCCGTTGCTCACCGAATCAGATTGAAAAGTATCGCCAGCGGATCAGTGGGCCGCTCCTTGATCGCATCGATCTTCATATCGACGTTCCTGCAGTGAACTACAAGGAGTTGAGGGCGGAATCCAGTGGTGAATCCTCAGATGTCATTCGCGAGCGCGTCGAGGAGGCCCGAGCCATTCAATTACAGCGGCTGGTGTCCTTTCCGGGGGTAAATTGCAATGCTGACATGGGGAATCGCCAGGTGGCTAAGTTCTGTTGGCTCGATAAACGGAGTGAGCGAACTCTCGAGCAGGCCATGGAGAGCCTCAATTTCAGCGCGCGTGCACATGATCGAATTCTTAAAGTGGCGCGGACCCTTGCTGATCTGGAAGGGGAGATCGAGATCAAGGAGGTTCATGTTCTGGAGGCGATTCAGTATCGGACTCTCGATCGGAACCTCTGGGTTTAGATCACCGGCATCGATTCTGAGACGGTGAAATACTGATCAAGAATCAGCAGCGGGGTTTCATAAAAACGACACTGCTTTATCTATTCCACAATAC
The DNA here is from genome assembly GCA_029212615.1 of Verrucomicrobiales bacterium. Taxonomy (GTDB): domain Bacteria; phylum Verrucomicrobiota; class Verrucomicrobiia; order Verrucomicrobiales; family DEV007; genus Arctic95D-9. Next base: position 333,373 of record JARGPJ010000004.1, read on the forward strand.
ATGCCATCGACTCCAAACCCGCCTTCATGGTGGTTCGCTACATGGTACCAGTTACGGGGCGCCCGGCAGGTCTTGGGCCGTTCAGAAGATGCGACGAAGAAAGAAGCCAGCCGCTGCTCGCTCGTTGTCATCAACTCGCGATACCAAGCAACTGGATGCGAATAATAACCAAATCTGCTCCATCGAAGCCTTCGAAGAGGGTTGTGTAGAAGACATCATCGTAGCGGTATGCCCGGGAATGCCGGCGAATGGAACAAGGATTGGAAACCACAATTCAACGGGGATTCTGAGGCCTGACAGCTTCGAGATCCGGGCGAGGACGACGGCTTGCCGTTGCTGCTTTTCATCTGCTACAACTCTACCTGCCTTGCTCATTACCTTTCGGCATCCCCGTTTGAAAGAATCGTCATATCCCCACTCATCGGATCAGCGGGTCCCGGCTCCGAAATGTTCTGAAGCGGTAATTCGAGAAGCCCTTGAACTTGCAGGGACTTCACCGCACCGGCGGGGTCCTTTTGCAATCATGTGTAGCGTCACCTCCGTCCCGGCGCCGAGCTCTGGCTCAATGTCTGTACGTGATACCTGGAAACCCAGGCTCTGAAATCTGTGATGCCATAGTGTCCGTTGCTTTGCATGACACTGGGACCACAGCTGAAAACAAAAATGAAATGCTCGCCATTACGAGGTGAATTCTAACGATCGGTTGCCTGAACATCTCGAATTCCATATCCTTTCGCGACAACCGGGGTAAGCAACTGACTCACGCATTCTTCCGGCGCAGGGGTAGCAGCGACCTCAACGTGGAGGGATTTTACGAGGTTATCCAACAATACTACTTATTCCCGTTGCCGTGATCTCACGCCATAGAACTGCTCTTCCTGTGATCAAATCGGCCACTATCTATGAAATCCAACGTTTTGCTCATCGAGAGTCACTAGCGACGACGTGACCATTGCCGCCTGAGTAACCCCTGACAATACATCCGCTGCCGTAAAGAACCTAGCCGGTTGAGGTCGTCAGGTTATCTTTTTGAAAGTCTCGGAAATACCCGGCTGAGGTAGCTTCATCAACGGTGAGAAAGATGAGAGGAAGAATCAGGCGGAAGAAATTGGAATTCACGAATGTCTTGGAATAAGGCATACACTGGATATGATATCGTTTGAAGCTTCGCTCGCATAATCGCTTCGGGAACTGGGTCGCTCAATTCTTTCGAGCCTTCCAATCCAATCACCTCATCACCTTGCCCGGCACTTTGAAAGCGAAAATCACCACTCTCCTCGTCCTTCTAGCTGCGGCTTTCGTTTGGTTGTGCCTTCCCGCCGCGACAGATTCTCACCGCATCGCATTCGCGTGTTTTCTTCCGTTTGTGGCAGGATGGATCATTTTCAAGAAGCGAAATAGTTTCTGGTGGCCCCCATTGATTATCATACTGCTCATTCTTTCTCTGGGAGCGATCTACCTGACCGCATCCCATCATGTCGATCATTGGTTCGTCGGGCGTTTTGTGAAACTCATCACTGCCTTTTTGGCCGCCACCTTTCTTTGCTGGACATTTGTTCGGCTTGGCCTGCCAAAGGCTGTTGCCCGCGCTCAGGTAAACGCTTTCCTCTTTTTTAGCATCGCCTTCCCATTCTTCATGTTTATCACTGCTTTCGCATGGTGGTTCTGCGCCGTCGAGATCAATACCTACCCTTCCCGTCCTGTTGTCCGAAACTCCACTGAGTTCGCGAAGGCATATGAAGATTACATTCTCGATTACAAAGGACTAATTCTCGTCGGGCGCGTCGGCGATCTAACCAGGCAAGACATCAAGATCGGTACTCCCCAGGACTTTGTCGCCTATTACGAGACCTCGCTTGCCAGCTTCGGAAAGTCATCTCCCGCCTCCTGGTATCCGCTACATTACACTGTGACCATGCTTGATGGCACAGAAGTGCAGGTTGAGGGGAATACCTCCCGCCTCCAAACCTTCGATTGGCCTGCCCCTCCCGCCTTCTCCCGTTACCATGGTCTCAAGCACGGTGCCCTCGTCGCGATCTGGGCAGATCCCTACCAAACAAGTGATAGTCAAGTCGGGCAAAAATCCTGGGCATTACAAAATACCCGCATCATTGCTCACGGCAGCGCCGAAAATTTTGTCGAAAATTTTCTCAGGCCCGGGGTTCGCACCGCACGTGTATTCGGTTGGGTAGGCTTCGGCTGCATGTTCGCTTCCGTTATTCCTTTCGTTCTCGGCCTGCGCCGTTGCTTCTGGCTCAGAAAACACGGCAGTGAGGGGGCGCCGAAACTCTCCTCTGACAGCGCCGGTGAATAGTAGTCAGCAGATTAATAGCCCGCTCTTTGATTGAATTGCTCTTCATATCAACGGTTCCGCACTGAATCGGAAGGCGCTCTGCTCCGAATTCAGCAGCGAATCATCGGAGAATTTTCGTGAAAGAAGAGAGAAGAGGCGGGGCATTCAGCTGCAGTGACACATCTCCAGCCCGGCGTGAATCGTAGTGCCGATATAAGGATTCGTCAGGTCGCCAACTTCCTCTGGGTCAATAACAGGAGTAATCGAACACTCGGCTGTAACCGTTGGGTTCAGATGTGATGATTGAATAATTTCAGCGCTGAAGCGTCTACTAACTGTTCGCCTGGTGAACACGGCCTTTCCAAAAGGAAGGTCGAACTTCAACCCTCCCCTGAAAAATGAAGAAACTGATCTCCCTCACTGCAGCCCTTGCTGCCTCTCTCTTCCTGTTTGCTCCGGCTTCTGCGGAAGCGGGTTCATATCGCTCAAAAGTAATCGGCAAATGTGGCGGTTGCGGTGGGCACATTCACTCCTATTACCGTCCAGTACGTCTCTCTTGCGGCTCAATCCGTTACTCCTGGGTGCCCTCGTATCACAGTAATTGCAGCCGTAGTTCATCCCATCGATCAATCAGTCGCTATCCCTCTTCGAGCTATGTCCGTCGCAGTTACGTGCCCCGCTCAAGTGGTTATGTGTCACGCAGCTATTCCCGCAGTCCGGGTATCTCGATTCGCTTTGGAAGCAGTCGCGGATTCTGCCGATAATCCAACTGACTCCCTTACCTGTTTGAAGAAAAACGCTCCGCTTTGGCGGGGCGTTTTTCATTTTAGGCGTTCGAATGAAGAAATTTTCATTTCCTTAGTAAAGATCGCTTGCGAAAAGGTGAAATAGAATTTAAGAATCAACCCCTTCGCGCTGAAGCCTCCTCGGTTTCAGCCCCGGTTGCTCGGGTGGCGGAATTGGTAGACGCGCAGGATTAAGGATCCTGTGGGGCGACCCGTGGGGGTTCGATTCCCCCCTCGAGCATTTTTTTACCCGGTTGTTTTTGTGAGTGCACTTTCTTCTGACTCTCCCTCCGCGATCCTTTCGATCTCGTGTCCTGACCAGCCGGGTATTGTCGCTGCGGTATCGGACTTTCTCTTTCAGAACAACGGCAATATTGTCGATGTAGATCAACACGTGGACAAAGAGTTCGGTGTCTTCTTTATGCGCGTCGAATGGGAGATTGGCGGTTTTGCGGTGCCTCGCGACGAGATTGCGAGTGCGATTGCTTCGCTTGTCGAGCGGTTCTCCATGAACTGGTCACTCTATTTTTCCGACGTCAAAGTGCGGGTTGCTCTGTTCGTTACAAAAGACAACCATTGCTTCTACGATCTCCTTTCACGGCATGAGAGCGGTGAACTCGCCATGGATATTCCACTCATCGTGAGCAATCGCGAAGACTTGAAGCCGGTTGCGGAACGTTTCGGGATCCCGTTTCACCACTTTCCGATCACCAAAGAATCCAAGGCATCTCAGGAAGCTGCCGAGATTTCCCTCCTCAACGAGCACGATATTGATCTCGTTATTCTGGCCCGCTACATGCAGATTCTGAGCCCGCAGATGACCGGGGCGTTTCCGAATCGGATTATCAATATTCACCACTCGTTTCTCCCGGCTTTTCCGGGCGCGCGGCCTTACCATTCAGCGCATAAGCGGGGCGTTAAGCTTGTCGGGGCGACAAGTCACTACGTGACGGAAGACCTCGACGAAGGGCCGATCATCGCACAGGGAGTGACTCCTGTTTCCCATAAGGATACCGTTCACGATTTCGTTCGAAAGGGACGTGCTCTTGAGCAAAGTGTTCTTTCCCGTGCTGTTTGGTTGCACCTGAACCGTCGTACTCTGGTACACGAGAATCGAACGGTAGTTTTCGGGTAGATCTTTCCGCGTCCCAACTCTGGCATTGGCGGAAAATCGACGTAAGCTCGCCCATGGCTCAAAAGTTCCAAACCCTCCCGGGCTTTCGTGATTTCTACCCTGCGGATTGCGCGGCCCGAAACTATCTCTTCAACGTGTGGCGCCGCGTCGCACGCCGCTATGGCTTCGTCGAGTACGAGGGCCCTGTTCTCGAGCCGACCGATCTCTACCGGAAGAAAAGTGGAAATGAAATTGTGAACCAGCTTTTCTGCTTTGAAGACAAGGGGGATCGCCATGTCTCAATGCGACCGGAATTGACGCCGACGCTGGCGCGGATGGCAGCAGCAAGGCAAAGGGATTTTAAGAAGCCGTTAAGATGGTTCTCGATCGGCCAGTTCTTCCGCTACGAGAAACATCAGAAGGGACGTGGCCGCGAGTTCTATCAGTTCAACTGCGACATTCTGGGTGAGGAATCAGTGATCGCTGATGCTGAGTTAATGGCCTTGTCGATAGATCTGATGCTGGAGCTGGGATTCACTGCTGATAACTTTCGCATCCGCGTGAGTGATCGCCAGGCCTGGGTTTCCTACGCTCTTTCTCAAGGCGTCAGTGAAGATGACCTTACTGACTTTCTTCAGGTGATTGACAAAATGGAGCGCACTCCACCGGAGAAAACGGAAGAAAAGCTGAAGGCGCTCGGGCTCTCTCTTGATGGGATTAAAGCGTTCATTCAATCGGGCGCTGAGGCATCTGATTCACTGCGGGAGTCTCTCGCCAATCTGGAGGCGCGCGGCCTGAAGGAATATGTCGAGGTCGATCTCAGTATCGTGAGGGGACTTGCCTATTACACTGGCCCGGTCTTTGAAATCTTTGATATCGGAAAGGGAATGAGGGCGGTCGCCGGTGGTGGCAGATACGATCAATTGATTGGTCTCATCGGGGGAGTTGAAATGCCGGCCTGTGGATTTGCGATGGGAGACATGGTGATTTTGGATCTAGTCAGGGAGACGACGGCACCCGCCGCAGGTCTCGACCGGGCGATTGAAGCGGAGCAATCAGTCGATGTCTTCATTGTCGGGGCCGATCCCTCGAAGAAGGCGGAGACTGCACAGGTCGTTCAAGCTCTGCGGAATGAAGGAATCAGTCTGCAATACTCCTTCTCAGAGATGAAGGTCGGTAAGCAGTTTCAGGCGGCGGAACAATCCGGAGCGACCCATGCGGTGATTGTCGGATCAGAGTTTCCCGAAGTGGGGCTCAAAGATTTGTCCGATCGGAGTGAGGAGAAGATCGCTTTTGAGGATCTCGCTGCGACCCTGAAGCGTTGAAGCCTTTAAGAAATCTCAAGCATTTCCTGTTTAGGTTGGATTGTAGTCTGCTACAATAGGGTGCACGGGCGACTTATTCGCTGATTCCCATGAACAAAACGACTGCCATCGTCTTCTTTTCCATCATTGTGGTGGGACTTACTATTTCATTATTCACCCTGAATAAATGCGGGAAGCCGGTTGAGGTCATTGAGGACCCGGTGGCGACGGGGGAAACAATCGGGCATCCCACTGAAGAGAAGAAGGGTGAGACGGCAACCGTGACCGCGCCTCCTGTGAAGGAGTCAGCTGCCCCCGGGACGGATGAATCGGCGCCACTGCCGACAAAAGCTGACGGCTATGCTTCACCGGTCGCTGCGATGAAAGCTCTGTCAGGCGCCATCACAAAAAAAGATTTTAAGGGCTTCACTGAGATCGTCGGAAAAGAGGCGATTGATGATTCTATTCGCGCCGAGGTAAAAGCCCTCATCGAAGCGCCTGAACTCGAACTCAGCAAAGACAAGCCGATCTCCGAAATTTCCAAATCCGCTTCGATCGTTAGATGGGCGCTGAACTTTGTTCCGGGAGAGGGTGTCGAAGCTTCCGGAGCACCACAGCAGTTATACGCAGATCTCGCGAGTGTCGGTGAAAACTCAGTCGCTTTTGAAAAAATCAGTCTACCTCTCCTTCCCGCTGCAGTGAAGCTGAGCGGGGAGTCGCCTGTTGCCGGAGAGAATTCAGATAATGCCGCCCCGGGCGATCCACTCAGCATTGCTCATGCTTTTTCAAAGGCGGTGATTGCCCGTGATTTTCGGGTCGCCCGTGCTCTTTCCGATCCCGGGAAGGTGACGGATGAGCGTGTTGCTGCGTTGATGATCGCCGTTGAAGAAGGGGGCTTTCAACTGAAAGAGGATAGACCCCTGGTTGTGACTCTTTCGAGGGAAGATATTACCTGGGTCCTTGCGAGGATTGTCTCGGGTCAGCAAACTTCGGAGTTTGCGCTCGAGCTCGGGCAGGATTCGGGGGAATGGACAATTGGTGGCCTGACCTTTTCCAAGGTGCTTTCGGCTCTGGCTGCACAGGCCGGAGGAGGGGATGTCGCCTACAGCCCTATCGTTGAAGATCCTGCCGGGGGCGATTCACTGGTGCTCTATTTTGAATTCGATAGCGCCGGAGTGACCCCACGGGGAAAGCGGCAACTGGCGATAATTGCGGATATCCTCAGTCAGGGGGAAGAGCGCGTGATTCGAATCAATGGGCATACCGATGCCCTGGGAACCGATCAATACAATGCCGGTTTGAGTGATGGGCGGGCGGACGCTATTCGCGCGGCACTCCTTGAGATGGGGGTTGCGCCTGAACAGGTCATCACTGAAGCCTTTGGCTCAAGTAAACCGCGGCGACCGAATTTTAATCCTGACGGGACTGATAATCCGACAGGACGTTCCCAGAACCGCCGTGCCGAGGTCTATCTTGATTTCTAACTTCGGTTAGTCGCAGCCGGGCAACCCCCGCGGAGCCCCTCTTTCTGCAATCGGAAGATTCGGCGCTTTCAGGCACTAAATGTGCCGGGGAATTGTCAGGTTCCATCTTGACCTGAGAACCCGTCAACGTAAGTTGCGTTCCTCGCTAATGAGAAGCGTCGCTGTTGCATGAATATCCACGAATACCAGGCTAAGGAACTCTTTGAAAAATTTGGCGTCGCCACCCCGAAAGGGAAGGTTGCTGACACCGCAGAGGAAGCGAAAGCCGCCGCGGCTGAACTGGGGGATGAAATCGTGGTAAAGGCGCAGGTTCATGCCGGTGGACGTGGAAAAGGAACCTTTAAAAACGGGTTTCAAGGTGGCGTTCATGTCGTTAAGAACGCCGATGAGGCAGCCGATGTGGCTTCGAAGATGATCGGCCAAACGCTGGTCACTCACCAGACCGGTGAAGAGGGTAAGCTCGTTAGTAAAATCATGGTGGCTGATGCTGTCGATATTGAGAAGGAGTACTATCTCGCTATTCTCATGGATCGCGAAAGCCGTTCCCCGGTTATCGTCGCAAGTACTGAAGGCGGTGTGAATATTGAGGATGTGGCCGAGAACACTCCTGATAAGATTTATAACGAAGTAATTCACCCGCTCCTGGGGCTCCAGCCATACGAGATTCGAAATATTTCGGCACAACTCGGTTTCACTGGCGACACTGCAAAGCAGTTCGGAAAGTTGCTGAAGGCTCTCTATAAGCTCTTCATTTCCTGTGACTGCTCCATGGTCGAAGTGAATCCGCTGGTGACGACACCCGACGGGCAGGTCATGGCACTGGATGCGAAATTCGATTTCGATGACAATGCGCTCTATCGCCATCCTGAAATCGCGGAACTTCACGATCCGACGGAGGAGGACCCACGCGAAGTTGAGGCGGCTAAGTTTGATCTCAATTACATCGGACTCGACGGAAATATCGCCTGTCTCGTGAATGGTGCCGGGCTGGCGATGGCGACGATGGATATCATCAAGCAGAGCGGTGGCGAACCGGCCAACTTCCTCGATGTGGGTGGTGGTGCGACCCAGGAACAGGTTCGGAATGCCTTCAAAATTATTCTGAGTGACCCGAACGTGAAAGGGATCCTCGTGAATATCTTCGGTGGTATCATGGACTGTGATGTCATTGCCAAAGGGATCGTTGCTGCATGCGGCGAAGTGGATCTGAATATTCCGCTGATCGTTCGCCTCGAAGGCAATAACGTTGAAGCCGGAAAGGCGACACTCGCGAGCTCAGATGTTAATCTTATCCCGGCGGACACACTCGCCGACGCGGCGCAAAAAGCTGTCGCTGCCATCGCCGTTTAATCAGGACCTACACTTTATTTTCTCATGGCTATTCTCGTTGACGAAAACACGAAAATCCTGATTCAGGGCATCACCGGTTCTTTTGGGGGCCGTCACGCACAGCTCAGTCTCGACTACGGAACTCAGCTTGTTGCCGGAGTTACTCCAGGTAAGGGTGGGCAGACGTTCGCTGATACGGTTCCGATTTTCGATACCGTCGGGCAGGCTGTCGAAGAAACCGGAGCGACGGTGAGTACCATTTTTGTTCCTCCTCCTTTTGCCGCAGACGCGATCCTTGAAGCCGTTGATGCAGGGGTTGAGCTCGTTGTTGCAATCACCGAGGGGATCCCGGTCATGGACATGATGCGCGTCCGCGCAGGCATGGCAGGTTCAGGTGCTCGTCTCATCGGTCCGAACTGCCCCGGTATTGTCACTCCCGGCACGGGGCCGGATTCGCACGGCGGCTGCCGAATTGGTATTGCTCCCGGTTACATTCATAAGCGCGGCAAGGTTGGCGTGGTTTCCCGAAGCGGAACGCTCACTTATGAAGCGGTTTATCAGCTCACCAGTCTCGGCCTGGGTCAAAGTACCTGCGTTGGAATTGGAGGGGACCCTATCAACGGAACTTCCCATCTCGACATCATGAAGATGTTTAACGAAGATCCCGAAACCGAAGCCATCATCATGATCGGTGAAATCGGCGGCACCGCTGAAGAAGAGGCGGCCGAGTGGGCGAAAGAAAATTGTGATAAGCCGATAGCCGGATTTATTGCCGGTGCGACGGCTCCTCCCGGACGCCGCATGGGTCACGCCGGAGCGATTGTTTCAGGTGGTAAAGGAACTGCTGAAGCAAAGATCGCCGCGATGCGCGACGCTGGTATCGAAGTTGCTGACAATCCTTCCGACATGGGGGCGGCACTGGTTCGCGCCATGGGATAAAAGAGATTTGTGAAACGGGACTTTTTTGAGTTTCAAACCATAGTTTAAGAGGATTAGAATAAAAGTGATGTCGGAAAAACCGGAATATGCCAAGGGACTCGCGGGAGTCATCGCCAATGAATCATGCCTGAGCGACGTTCAGGGCCAGGAAGGCATCCTTCGCTATCTCGGTTATAATATCGACGACCTTGTCGATAACTGCACCTTTGAAGAGGTCACCTATCTCCTTCATCGTCGTAAGCTTCCGACGGCATCCGAGCTTGAGGTTTTCACGAAAAAGCTCCGCTCAGGACGGCACCTTCCCCAGGGGATTATTGATTTCATTCTCTCTGCGCCTAAAGACGCACTTCCTATGGAGGTGTTGCGCACCGGTGTCAGCATGCTGGGGATGTACGATAACCGTGGCGACGATCAAAACTACGAGTTAAATGAGGAGCGTGCGATCGCGATTTGCGCACAGATGCCTCTCATTGTTGCCTACTTTCACCGTGCCCGTCAGGGGCTCGATTTGCCGCCGGTTCGCGAAGATCTCTCCGAAGCTGCTCATTTTCTTTATCTTATCAGTGGCAAGGAGCCGAGTGCTGAGGCCACGAAGACCCTGGATGTAGCTTACATTATTCATGCTGATCACGGCATGAATGCCTCGACCTTCAGCTCCCGGGTCACGATCGCCACGTTGTCAGACATGTACTCGGCGATCACTTCGGCGATCGGAACGCTTAAAGGGCCGCTTCACGGCGGCGCCAATGAAGGTGTCATCCATATGCTCCAGGAGATCGGAAGTCTCGATAAAGTGGATGCTTACGTTGAAGATTGTCTCGAGAACAAGAAGAAGATCATGGGAATCGGACACCGTGTCTACCGTGTCCTTGATCCCCGTGCGCCACATCTCCGTAAGATGGCGATCAAGTTGACAGAAGAGCTTGGTGAGACCAAGTGGATCGACATGTCAGAGCGGATTGCCGAGATCATGCGCGAGCGCAAAGGGTTAAACGCCAATGTCGATTTCTATTCAGCGACCGTTTATTACTCCCTCGATATCCCGACCGATCTGTTTACGCCGATTTTTGCGATTTCACGTGCTGCTGGATGGACTGCTCAAGTGCTTGAGCAACTGGAGGATAATCGCCTCTACCGTCCCCTGACTTATTATACCGGCCCGACCACTGATCAGCCGGTGCCTCCAATGTCGGAGCGCTGATCCTGTTTTTTCCTTTCGTTGGAGAAGGCAAGCCCTGTAGAGGTTCGGAAGAGCTTGCTTTGGAATTCTAGGAGGAAGCCTCGAGAAAGGCGCGCCAGCCGCCAAGCGCGCTGATGTCCGACGTGCCTTCAGGTACGGCTGATTCGCAGATGAAGCCGGTCACGATTTTTCCATCGGCGAGGGTAAGTTTCCCGAAACCAAGTGGGCCGGGGATTCCTGCGACGAAGGAGCCAAACTGATTCGCCGGGATCGCCCAGCATTCGACGGCGATGGAGGTCCCTTGATTGCTCCCTTTCCGGATGAGCCCGGGGCGGGGGGGGAGGCCATGCTCTGCGGGTAGAGCAAGCAGTTGATAGTCCGGTGCGGTCCGGTCTTCCCGCAGAAAGCAGGCACCTCGGTCAGTCAATTGATGGTTCAGGGGCAGATCCCTCATGTGAGCACCACAAACGACCAATTCGATCCAGTCGTTGGGAAACACGGGTTCCAATGCCGCTGCGTCGTTGAACCGATTGGCGAGATTCAGCAGGGCCACATCAGACAGTGCCGGAGCGACCAATGTGATTCCCCAGGGCATCTTTCTCGACGCAAGCCTGCCTGCCGGGATCGCGCAGGCACTGAGGTCGAGGAGGTTCATGAAATTCGTGTAGTAGCCGAGATTCGAATTGAGCTGGATCGGGTCGGCGGCGACTTCCGCAGCGGTATAGGCGGTGCCCGCAGTGGGAGTCACGATGAGGTCGACCGAATCCATGATAAGATCGGCCCGCTGTTTCAGAGCCTTGAGGCGATACTGCGCGCGAAAGCCATCGACGGCTCTCGGTTCGCCGCCACCGCTGATGATCTGACGAGTCACAGGGTGGAGGGAGTCGGGCTGAGTGGTGATGAAATCTTCGATCGCCGCGAACCGTTCGGAAACCCACGGTCCTTCATAAAGGAGAAGCGCGGCCTCGAGAAAGGCATTGAAATCAACTGTCACCCTGGTGCCGCCGATAGATTCAAGTTTCGAGCACGCCTCCTCGAAAAGCTTTTCCGCTTCCGCGTCGCCGAAAAACTGGAGCTGTTCCGCTTGCGGCACCCCGAACGTGAAGCGATCGGCCGGAAACCAATTCGACTGAGCCTTTTCACGGGAGTAAGCGTCATCAGAATCGGGTTGGGCCGCGACGGAGAATACCGTGGCAGCATCATTGGGGCTCTTTGCAAAAATGGAAACGCAGTCAAGGGAGCGACAGGCCGGAACGACGCCGTTGCAGGACAGGCTTCCGAAGGTTGGCTTCAGCCCGACCAGTTCATTGAGACCCGCCGGGATACGACCGGATCCGGCGGTGTCTGTTCCCAGCGAGAAGGTGACGAGATCGCGCGCAACCGCAACCGCCGACCCCGAGGAGGAGCCTCCCGGGATGTAATCTTCATTGAACGGATTCTTCGGGAATCCATAAGGGGAGCGGACCCCGACAAGCCCGGTCGCAAACTGATCGAGGTTCGTTTTTCCCAGCGGAATCGCGCCTGCCTCGATGAGAAGCGCGACGACGGTTGCGTCTTTATCAGGATCAAAGGAATAGTCGGGGCAGGCTGCCGTCGTCGGGTTGCCGGCGAGATCGATATTGTCTTTGATAGCAAAGGGGATCCCGAAGAGTGGTTTGGTTTGAGGTGATTCGCCTTCGAGGGCCTGGAGGATCTCATCCATCCGTAAGTCAGAGGTCAGTGAAATCCAGATCAGTGGATCGGAGGCGCTGATCGCAGCTTTCAGATCACCGACAAGTGTTGCCGGCGTGAGTTCACCGCTCGCATATTTTGCATGGAGCGCGGGGATGGAAAGATCGAGTGACATGTCAGGAGGGTTTCAGAGCGAGTAGGAGTTGTCCGGGGTGAACCGCGTCGCCCTCGGCCGCGAAAAGTGACTCGACGATACCGGCTTCCGGCGAAGGGATCGTGATTTCCATCTTCATGGCCTCAAGGATAAGCACAGGTTCATCGGCGGCTACGGTATCGCCGGGTTTCACGAGAACTTTCCAAACGCTGCCGGCAACGGCGGCCTCAACCGGTTCGCAACCCCCGGGCAGTTCACTTTCGGGTGGTGCGGATACTTCTTCGGCAGTTTCGACGAGTTTTTTAAAGATGCCGGCATCTTCCCAGCGTTGTCGTTCTTCGCGGAAGGAACTTTGCTGCCTGCGCTGAAACGCGGAAATAGAGTCAGCCTCAGTCTCGAGGAACTGGTTGTAGTCCCTGAGCGAAAAGCTTGTCTCCTCGATCTTCGGGTTCCATCTGCCGATAAGGAAATCGGAGCGGAGCTGCTGGAGTTCTTCGCCTGAAACTTCGTAGAAGCGAATCTGGTCAAAGAAGCGCAGGAGCCAGGGCTCCTCTTCTGTGAATGATTTCGTGACGTGGAATTTATTCCACATCTGGACGGTGCGTCCCACAAATTGATAGCCTCCGGGACCCTCCATTCCGTAAATGCAAAGGTAGGCACCTCCAATCCCAACGGCGTTCTCCGGTGTCCAGGTTCTCGCCGGATTGTATTTCGTGGTCACGAGTCGATGTCTTGGATCGAGCGGGGTCGCGACGGGCGCACCCAGATAGACATCGCCGAGGCCCATGACACAGTAGGCGGCGGAGTAGACGATCTCCTTCACCTTTTCGATGGAGTCGAGTCCATTGATCCGGCGGATGAACTCGATATTACTCGGGCACCAGGGGGCATCGGGGTTGACCGACTGCATGTACTTCCGAATCGCTTCCTGTGTGCTGGGGTCGTCCCATGAGAGGGGTAGGTGGACGACACGGGCCGGAACCTCAACCGATTCGAGATCAGTGATCGCCGCTTCGGATTGATGCACCAGTTCGATGACTTCCTCTTGAGATAAAGAGCGGCTGTCGAAATGAATTTGCAGGGATCGAATTCCCGGAGTCAGATCAAGGATGCCTTCGATGGCCTGTTCCTTAAACCATTGATAAATCACATGAGCTTTGAAGCGGAGGTTCAGATCCAGCTTCATTTCTCCATATTCCACGAGGAGGTGACTTTCACCGCTGGGGCGTATCGTGACGTCAGGGAGCGATTCGATAATGGCCGTTTGAGTGGGAATCGGCAGGATTTCTGCCGGCTCCGGGGCTCCCGGTGCGATGAGGCGCTTCACTGATAATTCCTGAGCGTCACGCAGAAGTCTCGCTTCATGGTCTGAGACCGGGCGAAACCGGATCGTGTCACCGGGGGCGAGCTGCCCCATTTTCCAAAGGTCAGCTTCAATGACGGTAGCGGGACAAACGAAGCCTCCCAGGCTTGGCCCGTCAGGACCGAGGATCACCGGCATGTCTCCGGTGAAATCAATGGAACCAACGGCGTAGGCGTTGTCGTGGATATTCGAAGGATGAAGGCCTGCTTCACCGCCATCTTCGCGCGCCCAGATTGGTTTGGGCCCGATCAGACGCACACCGGTTCGCGCAGAGTTGTAGTGAACCTTCCAGTCGGTCGTGAAAACCATTTCGATATCTTCCGGCGTGAAGAACTCCGGACAACCATGAGGCCCATAGATCACCGAAATATCCCAGTGCGTTGAAAAGGTCGGGATGAGGCCCCCGGGAGCGGGAGTGGAATCGGCTGCCGGTGCATTGCCCAATCGAAGGACATCTCCGACACGAAGAGCTCGCCCGCCGTGTCCGCCGAACTGGCCCAGGGTGAACGTGGATTTGCTGCCGAGATAGTCGGGAACATCAAGCCCGCCCTTCACCGCAAGGTAGGCGCGAACTCCGGGGGTGCTTCCACGAGCGCCCATCTTCAAAAGGGAGCCGGCATCGACGGGTAGAGGCCGGCCAAAGGGAATTTCGGCACCGTCGAGGGTGGCCGGAATCCCGGCGCCAACCAGAGCAATTTCAGTGGCCCGGTTGAACTTCAGGGTCGGCCCGGAAACGGCAATTTCGAGGCCTGCTGTTCCTTCTTCGTTTCCGACGAGGCGGTTTGCGATACGAAATGAAAGCGAATCCATGGGTCCGGATGGAGGAATCCCCACTTCCCAGTAACCAATGCGTCCGGGATAGTCCTGAACCGTGGTTTGTGTTCCGGAAGCAATGACGTCGATCGTCGATGGAGTATAGGCAAAGTCTGCGAGGACGTTAGTGCTCATCGCCCCGGGGCTGGTGAAGACTTCACCGCGGATGATTTCGCGGAGGTAGTCCAGATTCGTTTCAATTCCGGCAATGTTCGTTGCCGCCAGCGCCGCTGACATCGCTTTGATTGCCTCGTCACGGGTGGGGGCCGTTACCATGATCTTGCCGATCAATGAATCGTAGTGAGCTGAAATGACGCTGCCGCTTGAGATCCAGTGATCGACCCGGGCTTTCTCCGGAAAAATCACCTCGGTGAGAAGGCCTGACGAGGGTTGGAAATCCTTTGCCGGATCCTCCGCACACAGTCGAACTTCGATGGAACAACCTCTCTCTGCGAAGGTGTAATCGATTTCATCGCCGCCCGCGAGTTTTACCATCCACTCCACGAGATCCACCCCGGTGACAGATTCGGTGATTCCATGCTCAACCTGGAGGCGGGTATTGATCTCCAGAAAGTAGTAATCACCGGTGTCGGCATCGACAAGAAATTCTGCGGTGCCCGCGCTCCGATAGTTGAGGGCGGCCGCCATTTTAGCGGCGCCTTCGAACAGTTCAGGGGCCTCCTCGCGCGTGAATCCCGGAGCGGGCGTTTCTTCGACAATCTTCTGGTGGCGCCGCTGAGCAGAGCAGTCGCGCGTTCCGAGGGCAACGACGTGTCCTTTTCCATCACCGAAGAGCTGAACCTCTACGTGGCGTGCCCGCTGAATATATTTTTCCAGAAAGACTCCGCTGTCACCAAAGTTCGCCTGACTGGCCCGGGTAACCCTGTTGAATGCTTCGCTCAACCCTGTTGAATCCTGACAGATCTCCATGCCAATGCCGCCACCCCCGGCCGTGCTTTTCAGCATGACGGGAAAACCGATCTCCCCGGCGGCGCTGAGGGCCTCTTCCACCGAGGAGAGAAGAGGGGTTCCCTCGAGAAGGGGAACTCCGCTGTCCTTCGCAATCTGGCGGGCGGTGTGCTTGAGTCCGAATTGTCGAATCTGTTCCCCGGTGGGTCCGATCCAGGCAATTCCGGCCGCTTCGCAGGCCTCTGCAAAACCGGCGTTCTCGGAGAGAAGTCCATAGCCCGGATGGAGGCCGTCGCATTCCGTCAGGGCTGCGATTTCAAGCAGGCGCTCTGTTCGTAAATACGATTCGGAAACCGGAGCGGGCCCAAGCAGGAATGCTTCGTCGGCTTCGGTGACATGGGGGGAATCGCGGTCCGCTTCGGAATAAACGGCGACAGAACCGATCCCGAGCTGTTTCAGGGTTCGTACAATGCGGCAGGCAATCTCCCCGCGGTTGGCGATAAGAACTTTGGAAAGCATGATTTTTGGAGCTCAGTCCCAGATGAGAACCTCGACCGGAGTGGGGTTGTAGGCGTTGCAGGGGTTGTTGAGCTGAGGGCAGTTGGACATCAGGGCAATGACATCCATCTCCGCGATCATTTCCACATAACGGCCCGGCGCGGAAATTCCGTCGGCAAAGGTGAGCTTGCCGTCAGGAGTGACCGGGACATTCATGAAGAAGTTGATGTTGTTGGTGATATCCCTTTTGCCGAGACCCTCGCCCCATTCAGTGACGCCGCAGAGAAACGAGTCGCGGCAGGCATGCATCGGTTCTTTGTCGAGCGAGTAGCGCATCGTGTTTGATTCGCGAGAGCAGGCGCCCCCCACGGTGTCATGGCGACCGCAGGTATCAGCAGTGATTGTGAGAAGGGCATTGCCTTCTGTCGACATCAGCGTTGTTCCGGTGGTCAGGTAAAGCGCTGCCTGGTTCCGTATCGTCACGTCGGCGGCATAGCGATCCGTTGGATCGTGTGCGTTGTAGAACAGGGTATCTGCTGCCTGGTTTCCTTCAAGATCAAGAATGCGAAGGGTCTGACCCTTTTCGATACGGCGCATCCAGTGGTCACCGGCTTTGACAACTTCTCGGTAAACCGCGTTTTCCGGGGAATGAGGGGATTCAGTCATGGCTCAGGCGCGCAGGGCGTAGTAGTCCTCCGTGTTGATGAACGCCCGCTCGTTTTCGGGGCGTGAGATTCTGCAGGGATCATCCGCTGCTACCGGAGCAGCGGGAAGCACTTCCAGTTTCACCGGCTTCGGAGCGTAAACCGGGTTCGGATCAAGAGGGTGTTGGCAGCTTGTGAGGACAATGAGTGTGTCCATTTCAAAGCGAAGCTCGATCACTGAACCGGGGGCCGAGGCTCCTTCGACATAGCTGAGCTTTCCCTTATCATCAGAAACAACCCTGGAGAACAGATTCAAATTTGGAACGATGTCCTTCTTTCCAAGGCCGTGCTTTCCCAGTTCGATGAGGAAATTTTCCCGACCGTTCCGGTAAAACTCGTTCCGGGCCGTTTGGTAATCATGCTCGCCGTACTTTTCGCGAACCAGTTTTGCATCGGTGCATCCGCAGACGCTGTCGTGCCAGCCGGCAGTATCTTTAACAATGGAGCAGAATAACCGGCCCATATCCGAGTGCAGGCAATGTCCTTCGGTGAGTTGAAAGGTGTGCTGACCCTTCAAGGTGTCAGGCATGTTGTAGCGCTCGATCGGTTCGTCGGCATTGTAGAGCAGGGTGCTGACATTCGCCCCGCCTTCTAAATCGGTGACTCGAAGCGTTTTACCTCGACTGATCGTCTGCGACCACATTCCACCGCCGCTTACCGTTTTTTCAAAGATGATGTTATTCCCGGTCATAAAAATGTATAATTGTCAGGATTTGAGTCCCTCTTCACCGGGAAAAGGATGGATCGGCGGGATGAGAAGTGACATCATGACAAGCCGCCCTGATTTTACTCCTTTGCAGGTTATGAGCTTATCCGCGATCATTTTGAGTCGTCTCGCCGGCCCTTGAACGAGGATTACCTCCATGGTGTGGTCTTCCTCCAGCAGGATATGTTGTGAGCTGATCACCTCATCGATATACTCACGCTCGATTGCCGCGAGTTGGGGGAGAAGTCCCGACTTCGACTCGTCGTAAAACAGAGTGATGGTTCCGGCCATCATCTCCGTGCCACGCTGTTTGTAATGCTCGATCAAGCTTGCGTTGATCATTTCTGCAACCGCCTGCGACCGGTTTGTGAAACCGCGTGCTTTAACGAGATTGTCCAGCTCGTTGTAGACACCGTTCGGTAGAGAAATACTGATTCGTTTGACACCTTTTTCCAAGAGGACCTCCTTTTCTCCCTTACCTGAGCACATGCCGCGCCAATGGGTAATACTTTTGGTGTAATTAGTATTACCATTGCCGGTCCGGCGTGATACCCGGCCTTCGTACGAGCCGGAAGCCGATGTTTTCGCGGCAACTGGTCTCGACCACAGAGTCGCTCCAGGAGCATCGCAGAAGGCGCGGGAGATAGTCCCATGCCCCTCCCCTTATCTTTCTTTCTCCAGGACGAGGGCCCTTGCCGAGGGTCCATTCGCAAACGTTTCCAAGAAGGTCAAAGAGCCCGAATGAGCTGGGCGGGAAGTGATCCACAGGGGTAAGGCAGCCGGGACCGATTCGTTCAATGGATTCGTTGAACAGGAAATTGGCATCATCAGTCTCGAGAACATCACCGCCGGGAAATACGGTATTGGTCCCTGCCCTCGCCGCGTGCTCCCACTCCAGTTCCGTGGGAAGATCCCAGCCTTTTTCCCCGCTCGTTTCCCGAAGCCAGTTGACGAATCCCATCGCTTCATTCCAGCTGATGCCATGGGCCGGGAGCTTCGGGTCCATCGACAAAAAACGGTTCGCTTCATACTGATGCCAATCACCAACGGTGACGGGAAACCGGCTCATTTCGAATGCTTCCGGGCCTCTCACCCAGCTGCCCGACGGCTCGCCTGCATTCGCATACTTGTCATCGGGAGAGCCGCCGATCCAGGTTTTCCCGCCGGGGAGCCGGGTCATTTCAGGGAGAGTGACAGTCATGCATCAAAATCAATTTCGAGCCGCCGTGAAGGGTCCTCGAGGACCCATTCCGCAATCCCGGATCCAGTCGCGATCCATGCGTCACCGGTTTCGACGATATCGTTGAGGAGGCGTTCGATGAGTTTTACTCTGGAAGGGCGCCCGGAAAGCCACGGGTGTAGTGTGAGGACGAAGCAGCAACCGTAGTCGCGCATCGCGGTGAATTCGTCCCACCAGAGTCGGTAAACTTTCTCACAATCTTCCGGGATTGCTCCCCATGCCGGCTCGGCATTGAAAGCGAACTGCTCCCAGTCTTCGAGCATCCACTGCCCCGGGATCTCGACGAGCCCGTTCCCGTGGACAAAAGGAACGTCATCTCCCATCATACTGGCATTGTAGAGGAAGCCCTCTCTCTTCAGCAGGTCCGGCGTGCCGGGATTAATTTCAAACCACGGTGCGCGATATCCGGCGGGTCTTTTCCCGGTCACTGATTCCAGAATGCTGAGACTCTTGAGAAGGACCTCGTCTTCCTCAGCAGGAGTGAGATCAGCAAGCTTTTCGTGCAGATGTCCGTGTGCTCCGATCTCGTGTCCGTCATTGAGAATCGCGGCGGTCATCTTTGGGTGGTGCTCGACGATGTAGCTCGGAATGAAGAAGGTCGCGGGTAACTCGAGATGTTTCATCAGCCCGAGGAGTCTGGGCACCCCTGTCGTTGGACCGTATTCGCACTGCGACATCGTCGTGATACGTGAAGTGAGAGTGGGATCTTCAGACAGTGCGGTGGTTTCGCCATCGACGTCGAAGCAGACCATGACGGCGCACTTTCTGCCCTCTGGCCAAAGGTGTCTGGGTTGCGGGGTGAAGGGAGATGTCTTCATCTTAGATGACTGGAACCATCGGGACCTTCATCGTGGTGGTCATGAGCATCGTCCCTGCCACTTCAAACCGGAGGCGATCGCCCCGGCGGTGCCGAAGCTGACGTCAATGATGGAGGTTCGCCGCCCGGTGAAGAAAATCATGCACGGGAACGTTCGATGACCGAAGTAAGGTATTGTTGGAAGTGCCAAATAGGTTCTTCCAGATGACTTAGTCGTCCGGGCTTATAGGCTGCCGATCGCATTCCCATCTGTGTTGCCGAGCAGACTTCCATGTCCTCGAGGTGGAACTTGATCGCTGCTTCGACCTCATTCCTGAAGAGGGCGTCATAGCCGTCCCGCTCCTTGTTTGAGGGGTCAATGATCATCGTGGTGAGGAGGGTGCATGTTTCGGGGCCGGTCGGAAGCAGTCGATACCAGTAGGTCCGGTCCGGAGCGTTGAAGATAAGGAAGTTTGGAAACCCGAGATAGACCCACCACTCCGTGTAGTCTTCAACCTCCAGCCCGGGAAAAGGGATCATGGTCGTCCCCGCGTCTCCCGTCTTGAGGATTTCCTCCTTCATGTCAGCCCTGAGGGGCAGATGCATCACGGAAAAATTTTCGTCATAGGGTTCCGTCCAGCAGCCTTTAGCAGGGAGAAAAGGTTCAAGGGTTTCACGGTGCGCACCGAGATGGTGATAGGCTTCCATGAAATTCTCGAGAAGGATTTTCCAGTTGAAATCACATTCCCAGCTTTGAGACCAGACAAGTTCAGCCTCGGACCAGTTCCACTTTCCGATGAACCTGTCTTTCAGTCCCCCGAGCTTCTCCGCTACTGGTGGCAGGCTCTCGTTCAGAGTCACAAAAATGAACCCTTCCCATATCTCACTGCGGTAGTTGTGAAGACAGACTTCGCTGCGATCAAAGCCTTCCGCCTCCTGCATTTCAGGTACTCCAACCAGTTTGCCGGTGAGGTCATAGCTCCAGAGGTGATAGGGGCAAAGGACGACGCGCTGATTTCCGCTTTCGGGAGTAGAGCCACTGGGCATCACGTCCATGCCACGGTGACGGCAGACCCGGGACAGGACACGGATCACTTCGTCTTTGCCGCGTGTTACGAGCATGGGTTCGCCACACATATCAACGCGAAGGTAGTCGCCCGACTTTGGAATTTGAGATACGTGAGCGACAGAAATCCATTCTTTTCGAAAGATCTCATTCACTTCGAAGTTGAGGAAATCCGGAGAGACATAAGAACCGGAGGGAAGAGATTGTGATTTTTCCCGCGGGAGGGCGGCTGATTCAATAATGCTGTCACAGATAGCATTGAAGTCAGCAGTACTTCCTCCGTTCGCCGGGAAAGCATAGCTCTCGTCTGTTGCCGAAGGAGTTGGCATGGGTGGGGATGCTGTCGTCATATGATGCTTTGTTAGGGATCACGTTGAGAGAATGGATTTGAGGCGGTCGCGCTGCCGGTGGGCGATCCAGGTGTTGATCTCCCAGAGATCACCAACTGGCTTCTGTGTAAAAGGTTCGCAATGCAGGTAGCCGTCAGGGCCGAATTCCGGGGTGATCGTAAAATGTTCGACTCCTCTTTCGATCTGAGACGCCCAAATCTTGTCCCACCAGCCTTCGTGGGCGGCGAGATCGCCCGCATGCTCAGGAGCGCGCGGGTCAGGAACCTGAGGGCCCTGACTGTAACCGACCCTGGTCTGAAGATGGAAAGCGTGTTGCGCACAAAGATCCAAAATCTCAGGTTCCTCGTCGAGGACAAGACGCTCCGCGACGACGACGAAATGGCTGAAATCGCAGGTGATCTTGAGATCGGGAACCTCCCGGAGAATATGGCGGGTAGCCCAGGCGCTGTTTAAGTAACGCCCGCGGTGAGTTTCCGCAGAAATAGAAACGCCGTATTCCTTCTCCAGGAGAGGGATCTCCTGGTAGAAGGCAACTGCTTCCACGGGGCACCATGAATCACTTCCACACATGGTGTTGATGAACAGGGGCTTTGCGGGAAGGGCATCTTCTATCCCTTTACGAAGCGAAGTGAGATGTTCGTCGACTGACTTTCCCGGCGACGGGACATACAGGCCGGGGACCGTCGCGGTGGAGACTTCTGCTATGTAGAGCAAATCGTTCTCAGCAAGGGTGCTGAGAAAAGATTCCTGCTCCGAATCCTCGATAGGAAAGGGGGATTCGAAGCCCGCAAAGTTTGCTTCAGCGCAAAGTTGCGCGGCTTCGGCATGGGTGCCCTCGTGCCCCCAGAATGTTTTGAAGAGAGAGATTTTCATCAGAAAGTTATCTAGTCGAGTTCGACAACGAGTCGAAATCCAAGATTGTCATGACATTCACTGCGGACCGCCCAGTCGCGGGCCGAGCATCGCATTGTGCGCGGTAGTTGATCCCAGGAGCCTCCTTTTGTGACAAAGCGGGTGCCGGGCGTCGCTGAAATTTCTCCGGGACTGCGAGTCCAGGGACTCGAGGTCCATTCGTTGATGTTTCCGCTCATGTCGAAGAGACCAAAAGGATTGGGTGGGTAGGATCCGATGGGTGTCTTATACCCGCGACCAACGGGGTCTCCCATTTCATCGTAAAGATAGTTCGCTTCATTGAGTGAAAGGCGGTTTCGTCCGGAAGGGAAGAGGGCGTCCTTTCCTGCGCGTGCTGCATACTCCCATTCAACCTCTGTTGGAAGGCGGCAGCGTTTGCCTGTTTGTGTGCTGAGCCACTCTCCGTATTCAACCGCTTCCTCCCACGTCACACCGGATACCGGAAGGCAGGAACCATTCGAAGTGGGGGCAGCTGATTTTCGAAAACGTGACCATTCGCATTGAGTCACCGGTGAACGTCCCATCGCAATCCGTTGCGAAACGGTCATCTCACGACGTGGTAGTTCGACTGCGCTCACGTAGCGGTCTTCGTCAGAGCCCCCCATCAGGAATTCTCCGGTGGGAAGCTCGACAAAGCTGAAAGGGTCAGGCGTCGGATCATCGGTTTGTCCGATCTCGAGACGAAAAGCAGGAACGGTTGAATCGGTGACTGACATCTGTATGAAGGTGTTAGGATTACTGGCCGTAACCTTTTTCGATAAGGGATTTCATCGGGCCTGTTTCGATTCCTGATTCCACTGGATGGCTTTCTTTGACCATTCCGAACTTGATCCACCAGTCATTTGTCATCTTCCAGTGAGCGGAGATATGCCCGTTTTCACCGAAGGGGGGCGTGCCTTCGATCAGGCCCATAAACTGTGCGGACTCGGTGAAATTGAATGGAAAGATTCCACCATCTTCGGAAGCTCCGCTGGCCCCGATAACGAGCTCAACATCTTCGACCGGAAACTGCAGTCCTTTGGCGATAATGGCACTTCCCTCAGCCGGGTTCTCCTCCCAGAATTTTACCGCCTCGAAATATGCCTTGATGGTGAGAGCGGCAATCTTCTTCTTTTTCATGAAGGCTTCGCTCATGTACATGCCGTCTGCGAGCAGGGCAGTTTCCTGAAAATAGGGATCTTTAGAGGTAGTGGCTACGGTAGCCTCAGGAAGGGCCTTTAATACGTTGCTTCCGAAGGGTTCCCAGAATTCACCGGCGGCAACTTTTCCGCTGACCATGGCCGCAACCGCATCATCCATAATCAGGTTTGTGTATTTGACCTCGTCGAAGGCAACGCCGTTCTCTTCGAGCCAGATGCCCATGTAGATTTGGGTGAGGCCACCTTCGAGCACCGCCACCTCTTTTCCAATCAGGTCCTTCGCTGACTCAATCCCGGGGGCCAGAATAATCTTATCTGTTCCATAGGAGGGATTCGTGTAGGCGACCATTTTGACGGGAACGCCTTCCTCTGCCGCGATCGGTCCATATTCGACGGTGGAAGAGGTGACGTCGAGTTGTCCTGCCGCCATGAGGCCGAAGCTCTCGTAGGGGTCTTCGATGATCTGAATATCAAGTTCAATTTGCGGAACCAGATTCTTCTCTTTGGCAATGAACCAGAACCCGTATCCCGGCCAGGAGAAAAGGGAAACACTCACTTTGGTTGGCGTTTTAGCAGGCTTCTTGTCCGGCTTTGATTCGGGTTCGGAGGGTTCCGGAACAGGAGCTGTCTCTGCGGGAGTTTCATCAGCGCCCCGTTCTTCAAGTGAGGCTGGGCCCTCTGAGCATGAGACCAGGAGGGAGAATGCTGCCAGCGCCATGAGGGCGGCGCCGTGCTTGAGACAGTGGATTAATTTCATTATCGTATTGTCACTTAGTTAGTCTCAATGGAGGTAGCGAAAGCTGAGCCGGTGAATCAGTCGAAAGACCAGATCGAAAAGGAGTCCGAGAAGCCCGATGACGAGAATCCCTGCCAGAATGTCGTCGACCCTGACAAATCGTTTTGCGCGCATCATCATTGCGCCAATGCCGTCTGTCGCCGCGACGATTTCAGCGATGACGAGATAGGTCCAGCTCACGGCCATCATTTGCCGGGCGGTATCAAGGTAGCTGGGAAGCGCTGAAGGGAGAATGACGCGCCAGAGTACATTTCCACGCTTTGCGCCCAGCGTTCGCGAGCACTCGACGATTTCCGTCTTTACCGCCTTGGTGTTGTCCATGAAGAGCGTGACAAGAAACCAAACCACTCCCAGAACGAGCAGGGCAATTTTTTGCCCATCACCGGTCCCGAGCCACATTAGGAGGAGGGGGACGAATGAAGGCGCTGGAAGATAGCGGAACGGCGAGACGAGGGGATTGAGGAATCCTTCAGCGACCGGAAAGGTTCCCATCAGCATGCCCAGAGGTAGCGCGATCGCAAGCGCGATTCCGAAGCTGATCAGGATACGTTTGACGCTCATGAGAACATCGGTTCCGAATGACTGATTGGCAAACAGATCGAACAGGGCGGCACCTACCTTTGCGGGTCCCGGAAAGAGGGCGTCCGGGGTGAAAGATGCCGCTGCAAGAAAGTGCCAGCTCAGGAGAAATCCAGCCCAGGCTCCGATTGCCAAACCTATCTTGAGGGGGCGCTTAATCGGCTTCTTGAACTCGAAGAGGGAAATAAATGAGAATCCTGCCGCCGGCTTTTCCGGATTCAAGGCAACAGAAGGTTCAGTTGTGGTGACCAATGACATGACTTTGTTTGAAGACCGTTGCGATTCCCGATTCAATAATGCATGAGCCATGCCATCAGGATTCGTTATCTAGCGATTGCCGTCTATCCGTATCACGAGTGATGAGTAAAGGTGTGTCCCTGAGTTCTGTGGATCAGAACAATCTCGCGTACCGATCAATCTCCCATTGGGAGACAGTCTGATGGTATTGTCTCCATTCTTCGGATTTATAGGTGATGAATTCCTCCTTCAATCCTTTGCCCAACACCTGTTCAATGAACGGGTCGCTTGCGAACTCGTTGACGGCTTCATTGAGATCCCGGGGAAGTTCCCGGATTCCGGCATCAGCAAGTTGCTGTGGCGAGTATTCGTAGAGATTCTCCTCCTGGGCCTCACCTGGATCAATGTCTTCGCGGATTCCTTCAAGCCCGGCAGCAAGGACGAGGGTAGCTGCGAGGTAGGGATTGCAGGAAGCGTCGGCATTCCGGGATTCAACCCGCCCTCCCCCCATGGGCACGCGGAGGGCGTTGGTTCGGTTGTTTTTGCCGTAGCTGTTGAAGACAGGCGCCCAGCTGTAGTAGGACATGAGGCCCCGCCGGACGAGGCGTTTGTAGCTGTTCACGGTCGGAGCAAAAGCGGCGCAGATGGCAGGACCGTGTTTGAGAACTCCGCCCACAAACTGGTATCCCAGTTTGGTGAGACCAAGCCCCCGCGGATCGTCGGCAGGATCACATTCGAAGAGGTTGGCACCCGTCTCGAGATCGTAGAGTGACATGTTGAAGTGTGCTCCGGACCCTGTTTTGTCCGCAAACGGTTTCGGCATGAAGGTAGCGAGCAGATCCTCTTCAGCGGCGTAGTGCTTCGCCATCATGCGGAAGAAGATGAAGCGGTCGCACATGGTGAGGGCGTCAGCGTATTTGAAGTCGAACTCGAATTGAGAATTAGCATCCTCGTGGTCGAGTGAATAGAGGTCCCAGCCGAGATCGTTGATGACGGTGGAGACTTTGTCGATCCATGTATAGCGATCCATAAACCGCTTCACGTCGTAGCAGGCTTTCTCAAGATTGTCGTCGTCGTTCGGAATCTCCAGCTTCCCCTCGTCGGTGTATTTTACGACGAAGACTTCGCATTCGATTCCGAGGTTCAATCCAAAGCCCATCCCGGCGGCCTCTCCCAGTTGTTTCTTTAAGGCGACCCGGGTGTTGATCTCGTAGGGGTCTCCTTTGAAGGTGTTGTCCGCCGGGTAGAATACGACCTCACTGTTCCACGGGAGGATCGTCCCCCGTTCAAGGTCGGGGACGGAAGCGATTTCGTCATCGTTCGGGCTTTGTCCGAGCCCGTCGAGGGCGTATCCGGTGTAGAGTTCCGAGCCCTGAGCGAAGTGGATGAAGTGGTCAATCGGCACAAATTTGCCTTTTGGGACACCGTGGATATCCACATAGGCGCCCACACAATACTTCACTCCCTGAGCTTTGAGCTCCTCCTGTTTCTGAATTAATTCTTCACTGGTCATTTTTGTTTGTGTTGGAGTTGTGCCGGTGCGGCAGGTCTGTCGAGGGTCGGCCAGGTGCCGCGAGCACGTGCTGCGAGGAACCGTTGGATCAGCCAAATAGGCATCTCGAGGTGACTGAGGCGCCCTCGCTGATAGCCGGAGGTATAAAGTCCCCGCTGCACCGCCATGCAGACTTCCATGTCTTCGAGGTGAAAATCGATCGCGGCTTGAGTGCCCTTCTCTTTCATCGATTCAAATTCGGAATGTTCCAGCGTCGACGCGGGTACGAGAATGGTTGTGAGCAGTTTGAGACGGTCCGGACCGAGTGGTTCAATCCGGTACCAGATGAAACAATCCGGAGTTGTGACAAAGGTGAAGAGAGGGAATCCCAGGCCCAGGCCCCATTCAAACCGTTCCTCTTCATTGAGTCCTTCAACGGGAGGGAAGGTGTCCCAGCGCTTGCCGTCCGCTTCGAGAGACTTGATCTCCTCACAGAGTGCGGGCTTCATGGGGAGGTGACAGCGAATGTGAGAAGGTTTCTCTTCTTCGGTCCACGTATCGCGGGCAGGCATCATGGGCTGAAGTGTTTTGCTGTGGGCGCCGGCGTGGTGATACGATTCCATGAAATTTTCGGTGAGAACTTTCCAGTTAAACGCGCAGTCCCATTCGCTGGAGGAAATCAGCTTCATGTCTCCGATCTTCCACGATGCGATCGACTCGTTCAGTGCCGCGTATTTCTCTGCGACGCTTTGTGGAGCCTTCCCGTCGAGATTGAGAAAGAGGAAGCCGTTCCAGATTTCAGACCGGAATTCCCGGAGCTTCCAGTCGTCGCGGTTGAAGTCTTCCGCTTCGCCCATTTCGGCACAGGCCTTCAACTGGCCATTCAGTTCGAAGGTCCAGAAATGATAGGGACAGAGAAAGAAGCGGGTCTTCCCGCAACCTGATTCACCGTCTCTAACTTCTGCAGGGCTGTGTCCATCGTGTCCGAAACCGGGAGGCATGATGTCCATGGCACGATGAGGGCAGACACGGGAGAGGATACGGTATTGCCCCTCCTTATCCTTTACTGCGATCATCGGTTCCCCGAAGAGATCCAGATTGATGAAGTCGCCGTTCTCCGGAAGCTGCGAAATATGCGCAACGGCGTACCAATCGTTTCTGAAGATGTTGTCGACTTCCCATTCGAAGAACTCATTGCTCGTGTACGCTTGCGAGGGCAGAGTGGTACATTGCGCGAGAGGAAGGTCGGCGATGCGTTGAATCTCTTCGAGAATCCCTTCCACAGAGAGTTCAGGTTGAGCGTTGGGGATGTTCCCCCGATAGCCCTGGCCGGGCGAGGTCGCGGGCATGCATGCCGCGCGGATGTCAGATTCAGTGACGTTTTTCATGTGATGAAGTGTTAACAATTATGGTAGTGTTAGGGTTTTGGGCTGAGTGGTGGCGGGTAGCGGTTGAGGTGCTACTGCTCAGCAACCCAGAAACACGGCGCAACACAGGGTGATCCCGAGCTGTCGGAGCAGTTCGATTACCGGGATCGGATGTTGTGCTGATTTCATCCTGATGATTAAACGTGGGTCAGAAACTGATCGAGTTGCCGATCATGGACAGGGTAGAATGACTGCTCCCATTCCCACCGTTTCTGCTTGAGGAAAATTCCTTTCATTTCGCCGAAAACCCGATCGGTGAAAGGGTCATCTTCGAAGGCGTCGAGAGCCTCTTTGAGCGTTGCGGGAAGGAACTCGACTGAGTTTTCTTTGAGCTGAGCACGGCTCAGGTTGTAGACATTCGAGTTGATGGGTTCCCCGGGATCCAGCTCCTGCTCAATACCGTCAAGGCCCGCGGCAAGGTGCATCGCTGCAGTGAGATACGGGTTGTTTGCCATGTCCGGGGCCCGGTTTTCAATGCAGTAACGATTCAGTGGCAGGCGAAGCATGGCGGAACGGTTGTTCCTTCCGAAGGCGACGAGTACCGGTGCCCAGCTCACGTCGGGCATGTCACCCTGAGCAATGAAGCCCTGGTAGCTATTGTAGGTGGGAGAACTCACTGCGGTGATGGCAGGAGCGTGTTGGAGAACGCCGGCTGTGAAATGATAGGCAAGCTTCGATAGCGGAATGCCGTGTTTCTCTGCGAAAAGATTCGAATCCGGTTCCGGGGCAAATAAATTGTCGCCGGTTTCGAGGTCGGCGAGCGACATGTTGAAATGGCAGCCGGAGCGAAAATCGTCAGCAAAGGGTTTCGGCATGAAGGTCGCGATCGCTCCGATGGATTCCGCGACTTGCTTGGCCATGAGGCGAATAAAGGTTAAGCGGTCGGATGTCGTGAGGGCATCCGAGAATGCGTAGTCGAATTCGTATTGTCCGTGTCCGCCTTCCTGGTCAAACGAGAACAGGCCCCAGTCGAGTTCCTTAAAGTATTTGGTGAAGGGTTCGAGAAATTCCATTGATCCCATGGACTGATGGATGTCGTAGGCGGGGCAGACTCCCCGATATCGATGGCTCGTAAGTGGTTCGTAGTCCCCGGTTTCCGCGTTGGGCTTCAGTACGTAGAATTCAGGTTCAACGCCGAGATTGAACTTCATCCCCATTGCGGCGGCACGGTCGAGTTGCCGTTTCAGGATTTGCCGACTGTCATTCTCATAGGGGGCGCCATGGTAGTAGAGATCCCCGAAGAAGTAAGCGAACCGGTCATCCCATGGGCAGACAATGGCGGAGTCAAGATCCGGTACGGCGGCGCATTCGTCCTCCTGCGGCCCCACAAGTCCCATGCCTTCCATCGCGCCCACAGTGAACAGTTCGGAACCGGCGGCCATTTTATCCAGGCATTCGACCGGGTTGACCTTGGCTTTGGGCACTCCGTGAATATCGACATAGCTGGAAAGCAGAAATTGAACCCCCCTTGAATCGAACTCCTTTTTGAGCGCGGCGATCTTGTTTGCATCCGGGACAAAATCATCCGGGATGGCAAAAACGGGTGTGTCAGCAGTGGGCATAGTCAGGTGGAGGGAAGGTTAAGGTTCTCCCAGTGGTGGCTCTCAAGAGGAGCCGATTCTGTTTTTGCTGACTCGATGAAGGCGGCGAGAGCGTCAGTCATTTCCTGAAAGAGTGACTCACCACGGGTTGCAGTGCCCAGAGAAGGGCTTCCGGTAAGACCGTTGAGACTGGTTTGAGCAACGGGATAGCTGAAGACTGTTCCGCCGGTCCTGTCCGGATCATCTTCGACCAGATCCATGCGGACCAGATCGGGTGTCAGGTAGAGCAGGAGGTCCGTTTCCGCTTTGTTGGCATGCAGGTCTTCGGCATCCGAGATGAAATAGGACCAGACCTCGTCAGAGACCTGAAAGGTGTGTTTAAGTCCTATTTGCAGCTTTCCGAAAAACCGGAGGCGGATCTTTTCAATTGCGACACGAAGCGAGGAATCATTTCCGAAGTGGCTGTTCACCAGGAGGATCTTTTTCCATCCTGTCGCCACCGCCCAGTCCGCGATCTCTTCGATCTGATGGATGAATGTCTCGTGCGTGAGCGAGAAAGTACCCGTCCATTTATTCGTGTGGCCGGAAGAAACGGTGTAGGCAATTGCGGGCAGGACCGGAATGCCGGCTTTGGCACAAGCAGCGTGTGAGAGGGCCCTGGCGATCACGGTGTCGCAGTTGATCGGAAGGTGAGGCCCGTGCTGTTCTGTTGCCCCGATTGGTAAAACAAGAAAGCCGTCGACCTCGTCCCTGATCTTTTCGACCTCAGGCCAGGGCAGATTTTCCAGTTGGATAGTAGATTCCATAGCCCTGTCTACTCGACGTCATCTCCTTCTTTGGTCATTCGCGGGAAATGAAGTTCGTCATCTCCACCTTTGTTTTTCGGATGGATCAACTCATCGATGCGATGCTTTGTTGCGATGAACTCGGGGCTGACGAATTGATCAACGGTCCTCGGACGGGGAACCGGCACCTCGATGATTTCATCCACTTCCCCGGGATTCGCTTTCAGGACCAGGATACGATCAGAGAGATAGGTAGCTTCGTCGAGATCGTGAGTGATAAAGAGAATGGTGATGTCGAGATTCTTCCAAATCTTTAAGAGGTAACTCTGCATCTGGCAGCGAGTCTGGGCATCGAGAGCGCCAAAGGGCTCATCCATGAGGAGGATGCGGGGACGGTTGGCGAGAGCGCGTGCGATCGCGACGCGTTGCTTCATTCCACCGGACAATTGGTGGGGGTAACTGTTCTCGAACTTCGAGAGGCCAACCATTTCGATCCACTGCCTTGCTTCCGACTCTACCGTTGCCCCTTTTTGCCCGGCCATTTTGGGACCGAACAAGACGTTCTGTTTGACCGTGAGCCAGGGGAAAAGTGTATAGCTCTGAAAGACCATGCCGCGGTCAGGGCCGGGGCCGGCGACAGGGTTTCCGTCGAGAAGGACCGCGCCACTCGTCTCAGATTCGAGGCCGGCAAGGATTCGAATGAGGGTGGACTTTCCGCATCCGGAGGGTCCGATGACGCACATGAATTCCCGGCGGTAGACTTCAAAATCGATCGAATTAAGCGCGGTTACGTCGCCATTCTGTGAAGGGAAGATTTTGGTAAGGTTTTTGACCGAGAGTACTACGGGACGTTCTTTCAGTTTGCTGAAGCGGGCGCTTACTTCAGGAGACTGCGTCCGGTAGTCGAGAATATCAGTGGGAGGTGTCATGGTTGGAGGGAGGTCGTGTTTCAGGTAGTGCCGGAGGCTGACCGGTTGGTGAGAAGTCGAAGAACAAGGCGGGGGATAAACAGGACTGCTTTGAGGATCGGATGAGAGGCTGCCTTGGTTCCGTCTTCGGTGTAGGGGAAGACAAGCCCCTTGATCAGAGACAGAATCTGGTCAGTGAAAAATCCGATCAGACCAATGAGAATGATGATGGGGAAAACCATGTCGAAGTTGCGAAAGCGTCCCTGTGTTTCGATGAATTCAGTGAGGCCGCTTTTGACCCCGACCAGTTCGGCAATGACGAGCCACGTCCAGGCCCATCCGAGGAGAATGCGAAGGTCGTCGTAGAGATTTGGCAGGATGCCCGGGACAACCACCCGGGTGAGAAGTTGGCGCTGACTTGCACCCAGGGTCTGGGCCGCCTCGAGCAGTGGCATATCGAGGCGGCGGGTCGTATTCGCGGTGACGAGGACAAGTTGGAAGAAAGTGCCGACAAAAACCAGGGCGATCTTAGGCGCATCGTTGGCAAGAAAAATGGCGACTAACAGGGTGCTGAAGGTCGGCGCGGGCATGTAGCGGAAGAAGTCCGTGAACGGTTCGACGAGACGCGAGAAAAAGGGGTAGGTGCCGCAGACCACTCCGATGGGAACACCCACGAGTGCAGCGAGGCAGAATCCGCCGAAGACGATCTGCAGAGAATGGCCGATTCGTTGAACCATCGAGGGACGGTCACCGTCGGCCGGGATGCTGAAGACTTTAACTCCGGCGGCGAGGACCTGATCTGGAGCGGGGAGATAGTCAGGGTTGGACGTTTTTCCCTGCGGGATAAGACTGAGGAGGGGCGTGGAGACGAAATTGTCTGAGACGTAGTTAGGAGCGATGGCGCTCATCGCTTTCCAGTTATCCTCCACGATCGCCAGATTCTCTTCGCTGAGGGAGGGCGATTTAAGACGACGACTGCTGGAGGCCAGTTCACCCCAGGCATGATAGATGGCTTCGTCATCGGTAGCCTGGTCATCTTTAATCCATTTATTCTGAATCAAGAGGGGGACGAGGTGGCGGAGAACTTTCTTGTTGGCCCGCCGGACGGAGCTTTCGGAGGCGCCTGCGAGGGGATCGTCGGAACTCAGTTGTTTCTTAAGGTCTTCGTTCTGGGATCGCACGGCTTCCTGGAACTCCGGAAAATAGGATTTGCTGACCCGGTCGCCCGCGACGTAGACCGTGGAAACGTCAGCGCGGTTGGCGGAAAGTTGGAGTTGGACGTCAGGATGCCAGAGGAAGGGCAGGTAGCTGACAGCTGCCCAGATGAGAAGCGGAAGCGCAAATGAGACGATCGTGAGAACCGAGGACCGTTGGGGCGAAAGCTCCCGTCGAACTGCAAACCAGGGTTCGCGCGCTTTTTTCAGAGAACCTGACATCTTTTTAGGAGGAATGAGAGAGAGTCAGTCACACCGGGGCCATTGCCGACCCCGGTGTTGAACCAACATGAAATCGATTACTCGGCGTCCATTTCCTCGAGAACTTCGAGGGTCAGGCTCGGGTCAAAGTATTTGTCGATGTCGAGAGCCTTTTCGTAGGCTTCAAAAGTGACGTTGAAGTCGTCCGAGATTTTGGTGGACCCATAGACGGAATCGAGGCCTTCACCTTTTTCCCAGATCGGCGTTACTTCTTCTCCGGTGAGAATGTAGGTGCCGGCAAGGAAGGGTTCGTACTCGTCAGGAGAAACGGAAACACGGGAAGAAAGAATCTCGAGCGTTTCGTCGAGGTTCTCTTCGTCCTTGATGAATTCCACGATGCGATACCAGACTTTGAGAACCTTCTTCCACTCATCGCGGCGCTTCTCGAGACTTTCAGGGTCGACGAACATGATGTCGTAGATGATGCCGGGGGCGTCAGCTGAGGTGAAGATCGGCTTAGACCCCGGGACAAGCTTGAGCGCTTCGCCGGAGCTTGGCTGCCAGGCGGAAACGGCGTCAACCGCGCCGGAGGCGAGGACTTGAGGTGTTTCGTTCGTCGGTGTGTTCACCGTGGTGACGGAGTCTTCCTCCATTCCGTTCATCTCCATGGCTTTGAGCAGAAGGAGGTGAGGGACAAATCCCTCTTCGAGACCCACTTTCGTGCCGGCAAGATCCTTGACCGTTTCGATTCCGGGTTTTGCGACAAGCATGTCATTGCCGTTGGAGTAGTCGTTAATGAGAATGCCGACGGATGGTTTTCCCGTAGCTCCCACGACGAGGGCGTCGCCGTTCGTCATGCCGACGGCATCGAGTTGGCCTGCGGCGTAAGCGTCCATCGACGCGACGTAGTCATACCACTCGAAGGAGACCTCTACGCCTTCTTCAGCGAACCACTCCTTTTTGATGCCGACTTCCCAGGCGACCCATCCCGGCCAGTCGCTGTAGCCTATTTTGAGCGGCTCTGCCGAAGCAGGAGCCGTGAAGAGCGCCGCTCCTGCAAGGAAGGCGCTGATTGTGAGGCACTTTTTCCAAGTGCGGATCATTGATTGGATCATCATAAGTTCAGTTGGTTTTCTGTTTGCTGATTAACAACTGTCAAATTCGTATTACGAAATTTCAGTGAACGTATTACTTTGATTGACAATGACTTACAAAAGCATAACCCGTGCCATCCCTGACTTGGCGGGGCTTTGGGGCGCGGGGTGGCGCCGCGACTGGTTCAAGATCAGCGGGTCTGGTCCCGCAAAGTTTTTTCGCGAAAGCTTCCGGATCTATCGATATCGCAGCTTGCTTTCAGGCCGGTGACCCGTTGAATAAACCGAAGCCAACATGTCTATTCCGCTCGCGACCTACGTTCACCACCTCGACCCCTTTGCGATCCAGTTTACCGAAACCTTCGGGATTCGTTGGTATGGATTGGCTTATGTGGGGGGATTCTTCGCTGCGTTTTTATTACTGCGCTGGTTTGTCAAGCTGGGCGCTTCGGAGCTGAAGGAAGAGCAAGTCGGCGATTTTGTGACAATCGTGGCCCTTCTCGGGACGATGCTGGGCGGGCGCCTCGGCTATATGCTGCTTTATAATTTCGGGGAACTGGCGGCCAATCCGCTCAGCTTCTTTGACTTCCTCGGCGGGGGAATGTCGAGTCACGGGGGAATTGCCGGGATGTGTCTCGCAGCGTGGGGATACGCGCGTTATACGAAAAAATCCTGGCTTGGACTTGGTGATAACCTCGTGGTGGTGGCGCCCCTCGGTGTTTTCTTCGGACGCATCGCCAATTTCATCAATGGCGAGCTCTTCGGCCGACCCACGGAGAGTTCGTGGGCGATGAAGTTTCCGGACGAGTTACATGAACTCAAAGCGACTCCGGGCGGGGGCAGGGACTGGGTCTTCTCGACCGAGAGCCTTCGGGAGCTGGCGGCAAAAGGGAAAGACCTCGTGCCCGATCTCGGTGCAAAAGTGGATCACGCGGTATCTGCCGCGATCGCAAGCGGTCAGAATGCCCATTTTGCGGTGGTGGATTTGATCACTGAAGCCTCGCGCGAGAATGAAGGTTTCCGCGCTCTGCTGGGCGAAATGCTGACTCCCAGGCATCCGTCGCAGTTATACGAGGCGGTGGTGGAAGGCTTGCTTCCTTTTGCTGTCCTTCTTTTGATTCGTTTGAAGTGGAAGAATCTCTACCACGGAATCATCACGGGCATTTTCTTCATCATCTATGCGATCGGGCGCATTGCGGTAGAGAATTTTCGTGAGCCGGACGCTGAACACATCATGGGGCTGACCCGGGGGCAGTTTTATTCGACGTTCATGATCGGGATCGGAATTGCCTTTCTGGCCTTTGCCTTCGTGAGAAAAAGGCGGAATCAGCTGCCGGCCTAAGATCCTGCGGGGTCTGCCTTCCCCTTTGACCCCCTGCATCGCGGGTGCTACTTTCGGCGCCTTTCCCACCTGCAATATTTATGAGCGATCAAGACGGCGCGACCAGTTATAAAGCGACCCTGAATCTTCCCGAAACTGATTTCCCCATGCGGGGTGATCTCGTGAAACGCGAGCCTGCCCGCCTCGAAGGCTGGGAAAAGAGCGAGTTGTACGAAAAGATCATTGCGAAGCGGAAAGCGGCTGACTCCCCGCGATACATTCTTCATGACGGTCCTCCGTTTGCGAACGGTGATGTTCACATGGGGACGGCTTTAAATAAGGTGCTCAAGGACCTTGTCATGAAGAGTAAATCCATGGCCGGTTTTGAGTGTCCCTATGTCCCCGGGTGGGATTGTCACGGCCTGCCGATTGAGTTCAAGGTAGTGAAAGAGTCGAAAGGACTCGAACCTGCTGAGATCCGGCGCCGTTCCGAGGCCTTTGCCCGCGAGTACATCGACATTCAGCGAAAATCATTTCGCCGCCTTGGTGTTCTCGGTGATTGGGACAATCCCTATCTGACTCTTGCTCCGGAGTATGAGGCTGACATCATTCGTGTCTTTGCGACGCTGGTTGATAAAGGACTGGTCTATCAGTCCAAGAAGCCGGTGCAGTGGAGCTACGGTGCCCAGACTGCGCTTGCGGAGGCGGAAGTGGAGTATGAAGACGTAAAAGACATTGCGATCTTTGTGAAGTTTCCGCTCGTGACGGGCGAGCATGCCAATGACGCCTCCATGGTGATCTGGACGACGACCCCGTGGACCCTCCCGGCGAACCTCGGGATCGCGGTGCACCCCCGTTTCACCTACCTGAAAGGCGAGTTCACCCATGAAGAGAAAGGGATCACGGAGCGATTTATCATCGTTAAAGAGCTCATCGAAGCCTTCGAAGCAAAGACGGGTTTTGCTCCTTCCGGGGAACTGACCGAGATCAAAGGGGAAGCGCTTGAGGGAGCAGAGGCGCAGCATCCATTTCTCGATCGAACCTCGAAAGTGATTCTGGCTGAGTTTGTCACGACGGAGACAGGAACCGGAGCAGTTCACATCGCGCCCGGACACGGTAGCGATGATTACCTTGCCGGACAACAGAATGATCTCGGCCTCCTCTCGCCGGTTGATGACGAAGGGAATTTCACGGACGAAGTCGGTGTTCCCGAGCTCGTCGGACAACACGTTCACGAATCGAATATTCCCATCATCAAGATCCTGGCCGGAAAAGGTGCGCTGGTGGGGAAAGAAAAATATCTTCACAGTTACCCGCATTGCTGGCGATCAAAGACGCCTATTATCTTCCGTTCGGTGCCGCAGTTCTTCATTCGTATCAATGAGTTGCGTGAAACCGCACTCGGCGAAATTGACCGGGTTGAGTGGCTTCCCCATTGGGGTCGCAACCGCATCCACGGAACCGTGGAATCGCGCCCGGACTGGTGTATCTCACGCCAGCGCACCTGGGGCGTGCCGCTGCCTGTGTTCTATCTTCCGGGTGAGGAGCTTCCTAATATCGATGCTGATCTGGCGCGCCAGGTCGCGGATGTCACCGAGGAAGGTGGCACGAACCTCTGGTTTGAGCATGACGACGCCTGGTGGGCGGACAAGCTGGGACTCCCTGAAGGGACGCGTCGCTGCACCGATACGCTTGATGTCTGGATTGATTCAGGATCAAGCCATGTCGCGGTCATGGATCGCCATCCTGAATTGAGTTGCCCCGCCGATCTCTACCTGGAAGCCACGGATCAGCACCGTGGTTGGTTTCAAAGCTCTCTCATGCTGAGCGTTGCGGTTCGTGATGCCGCACCCTACAAAACGGTGATGACTCACGGATTTGTTGTCGACCAGGATAAGAAAAAGATTTCCAAATCCGCCGCCCAGAAAGCGGGTAAACCGGTCGACGCCGCCTATTTCTACAACAAATACGGGGCCGACATTCTCCGACTCTGGGTCAGCAGCGTTGACTGGCAGAACGAGGTTCCCTTTGGCGAGGACCTCTTTAAGCAAACCGCGGAGCCATATCGGCGCTTCCGGAATACCCTTCGTATTCTCCTCGCGAACCTGCATGACTTTGATACGGACAAAGACGCCGTGTCGCCGGCTGAACTGACGCTTGTTGATCGCTGGATCATGGAGCGACTCAGTGAGGTGATCACTGAATGCGAGGCGGCCTACGAAGCATTCGAGTTCCGTAAGGTCTTCAATACCCTGAATCAGTTTTGCGCGGTCGATCTCAGCGCCTTCTATGTCGATATCACAAAGGATCGCATGTATTGCGATGCTCCGGATTCGACCCGCCGCCGTGCCACTCAGACGACGATGCATCAAGTCTTCGAATCGCTGGTGAAGCTGATTGCTCCGATCCTGGCCTACACCGCTGACGAGGCCTGGGAATTTGCCGGGCACGATACCTCGGTGCATTTGGAAACCTTTCCGGAAGCGGATGAAGCCTTTGCCGGTAATGCAGCTACCGAAGCGGTTGAGGAGTTGAAGCGCCTTCGTGATCTCGCCCAGGTGGCGATCGATGCCGCCGTGAAAGGGGAGGCCTTCAAGAAGCGCGAGTGCGCAGCCGTTCAGTTCGCTTTGCCGGCGGATGATCCTGCGCGAACTGTCCTCGAGAATTCGCCCGAAGAAGCCCTGGAGTTTCTCATGGTATCGAAATTCACGATCGAAGACGCCTCAGGAGAAGCTGCCGCCAGCGTGGTGGTTACCGATGAGGAGGAATGCCCCCGCTGCCGACGATCAGTTCCGGTTTCTTCTAAAAGCGGCCTTTGCGTACGATGCGAAGAAGTCATGAACTCTCATTGAAGCCTTCCCGATGAAATTGCTTCTCTATATTACCCTGCCGCTCTTCATTCTGGATCAGGTCACCAAGGCCTGGATCCTGAAACGTTTCCCCGAGTATCCGTCGCCGGAAGTGATTGAGGTGATCCCGGATTTTTTCAATCTCGTTCGGGTTCACAACACGGGGATGGCTTTTGGAATGTTCAACGGCAATCCCTATGCAAACTGGATTTTCGGAGCGATTGGAGTGCTTGCGATTGCCGGCATCGTCACGCTTTGGCGAAAGAACGCTTTTCCCGATCGGGTGTCGAAAGTTTCCGCCGCGCTGCTCATCAGTGGGATTCTCGGTAATTTCACCGACCGGGCCCTTCCCGGTCGCGGCTATGTCGTCGATTTCCTTGATTTTCAGCCTCCCTTTTACGGAAGACTCTTTCCAACTTCAGGAGGGCACTTTCCTTCTTTCAATGTCGCAGACTCCTGCATTTGTGTCGCTGCTGCCTTGTTGATCATCTCAGCATTTCGTCAGCCAAAGGAGGCATAGCCAAACGTATCCTTTTGCTCGTAGACTGTTTTCATGAGAATGAAGGGTTTCATCGGTCTCGCGATTGTCTTTGCGATTGGTTTCCTTCTCATCGGGCTGACTAAGTGCGGCTACGACAAATTGGAGGAGCTTCAGGAGGCTGAGGCCGTATCCGAAGAGTGATCCTGTTTTCTCTTTCGTTTTCCCGTTTTCGATGGCAGTTTCGCCGCTCATGAACTGCTTTTCCCTCCCTGTTCGCCTCTTGTCAGTTTTCGCAGTGCTCGCTTTCGCTTCCTGTAAGACGAAGGGGCCGGATATCGAATCTCCCACGGTTCGACCCTCTGACCCGGGAAGCCTTCAGTCCGGCGGCGCAACCGGAGCGACTGCATCGGAACCGGCCGCGCCGACGGGAATGCAGCGGACTTATTCAGGCCTGCAGTATCAGGTTATCCGTGCCGGAAGCGGTCCTCGTCCCAGCACTTATAATAAGGTGAAGGTTCACTATCACGGCACCCTCACGAATGGAACCGTCTTCGACAGCAGTAAGCAGCGCGGGCAGCCGGCCACCTTTGGAGTCACTCAGGTGATCCCGGGGTGGACTGAGGGGCTTCAGCTCATGCAAAAAGGGGCAAAGTATAAGTTCATTATCCCGCCGAACCTTGCCTACGGTCAGCGGGGGGCGCCTCCAAAAATCGGGCCGAATGAGACGCTGATTTTTGAGGTCGAGTTGCTGGATATCCTCTATTGAATTTGAAGTCGCTCGTTTGCGGCAACGATAAATGTTTGCGTCACCTCGCTGAATATTCTATTTCGATAGGAAGCGAATCTATTTTCCGATGACACGACCTCTCGTTTTTCTTCTTTTCGGGGCCTTTGCCCTCCAGCTTTCGGTGACTCCTGTTCAAGCCGGTCGCTTTAGCAAATGTGAATGTGTGGGTGACTACCAGCCGCCCCGCGGCGTCGTGAAGTGGTACACTGTGAAGAAGAAAAAGGAGTGGGAGTATCGTCATCACTGCCTTCCCTGCGGGCGCAAAATTCCCTACAAAGTGCAGGTCATCACCTATGTGGACCGATACTCTGACGGGACGAAGCGCACCTGGAAGTGCGATGTTGCCGGTTCAGAAGTGACGCTCGGTAAGTGATTTTGATGTGACGGAAACGGCTTGAGCCCGAGTGCTTGTTCGTTAATCGGGAATTTCGGGCACAAAAAAACCCTGCCGTAGCAGGGTTTCGTGAAATTCAACAGGGCCAGGTCATTGACCTGACAGGGTTGGATGACATTAAGAGACTTAAGCAGACTTGGGAAGAAGGGCTGCAGTGCGGCTTTTGAGACGGCTTGCTGTCTTCTTATGGAAGGTTCCCTTCTTGGCAGCCTTGTCAGCAGCGGAAGCAAATTTGTTGTAGGCTTCCTGAGCTTTCTTCGTATCACCAGCTTCCGCAGCCTCGCTCACTTCCTTGCGGAGAAGTTTAACGCGGGTCTTGAGAATACGGTTACGAGCGGTCTCTCTCTCTGTTTTACGGACGCGCTTGCGAGCTGATCTTGTGTTGGCCATCTGTTCGAATTGTTTCGGTCAATTAATAGGGCGCGGAACATACCTGTTTCCCGCGTAACGTCAAGGGTTAACTACAGGGGCGGCGGTTTCAATGTATCCACGGTCCCATCCCTGCCCTGAAAGCACGTCCACACCGGTGGAGGAATGATCCACCGGATTCAGTACCGGCAGGGTTGCGAGGGTCGCCTGAGACTCCATGACCGGAAGTGTTGCAGGCGGGTCGACGGGAGGGAGGGCCTGGATCGTGGCCTTGCGGGCTGCTTCCGCTTTCGCCTCATCCCGCCAGAGCCCTTTTCGAACCACAAAGACCTTTGATCCCACGCCCACTTTGGAATGGAGATCAATGACATCGCGTGATTTCATGCGAACGCATCCGTAGCTCGAGGCTTTACCGACGCTGTTCTCCGCTGCGGTTCCATGAATGTAAATACAGCGGGAGTAGGTATTCTTGTTCTTCGGTTCCAAACCGTTGAGCCAGAGGATCCGGGAAACGATAGGATCGCGTCCGGGGGAATTAGGCTTAATGACCTCGCCGGTCCACTTTCGGCTCTTAAAGACGGCTCCAGCAGGTTTTCCCTGACCGATTTTTTCGGCGACTTCCATTTTTCCGAGAGGGGTGCGGTAGCTGCCCTTCTCGTCTCCGAGGCCGAATTTCGAGGTGGAAATGGGATAAGTTTTAATGAGCTTGCCCTGCCGGTAGAGAGCCATTTTCTGCTGAGGCACGGAAACTTCCATGACATGTAGATCGTCACGTTTGGCGCTGGTTTGCACGGCACAGCTGGTTGAAAAGAGGCAAAGGCCCAAGAGGCTTGCCATCGTCGCCAACGATAAGGAGCAGGATACAGGATTCATCGGGATTTGAGGATATAACGTTATTTCGGGGTTCTATCTTAGAACTCCGATAACATTCCCGATTGGCTGATTTCCAGAGAGTGAGTGGCTGGAATGAGATTTCTCTCATATGTAATATCAACCTAAATTAACAAAATACAAATTTCTAGCATTCTTTTCTGCCGGATTTAGTTTTCGTTCGTCTTATTAGAGACTCCTTTCCTGAGGTTCCTATGCGCCGTTCTCCACTTTCTTTCTGCACTCTTTCCACGATCCTGCTTCTCGCTCTCTGTCCTGTTTGGCCATTGTCGGCTCAGGACATTCCGGATGAGCTGTTAGAGGATGAGCATGTTCGTGAGGAATTCGGAGTGAATAAGTTCACCACTCCGTCGATCAAAAAGATCTTCGCGGATCTGCAGAAGCTCAGGCCTCTTCCCTACGATGAGCTGAAGCGTGTCATGCCGGAACAGCCGCCGAAGGATCGAACCCATCTCGCGATCACGGTGGGGCTGCTTCTTGCGGATGGTTTCTTTGCGGTCGAGGCGGAACAGTTCTTCGATCTGGAGCCGGTGGGCCGTTCTCTCCTTCAGCATGCGAGCAATCTGGGATCGGGGACTCGTATCTCAAGTCACATGAAAAGCATGCTGGAAAAGGGGGCTCTCAGCGATTGGGATGAGCTGAAGAATGAGCTTTCGCGGACGCAGAAAGATGTCGAGAAAGAGATGGTTTTAATTCGCGATGTCGACGCGGCCAATCTTG
Source organism: Verrucomicrobiales bacterium (assembly GCA_029212615.1). Classification (GTDB taxonomy): domain Bacteria; phylum Verrucomicrobiota; class Verrucomicrobiia; order Verrucomicrobiales; family DEV007; genus Arctic95D-9. The sequence goes on from JARGPJ010000004.1 coordinate 374,208, forward strand.
TCAGTCTCGGGGGGTGGCTTCGAGCCTTTGAGATTGGAACGGCTGCGTCACTGGTGCCCTACGACCCGGCAAAAGCCTCCACGCTCGCGCGACCTGAGATCATTGAGTATTTTGTTCTTAATCTCGAAACGCTTGAGCCCCGCATTAAGGAGAATGAACTGGTGAAAGAGATTCAGGCCGGTCTCCTTGAAATTCAGAAGCGGACCACCCTGCCGGAGCAGGAGATTCTCAGTGAAGCTGAAGTGCAGGAACTCCGTATTCTTGTCGAAGGCCTCGTCGACAAAGCCTACGGCTCAGCGCGGTTAATTGAGATCACCAAAACCGGACAGGGAAAAACTGACCCGGGGGAGGCTCCAACGACGACGAAGCCCGCTGCGACCGGCGGGGTCATCTCGGGGGAGGTTCCGGAGTAGGCGTCGTCTTTCTCCTTTTCGGAATCCCTCTCACCTTTTTCAGCGTGGTGGTGAAGAAAGGGAAGAAGATAGCGAGAAGGGGAGGGTCTACGCGTCCGGCATGAGGAACTTCGCGGCTTGCTCAACATCTTTGTCGCCACGGCCGGACAAGCTTACAATGATGATCTGATCTTTGTTCATCGTGCCGGCGACTTTATTTACGTAGGCAAGGGCATGAGAAGTTTCCAGTGCCGGGATAATGCCCTCGGTTTTCGAGAGTCCTGAAAACGCGGCGAGTGCTTCATCATCGGTCGCGTAGGTGTATTCGACGCGACCCTTGTCCTGTAAAAAAGCGTGCTCAGGGCCGACGGCGGCGTAGTCGAGACCTGCCGAAACGGAATGGGTGAGCTCAATCTGTCCGTCTTCGTCGGCAAGGAGCCAGGTTTTCGTCCCTTGAAGGACCCCTAGCTTCCCGCCTTGAAAACGGGCCGCGTGTTCCCCGTGCTTGATGCCGTGTCCGCCTGCCTCGACGCCCATCATTTTGACGCCTTCGTCTTCGAGGAAGGGGTGAAAGAGGCCTATTGCATTGCTGCCTCCGCCGACGCAGGCGACGAGAAGGTCAGGGAGTTTTTCCTCGCGCTCGAGGATCTGGCGTCGCGCCTCGAGGCCGATGACGCGATGAAAGTCCCTCACCATCATTGGATAGGGGTGTGGGCCAAGGGCGCTTCCGAGAATGTAGTGGGTTGAGCGGACGTTGGTGACCCAGTCGCGCAGGGCTTCGTTGACGGCCTCCTTGAGCGTTTTCTGGCCTGCTTCGACTCCCCGGACTTCCGCACCGAGGAGGCGCATTCGAATGACGTTGAGACGCTGGCGCTCCATGTCAATCGCGCCCATGTAGACGATGCATTCCATCCCGAAGTGTGCCGCGACGGTGGCCGTGGCAACGCCGTGCTGCCCGGCGCCCGTTTCAGCGATGATCCGCTTTTTACCGAGGCGTTTCGCGATCAGGATCTGCCCGAGGGCATTGTTGATCTTGTGCGCACCGGTGTGCAGGAGGTCCTCACGTTTCAGGAAGATTTTGGCACCGCCCAGCTCCCGGGACCAGCGTTCGGCATAATAGAGCGGGGTTTCGCGTCCGCAGAATTCAGCCAGCAGATTATTCAGTTCCAGCTGAAAAGCGGGGTCCGCTTTTGCTTTTTCATACTCAGCAGTGAGTTCGTCGAGGGCGGCAACCAGGGTTTCAGGGACAAAGCGCCCCCCGAATGTTCCAAAGTGTCCGCTCTCGTCGGGAAGAGTCTGGGTCGTGGTCGCAGTGCTCATGGGTTTGTCAGACTACTTTGCACCCTGACGAAATGTTTTCAACGCTCGCATTTTCAGAGAGCCGTGTATATTCGCCGCGTCAGAGGCTGCGGAGTGGTGGCAGGTAAACCCCGCCAGGGCCGGAAGGCAGCAACGGTAGCTTGTCCAGCATTGCCGCAGTTCTCTGGCACTTTCTTCCGGCGACAAATCAGGCGGCCGCCTCACTCTTCACATCGAAGACGTCACGGGCATCGCTCACGACCCCGGTGATCGCCGCCGCAGCGACCATGACGGGTGACATGAGAATGGTTCTTCCGATCGGGGATCCCTGGCGGCCTTTGAAGTTCCGGTTGCTGGAACTCGCGCAAAGCTGGTCGCCGATCAGCTTATCGGGATTCATCGCGAGGCACATCGAGCATCCTGCTCCACGCCACTCAAATCCGGCTGCTTCGAAGATTTCATGAATCCCCTCCTGGCGGCACAGATGATCGACAATTTCGGATCCGGGAACAGCGATTGCGGTGACTCCATTGGCGACCTTGCGGCCTTTGAGGAATTTGGCGGTTTCGCGGAAATCAGAAAGGCGGCCGTTTGTGCAGCTGCCGATAAAGCAGACATCGACCGCTTTGCCGGCGATGGGTGTGTTCGCTTCGAACTTCATGTATTCGAGCGCTTCCTCGATGCTCTTGCGGCCTTCCTCGTCCGGCTGATCGTCAGGCGACGGGATGTTTTCGGTCACGAAAATGCCGTGGTCCGGAGAAATTCCCCAGGTCACAGAGGGGGCGATATCGGCTGCATTGATGTTCACGACGTCGTCGTAGTGGCACCCTTCGTCGGAGGCGAGGGCTGTCCATTTTTCCACGGCCGCGTCCCAATCGGCACCTTTCGGTGAGTAGGGGCGATCTTTGAGGTAGGCAAAGGTCTTTTCGTCAGGATTGACGTAGCCGCAACGAGCGCCGCCTTCGATCGACATGTTGCAGACCGTCATGCGTTCCTCCATGGAGAAATGATCGAAGAGGCTGCCACCATATTCGTAGGCGTAGCCGATCCCGCCCTTTGCGCCGAGCAGCTTGATGATGTGCAGGACGACATCCTTCGCGTAGACCCCGGGAGGAAGCTCCCCATCCACGTTGATGCGTCGAACCTTGAGCTTGCTCAGTGCCATCGTCTGCGTCGCGAGAACGTCGCGGATCTGGGTCGTTCCGATGCCGAAAGCGATCGCGCCGAAGGCGCCGTGAGTCGCGGTATGTGAGTCGCCACAGGCAATGGTTGTTCCGGGCTGGGTGATCCCCTGTTCCGGTCCGACGACGTGAACAATGCCCTGTCCACCGCTGCCGATATCAAAAAACTTCACCCCGAATTCTTTACAGTTGTCGCGCAGTGCGGTGATCATGTCCTGAGCCAGTCCATCTTCGAAAGGTTCGATCTGGCTTTTCGTAGGAACGATGTGATCGACGGTCGCAAAGGTGCGCTCCGGGTATTTCACCTTCAATCCCAGATCACGGAGCATGCCGAATGCCTGGGGGCTCGTGACCTCATGGATGAGATGCGTGCCAATGAGAAGTTGGGTCTGTCCATTCGAGAGGGTATTCACGGCGTGTGATTCCCAGACTTTTTCAAAGAGGCTTTGGCTCATAGCAGTATCGGAGGTGGGTGTTTTTTTCGGGCGGGAAGCTAGCACATGCTGCGACACAGCGGTAATGGAAATCGTCTTCAGATCGACGGAATCCCTTTCGAATCGTTGAAAATGAAGGGAATTAGGTGTAAAAGGAATCTGTCTCGTCCGTATGACGGGATGAACTATCTGAACCAACATGAAATTGACCAAATCAATCGAAAAACTGATGGCTCTCACTGTCATCGCTGCTGCCCTTACAATGGTAGGCTGCGAGAAGACTGTAGAGGGAATGAAGGAAGATGCGACCGAAGCTGCTGAGGCAACTAAGGAAGCTGCTACTGAAGCTGTGGAAGCCACTAAAGAAACAACTGAAAAGGCTGTTGAGGCAACCAAAGAGACGACTGAAAAGGCTGTCGAGGCAACTAAAGAGGGAGCCAAGAAAGCTGCTGACGCAACTGCCGAGACAACTGAAAAGGCTGTCAAAGCAACGAAAGAAGGCGCCAAGAAGGCTGCTGACGCAACGAAAGACGCCGCTGCAAAGACTGGCGATGCAATGAAGAAGAAGGTCAACGACGCAGCTAAAGCTGTCGACGAGGCAACTGACGCTCCTGCAGCAGAGTAATTTCTCTCTTTACCAAGCGAATTACTAAGTAGAACCCCGTGTCGAAAGGCACGGGGTTTTTTGTTTCCCTCAGGCCTATGCTTCACTGGCGGCGGACATTGCCCCCATCGCCCCGAAGCCGATCGCTCCGATAATGACCACGATATAGAGGACAAAGAAAACGATCATCCAGATTCCGACGTATTTCCAGAACGCACGCTGCTCGTTGAGGGCCGCGACCAGATTGGTTTCGGAAGGTTGGGTGCTGAGATCGGCGATCCGGCTGGAAAATTTGCCCAGTTTCAAGGCGGGGTAAATATAGATGAAGGCCAACAGAAAATAGAGAATTCCGAGCGGGATTGTTGCCATTGCCCCGCCTAATTGCTCAGTAAGGGCGTCACCGGCAAGGCCTGACGCGGCTCCTATGCCAATGAGGGCGAGACCTCCGAGAATGAGGAAGGCCGCTCCGATCCAGAGAAGGACGCTGAAAAAGCGTGTCCATCCTTTAGTCCGGGTGAGTTGATCGACGACGGCTGCAGAAACCGCCGCATGAGAAGGGGATAGAATCGAGTCCATCTTCGAGTTCTAGCGCTTTGTGGTTCGATGATCAATTTCCTTATTAGGCAGTTAGGGCTTACTTTGAAGTTGGCGTTTCAGAAACGGAGCGGTTCGGCTTTCTTTGACTTCGGCCACTTCCTCCGGCGTTCCCATTGCGACAATTTCACCTCCATCGGCACCCGCTTCCGGGCCAATCTCAAGCACGTAGTCGGCCTCCGCCATGATCTCAAGACTGTGTTCGATGACGACGACGGTGTGCCCGTCATCGACCAGGCGGTGCATGATTTCGAGGAGGCGAACGACGTCAGCCGTGTGAAGCCCGATGCTTGGTTCCTCGATGAGATAGAGATTCGACTTCGGCGTGCGGTTTTGACGGAGGCGCGCGTTTGAGGAGCGCCCGATTCCTTTGGTCAGCTCCGTGACCAGCTTGATTCGCTGTGCTTCGCCGCCCGAGACGCTGGGGCTGGGCTGGCCGAGGCGGAGGTACCCCAGTCCGGTGTCTTTCATCAGGGAGAAGGTTCGTGCGATCTTGGGGTGTCCCCCGAAAAACTCCGAAGCTTCTTCGATCGAGAGGTCCATGACATCACCGATCGACTTGCCGTTGTACTCGACTTCGAGAGTTGGACTGTTGAAGCGTCGTCCCCGGCACTCTTCACATTCGACATAGGTGGTGGGGAGAAAGTTCATCTCGAGCTTGATCTGTCCGTTGCCCTTGCATGCTTCGCAGCGTCCTCCTTCGGTGTTGAAAGAGAATCTCGATGCGGTGTAGCCGCGCGCACGGGCCTCGGGAAGTTGTGCGAACATCTTTCGAATCTCGTCGAAGACCTTCACGTAAGTCGCCGGCGTTGAGCGGGAGGTCTTTCCGATCGGTGACTGATCGACCTCATAGATTGCCTCAAGCTGATCGACCCCTTCGATTGATTTCCAGGTCTTCTCCGGTTTCCTTCCGGTGGACTTTTTCGAGGGCTTCTTTAATTGGGAATCAACCGCCGGTTTGAGAACGCCCCGCATGAAGCTCGACTTTCCGGAGCCCGAAATGCCGGCGATGACAGTGAGTCGTCCGATCGGGATGCGGATATCGACATTCTTCAGATTGTTAGCAGAGGCACCTTTAACGCGCAGCCAGCCTTCCTTCCGGTTTCTCGCGGGAAGCTTGCGTCGTTTCCCTTTCATGGGATGAATGAGAGGGGATGAAAAAGCAGCGAAGGTCGGGGATTTCGTGCCAATCCTTTTGCTGGAAAACAGTTCCGCCGGTGGCCCCTGCCAGACGATCTCCCCGCCAAACTGACCAGCCCCGGGACCAAGATCAATGAGGTGGTCGGATCGGCGAATCGTTTCCTCGTCGTGCTCGACAACCACGAGCGAATTCCCTTTCGCTTTCAGGGAGACCAAGGTGTTGAGTAAATTTTCATTGTCCCGCGGGTGGAGCCCGATCGTGGGTTCATCGAGGACGTAGAGGACTCCGCGAAGGTTTGATCCGAGTTGGGAGGCGAGGCGAATGCGTTGACTTTCGCCCCCACTCAGAGTCGTTGCCGACCGGTCCAGCTGCAAATAGCCGAGACCAACCTCTTCCATGAAGTGAAGGCGCTGCGAGATCTCCGGCAGAATATCGCGGGCGATGAGCGCAGATTCCTTTTCAAGTTTGAGGCTATTGATCACCTTTTTTGCCTCGATCACTGATTGGCCGGCAATCTCGTGAATCGCAACGTCGCCGATCCTGACATGACGGGCGACTTCGTTGAGCCGGGCGCCGTTGCATTCAGGGCAGGTTTCGAGGTCCATTTCGCTCCGTGACCGGGAACGTCGGTACTCTTCACGCAACTCCGCATCGAGTTGTGACTCGGCATCACGATCATCGGATGCAGTGGGTCGCTTTTCGACGGAGCCATAGCCGCGACACATCGGGCACCAGCCGTGGGGGGAGTTGTAGGAAAAAAGCCGTGGGTCAAGCTCCTCAAAAGATCGTCCCGTTTCAGGGTCGGCCATCTCCGTGTTCGCCACCTGGATGTGATTATCCTGATCGAAGAATCTGATGGTTCGCTTCCCGAGGCGGAGCGCGGTTTCCACCATGGAAAGCGTCTCTTCCGGCGTGGTCTTCCGGTCCACTTCCCCGATGATAACGTCGATGTGGTGTTCCTTGAATCGTTCCAGCCGTTCAAACTCGTCCACCGCGACCAGTTGCTTGTCGACCAGGAGGGTATCGAATCCCTGTCGTGCCGCCCACTCGGCGACTTCAGTATGGTAGCCTTTCCGCGCTTTGATCAGTGGAGCCATGACCTTCACCGGCTTTTTACCCCGGGCGGCTTCCTTTCGAACTGTGGTCACAATGGAGCTGACACTCTGTTTCACGACAGCCTTCCCGGAGTCGGGGGAAAACTGCGTTCCCACTTTGGCAAAGAGGAGGCGAAGGAAATGCCAGACCTCCGTCACCGTGGCGACCGTGGACTTCCCTCCTCCCCGGGAGATTCGCTGTTCAATCGCGACAGTGGGGGGGAGACCGGTGATCAAGTCAATGTCGGGCCGTTCCATCTGTTCGACGAACTGCCTGGCGTAGGTTGACATGCTGTCGAGAAAACGCCGCTGCCCCTCGGCGAAGAGAATGTCGAAGGAGAGCGTCGACTTGCCGGAGCCACTCAGGCCGGTGATGACGACGAACTGCTCCCGCGGAATCGATACATCGATATTCTTCAGGTTGTTTTCCCGGGCGCCGTAGAGTTCGATCGTGTTCTTCTGCCGTTTTACTTCGTAGAGAACGGGATCGCTGGAATCCGCCACTTTGAGTTGCTCACGGGCGACGGACTTTCTCGGGGCGAAATGCTCGGCGAGAAACCGTCCGGTGTGCGATCCGGGATGCTTTGCGACTTCCTCCGGGGTTCCGCAGACGACGATCTCGCCGCCATTCACTCCTGCCTCCGGACCGAGATCGATGACGTGGTCCGCACATTTAATGACATCGAGATTGTGTTCGATGACGATGACGGAGTCGCCTGCTTCGACGAGGCGTTCGAAGACCCGCAGTAACATTCCGGTATCATCAAAATGAAGTCCCGTTGTCGGTTCGTCGAAAATAAGCAGGGTGGTTTTGTCATCCTGTTGCCCCCGTTTCGGTTTGGCGAGGAGATGTCCGACGAGCTTGAGGCGTTGGCTCTCACCACCGGAAAGGGTATTCAATGGCTGTCCGAGGCGAAGGTAGCCGAGGCCCACGTCAGCAAGGAGTTGAAGGCCCGTCACGACGTTAACGGCCTTTCTGTTGTCGATCTCAAAGAAGAACGGGATCGCTTCCGTCACCGTCATCGTGAGGACATCGTGGATCGATTTGCCTTCCAGCTCGATCTCCATTGCTTCCGGGGTGTAGCGTTTTCCCTCGCACTCCGGGCAGGTGACATAGAGGTCGGAGAGGAACTGCATCTCGACTTTCTCATGACCATTCCCCATGCAGCGGGCGCAGCGACCGGCTCCGCTGTTGAAGGAAAAATAGCCGGGGGTGACTGCGCGTGATTTTCCATCGGGAGTCTCCGTGAAGAGCTTTCGAATCGGTTCGAAGATGCCGGTGTAAACCGCCGGGGTCGAACGCGGTGTCCGCGCGAGGGGGGATTGATCGACCATGACCACTTCGCGGATGAAGCCACTGCCGCGAATCTCTTTGCATTGCCCGATTTCCATTTCGGAACCGGCAAGCCCGAGGTCTTCCATCAGGTTTCCGTAGAGGACGGAGTGAATCAGGGTCGATTTGCCGGAGCCTGATACTCCCGTGATGCAGCAGAGAACGCCGAGCGGAATCTCCGCATCGATCTTCTTCAGGTTGTGTTGCGCGGCTCGTTTGATCGAAAGTGAACGTTTAGCCTGGCGGCGCTTTGCGGGCATGGCGATCTCTTTGTTGCCGCTGAGGTAGTCGAGAGTGAGTGCCCGGGGGTGCTTCTTCTGGAGCGGGATGGCCGCAGCTCTCGATGCTGCGCCCGGACCGGCGTAGACGAGCTCCCCGCCCCCTTCACCGCGTCCGGGCCCGATGTCGATGAGATGATCGGCGGCACGAATCACAGCTTCCTCATGTTCGACGACAACAAGGGTGTTGCCGAGGTCGCGAAGGCGTTGCATCACCGCGATGAGTTTTCCGACATCGCGGGGGTGGAGACCGACGGTCGGTTCATCGAGGACGAAGAGCGTGTTGGTCAGGCTCGCGCCGAGACAGGTGGTGAGGTTGACCCGCTCGGTTTCGCCGCCGGAAAGGGTCCGCGTGGGGCGGTCGAGGTTGAGGTAGCCCAGTCCAACTTCCTGCAGATACCCGAGGCGATTGCTGACCTCCTCGTAAAGCATCGTCGCGGTTTTGTCTGACTTTTTGACTTTAAGAGAGGCAAAGAAGGCCGCGACGTCGTCGATCGAGAGTTTCCAGAGATCCGGGAGTGTCTTGTCTGCTATTTTGAAGTTCAGCGCTTCCGGTTTGAGTCGGGAACCTTTGCAAGCTTTACAGGTCGTATAGCTCCGGTAGCGACTCAGGAACACCCGGACATGCATCCGGTAGGCGCGTGACTCCATCCATTCGAAGAATCCACGGACGCCATACCAGACCCCGTGCTGCCAGGCTTCTTCGGGATCGCCTCCTTCGCCCTCGATGATCCATTGCTGATCGGCCTCATCCATTTCATCGAAGGGAGTGACCAGGCTGAGGCCGCGGGCTCTCGCACAGCGTTCGAGGTCCTCTTCGCACTCGTAGTGGCTGTCTCCCTGAAAGGCTCTCACGAGGCCTTCGGCGATAGAGAGCGATTTTTCCGGCATCGCTTTGTCGATGTCGATTCCGATCACTTTGCCGAACCCTTTGCAATCCGGGCAGGCACCGAGGGGATTGTTGAAACTGAACAGTCCGGGGGTCGGGGGCTTTAACTCGGTGCCGGTGTCGGGGGAGAGCCATCCGCGGGAGAACGAAATTCGATCCCCGGACTTCGGGTCAACGATCGTGACGATGCCTTTGCCGAGATCGAGGGCCCGTTCGAGTGCTTCGAGGAAGCGTGAGCGACGGGACGGCGCGACGCGGTCCTGGATCACATCGACTTGTGCGGGGAGGGTTTTCTTCCTGTATTCCTCAGGGGTATCGGAGCGGTAGGCTTCGCCAAAGATCCAGGCGCGGAGATAGCCCTGTTCCCGGAGAAAATCGAAAAACTCGGCCGGCTTTGTTTTCGCGGGAGCGGGTACCCCGAAAAGGATGAGGAGCGAGTTCTCTTTACCGAAACGGGAAATCGTTTTTCGCAGGATCGACTCCGGGCTGTCGGGCTCGATCACCTCGCCGGAGATAGGATCATAGCCCGTGCAGAGCCTGGGGAAAAGAAGCTTCAGGTAGTCGTTGATCTCCGTGATCGTTCCCACGGTCGAGCGTGTCGTTTTGACCGCATTCTGCTGCTCGATTGCAATGGCCGGAGGGATTCCTTTGATCGAATCCACCTGCGGTTTGTCCATGCGGTCGAAAAACTGGCGCGTGTAGGGGGAGAATGTTTCCACGTAGCGGCGCTGTCCCTCCGCATAGAGAGTCTGGAAAGCGAGACTCGATTTACCGGAGCCGCTCGGGCCGGTCACCACCGTCAGTTTCCCGATAGGAATGTCGAGATCGATCCCTTTGAGATTATTTTGCCGGACCCCCCGGACTTCGATATAGGAGTCGTCTCCTGCGGTATGCTTAGGTTTCGCCATGCGGTCATCAGCAGCCTTTCAAGCGCTGCGCGAAGGTTACGCACGGTAGGCGGGGGTGCATCCAAATAAAGTCGAAGTCACGAGAGGCATGGACTTCGGCGGAGCTGTCGGATTCAATGCAGGAGGCTGCGGGGAGAGAAAGGCGAAATCTCTCAAAGAGGTCAATTTGCCCGGATGTTATGCCTGTCGAACGGACTGGCGGCGCCGGCGGACAAAGAAGATGCCGACGGCGAGGACTCCACTGAGCAGAATAACGGAAGAGGGTTCAGGGACGGCTTCCACATCGAGGGTCATGGTATTGAATCGGAAAGGGGCGCTCCCGGCACCTCCGGCAATGACAAGGAGATCGCCATCCTCCAAAATCCAGTTTCCACTCATTGCATCTGAGTTGTTCGCATCGAAGCCGAAGGTTGAGAAGATCGGGGTGTCAGCACTCACATCGTAGACGACGAAATCGACTCTACTGGTGGAGGTGAAGTTATTAAACGCGATTTCAGAGAGGCTCAGTTGGGAAAGCAGGTCGAGATCGGAAGTATCCCAGGTAATAACCAGAGCTTCGCCCGCTTCGATTTGATTGTTGTTGTTACCCCCGTTAACACCCCAGCCAAGATCAGGAGAACCGGCATTCCCATTGACGTCCTGAGTGGTCAAGGTGGTGAGGTATGTCTCAAATAATCCATTCGAAACTGCAGTCGCCGACGCGGTGCTATTCCAGCCTGAGCTTGCAGAGAAGGTTAGAGAGAAAGATTCCCCGGCAAGGGCCGCTCCTCCGGTGAGCGATCCGGAAATGGCATCAATGCCCTGGTTCGATGCGAGCGTGGGAGTGGGGTCGTCCAGGTCGGTGAGTGTCCAGGTTCTCGTAAGGGTGCGGTCTCCGGTTTTTTGATCCAAAATGATGGAAGCCTGAAGAAAGCTGACCTGGCTAAGGCCAACTAGGAGAAATAATAGAAACAGTCTCATCGAATCAATCTGATGTTATTTGTAGAAACACTTCATTTACATCGCACGTCAACTTCAAAGGTCACATCGATCGGTCGTAGCAAATCACATGAATTCGTATGCTTTGCATGACATTCCCGGACGCAGTGCGCTCCGGGTTCACAGACGGCGTCGGCGGGCAAAGAAGATGCCGACGATGTGGAATCCACTGAGCAGGATAGCTGATGGGGGTTCGGGGGGATCTGAAGTATCGGGTGTCCGGGTATTGAATCAGGAAAGGTTACTCCATGCGCTTGCTGCAAAGATCGGAGAGGGTGGAACCTGTCCCTCCAGCGAAAAAGACGGCTGCCTTCCGGGAAAGGATCAGCTGGAGGTTACAAAATTGTCTGAGCTTTATACTTCGGTATCCGGACTTCATTCAGTAGCCTTCATACCGAACCAAAAATTATACTATTATGCTCTACACCATTCTTCTCGGCCTCGTTATCGGACTCCTTGCTAAATACTTCATGCCCGGAAAAGATCCGGGTGACGGCAAAGGCTTTGTCGGCATTCTCATCACCATCGCAATCGGTATTCTCGGATCGGTTGTCGGCGGATTTCTTGTCGGCCTTGTCGGAATCGGCAGCGGTGGCCTCATCATGAAGCTGATCGTAGGCACCCTCGGTGCCGTTCTTCTGCTCTGGCTCTATCGCAAGTTCGCTAAATAGCGGAAACTGAGGGACGAGTTCCATGGGGGGCGCTACCGCCCGTCCGCAAAGGTGCGGAGCGGCGTTGCGATCCCCGGGAGCGAAGCCCTTCAGCGTTCCCTTCGGCAACTCGACAGAGTTAGCTCACCGACCTAACCCTGTCAGGTCGGCAGGGTCCACTTCACGGGCACTTCGAGTGACTGGTTGAAGCGGTTTTTGTACTTCACGAGACCGTTCCTTGCCCCGAACTCGTGAACTTCCTTCGTCACCTTGACGTCGTAGCAGCAGTATTCGGCGATGTCCATGAGGCGGCCTTCCTGCCACCATTTGATGGCATCCGTGCCCACCGCCGTTTTGCCGCCCCCAAGAGATTCTGAAGCGACCGCATCGAGTTTCGGCTTGTGCTCGAGTTCTTTCTCAAGGTCGAGCATGAGATCGAGATTCGTGGTTTGCTCTTTAAGATCGAGGATGGTGTATCCCATGAGGACCTCGTAGTCGAACCAGATGTGGTTGAAGCCAACCACGACATCGGCGGCACATAATTCGTCGATGAGCTGCTGCACCATCGACTCGTCGTAAATCATGTAGCCGCCGCGGGTTGTGCTGTAGGTCACCCCAACGGACATTTTCATGTCCGCTTTTTTGTCCCAGCCGCCGACATCATTGGCGGAGCGCTGGGTTTCGAGATCGAAATATACGTAGTTTTCAGCCATGAGTGCTTCCCGCGAAGTGACTTAGCCGTACGGCTCGTAAAGGTTCCAGGGGAGGTCTGAAAAAATCGGGTTCCGGGCTTCGATTTCCCCGAGGATTCCCGGATCAGCATACACTTGCGTGGTAACGCCCCAGGCTTCATCGAAATTAGCAAGATGCTGACGAGTGCGTGTCTCGGCATATTCGCGGGAAGGTTCATTTTTCATGAGGAAACTCCAGTCGCTCGTTTGAGCGAGCATGAGCTCTTTGGTCATGATTTGAATGCATCGCTGCTGATGATTTATTGCATCATCAAGCAGATCGGCCCGGTTTGTTTCAAACATGCGAACGAAGTGGGCAAGCTTCTCGGCGCGCTTCTGGATTTCCTCCTGCACCCAGTTATTCTCTTCACTGGTCCAGATTTCAAAGTAGCCACCTTCCCCCCATGAGGAGCTGACGGGAGCAGCCTCAGGCCATTCGCGACCTTCGTTGCTCTTGAGGTAGCTCATCGGATTCACGAAGGAAAAGTCACCACGCCCGGCTGTCTTGCGGAAAACGCGTTCGAGAAACTCGGTGCCCTCATACCACCAGTGACCGAAGAGGTCGGCATCGAAGGCACAGACGACGAGAGGGTTTGCGGTGCCGCTTGCTTCGAGGGCGGCGAGTTGAGCGCCGCGACTGCTGATAAAACGGAGTGAATGTTCTTCGAGGGCCTGTGAAGCGAGCTCAGGGTCGTAGATTTTACTTCCGTTTTCGCCCTGTTCTGAACGGTAGTACTTGATTCCGGTGAGTTGGCGTTCGCCGGATTCCCCGAGGTATTCACTGAGGTATTCGGCTGGCGCCTCGAGTCCAAGATCGCGCATGAAGTCACGATATCGCACATCGCCGGGAAAGCCTTCGTCGGCACTCCAGACTTCGCTGCTGCTGTCCTGGCTGCGTCCGAAAACAAGCAGGCCATCCGCTGTTTCGCCGGGGATAAAAGGGAAATCTTCGCTTGGGACAGGAGAAGTCGTGAGCCCGTGTTCTTCAACGATGGTCCAGTCGATTCCTTCCTGCTTGAGGAGTTTTGCAAGGGCCGGGGCAAAGGCGCACTCGGGAAGCCAGAATCCTTTTGGAAGGCGGCCGAAGCACTGCACATACTGGCGAATCCCTGCCCGAACCTGAGATTGTACCGCTTCAGGGACACGCATCAGTAGCGGAAGGAGGCCGTGAGTCGCGGCGCTTGCCGTGATTTCAAGATGGCCGCTGTCACGAAGGCTGGTGTAGGCCTTGATGAGGTCTCCCTGCCACTCATCGACAAACAGGGTCCGGAGCCGGTAGAGCCGATCTTCGTAGAGGCGGGCGAGATCGCCGAATCCGCTTACATCGGAACGCTCGACTTCGTCGCGGCAGAGCCGGAGGGTCCGGTCGAGGTAGGCGAGGGTACGCTGCCTGAGGACACGGTCCTGCAACATCGCGAGGAGTGTTGGAGAGATATTGAGCGTGAGATGGAAGGGGACTTCTTCGCTACGGAGCCGCATCAGCATCTCGATCAGAGGGAGATGCGTTTCGAGAATGGTACTGTGAAGCCAGTCCTCTTCGAGGCAGTGGGGGACTTCAGGGTGCCTTACCCACGGGATGTGAGCATTCAGCACAATGGAACAATTCCGGCTCATGAAAATTTAACAGATTGAAGCATTACTAAGACGAAAAAGGCAGCGATGGCCAGCATAATCCTGCCTGCGCTGAGCGACTTAGTCATGACTTTCGTCTCCAGATGTTGATCCCAGAGGCACTTGCCGGTGCCGTTGAGCCGGAAAATACTGAAGATGCCTCCAATGAGGATAAAGGGGAACTGGTAGAAGCCGGCTCCAAGAACGTAGACGTAGAAAGAACGTCCGATGGACCGTCCGATGGAGATGTTCTTTCCGTCGTCCTGTACGACCCGTATTCCGAAGAGCGCTTTCCCGGGAGTGGTGCCGAGCATGTGAATGAGAACGCCTTCAAAGAGTTGCCAGACAACGAGGGCGATAAACTGAGTCCTCGCGAGAATGACTGCTTCCGGCTGCTGCATCTGCTCCATGTAACGGGCGAAGAGGTCGGAGAACGACTCGCCGGGTGCCGGTTGGGGAAACTCCACATCTGACGAAAGAAAGACGATCACCGCGATCATCGTGTAGTCGAAAAGCCGGGCAAAGAGGCGGGCGAACGGACGTTTGCCGTCGGAATCGAAGTTTGACGGTTCGACGATGACTTCGGCAGCCGGTTTGAGCGCTTCAGCAGGCAGGGGAGGAGGCTCCGGCAATTCGGCCTCTTTTGCCTGTTTTTCGAAGAACGGGGAAAGTGCCGGGATTTCCCCAAGTGGCTTCCAGGCATCGAGGTCGCGATGCCAGCCGAGGGTCGATTCAGTGACTTTACCGGAGTCGATCCAGTCGCCGACGCGGAATTGAGAAATCGGCCCTTCTTTCTGACCGTCGATAGAGAGATAAAAATCCATGATGTGGGGGCCCGGTGCAGTTGCTGCCGGGGGAGGCGGGGGGTTATTCGCTGCGAAGCGCTTTCGCAGGCTGGAGAGAGGCGGCAATCATCGCAGGGATCACCGAGGCGACGATACAGGCGACGAAAGCGCCCGTGGAAATGATGATGAGATCCCGCAAGGTTTGCTGGGCGGGAAGGCCGCCATCGACCTTATAGATTTCGGCGGAGAAAATATCGACGCCGAAGTTCTTTCCGATGAAGCCAGCCATGTCATTCCGGAAATAGAGGGTCAACTGCGCCATGAGAAGGCCGACGATGACGCCGACCAGTCCGACGAGAATTCCCTGAAAGAGAAAGACCCAGGCGACCTGGCCTTCTCTCGCCCCGAGCGCTTTCATGAGGCCGATTTCCGAGCGTTTCTGGAAGGTCACGGTGATCATGGTGTTCATGATGCAGAAGCCGCCCACGATCATGATCATGAAGAGGATGAGATACATCGCCTGCCGCTCCGCCGCCACCGCGTCAAAAATGAGTTTGTGCATCTCCATCCAGGTGAGGACGAGGTATTGCTGAGGAAGAAAACGATAGAATTTTTCTTTAAATTCGTTCGCCTGGAATCCGTCGTTTGTTCGCACGGCGATGCCGTGACATTCCTCGAGATCGAAATTGTAGAGGACCTGAGCGGTCTCGAGATGAAGGAAGACGATGTTTGAATCGAAGTCCCAGTGGCCGGAATCAAAGATGCCGGTCACGGTGACTTCCTGGGGGGCGGTCATTTCCCGGATTTCATTTAAGCCTTCCTTCCGGTCGTCATCAGAAGCCGAATTCTCGACCTGCTCGAGCGAATTCATGATCGCGTCGAAGTCACTTGGCGAATAAAGGAGGATGGTATCGCCCACGGTGATGCCGTTGGCATCGGCCAGCCCGTCACCGATCACCGCCGAGTAAAAGTCGCTCACATCGAAATCACCGCGCGGGATCGTTTTGAGTGGATCTCCGGGAAACTTCGGATCGTTGGTTTGAGCTAATTTATTCCGCATCCGCTCGAGTTCCGCGCCCTCAGGCGGCAGGATACCCCGGATCATTGGAGCCTGTCGAAAGGTGCCGCGTGCGTTGGTGACCTGCATCACGACCTGTCCGGCGACGAATGGGGTTACCGAAGTGACGCCTTCGACCTCCTTCACTTTCTCGTACGCTTCCGGCCAGTTCTCAACGATTCCCCCGGTTTTGAGGACAAGGTGAGGCTCGAATCCCAGGATGCTTTCTTTGATTCGCTCCCCGTATCCGGTGAAAACGGCGATGACCACGGCAAGAAGCCAGACACCCAGAGCGACCCCGAGAATCGAGATCACGGTGATGATGGAAACGAAGGTTCGCTTAGGCTTGAGATAACGGGCCGCTACAAAGGAGCTGAAAAGCATGACAAGGGAGAAAATTCTGGCTACGTTACGCGCTTATCCTGAATCCGATAGTCTAATTCATTTACAGAAATCCCTATGATTGGAGAGCGTCCCGAGAAATACAAAGCCTTTATTTTCCTGGGTGCACCGGGCTGCGGAAAAGGAACCCAGGGTGAAATTTTAGGATCGATCCTCCGCTTTTATCATTTCTCCATGGGGGATGCCTTTCGCTCGATGGACACAAGGACTCCGATCGGGCAGGAATTTATCTCATACTCCCGCAAAGGGGAGCTCGTGCCTGATGAGCTCACGGTCCGCTATTTTAAGACGCAGATCGACGCCCGGGCTGATCTTCACATGTTCAAACCGGACATCGATATTCTCATTCTGGACGGCATCCCGCGAAGTGTCGAGCAGGCGAAGCTCCTCGAAGAGCATATTGAGGTGCTTCAGTTGTTTCATCTTTCCTGTCCCGACCGGGAGGAACTCATCACCCGGATTCGGAAACGTGCCTTGAAGGCGGGACGGATCGATGATGCGAGCGAAGAGGTTATTCAAAAACGGATCCGAACTTACGAGGCGGAGACGAAGGAGCTGATCGAGCACTATTCGGATCGCCGGGCGGACATCAATGCCAATCAGGCGCCGGTGAAGGTTACCCACGACATACTCAGCGTCATTTTGAATCACCCCGAGTGGCAGACGATGGCCGGCGAATTCTGAGGTGGTTTGCTCTTGAGAGACTCGAATCGTATCCTTCGGAGTGAGACGCGACGAGACATTCCGGGAGAGTCTCCATCCTTCAGTAAGAACGTGGTTTCTTAGGGAGTTTGGGAAAGCGACCGAGGCCCAGGAACTCTGTATCCCTGACATTGCGGAAAGGCGTTCGGTTCTTCTTTCCTCGCCGACGGGGTCGGGAAAGACCCTGGCGGGGTTTCTCGGAATCATTGACCGGCTCGCCCGCGAGCATGCTGAGGGAATTCTCGATCCGAAAGGGATCCGTTGCGTCTATGTCTCCCCTCTTCGCGCGCTCGCCTATGACATCGAGAAGAATCTCCGCCAGCCTCTGGCCGGTTTAGGGTTGGAAGATGTCATCACAGTGGGGCTTCGTACCGGCGACACTTCGACAGCCGAGCGGCAGAGGCAGCGGCGGAAGCCTCCCCATATTCTCATCACCACTCCGGAGAGTCTCGCCATCGTTTTGCCGCAGAAGGGGTATCGGGAGGCGCTCGCCCGGTGTGAATTTGTCATCGTCGATGAACTGCATGCCTTTGCGGAAAACAAGCGGGGCGTTCATCTCATGGTTTCGCTTGAGCGCCTCGAGCGAATGAGGGAGACGCCGCTTTGCCGAATCGGGCTTTCCGCCACGGTGGCCCCTCTCGAAATCGTGTCCGATTTTCTGTCCGGTTCCGGGCCGAAAGCGATCGTCCGCGAGGCGGGCGCAGGGCGGCGTTCTCTCATCGAAGTGATGACTCCGCTTCGCAAACATGCTTATCCGCCGGCCGGATACACAGCCACCCGGGTCATCACTGACATCGCCCGCATCGTCGATGGAAACCGGACCACCCTGATCTTCACGAACACACGTTCAGGGGCCGAACGGATCACGCATCGGCTCAAACTCGCCCTTCCGAAGCTGAGCGCCTTTATTGAATGCCATCACTCATCCCTCGACCGGGATATCCGGCAGGAAGTCGAGGACAGGCTCAAGACCGGGGATCTTCGAGCGGTTGTCTGTTCGACGAGTCTCGAACTGGGGATCGATATCGGTCATATCGACACCGTCATCATGGTGAGCACGCCGAAGGGGATTTCGCGGGCGCTGCAGCGGGTCGGCCGGTCAGGACATTCCATTCATCAGGTCAGCCATGGCGTTCTTGTCGCGACAAACATCAATGATCTCATCGAGTGCATTGTTTGCGCGAAATTGACGCACCTCCGGGCCCTTGAACCGATAGCGACGCTCGACTACGCGCCTGATGTGGTCATTCAACATCTTGTAGGAATGGCGATGGGCGAGGGAGTTGACCCCGAGGTGGGATTTGAAACGATCCGTTCCGCTTATCCCTTTCGCGCTCTGAAACGTGAGACCTTTGACCGACTTCTCGAATATCTCGAAGGCGGTGGCCGCTCTCTGCAGCATCAATACCGCGAAACATTCGGTAAGATTGAAGAGCGTGATGGCCGCTACCACACCGTGTCGAAAAAGATCGAGCGTGAGTATCTCCTCAACGTGGGAACGATCCATGCCGACGGCATGGTCAATGTGCTTCTCAATCGTCGTCGCCTCGGATCGGTCGAAGAGCGTTTTGTCAAAGGTCTCAAGCCGGGCGATATTTTTGTTCTGGCCGGGAAGACCGTGAAGCTGATCGACAGTTCGCCCACTGAGGTCATTGTCGAGAACGCTGCGGGTCGCCTTCCCACGGTCCCGAGTTGGAATGCGAATAAAATGCCCCTCGGCTCGGGGATTGCCCGGGAAGTGGCCCGACTCCGGACAGAGATGGACCGGCGCATGAATCACAAGAAGGCCTCGCATGGCGATCTTGCTGACTGGCTTGTCGAGGACTGGTCGATTTCACAGACGAACGCGGAGGCCATCATTGAGCATTTTGAAAATCAGTCACTCCTTTCGATGATCCCGACACAGAAGCGGTTTCTCATCGAGCGTTTTGTGGATGAGCAGGATGATGAAGGCCTCGTTCACTTCTTTTTTCACAGTCTCATCGGCCGGAGTGCCAACGACGCATTGTCCCGCATCGTTTCGCAACGATTGAAGACTGCCGTCGGCGGCAATACCCTCGTCACGATCGACGACTACGGATTTCTTCTCAGTGTGAAGGAGTTTCAATCCCTCGAAGTAGAGGCATGGAAGGAACTCTTTCGCCCGGACAACGCGGTAAAAGAACTTCACTCAGTTTTAAAGGATTCCCAGCTCGTGAAATGGCAGTTCTCGGGGATTGCTCAGACCGGGCTCATGGTTCCGAGAAACCTGCCCGGCGCTGACAGAAAAACCCGACAATTGAGGTGGAGCGCCGATATCCTCTTTCAAGTGCTCGCTGAGCACGAGCCCGATCACCCGCTCCTCGAGCAGGCCGTTTACGAGGCGACGCACACCTTTCTCGACACAGATCGTGCGATCGAATTTTTGAAAGAAGTTCAATCGCTGAAGTGGCAACTCGTCGATGTCCCTGCTGTTTCACCCTTTGCTTTCGGGCTCTACGCGAGCAAAATTAAAGAAGGCATGATGATGGAATCTCCCGAAGAGGCGATTGAGCGACTCTATCATGAAATGCAGCGGAAGCTGGGCCGCGAGGTGAAGTGATGGCCACTTCAAAGGGGCATCAATCAGAGGTCGGAAGTCGCCGGTGCCGCCGGGAGCGTGATTTGCTTCTTCCCGCGGTTGTTCTTCCGGGCCCGGGAGAAGCCGTAGATCACAAAGGCGAGCGAAAGGAGCTGCTGTCCCGAGAGAATCGGTTTTCCCTGCATGAACATCAGGGTCGCCATGCTCGTGTTCATCAGCATGAAAAATATCCATCCGAGCTGGTTATTTCTGGCAAGGCAGTAGCTGCCGAGGAGAAAACCTAACATTACTCCGATCTCGAGGAGTTGAGTAATTGAGGCGATTCCGCCATTCAGCAGGATGCTGTAGGATAAGCCCAAAGCCAGCGCTCCGTAGGTGCAAAGTAAAACCAGGAGGTTAACGATTTTGCGCGGCTTGTGTGTTTTCCTCAGACTGTTAAAGAGCCCGAGTAGCATCGCCGGGATTCCCCCTGCTTCCACCGAGGCGGCAATCCAGTTTCCGTGGCCGAGAAGAATGACAACCCAGGCGGGGACTCCGATGAGGTAAATCAACCAGCCCGCTATGTTCCATCGGTTCCGGGAAAGCCCGCCTCTTGCTCCGAAAGCAAAGAGGATCTTGTTGGAGAGATAGCAGGAGCCGCCCCAGATTTGTAAAAGTAATTCCATCGATAAGTTCCGGTTTCCTGCCTCGTCTGCCTGATGGGTTAGACATGGTGATGAGGGTTTTAAGGCTACTGGTTTGAATACGGATGACCTCCAAACATCTTTCCATGTTTCCGGTCAACAAAGTCGCTTCTGAAAAAGCGTTCGGGCTCAGTAAACAACCTGTCCCTAGAGGCGTGCTTGGAATACTACCGGAGTCTCGAGTGTCAAATCGAGGGGGAACTCCTTGCGAATTTGAAAGGATGCGCCGGGAGTTGTTGGGGCGTCCGCGGGAATTGAGACTGAGGTATTGCGACCATGGAGTGCGGAGAATTTCGACCTGGCGCGTAGCTTGATCTTGCCGTCGCAACAGGTCAAAATTTCCAGTCCTTCTTGCACCGTTGAGGTGGATGTCCTGAGGTGCACTGTCCAGCCCGGGAGATCCAAACCCGGCGTAGGAAGCCTGTCGAGCGTGATGTGCCGGAAGTTTGTTTGGAGAACATCAAAGAAGGGACAGGTTATTTTTTGTTCAAAAGAGCAGTTGAAAGATAAGTGTTCACTTTTACACTTTGAGCATGAGGTATTCCCGGATCAAAGGTGAAGGACTCAGTTACTTTCACTGCATTTCCCGTGTCGTTGACCGGCGATTCATTTTTAACGATGCTGAAAAGGAACAATTTGTCTCTCTTATGCGGAAACTGGAAGCCTTTCACGGCATGCGAGTGGTCACCTATTGTGTCATGTCGAATCACTTCCACCTCCTCATCGAGGAGCCGGATCGCGAGACTCTCTCGCCCCTCGACCCGGAAACCCTCCTCAAACGCATGGGTTTTCTCTACGATGCGCACACCATCCGAACTGTCCGTGAAGAACTGGGTCGTGCCGCCCAGTCAGGCAACACCCGCTGGGAGCAGGAAATCCTGGACCGTTACCGCCGGCGCATGGGCGACCTTTCCGCCTTCATGAAAGACCTCAAACAGCGGTTTTCCCAATGGTACAACCGTCGTGAAGGTCGGCGCGGCACCCTATGGGAAGATCGCTTTAAGAGCCTCCTCGTTGAAGGTGACACCAAAGCACTCATGACCGTCGCTGCCTACATCGATCTGAATCCGATTCGTGCCGGCATCGTTGAAAAAGTGGAATCCTATCGCTGGTGCGGCTATGCCTCGGCCGTGGCAGGAAACCGCTGGGCCCGTGAGGGGCTGAGACGGATCTGGGGACAATCTCCGGCCATCAGCGCCGGGGAAGACGAACTGGATTGGGACACGGTGAGCCCTCAATACCGACTCTGGTTGTATCAGGAAGGGGTCGAAAAGAAGCAGGCTGAGACCGGAAAGAAAGCCAGGCGCAAAGGCTTCACCGAAGAGGAGCTTGAAGAAACGATCGCGTCAGGCGGGCAACTTCCCCTGCCGTCTGTCCTGAGAAAACGAGTGCGTTACTTCAGTGACGGAGCCGTTCTCGGCAGTGCTGATTTTGTAAATCGAATCTTCGCGCATCAAAGGGAAAAGCACGGGCTGAAGCGAAAGACCGGAGCGAGGCGGATGAAAGACGCCGCCTGGGAGGGACTTCATGTCCTGCGCGATCTCACGGTCGACCGGATCGGGTGAAGAGAGGATTGAGCGGAGAATAAAGAAGAGCACCACCCGGGGATACCTGTGCCTCTGCGTCAACCGTGGTGCGACTGCGGTCGTTGCCGGCCGCCGCATTGAGGGATAATCACCCTCAGGCAGTGGGAGGGGTCCTCTGATTGCCGGGATTGCGGCGAGGTTCGTCAGGTTTACGGAAAGTGGAAAATGATCCTATCAGGATAAACGCAGAGGCTCAATAGATAACCTGTCCCTACTTTTGCACTCGTGCCTTTGGTCTTACCTGTATGTGGATCGAAGATCATGGTCGAGTAGTCAACGATACGCCCATCCTCTGTAAAAGTTATTAAGATGAACTTCTCGCGTCTTGTATAGTTCACGGAATTCGATCTCTTATACTTCACCGAATTCGATCGCCATGTTCCTACGATCGCATCGAGCCGCGAATCTTTCTCTGACGCAGAAGCCTGATCAGCTTCCCTTGAGCATGACGACAAAGCCACGAAAAGAATCGCAAGTAGGATACGCATCATAGTTTTGAGCCGAACGTTCGAGGCCTGCCGCCCGAAAAAGGGAGCGCGACCACGAATAGAGAGTAAGAATTCTAATCAGGTGAGTCAATCAACTCGGAGCGTTTTTCGGGTTGGTCAGCGCCGCCTTGTTCGCGCTGTCGCATTAGTATTGCGCTCATGGCCGAACTTCGCATTGACTCCTCAATGACAAACAGAACGAATAGCCAGATGAAGGGAATAAACTGCGCGAGGTCTTCATTATCGCGCCAGACCCAGGTTATGAATCCCGCGTAAACCACGACCCAAACAGATTGCCACCTCGACCGATTCTGGCGCAGTCGATGTAGTGCCCATCGTTCACACCAATTTCGCGGTTCAACACCTAGATTATCGGCAAATGGCAAAGGCCTATCAATTCCTCTTCGAGCTTGTGCCAATTTGTGAGCACGCCGTTCCGCTTCGCTAAGAGTCGGTTCAGGAACGGTCCAGCGGAAGGTCTTCATCTTATCAGCGAGACAATATGGCTGGACTTTGGATTCGCACCGGCCTTGTCAGTTAAAT
>JARGPJ010000010.1 GCA_029212615.1 Verrucomicrobiales bacterium
GAAATTACGCGGACGACTGCTTGTTTCCAGCCGAAAAGGCGTCTAAATTCCGCCCCTTCTTATAACCGGGAAGCCCTAAAGCGATGCCGAAAGTCTTTTTCAAAACCTTTGGATGCCAGATGAACGAGCGCGACTCAGAGCAAGTCGCCCAAATGTTCGTCGAACGCGGTTTCACGGTCACACCACAGGCAGACGACGCTGACGTCGTCCTCATGAACACCTGCTCGGTGCGCGACCAGGCAGAGCAAAAGGCTCTTGGCAGCATGCGCCACCTTGGCAAACACCGGAAGAAGAACCCCAACATCGTCTACGGCATGATGGGTTGCATGGCGCAGAGCCGCGGCGACCAGCTCCTGGAAGAGGTTCCTCATCTCGACCTCGTCGCCGGCACCCAGAAATATCACCGGGTCGTCGATCACTGCGTCGATCTCATGAAGGCGAAGGAAGAAGCGCAAATGGATGACCTCCGCCGTCCCATTATCGACGTCGACGAAGAGGAAGATTCACAGAATACGATTCGCGACCACGTCGCCAAAGAACACGGCGTAACGGAATTCGTGAGCATCATGCAGGGCTGTAACATGAAATGCACCTTTTGCATCGTGCCCTACACCCGTGGTCCAGAGCGGGCCCGCCCCATCGCTGAGATCGTCGACGAATGTAAGCGCCTCGGCGACCAGGGGGTCCGCGAAGTCACCCTCCTCGGTCAAATCGTCAATCTTTACGGTCGTCATGAGTTCCCGAAGGTCGATGGCAAAAGCCCCTTTGTTCAACTCCTCGAGGCGGTTCATGAACTGGACGACATCAAGCGAATCCGTTTCACCTCTCCGCACCCGATCGGCTACAAAGAAGACGTTATTGAAGCCTTCACCTACCTCCCAAAACTCGTCGACCACGTCCATTTCCCGATGCAGTCGGGATCTGACCGCATCCTCAAAGCGATGCACCGCCCCTACAAGGCGCAACGTTTCATCGACATTTGCGACAGAATGAAAGAAGCCCGCCCCGGCATCGCTATTTCGACAGATATCATTGTTGGATTCCCCGGCGAAACCGAAGAGGACTACCTCGAAACACGCAAAGCGGTGGAGCACGTTCAATTTGATCAGGCCTTCATTTTCCGTTACTCGAAGCGCAAAGACACGCCGGCCGCCGAAATGGAGGGCCAGCTCTCCGAACGCGTGAAAGAAGAACGAAATCAGGACCTTCTCCAACTTGTCAACGATATCGTTCAACGGAAAAACAGCGAACTCATCGGAACGACGCAGGAAGTTCTCTGCGAAGGCCCTAGCCGCTACAACAAGGAAACGCTCACGGGCCGGACGAGCACCAACCGGATCGTGATCTTCGACGGCGATGCCGAACGCATGGCGGGCCAGCTCTTTAAGGTCAAGATCACGGAAAGCACCGGCTACACCCTCTATGGGGATCCGGTCTTGCAATAAACACTTTTTCTCCGAGTCTTTCCGACCCCGTTTATGCAGCCCATCTACGATTTTCTCTACGATCCCGGCATCCCCCTCAAGGTGATGGGGATCATCATCGGGCTTTCGCTCATCCTTTCTCACGGATTTGCCCTGTTCAAGCCGGACCTCGTTAAATCACAGCTCAAGGCTTTTCCAAGGAACGAAAAAATCGGCATTCCCATGGTGATTGTCGCTTTCGCCTGGGGCCTTATTATCTGGAGCTGCATGGATCTGGGGGAGTTTTTTAAGATCGAAAAACCTGTTCAGCTCATCATTGTTGGCGTGTGTGTAGGCGTCATTATTTTCGTAAAAGAGTTTATCTCGGTGAGGGCACTTGGCTTTTTAATGATCCTCGCGGCCGCGCCGATTCTCGACTCAGCCTTTCTGAAAGAACCTCAAACCCGGCTCCTCATTGTTGCCCTGGCCTATGCCATCGCGATCAAAGGGATGTTCTGGGTGGGTATGCCCTACCTCATGCGCGACCAGATTAATTGGGTTCTCGCCAGGCACAAACGCTACCTCGTGGGGGCGACCGCCGGAACCCTCTACGGATTGCTTGTGCTGATTTGCGCAATCTGCTTCTGGTAGAAGCAGGTGAGATCCAGTCCCTTCTTGATCTCACCGTATTCTTCGCGACAATTCGGGCGATATGTCTCAGCCCTTTATTCACGATGACTTCATGCTGCAATCGCAGGCAGCAAAGGAGCTCTACCATCATTTTGCGAAGGATGAACCGATCCTCGATTTTCACAATCATCTCCCGCCGGATGAAATAGCTGCTGACCAGAGCTTCGAAAACCTGAACGACATCTGGCTCGCCGGCGATCACTACAAATGGCGCGGGATGCGGGCCAATGGCATCGCCGAAAACCGCATCACGGGCGATGCGTCGCCCCGGGACAAGTTTGACGCCTGGGCGGAAACCGTGCCTCATACCCTTCGCAACGCGCTCTACCACTGGACCCATCTCGAGCTGTCCCGCTATTTCGGATTCGACGGGTTGTTCTCTCCTGAGACTGCCGATGAAGTTTGGGAAACGGGAAATGCGAAGCTTGCTCAGCCTGACTACTCCTGCCGCGGGCTCCTTAAAATGAGTAATGTGCGCGCGCTCTGCACTACCGATGATCCCACTCATACGCTTGAGCATCATGTCGCGATCGCCGAAGACCCCACGATTGGCACCCGGGTCTATCCGACCTTTCGCCCCGACCCCGCGCTCTGGGTCGATGACGCCGCCCACTTCAATACCTACGTCGACAAGCTCTCGGAAATCAGTGGCGGCGACTGCCACACCTTCTCCGGATTCCTCGATGCCCTCCGCTCTCGCCATGACTTCTTTCACTCCGTCGGAGGCCGCCTCTCCGATCACGGACTGCATCATCTTTTTGACGCGGACTGCACGGAGAATGATGCCACGGCGATCTTCAATCAGGTTCGCCAGGGCAAAGCTGCCGATGCCGGCCAAACGGAACGATTCGGTGCTTTTCTCATGCTTTTCTTCGGAGAACTCAATGCCGAAAAGAACTGGACGATGCAACTCCACATCGGCGCAGAACGAAACAACAGTGAGCGGCTTTTCGAAACCCTGGGACGCGATGTCGGTTGCGATTCGATGGCCGACGTAAGTCATGCCGGGGCCGTGCGCCGCTACCTGAACACGCTCGATCAGCGAGATCACCTTCCAAAGGTCATGCTCTACAATCTGAATCCGAAGGATAACTACGCACTGTCCGCAATGCTGGGAAATTTCCTCGAAGCAAAGCCCGGCGACCCTCCCTGCCGACTCCAGCTCGGGACAGCCTGGTGGTTTATGGACACGAAAGAAGGCATGGAGTGGCAGATCAACGCCTTCTCAAACACGAGCCTGCTCTCACGATTCAATGGGATGCTCACTGATTCGAGGAGCTTTCTCTCGTTTACCCGTCACGAATACTTCCGTCGCATCCTCTGTAATGTCATCGGAACCGATGTCGAAAACGGGGAGATTCCCCGCGACATGGAAATGGTGGGAGACATGGTCCGCCGCATCTGTTTTCAGAATTCGGCCGAATTCTTTGGTCTGGAGATGCCGTGAGTGAAACTCGAACCATCACGGCTGACACGGTCATCATAGGCGGTGGCGTTGCCGCTCTCTGGACCGCGAATGTGCTGAAAGGCGCCGGCCAGTCCGTTGCCGTTTTGACCAACTCCCCTCTCGGAGCGGGTCAATCACTCGCCGCTCAGGGTGTGATTCACGGGGGGTTAAAATACGCCGTCGGCGGAAAGCTCACTGACTCATCAGAGGCACTCGCTGATATGCCGGCGCGCTGGCTTGCGGCCCTGCGCGGTGAAGGCCCCGTCGATCTCAGTGGAGCGAAACTACTCTGCGATCACCAATTGATGTGGAGCCTCCCCAACGTGATCAGCAAGACGGTTGGATTCTTCGGAAGCAAAGCCGTCCGCGGGCGATCTGGAAGTATCCCCCGTGAGGACTACCCGCCGATCTTTGATACCCCGGAATACAAAGGGAAACTCTTCCGGATCGACGAACCCGTCGTTGATCCCGTCTCCATCATTCGCGAACTCGCCAAAGGCGTCGCCGATGAAACCCGGCTCATTGATTGGAACGAGAACGCCTCGTTAAAAGTGAGTAACGGAGATATTGATGCCATCGAACTGACTGAATTGACCGGCTCAAAAGTACAATTAAAAGCAGAACAGTTCCTCCTCGCCGCCGGTGCCGGCAATGGCGAACTCCTTTCACAAACAGGCATCACTGAGCCATCGATGCAGCGGCGCCCCCTCCATCAGCTCATTGTCAGGAAAAGAGGCCTCCCTGAATTTTACTCCGTCTGTGTCGGGACAGGTCCGAAACCCCCCATGGTTTCGACCACTCACGTCGACAGTGAGGGGCGGACCGTTTGGTATATCGGTGGAGACATTGCCGAACAGGCCGGTGTCGAGCGAAGCGAAGCAGAACAAATTAAAGCCGGACAGGCCATGTTTGCAAAACTGCTTCCATGGATTGATCTCACCGGCGCTGAATGGTTTACGTGGCGGGGAGATCGTGCCGAACCGCTCACCGGAACCGGGGATCGCCCTCCGGGAGCCTATCTCAAGCGTGCTGGGAATGTCCTGATCTCCTGGCCCACAAAACTCGCCCTCACCCCGAATCTGGCGGATCAGGTCCTCGCTCAATGCCAGGGACCCGGGACCTGTCCTACCTTTGAACTCGACCTCCCCCGCCCCGCCCCCGGAAAAGCCCCCTGGGATTTACCATGAAAACCCGCCTCATTCATTCCACTGACATTGCGGTTTCCTCACTGGGTCTCGGCACCGTTAAATTCGGTCGTAACCAACAGGTAAAATATCCGACAGGATTCGAGCTTCCCTCCGATGAAGAAATCCTCGCTCTTCTCGACCTCGCGCAGGAGAAAGGCATTAATTTCATCGACACAGCCCCGGCCTACGGTGTCAGCGAAGAACGTCTCGGAAAGCTTCTCGGCTCCCGCCGCGATGAATGGGTCATCATGTCCAAAGCGGGCGAAGATTTCATTCATGGAGCTTCTCATTTTGACTTCTCTCCCTGTGCGATCAACGAGAGCGTCGAACGAACCCTCTCGCGCCTTCGAACCGACAGGGTTGAATCCCTTTTGCTTCACTCAGACGGAAATGACATCGACATACTCGACCATTCCGGGGCGGTTGAAGCGCTACAAAAATTGAAGGAAAAGGGTCTACTTCGTTCCTGCGGCATCTCGACGAAGACGGTTGCCGGAGGCCTTCGTGCGATCGAACTCGGTCTCGATATTGTCATGGCTACTTACAATCCCTGGCATACGGAAGAGGAATCGATCCTCGACGCTGCGTTGGAGAACGGGACCTCTGTCTTTCTCAAAAAAGCGCTCGGGAGCGGTTGGTTCGGCGCTGAAGAGTCCCCGGATGACCCGGTCAAAGAGGCCTTCAGCTTCGTCTTTTCACATCCGGCAACCACGTCAGCCATCGTTGGAACCATCAACCCAAAGCACCTCTCTGAAAATTGCGAAGCATTGGCTTCCATCGAAAAGATTGAGTGAAAAAGCGGTTGGCCTGTCTCAGGAGTAAGGCACCTTAACTCACTTTCTATGCTCGATTCCAAACCGATTTTCTTCGACAGCCACATGCACACCCCTCTCTGCAAGCATGCAGAGGGACATCCTGTCGAATACATGGAGCGTGGCGTTGAAAAGGGGCTGGCGGGAATCATCATGACCTGCCACAGCCCGATGCCTGACCGCTTCTCTCACCGCGTCAGAATGTCACCGGAACAGTTCAACGAGTACCTCGCAATCGTTCAGGAAGCCGCCGATGCAGCACCGGAAGGATTCGAAGTTCGCCTCGGGATGGAAAGCGACTTCTTTCCGGGCATGGAAAAGTGGCTCGCGGAACTTCACTCAAAAGCTGACTTCCACTACATTCTGGGATCCGTTCATTGGCACATCCCTGAATATCTCGACGCTTTCTGGCGCGGAGACCCGGTCGCCTTTCGACGTCAGTATTTTGAGCACCTCGCGGAATCAGCCGAGTCGGGACTTTTCGATTCTCTTGCTCATCCCGACCTCGTCAAAAATGCGAGTCCCGATGATTGGGAATTTGAATCGATGAGGTCGGTCATCGGCGCCGCACTCGACCGGATCGCCAAAACCGGTGTCGCAATGGAGCTCAATACCTCCGGCATGAATAAAGCCTACCCCGAAATGAATCCGGGCCCGAAAATGCTTCGAATGATCGCTGAACGGGATATCCCCGTGGTGATTGGCTCAGACTCACACACCCCGCTTCGAGTTGCCGATCAGTTCCCGAAAGCGCTTGAGCAATTAACCAAGGCAGGATTCGAAACGGTAAGCGTCTTCAAAAAGAGACGTCGCCTCGACTATCCGATCCCGCTTGTTCAGGAAAGCCTCGCGACGCAAGGCTCGGCATTTTAATCCAGAAGCGCTTCAACTTCGCCTATCTGACGGACAAGGGTGGTCATCTTCTGAACCTCGTACCGATATCCAACTTCATTGTTCTGGATGTAAAATTCGTCACGCCGAACACGACATTCCGCAAGCTCACGACGAAGATCATCGAGATCACTCACTGTCGGGCGGTATGGCTCCGGTGCAGGGATTGGCTCAGTCACCGCAGGAGCAACTTGTTGAGGAACCGGTGGAGTGTCGTCCTGTGACACGGCCCGTGCACCCAGCTCCATTTCTTCGATCGGCGTATCACGTGGCTGAACCGAGCGTTCCTCAGCGAGTGGCTTCGCATCCTGATAAAAATACCCCTCAATCGAGGAATACAATAAATTCACCGGCGGTTCAAAAATCGGGGCGGCCACATACGCGATCCGCAAAACCGCGAGAGAGAGGAGGACCATCGCAGAGATCTTGAGAGCCTTTTTCTGCCAGTCTCCATCGAGGCCCAACTTTTCAATCAATGACTCCTGAAAACCCTTTTCCTCTTTCGGTTGTACCTCGCGCTTTCGCAACGGAATCGTGACGGATACCTGCGGCTCCTCATCGGTAACCAACTCGAAAACAGACTCACACTCGCAAAGGATCAGATTCTCATCGTAAAGCCACTGATAGAAATTAGTGAGCCCAACGGGCGAAAATTGACCACGGTATTTCGCGTGTACATCGCGGGCAACCGATTCAAAAGTTCGCTCTCCATCAAACTGCCGCATCATCTCATATTGCCACGGGCGTAAAGCAAACTTCTGGCCATCGGAAATTCGTTCAGCCTGCACTTCTCCATCTCGACGGGAAAATCGCATTCCCTGCCTCGGACGAAGCCGAAGCGGAAAGATCTCCGTCAGATGAGTTGGCGAGATGCTATTCACGAATGTTGAATGTTAAGTTTACAGAAATTATAAGTTTATTCTGTAATTAGTCTATCAAAAATCGGGAAAGAATTTCTGACGGTGAACGCCCTGTGATTCCACTATCGAGCCGTGGCGAGAATACTCAGGAGTGGCTTAACCAGCGATGGCTCCATTCCCGGAAAAGCGGAGCGCAAACGGGCGATCCGGCCGGCGACGAGCGGCGCAGCATAGCTACTTCCCGTCTCAGTCTTTGTTTCCCCGTTGAGCCAGGGCACTTCGACCCTTTCCCCCCTCGCAAAAAAGGAAATCATCTCACCCGGTTTGTAGAAAAGCTCATCAGCCTGGCAATCAATCCCTTTCACACTGATCACACTTGGAAAATAGGCCGGCCATTCACGTATCGCAGCATTCACATTGCTGGAAGCTGCGACCACCTGAACGCCCGCCAGATAAGCCTCGTCGACCCACTCTTTATAATCCATTGCATAGCGGGCAAGTCCACGGCAGCCGAAGCTGCAGTTGATGACCTGGTAGCCCCGGCTGATTGCCTGATTAACGCATTCAGCAATGACAAAACTTCGGGCGTGGTTCGAACTGTCGAGAGCCCTGAAACTTCCAATCGTTGCACCCGGTGCCTCTTTTGAAAGAATACTGGCTACCGCAGTGCCATGCCCATAGACATCGACACCTTCGTTGTCCTCAATTCGCAAATTGACGCCGTCACACGAGATCGCCACATCATCGGCAAGAGTCATTCCGGATAACGCTGGATGTGTCGTATCGACCCCTGAATCGATCACCGCAACCTTGATTCCCCCCCCGTCACCCGTCCGGAGGGCCTCGGCTGCCGCGGAAAGTTCCGGCCATCTTAAATCCTGTTCAGCCGGCATCACTCAATCCCAGTGCTGAAGAAAGCAGCGTTTCGTTCACAAGGCGTTCGATAAGGTTGGAAACCAGCGCAAGCGTTTCTATATCGGCGGAACTGAAACCTTTCTTGCCATCCCCGTTTTCGACCTCTTCGAGCTGGACGCAGGAAATAACCCCTCGAAGCCCGAAGGCGAAATAAAGAGGTACCGCAAGAAGCGCCGTTGTATGCTTCGCCATTTTACGATCGAGCGTGTCATCGTGTCCGCTGCTCGTTCCGATATCATTCTCGCAGTATGGCTGCTGCTGGGAGAAGACCATTGAAATGATTCCGGAGCCGATCGGCTGCTCAAAGCCAATGAGCGCTGAAGCATCCTCGCCGGTATTATAGGTGGCAACGAGGTTTCGCTCCTCACTGTCTGCCAACCAGATAGTGCCTTCACATCCGCCGACACGATCAATGGCTGCGCCCAGTAAAGAGAGCGCGCCTTCATCGAAGAGCTCCACCAAATCGGCAGGGCTACCGCTACTGATCCACGATTCCAGATGCTCAACGAGATCGCCACTTTGACGATCCAGTTCAGCGTTTCTGAGAAGGCGGGTGCGGGCTCCGATCATCAGGAGATCGCCTGGAGCTTATTCACGAGCTCATGGAGTGCCGTTTCGTTACCAAGAATCTCAGGAAGGAGATTCTCACGGTCTTCATCAGAAAGATTACCTTGAGCAAATTGCTGGATCATTTCGATCTGAGTTGCCGAAAGCGGATTGGAAGAATGGCCGGATACTTCAGGGCCTAAATTCTCGAGGAATTGAGCGAGGATTGAAAAGTCGTTATTCATGTCAGTTTTCAGGGGAGAGTTGAATGTTGTTCAGGTAATCGACGCTCCGGGGTGAACCCTTATGCAAAAGCATTCATCTTTCATGAAAATAGTCAGATTTTGCCCACGAATCGATCAAAATCACCTTAAAAATATTTAAAATTATGGTTTTTATATTGATTTACGCATCGGCAATCATTACGCTGGTCGAGGAACAGGTTCCATAGGGACACTTGTTTTGTGTTGAGGGGTTACAGGCGGCATTGATCTGCAAAGGTCGATGCCGCCTTTCTCCTGCCCGCCCCGCTAAGCACCTGAACCGTAGCGCCTTTCCGCCCCCGGAAGAGACCTGAACGGTGACGGTTGCGAAGGAGTCGGCCCGGTACGGAAAACGGCCCGGCACTCAGAATTTCATCTGCTGCACCGGGCCGCCCCGTTCCGCACAAAGTTTCAAGGATCTTGATCGAGCTTTTACGTCAGCCTCCACCTCCTTTATCCTAACCTAAATGCCATTTTTCCATCCGCAAATAAAAAAGTGACTTTTTTCAATATTGTCACGTAGTTTTAAAAACTTCCTCATTCTTGCAAGAGGCGGAGCTCGTTTCTCAATTTAGCCAATTCGCTCTCGAACAGAATTTTTGCTCGACACTTCCTCAGAACGGCACAAAGTAAGGTGATATTTATCATTTCTGAGAATTAATTTCTTAGAAATGAGATATTTTAATCATTTCCCGCCCTGCCGATATGCGCCTGAAGTCTCTGGAGATCCACGGTTTTAAATCTTTCGCTGATAAAACAAAGCTCGAATTCCATGAGGGAGTTACCGGGATTGTCGGCCCGAACGGTTGTGGCAAATCGAACATTGTTGACTCGATGCGGTGGGTTCTCGGCGAGACCTCAGCGAAGGCACTTCGTGGAGGTGAGATGGCAGACGTTATCTTCAACGGAACAGACAAGCGTTCCCCCCTGGGGATGGCTGAGGTTACCCTGACCCTTTCAGACTGCGCCGGTGCCCTCAAAACAGACTATGACGAAGTCGCCCTTGGCCGTCGCGTTTTCCGCGATGGAAAAAGCGAGTATCTCATCAATAAGCAGCCGTGCCGTCTCAAAGACATTCACAATTTGCTCATGGATACCGGCATCGGTCGATCCAGCTACTCCATCATGGAGCAGGGCAAAATCGATATGCTTCTGAGCTCAAAGCCGGAAGACCGGCGTGCCGTTTTCGAAGAGGCAGCCGGCATCACGAAATATAAATCGCAGAAGAAAGAAGCGCTACGGAAACTCGACTATACGGAAGCAAACCTGATCCGTATCCGCGACGTCATCGCTGAGAACGAGCGACAGATTCGCTCACTCTCCCGTCAGGCATCCAAGGCCAAACGATATCAGGGGCTCTTCGACGACGTAAAAACACTGGAGCTTCACCTCAGCCACAAACAATGGCGTGAATTGCTTGCTGAGAAATCAGAGCTCAATACTTCGATCAACACCCTGCGCCTCCAGCAGGACAACCTCGAAGATGACATTGAGAAGCGACAGGCGCAGATGGCGGCCGCGCGTGTTGAGTATCAGGAAATCGAAAACC
The DNA here is from genome assembly GCA_029212615.1 of Verrucomicrobiales bacterium. Lineage (GTDB taxonomy): Bacteria > Verrucomicrobiota > Verrucomicrobiia > Verrucomicrobiales > DEV007 > Arctic95D-9. Next base: position 10,564 of record JARGPJ010000010.1, read on the forward strand.
GGCTCTCCGAACTTCAATCAGAACTTTCCCGCCTCGAGAATGAAATCGGGACGGCGAACAACCGGATCGAATTCAATGGTGAACGCACCCATGAACTGAGTGTCCTCATCAAGCGAAACGAGGAGAATGTCGCTGAAGCCTCAGGCAAGAAAGAGCGCCAGGAAGCCGATATCGAAGGAGCTGATAAACAGCTCGGCGAAGTCGAGGCCCGCATCGAAGAGGAAAAGAAAAAGGTCGACCAGCTCGAACAGGAAACCCGTGAAGCCCGTTCCACCCGCGAGTCCGTGAACCAGCGCCTCCGTGAACTGGAGGAGGAGCGCAGCCAGCTGAAGAGCCGGATCGGCAGCCTTGACGCAACAATCCAAACCAATGAAAGCCAGCTTGAGTCGGACCAACAGCGGGCCCGGCAGCTTTCGGATGAAATCACCCGGCTCCGTGAAGATGAAGGAGTCCGTAAAACTGACGCAGGCGAACTGAAAGAGCGGATTCAGAATCATCAGGAATCCATCGAGGAGTTCGAAGAAAACCTCGCGGAGATGGATCAGAAGTATCATCAGGCGAAGCGGACTGCGGGTGCAATGCAGGATGACCTTGCGGCACTGCACCAACTCCACGCTGAAAAACGTTCCCGCCTCGAGGTCCTTGAGCAACTCCTCGCAGATGGTGAGGGATTCGAAAAAGGAACTCAGGCGGTGCTCAAAGGAGTGGATCAGTCAGGGCGCTTTGAGGGGAAAGTCCTCGGCCCCCTCTCACGCAGCATCAACGTCGATCTGAAATATGCAGAAGCGATCGAAGCGGCTTTAGGCAGACGCCTGCAAACCGTTCTCATCTCCGATCTTGAAGCAACGAGCGAAATCGTTTCAGCACTTCAGGCCGAACACCTCGGTCAGGCTTCATTGATCGCACGAAGTGAACTCGATCAGCGCGACGCCAAGGCCGGCCAGAGGGCTCCCCTCGGGGCGATTGGCTGGGCCATTGATAAAATGGAATGCGAGGCACAATTTCAAGGGCTGCTTTCCCGACTCCTCGAAGGCGTCCTTCTCGCCGAAGACCTCGACACCGCCTTCCGTCTTCGCGAAAAGCATCCCGACTTTGCGATCGCGACACTCGACGGAACCTTCATCACTAAAGAGGGAATTGTTGAGGGCGGTAAAAGCGGAGACGAGTCAATCTCCGTACTGAAGATGCAGAGCGAGATTGGTGAACTCCGAAAAGTTTCCGATTCTCTCCGCGAACAAGTCACGACCCGCCAGGAGCGACGCGATCAATTGAACGCCCGGGTCGATCAGCTTGAAGACACCCTCCAGATTGCCCGTGAACGACTTCAGCAGAAGCGTGTCGCCTCTTCGACCCTTGAAGGTAAACTCGCCCTCGTTGAACGTGACCTGAATCAGTTTCACAACAAGATCGAAAGTCTTGAATGGGAGCAGCAGGAAGTCACCGAGCGGGAAACAAAGGTCTCCGCGAACCGGGAGGCGAACGTTTCCGAGAGAGATGAAGCCGTGGCGAAAGTGGACGCCCTCACCGAAGAGGCTGCATCCCTCTCTACCCGGCTCCGCGAAGCGCAAGTCAAAGAAGAGGCCCTCACCGAACAAGTGACCGAAGCGCGTACCTGTCTTGCGGTTGAGCATGGGACTCGGCAAAACCTCGAAGAGCAACGCGCCCCGATGGTGGCCCGGCTTCGCGAGCTCGAAGAACTCATCAGCCGTGCTACCGCTGAGATCACGAACTACAGCGAACGAATCGAACGGGCGACGGAAGAGACTGGCAAACTTCAGCAGCAAATCAGTGACTGGACCGCACAAAGTGAAAGCTCGGCGGAAGAGCGCTCAAAAATTCAGATCGAGAAAAGCGGTTATTCAGAGAAGATTGAAGAAGGCGAAGCCGAATTGACCCACAAGCGGAAAGCAGTCCAGGAAGTTGCCAGTCAACGCGGAAAAGAAGAAGTGAAAACCGCTCAGCTGGATCTCGGACTGGAGAACCTCGAACGAACCTGCCGCGACCGATACCGCACCGAGCTCGAGTTCTTTGAACCTGACAGCCACGCCCTCCTTCTCGCGATTGAAGAGCGGCGTAAAAACGGGGCTGCCCGCCCCACCCCGATTCCGGAAGCCCCGGAAGAGGAAGGAGATGAAACCGGTGCTGAAAACGAGACAACGCTCGAAGACCCGGCCGAACCGGATTGGGAATTCGTCGTCGAAGTCGTGACCCAGCTGCGAACCAAGCTCGATTCCATGGGGCCGGTCAATATTGATGCGATCGAAGAATTCGACGAATTGGAAGAACACTATCGCTTTAACGTGAACCAGCTCGAAGACCTTGAAAACTCCAAGGAAGAACTTCTTCGCATGATCGCTCGCATCAACCGCGACACACGCAAAATGTTCTCGGAAACCTTCGAGAAAATCCGGAGAAATTTCCGGGACATGTTCAAGGAACTCTTCGGGGACAAAGCGAAGGCAGACCTCGTGCTCATGGATGATTCCGATCCCCTTGAGTGTGGTATTGATATTATCGCTAAACCTCCCGGAAAGAAGCTTCAATCCATCAGCCTCATGTCAGGCGGAGAAAGATCGATGACCGCCGTCGCTCTCCTCTTCGGCATTTACATGGTGAAACCCTCCCCCTTCTGCGTTCTCGATGAGTTGGATGCCCCGCTCGATGAAGCAAACATCAGTCGCTTCATCCGTGTTCTTGATCGCTTCATCGGAGGCAGCCAGTTTGTGATCGTGACGCATAGTAAACGGACCATGTCCCGTGCAGATGTCATGTATGGTGTCTCCATGGAAGAGTTCGGCGTATCGAAAACAGTAGGTGTCACCTTCTCTAGAGCCGACGAAGCAAAAGGGCTCAAAACGGCGGCCGTAGGTGGGTAGAGCCGTATCGAAAACCAGTTGAGCGATCACCATTCCCCGTGAGATAGTATGGACGTGACTCGTCTCCTCCATCCCATTCTCCTGATCCCTTTCACCGCCCTCCTCTTTTCGAGCGGGCTCTCCGCAGAATCAGAACCTTTTTCAACGGACGGAATCGACCGTCTACAGATCCTGACCGATGTGCAGGAAATTGTTCCCGGGGAAACACTCTCGGTCGGACTTCTCGTTTCTCCAGCCCCGGGGCACCACACCTATTGGAAAGGGCCGGGCATCGTGGGAGTGGCCACCTCGATTGAATGGAATCTTCCCCGGGGATTTCAAGCAGGACCCATCATTTGGCCGACACCGGAGAAAGTTGATATGGTCGGCATCGAAGCCAATGGCTATCGGCGCGAAGTGATTCTTTTAACTGAAATCAAAGTGCCTGAAAACATCACCGATACCAGCGTTGAACTGAATCTCAAATCAGCCTGGATGGCTTGCTCCACCTCCTGCAATCCAGGTGTGGCCGAGCTTTCTCTTTCCCTTCCAGTGAAAGCTGAGGGCGGGACCAGCCTGAGAAACAAAAGCCTGAGCAAACGCTTTCAAGCCATTCGTGATGCCCTGCCCCCTGCGGCCCCCGAAACCTGGAAGATGAAGGTTTCCCGTTCCGGCAGAGAGGAGATCACCCTCACCCTCTCTGCTCCCGGCTTAAAAAGGGAACAGGTCGATTCACTCGAGTTTTTCTGTGACGATATGCAGGTGAATTCGGACGAACCTATTGAGATCAACGAACTTGCTGCACAAACGGAAACCTTCGAACTGCGATTTGCTCGCCCCACTTTTGCACCGTCGGATCCGGAAGTTTTTTCCGGCCTCCTGAAAGGAAAGGCGAACTGGCCCAACCTCGACTCGACCTGGGTGGAAATTTCAGTTCCGTGGAAAAGACAATCATCCCATGAGTAAAAAAAAGAACGCCCTCCTTCCCGGAGAACGCTGCGAGTCCGCGTGGTGCGAGGTGCGAAACTCCGGCATTCACGGCCGCGGACTCTTCGCCAGTAAGAAGATTCCTCAAGGGACCTACATCATCGAATATCTCGGTGAGCGAATCGACAAAGATGAATCGAATGAACGCGGGTGGGCGCAAATGGACGTGGCGCAGGAAACGGGCGATGCTGCGGTTTACATCTTCACCCTCGACGATGACTGGGACATAGACGGAAACGTTCCCGAAAACGCCGCCCGCCTCATCAATCACAGTTGCGATCCGAATTGCGAGGCATTCATCGAAGATGACTCCATCTGGATCGCCGCCCTCCGGGATATTCCGAAAAATGAGGAACTCTTCTTCAACTACGGTTTCGATCTCGAAAATTACAAGGATCACCCCTGTTATTGCGGCGCAGAAAACTGCGCCGGCTACATCGCCGGCGAAGAATACTGGCCGGCACTGAAACAGAAATTGGCAGCAGCGAAAAAAGCCGGAAAGCGGAAGTCGGCAAAAGCCTGAAGACTATCGGGGCGGAGGTCCACCACCGGGTGGGCGCATCCCACCGGGGCCACCTGGAGGACGCCTCCCCTCCTCTCCGGGACCATTATCCGTCGCCCCTCTCATTTGTGATGGCGTGCCGCGAAGGGCCCGGGGAACGACGGGCCACTCCGTCGTCAAAAAGTAGGCGTAGGTTCCATCGGGAAACTCCGGGGTAACACAAAACCTGCCGTTGCACTCGTCCAACGTTCCCAACCCCGGCACATACTCATAATCGGCGAAAAAGGCACCGTCATATTCTCCCCCCGGGGCATCATCACCACCGGGTCGGCTCCCTTCTTTGAGACGAAAACTTGTCTTCATCTCGACGACTCCCGAGCCGGCATTCTCCGCATCTTCATACCCGTAAACAGCATAGATCGGGAATCCGTCTGCTGCCCATCCGATCAAAGGCGAGTGATCTCCTTTCTCGTAGCCAAGGCGCTTCATCAGCCCGGTGGGCATTCCGTGGTAATGATATTTCCCGCCGGGTTGAACGTGTGCATAATTCGTATCCAATCCCAACGGAACGGCTCCACCCAGAGCCTCATAATTCCATTCTCCACTGGGACGCCCCATCCAGAACTCACCGGCTCCGGGTTCGAAAAAGACTCCATCCAGGGTGATCCCGAAAACTTTGAACTCACGTTTGGCCAGGTTCCCCTGCAACCAGGTCACCTCTTCGGCCACCTCAGGCCTTGACGGAATCTCGATATCGAAATCCTGCTCTGCCACGACATTTGGATTTCCGGGATTTGGAAACTCACCGATTAAATGATTCGGCATGCCGTTGGACTCAATCGACCGCTTTCGACCTCTCTTCCGTATCTCAACCTCAGTTCGAGCCGGCGGCTCCTCTGTCGCCGGCACGAGGTCGAGCGGCGCCGCTTCGGTCGCGGTATGTTGACGACCACTACCGGGAGCACCCCGACCATCGCGAGGTGGCTGCATTCCATTCGGCGGTCCACCCGGACCCTGAGCATCAACGGTCGCGCCTCCCAGCATGAGAAGCGAAACCACGGAATAAATAAAAGATCGTTTTTTCATCAGTGACACCGTCACCTCTGAAAGTTACAAAAACCGCCGCACGGCCATGACAGAACTGTCATTTTTGCCGACCCCGATCGCTCAGGGAACCCGAAGGGACTGCCCTGTGCGAATCGAATCACTGGTCAGCCCGTTGACACGCTTCAATTCATTCACCGACGTTCCATAACGCTGCGAGAGAGAATAAAGAGTATCTCCCGAGACCACCTTGTGATAGTCAGCCGCGGACGGGGCGGAAGCGACCGGAGCAGCCGCCACGATTTGAGTCGTTTCGCTGCTTGAGACACTCCCGACATCCGCCGGCCCGTAGTAGCTACCCGAAGTCGAGGCGCTGCTACTGCTTACCGAATCAGTACTCGCGAGTGTTGTTTCCTCGATTTTCGAGGCGCTGCGAACTTTTCCCGTCGCCTTGTTCTTTACCCAATCTTTACGATAGCTTCCGTTATCATCAAAAGGGTAGTCCTTTTTCTCCATCCCGTGACCGGAAGGAGTTTTCAAGGTCGTAGGATCATACTCAACATCTTTATAGCTCCCACCGGTTGTTTTACATTGCGTCAAAAACAAAGGACTCAAAAGTCCGACGCCCAAAAAGACCAGGAACCTGGAGTGAGTGAAAGAAACCTGCAAAACATTCATGAGAATAGCGGATATAGACAAGACGGCTGAGCGCAACGATTCTTGGTATTCATATTTTACTTCACTTTTTTAAAAAATAAAGAAATCTAAAGGGAGTGGCCCGGCTAAATTTTATTCTTAAGACGAACGAAGAACGAAATTGATTGGCTTAATCGGAGCTGAACGCTATCACTCCGATTCTCTTCCCCGCCGGAAGGAACCGTCACCTCATCAGAAATCCGACTGCGCAAGCGCTTCGGTGAGTCAATTGATGAGAGACCCACTAGTCTCAAGGCTCTTGAGATTTGGCCGCCTCGGCTTCAATACGAAGTTTCTCGACACGCAGCTCATCCAATTGACGCTGCGCCTCTTGAGCATAGCCTGAATCACCATCGACCTCGACCACTTGAAGCAGGCTTTCAACCCGCCCCCGCAGTAAATCCATACGTTCCTGAACTCTCGACTTGTTCAGCAGGGCTTTCTGCAGCATTCCCCCGCTGAGTTGCTTTTCCTCGATATAGGCATCCGTAAGCTCAATCATTCTGTCCCACTTTCCTTCTTTGCTGAGGAGTTGCATCGCCTTGCTGTATTTCACATCATCGATCAACCCGGCAAACTCCCCTTTCCTGCCTAAAACATCATCCGGGTCTGCCTCGATCACTTTTCTCATTTCCTCTCCGTAATAGCGAGCCGCCATGTTCCCCGGGAGCTCAGGAATCCCTTCAGTCAGTAGTTTCGCCTTCTCGATCCCTTCGAGAGACTCCGCCGCTTCGCGCTTCGCTTTCATTTCCATGCCGTTCCCGTGCATTGCGATAATCTGCTCCGCATAGAGCTCTGGAGTCACCGGCTGAAATCCGTTCAGCCCGTATGGTTTTCCGTCGGCTTCAGTCAAAACAACGGCGGGAAATCCCTGAACTCGATAGGCATCCCGCAAAAGCTGGTACTGAGTGGCGATCTCTTCAGGAAGTCGATTACTCTCCGGAAAATTTAACCGAACGAGCACAAATTGCTCAGAAGCCTCCTGCAGAAAAGCATCCTGATTCATGATGGTTTCGTCGAAGACCCGGCACATTGAAATCCAGTCGCCAGTGAACAGAAGAAGGATGGACTTGTTCTGCTCCCTCGCCACTTTTACCGCCGCATTATAATCAGTAGTCCAGGCTGCTTTTTCCAGGGCGGACAAGGACATCGTTGAGAGAACGAGCGAAAACAGGAAGAGATGGAAAGGTTTCATCAGGAAGGGGATTAAAGCGAAGAGGTCTACCATAAGCTTTGTCGCCAACATCCGGCAAGGCGACATAAAATCGAAAAAACGTCGCCGCACTATTCAATCAAACACCCAATTCCAGCGCAAACGAGCCATCGGGCGGGCTGGATATAGTTTTGACGGCAACTCCGCCCCCCTCTATCCTCGCCGCCTACCCGATATGAAGCTTTCCTCCTTCCTGTTCCTTCTCATCGCGATTCTCTCCCCCGCCGCTCTCGCTCAAGACGACAAAGTCCTCGAATTGGGAAAATTAACCTTCCAGTCCTGCGTCGCCTGTCACGGTCCCGATGGAAAAGGAGTCAAGGCCGGTGATTTGCAAATGGCACCAACGCTCCACGGATCCGCTTTCGTCAACAGTGGCAATTCAAACCTTCTCACAGGAATCATCCTCAAGGGCATCCTCAAAGAAGACAATCAATACGTCCAGGCCATGCTATCTCTCGAAGCGGCTCTGAATGATGAACAAATCGCTGCTCTCATCGCCTACACCACGAAAGAATTCGGCGAAAAACGGCAGTCACCCACCGCCAACGAGGTGGCGAAATGGCGTAAAGAATTCGCAAGCCGAAAGAGCCCGTGGAAACGCTCAGACCTCGAAGAGATGATTGCCGCCAGGAACGAGCCGCGCCTTCTCAGTGACCTGAGCTATTCGGTTTACGAAGGAAAATGGGAAGAGCTCCCCGACTTTTCCCAACTCACTCCCGTCAAAACAGGAAAGCTCGAAGACGGCCTCATTACCCTCGATCCCGCCAAGGGCATGAAGAAGGGCTTCGGCATGGTCTTTGAGGGGACGCTCACGCTCGAAAAAGCCGGCAAATTCATCTTCTCCATCACTTCGGATGACGGATCCGCGATCGCCCTGAACGGGGAGACCCTTATCGGAAATGACGGAATTCACCCTGTCAAAACTGCCAAAATGCCCTACGAGATGGAAGCAGGGACGCACACTTACAAACTCCTCTATTTCGACAGGGCGGGGAAACGCTTCCTCTCCGCAGCGATTCGGAAGGGCAAAGAGAACATTTGGCTTTCGACGATGCGGAACGAGGGACAACAGAAAGAGAACGAAGGCTACGACCCGATTCCCCTCACCGCGCATCAACCGGGTGAAGCGATCGTTCATCGTGCCTTTCTGCCTGACGCCAATCCCCGGGCGATTGCGGTGGGCTATCCGGAAGCCGTGAACCTCGTCTGGGATGCGGACACGTTGAATCTCGCCTACGTCTACCGGGGCGACTTCATGGATGCCGCCTCTCACTGGAACGGCCGCGGATCGGGCAGTACCCCGCTGGGACAGGATAGAGTAATAACCGCACAGGGCCTCCCCCTCCAGATTCTCGAGAGCCTCGACGAACCCTGGCAACCGACGTCTCAGGCGACGACCAAATACGAACGCGATACTGAAAACCCTGAAGAAACGATCACCTTCAACATCAAACATCCGGATTATCAGTTCCGGGGCTACCGCCTCGACGAAAAACGTTACCCGACGTTCAACTATCAATACCGAAACCTTACCATCTCCGACCGGTTTGACCCTTCCGATGTCAATGGTGTTACCGCCCTCGTGAGAACCCTCACGATCGAAGGCGATGCGGAAGACAACCTCTATCTCCGGCTTGCCGACACCGGTTCCCAACAATCAGACAACGACTGGCTCGATATCGGTGAGAATCTCGCGCTGAAAATCGAAGGTTCTGAACCTGTTCATCGTCAAATCGAAGGAAAAAAGGAAACCCTCGTCGAAGTCACCGGCGATTCCACCGTCACCGTGACATACCGTTGGAACACCCCGCTCAAACCCTGAGGAAATCGCGAAGACTCAACCCTCTTCACTCACCTACCCCACCCTGTCAGGTCCATGACTCAACCCTCTTCACTCCTCTGCTCAACCCTCTTTACCCTCGTCTTTGTCTGCACTCCGGTGCTCTCCGCAGAACCGACACAGGCTGACTACTACAAGATCACTTCCATCCCCGCTCCTGACGGAGTCGTGATCGAAGGAGGTTCGATCGAAATTCTCCCGGAGGGGAAAATCGCGGTCTGCACCCGTCGCGGCCAGATCTGGACGCTGGAGAATGGCGGCAGCTATCCTGACAATGACGCGAAATGGAACCTGTTCGCAGAATACCTGCACGAACCTCTCGGCCTCGCCTGGAAAGAAGGGTGGCTCTACGCCGTGCAACGTCCCGAAGTCACCCGGATGAAAGACGAAGACGGGGACGGCCGTGCTGACATCTTCGAAACGGTGAGTGATGCCTGGGGCATCAACGGTAACTACCACGAATACACGTTCGGCTCAAGATTCGACAAAGAGGGCTTTATTTGGGCCCCTCTTTGTTTAACCGGCTCTTTCACCGCCAACTCACTCTACCGGGGCTGGGTCCTTCGTATCAACGAAGATGGCAGGATGATCCCGACGGCCAGTGGTGTCCGCTCACCCGGCGGGATCGGTTTCAATGCCGATGGCGATGTCTTCTACACTGACAATCAGGGAGCCTGGAACGGATCGAGTTCCTTGAAGTGGGTCAAACCCGGTTCCTTTCAGGGAAATCCGAACGGCAATATCTGGTATGACTTTACCGACGGGGCGATAGGCAAACGCCCGATCGACCCTCCTTACACAAAAGAGGGAAGCCGCACTGTGATCGAGCGGGAAAACATTCCTGAGCTCGTTCCACCGGCAGTCATTTTCCCACACCAGAAAGTAGGCAACTCCCCTACTGGAATCGAAGCGGACATGACAAATGGAAAATTCGGACCCTTCGCTGGTCAGGTTTTTGTGGGAGAACAAACGCACTCGAAGGTGCATCGTATTTTCCTTGAAAAAGTAAATGGTCTCTACCAGGGAGCAATGTTCCCTTTCCTGGAAGGCTTCCAGTCCGGAAATATCGGGCTGAGACTCTCAGAAGACGGAAAACTGTTCACCAGTGGATCGAACCGCGGGTGGGGAGCCCGCGGCGGAAAATCCTTTGCCTTCGAGCGCGTCGACTGGACCGGGGAAACCCCCTTCGAAATACACGAAATGCGTGCGCTTTCAGACGGGTTCGAACTCACCTTCACGAAACCAATCGATCCGGCTACAGCAGTTGATACTTCCTTCAAGATAAAGGCCTACACTTACATCTACCAGAAGGCCTACGGCAGTCCTGAAGTCGATCCTGTCACTCCGACGGTGAGTGTCGCTTCCGTGGCAAAAGATGGCCTGAGCCTGAAACTGAAGGTCACCCCTCTCACGAAAGGTCATGTCCATGAACTTCACGCTGAAGGCCTGACAGACAGAGAATCCAGGAGCCCTCTTCTTCACCGGGAAGCCTATTACACGCTGAACGAGATTCCTGAGTGATGGCCGATTGATTTTACTTCTGCCTGCGAATTGACGCTTCCCTGTCGGGTCTTGTCGCCTCCTTGCGATGACCACATTCAGCCAACAAATGAGCACAAGCGAAAGCGAGCGCCGGACCATGACTTGTCGCAGACTCCGGGATGCCAGCGACTGTCACTCCTCTTTCCGCGCCAGAACGACTCAACGCACCTGAGCCTCCCCGGGCTGCTACTCCGGGGGATTCGGTTGCGATCGAAGTGGATCAATTCCTTCACTCCCTCCCTCTCTTCGGCTCAGGCAATCTGATTCTGCGCGGCGGGGGACTCTCCATTTTTCACCCCTGTCGATTCGGGCGCCCAAGACAGACTCTCGACGGGTATCTGGAAGACCTCGAAAGCGGCCTTCAGCTTCGCCCCCGTTCTCTCACCGCGATTTGGTTGATTCAACCTCCGGAGAGCCCACCTCGTTTCGAGGTGAAAATGAAAGACTCAGGAGTGTCATTTGCATTCTATCCCGACCTCAAAGAAGCCGGCTCCGTCGCTGAAATAGAACGCATTGCCCGCAGAGCCCATCAAATCAAAAGGATTCAATCCCACGAGCCTCCTCCAACCCATGCTGTCTGGCTGGACCAGCAACTCACCGGCAAACCGGAAGCGTGGAACAATAATATTCTACTTCAGAGAACGAACGATTCCTATGCGGCCTCAGTCGTTCTGCGCTCGAACGGACTCATCTTCCAATGCAGTTTCGCCGTGACCCTCATCGACGTTGTCGAGAATGTTTTCCGGCTCGCTTCTTCCGGGGCGAAAACCGTACTTCACTTCTCACCGGCAAACCTTGTTTCAAGAATCATGCCGAAAGAATGCGGCGGCGGGCTACACCTTTCAACCAGTGCCTCAGGAATCGCAGGGCAGTTACCTCTCCTTCAACAATGGATCGATCAATCGTCTAAGTGATGCATTCAAACTCATCCCCCACCCGCCCCGTACATACCCTCGATGAACTTCATGCTTCATGGCATGACATCATTTCTTCGTTCCCTCACCTTGTCGCGGAGGTGGAAAATCATGCTGCCCGGGCCGTTAAGCTGGTTTCACAAATCGAGTGCTCCCCCGGCTCAAACAGCCTCATGGATTTGGATGGCAGCTTCTATGTGGATCTTTCCCCGATGACCTCTGCTTACGCGATCGAACAAAACGAGTCTGAGCTCCCTGACTCACGTCTTGAATTCGACTATCCGGACTACCCGGCTCTGGTGCGCCTCTGGGATCTCGCCGGAAAAGATGACAAGCGCCTTTCCTCCCTCATGGCATCTCTCTTTTCTGTCGGAGAAGGTGATCTGGGTTCCTTGAAAGACAAAAGAGAGCGTGAATCACCCTGCCGCGCCCAATGCCCCTGTTGCCGCGATAGCGGTGAAGAGCGCGCACGCTACGCATCCATGCACCCTCTCTTTGATATTCTCATGCTCGCTGTTCAAAAGAAACTGACGCTTCAAGTACGCATCCTTTCCCCCTTCGCAGAACTGGCGATCCCTCTCCTGCCCTACCAGGTAGAGGCTGAAAACGGAATGCTCTGCGCCGTCGACAAAGACTCTTCGTCGGCCTTCTATCTGGATGTTCGCTGGCTTCACGCGATGAGAATTAAGCAGGTCGAGCTGGATGGAACCAACTATGCACTTCTCATCGGGTATGACTCGTTTGGCAGCGAAATTTTTCACCTCGCCTCACCCGATCCTGCAGATGTTCATGTGTGGACAAATTCCTGCGAATGGTCGCGCCAGTTTTTCAGCAAATAGCAGCACGGTTTCTCAAGCAGCATCGAATCGCGACGGGAGGCAGCCTTTCTCGGCCTGAAAAGCCTTACTAAAATGGCTCAAGCTCTGATAGCCGACTTCAATTGCCACTTCACTCACTGAGTAGCGCCCCGTCACCAGCATATCAGCTGCTTTCTCAATACGACATTTTCTGAAGAACTGACTCAAGGTGAATCCGGTAGTCGATGAAAAAATCCGACTGAGATAAGAAGGGCTGCACCCAACCGCCTCCGCCGTCGCCGCCAGATCGAGCGGCTCGTCGAGGTGTAGCCTCAGATACTCAATGCTACGGGAAACACGGTCAGCATTCAGCCTGCGCTGGCGGCTACAGAAGAACTCGCGGCTGTCCTCTCCCGGCAGAAACCCGACGTGAGCAATCAGTTCTTTCGTTTTCGCCTCCAGAAAGAACGACTGAGCGGCGCCAGCCAGTGGAGGAGAGACAAAATCGTTGTACAGTTTTGAGGAAATGTCATGGGGAAGAGTGGGTGCAAAAATCGCCCCACAGCCCTCCGTTTCCATCAACTCTCTCAATTGCGTGTCCAGCCCCGGCCGAAAGGATTCAAGTAGACTCGTGAGCAGTTCACGAGAGAAAACGACAAGGACTCCTTCATGCCCTTTTGGAGATAGAACTTCTCGAACAAAACCACCCGATAAACCCGGCCCTGACCTGGTCAGCAGAATCCCTACTTGATCGTTTTTAAGGGAAAGCCCGCATTCTGCGGAAAGGCCCATATGAAAGGCGACCAATTGCCCCCCGACTGGATCACCAAACAGACATTCCGGTGCTCGCATGAAAGTTTCAGTTGATCGCCAGAAGCTGACTTAAACGAAAAAGTCCCGCCTCATTTGTGAGGCAGGACGTCATCCGGGAGTCATGAAACTGCTCCAATCTCTCAGTTGAGAAATTTTTCAATCACCGAGCTGACATCCCCTTCGCTCGGCGCACTTTCATCGTCCTCGACAAGCGTCTTGGCGATCGCGAACATCTCACTCATGAGAGATTCCCCTTCGACCTCCTTCGCGATCGAAAATCCACTTTCCTTCGCCTCGATCTCTTCCCAGAAACGGGAAACCGTTCCCCAAAATTCGTTGGTCTTTTCCCAGTATTCGCGGGCTTTGGTGAAGTCTTCAGCTTCCGTCTTATCGTAGTAGTTCACTCCGTGCTCAACCGCGATGTAAGCGACAGGTTCGCCCGCTTCATCAATGACCTGCTTCACATTATCCTGTTCGTGAACCCAACCGTGCGGAGTAATCGTGTGGCGATTCACTCCCTGTAGAATCTGGTAGTCATCACGCTTTGTGTGCTCACGACGGGGAAGAGGGCGAGCGGTGACTCCTGATTGCCAGCGTGAGTAACCGCCGTCATGCTGCCATTTACCGTAGCTTTCATAGCGGGGACTGTCATCGACCTGAGTGACGAGTTGTGTCCAGGCACCTTCTACTTCCGCAGGGTCCAGATCACGTACTTCCCATTTTTCACGGCCCTGAAATTCGACAAGGCGGGTGTCTTCCCAGGTCCAAACCTGCTTCCAGTGCTTCACAATTCGCTTACCACTTCCCACCGATAGAATGTGTTGAAGAATGATCTGCTCCGGAGTGTCCTTGAGGACGAGGACCATCTCCGTTGCTGTTTCCTGATAGGCTTCTTTCAATTTGTAGTCCGGCTGAAGAGCAACCTTCTCCTCAAAATTGAAGATGATTTCGTACTCACCTGCCATGGCAAGAATTGCCTCCCGGTCCTTTTCCGGAGGGGCCGCCGCGTAAGAGTCTGAAAGAATGCCGAAAGATCCGATAGCAACAATTGCAGCCGCCAGGGGGAAAACTCGGGTGAGGGAATTTGAGTAGAACGTCTTCATTTCAGGAAGACTATTATTGCGACTGATTCCCGATAGCAAGAAATATTGCAGCGAAGAGTAATTTTTCTTGACGATGAGACTCAGTCTCATTAGGGGTGGGTATCATGAAGCGAATCCTCCCCGAAAGTCTACCTTTGCGCCTAATCCTGTTTTCTTCCGGCGTCCTCTTTGCCTGCCAGCTTGCTTTCTCGCAGGGCGAAGAAGCCGACACAGCGTTACTCGAAACAACCGTCGTTCGATCGTCCACCCTCGAGCCTCCGGCTCCGCGAGCGCTTCCCAGGCCGGTGATCGTGAATCAGACCACAGAGAGCGCGACACGCACTGAGAAAAAGGTTTCTGATGTCCCGGCAACGATCGGCATTATTTCTCGAGACGAAATCGCACGCATCGCCCCCCTTTCCTTCGATGACCTCATCCGCACTGAGCCAAATGTAGACACGCTCGGGGGCCCTCGCTATCTCGGCGAGCAACTCATGATTCGCGGACAGGGAGGAAACGCCGTCACCGTTCGCATCGACGATGCCCGCCAGAACTTCGCCTCCGGTCATGCCGGACAGCGCTTTTTCTTTGAACCTGATTTCCTTCAGGAAGTGGAAATCCTTAAGGGAGGAGGCAGCTTCCTCTACGGCAGCGGAGCAGCCGGAGTGGTGAACATTTCGACTCTCGATCCCTCCGATCTCATCAAAGAAGGCAACGCCATGGGGCTTCGCATTCGCAATACCTACCACTCAAACACCAGTGAGTGGGCAAACAGTGCGATCGGAGCGGTCTCGACCGAATATCTTGACCTCATGATCGGCACCTCGGACCGGAGCGGAAACAACATCACTCTCCCGGACGACGTCGAGCTCGCAGATTCCGCCATTGAGCGCGAAAGCAACATTGCGAAAATGGTCCTTCGCCCCGGAGTGGATCAACAACTCACCATCTCGGTGTTCGACTACCACAGCCTCGATCAGGGCGCTGCCAACCCTCAGGGAGACACGGATAGCACAGTCAATCCTCCGGTAGGGCGTGACATCGACTACATGCAATGGGTCGGCAATTATCAATGGAATCCGGCGGCAAACGATCTCATCGACCTCAACGCCACCCTCTACTACAACACCACGCGGCAGGTTCGTAACTACCTCGATACCACGGGTTCCAATGTAGGTCGTCAGAACATTCACGAACTCGACGTCTTCGGAATCGATCTTCACAACCGCAGTATCGTCGAGTTTGGCGGACTCGAACACGAGCTCGTCTACGGCCTGGAGTTTGTCTCCGAAAGCCAGGATGGCGTTGAAACCCGTGACACATTCTTTGCTCCCGGAAGCATTGGCAGTGCAAGCAACCGCCCTGACGCGGAAGCTGACAATCTCGCCTTTTTCCTCACCGACGAAATCGATCTCACCGATAACCTGACCCTCTTCACCGGTCTTCGCTACGACACCTACAGCACGTCACCCCTCGGCGGAAACACGGTCGGTCAGGAAGACGGCGCCCTTTCCCCTCACATCGGATTCGATCTCGATATCGGCGAGCACTTCTCCCTGGTCGGTCAATACTCACGGGCCTTTACCCGCCCGACTCTGAACGATTTCTATCAGAGCGGCAGCCACTACGGGATTGTTCCGAATGAACCCTTTACGACGACAGTCCGCGAACCTCAGGGAGGTTTCTTTCTTCCTGCCCCCTTTGGCTCGGGCGTGCCTGAACCGGGTCTGATGCAGTTCAACTACTTCGAAGAAGTCTTTATCCCCAATACCGACCTGCTTCCTGAAACAAACAATACCTTCGAACTCGGCGTGCACTATGAAAACGATGACGTCGGCGGCGGACAGCTCAGCGCACATCTCACAGGTTTCTACCAGCGCGGTGAGAATACCTTCGACAGCGAGATCGTCGGCACGAGCAACAGCGGCGGCTATAGCGGGTTTGCCAACCCGCCCGGCACTGAAAATGTCCCGGCATCCGTTGGCTCTCCTCTCTTCCCCGGCGGTCCAAGCCCTACCTATTTCACCGGCCTGAACTTCGACGGCAATCTCGAACAGGTCTACCGCCAGACAGTGAACCGTGCTGAGACTGAAATCTACGGTGGAGAATTCGTCCTCGATTACGATTCCGACCAATGGTTCGGCTCATTCGCGGCCGGTGCCGTTCGAGGCAAAGATCTCGACACCGGGCTCGCCTTAAACTCAACAACCGGCGATCAACTCTCCCTCACCCTGGGAATTCGCCCCATGGAGAATGTCGAAATCGGAGCCTACGGAATCTGGAACGCCGGTCGCGAAGATCTCGTCAGTGACCCATACAGCCAAACGGGTGCCTACGACATCTACGGACTGTTTGCGACCTGGCAGGCGACCGAGAGCTGGCAGCTCCGCGTGGGAGTCGACAACCTGCTCGACCAGGGATACGAGCGCACTTCGATCCTTCAGGAAGAAGCCGGTCGGAATGTTTTCGTCACTTCAACCCTTCATTGGTAGCCTCTGACTCGCTTCAGGCGGATACCTTCGTATAACCAAACGCACCAGGAGCGTCCTTCTCACGGAGGGCGCTCCTCTCGTTTCCCCCCTTAACGCACCAACACCGGGGTCTCCAACACTCCTTTCAGCTTATAGAAATTTCTTTATTTGATATAATTTCAATAAAAACGATATTTAAGATCCACCACCTCCTCTTTGAATACCGTTTCCCAACCGTCTGATACGTCCTCTCATCGCGACCGGTCCATTCGACTGGCTGTGATCACTTCGCTTGTTTCGAAACTGGGGACCATTATTCTACGCCTCGTTTCGATTCCTATCGCGATCCGTCTTCTGGGGATTGAGCAGTTCGGCGTCTATACCGCTATCACAATGGCCGTCGGACTCATCGATATGCTGCAGATCGGGATCGGACCGGCTCTAACCAGGCAACTCTCACAAGCAGTTGCGAGAGGAGACAGGATCAAGGAGCAGACGATCTTTGTGACCTCGATTCTCTTAAGCTCAGGCATCACTTTGCTCCTTGCTTCTGTCGCTGCATTCTTTCTCTATCAAACACCGATCCCACAACTCTTCGGTGCCGAATTTGATTCGGTCAGTGAAGTCATGTACCGCGCCGCCTGGCTCGGACTGGCCATTATCCTGATCGAAATGCTCTGCGTCACGTTTGAGATGGCCCGCGACGGCTATCTCGAAACCCGCTTCTCAAATGCATGGGGTGCTGCCGGCAACCTCTTCGGAGCGGGAGTGCTTCTCATCGGAATCTGGTTCTACCCGAGCATTGAATTCCTCCTCATTGCGGTGAACGGGTCGATCGCCCTCGCCAAACTGGGTAACACCATTCACCTTCTCATTCAGCGCCCCTACCTCTTTCCGCGCTTTTCACTTTTCCGAAAGAAATTGCTGCCCTCACTGGCAAAGGACAGCATTCGATTCTCCGTCACTTACATCCTCGCCGCTGCCGTTGAATACAACATCATGGCCTTTCTCATCGGTCGTCATGCCGGTCCTGAGGCGGTGGGCGTTTATAACGTGATGATCACGATTCATTTCTCCCTCGCCGGCATTGTCAGCATGATTACCCGCCCCTACTGGCCCGCTTTGATGGACGCCGTCGAGCGGGAAGACCACCCCTGGATTGTTCGTTCCTCCAGAAAATTACTTAAAGCAGGACTGGGGTTTGGAGTGTTGTCAGGAATCGGATTGATTGCTCTGGGAACCTCCGTTTTACCCCTCTGGGTCGGCGAAGGCCTTCAGAATGTCGCGGCCGGATTTCAGATTGATCACGGCACTCTCGCGGCCTTTGCCGTCTATTTCATTCTACACCTCTGGCGTCACATGAACCAGATCCTCGTGCTGGGAATGGGAATGATCAATCAGGTCGTCTGCGTGGTTATCGCCGAGTCCCTTGTTCTCGTCTCATTCACCACGATGATTTTGAACGAAACCGCAAATTTGACCATGATCTACCTCACGATGGCCACCTCGATCGCTCTCTTTACCGGTTGGATGCTCCCGATGATTTTCGTATCGGGCCTGCGCAGCACAAAAGATCGCCCAGGGATCGAAGACGCTGAAGGCCTCGACCCCATCTCCAAAATCATCAACTGAACCGGGAAAACGTTTCAGGAACCGGCGCTTCGAAGGCCAGTTTTTCACCATTTGGGTGACTGAACGACAATTTCCAGGCATGGAGCATCAAGCGGCCGGTCTTCACCGCTTGGCGCTTCGGCTGAGCATAGATCACGTCTCCGAGTATGGGGCAGTGCAGCCCCTCTTTAAGGTGCACACGAATTTGGTGGGTTCTCCCGGTATGAATCACACAGGAGAGCAATGCCCACTCTGAGCGCTCATCGGCACGGAGAATTCGATAGTCGGTGATTGCTTCTTTACCTGCAGGCGCCTCGACCACCGCCATCTTTTGACGATTCCCGGGATGCCTCCCGATCTGAGTGTGAAGTCTGCCACTCGGCTGAGCAGGAACGCCCTGGGTCACCGCGAGATATTCTTTTCCGGTTTCCCGCCCCGAAAACTGGGAGACGAGAGACTCATAAGCACGGTCGCTTTTTGCCGCGACAAGGCATCCGGAAGTATCTTTATCGAGTCGATGAACAATCCCGGGACGATCCTTGTCAGCCAGCTTCGAAAGTAGGCCGCCGGTGTGATGAATTAAGGCATTCACCACCGTACCTCCCGCATTTCCGG
Organism: Verrucomicrobiales bacterium; assembly: GCA_029212615.1. Classification (GTDB taxonomy): domain Bacteria; phylum Verrucomicrobiota; class Verrucomicrobiia; order Verrucomicrobiales; family DEV007; genus Arctic95D-9. The sequence goes on from JARGPJ010000010.1 coordinate 29,546, forward strand.
AAGCAGGGTGAACCACCATCCCCGGTGCCTTATTCACCACAATAATATCTTCGTCTTCAAAGAGAATTTCGAGATCGATGTCTTCTCCCTGAATCTCCACGGACTTTTCACCGGGAACAGTGATGACAATCTCGTCTCCCTCACTCAACGCATGACGGGGTTTCACCTTCTTCCCATTCACGGTTACGGCGCCATCGCGAATCCAGACCTGCAGCAGCGCTCTTGAAGCCACTACCGGGGAGCCCTCTATCATGCCCGACAAGGCCCTGTCAAGACGGTCGCCGGACAGCGATGCAGGGACAATAAAGCGGTGTGAACGATCGGGCATTGCTCCGGCTACCCTCGCCTTCCCCATACGATTGTCAGCCCTTTTTCAAAGACTTCAGTCCAATTTCGGAGTGTAAATCGGAAGCTCCTGATTGAAGCGCAAATCATCAACCATCTCCCAGGTTGCCAATGTCTTATATTTGCTCAAAGGCACGACTCTCATCGCAATACTGGAGCCGATTTCACGCAATGCGGCGCCCGTGTATTTGCGACCGAACACGATTCCATGAGCGACCCGAATTCTATCGTGGGGATAGTTCCCCAGCCTGTCTTCAAGGACTTCATACTCGTAGAGCCCCAAAGCATTCGCGTAGGGCAGTTCGTTCAAACTCTGAATCTCAGATTTCTCGACCAGCTTCAAAACAACATCCAGTTCCTCAAGCGAAGTGGACGCGACACTATTCGTTTTCAAGGCGCTGAATCCACCTGCCGGCGAAGCGACCGTCGGCGTTTGAATCGGGAGCGCCCGGACTATTTTCGGCGCCTGCGCAACGGGCGCTACCTCCATAAAACGGTTAAAATGAGTCGAAACTTTCTCTGCCCAGCCCCTGGCCTCTTCCGGCCCGTAATGAATGCCATCCGTCGCAGGATACGGATCAATGAAACGAGTCACTTTCTGACTCTCAAACACCTTACCCTCGTAACGATCCACCACCCCACGCATGATGGATGCAAGATCCTCCTGCAGAGACTTCGGATAACGCTGCTCGTGAGAATGAGGGGGTAAAACCCAGTAGGAAATTGCTCCGGATTTGGCAATCGAATAGCACATCTGCTCGATAAGTGAACGCACTTCCGCGACATTCTCCTCTTTCGTCCGGCGTTTCGAACGGAGGGTCGCATACAGGTTAATTCCCGTCTGGACCACCACCACATTGGGGGTGTGGGAAGCCAGCAGGTCCTCTAATTTCGGAACCGCACGGACGTAGCCCACTCTTCGCTCACTTGACGGTGACTTTTCCCAGAAACCGATTGTACAGGGAAGCGACTGATAACTTTTCAGCCAGTAGTATGGGCTTGCTCCGCCAGCAACAACGGTATGAACCTCAAAGCCTGAGGAACGAAGCGAATGATCAAATGTCTGTCCAAATTCACCAATACTTAGAGAATCACCAAGATAGAGAATGCGGGATGCCCGGGCCGCATGAAGATCCCCGCCCGGAAAGCTTAGCAACCCCGCCGCGACAGCTATCAACAACGTCATCACCCGATTCATGGCCGGATCATACACTGAGATCAGGCTTCCTGCCAATCGGAAATTCCGCGGTTTTGATAATTTTCGCAATTTAGAGAGTCAAAATCTCCAAACCCTACAAATCAAGCCCGGCGGCGCAAAGCTTCTGGAAATCTTCCCAGTCAATCTGCAGGTCAGCATCCTGCTGCTGAATGAACTGCATCGTCTCGGAAGCAATCTGTGTTCGGGCTGAAGTCAGCGACCGGCTCACCCGGGTCTGATCGCACCTCCACATTCTCGCGATCAATGTCTGACTGATCCCGTGAAGATAGGAAAGCTTCAGCATGAGCAACACATCCGGATCCAGCGAATCAAACGCATGCTTGATTGCCCTCCCCATCAAATCGCTGAGGTCCTCATCAAGGAGCGGCTCATCATCGTTTCCGGCAACCCGGTCGAAACGGTCACCCGACCTGTCATCATCGTCTTCGTAAGAGGGAAGCTCGCCCCGGAATTTGTCCCGTCGCTTCAAGTCGAGCCACCGATTCCAGGTGATTCGAATCATCCAGGTGGAAAGAGAGGAGCGTCCTTCGAATTTCTCCAGCAAAGGGCGGGTCTGCCCCTTCTTCCCTGCTCCGAAGCACTCAGCGATGATATCCGCGACTAGATCCTGAGCCTGAGTCCGTTCAACCCCTCTCGACATCATGACCCGCTCCAGCATCGGCTGATATTCCTCCTGAAAGGCAACGACAGAATCGTCATCCCCCGCAATCGCTTTATCTACAAGATCGAGATCTTCGGCATGCTTTAGCGGCTTTATTTCTGACGATGGCTGGCTCATGTGGGGAAAAATCCAAACAAAGAATTGGATAGATCAGATTCGGGAGTCTCGCAATTTAAGATTCAAAGAGCAAGCACCCATTCATTGCGCCACTGAGTCTGATTCCACTCTTTCATCTGACAAAATTTTGCCGTCCTGCAGGTGAACACGCCGATCAACGCGGTCAAGAAGACGATCATCATGCGTAGAGAACAAAAAAGCAGCTCCTCTCTCGTGGTTGATCCGTCTCATCAGATCGATAATAAGATTGGCATTGTAGGTATCCAGATTGGCGGTGGGTTCATCTGCCAGCACCATAAGCGGATCCGTGACAAGCGCCCGTGCAATCGCGACCCTCTGCTGCTGACCGCCACTCATTTTCTGAGGCCGGTGATCCATCCTGTCTTTCAGCTCAACTTCCTCGAGGAGGGCTGCCGCCTTTTCTCTCGCCAACTCTTTGCTGACCCCGTTAATTTGAAGGGGAAGCATCACATTCTCAATCGCCGTCAGGACCGGAATGAGATTGAAATTCTGAAAAACAAATCCAATCGAGGAGTTTCGTAATTCGCTTCGACTGGCATCGGAAAGACCTGTCGCAGCCTGCCCTTTTATCAACACTTCACCACTGGAAGGCGCATCAAGTAAACCGATCAAATTACATAGCGTCGACTTTCCCGACCCCGATGGTCCCCACACGGCAATGAACTCTTTCTCCTCTATATCCAGCGAAACCTCCGCCAATGCAGTGACTTCAGTGTCACCAAAATGATAAGTTTTCTTGAGTTTTCGGGTTTCAACAACTTTCATCGTCAGAGATTTGCGGTAATACTTGCAGTCTAATCACCCAACCACATTTTGCACGGGGTAAATGATCGAACGCTTTTTCTTAATATTCTGGGGTTGCTGGTTGCTCCTCGTTCTTTTCGCCGCCATCCGTGTCTTCGCCTTTTCATTTGCGCGGCGACGTCAGGATAAGCGTTGGGGAGATGGTACGAAGGACCATAAACCTGCCGTCGTCATCGTTCCTGTAAAAGGTTTTGACGTCCAATCAAGCCCCCGCTTTTTTGATACCCTCTTCGACCAGGATTACTCGAACTACCGGGTAATCGTAACCTTCGAAGCGTGGCACGATCCAGTCGCGGTCTGGCTCAAAGAGGAACTTGAGGTCACAGGGGACTCCCCTTTGTGGTGCCACCCCGAAGAGAACAGTTCGCTGAAAAGCATTACCCTGGTCTGCGCCGGCGTCTCAGAAAACGAAGGACAAAAGGTTCATAATCAACGAGCGGCATTCAAACACCTCACTGATAGTGATGAAATCATTGCCTTTGCCGATGCCGACATCGTTTTCAAATCGAACTGGCTCGCCAAACTGGTCGCCCCGATCAACCAGACGACCCATCCGCTCTCGACAACTTATCGCTGGCTGGTCCCGAAACGCCCCACTCTGCCCAATCAGATCGCCAGTGTCATCAACGCGTCAATCACCACTCAGGGCGGATGGGAGTCCACCAATGTGCTCTGGGGGGGATCGATGGCCGTCGCCCGCTCCGTCTTCAACTCACTCGATGTCCCTCAGCTCCTGAAGGGATCACTCAACGATGATCTTCGCCTCTCAAAAGCCGCACGCGCAGCCGGAAATCGAGTCGCTTTTGTCAGATCTTTGATTCTCCCCACGCTCATCGATTTCAGCTGGAGTGATTTCTTCGAGTTTGCTAAGAGACAGTACACGCAGGTGAAGTTCTTCAGTCCGATTCTCTATCGGGGAACCAACTTCGTCCTCGGATTCTATGCTCTTGGTCTACTTTCTCTACTCGGGGCGCTTATTTACGGCTATTTTCTCGCCTGGATCCCCATCGCGGCAGCCTATATTATCGATCAATTCAGGAGCCTCGCCCGACAGCAAATCTATCTGTCACTTTTCAGCGAAAATGGAATTCAGCGAAAACTGTTCTCCGCGAGTTGGCTGGAACACATGCTCACGCCCTTCTGGATGTTACTGCACTGGTTGCTCCTCGTCAGCACATGGACACAATCGAAAATTACCTGGGCGGGAATCAGCTATCGAATCATCGCGAAAGACAAGACTCGTATCCTCAATCGTCCCGTCGTCGCAGAACGCCTTCCCGTGGGTGTCCCCGGCCTCGCCCTCATCGCCGCGCTCAATGACCGGAACCGCGGCAGCTACACCCAGCCGATTCGCCCCGTTTCAACAGCCCCCATCACCCCGACTCCGCAAACGCTCGCTCCCCCCATCGGGAAAGCAGCAGCTGTCGAAACATCCGCGAGCGAGGCGATTGTCGCACCGGGCCCTATGTCTGCGCGCGAAGTCCTGGAGAAAGCGGCTGGAGCGGCAACCACATCTGACCATCCGACTCCCGACAAAGTCGAAGCACCCCCTGCTGCTCCTACACCGGCTCCTGCCCCTTCTCTTTCCCACCCCGGGGTGTCCCCGTTTGTCACTCCCCTGACCGCATTGGCGCGGCCTCTCAGAAGCTGGAGAAGCCAGACGAAGGAGCAAGCGTCACCGAAGAAATATCTCGCAGGTTCGCTCGCCCCGTCCCGCCCCCGGAAAAAGGAAGACAGGGAACGAACCCCGGCCCATCTCATCCAGGTCCACTTCCACCCCACCAATCCGAACCTGGCAGAATCAAGACCACCATCAGGGTTGCCATCGACGGAGCCGTCGCTGGTAGAGTCGACTCCCGACGTCACCGGAAACGAAGAACCGCTTCTTCCGATCACTGCGGTAACTACTCACGAAAGCACACCTCTTTCTTTCCCGGGAGAAAGCAAATCTGCTCACCGGGCCCATTTCCGACGCAGCCGCAGCATGGGATACGTCGGCCAGAGAAAAGCCAAATCCTCACGCGTCAATGACGTAAGCTACTGCAGTAAAGGACAACGCACGTTTCACCCTGTCAGTAAAAGTCCCGCAGGAAGGTCTTCCTAATTACCTTCCCTTCCCCCGCGCTTCTCCATTACGCTGCGGGATGAACTTTCCCGCAAAGCGACTGCTTTCGATCACCCTGCTACTAGCTCTATTTCATCCCCTTCTCAGCGCCGAATCAAGAACCTGGACTTCCTCTGAAGGCAAATCTTTCGAAGGAAGCCTTCAATCAGCAACGGAATCCAGCGCCAGTATTCGCCGTTCTGACGGTCGTACCTTTGATGTCCCCCTTGATAAACTCTCTGAAACCGACCGCAGCTATATCTTCCAGGTATTGAGAGATCAAACCCGTGAGGAGGGACTGTCGGAGGGGCCCTTTGCCGAACTTATCAGCGATGAGTGGGTAAAAGTCCCGGCCGATCAATTCGGCATTCTCTTTCAGCTCTATGGCACGTCGAAACTCAAACGATTGAGTGAGCCCTTCCCCCTCTTTGTCCACCTCCATGGAGCGGCCGCGCGAGCTGCTGATGTCGAAGCCGGCAAAGTCGAAATTGCTCCCGGTATGCTCGCCAAAGAGGAATACTACGACGACTACCCCTGCCTCATCGTCGTTCCCACCTGTCCTCCGGACACGAGCTGGGGTGACCAGGCCGAAGCGATTGAAAAACTCATCGACGCCCTTTGTGATTCTCTCCCCATCGATCGGAATCGAGTCTACCTATCCGGTTACAGCATGGGCGCTCGCGGCATCGGAACACTCATCGAACGACGTCCGGAGCACTACGCGGCCGCCCTTTTCGCTGACGGCGAGGCGAAGATGAGTTGGGTGGAACTCACCGACACCGCACTCTGGATGACCTTTTCAGGGGAACGGGATCTCGAAGGAGCCAAAGCCGTTGCCGACGCCTATACCGCCGCCGGCAAAACAGCTCGTTTTGAAGGCTTCCCCGATCACGTTCACAACCAGATCCATTGGACCCTCGCAAAAACCGAGGGCGTCTATGAATGGTGCTTTTCGCAGATCAGACAGTCGCACTAATTCTGGAAAAGCCCGGTGACGTCGAGGATCAGATTGTCAGCATTCGAGGCTTCATTCACTGTCCCGGTAACAACAAGCGAATCCATTTCCTTGAGGCCTTTTACTCCTTTTAGAGACTCAGCGACCGGCATTCCGTCTTCACCCACGACTTGAATCGTCATGAGTTGCTCGGTGATATCATCATTATCAACACAGCAGGCATCCCAGGGAGTGGAGCAACTGTCTCCGGGAATGAGATCACAGGTTTCCAGTTTTTCATCGGAAAGGACAACGGAAGCGAAGCCCTCTGTAAAAGGGTTCATGACGCCTGCCACTTTCCCTGAAACCGTAAGTGTCTCTCCCGGCGTTGCCTTTGCCCGGGCGGCGACCACAGGAATCGCCCCCTCTGGAGACGCTTCAAGGAATATACCGTCAAAAGACTGAGACGCGGAAGCGTCTACACTCTGAGTTTCAGTGGTTGTATCTCCGCCGCACGATGCCAGAAAAAGGGCTGCAAAGCAGGGAATGATGAGGATAGATCGTTTCATAGTAGGTATTGGTTAGTTTGGGTTAAAAAAATTACGAAGATCGAAGCGCGACAGGTAAAGGAGCGTGGAGGCAACGCCAGCCCGGCGGAAGAGCCCCGATGAGACCTAGAAGCAATCCGGTAATCATCCCCGTAAGAATCACTTTCAGAGGAAGCCCCAACTGAAAAGTTCCCACAGAGAACGGGACGTTTATTCCCTCGAGCAGGACCGTCGCTAAAACAGCTGCTACCAGCGTCCCCATCAAGGTCGCGAGAAGACTTTCCTGGATCAACGAAAACAGGATCGCCCCTCTTGAATAACCAACGGCCTGAAGAGTCGCCATCTCCCGGATGCGTGAAGAGAAGGAAGCATACAGGAGATTAAGCCCGCCGAATATCGCTCCCGCGGCAACCAGTGCCGCGGTGAGCCAGGTCATGGCTCTGATTGGTCCGTAAAACTGCGCCAGCTTGCCGTAATAGTCCGACTCGCTGATCGCCACCAGTTCAAGATCGAGGCGCTGTTTCGTGAAAAGGTCCACCTTGGAAAAGTCATCTGCTGAAGCTTGGCGAACGACGACGCAGCTCAGGCTGTCCCGCTGAATCAAAGTCATGAGATCACTTCGATCCATCCAGATTTCAGACTCCATCACCGTATTTGGTGCTTCGAAAATACCGGCAACCACAAAAGTCTGCCCTTCAAAAACTACTTCCGCCCCCGGTCGCAACGCCTCCTCCTCGACTCCCAGGGTGTGCCATGCGAGGCGCCCTGCCATGACCTCACCGGAAGCAGGGTAACTTCCCTCAAGCAATCGAACCTCCCGGTGAACTTCCAAAGCCACCGGAGTGACACCTCGAAGCAAGGCCTGGGCCTGCTTGCCATCCCCCGTCGATAGATTGCCCATATAGTGCACCTCACCACTCACAGCAGGAACGCCGAGACGGGATTCGAGCCCACGAATACCGCCCGCAGCCTGCTCAACGGTCTGGACCATCACTTCGCTGCGTTCAACCGACTCCTCCGACCCGGCGCCAAGGAGAATAATGTTACTCTCACTTCCGCTTGCACTGAGCACCTCCTTCATTCCCTCGTTGAATGATGAGGCGGCGAAAATGAGAAAAACGACGAGGGCCGCTCCTCCTGTTTTCTGGAGAAGCTTCCACGGATCGCGGAAGAGGTTTCGGACGGCGTAGGAAAAAGGTAACATCTCAGTTTGCGCGCAGGGATTCAATGATCGGCTTTCTCGAAGCGACAAAGGCCGGCCACAGCGAAGCTAGTAGCCCTAACACAAGTGCAATCCCCAACCCATACAAGGTCACGGCGAGACTCGGTTGAAGCGAAAGGGTGAGTCCTTCATTGCCGAGCGTGAACTTTCTCCAATGGAAAAATACGGCCGCCGCGAGGCACCCGGCCGCCCCGCCAAGAGCTCCCAGCATAGCGCCTTCCCACAACATCAGCCCTCCCACCGAGATTCTCGAAAACCCGATCGTCTGCAGGATTGCATTCTCCTTTTCACCTCCTTTAACGACCAGAAGGAGAGAGTTTGCCACCAAAGCGAGCACAGCAAGCACCGCCCCGAGGCCAAGCCAGCGGGTGAAATGGATCATTTCGATCATGTCTTTTGCGGTCTGAGCAAAAAACGCTTTCTCAGGTCGCGTGTCTGTCGGAGCGGCGTCAGAAGCAAACAGTTCATCAATCTCTGCAGCAACCGATTCGAGTTGATCGGCCGATTCAACCTTCACATTAAACTGTGTCACCGTGCCCAACCCGACTCTCGAGGCCTGCTGAAGAAACGGCAGGTGCACATAGGCGACATTGTTGTCCTGCGCCTCTTCAGATCGAATAATACCCGCCACATAGACACGTACGCCGACCGCTTCGAACTGGTCCCCCGGGCTCAACCCGCGCCGTTTAGCGAAATGCTCACCAAGAAGGGCAGCATCGCTTCGCTCCTTCCACTCATCAAAAGAACCGGCGAGCACTTCCATATCGGGATTGAAGCGTTGCAAGCCTTCAGGCGGCACTCCCCTAAAGGCAATCACATCAAGACTCGCACCGCAATTGTTCACCACGATCTGAATCGGAATCGCTTCAACGACACCTGAAACCCGCTCGATATCCGGCTGATAGTGCTCGGGGATATGCGATGTCGCCGGACAAAACCGGTTCTCACGGTAAACGACGAGAGTTGTGTCACGAGCCTGGACTTCCGTCGCGACCCGTAGCGAATCCTGCATCGTCTCCACCGCCGAGTAGAGAAACATTCCCGCACCGACTCCCGCAATCGTAAGAAAGCTCCGAATCCGATGTCGTGTGATCTGCTTCCAGGCCAGAGCAGCGAGTTGCCAGATAAAGCTCATACCTTCACCTCCTCAATCGATTCGACGAGCTTCCCTTTCTCCAGATGGAGCGTCCGCGAGGCGGCAGCAGCGGCCCTCGCATCGTGAGTGACCATGACGATCGTCTTCCCATGTTCACGGGTTAACTCTCCTAACAGATCCAGAATTGCATCAGCACTTTCCCGGTCAAGATCCCCGGTCGGCTCATCCGCCACGAGCAATGCCGGGTCAGTGACAAGAGCTCTTGCGATCGCAACCCGTTGCTCCTGCCCCCCCGACAATTCGGACGGTCGATGATCGCCCCGATCAGACAAACCCACGAGATCGAGCGCTGATTCGACTTTGAGACGGCGCTCCTTTCGTGAAAGCTCTTTTCGCAGCAGAAGCGGAAGCTCAACATTCTCAAAAGCGGAGAGAATCGGGACAAGGTGATAGAGCTGAAAAATATAGCCACACTCTCTTGCCCGCCAGCGAGTGATCTGTCCACGAGTCATTGCACTGATCTCCTGCCCCCCGACATACAGTTCGCCGGAGCTGGGCCGGTCAATCCCGGCAATGAGGTTCAGCAGAGTTGTCTTGCCTGACCCGGACGGCCCCATCAGGGCGAGAAACTCACCGACCGGCACATCCAGAGTGAGATCCTCAAGCGGAATCACTTCGATCCGGCCTTTGCGATAAACCTTCGTGAGATGACGACAGCGAATTAAAATATTTTCGTTCATTATTTCTCAACCGTTGAAGTTAGACGGATCCGCTCTCCCTCAGAGAGGTCAGCAGGTGGATTCAGGACAACGCGATCTCCGGGCCTCATCCCTTCAGCAACGAGAACGAATCCTTCGCGCTCTTCTTTTCCGAGAGTCAGCTGCCTCTTCTCAGCATGCTTCCCGGATTGATCGAGTGTCCAGACAGAGGCTTCATCCTCATGACGATCAACCAACGCAGTTGACGGCACATACACCACGACTCGATTCACGTTTCTCTCCGTGCCCCCTCCCTGAACGAGCCCCTCATCCCCGCCCTCGGCAGAGGTCGACAAAAATTCAGCACGACAAAGCATGTCGGGGCGCAAGCGTTCATCAGGATCATGAAACCTCACTTTCACTTGAAGTGTGTTTCGTTGCAGGTCTGCCTCTCCCACAATGCGGGTCACGCTCCCTTCAAAAATCTTATCCTGAAGAAAATTAGACCGGAGTCGCACCGCCTGCCCCACACCCAGCTGGGAAGCCTCTTCCAGCGGGACATCAATCCTTGCCTGAAGAAAATCCGGCTGATAGAGGATCGCAACAGTCGAGGAGTCAGGATCATCCATTGCCAGCATCCGCTTCTGCCCCGGAGACACTAACAACCGTAAAATAATTCCATCGACAGGCGCCTTGATTTCTGTTCGCTGAAGCGCCAATTCCTTACGGGAAAGCTCAGTTTCCGCACGCTTAATCTGCCCTTCGAAATCATCCCGGAGAGCTTCGAGCCTCATTTTCTCACTCACAATTTCTTCCTTTGAGGCCGCAAGCGCCTCGATCTCACTTTGGTGAGTTTGCAGCATGAGCTCTGCACTTACCCGCTCAGCCTCGGCAACAGATCCACCACTCGCCTTTGTCAGTCGATCCCTTCGATCAATCAACTCGTGGCAGCGCATTTCGCCGGCCTTCACCTTCAGGGTCAAGGTATTGAGCTGGGCTTCGGTAGTCGAGATGGCTGCTTCATGCGCGGCAAAACGCCCCCGCAACGCGGCAAGTTCACTTCGGGCCGTTTCCACATCGAGAATAAAATCTTCCTGAATTAATGTCGCAATGACCTGACCTTTGGTCACCGTTTCGCCCTCGAGAACGTGGACAGATGCAACCACGCCATCGACCAGCGAAGTCGCCTTCATGGGAAGAGGATCAGGCTCGACCCAACCTGATGCCTGAAAGAGTGTCTCGGCTGACCAGGGGTCGAAGGCAGGCCCTTCCTTTGATTCGGAAGCAAACTCGATCACGGTTTCGCGCACCGTGACTACATTTTCAACCGTGACCGTTCGTGCAGGGAGAACCTTTTCTCCAAAGAGAATAAAGCTGAGGAGAAAGAAACCAAGGACAAGAGCCCAAGGCATCATGTCAGGAATAGAGAAGCGCCTTCGCCCCCGTTCAGATTCGGGCGGCTGAGAATTGGAAATAAGAGTTTGGAGAGATGGGGAGTTCAAAGGAATAGATCATGAAATTAAAATGCGAGCTCACTCATGAGCCCTACCACGAGAGGTAGACGATTCGATGCGTATCGAATGGCACTTTAATCAGATCACTTGAATCTCTGAGCGGGCCAACCGCTCGCGCCCGGAAAGAGGCGGGGGATCAGGAAGGTGCGTCCGGCAGATGGCCGAATCCTCCTGAGAAATAGAGAGAACAGGAAGATAGTCGAGAGTGCTGAGAATAACCGCATCCAGAACCACTTTCTCAGGCGACACCATTGCGAGGTCGTCAGAGAGAATGACGATACAACAAGTTCCGGGATCAGAATCGCAACAGTCAGAGGAACAATCGCTGACAACTTCCCGAGAGCAACAATCTGCCAATGTCTCCAGACAAAGACGCTCTCCTGAACCAAAAGAACTCAGACAAATCCCCATGGTCAACGCCACGAGCAAAAGTGTTCTGAGTCCATTCTTCATCCTTAAAGATACATTCACTTTCCGGAACCTGTCAAATACGCCCGACTATGGCTGCTCAAAATAAAAGGCCGAAAGACGAGAGCAAATCTCTGACATCTCTCTGCTCGAAAGAAGCTTATCATACAGTAAGACTTCAAAAATCCAGCTTGAATAGGCACCTTCGGGATTTGCCTGCTTCTCATTTTTGCCGATAATTATTCGGCGAAAAGGTGAGCTCTCGGCAGCGTATTCCCCTTCAGCCCCGCTCACTTCCGTCTGACCGGCAGGCAGAGTCAACAGGCGGTGTTTCCCCTGGACCGGAGAAGTTCCGTAGGCAATGACGCCGGCGCGACCTTTTCCCATCGCCGCCTTGACAGCGTACTCCCGCACCCCCGGGCCGACCTTCGTTGCACCCACGATATCACCATTTAAATCCATCTGTATTTCAGCCACCTGCAGATCCCCGTTACCCGGATCGATCCAAATTTTCCGCCCGGTTCCTGATCCTAAACGAGCAACCACAATAATTGTCAGCCCCCGACTCAAATTTAGATCTTCAGCCCGGGACAATAAACAACAACGATTGTTCAGCATCACCGCAGGTGTCGTCGTTTTGAGGCCGTTCATCCCGCCGGGCACCACCGTTTTCAGAATCGGAAGGTGTTCCCCATAGATATCGCCTAATGACGGAAACAAAGACCGGTACCTGCTGCGGCTTATCAGGTTCGTCCAGATCGCAACCGCCCCCGAATCAACCACCTCCTCAACCTGTTTATTCCTCACGCCCTCGGCGCTGGCGAAGCGTAGCAATAGATTCGTGGAGTCCGGCAAAACAGCTAGCTCCTCAGGCTCCCCGCCCAGTTCAAAATCACCAGGCAAAACGTACAGCGGCCTCGCCGGCGGTGCGTCCTTCTTCACTTCCGCTTCCCTTGAAGGCGACTGAGACTGAACTACCGGAAGTTGCGACAGAGCTACCCCGGCTTCCGGCTCACGTTTAAAAAGAAAGAGGATGAATAAACCCACAACTCCGCATCCCAGACAGACAACGAAAAGTGGATGCTTGAACCACTCCTCCTTACTCTTGTGATTCGCCCGCCGTGCTTTCTGAAGCCTCTCGCGACGGGATCTCGGCATCTGCGGAGAAAGATTCAAGGCAGGGCGTTTTGTCGCGGCCGCATCCGCTCCTTTCCGGGTAAGTTCAGTTTCTGAAGGGTACGTCTCCAGCGTCGGGGAAAGGTGAGGCGGGGTCATCCCTGACACTGAATCCACAGCCTCACCTGAAGAACTACCCTCATTTACCAACCGGAACGACTTCAACGCCTCCAACGCATCTGCAGGCCGGTCATCAGGGTACCTTGAAATCATCCGCATCAGCCAATCTGCCGTCGCGACGGGAAGATCCGGGCGTAGATCGTGAATTGGCTCGACGACATGATTCAAATGATTCATCGATGTCTTTGCCGGATTATCCCCACTGAAGGGGGCTTTCTGAGCGAGAGCATAGTATAAAACACACCCCACTGAATAGAGGTCTGTCCGCTGATCAAGCAACTCCAACTCCAATTGCTCAGGAGCAATGTAGTCTATCGACCCCAGAAACGTTCCTGCCTGATCCAGCGTCTGCGTGGATGGCTGCTGACTGAATTTGGCGAGACCAAAATCAAGGATCTTCACGAGAAACCGATCCGAAGGGGTTATCGTCAGCATGATATTCCCCGGTTTGATATCCCGGTGCAACAATCCCTGCTCCGAAGCACTCACCAGAGGTTCAAGACATTGCAGCGCAATATCATTAAAATCATCGAGGGAAAGTGCTCCTTCTTTCAACACATGATGTAGATCAACACCCTCCACCAGTTCCATGACGACATAGGGGCCCTCCTCATCTTCTTCAAAAGCAAAAACGGAAACAATATTCGGGTGCTGAAACCGGGCCAAAGCCGCCGCCTCGCTTGCAAGAGCATCTCCGGCAGATGCGTTTAGATTGGTATCTTCAAGCGGCAGCAATCGTTTCAGCGCTACCTCCCGACCCATGACGGTATCGAATGCCCGGTAGACAGTGCTCATGCCTCCTCTGCCAAGATTTCCTCGAATTTCGTAGCGATCAGACATGACTGGATTAATTCATCGAACTCAAGTCCGGCAGTATCGTGGCTCCACTCATTTCGACAAATGATAGTTCACTTCAATCGAATGCTTCGCTCCGCGAAAACGGACACAATTTACCTTCCTTCTCTCTTCATTCGGAGATTTAATCTCAGCATGATATTTACCAAACGGCTTCTTTTCTCAGTCATCTGTTTTTCCTGCTACTTCGCCTTCAGCTTCGAACCACCCGCAAAGAGCAAAATCCTCATCGATGAGGATTTTTCTGAGAACGCGCTTCCGGAAAAGTGGTCGGTTCAGACCGGGGCATGGTCAGCGGCGAACGGGGTTTTCAATGGAGCGGAGATCGAAGCGGACCACCATGCTGCCGCGGCCCGGCGCGCCGTTGTCACGGGCGATGCCGTCTATCAATTCAACTTCAAGATTGGAGAGAACACGAAAGCTTTCCAATTTGGCTTCGACCCGATCCGTGGAGCTCTCGATAAAAAAGGTCACCTTTTCTCCGTCATCGTTTCTCCTTCTGAATGGAAAATCATCAAACACCTGGACAAGAACAAACCGAAAGAGGATCCCAACGAGATTCTCGCCACCGCGAGGCATGACTTCAAGCCGGGGGATTGGTATCACCTCCGCGTCACGACATCAGGAGCAGAGGTTAAAGCAGAGATCGAAGGCGTTGAACCTCTAACCGCTGAGCATCCGACCTTTACCGTGAAAAAGCCTGCCCTCGTTTTCCGTGTCAGCGGAAGCGATGTTCAAATCGACGAGCTTCAGGTCTGGGCGAAAAAGGAATGATCATTTCCGCAGGGGGAAATCATGAGACGCTGCCGATTTGCTTTCGCACTTCGTGCATCAACTCAGAGAGGCGCATGGTATCTTCATGAGTGTGGCCCGCACATTCGATTGCTCCCCGGTCGAGTGCATCCATCACCGCGATGATTTCTGCAGTGACCATTCCGCCGGAATCATCGCGACAGGATTCAACGAGCTCTCCTCCCTGATACAGCAGGGCCTCTGTCGCGGCATGAAAGCGTGGAATTTCAATTTTACCTTCACTCCCGAAAACCGTCGCCGACATTGCTTCCTCCGTTTGAAAGGAACAGAGTGAAACCGCTGAGGCCCCCGAAGCATGACGGGTCATCATCGAAGCTGAATCCTCCACCCCCGTCGCGGTGAGACTCCCTTCAGCTGAAATTTCCAAAACCTCCCCGAGAAGCAGGCGGGTGAGGTGGAGCGGGTAAATACCAACATCAAGAACGGCACCGCCGCCGAGATCAGGATTCATGAGACGATCATGAGGGTCACTTGGACCGGGAAAGCAGAAATCTGCCCTGGCTAATTTCAATTCGCCAATCCGTCCCGCCTCGATCCAGCGCTTTGCCTGCTGAATGGCCGGAAGAAAGCCGGTCTTCATCGCCTCCATCAAAAAAACACCGGAGCTTTTCGAAAGCTCAATAAGCTCCCCCGATACTTCCGGAACCGGGGTGAGAGGCTTCTCACAGAGGACCGCCTTTCCCGCTTCAAGAGCCCGCCTCGCGAGCCCCGCGTGAAAGACATGAGGCACCACGATGTAAACAATGTCGACTTCGGGATCCTCGAACAGCGCATCGTAGTCCCCATATCCTTTTCCAAATCCAAAATCGTTGGCAAATGCCTCGGCTTTTCCGAAGTCCCGCGAGGCTACCGCGACGGGATTGACCCGCTCCACGTGGATCAACTCGTTTGCGAATTCCTGTGCAAACCGTCCCGGCCCGATCAGGCCCCATCCATAGGTTTTACTTTCGCCATTCATGATTCTTCTATCGCTCCCATTTCAAAATCACTCAAGGATTGTAAACGCCACCCCTCCCCTTTGACGGTTTCTTCACTGGAATTCCCGCAAGCACCTGATAGGTTGATTCTCAGGTAGGAGCATGGTTACCATCGCCGGCACAGCACCTACCTTCTCTATGCTTTTATTCTCCACTGACATCGACGGAACGATTTTTGACGGGCCTGCCACGGCCGAAATCTTCGCCTCTTTCTGGAAGAATCTTCAAGCCCTGCCCGAGCCCCCTCTCCTCGCTTACAACAGCGGGCGCTCCCTTGCCGATATTCAGGACCTCCTCGGGAATACAATTCTGCCCGGGCCCGATTTTATCATCGGCGGCGTAGGAACGGAGATATACGATCAACGGAATTCACAACTTCTCACCGATTGGCACGAAGTCCTTTCAGGTGCGTGGAGCTTTGAGAAAATTGATTCTATCCTGCGAGCTCAGATTCCCGATATCGAGGCACAACCGGACGAGTGCCAAAATGCTTTCAAGTGCAGCTGGTTCTGGCATGATAAATCGAATGAAGACATCGAGCGACTCCGCCAACTCATCGCCACCGCGGGCCTCGAAGCACAGATCGTCTACTCTTCCGACCGCGACCTCGACCTGCTCCCCCTTGCTGCCAATAAGGGAAACGCACTCCGGTGGCTTGCCGAATCTCAGGAACTCCCCCTTGATCGGGTCGCTGTCGCAGGAGATTCAGGAAATGATTCTTCCATGTTTCTCGTGGAGAGCGTTTACGGAGTCGTTGTTTCGAATGCGGAAACGTCACTCATTGAGGCGGTCGCCGGACGGAACGTCCACCTCGCTTCACAAGCGTGTGCGAGAGGGGTCATCGAGGGCCTGACACGCCTTCCTGAATGGCAACACCTCTCGCCTGACACTCACTCTGCCTAAAGATGAATTCCCCGGACAATCTCTACATCGTTCATCTCTCCATCCACGGCTTGATCAGAGGAACTGATCTCGAGCTGGGACGCGATGCCGATACCGGGGGGCAGTGCAAGTACGTTGTCGAACTCGTCAAAGCCCTCTCCGAGCACCCCTCGGTGGGCCAGGTTGATCTCTTTACCCGTCTCATTTCCGATCCGAAGGTCAGCAAAGACTATGCGCGCCCGGTCGAAGACCTCGGAAACGGAGCCTATATCCGCCGTATCACGGCGGGACCGAAACGCTATCTCAGAAAGGAATCACTCTGGCGTTATCTCGATGCCTTCCTCGACCACTCCCTCGCTCTGTTTCGAGAGAACAATCGAATACCCGATGTCATCCACGCCCACTATGCAGATGCGGGCTATGTCGGAAGTCGTCTCGCGTCTCTACTTGGCTGCCCTTTTATTTTTACGGGACACTCTCTCGGCCGAACAAAACTGGAGTCACTCCTCGACAAAGGAACGGACCGCGAAAAAGCAGAACGGGGTTACAATCTCCCCGCCAGAATTGAGGCAGAAGAGCTCGCTCTCGACAGTGCCGCTCTCGTTTGCACCAGCACGAACCAGGAGGTCGAAAAACAATATTCGGTCTACGAACTCTATGCCCCTGACCGCATGAGGGTTATCCCTCCCGGTGTGGATATCTCGCGCTTTGCCCCGCCCGAAGAGCAGCCAATCCCTTCAGAGGTATCCGCAAATATCGAACGCTTTCTGGATCATCCGGAACGACCGGCAATCCTTGCGATTGCCAGGGCTGACGAGAAGAAAAATCTCAGCGCCCTTGTCAAAGCCTACGGGGAAAGCAAGTCGCTGCGGGATCGTGCCAACCTCGTTCTCGTCGCCGGGAACCGTGATCGCATTGCGGATTTAAATCCGGGCGCACGCAAAGTCTGGACAGAACTTCTCCAACTCATCGATGACTATGACCTCTACGGTTGCATCGCAATCCCGAAACATCACAAGCCTGACGACATTCCCGGCTTCTACCGGTACGCCGCAGCCCGGAAAGGGGTCTTTGTTAATCCGGCTCTCAATGAACCCTTCGGGCTCACCGTTATCGAAGCCGCCGCCTCCGGCCTTCCTGTTCTCGCCACCAATGATGGCGGTCCACGGGATATTCTCGGGAACTGCAAAAACGGCGAGTTAATTGATCCTCTCGATGTTCCCGCCCTCACCGCCAAACTCGAACGCGTCGTCAATGATCCCGGCCAATGGGAATCCTGGTCAAAGAACGGCCTCAGCGGAGTTCGTAAATTCTACACCTGGAAGGGCCATGTCGATCGCTACCTTCAGGAAGCCTCGGGCCTTCTCAACGAAATCACGCAACCCCATTTGATCACCGACAAGATCCGGACAATCCTGCCTCTCGCCGACCGCATCGTTTTTACCGGGTTGGAGGATGAACTTCTTGAGGGTGATAAAGAGGCAATCGCCAGCCTGCGGGAACTGACTAGCGCCAACTCACCGAACCTCGGGTTCGGCATTGCGACCGGGCGAAGTCTGAAAATGGCGCGTGAGTTGATCGAAAAACACAAGCTTCCGGAGCCTGACATTTACATCACTCAGCTCGGGGCCGAAATCCATTATGGAAAACGGCAAGTTCTCGACCTCAGTTGGGAGAAACATCTCAATCACCGCTGGGAACCCGAAGCGATCATGGAGATCCTCGATAGCGTCCCGGGGATTTCCATGCAGGAGGAACCGGGCCACCAGCATCACTTCAAACTTTCCTACAATTTCGAAAAGGGAGTCGCGCCCCGCCGGAAAGAGATTCAAAAACTTCTTCGCGAACACCAGCTCCCCGCCAAGGTAGTTCTCTCACAGGGATGCTTCCTCGATGTCGTGCCCCTCCGCTCCGGCAAAGGCCAGGCGATCCGCTATGTGACGATGCGTTGGGGCATTCCCGCAGACAACGTTCTCTTCTACGCGAGACGCGGAAGTGATTATGAAGCCCTGTCTGGCCAATTTCTAGCTGTATTGGGTTCCGACCATAGTCTGGAATTAAAATCGACCGCTTCCCTTCCTCGCGTTTTCCTCGCCTCGACCCCGAATTTTGCCGGGCTCGTCGAAGGCATTGAGGCTTACCGCTTTGGAGGGGGAATCAGGGTTCCCCGCAGCGCTCAGGGATTTGATCCCGCGAGTGCTGAGGACACCGAAACGGTCCTCTCACCTGACATGGAAGTACACTTATCTGATGGAGACTGAAATCCCTACCGACATTCAACTGGAGAAACCTCTTCTCGCGGGCATCGAAGCCGGCGGCACGAAATACGTTTGTGCTGTCGCCACCAATCCCGCCGAGCCTCTCCTCGAAACAAGATTTCCAACCGGTGATCCGGAGAAAACAATTGAGCAGGCCGTGTCCTTTTTCAAAGACGCCACCGAAAGCTATGGTCCGATCCGGGCGATGGGCATCGGCACATTCGGCCCTGCTGATATCCACCCGAAGTCTCCCGGCTATGGCTCAATCCTCACAACTCCAAAGCCGGGCTGGGGTGGATTCAATGTCGTCAACGCCATCCGCGAAGGCCTTAGCGCCCCCATTCCTATTGCCTTTGATACCGACGTCAACGCCGCCGTCATCGGCGAAGCCGAATATGGGGCGGCCAGGAATCACCGCTTTGTCGCCTATGTCACCGTCGGTACCGGAATCGGTGCCGCCTTCCTGCACGACGGGCAAATCATCCACGGCAAAATGCATGCCGAAGTGGGTCATATGGTGATGCCGGATTTTGACACCGCCGTGGGAAAAAACACCAATGTTTGCCCCTTCCACGCCTCCTGTCTTGAAGGGCGCGCCGCAGGCCCCGCTCTCGAAGCCCGCTGGGGGATTCCCGGTCACGAACTCCCCGACGACCACGAAGCCTGGGACCTTCATGCCGCCTACCTCGCGGCCGGATGCATCAATCTCACCGCCGCATGGTCTCCTGACCTGATCCTTCTCGGCGGCGGTGTTTTTCAGAAAGCCGGACTGATCGATCGCGTGCGCCGTGAATTTGAGTCACAATCCGGAGGTTACTGGGCCCTGCCTCCACTCGACCTCTACCTTCAAACCCCGGCACTCGATCAACACGCGGGAATCGTGGGTTCCCTGGCACTGGCACAACGCTTGCTCTAAGTCTTTACTTAAGAAGGCTTTCTTCAGATCAGGAAAGCTGAATTCCCCATGAGTATCGTCATTTCAGAACACCAGTCGAACCGGACCTTTGCCAGGCTCAAAGCGCTCCTCGAAAAGCGCTACCCTCATGCCATCGACTCCCCGGAATGGGAAGGGTTTCAATACCGTCTCGAGGAAAATTTTCCGACCCTCCTTGCTCATCTCATCGAGCTCTACGGTCACCATTTTGACTTCTATTATCATTTGGAGCGTCTTTTGGAGATCATGGCCGAAGCCTGGCTCGAACGCCCGCCGGAATGGAAGAGCACCGATGCGATGCGGGAAGCGGATCGTGCCTGGTATCAATCAGGGCACCTCATCGGCGCAATGGCCTATGTTGATCTATTCAACGACGACATCAACGGCCTTCAGGAACAGATCCCCTACCTCAAAGAGTTGGGAATCACCTACCTACATCTCATGCCTCTCTACAAAAGTCCGGACGGGGACGATGATGGAGGATACGCCGTCTCAAGCTACCGGGAGACCGACCCCGCCCTCGGAACGATGGAAGACCTCCGCCTTCTTGCCGAGGAGTTGAGACGTCAGGGAATCAGTCTCGTTCTCGATTTCGTCTTCAACCACACCTCAGATGAGCACGAATGGGCGGTCGAGGCCCGGCAGGGACGCGAAGAGTTTCAGGACTTTTACCTCATGTTCGACTCGCGCGCAGAGACAGAGGAATATCAGCAGCACCTGCGTGCGATTTTTCCGGACGAAAGGCCCGGAAACTTCACCTATATCAATCGCATCAAGAAGTGGGTCTGGACGACCTTTCACAACTATCAGTGGGACTTGAACTACCGGAATCCGGAAGTCTTCAATGCCATGGCCGGAGAGATGCTGTTCCTCGCCAACGTCGGCGTCGAAGTTCTCCGCATGGATGCCGTTCCTTTCGTGTGGAAACAGAAAGGAACCAACTGCGAGAATCTGCCCGAAGCACACACGATCATCGAAGCCTTCAGCGCGATTGCTAAGATCGTCGCGCCCAGCATGCTCTTCAAATCCGAGGCCATCGTCGCGCCTGACGAGATCAAAAAATATATCGGCATCGATCAATGTCAGATTTCCTACAACCCGCTCCTCATGGCGCTGATGTGGGAAAGCCTCGCGACCCGGAATGCAAAGCTCTTGAGGCTCTCGATGGAAAAGCGTTTCGACATTCCGTCAAACTGCGCCTGGGTGAACTACGTTCGCTCACACGACGATATCGGCTGGGGCTTCGACAACGGGGATGCGGAAATGCTCGGCATGAAT
This sequence comes from Verrucomicrobiales bacterium, assembly GCA_029212615.1. Taxonomy (GTDB): domain Bacteria; phylum Verrucomicrobiota; class Verrucomicrobiia; order Verrucomicrobiales; family DEV007; genus Arctic95D-9. The sequence goes on from JARGPJ010000010.1 coordinate 50,530, forward strand.
CCATATGATCACCGTCGTTTCCTCACGGATTTTTATGTGGGTCGGCACGCCTCCTCTTTTGCTGAAGGCGAGCCGTTTCAGGAAGACCCTCACACCGGTGATGCCCGCGTCTGCGGAACCTCAGCCTCTCTCTGCGGACTTGGCAAAGCAATCGCTGAGAAGGATGAAGAGGAGATCGATCTGGCGATCCGCCGTATCCTTCTTCTCCACGGTGTCACCTTCACCATCGGCGGTATTCCACTGATCTACCTGGGCGAAGAACTCGGCATGCTCAATGATGAATCCTACAAAGAGGACATCGAAAAAGAAGGCGATGAACGATGGCTGCACCGCCCCAAATTTGACTGGGAAAAGGCGGAGCGCCGCACGGAATCGGGAACGATCGAGAACACCCTGCACGAAGGCTTTCTGAAGCTCTCCCGCCTCCGCGCGAACAACGCTGCGATCGCCCACGGTGAGACTGAAATCATCGACTCCGGGAACGACTCAGTCTTCGCCTATTTCCGGACCACAACAGAGCAGAGTATCCTTGTCCTTGCCAATTTCAGCGACGCTCCTCAAACCGTTCCGGCACCGCGGCTGAGACAACTGGGTTTGAAAAAAGTTCTCACGGATATCATAGCAGGCCAGACGGTCATCGCCGCAAAACAACTCGAAATGGAAGCACACCAGTTCATGGTTCTACTTCGTCAGGGCGGCGGTTGAGCCCTCTCCCCATAGCGCTAATCGGGCATTGTGTTTGGAGCGTCTAAGGACAAAATGTCCGTCAGCTCCATGAAATTCTTCCTCTCCCTTTCCTGCCTTCTCTTTTCTCTGATTTCAATCGCTTCGGCTGAACAGCCGAACTTACTGGTCATCATGGTCGATGACCTCGGCTACTCCGACATCGGCTGCTACGGTGGTGAAATCGAGACGCCGAACCTCGATGCTCTCGCCGCCGGCGGCCTTCGATTTTCCCAGTTCTACAACACCGCAAAGTGTCACTCATCGCGGGTCTCTCTCTTAACAGGGCAATATTGCCTTGCTGCCGGTGACGTAAAACTTTCTCATGCCGTTACTTCAGCTGAAGTTCTCAAAGGGGCAGGATACTTCACCGCCATGACCGGAAAATGGCATCTCAATCAGGAACCCACGGATTTCGGTTTCGAGCGCTACTTCGGGCATCTCAGCGGGGCCTGTAACTACTTCCTTGGTGACGATACCTTCCGCCTCAACGGGGAAGCCTGGGAAGTTCCATCGAACGGCTTCTACACCACGACAGCGAATGTCGACTACGGACTCGACTTCCTCGAAGAGGCGAGAACTGCGGAGAAGCCATTTTATCTCTACGTCGCCTTCAACGCCCCCCATGCCCCCATCCACGCCCTCCCGGAAGACTACGCCAGATACAAGGGCCGCTACGATGAAGGCTGGGATAAGATCCGCGACGCAAGAATTGCCAAACAAAAAGAGTTGGGACTTCTCCCGAAGGACCTGGAGCCCAGCCCCCGCCCTCCCCACATTCGTGCCTGGGACGAGATGGTGACCTGGCAGCAGGACTACGAGATCAACCGCATGGTCACGCTTGCCGCGATGATTGACCGGGTTGACCGGGAAATCGGTCGACTGGTTGAGGATCTCCGGGCCAACGGAGAACTCGATAACACCATGATCCTCTTCATTTCAGACAACGGCGCCTGCCCCTATGACCGGAGCGCGCCCCGCCTCAATGTCGAACCAACGAACGGAACCACCTCTCTTGCCGATTCGACAGGATGGTCCTGGGCGCGAAATACACCATTCCGCTACTACAAACAAAACCAGTTTGAAGGCGGCATCAGCACTCCGGGAATCGTCCACTGGCCGAATGGGCTCAAGACCGAAGCAGGATCGATCGTCGATACTCCCGCTCATCTCATCGATGTCCTCCCCACTCTCGCAGACCTCGCCGGCGCGGGGATCCCGACCACTCATCCTGAAAGAGAACTTCGCCCTGTTTCCGGAACTTCTCTGAATCCGATCTTCAAAGGGGAAAGCCTTGAAAGAAAAGCCCCCCTTCACTTCCAGTTTACGACGGACTCCGCCCTTCGCGATGGCGACTGGAAACTGGTCAGTTATAAAGGCGAAGAGTGGGAACTCTACCAGTTGGCAAATGACCGCACTGAGCTGAACAACCTCGCCGCTTCGGAACCTGAACGGGTTCAAGCGATGGCCGCAACCTGGAACAAAATAACCCGGGAGGTTCTCTTTAGCGAAAGGTTCGCGGACCAAACCCTCGCCCCAATCTCAAATCCTCGAACCCATCGCGAATGGACAATCTACAGTGATTCCGAAGAGCCTCCCGCAGCCCGCCCTTCTAAAAAGCCGCGATCCGGGATTCGAGCTCGAAAGAATACGAAGATGACAACGAAACCCGGGATTCTTGAGCTTACCTTCACCGGTGAAGACCCCGGCATCGCGATCGATCTCCGTTCCAGGAAACTGCTCGCATCAGGCCCCTACACTGTCGCCTTTCTCCTTGAAGGGGCACCTGCAGGGACCGGGGAGATTTTCTATACAACAGACAAGAAGACGTCCCTGCCGAAGGGTGAGACGATTTCTTTTGAAGTATTGGGCTCAGACACCGCACAGGAGGTCAACATCCCCATCCCGACAGAGAAACTGCTGCGCCAGCTCCGCATCGACGTCAGCGAAGGCCCCGGCTCAGCCATCATTCAGAACCTCCGTCTCCTGAACAGTGAAGGCGACCGCCTTCACGACTGGACCCCCGGGAATCGAAAGTAGTCAGCCCGTCCCCTGCCGGGACGGATTTCAGGAAAGGATGCTCAACCGTCCGGTGGAGTCGCCGAAGCGTTCCTCCTTTAATCCAACCCGGTCAAGCATGCTCAGGAAAAGGTTACTCATCGGAGTATCCTGCCCCAACTGTGTGTGAAGCCCTGTCTTGATTGTCCCCCCGCCTTGACCTGCCACAATAATCGGAAGCTCATTGTGACGGTGACGGTCCGGATCCCCGAGACCGCTCCCCCACACGATCTGTGAATTGTGCAGCAAGGTGCTGCCATCCACATCTTTCACCGACTTCATCCGCTCAATAAAATAGGCGAGCTGGCGGCTGTAGAAGAGATCAATCTTCGCGAGTTTCTCGAGGGACTCCTTACTTCCACGGTGATGAGAAATGGTATGGTGACCATCGGGAACACCGATCTCTTTAAAGCTCCGGTTACTGCCATCGTGTGCGAGGAGAAATGACGCGACACGAGTCGAATCTGTTTCGAAGGCGAGCACTAACATATCCATCATGAGTCTGATGTGCTCTTCATAACTCGCCGGGACACCCTTGGGGGCATCCATCCCCGGATCATCGGGCAAACCAAATTTCTCAGACTTCTCGATCCGCCGTTCAATCTCACGAATGCCAGTCATGTACTCATCGAGTTTCAGCTGATCATTCCGTCCGAGTTGTTTATTTAACCGCCTCGCATCCTCCATCACGAAATCGAGAATCGACTTCTGTATTTGGTTTCGGGTTTCAAATCCCTCTTTCCTTTCCGCCGAGGAGCCTGATCCAAAGAGACGTTCAAACACATGACGGGGATTAAATTCCGGCGTCATCGGTGTCGTGTCAGAACGCCACGACAGATTAAACTGATAGGCACAGGAGTAGCCGGAATCGCAAACGCCGCTTTTACGCACCCCGTCGCAGGAAAGCTCGAGAGAGGAAAACCGCGTCTGATCACCGATCGCATTAGCGATAACCTGATCCACCGAAATGCCGAGCTTGATATCTGCCCCTGCCGTCTTGCGCGGGCGTACCCCGGTCAGGAATGAGGCATTTGCACGGGCGTGATCCCCCCCGCCGTCTCCACCGGCGGTGCCGTTTTCATGCTCCAGCATGCTGATGAGATGAAAGTCCTTCCTGAACTTGGCGTACGGCTCGTGGGTCGCATTGAGCTGATAGTCGGCACCCGTTCCCTTTGGCGTCCACCGATCGACGTTCACCCCGTTCGGCTTGTAAAGGAAAGCGGTGCGGAGAGGCATCCCCGTCGAGGTTGTTCCCAGCGCCCGAACCCCTTCAGAGGCGAAGGCAGAACCGGGAAGAAAGGTTTCAAAAGTGGGCAGGGCAATTCCGACACCAAGGCCACGCAGGAAGTTTCGTCGATTAACACGGATGCTCATGAGATCTGGAAAGAAAAAGCTTTTAACACAAAAGGTTACGAACACCTCGCCTTCGGGGCAACGCACGCATTCAGGCTGACATCTGATGCCACCGTTTTCAAAAGAAGATCCCTATGATTCACTGAGCGTTTCGATAAAGCTGACCAAATCCCATATTTCATCCTCCTTCAAAAGCCCGGCATAGCCAATCATGGGGGTCCCGTTCAAGCCTGTCGCAATGGTTCGGTAAAGGTCGGTCGGGGCATCTCCCGATTTGTGATGCGGTTCCGACAGTTTCGCGGGACGCGAAATCTCTTCCCACACATCAACCAGACCTTCCGCCCCCGGCCCGTCTCCATCCCCGGAGGGCCCGTGGCAGACCGCGCAGTGAGTGGCAAAGAGCTTCCCCCCCCGTTTACGATGGGAGACCAATTCATCACTCTCCTGAAACCAGTCAGGCCGCTCTGGAAGATTCACCGGAACCGGAGCCAACTCCTCCTTGTTCCAGTTCCGCGAAAGACTGCGAATATAAACGATCAGTGCCTCGACATTTTCATCCGTGATATCTTTGAAAAACGGCATCGCAGTTCCGGAGATCCCACTCCGAATCGTCCTGCGGAGATCATCATCCGTGGGCAGGGTTCCGAAAGCGGTACTGCGGAATTTAAATATCCCGCTCCGGAAATTTCGAGGTTTATCAGTCAACCCTTCCGCCCAGGGACCATCTCCACGGCCGGTGGTTCCGTGACAGGTGGTGCAATGCTTTTGGAAGAGATATCTTCCCTGAAGGTAAAGGTGAAGCTCACGGCGCTGAGCATCTGAACTTTCGTCAGCCCTCGCGGGAGAGAAGAAAATAAAGAAACTTAACACCCCCCCGATCATGCCAATCCGTGCCTTTTCCATCGCTTGAAACACTATCTTGCCCGGCATCCCCCCGCCCCGCGTAAGTTGCGAATAGCTGTGCCGAAACTCATCTGCTCTGATCATCCGGTGACATCATTTCGAAAGGTAACCTGAATCAACTGCCGGCCCTTTCCCAAAGCCAAAACCACTCTTGTCATCCCGGCATCGTAACAAGTCGGATTACATCGAATCAACCGTATTCACCCGTCCTCCCCCCCTTTCAAATACAATTACAGCAAATCCAGCGTGCCTTTCAGTTTGCGGAAAAGAAAGACTCAGGTATGTAGGGAAAACCTCTCAAAGATTATGCTCTCGATCCGGAAACTCAAAAAGTCCTACGGCGGCCAAACGCTCTTCGAAGACGCCGAATTTCAAGTCAATTATGGCGAACGAGTCGCCCTCGTCGGACCAAACGGTGCCGGCAAGTCGACCATTTTCCGTATCATCCTCGGCGAAGAGGAAGCCGACAAAGGTGACGTCGAGCGCGACGAATACACGCTCGTCGGATTCCTCCCGCAGGAAAGCGAAGACGTCGGTGACTTCACGGTCATCGAAATCGCGACCGGCCGGGCCGGGATGATTGCCGAACTCGAAGCCACTCTTAAAAAACTGGAAGACGCCGGTACCGTTGACGTTCCCGCTTACTATGAAGCTCAGGGAAAATTTGACGCCCTCAATGATCCGAAAGTTGAAGCGAAGGCAAAAGAGATGCTCCGTGGACTTGGATACAGCCACGACGATTTTGACCGGCCCGCCAAAGAAATGAGCGGAGGTTGGATCATGCGGGCACACCTCGCCCGACTTCTCGTGATCGAACCGGACCTTCTCATGCTCGATGAGCCGACGAACCACCTTGACCTGATGTCGCTTCTCTGGTTTCAGAATTACCTGAAGAACTACTCCGGAGCAATTCTCATGATTTCTCACGACCGGGAATTCATGGACGAACTCGTCGAATCCGTCCACGACATCAACGAAGGAAAGCTTCATCACTACACCGGCAACTACAGCTCCTTCGTCGAGCAGCGTCAGGCCGCCTACGAGCAGAAGAACAACGCTTACAAGAATCAGCAAAAGCAAATCAAGGCGCTTCAGGAATTCGCGAATAAATTCCGCTCCGTTTCCTCAAAAGCATCGCAGGCTCAGTCCAAGCTCAAAGAGATCGAGCGAATGGAGAAAATCGAAAAGCCGATGGCACCGAAGAAGCCGTTCCGCTTTCAAATCCCCGAGCCCCCCCGCGGCGGGCAGAAGGCAATTGAGCTCAATAACATCCACTTCGCCTACGGAGACCATAAAGTCTACGAAGGCCTCAACTGCACCATCGAACGCGGCGAACGCACGGTCCTTGTCGGTCCGAACGGATCAGGAAAGTCCACTCTTCTCAAACTGCTCGCCGAAGAACTTGTACCCCAACAAGGTGAGCGAAAAGCAGGTCACAACGCGAAAATCGGATATTTCTCCCAGCATCGCGCCGCGACCCTGAGCCCGAACAACACCGTCGTCAGCGAAGTCCTCGAAGCCGCGCCAACGCTCCGCGAAGACGAGGCACGGGGAATTCTCGGATCCTTCATGTTCCGCAAAGAAGAGGTCTACAAAATGACCAAAGTCCTGAGTGGCGGTGAAAAATCCCGACTCAACCTCGTAAAATTCCTTGTCGATCCACCGAACATCCTCCTCATGGATGAGCCGACGACCCACCTCGACATCCTCACCGTGGAATCACTGATCATTGCGCTGGAGAATTACAAAGGAACCCTGGTCTTCATTTCGCACGATGTTCACTTCATCAAGAAACTGGCAACCGACGTCATCCATGTCGCCAACGGCGAGGCAAAACGCTTCCACGGCGACTGGGATTATTTCATCGAGAAATCCGGTGCCGGTGATGAGAGGGCTGCATTGACCGCGGAGTGAAAACCAGAGAGACGAATCAGGATTGAATTGCCCTCCGGCAGATGCCAGTGTGAAGGGATGAAAAAGACAATTTTCCGACTTATCCTACCGGTTGTCGCTGTCTCAGCGCTCTTCGCTCTTTCCTCATGCACCACGCCTCCTGATTCCGGAGACGGCACGACAACAGGCTACTACGGCCCCAGCACGGCCAACCTCCCCGATTACACGGAGCAGCGCCGCGCCGAATTTCGGAACAACTGGTAAAGTCGAGAGCCTCAGCAGCTCAGTCAAGACCACCTTCCGACAGTCAGGATTCAGGATTCAGGATCATGAATCCTTTCTCTGAACGCGTATCCTTGGTCGATTTATCACGCGTCACCAGCATTAAACTGCCGGGCTTCATGAGGTCGTAGACGTCTCTCGCAAAGTCCGGATGAATGCGAATGCGGGAACGTAGGATGTTGATCGGGAACTCTTTCACCGTTTCATCACTGTCGATCGTAAGAACTGACCAGGCGCGCATGGGACGCCCGGGGACAACCGGACTCTCTCCGGAAACAATCCCGTCAAGCATGATCGAAAGCCCCCCCGGAATCGGTGGTCCGGGCGCGACTCCCACCGGTGCCTGACCGATAAGAATACCATTCCGATAAACATAGAGAGTCTCATCGCCAAGGCTCAGCAGCAAAGAGACCGGACCGGAGGGACTTTTCTTCGGCTTGAGGAAAGGGCGGCGGTTCGGAATCGGAATGGATTCCTGATCCACATTGGTTGAGAGCAGAATTGAAACCGGCTTGTCCGACTGGGATGGATACCGGCTTCTCTGGGTGATCGCGACGGTAGCGCCAAGAGCAGTCTCTGCGAAGAGCAACTCGGAGAACTTCAACGGCAGACGGATGCAACCGGCGGAGGCAGGATACCCGGGAAGGTCGCCGGCGTGAATCGCGATGCCCGTCCAGGTCAGTCGCTGCATGTTAGGCATCTGCGCGCCCTTATAGATGCTGGATTCGTGCTCCTTCCTTTTTTCCAGGATCGTAAAAACCCCCGTCGGAGTCTCCTTACCCGAGCGACCGGTGCTCACCGTGGATCGCCCGATCTCAGTCCCGTTCCGGTAGATATAGGCAACCTGATCATCAATACTGACCACGATGAGGAGCGGCCCTTTCGGCGCCCTGTTCGGATTCCACTCATACTGACCCGGCTTCAAAGGCTCGCGCGTCGGAGCAACGGTCATCGCCTCCTTCTTTTTCTTCTTCTTAAAGAGCTGAGCGTTGCTTTCAGCGGAGGAAAGCAACAAAACAAGAGCGAGAAACAAGGGCAAGCGGAGAAATTTCATCTTTGCGAAAATAGCCTCAAATCCCTCTCTCGCAAATAACCTTCATGCGTCCCTGCTCAAGTGAAACGCAAGAAGTGCATTTTTGCTCGAAAGCTGAAGCTTCCAACTATCCGCCTCGTCATCATTCGACGGCAGATTTGCCGGAAGCGCTGCGGCCACCCCAATCAGAAACAGACACCAGTTATTCATGATCCAGGCTCCGGTTGAAACCCAAAGATGCTTCGTTTTGAAATAGTCAGGAGAAGACGAGCGAGACCAATCAGCAGAAAACACTGAGCAAAGTTCTATTGGCAGGAATCAGATGCACCGCTCCGCAAAGTAGCGCGGTGATGATCCAGGCAGCCTTGATGACCTTCTACAGGACCTCTTCAGCTTCGAATAGAAGAAAGACATGAGAGCTCGAGAACGGCAGCCACCAAGAGAATGAAAAAGAACCGGCCCTCCACCTTCGATGGAGACCCAAAAAAGGCCCGCTGAAAATCAACGGGCCTTGGCAAAATGGCGGAGCGGACGGGACTTGAACCCGCGACCTCCGGCGTGACAGGCCGGCGCTCTAACCAACTGAGCTACCGCTCCACGGTATGGCAGTCTGTCAGGACAAACTACCTTGGTTAGGGGAGCGGGATTCTAGGCGCGGAATAAAATCCGCGCAACAAAAAATATGAAGGAAATTCATTGCTTTTGACCTCTTTCTGATGAAAAGTCCGGTCCCCTCCCCGGAAGTGCTTGGGAGGACGACTTTTTACCCCATTTTTAGACCATGAACGTGATTGATAAAATCGAGCGCGAGCAGATGAAAGACGAAGTGCCCGAGTTCGCTCAGGGAGATACCGTAAATGTGCATTCCCGCGTTGTTGAGGGTGGTAAAGAACGTATTCAGATTTTCAAAGGAATCGTTCTCGGTCGCCGTGGTTCCGGAGTAAACGAAGCATTCACCGTCCGTAAGATCTCAAATGGAGAAGGTGTTGAGCGTGTTTTCCAAATTCACTCGCCGAAGATGGCCAAGGTTGAAGTCCTCAAAAAAGGCAAAGTCCGCCGCGCCAAGCTGAACTACCTTCGCGACCGTGTCGGCAAGGCTGCCACAAACGTGAAGTCAAAAGTGGTGCAGAAGTAGTCAGCTTCTCCCATTTCCTAGTTTCCAAAGAACGGCGGGATTTCCCGTCGTTTTTTATGTACGCTTTTCCTGCCTCAATCCCGGGATATTCCCCATCCAGGTGCAGGCTACAGTGACCACAAGCGTCGCCAGACCAAGCCCGACCGAAAGAGGGTGAAAGCCCGCCTCTGCGATTCGAAAGGATTCGAGACCGGCGACCACCGCAATGCTCAGGTAAACAAAACCTGTCATCGCACCGAAAACACGCCGACCGGCGGATGATTCATTGTCAAAGGCCAGCGAAGCCGGAACCGTTGAAAGGAGCAGCCCGAGGCCAACTACCCACGCAGGCGTCCATCCGAATCCCCAAGCGAACGCCATCGCCGCGAGCGCGGCAAGAATCGCTCCTCCGACCGCAATTCCCTGCCTCCGCTCTGTTCCTTTAAGCGCGAGTCGCGCCGACCTGTCGAGCAGGATGAGAAAGTTCCCGATCCCGGGCGCCAGCCAGATCCACATCACGAATCCCAGCCAGACAAGGGCAAGTGATCCGGCAAGAAGCGGGCTGATCTTTTCCAGAAGACGCCCCGCAATCTGATACGCGACGTAGAGACCGATGATAATCATCCACTGCTTTCCACCGGTGAATCGCTGCATGAAAAATGAATAGGAAAGATAAAGCCGGTAAAACCTCGAACGCGCTTTGAAAGACTCAATCAAGCCCCCTCTCGCCACTTCAGCCGACGGATCGAGTCGAAGCGCTTCCCGGAAATGAGCCTCGGCCGCCTCGTGGTCCTTGCCTTGCAGGGCACTCCATCCTGCATTCGTATGCGCATAGCTGTTCTCCGGATCTGCCGCGAGAAGTTGCTCCACCGCCACTTCGTTCTCCGCTGACTTGCCCTGCATTCTCAGGGCATGAGTCAGGATATTCGCCGCCATGGTGTGATCGCTGTCTACCACGAGAGAACGGCGACTCCACTCCTCGGCCCCTGCCCACCGACTCATCCCGCAATAAGCGTTGGCCTTCGTCACCAAAGCAAGAGCGTCCTCCGGATTCAAAGCAATCGCGGTCCCGGCAGCGGCCAGTGCTTCTTTATAATGTCTCAGGTCCGAGAGGATCAATGACTTCACCGAGTGAAAATACCCATTGTCCGCCTCGATCCGAATCGCTTCGTTGATTGAATGGAGAGCTTTCGTAAGCCTTCCCTCCTGACTAAGCTGACAGAGGGCCAACCGACTGTAGACAAAGGCATTCTCCGGGTCTCCCGCAAGCACCGAAAGAAAACACGACTCCGCCTCTTCCAGCCTGCCCTGCTCTTGCAAAAGAAGCCCGTGAGCCAACTCACTCATTTCTGAATCCCCAGGTAGTCGAGAATTTCATCGTAGAATCCGCTTTGATTGGCGTAGAGAGCGTAATTTTTCGCGCTCTCAAACCACTTGCGGGTGCTGGGCTTCACCTGTTTCACGGTTTTAACCAACTGCTTCTGGGTGATTGGTACAATCTTTCCCGACTTCATCGCTTGAGCGAGAGAGCCTTCGATTGCCTGATCAAACACGGCTTTGATATCGGCACCCGAAAAATCCTTCAACTTTCTCGCCAGCCCGGCGGGGTCGAGTCCGCTGACCGGCTTTCCATCTGCCATGATCTTTACAATCTCAGCGCGTGCCACTTCGTCCGGTGGGGGAACGAAAACGAGACGGTCAAATCGTCCCGGTCGTAGAAAGGCGGAATCGAGATGCCAGGGAGCATTCGTTGCCCCGAGAACCAAAACACCATCATTCTTTGCCGACTCCCGATCCAGCTCCGCAAGAAACTGATTGATCAGGGTTCGCCCTGCTGATGTCCGCATGTCCTTGCGGTCCGCCGCAAGCGCATCGACCTCGTCAAAAAACAGCACCGCAGGTGCCTGCCGACGGGCGAGTTCGAATATTTCATGAAGCTTTTCCTCTGACTTCCCGATCCACATATCGAGAATCTGATGAAGACCGACGTTGAAAAATTTCGCTTTGATCTCCCCCGCTGTCGCCCGGCTAATCAGTGTCTTACCACAGCCGGGAGGACCGTAGAGGAGGACGCCACCACCGGCCTTCTTCCCGTAGGCTTCAAAGAGCTCCCGATTTTCCATGGGATAGAGGATCTTCATTCGGATATCCTCTTTGACGCTCTCCATTCCACCGACCCCGGCGAAGTCAGTGTCCGGTTTTTGCTCAAACTCGAGCTCCAGGCTGGACTCATCATCAAAAGGATCTTCGTCAAACTCCTCTTCAAACTCAGAATCAAAAAAGGCTCCTGCCTGCGAATCACCCTGCGGCATCGGTGCCGGTCGACCTTGCCCCTCTTTAGAGGGCGGGGAACTATCCGCCCTCCGACCTCCCGCTTCACGAATGCGTTTGAGCAATTCTTCGTCCGCCAGAGACGGCTCCAGCTCGATTGCCCGGTTGTAACACTCTCGAGCGCCTTTTCCATCGGACTCTCCAAGGAGTAATTTTGCTTTCAGGAACCACGCAGGGGCATGGGAAGGGTGCTCCTGAACAAGCTGCTCAAGACGGAGGATCGCTTCGGAAGACTTCCCCTCCAGTTCGAGCAACTGCGCAATCTGAGTCCTCGCCGTTGGATTCCCCGGCTCCACCCCCATGGCTCGATCAAAGGTCACTCGCGCCTCATCAAACTGAAAATCGTCCAGATAGGCCTGACCTAAAAGGAGGATAAGCGGAAGATTATCGGGCGAAACAGCAAGTGCCTGCTTGAGAGATTGAATATCAGCCATCGAATGCAGAGGATCTTAAAATGAAAACGAATCAAACCGAAGTGGCAAGTGTTGAAGTGAAAAGCTCGGACCGCGGAAACTGCACCGGGCGTATCAAAATTGGGCATTCAGAGGGTCGGAATGTAATGCATTGAGACCTGCCTTATGCCATGATGATTTCCAGCTTTCATGAATTTTCCTCTCCTGCTCAGTGGCCTTTGTGCAGCGACAGCCCTTCTGTCCGGGCTTTCCCCTGCGCTCTCTGCTGCCGGGGAACCGACTCTTCAAGTGAGTTTCACTCGGGAAGGCGTCACTTTTGCCGGAAAAATTCCGAGTGAGGAATACGGGCAGACTCTCGCTGAATCGGTAAAATCAGTCCGACCTGACCTGAGTATTCTGAACCTCGGACTGAAAGTGGACCCGGAAGTGGAGGGGCCTGATCTCGGCGATCTTAAGAGCCTCCTCGCCGAACTCGGTATTTCAACTCATGAAGGACACTTCAGTATCGATGAAGAGTCGCTCACCATCGGAGGAATGACCGATAGCCGCATCACCTCAACGGCCCTCAAAATTCGTCTGGATCCGCTATTAGGGGATCGAAATTTCATCAATCGCATCTGCATCGTCAACAAAGATGATCTGCCTAAACTTTCAGTTCATCTTTCATCCGGCGAAACGAGTGGACCGCTCCTCAATTTTGATCTCATCCCGACAGCAGCAGAAGCCTACGAGCCACCCGGACTTTCAATCAGCAATCTCTTTCCAATGATGCTGACACTCAGCGATCTGTCACGCCTCAAAGAAAAGCCTTCAATCACTGACAAGAACGCCCCGGAGGCACCCATGCAGGCCGTTCCGCTTCTGCAGGTTAGAAACATCGGAGGCTCCACTTCGAAACCAACGCCAATGCTGCGTGCAATGCCGGCACCCCCTCAGCCTACCTACATCCCGCTCTCTCCTGTCTTGTTCACCCGCGACTCATTTCTCCTTCAAGTGAATCAGGAATCGAACGTGGATGCCATCGTCGCGCAGCTCAGTGAACCTCCTCTGGCCGGGCATCCGATTCTGGTTCAACCGGTCAAGTCTGCCTCCCGAAGCGGGGCTTTTGGTGACTATCTCATCGAAAAGCGGGCAGAGGCGACAAAAACCATGCTCCTGGAAAGGGGAATTTCCGCTTCGCTGATTTCAGTAGAAACGATCGAAGACAAAACGAGTACAGACCGGGGCGAAGTTCGACTCGTCGTTAAAATTCCTCCGCCCCCTCAGCAAATCGAATCAAAGGAAGAGGAAACTCCGGAAGAGGCGCTATCAAGCGGGACAGTTAGCGCCGCGCCTGTCGAGTGACGTCCCCGGACCTCCCCACTCGACTCTGAGCGGAGGAGGACAAGGGAAGGCAGGTTTTCCGCGTAATCACTGCTGACGTTCACTCGAAAACACATTTCCATCCGGATTCGCCGGGAGAGTGGCTCTCCAATTCTCCAACTCAGCCATCAGTGACGCCACGGCTTCCGGGTGCTCTTCAGAGACGTCCCCCTTTTCAAGCGGGTCGGTCGTCAAATCATAGAGGGCCTGATACGAGAGATCTTTGGTCACGAGAAGCTTCCAGTTTTCATGAACCACCGCCCAGGCGGCCCAATGATCGGACCCCTCACTGCCCGGGGATCCCTTTGCCCCTATCTTCCAGAAAAGAGGCTTTTCACGACGTGGCGCCTTCTCCTCCCCTTTCAGAACAGCGACCTGACTGACCCCGTCGGGCTCGTATCCGTCCGGCAGGGCCGCACCGGCAAGCTCACTGAAGGTGGGAAGAAGGTCCACTGCGGAAATGAGTGACTCGTTGTCCACTTCGCCGGCAGGAATTTTACCGGGCCAGCGGGCGATAAAAGGCACATTGATCCCGCCTTCGAAGAGAGAAGCTTTATATCCTTTTCTCCCCGCCGTGATTCCCTTTGATGCACCGGTATTCCATCCGGCTCCCGTTGCGGTGTCGTAATGAAGTGACAACTCCGCGTTCGGCTTGCCACGGGCAGGTCCATTATCTGAACTGAAAATCACAAGGGTATTCTCCGCTACTCCAAGTTCATCCAGTTGATCCAACACTTCTCCAATCCGATCATCCGCATGCGAAAGAACCGAGGCATAGATCCGGTCCGCCTCACTCTCCATCTCGCGGAAGCGCCACTCGTATTTTGGCACCGTATGAAAGGGGGTGTGCGGCTCATGCATCCAGAGATTCACGAAAAAAGGAACGCCTTCACTAACAGCCTCTTTGATGAACGCATTCGTGTGCATCGCATCTTCATGCACCGGCATCTGCTCGCCGCTGCAGTTAAACGCCCCGTAGGTATCATATCCATATTCGCCCGGGACCGGTGAATCAGGGATCATATTATTGGCGAGATGCCACTTCCCGAAATGAGCGGTCTTATAGCCTGCTGATTGCAGGATACGCGGAAGTGAAGGCGCGTCGATATCAAGCCAGTCCGGCATCCCGCGTTTCTCGTTGTTTTCAACCCAGGCGAAATGTCCGTCGATTCCGTATCGTGCGGGGAAGTGGCCGGTATTCACCGCCGCTCGACTCGGAGAGCACACTCCGCTCGCGACCGTGAAACGATAGAAATCCGTTCCTTCCTCCGCAAGACGGTCAATATTCGGCGTCTTCACATAGGGGTGTCCATGACAGCTCAAGTCGCCCCAGCCCCAGTCGTCAGCGAAGATGAAGAGAATATTGGGCTTCTCCTGTGCGGACACTCCGCTGAGAAAAGCACAAACGAGAACGAGAGGAAGGAATAATTTCATGAAGTGAAGCAAAGGAGGTAAGCCCCTGTGCATCAAGAAATGTCGCCCGGATGATCGATCTCACGATTTTACGCGATCGTGGCCTACTCTCTTCCGAGCTGGTCACTCATCGCATTCTGCTGCCTCGCGATATCATTCAAAGTGAGAACTCCCAGCAATCGGTTCGGATCAGAAGTGCTAACCACGGGAAGCTGCCGTATATCACCTTTCACCATTCTCATCGCAGCATCACGAATCGGCGTTTCCGGAGTGATCGTCTGCAGCTTCTGGTCGGCAATCATCCCCCCGATCGTTACCTCCGGCGAAGCAGCCTCCTGCTCTTCAAGTTCATGATGCATTACCATCCCTCTAAAACCGCGACGGGATTCCAGCTCACCATCGATGACCGGATAGCTTCGACGCATTTTTGCCGGTGCCGCCCGCAACCTTTTCAAGGCCTCTGTCGGAGTTTCCGCAGCGGAAACCGTGATCAGATCATAGTGCATGATCGTACTCACCGGAAGATAACGATAGTCACGAGCGCCCTGATAAGTCGGCATTTTCCGGAGCGTGACTCGGTCCTGAATGAGAATAGCATTGTATATCGGGATCTTCCGTAGCCAGCCAGAGATACTGTAGGCGAGAATGTTACCCGTCATGAGCGGGAGAATCAGAGAGTAGTTCCCCGTCATCTCAAAAATGATGAACAAGGAAGTAAACGGACAGCGAATGATTGCCGCAAACATCGCCCCCATCCCGAGAAGCACGCAGGCCCCGATGAGACGATTCCCCTCCTCGTAGGGATTCAATCCCGCCCACTCTGCAAACCAGAGAATCAACATCCCCCAGAGAGCACCTAACATCGCGCCAAAGTAAAGCGTCGGGGAAAAGAGACCGCCGCTCCCGCCGGTGCCATAACAGACCACTACCGCAATCAGCTTTGCGACCAGCAAAATCACCACGGCCCACAGTGCCAACTTCGATTCGAATGCCAACTCCAGGCTTTCATAACCAATACTGAAAACAGAATTTTGCGGCTCACCCAGCATTCCCGTGGCAAAAAAGGCACCCGTTCCCAGAATACCGACAAGAAGACCGCCAAGGGCCGGCTTCACGACATTGGGCAACTTAAGACGATCCGCACACCAGACACGAAAGCCCAGAACTGAACCGGTAAAGAAATGACCAATCAATGCCGCCGAGATGCCAAGGGGTATCGCGACCAACATCCACCAGTGAACGCCATGCTGGTCTCCAAGATGAGCCTGCAGAATCGGATCCTCGCCGAGGAGAATTCGCGCGATCGCTTCGGAGACAACCACCGCAATCACGATCCCGCTCAGCGCCTTGGTACTGAAATCATCGAGAATCTCTTCAAATACAAACAGGATCGCCGAAATTGGCGCATTAAACGCGGCGGCAATGCCCGCGGCAACCCCGACCGGAACCATTGCCTGAACCCGTGCCTTCGCGAGACCGAAGGTTCGTCCCAGCGAAGAGGCAATCGCCGCACACATGTGAACGGTCGGCCCCTCACGCCCGAGGCTGTTCCCGCCTCCCACATAAACCGTCGTCAGGAAAAAACGCCAGATCGCGGTTTTTATCGGGATTTGACCGAACTCGTTGTAGAACGCTGCTTTGGTTTGGGGAATCCCACTCCCGACACAACCGGGCGCCCAACGATTCACGGCGATGCCGACGACGAGCCCGGCAAGCGCAGGAATCCACGGCATCACCACCCACCAGGGCACACCAACCTTTTCCCAATGATGAGCAAAATCCCAGGCGAGATCAAAGACCGTGTGAATAGAAAGATGGATCCCCACTGCGGCTAAACCGCAGAGAAGGCCGGCGATGAGACAGAGGATGATGAATCGCTGACCTTCCGAAAATCGATTTCGCAGCCACTCACTGAATGATGTTTTAGGAAACGGACTCTCCGCCGGCTCATCCGGAGCCGACGGCCCTTTGGCCGGAGGATCTGGGTACTGGGGAGCGGATTCACCTTCCATGTTGAGCATTCGATTCCGGCTTATCCGGGGGCTCATGGTCGAGCCATCCTCTTGTTCGTCAAGAAATTAGCCCTTATATCACCCATCGCTACGAAACCACTTCAAAATTTCTTTGCACAAGCCCGCCCCGGGGGCTCTTTTCCTTCATGGCTCAGGAAAAAGATGAGAGTGACAAATTAAACTACGCCGTGGTGAATTCTGAAGAAATCACCACGAGTGAAAAGCTTGAGAAATACACCGGCGAAATACAGTGGTCCTACCTCAAACCCCACTTCGACGCGGGAAGTCTCATCTGGGTAAGCAAAGAGCTCTCCCTCACCGAAGTGGGCAAAGCAATCACCGATGACGAATCCAGCCAGGTTGCCTCCTGGAAGCAGGAGGGCCATCTCGTGATTCCCTCTGATCCACATGCAGAATACTGGGAGAGCATTGACGCTGGCTTCTGCGCCCTGGTGGTATCCCCCTTCGTCCTCATTCAGCCACTTGAGGAAGAGTGAAAATTCACTTTTCAACTGCTCCGCCCGCTTCCACCCAAGCGAGGTAACCGGCCTCGAAGTGATACAGCTCCTCAAAGTGCAGCCCTTCGAAGACCGGAAGCGCTGCGCTACTGCGTGAGCCGCTGTGGCAGTGCATGAGGTAGGTCTTCGAGGGATCGAGCTTTCCGATTTCCACGGCAAAATCCGAAGCGGTAAAATCGATGTTTACCGCCCCTTTCAGATGGCCCTCCTCAAACTCTGCAGGAGTCCTCACGTCGAGAATGACCAATGCTTCAGTCTCCTCCACCAGTAAGGCCGCCTTCGCCACATCAACGTTGATAATGCCAACGGATTTTGCCGGCGGAGCTTCAGCATGACAGAGGCAAAACAGGAGTGCCGGGGCAAGGAGGAAAATAAGGGGTTTCATCCCGATATTATAGCGGATCTCCCCCGCCTGGCGAGACTCAGAGGGCATATTTAATTTCAATCCCGATCGACTCGTAGGCATTCTTTAAAAGCAGATCAATTTCGGAAAGGCTCCTTCCCTGCAGAAGGGCGCTTCCGGCACGCTCTTGAACAAGCGCGACCAGATCGATTCGGCTTCCCTCTCCTGCCCACTCGCGTAAAGCGGATGGCAATTCGGGACGTTCAGGTCTTTCCGGCTCCACCGGCGGACTGCCGACTTTCAGTCGATCCCTCTCGGGAACTCCGTTTCTAACTTCTTCATTGTACCGCTGAACCCGCTCATTGTAGGACTGAACCGCCAGTTGATACGCATCAAGCGCTTCATTAAACTGTTGAACCTTCCCGTTATAGGCGATTCGATCAGCCTCGTATCCCGCCATTGTTTCCAGCAGAAGGTCCGCTTCCCCCATGGCCCGGTCAGTCAAATAAAGGTACTCGCCGATGGGGCGCCCCTGCTCCTCTAGCCGGTCCAGGTGCATAAAATAATAGACCATCAAGAGAGCATCCCGATACTCCTTCACCGCCCCTGTCCATGCACCTGAAGGAACCACAGGAACGGTAATAGAACGCCCCGTGCTGCTTTGATTCGATCGGCTTGAACGTGAACCACCGGAACCGGCCGCTCCCGCCAGAAAGAGCGATGGTCTCGTCACACCGACAATGCGATGACGTTCAACTTGATAGGCTTCTCCGAGCCGTTTTTTGAGACCTCGTTCCGCATTCCTGAACTCAAAACGACCATTTTGATAAGGCACCGCCGAAAGGTATTCTGCCATCCCCTCAGAAAACCAGGTCGGGAGTACAGGCAGGTACCGGTGCATCACCTGATGCACGATTTCATGAACCAGCGTCGTCGTATCACTTCGTTTCCGGAGGGTGAGACGACTTCCGAGGCGCTCTGCCCCGAGCGAGGAATACGGAACAAGGAGGCGTTTTTCATCGCCCAGATACAGCCCCACGACCTGCTGTCCCGGGATGGTCTTGAGCTTCTCGCGTGCAATTTCGTCGAAACGGCGATCATCCATGAAGGAGCCCTCAAAATGAGCTTTTCCCTCCGCCGGCGAAAAAAGAAGCCCATGCGGTAAGAGGCTCAGTGCCAGGTAGCTACCTTCATAAATCCGTGCCGCCTCCGAAATAAATGCCGGCGAAACATCCTCATCCGTTTGAAACGAGAAATGAGGGGTAAAATAGAGATCAGGACCACCGCTGACTGCTATCTCAGTGGGTGCCTGTGTCTCTTCCGGTAATAACGCCGCTTGATACATCGCTCCACCGCCCTGATGATTGAGAACCCAATCCTGATCAGAAGTGCTGAGACGCTCAAAGGGAACTATCGCCTCCCTCCCTGAAGTCAGCTCGAGAATAACAGCCTCATCGACCCGCCTGACGAAAGTGGCTTCCAATTCCCGCCCGTCCGCACTTTTCCAGACACGCCTGAGCTCCTCCGATCCGGATACAATCGTTTGAAAACTCAATGTGATCCCGATAGAAATGAGAAAAGACCGGAGAAATAATCTTTCTTTCATCAGCACCGGGATCATGAAGAGGCTGCCGGTCTACGTCGAGATAAATTCAGAATGACAGCTTTTACTGGCGCAAACGTTTGTTCTCTTCTAGCATAGCCTTTTCATGAATATCTCGGAACTGGCCCAACATCTCGGCGTCGCAGTGAGCACGGTTTCACGCGTCCTCAGCGGGAATGCCGACAAGTATCGCATCAGCGAGAAAACGGTCCAGCGGGTTCAGAAAGCGGCTGAGAAATATCGAGTCGTGCCCGACCCGCTCGGTGCCGGCTTAAGAAAAGGGAAACTGGGAATGATCGGACTTCTCGTGCCGGACATCACGAACCCGTTCTTTTCGACCCTGGCCCGTGCGATCGAACTTCGCTTTCGCGATACGGGAATTGCGGTGCAACTTTGTGACTCAGCGGAAGACCCGGCAACGGAAATTGCCCTGCTCAACAAACTGCTTTCCCGCCGACTCGATGGACTCATCGTCGCACCGGTGGGTGAAGTTTCAGATGAATTGAAAAGCGCCGTTTCAAACTCTCCGATGCCGCTCGTCGTTCTCGACCGACTTCTTCCCGGAGTCAGCGTGCCTTCCGTTTCCATCGATAACATCAAAGCAGGAAAACTGGCGGCCAATCATCTTATCGAGTCAGGACACAAACATCTTGGATGCCTTCGGGGCAACTGCCGCGCAATCTCCGACCAGGAACGGCTCAAAGGCGTCGAAGAGGCAATGCGCGAAGCAGGCCTCGATCCGGCAACTCTCTCTATTGCCGGAACTGGCTACACACGTGAACTCAGCCTGCTTTCAGCCACCGAATTACTGACCCTTTCCCCCCGGCCAAGCGGGATCATTTCACTCAGCGGCCAGGGGATTCTCGGCATCCTCGAAGCGAGCCGCGCTTCCGGCCTCTCAATTCCCCGCGACTTCTCTGTGATCGCCTTCGATGAGCAGCCGTGGTCAGCCCTGATGCAACCACCGATCACAACCATCACTCAGCCGATTGAATCGATGGCCGAAAAAGCGGTCTTCCTGTTGAATCTTGAAGGCCGCGCTAAAGAAGTGACCCCGGAGGTCGTTGAGGCAACGCTCTGCCGCCGCGAGTCAGTTGCCGCGGTCAACTGAGCCATCAAAATCCGCCCACATTCTGAAAGGTAAACCCTTTCAGATAATGCGTCTCGGGAATGGTCGCGATGATCGGATGATCCCGCCGCTGCGAGTGACGGTCGATCAGCCGCAGGGTTCGTTTTGCATCCACTGACGCATCACAAACCATACCGAAAAATTCCTTCTCATTGATGTGATGACTGCAACTGTAGGTTGAAAGGATCCCCTCACGCGTGAGCAGCTTGAGCGCTCGTAAATGGATCTCTTTGTAACCGCGCATTGCTCCACTCACTGACTTCCGACTCTTCGTGAAAGATGGAGGATCCAGCACGATGAGGTCAAACTCCCGCCCCGCCGTTTCCGCCTCTTTCAGAAAATCAAAGACGTTTGCCTCCTCAGCCTCGACGGCGAGCTCATTGCGCGCTGCATTCTCCAGGGTCGCCGCCACCGCTCCGGCTGAAATATCCACCGCAAGGACAGAAGCCGCCCCGGCCTTCGCCGCATGCAGTGCAAAACCGCCCTGATTACAAAAGCAATCGAGGACGCGCTTCCCTTTCGCCAACCTGGCAACGCTGGCATAATTGTCGAGCTGATCGAGGTAGATTCCGGTCTTCTGGCCTTCAATCAAATCGATCTCCTGTTTCAACCCGTTCACCTCGATTTCAAAAGGTCCGTTCCACTGACCGGCCATCACTCCGGTCGAGGGCTCCAGCCCCTCCGCTTTCCTGATCGCTGAATCATTGCGTTCCACGACGACGATTTCATCGCCGAAACAGGTCTGCATCGCCTCGACAATGAGCGCCTTTCGACGATCCATCGCCAGGGTCAGCGTTTGCAGGACAAAATGATTTCCATACCGGTCAATGACCACCCCCGGAAGACCGTCTGCCTCGCTCCAGACGAGGCGATACAGGGGCTCTGTGAAACCAAGAGACTCACGAAGCTTCTGTGCCCGCTCGAGACGGCGCACATAGAATGCGGCATCAAGCTCCTGCTTTCGTCGGGAAAAACGGCGTGCCACAATCTGTGACTCGGGATTGTAAATCGCGGTTCCCAGCGGCCGGTCTTTAAAATCTTTCAGGGAAATGACATCCCCCGGCTCCGGATTTCCGAACGCTTTTTGCACCTCACTGGAGTAGACCCAGTCGTGACCGTGAAAGATGCGTGAGCGGGGTTTGATAACTAGTCCTGGCATAGCCCGAAGTGTCGCCCACGAATATTGGCGCGTCAAAGAAGACTCCTGCATCCGCAAGCTCTTTCAATTGCTTCTTTCGAGCCGGATAAGCCCCTTCAATGCACACGCTGAGATTCCACACGACCTGCCACCACAGACCGGTCTGAACCGGAATCTTCACCGCTCCCCGGTCCATCAACTGGACAATTTCAGGAGCAGGGAAAATCAATTGAGCACCCAGTACCCGGCGTTCAGATAGGTCGCGTATCCCACCCAGATCGCATAGGGGATGAGCAATCGCCCTGCTGGTTTGTGCCCGCGGCGGAACAAAATCAGGGTAATCAGTATGGTAACGAGCAACACGGCGATGACCAGCAGGGCTACCCCGATCTGATGCATACCGAAAAAGACCGGCGTCCACGCTAAATTGAGAACCAGTTGTCCGAAGAACCAAATCAATGCCGTTCTCTTCTCCGGCCCGCTTTCCGCCTCATGCCAGAAAAGAGCGAGGGAAACTCCCATCATCAGATACAGGATGGTCCAAACCGGCCCGAATATCCAGCCGGGCGGGACCCCGGGAGGCTTCTCCAGCAAAGCATACCAATCCTTGAGCGAACTGCCTGTCCAAATCGCCCCGGCCGCGCCGGAAACGCTAATAGCAATCACACAAAGGAGAATTTTGAGCCAAAGCTTCATCCTTCCCAGTATGTTTCGGCGAAGAGAAAAAGCGATCCTATTTTTCGGATGAACCTTTTCCGCCTTCCGGTAGACTCTACGCAATGACACTCAACGATCTGGGATGGAATGATGAACTTGCGAAGGACTTCGCCCCGTTTGAAAAGAAGGGGTGGAAACCGGCGCGGCTCATTCGTGACAACAAGATCACCTACGGCGCCCTGCTCGAAGGCGGCGAAGAATACGAAGTGATCATGTCCGGCAAAGTTTATCACGACGCCGCCTGCGACGCCGAACTGCCTGCGGTGGGAGACTGGGTCGCGCTTGAGATCGGCACCGGCGACCTCGACACCGTGATTCGCGCCCGCCTTCCCCGTCAGACTTGTTTCTCGCGCAAGGCACCCGGAAAGAGCAGCGAAGAACAGGTCATCGCCGCGAATGTCGATATTGTCTGTGTCGTCACCGATGCCGGCGGGGATTTCAATCCGCGTCGCATGGAGCGCTTCTTCGCCCTTATCGGAAAAAGCCGTTCCGAAGCAGTCGTCCTCATCAATAAATCGGACCTTTTCCCGCCGGAGCAGAATGAGGAGGCCGCCCGTATCATTCAGGAGTTAAACCCTGACGCCACCGTCATTATTACCTCCGCCGTCGATGGTCAGAATGTTTCCGACATCGCCCGAATACTTGCTCCGGGAGTCTCGATCACCTTTGTCGGATCGAGCGGCGTTGGAAAATCCTCTCTCATTAACGCTTTGTTAGGTGAAGAATGGCAGGACCACGGGGAAGTCAACGAAGTGACCGGAAAAGGACGCCACACCACCACCGCCCGGGAACTCATCGTCCTCGAAGAAGGCGGCATTCTCATCGACAACCCGGGGATTCGCGAAGTCCAGATGTGGACCGACGAACAGACCCTGCGGGAGCGGTTTACCGATATCGAAGATCTCGCGATGCAGTGCCGCTTCCACGATTGCAAGCATGCCAGTGATGCCGGGTGCGCCATCCGCGAAGCGGTTCAGAACGGAAAGCTCGATCCCGAGCGATACGAGGGCTACCTCAAACTCGATGAAGAAATCGAAGAACTGACGCGGCGCCTCAAAAAGAGGAAAATGACCGTTGAACGAAGGGCAAAACGCGACCATCGCATCAAAGCCCGGAACCTTGCGGATCGCGTCGACTACGAGCGCGATCAGAAACCCAAACCGGGTGCCTACCTCGACCATGAAGATTAATACCGCCCGATTCGCCACCAGCGCCGCCGGGCTCGAAGACTGCCCCAAAGCTGAACTCCCGGAATTTGCCTTCATCGGACGTTCCAACGTGGGGAAATCTTCGCTCCTGAACACCCTTTGCAATCAGAAGGGCCTCGCCCGTGTTTCGGGTAAACCGGGGCACACCCGTCTCATCAACTTCTACGTCGTGAATGAGGAGTGGTGCATGGTCGACCTCCCCGGCTACGGCTATGCGAAAGCTCCAAAAGCGGAACGTCATCGTTTCAACGATTTCGTCGCCGACTATCTCGAATTCCGGGAAGGCCTCACTCACGTCCTTGTCCTCATCGACTGCCGCCTTGAGCCGCAAAAGATCGACGTCGATTTCGTGACCTGGCTCGTCGAATGCGGCGTTCCTTTTTCCCTCGTCTACACGAAGTCAGATAAGTTGAAACCCGGACGCATCAAAGCGAACCAGGAAGCGTTCATCAAAGAGCTCTCCGAGTACGTCGACGGCGTCCCCCCGATTTTCACAACCTCCGCCAAATCCAGCGATGGACGACTCGACGTCCTCAGATCGATTGGAGCGATGGTGCGAGGTGAGGTCTAAGGCACACCCCTTCCGGCCTCGCCCCCGAAGCCCGATGCCTGCATCAGGAAGAAAGAAGATCAGATCTACTTCATCCGCGCTTTAATCTCCGGCGCGAAAAGGTGCAATCGCAGAGCGAAGTCCGCCTTCAAAGGCGCAGCCTGCACGATGGCCTCCGGGCACTGACCACATTCGCAGACTGCTTCCGACTGCCAGATTTCAGAGGATTCATCCCAGTAACGCTCGACTTTCTGAAGATCCTTCATCGGAGGCGCTCCCAGCATCCGGGTCAATCGCATTTCCAATCCCTGAAAGTGCACCGTCAATACCGTAAGGTCACTCTGCAGGAGCCAACCCGGCGCGAGGAGCCGGGAAAAATGTTCACGCGCATCGGTGATCGACTCCCCGTAACCTGCCTCCCGGGTATCGAGCAGTCCCCCGACGCGATTCGCTACTTGAAGCAATTTGGAAACCTTACCGCAGACGGCTGAGGCCCGTTCAAAAAGCCTCTCATCGAGTTTTGAAGCCTTCTCCTCCCACTCCTTCAAACGGAGAGGAACACCGACTTCATCGGAAATAATTCGCTTCACGAGGTCATCACGATTTCTCTCCGGCTCGACTCCCAGCTGCGAAAGGAGCCAGGCTTCATCGGCAGTGAGATACGTTATCACCCCCGGAGCGGGTTTTGCCGGTGCGCTCACCTTCCGTGGCAGGGACACCTGCTTCTTCTCACTGACATGACCAAAAGCGGCTGAGAGCGAACCGAAATCCGACTGGGGCGATGACTTAACTTTCTTTGGCTGAGCCGGAGCACTCGCGGCCACCACCGGATTCGAACGAAAAAGTTCTGCGAGGAGCCGCCTCATGAGCTCCGGCCGCGTCACTTCGTAGAGTTTCGCGACACCCAGCCGATGCTGCACCGTGGCACACTCGAGCGAAGGCCACAGCCGCATTGAAGGCAATTCCTGACCGCTCTCGTGGAGTCGGGGAAAGCCTGCGGTATGGCGATCCAGCTCCACTTTCTCCGGCAAATCGCCGAAAGACCACGAGCCGATCCGCTGCTGCTGAAACTTCCCGCGCGAGACCGCCTTGAAACGCGCCTTCACCTTGCCACTCAATTCTGACTGCAGAGCGGCAAGATCTTTCCCCGACGCCATCTCTTTTCCCTTATCATTAAGAATCACATAGCGGATCGACAAATGCACCGGAAGCCGCTCCAGCTCAAAGGAAGCCGTCGAAACGGTGATCCCGTAACCGTGCTCCAGAAAATCGATCATCGCTTCGATCAGCCCACAGGCAGGCTCGTAACCGGCCCACGAATCGACAAAAGCCCCGACTACCTCCCGGTTCGAGGGGAGAAGCTTTCGCGTGTCCTTTCGCAGGCAGCGAATCAGGGCACTTACCTTCTCTTCCAACCACCCGGGAACTAACCAATCACCAAACCAATCCGGTAAATGAGGCAGCTCCACGAGGGGAATCTCGACGCTGATTCCATCGCCCGGATCAGCGGGACAATGGAGGTAGACCAGGGAAAATTCCGTTTCCCCATCCGGAGAGAACACCGTGTCAGGATACCCTTCCACCCAAATCGGCTCCTGTTGCGGCAGCAGACAATCCTCCAGTTCAAAATCAATGAACCCCGCCGGCTTTGCTGCGACCCACTTCTCGAAATCCTTCTGGGTGCAGATGTCTGTCGGAACTTTGTCTTCGTAGAAGGCAACAACCGCCTCCGGATGAATGAGCCCCCCGAGTCGGCGCATCTTGTGTTCGAGCCGTTCCGCCGCCAGAACCGTTTCGCGATTCTTTGCCAGGGCCGGCATCGGGGCACGCGTGTTCTGATTCACCAGTGCCTCGAGGAGGAATACCTTTCTCGCAACGGCCCGGTCAATGCGCCCGTAGTGAATACGACGTTTATCCACCACCGGAAGACCAAAAGCAATGACTCGTTCCTCCCCGTAGACAGCCCCCTGATCTTTGACCCACTGCGGATTGGTGTAGCTGTAGCGACAAAGGTGAGGCGCCACTTTTTCAAACCACCCCGGATCAAACATCGCGGCATTTCTGGCGTAGAGCTTTGCCGTCTCCACCATCTCAAAGGCCATGACCCACGCAGGGGAGGCCCCGAATATCCCCGAACCCGGAAAGAGAAAAAAGACCGAATTGCGAGCCCCTTTGTAGCCCATCTTCTTCCCCTGATTCATCCCGATCTGTGAAGGGATCGAAGCCAGAATCGCCCGGTGCAAAGGCTCGGAATAGGTATCCTCCGGGTCCGTGAGCCGCTTCTCTTTACCCGGCAATTCCCACTTGAGACTGCGGACCGTATCCCGCAATTCACGGTGAAGGTTCAACCATTCCTGAACACGACGGAAGTTGATAAAATTCTTCTGGCAGAAGCGGCGCAGCTTGTTCGTCGACCCGCTTCGCTCTTCCTGAATCGCATACCAGAGCCGGAGCCATCCCGTAAAGTCGGACCGCTTGTCACGAAATTTGGCGTGCTTCTCATCAGCCGCCTGCTGTTTTTCCTTCGGTCGTTCCCTCGGGTCCTGCACCGTAAGAGCACTGGCAATGATAAGCCCTTCAAGAAGGCACCCCTCCTCCTTTGCCGCGACGAGAATTTTCCCGACACGCGGGTCCACCGGCATTCTCGCGAGAGCGCGCCCCGTTGATGTGAGTTCGATATGGCGGCCCTTCTTGCGAACCGCACCAATCTCCTCAAGAACGCGGTAAGCCTGGGAGACCCGCTTCGCCTGGGGAGGATCGACAAAAGGGAACTCAAGCGGATCGCCGAGACCGAGGTGCTCCATCTGCAGGACCACGCCCGCAAGATTGGATCTCAGAATCTCCGGATCAGTGTAATCATCGCGGTCGTCGAAATTTTCTTCGTCGTAGAGTCTGACACAAATTCCTTCACTAACACGACCACAGCGCCCCCTTCTCTGCCGGGCGCTCGCTTTTGAGATTTCCTCGATCTGCAAGCGCTGAATTCCCGATCCCGGATCGTGTCGACTGATCCGGGCGATCCCTGAATCGATCACAAAACGAATATCCGGAATCGTCAGCGAAGTCTCCGCGACATTGGTCGCGAGAATGATCCGCCGGCGGGAGGGCATCGGCGAAAAAACAGCCTGCTGCTCCTTACCCGCCTGACGGGCGAAAAGCGGCAAAATCAGGGTGCCGGGATAGTTCCGCCCTTCGAGGAGGTCGGCGGTGTCACGAATCTCCCGTTCGCCGGGGAGAAAGACGAGGGTATCTCCGAGCCGGTCAATCTCTCCGAGATCTTCCACCGCCCGTGCAACCTGTTCAGCCAACCTTTCACGGTCATCGAGCGGTGGCTGAAATTGATCCTCCACCGGAAAAGTCCGCCCTTCGACTTCGATCACCGGCGCCTTCCCGAAAAAATGAGAAAAGGAACTCGCGTCGAGTGTCGCTGAAGAAATCACCACCTTGAGATCCTTCCGTCTTTCGAGGGTGCGGTGCAGGTATCCGAGAATAAAATCAATATTCAGAGAGCGCTCATGCGCCTCATCAATAATAAGCGTGTCATACTGCCGGAGATCAGGATCATTCCTCGTTTCGGCCAGAAGTACCCCGTCGGTCATGAACTTCACCGCCGTCGTTTTCCTGTCGGTCCGGTCCTCAAAGCGAATCTGATACCCGACTTCCTTTCCCAGGGGAACCTGAAGCTCATCAGCAACCCGCTTTGCCACCGACGTCGCCGCGATTCGCCGGGGCTGGGTGCAGCCAATCCGCCGTCCCTCCGCTCCGCGCCCCATCTCCAGGGCGATTTTAGGCAACTGCGTCGTTTTACCCGAGCCCGTGTCTCCACAGACGATGACGACCTGGTTTTTCGCCATCGCCTCGCGGATATCCTCCCTCCGGCGCGAGACAGGAAGCTGATCTGGAAACGAGATGTTCACGGAAGTGTCACCCTTCCTCTTTACGCTCCCTTCTTGCAAGCCTCAGTCCTTGTCGTTTCCCGTTTACGTAGAGCCCCCGCGACCGTAATCTCCCGTGAAATGTTAACCGTCGAAAAAATCAAATACACGATCTGGGCCGCCGATTCGGAACGTGCCGCCGCCTTCTATACCAGCGTTTTCGGCGCTGAAATCGTCAAACAGAACCCACACATCACCGAGCTGGACATCGCGGGGGGACTTCTCTCCATTCACAGCGGCGGCGAGGGAAAACGAACCTGGACCGGGATCACCCTCCAGGTCGCCGATGTCGTCAGCGGCGCCGCAGAAGTCGTCGCCGCCGGAGGCCAATGCCCGCGCGAGCCGCAGCCGGAAGACGGCGAAGCGCCCCACCTCGCGATGTGCATCGATACCGAAGGCAACGAATTCATGCTGACCCGGGACCGAAGCCATTGATCGCAACAGCCCGCGGCAAGGCGATTGAGGAAATTGCGAAAGATCCCTTCCCGGGAACCCGACACCGCGGCCTCCCTCCATTCCCCGCCCCCGGGCCTACACAATTCCGCCTTTGCCGGGCATGACCTCACCCTGTTAAGTCCCCTACCCAACCCTATTCAATGGAGCCCCCTAAAGACCAAGACAGCAAAAAAATCTGGGACCGTGCCGCGTGGAAAGATGCCGGCTTTTTCCTGACCTATCTACGCCCTCACTACCGGGTGTTTATCCCGGCACTCTTTGCGCTCGCGCTCACCGGAGGGCTCACGATTCTTTTCATCAAGGAACTCACTGCCCTTGTCGGCAAAGGGATTGGCGGTGCTACCGGGGTCGAGTGGATGGCCGAACTGAACGATAAAGCGTGGTTTCTCGTCGCAATCGTTTCGATACAGGCCTTTATCGCCTTCTGGCGCATCCTCTTGTTCGCCAAGGCTTCGGAGCGGGCCCTCTCGGCGCTTCGCCTCGACACCTTCAGTCGCATCATCCGCTTCCCCATGGCGACCCTGAACGAGCGACGTGTCGGCGAACTGGCCTCCCGCCTCGCCAACGACGTCGAAGCGATGCGGGAAACGCTCGTCGGCACCATCCCCATGCTGATCAGGCACACCGTCATGCTCGTGCTCTGCCTCGTGCTGATCCTTCAAATGTCGGTCAAACTCTCCCTTTTCATGATCGCGACGATCCCCGTTGTCATCGTTCTCATTGCGATTTTCGGAGCCCGGATCCGGAAACTGACGCGCCGGGCTCAGGATAATCTCGCGGCCTCTCAAGTCGTCGTCGATGAAAGCCTCCAGAGCATCATCAGCGTGAAAGCCTTTCGCAACGAAGCTTACGAACTCTCGCGGTACAATAAGAATCTCGGTGAGTATCTCACCACCGTGATCAAAGCCGCGGTCCCCCGTGCCTCGTTCATCGCCTTTATCATCTTCGCCTTCAGCGTGGCCATGATCCTCGTGACCTGGTTTGCGATGCGCATGCTGAACAACGGAGATATCGGCAATGAGGAATTGACCCAGTTTGCCGGTCTCACCGGAATGATTGCAGCGTCCTTCCTTCAGTTTCCGGAACTGATCGCGCAACTCCAACGCTCCCTCGGAGCAACAGAACGAGTCCGCGAAATCCTGAAGGATGACATCGAGCCGGAAGATGACTTTGAGGAAAATGCGGTCCGCTTCAAAGGGGAGATCGAGATGCGAAAAGTAAACTTCGCCTATCCCACTCGCCCCGACGCGACCGTGCTACACGACTTTGATCTGAAGGCGGAAGCGGGACAACGCATTGCCCTCGTCGGCCCGAGCGGATCCGGCAAATCGACAAGCGTCGCGCTTCTCTTCCGGTTCTACGACCCGACTTCAGGCGAAATCCTCATCGACGGCGAACCCATTCGAGAGATGTCTCTCACGACCCTGCGGCAAAACCTCGCCCTCGTTCCTCAGGAGGTCCTTCTCTTTGGAGGCAGCATCAAAGAAAACATCGCCTACGGAAAACCCGATGCGAGCGAAGAGGAGATCTTCGAGGCCGCGAAGCAGGCCAACGCCCACTCCTTTATTGAAGGCCTCACCGATGGCTATGACACTCTCGTCGGGGACCGCGGCACCCAGCTCTCAGGCGGGCAGCGTCAACGCATCGCAATTGCCCGCGCCATCCTTGCCGATCCCGCGATTCTCATTCTCGACGAAGCGACCAGCAGCCTCGATGCCGAGAGCGAACGCCTCGTCCAGGACGCTCTCGACAAGCTCATGGAGAACCGCACCAGTATCATCATCGCCCATCGCCTGAGTACGATTCGCCGCTGCGACCAGATTCTGGTGCTGTCCGGTGGAGCAATTCTCGAGCGTGGCACGCACGAGGAACTGCTTGCCAGTGCCGGCGGATTATATGGCTCGCTCGCGAAATTGCAGTTGGAGTAAGCACGACACAAGCAGGCTACTAAAACTCGAATGAGGCGCTGAGTGATCCACCGTGAGAGGAATAGTCATCCTCTCCGAAGCTGCCGAAGTAAGTGGCATCAAAGGTCACGCTCTCCCATGAATCAAATCCGAATTCAAGGCCGACCTGGATCATCGCCCGGTCTCTGTTCGCAGCAGGACTGCTCACCTGAAAGGCATTGAGGAATCCGGGCGTCGCGAGGGCTACTCCGTAGTCATCCGCCGAGGCAAACTCATGCCACCATGAGGCATCAAATTTCGGCTTGATCCACCCATGGGTCGTCGCACGGTAGCCACTGAGGTTCACCCCGACCACGCTCTGCGCAGAGACGGTGGTTTCGGCATCAAAACGAAGACGGCTGATTGCCGGCGAGTCCTCGACAAACCCTCCCATCGACAAGGCGCTCACGGCGAATCCCAGATATGGTGAAGCTTTTAACCCGGCACTCTCGCCAAAGTAATAATCACGACCCACTTGCGCCTGGAGAAGGCCCTGGTTACCGACCGCATCCCCTTCAAAGGCATCCCCGCGGAAGTCACGTCGATTTGAAAACTGGTCATGAAATCCGTAGCCGAGAAGAAAGTTGGCAAAGAGGTCGTCACTCAGGTAGTTGGCATTCACTCCGACATATCCGGCTTCGTTCTTCAGCAAACTTCCGTAACTGTCCACGCGTGCTTCGTTATCCACATACCCTCCCCAGATGCCGAGCATCCACTCGTTACTGACATGGTCAGTGCGACCAAAGATAACGGAGGTGTTGTCGACATTGGATCCGCTTCTTATCAGCGTGGAATCCTGTGAAGCGTTCCCGACATAACCGGCAACAAAGACGTGTGCGGTATCCAACGGCTCCTGAACCGTTACACCGACCTGAACTTCGCGAGTGAAGAAACCGGTCCGCTCATTTGAGGCAAGGGAACCGCCGCCTCCTGATCGATCTCCGCGCAGTGTGGAAAATTCGTTCGTGAACAGGGAAAAGAGTTGAGCATCCTGCTGTTGCACGAAGTCATCAATTCCACTGGCAAGGACCTGCCCTGAAGTGGTACTCGCGGCCCGATTGAGTTCATCTTCACTCAGGTCATTCAGGCCCTTCAAAAATTCACGAAACTCATCATTCAGCATCAGCACGTGATCAAGTGCTTCACCGAAACCCTGCAGCCCGGGACCCAGCAGATCTTCGTATGACTCGAGTGAGGCCAGATCGACGCGAACGTCTTCGAACTCGTTCCAGGAGATTTCTTCACCGAACAGGACCACACTGGTCAACCCCGGGTTGTCATCCTCAGCGAGAGCGATCAGCTCAGCACGTTTTTCGTCGCTGATACCGCGAATGTCAGCAAAGGTCAGAACATCGTTCGTTCCGGGAGCTCCCTGCAGCACGCCCTCGATGTGACTCGGACCGGAAAGGGTCAAATCCGTATCACCCCCGGCAAAATCTACCGCAAGGCGGGTTCCTGTGATGCGCCCACCGTCATTGGTCATCCTGATTCCGCTGTCGTCAAATCCGATCGCGCTCACACCATCTGTCTCAATGACACCTGAATTGAGAAAAGTTCCATTAAAATCACGATCGACAAAGATTGCCTCTACAGCTCCGGATGAGATGACCCCGCGGTTGGTAAAGGCCCCCTCAAATCCGTTATTGAAGGAGATCGCCCTGACATCTTCAGCTGAAATATCCCCGCTATTCACAAAGGATCCCTCAAACTCCTCATCGAAATAGACCGCATCTCCATCTTCTTCACCCGCTTTCGTTATCGTTCCCGTGTTTTGAAAGGTACCGGTAAAGCGAACACTAATGTGAATGGTAGGTTCGTCACCTTCCGCTGAAATGACCCCATGGTTGATAAATGAGCCCTCAAAATCATTATCCACAAAAATCGCCTCTTCCCCTTCTTCGGTCGTTGATTTAATGGTTCCCGTATTAAGAAAGCTCCCCTTGAAATCGTCGCCGAAGTATACAGCCTCGGCACCTTCAACTGAAATGACTCCACGGTTTATAAAAGAGCCCTCGAAATCATAGTTGACCCTGACCGCCGCGTCACCACGATCACTGATTGTTTTAATCGTCCCCGTATTCAGGAAGTCCCCTTTAAAGCGACCGCCAGTGAAATAGACAGCTTCATCATGTTCAGCCATGATGAGTCCGCGGTTAATGAAGGAGCCCGTAAACTCATCACCTATTTCAACCGCCTCTTGACCTGGCGGTGTTAACGAAATTATTCTACCCGTGTTCAAGAAGTCCCCCGTGAACGTGTCCCCAATGTCAACACCCTCGCCGTCTTTAGTGGTGATAGTCCCGCTGTTTACAAAAGACCCGGTAAAGCTCCCACCAAACTCAACCCCACTCCCGGGAATCGACTCGATAAGCCCGGCGTTCGAAAACGTCCCTTCGAAATCACCACCAATATATACACCATGGTCGCCACCGAAAATTGGACCATCTACCGAAACAACCGAACTGGAAGTGAAAACCAGATTGATCGGAAAAGGGAGAGGCGCCGTGAAGTCAACTCCATTCTCCATGCTTGTACGTATTTCCCCACTGAAGCGAATCTCATCCCCGGCAGTCAACCCGGGCGGTGTGGTGATCGTGCTCATCGAGTCACCTACATGGATGACCCTTTGACCAAAGGAAGCGACGGGAGTCAGGAAGAAAACGGTGCAGATCAAAGAAAAGCTTTTAATCAAATTACTCATGGTGGCGGGACAGGGTCTGCTCAGGGTAAGGCAGATGATCTTTCTACTGAATTGACAGAAGCATTATTTATCTAACGAAGACTAACTAATATCAAGCTAGATTTCACCACGATCCCCATGATAACCGACCTCATGAGGTTTCCCGGAGGGCAAATCCGAAAACTGACATCGTGCAAACAAAACAAAGGGATATCGACAAAGACTAAAACTCGAATGAGGCGCTGAGTGATCCACCGTGAGAAGAATAGTCATCCTCTCCGAAGCTGCCGAAGTAGGTGGCATCAAAGGTCACGCTCTCCCATGAATCAAATCCGAACTCAAGGCCGACCTGGATCATCGCCCGGTCTCTGTTCGCAGCAGGACTGCTCACCTGAAAGGCATTGAGGAATCCGGGCGTCGCGAGGGCTACTCCGTAGTCATCCGCCGAGGCAAACTCATGCCACCATGAGGCATCAAATTTCGGCTTGATCCACCCATGGGTCGTCGCACGGTAGCCACTGAGGTTCACCCCGACCACGCTCTGCGCAGAGACGGTGGTTTCGGCATCAAAACGAAGACGGCTGATTGCCGGCGAGTCCTCGACAAACCCTCCCATCGACAAGGCGCTCACGGCGAATCCCAGATATGGTGAAGCTTTTAACCCGGCACTCTCGCCAAAGTAATAATCACGACCCACTTGCGCCTGGAGAAGGCCCTGGTTACCGACCGCATCCCCTTCAAAGGCATCCCCGCGGAAGTCACGTCGATTTGAAAACTGGTCATGAAATCCGTAGCCGAGAAGAAAGTTGGCAAAGAGGTCGTCACTCAGGTAGTTGGCATTCACTCCGACATATCCGGCTTCGTTCTTCAGCAAACTTCCGTAACTGTCCACGCGTGCTTCGTTATCCACATACCCTCCCCAGATGCCGAGCATCCACTCGTTACTGACATGGTCAGTGCGACCAAAGATAACGGAGGTGTTGTCGACATTGGATCCGCTTCTTATCAGCGTGGAATCCTGTGAAGCGTTCCCGACATAACCGGCAACAAAGACGTGTGCGGTATCCAACGGCTCCTGAACCGTTACACCGACCTGAACTTCGCGAGTGAAGAAACCGGTCCGCTCATTTGAGGCAAGGGAACCGCCGCCTCCTGATCGATCTCCGCGCAGTGTGGAAAATTCGTTCGTGAACAGGGAAAAGAGTTGAGCATCCTGCTGTTGCACGAAGTCATCAATTCCACTGGCAAGGACCTGCCCTGAAGTGGTACTCGCGGCCCGATTGAGTTCATCTTCACTCAGGTCATTCAGGCCCTTCAAAAATTCACGAAACTCATCATTCAGCATCAGCACGTGATCAAGTGCTTCACCGAAACCCTGCAGCCCGGGACCCAGCAGATCTTCGTATGACTCGAGTGAGGCCAGATCGACGCGAACGTCTTCGAACTCGTTCCAGGAGATTTCTTCACCGAACAGGACCACACTGGTCAACCCCGGGTTGTCATCCTCAGCGAGAGCGATCAGCTCAGCACGTTTTTCGTCGCTGATACCGCGAATGTCAGCAAAGGTCAGAACATCGTTCGTTCCGGGAGCTCCCTGCAGCACGCCCTCGATGTGACTCGGACCGGAAAGGGTCAAATCCGTATCACCCCCGGCAAAATCTACCGCAAGGCGGGTTCCTGTGATGCGCCCACCATCATTGGTCATTTCGATTCCGCCTCCGGAGAATTTGATCGCGGTCATACCGCCCGTCTCAATGACACCTGAGTTGAGAAACCTCCCATCGAAGTCCTCCATTGAAATCGCCAGATTCTCCCCACTCATGACAGTTCCTTCGTTGAGGAAAGTCCCCGTGAAACTGCCATTGAAAAGGATAGCTTCATCCTTTTCAGCTGAAATGACGCCCTGATTGGTGAATGACCCCTCGAAGGCTTCATCTACTTCGATCGCTTCATGCCCCTCGTCGGTTGTTACTCTAATCGTCCCGGTATTGAGAAAGGTCCCCGTAAAAGTCCTATCGAAATAGACAGCTTTATCACCTTCAGAAGAAATGACCCCGTGATTAGTGAAAGACCCGTCGAAATCATCATTAAATTCGATCGCTTCCAAACCTCTATCTGTTGTTGATTTAATGGTTCCGGTGTTAAGAAAGGTCCCCGTAAAAATGCCATTGAAGAACATAGTTTCAACACGTTCAGTTGAAATGACTCCGCGATTGGTGAAAGACCCGTCGAAATCTTCACTAAATTCGATCGCTCCCAAACCTCCATCTGTTGTTGATTTAATGGTTCCGGTGTTAAGAAAGGTCCCCGTAAAATAATCATCAAAGTAGATAGTTTCATCATCTTCAGCTGAAATGATTCCGCGATTGATGAACGAACCCTCAAAATCACCATCCACTTCGAACGCTTCCTCACCGTCATCGCTCAACGAAGCAATCGTGCCCGTGTTTAAAAATGTTCCCGTGAAATCCCCCTGAAAGTGAACAGCCTCTTCTGCTTTCGAGCGAATGGTACCGGTGTTACTGAAAGACCCGTTAAAGTCACCTTCAATTTGAACTCCTTCCGAATGACTCGATTCAATGAGGCCCGCATTTGAAAAATCTCCCCTGAAATCATCATCGACATATACAGCTTCATCGCGAGCAGAAACAACTGAACTGGAAGTAAAGATCAAGCGCGTCGGGAAAGGGAGAGACGAAAAGTCGACCCCTCTGTCCCCGGGCGTACGTATTTCCCCACTGAATCGGATTCTATCTCCGGCAGTCAACCCGGGCGGGTTGGTGATCGTAGTCGTCGAATCCTCTATCTCGATAAGCGTTTGAGCGAAGGAATAAAAGGTAGAGAGAAGGAGAACGATAAAAATCGAAGGTAAAATCTTACTCTTGGTGCTCATAACGGCGGAATTGAATGTCGCTCAGTGAGAGCCTGACGATCGCATAATGACAGCGATATGGTATCTCTACCCATCTAAGGTGACTTAACTAAAATCAAGCTGAAATACCATAAATTCCGGCCTCATTGACAAGCTTTAACCTTCCGCAAACCCGGAAAAATCCACATCATCAACACGGCTCCGGGCACTCTCCCACCTAAACCCTCGTCCTGAGCCGAACGCCTCACCAACTCTCTCGTGATGAGACGAGACCGGAAAAACCGCCGCAACTTTCCCCACTGCCCAAGGTTTCACGCACATGCCGCTTTTCGCCCTCGCCATCTTCCTGAGTGCTTTCCTGCTCTTTCAGGTTCAACCATTGATCGCCCGCTACATCCTGCCCTGGTACGGCGGGAGTCCCGCGGTCTGGACAACCTGCCTCCTCTTCTTTCAAGTAGGCCTGCTGGGCGGCTATGCCTATGCGCACGGGCTTGTCAGCTTCCTCCGGGATCGCCCGAAGTGGCAGGTGGGCATTCACTTCACCCTGCTCGCCCTCTGCTTTCTGCTCCTTCCGATCACGCCGGATGAATCGCTGAAACCGGAGGGGGAATCCTCGAATCCCGTCCTTGGAATCATCAAGTTACTGGCGAGTACGGTGGGATTTCCCTACCTGCTTCTCTCCGCCTCCGGCCCCCTCCTCCAGCACTGGTTCGGCGACGCCTTTCCGGGACGCTCTCCCTATCGCCTCTATGCGATCTCCAATGGGGGATCCATCCTCGGGCTTCTCACCTACCCCTTTCTCTTTGAGCCGCTTCTTGCCGTGACTCAACAAACGAAAATCTGGTCGCTTGCGTTTGTATTCTACGCCTTGGCGGCAGTTACCTGCGGGGTCTTCCTCCTGCGAAGAATCCCGGCACAGGTCACGGGAACGAAAGAGGAACTCTCCACTCCGGAACGCCCCCCCTGGCTCGACCGGATTCTCTGGGTCGCGTTTGCCGCCTGCGGTTCGATGCTGCTGCTCTCCCTCACCAACCAGATGTGTCAGGACGTCGCGGTGGTTCCCTTTCTCTGGGTGCTCCCCCTTTCCCTCTACCTCCTCACTTTCGTCATCAGCTTCGATCACGATCGATGGTATCGACGCTTTATCTGGTTTCCCGTGTCAATCGTGGCGGTCTGGGGCGTCGTTCACCTCATCAACCAGCAGTTTGCGCTGGAGGAAATGTTCCTCATCCAACAGGTCTCAATTTTCCTCGGGGCGATCTTCTGCGGCTGCCTCATTTGTCATGGAGAGATGGTTCGAATCAAACCGGCGACCCGCTACCTGACAGGATTCTATCTCGCGATCTCCCTCGGCGGCGCACTCGGGGGACTTTTTGTCAGCCTGATTTCGCCGTTGATCTTTGACGGCTACTGGGAACTGCACGTCTCGCTTCTCTTCCTTGCCTTTCTCGGCGCTTTCACCCTCCTGCGTGAACTCAGAAAATCGAAAGCTGAAAAGCTCCTCATTCTCACCACCGGATTGTCCCTTGTCCTCATCGCCTTCCTCGCCAACGGGCTTTGGAAACATGTGAAGGAAAGCCGCGAAGGCTGCCTCGCCACGATGCGCGGCTTCTACGGCGTCTTGCGGGTTTACGAAGAGAATGTCCTGACACCCGACTATTACCGGGCACTTTACCACGGTCGCATCAGCCACGGTCGCCAATACATGGAGAAACCGTGGACCGGTCTCGCCACGACCTATTACAATGAAGAAGGCGGCATCGGAGCGGCCATGACGGTCCATCCGGCCCGCTCCGGAAAGACGAAAAAGCCCATGCATATCGGCGTCGTCGGGCTCGGCGTCGGCACCGTTGCGACCTACGCAGAACCGCAGGACAAGGTCACCTTCTACGAAATCAACCCGCAGGTCGAAACCATGGCCCGCGAGCACTTCACCTTTCTAAGTGACTGCAAAGGGGAAGAAAAGGTCATCCTCGGCGACGCGAGGATTTCGCTCGATCACGAACTCAACTCATCAGGATCACAGGAGTTTGACCTCCTCGTTGTTGATGCGTTTTCAGGAGACTCCATTCCGCTTCACCTCCTCACCGAAGAAGCCTTCGAACTCTACTTTCAACATTTGAAAGCGGATGGCATCCTCGCGGTTCACATCAGCAACCTTCATCTCGACCTGAGCGATCCGGTGAGGAATCTCGCCAGTGCCTTCGATCACCACGCCTTTCGGGTTGAATATTCACCTGACTACGACAACTACCACTCGCACTACTCTGACTGGGTTCTGATTTCAAAGAACCCGGATCTGGACCTCACCCTTGAAGACGCCGGATTCTTCGGCGAATGGGCCAATGAGAAGCCGAAGGATATTCTCTGGCGCGACGACTACTGCAATCTTCTCCAGGTCGTGATGTGGTAGCGAACAGGGAGCCCTGACCGGCCTTACCCGGGCAGGGTGGACTTCTCACTCCCTCGAAAGCTGGAGGGAGAAGTATTCCCTTGTCCGCCCGGGGCAATGCCCGCCCCTTACTTTGTCTCGTAGGGCCAGTGCGTTTTTGTCCAAAGGCCGCCATCGACATAGATCGTTTGGCCGGTCACGAAGCTGGACCCCTCCGCTGCGAGATGAACCACCATGTTCGCTATGTCAGCCGGATTCCCGACGCGATTCATCGGAGTCAAAGGAGACCAAGTGCCGGCATAATCATCAGATTCGTCCTTCGTCCGCTCAATCTCAATCGCACCGGGCGCGACGCAATTCACCCGGATTCCGTACTGCCCCAGCTCACAGGCACTGACGCGGGTGAGCTGTTCGAGACCGCCCTTGGATGCACAGTAGTCGACCAGGTTTAAAAAAGGCTGCTTGTTGGCACCGGAACCGATATTCACGATCGATCCTCCCCGCCCCTGATCCTTCATGACACGACCACCGACCTGGGTGCACAGAAAACTCCCTTTTAAGTTGGTCCGGATCGTTTTATCCCAGTCCTTTTCATCCAACTCTAACAAGGGAGCAAAAGTCTGCCTGCCCGCATTATTCACGAGGCAATCCAAGCCCCCTAACTCAGCAACTACCGCAGAAAACATCGCCTCGACGTGCATTTTGTCTCCCACATCTCCCGAGACGGTGAAACAACGTTGCCCCTTCGACTCGACCACCGCCTTGGTTTCCTCGGCACCGGCCTCATCGCTGTAATAGTTCACCGCGACGTCCCAACCGGCATCCGCGAGCCCGTAGGCGATTCCACGACCGACTCCCTTGCTGGCACCGGTGACAAAAGCAATTTTTGATTCCATGATCCGCCACTTTCGCAGAACAATTGCTCCTCTGCAGCAATGAATTCAAACCGATTTCACCTTCCTTCGCGGCACACCACCCACCGCCCCTCCTTGCTGTTCAGTTGAACCCTGTTTCCAGAGGGGGCCGCCCCCATCGCTGTCGCCTCCTCTCACATTGACACCTTTCCGTTGAATTTGATAAAACGAGGTAACCTTCTCCCTCTTGATTACCTTAACGCCCCACCACCTCTCTGTTTTCGCAGCGGCTCTGGCACTCCCGGGGCTGACGGTGGGAGCGGTTGAGGTACTCTCACCCGGACTCGAGTTCCTTTTCGATAAACACTGCTACGAATGCCACGACGATCTCACCGCAAAAGCCAGCCTCGACCTCCTTTCCCTGTCGACCGATCTGAGCGACCCCGGAACCTTCGCCACGTGGGAGCGAATCTACGATCGGATCGCCAACGGGGAGATGCCCCCATCCGATAAACCGCAGCTAAGCCCCGGCGAAAAGCGCCTCTTCAGTGAATTTCTCAGCCCTTCGCTCACGGAAGCTCACGCAACATCGAAGGGTACCGTCTTGCGAAGGCTGAACAATCAGGAATACGAAAACACGATCAACGACCTTCTCGGCCTGCGCCTCTCCCTCGCCGAAACACTTCCCGAAGACGGCAGAGCCATGGGATTCGACACCGTGGGTGACGCCCTCGGTATTTCAATGATCCAGATGCAGAAGTATCTCGAAGCGGCAACCCTTGCCCTCGACACCGCCATCGCAAAAGCGACGACCCCGCCCGGGACAAAGACGATCACCGCCACCTACGCGGAAACGCGCGGCGCGGAGAAATTCCTCGGGGACTCCTGGCTTCTTGCCCCGGACGGGGCGGTTGTGTTTTTTCGGGAACTTGGCTACCCCTCCGGAATGCTTCGCGAAGCGGAAGCCAGGGAACCCGGCTACTACCGGATCAGAGTGACTGGATACGCCTTTCAAAGTGAGGAAGCGGTGACCTTTTCAGTCGGTGGCACTTCGTTCGCCCGGGGGAGTAAAAAGCCCCGCTGGGGCTATTTTTCACTCCCCCCCGGGGACCCGTCCACGGTGGAATTCGAAGTGTGGGCAGGCGAACGCCTCATGGTCGAAATCCGACCGAAAGGGATCTATGACGAAGCGAATCTCATTCGGAAAAACGGCATCGAAAACTACCCCGGACCGGGCCTCGCCATTTCATCCGTTGAAATCACGGGCCCCCTGCCGCGGGAATCTCCCCACCGCGGGTATCAGCTGATCTTCGACGGCCTGCACCGACCGGAAATAGAGCCGGCAAACCCTGCCGTTAAAACGAAACCCTGGTACGTTCCCAGATACGAAGTGGTCACTGAATCCCCCACCGAAGAGGCAATCAAGGTACTCACCCGCTTTGCCTCGGCCGCCTTCCGGCGCGACGTCGACGAGGCAACGATCGCTCCCTACCTGATTCTCCTGCAGGGGGAAATGACGAAGGGCTTCTCTTTCGAAGATGCGCTCCGGACAGCCCTCACCGCGATGCTCTGCTCTCCTGATTTCCTCTACCTTCGGGAGCCGCCGGGGAGACTCGATGATCACGCTCTTGCCTCACGGCTGTCCTACTTCCTTTCCAG
The DNA here is from genome assembly GCA_029212615.1 of Verrucomicrobiales bacterium. Taxonomy (GTDB): domain Bacteria; phylum Verrucomicrobiota; class Verrucomicrobiia; order Verrucomicrobiales; family DEV007; genus Arctic95D-9. The sequence continues at coordinate 91,420 of JARGPJ010000010.1, forward strand.
AAGCGCTCCGGACGAAACTCTGAGGCAGGCAGCGCGTGAGGGGCATTTTTCCGCTGACCCGGCAACTCTTGCCCGCGAAACAGAAAGGCTCATCGAGGCTCCCGGCTTTGAAAAATTCATCATCGATTTTACTGACGGATGGCTCGACCTTCGGGACATCGATTTCACGACCCCCGACGATCAACTCTTCCCCGAATTCGATACCTACCTCGAGGACTCAATGCTGGCCGAAACTCGATCATTTATCCGTGAACTGATCCTTTCAAATTCGAACATCTCCCATCTCGTCAGATCGGACTTCGCAATGCTGAATGAGCGACTCGCAGAACACTATGAAATCGAAGGAGTCAACTCCCCCGCAATCACAAAGGTTCAGCTTCCACCTCATAGCCGTCGGGGGGGCCTCCTCTCTCAGGCGAGCATTCTGAAAGTTTCCGCCAACGGAACGAATACATCCCCCGTGCTTCGCGGCGTCTGGATCAATGAACGCATCCTCGGAAAACATCCGGCCCCTCCCCCTCCGGGAATCCAGGGCGTCGAACCGGATATCCGGGGGGCTGAAACGATCCGTGAGCTGCTCGATAAACACCGCGACTCGGAGAGCTGTCAATCATGTCACGAACTGATCGACCCTCCCGGATTCGCCCTCGAAAGCTTCAATCCGATCGGAGGCTGGCGGGATACCTTTCGCAGTCTGGGGAGCGGGGAGAAGCCGGAGAAGCGACTGGTCGGTTCAAAACCGGTCCGATACAGAATCGGTCCCCCCGTCGACGCGAGCGGAAGACTCCAGGACGGCAGGCCCTTCTCCGGATTTGAAGAATACCGGGATCTCATCGCCGGGGACGAAGACCAACTCGCCAAAGCCTTTCTGACTCATCTCCTTACTTTCAGCACCGGACGAAAAATGGGATTCTCTGATCGAGCCGAGATTGAGGCGATGGTGCAACAATCATCCGAACGCGGTCACAGAATCCGTGACCTCATCCACGCCACCGTCGCAAGCGACATCTTCCGGAACAAATAACCGCCCCATGAATCCCCCCTACCTCGCTTCCGGCCGCTCTCTGAGCAGACGACATTTCCTCAAGGGAACCGGCGGCGCACTTTTAAGCCTTCCCCTCCTGGAGGCAATGTCCCCCGCTTTCGTACGAGGCCGGTCATCCCACCCTCCGAAAAGACTGGTCGCAATGTGCGCCACCCTCGGATTCCACGCTCCCAGCCTCTTTCCCTCCACCCCGGGCAGGGAGTACGAAATGACACCCTATCTGTCCCGCCTGAAAGATCACCGCAACGATTTCACGATCCTGTCAGGCCTCTCACATCCAGATCAACAGGGCAACAACGGCCACTCCTCCGAGATGACCTGGCTGACATCAGCCCGGCGCCCCGGGCTCTCCGGGTTTAAAAATTCGATCTCCCTCGATCAACTTATCGCGGCGCAGATCGGGATGAAAACACGGCACCCCTACCTGGCCCTTTCCACTAACGGAAGGTCCATGTCCTGGACGGCGAACGGAGTTGCCATTCCCGGCGAAACCTCTCCCGGGAAATTATTCAAATCGCTCTTCATCGACGGCACTGAAGCAGAGGTGGTAAATGAGATGAAAGCATTCAAACGTGGACGAAGCATTCTCGATACCGTCCTCGGCGAAGCAAAAAAGCTGGAGCGGAAGGTAGGCCACCGGGACCGCGAGAAACTCGATGAGTATCTCACTTCAGTCCGCAATCTCGAAGTCCGGCTTCAGGAGGCGGAGGATTGGGTTCAAAAACCAAAACCCACCGTGACCGCCCCTCAACCGAAAGACATCGATGACCAGGCTGACGCCATCGGTAAACAGCGACTCATGAATGACATGATCATTCTCGCCCTGCAGACTGACTCTACCAGAACAGTCACCTTTCAACTCGCGGGAATGAACTCAGTTCCGGCGATCAACGGCGTTAATACCGACTGGCACAACCTTTCCCATCACGGTAAGGACCCTGAGAAAATAGGAGAGCTCAAGCTCATCGAAGAAGCTGAATTCTCAGTCTTCAATGAATTCCTCACCAGGCTGAAATCAATCGACGAACAGGGGGAAAGCCTCCTCGACAACACTTCAGTCCTCTTCGGCTCCAACCTGGGAAACGCAAGCAGCCACGACTGGCGAAACCTCCCCGTTATTCTTGCCGGAGGCGGGTACCGACACGGCTCCTACCTCGCCCACGACGAGACAGATAACACCCCATTTGCCAACCTCTTCGTCAGTCTCGCTCAACACATGGGAGTTGAGATCGACACCTTTGGAAGCAGCACTGCAGCAGGGATCACCGGGTTGGAGTCCGCGTGATCCAATGGCAGTCGAGGCTACCGGTCGCCTCAAAGACAACGTCGAAAAAAGGGAAGGAGAACAGTCCAGGGTGAAGCGATCTCAGCCGGACACCGTGAAGTCGAAGATGATTTCATCGTTCACCGCATTCAGTTTCTCGACCGAGGCGGGAACCACTCCCGAACCTCCTAACATAACAATCACCAGCTTCTCCATCGACTCGATTACGGAGACCTCGGACACCTGACGGCATTTCACAAGACTCAACTGAACGAGCGAAGAAAGAGACTCGAGAGCGGAGACATCTTTCAATGATTCACAACCGGTGAGATCCAGTTGCTCGAGCCCCGGCGCTGCTTCAATCCCTTTGAGACCGGTCAATTTCGGACAATAGGTAAACCCCGCATATTGAGAAATACCGGACGGCATCCCCTCCAGTGAGGCGAGATTCGGACAGGCCTCCAGATGAATCTCACGAAGCGCCGTCATCTCCGAAAACGGTTCTAAAGTCTCGATCGATTCATTTCCCCCCATCCGCAGGACCCGAAGGACAGGAAGCTGCCCGATCCCTGAAAAATCACTGATCGCAATGTTTCGTATATCGAGCACAATGAGCGATGACAGATTCTCCACCCCGCTCAGCTTTTCCAGAGACGAAGCATTACTGACATCGAGATCAGTCAGGGCACTCAAATTCGTGAGCCCTTCGAGGATCTCGAGGCCACTGCAACCGTCCAGGTATAGCTGCTTCAGTCCCGGCGCGGCAGTGACATTGAGAGTGCTGATTTCGCGACAGCGACTGAGATAGAGATTCTTCAGCTGAGGCAATTTTGAGATCTCAAAATTGGTCAAGGCTTCGCAGCCGCTGAAATCGAGTGTTTCAAGAGCCGGCAGACTGTGGACCGCTGACGCGTCCGCCAGCAAACTGCTGTCCGTAAAAACGAGTTCGCGGAGCGCGGGGTGCCTCGCGACCCCCTCAGCTGATTTCAAATTGGGACAGGCGATCGCGATGAGTGAATGCACCTTGAGCAGCTTCTCGACACCGGAAAGGGATTCCAGCTTCGGGGCCCCGGTCAAATCCAGAATCGTGGGCTCACCGGCCCGGGCGAGTAGTTCAGCAAAATCGACGAGATCAATGAGGCGCTCGCTTGAGCAGCCAACGAAAAAGTCCTCATCCGTCACGCTGATATCCGCCTCGTAGCGCTCCTTCAACTCGACGAAGGCTTGCGCTCGATCCTGTTTTTTCCACATCACGAGCATGGCGATAACCACCAGAATCGCAAAGGAGAGGATCAGATATCGGACAGCTTCTTTCATAAAGACGAATCGGGTGGGAATAGGTTACCCTACCGATACGCTTCGAGCCTGCGGAAACTTAGATCAGGGAACAGGAATCCGGTCCAGAATCGTCGCGATAATCTGCTCACTCGTGATTTCCTCGGCCTCTGCCTCGTAGCTGAGGAGAATACGGTGGCGGAGCACATCGTAGGCGAGGTCTTTCACATCCTGCGGAACGACGTAGCCACGCCCCTGTAAAAAGGCAGCCGCTTTAGCGGCGAGAGTGAGGTTAATCGTTCCGCGCGGCGAGGCTCCGGCCCGCACCAGTGGTTCGAGCGCCGGCTCAAATTCCCCGGGCCGGCGGGTCGCATGGATAATACTGACGATGTAATCTTTCACCCCGTCATCGACATAGACGTAATTCACGAGTTCCCGGGCCGCGATGACGGTCTTGGGATCGACGACCGGCTGTGTTTTTGTTTTCGCCGATGACGTTGCCATCCGGTCAAGAATGGAACGCTCCTCTGAGATGGAGGGATAATCGACGACGACCTTCACGAGAAAACGATCCAGCTGTGCTTCCGGGAGCTGATAAGTTCCCTCCTGATCAATCGGGTTCTGGGTCGCTAGAACGAGGAAAGGATCTGCGAGAGGGTAGGTCGTATCGCCGATCGTTACCTGACGCTCCTGCATCGCTTCGAGGAGAGCACTCTGCACCTTCGCGGGAGCACGGTTAATCTCGTCCGCGAGGATCAGATTGGAAAAAATGGGGCCGAGCTTCGGCGAAAACTCATTGGTCTGCGGATTAAAAATAAGCGTCCCGAGAAGATCCGCCGGTAACAGATCGGGCGTGAACTGTATCCGTTGAAAATCAGCTTTGAGCGCACCGGCGAGAGCATTTACGGTCAGGGTTTTAGCGAGACCGGGAACCCCCTCGAGAAGAACGTGGCCATTCGTAAGCAAGCCCACGAGAAGACGGTCCACGAGCACCTCCTGCCCGACGATGACCTTTGCCATCTCATCTTTGACCGCCTGAACCCAGGGGCCGTGCTTGTTTATTTCCTCAGCGAGCTTGTTGGTATCTACATTCTGCATATCGGGTGACCGAACTTTCCAATGTCGAATAGAATGGACGGATTTTGCAGTGACGCAAGCCGATCTCTCAGGCTTACTCAAGCCGGTTGCAAATTCCCGTCCTCCTCAGGCGGGTCCTCCTCTTCCCCGTCACGGCCGAGGCGTTTTTCCACCGCCGGCTCGAGACGCCGCTCCCAGATGTAGCGCCGGAACAGCACCTTGATCGCCGCGGTTAACGGAACCGCGAGAAGTGCTCCGAGAAGCCCCCCGAGGACGACCGACCAGAAGATCACGGAAAAGATCACGGTGAGGGGGTGCAACCCCACTGAATCCCCCACGATCTTCGGCGCAGTGACCAATCCGTTGATCTGCTGGAGGACAATGAAAATCGCAAGGACGATGACAGGATAGGCCCACGGATTCGGCAGAAAATTCCAGGCATTCACCAGAACCTCTGCGGTATTTCCATCAACGGAGACCTCTTCGACGACGCGTTCCACCGCCTTGCGGCTGCCCTCAATCTTCACAAGCATGGTTTGCCCCGCAGCAGGGTCGACCCCTTCGGGGATCGTCACCGTCTGAGTCGCGCCGAAATGAACAATCGCGATGATCACCGCCGGAATCATGACCATCAAATTCCCCACATAGGGGATGAGCCCCAGAATCGCGAGAAAGACCCCGATCAACAGGGCATAGGGAAGCCCGATCGCCGACAGCGCGATCGCCACCAGCGCTCCATCAATGAGGCTCACGACCATTTGCCCGCGAAAAAAGGAAATGAGATAACCGTTGATTTCAGTGATCGTCCCCACCACTTCGTCCTTAAAGGAAGACGCCCGCAAGGGGACATAATCTGTCCAGGTGCTCGAAATTTTATGACCTTCCCGCAGGAAATAGAACAGGTAAATCGGGACAAGCAAAAGGCCGAGGAGATAGCCGAAAAAACCAAAAAAACCGCTGAGGCGGCTCCAGACATACTCACCAATTTTTGCAGAGACCTTGGGTCCCTCGTTGGCGATCCATTCGACTCCGCGGTCATAGTAATCACTCGCAATCCCGGTCCCGAATCTTTCCTGCAGGGCGCTGAATCCCTCTTTCGCGAGGATCGTGACATTCTTTTTATAGTCATCCCGGTCCGTGTAAAATTCCTGCGCCTGCCCGAAGGTTGGAATGACCACACTGATGATGAGGACGATCACAAGCGCCATGAAGCCGACAAAAACGAGCATCATCGATTTCCCGTGGCTCAAGCCCCGCTTCGTGAGCCAGTCAACAATCGGTTCGAGAAGATAGGCAATAATGCCGGCCACCGCGAGCGGAACGAGAACCGGCTGGAGAACACTGAGGACAGAACCCGTCAACAAGACGAGACCGACAACGACCGCGCCAATGGCCACAATCGAGATCGCAGTGATCGCGCTCCAGAGAGTCCGTCGCTGAAATCGCGATGGAATCCCGGGAGTGTCTTTAGGAGCCGGCGCTGAATCGTCCATAGTAGATATTGTGGATCATCCTTTAGCGGGACGAAGCGGGCAACGACAAAATTGAGAGAACCGCTGAATACCGCCGGACGGGAGGCTCATTCCCGGCGCCCCCACATCTTCCATTGTGAATAACTGGTGAAAACAAGGGGGGAAGACCATCTTCCGGGTGGCGTAAGCTGTGAATAACTACGGGAAAAATGTCCCCGACGCCCAAAGAACAAGGGATCCGGGCAGACAGGCCCCGAAAACAGCCCCTATTCGATGCCTGTTAGCCATCAATGAACCCCGAAACCCGTAACACATTTAATTTAAGTTACTTACCAAACATAAAGAGAAGCTGAACTGCCACTACCTCCTCGTATAACAAGCTTACAGTTAAGCCTTTGGACACGGTCAGCTCTCACAGAAACATCAGCGCAACTTATTCACAATTCCCCCTGAAAAAGTGAATAACTCCCCGAAAGCATTCACCGCGGAATGTGAATAAGTGGTGAATAAATGCGGCGCCTTCTCACCGAACTTGTCCTTCGTCCCTGTTTTCCAAAGGGTAAAAGCATGCTATAAATAAGATTTCCCGCCGGGTGCTTTTCCCGGCGCACCGGACAACCCCGGACACTCCCCTCTCGCATGTTTGTTGATCATATCAGAATTTTTGCCAAAGCCGGCGACGGCGGTCACGGCTGTACCAGCTTTCGCCGGGAGAAACACGTCCCGAAAGGTGGTCCCGATGGTGGCGACGGCGGTCGTGGAGCCAATGTCGTCCTCGTTGTTGATCACCACACCGATAACCTCAAAGAGTTCTTTTTCCGCCCGAACCAAAAGGCGGAACGCGGTGTCCACGGACAGGGACAGCGCAAGACCGGCAAGTCGGGAAAAGATCTCATTCTGAAGGTCCCCGCGGGAACGATTGTCTACAAGACGACCCCGCCGGTCCCGAAAAAGAAGAAAGACGATGAATTTGACGAAGAGTTCCCCGAGGACGGTGACTGGGCCGGCGAATTTGTCACCGACAAAGACGGCAGCCAGGTCCTGAAGGAAGAGACCCCGGGCGAAACGAATGCGCTTCTTGAAGTAGAGGCTCCTCTCGAGGAGGAAGAGGAATCCGGCGAAGCCCCCCACCCTTACGGGGAAAAAATCGCCGATCTGACCGAAATCGGACAGCGATACGTTCTTTGCGAAGGCGGTATCGGCGGCAAAGGAAACTGGAATTTCCGCACGGATTCTAATCAGGCCCCGATCGAGTTCACGATGGGTGAGCCCGGTGACGAAGGCTGGTTCAATCTCGAACTGCGCCGCATCGCTGATGTCGGCCTTGTCGGGTTCCCCAACGCAGGCAAGTCCACCCTCCTCGGTGCGCTTTCCAATGCCGCGCCGAAAGTTGCCTCCTACCCGTTCACCACCTTGAAACCCATGGTCGGCGTCGTCGATTTTCCGGGCTTCTACCGGGCGACGGTCGCGGACATCCCCGGACTGATCGAAGGGGCGCACAACAATGTCGGCCTCGGTCATGATTTCCTCCGCCACATCAGCCGCTGTTCGATCTTCCTTTTTGTCGTCGATACCGCGGGAGTCGACCAACGGGATCCCATCTCCGATATTCAAATCCTGCGAAAAGAGCTCCGCCTCTATGACGAAGAGCTCGGCGAGCGGGAATGGCTCATTGTTGCCAACAAGATCGACCTCGAGGAATCGGAAATGTACCTCTCTGCCCTCAAGACGCGCTTTCCGAAGCAGGAGATCTTTCCGATCTCGGCAGCAAACGGAGACGGCCTCGAAGCACTGCGCGAAAAGCTCTGCAGCCTCGTCGGGAAACGACCCTAGGAATTAACGAATTGCGTTACGGTCGGGAATGGATAGCTTTAGCCACCACAGGGAAATGGAACGCATCACCTCCAGCGCCATTATTATTAACGCAATGACGATTGGCTAATTCAGCCAGGTGATTGCGAATCGGTCTTTTTTACTCCCTGTCAGAGCGAACCGAACCGGGATCACCCCCGCCCGAGATTTTCGACTCCGACCAGACCCTGTTAAGTCACTGACCTGACCCTGTTTACTCTTTACTATGAGCAACCATCCCGAAGTGAAACTCTACGATACCACCCTGCGTGACGGCACTCAGGGGGAAGGCGTCAATTTCAGCTCACTCGATAAAATCCGCATTGCTGAAGCACTGGATCAGTTTGGAATGCACTATATTGAAGGGGGCTGGCCGGGCTCAAACCCGAAAGATGTTTCCTTTTTCGAGCGCGCCGCTGACCTCGAATGGAAAAACGCGAAAATCGCCGCCTTCGGAAGCACGCGCCGGAAAGACACCCCGGTCGAAGATGACCCGCAGGTTCAGACCCTGCTTGATGCGAAAACGCCCGTGATCACCTTTTTCGGCAAGAGCTGGCGGCTCCATGTCACGGAGATCCTCCGCACCACCGAAGAGGAGAATCAGGCCATGATTCGCGACACGACCCGCTATTTAAAAGAGAACGGTCGCGAAGTGATCTACGATGCCGAACACTTTTTCGACGGCTTCAATGACTCCCGCGACCACGCCCTCGCCACCCTCGCCGCGGCTAAAGAAGGCGGGGCAGACTGGCTCGTCCTTTGTGACACCAATGGTGGTACCATGCCGCATGAGGTCGCTGAAATCACTGAAGTGGTGATGAAAGAACTCGGCATCGCCGTCGGCATCCACACACATGACGACACCGGAGTCGCCGTGGCCAACGCCCTCGCCTCCATCCAGTCCGGAGCAACCCAGGTTCAAGGCACCGTGAATGGCTACGGTGAACGGGTCGGCAACTGCAACCTCACCACCGTGATTCCCAACCTGCAGCTGAAGATGGACCGGCCGGTCGTCGAAAACATCGATCAGCTCACCCACCTCGCCCACTTCGTGGACGATCTTGCCAACTGCGCTCACAACATCCGCGCGCCCTATGTCGGGGCGACCGCCTTTGCTCACAAGGGCGGCATGCATGTGAATGCCGTACAGAAAGTCGCTCACAGTTTTGAGCACATCGAGCCGAAGAGCGTCGGCAACCGCCAGCGAATCCTCGTTTCCGAGCTCTCCGGCCAATCCAATGTTCTCATGAAGGCGGAGGAACTCGGACTCCCCGTCGAAAAGGGCAGCCCGCAGGCTCTCGCGATTCTTCAAAACCTGAAAGAGCTCGAAGAACAGGGCTACGAATTCGAAGCCGCCGAAGCCTCCTTCGAGCTCCTGATCCGGAAGCACCTCGAAACCTACAAGCCCATCTTCGACCTGAAGGAGTATCACTGCACCTTCCGCCGCGATGGTGAACGCGACTATCAGTCATGCTCAGCAACAGTGAAGTTGCTCATCGACGGCATCGAAGAGTACCGGGTCGCTGAGGGGGACGGTCCCATCAACGCACTCGACGCCGCGCTGCGGAAAGCACTCCGCCCGACCTACCCGCAAATTGATGAGATGGAGCTCAACGACTACAAAGTCCGCATCATCGACAGCCACATGGGAACCGGAGCGAAGACGCGGGTTCTTGTGCTCAGCAGCGACGGCACCGAAAGCTGGGGAACCGTCGGGGTGAGCTACAATATCATTCAGGCGAGCTGGCGTGCCCTCGTCGATTCGATCGAGTATTTTCTCGCGAAACACCCGGGCTAGTCCCCGGCGCTCTCTTTCAAGCCCGTCACGCTTTTGCGGGACGGGCTTTTTTCGTGCCTTTCGGGATCAGCTGTGGCAAAAGACTGAGCAACATGAGCCGCCCCCTACTCTTATCTCTTCTCATCGCCCTCGGACAGATCGCCACATCCGCCGACACGCCGAACATCCTCCTCATCTTCTCCGACGATCAGGGGGTGAACGATGTCGGATGCTACGGCTCAGAAATCCCCACGCCGCATATTGACCACCTTGCCGAAGAAGGCATCCGCTTCACACAATTCTACTCCGCCTCCTCCATCTGCACCCCCTCGCGCTTCGGGCTCCTCACCGGACGAAACCCGCTCCGCTCTCAGGATTCTCTCCTCAGTGCGCTCATGTTCATGGCGGAAGAACATCGAGACACCGGCATCCAGGCGCACGAAACCACGATCGCCGAAGTTCTTCGCGATAAAGCAGGATACGACACCGCCCTCATTGGAAAATGGCACCTGGGGCACGGAGACGAGTCCCTCCTTCCCCTCAATCATGGTTTTGATACCTTCATCGGCCACACCGGCGGCTGCATCGACTTCTTCACCATGACCTACGGGATAATCCCCGACTGGTACAACGGTTCTCAACACGTCAGTGAAAACGGCTACGCGACCGAACTGATCACGGAGGAAGCGATTGAATACCTCGAAGGGCAGGCAACGCGGGAAAAGCCCTTCTTTCTCTACCTCGCCTACAATGCTCCTCATTTCGGGAAAGGCTATTCCCCCTCGGCAAAGGCACCCGTCAACCTGATGCAGCCCCAGGCCGCGGAGTTGAAGCGGGTCGATTTCATCGAAGACAAAATTCGGCGCGAGTTTGCCGCCATGGCCGTGAGCATGGATGACGGGATCGGCCGCGTCCTCGAGTGCCTCGACCAGGAGAACCTTTCTAAAGACACCTGGGTCATCTTTCTCACCGACCACGGAGGCGATCCCACCTACGGGGGAAGCAATCTGCCTCTCCGCGGCGACAAAGCGACCCTCTTCGAAGGAGGCATTCGCGTTCCCTGCGTGATGCGCTGGCCGGGAAAAATCACACCCGGCAGCACTTCCGACGCCCTCTTCTGGTCACTTGATCTGTTTCCCTCCTTTAGTGAGGCGGCAGGGATTGAGCCTGGCGACCTCCCCCTTCACGACGGGGAAAGCCTTCTCACCGCGATCAGAGGTGAACATTCCCCGAAAGAGCGACAGCTCCTCTGGCAAACCGGTGCCCATTCCGAGCTCGACCGCAAGCCATGGGTAGCCTATCGCGAGGGAACCCATAAATACCTCAGCAGCCCCGAAGAAGGTGAATTCCTTTTCAATCTCAGTAACGATCCGAATGAAACGACCGACCTGAAAAACGAAAAGCCCGAACTTTTCCGCCAGCTGAGAGATACGGCCTTAAGCAAAGCGGCAGATTACCGCGAGACGGAGCACTGAGGATCAGTTTCCGAAGAGACGATCAAATATCCCCTTCGACTTCTCAGGCGTGGCCTCTTCAACGTCCGTCTCTTCCGCAATCACTTCACTGATGAGCTCCGGGACGATCGGACGAACCGTCGTGCCCTGCTCGACGTCGGGAACTTCCACCGCGGAAGTCAGGACACGATTCGGATTACTCGATTGAAAGGTATTGATCGGAACCCTCACGAAGCGGTCCTCAAAGCGGAGCTTTCGCCGTGCCCCGATAAAAGAACGCGGGCTGTGGTAGGTCGTGTAAGTCTTCGGATAAAGGTCGCGTCGCATCCCGACCCGTAAATCCTTCCTCAACTCAAAATGCAGGTGAGCGGCATACATTCGATAAGGTCCACATCCAATCGTCCCCACTAATTGCCCTCTCGTGACCTGCTGCCCGACTTTCACGGACCGAACCTTGAGGTGGCCATAGAGAGAATCGACAAATGCAATCTGCCCATTGGTCTCACGATACGCGTGACGAATGATGACGACATTTCCCCAGCCCTTCCGGTAATCCTCCGAAAAGAGAACCACGCCATGAGCGGTGGAGTAAACCGGGTCCCCCTCATCCGTATTCCCCCCGCCGTTTCCATTCCAATCCTCGCCCAGGTGACCATAGGGAGAAAACCCCCGGTAGACATAATAACCATGGGCATCGGGCTTTCCGACAGGGAGATCGAAGCCATCCGCGAGACGGGTTGAACTGTAGGACTGAGCCTGACAATCAAACGCGCCAACGGCAGCGAATGCAGCGAGGCAGAGAAGTGCCGGGAGACTTCTCAGTGAAGTTACCGGCTTTACAGCGATTGAAACCATTGGGGGAATTTGAATGGACAGGAAATCCAACAAGGTTTTGAACGATTGGTTTCAGCGAAACATTAGATCCCTTGTGAACGAAAATACAAAAAAGCCGCCGTACCAGCAATGAGACAGTAGACACCGAAGTATTCAAATTTTCCGCGGCGAATCGCGGCAAGGACACTATAAATAGCAATGAGGCCGGAAAGAAACGCCACCGCGGCCCCTGCGAGATAAGGCATGAGAAGGGAAGTATCGACCTCCGAAAGCTTTCCCGCCTCCATGAGAGAAGCTGCGGCAATGGCCGGAATCGCCATGAGAAATGAAAACTCCGCCGCAGCGGAGGGCTTGACTCCGGCCATCATGCCGGAAACGATCGTTGAACCCGACCTTGAAACACCCGGCAAAATCGCGAAAGCCTGCCCCACTCCCATTACGATAGCGGACTTGATTCCCATCTCCCCTTCACCACGACGCTTCGCAAACAAGCGGGGCAGAAAGAGAATCGCCCCCGTTACCATGAGCAGGAGCCCCACCACCGCCGGCTTCTCATAAGTACCTTCGAACACGTCCTTCAGAGGGGAAAACCCGACAATCGCGGCAGGCACGCTGGCGATCGCAAGATACCCGATCATCCGTCGTTCGTTTTCATACTCACTCTTAAACGGGGGAATGATCGAGAGGATCATGCGCCAGAGAGGCTTCCAAAAGTAAATGAGGACAGACAGAAGCGTTCCAAAGTGGACCAACACTTCGAAGGTTACCCCTTTGTCTTCCACTCCCAGCAATTTCTGGCTGAGAACAAGGTGACCTGATGAAGAGACCGGCAAGAATTCAGTCAATCCCTGAACAAGCCCGAGAATCATTGCTTCCACAAAATTCATCGCTTCATTTAGTCCAGCTTTCCAAATATTCCAGCAATAAGGACACGTGAATTCACGGTAGACCCGGCTTCAGGAGGCGGCTCCCGGATCATCCGCCCCCTTTTGACTCATCCCTGGAAGCACAGAATCCCCTGCTGATTACAGAAGGACAAAATCTTATAAAAATCCTCGCAAATCTCTGAGATCTAGTGAAAGCAGCTCTCATTGTCAGGAAATTCGCACAAAAGCCTCTCAAAAATGAAACTATTTACCATTTATTTGTTGTCTTTATATTAAAAGTGGCCACAATAGTTAGAATCGCACTTAAAACTTCCCGTAATTGTGGTTTTTAGCTCAATCAGTATTGATTAGAGAGAAACTTACAGGTGCGGATACCAATAGTAACAACGAAACATGGCAGACGAAGAACCACCCGAACTCATGACTGTTAAGGAGACTGCAGAGTATCTGCGCATCCCTCTCCCCACAGTGTATTATCTTGTCCAGCGAGGACAGCTTCCAGCCATTCAGATTGGCGGACGTTGGCGTATCAAACGCAGCCTGCTCGATCGCGACATCCTTAAGACGGACGAAGGCGGCCAGCCCACCGTACTGGTGGTCGACGATGACCCGGCTCTGCAGACTCTCTTTAAGCAGTTCCTTAAGAAAGCCGGATTCGGACGCATTGTTGTCGGAACCGGCGCGGAGGCCCTGACCTACGCCGAGAAACAGCGTTTCGATCTCGTCTTCCTCGATCTCAAACTTCCGGATATCCCGGGAGATGAGCTCTACGCGAAATTGAAAGGTCTCTACCCTGACCTTCCCATCGTGATCATCACCGGTTACCCTGACAGTGAGATCCTCACGAAGATTCTTTCAAGTGGTCCTGTCACGGTCATCAAGAAGCCGATCGAATACGATCAGCTCAATCGCACCGTCAAGATTCTCGGCCACAAAGGAACCGACGGCGCCTGATCATCGGCATCCCTGATCTTTGAGGATATTATTTATCCTCCCGAAAAGCTTCCGGAATACTCCGGAAGCTTTTTTTGTGCCCGCGAAGCCCTCTTCGAGCCCAACGTCCTTGCTCATCAGGGAAAACGCAGCAAACGCTACCCGCTGACGCCATCTTTCGGCGGTCCCCCTCAACAACCTCCCCACTCCCCACTCCCGACTCTTCGTCTTCTCCTCCCCGAAAAAAGGCGCGTCGCCGGACGGCGCGGGGATGCACCTTTTAGCATGGGGAGGGCTCTTCCATCACGAACGCCCCACCTCGAAAGCATCCGGGAACCCGGCGCGAGGTGAATTCCCATGGCACCGCGTTAGCAGTGGCGTATCCCCCTCCTTCCTGAGAACAGATTCCGTCACTCAGGGAGTCGCTACGCTCCTATCTTGACAGGATTGCCCTCTGCTGCGGCAGGTGAAAAGTCCCCACCACGCCCGCCCGGGGTATATCAGAGAATTAAGAGAACCCTTCAGGAAACGAAGGAGGGAAGAAAAGCTCTTCCTCTTAGAAGGTCGCACGTGCACCGACATGCCAGCGACCTTGATTGCCGTCATCAAACCCATCTTCTGTGACCTGAAAACCGTAGTCGACTCGAAGAGTGAACCAGTTCTCGCGCTGATAACGAAATCCTAAACCGACACTGCCAAGGGCAACATCTTCCTCGCCGGGGAGAGGATCCTTGCTCGAAAGGGAAGCGGCATCGTAGAAGAGCAAGCCGATCGCACCGTCCTGGACATTGTTGAATCCGGTAAAGGTCGAAGGAAAGAAGGTCGGAGTCCTCAGCTCAACCGTTCCAACGACCCCACTGTCACCACGTTGAACACGCTGTTCGAAACCACGCACCGTGTCGAACCCACCCGCACCGAGAGTTTCACTGGCGAGAAGGTTGCGGTTAGAGGCCTGACCCTGGAGACGGCCAAGAACGGACCAGCCATTCTGAAGTTGTTGATCACGCTCGATGAGAACACGTCCGTAGGTGTAGTTCGCCTGAGCCCCGGTTCGCTGGGAAGCAAAGATATCGTCGCGGTTTTTGTTCGTCGCATCTCCGGGCGAGGAGACCACTTCAGCATCAACACGCCAGGCACCGACACGGTCTGTCGCCACGATGTTATATCCGAGACTATACTGAACAATCTCCGAAGTGGTGTCGAATACCTGCAGCCCACTGAAGGCGAGGTCGCTGTTACTGGACTTGAAGTCCATGCCCAGCTCGAGTTCATGAGAGAGACGACCAATGCTCGGAAGAGGAATCCCGTAACGACCGCTCAACTGCTTGTTCACCCCGCCTGAAGAGAAAACAGCTCCTCCCCCGAGAGGGAAAGTCGCATCGCTCGTCACGTAGGCGCCCAGCAAGGTAATCTGATGCCTCCAGGGGAGATAGGTGGAAAAGACCCCACTGTGCCCGTTTACATCCGCATCACTGTTGTCGAAATTCGTCGTGAACTGGTAACTGAGGATTGAGTCAAGCCCCGTAAAAAGCGGTCCCGTCCAGCTCGCCCCGAAAATGGCGCGACTTTCACCCAGGGCTGCGGTTCCGGAGTTCTCGTAAGCAATATAGGCGGAAAGCTCCTTGTATGCCTCGCTTCGCAGAATGACATCCGTTTCCCCGTAATTGTTGCCGGGGCTGAAAATCAAATCAACCTCTCGATTCGGATGCTTGTTGATCCAATTCAAATCCTCGGTCAGATCGCTCTCACGCAGGACTTCCCCGCGCTCCGTCCGGATCTGGCTGGCAAGGGCACGCCCCTCAAATTTTCCAGCAGCACCTTCAACGAGGACATCGCCGAGACGGCCTTCAATGATCACCAACTGCAGAACACCTGAAGTGATCTCCTGCTCGGGAACGAGAACATCCACCACGGGAAGATCACTCCGGCGATAAGCGGTCACGGAATCACGAACCATCTGATTGAGGCTGCCCAGGGTCAACGAACGACCGATCCGGGACTCAAGCTCAGCGTATACCTTGGGAGGAAGATCAACTCCCTCACTGACCACTCCGGAGACACCTCCGTAGCTACCCTTGACCACTTCCCTCGTGCTGCGAACCACGCGAATTCCCCTGAGGTTTGACGTGAGTGGCGTTGCATCCAGCGAAGGACTACCGGCTCCATAAGCGGAGGATCCACCGGGATCAGTGTAAGCAACGGGCTGAGCTTGATCACGCGCGCCTGAGAAAGGATTTCTCCAGGAAAACTTAGGCTCGGCCTCCGGCGGACCACCCTGCTCTGAGGTCCCCTTCCGCCACCAGAAGTTGATTGGCTTTTCGTTCTCGGCCCCCTTGTAGACCTGCTGATTATCTTTGTAGAAGCTGGAACCCGCATCAAAGGGTTTCAAAGTCCCGTTATCAACCGTTTGCGGTGCTTCCTGATTCCCCACATAAGCAGGCTGAAGCGCTGACTGAGATTCCACCTGAACCAGCGCCGTGGAAGGATCTGCCATCGGGCGATTCACGGTCGCAGCTCTCTTCAGCTCCTTCTCTTCACGCTTCGCTTCCGCTTCGGCTTTTCTCGCCTCATACTTGGCGACGCGAAGATTTCTGAAGCGCTCCTTTTTGGTGACCTGATCAGGCGTTCTCAAATCCGGCATTGGAGGCAGATCAATCAACGTCTCCTCCGGCGTTGCCTCAGGCATGCCTGCCCAATATTCGTTCTCCTGACCGAAAGGCTGAAGACGACCGCCGCTGGGAGTCATCGCATCATCATTCGAAAGAATTGAGTTATTCACCTCAACCTGTGTCGGTCGTGTATTTGAAGCGCGGTTTTTTGCGGAAGCCTTTTTAAACCTGTCTCCGAGGGTTGCCGAGCCGGTGTCGGCAGAGGTTCGCGTATAGACACTGTTTTCGTATTCCTTCTGCTCAGCAGCCTTATTTGCCTTCCGTCGCTCCGACCAACTGAGCTTACGATCGGGATCCCCGAGATCGAGATCAGGCAGGGGGGGCAAGCCTCCCAGCTCAGAATCCTGGGCATCGACTTGCACCGCCATTCCTGAGAGAGCGAATAATAAAGTGAAGATCAGTGCCAGTTTGTTCATTAAGAGCTGCTTAAAGAAAAAAGATGGTGGAGTAAACACACTCTACCACCCTCGATCTTGAAAGAGATGGACCCAATTCGCAAGAGGAATATTCAACTATTTGAAGAGTCTCGTCTCTAAGAATTCTTAGAAGTTCAGTTAACTGGATAAAAGCGCTCGAAAGCGGTTCCGAAGACCCGGTAGCTCGAGTAACGGTTCGTTCCGGGATCATAGACATAGTATGTCAGTCCGATTCCGCCCACGCCAATCCTGCCACGACGGCGTCGGCTCACTTCCTCCTCGTCACGCTCCTCCTCGGAGTAGGAATTTCTTCGTTTTCCGAACATGTCATCGAGACGGTTCTCAATTTTCATGGCCCCGGCTTCCTCTGAGTCGACTTCGTCCGTCTCATAGAGAGCGAGCGAGCCGAAGATCGAATCCGATTGCCCCGTCTCTTCATCTTCGAGGAACTGACGATAACGCGTAAACGAATCATACTGGTCGCCGAAGACGAAATTGATGAATTGAAAGGCCGGGTAAGTCGGCGGCACAGGAGCCGGAGGACCGGGCACCGCGGCCGTCTCCACCGTTTCGACGGCGTCATAATAGATCGTGTAGAGACCGGCGCCACTCACTCCGTTTCCTCCGCGATACAAGGTCGCCGAGGAACCGAGTGCTCCGGCACTCAAGGTCGTGAGATTCTCCAGGCCACCGGGAGTTGAGACCTCGGCAATCGATCCGCCCTGATCTCCGCTGGCATCCGTTGGGAACACCCCGGCTGTCCCGAGATCGTTCGCTTCGGCGATTCCCGCGTCGTCCCACCAAAGGTCCGGCGTGAGGTAGACCTCATCATCCCTTCCCGTGGTTTCCGAGCCGGTTCCATCAAATCCCGCAAAATTACCCGGGGCGACCGTGAAGCCGATCACACTTTCATTCAGCCTCGTATCTGCACTCATTTTGTTCAGACGACGTTCCGGAATGTAAAACTCGAGCTGCTCAGATCCATTCGTCCCTGAAGCAAAGACGGTGTCACTGTCGCCGACACTGTTTGTCGTGAGAACACCACCTCCTCCATAAAACGGGTTATTCCGACTCACCGCAACCTGCAGTGTTCCGGTGGTCTGCTGAGTGGAGGTCAATGGATCAGCATGGCCGACGAGCACATCAGTAAAGGTGGCGTCATCCCCCACCGCGATGACAATATCTCCATCACGATCACCGATGCCCTCTCCATAAAAGACAGCTTCTCCGGTGCCGGGGTCAACGACACGGTCTCCGTGTCCAATCATGGTGTAGTTATTCAATCCTGTCGTTGAAACAACGGCCAACTCACCGCCTTCAGCCACCAGGTCATTTCCAACCAGCACCGTGATATCCCCCTCGAGATCGCCTCCGATCCCGGGGCCGCCATGTCCGATCTGCGTGAACGCGCCCAATATAGGAGCCATGTCCTCATCGTAAGTTTTACCACCCGTCATCGTGAGATTTCGATCCACCACGACGGTGATGTCACCGCTGGAATTGGCATTCACCACAGCGTCAGTACGGCCGCCGCTGGCATTAGATCTCTCGTTCTCAACACTGAAGTGACCGATCTTAGCAAAGGCGAAAACGGAAGCAATATTCTCCCCGTCCGCACCGGCCACCCCGTTATTGACCTGAGAGTAGGCGTTGGGGTCAAGTTCGTTTGAGTTCACCGGTTCACCAAAAACAGAAAGCCGGTCCTGCCCTTCAAGATTCAGGTCTCTCCCCGCATACACTTGAATCTCACCGGAAGAACCCGCATCGACGCCGTAGCCGCCGTTGCCGATCGCTGCAAACGCACCGACCACCGAGATCGGCAAATCCGTCGCATTCTCAGTCAAGACCCAGGGACGAGTCCCCGCGATCAGGTTGATATCTCTGCCGACGTTCACCGTGATATCACCGTCAAAACCAGCGGGCTGACCATCCTTCCGGATATTACCGGAATTACCATCATTATCGCTGGTTCCGTGACCAAGCTGGGCAGAGGAGCCCCGGTAACCGTCGCCGCCCAGAATGTTGAGATCGGTCGCGGCATCCAGCGTGATATCAGAGGAAGCAGCGATACCATTGACGTCACTACCATCACTCACGACGACAACACCGGTTGCCCCGAGAACGGAACCGTGCCCAATCGCAACCGGGTTCAACTGGCTGGCATCCCCGATGAAAGCGCCGACCCCCCCGTCAGCCTCGCTATCGAAAGTGGTCGAACGATTTGGATTCCCATAAGCATCCGCCGCACTGGCATCAAGGCTGACAGATCCGGCACTGAAAATCGAAATATCGCCGGCAAGAAAGAGCCCATTCCCCCCTGTGATCGATTGATCCAAGCTGAGTGCGCCTGATCCGGCAATGTCCACACCGAGACCATGACCGATGCGTGTCCAGCGCTGACTCCCGTTTCCATTCTCCAGGGTGATATCCCCGCCGAAGGCATTCACCTCGATGTCGCCAATCTTATGACGAAACGCAAAGTTGGGATTGTTCACCCGCAGCGCATCCGTATTGATTCCGCCATGACCAATCTGCGTGTAGGCGTCATCGACAAGCGTCAACCCCTCTCCGTTGTTATTAGGGTCTGCATTGCTTGCGACCTGATTGGCATTCTCTCTCACCCCTTGCCCCTTATGATTGAGAAGGATATCACCATCGGTGGAAGTGACACTGATATTGGCCGTGTTTCCACTGATCTCAATCGCATCCGGATCATCCTTGTCGCTGAAAGTCCGGGTGACCTCCGTCTCGGTCACCGTTGTCGTAACATCCGTCTCAAACTTGTCTCCGGCTAAATCCAGCGTATCCGCAATAAAATTCTCGTCCCGGGTAAAACTTCCACCCACTTGACCCCAATCGCGATATCCCTGATGACCGATTTTCGCGAAGGTCTGATTCTCACCACCGGCAGTCGCGGTGATGTCATCTCCGGCGACAACATCGATATCCCCGAAGAAACCGAGAAATCCGCTGAAGTAACCACCATGACCCACCATCGCGAAATTACGACCGTATGGATTCTGCTGCGTATTGTTGTTGGTGTTCTGCCTCACCCCAGTGAAGTCGATCAACCCGCCACCGATAATCGTAAGCGCACCACCGGTGGTAATGGAAACATCTCCAGCAATAACACCGGAAGTCTCGAAGTCTGCCAGTGAGGTTCCGCCATGCCCGATTTGGGCGATGTCCCGGTTCCCGTTTCCGGCGATAACGGAAGTGTCTCCGGATGCTTCCACTTCAATATCCCCCGTGATCGTCAAAAAGGTTAAGGAGCGGTTAACTCCCGAGCCAGCGGTGGACTGAGCGAGATGCTCACTCTCAGAATCCGTATTCGTGATCCTGAGGATGACGCGCTCCAGGCCATTGTCATTCGTGGAAACCTCACCGTCCCTCGGAAGACGCTCTGTCACGACCTCTTCGGACGACCCGCCGTGACCGATCCTCGCGAAGCGGTTATCCCGATAGGTTTCAAGCCCGTCTTCAGGGATACCCAAATTAAACTCATCTTCTGCTGCGGTCGGCGTGTCGTAGGCCTTCACGTAGATATCTCCGCTGTTTGCTTTCACGGAAATGTCCCCATGGAACCCGTTGATGGTACTGCCGCCGACATCTTCCACTTCCACGGTTCCCCCGGCAAACAGAGCATCACGGCGGAGGTTAATGAGATCGAAATCATCAATGCTCCGAAAAAACCGGATCTGAGAATCTTCGACATCACTTGGGTTCCAATAGTGATAAGTCGCGATATTGTGCCCGATCGAAGCAAACATACGCGAATTACTACCCGCTCTGACAGTCACATCGCCATCGGCCTCAACATCGATATCACCGTAGTACTGACCAAACTGCCCCAGGCCACCGTGCCCGATCATGGAGGCGGCTCCGGTGCCGGCCTGATTGCTTTCAGGGTTCGTTTTAGCCACGCCTGAGCTGACCCGCTGAATCCCCGAAACAATAACGGAGCCTCCATCATTCACCGTGGCGGAAACAGTCGCAGCGCCCGTCGCCCCATCAGACGAAAAGCTCACCCCCTCGGCGGCATTCACACCCGCGAGAACATTGATGCCCCCATAGACAGGCGCTAATCGCGCAATCGAGGTTGAGGAGCGATTTTGCATGGCGCCGTTCTGAGACACGGCACGAGCCGTCGTTCCGAGATCATTCGTCATCACACCGCCATTCCTGTCAGCACGATCCTCGAGGGATCCCGCTGAATCACCTCCGTGACCGATCTGAGCCCCACTGTTGTTGGAACCACCGCCAAGAACTAAGATATCACCTGTCGCGATCACATTGATGTTCGCATAATCGGTGGCAGATCCCGCCCCCATTTCAGGACGATTTCCTCCGATGTCTGCAGCGGCCCCGGCATAGCGATTCTCTACCACAGACTCTTCATGAATCTGCTGCCACCACCAGTTGCCGGTACGGGAACTGTTGTAGTGATTGGCGTAGGGAATGAACGTGTCAGTATCAATCTCTCCATCCACAATCGCGTAAACACCATCCGGAATCCCGTCACCATCAATATCAGCCTCCTGATTGGAAACGATGCCGTCAGTACTGTCCCCGATCACGCCGACGACGACCGCTTCGGTTGAACCCGTCAGGGCGGTCGTGACATTCAGGTCATAATCAGAACCTGTCTGGTTAAAGCGAGCCGCAAAAACCCCTCCCGAATCCCGGAATCCGACCTGTGCATACCGGCTTTCACTACCGGTATCCGAGGCAGTCACCGCGATGACACTGGCGGCGAGATTGGTATTCCCGTATCGCGAACCCACTTCGACGTGTCGAGTCATCTGGGAACTTCCAACAAATATGGATCCGCCATTCTGGCCGAAATCACCGCTCCCAAGATAACTTTGAAAAGCACTTTCAATCGCGGAGACATTTGAAATCTCGCTCACCCCTCCCACCGGATCCGAAAAACCGATCCCATCAAAAATACCACCAGCTTCAAAGTCCGACTCAAGTCCCGTCCATCCTGCGATCAGGTTGACCGAGCCGCCTCCTGATGTCCGAATGTGATTATTGATAAAGATAGAGCCACCCGCAAACGCACCGAAAGAAGCATTCGAATTTGTCCACTGTATCGAAAGGTTCCTCGGATGATTGGGATCATCGTAATCATAGATCCCACCATCAATCGTCCCGCCGAAAACAGCTCCCCCGGCCTGCTGGCCCGTGAGATCAATATCCTCAAAAGTGATATTAGAGCCGACCCCTTCCGTCAGGAGAAGCACTGAAGTACCGTTCTG
Source organism: Verrucomicrobiales bacterium (assembly GCA_029212615.1). Lineage (GTDB taxonomy): Bacteria > Verrucomicrobiota > Verrucomicrobiia > Verrucomicrobiales > DEV007 > Arctic95D-9. The sequence goes on from JARGPJ010000010.1 coordinate 113,635, forward strand.
CAGGGTGTCATTAATCGTCGCCACCTCGATCTCATTGATCCCCCCGGCACCGTTGAAATATCCCACCGTGAGTGAGCCCGGATCGAATAGAACCGTTCCCGCTTCACCATTGACGGCGTTCGCTCTGAAGGTGCCGCCCAACGCGAGACCGACTTTACCGGAAACTTCGACAAGACCACCATCCCCCTGGATACCACTGGCGGAGGCACTGACATCCCCGTAAAAGAGGGTGTCGTTATTTGCCCAAACCACCACTGAACCGGCATCGCCGTGACTGGAATCGGCGGTTAAACTGGCACCGTTCCCGACTCGTGTATTGGTTGCTTCACGAAGATCACCATCAGCCCCCTGGAACTCGCCACCGACACGGAGACGACCACCTTCTGAAAAACCATCGACAGACAAGCTGGCATCTTCAACCACCACCACTTCATCACCGGTGATTTCAACGACCCCGCCGTCACCGAGAGACGACGTTGCGGAAACAGTACCGGCGACCGAAATTTCTTCGACCGCATCCATCGCGACACTGCCGCCACCGGTCACTCCGTTCGCGCTGACGACGGAATCGGCGGCCTGGGAAACATTTCTTCCCACGACTTCCACTGATCCACCGACACTGGAGCCGTTTACATTGACGAGACCACCAACGGCCACGTCACCGCTCTCCGAAACGATTTCGACATCGCCACCGGTCCCACCGCGGGTCGCGTAGACCTGTGAAGTCGAGCCGAGGTTGATGTTCGAACTTCCGCCGCTGGCCTGCAGTCGCACGCGACCGTTCGAGCGGGTCGCCCCGCTTGCCCTTACCATCCCGGTGTTGTTGATCGCGAGGGCGTAGACGTTACCGTGAGCTTTCATCTCCACCGCCGTGCCGTTGATATCACCGGCGTTATTGATGCCTGTCCCCGTATAGTCCGATGCTCCCTGAACGGTAATCTGAGCACCACCGGCACCCTGCTCGAGAAGAATGTCGCCGCCGGAACCGAGGGCAACGGTGCCGTTCATCGCACCGATCTGGCCCTGGTTATCGACAAAGCCACCGAGAAGAACGACATCACCCCCTGCTGAAGTGATCGTTCCGAAGTTGGAAACCCCGGTGGTGCTGTTGCCGTAAAAACGGGAGGGTCCGCCGTCGATGAAATCCTGATCATCAATATCGAGAGTCGAGAGAATCGCATTCCCGCCCACATCAATCACCCCGGAGCTTCCGATCACGATACCGTTGGGGTTGACCACAAAAACATTTCCGTTCCCCTGAAGAGCACCGTGAATCTGGGAGATATTGCCCCCCGTGACGCGGTTGAGCACCGAGGCGCTCGAATTAGGCTGTACAAACTGAGTTAACTCATCGGCCCCGATCGAAAAATCGGCCCAGTTAATAATCGCCGTCTGCGTCTGCTGACTGATCTTCAAATGTTTCGCACTCACCTGATTGATGAGAGCCTGGCCGTGAACAACGGTCCCGCCACTGGGATTCGCCTGCAGCGGCGAATCGAGAAAGGCGAAGGCCGGGATAAGCAGGGAAAGCACCCATCGCTGGGAGCGCTTTCCGAAGAGAGTTGATTTCATAACAGGAAAAAGGGGTTAAGTGACTGGAATCTACTTAATATTGTCGCGAAACACTTCAGCGTGACTACTGCGCGGTTGAAAGACTCGTTTGTGGCACACCGAAGACACGGTAACTGGAGTAGCGGTTCGTTGCCGGATCGTAGACGTAATAACTTGCGCCGCCACGACCGGCTTGACGGGCCGCGAAGGCCTTGCGCCGTTCGAGTTCTTCATCCCGCTCCTGCTCGATCACGGAAGGATCGTCAGCAATATCCCCGCTCTTCCGGCTGCCTAAATTGGCATCGAGGACTTCTTCCAGGAACCAGTTGCCGGCTGCGGGATCCGACTCATCCTCGAGCACGTCACCCAACCCGAAGGAAAAGAGCTGCCCGTCGTAACCATCGAAACCGTAGAACAATTCGCCCCGGTCATAGACCTCAAACTGATCGGAACCGAAATAAGGCAGGAAATCGAAGGGTGTCACCGGGGACACGCCGCCGCCACCGCCACCGCCGCCGATAACGTTGTTCGTCGCATCCGCATAATAAATCGTATAGAACCCGAAGACACTTGTCTCATAGACGCCTTCCGGGGTGAAATCTCCGGAAGGAAGTCCATCGGCATCGTAGCTGAAGGTGAACTCGGTCGCGAGCTGCTCGTCGGCACGCGTCCCGCTCGGCTCGGGGGTCCTCGTATAAGCTCCCATTGCGACAATAGAAGGATCATTAAAAATCGTTCCCGCCTCGATCGCATTGTTTGCCACCGTAGGGAGATAGAAGCGCAACTCCCCATTCAGACCGAAGCCTGAGCTCGTGATCACCGTCTCATTCCCCGCGACATCCGTTCCGAGGATGAGATCACCGGAATTGCCAGTGGGATCATTTCGTCCCACCGCAATATAAGTATCGCCACTGGTAGAGCTGGCAAAAGTATCACCATCCGTAGGATCGGCGTGACCGATCATCCCGCCTTCACTGGTGAGGTCGTTTCCGGCTTTCACAAAGATGTCACCGTTCCACGTCCCGGTGCTGGCACTGCGGCCAACACTATCGGTGTCACCGTGTCCGATCTTGGCGTAATTCCTGATCGCAACGATGCTGGACCCATCAGCCGCCTCAATCACATCACCGGCTGTGTTCACATGATCGACATCATCCGTCACCGTGATTCCCGTGGTCGATTTTAACAGGATATTACGACCGGCCGTCACATCAATGGTTCCGGAAAAATCACCATCCGCATTGTTGAGAGAACCGTGCCCGATGTGGGAATAGGAGTCCTGGTATCCCTGACCGCCCTGAACAGTCAGATCAAGCGCCGCGGTGACCGTGATATCAGCATCGATATCCGAAATCCTGTTCCCTATTCCATGGCCGATCTGGGTGAAAAGACTTTGAGTGGAGTTGACGCTGCCGACATTGGTTCCGTCACCACCAGTCATCGTGATCGATCCCCCTGAAGTAACCTCAATCGCTCCCGTCACAAAGTTCGTCACCCCATTCTTCCCGGCTTGAAAGCCGCCGTGCCCAATTCTTGCCGGCTCACGATAGGCCTGACCGCCTTTGAGAGTGATATCACCCCCGGCATCCACCACAATCTCACCATGATGCTCAGATTCGAAGTCATTCCCGCCGTGTCCAATCTGAGCGTAATTATATTGAATCTGATCGTCGTTTCCAGCGGGCTGTGGATTGTCATCCTGATTAACCCCACCGGCGGTGATGTTAATATCGCCCTCGGCGACAACCGTGATATCACCCAAATTCTGAGTACCATCAGCGGGGTCCCGATTGTTATTCGCATCGCCACGTCCACCGTGCCCGATCATCGCAAAATTATCCGATCCGCGGATACTGACCGCCGGAATCGCCGGATCTCCACTCCCCGCGTCATAAGCGGTTGCCTGATCACTCCTGAATCCGCCGAGCTCCTGCATCGCCGTGACCTCAACATCGCCTCCTGAGCTCACCGTGATATTTGAATTGGTGATCGCTGCGTCAAGATCTTCCCTCCCGGCGAATGACGCCATATTATTCGTGATCACGCCAAAACCGACTCCCTCGCGGTTTCCGTTATCCTGAATAAACACGCTGGAAGTATCCGCAGCCCCGAAGAGGTGCGAAATCAATCCGCCGTGCCCAACCATGGCATAGCTCTGATTCCCCGTCTGATTTCCGTTATAATTGGTTCCGTTGTAGACCTCAAACCCGCCATTACCAGCTTCGATCGAGAAATCTCCTCCCGCTTCTACCTGAATCTCACCATAGTGATCCCCGGAACTTCGGATACCGCCATGTCCAATCTGCGTGAAATTATTATCACCCGCATTACTCTGATCTCCGTCCGCCGAGGTGAACATACCGGGATCTTCAGGGCTTGCCTGCATCGTGATGGAGCCACCTACCTCCATCGAGATATTCCCGTGATGCCCCCTTAGTTCTTCGTCAATGAGGACCCCATCAACAATCCCTGAGGCAACCCTGTTGATACCGCCATGACCCACCATGGAATAAGCGCTGCCATCACCACTGCCGCTATACATCTCAAAATCGCCACCCACAGTCACATAGATATTCCCTGACAAGGTAGCGTGCGCATTCCGTTGATTGTATTTCAGCTGCTCACTCACATCGGCTCCGCTGCTGTTATTGCGACCGTCATTGTACCCACCATGACCGATCTGGACGTACGACCCGCCGTCGCCTCCGTGCATCTCCAGGGAACCACCGACATCGACCATGATATTCCCTGAAAAGGCACCCGCGGTCCGGTTGCCACCGTGACCAATCTGGTAGGGGGAACTGTCATTGTTCCTGTTATAGGTCGACAGAACATCTCTCATCATGGAAAAATCCCCGCCGACCGTGACCTCAACATTACCGTAGTGATTACCATGACTCCGGTTGCCACCATGACCAATCTGGCCGCCCGCATTATTACCGCCCCCAACGTTCCACTCGAAATCGCCACCCACATTCACAATCACGTCGCCGCTGTGACCGGGAAGATCCAGGTTCATGCTCAGCGACTCGGAGTCACTGCCCGCATTCGCGGTGGAGACATACCCGGTCGGATCCCGCAGATAGTTAGTATTCGTTCCACCGTCACTGGCGTCACTGATTCCCGCATTTTGATCGACGATACCGCTGAAATAACCGCCGTGACCAATCTGCAAAATACTGCCGTTGAGATTGGCGGCATCCGTATTCCCCGCGCTCCCGAAAACAGAACCCGTAATATTAACCGTGATATCCCCGGAGAAACCTTTTACCTCCAGCCCGTCGTTTCCAATATCGCCATGAGACGCATACCCACCATGACCGATCGTTGCACCCGAGCTGGCCGGATTATCAATAGATCCATTGGTAAAATATGACCCGCGCATGTCGAGAAACTCCGCCGTGACCTCAATATCGCCCTCTTTAGCCCCGAGCATGGTATGCCCGCCATGTCCAATCATCGCGAAAGAACGGTCATTGCCCCCTTGAAGAAAAATCCCTCCGCTTTCGCTCACCACTGAGATATCGCCTGAAAGATCTCCATCCCCGGCCCTGATCCCCTGCGCCGTGGAATCACTTCCCCCATGACCAATCATGGCATGTGAATCATTGCGTCCGCCTCCCGAGGTATCTCCGAGGATAGCTGAAACGATAATATGAGAAACTGCCCTGACATTGATATCACCGGTCACGGTGTTCACGCCGGAGACGACATTCGAAGACAGGTTGGGCCGGAAACCCAGCTGACCGAATCGGTCATCGGCATCACCGCCGGAGACGAACACGAGACCACCGAAAGCATTCGTTTCGCCGAGTGCCGAACCGACACTGACCGCACCGGTGCCGGCACCGTTAATAATCACATTACCATAGTTGTTCCCCCAGGTTCCGAAAGTCCCTGCCTCAATGTCGGCAAAACTGATATCTCCCGCCCCCGGCGTCGAAGTCGTCGTCAACACTCCGTCAAAAGTGGTGACATCCGTTGGCTCCGCGGCCCCGACAAGAGCGCCTTCACCGGTTCCATCCCACCCCGCAAAAAGGTTGATATTCCCAGTCCCGGCAT
>JARGPJ010000011.1 GCA_029212615.1 Verrucomicrobiales bacterium
CGGAGATCTACTTGCACGTCGCGATAGGGACGAACGGGCTGGGGGTACTGAGCCCGCTTGATGGCTTGGAAGGGCCTGGTGGAATAACGGCGAAGGCGGGAGCTTCTGCAAGGCCGCCGGCTTTTTCGGGGTAGAAGAGTTTCGGGTATTGTCTCTCGAATGAGCGTCGAAGCTAAAGGATTCCCTGTCTTCTTCGGACGGTTCATTCGCTGCGGAAAAAGTCGAGGATGAGACAGAACTGCCACCAAGTATGCCAGAGGGGGCTGGCGGACTTCGGAGACGGGGTGGTCCAGCGATCTGAGAAGGTCAGGAAGTTGATCAACTTCGCTGAGTTCGATCATTTTTTTCACCGTTGACAGAGGTCATGAGGCGGAAAAGGGAGAATTGATTTTGAGGTGCCTGCTCAAGCTGATCTCCCGTTTGTTTCCACCTCTGCGGACCCTTCGTGTCTTATCTGATCAGGAGTAAGGCTCTGTTCGCTTCGAGTGTCAGATCCAGCGGCAATCGTTCCCGTCGGATCGTTCCCGTCGAGGGATCCATCACGGTAAGTTGCCCGGCATCACCGATGGAGCCGGGACTTCCCACTTCTACGGTGAGAGCTTCTTGGAGACGGTTCACGAGGAGATAGACGCGGCGGCCGTCCCGATGAAAGCGCCCGACGAGAAGTTGATCCGTTCCGGGAGTGAAGGCGAGGTCAAAGTCAGATGAAAACGAATTCGGGATGGCGTCTCCAAGCTCGGCCGTGGGGGTTGCCCTTGCCTGTTTTAACAGTTGCCGGACCGGGGAATCATCGGAAGCGTTTTCGGCTTTGTCAGGAACGCGGTCGGCCCAGATGACGGTTCCTCCTGATCTCTCAAATTTTCCCAACTGTTCCGCCACGGAAAGGGGCAGGAAGTCGAGTTGCGGCATGACGAGAGTGTGGTAGACGCCGTGCCCGATCTGCATGTGTCCGTTCATGATCTTCGCCTCGGTAACCCCTTCAGGGTGTACGATCATGTGTTCGACATCGCCTGCCAGCAACGCTTTCCCGGTTTCGTCCCACGCTTTCTGCCGGTCCTCGTGCAGATTCGCAATTTTTTTCCAATGCAGCTTGGACGCGAGCAAGTCAGCTTGAAACATGGCGATGGGGTAGTAGAGCCCTACCCCGGCCTCACGTCGAGCGCTGCGCAGGACCTGAGTGAGGCGACCGGTGTATTCGTTGAGAAATCGGAACTCTTCTTTTGTATACCCTTTTGCTCCCTTCTGAGGATTGAGAGGAAGGTAGGAGGTAAACACGGTGACGCCGTGGAAGGTCGCCATGTTGATTGAATTAATAAGGAGTGGCAGATCAGGGGAAAGTCGGTTCACGCCGTACCCGCCGATGATAGGGTCGAGTAGCATCAGGGTGTCGGTTCTTTTTTTCCATGAGGTGACGGAAGAGAAAAAGCGGGTCTGTTGATAGGGGAAATCCATGAACTGACCGGGATTCGGGATGGGAATATCCAATGCCGGCACGTCGAACTCGGTGAGGAATTTCATGAGGTCGCCATATCCTTGAACATGTTGTGAAAGGTAGTCGTTTAATAGAAAATGACCGCTGGATTGAATGCCCCGCTCCTTGCACCAGAGGCGGATCTGACGGGCAAAGCTTTCCGTGAGGAGTTCGGCGACGGTTTGCCGGTAGTGAATTCTGGAACGTCGGGCGGTATCGCTTTCGCTTTCAAATAAGTGCGGCAGGATGGAGAAGAGATCATACCCATGCCTCTTTTTAAATCGTTCAGGGAGGGCATCGTTCCAGGGCGTGCAGGCATAGGGCGCCCCTTGATCGTTGACCCAGTGGGACTGCATGAGATTGGGTTCGTTGCAGTAGAACCCGCGCACCTGTTCGGGCGGGTTCTCTACCTGAGAGAGAATGGTTTCGTGCATGTGGGCGATGAAGCGTGACATGGCACCGGCGTTCATCAGGTCGGGGTAGCGCCCGGTATGCCCGAACTGACTCCTGGTCGATTGCGCCTGGGTATTTTTGTTTCGGGTATAGCGCGCAAAGACCCGCAGTTCCCAGGTGTCGCGTAAGCCTTCGGCGGACACGGTTTTCCCGGTGAATTCAACGGGCTTACCTGCCTGCAGATCAATGACGCCTCCTTTGCCCGGGTAGAGTGCGGCGTAAACGATGTCATGCAGGTTTCCCGGCAACTCCCAGTCAATCGGTATTGCTCCGCGGCCTTTGTGAGTCAGCATCACGAGCGAGCGGACTTCAAAATCCGGGTTCTCAGCGACGACCCGACCGCCCGCCATCCCGCTGGGGTAGCCCCAGTCATCCGCAAGCCAGACCGGGCTGCCGTTTTTATGAGCAGCTGTGACCAGTTCACCAATGGCATTATCCTCCTTCAGTTGTCCATCGGGTCGGAGGGACTTGTAGAAAAACGCCATGTAACCGCCAATGCCGTAGTCGGGGTATTCCTCGAGGGTGGCGGGGGTTAGCTGATACTGGATCAAACGGTAGTCGTTCGGTGGATTCTTAAAGGTCTCAGCGGTCACTTTGAGCGGGGCAGTTTCGGCTCCTCCCGCCTGAGAGATGAGCCCGGCAATCGCCATGGCCGTGACGAGCGTTTGAGCGATGCCGCTCCGTGTTTGCGTTTTGGTGAGCATTTCGTTGTGAATTTTTTCCGGGGCGAGGCAGGTTATGGAAGCTTCTCGCGAAGTCAACTTACACTCCGCCCTGAGCAGACTGTGTGCCATTTCCTGCTAGTGTCAGGGTTCAATGGAGGCGCGGCTGATTCGCAGGGTGGAGGAGGGGATTTGCGATGAGAGGGCCTTCAGAAATCCCGGGTCCGCCGCTACAGGATTCCCTGTCTTCTTCGGACGGCCCATTCGCCGAGGAAGAAGGCGAGGGCGAGAAGGAACAGCCAGGGCGTGTGCCAGAGCGGGTGCTGGCGGACTTCGGAGACGGGGAGGTCCAGCTTCCTGAGAAGGTCGGGAAGCTGGTCGACTTCGCTGAGTTCGATCACTTTTCCGCCGGTGAGGGCGGCGATCTTTTCGAGCTGTTCGCGGTTCGGGCCGAGGCGGGCGAATTCGTTGGCCTCGGGATTGAGGGCGCGGGCGACTTCGCCGCTGCCGATCTCTTCTCCTTCACCGTCGAGGACGGTGGCTTCGATGCGGTAGCCGGCGCTTTCTCCGGAGGCATAATCGGCAGTGAAAAGGCCCGGCTCATCGAGTGATGGTTCGGCGCTGAGCAGGGAGCTGCTACCATCGCGGTCCGTGACCGTGAGGAGGACGGAGGCATTGTCCTGTGCGTCGAAGGCTTCATCACGGACGCGCACGGAAAGCTTGGTCATGGGGATGCCTCCGGAATCGATGTCCTCTTTCTCAAGGCTGACCCGGGTGGGGACCTCGGTGACGCCCCAGCGAAGCAGTTGCCGCCAGGTTTTACCGAGTTCCTCCTGTTGTTCGGGATCTTTCATGCCCCAGCGCCAGAAATCCGCAATCGTGACCGCTGCGGTTTTTCCTTCGCCATAGCGCTGTGTCACGATTGCGGGGAGGGCCCGCTCTTCGCTGTCGGTCAGGGTGGCGAGGACACTCGCACCGGGTTTGATCGCGCGGATCCGGTTCACGGCGTAAAAAGGCGTCATGTAGGCGAGGCGGTTGTATTCCTCTTCCTGGCTCGCGCGAAGTCTCATCCACGATTCGAGCCAGCCTTCGCGGGTGAGGTTGAAGGCGGCTTCGAGAGAGGGGCCTCCGCGTCCGGGGGCTTCGAGATAGACGGGGAGGAGGCGTCCCACCGGCGTATTGTCCCATCCACCGGCTCGAAAAGATTCCTGCCCGCCGAGCATGATGAGAGTGCCGCCGCGGCGGGAGACAAAGCGGTCGATGAGTTCCTGTTGTTCCTGCGAGAATTGTGCCGCCTCAACGTCGTCGAAGATGATGGCGCGAAAGTGAGGGAAGAGGTCAGCCTCGGACTTCGGGAACCCGTTGCGCAGTTCTTCGGGGCTGGAAGTGTTGAGACGGACGAAGACAGGTTCGTCGTAGCGCTGCGTTTCTTCGGGGATATCGCTTTGAAAGCCCCGGAAGAGAGGGTTGCTGCTTTCCCCGCTTCGCCCGCGCCATTCAAACTTCGGTTCCCGTTTCGCGATGCGGATGAGTCCGACCAGGTCGATCTCGGCATCTTTGGCGAGGGAGCGGCGGATGAACTTGTATTCCCAGTTGGGGCGGCCGCTCACATAGAGAATCCGGTAGGGGCCGGCGCCCTGGTTCACGACGACTTCCCGCTGGTTGTTTCGTTCCGTGAGTTCGGCTTGGGGGGCGGAACCACTCTCTTCGATGCGGACTTTCAGAAAGGAAATGCCGGGGGCGATCGCGGCGAGGCGGAGCCGAACCGGGAAGGTCTGATCCCCTTCGTTCTCCGGAAAGACGATTTCTTTCCGGCCCAGTTCTTCGTCTCTCCGGTTGCTCACGATGACTGAGGCGGTCGCGCCGCGGTGGCCGATGGACCGTGCCTCGACCGTAAGCGAAACGCGGGCGTCTTCAAAAGGGCTCGTTTCCACTTCGATTTTTCCCAGCGATAAATCATGGGCCTCAGGGTTCTCCTTCCCGATGATGACGGGATAGACCGGTGCCCCCGGGGCTTCGGAATCCTCGAGCCCGGCGAGCCAGTCTTCGAGCGCTGCTTCGTCGGTCGCATTTCCATCGGAGAGCAAAATGGTCGCCGCGAGGGGACGGTTCCGAAACCTCGTTTCGATGCTCGTGAGGGCATTCCCGAGCTGTGAATTCGGACGTTCAAAGGTGAGGTCGTGATAATCGGTGCTGCGGCGCAGGGTGCGGTCGAAGAGGAAAGTCTGAAGGCGAAAGGTGTCGCTGAGGGTTTCGATCCAGCCGGGAAAGAGGAGCGGAACCTCCGTCGTGAGGGTGTCTTTCAACTGGGTGGAGGAGAGAGCTTCCTCAGGTGAGAAGGGGATCGAGAGTCCGGAAGAATTGTCTGCGAGAATGACAAGGTCGTTCGCCTTCTTCTTCGCTCTCTCTTCGAGGTGAACCGGCTCCATCAGCGCGAGAGCGAGGAGGATGAGGCCGACCGCCTTGAGGGCGAGTGCCAACCATTTGCCGCCTCCGTGCAGGGGTGAATGTCGATAGCTCAGGAAGAGCACGAGCATCGACCCAAGGCCGAGTGCGATCGCGACCCAGCCCCACGATTCGTTGGCGAACGCGATGGAGGCAAGGGACGGGTGAAAAAAGGAGAGAGCGTCGAGCATCGTTGAAATCGGGGGGGGAGCACGAATCAGTTGCCGGAACCAAGCTCTTCGTAGTAGCGGCGAACCAGATCACGAAACTCGGAGGGGACCGGGTCGCGGTCGATGGGGGAGATGGGGTTCTCGCGGTTGAGTTTTGCGATCTCTTCGCTGAGACGCTGGCGGAGTTCGATCAGTGGCTGAGTGATCCGCTGATCAATCGAGGCGGCTTCGGGCGGCAGGTTGTCACGACTGAAGTCGACACGCATCTGGCGGGCGTCGTCGGCGACGCGGGCGGCCTGATTGCGAAGGTCCTCCTGTGGAATCATTTCCTCAATGTTGCCGAGGCGATCGCGAAACTCTTTGTAGCCTTCGCCGGTGATCGGGCCGGACTGCGGTTGCTCTGAGGGCTGGTTAAAAAAGAGGGGAGTCGGACTTTTTCCGCTACCTGAGGGCATCCCGCTGCCGCGATCATCTCCTCCCATGCTGAGTGAGCCACTCCCCTTCCGTGAGCCGGATCCAGCCATGCTCTGTCCGTCGGAGCCTTCGCGGTTCTGTCCTTCCTCCTGTCCGGGTCCTTTGCCCTGACCTTTCCCCGGTTCGCCACTTTCACCGGAAGAGTCACCGCCTCCTTCACCGGGCTGGCCGTTTCCAGCGAGGGGGGCTTTTCCTTTGCCCCGCCCTTCGCCGGCTTGCCCGCCTTCACCTTCACCGGGAGAATCTCCCTTTCCGGCCATCTTCCCGCTACCTTTCCCTTTTCCGGACTGTTCGCCCGGGGTATCGCCCGCGCCGGGTGTCTCACCTTCCCCGGGGGATTCGCCCCGGCCTGCCATTTCCCCCTTGGCTTCGCCTTGACCGCTGCCTGGTTCTTCGCCGGGCTCCGTGCCTTCTTCATCGCGGCCCGGTTTGCCTTCGCCGGATGCCGCTGGTGAGGGTTCCCCCGTCGGCTCATCCTGCCCGGGGGCGGAGGCTTCTCCTGTCTTCGCTTCCTGAGAGGGGGCTCCGTTCTTCGCGAGTCGATTCGCCTCCTCCCGACTGTCTTCAATGAGGCGGTCGAGTTCGGAGCGGGCAAGACGGAGCGCGTCCGCTTCGTTGCCGAGAATCTTTTCAGCGGCCGCTTCGACGTTCTCTTTCAACTCCTCGATGCCTCTGGTCGCAGCTTCCTGCGGAGCGAGGGCCTGAGTGGGGCTGTTGTAGTAAGTGTAGTCCCGGGTCTCTTCGAGTGATCGATGCACTCCGTTCATGGTCGCGTTCCGGACCGCATCATAGAGGGAGTCAGAAAGAATGGGTTCGGAGGCTTCGGCCTGTTCGCTGAGCGTTTTCAGCTCATCGACGAGTTCTTCTAATTCATTCGCCTGATTCGAGATCGACTCAGCGAGTTGGTTCTGTTTCAATTTTTTCCCGGTGGTGGGAGGGACTTCCCTGTCTGATCCGGCGAGCTCGTTGAGTGATTCACCGATCCTCTCCTGGTTTTCTGCCAACTCCCGGGCTGTCTCACGAAGCCCGCGCAATTCCTCAGCAAACTGACGCGACGTGCGCTCCCGAAATTGCTCCTCCATTTGCTCGAGCTCTTCCCGGGCCCGGGTCGCGGAGTTGGCGGCGTCGGCGAGATCACCCGATTCCAGATTTTCAGCGGTTTCCTGGATGTTTTCGCGGGTCTTTTCCAATTGCTCGCGTTCTTCGCTCATGTTGGCGCGGTTTTCTTCGGAATCCATTCGCTCGGAGAGGTCGTCCGTCTCGCGCAGGAGTTCGCGTTGTTCCTCCTGGAGGCGTTTGAGCTGCCGCTCGATCTCGGTTCGCTCTTCGTGGGTTGAGTTCTGGAGCTGTTCTTCGAGTTCCTTGATTTTTTCAGCGATCGCCTCCTGACGGCGGGCGAGTTCTTTGAGGCGGCTGAGGACGGCAAGGTTCTCTTTCTGCTCGGCAGTGGCCTGTTCCTGTTGGGCGAAGGACTGCTCCTCATACTTGAGCTCATTCTGTTTCAGCTCGAGATTCATGTTTCTCTGCTCTCTTTGTGATCCCTGCCCCTGACTCGGCTGTTTTGACATGGAGATCTCCGTTTCCCTCTGGCGGGCTTCGATGAGTTTGGCAAAGACGGCACGCGCGGTCTGATGGGCGGGGTCGATGAGGGCTCCATCGCGCTTCGTGGAGACGAGGAGGAATTCATCAAGGGCTTGTTGCATGAGCACTTTTGCCTCTTCGTAGATGGTTTTCAGTTCGGGGTCCTCTACTTTCTGAAGGACAGGGTCTACCATCGTGAGAACGACCCCCTGGGATTCGGATACGACATCGAGGTCTCCGGCGAGGGATTCGAAGGGGCGGTTTAAATCGTGGTAGCGGCGAAGTTTCCACGCCGCGTTGATGATCTCTTTTTGCAGTTTTAACAATTCACCGGCATCGCCCTGAGGCTGGCCCGGTTGACCGGACTGGGGTTGTCCTTCGCGGACGATTTCTTCAAAGAAGCGAACCTCGGCGAAGAACATGTCGCTGGTGGTGCGGCGGAGGTTGCCCTCGCTATCGAGATCCTCCGCCCAGAAGTAGTAGGTGATGAGGTCACGGGGCTCTGCTTCCAGGTTCTCGATGTCGATGAAGGTCGAGAGGTCATGGGTTGTGCCTCCGTCAAGAGCTTCGTTAGAAAGCACGATCTCGGTTTCCTCGTCTTCCAACTGATAGACAAAGCCAACCTGCTCGATCTGGACATCGTCCCAGGCTTCGCCTTCGACGGGGAGTTCCTGGACTGCAGAGACATCGAAATCTCGTCCCGGGAAAGTCACCTTCAGCTCCGGCGGCTCGTTCCGTTTTACCTTCACGCTGAACCAGGGAGGGCGTTTGTTCGCTCTCTCATGGTCGTCGACAAGATGGAGCCGGTAGCGCTGCGACTTAAGAGGGTGTTGTCCGGCGGTTAAGAGGGTTGGGTCGGCGGGGTCGGCAAGGAGGGGGATCGTGGTTTTGTCTTCGCCGAAGAGCTCCGCTGCCGCGAGTGGTTTATTGACCCGGATTCTCCACTCGACCTGAGAGCCTTCCATCACGACAATTTTCTGTGTGTCGAGTTTTTCAATCGGATCCTGCTTCAGATAGGCCGGCGGGGTGATGAGGGCATCGGCCTGCACGAGGGCGGGAAATTCAAACACCTCGATGGCGTAGTCGTCCGAGCGTTTCCCTTCGAATCGAATTTCGTATCTGCCCGGTAGGGTGACCGAGGGGAGGAGGGCGGAGAACACGGAGTCGTCGAGGCCGAGATCCATGGGGATTTTGCGCTCATCATCCGCATGGCTGACCACGAGCATCGCGGATGCGGGGGCACGGTCAGGAAAGCTTGCTTCGATGGCGAGACGGGAACCTTTTTCGATTTCGACGTCGCCGGGCGAAACGGAGACGGTGAGCTTGGCGAGTTCGGCTTCGGTGGGAGCGATCACCGGTGCGAGGGGATCTACCGTGGCAAGGGGGCGTGCCCCGGGGGCGTAGCCGAGAAGGAACCAGATCGAAAGACAAAAGCCAATCACAGAGGCGAACTGACCCCAGGCGGAGAGAGTCAGTTTTTTTGCAGAGACGGCGCGGACCCATTGATGCTTCAGCGCGTGATCCGAAATCTCCGAGATGAGACGTTTCTGAAGGAAGGAAGGTTCTTCGCCCGGTGCGGTCTTTTGATCCATCGCCGCGAGGAGGGCCGCTTCCAGATCGGGGTGATTCTCCTCGACCTGTTGAGCAAGGGGGCGGAGGTCGGGCGTTTTTCCGGCCCGGATGATTCCGATGATTGAGGCAAGGGAGAGCAGCGCGAGCCAGCCAAGGACGACCGGCCAGGACCACCAGTCGGCCCATACGGCGAGGGCGAGAAGGATAAGAACTCCCATCGCCCCGATCACGAGCATGGCAATGGTGACCCGGCGACGGCGCAGCTGAATCTCGGCCTCGAGGACCGGATGCAGGCATTTGGAGAGGAAGTTCTCGATCATGTTTTCCGGTGAGTTGAACTTAAGTCGCAGAAGCAGGGCTTGTGCCGGACGGGTTGCGGGAGCGACGGCCGGTTCGCGAGGTGCCGGCGACCCATGATTCGATGATGAGAAGGATGAGGACAACGAGGATGATCCATTTCCAGAGTTTCTGCTTATCTTCTTTTTCAACCGACTCGAGACGCGCAAGTTGCGTGGCAGTGAGCGATTCGCGGGCGATTTCCTCTTCGGGATCGATCAGGGGGATGCCCCAGTCAGGAAATTTCGCAGTGGGATCGAAAGGTTCCGTGACACTTTCAGAGGGGACGAGGTTTACCGCCTTTAAGTTTGAGGTTTCGTCTTCCGGGGTTTCGTAGAATCCGGGTTTTGAATACTCAGTTTCACCGACATAGAGTGTGGCGACAGAGCGGATACTGAAACCGGTGTGCTCAAAGATTGAAAAGAGGAGGGGGACAAATTTTGAAGAAAGAGCAAGCTGGCTTTCTTTCGGTTCCCATCCTGACAGGAAGACAAAAGCGGCGCCGTTTCCGATCGGCTGTTCGACGAGGGCGGGTGCGTCACCGTCAAAAGTGGCGATGATCCTGGTCTCGGAGTCAGGCTCGTTGAAAGTGAGGCGGCGCTGTTTCCAGAAGCGGATTTTGGTGAAGTCCCGAATCTGTGCGCGGGCGAAAGGCTGAAGCACGGGATGTTCAAAATCGAGGTCGGCGAGGAGTGCGTAGTCTTTTCCTTCCTCCTCGCTGAGAACCCAGTCATCTTTTCCGGTGAGTTTTGCCAATGAATCCGGTGCTGAGTCTGCAGAGGGGATTGCGATGACGAGCCCGCCGCCCCGTGCGAAGTCTTGCAGCCGGGTCGCGGTTTCTGCGGACCACTTTCCGGTGGCGATGATGATGGCGTTCTCCTGTGTTTCCGCCTCCGTGAGCGTTTCTGTCGCGGTCACGACCGGTTCAAGGGTGGGGGTTGGCTGGAGGGCGCGCCGGAGGTAAAAGAGGGGAGAGCCTGCCTCATCCGAAAGCCCCTCTTCGGCGAGGAGAAGAACCCTGAGGGGGCGGGCCTGAACGGGGGAAACGTAGATCTCGTTGTCAAAGGGGTGGGAGTCGCCGGTGACTTCGATGATGCCGCGCAGGGCTTCAGCGGGACGCGGAGCGGAGGTCAGAATCCGGCTCGTGCCGGGGGCGATTGTGGTCTTGATCGCGGTTTCGGGAAAGCCGCGCCACTGGATCGTCGCGTCGGCATTGTCGGAATCAGCGGCATTGCGGATTCGGACACGATAGACTTCCTCTTCCTCAACATTGGCCCGTGCCGGGGTGGCGGCGAGATTCAGGGAGAGATTGCCGGGTTCAGTGACGGCGAGGGGAAGAAGGCGGACCGGAACCTCATCGGGCCAGGCCCCGGACTGGAGCAGGTCCCGGGAGCTTCCTTCCTGAAAATCACTGATGACGATGAGTTCGCGCTGGTTCGCGGGGCGGTCGGCATCCTCAGCGAGGAGGAGTTCGGAAGACTCGACCATGGCATCGCCCAGCTCACTCCCGAGCCAGCCCGGTGCGGGGTCGAGTTCGGCCAGGTTCTGAAGACGGGCCCCGGCGTTGAGTGTTCTCCAGCGGGAGAAATTCGCGGAGACGTCTAGCGATTCATCGAAGAGGGCGAGGGCAAGGTCGTCCTTCCCGTCGAAGCGTGAAATTTCCCGGCGGGCGGCTGCGAGGGCTTGTTCCCAGAGATCCTCGCGCTGCATCGAAGCGCTGCGGTCGATCAGGATCATGGCGCGGGCTTGCGAGTTTTCCTCCCCGGGAAGGGAAAGGGAGCGGAAGAACGGTCGACAGAAAGCGAGGGCGAGAAGGATGAGGGCGAGGCAGCGGAGTGCGAGGAGAAGCCAGCGGTCGAGGCGGGTTCGCCGGGTGAGGCGTTCCGGCGTTTTCTCCAGAAAAAGGTGCGAGCTGAAAGGAACGTGGTCTTTCGGCGGTCGTTTCCTCAGATGCAGGAGGATCGGCACAGCAATGGCCAGGGCACCCAGTAGATAGAGAGGAAAAAGGAAACTCAAAGCAATGGTAAGATTGGCAGGTTTCGGAGGGTGCCGCGAGGACGTTTTCGCGGCTGAAGAAGATTAGGTGCTTTGGTGGTTTTCGCCTTTCGTTCGCGGGGCGTCCTCAACCACTTCGGCTTCGATATTGATGACTCTGGATGAACCGGGCGCGGGTTTCGGTGCGCCCATGGTTTCCCCGGCAACGGAGATTTTCCCACTGAGATACCCTTTAACGACCGTTTTGGCGATGTCACGCAGGCTGGGGACGAGAAGGGTGAACCCGATCGCATCGGTGAGGAAACCGGGGGTGAGGAGGACCGCTCCGGCGACAAGAATGAGAAGGCCATCCATGACTTCTTCATGCGGGAGCCGGCCCTGAGACAGGGCGGATTGATACTTCGAAAGCGCTTTGAGGCCCTGCGATTTCGTGAGCCAGGCTCCGAGAATCGCGGTGAGGATGATGATAGCAAGAGTCGTCGGGATGCCGATTTTGGATCCGAGCACCATGAAAATGCAGAGTTCCAGAACTGGAATGGCGATGAAAAGGAGGAGGAGGCGGGCAAACATATCTACAGATAATTACGATTTAGACCGGGAAACCGTAGCAGTGGTTCAATATCGACCCTTCCATTCTTCACCTTGGCTTGTCTTGAGGGATTTAGAAAAAGAAAATGAATGGAGAGGGGGAAGGGGCTCAGGTGGTCGTCTCTTCAGGAATGTCTTTACAGTGTTTGAGGCGATAGGCGCCATCGACGGGCAGAATCGTGCCGGTGATGTAGTCGGCTTCGTTGGAGGAAAGGAAGGCTGCGGCGTGCCCGATTTCTTCGGGCAATCCGAGGCGGCCCCAGGGGAGCTTCCGGCCCTCGGCGGCCATGGTGTCGTCATCGTAGTGTTGCCGCTCGCCCGGAGTATCGATCCAGCCCGGTTCGATCGCATTGACGTTGATCTGATGTTCGCAGAGTTCGATCGCCATCGTTTGCATCATGGAGTTGAGCCCGGCTTTGGCAGCACTGTAGGCCACGCAGCGTGCGTTGGGGATGCGGGCGAGAACGCTGGAGATGAAAGTGATTTTGCCGGGTTTTGCTTTCGCGACGAGGTGCCTCGCCACGAGTTGTGAGAGGTG
Source organism: Verrucomicrobiales bacterium (assembly GCA_029212615.1). Taxonomy (GTDB): domain Bacteria; phylum Verrucomicrobiota; class Verrucomicrobiia; order Verrucomicrobiales; family DEV007; genus Arctic95D-9. The sequence goes on from JARGPJ010000011.1 coordinate 12,286, forward strand.
AAAGCTTCCCAGCAGCGCGGAATTCAGGATGTTGGCGAAGTCTTCCGGGTCATAGTCGAGGAAGTCAGCGCGCCGGTTAAAAGCGGGAACAGAGACGAGAATATCGAGAGAGCCGAAATGGTCGAGGCAGGCCTTGAGGATGGCTTCGCATCCTTCCCGTGAGAAAGCGTCCGCTTCGATGGGGTGGCAGTCGACGCCGAGAGCGCGAATGGTCCCGGCGGCGGACTCGAGTTCTTCGCTCCCCGGTCGGTCTGCGAGCGCGATCGACGCTCCCTCTTTGGCGAGTGCTTGGGCGCAGCCGAGGCCGATGCCGCGAGCCCCACCTGTGACGATGGCTGTTTTTCCCTTCAATTTCATCGGGGTGACTTTAGCGAAGGGATGGGAGTGACGGAAGGACTCAATCACGGAATCTCTATTCGGGAGAGGACGGAAGCAGTGGCGGGAGGACGGTAGTGGTCGTTTCTGAGTGGGTTGGAAAGTAGAAAGGGTTCGAAAAGGAAGGGGGAGACAGGGTGATCCTTTCTTGACCACCGCGAGTTCTCTGGCGAGCGTGCCGCGTGAACGAGGAAAATATCAAACGAATCGAAGCCGCGATCCGCGACGTCCATGATTTCCCGAAGCCGGGAATCGTTTTTAAAGACATCACGCCCGTTCTCGGTGACGGCGAGTTGCTCAGGCTCACGACGGATGCCTTTGCTGACACGCTGGAGGGGGAGTCGATCAGTAAGGTGATCGGGATTGACGCCCGCGGGTTCATTTTCGGGGCGGCGCTCGCAGATCGGATCGGGGCGGGTTTCGTTCCGGTCCGGAAAAAAGGAAAGCTGCCCTGGGAGACGACAGGGGTAGCGTATTCATTGGAGTATGGGGAGGCACACGTCGAGATTCACAAGGATGCGATCAAGCCGGGAGAGCGTGTCATCCTCGTTGATGATCTCCTCGCCACGGGTGGCACGGCGGGGGCGGCGATCAAATTAGTGAAAGAACTCGGCGGCGAGATCGTCTGCATGAGCTTTCTGATTGAGCTGGAGTTTCTCGACGGGCGGAAAAATCTCGATTCCGATGTCCGGGTTGAGGCTTTGCTGACGTATTGAGATCGCGGTCGCAATCGAAGGCCCGATTGATCATGAGTTACGAAAGCGATATTCTGCGAGACTGGTATCTGCTGTTTCATTATGGAGCAGCGGAGGAAATTCTGGAGGGCGTGGCGATTGATGATGCCGCGCTCCCGGCCCGTTGCCTGGATTTCCCGGTCGCGACGGTCGAGGCTGCCGGGATTAACAGTGAGATCGGACGTGCTCTCGACCTCGGTTGTGCGGTGGGGCGTTCCAGTTTCGAACTCTCCAAAGTGGCCCGCGAGGTACTGGGGATCGATTTTTCCCTGAGCTTTGTTCAGGTTGCCGAGGCGGTCGGGAGAGAGGAAAACCCGGGCTACCGGCGCTATCGCGAAATGCATTTGAGCGATGAACTCACCGCGAAGCTGCCCGAAGGCAGTATCCCGGAGCGGGTTTCCTTCGAACAGGGGGATGCGATGGATCTGCGGACCGATCTCGGTTCATTCGATCTCGTGCATGCGGCCAACCTGCTTTGCCGTCTTCCGGAGCCGACGCGATTTCTTGAGCGGCTTCCCGACCTCGTGAATCCGGGCGGAACCCTCGTCGTGGCGACGCCCGCGACCTGGATGGAGGCCTACACTCCGCCTGTGAATTTTCCCCCGGCGCTGACACTGGATTTTTTAAAGGGACATCTCGGGGCGTCCTTCGAGATTCAGGAGGTAAACGAGTTTCCCTTCCTGATCCGTGAACATCAGCGGAAACTTCAGCTCAGCACGGCTCAGACATCGGTCTGGCGTCGACGTTGAGGTGGCGGGTTTCCCCGCACTTTTCCAGGTGCCGTTGGGGCGCGGGACAGGGTCGTTTCCGGGCGCTATACCAGTGAGTTTGACGCCGTCGAAGGCCTCATCCCGGTCTGTGTCTGATCCCGTGAATCGGGGTTCGACAGGGGCGCTTCCATCATTACGATGGGGGCTCATGAAAAAATTACTCTCATATCTCACTTTGTTCGGTGCAGGAATCTTTCTCAGCGCTTGCAGTGAAACGACGGAAACCGCTGCGGAAACTGCTTCTGAGCCAGCGGCCGGTGCCGAAGATGGTTGGGTCTCGCTTTTCGATGGCGAATCCTTGAAAGGATGGAAGCATTCGACGCTCGGAACTGCTGAATACACCGTTGTGGATGGCACGATTCACGGGCAAACGGTCGAAGGCAGCCCGAATAGCTTTCTTCTCAGCGAGAAACAGTACGGTGACTTTGAACTCCAGTTTGAAGTGAAGGTCCATGACAGTCTCAACTCAGGTTGTCAGATCCGTTCCCGTGAAAAGAAACAGGAAGATCTCGCGACGACTGGAAAGAACGGAAAGCCGGCCACAGATATTGACCGTTTCTTCGGTCCTCAAGTGGAGCTTGAGTCGTCACCGGGTCAGTCTGGTTATGTCTACGGCGAAGCGACCGGCCGCGGTTGGATCTCTGAGGAGCCACAGGACAAGGAGCATTCTCACGATTACATGAAGAATGGTGAGTGGAACCAGATTCGCATCGTTGCGAAGGGAGCCAATATCAAAACTTTCATCAATGGCAATGCGGTCGCTGATCTCACTGACGCCGCAATTTACGAGACTCACCCCAAGGGGCATATCGGTCTTCAGGTACACGGGATCAAGAAGGGCACCGGTCCTTTTGATGTGGCGTGGAAGAACATCCGCATCAAGACGCTCTGATACGGATGTGCGGAATTAAGTGCAAAGCGGATTTATTTACTTGCTGCCTTACCGCTCATTGTCTAGAAAAGACTTAGTGAAGACGCTTCGATCTATTCGAGCGAAGCAGTTTTCACTTTAAGGAGGAGGGCCCCGGTACTGCGAAAGCAGTACCGGGGTTTTTTTGAGCCCGGGGGAGGTCGGGCTCAACCAGGGTTGTTGCGAAAACGGATCGTGTGACATGTTTTCTGCATTATTTAAAGAATACGTCGCTCACTTGCGAAGGGATCAAATTTCGACGACTCTTCTTTCCGCCCTGTATGGCGGTTTCATATGAGCGATATTGCGACCAACCGGAAAGCCCGACGGGATTTCCATATCTCCGAGAAATTCGAAGCCGGCCTCGAGCTTAAGGGCACAGAGGTAAAGTCGATCCGTGCCGGTAAGGTGAATATTGGGGAAGCCTTTGCCCGCGCCGATAAGGGCGAGATGTGGTTGTATCAGTGTGACATCCGCCCCTACGAGCAGGCGAGCCATGAATTTCACGTTCCTTTGAGGAATCGGAGACTGCTCCTTCACAAGAAAGAAATTCGTCGAATGGAGGCTCTCACTGAGCAGAAAGGGGCCACGATCGTTCCTTTGCGACTCTACTGGAAGAATGGACGAGTCAAAATTGAACTGGGAGTCGGGAAAGGAAAGGACCAGCGGGATCGTCGCGAGGACCTGAAGCAGCGGGCCCATAATCGCGAAGTGGAGCGTGAGCTTGCCCGCTACAATAAGTAGAAAAGAGCTGGTTTCGACTTTCGAGGAAGTGGGTTGACTGAGACGTGGTTTCCCGTTCATTCCCCCAAATTTATGGGTTCATCATTTGGAAAGCTTTTTCGACTCTCTACCTGGGGAGAATCTCACGGTGGCGGAGTCGGTGTTGTCGTCGACGGGTGCCCTCCTATGATTCCTCTGACCGAGGCTGATATCCAGGTCGATCTGGATCGCCGCCGCCCCGGGCAGAGCGAAGTGACGACGCCGCGTAACGAAGCGGATGCGGCGGAAATTCTTTCCGGAACCTTTGAGGGGAAGACTCTAGGTTCGCCTATCGCCGTCCTTGTTCGTAATAAAGATGCGCGTCCCGAGGCCTACTCTGAGATGAGTGAAAAATTTCGCCCTTCTCATGCCGATTACACCTATCAGGCGAAATACGGGACACGAAACTGGCAGGGGGGAGGCCGTTCCAGTGCCCGTGAAACGATTGGGCGCGTTGCCGCTGCGGCGATTGCGAAGAAAGTGATCGCGCAATGTTTTGCGAAGGATCTCGAGATCCTGCCTTTCGTTGAATCGATCGGCACGATTCGCGCCAATGTTGATACCGCGACGGTGACCCGTGAAATGATCGAATCGAATATCATTCGCACCGGTGATCCTGACTCGGTGGAGAAGATGATCGATAAGATCAAAGAAGTCCGCAGCGACGGAAATTCGATCGGAGGAGTCGTCGGTTGTGTCATCCGCAATGTCCCCGTCGGTCTCGGGATGCCGGTGTTTGACCGGCTTGAGGCAGACCTCGCGAAGGCAATGCTCAGCCTTCCGGCAACGAAGGGATTTGAGGTCGGTTCCGGTTTTGCCGGAACAGAGATGACCGGTCGCGATCACAATGACCCCTTTCGCATGGTGGATGGGAAAGTCCGCACGACCAGTAATCGTTCCGGCGGGGTGCAGGGCGGTATCTCCAATGGAGAGGACATTGTTTTTCGCGTCGCCTTTAAACCGACCGCTACGATCATGAGCGGGCAGGATACGGTTACGACAGGATTTGAAGATACCGAACTGAAGGGGCGGGGGCGTCACGATGCCTGTGTTCTGCCCCGGGCGGTGCCGATGGTTGAGGCCATGGCTGCCCTGGTCCTCGTGGATCATATGCTTCGTCAGCGGGCGTTGACGGGCGAATCAAATTCTCTGGATGAGTGATTATTTCCCCTTCCTCATCGCGATCTTAATCGTTCTCCTCACCTTCATTTCGGCAATGAAGAACGGTGTCGTGAAGCTGCTGAGTTCGGGTGCGGCGGCTTTGGCTCTGGCAATTGTGCTCATTGCCGGTGTGCACTTCCTGCCCGTGCTGGCGGATCAATTCCTGGATCTTGAACTCAGCTGGAAAATGAATTTGGGCATTTCCTGCGTTCTCGCCATTTTCACTTATACCGTTTCCCGCTTCTTTTTCGGGTGGGTTTTCCGGGTTCTCCTTGGACCTGACAGTTGGATGCATGGACTGGCTGACGGGGTGCCCGGTGGCATTCTTTCCCTTTTCCCCTCCCTGGTGATCGTCTTTGTGCTCTTCAATTTCGTCAGAATCGCCGGAACCCAGTTGGAACTTAATTATGTCGCTTCCCTGTCCCGGGACGGCATTGTCAATACGGTGAAGGAGCTCCCTCCGTATCCGACTGCGGCAAGGTGGCGGAATCAGGTTGAGGACGCACCGATGGTAGCCGGTGCCCTTGATTTGATCGATCCTTTCAGTAACCGGGTGAACCGGAACATGGCAGCGCTCGTCATGGTCAGCCAATCGAATTCACTGAAGGGTTTCCTTCTCGACCAGGGCGAGACCGCAGATCTCGTGGGTCTGTCCGGGTTTGGTGAATTGGCGGCAGAGCCGCTTGTGTCCGAAGCCCTCAAGACAAACCAGCCGGTTGAGATTGTGTCATGTCACCGTATACAAGACGAAGCAAAAGAATTTAGTGAGGCAGAGAAATTGAGGCTGCTTGATCTGGAGCCGGTCCTGACGCGATTCGTCGATCAGATCGTTCCTGTCGTGGTCCCGGAAGTTAAGCCGAGCGATATCCCCTAATTCATGTCAGAATCCCGTTACACGCCCTGTATTGGTCTCGAAGTCCACGTTCAGCTGAAGACCGAGAGCAAAATGTTTTGCTCCTGCGCGGTTCAGTTTGGTGAAGAGCCCAACTCCTTGACCTGTCCAACTTGCCTCGGATTGCCGGGAGCTCTTCCTGTCCTCAATGCCGGAGCGATCGAACGGACGATATTAACCGGTCAGCTTTTGAAGTGTGAAACCCCGCCGGTGGTGAAGTGGGACCGGAAGAATTACTTCTACCCGGACATGCCGAAGAACTATCAGATTTCGCAATTTGATCTGCCTCTTTGTCTGGGAGGTTCGGTTCCCTTGTATGAACTTGCCTATCCCAAGGATGTTCAGAAGTCGATTGTGAACCCGGGGAAGGCGGTTCAGTTGACCCGGATTCACCTGGAAGAGGATGTGGCCAAGTCGACGCACCATTCGAACTACACGACGATTGATTTTAACCGCGCCGGGACTCCTCTCATGGAAATCGTCTCTGAGCCCGATATCGACAATGCGGAGGAGGCAGTGGCCTATCTCAATTCGCTCCGTCAGATCCTTGTCTACAGCGGGGTCTCCGATGCAGACATGGAGAAAGGGCAGATGCGCTGCGACGTGAATATTTCCGTTCGCCCTGAGGGACAGGATGAACTGGGGACCAAAATCGAGCTGAAGAATCTGAATTCCACCTCTTCAGTGAGGCGTTCGATTCACTACGAGATTGGTCGACAGATCGAGGAGCTCGAGGCGGGCCGGACCATCACCCAGGCGACCTGGCGCTGGAATGATGATATCGGGCAGACCGAACTGATGCGGACGAAGGAGGACGCGCACGATTACCGCTACTTCGCTGACCCGGACCTCCTGCCGGTTCGGACGGGTGAAATGCTGGCACGGGTTCAGGAGAACCTCCCGGAACTGCCTCACGAGAAAGTGGAGCGTTTCGAGAAAGATTTCGGGATCACCTACTACGACGCCTCCGTGCTCGCGGCAGAGCAGTCGCTCGCTAATTTCTACGAAACCGCTGCGAAGGGGACGAAATCACCGAAGAAGGTCGCCAACTGGGTCATCAATAACCTTCTTGCCGAACTGAATGAGCGTGATATCGGGATCGAAGAATGTCCGGTCGACGCAGTCAAAATCGGAGCATTGGTTGATCTCGTCGAAGCGGGTCAGATTTCCAATAATCAGGCGAAAGAAGTTTTCGCTGATCTCTTTGAAAATCCTGAGCAGAATCCAGCGGAGATTGCCAAAGCAAAAGGGTTCGAGCCCGCTGATTCGGGTGAGGTGGAAGGATTTATCGATGAGGCGATCGCGGCGAATCCGGGTCCTGCCGGCGAGGTCACGGAGGGCAATGATAAGGCGGCCAACTTTCTCACCGGGCAGGTCATGAAGCTTTCCCGCGGAAAGGCCAATCCCAGGCAGGTCACCGAATTGATCCTTAAGAAGCTGCGAGCCTAGCCTCCTGTTTTTCCCCGCATTCCATGCGTAAGGGAAAGAGGGGGCGGGAAACGCGCCTACAGCTCAGCAGAGTCGTCGCGTCCTTTCAGCTTGATCAGCTTCTTCTTGATCACTTCAAGCTCGATCGTGAGTTGATAAGCGGCTTTGACGACGTCGGCGGTGGTTTCCTCATCATCGAGATGTCTCGCCGCGGGGGTGACCTTCATCATTTCGAGAGCAATGACCTTGCAGGCTTCCTCAATTTTGTTTGTGGCTTCGTCTCTGGTCATGTCGCTCAAACGGAATAGATCTCAATGATGTCATCAGGAACGGGTCGGGGTCGGCCTGAATCCAGGGCCACCATGGTGTAGTCGAGCCAGCCTTTTGCGACCAGCTTCCGGTCTGACTCTTTGTGTATTTCGAAGGCTACCTTTACCCCTCTGGTCTTTATCTCTTCAACTTTCGTTTTGACGATAGCAGCATCTCCGATGCGGAGAGGGCGTTTGTGTTCCATGTAGGAAGCCCGGACAACCCAGCTGAAGCCGCGGTCCAGAAAGGCTTCCATCGACATTCCATAGCAGCGTTCCATTTGGTCGTAGCGTGCGGTGAGGACGTAGTCGAAATACTTTGAGTTATGAACATGCTGATTCATGTCGATATCGTCCGGACGAACTTCGACGCGACTTTGGAACTCGCTGTAATCAGGCATATCGGAGAAACTAAAAAAGCCCATCCCTTACCGGAATGAGCTTTCAGAGAGAGCTTGGCTCGGGATCTAGCGGAAGAGTCGCTTGATGCGGTAGTCCCGACCACGTTCAAGCGGATCCGAAGAGGGCTTGGATGTTGTTTTCTTCACCGTTGGGGTCTCATATTTCTTTTTGTCGGTGACGATGCGGAGCTCAACCGGTGCGCTTTCTTCCTTGAAACTGAGAAGGGCCGGGTCGGGTTTAAACGGCTCCGGTTCATCGTCGAGTTTCGCTCCGCCGGCAATCCAGGCAGGCGCTCCACCCAGTTCCACGCTTTCATTGGAGACGCATCCCGTGAAAAGCAGGCCCGAGGCGATGACAAAAATGGTCAGTGAAGAAATTTTCATGAGAGGGTGATGATGAAAAGATGTCCGGTTCTAAGTCGCTGTTCGCAAGTGGAAAATTCAGTGTTCCTTAGAGAAATAGGTGTCCTCATGAGAGTAAGGAGGGGAACAACAGCAAAGGAGTTTCAGTTCGACGCTTTCGTTTGCCCTGATTTGATGCCAGTCCCCTTTCGGGATGAGAATGGCATCTCCGGGGCCAACTTCGCGCGTTTCACCTTCAATTTCCATGATTCCATCGCCGGAAAGAATGTAGTAAAACTCCTCACTTACGAGATGATAATGTCTCTCTGTTGCTCCTCCGGGAGGTAAGGTCGCTTCGGCGAGGCTTTGCTCCTCTACCGGGGCATTCGTTCGATCGAGGATACTTCGTATCGTTGAGCCGTCAGCCGTGGTGAACGGAGTCTGGTCTGCTATTTGATTGACCGTCATCTGAGTCTATGATGATTGAAAGATTTTCGTTTAAAATGCGTTGAGGATACTTGTAGTTCCTCGTTGATGAAGTCGAATCAAGGGGTTCATTCCCATGATTTCCAATCACCTTTCACCCGATCCATACCACTTTCCTGCTCCCGAATTTCATGAATGACAAGGAAGAGTTTTTTATCTCGGATGAGGATGCTCCTCCCCGACGCACTGCTCCGCGAAAAAAGAAAATGGGGTGTTTCGGGAAACTTATCCTCCTGGGACTTCTGGGATTGGCGTTCTTTATCGGATTGCTGGTGCTCATTGACGCGACCAATTCCGGTGGAACGGTGAAAAAGATACTCGTTGAGATTCTCGGGGGCCAAACAGAGGCGCCGCGGCAGGTTGAGCCGATTATTCGGGAGAAGATCGTCGAAGTGCCGGTGGAAACGGTCGTGGAGAAAGTGGTGGAAAAAATCGTCGAAGTGGAAGTGCTGCCACCGATGCCTTCCAGTTACGTCTCCTGGAAAAAGGTCGATGTCGCGGAGTTGTGGAGTGATATTCCGGTGAAAACCGAAGTGATCTCAGAACAGGGAGATATCGCTTCAAGAGAACGGGAGAAGGACGGCAGCTACGGGATCGAAATGAAGCTGAAGCTGACTGTTCCCAAGCCGAATCAGTCAGCGAAAGAGCTCAGCGGGATAAATGAAAACCTGCCGAAGATGCTGAACGACTTCGATGCGCTCGTTTCGAAGGCGGAAGTCTCTCCGTTTTTTCACCATCTCTATGAGTTGAAGACGAGATATATTCAGGAGCGGGTCACCCGGATTGATCGCCTTCTCTCGAGACATAACCTCTATGACCTCGAAACGGTTCTGCAAGTGGCTCATCCTGAAACCGGGCAGAAGCTTCTCCTCGTGCAGGGTGAGATGGATGTTGTCACTGACGGGTCGGACGGAGACCGCTGGCCGATGTTGGATGATTACATATCGATGTCTCAGTATTATCAGCCTTTCACCAGCTATGGATGGGGGAAGCGTTCAACCACTCCCAACCCTCTGCTTGAGCGCTGGGAAACCAAGCTTGCCGAGTACGAAACGGAGTTCGCCATCTCCGGGCTCTCGATCGAGCGAAACCGATATTTGCGATCACAAATCGATACGCTCACTGCTGAGGTGGCTGACATGAAGGTCCGGAGTTATCTTATTGCGGAGGCGGATCCATTTTTTGTGCTGCCTCTTTCTTTCCTCGGACGCACCGACGAGAACGAGTTCGGGCCCTCGATCGGGGATTACGGGGTGATCATCCACGGGGACAACATGTATCCTGCGATTGCCGGCGATGCCGGTCCGAGCTGGAAATTCGGCGAGGCTTCTCTTCGGGTGGCGAAGGCGCTCAATGAAAAGGCGACGCCCTACAACCGGCCCGTGAGTGATCTTGTCGTGACTTACCTTATTTTCCCCGGTTCCCGGGATGAGACAAAGGGGCCGCCGGATCTTGAGGCCTGGAGGGCGAGGTGTCAGGAACTTCTCGACGGAATCGGCGGCATTGGCGAGGGGTATCAGCTTCATCAATGGGAGGACCTGATCGCGAAGAAGAAGGCGGAGCAGGAAGCGGCGGCGGCCGCTGAGGAGACGGAAGAGGTGGAAAGCCCTCCCGCCGGGGACGATTCCGGAGATGAGGATCCGGCTCAGCCAGAGAAAGGTGCTGATCAGTGAGCGGTGAGGCGGAGCCTCATCGGCACCTCGTCAGAAGAACTTTTATCGCTGAGGCGGTTCGCGCAGTCAGCGCAGGAGTCATCGAGACTGCTCTCGCGACCTTTGCGATTCTGATCGCCGTGAATCAGTTTCAATCGGGTGCCGGTCTGAAATCGTTTCTGCTGGCGAGTCCTGCGGTAGGATTGTTGGGAAGCTTGCTCATCGTGCCGCTGGTAGTGAAATGGCAGATCCGATCCAGTCTCGCTGCTGCCATGGTCAGCCTCGTGAGCATGGCGGGATTTGTCGTTTCGGCACTCGGATCGAAAAACGAGATCTGCTTTGTTATCGGGATCTCGATGGGGATAGGCATGATCGGGATGGCGATCCCCATGCAGACGCATTATCTGCGGCTGAATTACCCGGGCAAAAGTCGTGGACGTCTCTTTTCAGTGACCATTTTCATCCGCGCTCTCACCGCGATGATCGTGAGCTGGAGTTTCGGGGTCTTTCTTGATCATGATTTTGATCGTTATCCGGTGCTTCTCTGGCTCATGGTAGGGGCTGCAGCGGTGTCCGCAGTCTGTCATTTCTACGTTCCTTCTGAAGTGCTCCGGCCGAACAGTAAACGGCGAAATGCCTTTTGGGACTCTGTTCACATCAGTCGGGAAGACAGGGTATTCGTGAGGCTTCTTGTTGCTGCAATGGTCATGGGGATCGGGGTGCTCTCGGCAAATGCTCTTCGCGTCGATTACCTCGTGAATCCGGAGCATGGCCTCGAGTTTGATGTGAAGACGGTGAGCCTCATTACCGGCATTGTGCCGTCGGTGGTGCGCCTCATCTCCACTTTTTTCTGGGGGTGGCTCTTTGACCGGGTCAATTTTTTCAAACTCCGGATTGTCGCAAATCTTGTCTTTCTTGCCGGGGTCATTCTCTACTTTGTCTGGACAGATGTCCGCCTCATTCTCCTGGGAAGTGCGCTCTTCGGGCTCGCGAGAGGAGGAGGGGAGATCATGTTTAACCTCTTCGTGACTAAGCTGGCGCCGGGCGAACACATTGCCGATTATATGTCGGTGCACACCTTCCTCGCGGGACTTCGCATTCTTGCGGCTCCATTTCTCGGTTTCTTCCTCGTGGAGTGGGCAAATGTTTCCGTCATGACCGCTGTGAGCGTCACGTTCATTGTTGCCTCGGTTTTGATCGTGGGGAGTGCCCGGCAGGTCGACGGGGAAAAGATTCCTGAAGACCGCATGAGCTGAAAGAAACGCTGGATATTTAGCCCCAGCCTCCTATAAAGTTTATCCATGCCGAATCTCAATAAAGTCATGCTCATCGGGAACCTTACCCGCGACCCTGAAGTGCGATACACGCCTAAAGGCTCTGCCGTGACTGATGTCGGGCTGGCGATCAATCGTAACTACACGCTCGATGACGGCCAGCGTCGTGAGGAGACCACCTTTGTTGATGTCACCTTCTGGGGGCGTCAGGCCGAAGTGATTGGCGAGTACATGAAAAAGGGGCGTCCCATGTATGTGGAAGGCCGTCTTAATCTGGATCAGTGGGAAGATAAGACATCAGGTCAGACCCGAACGAAGTTGAAGGTAGTGGGCGAAAATTTCCAATTCCTCGGCGGTCGTGACGATAATTCCGGCGGCGGCGGTAGTCAGCAGTCCTACGGTGGTGGACAGCCGCAACAGCAGCAGCCTCAATACCAGCAGGCCCCGCCCCAACAGCAGCCGCAGCAACAGGCACCACCTCAGCAGCAAGCTGCTCCGCCTCAGCAACAGGCGGCACCACCTCAACAACCGGCTCCGCCCCAGCAGAATTATGAGCCCATCCGTGACGAGGACGATGACATCCCGTTTTAGGGGGGATTACACAGGGTGAGGCCGGTGACTTAACCCTGTTTCTTCTTGTTAAGGAGATCGACGCCTGTCTCCGACATTTACCCGTTCGCGGTCCCGGAGAGGGCCGTGCTTGCGGGGTCAGGATTGCAGAATGGAAATCCTGTGACGGGCAGGAAAGTGGTGCCCGTCGCCCCGGCAGGGAAGTACGGGGAAAGACAGGCCAAATGGGTTCATTGACCTGCCTTTCCCGGTAAAGTTTCGGAGCTGACGCTTAAAGTTCGACTGATTGAGCGCTTCGAATACCGTCGAGCTTCAGGATCTCAGTGATTAACTGTTCGTCCGCGGCTGAATCGATATTGAGGATGCTGACCGCTTCCCCCCCGATCTTATTCCGGCTCAGGGCCATGCTCGCGATGTTGATGCCCTTGGAGCCGAGGAGCTGGCCCAGTGCGCCGACGACGCCGGGTGAATCCGAGTTTTTAAAGACGAGGAGGTGCCCTTCGGGGCTCGCATCGATGTTGTGCTCCTGAATCTTGACGAGACGCGGCTGGCTTCCGAAGAAAGTTCCGGAGAGTGACATTGATTCGTCGCCACTGCTGACCGTGACAGTAAGAAGATCGGTGAACTCGCAGGTTTCGGCGGGGCGGCTTTCGGTGACGCGAATGCCGCGATCCTCCGCTAGCGAGGGCGCATTGAGATAGTTCGCTGATCCGGAAGTGGAGCCGGTTTCGAGGTATCCTTTCAGGGCTGAGCGAGTCACGAGAGTCGTATCGATGTCACTCACCGTGCCGACGTAGTCGATCCGGAAGGCATCGGGCTGAGTTGGTCCGATCTGGCTTGCCAGTTTACCGAGCACTTCAGCGAGGCTGAGGTAGGGCCCGATTTCTTTGAGGGTATCCTCGTCGAGATTCGGCATGTTGATCGCGTTGACAACGGAACCGTGAAGCAAGCGGTCGCGGATGGCTTCGGCGATTTCGATGCCGACATTCTCCTGCGCTTCTTCGGTGGAGGCACCGAGGTGGGGAGTGAAAACCATTTCCTCGCGTGAGAGAAGCTCGTAATCCGCAGACGGCGGCTCGTCTTCAAACACATCGAGAGCCGCTCCGGCGACCTTGCCGCTCTTGAGGCCTTCGAGAAGTGCCACTTCGTCGATCAGGCCCCCCCGGGCGCAGTTTACGATGCGCACTCCCGGTTTCATCAGCTCAATGCGCTCGGCATTGATGAGATGAGTCGTCTCCGGCGTTTTCGGCATGTGAAGGGTGATGAAGTCCGCCTGTTTCACTGCCTCATCAACTGTCGCGCAGAGTTCCACCCGCATGTTCTTCGCCTTGCTTGCCGCCATGTAGGGATCATAGGCGACAACGCGCATCCCGAAGCCCATGGCACGGCGGGCGAATTCGCCACCGATGCGGCCCATGCCGAGGATCGCGAGCGTCTTGTTGTAGAGCTCGACGCCTTTGTAGGCTTTACGGCCCTCTTTGAAACGACCGTCGGTGACGGACTGGTGAGCCTGAGGAATGTGCCGGGCGAGCGACATCATCAGCGTGAAAGCATGCTCAGCCGTGGAGATTGTATTTCCGGCAGGGGTATTCATGACGACGACCCCGTGCTTGGTAGCGGTCGGGATGTCGATGTTGTCCACTCCCACACCGGCGCGGCCGATGGCGCGGAGAACGCCGGAACCGGCTTCGATGACCGGGCCGGTGATTTTAACACCGGATCGGACAATAATGCCCTCGTAGTTCGGAGCGAGCTCCACTAACTCAGATTCGCTCAAACCAAGCTTCACATCGACTTCGATGCCTTCGGCTTCCTTGAGTAGTTCGATCCCGCGTTCAGCGATGGGATCTGCGACGAGCACTCTGCGTGTTTCCATACCTTATTGGTTTAAAAAATTGAGGCCGGAAAATAGGGGGGCTGAGGGCGGAAGCAAGGGGGAACTTGTGCCCTGGGGGCAATTTCGCTTGTCAAATCCGGTCTTCCTGACTTTGGAGACCGCATGCAAGGTCTTTTCAGCTGGCTCACGAGCGCCTTCTCCCTGTGGGTGGGGCGTGCAGCATTCCGACACTCTTCTTTCCGGAATGGTTCACCCGGTTCCGGCGTCCATTTATCGTCCGGGGCCCGGGGTTCATCGTGCTCGGGATGCGGTTAGCGCTGAGGTTTGAGGATTTTAAAGGCGTGCTGAAGCTCCCGAAGGCAGGAGTGACCGGGGTGACTTGCCAGTTTGGAATCATGCCAATGCCGGGATGGGGAATTGGAAAATTTCTCAGAGCTGGTGAAATTAGTCCCATGCTCGCGGTGGGCCTCATTCCCGTGACCTTTGCCCCTGCTTCCGGGGCTCCTTGCAAATCGCTACCGGCCCCGGTTCAGTTATGCGGCGTGCTTTACTCTTCTACGACTTGATGAATCGCTTCGCGTTCCTGTGCGGTGAGTCCGGGGTGTCGCATCAGCTGTTCATAGGCTTGTTCGTTTGCTCCTGACTTCCAACGGCGGGTGAGGAAGGTGACGGCGTTGGTCCTTACCTTTCCTTCCTGCATGGTCATCGTCCAGATCAGTGATTCCCCGGGGCTTTCCCCTGCGGTTTGCTGAATCATTCCGAGGATGGCGTAGTCCTTGAGCATGGGATCTGAGAGCTCGTTCACGCTGGCTGATGCGGCGACCGGGTCCTGCCTCGCCCAACGATTAAAGATTCCCTGCATCGCCATGCCGCGGGCGTCAGGGCGCTCAATAGATAAAGCGAAGGCCTCAGCTTCTTCGAAAGAGCGGTCAGTCATCAGATTTCTTGCAATCTTTTCAGCGAGGTAGGGATACTGTTTGCCCTCCACCGTGTTGGTGAAGTGATCAATCGCGAGGTCGAGGTTGGAGTCCGCGACTTTCTTCATGGCTTCGACGTAGGCTTCCCATTGGCCTTGCCACCAATGCTCCGTCGTGATTTCCAGAAGTCGTTCGGGATCCTGGTCCAGAAGTTCCGGCGCGACGCCGCGAAAGAAGGCGCGCTTGTTCTCGATATCATTCTCGACATACGGGAGGATTTGCATGGCGGCGTCGAGGTCTTCTTCAGACCAGCGCCGGAAGAGCTCGGTAAGAGCCAGCGACTTCGCGGCGCCGTTTTCCATTTTAAGAAGTTCTAATGCGACCTGAGCCTCGCGATTGTCGACGATGCCCGGACTCTCATGCACCGGTCCGGTGAGGCCGATATCCGGTTCCACCAGGGTCCGGATGGCAGGCACTTCGCCGGGGCTTGTGGCATTCAGGTCTGCGAAAGAAGTGGAAGCGATGTTTTCGGAAGGGCTTTTAGGTACATCCTCTTTTGCTGTCGTTCCTTCCGGCTTGGAACAGGAGGAGCTTAGAAGTGGGATGACCAAAACCAACCGTAAGAAGAGCGCCCTCATCTCATGGTTATGGGGAGAGTTTCGGCAAAACACAAGAAAGATAGGAGCGAAGAATCTGAACGGTGTCCCTGTGCCCGGATTCAGAAACGGCCGCGTAAGGAATCTACGCTCTGATCGTCTGGAATTGTGTATGTTTCAGAATCCACATTCCCCGTCGCCCTTCTTTTCCTTTTCGGCATTTGTTCCCATGATCGTCGTCGCGACGATCAGCGCGATAAATTTTCCCGCAGATGCCGGAGAGCTTCAGGATAAACTGGATGCCCGCCGCGATGCCTTTCTAGAGAAGGCTTCGCCGGAGGTCATTCAGAGTCAGGAAAAAGCGCTCGCTGATTTAGAGCAAACAGGCATCATCGATCAGGCTCTGAAGGTCGGGGACGAAGCACCCGACTTCACCCTCGGCGATCCCGATGGCAAGCAGGTTCAGCTTTCCTTGTTGCTGAAAGACGGTCCGGTCGTGCTCACCTGGTATCGCGGTGGTTGGTGTCCCTATTGCAACATCGCCCTGGCCTCGTTGACGCAACGCAACGATGACTTCCGGGAACTCGGCGCTACCCTCGTTGCCCTGACTCCTGAACTGCCTGACACCAACCTCGAAACCGTTAAGGAACAGGGCCTTCCTTTCGAAGTGCTCAGCGATATCGACCACAAGGTGGCCGAACAATACGGGCTCGTGTTCAAACTCAACGACGACACCCGCGAGCGCTATGCGGAGAAGTTCGGACTCGTCGAGCGCAGTGGGGAAAGTGCCGCCGACCGGCTCCCATTGCCCGCGACCTATGTGATTGGAACCGATGGTGTGATCACCTACGCTTTTCTCGACGCGGACTACCGCCGACGGGCGGAGCCCGAGGCGATTATTGCGGTATTGGAGGAATTGCAGGCGGAGTAGAAAGGTAGCTGCCTCATCGACGGGACGGGGAGGGCAGTTGATTGTTTCATCTTTTTCTGTTGAGCATTCCGTTCAGCTTCTGCCGCAGCGATTGCAGCGCGTTATTTACCCCGGTGCTATCGGTTTCACTGACGGCGAGATTGTTAAATTCATCGGGATCGGCATCGTGATCGTAGAGTTCCTCGCTTCCATCGGGGTAGCGAATGTAGCGGTACCGTTCAGTTCTGAGAGCGTGGCTGTCGCAGAAAGTGGTCAGGGCCGCGTGATCCCATGAGGCTTCGGGATCCTTCAAAAGCGGTTCCAGTGAATAGCCTTCGAGGTGCGCGGGAGCCGCTATCTTCGCGAGGCCCGCAACCGTAGGGTAGACCGAAAGCAGTTCCACCGGCTCGCTGCAGGTCGCTCCCCGCGAAATCCCCGGGCCGGCAACCATGAACGGCACACGTGTCGTTTGTTCCCAGAGGGCTGCTTTTCCCCAATGCTCCTTCTCTCCCAGATTCCAACCGTGATCGGAGAATAGGATGACATAGGTGTTGTCTCGGTGAGGGCTCCTCTCAAGAGCGTCGAGGACGCGTCCCACCTCAGCATCCATCGCGGAGGTGGATGCGAGGTACGCCTGGAGAATATCTTTCGCTTTTCCATTTTTGGTAATCCAGGGATGATCCCACAAGCCGGGGGCTTCGATTTCCGTGTCGGTCCGCTTGTGCCCCCGTTTACCGAAGTAGACGAGATCATCTCGATCGTCAGCGGGTGCTTCAGGGAGCGCTATTTCTTCGAGGGGATGGAGATCGAACCATTTCTTATGCGCGTAGAGCGGAGTGTGCGGGCGGTAGAATCCGCAGGCAATAAAGAGGGGGGAGTCGTGTTCATTTTTGAGGACGTCGATAGTGCGTTGCGCGATCGAAAAATCATGGCTTGCATGAGGATGCTCTTCTGATTCCGGCAATACCCCCCAATCCGTAAGTCGGTCGCCTGTTTTGAAATTGAGGTGCTTTTGCTGATTCAGGATTGGACCGTAGTTGAAGCTCTCCCAATGCTGAAACTCAGGGTAATCGAGGCTGCTTGACCATGCTGAGTCGGGGCGTTCCGCTTTCTTGTGATGGATCGTTTTTCCGAAGGCGAAGGTTGCGTAACCCTCCTGCTCAAGAGCCACCGGCAGCGTCGTTACTTTCTCGAAACCGGGAACTTCACGAAACCATCCGAAGCGGTTTGAGGTGATGCCGGTCGATGACGGGCGCAGGCCGGTAAAAAGGCTGGTTCGTGAAGGATTGCACACCGGTGCGTTGCAATGGGCATTGGTGAAGAGAATTCCCCGCTTCGCGAGACGATCAAGGTTGGGAGTCGAGGCATTCGGATGCCCCCCGAGGGCGCCGACGTAGTCGTTGAGATCGTCGATGATAAGGATTAGAAAGTTAGGTTGTTCCGACCCGGCCCCGGGGGTGCTGACCGTTATCAGTGAAAGTAATGAAATAAGGAGAAGGCTGACCGGGTTCATGGTGAGTATTGTATGGGGTTGCTCTGTGAATTGATCAACTGGCCGCATTGCGAGATGACAATGTCGCTCCCGGGGAGGGCTTTGGCGGCAACTCTGCTTTCATCGGCGATCCGGGCTTTTTGACGAGGGGGGAAGAACTCCCGCGAAGAGCGGGATGAAATTCTGTAAGTATCGCCGGGGAGTGAACGACTTTAGAAGGGGTGAGATTTTTTGACCGTCGATTCTGTCCCGTTTGATTCAGCTGATCGTGTGAAGAATGCGAAGCGAAGCCTTATCGGGGCGATCTTTTACTCTTTCAATGATATGCCAACCAGCGAACTCACTGAGCAGAAGCCACGGCTTCGGCTGATCGCTATCTGTGTGCTCGCGCTGCTATCGGCAGTGGCTCCGATCGCGACCGACATGTACCTGCCGGGATTCCCACTCATCGCTGAGGATCTCAATGCCGGGGCGTCCGGAGTTCTCTTGACCCTCACCAGCTTTCTCGTTGGTCTCGCCCTCGGGCAGCTCATTATCGGGCCAGTGTCCGACCGGTATGGACGGCGAATTCCGCTTCTCGTCGGCACCTTGCTTGCGATTGTCTCGGGCTTCCTCTGCGCAGTCGTTCCGAATATTGGCAGTCTCGTCGTTCTGCGGGCCTTGCAGGGCTTTGGCGGGGCGGCCGGAGTGGTCCTCGCTCGTGCTATCATTGCAGATCGTGCTCCCGATATGATGACGGCAGCCCGTCAGACTCAGATCATGATGGTTATCGGTGGGGTCGCGCCCATCCTTGCCCCGATTACGGGAACCTTCATCGTCAGCGCGGCGGGATGGCGAACCGTCTTTGTGGTCATTGCGAGTCTCTCCCTGATCGCATTCGCAGGGGTGCTGCGTTTCATCGACGAAAGCCTTCCTGAAGAGCGGCGTATCGAGGTCACGGGTGCGGCGCTCCGGGGCACGATCAAAAAGCTCTTCCAACATCGCCTCTATGTTGGCTACACCCTCGTGACGGGATTTTCGTTCATGGCGCTGTTCGGATATATTTCGGCCTCGTCCTTTGTCTTTCAGAACGTCCTTGGCTTGTCTCCCACCCAATTCGCGTTCGCTTTTGGAGCGAACGCCTTCGGTATTATCCTGTTTGGTTCGGCTTCCGCTCAACTTGTTTCCCGGATTCCGCCGCGACGTCTTATTTTGATCAGCCTGACGATATTGCTCATCGCTGCGCTGACCTTACTTATTCTGGTCGTGGCAGGGGCAGGGCCGGTTTTCATTCTTCCCGCGACCTTTCTTGCGGTCGCTTCGGTGGGGCCGATTCTCGGAAATTCCAGTGCGCTTGCGATACGTGCTGTTCCGGAAACGGCAGGAATGGCTTCGGCGGTTCTCGGGGCCTTGCAGTTCGGACTCGGAGCACTCGCGACCCCGCTTGTCGGCCTGCGCGGTGAAAGCGATGCGCTTCCGATGTCTCTGGTGATGGCGTCGGCAGGCGTGGCCAGCTTGATTGCTTTCGTTTTCCTGACAAGATCTTCTAAAACCGCGGTGCTGGATGAAGCAAGCCCGTGTCTTGAATCTTGCTAGAGGCGGGAAGATGGTTCCCGGGGTTTTGTCAGGATTCAGTCTTTATGAGGATCCATGATCGCTTTTCGATTTCGCGAAAGGTAAGACAGGGGGGACGAGATGCCGCAGGTTCGGTGCTTGTCGTTTTACCGCGTGATTCTGAAGCTGAAATAAAATCGGGATTCCCTCACCGAACGGGACCACCGGACTCAGTCACTTTCTCCCCTTGGCTGGCGGCATTGTCAGATCGAGAAATCCAATACCGGTCGGCTCTGGTGATCACGATTCAGCTTATCGCAGATTAAATCGCAAAGAGGGAAAATGACGCTGTCATCAATCGAGTAAAACACCGAGGTGCCCTGCTTTTCGCGACGCAAAATTCGGGCGTCGTGCATGATTCTAAGGTGTTTGGACACGTTGGCCTGCGTCAGATCAAGTTCTTCGACCAATTCGCCAACACTCTTCGGGGCCGATTTGAGAGAGTGAAGAATCGACAAACGTGAGGCGTCGGCAAATACCTTAAACAACTCGGCAATCATTTCAAATTGCTCCCGGCTCGGGGCGGGTAGTGAATCGGTTGCATGGCTTTTTCTATTTTGCTCCATAACTATGAAGTTATTCAGTTGACATTAGGAGTGTTCATTGTTCTTTATATATCCATACAGTTATATAAGCAATGAAAATGAATCACCCCGGCTTTTTTAAGACGCCCGTTTACATCGTTTTAGCCTCTTTCGCCACTCTGATTTTCACTTCTCTTTGTCAGGGGGATGAACCGACGAAAGTCGATGTCAGAGTGATCAGTCAGGGAGCCAAATTTATAGGGAGCTCGATGGGGGGATGCATGATCACGATTCGTGATCTCGAGACCGGGGAATTGCTCGCGAAAGGAACAACCGCGGGAGGCACCGGTGATACCGAACTGATCATGAAAGCGCAAAACCTCACTCACGCTCCTGTTTCAACGGAGGATTCGGCTGTCTTTTCCGCCGCGCTCGATATTGACGAACCGACTCACATTCTCGTCACCGCAACGGGCCCGCGAGCTCAAAAGCAGGGTGAGAATCTGGTCAGCGCATCGCAGTGGATCGTTCCCGGAAAGCACGTTACGGGAGGGGATGCGTTTCTCCTGAAGCTCCGCGGGTTTATCGTCGACATTAAAACGCCCCCGACACATGTCAAAATCACCGAAACCCCGGTGACAATTCACCTGTCCGCCAACGTGACGATGATGTGTGGCTGCCCTATCGAACCGGGTGGCACCTGGGACGCTGATAAAATTGAACTCACCGCGAGGGTCAAACACGATGGAAAGCTCCTCAACACAATCCCGCTGAAATATGCCGGGGAGACCAGTCAATTCGCCACTGATTTCGAAGTCAGTGAAAAAGGACTCTACGAAGCCACGGTCTTTGCTTATGACCCGGTCGATGGAAATACGGGCATCGATAAAGTCACCTGGCTGCTGAAGTAGCAACGCGATATCGGCACTTCATTCAATCGTCAGGCCATCCCATAGAATCATGAAGAAGATCCAACACCAACCTCTCATCCGCGTTGTGGCTCTCCTGCTCGCCGGAATTTCTCCGCCCCTTGATTCAAGCTTGTTCGCTCAGTCCTCTCCGACGGATGAACCGGCGAAATCTTCGGAAGCAAAAGCAACCGTGGTCGTGAACATCACGAGTGGAATAGATGACCTTCATGCGGCTTGCATGGGTATTGGTCTGGCTCGTACCGCGATTGAATCGGGGCGAAGGGCCGTTATCTTTCTCAATGTGAATGCGCCCGCACTTGCGGCTGCTGACCTGCCGGCTGGTCTGAAGTTTGCCGACTTCCCTCCCGTTAAAGGAATGCTCGCCGACTTTGTTGCCGCAGGAGGCGAGCTTTATGTTTGTGGTCACTGCGCGGCAATTTGCACCGTTGACGAATCGAAGCTCATCGAGGGTGCCGTCATCAGTCATCACGAAGATTTGTTTAAGAAACTACCGGCCTCGGCACTTAGCTTTTCCTACTAGCCGTTACATCCACATCGCAAGACGATGTTCACCCGCTCTCCCAACCCATCTACTATTCTAACCCACAATTCTAAAATCCCACATGAGCACTGAAATCACCCGCGACCACGCAGACGACCAGCTCGACCACGCCATCTGGAAGAAAGATCATGCCGTCTGGGCTGCTGACCATGAGGAAGCGGCTGCCATTCTCGAACGGGCACGCCGGAAACTCGCAGATCACGAGGAGAAAGTATGCAGGCACGAGGAAGAAATTGCCAGCCATGAGCGGGAGATCGCGGCACACGAGCAACGGGGTAACGCCTCGGGTGAGTCCGCGCATGAGCATGCTGAGACAGGCCACGCGAGGCATAAACAGGAACATGAGGCCACGAAAGCGTATCACGACCGTGTCATGAAAGCCCTGCGTGCTCTCGATGCCGAGCTGAAGTGATCCGATCCCATTTCACCCTTCCTGCTGCGACGGGTGGTGAAGCGACAGTTCCTTTCAGGGACTGGCCCCGGCAAGAGAGAAAGAACCGGAAAAACAAATTATGAGTATTGAACCAAAGCCCACTGCCCAAAGAAACTTCCTATCACTGGCCGTCATCGGAGTCGCCCTGACCTTGCTGCAGGGCAACGCTACCGGAGATGAGGCGATGCAAAACCTTGAAAAACATCCATCGGGCCATGACCGCATTCCTATTCAGGTGAGGAGCGACCTGAAAATCGTCTATCAAGTGAGCGACGACAAATTGAAAGGGGAGGTGAATCGCGCTCTATACTATGCAAAAAAACTTCTCGATACCTACAATGCAAATGGGGTCGTCGATGATGAAATCGATTTACATTTGGTATTCCATGGGAAGGGAACCAATGCTCTGGTCGACAAGGCTGCCCGTGAACGCCTTGAAGCTGAAGGTGGACCCGCGAATCCGAATCTGAAACTGATCGAAGAGCTCACTTCGCGAGGAGTCAGCATTGAACTCTGTGAAAGTTCCATGGAGCAGCGCGAGGTAGAATCTTCCGACCTGGTCGGGGGAATCGCTACCGTTCGAGGCGCTTTCCCTCGAATTATCAGTCTTCAACATCTTGGTTACGCCTATATAAAATTCGAATAGTAAACCGGGGGGCGCCCCGGAGAATCGCTTCGATGGTCGCCCGGAGTGCGCGCCAGGCTGAAGCCTGAAAAGTGGGTGTTGGGGCGGCTAAGTCATGGGGATGCGTTCCCGGCGGGAGCACATGAAAGGGGAAGTTACCGGCAGTGATTCGAAACTTTGGCGGGATCGTGTTGTTGGTAGGGTTATCATCGTACGCCCGATGAGTTCTTTCAGTTTCCCTTCCCAATGACATACTAAAGCAAGGGTGGGGCCTCGCAAGGCTTTACCCTCCGATTCCCACTCCCGCCACAATCCGGCGCCACTGCCCATACAAGCGCTTAAACTCCCGGCTGAATTGCGACGAGTTCACGTAGTCTCCTTCCAGCGCTGCCTCGTTCACGTTCATGCCTCCGGCGATTTTCATGGCGGCGTTGTTCAGTCGCATCGACTTCACAAACTGGACCGGTGATATCGTCGTGGCCTGTTTGAATTTGCGGTGGAAGACGGCCCGGCTCATCCCGGCCTGATCCGCCATCTCTTCGGTCGTGACGGCTTTGTCGTGGCGTGACGATATTGCGCGATGCCCCCCCCCACGGGTGCTTTCATTGCTCGATTCCCTCCCGGGACAGGACTGGAGAATGGCGCGTCCGCAACTTTCGATGAATTTGTCCACATCTTGACCCAGTCAGGGTGACTGTCGGCTGACTCGGAAATGGGTTCGAATCAGGAATGCGTAAACGGCCCTCTAAACTGCGGAATCTCCGAATTTTACCCGGCCATTGATTTCGAACGTCGTGTCCGAATTCCAATGAACGCCCCTGTTGCCAGGAAAAATACACCAAGTAAGGTGATCGATCCGGGTTCCGGTACGGCGGCCGTTCCAAAATTAAAGGTGATGGTATCGGTGTACGCTCCGGTGCTAATAGTATATTCGTAGACATCGCCGGCTGTGATTCCGAATCTGTCAATGTCGTAGAAATTGAAGGTCAAACTCCCGGAAATAGTTGAATCCACGGTATTCATGCGAATTTTTCCTGAAGCACTAGTAGGGTAGAAGACAAACGCATCGGAAGAGGTTCCGGTGAATGAATCAGCCGGATCATAGTCGTCTCCCCACTCAGTCGCAAGTGGGGCCGACACGCCATTGACCTCGAGAGTTATCAATGGAGTGTAACCGTCGAGGTCGGAAACTCCAAAAGTGTTGGAAAAGAAGGGAGTGTCTGCGTTCACACTATGTGCCTCGTTCTTGCCAATCACTGAAATCGGGCCAAGTGCCGATGAGCTTAACGACCCGGAGTAACTCCATACCGACCCCCATGCCCCATCGTCCGCGACATTCACGATAATTGATCCCTCTGCCTTTGAGTAGGGATAGAGAGTCAATACCAGGGCACAGACACTCAATATCAACCCGCAGCGGAAAGCGCGCCCGTCTCGCGGTGAGAGCAGGGGCTTTCTCTTCGGATGGAGACGATTGAAAGATTTCATGTCGATCGCGACGTTATTTTGACGGTCCTGAGTGGCGAGTTTAGGACCCATCCAGGTAGCTCGCAACCGGATTTCTAATACGTATATTGACGGGTGTTTCTATTGGTCTGCCTTACTCAACTCGCGATAAAGAAGTTGCGCCGTTTTCACCGTATCTTGCCCGGGGGCCAATTTTCTGCCGGATTTGCTGCCTCTCCCCTGGAATAGGAATTTGAGATACTCCTTTTCTCGAAATTCACCTTTCCTTTGGGATTGATAGCGCAATATCCCCGTTCCCGTTGGGTTGGCAAAGCACGCTCCGGATCAGTTTGGGTATCTACGGCAAACAGGGTAAAAGCGAGAGCGGCAAGGGAGGTCAGAATGATGGGAATTAGAATCGCTTTCATATTCAGTGACGGTCTTTTTGTTGAGCGTAACTACATAGGCACTGAATCCCCACAAGGCAGGGAACCGGCAGGCTTTCCCGCGATAGCAGGCACGCGGAACGAGGTGCATCCAGCTTTCGATGGGAGGCATGTCGCTTTTCCGTTCGGGCGGGCAGCCGCAACCACAGGCGTTGCCCTAAGGTCTTTGCTGGACTTGGAAAACGTCGGGTAAAATCATTTCAAATGACCGATTATTTTCGAGAATTGTTCTGGAATTTAATCGGATCGGAGAATTCCATTCGACCTCATTGAACGGCCGTGATGTCCTTGTGTTTTCGACTGAGGCAGGGTCGGGAATATGCCCCGTGGAAGCGCTACACCTGGTTTCGGGCCGCCGTTCTCCGGAGAAAAGAGTTGCGGGATAATCGCCTGATCAAGCTTCGGAAACCGGGCGGTCGGAAAAGGCGCTCCCGAATAGCCGGTGCTACCTGGTTGTTGGCTTGCGCATCGGAGTTGTGTGGTAGGTGGTCAAGGTATCCATGATTTGCCTGCGCAAAACATCGGGATCCACCACGCCGACTTTTCGATAAACAACTTCTCCTTCCGCATCGATGAGCAGCGTATAAGGCACAGGACCGGGCCACTCAGGATCGAGCGCTTTGGCGAGAGCATCGGTGCTCGCTCCCGTGTAGAGATAGTTGTTCGTGGTGCGGCCTTCCGCTTTCACGGTTTTGGCGATCTTGTCGCTTGTCACGGCGCGACATTTGCCGAGGAATTCGCGAACGGTATCTTTGTCCTCCGGAGAATCGAGAGAGATCGTGATCAGCTCGAATTCGCGACGACTGAATTTTTTCGCGATTTCAGTGAGGTCCGGCATCTCGTGGACGCAGGGGGCGCACCAGGTCGCCCATACATTAATCAGGCGGACTTTGCCGGTGCCGTTCTTTCGAAGCGTTGCGGCGAGTTTCGCGTCGAGCTCTGCGACTTCGACTTTCGCGGCCTGCCACTTCGCCTCTTCTTCCGCAACGTGGGCCGCGCGCTCTTTCCATTTGGTGGAGCATCCGTGAGGGCGGGTTGTCTCGACGGGAACCGGTTCACCGGCGAGGAGGGCTTTCACTGCATTGACGGCGTCGGGGGAAGTAACGGTGGCAGGATCAGGTAGTCGGGAATCATCGAAGCGGCCGTTGTAGCGGAGTTTTCTATCCTTATCGAAGATGAAAACATGAGGCGTCGCGAGGCAGCCGTATTCCCGCGCGGTGATCTGTTTATCACCGTCGTAGAGGAAGGGGAACGTCCACTTGAGATCTTCGGCGTAGCGTTTTGATCCTTCGAAACTTTCATCGTACTCGGTGTGCCCGAATTCGTCGGGGCGTAAACCGGAAGAATGATTGGGATTGATCGCGACGATCTGGAAGCTTTCGTCTTTCATCTCAGTGACAAATGACTGGAGACGCTGCTCGACACCATGTGACGTCGGGCAATGGGTTCCCGTAAAATAGATCATCAAAACATCGGGCTCGGAAAAATCTTTGAGGGTGTAGGTTTTCCCATCGACACCCGGCAGTGTAAAGTCAGGGGCGGCATCGCCAATCGTAAGTTCCGTGAATCCTTCGGGAAGATCCATGGGGCCTGCCGCGGAGGCTGTGGAGAAAGTCGCAAGGACGACAAAGGCGGTCAGGATGAGGGGGGGAACGGAGGAATTCATAGTGTTTGAGAGCCATGCAGATAGCGCTGTTTGCCGGCCCCCGCAAATGCCTCTCTCCCTGAAAAGGTTAACATGGAATGATGGCAAGGCTGTTCGGTGAAAAATTGTGAGAGGGAGGCTTCGGAATCCTGTCCATCTACTCCCGGAAAAAATGGTGAACTGAGGCCCCATCGCGCCAACCTGTTTGATATTAGTCTCTCCCTCCTTTATCGAGCAGGCTTAAGAGCAATGGACAAAACCAAGATCAAAAATATTTTCTGGGATGTGGATGGGGTTCTCGCGGACCTGAATTACGCCTACTTCCATTTTCTGACCGGGCATCCCAAATACCGTGATCAATACGCGGATCTGAAGTGGGAGCAGCTTCCCGAGGTTCTGCCCATCGTCCCGGAGTATGGCGCGTTGGAACTGAAAACCCATCCGGAGCAGGGTGCTGAAATGGACCGGGACTTTTGTGCTGACCAGAGCTATTTCAGAAATCGACCGCTGTATCCCAGTGTGATTGAGGTGCTCAAGGAGCTCGATGCGCTGGGCTACCGCCAGTTGACGATGTCAGCGACCTTTGATGTCGAGGCGAAGACGGCCTACCTCAATGATATACTTGCTCCCGTCACCGACTTTCTCACGATCGAGTGTGTGAAGCATGGTGAATTCATGCACGACACTGCCAAGATCGATCGGCTGAGAGAGTGCTATGAGAAATACCAGCTCAATCCTGAGGAAACAATCCTCGTGGATGATCGAATCTACAATCAGTACGCGGCCATCGATTCCGGGGCTCACCCGGTGCGCTTACGTTGCGAGTTTACGAGCGACCTTCCTGAAGAACTTGCCTGGATCCCTGAATTCAAAAACGTTGCGGAGGTGAGAGATTGGTTAGTCGCCGGGTGAACCCAATTCCACCGCGGCCATTCGAAGGATGCGGTATTGGGCAAATTGGTGCAGGCGGCCGGCATTTACCCAAGTCATCCTGCGGCCTGGGGAGACGCGATTGAGCGTCACGGGTTACCCGCGCTGGTTCCGGATTCGTCGTCTTAGAAATATTCCGAGGAGGATAGGCGTAAGCAGGAGGAAGGAGGCAGGTTCCGGTATCGCGCTGGTTGGCGTTGCGTCTATTTGAGTAAATGAGAATCCGTCTCCGGCAGCTTCAGTAACCCGGAATCGAAGGATGTAATCATCCGCGGTCACCGGTGCCGAGGTCGTTACATTGACTGACACAACATCTGCAGAGCTCGTGTAGGGCAGAATATTGATTTCATCCACAAAGGTGCCGCTCGAGTTGTAATACACGGCCCATAGTCCCCATTCGCCCGAATTGATTTGATTCGTTGGGGTCACTGTCACGTATCCCTCGTCGACTAGATCCAAGCGGGTCGGGGTCGAAGTCGAGCCGTTTATTTGCCAGTCGACGAGCCGGTCTACGCTGGGTACATCGGAGATCAGGGAAAGTTCGCCTGCCAGGGATGATGTCAGCGTCGAGTTTAGAGGGGTGCCGAAGTTGGAGGGGTCGTCCAGCGGGTCAATCAACGAAGCCGGGGCGACCGTCGCGATGAAAAGCAGGCCGCAAATCACCGTTTGAATCGTTCTTGTGTGCTCCATATCCCGGCTCTGTGAATAACAACTCTTGCTTTGGAGTGCTACCTTCTCCACTGGCTAGTTTAAGGCACAAGTCTCAGAAATAAAATAACTCATAGGTGTAATCTCCGGCGAGCATCAGAGGCGCCTTGCCGACCGGGAGCGCCAACAATTGCATGGCGGGGGAGAAGGGCCGCTTCGACGCCATTCCCGGCGGTCACTATTTTGAGGGGTTGAGCGCGGAGACTATACTCCATATCAATGATTAACCTGTCCCTGCTCTAAGCGGGTTCGTCGCTCTCCACTTCTTTTCGAACTGTCCGGGCTCAGGGAAGGGGGCTGGAAACCGCTTTCAGCGAATATGGTTGGCCGAAACCCGGCCCTCATCAGAGTCGCTGTCCTCAGCTTCCGCGAATAGCTCCCCGATCAGTTGCCCGGTCGTTTCGGCGTCATCCCGGATATAGGAAGAGTGATCTCCTGAAACTCTTTTAACCGTTAGCTTGCCCGTAATTCGATTCCCCCATCCCAGGGTCTCTCCATGAAGGTCCACCGACGCATCGGTAGCGATGATTGTCACTCTTCCTCTAAAAGGGGCGGGCGAATAGCTTAGCATTGCCAGGTAGTAGGGGAAAACCTGAGACGCCAATTCCCCCCCGTGATCCTTCTCCAGTTCCTGATACCCCGATGCTTTAAAATCAGCGAGAGATTCACCGGGCGGGCAGGTTGAATCTAAGAGGATGAGTTGAGACTTTTCATCGCCCGTCTCGGCAAGTTGCCTGGCTATTTCATAGGCGACAACACCGGCAAGACACTCGCCCAGCAACAGATAAGGGCCCGCCGGTTGAATCTTTCTAAATTCGTTGAGATAGGATTTGGCGAGTTGAGGGATTGAGATTTGATCATCAACACTGAAGTCTTTAAGGGGGGCGCGAACGCCGTAGACCGGATTATCTATTTCGAAATTCCGTGCCAGGGAAGCAAACACCATCAGTTCATTTTCGGTTCCCATCCCTCCGGGCAGCAGAAAGATGGGTGTTCCCCGGTCTCTCTGGTTTAATTTTACAAGCATACGTTCCTTCGATTCATTGGAATCTGAATCTTTCCAGGGTGCCTGCATTTTTGACCATTCAGAGACTGTTGGAGATTCGAAAAGCATTCGCACCGGCCATCTTATTCCGAATTCCCTCTCAACCTCGTTGAGCAAGTCCAATCCCTGAAGGGAGTGCCCTCCCAAGTCGAAGAAATTATCATGGACTCCTATGTCATCGAGACCGAGAACCTTTCTCCAGATCTTTAGCAACCTTTCCTCGAGGATCGATGCCGGTTGGTTTTTCCGAATATCGCCACTCCTGTCGGCGGTTTCCGGCGCGGGAAGAGCCCTTTGATCTACTTTCCCGTTAGCGTTCAGAGGCATCGCATCCAGCGTCACGATTGTCGAGGGAACCATATATTCCGGCAATTCCCTCTTGAGCCAGTCGCGAAGACTTTCTTTGAATGATTTCTCATCTTTCGGATCAATGGAATCTGCATTCCCTCTGACCTCCCTGTTTGGAATAACATAAGCGACCAACTGCTTCGTTAATTGATCCTGCCCGACAGTGACGACAACGGCATCCTGCACGAATGAGTTGCGTCGCAAGGTTCTCTCGATTTCCCGGGGCTCGACTAGGAATCCACGCAGTTTAATCTGGTCATCGATACGGCCGATAAACTCGAGGATTCCGTCTGCTCGCCAACAAGCTCTGTCGCCGGAACGATAGATGCGGACTGGCTTGTCGTCATTAAACCCCAATTGACGCCCCGGTAGCTCAATGAATTTCAGGTCAGTCAGTTCTGCGTTATTGAGATAGCCCCGAGCCAATCCATCTCCACCGATACAAAGCTCACCAGGCGATTCCAGGGGAACCGGTTGTAGCTGTTCATCGAGAATATAGACTTGGGTATTGGCAATGGGGCGCCCAATGGGAATCGACTGTTCCGGGGTAGATCCGGTGATCGTAAAACAACAGGTGAATGTTGTGCTTTCGGTTGGACCATAGCCGTTAATCAATCGCGTGGTTTTCAGTTCATCCAGAGCCTGTCGAATATGAGGGGGGGAAAGGGCTTCTCCACCAACTAAAAGGAAATCAATTTGATCCAGTTCCGCGATTCTTCCCTGATCTACGATAAGATTAAAAAAACTACTCGTCAGCCAAAGGGTGTCCACCTGATGCCTCACGACTATTTCGGCCAGCGCAGGAGGGGTAATGATCCCGTGAGGAGGGATCACTAGCCGGGCACCGTTAAGCAGTGCTCCCCAGATTTCGAAGGTCGCTAAATCGAAAGAAACGGGGGAACTTTGAATAAAAATGCGACGGTCGCAGAATGGAAAGTAGTCGGCTCCCCGAACCAGTCTCACCACCCCGCGGTGTGGGATACAGACTCCTTTGGGATGGCCGGTTGAACCTGATGTGTAGGTAATGTAAGCGAGGTTCAAACTGCCCGCTTCGCTCTTCGGATTTTTGAAAGGAAAGGATTCAAATTTTTTCCCATCTGGACTCAACCCGATACGACGGCAGGATTTGGTTTGAAGGTCTTCCAACAAATCGTCCTGAGTGAGTAGCAACTTCGCACCGGAGTGATCGAGAACGTAGGTCAGCCAATCAGAAGGGTTGGCCGGATCCAGAGGCAGGTAGGTTCCGCCCGCTTTAAGAATACCGAGAAGGGCAATTATCAGCTCCGGGGATCGCTCCAAACAAACGGCCACTGGTTGATCCGGGCGCACTCCCTGGTCGATCAAAAAATGGGCCACTTGGTTGGATCTCTCATTGAGCTCATGATAGGTCAGTTTTTGTTGGCCGAAGATCACTGATATCGCGCCGGGATGGGAGGCTGCGGTTTCTTCGAATAGTTGGTGAATGCAGGCTTCTCTTGGAAAATCCGATTCTGTTGCATTCCACGAACTTAATACCTTTTGCCGATCGCCCGCCGGCAGTACCAGGCTCCTTAAGTCGGTTAAAACGGTTTTTTCGGGCGGTGGCAGGGCCCTCCGATCTATCTTTCCGGTCGAAGTGCGGGGGAGCGCATCGAGCAATACGTAGAGCGATGGCCGCATATAATCCGGAAGAGTTGAGGCAAGGTTTGATTGCCAATGCGTCAGAGCGACTTTCCCGCTCTGATCCAGAGTCAAAAAAGCGATCAGTTGTTGGTCTCTAAACTCCACTGCCGCTTCTCTCACGCCGCTAAGTCTAATCAGGGCATTTTCGATTTCCTCTTTCTCCACCCGTAAGCCTCGAATTTGGATCTGATGATCTGATCGTCCCGCAAGGAAAATGTGTCCGGCAGCATCGAAGAATGCACGATCGCCGGTCCGATAGAGTTTTGTGCCATTCCGGGTGATGAACCGTTCCTCCGTCAGCTCGGGGAGGTTCAGATAACCCCGGGCGAGCCCCGGTCCGCCGACATAAATTTCGCCGATTTTCTCTTTTTTAACCGGCTCGGCATTTTCGTCTAAGATGTGGACGGACGCATCGACAGGTTCCCCGATTGGGATCGCGTTTCCCTGTTCATCTCTGTGGCATTTCCAGAGCGATGTAAATGGAGCCTCGGCGAGACCGTAAAAGTTGTATAAATTGGCTTCAATTTGATTAAAGAATCTCCTCTGGTTCTCAACTGAGAGAGGTTCGCCGGCACAGTAGACATTCTTCAGTGAATCCAGTCGAACTGATTCGTTCTCATTGAGAAAGACATTTAATAGAGAGGGGGTGAGGCCCAGAACGCTGATGCGGTGGTGAAGAATAGTTCTGCCCAACAATTTCATATCCCAATCTGATCCCGCGGGAGGGAGAATCAGGGTGGCGCCGACAAAAAGCGGGTAAAAAATCTCTTCGGGAGCACGAACAAAGTTAAGAAGAAACCGGTCCTCATTCGAGAACCCGAACACCTCGGTTGCCCAATCGCGGCAACGGCTGAAGCTTCGATGCGGAATCATGACGCCCTTTGGCTTTCCGCTGGAACCCGATGTGTAGACGATGTAGGACAAACTATCGGGGGTGACCTCAACTTGAACAGAACCGGTGTCTCCGGCAGTAATCGCGAGAGATTCTTTGTCTAAATTTTTAACGGGAACACCCGGTGGCAGTTCCCCCTCCCTGATGTTGCCGGTGAGCACAAACATCAGCCCGGTTTCTTCAACGATGGCCTGCAGTCGCTTTTGAGGCATGGAGATGTCGAGAGGAACGCAAACGCCTCCCGACTTCAACACACCCCAGATAGTGACGACGAGTTCGATGGAGCGATCGAGGTAGATTCCGAAAGGCACCTCCGTTTTGGCTCCATGGGAGACCAGGTAGTGAGCCACCTGATTGGATCTTTCATCAAGCTCCTGGTAAGTTAATTGTCGCCCCCCGTCTGACAAGGCAATTGCATCCGGTGTTTTTTCAACCTGATCTCCCAGCAGAACGTGGAGACAACTGTTTTCTGAAATATTCAAGTGACAGGTGGCAATGGCGTGAGGCCCGGATTTCGACAGTAGGAGGTTACGGCACGAATCGAATTTTCAATCCGTAACGGTCTTCAAGATGGAGTCGCCGCGCCTTCTAAAAGATAGATTAGTGTTAGAAATATTCTATTCAACTCTGATCTGTCCTGCCTGATCATTCCCGGTGTGAAATGCCCTGCAGATTTATCCTGATGGCAGGGATCTATTTCACTGGATCGATATCACCTTGTGTCGGGGGCCTCGCAGATCGGGAACAGACCAAGAGGATATCTGAGGCCGGAGTGAATGCGTGGTCGTCGTAACACGCGCCAATGTCAGTGCAGGGATTCGATGTCGAATCCGCCACGGGCCCCTCGAATGACAGAATTCACGGCGAGAGTTTCAACAGTCGCCGCGAAGTCCGCTTCGGTGAGGGGGCACCGGTTTATCGCAAATCAATCGTCCGTCGTGCCGCCGCCGGAGTTCCCGAGTTCGGCATATTCAGGCGGAAGGGCCGCTTTGAAGCGGCTCTTGTCGATCGCTTTCATGTAGGCTTCAAGGGCTGAGACTTTGCCTTCGAGCATTTTCGCCCAGATGGAGTCGTCCATGAACTGCATCCCGTATTCTTTACCACCGGTGATGATATCGAAGAGTTTTTGAGTCGAGCCTTCACGAATAACGGAACTTACGGCCGGCGTGGAAACGAGAATTTCATTCACCGCAGTTCGGCCGCCGTCTTCAGTTTTGAGCAGCAACTGAGCAACCACCCCGCGGAGTGATCCTGCCAACATTGTCCGGACCTGCGCCTGCTGGTCTGAAGGGAAGACGTCGACGAGTCGGTCGACGGTTTTCCGTGCGTTGTTGGTGTGCAGGGTACCAAAGACCAGGAGGCCCGTCTCAGCTGCGGTGAGGGCGAGCGAGATGGTTTCCAGGTCACGCATCTCACCGACGAGAACGATATCGGCATCCTCACGCAGGGAAGCGCGGAGGCCATCGGCAAAGGAGGGACAGTGGACCGGCACCTCGCGTTGACTGATAGTCGATTTCTTGTTGTTGTGAACAAACTCGATCGGTTCCTCAATCGTGATGATGTGACGTGAGTAAGTGCGGTTGATGTAATCGATCAGGGCAGCGAGAGTCGTCGATTTTCCGGATCCGGTGGGCCCGGTCACGAGAACAAGTCCGCTTCGCATGTCGCCGAAACGTTCGATGCTGTCAGGGACTTTGAGGTCCTGGAGGGTTTTGATCTTTGTCGGAATGAGACGGAAGACAGCTCCCAATCCATTCTTCTGTTTGAAGTAGTTACAGCGGAAACGTGACTCAACGTCCATTTCGTAAGCGAAGTCGAGATCGCCGGATTCAAGAAAATGCTCGAAGGCTTTTTCTTCGCAGATTTCAGCCAGCATCGCGCGGATTGTGTCGTGCTCGAGGATTCCCTCCGAGATCGGTTGAATCGTTCCGTGGGCGCGGAGCTTGGGTGGTTGGCCTTCGCTGAGGTGAAGGTCGGAGCCGCCTGAGGCGACGAGATGCTGAAAGTATTGGTCAATGACAGCCATGATTTAGATAAAGTAAGAGGGAAATAAAATTTAGGCTCCGATCGCGGCGCGAAGGGTCGGTGGGTCGATGGCCCGCCCGAGGGCTTCCTCTTTGGAAATTTTGCCTTCGTTGTAGAGGTTCAGGAGAGCGTCATCCATCATGATCATACCGATTTTCTTACCGGTCTGCATCACACCCGGAAGCATGAAGGTTTTGCCTTCACGAATCAGGGAGGAGACGGCAGGTGTATTGACGAGGAGCTCGAGGGCGAGTTCTCGTCCGGTGCCGTCAATTTTCGGGACGAGCTGTTGTGAGATGATGCCCCGCAGTGATTCACCGACCATGATCCGGATTTGCTCGCGTTGTTCGGTTGGGAACACGTCGAGAACCCGGTCGAGGGTTCGGGCGGCACTACCGGTGTGGAGCGTCGCGAGGACGAGGTGACCGGTTTCCGCGGCGGTGATTGCCAGCGAGATCGTTTCAAGATCGCGCATCTCACCGACCATGATTACATCGGGATCCTCACGCAGGGCGGCCCGGAGGGCGTGGGAGAAACTTTCGGTGTGGGTATGCACCTCACGCTGGTTCACGTGACAATTCTTGGAATTGACGACATACTCGATGGGATCTTCCAGGGTGATAATATGATCGGTCCGCTGGCGATTGATCTCGTCAATCAGCGCCGCGAGCGTTGTTGATTTACCGGAGCCAACCGCGCCCGTCACGAGAACGAGTCCGTTGTGGTATTCGAGAAGAGGCTTGATCGCATCGGGCAAACCGAGCTGCTCCATGGTCCGGAGTTCGGTATCGATCACTCGAAAGACCATTTCCCACCCCAGGCGTGTTTTAACGACGGAGGCACGGAAGCGACCGAATCCATGATCGTAGGCAAAGTCCACGTCGCCCCGTTCTTCGATGCGTCGGAGTTCCTGCTCAGGGAGAAAATTGCGGGCGAGTGTTTCGCTCTGTTCCGGGGTGATGATGTCTCCATTCTCCCAAATAGGCTGAAGGAGGCCAAAGCGTCTCCATTTAGGCTGTGTATTCGGGGCGAGATGAACGTCGGAGACATTATATTCCTGCGCCAGGCGAAGATATTCGTCTACGTGGCTGAGGATTGCGATGGTTTCGGACATGATTGGATTCTGATTCGGAGGGGATCGTGAAAATAGTTTCGCCGTGAAGCTGAAGTCTGAGGAGTATTCTGATTAGAAGAGTGACAGGCAAGCCAAAAAGCGCCTTTTCAAAGCCATTTAAAGACGCTGAAAGAACTCTGATCAGGGGAGGGGAATTTTCTTGCAGTGAAGGGGCGCTTCGGTGAACGCTGGTGTGTGAAAAAATTTAGCGGACTTTTTATATTTATTATTGTGTTCACTCTCTCGGGAGTGGTGATTCACCAGGTGCTTTACAATACGCCGGGTATTTTTGTCTGGTCTCTCCGGAAAAACCCTGAATCGGGCGCGAGCACTTTTGCCCGAACCACCATGAAGACAGAGTCCGCCGCGGTGGAGGACGAGAGCCCGGCGTCGGAAGATCAGGACGAGGAGCTTCTCGAAGCCGCGCCGGCCCCTGAGGCTATCGCCGAGGCGGAAGAGCTTCCCGGAGCGATCAACCTCCTGAACGGCAAAGATCTCGGCGAGTGGGAGATCACGCAGTTTGGCGGTGAGGGAGATGTTTTTATCGATGAGGAGAAAAACCTTGAGTTAGGTTTCGGTGCGGTCATGACGGGCGTGACCTGGAAAGGGGAGGTCCCGGCTCTTTCCAATTACGAAATCTCGTTCGAAGCGATGAAGCTCGACGGGTATGACTTCTTCTGCGCGTTGACCTTTCCCGTAAAAGAAAGCCATGCCACCTACGTCCTCGGCGGCTGGGGAGGTGGCGTTGTCGGAATCTCGAGTGTGGATGATCTTAATGCGTCGGAGAATGAAACGATGAACATTGAAGGATTCGAGAATGACCGCTGGTATCGTATCAAGGTTCGCGTGACGGATGAGCGGCTCGAGGCCTGGCTCGATGACGATCAAATGGTTGACCTGGCTCTTAAGGATAAGAAGATCAGCCTTCTTCCCGGTGATATTGAACTCTCCGCCCCTCTTGGAATAGCGAGCTATCAGACAAGGTCGCAATTTCGCAACATTGTGTGGAGAAATCTTCCGGAAGCTGAGTAAGGTAGGGGTTCGCCTATCTTTATTTTTGGAAATTATAAAATTGTCAAAAATTAAAATTATGGAGGGCTTAATTATCAACTTTTTGAACGAATCGTTTGACCTTGTGTCAAATTGCTGTCTGGATATTTAAAAATTGTGGCCCAGCTTCCAGCTCCCCTCCATTTTTTTTGTGACCCTCAACTCAAGTTTTACCACCTAGATGAACCTGCGCGACCAGCTTAAAGAAATTCTCCCTGACATTTTGCCAAGAAACCCTGCTCAGGCAATTAAGGGCACCGAACTCATCGAAATGGTGAAGCATCGGTTAAAGCAGGATTACTCCGACGCGACCCTGCGTTATCACTTTTCGATCATGTCCTGTGATCCGTCCTCGCCGATTGCGAAAGTAGAGCAGGGACAGGGCTATTACCTCCGCACCTCAACGATTCATACGGTAAACAGTGCGAGGAATCTTTTTCACCAGAACTACGGGTCGAGTCCTGAGGATTCACCAATGAGTGCGGTTGACGTCGATGTCGCGGTTGCCCGCGCCGAAAAGTTTCGCGCCGTCGTTCAGCGCTACCTTGAGTCGGTTCAGCAGTTTCCCTTTTCTTTTAACGAATCCTTCTCTGCTGATGCAGGTGCCAATCGCTGGCGTGTCCCGGACATGGCAGTGGTGGACTGGGTTGCGGCGACGGAAGCGGATGAAAGCGTCATCCTCGAACAGCAGAAGCTTGAAGTTCATCGTCGTCTCGGTCAGGCGCCTTTCCGTGTTTCCAGTGTGAAGCTCCGCCTGGAGCTGAGTCATGCTTCTCATCTTGAAGACCTTTATCAGTGCCTTGCAACTTCCGAATGGGCAAACTCCGGTGAGCTTCTTATCGCTGCTCCAATTGACGATGCCCGCCTTCTTGAGGAAGTTCGCCGCTTTGCATCACGCTACGGCGTAGGAGTGATCAGCTTCGGACTCGATGCTGACATTCTTGACGACATGCCGGAACCTGCTGCGATTGAGAATCTTCTCCCTGAAGAATTCGATTCTATTCAGGGGCTGCTTCAGATCCGGCGTTACGCGTCGCCGCAGTCGCAGCCGAATTTCGATTGGAACCACATTGCTTCCTCGTCTGTTGAGAATCCCGATTTCGCCCGTTTTGAAAAGTGGATCTCGCGGTGTGTAACGGAGGAAAGAGCGATGACCTCCCGTGAATTCGAAGACCTTGAGCGAAAGCCTGCGGCAACCATTTCTCAGGAATACGTTGCCTGAAATTTAACCTCCCCTTGGTAAAAGGAGATCTCTGAAAAGGCGTCCTGCAGCTGCAGGACGCCTTTTTTTACAATTTCCTGACAACCCTTTTACAGGGCCATGACAACTGATTTGAAAAAGGATCCATCTTGTTTGCATGGACAAGATCCGAATTAAATCAATGTTGGCGCTCGGAGCATTTTTGCTCGCGGGCATGAACCCTTTTCTATCCCATGCACAGGCGAAATCGCCGGTCGCAGTGCGGACAGAACTCGACAAGCCACTTATTCATCAATGCGAGGATGAGCAGCGCGTCGTCATTAAAATCGAAGTGGAGGGGGCCGATGTCCCGCTCGGTGAACGCATGCCTTTGAACCTCTCGATCGTTCTGGATCGCAGTGGTTCTATGTCCGGTGGGAAGCTGGATCAGGCGAAGCAGGCCGCTGAGATGCTGGTCGATCAGTTGGATCGCGACGATGTGCTCTCCCTCGTCGTTTATGAATCTGACGTCGAGGTGGTGATCCCTGCGGGGCGTGTCGGTAAGCGTCATCAGGAAATCAAACGCCTCATCCGCCGTATTCAGACGGGCGGCAGCACTGCTCTCTACGGCGGAGTTGAAAAAGGAGGCAGGGAACTCAGTGAGTTTCTTTCGAAGGAGAGAATCAACCGGGTCATCCTGCTTTCCGACGGAATCGCCAATGTGGGACCGAGCAGCAATCGTGAAATCGCTCATCTTGGCTCCCGCCTCGCGAGGGACGGGATGTCAGTGACCACAATCGGTTTAGGTGGTGATTACAATGAAACACTCATGACCGCACTCGCCGAGGCGAGTGATGCGAACTACTATTACGTTGCGGATGTTGAGACGCTCCCTGAGGTGTTTCGCGAGGAACTGGGTGAACTCAAGAGTCTGGTCGCTCGCGATTTTGAAATCGAGATCCACTGCCCGAAAGGGGTGCGTCCGATTCGCTTTCTCGGCAGACCGGAGGAGTTGACGTCGCAGACAGAAAGTCTGACTTTTGGAACTCTCGCCGGCGGTCAAACGCGGGAACTCTATCTTGAGTGTGCG
The DNA here is from genome assembly GCA_029212615.1 of Verrucomicrobiales bacterium. GTDB lineage: Bacteria > Verrucomicrobiota > Verrucomicrobiia > Verrucomicrobiales > DEV007 > Arctic95D-9. The sequence continues at coordinate 50,332 of JARGPJ010000011.1, forward strand.
ATCAGCCCTGACGTTCAGGGAACCCTCACCGAGATTGCAAAGGTGAGCGCACATTATGAAGATCTTAAAACCGGTAAGGCGGCTGAGATCAACGAAAGGCCGATTGTTGTCGGCTATAGTGAAGATGTAAAATTGGTCGAAAAGACAGTCAACCGGGCGATTCAGGCGGAATCGGTGATTTATGCCAATGCCGTGGAAACGGAAAAGACGCTCGCCTACGCCGACGCGGGTGATATCGAAGCTTCGCGTGCGAATATCGTGACTCAGAAAGCGAGGTTGAATGAAGTCTATGCCGCCGCTCCGGCAGCGCAGCAGGCGGCGTTAAAGGATGAGATCAGCGCGCTTGAAGAGGCGGAGAAAGACCTGGAGTCAGACAGTCTTTCGAAAGAGCAGCGGAAAAAGCTCTCGATTGGCTCCTTTCTTAAGCGGAACGCCAAGTGAATCGGCCGGGCCTTGAAGACGTGGATAAGGGGTAGGGTCCTGTGGCCCTGCCCTTTTCGGTTGAGCGTTGATGGGTGAACCGTGTTAGTCTCCAGCACCATGAAGCGAATTGCCCTGGTATTCTTCCTTGCGATTCTACTGCCATCGATCCTGCTGGCGGTGCTGGCAATCCGTTCGGTCCGCGATCAGTCACTGATCGCGAACAGTCAGCGCGTTCTTTTCTACGAGTCGACCTGCGAATCGGTGGCTGCGGAAATCAATCTCTTCATGGATGAGGTGCGCATATTTCACGGGCAAATGATCGGGGAGCTGGCGCGCCGACGCTCTTCTGAACTGGTGGAGTCCTTTGATCGCCTGATCACGGATTCCTGGTCGCAGGCATCTGTCGGAGCAGTCGTCACCAGCGGTGGAGTGATCATTTCCCCGCAACCCGGAACCACGGCACTCGCAGACGGCTTTCTCGAGAACCACCGCGATTTCCTCGTGAATGGGAAGACGGTTGAGGTCTACCAGGCACCCGCGGTGTTGAACAGCGAAGTATCAATCGTCGAGGCATCCGCACCGGCCTCACCCGCACCCGGCCCGTCGAGCGCTGTTCTTAAGGATGAGGTGTCTGATCTCTCTGGAACTTCCGCCCCGGTTAAATCACGGTCGAAATTGAAGGTGGGAGTGGTGCAGAACAAGTTGCAGGGTCAGCGATTTGAATATCAGGCGGAAGCCCCGGATCCTGCGGCGGGGGCGGAGGGGGAAACTCAACCGAAGCTTGCCGCAAGCCCGGTGATTCAACAGCGAAATGTGATGCCGTCTCAGTCGTCCTCATTCGTTGAGAAGGAGGAGCGCGAGATGGATGTATCAGATTTTTCTTCACGGGGTTTATCATACTCACGCCTTAGTCCCGCGGAGTTGAAGTCTACCGATCTGACCCAATCCGAGGCCGGAGCTGTGAGCCGTTTGATTGATGGCCAGTTGCATATCCTCCTCTGGCAGCGTGTTCCCGCTTTCCCGGGCTACACTTTCTGGACTGAGTTGGACCTAGAGACGATCAAGGAAGATCTCAATCTCCTCTTTTCGGAGATGCCCTTCGCTCCTCAGGAACAGGTTTCGCTTGCCCTCCTTGACTCAGACGGAGCACTAGTCGTTCAGACGGAAACCGGATTTACGACTGATTGGAGCCGACCCTTTGTTGCTTCAGAAGTTGGACAGATTTTTCCGCGGTGGGAGGTGGCTGCCTATTTTATTCATCCCGAGCTGCTCAACCGCGCGGCAAGAACTCTGAGATGGACCCTTTCCCTTATTGTGATCTCGCTTCTCGTGGCCGTCGCCGTTGGCACCTTTCTCATCCTTAAGGCGGTGCGATACGAAATGCAGCTGGCGACGCGGAAAACTGATTTTGTGAGCAATGTCAGCCATGAGTTGAAGACTCCTTTGACCTCGATCAAACTTTTTTCGGAGATGCTGGCCGAGTCCAAAGAGTTGGATTTGGAGAAGACTCAGAATTATTCCGGGATCATTCACAAGGAGGCGGCCCGTCTTTCCCGGCTCATCAACCGTCTTCTCGATTTTTCCCGTCTCGACCGTGATGAGCTCCCCCTGAAAATGGAAGCAGTTGATTTGGAAGATCTGGTGAAGGAATCTGTCGCGACCTTCGAAATGCAGGTCAGCCCGGCTGCTATGGCGGTGCAGGTCAATTCACGTGAAGGGGAGCCGGTGATGGTCAACGCCGACCGTGATGCGCTCGAGCAGGTTGTTTTGAACCTTCTCGCCAATGCCGAAAAATACGCAGGTGAAGGCGGGGAGATTTTAATTGAGATCGCGATCTTCCGGGAGAAGCGCGCGATCCTCTCAGTGAGTGATCGCGGCCCGGGCATTCCCCGGGCGCTCCGCGAAAAGGTATTCGAAAAGTTTTACCGGATTGATGAATCAATGCATTCCGGAATCGACGGATCGGGAATCGGTCTCGCGCTCTGCTGCCAGTTGGTTGAAAAGCATGAGGGCGAAATCCGCTGCGAGCCACGGGACGGCGGGGGGACTACCTTCATCGTTGAACTTCCATTACGCATAGAACATGAAGAATAGTGAAATCACCGTTTTTGTGGTCGAAGACGATCCCAGTATTCGTTTCGGCCTCGAGGAAATCTTGAAAGCGGAAGGTTACGCGGTGGTTTCCTGCGATGACGGGGGCGCGGCTCTGCAGGGAATCGGTGAAGCCCTGCCGGATCTCGTGCTTCTCGATATCATGCTTCCGGGAATGAGTGGATACGAGATTGCCAAAGAGCTGCGAAAGTCGGGCTGCCGGATCCCTATTCTTATGCTGACCGCGAAAGGGCTGGAAATGGACAAGGTTGCCGGGTTGAACTGTGGAGCGGATGACTATGTGACGAAACCTTTTGGTATCAGCGAGTTAGTGGCCCGGGTCAGGGCATTGCTTCGTCGATCTTGTGATTGGGATGAGTCCTCTCCACCGGTGGAAGAGAAGTCCCTGCGCCTCGGAAAGGCGGAGATCGATCTCGAGAATTACACGGTCACGCTTGAGGGAACGGTTCAGCCTCTCACCCCGCGGGAACGGGAGTTGGTCGTTTTTCTTCTCAAACACCGCGAGCAGGTCTTGAGCCGTGATCGTATCCTCGAAGCGGTGTGGGGGGTGAAGTATTTCGGGACGACCCGGACGCTGGATCAATGCGTGGCTCAGGTTAGAAAGAAGATCGGAGATCAGGGGCGAACTCCGGAGTATCTGACCACGGTTCACGGAGTCGGTTACAAGCTTGTTTGAGCCCTTAGTCGAAGCCCGGTAGCATTGTTTGCCTGACGGCGCCTTCGTGGCGGGAGTTCTGTTTCAATGGATTCTCGCAGCGAAAGTGGGTCACGCTGACGTTCTCGCGGTCGAGGAGGTGACCGGGATCCGGAGCGGAGAGAAATTCATCAAAATCTTGAGGCTGGAGAAGGACCGGCATCCTGTCGTGAACCGGGGCAATGACGCCTTTCGCGGCCGTCGTGAGCATTGAGAAGGTGGGCATCGTGAATGACGATGACGACGGAGCGGGTTCCCAGAGGCCCGCCGCCCAGAGGAGATTGACTCCCGGGTCGGGTTCGAAGGCATAGGTCTGCTTGCTTCCCGGAGGGCCGGTCCACTCGTAGAAGGTGGCGAGAGGGATGAGGCAACGCTGGCGATGCTCCCAGGCATTTGACCACATGCCGCCCAGCTTATCGGAGCGGGCGTTGTTGATCGCCGGATTAAAGTCCCGCGCGAAGCCCCATCTCATCGTTTCAACCTGAATGGAAGCGTTCTCTCGAGGGAGGATAAGAACCAGTCCGGGGTCGGTCTTCCGAATGCCGAAGGCCTTGCGTGAGTCTTTCAGGGCCCGGCTTAGCGCTTCCTCCCAATCATCGCGTGAGCGATGACGCAGGGCCCGTCCGATATCGTAGAGATTGCACATGAGGTGGTCTCTCCAAAGGTAGCCGCCGGAAAAGTGAATACCAGAAAACAAAACAGGGTTAGGTCATGGACCTAACCCTGTTGGGTAAATTGAGTCTAAACTCGAATCGTAAGAGACAGGCTCCTACATCAAGTTCATGGCGCGGGCGCGCTTGATTTCGCGAGTGATCTTACGGTGAAGCTTCGCGGAAACACCAGTGGTGCGGCGTGGGTAAATTTTACCGGCTTCAGTCGTGAACTTCTTGAGGAAATCAGGATTGAGGTAATTCACTTTTTCAAGAGGCACGTCGAGGCGTCGGCGTGGCATCTTGCGGTTGGCGCGGCGAAAGTTCATCGCACGCTCTTCTGTTTTCGGTCCAATCATAGAATTGTTTGGTTTAAGCTTACTGGCCGGTCAGATTTTACGCTTACCAGCCGGTTAGGTAGGGCTACCTGAATGATTAGCGCTTCTCGCGGTGGAGAGTGCGGCGCTTGAGGTAGGGGTTGAACTTCACTTTTTCAAGTCGACCCGGGGTACGGAGGCTTTTTTTGTTTCGGGTGGAAACGTAGATAGATGGACGGGCGCCTTCTTCTTTAGCTTCCGTGCATTCTAGGATGATGACTTCTCTGGGCATGACTGAGCGAGGTTACGTGTTTTCGCGAGGGCCGGAAATTTAATCGGATCTCCGGATTTCTCAACCTAATATTTTAATCATCGTCAGAAGCGGGCTTGGCGGCCTCCTTTTCGTCGAGTCCAAAGAGTGACGTAACAGGAGAGCGGTGAATGCCCTGGGCGTGTTCTTCGTCGAGCTTTTCCTGATAATCCACCGTGCAACGGGCAAAGGGCATCGCTTCAAGACGGGCCATGGGAATGGGATCACCGGAACCTTCGCAGATACCGTATTCCCCCGCATCGAGGCGGAGCAGCGCTTCTTCGATTTCGTTCACCGCATCCTGCTCCTGAGAGAGAATGTTGAGGGCAAAATCACGATCATAAGAGTCTGAGCCTGCGTCAGCCTGGTGCATTCCGAAGGCGGATGAATCGGCGTTGTCGTCTCCGCGACCGAGAGTGTCGCGGGCGACTCCGTTCATCTGATCAACAAGGGCATCGCGAAGGTCGAGAAGCTTCTGGCGTTGTTGTTTCAGGAAAGTAGCGGAGAGCTTCTGTGGCTTGCCGCTTTTGGTGGTGGCGGCAGGGAGAGGCGCGTTCCGCTGTGCGAGATGAGGCATCACGGGACGCTTCTTCGTCGAGATCCGCTTTCTCAAAGGGGTCTGATTGGCCGGGGCGTTCGCATCCAGCTTTTTCTTAGCTGGAGCCTTCTTAGCCGAAGCTTTCTTTGCAGGGGCCGCCTTCTTAGCCGGGGCTTTCTTGGCGGGTGCTGCTTTCTTGGCTGGAGCCTTTTTAGCCGGAGCTTTCTTGGCTGGAGCCTTCTTGGCGGGTGCTGCTTTCTTTTTCACGATTTTTTTAGCGGGAGCCGCTTTTTTAGCGGGAGCTTTTTTGGAAGGGGCTGGAGCCTTCTTCGTTACCTTTTTTTTCGCAGCTTTCTTTGCCATGACCGTTGGCTTGGGGTGAGGAAATTCAAAATTTATCGAGGCAATAAATCATCCGCCCCGCTGGAAGGCGGAATCTGTAAAGCATCAGGGCAGCTGTCGCAAGAGGAATTCACTGTTTTCACCATAGCGGTTAAAACGGCCAAAGTTTCGGAATGAGAAAGCTCGCCATGATCCAGAGCGCGACGGCAAGGGGGATTCCGACACGGCTGAAATCGGTGAATTTATAGCCGCCTGCTCCATACACGTAAGTATTGGTCTGATAGCCGATCGGTGTGACAAAGCTCGCTGAGGACGCGAACATGACGGCGACAATGAAAGGGCGTGCGTCGACACCGAGCTCGCTTGCGATGCCGATTGCAATGGGGGTAAGGAGGGCTGCTACGGCATTATTACTGATAAGCTCGGTAAGGATGGCGGACAAAAGGTAGAGGGCAGCGAGGATGGCGTAGGGCCCGAGTTCGTGGAACCACGCGGCTGCACTCTCGGCAAGGATGCGCGCAAGACCGGTGTTTTCCAGGCCCATGCCGAGACCGAGCATTCCGAAAATCATGAAAATGACCCTCCACTCGACCGCTTCATAGGCTTCCTCGGGGTCAATGCAGCGGGTGATCAGGGTAATGATCGCGGCGGTGAGGGCGAAAATGGGGATGTAAGCAGGGAGAACCGCTCCCCCGACCATGAAGAGCAGGAGCGCACCGATCGCAACAGGAGCTTTCCCGTGACGGATGGAGCGACCTTTGGGTTTACTGAGGTTCACAAAGTCTTTCTCCGTGAAGAGTTCATTCATCCGGTCGACGGGGCCTTCGACGAGAAGCGTGTCGCCAAAGGCGAGTTTTACTTCTTCAAAGCGGTTCCGGAGGTTCACTCCCCGTCTGTGCACCGCAAGGATGACGACACCGAAGCGCTGACGGAAGTTGAGTTCTTTGAGACTGTGCCCGGCCATGCGGGATTCGGGGCCGACGATTCCCTCCATGAGGACTGCGGACTCAGTGCGGACATGGTCGAGTCCCAATTCTCCGCCCGGGAGGAGGTCAACGCCGGTGGTTTCGGAAAGCTCGACGACACCGGATGCCCGGGTTTTGAGGGTGATTTGGTCGCCGGATTCGAAAATCAGTTCGTTTAAAGGAACGGCGAGAGGTCGGCCTTCGCGGATGATTTCAATGACGCGCAGCTTCCTGCGTTTGGCGAGAGGGGTCTCCGGAAAGGGCTTACCGATGAGGGGGGAATCATTTGATACGAAAACCTGTGTTAGAAACTCCTGAGAAGCCTCTCCATCGAAGAGGGTCGAAAGGGTGACCCGGTCGGGGATCAGGCGCCAGCCGCCGAGGAGGATGTAAACGACGACGGTGATGACGAAGAGGATCCCGAGCTTGCTGATTTCGAACATCCCGAAGGGTTCCATGCCGGCATCAGCGGCAATTCCCGAGGCAATAAGGTTAGTGGAGGTGCCAATGACGGTGCAGGTGCCTCCAACGATTGCCGCATAGCTCAGGGGGATGAGGAATCGCGAGGCGGTGAGACCAAATTTCCGGCAATGCGCGAGGATGATAGGGAGAAAGACAACGACTACCGGCGTGTTATTGACGAAGGCGGAGAGGAAAGCGACGAGCAGCAGTAGAACCACCATGGTTCGCATCGGGCTGCTTCCGGCGAGGGTTTCGAACTTCCCGGCGAGTAGGTCAATCAGCCCGGTCCGCTCGAGAACGGCGCTGAGGATGAACATCGCGGCGACCGTGACCGGTGCTGAACTGCCAAAGACAGCGAGCGATTCGGATGGGGAAAGGACGCCAATGAGGACGAGGGAGAGAAACGCCGCCATTGCCGCGAGGTCCGGCGAGATCCATTCCTTAACAAGCACGACAAACACCCCGACGACAATTGCCACGGTAAAAATCTGCTGCCAAAGGTGTACTTCCATACGGAAAAATGATCGTTGCGTTTCGTTCCGGCCCAAGGCAGCATCGTGCCGCGGGGCGGAATTTCAGCCTCCCTCTAATATTGCCATCGATCAATGGAAACTCTTCTTATCGCCGTCGGAGCGCTCGTTCTTTATTTGATTGCCTACCATACCTACGGGAAATGGCTGGCTCGTAAGATTTTTAAGCTGGATCCTGACGCTCTGGTCCCGAGTGTCGCGCTGAATGATGATAAGGACTATGTCCCCACAAAGAAATCGATCATCTTCGGGCACCACTTTACTTCAATTGCGGGCACGGGCCCCATCGTGGGTCCGGCTGTGGCGGTGATATGGGGCTGGGTGCCGGCGCTACTCTGGGTGCTGTTCGGCTCTATCTTTATCGGGGCGGTGCATGATTTCGGTGCTCTTGTTGTTTCCATGCGAAACCGGGGGCAGACGGTTGGCGATATCGCAGGGCGGGTTCTAACGAAGCGGACCAGGCTGCTTTTTCTCCTGATCCTTTTCATGGCTTTGACAATTGTCCTCGCGATTTTCGGGCTCGTTATCGCGGCTGTCTTCAAGCAGTACCCCGCCTCAATTTTTCCCTGTCTCGTGCAAATCCCGTTGGCTGTCTTTATCGGGGTTTATCTCCATCGTCGCGGCATGGATATTCTGGTCCCCTCCCTGATCGCTCTCGTTGCGATGTATGTGACGGTTTATTTCGGGAATGTCGGCTTCCTCGGAGCTTTCAACAGCGCGCTCGCAGGATGGTCGGTCATGACCTGGGTCGTTGTACTTCTCGTCTACAGCTATATCGCTTCTGTTCTTCCGGTCTGGACGCTTCTTCAGCCGAGGGATTACATTAACAGCCTGCAGTTGCTCAGTGCGCTCGCCCTCGTCGTTATCGGTTTGATCGTCGCCGGTATGATTGGAGGGGCTCCCGTCGCAGGCGGTGCTGAGCGGCCTCCGCTTGAACTTGCGGCTCCGGCCTTTCGATTTGCCCCCGAAGGGGCGCCGATGATATTCCCTTTCCTTTTTATCACGATTGCCTGCGGGGCGATTTCGGGCTTTCACTGTCTTGTCTCGAGCGGAACCTCGTCCAAACAGATCAAATGCGAAACCGATGCCCAGTTTGTCGGGTATGGATCGATGCTTACGGAAGGTTTCCTTGCGGTGCTGGTCATTCTTGCCTGCGTCGCGGGCCTCGGGCTCGGTATTGCCGGAGCTGACGGGAACGTTGCGCTGGGAACGGCCGCCTACGAGCTTCGCTATTCCAGCTGGGGCGGGGCGAACAGCCTGGGTGCGAAGGTGGGTGCTTTTGTGGAGGGCTCCGCCAATTTTCTCAAGGCTCTCGGTGTCAGCCCGGGCTTTGCGATATCCCTGATGGGAGTCTTTGTTGCCAGTTTTGCGGCGACGACCCTGGATACAGCCTGCCGATTGCAGCGCTACGTCGTTCAGGAGCTCGCTTCGACTTTTGTGAAACGGGATGAGAAGCCGCAGAGCTGGAATCCGTTTTATTGGCTCACGAACAAGCATGGCGCGACCATTTTTGCGGTGATGGTGGCCGCTTTCATTGCCGCAATGCCGGGTGGTGAGGGGAAGCCGGCCGGTACCGGAGGGCTGCTTCTCTGGCCTTTGTTCGGCGCGACCAATCAGCTCCTCGCCGGCATCGCCTTCCTTGTCGTCACTTTCTGGATGTGGCGGCGCAAACTGCCCGTCTGGTTTATCGCCATTCCGACGGTTTTCATGCTCATCCTTCCCGGGGTCGCGATGACGATTCAAATCTTCTCCGGAGAAAATTCTTTCCTCGCTTCGGGGAACTGGCTCCTCGTCTTTATCGGGCTGTCAACCCTGGCGCTTCAGTTCTGGATGATCGCGGAAGCCCTCATCGCCTGGCCGAGAGCTAAGGGTGTCCTTGAGACTCCGTTGGAGCCTCTTGCCGTTCCGGAATATTCCCCGGATGGAGGTAGATCCTGCTGAGTTAAAACTCCGTTAAGAGGTTTCGAGTTCGGGTAGCACTTTGGCGACCCGTTCCTTCAACTCTTTGCCGGGCTTGAATTTCACGACGGCGCGAGCAGGGATCGGGACCGCTGCGTCGGGCTTATTCGGGTTGCGACCGATTTTCGGCTTCGTCTTGGTCACCTGAAAGGCGCCGAAATTTCGAAGAACAACGTCGTCATTCGTTGAAAGGCTTGTTGTCACCTCTTCGATGAAGGATTGAAGAACATTGAAAACCTCTTGCTGCGTCAGGCCGGTTTCGTTGCTGATCCGGATAACGAGATCTCTTTTTGTGATCGTAGACATAGTCGAGAAGGGTAAGTGATAGCAGTATGTTGATGTGATACGATCAGGTCTTTGGTACGAATATCTCTGATAAAGATTGTGTTACAGCCGATGCCAAAGGCCAAAGCATATTTGCAATACTATCGCAGATGTAAGCGAATTCCGTGCCTTTTCTGTCGCAAATGAGCGACTTTTGGCCAAAAACGCGTATAACCTAACCGTGCCTTACAATGAGACGCAGGAAAGACGCACATTTGCTGGAATTCAATATGGTATTTGGTGGTGTTTTTACGAATGAAGTGGAAATCGCCGGCTTCCGGAAAAGTTTGATTGAGTGGTTTGAGCGGGAGGGCGTTTCATATCCCTGGCGGGAGACGACTGATCCATACGCTATTCTTGTTTCGGAGCTGATGCTCCAGCAGACTCAGATAGCGACCGTGCTCGGAAAGGGGTACTATCGGAGGTGGATGGAGCGATTTCCGGATTGGCAGAGTCTTGCCGGGGCGGATGAGCAGGAGCTTCTTAAGGCCTGGGAGGGCTTGGGCTATTATAATCGTGCGAGAAACCTGCAGAAGGCAGCTCGATCGGTCGTTTCGGACTTCGGTGGCCGTTTCCCATCCAGCTATGAGTCAATTTTAGGCCTTCCCGGCGTCGGTCCATACACTGCCGGCGCGGTCATGAGTTTCGCCTTCGATAAAAAGGCGGCGATAGTCGACGGAAATGTCCTCAGGGTGCTTTCACGCATCTTTGCATATGAAGAGCCGGTCGATACGCCTGCTTCGGGGCGGTTTTTCTGGTCAAGCGCTGATCGGCTCACTCCTTCGCGTCAAGTGAGGCTGTATAATTCGGCGATCATGGAGTTGGGGCAGCGGGTCTGCACTCGTTCCTCACCGTTTTGCGGAAGTTGTCCGGTGCAATCTCATTGTCGCGCCTACGCCGGAGGGCTGACTTCGCGGCTTCCCTTGAAGAAACGGCGGGTGGAAACCGTATTGAAGGAGGAGCACGTCGGCATTGCGATGGAAAAAGGCAGGATCCTTTTGACGAAAGAAGAGGGAAGCCGGCGTCGCGGAATGACACGACTCCCGGAACTGTGTGGTCAGAGCTGGGGGGATCATGTAGAGCTCTTCCGTTTTGATTATGCCATCACCAAATACAAGGTCAGCCTGCGGGTTCATCAACTTCCCCTGCCTGAGACGGCTTCAATAATGGCCTCGGGAAAAGGGGAGTGGTATTCCTTTTCCGACCTTGAGGCCCTGCCCCCAATGGGGGCGCCCTATCTTAAGGCCATCAGAAAATACCAAAATCTTCATGATGAGTTGAACCTAAGTTCTTGAAAGAGAGGAAAATTAGCGCCAGATACTGCTTGTTTTGTTATCATTTTTTTTTAAAAGTGATCGTGATTGCCGCCTTTGGGAATTAACTCTGCGATTCGTCAGGAACGAATCGCAGGAAATCCGGCGGTCGAAACACCGAAATCACCAGACTCAAAGTCATGTGGAAAGTATTGCTCGTTATCTCATCAGTTGTCCTGGCAGGGGCTGCCTGGCTCAGTTACTCTAATATGGGAGCGATGAAGCAGCGGACTCTCGATGTCGAAGAGCAGGCCCGCCTGCTTGAGACGCGTCAGAAGTCCCTTGAAGAAACCGAGGCCGAGCTCGGGCAACTGGAGCAGTCAGTGCAGTCGCTTCTTGATCAGGCGGAAGCACTTGAGACGGAGAAGATCGATCTCGATTCAAAAGTGGTGAAAGCTCAGTCAGACCTTCGTGCCCAGGAGTCGCTGCTTGTCGAAAATTCCGGAAAGCTTGAAGAGGCGGAGGCCTTGATGGGGGATATCCAGAAAGTGGAGGCCCTCAATAAAGAGATGCTCCAGATCCGGACTCAGATCGAAGAGGCTGAGATTGAAGTGACTCAGGCTGAAGGGGCGGTTGCTTCAGCTCAGGTAGAGCGCGATCGTCTTGAGAAAGTAGCGGCCGAGCTTGCTGCTCTTCGTGTCGATCAGGAAGCCGGTGTTATACGCGGCCAGTTTCAGTCCAGAGTGAAGAAGGCATACAACCAGTGGGGCTTCGTTATTGTTGAGGGCGGCACTGATCAGGGTGTCGTGAATAAGGCTCAGCTTGATGTTTATCGCCGGGGACAGCCTATTTGTAAGCTTCTCGTCACTTCTGTTGAGCCGGCTGAGTCAGCTGCTGACATTATTCCGGGATCTCTTGCGCCGGGTCAGTCCGTTCAGATTGGTGACACTGTTGTTGCTGCGGTTCGGGCTCAGACCCCTGCAGTGGTTCCTACTGCGGCACCGGATGCCGCTGCCGGCGCTGGTGCGACAGAGGCGCCTGCTTCCGCCCCTGCGATGGATGCCGGCGGTGCGCCTGATCCTTTTGGTGGCTCTGCTCCGGCGATGGATGCCGGTGGTGCGCCTGATCCTTTTGGTGGTTCCGCTCCGGCGATGGATGCAGGTGGTGCTCCGGATCCGTTTGGGAGCCCTGCTCCGGCGACGGATGACATGGCTGCCCCGGATCCGTTTCAGTGATCGTTCGACCTTTTCCTATTTCCTTTTATCTCTCAGTAGCATGAAAAAATTTATTATGATCCTCGCGGGCTTTGCCATGCTGGGTGCAATGGTGGTCGGTGTTCTCAATAAGAACGATATAGATCGCGTATCCAAAGAAGTCGAAGGCAAGAAGCTGGCCGTCAAAGAGGCCACTGAAAAACTCGGTGAAGCTGAAGATAAGCGTGATGAGGCTCTTGAAAAAGAGACACAGGCAAAGGATTCCAGAAACCAGATCGCAGCAGCGGTTGAAGGTGTTCGTGGTAATTTAAAGCAGATTGAGAGATCTCTTGAGGACGTTTCCGGTGAGCTTAAGAAAGTCGAGATTGAGCAGAAAGAGATCGATCTCGCAGTTCGTCGTCAGTTTCCTGACGGAAACATCAAGTCTGCGGAGGACCTCCAGATGACGCTCACGATGCTTAAGGACACGCTCACTGAGAAGCAGGCCAAGAAATCCGAACTGATGGTGCTGGTTGAATCGGCGAATGAAACGAAGCAGGTTCAGGTGGCCAAGGTTAAGGAGGAAGAGAATTTTCAGGTGCAGAGAGCTCAGAAGCTTGCTGTCAACGGTCTTGTCGCCACGGTTGTCGCGGTGAACAAGGAGTGGGGGTTTGTGATGGTGAATGCAGGACGTCAGCATGGCGTGGCTGCTGATGCCTCGCTTCTCGTGAAGCGTGGGAACTCACGTATTGCTAGGCTTCGTATCGTCACTCTTGAAGACACCAGCACGGTTGCTGACGTGGTTGATGAGTCCACCGTTCGGGGGATCAATGTTCAGCCCGGTGATAAGGTGATCTTTGAAACCACCAACTAATTCACGGAAACTCTCTTCTCTCCCTTATGAAAGCCCTCAAAGTAATCGCCCTCGTCTCTGTCTCAGTCGCTTCTCTTTCTCTGGTTAGCTGCGAAACAATGGACAGTGGTCCCAAGCCTGAGCGCGAGCGCTTGAGTAGTATCCCTCACAACATGCCTGAGTCATGGGAGGGTCAGGGCGGTATGCCGGGTCAGATGGGTGGATACTAGTCTGCTCCAATTTTTCTGTTTTTTTGTTTCCTCTAACTCCTCTCTTTATGTCTGACTCGAATGCTGTCTTGCCCGAAATGGGATTTGCCATGGATTTTGATGAAGAGGAGCGCATGCAGCTGGGAGGCTTCGGCGATTTTCTGACCCTCAATGAAGGCGATGTCCTGATTGAAGAAGGAAAGCCTCAGAACGCGCTCTTCCTTGTGATTATGGGGAGCTTTCATGTTCAAACTGATGCCACGGGGCGCCCGGTTCTTCTCGGTTCGATGAAGGCGGGGGACACGGTTGGGGAAGTGAATATTTTCGACCCCGGTATCGCCAGTGCAAGTGTCGTGAGCCGCTCGATTGGAGAGGTCTGGAAGATTGACCGCTCAAGCCTCGAACAGTTTCTTGAGGCACATCCCCGCTCAGCGGCCCGTTTTCTGGTAAACGTAGCGACTCAGCTCAGTAAGCGTTTGAGAAAAACGAATGAGAAAGTTGCCCTCGCCCGCGAGGCTATGCTGGATTCTTTTTAATTAGGTCCAGTGATTAATGACGCTCTCCGAACCGGTTCGCATGCGATAGGTAGATTGGGGCGACCACCGGTATGTTTGAGCCACTCACAATTCCTTTCGGTCCGGTTACGGGCTTAGGTTCTGCTTTTGCGCTGCTCTTTGCTCTCGTGATAGGGCATTCCTTTGCTGATTTTCCCTTACAGGGAGATTTTCTTTCCCGTGGAAAGAACCGGAATGGAAAGGCCCCTCAGTTGGCTGACGGAAAGGCAAATCCAAAAGATCTCTGGATTTATCTGATGACCGCACATTGCCTCATTCATGCGGGCTTCGTCTGGATCATCACGGGCTCGCTTGTTTTCGCTCTGGCCGAGTTTGTCCTTCACTGGATCATCGATGCTCTTAAATGTGAAGGTCGCACTTCGTTTGCGATGGATCAGTGGCTGCACGTTCTGACGAAAGTGGGCTTTGTTGTCATCATTTTCATGTCTTCCTAGGCCGGTAATACCGACCTTGAAAACTCGGCAGCGTGGGGGATCGTTTCGATCATGACTGGTCCTTCATTTATTGCGCATGTGATCGCAATCGTCTTCTTTTCGCTGGTGGCCCCGGGTCCCGGATTCGTCCATTCTGAAGAGGCCGCCGAGGACTCCGGCTTCAAAGAGATTGAGCTCTTTACCGAGGTTCTTGAAACAATCAGGCAGAGTTATGTAGATCCTGACAAGGTCACCTACGAACAGCTTATCAACAGTGCTCTTGAAGGCATGCTTGCTGATCTTGATCCGCATTGTCAATTCATGCAGCCGAAGGTCCTTGAGCAGTTAAAGCGGAATACGGACAGCACCTATGAGGGAATCGGGGTGACTATTTCGACCAAGAACGAAGTTCTTTCGATTGTTACGGCGAGAGAGGACGGTCCTGCTGCGAAAGCAGGCATTCTTCCCGGTGATCAAATTCTAAAGATCAACAATCAGCTCACTGAAGATGTCGGGATTTCTCAGGCGGTTAATTTGTTGCGGGGGAAGCCAGGTGAGCCCTTGAAACTGACGATCAGGCGCCCGGCGACACAGCAGCTCCTCGAGTTTGAGATGAAGCGTGAAGTGATCAAGCAATCTTCAGTCAAAGATATTAAGATCCTTAATCCCGAGCTTACGGCTCCCTATCGAATGGGTTATGCGCGAATCCTTCAGTTCAGTGAGCCTACCGCTGAGGAGCTCGCCGATGGTCTCGATAAGCTGGAGCAGGAGGGCATGGATGCTTTTATTCTCGATATGAGAAACAATCCGGGCGGGCTCCTTGGAAGTGCAATCGATGTATGCGGTGAGTTTGTGGAAGCCGGAACGGTCGTTTTGACGACAGAAGGCAAGCCGGGATCAGGGGAGATTAAGGTCTATCGCACCAGTGATGAGAAGAAGCGCCGGGATAGGGATTACCCTCTCGCTATTCTCGTGAATCATTCTTCCGCCAGTGGGGCAGAGGTGGTTTCGGGAGCACTGCAAGACTTGAAGCGCTGTGTCGTTGTCGGTGAAACAACCTTCGGGAAGGGTTCGGTTCAGTCCATTATCCCGATCGGAGAAGGAAAGGCGCTCCGGATGACGACCGCAAAATATTACACCCCCAGTCATCGGACAATTCACGAGAATGGCGTTGTCCCCAACATTGTTGCTACCTTGACTCCGGCGCAGGAGAATAATTTGGCCCAGTGGTTTGGACGCGACACCTTGTCCCCGGCTGAACGCAAGAAAATCGAGAAGTTCAGGGATCCTCAGCTGATTCGAGCCGTTGATTCAATGAAAGGTGCTCTCGTATACTCCTCCGTTGAGCCTGCCGGGACTTCTGAGGAATCAGAAAAAGATTCGGATTCCGGTGAGTGATTCCGCCTCAGATGACTGAAGCTCCTCCGGATTTTATACTCGCGATTGAGACTTCCTGCGACGAAACGGCGGTCGCAGTTGCAGACGCGCGGGGCGGTATTTTTGTGAGCCGGGTGGCTTCTCAAATAGAACTTCATGCCCCTCACGGCGGCGTCGTTCCCGAATTGGCCTCAAGGAATCACAGTGCCGATTTGAAGCCGCTGATTCAGGCGACGATGGAGCAGGGCGGAATGGAGTGGAAAGATATCTCGGCGGTGGCAGCGACGTCCGGCCCGGGTCTGGCCAGTTCCCTCCTGATTGGAGACACGACCGCAAAGGCGATGGCCGCGGCTTTGGATTGCCCCTTCTATTCGATCAATCATATGGAGGGACATCTTCTCTCCCCCTTCATTCAAAAAGGAATTCTGATCCCTGAGCACATCGCTCTGGTTGTCAGCGGAGGTCATACTCTCCTCGTGAAAGTCGGCGGAGTCGGAGACTACGAGGTGATGGGATCAACGAAGGATGATGCGGCGGGAGAAGCGTTTGATAAAGTGGGGAAATTGCTGGGCCTGGCCTATCCGGGAGGCCCTGAAATTGCGAAGCATGCAGCAGAAGGCGATTCTGCGCGGTTCGATTTTCCCCGTAGCATGTTGGACAGCGGTGATAATGATTTCAGTTTCAGCGGGCTGAAAACATCAGCGAGATACTTGATCGAGAAATTGAACCAGCCATTGAGTGAGACTGATCTGAACGATATTTGCGCTTCGTTTCAGGAAGCGGTCGTGGATGTTCTCGTCGGAAAGTTGCAGGCGGCTGCGAAGCAATATGATACCGGAATCATTGCCGTGAGCGGGGGGGTGAGCTGTAACCGGCGACTTCGCGAACGCTGTGCGGCCATGGCGACAGCCGGGAACCTGGAGTTGGAGATGGCCGAGCCAGCCTATTCGACGGACAACGCGGCGATGATTGCCTTTGCGGCGGCGGCGCGTCGTGCCGCCGGAATGCCCGGTTCACCACTGAATACGGACATCAATCCGAATCTGCGTCTTGGTTCGTTGCCCTGATTCTCTTCAGGATAGTATTGCGCAATTGCCTTTGAATCTCTAGCCTGTCTCCTCCAAGCAGGATTGCGCGAGTTGTTTTGCTGAGGTGAGCCTGCTTAAGTGCAGAAGAGCATAAATCTATTTTCAAAATATATGAGTGAAGACACTACCCCCAAAGATTCCGCCTTCTCCCGTCGGAAGTTCGTGGCAGGAGCAACTACCGCAGGTGCGGCCGCGGCCATGCTGCCGGCTGAAATGAGTGCCCAGGTCGCCGGCAGCGATGCCGTGAAAGTCGGTATGGTTGGTATGGGCGGTCGCGGTTCCGGAGCGATTGTTCAAAACCTCACCGCGAATGACAGTGCCCGCCTCGTGGCGGTTGCTGATGCCTTTCAGGACAAAATTGACGGAACCGGTCCAAGAGCATCCGGTCTCCCGAAAATCATGAAGCAGTTGGAGAAGCTTGGGAAAAGTGACCAGGTGGATCTTCCGAAGAGCCGGCAATATGCGGGATTCGATGCTTATAAGGGTGTTATCGATGAGTGTGATCTTGTCGTGATTGCGACCCCTCCCGGATTTCGCCCGATTCATTTCGACTATGCGGTGAAGCAGGGTAAACACGTTTTCATGGAGAAGCCTGTCTGCGTCGACGCAAAAGGTTTTAATCAGATTATCGAATCCGCGAAAACAGCGGATCAGAAAGGACTCAAAGTCGTGGTAGGACTTCAACGTCATTATCAGGATGTCTATCTGGAGGCTTTTAAGAAAGTTCACGATGAAGGATTGATCGGTGACATCACCGGCGCCCAGGTCTGGTGGAACGGCAGTCGCCCCTGGATTGTCGAGCGCCAGCCCGGTTGGACTGAGATGGAATACCAGATGAGAAACTGGTATCACTTCAACTGGCTTTGCGGTGACCATATTTCAGAGCAGCATGTTCACAATATTGATGTCATGAACTGGTTCCTCAGTGGTGACTCTGTCGCCGGTGGTAACCCGATTTCCGCACAGGGAATGGGAGGAAGAGCCGGGACCGAGCCACGCAGTGTGGGTGAAATCTTCGATCACCACTACGTAGAGTATCGTTACGGAGAAGAGCACGGGAATGCGGTTCTCAACAGCCAGTGCCGTCAGATCAAAGGAACGATGCGAAAGGTCGCTGAGGAAATTCACGGAACAGAGGGGATTCTCTATCTCGGAAACGGTCAGATCACTGATCGCAAAGGTGAAGTGAAATGGCAGCACCGCGCACCTCGAAGTGGTGATCCAAATCCGTATGATGTCGAGCACCAGCACCTTCACGAGGCGATCAAAAATGACACGCCGAAGAACGATGCTTACTATGGGGCGAAGAGTTCCTTCTCCAGTGTCCTGGGGCGCCTCGCGACATACAGTGGTCAGGAATTGCAATGGGATGAAGTGGTTGAATCGAATTTCTCTATCATGCCTGAGGAATTTGATTTCAATGCAGAGGCTCCTGTTCAGCCTGATGCAGATGGCAACTATGAAGTGGCCATTCCCGGTGTCTGGAAAGTTCCCGGTATGGAAGCTTGAGGCGGACTGGTTTTTAACGAAACGAGCGGTCCCGGCTGAATGGTCGGGGCCGCTTTTTTGTGTCCCGCTTGAAAAGCGTCGGGTCTGAAAATACAGAAACCGCTCAGCCCGAAGGCTGAGCGGCTCCGAAACACGAAACACAAACAGACAGTTACCGAGAAAGTAACCGGCAACAGAATACCTGATAATTAAGTTATGTCAACAATCCGGAGATAAAAACTTAATATTTTTGCGTTTTTTTTAACTTCTCTCGCTCCGAAACGTGTTTGGTGTAACTTTTAGTCTTCATTTCTATGAAACATCATTTTTCTTTCCGTTCCTTCTCAGGCGCTCGCGGCCTTGTCATGCTTGGTCTGGTTTTAGTGCTTACCTCCTGCGCGACGAAGCCTGAGAACGAAGTCCCCACGAGCATGGCGGTGAGGTACGGAACCGTTCAGAACTTGAGCGACGTTCGGGTGCGCGTGAGTCTCAGTAATCGCGCAGTTTACGTTTACGAAGGGCAGGAGCCACGGTTTGTTGCTGCCATTTCTATTGGCACGGCTTCTGATCCGACTCCGACCGGTGATTTCAAAGCGTTTAACCGGCTGCCGCGCAAGCGATCGAACACTTATGGATTCTTCGTTAAAGGGGATGAGATCATTCCCGGAAAAAGGTCAAAAATGCCAAGTGGGTATCGTTATGTGGGATACCCCATGCCCTGGTGGGTTGAGTTTAAATCCGGCTACGGATTCCACGCCGGAGCAGTTTGGCCGCAGCCGAGGACTCATGGGTGCCTTCGACTTCATCGCACCATTGCCGCTGATTTCTTTCACATGGTAAAGGCGGGGACGCCTATTCATATTGCCAACAGCCTTCCGGAGGACGCCACGCTTGGAAAGAACGTGCCTCGTCCTACCGACTACGATCAGCCGGATCATCCGCGCTCCGTTTTGATCACGGACGCCCCCTTTGATTCGACTGACATTCTTTTCTAGACGCATCCAAGGATATCTGGAAAGTCCCTTATGCAAGAAGCTGCCCCCCGAAAGAAGAAACGAGTGAATGTGCGCACCCCTGAGGTGATGGAGCGCGTTCAGGCTGAGGTAGCCAGCCATTACGAGAGCTCAGTCGTGGAGAAGGTGAAAGCT
The DNA here is from genome assembly GCA_029212615.1 of Verrucomicrobiales bacterium. Classification (GTDB taxonomy): domain Bacteria; phylum Verrucomicrobiota; class Verrucomicrobiia; order Verrucomicrobiales; family DEV007; genus Arctic95D-9. The sequence continues at coordinate 69,555 of JARGPJ010000011.1, forward strand.
TCTGACGGGGTCATTACGATCGGAAACACAACGATCCGTCTCGCCAAGCAATTCGGATTTTGCTACGGCGTCGAACGTGCGATCGATTTAGCCTACGCTTCCCGGCGGGTTTTTCCGGACAATCGGATTTTTCTTATCGGTGAAATCATTCACAACCCCGAAGTCAATCGGCAGCTCGAAGACATGAATATCGTCTCACTGCCATGGCAGGAGATGGATGCTCAATACGATACTCTCGGGGAGGATGATGTTGTCATCGTCCCTGCTTTTGGCGCTCCGATTTCCTTCATGGATAAAGTGGAGTCTCAGGGGTGCATGACTGTCGATACCACTTGTGGGGATGTCATGAAGGTGTGGAAGCGGGTCCGCGGTTTTGCGAAGGCGGGGGTGACCTCTATCATTCATGGAAAGGCGGATCATGAGGAGACTCGTGCGACGGCTTCACGGGCTGCCGGTGATGATGGAAAAGGAAATTACCTCATCGTGCTCACGCTTGAGGATGTTGATTTTGTTTGTGACTACATCTGCAAAGATGGTGATCGCGATGCTTTTTATGAGCGATTTGAAGGTCGTTACTCTCCGGGGTTCGATCCTGACCTGCATCTTGACCAGGTCGGAGTGGCGAATCAGACCACGATGTTGAAGTCGGAGACAGAAGAGATTCAACGCCGTGTCCGTGTCGCGATTGAAAAACGCGATGGCTCGGCGGAGAAATTCCTCGTTTTCGATACGATTTGCGGGGCAACACAGGAGCGTCAGGACGCTCTCTTCGAGTTGCTCAAGAGAAAGATGAACATGCTCATCGTTGTCGGAGGCTACAATAGCTCTAACACAACGCACCTTGTCGAAATCGGTGAGAAGGAGCTCCCGACTTTTTTCATTCGCAGTTCAGAGTGCCTTATCTCGCTGGAAGAGATCGTTCACTATGATCTGCATCAGGAGGAGGAAGTGAAGAGCTACTCTGATGTTTTCGATGCTGAAACCGAAGTGGTGATTGGCATCACTGCGGGAGCTTCCTGCCCGAGTAACCTCATTGAGGATACGATCATGAAAATATTTGCTCTCCGCGGCGTTTCCGAGTCTCAGGTTCGGGAAGCCTGAATTTCCTCAGCGAAAGATTGAGGCACTCTCAGGATAGAGCGTAGTGAACACGTCGGTGAGAAGTTCTTTGATCTGCTTTTCGAGCGGCTTCTGAAGTTCTCCGGGCTCAGATTGGATGCCTCCTTTCTTCCACAGCTTTCTCCAGGCGTCTTCGTTGGCATTGAGTCTCTCCTTCACAAGGGTCTGCCAGCGTCCCGGATTGTTGATTGGATCCTGCCATGACCCCCGACCTCTTCCGTAGTGGGAAATGGCAAGGTAAAGCATCGTGATTGTTTCCACTTGATTCAGAAAGTGGGCTTCCGACCAGCGGACCATGTTTTGTCCGGCCTGAGTGAGGTTGAAGCCATAGGCGAGTGAAAAGGTGGTCGCTCCCCCGAGGAGCATGCCGACGAGGGCTCCTCCTCCGAAGGTCATGCCTCCGGAGATTAAATCTGCGGAGAGACCTCCCACGAGGCCACTGACAGCTCCGCCGAAGGTGGCGATGAGAGACTCTTCGACATTCCGCTTCACACTGAACTTGTCGCCTGAGGCTTCTTCCAGTCTCGCCGCGGTCTCCCCGTCGAGGCCGTGAATCGAAATGAGCGAATTCACGGTCTTCTTCGTTTCGTCGGCGAGGCGTTCGTACATACGCTTCTGAATCTGCTCCAACTCTTTTTGGTGCTCTTTTCGATTCAAAATCTGCTTCTTCACTTTTTCGAGGAGGTTCTCCTCCGGGAGGGGCTCGACGTCGCTGAGAGAAAAATGAGCCAGCCCGGCGATCTGAGTGACTGACTCATCAAAAATGTCCAGATTCTTCCCAAGCCACGCTTTCTGAAGGGCTTTCGCGGTTTTCCCTTTTTTCCCCCCGAGGACCTCGACCGCTTTTCCGAGAATTTCATGCTCCTGAGTCCAGCTGCGGGTGAAGGCGTCGAGCGTGGAAACACTTTTCACGATCTCGTGTTTGGAAAGGTGTGCCTGCCATTCCGCTTCATTGAGACGGTCCTGTTCGGCATCAGGAGCTCCTGTTTGATTGAGAAAAACGAGAACCGGTTTCTGAATCCATTCGATGATCTCAATCTCCAAATCCACGTAGCTCAGGGCCAGGGGGGACTGTGAAGCATCGACAAGGTAGAGGACGAGATCCGCGTCGGCTTGCACGTTGCGGATGGCCTCCTGGCTGCACCAAAGTGACTTATCCTGAGATCTGTCCCAGACCTGATGGAGGATCCAGCCGACGGGGTTTTTGCTGGAGCGAAGACGCTTCGCGAGCTTGGCGAGGTTCGAGCCAAAGCCCGGCGTGTCCCAGAGATACGCGATCGAACCTTCCGATTCGATGAGGGTATACCGTTCCGGAATCACCGTGACATGAGCGCTGTCCGCCACCTCTCCGACGTCCTGTCGAAGGAGAGTGCGTGCGAGGGCAGTCTTACCCACGTTGGTGTGGGAAATGAGGCTCAGGACTATTTCTTTCTCTTCGCTCATGTTGTCGTCGAGGGGCGGGTTGACGTTGGGCTGGCCACGGAAAGGAGTTCGACGTTCTCAGCTTCGAAGAGGTTTCGCCAGGCGGTCATTCGTGCTTCGCGCCGTTTATTTCCGTCAGAGAGGCTTTCCGTCTTCTGATCGAAAGCGGTCGTCTCCAGGAGGATGAATCTAACAGGGTTAGGTGCTTCTTCTAACAGGGTTTGATAGAGCGTTAGCTGAGTTTCCTTTTCAGGGGTGGATGAAAAATCAAAAAGAGGAATGGTTTCCCCTTCAAGGCCGGGAACAGATTCCTCTTCTTCGCCAAAGGCGACTGCTGCGATCCAGTTCACTCCAACCGGCTTTTCGAAATGCGATTCCAGGGTTCGCTGGATTCGCTTCCTCACCGATTCGTCAGGGCTGAGGGGATAGGGGACGACGCTGACCGTAAGAGTGTTTCCGGTCGAGACGGCGAGGAGGTGCTCGTAGTAGCCCGGGGACATGTCCCGGAAGGGCAGGGTCCGGGCGAGGCGGGCCGCTCTGATTCGCCAGAAGACGGCAAGGAGACCTCGGGGGATGAGAACAAAAAGCCCTATCGTGATGGCATACCAGTGAATCCAGCGGGCTGCATTGTCACCGACGGTGGCGGCTTCTCCCGCCTTCCAATGAATCAAGTCGAGTTCTTCGATGGATGGGATTGAATCTCCCGTGACGGAAACGGCGGGTCCGAGGACGAAGGAGAGAAACGGTCTCAACTGCGCACTTTCAGAGAAGAAGGTGCTTTCCCATACCGCCCGGTATTCATTCGCGAGTCCTTTCACATACATGCCGCCGACTGCAGCGAGCGCGAGAACCATCGCCGTGGTGTGTAGGATGGATTTAATACGAGCGCCGGTGACGGGGACAAGGAGCTTCTTCCATCGTTTCTCAAAAAGCATTTGGGCGCCGGCGAGTGCCCGGGCGTCGTCTTTGTCCCCGCTCGCTTCAAGCGGCAGGGATGCCTGGAGGAAATCGACCATCGGGGAAATCGCGGCGCCGGTGAAGAGTTGATCGCGCTTCTTTGAGAGCAGGATGATCTCGCGCAGATAGATCACCAGATTCCAGAGAAGAATCCCAAGGAGAGGGAACGAAAGGATATTAATTCGTTTTTCCGGTCCCAGTTCACTGGTAAGGAAGCCGAGCGCAGCGGCGGTTATGAGAAGCACGATCGCGAAAAGACCCATCCGGTGATGTGCGGGAGGATTCGTGGCCCATTTCGCCGCTTCCGGAAACCGCGAAGTAGCGCGGATGAGAAGCAGTTCGGCGCGGGTCGCCAGGAATGAGTTCTCTCCCGCCTCATCGACCTTTTTTGAGAGGGGGGCTCCTGCGGTTTTGCCGGCTTCGCGAAAGTCAGCCTCCGAAAGAATAACGCCCTTTTCGTCGGCCTGCTCGATCGCCTGAAGCGCGAGAATTTTGCGGGTATTTTCCGTCTTCATGCAGTGATCCGTTTCTTCACAGGGAGGACGGTTGATCGGCGAGAGCGGTGACCCGGTTCGGGTCTTTCGCGTAAAAATGGGCCATTCCGATCGCGAGAGCGTCGGCTGCATCAGCCTGCGGTGTTTCCGTGAGTCCAAGAAGTGCCCGAATCATGAAGGCGACCTGCTGCTTGTCGGCAGCACCTTTCCCGACGACGGCCTGTTTAACACGCTTCGGTGCATATTCAAAAACCTCCATGCCGTGTTCTGCCGCGGCAATAATCGCAGCGCCACGGGCCGCCCCCATCGTGATCGCGGTTTTAAAACTCTGGACGTAGATGATCCCCTCAACGGCGCAGACTTCCGGGGAATGACTCCTGATGACGTCGTTCAGCTCCTCTCGAATAGCGACGAGGCAAGCTGACTGGCGAAGCTTCGCCGGATTGTTGATGACCCCGTAAGTGAGCGCTCTGTATTGAGCCTTTCGACCGGCTTCCTGTTGGCGTTCAATCACGGCGTAGCCGGTTTTCCGCAAAGCGGGATCGATGGAGAGGACACGCACAGGTGAAAGCTACACCGAAATTGAAGAGAAGGCACCCCTTTCGTGGTGGGTCGGAAAGGCAGGCTCTAGTAGATGCGGACGTTGGCGTCACGGCGAAGTTTCGTGAGCCATGTCTCCAATTTCTTCTGCTGCTTTTCGACGGTGAGCCGCTTATCGACATCCTCTTTCAGTTCCTCAAAAGAGGGAACCGTCTGACCGACGCGGGACTCAACCTTAATGATACGCCAGTGCGTGCCGTCATCCATGGGAGGGCTGACCTGGCCGGGCGGCATCGAATAGGCAGCCTTGGTGAGGCCGGCGTTCAGTTGATTCTTGCCAATCACGCCGACAAGGCCGCCTTTATCGGCATAGCTATCAGCGGAATACTCTTTGGCGAGCGTCGAAAAGCTGGCTCCGCTCTGAAGCTTGCTCAACACAGTCTTCATCACTGCTTCCTGCTGGGAAGGGGAGCTGGACGGTGTTTCTTTAGGAATCGACATGATGCGAATCTTCGGCTGACCGTCAGAAGCGAAGTCCCCTTTGATCTCCTCATATTTCCGGCGGAGTTCCCAGGGGGTATTCGGGATACTGTCTTTACCGGTTTTCTCGGAACGGATCGCCTGCACCGCGATCTGTTCTTCCTGCACATCCCGGAACTGGGAAATTGTCATGCCGCTCTTCTTTAACTCCTCGAGAAATTTGTCGTAGTCGCCGCCGAATCGACCTGAGACAAAGCGGTTAACCGATTCATCGACGTATTGTTCTTTGATGACGCCGCCGAGGGTTTTGAATTCGGAAAGGATCAATTTGCGGTCGATGAGGTCGTCGAGCGCGCGCTCCTCCATTTTGCGGATTTCCTTTTCCGCTTCGGATCGGCTCACCATTCCCTTATTCCCCATAAGCCAGACTTGAACCTGAGTTCTCACCGCCTGATCGACCATGTTCTGGGTGATGGGTTCACTGTTTACGACAGCCTTGAGCTGGTTCAGTACAACCGGCTCGGCCCGGGCCGCAAACGTTCCGGCAAAGGTAAGTCCAATCAACAGGGCGTGGAGGGGTGAAGGTTTCATCAGCAAAGCGTTAAGGGAACAGAAAGGCAGAACTTGCTATAAGTCTAGAACCCAGTCGAGGGCTGACTCAAGCCATTCTTCCTCGTCATCTCCGATTAAACGGGGAAACTTACCATTTATTTGAATGTATTTCCCGTTTTTGCTGAGTTTCAGCTTTCGATCCTGAATCTCCAGAGCGTTGCATCCTTTCAACGCGGCTCTGATTTTGATCTCAGTGCAGATCAGTAAGTTATCGACAGGCTCAGGAAGGCGTCCGAAGCGATCCTTCCACGTTTTTCTCAGGACTTCGAGATCGCCGAGTCGGCTTGCCTCGGCAAGCTCACGGTAGGCCGTGATACGTAGCTTCGCCTCGGACATGTAGTCCGCCGGTATGAAGGCGGGGAGGCTGTTCGCCGACGACTTGATGTAGTGGGATTCGTTCGTGCAGAGAAAGTCGATGTGAAAGGAAACCTCGATTCGGTCTCCGACGGGTTCGCCTTTGAGTTTGCCGACGGACTGTTTCAGGAGTTGGCAGTAGAGATCGAAACCAATCGCGGCGATGTGTCCGCTTTGTTGAGTGCCGAGCAGGTTTCCCGCTCCCCGAATCTCGAGGTCGCGCATCGCAATTTTAAAGCCGGCGCCGAGTGAGGAATACTGCTTGATCGCATTGATCCTTTTTCTCGCATCGCCCACGGTGAGCATGTCAGGCGGGAGCAGGAGATAGGCATAGGCCCGCCGGTCCGCACGTCCGACCCGGCCACGGATCTGATAGAGGTCGGCGAGGCCGAAGCGGTCCGCGCGATCGATCATGATGGTGTTCGCATTGGGGATGTCGACCCCGCTTTCGATAATGGTGGTGCAGACGAGGACATCGAAATCACCGGCGATGAAGCGGGCCATGACGTCTTCCAGTTCCTCATCACCCATCTGTCCGTGGCCGACTTCAACGCGGGCGCCGGGGACGAGTTCTTCGATGCGCCGTTTCATCCCGCGGATGGTTTTGACCCGGTTGTGTAAAAAGAAAACCTGTCCCTGTCTCGCGAGTTCTTTCTCGACCGCAGACCGGATGATGCGTTCGTCGTAGGGGCAAATCGTGGTCGCGACCGGGCGCCGGCTCGCCGGCGGGGTATCGATCACGGACATTTCCCGGACGCCCATCATGGAGAGGTAAAGGGTTCGGGGGATCGGCGTCGCGGAAAGGGTGAGAACGTCGACGAAGCGCCACATCTCTTTGAAGCGTTCTTTGTGCGTCACGCCGAAACGCTGCTCTTCGTCCACCACGACAAGGCCGAGATCCTTAAAGTTCACGTCTTTGGAGATGATACGATGCGTTCCGATGACGATGTCGACGTTTCCTGTGGCCAGCTTCTCCAGTGTCTGTCGTTGTTCCGCAGCCGTCCGGTAGCGACTCAGCGTTTCGATCTTCACCGGAAAATCTGACATCCGTTCCCGGAAATTTTTGTAGTGCTGCTCCGCCAGCACCGTGGTGGGGACCAGCATTGCGACCTGTTTGCCTGACATCACCGCCTTGAACGCCGCCCGGATCGCGACCTCCGTTTTACCGAAGCCGACGTCACCACAGACGAGCCGGTCCATGGGCCGGGGGCTCTCCATGTCGGCCTTGGCTTCCTCGATCGCCTTCAACTGATCCGGCGTCTCTTTGTAGATAAAGGCGTTCTCGAACTCCCATTGCCACTTGTTGTCGGGCGTGTGCGCGAAACCACGGTGTGACTGCCTCTCCGCCTGGATCGAAAGCAGCTGGGCCGCGTAGTCCATGATCGAGTTCTCCGCGTTTTTTCGGAGGCGGGACCATCGCTTGTCGCCGAGCTTCGACAGTTTCGGCGCCTTTTTGCCGGAACCAATGTAGCGGGAAACGAGGTGGGCCTGCTCCAGCGGCACGTAGAGGCGGGCCTGCTCATCGTATTCGATCTCGAGGACTTCTTCGGTGCCGTCCGGGGTCTCCTTTGATTTGATGCCGCGGAATTTCCCGATGCCGTAGTCAATGTGAACGACCAGATCACCGTAGTTGTATTCGCGGAGCGTGCTGACCTGCTGACTTGTTTCCCTGTCTTTCGCGAGCCGGTAGCGCCGCTGCATGCGCTGATTCTGATAACGCCCGAAAATCTCGGCGTCGCTGAGAACCGCGATTTTCGCGTCGGGGATGGTGAAGCCACGGCTCAGGTTCCCGATCACCGGCTTGAGAAAGCCGTCATCCCAGGCATTTTCGAAGACCAGCTCGGCAAAGCGTTCCTTTTCCCCGTCAGAGTGAAACGCCATGAGAACGTTCCATTTCTCCTTTCGCCAGGATTCCAGCTGACGCAAAAATTCGTCGCGCCTCGTTTCCTGCAGGATGAAATCTCCGGCGCCGAATTCACCGAGGGGATTCTCGTAACAGGCTCCCGAAAAGTCTTCGATCCCCTCGTTGGAGGTAGTGACCGCGGCGCTGGAGACGATGACATGCGCCAGCTCGGTCTCGCAATCCACCGCAATGACGAGATCGTCTTCCCGGAGATAATCCGAAATCCGTCCGCTGTGTTCGAGGTTCGCTTCGCTGAGAAGAATCTCGCAGGAATCGACCTTTTTGATCGAGGTCTGTGAGTCGATATCAAACTCACGAATCGATTCGATTTCCTCATCGAAGAGTTCGATACGGACGGGGTGCATCGCCTGCCACGAGAAGATGTCGACGATTCCTCCCCGGAGAGCATACTGCCCGCGTTGATAGACCTGCGCTTCCTGATCGTAGCCGGCGCCTTCCAGGGATTCCGCGAGAGCATTGAGATTCAGGTTTTCGCCGACTTTGAAATGTTCCGCCTGTCGCGAAAGAGTCCCCGGCGGAGGCGCGACTTCGTCCAGGGCATCACGCGTCAGAACAATGACAGGTCCCTCCGCGGCGAGGATTGATTCATGGAGCTCTTTGAGAACGGCGAGACGCTCCGCCGCCGATTCAGGATCAGGGAGGGATTCTTCAAAGCCCGCCCATTCGTATTCGGGGAGGAAGAGGGCGGACTCGCCCCACGAACCCAGCTCCGTCTGCATCACTTCCTGGGCCTTTACCTGAGCGCTCACCACCCAGATCGCGGAATCCGGTTTACCCGATTCACGAAAGGCCGAAATGGCCGCGGCGACGAAGAGGGGCTGTCCCGCCCCGGAAACCTGTCCGAATGAGGCGGGGTTTTCAGGCGTCGCAATGCCGACCGAACGAAGTGCTTCCGCCACAGCACGACTTCGATGGAGAGAGGGGATCAGCGCATCGAGCGCTTCGCTTTCGGTGAAATTCTTCAATGGGGCCCAAACTAAGGCAAAAAACAGATTTCGCGCCCGATTCTCGCCGTCCGGCAGGCTTCTCCCGTTTACCTCTCGCAATAATGCGTCCCGAACCTCAGAAAAGTCGCTTAAGATTCCTTAATATTACTGATTATTTTCTAAAAATTATGAGAAAATTGCAATTTTGTAATTTCATTCTTGCAAAAAAAGAGTCGGGCGCGTAATTTTACCACGCATATGGCAAAGGAAGACACCGCATTGGCTGACCGCGCGAAACGCGCTCGACGTATTGTTAAGAACCCCACCAACTTCAAGGTGTGCATGGGGTGTGACTCCATTGTTGCCTCGAAGGTCAACATTTGTCCTAACTGTCATGCCTACCGCTTTGAGATTAACGAAGAGTTTGTCGTTGCTCAGGCGAAAGCACTTTCCACCCGCGAGCAGAACTCGGTTGTGGCGGAAGATTTGATGTGATTCCATCAAATGACGCAGAGGATAAGAAATTCCTTGCAAACGGCGAACTTCCCGCCACTTTACCGACCTCGCTGATTTCCCAAGATCAGCGACCTTTTGGGTAGATTCCGGAGCGGTCAAACGGGGCAGACTGTAAATCTGCTGGCTATGCCTTCGAAGGTTCGAATCCTTCTCTGCCCACTCTTAAAAGCCTTCAGTTCAGTTCATCTGAGTTGAGGGCTTTTAACGTTTAAGGGAGGGAAGGATCAGGGATTCTCCTCCCACATCGCGTTGATTGCGTTCACGGCTTCGTCGACGAGGACTCCGCCGCCCCGGGGCCCCACTTCACAGCTGTTGACGATGGCACTGTAGCCTCCCGCGTTTTCGGCTTCTTCGGTGGCCAGGTAGGAGCCCTGACCCGCCAGTTGGATGACAAAGGTCTGCAATGCCCTGCTGCGGGCCTTCATGCGCAGGCCATACTCGGTGTAGAGTTCAAACCGGTTCGTGCAGATCGCCACCTCGCCGATTCGCAGGACGTGCATTTCCATCGGCAGGACAGGGTCGCCTTCCTGTTTTTCGAATCGATCGATAGTCTGCTGATTCCACGCCCATCGGGCCAGGTTCCGGTGGAGTTCCTCCCCGGGCCCGGTTCGGATTTTTTCGATCTCAGTCTTCGCTTCTGCGAGTTCTTCCGGCGTGACCAGGCGGCGGGGGAGCTCCAGATCGAGGACACGATGTTTCAGCGGAGGATCCGGATGAAAGTCTCTCTTCGCTGCGAGCCAGGCTTCGTCGACTGCGGCGACGATTCGCCGGGAAATCTCCTCAAGTCGGGTCAATCCGCGAGCCTCAAGCATGCGCTGTTCCGCAGCTCGACGCATCATGAGCCGGGGGGATTGATCGCCGGCTGCGCCGATCCAGGCAAGAATCACGACGTCATCGCCAAATTTCTCAGCAAGGGATTGGCGCACTTCGTGCCAGTAGTCCGCATTGACCGCCGAACGATTGCCTACCTCCTGGGCCGGACAGGCCACGTTGACGGCGATGGCAGACGGTTGTTTGTCATTACCTGACCGGATGAAAAGCACTTCGACTCCATGATCTGCGGCTCCTTCGATTCCTTTGAAGCGAGCGTTTCCGGTCGCTCCATACATTTTCGCGGTGCCATCAAGGTAGGTGATGCGCCGGTTCTGCGCGACCACCGCATTTCCCATCCCCCAGGCAACCTCACCGGCTTCTCTCCCGGTCCACGCTTCCTCGACCAGATCCGACACCTTGGTGACGAGGAACTCGACAAACTCTGCCGGCGTCGTCACGCCTTCTCCGGGAATATCGTAGTTTCCTTCCATCATCACTGGTGCGGTATGAGTATGCGTGGCACTGAGAAACACTTTTCGGGGGCGCAATCCTTCCAGATTCCGCTTCCTTAGATTTTCTCTGACCTGTTCAAGCACATCGTCAGGAATGATCACCAGATCGCAGGAAACCATCACGGCCTGATCGATGGAGTTGCCTTTGGTGTCCCGTTTTTCAAGCGCTACCGCCGCGGCAATCAGGGGGGACTCCACGATTGTGGCGATGCGGGTGTGGAACTGACCGGATAAAGCCACCGGAAGCGGCGGAGTGATATCGGTTTGGGTCGCCCCGACGAGGAGTTCTGCCCGCACCCCGGGAAGGAGGATCAGGGAGATCAAACAAACACTCCCAATGACGACCGGACCGAAGAATCTCCAGCGGAGGTGGACTGAGTTGCTGTGTATCTGCATGGGGATGAATATATGACTTCGGCCAATGAGAGAACAGAGCAAATAGAGGGACAGACCTCTAAACGTGAATGTTTCCTCACCGAATGTTGTCTCGGGAGGCTAAAGAGGGGACGGGCTAATGCTCTCACTCCCCGTCCGGATGCAGGCGTCTGATTCTGATTTTACGGAAATGGAAGGTGCTCTTGTCGTCGTGTGCCTGAATCGCGATCGCTCCGCCGTGGGGGGTGAGGAGGCGTCCGGCCCGTTGGGGGGAGCGCGCCGGGTTCAGCGGTTCATGGTAGTCGACGGTCTGTTTGTCATTGATCCACGCCTGGATTCGTTTTCCCTCCACTCTGATGCGAAGCTGAAACCAGTTCGTTTCGTCGACGGGTGACTCACTCAGATCGAGGACATCGTAGAGGCTGCCGGTTTTCCTTTTCTCCTTTTCGGTGCTGTTCAGCTGAATCTCATACCCGTTCTTGAGATGCAACTTTCCGTCGCGGGTTTCCATGTCGGTATGGAAAAAGATTCCGGAGTTGGATTTCGGCGCGCCTTTGGCTTCAAGGACCAGTTCGAAATCCTTGAAGCGGGCTAAACGGCCATCATCTTCCACCGCAAAAAGATGTCCCCGGTTTTCCGGATGGGTGGCATGCGCGGTGAGAATCCCATTTGCTACGGTGAAGGCACCGGGATCTGTATTCGCCTTCCATCCGGTCAGGTCCTTTTGGTTAAACAGGGGGATCCACGGGTTCTCCAGGTCGAGGGATTGAACGACGATATCGTCGAGTTCGATTCCCTTCTTCCCGCCATTCAGCATCCACAACAGCTTCCGCTTCGTGTCGTCGAAACAGGGGCGAATCAGTGTCTTCCTCCATCGTTTGTCGTCTATCGTGATGAGCACTTCGGATCCCCGGAAAACCAGCTTCACCTTTCGCCATTCGTGTTCTGAGAGGTCGACTTTCTCGTCGGGCAGGATTTCATTTAATCGAAAGGCTCCGCTGACTTTGTCGGCAGGGCGCCCCGTGTTTTGTCGCATCGGGTGATTCGGGTCGAGTGAATGCGCATCGATCTGCAACTGCACGCGGTCGGGTCGTAATTTAAATCGCAGCATGTGATCGACGGAGCCAAAGCCGTCATCCCCATCGACGAAAAACCAGATCATTCCGCCCGGCTCGAGAAAGCGATAGCGAAAGGAAATTTCCAAATCAGTTCCCTTCACCGGCAGGTAGACCATGGGCGGGTATTTCCCGCCGCTGGAGCCTCTCGTCCAGAGAACACCGTTGCGGATTTCGGTGTTCTTATTCGGGATCGCCGTGGTGAAAGCGGAGGTATCGCCCGTTGAAAAGGTTTCCCGGGCAATGATGCGCTCTTCACCTGAAATGTCGCCTGCAATGAGCATTCCCAGGAGTGGCAAAATCCAGCGCCTCATCATTTTCGGACCTTCATGCTTTAACTTTGATCCCAATAAAAAGGGTGAATCGATGCCGGGAAGCTTCGATTCACCCATTCGGAACGGTTGAATGAAAAATTACGGAAGCGTCACTGAGTGGGCTTCGCTACCGACGGTCGCTTTCTCGAGGACGATCGTATCCGGAGCGTCTTTGCCGGCTTTGACGATGAAAGTTTTATCTTTCGGTGCTCCCGGGGTGAAGGTTTTGCCGCTCGCGCGAACCGTGTAGAGAATCTCATTTGATTCCGCATCGATCAGTTGAACCACCGGATCTTCAACATCGAAGCTCAGCTCACCGAGTTTACCCCAGGAGCGCGGGTGGTAGTTGTCGAACTGGGAGATCGTCAGGGGCCAACCGGGATACTGCTTCGCTTCAGGATCGGTCACATCCACATTGCGGGGCCAACACTCCATTTCGATGTCGCGTGTCTTCGTGTTGAAACGAACGATCCCGAATCCTGCAGCGCGGGTGTTGAGAAGGTTGCCGGCAGGAGTTTTTTCCGGGTTGGCGGCTGCGTAGTTGGTCACTTTGTTCGCAAAGCCATCGAGATGATCTCCGGTGTATTCAGGTGCGCCCGGCTCGCGGTTCGGTCCCGGCTCGAGTGGTTCCCACCAGCGGAGATACAAGTTCGCGATCGAGGGAACACAGAAGGAGAAAATCGCATCACCGTATTCATCGACACCCTGTTGGAAGACAGTCGCGAGGTGCTGATCTCCTGCATAGTGAAACGCGAAGGCTTTACGCAGGCCCCGGAGGGCGTTGTTCCTTCCGGTTTGAGGCCATCCGTTCGAGTCCATGTCGGCATGGAGACGGCCGTTGGCATTTCCGTGAATGTGGGCTCCGCCGCAGAAGATCGTTGCGGAAAGGGCGACCTTCATTTTTGCATCAGCCCAGTCCTGAGCCCACTCGTCGATAAATTTGAGCTGACGATCACCCAGCAAGATGGCGCCTTCAACATCGACGCTGGCAGGGTCGTAGTCAGGATTGAGGATATGGTCCGGGCGGGGGCCCTGCTTGGGAACGCGGCCGGCGGGCCCTGTTTTGAATTTACGATCTTCGAGCACGGCAAAGTCGATATTTCCCCAGTTGAGATTGGTAAACCACACGCCGATTCCCTGTCCGACCGTATGTGGATCGACGGGATCCGGGAAATGGCTTGTCTGAGCTCGCTCGACTTCCTGAACGTAGTCGCCCGGTTGAGAGTAGCCGCCGTCGGCCGCCCCGCTGAGGGTCGAGATCTTCCCGCTTTCACCCCACAGGTTGGGCTGTCCCGCATCGTGGTCGTCAGGGAGGCAGAGGGTAGGGCGGTCTTTGATGATTTCGCCGAAGTCCCGACCGAATTTAAGCCAGGCGGCATAGTGGCGGTTGTGGTCGTAAACCTGGTCGCCCGAAAAGAAGAGCACGTCCGCATCGACTTTCTTCACATTGTCGATCAGATCCTGACGGGAAAGGTCGCCCCCATGCTTTGCATTGATGGAGTTTCCGGTGAAGCCTGCCACGACGATTTCGTCCTTGTCGACGGGATTTCGACGAATGGTTCCTTCGTAGGAAGCCTCATCGCCGTGAAGAACACGGTATTTTGTTGTCCGGGTATCATCCCAGTCTTCAACGCGGAAGGGCGCTGTCCAGCCTTGTTCGATCGCTTCTGTCCTCGCGATTTCGACCCACTCTCCGTCTTTCTCGATTTCCAGTCGAACGGTCTTCGTATCACCGTCGGGAATGGGATAGAGCTGCGCAGTCAGCTTGAGCACTTCATCGCTCACGGTGTAGAGAGCAAAACAGATGATGTCCTTTTTCTCCAGCTCGGGAATTGCCAGTGCGGCGGGAGCTTTCTTATTACCCTTCCCCTTTTTTCCTTGGGCCATGGCACCGCTTGCGATCAACATCGCGGCACAGAACAGAGTGATCAGTCGAATCAATTTCATGGGATTTTCTACGATAAAGTTGGGATTTGTCAGTTAAAAAGAGGAGCGGCGGGACGGCACGTTTGCGGGTCTGGATTATCTTCGGGGGTGGCCGCGGGAACGGTGAGCGTGCCAAAGGCTTCGGATGTCCGCCAGAGAAAAAGCAGGTAAAGAGGGATCATGAAATGCGGAGCCCGGAGGACAAGCTCATGAAAATATTGATCCGCGCCCCAATAGTTGAGCGCGAGGGACATTCCCGCAACGGGTCGGGCCAGTGCGGTTAAGAACCCCCAAATAACCGCGTACAGTGCGGATGCCTTCCGGAGCGGCCGAATGAATATCCCCAGACAGACGAGGAAGTCGAGGGCGCCGGCGACATGTAAAATAGTCCGGGCCGTTTCCGCCTCAACCTTTAGAATCACTGAGGTCATCCCCAGGAAATTTGCCGGGGTCGGACAGGGGAAGCCAAGCGCATAGGCACCATGTCCGGCAAAAGTCATCACGAATGCTACTGACGCCACAATTACCGTGGCGCGGTGGCGCACGCCGAATGCCAGTGCCAGAACGAGGATCACAGGAATGAGCATTTGTCCCCCGTGCTCCACGAACATCGGAAGTTGTTGCCGTGCACTGAGGTACTTCGCATAGCTCAGAATGACAAGGAGTCCGCTTCCCCCGATCAGTCCGGCCATTTGAATTCGCGACTTCGTGCGAACCGTCAGGGTGAGTATCGCGCAAATGAGATAGAGCCAGCCGATGCGATGGTGCCAAACCTGAACGAGTCCGTCCTGGGCGCCGGAACCGACAAATTCATCCCAGCTGACCCCAAGCCTGTCGGCGAGAGCAAAGGTGGCGTCCTGCCAGAGTAAGACGCCGTAAGGTCCCTCCCAATAAAGGTGTACCCAGGCCCATCCCGCAAAACATCCAAATGCCCCGAGGCGGAGGAGGATCAAAAGAAGATTGTCGGATTTTGAAGGGCTCATCAGTTTTTTGAGGGTTGATGTTTCCTGCCGGATTCCAGCTGGGCGGCGGTTACGGACGTTTATCTTTGCATCAATCTTCTTTGTTTGCCTGTTCAGCTTTCCCGCGATCTCGGGATGCGGAGTAGATGCGTCCCCCTTGTGAAAGGCAGGAATTCTTATCGGATTCGTGTATTGATGGAAGGTGAGGTAGAGTGGCGGCGGCTTGTGCTATACGGCCGCTGCTCCGCCCCCGAACCCATCTGAATGAATCGTTTCCTCCTCATTCCCGCCGCTATTCTTCTTTCCCAATGCCGTTCTGTGCCGACGAGTGATGCGACCCCGGCACCCTCTGTCGGCGGGGGGTATCAGCAGATCATTAATGTCTCGGCATATGATCCGAAGGAACGACAGCGCGAGGGGAGGGGGTTTTCCCGGAGTGATGTCTCCGCCCTGGCTGCGAACGGGGCAAAGGGCCTCATTGCCCGGGCCGGCAAGGGCGGGAACCTCGACGAAAAATGCGCAGATTTTGTCGCCGCGGCGGATCGTGTCGGCATGTTACCTGGTTTTTACTATCGCGTGCAAAAGCACGTCAGCGCGGTTTCCCAGGCGGACCAGTTTGTGGATCGGGCTCAGGCGATCGCCCGAGGGCGAAGCTGGAATGCGCCCGCAATGCTTCTCGTCGGAGATTACGATGGGGATCTCTCTTTATCTGCGATTCTGCAGTTCATGGATCGTGTTGAATCAAGGACCGGTATCGTTCCTGTCGCCTACCTTGAGAACAGTCAGGCGCTCAAACAGCAGACCAGTTCGGCTGATTCAAAGACAAAAGCCAGGCTTCAGCGTGCTCCTTACTGGGTTGCTCTGTATTCACATACGAGTGGGGCCGGGCCGGTCTATCCCGCCCCGGGAAATCCCGAAAATCTGGTGAAGCAGTATGCTCTCTGGCCTGATTGGGCGATGTGGCAATATGGTGGGGTTGAGTGGACAAACGGGGCCTCAAAGCCAAAGGTATATTCTCATGGTGCCTATCAAAATGCTCTTTATTTCGGGGATCTCGATCGGCCCGCGGAGCGGAATGTTTTCAAGGGGTCACCGGCGGCATTGAATGCCTTCTGGCAAAAGCACGGCTTGCCGCTGGAGTAGCTTCGGGTTTCCGGGGGCTTACGTGATCATCGGGCGATTCGGCTTTGAAGTTTTCGACAGGAGAGTTGAGAACACGATAAAACTTCCGGTGTTTAACGGGGAGTGTTAGGATTACCGCATCCCCGTACGATGAAAAGACCACTGACCGCGATTCTCCTTCTCATTATTTTTCTACTCCCTGAAGCGATGGCTCAGGGAAAAGGCGGGAAAGGGGGCAAAGGTAAGGGCGGTTCTTTCCAGGAGATGGAGAAACGCCTGCTGGAGGTTCCCTTCAAGGGCCTCACCACGAACGGCGAGGTGATTCCGAATCTTTTTTCTCTCGAAACGACGGGGGTATCGACCGAACCGGTCAAGCTTGCCGCCGAGGCTTTCCTGGCGGAGCTGAGCGAAGAACAGCGAAAGAATACCCTGTTTGAGGTGAACGACGACGAATGGCGGAAGTGGGCCAATCAACACAGTTATCCGCGCCAGGGCATCAGCTTTGAGGCGATGACTGAGAAGCAGAGAGAGTTGGGTTTTGCGATGATGAAATCGGGGCTGAGCGCGCGCGGGTTTGAAACGACGCGTGACATCATGAAGCTGAACGAGACCATCGCTGAACTCAAAAACAGTTGGGATGGTTACGGTGAATGGCTCTACCACCTTACTGTCATGGGAGAGCCCTCAATGACAGAACCCTGGGGCTGGCAGTTTGATGGGCATCATGCGGTGATCAACTATTTCGTTCTCGGCGATCAGGTGGTGATGTCGCCGGTCTTCCTCGGTTCGGAGCCGGTTGAAGCCAGGTCGGGGAAATATGAAGGAACAATCATCCTGCAGGAGGAGCAGGATCGAGGACTGGCTTTCATGAATTCTCTTTCCGGCGAAGAGCAGGCTGCAGCGAGAATTGCGGGGGAAAAGGGGCCGACAAATGCCCTCGCAGAAGCCTTTAAGGATAATCTGATTACCGACTATGCAGGAATCAAGGCGAATCAATTTGATGAGGAGACGAAAGAGGCCTTTCTGGCGCTGATCGCGGTCTGGATAAACCATCAGGAGGAAGGGCATGCGAAGATTCGACTGGATGAAGTGGCCGCGCATCTCGATGACACCTATTTCGCGTGGATAGGGGAGACCGGAGAGGATTCAGTCTTCTATTATCGTATTCAGAGCCCGGTTGTTTTTATTGAGTTTGATCATCAACGTCCGATTGGATTGGAACGGACCGGCGTTCCTTCAAGAGACCATATTCACGCCGTGATTCGGACGCCGAACGGAAATGATTACGGCAAAGATCTCCTGAGGCAGCATTACGCGGATCACCATGAGTAACAACGGGGATTGATTTTTTTTGCGACCTCTTCAGAGTGAGGAAAATGAAACGCCCAGCTTTACTTCTTCTTCCGGCATGCTTTGTGACCACTTTGCTCTCTTCCTGCGTGACGAATGATGATCCTGATAATCTTGAAAATACGATCATTGCTCAGGACGAAAAGATGAAGAAGAAGATCGAAAAAGCGGAGGCCAGACAGGAGAGCTGGGATAGTAGATGGGAGAATTATTCGAGGAAGCAGGATGCAAAGTACGATGCCTGGCTCGATCGTGCTTTTAATTAGTCCTGCGATGCCTTTCTGATCGACTTATGCCCGGAAAGATATGAGGTAGCTCAGGATCGGGTTGCTGTGTATTCAGGATCCGCGGCTCTCGAGCTTCTCGGGGAGTTGAAGAACAGGAATTGATCACTCTTCCTTCTTCTCCACGGTCTCGTCTTCCTGTTCATCCTCTGCCGGGACGAACTTCAGCACGGTGCCGTTGATGCAGTAGCGTTTGTCAGTCGGGGTATCGAAGCCTTCTCCTTCAAAGACGTGACCGAGGTGCCCATTGCAAATCTTGCAGAGCACTTCAGTTCTCGCATAGCCGAGATGATAGTCGGTCGAGTATTTTACATTCTTCGCTTTGGCGGGGTCATAGAAAGAGGGCCAGCCACAATTCGAGTCGAACTTCTCAGCTGAGGTAAAAAGCTCGGCATTGCACCCGGCACAGTAGTAGGTGCCGCCGCCCTGATGTTTGAACTCCTTGTAAACCTGACCGTTGGCTCGCTCCGTTCCCGCTTCGCGAAGAATGCGATACTGCTCAGGAGTGAGTTCTTTTTTCCACTCTTCGTCAGATTTTTCGACTGTTTCCTTCGGCTGTGCAGGCGCTTTCGTCAGTACTTCGATGACGGCTTTCTTTCCGGGTTTGGAATCGTCAGCCTGCGCGGAAAAGGCAAGGGAGAGCAGAAGACTGGCGCACATTCCGGGGATGAGAAACGTTTTCATGATGAAAGGTAAGAGGGCTGATCGGTTTGGTCAAAGGCGTGATCCGTGAAGCGTTTCACTCAGCTGCGCCGCTAAGGGCCTTTTCAATGAGGAAGTCAATGAGCGGTTGGTGAGTGAAAAACTCCTCCCGGAAACTGTGTCCCAGTCCTTTCGCGAGATCGATTTGAATGAGGTCGTGTGCCTTCTCACCCCGGTAAACGGCTTCGAGGGCTCCGGAGTTTTGCTCCAGAGGGACGAGCTTATCAGCGGTGCCGTGAATGAGATGAACGGGAATGCCTGCCTTCGCGATGAGGCTCGCCATTTTGATTGGATTGAGGCTCGCTTCTTTCCCGCTCAGTTCTGCTTCGCTGAGAGCATAGGCGGGGGCGGCCTTCTTTGTCCCGGGGTAGGAGGTGTAGTCGTAGACCGGATAAATTCCGCCCATCCCTGAAACCCATTCAGGGTGTTCCGCCGCCCAGCTCAAGGTGCTGAGCCCTCCGCGACTGCGTCCGAGGAGGGCTGATTTTTCCGCGTATCCACGCGAAACCATTTCGGCGTGAAGGGCCTTGAAAAAGGGCAGGGCGTGAGGGCTGCCGTAGGATTCGCCCACGTCGATGCCGGCGACGGCAATTCCCGCCTCGAGAAACTGCCGGTGCATCCGGGTTTCATGCTTGTCGGGATAATTTTTCAGGGTCGGAGCGTAGAAGATCCACGGTTTTGAGGTGCCGGTGACTTCCTCTTTCGGGGTCATGAGAAAGGCATGCCGTCCCTCGAGGGAAAACGATTCGCCATGTGGAAGGACCTGGTTACGCTTTGGTCGGGCGAGTTCCTGAGCGACATTCATTCGGTCCGGTTGCGCAGGTTGTGCTGCCTTCAGATCTTTCGCTTCGAGGTCAGCGGTGGCGGTTTTTTTGTGCCTCGCCATGAGCCGTTCCCACTCTGCGATCATTTCCCGGAGTTTCCCCGCCTGTGCGATGGCGAGGTCGGTTGTTTCATTGCGATCCTTTGAAAGGTCATAGAGTTCCCACGGTTCCGCGATGGGGGCGACCGCTTTCCAGTCACCGATACGAATGGCCCTGTGACCGTCGTGAAACCACCAGATGGATTCACGCGAGGTGCTGTGATCCTTCGTAAATAGAGGGGCAAGGCTGTTTCCGGGTGAGGCCGGGGCATCCGGGTGCGGCGTGGCTCCGGCCAGTTCCAGAAGCGTCGGAACAATATCAATGACGTGACCGGGCTCACGGCGGGTTTCTCCCCGGGCCTCTATGCCGTCGGGCCATGAAACGACGAGAGGTGTCGAGATGCCGCCTTCGTGGGTCCAGGTTTTGTGCCGGCGGAAGGGGGTGTTGCTCGTAGTCGACCAGCCGGGGCCGAGGCAGAGGTAGGTGTCTGCCGCTCCCATTGGCAGGGTAGGGTCATGCCCGTCATCGCGCACCATGATCTCGGCGCTCGCTCCATTATCGGAGAGAAACAGGACGATGGTGTTCTCCCATTCTCCCATCGATTTAATCTGATCGAAGACCCGGCCGATCTCGATATCCATGCGGTGGATCATCGCTGCATGGATAGCCATTTTCTTCGATTGAAACTCCTTCTGTGTGGCGGTGAGGTCCTTCCAGGGGACGGGTCTGTTAATCTCGCCTTCTCCGAGTATTTCGAACGCTTCGGGGAAATGGTAGGGAGGACCCAGATCCCGCTCCACCTTGGATAGTTTCCCGGTTGCTGAAGGGTCAAGGAGTCCCATCTCCTGCATTCGCTTCCATCTTTGCTGCCTGATCTTATCCCAACCTTTTTTGTAAACGTCCTCGTAGAGCGCGATGTCTTCAGGAAGCGCGTGCAGGGGAAAGTGAGGGGCGGCAAAGGCGAGGTATTGAAAGAAGGGGGCTTCGGAATAGTTTGCCCTGTGATCCTGCAGCACTTCGATGACGTGATCAGCGAGGGCGGTGGTTCCGTAGAATCCTGAGTTTTTCTCCACGGGGGGAAGTTTTACATCATCTTTCCAGAGCACTTTTGGATTGAAGAAACGCCCCTGGTCTTTCAAATAGAAGGAATGGTGAAACCCATTTTCCAAAGGCATGCCGTCGATGTGCCATTTGCCGGTGTGGTAGGAACGATAGCCAACCGGCTCGAGAAGATCGGGCAGGAGCACAGCCCAGTCGGGACGAATGCCCTTGTTGCCCCCGCCGGAGGGGACGCCGGGGACGCTGTCACGCCGGATTTGTTGAGCGTAGAAGCCGGTGAGGAGTGATCCCCGCGTCGGCCAGCAGCGAGCTGTGTTGTAGAATTGAGTGAACTTTAGGCCGTTGTCAGCAAGGGAATCGAGATGTGGTGTCTGGATCTCTCCGCCGTAGCAGCCAAGGTCTGAGAACCCTAGGTCATCTGAAAGGATGAGTAGAATGTTCGGCTTTTCTGAAGCGCTGAGGGAGGTCGCACTGAGGGAAAAAAGGGCGAAAAGGATAAGGGCGGGTTTCATGTCCTAAGGGATTGTTTCAGGGGGATTCTAGAGGTTCAAACTGACATGGGAAACGGCGAATCACTACGTCTATCCCTACCTGCAGACTTTTGATGAGAGCACAAAAAAAGCGAAACTCCGTGAAGAGTTCCGCTCATTTGGATCGAATGCGTTAAACGCAGTTCGATTAGTAGCGGCCGCGGCCACCGCCGCCACCACCACCACCACCGCGATCTTCGCGAGGGCGTGCTTCATTCACCTTGATGGTGCGTCCGCCAAAATCCTGTCCGTCGAGAGCGTCGATCGCAGCATTCATGGCTTCGCTTGAATCAAGAGTCACGAAGGCAAATCCGCGAGGACGTCCTGTTTCGCGATCTTGAGGAACATGGACATCCGTAACGGTTCCATACTGGCCGAACGCATCTTCCAGGTCTTCTTTCGTAGTGTCGAAGGACAAATTGCCCACATACATTTTCATAATAATCAGGTGGCTCGAGCGCGTGGCATTGTCTCCATAGACTGTCCCCGATCAGCGGGTTGCAGATCACCTGTTAAGTGATGTAATACTTGGCAATACTCCAGATCTTGATTTAGCCAAGTCTTGAACCGGCGCATTCTTAACCCATTTTTTGGCTTCTGTCTCGAATAAACGAAGAAACCCCGATGACGCGCTTGAGTGGATTATTTCCTTCTCACTCTGAAAATTGTCTGATTTCCGTTTTGAAGCTTCTCCATTTCGAAGGCATCAATCGCCCGGAACAGATCACTCAGCTTACTGAATCCGTAGGTTCGGTGATCAAAGGGCCCCTGATTGGAGATGTAGGCGCCGACCGGGCCAAGTGAGGCCCAGCCGTCATCATCCGCGGCGGCATCGATCGCACTACGCAGGGTATTCATCAGTTTGGTGTTCCCCTTGAGCTGATTGCCGGAGGCTTTCCGGGCTTTCTTTTGCTCCGAGGACTCCGCCTCATCATCGAGGTAGAGGAATCGCGTGCAGGCGTTAATGAAAGGGGCCGGGGTGTTTTGACCGCCAAATCCGATGACTTGCTTTCCGTCTGCGCGGAGCCTCGTACAGAGCGGAGTGAAATCGCAGTCAGATGAGACAAGGGCAAAGGTCTGCACTTCTTTCGTGTAGAGCATGTCCATGGCATCGATGAGCAGTCGCATATCTGTCCCGTTCTTTCCTTTGACCATGTCGAAGAGTTGCACCGGTTCGATTGCGTACTCGTGAAGCACCTTGGTCCAACCGGTGAGGCCGCGCTTTGTCCAGTTGCCGTAAGCCCGGCGGACATTCACGACCCCGTGGGTCGCCAGCTCGGTGATAATAAACTCAATTTTCGCGGCGGGAGCGTTATCGGCATCGATGAGAAGGGCAATACTGTCGTCGGGAGACTCGGTCGAAGCTGGCATGGGCCCAAGGTAACAGGGTATGGTATCAGGGCAAACCCTCTTGGGTGGATACGGTTTCGACGAAATGAGAGCATCAAGCTTGTCGCCGCGTCGGCGAATGGTAGCCTGAGGAGAAGCGTCATCCCTCCTGTTATCATGAAAATTTACCTCATCGCCGTTGCTTTTGTGACTTTCTCATTGGGAATCGGGCAGGAAGACCTGCAGCGTTCATTGAATCAGGGAGCTGATCAGGTAGCCGTAAGGGTTTCGAATGGAACCTCCGCTCCTCTGACACTTTCATGGGTGGATTTTACCGGGGGAATACAGGATTTCGGGGTGGTTAGCCCGGGTGAAGAAGTCATCCTTGATACCAATCCGGGGCACCTCTGGGTCCTGGGGGATGGAAAGCAGGCCGTCGTGCGATATCGGGCCACGGCAGCGGCGCAGCAGTCGCTGGCTCTTGGCGGGAGTGCCGCCCCGGTTTCCTCTTCTTTCCCGCCGACTCCGCCGCCAACGATTTCAGAGCTGGTGACTCCTTCCCTCCCTCAGCAAACCGGATCGAAGCTGAGTCCCCGCGAGGCTGCCGAGTTTCTTGATTTTCACAATCAGGTGCGTGCGGAGGTCGGTGTTGCTCCGGTAGCCTGGTCTCCTGAAATTGCGCGGGTGGCACAGGAGTGGGCCGACGAGCTTGCGAGAAAAGGTAAATTTGAGCATCGCCCCCGCGGAGCACGAAGTTATGGTGAAAATCTGGCTGCCGGGTCGGGTGCAAGTTACAGCCCTGTGCAAGGGGCGAAGCAGTGGTATGCCGAGAAAAAGCTGTTTCGCTCGACCGACGGCGTGTTCACCGCCTCCCTTATGCCTGCCGGGCATTACACGCAGATGGTATGGCGCGGGAGCACCGAAATCGGAGCGGGAAAAGCGGTTGTGCAACGAGGGCAAATGAAAGGCTGGACCGTGGTGGTCTGCAATTACAACCCACCCGGGAATATGGTTGGTGGTAAAGTTTACTAGGATAGCGACGGGATTTCTGAGAGACTCTGGAAATGAAGAAATGCTCCCTCTCTCTCGCCCTTCTCTTCGCTTTCATTGTTTCTGCTCAATCGCAGGATGGTGGAAGCCGCGTCCTTGAAATGCTCGTCCGCGGTATCGCACATGCTGTCACTTCCGAAAACGGAAGCCACATCGTGCCTCCGCAAGTGCCGCACCCCCCTCACTCCGATCATGCTCACGCTCCTAAGCCGCCGCAGAATCGCACCTGGTTTCAGCCCGCGCCCCGCCTTCAGCAGCCCCGGGTGATACGGCAGGCAACGCCGCCGGTTCAGTCTAATAACCCTTTTGCAGGTATCTATCGTCCCCCGGTTCACCACCCTCAGGCGGTACCACCGAGAGTTGTGGTGAAACCGCAGGCGCCATCAAGAGCTCCGGGAACCAGTGGATTTCCATGGTTTCAGCAGCAGCAGCGTGATTCGGGGCACGGCGGTCATGATCACCGCGACCATGGATCTCATCAAAAGTCATCGCAGAAAAAGCCCAGTCGCCATTCGTCATCTCAGCACTCCGGTCACGGACACAGCAGTCACAGTAAGCAGAAGTCCAAGCCGCAGCAAAAAGTCATCGCCGTGCGCTCACAGTTTCAGCCTTTCGCCGTTTTTCAGGGGCAGCAGAATACGACGACGGTCCGGCGCCAGGTACAGCAGGCTCCGAATCAAGGCAGCATCGTCTGGCTGCGTTCCCGTTGAGGTCATTCCTTCCCAAGAGCGAGGCGAAAGCCAACGCTGCGGTGTTTAAAACCGGGAAGTGCATATCCCCGGGCGGAGGGGCGGGAGGCGGTTTGTTCTTCCATCCAGCTTCCTCCACGGAAGACCCGGGATTCTCCATTGACGGGGCCGCGAGGGAAGCTCCCGGAGAGGCCCCGGTATCCCGCTTGATAGTAATCATGGCACCACTCCCAGACATTTCCCTGCATGTCGTAGAGGCCGAAGGCATTTGCCCTTTTGGTGCCGCTTTCAATGGAGCCATTGTATCCGGCAATCTCACCGATTTCCATGGCGTCTCCCTGAAATGATTCCGTGGCGCCGGCACGGCAGGCGTATTCCCATTCGGCCTCAGTGGGGAGTCGGTAAGCGTAGCCGGGGGGGATTCGACCGAGATGTTGTTCAGCCGTCGTGAGCTTTCGGCAGTATTCGACGGCTTTATCATAACTCACGTAGTAGACCGGGTGACCGGGGCCTTCGCCGGAAAGCTTCTGTCCCAAAAATCCCGCTTCGCGCCGGAGATCCTGAATCGAAAGATCAGAGTGGTATCCCCATGCTTTTTGAGTGACTTCGGTAGAGGCGAGGTGGAAGGGGGCGATCTCGACTTCCCGCACCGGAAGCTCATCGGCTTCTCCCCGGCCGTCGAGATCACCCATTTGGAAGCGACCTCCGGCGAGGGGAATCATTTTGATCTCGACGCTGTTGAGGAACGTTTCCGCCGGAAGTGACCGTGAGGTATTTCCCTTCGGTGGCACCGTGGGGACAGTTGGATTGGGAGCCGGAACCGGAGGGGGCATCGTTGTCGCGTTCGCGTTGGGATCGTTGAAGACGAATTTAATGCCGCTGAGTCCCAGTTTGTTGTACTCGGCCGGAAGTTGAACGTTGTAGCGGGAATCGGCTTCGTTTCGCTCCCGCGAGACGGCGTTTACCTCTTCACGGGTTTTCGCGAAAACCTCCATGACGCTGAGGCTGGGTTCGGCGAGGTTGCTGGTCAGGATTTCGGTAAAGAGTCCATCGTTCGCCACTTGCCCGGCATCGGCCGAGTAGCTGACGAGCATGCCGAGGGGAGCGGAAACCCGGGCAAGTCCGCGGGTGCTTCCGAGAGATCGGGTTTTTCCACCACTGCCAGCCGAAGGAATGGGGTTGTCGCGACAGGCGTCGAGAACAAGGAGCTTCAGGTCTGATCCAGTGAGTTCAATTTCATCCATGACGAGGTTCAGTGAGAGCATCTTGCGCCGAAGCCGGCGTTTCGTTGCTTCCACAGAGGTTTCCGAATCAAGACCGATATCGGAGTCACTGGTGAGAAGGAAGTTTTCCCCGTGATATTCAATTCCGTGGCCGGCGA
The DNA here is from genome assembly GCA_029212615.1 of Verrucomicrobiales bacterium. Lineage (GTDB taxonomy): Bacteria > Verrucomicrobiota > Verrucomicrobiia > Verrucomicrobiales > DEV007 > Arctic95D-9. Next base: position 95,275 of record JARGPJ010000011.1, read on the forward strand.
AGAAGAAGAGGGCACATTGTGCGCCTCTTGCTTTGGACATGAATTCGTCGATTCCGTCGAGGGCATCATTAAGAGTAGGGTCCTCCAAGAGAATGACATCGAAGGGGGAATGCATTTCCTTCAGCGTTTTTGACATGATGCGTGCGTCACGGAGCGCGCCGTCGAGGCTGGGAATGGTGTCAGATGCGTAGGAGTCGACTCCTACGATGAGGGCGACCCTTTCCGCTCTGGCAAAAGAAAACACGGCAGAGAGGCACAGCGCGAGGCAAAGTGGGGATAGGAGAAAGTTCTTCATGGCATCCAGCGCATTTCAAAAAGGACGAAATCGTTGAGATCCGCCCGCTTCAGATTCAGGTCGGTGATCTGACGGCCCGGCGGGGGTTCAAACATCAAAGTGATTCGTTCACTGCCGGGAGCTTCGACCATGACTGCGCCGACGTCAGTTTCGAGGCCGTTGAAGAGCCCCAGCGGCACCTGTGTTTCAAAAATACTGCCGAAAGTGTCTCCCGTGGAAATCCCATTGCGCATGCGGATGTTGCCGGAGCGGGCTTCGAAGGCGAGAGGATCACCCGGATCATAGCGGATCAGGGTGAGGGCATTCGTATTTCCCTTCGCGACCTGAAAAGCAGGATACTGCCCTCCTTCATCATAAAAGTCAGTGTAAGTGACGATCATTCCGGGAAGCTTTGCCTGGAGTGCAGCCAACTCGAAGGGCGTGTTCTGGTTGATTCCCATCGCCCCTGATTCGTCCATGATTGCCTCCGTTATCCCGGGGGTTCCCTCTTCGTTGCCGGATGGAAGTCGGAGGGTGGGAATGCCGCGATAGGCGAAGTAACCGCGATCATAGTTTGCGATCACCTCCTGCAGCAGACTGGCGAACTGAGCGTAGGAGCCGTCACAACTTCGCCTCACCCAGAATCGTAAACCGGTCAGATAGCAGGTTTGTTCTGTCCAGTCGGATGAGTAGCTCTCCATCAATTCCCGGGCCAGGTCCCCTTCGAGAAGGTAGTAGTTTTCGGGTAGCGTCTCGCTCTTGAGGTGAGCCAGGTAGGCATTTTTCTGGCGCTCTAATTCCTGCGGATTGGCATGCCAGTAATGGAGCGCTTCCTGGAAATGCTTTGCCATAGAACTAAACTCGGCATTGTAGAGCCCGCGGGTGGCATCGACAAAATCGGGTCCGAGGACATTTCCCATCCCTTGATTAATCGTACGAATTGATTCCGGGTCGTAGTGGCCGAATTCAAAACGCGAATCAGTCATGATCCCGCCCGGATAGTGGGGGCCGGAAGTGAAGAGAGGCCGCTGAGTGATGATTTCGATCAGGTCCTGATTGAAGAAGCCTCCAAACGAATTGTAGAGATGTAAAATTCCGTCGTCGATGAAAGTGTTAAGAGAAAGATAGTCTTCGACGGCAGGAGAGTGGGTGAGCCAGCCGCTCGCCTTCCCGGCAAGAAAGGTCTTCAATTTACTCCACGAGGTCGGGAGGGGAGTGAAGTCACCGACCCGGCTTGAAAGTGATTTCAAATCCCCGGTGGAGAGATCAGCCTGTAGTTCAAAATCGATTGAGGCATTGCGACGGGTTCCTTCAAACTTTGACTCAATGGCATACCCGATTTCCATCGACCCGTCTGAACCGAGGTGTTTGAGGTCGATGAAACCCATCGCTTCGGTGGAGTCTATCGCATAGGGGTGCTCGGCCTGCTTGAGCGCTTCAATGGCAAGATCCGAGAGCGCGCCGGACAGATTGGCGACTTCCCTGACACTCCCCTGGTTCAACTGGTAGAGTGATGCTGTTCCGGTAGCCCATCGGTAGTCACTGGCTCCAACGAAAAGCCGACCGTCCTCTGACCATTTTGTCCACAGGTAGGGAGCACTCCCGCCCGGTTCGAAATCGATCTTCATTCTCCCAAGAGAAGAGCCCGTTGAAAGCATGATGAGGTCGAGGGTGTAGGCCGGGTCTCCGAGCGCGGTGAGGTAGTCATACCGTTCTGTTTCCCATCGACTCCAGTCGGGAGTGGAAACTCCTTCGAGCCCCCAGGCGAGCGCATATTGTCCATTTGGAGAGAGCGTTTGAAGGAGCACACGATAGGGCCAGTTTTTTAGATCGGGAGTTCCTCCGGCATGGCTGGAGAAAGCGAGGGCGGTCCTTAGAAACTCACCCGTTTGTGTTTTTCTTTCGTCGTATAGGCTTTTGGCGTAATCCGGGTCGTAATCGTCGCTGACCTGATGCGCCACGTCAGAAACATCCAGACTCTGACCCGCCGCTCTCAAGTCATTTCTGCTCATTTCTCTGACGGCTTTTTCGTCGTCAAAGTAGTAGCGATATTCATTGATCGTTACCGCGCCATCCTGATTCCCGTGCCATTCGAGACGTTCGAAGAAAAAAATTAGGTTTTGATTGCTGATCCAAGCTTCCTGGATGTTCACAGTGTCATCGGAGTTCAGCTCGTTCTTCACTTTGACGACGCTTTCGCCGTCGATCCACACGGTGAGTTTGCCAACGCCGTAAATGCTATCAGCGTGGGAAGCGTCAATCGTCACCGTTTTCAGCGTGTGAAGCCGGTCTTCGATCGTCGAGAACTGTTCGATGATCGACGAGACCTTCGCCTCCGTGTCTGCTGAAAAAGAGAAGACCGGAAAGGCAGACAATCCGAGGAGCAGAGAACAGGTGGAAAACCGGAGAAATTTCATGAAGCACGACCCGGCTCATCCTAGCCGCGGGGCTCTCTCTGTCCAGTTGAATGCCTTGAGCTAAAAAGCCGGAAATCACTTGGATTTAAAATTATCAGGTTTATCATAATGTTTGCATTCTGGCAGTATCCTGTGTGATGGAGAGATCCGCTGGTTTTGAACGTGATGAATTGTCCCCTTAACTTTTGGCAGCGAAGTTGGAGGTACCTCGCTGATAAAAGGGGGGTGCCTGAACTTTCGTCATTTGTGGGATCGGCTTTCCCGGCCGGCTTGCGTTTGGCGGGGGCATTCCTGCAACTGCTTTCAACCATTCTCATCACGAGAACCCTCGGCGTCGAAGATTCAGGAATGTATTTCTTCTGGATCGCCGTGATGCTGGAAATCGGTCAGGTCGCGACCTTCGGGCTTGACCGGCTTGCCTTGCAACAGGTTCCGCGAATTGATCAGACTGAAGGGCGTTTGATCCGGTTCCTGGCCCCTCTACGGGCTTCCGCCCTCGCGCTTGCTTTGGTTCTTTCGTCCGCTCTGTGCGCTTACGCACTTTTTGTCCAGGTCGATGCCGATCGAAGCCCCTTCTGGTATCTAATTCCGTTTATCTGCGTCAGCGGGGTGGTCATGAGCATGATCAACAGTGAGACCCTTGCCGGGCTTGGCAGGCCGGTTCTTGCGATTGTTTGCCGGCATACCGTTTTGAATCTGGTGCTCATCATCTCCATTTTGAGCTTTGGTGACCGTCTCACCACCGACCTCGCCCTCACCGCCTATGCGGTTGCTTTCTTTGTCTCAGGATTCGGAGCCTTTCTTATCCCGGTTTTTCGCGGGATGGGACGTCCTCTCAGCCTCCCTGACGCGTTTCAATTCAGAGAGCACCTTAAACAGGGCTCTCCGCTCTTTATTGGTTCTCTATTTGCGTCCCTGTCCTTCATTGTTCCGTTGGCTGTTCTGGAAAGAAGTCATGCAAGCGAACAGATAGCGTTGGTGACAACAGGGTTTCGCCTCTTTGTTCTCATCGATGTGTTGGTGAAAGCGGTGCATTCACTTGTCATGCCGGAGATGTCGCGAGCGGCACACGTGGTCGATGGAAGTCTCCTTGGAAGAATTTACCGGACGGCAATTCTTAAAGGACTCATGGTGCTCGGGATTCCCGTGTTAGTTCTTTTAACCTTTGCTGAACCCGTCATGGAAATATTCGGGGAAGGGTTTGGTGAAGGAGCTATATTTTTGAGGGTGTTCATGGGCTTTGCCTTCGTTTCCCTCCTTCTCGGCCCCACTCATCAGCTTCTTCTCATGGTTGGTCATACGCGCCGGATGGCCTTTTACTCCTTTCTACACTTCCTGTTTACAGGCACTTTATCGGTGCTTCTCGTTCCCCCTTTCGGGGCAGTTGCCTTTGTCTACGTCATCGGATTCGGAATCATCATGGAGAAGATTCTTCTTCTGAAATTTTCAATAAGCTCGATGCGATCGCGAGATGTGAAAGGGGAGGGGGAACAGTGAGCCGTTCCGATCCTGACAAAGAGGTGTTAACACGGCTCAACGGCATGGATCCTTCTCATTTGAGAAAGGAGTCGCTCGCATTAGTTCTCCTGCTTCAGCTTCCGCTCTATCTGTATCTATGCAGCCTCTGGCTCGTTAGGCCGCTGGCACTTGGCGACACTTTCTCACTCACGCTGATGGCGCCGGGACTCCTCGTGATTTGTTTAGTTGTTCTGAAAGTGCCGCGTGAGTTCGTTGTGGTGAAACTTCGACTGGTTGGTTTCGAGTTCTTTCTGTTACTCGGCTTTGTCTTGCTTTCAATTCTTTCGCTGGTGAACAGCGATTCACCGATTCGGAGTTTCCGTATTATCTATCCGAGCCTATTACCGTTTGCCCTTTTTGCTCACTATGTGGTATTGGCCTGGTATGCTCCGCATTTGATTCGACGGGTTCCGCTGATTCTGATCGGTTGTGCCGTTACTTTCAGCGTTGTGCCGCTCTTTATTGCCATTCTCGTCCCCCCATTGGAACCGCTTATCTTCGGTTCCTATCGGATGCAGGGCTTCTTTGAGAACCCTATTCAACATTCAATCTGCCTCGCGACTTTGATCCCCCTGGTGACAGTGGAATTCAGTCTCGCTAAAAAGTTCCGGGGGAAGATTTTCTGGAGCGTATTTTTTGTGGTGATGATTTACACGCTCTTCCGGGCCGGATCGAAAACGGCATTGGGTGTTACTTTGATCTTCAGCATGCTCATCTATACTCTTCTCGCTTTTCGATCGCGCAGCTTCTTTAAGATATTTGCCGTTTTGATCAGCCTTAGCCTGCTGGGAATATTTCTGAAACTTTTCGGCCTGATGATCGCCGATATGATCAGTCCGATTGTCGCGGAGAAGCTGCGCAGTATCTTCGAGGGAGGAGTCTCGAACTACCAATCTATCGAGTCCAGAAAAGTCCTGTGGGAGGAGGCTATCCGGCAGGGGAAACAGCATTGGCTCGTGGGGACCGGCGCCGGGGAAAAAGTTAACGGCATCTCGCACGCACACAACCTCGTCCTCGACTATTTCAAAGGCATTGGAATATTCGGAGGGATCGGAATTGCGGCGCTATGCCTCACGGTGTTTGGCCGGTCTGGATGGAAATCCTTCACGATTGTGAGAGGCAGGGGAAACGACAACGATATTCGAGTCCTGGCCTGTTTTTTTTCGGCCGCGGTCTACGTGATCTGCAACCAGCTTAGTGATTGCTTTGGTCCGACCACTATCGGATTTCTCTGGGTCAACTATATGACCGGAATCTTTATGGAGCGGGACGGACTGAAAAGCTGACGGGCAACATTTCGTCAGGAAACGCGAATGCTTTGTCAGCTTCATTCATCGTTTGATTAATCAGGAAGCCAATGAAACGGGGGGCCTGAAAGACGTGCCGGTCCAGAGTTGCAGGGGGAGCCGAACGGCATTCTCCGCCTTATTGTGCACCCAGAGACGGGGTACTGCGAGGTCGTCTGTGTGCGGGGTGACCGCGTTCAGGTCCGCAGCAAAACCATAACGGATTCCCGCTTCCTTCGCTGCCTTGAGAGTCAGCTTATCGAAGTCACGGCCCTCGAGGCCGAAGGGGTAGCTGAAGGTGTCAATCTTACTGCCGGTGATTGCAGAGAGGGTGTCGATAGAATCGGACATTTCTCTGAGCTGTGCCGGATAGTCGAGGGAGGATAACCGGGAGTGTGTCACGGTGTGGGCACCGATAGATAAGAGAGAATGGGAAGCCACTTTTCCGATCTCGTCGGCACTGGCGCATCGTTGTGGCTCGATGCGGTTTTCGTCCGGAAGCTGCTTCGCAAGGCTTGAAAAGATGGCTTCGCGCCCCGTTGCACTTGAACTTCTAAGAATAGGATAGAGGAGCTTGTAGATTGCTTTCCTTGAGAGACCCTTAATCGTGATAGCCGGGGATTGAGCGGGTTCAAGAAACAAGGTGGAGGGCAGGGCTCCTTCTGGGTAAACAAGTGAAGCGAGTCGATCCCACCAGAATGCTTTGCCGAGATTTCCAGTGGTAACGAACAAAGTCGCCGGGATTTCATACTTCTCGAGAAGCGGCAGTGCATTGGTGAGAACATCGAGGTAGCCGTCATCAAAGGTAAGACAAACCGATCCACGATCCAGTTGGTCTCTGTTCTTTCTCTCCATGAACTCATGAAGTGAGAGCGCCTTTCCACTCTCTGCGATCACGGCGAGTTGCTTCTCAAAGTTTTCCGGGCTGACGCAGAGATTGAAAGGATCCAGATCAGGTTCATCGATGCGATGATAGAGCAGAACGCCTCCGCGTGCGTCACGTCGACTCGCGATCCATTTTAATCCGCTGCTGATTTTTCTTTTGAATTGCATCAGGTGTTCTCCGGAATTGGAGCAGCTGCCTGCTGCAGCGACGCCGGCCTGGTGAATCCCAGAACGCGTTTGAGGCGGTCCCGGAAAGAATGAGGGATCACGAGATAGCTTGCCCGCTTGGCGAGGAATGCGTACCAAAGAGGATCGAATGGTCTCGGATGTTTAAGTTTAAAGCGAAGCCCGGAGATAAGCTGCTTTTGGTGATGTAAGCGGCTGATCCCCCCTTCCCTGACAAAACAATCAACAAGCGGGTCCGGAAGGTTGGCGGCTTCGAAGGATTGAGTAATCCGGGAGAAAAGAACATAGTCCTCAATGTGGGGGTAGTTTTTGTCGTAAAGTCCGGTTTGGTGGAGGACCTCCGACCGGAACATCACTGCCGGATGGATAAACGAATTTCGAAACACCATCCACCGTCGCGTTTCCCCGGGGGAGATGGGAAGGTTTGTCGTAAAGAGAGCCTCCCCATCCCCCTCGTTCCTGAAGACGACGTTCGCGCCGACCATGGCAAGGTTCCGGTTTTCAAGGAGGTGTTGATACTGGATTGAGAACCTATCCGGGCGATTCAGGTCGGCAGCGTCAAGTCGTGCCACAAATACAAAGCCCTGCGTTCTGATGTATTCGAGTCCGGTGTTGAGCGCTTTCACGATTCCGCCGTTGATGCTTTGTCGGATCAGTTTGATGCAGAACGGAAAGGCATCTTCCTCAATTCGGACTGGCTCACTACTTCCGTCGTCAACGATCACTACGGTAAAGGAATTATCTGATTCCCGAATCGAACGAAGGGTCGTTAGAAGGCCCGGTGTGTCGTTGAAGGACGGGATGAGAACAGCAAGATCTTTCATGAAGTCAGGAGTTGGCGGGGTAGAGATAGTGCATGAATCACTTGGAATCTGAACAGCACAGGAGCTGGGTCGACTAGATCGGGCGAATCATTCCCGGCTGATTTGAAGTCCTTGCTGCTTTCTGTGTCGGGATAAGAACATCCGGGGTGGAGGAGGAATCGGAAGGCTCTTCTGTTCTCCGGGTCGAAGGCTTGTTGCTCTGTTGTGATTGGATGAGGCCTCGATACAATGTCAAATAGTTGGAGAACATGGTGTCGAAGGTGAAATGCTTCCGAAAGCGCCGCCTTCCCTCTGCCCCCATTTCTTTCCTCGTGTTCTCATCATTGATCAGCTTTCTGAGGCTGTTCACCAGTTCCTCTTCGTTTCCTTTAGCGACAAGATAACCACTTTTTCCATCGAGGACGGATTCCCGGCTGCCGCCGACATCTGTCACTATTACCGGGAGTGATGCGGCCATTGCCTCAAGAATGCTGCGTGGAAAACCTTCCCAGTTGGTAATCAGAGCGAAAACATCATGCTTTGCCAAGGTGTCGCAGACCGAATCGGAATAGCCGGAGAATTCGATCCTGTCTTCGATTTTATGTTGTTTTGCCAGCTTGATACATTTCGCGCGGAGGGGGCCGTCGCCGATTAAGGTAAGACGCCAGTCCAGCGCTGTCAGTTGGCTCAATGCATTAATGAGCAGCGGCTGGTCCTTTTGCTCCTCGAAGCGACCAACCATGATGATTTCGGTGCTATTTCGTTCTGACTTTGATGAACCGCGATCCGTATAGCGGTCTTTGACGCCATTGTGAATCGTGCAGGTGGTTTCCGGTTTTCCGACACCTTGTGAAAGCCCGAGGATTCTTTCGTCTTCACTGACCGTAACAATCTGAGTCGTTTTCATCGCGAGGACTTTTTCGATAAGGCGGTAGAGTCCGGCTTTTGAGAACCCGTCGACGAATGACCAGCAATGTGGCGTGTAGACCAGCGGGCAGTCGATGCCGAGAGCGGCGAGCCGTCCGATCGCGCCAGCTTTGGATGCATGAAGTGAGATCAGATCAGGATCGAATTTCCTGATTTCTCGCCGCATCGCAATCACTGCCTTTAAATCATTGGCAGGATGAATCTCACGCCCGAGATCAGGAAGGCACTCGAAGTCTATTCCACTGTTTGAGAAACGCCTCGGGACTTCCATGTCGGGAGTGCCTCCAACCAATACTTTTACCGTGTGCCCTTCTTTAGATAGGCGTTTGGCCATATCCATTACATGTAGCGAAGAGCCACCGAAAGCGTCTCCCCTTGCGACTGCGTAGAGAATTCGATAGGACGTGTCTGATGATGTCATGTCAGTGATACTATTTCAGTGTTTGAGCGCAAATCGTGGGAACAGGCTTCGAAATTTCGAACCGGAGGGAAGTGATTTCACTTCATGGCGGGAGGTATGGATCGAGGGCTCGCCGGTTGTTCTGTTCGTGAAAATGAAGCCAATTCTGGTGTCGTTGTTCTGATTGAACCGGCGAACACGCCGGGCGATTTCAGATTTCACGCTGCTTCCTTTGGCAACTGCGATAACTTCCCGGTCGGCGAAGGAAGAGATCCATTCAGTAAGGGGAGGGTGCTGAAGGGTCGCTGCCTCGATCAAAATCTTATCAAACGAATCACGCAGTTTGGGAACGACAGATGAGAATCGAGCCGGATCAAAAATATCTTCCGGTGAGAGTGTCAGGTGGCTCAGATTCTGAATTCCTGACTCTTCGATGCGGGCTGTGTTCGGCTCCGCCTTAACCTGGATGAGGAGTGTCTTCCGGTTTCCCCCGGCTAGAGAGTGGGCCAGTTTCGTGGCGATTCGGCGGCATTCAGCTGGAAGGCCGGGTGCCGAGATTTGCATGACTTGAGCATTTCCTCCGAGCAGATAAGGCATCATCGCATTGGCCTCGTCCGTCTGTGTTGACTCTGTTGTCCAGTCTGCGATGACCGGAAGTCGGAAGCGGCTTTCAAGCTGTGCGGCATTCGTGAAAGGAATCCCACTGAGGATTTTCCAAATGAGCACCCCAACAACAAGAAAGATCCCGGCGAATCCACCTGCGAGAGTGAATATAAAGATAGGAGGGCCTGATGCTTCGAATGGAACGAGGGGCTCAGATACCATCGTGGCAATACTCCCCGGCATTTCGGTGGAGATGATATTTTCGCTGAGCCGCTGCTTCAGCGTGTTGTAGTGGAGCCAGCGATTATCCACTTCTTCTATCGCGACTTTGAACTCCGAACCTCTGGATTTCTGCTGGATGAGTTGGTTCTGTAGCTGCGCTACTTCGTCCCGGAGAAGGGCTTCCCGCTTTTGAGCTGCTTCGTATCGTGCTTTCACCGTTTCGATGAGGTCGTCAGCAAAGTCTTCGATCTGCTCTTCGTAGCGTTTTGCTTCAGCTTCGGCTGCGAGGTAGCCCGGGTGTGATGGAGTATACTGCTGGCGTGCAGAGGCAAGGCGTGACCGGGCATCCGAGAGGGCGGTCAAGAGACTGGAAAAATGAGTATCGTTTCGATAGCCGGCTATCTCGATGACATCGGTGGCAGGTGCCGTATCACTGAGGTTATTGAGAGACTCATGAATACCTTCAAGCTCAACTCGAGCCCGAACCGCTTCATTTAAGTCGCTGCCGAACTGGGTGAGCCTTTCCGCGAAGAGGTTGTGGTCCTGATCGAGCGGAATGCCTTCGGAACCTTTGCGATACTCATTGAGCTCCCGCTCTGCTTCGAGTGCTGCTGCTTTAGCTTCTGCCACCTGGTTTTCGATCGTGTTTCGAACTTTGATTACTTCACCTCGACGTTGCTCAGCGAGGAAAGATTGAAACTCTTCAACGAAGGTGGATGCGATTAAGCGTGCGCGTTCCGGGCTGGGATCCAGTGCGCTGATCCTGATGATTCTGGTCTCAGGCTGCAGAGTCGCTTTGATTCTATTCTTCTGAATAAAAGCGAGAAGCTCAGCGTCCGGTAGATCGGGGTTTGATGCCAATTTTGCCGGAAGAAATCCGCTGGCATTTCTGAGATCGAGTTTCTCGACGACCCGTCGGACGACTGAGTCTGCGACGACTGTCACTTCGAGCGATTTCAGTGAAGCCTGAACGGAATCCAGATTGCTCCCCACTTTTTCGACGTGGAGTAATTGATCCAGGCTGGAGTCGACCAGCAGCATTGCTGCGCTTTCATACATCTGCTCCCGGGTGAGTTTCCAGGTGGTGACGAGGGCGGCACAGAGGAGGGGGATGAGGCAGATGACTTTCCAGTTTGTCTTTAAGAGATAGCTGATGTCATGCCGGTCAATCAGCGGGTCGATCATGAAATCGGAACCCGCTTCATCGCGGTGTGAAAGGCGATCGGGTGGTTGAGTGGAGTATTGATTGAAGGACATGGGCGGAATCATCAAAAAGCTCAAAATCTCAGGGTTGAGATATTATTTTGATAAATTTTGCACCTTTGACAAAAAATTGCAATAATTTTCCTATTATAATTACAGTTTTTATCTTATGGTGGAGTCACAGGTGATTATTGTGTTAGAAATGATCATTTTAAATTTAAGAAGAAATCCTCCACATGAACCTCAAGCGTGTCTTAGTTACCGGTGCTGCCGGCTTTATCGGCAGCCACACAGTTGATTGTCTCCTTCAAAGGGGAGTCGAGGTCGTAGCCGTTGACAGTTTTCGAACCGGGTGTGCGACAAATATCCGCCAGTGTGCGAAGCACTCCGGATTTGTCTTTGAGTTCGCTGACATCTCTCAAGACTCAGTCCTGGAATCGCTCTGCCTGAGATATCGACCGGACGCTATCATTCATCTCGCCGGGTTAGTGAGTGTCGTCCAGGCACAGGAGAATCCTGACTTGAACTATCTGTTGAATATTCATACCACTCACCTTGTGGCCGAAGCTGCCCGGGCAAGTGGCACCCGCCGGGTTGTCTTTGCCTCATCGGCTGCAGTCTACGGCGATAGCGAGGAGCTTCCTGTGAGTGAAGCGGTGGAAACCCGCCCAATCAGTCTTTATGGCATGGCGAAGCGCGTTTCTGAACAAATTCTGGAAGGACACGCGAAAACATTCGGTCTTGAGGTCGCCTCGCTTAGGTTCTTTAACGTCTTCGGTCCGCGTCAGGATCCTCAATCCCCCTATTCCGGCGTTATGTCGATCTTCGCAAAGAGGTTCGCAGAAGGGAAGCCGGTGAAGGTCTTCGGTGACGGTTCTCAGACTCGTGATTTTATCTCCGTTTTTGATGTCGCGGAGGCTTTGAGTCAGGCGGCAGCAGTCCCTGCTATCGAATCCGAAATTTGCAATGTTTGCACGGGAGCCCCGGTGAGCCTTCTCGATATCATTTCTGAATTTCAATCCCTGTATCCGGAAGCTCCTGAACCTCTTTTTCTGGAGGCTCGCGAAGGGGAAATTCTTCATTCGGCCGGGGATCCGGTTCATGCGGCCTCGATTCTCGATTTCCACGCCGGGGTTCCCCTTCATGAAGGGATGAAGGCGCTGGTTGAAGTAAATCAGCCGGAAGGGCTTAAGCGGTCTGCCCTCGTTCCTCAGCTGGCTTGAAAATAAGGACAGAATTGGGCCCGGTGCTCCCGGTCTCCGAGATGAGCTACCTTTGAGGCACAGGTTCGGCGGCTGTCATTTTATCCTGAGAGTAAGCTGCCGTTACCTTCGCTTTCGTGGAGGCATCGGGAATGAGCATGCTTTTGTATTTTGCGGTTCCCTGTAACTTTCGATTGAAAGGTTCTGTTTCGGGGAAATCTTGCGTGTTGCCCCGGCTGTCGTGGTGACCTCCATCACAATGATCGCCAGGCTCGCTTTTCTTCTCCTCATTTTCGGGTTCGCTTCGGGTGAGGATCTGACAAGGAGGGAAGCTCCGAATGTCATTCTCGTTATGTCCGACGATCAAGGGTGGGGGGATGTCGGCTACAACGGTCACCCCCTCCTGAAGACGCCAAACCTTGATGCCGCGGCGGAGGCTGGATTTCGCTTCGACTCATTCTATGCCGCGGCTCCGTCCTGCTCGCCCACGAGGGCCAGTGTTCTTACGGGGCGACACCCGAATCGAATGGGGGTCTTCAGTTGGGGGCATTCAATTCGACCGCAGGAAACTACTCTGGCAGAAGTGCTGAGAGAGAACGGATACATGACCGGTCATTTCGGGAAATGGCACCTTGGTTCAGTTCGTGCGGACAGTCCCGTCAATCCGGGAAAAAATGGTTTCGATCGCTGGTTCAGTGCTCCCAATTTTTTCGATATTAATCCGACGATGAGTGACGAGGGGCGTGAGGTTAAGATCGAAGGGGAGAGCAGTGAAGTAACGGTCGATGCAGCGCTTGAGTGGATTGCGGAAGTGGCGATGGGAGACGCTCCGCTTTTCGCGGTGGTATGGTTTGGATCTCCGCATTATCCGCACCGGGCATCAAAGGCTGATGCGGCTGTCTATGCCGACCAACCTAAGAAGAATCGGGAGTTTCTAGGGGAGGTGACCGGTATTGATCGCGCTTTCGGAAAGCTCCGGTCCGGCCTCAGGGAGTTGGGTATAGAGGAGAATACCCTGCTCTGGTTTACGAGTGATAATGGTGCGTTGAAGAAGGTTGGTGACTCCGGTGGGTATCGCGGGAGTAAACATCATGTTTATGAAGGCGGGTTACGGGTACCCGCGTTCATTGAATGGCCGGCGCAGATTTCGCCGGGCCAACATTCCACCGTGCGGAGTACGACGTCAGACATCCTTCCGACGATCCTGCAAGTTGCCGGAGTGGACTTGAATAAACTCCCCCGATTGGACGGGATCAGCCTGCTTCCCCTATTAGCTGGAAAAATGAAAACACGGCCGGTTCCCATTGGGTTCTGGAACGCCCGCGTGCCCGGTCATTTCACCAACCCCGCTGGGGTTTTCGGCAAAGTGATTCCGACGGTCGAGAACTGGAGTGATCGTAAGATCAGTCGTGTCACGAAGCGTGTAGAGAAAATTCCGGAGAAGCGAACTGACATCTTTCATGGTCATGCCGCGTGGATTTCGGGTGATTGGAAGTTACATCGATTCTCGATGAACGGTTCCAAACGGGTGACTTGGCAGCTTTTCGACCTGTTGGCTGACCCGGGGGAGGAAAATGATATTTCAGGAGAGCACCCCGATGTCTTGCACAGGATGCAGGGAGAAATGGAAAACTGGCTCGTCAGTGTTGTTCAAAGCCTCAACGGAGGGGATTACTAGAAAGCTCGGGGCTGACGGGATGAGCGGCATTCATTTCCATTCCCAGAGATCCCCTTCGATGAGCCCGGCTGCGGTTCGGACGGCATCTGATTGCAACTCAGCTGCAGCTGTTTCATCATTTTTCAGGTAGGCGTCCCAGAAGCGCGTGCTGATCCATTGGATCGCAGCATGGTGGTGATCGATTCGATTCAGTCTGCTGAATCCTCCTCCCGCATCCGAAAAGGCAGAGTGCTCAGCTTCGTCGAGGACGAGATGAAATTTATTTCCTTCAGGAAGTCCCGTGAATACCTGCATTCGCGATTCAGGAGTTGTTGAGGGGTCGATCGGGCTCCCGTCTTTTGTTCCTGTCATGAGGAGAACCGGCTTCTGAATATGTCCGAAAGCTTCCTCCGCCGTGAGTTTCTTGTGGAGCGAAGGACTCATTGCGAGGAAAGCGTCGATGCGCGGTTCTTCGAAATCCAAATTCAGAGGGAATTTCTGCCCCATCATTGCCTGGGTAGTGTTGGCTCCGTAGCTGTGCCCGCTCATCCCGATGTGTTCCAGGTCAACCTTCCCGTGAAGGGGGTGAGCGGTGTCCCGATTCCACTTTTCAAGGGTATCAATGACGAAGGGGATGTCTTTGTACCGTCCGATGGAAGAGCGGAAATTCGCGGCCTCTTTCAGCGCTGCCATGCGACCGGCGGGCTCAACATCAGCCCATACTTCTCTATCACTTCCATGGTGCTGGATAAAGACGGCGAGGTAGCCGGCTGCGGCCCAGTGACTGCCGAGATACGGGTTTGTTTCACGGGAGCCTCCAAGGCCGTGGGAGAAGAGAACCACGGGCAGGGGTGCGTTGGATACCGGGAGATAGACCTTCACCGGAACGGTGCGACTTCTCTCTTCGTCGACCGGGTCGAAGTCCAGAATGCGGTGGGCGGGTTCGTCAGCGACAGCAGTGACGATCAGACAGCAGAGGGCAAGGGCAATGAATCGTGGAGTGTGCATCATGGCATGAAACACCGCTCCACGGTTGAGGTTTCTGCTGTGCAGATGAATCACCGTGTTTCCAGATCCGAAATCTGAACATCCCACTCAAGTGTTCCCGCACGGGTGAGCTCTCCATTGTGGTTCACCCGGTAAGCCATGAGGGTCCCCGATTCGAAACCGGTAGCAAGGAGCCATTTTCCATCCGGGGAAAGCGAGAGGCCCCAGGGGATCTTATCGGCCCTGGTGAGGCCAAGGTGCTTCACTTTGCCACCTTCCAGAATGAGGTAGCGCGAGATGAAATCAAACTCATGCGAATGGCCCCGTACCCCCGCAAAGAGGAAGCGTCCGTCAGGAGTGATGACAATATCCGAGGAGCTGACTCCTTCCCCGGGAGGGGTGACTCCTTTGAGGTCGCAGACCTGCTTGATGGTGAGGCTGCCATCATCGGATTTGTGGTAAACCGAGACGCCGAGATGCTGCTCGTTACTGAAGTAGAGGATTGGCTGTGTCGGGTGATAAACAAGGTGTCTCGGACCGGTGCCTTCCGGTGGCATTGCATCAAGTTTTTCAAGCGCGGAAAGAGAACCTGTGTCGGGATCGAAGTGGTATTGATAAAGGGCGTTGCTGTCTTTTACATAGGGTATGTAGACAAAGCGATTGTCAGGGGAGGGAAGCACACAATGGGCCGCCTTGAGGCCTTCGTTGATAGTCGAAACCCGGTCGCCCGGAAGGCCGTTGTTGTTGAGGGAATAGACATCGATAGAACCCTTCCGGTAGTTGCTTCCGAGAAGGAAGCGGTTTCGCCGGTCGAGGCTCAGGTATGAATACCCGTTTGCCGTGGTAAACGGCGTCACCGTAAGCTGATCACCTCTGTCGGTAACTACCGCTGCGGGAATTCCCCCTTCTTCAGCACTCTTGTTTGAACTGATGTAGAAGGTCTTTTTGTAGGGGTGTGCCGCAATCGTCGCCCCCGCAAAATTGAGATCGAGCTTCTCCCTGACTTTAAGATCCAACTTCTCCCCTGAGGGAGTCGCCTTGACTACCCAGAGGGAACTGCTTTTCCGGCTCGGGGCATAGATATGAAAAGGCTTCTGTTTAGAGTGATACTGGAGCATCGCGCCGGCCATTTGACGGCCAAGTTCATGGCAGCCTGCAGTGGCAAGGTGGACATCAGGCTTTCCTTCTTTGTCTGCTTCGAACTCCAGGTTGGACAGTGGGATCACCGTCAGGTTCGAATCATGCGAGGCGATACGGCTCAGGATTGCATTAACCCCGGCACGGCCTTCGCTGATTTCACGAATATGCCCGGCCACAATCGGAAGATTTGAGTTTCTGCTAAGATCACGGAACCGCCGGAAAACCTGGTGCATCGCGCGTCGAAACTTCGCCGGCTCTGTCAATTCGTTTGATTCTCCCTGATGCCAGAAAAGCCCCTTGATCTCAAGATCCTCTCCAAGCTCCGATTTCACCTGTGCCCGGGCCCTGGAGAGATAACTTTCAAAACGCCCGAAGAGTCCTTCGTCGTATGTTTCGCCACGCCGGGGGTTTTCACCGGGCCACCAGCTGTTCACCGTCTTCTCCGTGACCGATGCTCCGCAACGACAATACTGAATAAAGACGATATCCTCCCCCCCTGCTTCATCAAGAAGTGCCTGCGCAAGACCGCTCCCTTTCGCTTCCGGGTTCAAAGACGCGAGTGAAGCCATGATCGATTCATGGGGTTCCGATACACACTTCATTCCGAAGTAGTGCACTTTCGGACCTTCATTGTTACCGGCATCCGGATCCTCATTGAGCTGACTGAGGCGCCATCCGTTCGACTGACCGGCCACAATATAGGTATCAATGGCGAGGGCGGGTGAAACCAGGGTGGTAACGAAAAAGAGGGAATAGATCCAGGGATTCATCAGGGTAGTAAAAAGGAACTCCAGCCGTGTTTCTTTTGCAAGTAATCGAGAGTTAAGAAGTTGTATCAGGGATTTGCCTCTCAGAGGCGGGCGGTTGCCGCTCTGAGCGAGGTGATGCGTGGGAATTCAGTAAATTTCAGGATAATCAATTTATCCGCTTAACTGATTGAGAGGAAATTACGCTTTGTTAAGATGAACTATTCATGGATGCAGGATCGAATACTATTTATTATCTCGCGAGGGACGGCGAGCCTATTGGAGAAAAAGTGCAAGCGGATGTCATTTCGGACCTGCGAAGAGGGAGGCTTCGCCGCACTGACCTGGCCTGGACCGAGGGAATGCCGGAGTGGCAGCCAATCGCTTCGATTCCAGACTTGATGGTTGAGGCTGAGGTTCCGACTTCGACCCTTGCGGGAGCCTATGTCTCACCGCTCCCCGTCCCGGCGACCGAATTGTCCCGGCAATTGCCTGAGAAGAAGGTCGAGCCTCCTCCCTACGCTTCGGTTGGTGCGAGATTGCTGGGAGCCCTCGTGGACGTTTCTATTTTTCTGGCTGTGGTCCTCGGTCCCGCCATTGCTATCGACGGAGTGGATGCTGTTTTTGACGAGAAGACAGATCTAAGCAGTACCGCCCTCATTGCCGTAGGGGTGTCCTTTCTCGTGCTGGCGATTACTCAACTCGTGCTGATTTCCAGAAGGGGACAATCGTTGGGGAAGGTTTTCGCAAAGACGCGCATTCATCTGGAGGCCACCGGAGAGCAGGCAGGCTTTCTCAACGCAATCCTTCTTCGGAGCTTTGTCGGAGGGTTGCCGACAAATATTCCGTTGATAGGAATGGTGTATTGGCTGGTCGATTGCTGCTTCGTTTTCAGGTCCGATCATCGATGTATTCATGATCTCATTGGCGGAACTATTGTCCTGAGGGCTTCCTGAGCAATCTCGGTTAGCCCCCCTCGTCAATGTGTTTTATCTGGCGCGAAAGGAAGCTTTTTTCATCTCCTGATATCGACTAGATATCGGGTATGAGAAGAACCATTCAGCTAGCCATTGCTCTTTTGTTTTCCACTTTGAGTTATGCAGAGGAGGGGGAACTGATTTTCGAAGATGACTTCGAGCGTTCCGAATCACAGGAGGAGAAAGACGAACCCGGTAACGGTTGGGGCACGAACAGCAAGCGTCGCGCAAAGGGCAATAAGCAGGTCGATCTTCGCGACGGGGCGATGTACATCTACATTCACGAAGAGGCCGATCATGGAGTCTCTGTGACTCAACCTATGGAGTTCACCGATGGAAGCGTCGGGTTACGTTTCATGCTTGAGCACGAGAAAGACGTTCTGGGGCTGAACTTTGCGGATCTCCAATATAAGAAGGTGCATGCAGGGCACCTTTTTATGACGAAGATCGGTACGAAAGATGTCCAGATTTCTGATCTGAAAACCGGTTTGATGGATCTCAAAATTCGTGAGGCTCGCCAATCAAATACGGTGACGAAGGAACAGAAGGCACTAATCGAGACGAAAGGGGAGAAGTTTCCGAATCAACTTGAGACCGGAAAGTGGTATGATCTTCTCGTGAGGGTGCGCGGCGATATGATGACGGTGCTGATTGATGGTGAGGAGGTTGGCAGCTTTCAATCTGAAGGAATCGCTCACCCGACGAAACGCCTTCTCCGGCTTGCGGTAAACCGTGACGCGGTGGTCGATGAGGTGAAGATCTGGCGGTCTAAGTGACCTCATCAATTTCCGGCTTTCCCTTCGTGGTGGATTGTGTCAGAAGTAGAAACTCTCTCAATTTACACCCTTCTTCTGTAGTCATGAAAATTTCAGCCCTCACCGTTCTTTGTCTCTCTCTTGGATTAGTCTCTCAAGGGCATGCACAGGTAGCACCTGCAAATTCGCCGGTTAAGCCCGTGGAAAAGACTCAGGGCGGCGGCGCGCCGAAGGCGGCGACTCCACCGAAACCCAAGCCAAAGGCGAAACCGGCTAAACCGGCGGGACCAAAGAAGTATGTGATTAAGTCCGGGGACAATCCTTGGTTAATCGCCAATCATCATGGTGTCAGTCTCGATGAGCTGCTGAAGGTAAACAAAATCGCCGATCCTAAGAATCTGAAAATCGGAGATGTTCTCATTCTGCCTGCCGGAGCCTCTTCCAAGACTGCTCCCGGGAAAGAAAAGGGGACAGCTGCACCTGTAAAAAAGGGACCTCAGTCAGGGGACGGTTGGGAGTTATACACGATCAAGAGTGGTGATAATCCATGGACTATCTCAAAGCGGTTGAACGTTGATCACCAGAAAATTTTGACTCTCAATGAAGGACTGAACTTTCGTGACCTGAAGATTGGTCAGCAGATCAAAGTGCCGAAGAAATCGTGATCGTTTGCTTCGCCGTCCATGATTGACCGGGGTCGAGTGGGAGCAACGTTTTCACCCTGGCCGACTCAATGCAGACGAATTGACGCCAGCCCTCACAGGTGAGGTCGCCGATTCCGTGGTCAGGGCCGGGATTCCAAATGACGAGATCGGGGAATTCTTTTGAATCAATTCGCAGCGATTTATTTCCTGTTTTAAGCAGGACGGAATCCTTTGCTGCGTCGAAGTAGGCGCGATCCACTTCTTTCCCGAAAGTGATCGGTGAGGCGCTTCCCGTTTTCATCTCCCCGGTAGCCTCGTCGAGGAAGTCTCTTGATTCGAGTCCGAGAACCTGAGTCTCCGAAAGGCCATTCGTCCGCAGATAGGTATGAAGGGCGGCATGAAATGCGAACGGGGCGTCTCCGGGGTTGTTGACCGTTAATGACATCGTGAGGCAGTCGCTGCCCAGATCGAAGTGGAGCTTCAGAGAAAAGGGATGTGGCCATGCCTCATGGCTTTCCAACGACGTCGCGAGGGAAAAACTGTCTTCACCGGGGACAACATCCCATTCTGATTTACGGGCGAAACCATGACGGCCGAAGGGGCCGTGATCACTGAATTGCGGGAAAATGACCGGAACGCCGCCTCTAATGGCCTTGTCAGGGGAGTAATCGGCAGTGGGGCTGAGGAATAACTGCTCCTCACCGTCGGCGGTTTTCCAGGAGACAGCATGCCCTCCGTGCCGGGCAACGATCAGTTTGGCGCCGCTTTCATGGTTGATCTCATGACATTCGATACCCCCGGGACCTGCAATCTTCTCCATGATGCAGAGATACCGCGAGTCTGAAGAATAGTAAAAGAGAAGCTGGATGATTTCTATTCATCGCATCTCTCTGGATTATTCATTGAGCCAGGAGGTTCCTTCATCGACCTCATACCAAACTTTGTCGAGCCAGAGGCCTTCCGGTGAAGCTGTTGGACCGGCGTTCTTCCGGTCGAGAGATTTCAGGATCTTTTCGACATCTCCCGGCGGGCGGCGACCCTCGCCTATCTGTCGGAGGGTACCCGCAATATTGCGGACCATTTGTTTGAGAAATCCGGTCCCGCGGAGCGTCAGGTGAACGAGATGAAATGCATCCGGCGGGTAGTGCCCCGGGGGCGGGATCGCTTCCCGGGATACCGAAGCTTCATGGATCGTTCGCACTGTGGTGGCGACCTGGGCGCCGGCGCCGCAGAACCCAAGGAAATCGTGTTCGCCGACGAGAGCCTGAATTGCTTCATTCATGGGTTCTACTGCGAGAGGGTAGCGATTCCAGAAGGTTTGAGTTCGCAGGTGTGGAAGCGGAGTAGTGCCCTGTTGAAAATAATAGCTGTATTGTTTCTCCTTCGAACGCTGTGCCCGGAAAAAATCGGGGACCTGCTGAATTTTTCGCACACGGATTGCGGGTGGGAGTAAATCGTTGAGACCGTCCGCAAAGTGAGCTTCGGCACGGGGACTGGAAAGCGAAAAGTGAGCGACTTGTCCGCTCGCGTGGACCCCGGCGTCGGTGCGCCCACTGGATACGAGCGTGACAGACTCCCCGCAAAGCCTTTGAACGGCCCCGGTGACAATGCCTTCAACGCTCGGTTTGATATTCTCGTGAATGCCCGTCCCGCGTTGAATCTGCCATCCACAAAAGTCAGTGCCCTCGTAGGAAAGGAGCATGGCGTATTTTGCGGTCATTGACAGAGTTGAAGACGGGTCAATACGGTCGTCCACCCAAGCATGCCCTGCGCGATTCGAACGCGCGACCGCCGGATTAGAAATCCGGTGCTCTATCCAGCTGAGCTAAGGGCACTTTTTG
>JARGPJ010000012.1 GCA_029212615.1 Verrucomicrobiales bacterium
CAATTGAAATACTCGGCTCGATTTTTCTTAAAGATCATTATCTCGTCAGGCTCGTGAGAACTGTCAGAGTTACCCTCTTTCGGGCGGGCGGTGAATCTACGCGGTATTTTGAGGAGGTCAAGACCTTTTGTAAAAGTTTTCTTAAAAACATTTAGAGGCGGGGCTTCCGCACCCTGACAAACATCTAATCCGCCCCGCCCTCGGGAATCAACGATGAACAGAGGGGCAGGGCTCTTCAACCCCGCCCAACCGGCCCGCGCCCAACCGCGGCTTCCGACGACTGGCCTTTTCGGGGCATTGGGCGTATCCTTTCATTATCATGACGTGCTTCCCGCTCTTACTTTCCAAGGATGCCCTATCGAATCCCGCGCTCTTTGCTATTTCGTTCGTCCTTATGTATCACCTTGGAGTGACCGCTCAGGAAGTTTCCACGCCTGGAGAACAGCCATCTGTCATTCCTGCCGCAGCGGCCCCTGATCCAAACGAGACCACGATTCGCCAATTGGTGCTCAGCGTGGTTCCTGATGACCGCTACTTTAAAGAGGATTTGAGCGCCGTCGTGGTGAAGGCATATGCAGATCGCGGGTTTCGTCCTCTCTGGGGTGATGCCCTGTTCCCTGAATCCTTTCACCTTGTCCTTTCGAAAGAGCTTTCAACCCACGGTTTTCCCAGCCTCCTCTCTCTTGATCCCGCGGCACTGGCACCCTCTCTGAAAAATTCAGTGATCGACCCACAGGATCTCGCCTACACCGTCGCGATTCTTGACTCAGGGATGTTCACGCGTCTCGGAGCGGTGGCACCTCAGGACATCTGGAGCGACTGGCTCCGTGAAGACACTCCCGGCTCCATGGATAATACGGTTGAGGAGATCGTCAAAGACTTGGTCCTCGCGACCTCGATCAAACCTTTCGATACAGGCAAGGTCCTCGATCAACTGGCCCCGAAGAACTGGATCTACCGTGAGTTCAGGGAAGCCTACCCCGCTTCCAGGGAGGCGATCCTGAAATACTCAGGGCTCCCTGCTATTCCCGACCCCGCTACCGCAGGCGTCGGGCGCCCCGGGGAGGCCTACCCCTACGCCCCCGCGATCGGTGCTCACCTCGCAGACAGAGGCTATCTGAAGCTTCCTCCGGAACAGATTTCAGCTCTTTCACAGATGACACCTGAGCTTGTGGCTGCTCTCGTTGCCTTTCAAACAGACTACGGTCTTGATCCTGATGGCATCTTCGGCTCCGGATCCTGGCGCTATCTCAACACGAACGCAGTCGATCAATATCGCTCTCTCACGATTAATCTGCACCGCGCGCGACTCCTCCCGAATGATTTCGGTGACCGCTACCTTCTCGCCAATCTTCCCTGCGCTGAGTTGTACATGTTTGAAGACAATGACTTTCACGCCAACACCATGCGGATCGTTCACGGCAAGGCCTCAAAGGATTCGCATCGCACCCCCGTCTTTCGCGATGTCATGAAAGAAATGGTTTTCGGGCCCTATTGGAACGTTCCGAAAAGCATCGCCGTGAAAGAAGTACTTCCAAAGGCCCAGGCGGACTGGGGTTTCCTCAGTCGAAATCGCTACGAAATCGTGAGCGACTTCAACCCCTACAACACCAATTCCCACCGGCTCTCCCCGGATAATCTGGAACTCGTAAAGCAGGGCAGGCTTTTCCTGAGACAAAAACCCGGGCCCACCAATGCCCTTGGCCACGTGAAGTTCCTCTTCCCGAACTCTTTCAACGTTTACATGCACGATACCCCATCCAAGAGCTTCTTCGCGCGAAGTGCAAGAGACCACAGTCACGGCTGCATCCGGGTTTCCAAGCCCGAAGAACTGGGTGCCTGGGTGCTCAAGAATGAAGGGTGGACCGAGGCTCAGGTCAAAGAAGCCATGTTTGCCGACGTTCGCAAGAGTCTCCCCATCAAGGAGGAGATTAACGTTTACATCACCTACTTCACCACCTTTCCGCGCCCCGTGGGAGGAGGACGCATCGTTCTCGCACCCTCAAGGGACGTCTACGAGATGGATCCCATCCATGCGCAGAAACTCAACGCCGTGATTCCCTGGCGGGAAGCGCCTCCACGGGCGACACCTGTGACGACCACCGCTACAAGCCTGTCGGATGGTCAATAAACTCCCACGACAGGCCCGGAAACTCATCACACCACTTCTGCGCCAGCGCCTTCACCCCGAAGGTCTCCGTCGCATAGTGCCCTGCGTAGATCACATTGATCCCCAGTTCCTCCGCGGCAGTGTAGCTCCAGTGAGGCCCCTCTCCTGTGATGAAGGTGTCGACGCCCGTCGCGGCGATGTCGTATATCTCGCTCCCTGCCCCCCCGGTGATCACCCCGACAGCTTCGACCCGGTCCGGTCCTCCGGGGCATAAATGCGCAGGAGCACCTGTTGCAGCCTCAACTTTCGAGAGCAGATCGTCTCGCGTGAGAGAAACCGCTGCCCGCAACCCCATCTCAATTCCCTTCCAGGGAAAAAACGGATCCTCCTCCGCCCCGAGGTCCAGCGCCCGCATCAGACAGGCATTATTTCCCATCACCGGATGGACATCGAGCGGAATGTGAGCGCTATACACTGCCAGGCCGCATTCCATCGCCTGTTTCAACTTCCGGTAGAGAGCCCCCTCGATCCGCTGCGCCCCCTGCCAGAAAAGCCCGTGATGTACCACGAGCAGATCCGCCTCCATGTCGCAGGCCCGCTCCATCACCGGGAGACAGGCATCGACCGCTGCGACAATCTTTGTGACCTCACCACTGTTCTCGAGCTGGAGTCCATTGAGCGCCTGGGGGTAATCAGGGATTTCAGAGAGACGGAGCCAATCATTGGCGGAACTGACGAGATCGAAGAGCGAGGCCATGGACGACCATAAACGGGCTTCAGCACACGACAAGAAACAACGACCATCGCCGGCACAGTTTACCGTTCCGGGATGCTCAGCGTCCCCCCCGGTGCCGGCGTTCTCAGCGAATATCCCGCGCTGAAATCCCTCCCCTGCTAATCTCAGCAGCCATCCGACAGCTTTTCGGCAAGCTAAGCAACATTCGGGGAGACCCGGGGAAGGCATCACGGAGGGGTATCGTTCGATCCATTTCCAGAGCCCCCGTTGTTTGAGACAGATCCGGCACCTCCCCCGATAAAGTATCCGGAACGGCGGACTTTGGAATGGTTGGGATCTCAAGGCAACGAAAGCCTCATCGGTATTTTATCTATCTATACAAAACGCACGACGACTCAATAGGTTTCACTCCCTGTTTCAGGCGCCCCCCGGTTTATCTCAAAGCAACTGGCCCAGATACTCCCACAAAGCCGTCTGCACATCCCGGAACCCCCTCCCCTGCGGAATTACATACAAGGGGGAGAACTTCAGCGACATGGACCGGAAATCGCTCGGAACCGGAATCAGAGCGAGGCCCTGCTTTTCCGCCTCTCCCATCGCACGACTGAGGTGGGACGCCGACGAGCACAATCCGACTTTCCTCCACTCCGGTCTCGCTCTCAGCAACTCAGCGACCGCGGCAAGTTCCTCCTCCGTGTTCCGCGGATCCGGCACTTCTGTGATCGCCGAAACGGGC
The DNA here is from genome assembly GCA_029212615.1 of Verrucomicrobiales bacterium. Taxonomy (GTDB): domain Bacteria; phylum Verrucomicrobiota; class Verrucomicrobiia; order Verrucomicrobiales; family DEV007; genus Arctic95D-9. The sequence continues at coordinate 3,583 of JARGPJ010000012.1, forward strand.
ACATCGAGATTCTGCCAAATGATCGATGTCTCCCGGGAAAGAAGCCGCCCCCTGCCCTTCTCCGTGATGCTTTGGCCTGTCGTGATGAGATGGCGGGCCTGCCCCTGATGATACAACATCGCCGGGCGCAGCACCCGGTCCCCGTGAGTGCCCAGAGCCGGAGCCCCTCCCGGAGAGCGAATCGTTCCGCCCCCGAGCAACACGAGGGCATCGAGCGGCTCACGTATTTCTTCAAAGGCGAGAAAGCGGTTCTCCAGCGGCTTTAACAGCGCAATCCCCAGATACGGGCTGCCGGCCAATGAATACACGAGCCAGGCAAGGAACAGCCCCCATCGTACCCGAACCCGGATCCCCGGCCAACTCATTGCCAGAATACCGATCAGCCACAGCGCTCCGGCCGGCAGAATCAACATCGCGACAACCTTCCTCGCGATAAGCCAACTGCCCGAAGTGAACACGAGCAGCACGACGAGAATGCTGACAAGAAGGAACGGAAGGATCCGGCAAATAAATTTCATAGGAGAGTGTTCCTTCACGATTCAGGAGAAGAGAACAGCATTCAACTACGCGAATCCCCGAAGATTCTGTCTCTTTCTCACCCGAATTTTCAGAATGCTACCTACCGGGTCCACCTCCACCCTCATTTTCCCCGAGCGTCCTCAAAATCCCGTGCTACCGTCCGCGCATGTTACAGGCAGGTATTGTTGGACTTCCAAATGTGGGCAAATCCACCCTTTTTAACGCAGTGACCCGCACGCGAAATGCGGAAGCGGCGAACTATCCCTTTTGCACAATCGATCCGAACGTCGGTGTCGTCACGGTGCCGGATGATCGCCTCCAGGTTCTCAGCAACCTCAGTGGTTCGAAAAAACTCATTCCTGCAGCGATTGAATTTGTCGACATCGCCGGACTCGTCGAAGGCGCTTCCGCCGGAGCCGGCCTCGGTAACAAATTTCTCGCGAACATCCGCGAAGTGGATGCCGTCGTCCAGGTGGTTCGCTGTTTCGACAATGACGACATTGTTCACGAACTGGGGTCGGTTGATCCACTCCGCGACATCGAGATTATTAACAGCGAACTGATCCTTGCAGATATCGCAACGCTGGAGAAACGACGCTCAACCCGCGAAAAGAAAGCAAAACAGGGTGACAAGGAATCCCAGGCTGAAGTCGCCCTGATCGACAAGCTCATGCCGCACCTCGACGAAGGGAAGCCCGCCCTCACCGCCGAACTGGGCGATGATGAGAAAAAGGTCATGCGGGATTTTTTCCTCCTCTCCGCGAAACGATCCATTTTCGCCTGCAACGTCGCCGAGGACGAACTCGCCGAAGCACAGGCCAATCCTGACGGCCACGCCATGGTCAAGAAAGTCCGGGACTACGCCGCCTCAACCTTTGGCGCGGAAGCGATCGTCATTTCGGCCCGTATCGAAGAGGAAATGGTCGATCTCGATCCCGAAGAAGCAGTTGAGTTCCTCGCTGACATGGGGATCAAAGACTCCGGTGTCTCTGCATTAATCCGCGGCGTCTATCATTTGCTCGGCCTTCGCACCTACCTGACAACCGGTGAACAGGAAACCCGGGCCTGGACCATCCGCGAAGGAATGAAAGCCCCGCAGGCAGCCGGCGTCATTCACGGGGATTTCGAGCGCGGATTCATCGCCGCTGAAGTGGTTCACTACGATGACCTCACCGGTCTCGGTTCCTACGCAAAAGCCCGTGAGGCCGGAAAGCTCCGGATCGAAGGAAAGGAATACGTCATGAAAGACGGGGACGTCGTTGAATTCCGCTTCAACGTTTAGACCTCAAGCCGATCTTCGCTGTCTCTGATCGCGCTTTTCTCAAAGCGCCTCCGATTCGTCACGGGTCGACGGGGGCGGCAGGCTCCCGCACCGCCGGGAAACACCAGTTCCACCGCACCGCAGCGAGACGAAAAAGGACGATCACAGCAATCCCGGAAACGAGCGCAAAAGGATGTAAGATTTCCAGCTGAGTCATGCCAAGGTAGACCCATGCCCCCGCAAAGGAGCAGGTCGCATTCAAAGGGCTCGGGATGAAGAGTGACGGCACTTCATTGCAAATAACATCCCCGAGCACACCGCCAAAGGTTCCCGTGATGACCCCGAGGAGGGCTGCGACGAAAAATCCTGTCTCGGCATCCATTGCATAAGCTGTGCCGGTCAGGGTAAACAAGGCCATTCCGAGAGCATCCGGAAAGACCAGGAGTGGTCGAATACGACTGATATACCGCACGAGGAATCCTGAGAAAATCGCGATCCCGAGAACAATCATCGGATAGTGCGGATTCCCGATCCAGAAAAGAGGCGTCCGGTCGAGAAAGAGATCCCGCAGAGTTCCTCCCCCGAAGGCCACGGCAAACGAAACCGCGAAAACGCCCATGACATCCATCCCTTTGCGCGAAGCGAGAAGCACCCCGTAGATCGCCGAGACGATCACGGCGAGGTACTCGATGACGATCACATAATTCATCTTCCAGCAAACGAGAGAAGTGATGAAGGATCAAGTGAATCCGCCGTCATACCGGAAAGGAACATTCAAAGCGCCTTCCATGCTTGATGAATCATTCACGTGTCCCGTATGATACCGCGAATCCCATCCTTTATGAAATTCATCTCCACGGCACTACTTTGCTCCCTCCTCATTTCTGTTGTCGCTCAGGAAGAGAGCGTGAATCCGGGAATCAACGATAATTTCAAGAACCCCGACCCCTCCACCTTTGTCGAACGTTTCGAAGCAGAAGGGCGCGAAGTCTACGACAATCAAAAAACCATCGTCAAGCAACTGGATCTAAAGCCGGGCATGTCCGTGGCCGATGTGGGCGCCGGAACAGGCCTCTTTACCAGGCTCCTTGCTCCTGAGGTAGGGCCGGCCGGCAAAGTTTATGCGGTCGATATCGCGGGGGCTTTTGTCAATCACACGGTCATGAGCAGTCACGCGCGTGGACTCAAGCAGGTCGAGGGCGTTGTGTGCACCGCTGAAGACACCCTTCTCCCGGAGAATTCCGTCGACCTTGTCTTCATCTGCGACACCTATCACCATTTCGAATACCCGGCTAAAACAATGGCTTCGATTCACCGCGCATTGAAACCCGGCGGCCGTCTTGCCGTCATCGACTTCGAACGAATCGATGGCGTCAGCTCGGACTGGATCATGGGACACCTCAGGGCGGGAAAAGAAGTCTTCCGCGCCGAAATCGAAGCCGCCCGGTTTGAGCTGGACGAAGAATTCGACCTCTTCGAGGAAAATTACTTCCTCATTTTTCGAAAGGCCGAATAACCGTATTTTGAACGGAGCAAGCCCTCTCAGGTCTCTGACCTGACCCTGTTCACCTTACGCAGTTTTCACTCTGGTATGCTGCCTCTTCGAGTCAGCGGGGATCGTTGACTTTCACTACCCAAACCTTACACTTCCCCTCACCTCCCGGAACCCTGCCATAGTAACTGCCGGTGAGGTGCTCTTTCTTTGCATGAATACCCCACGACGCCTCTCTCTTTTCGGAGCATCCGCCCTCACGCTGGTTCTCATCACCGGCACGATTTTCAACTGTAACTTCCGGGCCGTTTGTCAGGATTCCCCGGAGCTCATTTCCGGCCCTCTCACTCCGCCACAGGCCCCCACCGTCGAAATGCCACCCCCTGAGTCAGTTCAGGCAGACATCTCCGAGGTCGACATGGATGCCATCGTCCGCGTCGAGGTCGATACAAAACAGCCGAACTACCGCGTCCCCTGGAACATTGGCGGAATGAACAGCGGAAACGGCACCGGCTTTCTCGTGGGCCCTAATCGCTTCCTCACCAATGCTCACGTCGTCAGCGATGCCCGGCTCATTTACATCAAGAAAATGAGCGATCCCAAACCCTACGAAGCTCGGGTTGTTAATGTTGCTCACGACTGTGATCTCGCCCTCCTCGAGCTTGAATCAGAGGAAGAGTTCGAGGGAGCCTTCTCCAAACTTCAGCCTCTTTTCATCGGTGGAATCCCCAAACTGAACACCACTGTCGTCGCAGTCGGGTATCCTATCGGCGGCGAGCGCATCTCTGTGACCCGCGGAGTCGTTTCACGAATCGACTTTCGAACCTACAGCCACTCCAGCGTTGATAACCACCTCAGCATTCAAGTCGACGCCGCCATCAACCCCGGAAATTCGGGAGGTCCTGTTCTGCAGAACAACCTCGTTGTCGGCGTTGCCTTTCAGGGTTACTCCGGATCAGTCGCGCAGAACACCGGCTACATGATCCCTGTTCCGGTGATCGAACGCTTTCTCAAAGACGTTGAAGACGGCAGCTACGATTATTATGTCGATCTGGCCACCAGTGTCATCAATATCCTCAACCCCGCTCAACGAAAAGCACTTGGACTTCCGAACGACGGTATCGGCGTCATGGTCGCCGATGCAGACGCCGCGGGCTCCGGCGGGGGAATCCTGAAGACCAAAGACGTTCTTCTTTCCATTGATGGATACGACATCGCTTCCGACGGCTTTATCGAAATCGAAGGTGAACGAGTCGATTTGAACGAGATCATCGAGCGGAAATTTGCAGGCGACACCGTTGATCTGGACGTCTGGCGCGATGGAAAGCGCGAAGAAATCACCCTCGAGTTGAAGCGCTTCCTCCCCTATCTCGTTCAATCAAGCCAGTATGACAAACAACCCAACTTCGTTCTCTATGCCGGACTGCAATTTCAGCCGCTCGACCGAAACCTCATGGCTGCTCACTCGATCAGTGATCTGCAGACCCGATATCACTACACCTTCTTCAGTCAGGACGAAATTTACCGTGAGCGACCTCAGGTAATTGTCCTCACCGAAGTGCTTCCCGATTCCACCAACACGCACCTCAAAGGCTTCGTCCATAAGGTCGTCGACTCCATCAACGGTAAAAAGATAGGGCTGGTTCAGGACGTTTACGATGCCTTGCACGGAGATCTCGCCGAGGAAGGGTACGAAGACTATCACGTTATCCGACTTGTCGGTGAAGGACGCCCCCTTGTCCTCAAACGCAAGGACGCGGCCCTCGCTCACGAACGGATTAAAGGAAAGTACAACGTGGGATTCGACCACTTCATCGAAGAGCCCGAAATCATGAAGCTCAGAGACGAACTTCCTCCCGTCGATGAAGAGGAAACGGGCGATCCGGAATCTTCAAACTCAACCGGGCCCCTCAAAGAAGCCGCCTAATCAAAGATTCCGACCCTTTACCTTTCTACCTGTCATGACTTCATTTTCATCCAAGTGGCTCCTCACCGCCCTGATCTCACTCACCCTCCCGGCTTTTGTCTCAGCACAGAATGCCTCACCGGAAAAATCGATCGTCCGGGTCAACGCGACCCTTCAAAGTTATAACTTTCTCCGCCCCTGGGAGAAAGGAGCTCCGACACCGCGCCGCGGCCTCGGAGCCGTCCTCGAGGGAAACCGGGTTCTCGTGACCGCCGAAATGGTGGTCAACTCCACCTTTGTTGAGCTGGAACACCCCTCAAGCGGCGACCGCGTGCCGGCCCGCATTGTCGGACTCGATTACGAAGCGAACCTCGCCGTCCTTGAACCGCAAAATGAAAATTCCACGGTTTTTGACGGTCTTGAGCCGCTGCAATTCGATAACTCAGTGACCGCAGGGGAAACGCTCCAGGTTTGGCAAATTGAAGACAACGGCGACGGGGTCACCACAGATGTCGATGTTCTTCGCGTCAATGTCGGCCGCTACTTCATTCCCGGCTCTGTTTTTCTTCTGTATGAAGTGAAGGGATCTCTTCAGGCCAGGGTGAACAGCTTCACGCTCCCGGTTGTTAAAGACGGGAAACTATGCGGCATGCTCCTGAGCTATTCCTCCAAAGAGCAGACCTCTTCCGTCCTTCCGGCACCCATTATTGAATCTTTTCTCGCCGATTTAGAGGACGGAAACTACGAAGGATTTCCCAACCTGGGCATCAGCATCGCTCAAATGCTCGACGACACCTTTCGCGAGTTCACCGGCCTGGATGCCGATGACGGCGGTGTCTTCGTTCGAAACGTCGCCAAAGACAGCTCGGCAGACAAAGGCGGGCTGAAAAAAGGAGACGTCATTCTCGCAATCAATGACCAACCGATCGACGCACGCGGCAACTACGAAGATCCCAATTACGGCAAACTCAGTTTCTCGCATCTTGTCAGAGGCGGCGCAAAATCGGGAGACACGATCAAAGTCGATATTATCAGGGAGAAAGAACCCAAAACGATTGAGTTTGAATTGATCCGCAAACACCCTGCTGATTTTCTGATCGATCCCTACATGTTTGATCGTGGTCCCAAATATGTGATCTTCGGCGGTCTTATTTTCCAGGAACTGACCCTCCCCTATCTCGAAAGCTGGGGAGAGGAATGGGTCAATCGCGCCCCCTTCAAACTCGTCCACGCCAATGCCAACCCTGAGGAGTGGGAGGAGGAGGGCCGCGAAAAGCTTGTCTTTCTCAGCAACGTCCTCAAGACACCGAGCACCCTTGGCTATGAAGGCCTGAACTCCGCGATCATCACAAAGGTGAACGGAGAATCGATCAGGAATATCACCGATCTAGCCGCGGCGCTCGATGACGTTCCCGAAGGCGGCATTCATACCATTGAATTCGTTGATTACCCGAAGGTGATCTACGTCGATGACCGCGCCTCCCAGTTTGTAAACCAGCAGCTGATTCAGTATGGAATCGGTCAACTGAAGCGCCTTGAATAACAGGATTCAGAACTCACGTTGACTTTCTTCACTTTTCTTTTACTGTTGCGGCCCTCCAATAAAGAGGGATTTGGGACGGGATGAAAGTCATCTCTACCTTTCGCGCAAACCGCGCGGCACACAGCAGTAACGAAATCTTTTTTACCGTAAGACATGAAACGGACCTACCAACCTTCAAAACGTTCGCGCAAGAATCAGCACGGATTCCGTGCCCGCATGGCTACCAAATCAGGCCGTGACATCATCAAGCGTCGCCGCCAGAAAGGTCGTAAGCGCCTCATTCCTAAAGGTGCTGAGATTCAGTACAAGCGCCACACTGTTCAACACGGTCGGTAATCGCAGCGCCTTCGGGCGTTCTTTTACTCATCACCGGTCGGGGCTCGAAAGGCCCTAGACCGGGAATACGAACAACGCTTTTCCAGGCCTTCGCCCCGGGACCATGAAGTTCCCACGTACCAGGCGCATTACGAGGAGGGCGGATTTTCAACGCGTCAGGAAACACGGGAAATCTGTGAATGGCCGGTTTTTGGTGCTCGGCTATCTCAGCGAAGAGTCGATCGGGCCGAGCAAACTGGGCCTCATTACGACAAAACGCCTCGGCAATGCGGTGGTTCGCAATCGGGTAAGAAGACGCCTGCGTGGGATCATGCAACGCATTGGTGATCGTTTCCTACCCGGGCATTGGCTCGTCCTGATCGCCCGTAATGCCGCGGCCACAGCGACATCAGAACAGCTTGAAAAGGAATGGAAATGGCTCATGCATCGCGCTTCGCTAATGGCGCCGAAGGAGACCGAATCATGAAGCAGGTATTGATCTTCTTTGTCCGCTGCTATCAAAAGGTGATCTCCCCGCCCCTCCATTTTCTTTGCGGCCCCCTCAGCGGATGCCGTTATCACCCGACTTGTTCTCAATACTTTATCGACGCCGTAACCGTGAACGGCCCCGTCAAAGGGGCGTTTCAGGGGATTTGGCGGATCTTAAGATGCCAGCCATGGGGCGGGCAGGGCTACGATCCACCTCCCGGGTGGGAAGAATATGTGGCAAAACATCCTGAGGCCGCTTATGTAGGCCGACGCTCCTGCGACCAACCGGAAGCAGGCTCTCAAAAACCCAATTAATAGAAGATTTTCTGTCGTGAAAAACATGGATCGAACCTCGTGGATAGGCGTTATCGTCTGTCTGGGCCTGCTCTTTACCTGGGGATGGTGGAGCGCAAAAGAAACTGCCAAGCAACTTGATGCTCAGCGGGAAAAAGAAGCACAGGAGGCACTGCTGGCTCCTGATGAAAAGCCGGAAGCAATCGCGGAGAGCGAGACCTCCCCTGTGCCACCTCCCGCCACCACCGAAGGGGAGGCAGCCGCGCCTGCAGAAGTCACTCACATCCTCGAAAACGAAGCGGCTCGCTACCACCTCACCAATCGTGGGGCCGGCATCAAAATCGCCGAACTGAAAGATCAGGCGCGCTACATCGAAGGGGAAGGATTCGTCACCATCAATGAAACCGCGAGCCATCCCGTCGGTGCCCTCACGACAGGCCCCGCAGAATTCGATACCTCAATCTGGCAGGTTACAGATAAATCCGCGGAGAAAGTCACTTTTGAAACGACGACGGAGGCAGGTTTCACGATCACCAAAACGTTCCGCCTTCCGGGAGCCGATCAGGATGGGCACGAAATCGCCCTCGAAGTAGGTGTTCGCAACCAGTCGAAAACCCCTCTGGTACTCTCCGATCAGTTTATCTATGCAGGTTCAGCCGCCCCTCTTCACCTCAATGAATGGTCGATGCAGATCGGCATGTTCTGGCTCCAAAGTAACGGGAAATTTGAGTATGAAACCGTTGATCACTATGGCGGGCGCAAGGTGCTCGGCATCTTCGGTAAGAATGAAATCCCCTACGACGAATTTTCGCTCGAATCCCTGCGTTGGGCCGGTGTAAACGACCAGTTCTTCGTTACGATCGTCCAGCCCGAAGAACCCTATGAAGCCAATCTCTGGGGAAGCCGCTTTCCCATCGTCGTTGAAGGCGACAAGGAAGCCTCTGAGAAGAAACGACTTTTCGCTGCTGAGGCCGGGATCGGTCTGCCTTCGATCTCGATGAATCCGGGCGACCAGCAAACACTTCAATACAACCTCTACATGGGGCCCAAGGAATTTGCGCGACTCAAGGGGCTCGGCGATGAAAAACAGCTCGTGATGCACTACGACGAGATCCCCATCTTCGGCTGGCTCTTCGGCTGGGCGATCAAGCCGGTCGCTTCCTGGCTGATCATGGGCCTCGTCTTCCTGAAACCACTAGTCAGTGGTTATGGCCTTGCGATTATTCTCATCACGATCCTGATCCGGCTTCTCATCTGGCCAGTCTACGCAAAGTCGGCACGCTCCATGAAGCGGATGTCGAAGCTGACTCCGATGATGAAAGAGATTCGGGAAAAATATGAGGATGACCCTCAGAAGATGAACCAGAAGACAATGGAGTTGTATCGAACATACAACATCAATCCGCTTGGCGGCTGTCTCCCGATGTTTATTCAGCTCCCCATCTTCCTTGCCTTCTACCGCATGCTCTGGAGTGCTGCGGAACTCCGCCACGAATCTTTCCTCTGGGTCGATGATCTTTCGATGCCGGATACGATGTTCATGATTCCGGGATTGGATATTCCGTTCAATCTCCTGCCGATCCTGATGGGCATCACCAGTTTTATCCAGATCGCGATCACTCCGAAGACGGGAGACAAGACTCAGCAGATGATCTTCATGCTCATGCCGCTGATCTTCCTCGTGATCTGTTATAACTTCGCTGCTGCTCTCGCCCTCTACTGGACGACCTCGAATACCTTCTCCATCCTTCAGACCTGGCTCATGAATAAGCTGCCTGAACCGGAGCTCAAAAAGAAGAAGACCTCCGGGAAGAAATCCTTCATGGAACGCATGCAGGAGCAAGCCGAGGCCGCTCAAAAAGCGAAAGCTGAAGGCGGCGGAGGTGCCGGCGGCATGACAAGCCGGGACCGGACGAAGATGCCCGGCGAAAAAGGGGATCGCCACACGAAGGGCAAAAAGAAGCGCCGTTAAGGGGTTTCACCCGTAATTGTTTAAACAAAAGGCTTGATTTTTTTAGCATTTGGGCTACTCGCAAGGCTGGCAATTCCGGGAATCGCCAGCCCGCATTGTGAATTTACCCTAAATTTTGCCGATACTGAACTGACCCATGGCAGACGACGCCTCCAATATCGTTGCGTTCCCCGGAGCGCAAGGTCAGCCTCAGAATTCATCGGCAAATCGAAATGGCTCCAGTAATATGAGAAGTGACTTAGTCGACGAGGCATCAAAAGTGATCCCAGAACCCCCCGTTTTGATCAATCTGGTTTCCGCCAGAGTGAAGCAACTCAACCTCGGTCGTGCACCACTCATTCAGACTGACCACCGGATGGGTGCAGCTGACATCGCTCTCACTGAGATCATTCAGGGTAAAATCGGTGTCGACGGTGAAGAAGTTGAAGATTAATTCCTTCTTCGCCCCCGCTTAATTTAACGGGTCGCTCCCGTTCGCAGGTTGGAATTCGCCGTATCCACGGTAGAATTCCATCTCTATGTCGCTCTTTCAACTCAGTTCCGGCTTCAGCCCGCAGGGCGATCAGACTCAGGCGATTGCCAAACTGGAGAAGTCTCTTCTCGCGGGGAATGAGCACCAGACGCTTCTTGGCGTCACCGGTTCCGGAAAGACATTCACCGTTGCCAATGTCATTGCCACGCTCGGCAAGCCGACACTGGTAATGTCTCACAATAAGACGCTCGCCGCGCAACTCTACAGCGAGTTTAAGGGCTTTTTCCCGGACAACGCGGTGGAGTACTTTGTTTCCTACTTCGACTACTACCAGCCCGAAGCGTATATTCCACGAACCGATACCTACATCGAAAAGGACTCTTCGATTAATGATGAAATCGAACGGCTCCGTCTTTCGGCGATGAGTTCCCTCCTCACGCGAAAGGATGTCATCGTCGTCGCGAGTGTTTCATGCATCTACGGCCTCGGATCTCCGGAAGATTATCAGAACATGATGGTTCCGGTCCGCGTCGGGATGGACAAGGATCGCGATGAGTTCCTCAAGGACCTCGTCAGCATCCTCTACGAACGAAATGATATCGAATTCGGTCGGGGAAAATTCCGTGTCCGCGGCGATGTCGTCGAGGTCTACCCGGCCTATCTCGAAAACGAAGCGATTCGCGTCGAATTCTTTGGCGATGAAATTGACCGGGTCACGTCGATTGATCCTCTTAATGGAGCTACCAAATCCAAGCTCGATGATTACACCTTCTACCCCGCGAAACAGTTCGTGACGCCAAAGGATAAAATGGCGAAGGCGATAAAGGAGATTCGAGCAGAGCTCAAAGAGCGAATCGAATTTTTCGAGAAAAACCAACAGTATCTCGAAGCACAGCGAATCAAGCAACGGACGGAGTACGATATCGAAATGATGCAGGAGATGGGATTCTGCCAGGGCATTGAGAACTACTCCCGCCATCTCACGGGACGTCCTCCGGGGACTAAGCCGGGCACCCTGATCGACTTTTTTCCGGATGATTTCCTCACCGTGATCGATGAATCTCACGTCAGCATTCCTCAAATCGGGGGCATGTACGAAGGGGACCGCTCGCGCAAAACCACACTTGTCGACTTCGGCTTCCGCCTCCCCAGCGCGCTGGATAACCGTCCCTTAAAATTCGATGAGTACATGAAAGCGACCGGTCAGCGCCTCTACGTGAGCGCAACGCCCGCGAAGTTCGAAATTCAGAACTCCACCGCCCGCAATAAAGGCTACATTCCTCACCAGCGGAAAAAAATCGGAGAAGACGAACCCATCCCTGAACGCCTTCCCCGTATTTCCGGAAGTCAGCAACCCATTGACACCTTCGACGTCGAAACGAAGGGAAAAGATCTCATCGTTGAGCAGATCATCCGCCCCACCGGGCTGCTTGATCCCATCCTCACGCTCCGCCCCCTGAAGGGGCAGATCGATGAAACGATCGAACTCTGCCGCCAGCGCATTGAGAAGAATGAGCGAATCCTCGTCACCACGCTGACAAAGCGGACCGCCGAAGACCTCACGGACTACCTGAGAAATGTCGGACTTTCAGTGCGCTACATCCATTCAGACGTCGACGCGATCGAACGCGTCGAGATTTTGAGAAGCTTACGGGCTGCTGAATTCGATATTCTTGTCGGGATCAACTTATTACGGGAGGGGCTCGACCTTCCCGAAGTGAGCCTCGTCTGTATTCTTGACGCCGACAAAGAGGGATTTCTCAGAAGCGAAACCAGCCTCATCCAGACGGTGGGTCGAGCGGCCCGGCACGTGAATGGTGAAGCGGTCCTTTTCGCTGATGTCGTTACGGATTCCATCCGGAAATTAATCAGCATCACAGAGTATCGCCGGCGCGTTCAGACGGAACACAATGAGAAGCACGGCATCACCCCGCACACAGTGACGCGAAACGATCAGGAAGCACTCCGCCAATACGTAAAGGGCAAGGAAGTGGAACGCTCACTTGTTGCTGAGGGCGGCGACGATATTGATACGCTTTCCGTCATCAGTGAGCTGGAGGAGGAGATGCAGGAAGCGGCCGGCAAACTTGAATTTGAGCGTGCCGCTCTGATTCGCGACCAGATCAACCAACTGAAGAAGGACAGCGGGGAGAAACCGATGAAAGTAACCCGAAAGAAAGTGAAGTATTAAGCCGCCTTTTGCAGAACTTCCCAACCAACCCACATGAGACCGAGATCAACGATCATGTGGCTCACCCACGAACCGGCGAGACTGTTGTAGCGATCCATCATCCAGCTCCAGGCAAAGCCTCCGATCGCAACGCAGGCACCGAGAACCAGGGCAAATCCGATCGGAAAGAACTGACTGAGAATGACCACATGGTGCGAAGCAAATCCAATCGCAGCCACAAGATGAGCTTTCGACACTGACATCAATTTCGTCGCCTGCCCGAACGTAAACCAGCGCCAGAAGAACTCTTCGAGAGCCGCGTGAACAAAGGAGATAAACAGCGCGAACAGCAGAAAATGATCGGCGACGCCGAGATCTCTGATTCGGCCCGCCATTCTTTCCGCATTCTCATCGACGACGGCACTGAGCGGAGTGGCCTTAAGCAGAAGAACCAGGAGTCCGACCACCAACAGCCCGAAAAGAGCCCCCGGGAGAATGGAAGCGAGATGGCGCTTCGGCCTCGTCCGATCGATCATTTTTCCCTTCAGCACGACGAGAACAGCGAAGAAGGGCCAGACAAGAAGAAAGACTTTCACTCCTGAGTAAAAAGAATTCCCGAAAGCAGTCCCTGGAAACAACACAAAATAGAAAAACGACGCAATAAAGGGAACAACGAGGGCGGGGAAAACGACCGCGAGCTGTCGAAAACGGTGGGGTCGGGAAAGGCTATTTTCAGTCACGGGTCAACGTGTCGCAGCGCATACGGCTCTCAAATCGTTATTTCCGATCTTGTGATCGACTGAAACGATGGCAATATTCGTTTCCAGGGGTTATACTTAACCTTTCCTAATTAAAATCCCAATCTCTTCATTTATGGCCATCGTCGCAACCAATCTCAAACGCGGACAGTGCATTAACTACAAAGGTGAACTCGGGATCGTTCTCGGGCTTGAGCACCGGACACCGGGTAAAGGAAATGCGCTCATCATGGCGACGATTCGCTCCTTTAACTCCGGAAAAACAAAGGACATCCGTTTCGCTTCCAGCGACAAAGTAGAGATCGTTCAGTCGGACCGGCAGAAGCTCGAGTTCAGCTACTCCGATCAGACCGGGTATCATTTCATGGATACGACGACGTACGACACGATCACGTTTCAGGAGGATTTTATCTCCGAAAGCAAAGATCTCCTCATCGATGCTCTCGAAGTGGAAGTGCTTTTTGTCGACAACAAGCCGGTTTCCATCGAACTGCCTTCCAATATCGAACTGGAAGTCACCGAATCAGCTCCGGGAGTCAAAGGCGATACCGCGACTGCTGCAACGAAGGAAGCGGTCGTCGAAACCGGCCTCCGTGTTCAAGTTCCTCTCTTCATCGGCCCCGGTGACAAGATTAAGGTTAGCAGCGAAGATAAAAAATACGTGGGCCGAGCCTGATTCACAGGTCTCTTCCCCGGTGCCCCGGCTATCCCGTGTCGCGCAAGAAACCGTCAAATCAGCGAACCCGAAAGCGGAAACCCGCTCCGAGACACGGTTTGGCGGCGTTTCTTCCCGAGGCAACCGCCGCCTCCTTTTCACCTCCTCCCGAAAATGCGGTGAGATCTTTCAAATTTGTTTTCGGGATCTTTCTCCTGCCTTTCTGCTGGGTTATCCTCGAAACCTTTCTTGTTCTTTTTCACGCGGACACTCTTTCCGGTAATTATTGGCGGGGTCCTGAATTTATAGCCTTCGGTGTCGGAAGTGTTCTCTGGCTGGCGCTGTTCTTCTGCTGTCGCTGCCGCCCGATGATGTGGCTCTATGTCGCAGGTCACGAACTGACGCACGCACTCTTCGTTCTGATCTGCCGGGGAAAGGTCAGCAAGGTTCATATTTCATCGGACGGAGGCCACATCCTCACGAACCGGAATAATTTTCTTATTTCGCTCTCGCCCTACTTTTTCCCGTTCTACTCGGTCATCACGATCATCGTCTGGGCACTCGCGGGATGGGTCGTCGGCCACGCGGAGCCCCTCGATCCCATCTGGCTTTACGGATCGATTGGTTTCACCTGGATGTTTCATCTCAGCTTCACCGTCTGGATGATCTGTCGCGAACAGCCGGATGTCGAACAGAACGGAAGGCTCTTCTCTTTCGCCGTTATCTTTCTGATTAACATGCTGCTTATCTGCGGGCTCCTCATCATCGCATCCCCTACCGCCACCTTTGAAGGGTTCGGCATCTCGTTCTGGGAGAATGCACGAAGCCTGTTTGATCGTCTCTCTGAATCAACGCTGGAGGTGCTTCGCGCCCTCCCCGGCTAATTCGCCGGCAGCGTTTCTGTTTCCACATGTTCAGTGATTTCAAGAAGCAGTGCATGTGCTTCAAGGTAGCGGGGAGAATCAGCAAGGGCATCGAGGAGGTGTCTTTTCGCAACAGGCTCATTGCCTTTTTTAAGCAGGCCGGCAAGACGAAAGCGAATCTCGGAAGGGTTTGCAGGATCGAGGAGCAGAGCTTTCTCAAATGACCCCACCGCCGCACCGGTTTCCGAAAGAGCGGCGTGAGCGCAGCCACGGCAATAATGCAAGCGTCCGTCAAAAGGGTTAATTGCCTTGGCCCGGGCCGCGTTAGCAATGACCTCGCTCCACCTCTCGCTCTCAAAGTCCACCTCAAGAAGACGGTTGTAGGCACTGAGGGCCTCTGCTGAAAGCGACGCCAGGGTCTCGAGTGTTGCCGCCTCCCCGGCAAATCCTTCACTCTCCCTGAGAGCACGGGCTTTCATCGCATAGCCGTTCGCCGCACCGGTATACTCCGGGAGAAGCCTGATCAGCTGATCAGCTGAAGCTGCCGCAGCCCTCCAGTTTTCCTCGTCAAGTAAGAGACCAGTTAAGGTCTGACGGGCCTGGAAGTTGGCGGGATTCTTCTTTAAATAGGAAGCGAGAGCGAGAGAACTGAGAGGATTCACCTCAGGCGTTTCCGACCAATCCACTTCCGGGCCGTAGTTCTGAGCCAATGCCACCGCGGATTCGGCGAACCCCTTTTCAAGTTCATCCATCGGCGCCGTGTGTTTGGCAATCGCATCATTGATCAAGGATCCCTCACCAAGGTCACTGAGAATCCCCCGCAGCGATTCGAGTCCGTAGTTTTCCACGATGTATTCCACCACCAGCATCGACTGGTAGTAGGCGAACATGAGGTGCTCTCCGCTTTCCGCATTGAAAAAAGCCTCACTCATCTCACTCACCGGCGTGAGCCCCCCCTCTTCGAGAATTAACTTCCGGTAGCGCGGGGTCATGCGCTGTCCCCAGTTTGACTGACGTTGCCTCTCCTCGTAAACAGAAATTCCTTCGCTCAGCCATCGTGGCATTCTATTTTTCGTCGCCGTCAGGGAAATGACATGACAGTACTCGTGCCAGAGGGTGGCCTCCCAATTACTCTTCCCGGAAGTGACGCTGCCGGGACTGTTCATCGTCACGACAGAACCGAAGCAAACCCCGAGAAGCCCTTCCCCCCCGAGAGCGCCAAACGTCCTGATCGCGAAGTCCTGCTGGTTCGGATAAAACTCAATCAGGGTTTTATCCTCAATATCAATCCCGTATTTTTCACCGAGAACTTCCTTTGCCCCGGTGAGAATCTCGAGAACACGGTCGCCGTATATCGCCGCTTCATCCGCCGGCATCCGAATGATAAAATCATCGCTCTCAATCGCAGCAAAGCTTTCGATCTCCTGTTTTAAGATAGCAAGATTGTAGGCCAGGACATTGTATTGATCTTCCGCACCCACCTCTTCAGCCAACGGCCAGGCCTCTTCAACCCGGCCAAGCCGAAGGTAGTCGAGAGCGAGTTGAAGCTTTGCCGGCAAATATCCGGGATCGAGCTCCAGAGCACGCTTCTGACTTTCGGCTCCCTCCTCATAACGATACTTCTTCGAGAGAACCCTCCCGATTAGGTGATCGATCTCAGGATTTCCGGCCCAGACCGAAAGAGCCTTCTCACGCTCCAGTTCAAAAGCGACCGTATCATTCCATTCGAGTTCCGCGAGAACCGCTCGATATGCCGCTACAAGGGGGTGACGGGAGTTGATCGTTTCAATTTTTGCGAGAGCTTCCTCTGCTTCGGCAAAGCGTTCGTAGTTGATTGCTGACTCCGCCTGCATCAGGAGGGCCCCAAAATGCATCGGTGCCTCATCCAGGACCTTGTTAAGAAACGAAGTTCCTGACTTCCGGTCCCCGGGCATAAAGGCACGGGCGAGCCCGAAAAGTACCTCCGGATGATTTGGAGTATACTTATAGGCAGCCAGAAACTCATTCCCCGCCCGCTCGTAGTCATCCTTCATCAGCGCGAGCTCACCCGAAGCGAGATGCGCCTCAACGAGGCCTTTCGGTATGTTTTGGCCTTTTGCCTCGAAAGTCTTGGCCATGTCATAAAACTTCTCCAGAACAGTTGCGGGGTCGGCTCCGAGAACAAGCGCCGCACGCCCCAGGAAGACATAATCCAAGGCCATACGATCTTTTTGAGGAACCGCGCCCGCAGCCAGGTTAATCGCTTCAAAAATAGATTGTGACTCCTCCCATAATCCCATCGACTCAAACATTTCATGCGCACTGAGGAGTGCGCCGAGCTTGTCAGGAAAGAGCTCCGTCGTTTCGAGCGCTTCTTCGACTGCCTCTTCGTAACGACCGACATTGGCGAGTGATTCAAAGCGAAGGGTGCGCCACTCCCACGAAGGCTGCCCACGCTCCAGCGCGTAATCACAGATTTGAATCACGATATCGAAACGCCCACGCTGAAATATATCGTAAACCTTGGGTAGATTATCTTCGTCGTAGAAGCGTTTATAATCTGCCTGCCCCGGTGACTCCGACGGAAACCCGAAAATTAGAGCCAAAAAGCACAGCATGGTCACCTTCCACCCCGGCCGTTTCCTCCGGATTCTCAACGCCTGATACATGATTCAAATGAAGCGGAAAAACCGCACTCGGTAAAGCACGGGAAAAGGGGGATTTCCCCGCATCCTTATTTTCCCCTGAAAATAATCGTCGCTGGAATTTCCTCTCACCTTGCATTCCCGCTCCGCTCAGGCTTTGATGCAGGGCACGACACGCTTTGACTGAAACTGAACCAGAACCCGCACCGGAGGAATCCCCTTCTCCCGGCGAAGCACCGGACCCTGCCCCCGCGGAACGGGAAGGCGGCGTTATGCCTGAAGGTGATCAGAGTGCCTACAAGATTGCTCTCGAAATTTTCGAAGGCCCCATGGACCTTCTTCTCTACCTGATCAAGCGGGACGAGATTGATATCTACGACATTCCGATTGAGCGGATCACGAAGCAGTACATGGAGTATCTCGATACCTTCAAGCTGCTGAACATCGGAGTGGCCGGCGAGTTTCTCGTCATGGCGGCAAACCTTTGTTACATCAAGAGCCGCCTCATGCTGCCAAAGCATGTGCAGCCTCCCGACGAAGAAGCGGATGAAGATGATCCCCGCTGGGACCTTATTCGCCAACTCATCGAATATAAAAAATTCAAGGAAGCAGCTCATTTCCTTGGCGAAGAAGAAGCAAAGCAACAGGAGCATTTTGTTCGAAAGCCGGATAAAATTGAGGCCCCCAAGGACCAGGAACGACCCCTCTCAGGGGATGTTGGCGTGTTCGACCTCATCAAAGCCTTTCAGAACATCCTCGACAAATTTGAGGACAACAGTCTCGGCGAAATTGTCGACGATCATTACACGGTCAGCGACAAGATAGATCTACTTCTCAGCACGGTTGAGCCGGGAGGTTCAATCGCGTTTTCAAGCCTCTTTGAAAACGCCTCGAGCAAACACGAAATGATCGTAACCTTTCTCGCCGTGCTCGAGTTAATGAAATTAAATTACTTCCAAGTGCGGCAGGAGATCGTCCTCGGGGAGATCGAACTGCGAAGAAACCAGTTTTAACTTCAGAGAATCCGCTTTTAATTCGAGAAAATCGCGGCAGTTTACGCGCTCTCTCACCCGCCATTTCGATGGATCTACTCAACATCATTGAGGCTCTTATTTTTGCCGCCCCTGAACCCGTCACTTCGGCAGAGATTGCGAAAGCGGTACGACGGGGAGCAGTCGGACATGACCTTCCCGAAACACGGGAGTGGGAAAACATCTCAGAGAAAAAAGTCGCCACCGCGATCGCTGAACTGGGAGAGGCCCTCGCAAACAGTGGTCGCCCGGTGGAATTACAGGAAGGAGTCAACGGGTGGCGATTTGTCACGAGAAGCGACTATGCCGACTGGATCAGGGCATTACTGCCGGAAATGAGACCGGAGAGACTCAGTGCCGCTGTCCTCGAAACGCTTGCACTGATCGCCTACCGCCAACCCATCACGAAAGCCGACATCGAAGCCGTCCGCGGAGTTTCCGTGGATAGCCCGATTCAAAAATTGATCGACCGTGGACTCGCCCGCGTCGCGGGCAGGGCTGATCTACCCGGCCGACCAATGCTTTACGAAACGACCGAAGGCTTCATGGAGCATTTCGGAGTGAAGGACCTCGATGATCTTCCCAACTCCGAAGAGCTTCGCACCGTGAAACTCCCTACCGCCGAGGAGGAGGACACAAAAGAAGAGGAAGCTGCGCCTGAGGATGCTGTCGCTGACGATCCTGCCACGGAAGCCTCTCCCTCTGAAGAAACCTCCGACAACGAAGAGGTAACGCCATCCGGCGAAAGCGACGCCCCCGACAACAGTGAGGACGACGAGGAGGAAGACATTGATTTCAGTTCTATCGCCGATGAAATCCGCGAATCGAAAGCCGACAACTCATGAGCCTCGAAGATAATCGTAAAAAAATTGACTCCATCGATACGGACATCATTCGTCTCCTCAACGAGCGAGCCGATATTGTTCATGAAATCGGGGTCATCAAAAAGGCAAACGGCCTCGAGATTTATGCTCCGGAGCGCGAGGAAAAACTTCTCCGCAGCCTTGTGGCCAAGGGCGAAGGCGGGCGCATGCCGGAGAAATCAATCCGGGCGATCTATCGCGAGATCATGTCTGCCGCACTCGCTCTCGAGGAGGATCTCAAAATCGCCTACCTCGGCCCCCGCGGCACCTGGACGCATCAGGCGGCGATCGGAAAATTCGGTCACAGCGTTAAATTTTTACCCCAGCCCAGTTTTGCCGATGTCTTTGAGCAGGTCGAACGCGGCATTGCCGATTACGGTGTCGTTCCCATCGAAAACTCCACCGAAGGGGCCGTCACACACACCCTCGACTTATTCGCCGACTCGCCTCTCAAGATCTACGGGCAGGTCATGATGACGATTGAAAACAATCTCATGGCAAACTGCCCGAAGGAGGAGATCACGCAGATCTACAGTCACCCGCAAATCATTGCTCAGTGCCGGCGATGGCTCGGAAAGAATTTTCCAATGATTCAGCCGGTCGAAAAGTCCAGCTCTGCGGCAGCCGCTGAAGTGGCTGCGAATGAGCCGGGTGCAGCCGTTCTCGGCGGATTACTCCTCGCCGAGCAATACGGGCTCAATGTTCTCGAGCGTTCGATTCAGGACATTGCGAATAACACGACCCGCTTTCTGGTGATCAGTCACAAAACCTGCCCGTCTACCGGCGACGACCGCACTTCGGTGATGTTTTCCGTCCGCGATGAGCCGGGGTCTTTACATCGCGCCCTTGAACCCTTTGAGGAACTCTCGATCAACATGTCGAAGATCGAAAGCAGACCATCCAAGCGCCGCGCCTGGGAATACTTTTTCTTCGTCGATATCGCCGGCCATTGCGAAGACGAAGTACTCGCCAACGTGATCAGCGAGCTGGAGAAAAACTGCTCATTCGTGAAGGTGCTCGGAAGTTACCCCGCGTAACCGACCGTCAGGACAGCAGCGACGGTTTAAGTGAACTAAATCACCCAGTCGGCTCCCCCGTCCTGCTCCGGCTTCGCCACCAACTCACTGAGATTGATTTCGCGACAGGCTTCGAGCATCGCCTGATTCACTTGTAACCAGGCGGCGTGAACCATCCCCGCCGACATGCCGTCATTTCCGGGGCTGCTTTCAATGAGCTGCTCCCCTTCCATCGCCGCAGCAATTTCTGCCAGCGTAATGTCATCCGGATGACGAGCGAGAAGGTAACCTCCATTTTTGCCGCGCCGACTGATAACGAGGCCTGCCTGACGTAACGTCGTCAGAATCTGCACTGAATAATTCGGAGAAAGCCCCTCAGCCTGAGCCAAATCATCAACTTGCCTCACGTCATCTTTCGAGTAGGTAAGTGCCAACTGCGCCAGAACCTGGCAGGCGTACTCTGTTTTTAATGGAAGGCGCATTGTGACATACAACTAAAAATCGCTTGCGATTAGGGCAATACAATACATTAGTAAACCACGCAACTTTAAAATCTTTTCAGAATCTCCCCCCTCTTTTCATGACTACATTGGGAAAATCAGCGAACGAAGGCATCAAAGACTCCAGCCATTACCTTCGGGGAACCATCCTCGACGGCCTCGCCAACAGCGCGACGGGTTCGCTTTCCAAGGATGATCAGCAGCTCACCAAATTCCACGGAATTTATCAGCAGGACGATCGGGACATTCGAAAAGAGCGGCGCGGAAAGAAGCTTGAGCCGGCCTACTCTTTCATGATCCGGGTTCGGGTCCCCGGAGGCGTGAGCACGCCGGAGCAGTGGCTCGAAATGGATCGAATCGCGCAGGAACACGCCAACGGGGCGATCAAGCTCACGACGCGCCAGGCCTACCAGTTTCACGGGGTGATTAAGAGTAACCTCAAAAAGACCATCGCGGAAATCAACGAGGCACTCTTTGATACACTCGCCGCCTGCGGCGACGTGAATCGCAACGTGATGTGCAACCCGAACCCGATGCAGTCAAAAGTGCACGGGGAGATCCTCGATCTCGCGACGGAAATCTCGAATCATCTCAGCCCGCGAACCGGAGCCTATCACGAAATCTGGCTCGACGATGGCACCGGGGAAAAGGTGAAGGTCACTTATGACCCTCCGAAAATTGATGACATCGCTGATCCGGAGGAGCCCATTTACGGCAAGCACTACCTCCCGAGGAAGTTCAAAACCGTGATCGCCGTGCCTCCGAGCAATGACGTCGACATCTATGCCCACTGCCTGGGCTACATCGCAATCCTTGAAGGCGACGACAAAATCGTCGGTTACAACATCACCGTTGGCGGCGGCATGGGAATGACGCATGGAAACGAAGAAACCTTCCCCCGTCTCGCTGACGTCATGGGCTTCTGCACTCCTGAGCAGGCAGTCATCGTCGGAGAAGCTGTTGTTCGCGTTCAGCGCGACTTCGGGAACCGTGACGTTCGCACCAATGCCCGTCTCAAATACACAGTCGAACGAATGGGCATCGACGCCTTCCGCGAGGAAGTTGAAAAACTTTGCGGATTCAAACTCGAGAAGCCACGTGACTTTAAATTTGAGGACAATGGCGACCGCTACGGCTGGATCGAAGACCACCTCGGCAATCACCATTACACGATGTTCGTCGAGAACGGCAGGGTGCGCGACACCGATGACTACCCCATGCTGACAGGACTTAGGGAGATCGCAAAAGTTCACGAAGGTGACTTCCGCCTCACCGCGAACCAAAACCTCATCATCGCGAACATCTCGTCGAAAAAGAAAAAGGAGATCGAGAAGCTCCTCACCGATTACAAAATGATCGACTCGCACGAGCGCTCAGCCCTGCGATTGAATTCAATGGCTTGTGTTTCCCTTCCGACCTGCGGTCTCGCCCTGGCAGAATCCCAACGTTACCTTCCGGATCTTATTTCCGAACTGGACGAAGTGCTCGAGGAAGCCGGTCTTCGTCACGATGCCATCACGATCCGCATGACAGGATGTCCGAACGGCTGTGCCCGCCCCTACATTGCTGAAATTGGCTTTGTCGGACGCGCCCCCGGAAAGTATAACCTCTATCTCGGGGGTGGATTTGCCGGACAGCGCCTCAGCAAGCTCTATGCGCCTTCGGTCAAAAGCACTGACGTGAAAAAGGTTCTCACGCCGATCATTAACGACTATGCCAAAAACCGCGAGGAAGGTGAGCGCTTCGGCGACTTCACGATCCGCGCCGGCTACGTCAAAGCAACCGACCATGGCCACGACTTCCACAAAGATCTCGCCGAGCCTGAGTTGGCCCTTTGATTCCTCTCCCACGCATTTTTCCCGCTTCAATTTTCTGACATGAGTTTCCCGAATCTCACCCCTCTGCATCCAGAACAGCAGCAACTCGCGCAAGAACTTGGTTCCGCCGTCAATTCTGACCAGGCCACCTGGCTTTCCGGCTTTTTTGCAGGAATCGGTTTCGCCGGTAAAGGCGGCGCCGTCGCTCCTGCCGCTGGACTCGCCGCCTCCGTTGAAAAGCAGTCCATGACAGTCCTCTACGGCTCAGAGTCGGGGAATGCTGAAAAGTCCGCCGGAGACATCAAGAAAGCCGCCGAGAAAGCGAACTTCAAAGTAAAAGTCGTGAACATGGCTGACGCCAAGGCTCCCGATCTCGCCAAAGCTGAAAATCTCCTCGTTATCGTCAGCACCTGGGGCGAAGGCGATCCACCCGACGGGGCGACCGCCTACTACGAAGCCTTCATGAGCGAGGCGATGCCACAGCTCCCGAATCTGAAGTTTTCCGTGTGCGCGCTCGGCGACACGAGTTACGAACACTTCTGCAAGATCGGAAAGGACTTTGATGCCCGTCTCTCCGCTCTCGGCGGCGTGAGGGTCTACGATCGCGCCGATTGCGACGTCGATTACGAAGACACTTTTAGGAGTTGGCTCTCCGGCGCTCTCGGCTCTTTTCCCAAGGCCGAAACGGTTGCCTCTGTAGCCGCCACTTCAGCCAATTCCGCGGCCGCGGTTTACGACAAAAAGAACCCATACGAAGCCGAAATCCTCGAAAAGATCGTTCTCAACGGCACCGGTTCGAGTAAAGAAACTCTCCACGTCGAACTCTCGCTGGAAGGTTCCGGTTTACACTACGAACCCGGTGATTCGCTCGGAATCTATCCGGAGAACCGCGCCGCAGATGTGGAGGCCATTCTCAGCGCGACAGGTCTCACCGCGAACGCCAAACTCGGAGAGACGACTCTCGCTGACGCCCTTCGCCTCGATTTCGACATCACGACGCTGAGTCCCGCGATCGCGATGAAGTACAACGAAATCGTTGGTGATAAAAAGCTCCGGAAAGTCCTCGATGAGAAAGACCGGACCGCGTTCAAAGAGTGGATCCATGGCCGTCAGTTGATCGATCTGCTGGAGACCTACCCTCATAAAAACTGGTCTGCAGAAACTTTCACCGGCATTCTTCGAAAGCTGAACCCGAGACTCTACTCGATCGCTTCGAGCCTGAAAAAGCACGAGAATGAGGTTCACCTCACGGTCGCAGCGGTCAGGTACGAAACGCATGGTCGGGAACGCGTCGGCGTTTGCTCCTGCTATCTGGCAGATGAGGTTGAAAGTGGTGACAAAGTTCGTGTCTTTTTTCACTCAAACAAAAATTTCCGTCTTCCGGAAAACAACGAGGCTCCAGTCATCATGGTCGGTCCGGGAACGGGGATTGCCCCATTCCGCGCTTTCGTCGAAGAGCGTTCCGCCAGCGAAGCTACCGGGAAAAGCTGGCTTTTCTTCGGAGATCAGCACTTTTCCTACGACTTTCTCTATCAGCTCGAATGGCTCGACTACCTCGAAGACGGCGACCTTACTGAGCTGACAACCGCTTTCTCCCGCGACCAGAAAGAGAAGATCTACGTACAGCATCGACTGATCGAGAAGGGCCCGGAGGTCTGGAAATGGCTGGAAGAGGGTGCTTATTTTTACGTTTGCGGCGATGCCTCCCGCATGGCAAAAGACGTCCATCAAGCTCTCATCGACATTGCAGTGGAGCAGGGAGGAAAGTCTCCCGAAGAAGCAAAGGCATATGTTGATGCGCTCCGGAAGGAGAAGCGCTACCAGCGGGACGTTTACTGATTCTACCCTTCCTCCCCCCACCGCCGAACAGGCGAGGAGGGGGCAAAGATGGTGACGCGGCCCGCTAACCCGACCGGGTTGACCCACTGGTCCACCGCTGCTTAATCACGCTCAAAGAACGCTCCGAACGGAGCGTAGTTGTGATAGGGCACTGATTTTTGCTTCCAGCTTTTGACTTCGCCATCGTAGCGCTGGCGCATTTTTTCCAGGTCGGATGTATGCGCCGGATTCGCGACCTCATTGCGAAGCTCCAGTCCATCTTCGCGAATAAAGTAGAGTTCTTCAGCGGCTTCAAACGCCCCCTCGTCATAGGGCCAGTAGATATATTTCCAATCGGCCGTCACGACCCCGAAGCTGTGGACAGCCTCAGGCCCCCACACATTGATCAAGGGCAACTGCTCGTGCGTCGAGGCGGCGGGGTTATCATAGAGAGGCAGCAAACTCCTGCCGTCGATTCCTTTCGCGACTTCAAGACCGGCTAATTCCAACATCGTCGGATGAAAATCGACATTGCCGGTGAGCGCTTCACTCCTGAGTCCCCTGCCTGAGTTTTCATGTCCGGGAATATAGACGATCATCGGCGCGCGGGACGCCTCTTCATAGGGAAGAACCTTCGACCCGTAGCCGTGTGATCCACAGAGAAATCCATTATCAGAAGTAAAGATAATGACCGTGTCCCCCTCGACTCCCGCGTCAGCGATGGCTTCCCGAATCATACCGACGGCAACATCGACAGCATAAATCTGCTGGTGATAGGTCGCCATGACTTCGTCATAATTATCGGCGTAGCCCCACTCTTCAAAGCGTACGAACTGGCGTCCCTGACGACTCTGAAGTGAGAAGTGCCCGCCGTGCTCGCGGCCATAGTTTTCCGGCTTCCTGAACGTCTTCCCTTCGTATACTGAATCAAATTGAGGATCCGGTGTCGCGGGTTGATGCGGTGCCTTAAAGCTGATCGAAAGACAAAAAGGCACCCTGTCTTCGGCCGCTTCTTTGATGAAGTCGCGACCGAAGGCACCGTAGGACAATGTCGAATGAGGATATTCATCCGCATAGTCAGCCATGCTTCTATTCTTCTTCGTCGCGTAGTTCGTCTGTCCGGGCCCCGCCCCCCACCAGTCAAAATCACTTTCAGGAAGCGATCCTTTACCTTCGGGTTCATTCGCGACATCGATCCCGATCTTGCCAGCGATGGCAGTTCGGTATCCAGCCTCCCGAAGGAGCACGGGGTAACTCTTATTCCACTTTCTCCGGAGAAGGTGGCCGTGAGTGAAGTTACACCCATTCCGATACTCAAACAGGCCCGTGAAAATATTCGCACGACTCGCCATGCAAATCGCAGTCGTGTTGTAGTGCCTGTCAAAAGTCACTCCATCCTCAGCAAGCTGATCAATATTCGGCGTCTGAACATCTTCGTTCCCGTAACAGCCAAGTGAATAGGTCGTCTGATCATCCGTGAGCAGAAACACGATATTGGGACGTGTCTCGTCAGCTTGACTGAGAGCGAAGGTGAACGCCACGGCAAGGATTGTTGAAGTGAGTCTGGTCATTTTGGTAGAATTCTATTTATATCAAGGTCGATGCGTCCGGGCAATCACGGGAATGTGGCTGATTGCGGCACGCAAAAAACTGTTATATCCTGTCTTTCTCAACATGGGACATTCTCACCACATTCCTGATCTAGACTCTCTTCTCGACCAGTGCTCCGACGCCGGTCTCAGGAAAACGAGTGCCCTCAAGGCCTGCCTCGAGGTTTTCCTCAAAGCCGGACAACCACTTACGCTCCAGGAGATTGGAACGAGTCCCTTCCTCGGTATTTCGTGCGATCCAGCGACGATCTATCGACTGGTAACCCGACTTGAAGAGAAGAGAATCGTCCGCCGTATCGGTTTTCACAGTCGGGCAGCCCACTACTGCCTCCGTGAGAGCAACCACCAGGACTACCTCATTTGCCGCGACTGCGGTTCCGTTGAAGTCCTCAACATCGCCTGCCCCGTTGAGCATCTCGAAAAGGAGATTTCAAAAACAAGCGGATATTCCGACCTTGAGCACGAGCTCGAATTTTTCGGTCGCTGTGCGGGCTGCCAAAACTAAACCCGGCGACCATTCTACCCCGTAATTTCGCAGAGCTGAGAAAACCTTTCCACTTCTGCCGGTAAAAGGGAGTTTATAGTTGTTCGACTAAGCAGCTTTGATATAGTTCGCAGAACCGTTTCTCAGTCCTGCGAAACACGACCCGAATGCTCATGAAACTTTCTCCCAACCGCCTTATTTTAATCGTTGGAGCTTTCGTTCTCGCCCTCATGGCAGTTGACGGTCTGGTTCAACTCAACAAGGCGGGAATGGCAGAGTTCGGCTACGGGGAGAGCGCCTGGGTTGCCGCTGACAGTGCCGCCGCCATTTTCATGATCGGCCTCATCGCCGGGATGGTTCTCGGCATCGCTATCTTTTTCTTTCATCTCGTGCTTCGGGAAAGGAAGCTCTCTGAAGAACCGGACGAACTGACCGCGCTTTTTGCTGAGCTCGAACAGGACGAAGCGGAGGAGAACGCTTTCTTCGCAGACGAGACCGCCCAAACCGAGGAAAAGAGCGAAGCACTCGATCCCTGGGAGCGCCCTGCCGACTGGTGGATGCGCGAAGAGGACTGAGAGCCAGAGAACAGCCGGAAGCCCGGTTATTTACCTCAGGTTTTTCCCCTGATTCATCCGCGCGGGTGAAATTTTCGGTGGACGTCACGCAAGTGTTTCTGATCCACATGAGTGTAGATCTGCGTCGTCGCAATATCGGCATGGCCCAGCAATTCCTGAATAACCCTGAGATCTGCCCCGTTTCCAAGAAGGTGAGTTGCAAATGAATGCCTCAGGAGATGGGGATAAACATTCTTGTCAATTCCAGCCAGCTTTGCGCGCGTCTTCACGATCTGCCAGATACGTGTCGTCGTGAGCTGCTTTCCCCATTTTGAAAGAAAGATCTCGCTGCCGGTGTGCGGTCGAACAAGCCGGGGACGTTCGATCGCCAGATAACTTTCGAGCGCCTTGAGTGCCGCCGAACCGACTGGAATGAGCCGTGTCTTGTTTCCTTTCCCTGTGACTCTAATGGCCCGCTCCTCCGCATAAAATGCTTCGAGGCGCGCCCCTGTTAACTCTGAGACCCGGAGCCCGCTGGCATATAGAAGTTCAAGAATCGCACGATCCCTCTTCCCCAGAAGCTGAGAGTCATCAACAGACTCAAGCAACTTCGCCACGGTCTGTTCATTCAGGGTATCGGGGAGGTATTTCGCCAGTTTGGGGGAATCAACCTTCTCCGCAAGATCAGCGGGGATTTCTCCTTTGGCGGCCAAATGACGGAAGAAAATCTTAATCGCGATAAGATTCACTCGCAGTGTCGCAGCAGTGACCTCATCTTCGAGTCTCCGGTGCGCGAGATAGGAAGTGAGATGATCCAGGGTCACCTCTCTTACTTCCCCCACCTCGTGAGTAGCAGAGACCCAGCCGGCAAATTGCTCGAGCCCTCGCCTTACTGAGAGCTGGTAGTTTTCAGACAAGCCTTTCTCAACAGCGAGAAACCGAATGAAGCGGTCTATTTCACGCTCCATTCCCACTCCTATCGAAACCAGCCTTCCGTTACGTAATCCGTGATCTCGATATGCTTCACGCCGTGAGCAAATGCCTTCTGCTCTACCGTCAGGATAACCGCGAGCGGTTCGTCATTCAGTCCAACCACCTTCTCCAGTTCCGCCGCGAGCCCGCTGTCCTTCTTAACAAAAGCGTATTCAGAGAACTCGCTCAGATCCCCGTATGGAGGATTGATCTGGTAGACGTAAAAATCATCGAGATTGGTAAACCCGTCGCGATCACTTCCGTAGTAGTCAGAGACTCTCTCAATCACGAGACGAAAGGTATGAGGGCTCGCAATCGCCCCTTTTTGAAATTCAACGAAATGCTGATCCTGAAACTCGGAATAGATCTCCCAGTCGACCTTCAGATTTCCATCCTCCTCACGAATAATCACCGGATATCCCTGATCCACATCGCTCGTGGAAACGAGATAGACCCAATAAGGGCCGCCGAGGGAAACATCCTGCTCCATTTGAAAAAGCTGAAGGGAAAATCGGTCAATTGCCGTGAGAGGCCACTTTTTGTAGTAATCTTCAATCGCCGGTCGCAGGCTCTCACCCTGATAGATATACGGGACGCGCGACTCCCAGTTGGGCGCCCTGAGAAAAGCGTCGAGCAGATCATGGGTCTTTCCAAGCGGCGCGTCGTCCGGGCCTGGTGCCGGGAATGACGCCGGGGGGTTGTAGTTTGAAACAGGAGTGGAAGCAGGACCGGAAGTTGCAGCCTCAGCCACTGAGGCAACTTCATCGACAGCGGCTGTAGCAGCTCCAGTCAAACCTTCGATAGTCGCATCGAGACTGTCCATCGGAATCGGTGCTTCACTTCCGCCAATCACATTCATTGATGAAGAATTGGTTTCAGCCCCACTCGTGCCGTTCACGATCTGCTGCACCCGCTCGTCGAAAGAGAGCGCAGGAGCCTCAGCTTGCGCCGGAGCACCCGTGATTGGCGGATCTATCGTCGCAGGCGCAGCACTATCAGAAATACGAACAGGCTCAGAAGTGTCCCCGGGAAGCGTGGTCGTGCTGCGGGAAATACCCTCCGGATTCTCCCCCACTCGATCCTGGGCGACCGGGTCGATGACGGCAGGAGCGTCAGAGATTGACGGCTCTCCCCCTGTCGGAGGCGACATCGGAGCCGCAGGAATCTCCCGCACGGTTGGGGGCGGGGTAATCTCCTCTTCGTCCGTTGCAAACTGTGGATTGAAACCTCCGAGAGCGTTTACCACAACCAAAACCATGACAATTGAAATGACGGCTACTCCGCCGATCATTGACAGCATTACGACCGTCGTCAGCTTCTTCTTCCCGGCCCGGGGTTCTTCGTCCACGCCGAAGAGCTCATCGAAAGATTGAGATTCTTCTTCGGCCGGCGGCGGCACGGCGGCGGGAACGGCCTCCCGCTGCGGGCTGCCAAACATCTCTGCCAACTCATCACTCTGCGCCGGCAAATTTTCATTCGCGGAAGGGGGTTGGTATTCCTGCAGATTCTCCGGCACCTGCTCTGAGAGAAGATTCTCGAAAGATCCGCCGCTCAAGGGTTCTTCCGTGACCTCCTCTACCGGCGGCGCAATAAAGTCATTGTGCCCACCCGGTTCAGCTGCCGGGTGGATCATTTGCTGCTCCGCCGGGTGGATCATTTGCTGCTCCGCCGGCTGAATTACTTCTTCGCGAAGTGGCGCCGCCTGCTCCTGAACAAATTCATGTTCCGGAATTAAAACCGGAGCAACGGAATCCTCAACAATCGGTTCTTCATCGTGAAAACCCTCTGACTCGGGCGGCATGGCTTCCCCGAGATCGATGGGCGCTTCCGACTCTCCCAGTTCGTCCATGGAAATACCGGGAGCCGACATATCAAGGTCAGCGAGATCCGGAATCACGGGCTCCGTCAATTGAGGAGGCATCTCCTGAGCTGCGGGAATCGCTTCTTCTTCATAGGAAAGCTCCGGAACGTCGACCGTTTCTCCGCTCATCCCGGATGAGGGAACGGGAGCTGAAGCCGGAACAATGAAATCGCCGGGCGTCATCTGCTCTGCAGCTTCACCCGGTTTCGGCAGCTGCAGTTTTGTCGGCGCGCCGGCCCCTGCAGTCGAAGCGATGAAGGAATCAAAGCTATTCAGCGAGTTGTCCTCTCCCCGGTCGACGTCGAGCCGGGGCAGCGTCATTTCGGAGGCAATCGGCTCGGGCGAGCTCTGCAGGGCTGGATTAATCTGAATCGGCTGCGTCTTTTCCAGAGGTGGTGCCGGAATCGGTGCCTCCATCATCGGATCTGAGACGGGCTGTGAAAGAATGGTCTCCTCAACGATCGGCTCCTGCTCTTCCACGACAGGCGTTTCAAGAGGGGAAACCGGAGGAGGCTCAACGACCGGAGCCTCTGGAGCAGGGACTACCGGAGCCTCTGGAGGCGGAAGAACCGGAGTCATCGGTTGCGTGATCGCCTCGGGGCGCTCCTCATGTGATTCTGTCGCCACCGGACCCTGAACCGGACCCACATGTTGCGGGGCTGCAGTCCGCTGGGTGGGCTGTGGACGTGGAGGCGCATCTGCCACCGCAGTCGCCGTGTGAGAGGGCGAAGAGGGCTGGGCCGCAACACGGCGTCCCGTCGAAGCCGTCGCTTTCGTACGAGGCGGCTCGTCATCTACAATGCAATCCAAATCCGTTGGTGCAGTGATCTTGCGACCGCATTTAGGGCAGGGCGCAGAAATACCGGCAAGATGAGTTGGCACTCTGAGCTTTGCCTCACAATTAGAGCAGGTGAACTTAATTTTCTTCACAATGTATCGCCTCTTTCGGTTAGTTACGTCACCCGCCGTTCTAAAAGCTGCACGTCATCCCCTTTCACGGGTGAAGAGAGTAACTGCTTAGGGACAATTAGCGGAGCAGGGGTGGCCTTGGGATACAAAACCGCTGAAATCTTACTCATGATACGCATATTTGCAAACTTTTGTTAAGAAAGTTTTAAAATAAGGGCATATTTACTCTCAATAATGAGAAAATACTCTGTTGGCGGCAATGTATTTTAAAAACTAAGACTCCTGTCTGCTGCAAGGCACCAGAATGGCGTCACTCATTCCATGCAAAATCTTCTTATCCGCGGGGCATATTGTGGCAAGGACCCCGCCCAGTTTTACCTGACTGTTTCCACCATCGACGAAATAATAAGGGCAGAGGCGCACCCTCCCCTCCATCATCTCTATTTTCCCAGTCTCTTCATTCAGCCAGGGGTGCTCGACGAGACGCCCGCTATGAAAACGCTGCAGGACATAGGGAGCTTCGCCAAAACTCGCGATCGCCTCATCGACTACTTTTCCCCACTCATCCTGCGAAACGTCCTGCCCGATCGTGACACTTCGACTTCCCCACGCTTTTTCGTTAAAGCCACTGAGCTTCATGACCAGTTCCCGCTCTGATTGAGTGAACTGTTTCAATTCTTCAAAACTTTGTATCTCAAGACCCGGGATCACTGCATGATGCGGCACCTCCGCCGGATCAACAATCCAACTCTGAGGAAACAGCTTCTTGAGCAGACGCCAGTTCCCATCGCGCAGCTCGCGCCGCCAGATATCCCGCAACGGGTGTGCCCAGAAGAGAGCTGACCACAACTTTTCCTCCAGCCAGGGCTTGAACGGGCTGATTAAATTCAATTCACCCAATGAAGCCGATTTCCCGGCAGCAGCTCCCCCCGGGACATTCGAAAGATCAAAGAGTTCGAAGAACCGATAAACATTCCGCGCATTCGGCTGGTAGGTTTCCGCCTCCTCCACCCGCCAGTCACCCCGCAAGCGCTCGGTGAGCCACTCCATTTCGGGGCGATAGTCCGATGACTCTGCCGAGATAAGAATGTCAGCCCCCTCCCCGCTAAAAAGTGACTGAAAGCCCTCAAGCATCCCCCGGTCTCCTCCGATGATTTCACTTTCCGGAGAATGCCTGGAATAAGTTTCACCGAGCCAGGCAGTCAATCCAATCCCGCCGGGAACGGAATCCAGTTCAGTCGCTGAGAACCCCTCTTCCGTCAGGATCAAATCAGGACGGATTACTCCGGGAGTCTTTTCCAACAGCGGTGCGGCGAGCCCCCATTCCAGTAACTCCTGAGATTTCCCCTGATCCAGGTAATCCGAGACCCAGGAGGGAAGTGTCCCCTTCTTACTGCGTCGGTAGATAAGGTCGCAGGCTTGTTGAAAGCGATGCAGGACAGGACCCAGCTTCTCCAGCTGCTTCACCTCCTTTTTCGACAGAGCAAAGGGCCGGGGGGAAATCCTCCAGGACCTTTCAGAAAACAGACCACTCGAGGGCAGCGCCGCCTTAATCTGACGGGCACGATCTATGTCATCTGACTTCAAAACCGGAGGCGTGGAATTCATCATCCCTGAAGTAGTCGTAATGCAGCGCGTAACATTTCATCAGGCTGCAACATTTCCGGAGGAAGCTTCCCGATCGCCTTCTGAGCCTCGGCTTGTTTGTAGCCGAGTGAGATGAGGGCGAGCAAGGCATCATTTTTCGCCACCTGATCGGCGGTAAGTTCAACACCCGATGATTGCGCCTCCCAGGCATCCTTGACTCCCACCTTATCACCAAGCTCGAGAACGATTCTCTCGGCAGTCTTCTTCCCGAGCCCCTTAATCTTCGCAATGGTGTCTATGTCCCCTGAAACCACCGCCTGCTTAAAATCGGAAGAAGCCATTCCACTCAACACTGACATCGCCACCTTCGGACCAACACCGCTCACCCGGTTGATGAGCAGGCGGAAAAGATCACGGCCGTCCTCATCGGCAAAACCGTAGAGGGTCTGCTCCTGTTCGCGAATATGGTGATGCGTCAGCACTTTAGTCTCCCCTCCGATCTGACCAAAGCGGTCTTCTCCAAGCATGGGAATCGTCACTTCGTATCCAACGCCACCCGCATTGATAACGAGTCGTCCCGGCCAACTTTCTTCCAGCGTTCCTTGTAAAAATGTAATCATCAGGCTTTAGTTTTAACCCAACCTAATCCACCACGGATGGCAAACAGATTTAAAATACACTCTTCTCACGCCTTCCTTTTTCTCTCTCTCACG
Organism: Verrucomicrobiales bacterium; assembly: GCA_029212615.1. Classification (GTDB taxonomy): domain Bacteria; phylum Verrucomicrobiota; class Verrucomicrobiia; order Verrucomicrobiales; family DEV007; genus Arctic95D-9. The sequence continues at coordinate 36,651 of JARGPJ010000012.1, forward strand.
TTTTTCTTCTCATCCGGTGAAGAACCGGCGAGACAAATGGGCATCATTTTCGAAGGAGGGTTTGAGAGCCCGGACATAGCGCGAAAGCCCTCCGGAGCAGAAAAGACCCTCATGGTTCCTTTTTACCAATGGGACTATGGGATTCGCCCTTTCAGCAAAGAACAATGGGACGAGCAGGAACTTGAATGGGAAGAGCTCGTCGCCCGGTCAAGCAAGCTCGGTGACCTTCTCATGGAAAAGGTGGAAGCCCGTGAAGTCAGGGACGAGCGAGGGGTCGTTCGCTACGCCTTCCTCGCGGCAATGGAGCCCTTTCTCTCCACCGTCGTGTTCTCAGACAAGTTCCGTGAGAAATTTAAGGACACGCTTGGCGACAGTCTCCTCATTGTCTTCATCGACAGGCAACTGCTCTACGCCTTCCCCGCGGTCGGGGGCTCACTCGAGGAATACGGCCCTTCACTCGTCGATGAATTCAGGGTCACTCCTCTCCCCGTGAGCCTTGAGGTTTTTCTCCTCAATGACTCCGGAATGAAAGTAATCGGGGAGCTTTCGCGCGAAGGCTCACCCCCCTGATTTTTACTCCCAGGTTTCGAGGACCTTCCGCTCGGTGACCGGCCACCAATCGGCAATTTTCTTCGCCAGTTCTTTTACGAGTTCCGGATTCTCCGAGGCAAGATTCTTATTCTCGTGCGGGTCAGCAAGAAGATCATACAGCTGAGGACGCTTCTCGGTTCGCGGATGAATCGCTTCGTATTTATTTACCTTTCCGTCATAGGTAAGGAGGAGCTTCCACTGATCCTTAACCACCCAGCGATAAAGGAGGGAATCTTCAGGCTTGTCGACGTTGGCGACATCATGAGCAAAACTTTCACCCAGCACCTCAGTCCGCGGAGTTTCCTCCCCGCTCTTGAGAATCGGAAGTAAATTCAACCCCGGAAGCTCTTTGGGGATTTCAACTCCTGCCGCCGCAAGCATCGTGGGAACGATGTCGATACTGGAAGCAAGCTGATTCCCGCGATCTCCCGGCTCAATCACACCGGGCCAGGAATAAAGGATCGGCTGACGCGTTCCGCCTTCATTCGCCGATTGTTTCGAACGCGGAGCGAACTTGCCACTGTCTTCACTTTGAATCCACCCGTTGTCGCAGACATAAACAAACAGTGTGTTTTCAGTGAGACCCTTGCCATCAACATAATCGATCAGTTCCCCGCAAGTCTGATCAAACCACTCACACATCGCGTAATAACGAGCGACATACATGTTGTCGACTTTGGCGAGATACTTATCTAAAAGCTCCTGAGGCGGGTTGTGCGGGGTATGAGGAAGGAAGGGCGCATACCACACGTAAAACGGCTTATCTTCCTCAACTGAATGGTCGATAAAATCGAAAACAGGCTTCATCCCTTTGCGGCCAATTTGAAGTCCATCATCGCCGTGACGCCCGCCTTTTTCGGGAAATCCTCTCGTCATTCCGTGAGTGAACCCGCCGCGTTGATAGCTGCCCTCCCACCATTTACCTGACTGGAGACTGAGATATCCTTCTCCTCCAAGCAATCTTCCGATCGTAGGAACACGATCGACATTTGAGATCAACTTCTCACGGAGAGCGTTGTATTCAGGCGTGTCTTTTTTGCCGTCAGTCAAAGCCGTGGAGGGATCATTCCCGCTGATCATGTGCTGATGCGTGTACAAACCAGTCGCGAGAGTCATGAGAGACGGACGGCAAAGGGCCGTCGGAACATAACCCCGACCGAACTTGGCACTGCGCTCCGCAAGACGATCGAGATGGGGTGTCTCGATGTGCTTATGCCCCATGAACCCATAATCAGTCCACGCCTGATCATCGGAGAGAAGCAAAACGATATTAGGCTGCTCAGCAGCGAGAGTATTATCAGCGCATGAAACGCCAATAGCGACCATAGCCGCTACGAGGAGGTATTTTACTGTCATGAAGGCAAAGAAACACCCGCGACACAGCGAATGTCAATGCACGCCTATCCAGTTCGCGACCGCGATAACGTGGCCTTGTACCCAACCCTGAAGAAGCTGTGAACGATCATGCAAGACCGACCCGGTCTTCCTTTCCCCGTCGAGTAACAGGAACTATTCAGCCCCTGACATCGACCATTGAACAAGATAAGGATATAAGAGTAAACAAAGTTTGCTTAATTATGGTATTTATTGTAATTATGGTTAATGAGCACGGAAAACCAGAGCTACTCAGCGACACCAATGGGATTTAATGGAGAGGCCCCCCAACTTCCACCCGTTGCTCAACCTGACTTGATGTTTTCGCAGCCTGTATCAAGTCCGTCTGAAGCAGAAGCCACCCTGACCCAACTCGGGAAAGTGGTTTCCGAGTTCATGATCAAATACCCGTCTCACACTCACCGGATTCCTTCTGTGCGTCCCGGAGAGCATGCTCTTATCGCTTTCGTCCGCCAAATGGCGGCTTCGATGGCGAATAAACAGGAAGAACTGGAAATCCTGAACAACGAAGTCACCGAAGCAGCGAGAGAGAAGGAACGATTCCTCGCCAACATGAGTCATGAGGTCCGCACGCCGATGAACGGGATCTTCGGTATGGTAAACCTGCTCCTGGAAATGGAACTCGATCCGGTGCAGCGCGAATATCTGGACACGATCCACGCCTCAAGCGAATCGCTTCTCAACATCCTCGATGACATTCTTGACTACGCGAAACTTAACGCGAATCAAATGCCCCTGAAGCCCCGCAACTTTGAGCTCGGCAGGCTGATTCGTGATGTCCTCCTTGTCTACAAGCCAACCGCTGACAACAAAGGTGTTAATCTCGCCGCCACGATTTGTGAATCTCTGCCCGACAGCTTCACTCTGGATGACCTGAGATTAAAACAAGTCATTTCAAACCTCGTCAGTAACGCCATCAAATTTACCGACGAGGGCGAAGTTTCTCTCACAGTACGGGGGATCGAGAAGTCCGGACGGAACCAGCTCTTTTTCGAAGTAAAAGACTCAGGCATTGGGATTACAGCCGAAGCGGGGAAAAACCTCTTTGCTCCATTCCGCCAGTTGGATTCAGAGGACGAACGTCGCTACGAAGGCACAGGGCTCGGGCTTGCTATCTCAAAGAATATCGTTGAGCTCATGGGAGGCTGCGTCTGGTTCGAAAGTGAGATGGGTAGCGGAACCACCTTCTTCTTCACCGTCGACTACGATCCCCCGGAACCGGCTCGATCAGACGTTTCTGACCTCGTCAGCCGTGGAAAACTGGAACGGCATCAAACAAGCAGTGTGAAAACACTGGGCAAACTGCGGGTCCTTCTCGTGGAAGACAACAAGGTGAACCAAAAGGTAGCCTCGCTGACCCTCCAGCAACTCGGATGTGAAGTGACTATTGCCGGGAATGGTCAGGAAGCGGTCAATTTGGCGGATGGCCCGATTGAATTTAAGCTCATTTGCATGGATGTGAACATGCCGGTGATGGATGGTCTTACGGCCACGATGGCAATTCGTGCATTGGCACACCCCAACGCGGAAGCCCATATCCTCGCGATGACAGGCATGGCTTTTGAGGAGGATAAAGAGAAGTGCCGTGACGCAGGGATGGATGACGTGGTTACTAAACCATTTGATATCAATGATTTGCGAACCAGAATCGATGCCCTGAAAGCAAGCCAGTCAGAAAGCGTTGCCCTCAGCTCTTAAGTCGCCGCCTCTTATTCGCGGCCCGCTCCTGAGAAAGCCTGTTAATACCCGAGTTTTCACTGGCGTTTTGTGACGATTTCGCGAGGATGGTCGGGCATGGCGTTAGACATCAGAATATTCAGCGGCACAGCCCATCCGGAACTGGCTGACGATATCGTGAGTTACCTTGGCGTCCGTAAATCGGACCTGACCGTGACTCAATTCCCCGACGGTGAGACTTTTGTTAAAATTAACGAAAACATCCGGGGTCGTGATATTTTCATTGTCCAACCCACTTCGCCGCCGACGAATGAAAATCTAATGGAGCTGCTCATCATGGTGGATGCGGCCCGTCGCGCAAGCGCTGCCCGCATCACCGCCGTGATTCCATTCTTCGGGTATGCGAGACAGGATCGCAAAGATCAGCCACGTGTTCCCATCACCGCCAAACTCGTTGCCAACCTTCTTACCGCAGCCGGAGTGAATCGCGTCCTCACGATGGATCTCCACGCCGGGCAGATTCAGGGGTTTTTCGATATCCCGGTAGACCACCTCTACGCGAAGCCGGTTCTAATCAAGTATCTGCGGGATAAAGGCCTAACTGACAACCTCGTGGTCGTCTCTCCCGACGTCGGCGGCATGAAAATGGCCCACTCCTATTCTAAAGCACTCGAATGCCCCCTTGCGATCGTTGCTAAGAATCGCGTCAGCGCTACCGAAGTCGAAGCGATCAGCCTCATTGGTGAAGTCGATGGCTGCAATGTTCTTCTGGTGGACGATATTTCAGAGACGGCGGGGACACTCACTTCTGCGGCCAAACTGCTCCGGGCGCATGGGGCGAAGCGGATTTTTGCCGGGGTTTCCCACGCAGTCCTCGGGGAACAGGGACAAAAGCGAATCGCAGAATCAGATATCGAAGAACTGATTTCCACCAACAGCACTCCCTACGCCATTGGCGAAAAAGTGACGGTAGTGAACGTTGCGGAGCTTCTCGGGGAGGCCATCCGCCGCATCCACGATGAAGAGTCAGTGACATCTCTCTTTGACATTGCCTAAGAGGTAGCCTAAATTTCGCGCCCTCAAACCGGACTGCCCGATTGAGGACCTATTTTTACACTTACCACACGAGAACATGGCTCATCAGGAAACGCTTCAAGCCGAAAAACGCGAAGTCCAAGGCACAACCGCTTCGAAGCGACTTCGTCGTTCCGGAATCGTACCGGCTGTGATCTACGGATCAAATCAGCGCGAATACATGATTCAGTTGAACTCCAAGAATTTCTTCGATGTCGCGAAGAAACAAGGGAGCCAGAACTTCATCGTTAATCTCGAGATCGAAGGCGCTCAGGAGAAAACCAAACTGGCTATCGTGCAGGACATCCAGCGCGACCCTCTCTCCGGATCATTGATTCACATCGATTTTCGCGCCGTAAATGAGAATGACACCATTCACGCGACTGTTCCGATCAAGCTCACAGGAGAAGCGGCAGGCGTTAAGGCCGGCGGCCTTCTCGAGCAAGTCCTCCGCGAAGTCGAGGTTTTCTGCCGCCCGGCTGACCTTCCTGAAGCAATCACCAATGAAGTGGATGACCTTGAGATTGGAGACTCACTGAAAGTGTCCGGCCTGGCCCTTCCTGAAGGAGTCTCTATCAAAATGGACGGAGAAGTGATCGTCGGCCTCGTGGTCCAGACGCGTGCCGCCGCATCCGCTGGTGGAACCGGTGCTGCTGAGGGGGAAGCTGCTGAAGGGGAAGCCGCTGCCGAAGGGGCCGAGGAATCAGCCGACTAATCGACGTTCCCGTCACTTCAACTTAACTTTTAGAAAGCCCCGGTTAACCGCCGGGGCTTTTTTTGTGAATGAATTCACCGCTCGTTTCTGTTGTCATGCCGGCGCGAAATGCTGCCACGACCATCGAAGCGGCAATCAGGAGCATCATTAAGCAGGACTTCAAGGAATTCGAATTCATCCTTGTCGATCACCGTTCAGACGATTCGACCCATCGTTTAATGCTTCAGGCGGCGGAAGCCGATCCAAGGATTCGCGTGCATCAGTCCCGCGGCACATTTGTTGAAGCGGCAAACCTTGCCTGGCGAAAAGCGGGGGGCAAATTCATCGCACGAATGGACAGCGATGACCGCGCCTACCCACAGCGGCTTTCTCATCAACTGAGACATCTAACGCAGCACCCCGGCCTCGCTGCCTGCGGAAGCCTTGTCCGGATCTGCAAACGCGGTGAAAACGGCAAGGCAGGCCCCGCCGATGAGGGGTATCAACGCTACGAGAGCTGGATAAACTCAGTGATCACTCCGGAGGAGATCAGGATCCGGCGCTTTATCGACAGCCCCATCCCCAACCCGACCGCGATGATACGCCGCTCTGTGCTCGAATCATCCGGCGGCTATGATGATCCCCCCTGGGCGGAAGACTATGATTTCTGGCTCCGTCTCATCGAAGAAGGGCATCATATCGGAAAAGTCCCCGAGGTTCTTCTCGATTGGTACGACTCGCCGGGCCGATCAACACGGACCGTTGCACGCTACAGAATCGATCAATTCCAGAACGCCAAAGCCCATTTCCTTTCCCGGTTGAGCTCGATTCGAAAGCATGGGGTGGCAATCTGCGGGGCCGGACCGACCGGAAAGGAGATAGCCCGCCTTCTTAAGAAGCAGAAGATTACCACGAACTGCTTTCTTGAGGTGAATGAACGCCAAATCGGACAAACGATTGCTGACATTCCCGTGCTTGATCATCGATACCTCGAGCAATTGCCGAAGACACTCATCCTTTTGTCGGCCGTCGGGAATCGATCCTCAAGAGAACGAATCACCAAGCTTGCCACCTCAGCCGGCCGGGTCGAAGGGAAAAACTTTTTCTCCGTCGCATAATACGCTTTTCTCGACTATTTTCGCAGCCCTCAATGACGCTCCCACGAACTCGTTTCCGCCCCTGTATCGACCTTCATGAAGGCCGCGTAAAACAGATCATCGGCGGAACCCTGGATTCCGATCAGGAAAAGTTACGAACCAATTTCGTGAGCGACAAGTCATCGGCATGGTTCGCCTCACTATATGCAGACGACAAGCTCACGGGAGGCCACGTCATTAAACTCGGCCCCGGCAACGACGAAGCGGCACAACAGTCTCTTGCTGCCTATCCGCAGGGACTTCAGGTCGGCGGTGGCATTACTCCGGAGAATGCTGAATCCTGGATCAATGCCGGCGCCTCCCATGTCATCGCCACCTCCTGCCTTTTTAACAAAGAGGCCCGCTTTCAACCGGAACAGCTGAGCGCACTTGTCTCAGCCATCGGCAAAAAACGACTCGTCATCGATCTCAGCTGCCGAAAAAAAGACGATCACTGGATTGTCGCAATGAATCGCTGGCAGACGCCAACCGACCTCCGGATCACTCATCCCCTCCTGGATGAGCTCGCCTCCTCATGCGACGAATTCTTAATCCATGCGGCCGATGTCGAAGGGCTTTGCTCGGGAATTGATACTGAGCTTGTTACTTTCCTCGGCCAATGGGGTAAAATTCCGATCACTTACGCAGGAGGCGCCCGAAACCTGGATGATCTTCGTCTCGTCGACTCCTTAAGCCGCGGCAAAGTCGATTTAACGATAGGAAGTGCGCTCGACATTTTCGGCGGCTCAGGCGTAAGTTACGCGGATTGCGTTGCCTATAATTCAACGCCAGCCGTCTGACCCTCCCTTTTCGCAGACAGAACCCCTTTGCAAGAACGCTCTAGTAGAAATGACTCAGAAAATCGCCCTCCCCGCTTCCATCCTCGCCCTGGCTTCGCTATTCTTCCTGTGGCAGGCCAACATTAACGCCCGTGAGGGGGGAGAATCCAACGAACCCATTCCTCTTCCCCACGAGGACAGTGATATCGCCACCGATGCGGCCGTGACATGGGGAGTGCTCGAAAACGGCCTTCGCTACGCCATTCTCCCGAACGAAGAGCCCCCCAATCGTGTCAGCATGCGTCTCTTCGTCGACGCCGGCTCACTCATGGAGGCCGACAATCAACAGGGCCTCGCTCACTTTCTCGAGCACATGGCGTTTAACGGCACGACCAACTTTCCGGCAGGGGAAATGGTCGAGTATTTCCAGCGCCTTGGAATGGGCTTTGGAAATCACACCAACGCCCACACCTCATTCAACGAAACGGTCTACAAACTGGAACTTCCAAACGCCGAGGCGGAAATCATTGATGAGGGAATGAAACTCCTCCGCGACTACGCCGATGGAATGCTTTTCCTCCCCGATGAAATCGAAGACGAGCGCGGCGTAATTCTCAGCGAAAAACGCACCCGCGATTCGGTAAGCTGGCGCACTTTTGTTGAGCAAATCAAATTCGCCTTCCCTGAAATCAGAGTCAGCAGCCGTATGCCGATCGGAACGGAAGAAGTGATCAGCAACGCTCCACGTGAACGCTTCGTCGAATTCTACGAAAACTGGTACACGCCGAACCGCATGGCTGTCATTGTCGTCGGAGATATCGAAGTCGCGGCGATCGAAGAAACGCTGTCCAAATACTTCGCTGGCCTCCCTGCCCGCGAAAAACGCCCTGCGCCACCGATGGGTGAGATCACCAAACGAGGCCTTGCTGCTCACTATCACTATGAAGAAGAGGCCGGGGAAACCTCCGTTTCGATCGAAGCGACGATGCCGCGGGTCAATCCTCCCGACAATCAGGCGCGACGGGAAGCTGATCTGAAGCTCATGCTCGCCAGCCGCATGATGAATCGCCGACTTGAGCGCATTGCCAAGAAAGAGGATTCCCCGATCAGCGCAGGAAATATGCATGCCGGTGATTTCTACGATCTCGGGTTCGCTCTCTACAGTTCGATCAGCGCTGATTGCAAACCTGAGAACTGGAAACCTGCTCTCACTCTCATCGAACAGGAACTCCGTCGAGCGCTGGAGTTCGGATTCACTGAAAGTGAATTTGAGGAATCAAAGGCCTTGATCAACCGCCTCTACGAGGACGCGGCAAAGCAAATGGGAACGCGCCAGTCTCGCGATCTTGCCAATGAGATCGCCCGTCGCATCGGGAACCGTCGTATCTTTACGAGCCCCGCTGAAGATCTCCCCCGTGTTCAGAAAGCCCTCGAGTCTATCAGCCCTGAATCCTGCCGGGAATCCCTCGTCGGCCTCTGGTCCAACGCAAACGAGACACTCCTCTACCTTTCCGGGAACGCAGAAGTCGACGAAGCCATTACCTCACTGACCTCGGCCTATGAGGCGAGTCAGGAGATCGCCGTAGCACCGCCGGAAGACACGGAAGTCTCCGAATTTGCCTATGCAGATCTTCCCGATCCAGGCATTGTTGCTGAGCAGAACGAAGTTGAGGACATCGAGGTAACTCAACTGAAGTTTGAGAACAATGTCAGAGCGAACCTCAAAGTGACCGACTTTGAAGACGATACTATTTATGTGAAAGCCCGCTTCGGCGCCGGATTACTTTCTGAATCTCAGCCGGGACTCTCCTTCCTCCTCTCAAGCATTTTCACCAAGGGCGGCCTTGAGGCACACAGTGAGGATGAATTAACGCAACTCTTCGCCGGTGAAGCTGCCAGCGTGAACTTTGGTATCGACGACGATGCCTTCACTTTGAGTGGCCAGACGAATCCCGACGATCTCCTCGCTCAACTCACAATGATGCGGGCCTACATCACCAACCCCGGATTTCGCGAAGAAGCAACGGGGGAATTCCAGCGAGCCCTCGACTATATCTATCAGCAACTCGAACGCACCCCCGGGGGTTACGCGCAGGACGAAGTCGCCCTTTTTCTTCACTCCGGAGATAAGCGCTTTGGTTACCCTCCCCGTGACATCGTGGAAGCGCTCACAACGGAGGACGCAAAGAATTGGATCATGCCCGATCTGAAAGAGGGCTATCTTGAGATATCTGTGGTTGGAAGCTTCGATAAGGAAGCCACGACCAATGCGCTCGCCTCCACTTTCGGAAGCCTTCCCGAACGCGCGGCCGAAAAACCGGCCTACACCGAAGAACGCCTCGTGAAGTTCCCCGCAGGGACGACCAAACTTTTTGAGTTCGATTCTGAAATCCCCAAGGCAATGGCGGTCGTCCACTGGCCGACCACGGACATCTACGATATCGAAAAATCGCGACGTCTCGGCATGCTCTCCTCCATCCTCAGTGATCGGCTTCGCATCAAGATTCGTGAAGAACTCGGTGACGCCTACAGCCCCTTTGCTCACAACCTCCCGAGCGATACCTGGACAGACTACGGATACCTTTTCGCCTCTGTCACAATTGACCCGGATCAGGGAGAGTCGGTTACTCAGGTCATCTCACAGATTGCTGAAGACCTTGCGAGCGGCGAAAGCATCACCGAAGACGAACTCGAGCGGGCTAAGAAACCACAGGTCACTCAGATTGAGGAGATGCGCCGCACGAACCGCTACTGGCTCGGCAGCGTCCTTGAGTCCAGCCAGGAGTATCCTGAACGCCTTGAGTGGTCCCGGACCTTTGTCGATGACTACAGGAATATTACGGTCGAGGAAGTGAACCTCCTCGCGAAGGAATACCTCAAGGAAGAGGCGCAGGTCTCTATCATCGTTCGCCCCGCCGTCACCGAAGAGGAATAACCGCTCAGGACGGCTTAACGGTTCTCCATCAGCTTGCTCCCCGGAATGAGGGAGTGAGCGTAGAGGCGTAAGCCTTCTTCATCGACATCATCGATCAGTTCGAGGAGACGCCCCAATTCGACCGGAGGGGCTTCACCCGGAGCGTCTTTCTCTACGACCCAGATCCGATCAAGGTCGGTCCGCACGACATTTTCATCATCGGTCAAAAGCTCTTCATATTCTTTCTCCCCGGACTTGAGTCCCGTGTAGACAATCGGAATATCAACATCCGGAACGAGCCCCGAAAGCTCAATCATACGACGGGCCATTGAATCAATTTTCACGGCCTCGCCCATTTCGAGAACGAAGATCCTTCGGTCTTCCTCTACTGCTCCGGCAGCGAGAACCAACTCCACTGCCTCCGGGATCGTCATGAAAAATCGAGTCACTTCCGGACTCGTAACTGTCACCGGCCCGCCCTTCGCAATTTGGCTCCGGAAGATCGGAACAACACTGCCATTGCTGCCCAGCACATTCCCGAACCGAACCGCTTTAAATGATGTCTTCCCAAGGGGGCGTTCGATGAGGAGCCGCTCAGCAAGCCGTTTACTTGATCCCATCAAACTGGTGGGGCGAACCGCTTTGTCGGTCGAAACGAGGACAAAATCAGAAACCCCTTCCTCCTCGGAAACAGAAGCGGCCACCTCTGTTCCGATCACATTATTCTGAAAACAGGAAACCGGATTTCGCTCCATCAAATCGACATGCTTGTAGGCGGCGGCATGATAGAAAAGATCGACTCCGCCTGCACGTCGCATCGCCGCCCTCATCTGATCGGCACGCCTGACATCTCCGGCGACGGCAATGACTTCGACTCCCGCAGCTTCGGCATCAGCCTTAATCTCCCGCTCCACATTAAAAAGGTGAAACTCACTGATCTCGAAGAGAACAATCACTTCAGGCTTAAACCTGAGGAGCTGTCGACAGATCTCAGACCCAATACTGCCGCCGGCACCTGAGACCATCACCCTTCGTCCACCGATAGCCCCTTCCAACTGATCCGCCGCAATATGGTAGGGAACTCTGGGAAGGAGATCCTCAATCGCGACCTTACGAATGCTGCTAACGGAAATACGCCCCGACGCCAGCTCATCCATCGAAGGAATCACCCGGTAATCGCAGCTTATTTTTTCTTTGGAAAGCGAATCAATCACCCCCCGAATCCGACGGGGACCGGTAAATGGAGGCATGAAAAGCAGCGTCGTCGCCTGCAGTTTCTTTACGATCGGGCTGACATCCTCAACGCCCGCGTAGATACGGACCCCGCGTAACTTCGCTCCGTTGTGAGTTTGGTTCTCAGAAATAATCCCGACCACTTTTCCCAATTCTCCCGCATGGCTCTGAACGCTGCGCAGAAGAGCATCAGCTTCTTCAGGATCTCCAAAGAGAACAATACGGCGGTCATCGGAATGACCGCGCCGGCTCTGTCGCTCCTCTCGGAACAATCTCACGAGCCCCCGGGCGCCAATCTCCCAAAGGAGAAGCAGCAGGAACGAAATAATGAAGACAGAGCGTGAGACATCCTCAAACGTAAATCCGTTGCTGACAAAAACGAGAGATGCAGCCGCCACCGTTCCCACCGAGAAGGCAATCGTGGTCATGAGGCAATCCCTCAAAGTGAAGAACCGCCACAAGCCCTGATGCATGCGAAAGAGAACAATACATGCCACGTATGCGACGATGACCCATCCCAGCGATTCCTTGAAAGTTTGCCAGTGATTTTCGGGAACATTAAAATCGAACCGAATGAGATGCGCCGACGTGTAGGCAAGAACAATACCGGCGACATGAAACAGGAAAGCAAAACACCGCCGGATGGCGGTGCTCTCTTTAAAAAGATTAATCAAAAATTGCATAAAATTGCCGATTTCAGATCAAACCCAAACCGTCTTGATCGTGAAGAATGGGAACAGAACCCTTAAATATCCTAATCCCTCTACCCTTCTCCGCAATCAAAAGCCTTTAACTCTCCTGAACTCTATCCTCTCTGCCTGCACCAAGAATTGTCTGTAGAAGAAGTTGAAGATCGAGCTTCAATGACTGGCGCTGAACATACTCCTCATCGCATTTTGCAAGCCGGTCAGGGACAGACATATCGATTCCCCGAACTTGCCCCAACCCTGTGATTCCCGGGAGAACCTCAAAGACTCCCCGCTTCTCACGCTCTTCAATTAACTCCGCCTGACCGGGAAGGCACGGCCGTGGACCGACCAGGCTCATCTCTCCACATAGAACGTTCCAGAGCTGAGGCAGCTCATCTAATTTTGTCTTTCTCAGGAATCTACCCACACTGGTGACACTTGCCGCGCCGACTTCGTGAGTCCCAAGCTGCTTCGTTCCCTCGGCCATCGTCCTGAGCTTGTAACAGGTAAAATTACGCTGCCTTTTCCCGACACGTTCCTGGCGGAAAATGGCAGGCCCCGGAGAGTTCAAGCGAATCACCGGGATCAAAATTAGAATCAACGGGGACGAGGCGATCAAGCCACAAGCTGAAGCCAGGATTTCGAGAATTCGTTTCATTAGTTTGAGTCAGGAGTCGCTTGCCGTATCCCTCATTCCTTCGAGAGTAGTCACAGCAGGAACCCAGTCGAATGCGTCTCTCAAAGGAGCGGCATTTAGTTTAAGATCATCAAAGAGTCCCTTCGCCATTTGTCTCTTCCCCAATAAATTGAAGCCAATTTTCATCAATCCTGCAGGGAATGGAAACAATCGCGGAGGCTGCCCAAAACCCTCACGGAGCGAAGAAAGCACCTCCAGTAAAGAGACAAATCCATTATCTGCAATCTGATAGGTCCCGCTCAATTCAGGATGATCCAGCTTCAGGGAAACCGCCTCCACCAAATCGCATAAATTATTAATACTGAGGTATGAACGTTGATTCAAAACCCTTAGAAACGGTAAAGGAAGGCCGGTTTCAGCGAGTCTCTGAATTTTGGCCCAGTTCCCTTTTGTTCCTTTCCCGTAAATCAGAGGAGGCCGGAGGTTTACTCCCAGCTTCCCTACCGTGCCAAGCTCTGACACCGCAGGTTCCGCTTCACGTTTCGAGCGGCCATAGTCAGAAAGAAACTCAAGGGCCTGATCTTCCTGAGCATCTCCGGCCATCTCCCCCGCCGCAGCGATGCTGCTGATATGAATCATTCCCCGGACGCTTGACTCCGCCACCGCAGCCGCAAGGCGTTGAGTCCAGTCACGGTTGCCCTTTTCAAACAGCGCTCTGAGCTCAACCGGATCATTCGTCGGATGATGAGCAACTCCGGCCGCATGCACGACTAAATCAACATCTTCGATCAAAGACGCAAAATCATCATCCATTCCGGCAATGACATGAACACCCTCGTCAAATCCATCAAATTTCGTGCGCGAAGTACCCAGCACCTCATGACCATTTTTTTGAAGTGATCTCACGAGATGAGACCCGACAAAACCACTCGCGCCCGTGACCAGAATCTTCATCCCACGCGTCGGTATCAGGAAGTACAGGTCAAGATCACCTCGGCAATCTTTTCCTGATCGGAACGGGTTACGTATGGACTCATCGGTAAACTCAGCCCTTGATCTGCAATTCTTTCCGTCACCGGAAAATCCCCCTTCCGGTAACCCAGCCCGGAAAACACCGGCTGAAGGTGCAGGGGAACAGCATAGTAAGAGACCGAAGGAATCTCTGATGCCTTCAGCCTCTCCTGCATCTTCTCTCTTTCATCTGAAAGGAGAGTGTATTGAGCATAGACAGAGGTGTTCCCCTCAGCGACGAAAGGCGTCACAATCCCGGCCCCGGCAAGAAGTTCTGAATAGTAGTCGCCCACTTGTTTTCGAAGCTCAATTTCCTCTTCAAATATCTCCAGCTTCGCGAGAACAACTGCCGCCTGCATCGAATCCAAGCGTCCGTTTAAACCAAGGATGGGATGGTGATTCTTTCCCGACTGCCCATGAAGATGAATCCACCGCATTTTCTCAGCGAGTGCCTCATCATTGACGAAAATTGCGCCCCCGTCGCCATATCCTCCGAGGGGTTTTGACGGGAAGAATGAAGTGCTCCCTATCGTTCCCAATCCACCCGATCTCGCTCCATGGTGGGTTGCTCCGAAACTCTGAGCGGCATCCTCAATCACCGGAATCCCCCCCGCTTCCTCAGCGATCCGGTTGATCGCTGCCATATCACTGGTCTGCCCGTAGATACCGACCGGCATAATCGCCTTTGTCTTTTCCGTGATCGCCGCCTTCAAAAGCGAAGGGTCCATGTTCCAGGTATCGGGTTGAATGTCGATAAAAACAGGTGTCGCGCCGGTAAGAGCAATCACTTCCGCCGTAGAAATCCAGGTGTAGGGAACCGTGATTACTTCATCCCCCGGGCCAATATCAAGGGCCATCAGTGCGATCAAAAGCGAATCGGTCCCCGACGAAACACCAATTGTTTGCTGACAATCCACAAACTGACACAAAGCAGCCTCTAATTCTGAAACTTCCGGACCGAGAATGTATCGGCCATGGTCGAGAACTGCCGCAAGTCGCCGGTCAATCGACTCCCGGATCCGGCTTTGCTGCGTTTTTAAATCGATGAACTCCATAAATAAAACACTAAATGATGCGCCACAGAGAAGAAGAACAGCCCTTTTGACGAAGGTGAAGCTTAGCGGGACAAAAGCTGATCGCCAGTGATTTTACGCCTGCCTTTCTCGAACCGGACGAAATCAAGTAACCCGGTTATTCAAGGCAAGTCCCTCGCCCAGGAGAGAAAGAAGCCGCTCCCGGTGAGCCGGTTGACCGGGCTCGAAATAGCTTCCTGCCGCCTTAAACAGGGAATCAAAACGGCGGTCCCAACTAATCGGTTCCCTTTCAATCACCCCCCTCTTTGAAGCCCACTCAAACCGTCTCCACTCCAGCATCCAGGCGATCAGCGAAGGAAATACTTTCCCTTCTAAACGATTCAGAACAAACAGCCACGAAGATCTCTCGGGCAACTCGAACAAACTCTCCGTTGGAACCTCCACCCTGATTCTCACCTCCCATACAGGCCAATCCCGACAAGACGTTGAGATAAGATCTTTCCAGTTTGCTATCTCGTTTTCACGAAGGAAATAGATTTCGATTTGCCAGGGCGTCTCAACTTCAAACTCAAACCCTGCGCTATCGAATTGATCAAGCGCACGCCTTGTTTTTTCACCAATTCTCAATGCATCCGCGGCCTCCAACCCTCCTTTCAACTCAATAAGAGCAGGTAACGGGATCGAAGGAGTGGCATCAACCACCAGTAAGGTAAACGCTTCTTCACAAAACAGTGATCGAATCCGCATCGTGTTCGGATGAGAACTCAAAAAGGGCGACGCCATCTTTCGATTCACCGATTGAACCAGTGAGTTCTCGAACCAGCCTTCCGGAGGGAGCAGAATTCCGGACCGTTCCCCATCGACCGATGGATCCGGTTGAAGTTTCGCGACGAAGGGAGACACCTTTCCGCCCTCACCCTTTGAGAAGTTTTCACTCAACATGGCCGGGTACTCGAGGCGGACTTCCTCCACGAGCGCCGACTGCAGGGGGCCAAGCGGGAGAATGGCCTCTTCATTGGCAGGATGCAGTCCCGGCCTCAATGAATCGAGTTCGCGGCGGACACATCGCTCAAGTTCATCGATCGCCTCCGACAGGTTCATCTCTTTTCCCCGATGCAGCGACTTCAATAATCTGCGGAATGTTCTGAGCGCCAGGGGATCATAATCTGCGACCGGCTTCGACCAGCCATCTTTCGCCGCGGCATGAACGCGGGCCACATACTCAACCCAAAAGCAGGCTATTTCGAAATCGGTTTTCGTGACCTCTTCACGAAGAATCAGGAATGCCGGATGAACCGCCACCTCCAGGCTGACGCCGTTCCTCGATTTAACGAGAAAATCGCTCGAAACAAGGTTGGAGAGTAGCCGCAAGGCTCCCGAGATTTCACGAAGAGATGAAACCAGGTCTCGTATCAAGCTTAAGGTTTTGCGAAACGAAGGAGATACCCGGCTCAAATAGCAAGGAAGAGGCTCTCCCTCCAAGGCTTCCGCCAGGAGTTGGCAATCGCCACCCTCACTGATTCTGAGAGTGCTGAGAAGAAATCCTGAAGCGGGAAGAGAAACCGCTAGATCGAAACGCTGTTGAACAGATGGCAGATAGCCCCTTGGCAGGTCACTGATCGAATGCCGGTGAAAACTCCATAGAAGATGGCGATCCCTTCGATTCCCCGCGAAACCAAACTCCCAACTTCCGATCATTTCATCGCCCCATTGACGATGAAAGTAGCTGCTCTTTAAAAGCTGATATGGGCTTTTGGTCTCTGAAGTCATCCTGTTCGGAGACTCAGACTACACGGAATTCTTAAGGACTCTAGAACCGAATTTACCAGAGAGACCAACTCGCTATAGCGTCCGCCTACCTCCAGCCAGCTTAGTTAGCTCCCCAGTTCGTGATGTATTTCGCTTCATCACCTGGATCGTCCGGATCCGCATCGGCGATCGACCACAAGTCATAGGTCGGATTACGCATCTCCTCGTTGCGTTCATCAGGCTTCAAATTCGGAGCTTCTGCGAGATAACGAATCGGGTTGCCGTAGGCATCGATCACCATGTAGCCACCAATATCTGACGCCCGTGGATCGCCGGATCCTTCATTCTGAGCCATCGCAAGCTTGGGCACATAAACCTTCTCATCTTTCGAATCACCAGAGAGCTTCGAATCAACCTCTCCATCAAGATTCCAATCCCCTGAAAGGTGCTTATAGAGCACCTGAGCACCAAGGATACCGGATTGGTCACGATCTCCCGTCGGTGGATTCTGGGGATAAATCCCGTGATCAATCTGATAATTGGAAAGACCACCCTCCAATTCCGCAATAAACCCCTCCACCTTTTGACGGTTCACTCGCGCCTGCACACCGGGCAATGAGGCAACCAACAGTCCGGCGAGAACGACCATGATACCAATCACGGTCATCAATTCCACCATACTGAAACCTGCCTGTGACGCTCTTAAAGATCCTGTTTTCATTTTTTTATCTTACTGAAAAGAGGAGCGGGATGTCAATACAATGTAAATCCCGCCGCCTCATCAATGATTAACCGGACTGGTTGTTCATCTCCGTGATGATGGAGATCATCGGCATAAAGAGTGCGACCACGATGGTTCCCACAATTCCGGCGAGAAGGACGATCATGATTGGCTCAATCATGGAAGTCATCGCGTCCACCGCGTTATCCACTTCGTCATCGTAAACATCGGCAATTTTAAGCAGCATATCGGGCAGCTGACCGGTCTCTTCACCGACATCGACCATACTGATCACCATGGGAGGGAAAATCCGGCTCGCTTCCAGCGGAGCGACAACAGATTCACCTTCTTTGACCGCCTCATGGACTTTATCGATCGCATCAGCGACGATAATATTGCCAGCGGTATCGCGGGTAATATTCAAGGCCTGCAGAATCGGAACACCACTCGTTACGAGCGTTCCCAGGGTGCGGGTGAAGCGGGAAATAGCACTCTTCAACTGCACTGGTCCGAAAACTGGAAAGTACAACTTCCAGCGATCAATCACCCGGCTACCGACCTTGGTTCGCGAGAAGAGAATCCAGCCAGTATAGAAGACGGCACCGCCAATCAGCAGGATGAGCCACTTATCCTGAACCCAACGGCTCATTCCGATTACCACCTGTGTGATCGCCGGCAACGGTTTGTCGCCGAGCATTTCTTCAAAGATACGCTCAAACCGGGGAACAATCACCGCCATAAGGAAGACGAGAATACCGACAGCAATCACGATCACGATAATTGGATAAACCATCGCCGCCACGATGCGGTTCTTCAGCTTCTGTGCTTTTTCAGAGTATTCCGCGAGACGAACGAGAACCAATTCAAGAACACCGCCAAGCTCACCGGCTTTGACCATGTTGACATAAAGTTTATCAAACACCTTCGGGTGCTGCCCAAGACTCTCCGAAAAGGTGGAACCACCGGCCACGGCATCAGCAAGGTGATTGATCGTTCCCGCCATGACACGGTTCTTTTCCTGTTTTCCAAGAACCGAAAGCCCTCGAAGAAGCGGCAGCCCTGCATCGACAAGCGTCGCAAGCTGTCGCGTAAAAATCATGAGGACCTTGCCGTTAACTTTTCCGCCTTTGGTGGAAGCTTTTCCTTTTTGCCCCTTCTTAACCTTCCGCTTCGCACTCCCCGAAACGCCCCCCTTGCCTGCCGCTGTCACCTGAGTCGGGTAAAGACCGGACTTCCTCAGTTGTGAAATGGCATCTGCCTCATCACTGGCTTTAATCGAGCCGGTGGTTTCCTCGCCCTTAGCATCCAAGGCAATGTATTCGAAATTCGCCATAGTGTTTAATTCTCGCGTTTACGTTCTTTAAATCGGTGTCGTTTTACAATTTCGGCGGAACTCCTGTCGAATGAATTCGACTGAAGTCATGCCCATTAAGTGTATTTCAGCACCTCTTCAATAGAGGTGATTCCCTGAAAAATATTCCTGAGTCCGTCCTCACGGAGAGTCTTCATTCCCAACTCCTGAGCTTTCTGCTTGAGAACAACAGTCGCCGCCCGCTCCGCGATCATTTCCCGGATTGGATCACTCATGTCAAGAAGCTCAAAGAGCCCCTGGCGACCTTTATATCCTGTGTCATTGCAGACGTCGCATCCCTGGCCCGTATAGAAATCGTTCCCCCCGATATCTGCTTCACTGAGACCCAACTGCTTCAACACCGCAGCCGTCGGCTTGTAGGAAACCTTACATTCCTGGCAAATTCGACGCAGAAGTCGCTGTCCGAGGACACCTTCCAGAGTCGCCGCGACGAGGAAAGGTTCGCAACCCATGTCGATCAGTCGTGTCACCGCACCGGGGGAGTCATTTGTGTGGAGTGTCGAAAGAACCAGGTGACCAGTTAGAGATGCCTGAATCGCAATCTGCGCCGTCTCAAGATCTCGCATCTCTCCCACGAGAATACGATCCGGATCCTGTCGAAGGAAGGCACGAAGCACCCGGCCGAAGTTCAACCCGATCGCCTCATTCACCGGAACCTGCATGATTCCATCGATGTCGTACTCCACCGGATCCTCAGCCGTAAGAAGCTTCGAATCCTCCGTATTGATTCGTCGCAGACAAGCGTAGAGCGTCGTTGTTTTCCCCGCTCCGGTCGGTCCGGTGCAGATAAAAATCCCGTTCGGCTTAACAATCGTGTCCGTGATGTATTCGAAAAGATCAGGGGTCAGGTTAAGCGCTTCCAGATCAAGGTTTACATTTGAACGGTCAAGAACCCGGAGAACGACACTTTCACCGAAAGCAGTTGGGAGGGTCGAAACCCGCATATCAATCGGCTGGCCGTTGATCTCCTTCGTGATACGCCCATCCTGCGGCAAGCGGGTTTCCGCAATATTAAGGCCTGACATGACCTTAATCCGAGAAACGATTGCCTGCTTCAAGTGCTGAGGAGGGGGTGCCATCTCGTAGAGGGCACCATCAACCCGGTAACGGATTTTAAAGTCAGCCTCAAAAGGCTCAAAGTGGACATCAGAAGCTTTCTCCTTAATCGCCTGATAGAGAACGAGATCTACGTAGCGAATAATGGGCGCCGAATTGGACTCCTCTTCAAGGTCATCCTCCGAAATTGCCGCCACTTCCGCCCGAATCTGGGCGAGAGCATCACTCTCCCCGCCTCCCGGACTTCCGTCGGCAGCATCTCCACCTCCGCCGTAGTAAAAACGATCGATGAGCGCCGCAATCTGTTCCGGTGGAGCCACCGCCGGTACAATCGCCTGGTTTAAGGAGAATCCGAGTTCCTCAAGATTCTGAGGATCCAGCGGATTCGCGATCGCGACCTGGAGTCCCGTTTCCAAAAACTGAATCGGAATCACCTGGTAGAGCTTGGCGGTTCCGGCCGGCACCGCTTTGAGCACCTGAGGAGCGGGCTCAAAGTCCGTTAGATCATAAAACTCACCACCAATGTCCTGAGCCACGAGCTGGAAGAGCTGATCCCTTTGGATCACGCCCATCTCCTCCACTGCATAGGTGATATCGTTCTCACTTTCATTCGCCGCGGCGATGTAATCGCCACGCTGTGAATCATCGATAAGTCCCCTTGAGATCAGAAGATCAATTACGCTTTCAACCGTCATATACCTGAAAAATACTGGATTATTACTATTCCCTTCCCGCTCAGTCTGAGTCGGACATGGTTACGCGAATGACCTCTGAGGCCGTCGTTGTTCCGGCGAGCACTTTACGAACACCATCCTCCCGCAGCGTCCGCATTCCGAGTTCGCGAGCCCGCTTCCTCAATCCTGCCGTCGACTCATCCGCATTGACAAGGAGACGCATCTCTTCGTCGATATTAAAGATTTCAAAGAGGCCTTTCCGACCTTTATACCCAGTCATTCGGCAGGTGCGACAACCTTCACCCATTTTGACCTCCGCCTTGGCGAGCTGTTCCTGGGTCAGGGAGAGTGCTCTGATATCTTTCTCCGTCAGAGTTCCCTCAGTTTGGCAATCCGGACAAATCGTCCGGACCAGGCGCTGAGCCATGATCGATCGAACCGCACTCGCGATGAGGAATTTCTTCACCCCGATATCGGCGAGACGAGCCACCGCACCCGGTGCATCATTGGTGTGAAGAGTACTGAACACAAGGTGACCGGTAAGTGAGGCATTGATTGCGATCGAAGCGGTCTCCAAGTCACGAATCTCACCAATCATGATAATATTCGGCGCCTGTCGAAGAATGGCACGAAGTGCAGCCGCGAATGTCATCCCGATCGACTCTTTCACCTGAACCTGGTTGATCCCTGAAAGCAGATACTCCACCGGATCTTCAACCGTGATGATTTTGCGGTCGGACTTGTTAATCGCGTTTAAACAAGCGTAAAGCGTTGTCGTCTTACCGGAACCGGTAGGACCCGTCACCAGAATAATACCGTCCGGAAGTCGGATCAGCTCATTGAAGGTCGCCTGATCATCACTGAAGAAACCGAGCTGCGGAAGACCGATCGTCAGTGAGCTCTTATCAAGAATACGCATGACGATGCTTTCACCACAGGAGGTGGGAACCGTCGACACACGAAGATCGAGGTCACCGGTACCGAACTTTGCCTGAATCCGGCCATCCTGCGGGAGTCGCTTCTCGGAAATCGCCATGGTTCCCGTCATGATCTTGATCCGACTGACAACAGACGAAAGAAGTCGCAGGGGGTGACTCTGAACTTTGTGGAGCGATCCATCGATGCGATAGCGAACACGCATCTCTTCCTCCATCGGCTCGATATGAATATCCGAAGCCCGATTCTGGTAAGCTTCCTGAAGAATCTGATACACCAGCTTAATGATCGGAGCATCTCCGTCACCGCCCGTTTCGCCAGCCTGAGGAACCACCGCGTTCGCATCCAGCTTCTTGATTTGATCGGCATCGAGCTCGTTCTGGTAGAAGTCCAGCTGACGCTGCTTGATCGCAGATTCCGATGCGACAACAAATTCAGGCTCAACCGAAAGAACGTGGCGGACCGAATCCAGCGCGTCGAAATCGAGCGGATCAGTCACTGCGATCACGAGCGACCCTCCGCCTTCTGCAATCGGAACGATGCCAAAGCGAACCGCCGAATCTGCCGGCACATGCTGTCCCACAGATGGATCGACATCCAGCTTTCGCAGATCGACATAGTCCATCCCCGCATTGGTAGCGAGAACTTCGGCGATCTGCTCGTCGTTAATGATATTGAGAGCCAGAAGGCCCTCAAGAGTGGAGTCCTGTGCGCTTTTCTTGTGACTTACATCTTCAAGTGCGGCTTCATCGAACAGATGAGCCTCCTGCAACAGATCAAGAAGGTAGGATTCGTTCGAGTACAAGGCTTAAAAAGGAGTTCTTGTTAAAGAGTAGGGAGTCGACTGAAGTCGAAAACACAGATCGGATACTGGACCTCGACCTGTGCGGACCGGCACCGTAGAGGATTCATTCCCTGACGGGAAGAAAAAAACACAGGAAATCTGAATTTAACAATCAGTGCAGGAGGAAGACGTATTCCCCCCCGGTCACGTGGACATCAGGAGGAAGATTTACGTTCTCGAAAAAATCGTATCCTTCTTTCAATTTCACCCAGAAATCCATCCACTTCGGTTGCCTGCTCCACTCCTTAACCATTCGCTGATCAGTCATGCGAAAAGGGAAGGCATTCACTCGAAAATACGGCTGCCCCGATTCGAGAGCACAATGGGCAAGAGTGTAGACTTCATTCATGTCGCTTTCCGATAGGACGTAGGAACCATGAGACTCTTCCCCTGCACGCACCATTATTTCGCTTCCGCTTCTTCCATGAAGACTATCATAATCATTAGGGTAGCCGAGATCGAATCCCAGATGATGGCGAGTTTCAGGACGCATTCTCGAAGTCGAAACAAAGTAAAACCCTTCCGGTGTCTGGCCATCACCCTCCTTCTGCTTTGGCCCCGTTTTCCCTGACCAATCAATGATCCGATAAATCTTAAAGAGCGTGTAGCCCGGCTTCCCGGGAGCTTTCAGCCAAACTTCCAGTTCCCGCTCCTCTTTAAAAATACGAACAAACAGGGGGTTTCCCAGCGACAGGCCCATCTTCCCGAGTTCACCATTCAGTCTTTCACCGGTCTCTTTTATAATCGCCACCGCGGGAACCGGGGGGATCGCATCGTTCAGCCCGTAATGAGGCTGATTTGCTGCTCCAGTGGCCCCCATCGTTCCCGGCAGCATCCCCTGCAGGAGTCGAATTGTATTCGAGGCAAGAGGGTAAGGCACTTGATCCAACCCTGTTGAATCAACCTGCTCTTCAGCGCGGCCGGAAACAGGATCCGGAGTCGAAAGGGGAGCCATTTTGAGGCGGCCCGAAAGTCTCTCCACCTTCCCATACAGGCGATGGCTGCGCTCTTCGTCAGCCCGCCAATCCAGCAAATCCTTCACCAGCCAGGGGGAAGCAATCCCCGCGGCGATGAGAAAAGTGGAAATGAGAACCCTTGCGATCATTATAAATATTATATTAACTAATTATAAATATCAAGGAAGTCAAGATTTAGAGGGGTTTGCGATGGGATTTCCGACTTGGATTGAAGATTGCTTGAATTACCCTCTCGCAGAATATGAGTAATCCATCCCCCTCCGCTCCTGCCATCGGTGTTATCGGCGGTTCCGGCCTCTACGACATTGAAGGCCTCAGCAACGTCGAAGAAGTGATCATTGACACTCCTTTCGGCTCTCCTTCAGATGCGATCATCACGGGGGAGCTCGATGGACGCCGGGTCTGCTTTTTACCCAGGCACGCACGGGGCCACACGATCCTGCCTTCTGAGCTGAATCACCGCGCCAATATCTGGGCGCTACGCTCACTCAATGTGCGATGGATCATCGCCGTCACCGCAGTCGGCTCATTAAAAGAAGAGTATCGACCTCGTGACATCGTCCTTCTCGATCAATTTTTTGATCGAACCAGCCAGCGGGCTGATCATACTTTCTTCGGCCGCGGAATCGTTGCCCACATTGCTTTTGCCGACCCCATCTCTGAAAACCTCCGCCAGCTCCTTCTCACGGAAGCCAGGGCCCATGGTAAAACCGTTCATGACGGCGGTACCTACGTGAACATGGACGGCCCGGCTTTTTCAACCAGAGCGGAATCAGAAACGAACCGTAAACTGGGCTTTGACCTCATCGGGATGACAAATCTCGCCGAAGCTAAGCTCGCCCGCGAAGCCGAAATCTCCCTCGCCACCCTCGCCATGATCACAGATTACGATTGCTGGCGTGAAGAAGAGGAAGCCGTCAACGCTCATGCCGTGATCGAACACGTTCAGGCGAATGCCGCCACGGCTAAAGCGATACTGAAAACTGTGATCACCAAAATTCCGGAATCCCCCGATTGGCCTGAACACAACGCGCTTGACGCTGCAATTTTTACCGCGCCCGAGCTATGGCCGGATGAAACCAAAGAAGAGTTAGCGCCCATTCTGGAAAGATTTATAAAAATTTGAGAAAATTTTCAATTCTGAATTGCAAAATTGTAAATATTTCTTAGATTTAAGCCTTCGCTTAGTGCCAAATTTAAAAACACTTCACCTTTGAACGCGCGTTTCTTTTCCCTTTTCAGTCTGGCAATCCTTCCGGTTCTGCTTGTTACCGCTTGTCAGACAGCTTCCCAGAAAAAGAAAAATGCTGCCGCGGCGATCGAAACGCCTCCACAACAAGCTCCGCGCCCCCTGCCAAGCTCAGTCGGAAACAAAAATTCCTATTCAAAGGTTAATACCAGCCTTCCCTTCATTGCCCTGACCTTTGATGACGGGCCTCATGCCACCAACACGCCGCGACTCCTCGACATTCTCAAGGAGCGAAATGTGAAGGCCACTTTCTATGTCGTGGCGACCAATGTGAAACGGTACCCGCACATCATGAAGCGGATCATCGCCGAGGGGCATGAAGTGGGCAACCACACCGTGACACATGGAGACCTCACCAAGATGTCTACCGCCGAAGTCCGGAGCGAGCTCTCGCGGTCACGTGAGGCGATCATCGCCACAACCGGCGTCGCGCCCCGCACGATGCGCCCTCCCTACGGCGCGATCACTGCCGACCAAAAAGACTGGATCCGCCGTGAGTTCGGTTATCCTTCGATTCTCTGGTCCGTTGATCCGGAGGATTGGAAAAAGCCCGGCTCATCCGTCGTTGCCAGTCGCCTCGTTTCCGGAGCATCGCCCGGAGGGATTCTCCTCGTGCATGATATTCATTCGCCCACCATTGACGCAATTCCCTCCGCGCTGGATCAACTCCTCGCGAAAGGGTTTCAATTCGTGACCGTGACCCAGCTCATTGCCATGGACGGGAACGGCTGATTTCCTCGAAGGGCTTCTCCCCCCTCTTCCCGGCGACTCAGAGCGATTTGTAAGTTCCTCTTTCCCGGATAGTGGCCCGGCGCTCCCTTCCAACCGCCCCCTCCGCGAGCGGCTTCACCGCAAAGGATTTCCTCTCAACGGGATGCTTGCAGATCAAATTTGTAAACCTCACCCGAGTGGCTCACTCGCCGTCGAATTCAGCACAACTCCTTTTGCCTCTCAAAGAAAGCTTCGCTCCAACTTGCCGGAAAGCAGGCCGGAACAGTTTACTTGTCGGCCTTGTGCAATAACGACAAGAAAGCCAATCCCGGTCAAAGGATTGGCTTAAATCTATATCGCCTGCAGGAGGCAGATAGCGTGAGAGTCCCCCCTACGCAGGAGCCAACTCACCGGGGAAATCTTCACCCTTATCCTTTTCCTCCTCTTTGACACGGGCAACGGGCTCAACTTCATCTTCACCGGGAAGATCAGGGGGAGTCGGCGCGGACGGTGGATTCTGAATTTCACCGTGATCCATGATCTCCTGCACGTGAACGCCATCAAGGGTTTCGTAAACAAGAAGAGCCTGGGCGATCGCCTCGAGCTTATCGCGATGCTCTTTAAGAAGTCGCGTTGCCTCTTCGTAGGCCTCGTCAGTGAGCTTTTTCACTTCATCATCGATCGTCTGCGCTGTTGCTTCAGAGTAATTTCGCGGCGTTGAGATATCGCGGGCGAGGAAAACCTCTCCCTGCCCCTCACCATATTCGATCATGCCGAGGCGATCGCTCATACCCCAGTTACAAACCATCTTGCGGGCAATCTCACTGGCCTGACGAATATCACCGGCAGCACCGTTGGTGACATCGCCGAAGACAAGTTCCTCAGCGACGCGACCACCCATGATGAGCACGAGTCGGTCGAGCAGGTATTGCTTCTTATAACTGTGCTTATCTTCAACGGGCAAATACATGGTCACCCCGAGAGCGGGGCCACGCGGAATAATGGAAACTTTGTGAACCGGATCCGTGTCCTTCACGAGCATCCCCAACAGAGCATGCCCGGCTTCGTGATAGGCAGTGAGCTGCTTCTCGTCTTCGCTGAGGGCAAGGCTTCGTCGCTCTTTGCCCCAGCGAACTTTGTCGCGGGCTTCTTCGAGCTCTTCCGTGTGAATCGCCTTGAGACCCTTCCGGGCCGCGAGAAGCGCTGCTTCATTGATGACATTTGCGAGTTCGGCGCCGGAGTATCCGGGCGTTCCCCGCGCGATAATGCCGAGATCAACGCCTTCCGCGAGCTTTACTTTTTTCGCGTGAACCGACAAAATCTCTTCGCGCCCTTTTACATCCGGGAGACTCACCGTGATCTCACGGTCGAAACGTCCCGGACGGAGAAGTGCGGGGTCAAGAACGTCAGGGCGGTTTGTCGCGGCAATGATGATAACGCCTTCCTGGGTGTCGAAGCCATCCATCTCAACAAGGAGAGCATTGAGTGTTTGCTCACGCTCATCGTGTCCCCCACCCATGCCGTGTCCACGATGACGACCGACGGCGTCGATCTCATCGATAAAAATGAGGCAGGGAGCATTTTTCTTCCCCTGCTCGAACATATCGCGAACGCGGGAAGCACCCACGCCGACGAACATCTCAACGAAATCCGAACCGCTGATGGAGAAAAAGGGCACGTCAGCTTCTCCTGCAATGGCGCGGGCGAGAAGCGTTTTACCGGTACCGGGAGAACCCACCATGAGGACCCCCTTGGGGATGCGACCACCGAGACGCTGAAATTGTTTAGGATCGCGCAAATACTCGACGATCTCCCAGACTTCCTCTTTTGCCTCTTCAACACCGGCAACATCCTTGAAGGTGACTTTACCCTTATCCATCGTCATCATCTTCGCTTTGCTCTTGCCAAAGCTCATCGCGCCTTTACCGGCCGCCTTAATCTGATGACGGAAAAGAAAGTAGAGCAACAGGAGAAGAAAAATGACCGGCAGATAGAACGAAAGAAGCATCACACCGACGCCATCAGAAGTGGTCGGAAGGTTTGAGATCTCAAGCTCTTTCGCAGCAAGGATTTGCTTCAAGTCCTCGCCCGCATACTCGAGAATGATAGGTGTTGAGAAAGCCCGGTATTTATTCCCGCCGTTTTCCTCTGCATTATCAACCTCATACCACCCTTCGATGAACTGCTTCGAACTGCCATCTTTCTGGACGAGGCTGAGAAGCTTCGGAGGGGTCGCTCCCTCGTCCACATAGATACGATCGTTTTCGACCATGGTTTTGAACTCGCCGAAAGAGAGCATCTTTGACGCATCCGAAAAACTCTTGGACCAGATCGCGAGACCGAAAAGCCCCATCGCCACGAAAAGAAGAATCAACCCCTTCCAGTTGAAGCCGCTCTCCCCGCCGGGACGCTGATCGTTATCGTTGGGCTCTTTGTCTTGCATGAAATAAATCGAGTTGAGGGTCGAAAAGTCGGGAACGCTAACACAGCGAAGGGTAGGACGCAATTAACGGTGACAGCTGCCACTTGCAGCTCAAAACCGTTTTGCGGGCCGACTTGGGAAGGAGTGTTTGAATTATGAAGACGGGAATCAACCTCCGTCTCCCACAGGTTACGCCGAAGAGATCACTCATGCCTCAAAAATCCACCGAAGCCTTGCTAATCTTTGAGTTCTTTTTATTAGAATTTCTAATTCGATCAAGGAGAGAAACAGGGTTACACCTAAAATAAGTAAAATTGATAATGAACGCGGACACAGAGGGGAGCCCAGCTTACGATGACACACTGGACGAGCAGCGGATAGCGGGGATTGCCAACGGGGACCGGCAAAGCTTTCGGGACTTATACGATCGCTATGACGGCCTCCTCTTCACCACCATAGATAAAGTGTTAAACGACCGCGATGACTCCGAAGAGGTCCTTCAGGAAGTCATGAGTTCGCTTTGGAGGAAAGCGCACCTCTACCGGACGGGGCGGGGACGCCCGATCACCTGGCTCGCCTCGATGGCACGGAACAGGGCAATCGACCGGCTCCGGACAAAGCAACGGCAAACCCGCCTCCGGACAGCCTATACAGACGAGATGGCTGTGAATCCCCGCGGCTCGACCGGTCTGAGTGGACCTGAAGCCGCCACGCGGCGCGACACCTGTCTCGCGATCCGCTCCGCGGTGCTGGATCTCACCGGGGTCCAACGTGAGGCAATTGAAAAAGTCTACTTTGAAGGGCTCACCCAACAGGAGATCGCCGATCAGCTGGGGCAGCCCCTCGGAACCGTGAAAGCACGGATCCGCCGTGGCCTCGCAAAGCTCCGGAAAACCGTCGAAGTGACCTGATCACTTCATCTCACCGATACGGGCGAGAATTTCGACATTCGCAGTGGGATCAAAGGCCGCGAGCGCTTCTTTTTGCATCTTAACAATCTCGGAGACGCCTTTTTTCGCAAGCTGCAGCATTTCCATCATTTGCGCTTCGGTAAAGGTCGCCTCTTCACCGGAACCCTGTACTTCGATGAGTTCGAGATCTGAAGTCATCGCGTAGTTAAAATCAACACTCGCGTCTTTGTCTTCGTGATAGTTCAGATCGAGGACACACTGGTCTTCCCAAACACCCGCGCTGATCGCCGCGGCAAATCCGCTCATGGGTGATTCCTTAAATTTCCCGGCTGCAATGAATCTCTGAAACGCCATTTCGACCGCAACGCAGGCACCGGTGATGGACGCCGTGCGGGTGCCCCCGTCTGCACGAAGAACATCGCAATCAATCCAGAGGGTACGCTGTCCGAGTCCCTTAAGATCAACAACAGCCCGCAGACTGCGACCAATAAGTCGTTGAATCTCAGAACTCCGCCCGTCGAGCTTACCGCGACTGATGTCGCGCGATTTCCGCTGCAGAGTCGAATACGGGAGCATGCTGTACTCAGCGGTGAGCCAGCCGCCCTGGACATTCTGTTGAAACATCCAGCGAGGGACGCCGGTTTCGATCATTGCGCTGCAAATCACCTGGGTATCACCAAAGCTCACAAGCACACTGCCATGAGCATGGCGCGCGATGTCGATTTGAAAGGTGATATCACGCAGCTGATCAGGATTTCGTCCGTCGATTCGATTCATGCCTTTGAAATGCGCTAATAGATGACCAATTGCAACCGTTCACATTCGCAGTTGCGTCAGAAGCCTGATTAGCGACCATACCTGCTCTTCACCACCTCACGATGCGCCCCGCTCTCGAAAAACTGGAACAGTTTGCTATCGACGTCATTCTCGACCGTCGATCAGGGACCCGTGCGACCATCCTGCGGGTTTTTCTCGGCTCGATGTCCAAGCTCTACGAAGGTGCCGTCGGTACCCGACTCTGGCTATACCGAAACCGGATCATGCGTGAGCGAAGCCTCGGCTGTCTCGTTGTCAGCATCGGTAACCTGACGGTCGGCGGAACCGGTAAAACACCCGTGGTCGAAAAATTTGCCCGCTCCCTGCAGGATGGAGGGCGCCGGGTCGCGATCCTCAGCCGCGGCTACAAATCGGTGAAGCAACCCTTTTTAAAGCGTCTTGTCGGAAAAGTGCAGGGAAAGAATGAAATTGATCCCCCTCGCGTTGTTTCGGACGGAAAATCTCTCCTCCTCGATTCGAAAACCGCAGGCGATGAACCATATATGCTCGCGGCCAACCTTCGTGACATCCCCGTGGTCGTTGATAAAGACCGGGTCAAAAGCGGGAAACATGCGATCGGTGAATTGAACTGCGACACCCTCATTCTCGACGACGGCCTCCAATACCTCCGTCTCCGGCACCGTCTCGATATCGTTCTTGTTGATCGCTGGCACCCCTTCGGGACCGAGCGACTCCTTCCCCGCGGCACCCTTCGCGAGCCACCCCGGAACTTGAAACGGGCTTCCTATATCTTCATCACGAAATGCAACGGTGACCCCAATGACGAACTCATCGAACGCATTCGGCTTTACAACCGCACCGCGGAAATCATCGAGTGTGAGCACCGCCCGCGCTATTTACAGCACATTGAAACGCGAGATACGCAGCCCCTGGAAGATCTTCGGGGGAAGAAGGTCGGGACCGTCAGCGCGATCGCCGTTCCGGAAAGTTTCGAAGACGGAGTCAAAAAGCTCGGCGCCACTCTCGAAGCGACCTGCCGCTTCGCCGACCATCACCGCTTCAGCGAGCAGGAGATCATTTCTTTCATCAACTGCTGCATTGAATCCGGCGTCGACATGATCCTGACGACCGAAAAAGACGCCGTGCGATTCCCCCGACTCGGCCGGATGGACGTCCCCATTTACTTCCTTCGTGTGGAAATTGGGATCCTCAGCAATGAGGAGAGCTTTGAGCAATGCATCTCACGGATCTGCACGCCGCGGCCGGAAACGTCGGCGCGACGCTTTTTCTAATTCCGCCCGCCCTCACGGCTGGCAGTCTCAGCAAAACCTGCCATACTTGTCCCTAAATCATGACTTTTCAGGCCGGCCTCTTCGACATCTTCAGCTCAGATGGCGCTATGATCACATTTAAGTGGACGGTAATCATCGCCCTTATTCTGATTGGTTTCCTCGGCACTTTTCTTCCCGTGCTCCCCGGGACAACGCTCATTTTTCTCGGTTGCGTTCTACATTATTTTTCGATGGGGATGGAAGCCTCCGGACTCGCCTGGCAGGGCCTCGTTTTCATCACTATTCTCTACGTGCTCTCTCTCATCCTCGACTGGTTCAGCGGAGCAATCGGGGCAAAATGGTTCGGTTCAAGTAAATGGGGAATCATCGGAGCCATTGTCGGCGGGATTATCGGCATCTTCTTTTCTCTCCCCGGCCTTATCATCGGCCCCATCGTCGGAGTTTTCGTTTTCGAACTGGCCTTTGCCAAAAAAGAGGTCAAAGACGCTTCGAGTTCGACACTTGGCACCGTGGTCGGCGGAGTCGCCGGCCTCATCGGCAAAGTGATCCTCGCTCTCGGTATGATCGCCTGGTATCTCGGTGACGTCTTTGTTATCAACTGAGGTCCGTCAAAGCCTTTTCCACTTCGTGAAGGCTTTGACGCTTGCAGTCGGTACAGGTCTAGCTAACACGTAGGAAGTTATGTCTACCGAACCCGTCATCGCGAGAACCGGTCCCGAACCGGCCCGAATTAAACTGAAAATAGCCATTCTGGGCGGCGGATTCGGCGGGGTCTATTGCGGACAAAAAATTGGCAAAGAGCTCAAAAAAGCGGGCATTGATCCCCGGGAGGCCGCGATTGTATCGGAACAAAACTACATGGTTTTCCAGCCGATGCTGGCTGAAGTCGCCGGCGCATCAATCCAGCCAAGACATGTCGTAAACCCTATTCGCCAGCTCTGCCGAGGTTTGCAGGTCTACCGGGGGAGCGTTATTTCGGTCGACCTGAAAGCGAAGGAAGTTCACGTCAATACCGGTAACTTCTCGGCCGGGGTAATCCTTGAATATGAGCATATCGTCCTTTCGCTCGGAGCTGAAATTGATCTCAGTCGCGTCCCCGGGATGCCTGAGCACGCACTTCTGATGCAAAACGTCGGTGACGCCATGATCCTGCGGGCCACCGTCATCAAACGAATCGAAGAGGCCAATGCCGAATACCGCGAGGAGGTAAGAAAACGCCTCCTCACCTTTGTCGTTGTCGGAGGTGGCTACTCCGGAGTTGAAACTGCCGGTGAGATGCTGGACATGCTTCTCGAGACCGCCAGGTTTTATACCAATGTTTCAGAGGAGGACATCAAGGTAGTCCTCGTTCACAGCCGCGAAAGAATTCTTCAAACCCTCACCGACTCGCTGGGTGACTATGCGGGGAAAAAACTGAAAGAGAGGGGCCTCGAACTCTGCTTAAACGAACGGGTCAGGGCGGTCACCGCGACGAAAGTGTACCTCCAGTCGGGCAACGAGATCGAAACTTCCACCGTCATCTCAACGGTCGGGAATGCGCCGAACCCCATCATTCGCCAAATTTGCGATCATCAGGACGTTCCCCACGAGAGATATAGAATCATTACGGACGAATACCTCCATGTGGAGGGGTTTCCCGGTGTCTGGTCCGTTGGCGACTGTGCGGCGGTCCCACTTGCCGATGGCGGGGGCGACAGTTGCCCGCAGACCGCCCAGTTCGCGATGCGTCAGGGTGCCTGCCTCGCTCACAATATCGGACGCACGATTCGAGGTGAAAAGCTGAAGCCATTCCTCTTTAAAGGTTTGGGCGAACTCGCCTCGATCGGGCACCAAACTGCGGTGGCCAGCATCATGGGAGTGCAGTTTTCCGGCTTCATCGCCTGGTTCATGTGGCGGACAATCTATCTTTCAAAGCTTCCGGGCATCGACCGCAAACTTCGCGTCGTCATCGATTGGTCACTCGATGTCTTCTTCCCCCGGGACATCAACTTACTTAACCCCCGCTACACCAAGCTCTACCAGAAGGTGCACCTTGAACCGGATGATATTCTTTTCAACCGGGGTGAGCCGGCCTTCTCTCTCTACGTGGTCCAAAGTGGTCAGATCGTCTTGAAAGATTCGGAGGGAGGCACCGCGAGAACGATCGAAGAAGGGGATTTCTTCGGTGAACGCGCCCTCGTCCACGGGGGCGGCTACCTCTATGATGCCGTGGCGGAAGGTCGCACTGAGTTAGTTTCCCTGAGCGGCGAAGCGGTCATGCCCTTCATACAAAGCAGCCGCCGATTCCGCCGTGTCCTCGCCAAAACGAGTGCACAGGTTTCAGCGGAAGGAGAAATCAAAGCCATCATCGACAAGCTTCACCCGACCACACTGGAAGCCTGTGTCACCGAAGTGATGAGATCCAATCTTGCCACCTTGCGGGGAGATCAAACCCTACAGGACGCGCTTTCACTTTTCCGCGAACGCCGTTTCAGCATTTACCCTCTGGTGGATGAGGACGGGAAACTCACCGGCGTCATGGGACGTGAAGACTTCTTCGACTTCATTAAACGCGGAGACGTCGGCGACGATGCTCTCCTCAGCTCAATCGACTGCATGAGCCTCCCTATCTGTGATGTCAGCGCACGTGTGACAGAAGCTCTCGAGGGAATGGTGCGAATGGGCCGCTACAAGTGCCTTATCGTGGATTCAGAGAACCACCTCCAAGGAATCGTCACCGTCATGGACCTCCTCGGCGAAGATCTCGCCAAGAAGGAAGTGACTTCAAGCCCCGCATAACGGGATTCGAGCAAGTCCGGATGACATAGCCCGGGCCTCCGACCCCCTGTATTCCGGCACAAAGGCAGATACCTTCCTCACGCGATCCGATCGAGGAGGAAGCTCCGAAGATCCGCAATCGAGATCCGCTCCTGCTCCATCGAATCACGATGGCGGAGTGTCACGGTATCCTTCAATTCGTCTCCGCTTTCACCAATCGTATCGAAGTCGATCGTGACACAGAAAGGAGTTCCGATTTCATCCTGTCGGCGATAGCGGCGACCAATCGCGGCTGTCTCATCATAGAAAACGTTCATGTGTGGAGTGAGCAGCGACTGCACATCCCTCGCTTTTTCAACAAGCTCAGGCTTGTTCTTCAAGAGAGGAAAGACACCGACTTTGACCGGGGCCATGCGCGGGGCGAAACGCATCACAGTGCGCGTTTCCTCTTTCCCCTTCTCATCGGTGACGGTCTCCTCGTCGTAGGCTTCGCAAATCAGGGCGAGAATGGTCCGGTCGCATCCGGCACTCGGCTCAACCACATGCGGGACGAGTTTTTCTTTGGTTTCATCATCAAAGAAATCGAGCGGCTTCCCACTGTGTTCCTTGTGCTTACTGAGATCGTAGGCTCCCCGGTAGGCAACCCCTTCGAGTTCCTGAATACCGAACGGGAACTCGTATTCAATGTCGTAAGTTTTCTGAGAATAGTGAGCGCGCTCTCCATCGGGAATATCGAGAATATGGAGATGCTCACGCGGAATCCCGATTTCCTCGTAGAAGGTCAAACGACGCTCCAGCCATTCATCGGTCAGGGCGAGACCATCTTCAGCGCGGCAGAAAAATTCGATTTCCATCTGCTCGAACTCGCGGGAACGGAAGGTATAATTCCGCGGGTTAATCTCATTCCGGAAAGACTTTCCGATCTGGGCAATCCCGAACGGAAGCTTCACGCGGTTCGTCTCCGCGACATTCTTGAACTGAACAAAAATAGACTGAGCTGTCTCGGGGCGAAGATAAGCAACGGCACTTTCATCACCGTCATCAGCGGAAGCACCCATGTGCGTTTTAAACATGAGGTTAAACTCGCGCGGCTCAGTGAGAAGCGATCCATTCTCAGGATTATATTTTGTCGTCTCAGTGAGTTCCTCGTTTGTCTCTCCTGCAAGCTCGAGCTTCTTCGGTGCGATCTGCTTGTCAGTGAGAAACTGAGCGTAGTACTGCTTCGCCGTCTTACGGGCCTTATTTTCGTCCTGATTTCCCCAGATAAGCACTGAGTAGGGACGGTCCACCGACCAGCCTGACTCATCGTGTGAAGCTCCGGTATAATGATAGGCAGTTCCGGACAGCGGCTCAATCTGATCAGCGCGAAGGCGGGCCTTACTGAGGAGACAATCGCACATTGGATCTGAGAATCCACCAACATGCCCGGAAGCCTTGAGAACATCCTGATGCGTCAGAATAGAGCCATCGAGACCGAGAATATCCTCCCGCTCCTGAACATTCTTCCGCCACCAGTATTCTTTGAGGTTCCGCTTCAGCTCGGTTCCGAGCGGGCCGTAGTCCCAGCATCCGTTAAGACCGCCGTATATCTCCGCAGATTGAAAGATGAAGCCGCGGCGCTTACAAAGGCTCACGATTTTCTCCATCAGGGCAGTATTTTTCTCGGACGCAGCGTCGCTCATGTATCAAGTATCTGAATATTTTTAAAAGGGAAAGACAAGATAGCCGCCCCCCTTCTTTCGCAAGGGGAAAGTCGAAACGCTTCACGTATTGCCTCAGGAGCCAATCTCTTGAGTGCCGATACCTCTTTTCACTTGACCAGTGGCCATTTGTAGGGAAATTGCCCGCCCGCAGGAAAGGACAGCGTGTCCGAGCCTGCCTATTTACCTTTAACGGAGCTTCACCATGGCAAGAGTTTGTAAAATCACCGGCGCTAAAGTCACCTCAGGTCGCAGAATCCACCGCAGTGGACGTGCGAAAAAGAAGGGTGGTATCGGTCGTCACGTGACTAAAACAGTGAAGCGTCAGTTCAAGCCGAACCTTCGCCAGAAGCGCATCTGGGTTCCTGAGCTTGGCCGTTACGTGAAAATCAAAGTAAGTGCCCGCGGTCTCAAAACGATCGACAAGAACGGTGCACTCAAGACTTTGACTGAAGCAGGTCTGCTCTAATCCCGGAAGGGATCGATCATTCTCCCCCGGTGTCGTATGAGTGACACCTTTCATGCCGCATTCGCATCGGATGCCGAACTGTCGAATTTCGACGGTGCCGATTTGGCACATGTTGTCGCCCTACTCGGCATTGCGCCCGAGACCCGGGCGACTTTTTCGCTTCAGGAGGAATCAAGGCTTGCTCCCGCCTGGGACCTCTGGCAGGAAAATTGGTTCAGTCCCGCCCTCGTTCCTGCATTCGCCGGGTGCTATCACGCCGCCTCCCGGCTGAAGATTGATGACATTCAGCGCATTGATGAAACCCTCGATGCCAAACTGAACGATTCGATACGCGAGCGAAGCATCAACGCGGGAAAGGCGTTCCTCGACGGCAAAAGTGAAATGAAAGGCCATCGTGAATGGATTCGCTTCACTGAGAGAATTGCCGCGGGAAAGTGTCCGGGGCATCTCCCGGTGCTCTTCGCCCTTCAGTGTCAGCTCTTCCACCTTCCTCTCGCACCTTCACTAACCACCTACGCGCGGTTTGAATTTCAATCAAGGGATGGGAAATTCCCCTTTAAGAAAATGTCCGTGGAAGAAGGTGTCATTTTCTCTACCATCCTCCCCTCTATCTCTCTTGCCGTTCAGGAAAATCGAGAGGATCATAGCGACGGGAGCGTCACGCTCCGTGTCATTTGAAATGCGCCCTTGAAAATGTCGACTGACACCGAAGAAATCACCATTACCGAAGAAAAGACGGAGGTTGAGCACGACCTGCCATGGAACGTTCTTGTGTATGATGACCCGGTTAATTTGATGTCGTTTGTGACACTGATCATTCAGCGTGTTTTCGGCTACACCAAAACAAAAGCCGAGATGCTCATGATGGAGGTTCATCAGAAGGGCGAATCCGTTGTCTGGACAGGCGAACGGGAGAAGGCCGAACTTTATGTGCAACAACTTCAAAGCCACCAACTCCTCGCGGCGATAAAGAAGGCGAATTGAGGGCTTCTTTAATTCAATGCCGGGGCAAAGCGATAGTGGCCGACGACCTTCCACTGCTCGATCCCTTTTTCAGTTACCGGCCCTGAACCGATATTGTGCACGAATGTATCCAGCCCGGTCACAATGCCGATGTGCCACAACCCCTTCCCTGAGAGGTCCCAGGCAACGAGGTCACCAGGAAGATACGACGCGTCAGCTCCTTTAACTTCAGCGCCCTGCCGCTCAAAATACCGCTGTAAATTTGGAACCCGACGGTGATCAATATTCCGGTCCACCCCTTTGAGCCCCCAATTCGAAGGGTAAGCCTTGAAGTTTCTCTTCATGTCTTCATGAACCAGCTCCTGTAGATCAATGCCGAGGGACCGATACGCCCGAATTACCACATCGGTGCAGACTCCGGTATCAGATGGAACATCTCCTCCGGGATAATCAAGAACGACGTAGGCAGGGTCATAGCGCACCGTCGCTTCTGTTCGCTGATTGGCGGCTCGAACGAGACGGTCGGCAAAAGCGGCTACCTCCTGAGCTGAGAGCATCTCGGCAAGCACCCAAATCCCGAAAAGAATCATCGAAACATATTTCATGGCAACATCTACGGTTAGACGCGCCAATCTCTTTCAATTACAAAGAAGATTCAGATTCTGAGAGGATGCCCCCCCTTCCCTCTATTTAAAGCGAACCGTGACCTCGTCAGCCAGCTCGACCGTCATCCCCTCAATCTTTCGGAAAAGCTCCTTAATTCCGTCCAGCTCAATCCCCTCAGGGTTTCCCATTGCCTCATCAACAAATTCACCGAAATCGGGGTCCTGGAGAACTTTTGAAATCTCCGCATCACTCATGATGATAAGATCTCCGGTGACGTGCTCGGCACTGGTCTCCGCAATCCCCCCGTCGATCCGAACGAAAAAGCCGGCACGCATGCCCTCTGTCGTGTTGGCTGCCATTTGAATCGCCTCAGAAGGCTTCATTCCCATCTCCTTTGCTTTTGCCAGCTGTTCGCCGTTCACCACCTCCTTCGCACTGGCTTCAGCGAGGCTTGATTGAATTGTAAGAATATCGTCTTCAAGACTGAATTGAAGACTCCCCCCTTTGCGCTCCCCCATCCCCTGGCCCGATGCTTCAATAAACGTTTTCGCTTTCCCCGGAAGCGAATTCTGATCGATTCTAACCTGGCTAATATCGTCGAATTCATAAACCGCGATATAGCCCTCCCAGCCTTCGCTGTCCTTTCCAATCTCATGTCGCGCGTAGACAACGCCTTCTCCAAAGTTTCCAGCATCAGCTTCGACCGATTCCTGATCGGGGGAAATAATTTCACCAATCAATCCGAAATTGCCTCCCGGTATTGCTGCGCCGACCTCCGGTCCGAGCGCTTCAAACTGACGAACCAGAGCCGTCACCTGCGGCGAAAAATGATAGCGACTGATGATTTCACCACTGCCCTCCCGGTTCACTTTAACCACCGTGGAGGTCCGAACGCAGGAAGTCGTGAGACTCAGTGATGCCAAGCAGAAAAAGGCAAGCTTAGTGGTGGTCATGGCGAAAATTAACTCCCGGGATGATGTTCAACCATGACGTGTCTGCGGTGAAGCCTAACGCCGGTTTCTCTTAAAAATCTTGTTAAAGAAACCCTGATTCTGTTGAGGCTGCGGACGCGCCTGCTGATCCTGTGCCGGAACCACTTCCTGCAGAACAGGCTGCTGGCTCAGCCCGCCTCTGAAAATCGACGTCGCCGAATCGCGGTAGGAATATTCATCCAGATCCCCGGGGTCGGCCTCTTTGAGCTCATTGGCGGCGTCTCGAACCAGATTATAGTTTTCCTCAGTCAGATACTGTTCCAGAAAATCCCCCACCACAGGAGCCGCATTCTTGCCCCCGCCGACTGACTCACCGGGCTCTCCCTCGTAGATCACGGCAAAAGAGTAGATCGGATACTTCGAAGGAAAGTAGCCGGCAAACCAGGCGATGTTTTGCTTCTGGGCAACCTTCCACTGACCCGTTCCCGTTTTTCCGGAAACAGTGATCTTATGGTAAGCCGCCTTACCGGTGCCGTTACCTGCGTTGACGACGTCATACATGCCCCGTCGAACCGTTCGAAGCGAATAGCCATCGACATTGAGCGAGTTCGCCACTTCAGCAGGGAAAGAGCGCACCACTTCATGGTTTAGATCCTGGATCTGCATGACGAGACGGGGCTTCATCACTTCGCGCCCATTGCCGACGCCGGCCATCATGCGCGCAACCTGAAGCGGCGTGACTTCAACTTTACCCTGACCGATACTCATCACGGCCTCATCACCGTCTGACATCATGTGACCGTATTGATCGAGCCACCAGCGGTTACTGGGAATAAACCCTTCCGCTTCATTCAGTGGAATACCCGTCTTCTGCCCCAATCCAAGACGCGTTGCCATGTAAC
The DNA here is from genome assembly GCA_029212615.1 of Verrucomicrobiales bacterium. Lineage (GTDB taxonomy): Bacteria > Verrucomicrobiota > Verrucomicrobiia > Verrucomicrobiales > DEV007 > Arctic95D-9. The sequence goes on from JARGPJ010000012.1 coordinate 75,535, forward strand.
TCATGGAATCACCACCTGCTGAAATCGCGACCTCGTAAAACCAGGTGTTACAAGAACGGGTCAGGGCAGTGATGACGTTCATCATCCCCTCCCCCTTACTGTTCCAGTTCCGCATCGTGAGATTACCAATCGTCCAGGCGTTTGGACAGGGATACATGTCGCCAGCGGAAATGTATCCGCTTTCAAGAAACCCGAGAGCTACCGGCACCTTGAAGGTTGAGGCAGGAGGATAGGCTGCGCGATAGGCCCTTGGGAAAAGAGGCTTGGCAGGGTCCTCAACCAGCGCGCTGTATTTTTCCTGAGATATCGAGGGAATAAAGTCGTTCGGATTAAACTGCGGATAACTGGCCATCGCCGCGATGTCGCCCGTCCTCACATCCATCACCACCATGGCACCTCGCTTCACCTTTTCAGCAAGAAGCGTTTCGCAAATCTGCTGCATCTCCAAATCAATAGAGGTCACCACATTGTAACCGGGTCGCGGACGCTCCAGAACATCTTCTTTGATCTTGGTTCCGTCCTCTTTGAAGAGCACATTGACCCGTCCCGGCTTACCGCGGAGATCCGTGTCAAACGCCTCTTCAAGCCCATCGACACCAACTCCGGCGCCCCAAAGAGGCTCGTCATTCACGATCGGTCCGGTCGTCCGGGGGGGGCGTTTCCCGACATAACCGATGACATGGGAAAGCGCCTCATTCTGCGGATAATATCGCACGTAAACCGGATGAAGTTTCAACCCCTCCATCTGCTGACGATTCAATTCATCGACCTCCTCATCGGTGAGAATCGAAGAAAAAGTCAGCGGAAACCAACGCCGATCTTTATAATGCTTCAGGACCGTCTTTCCGGGAAGATCCCAGTCAGAACCGAGAATGTTATTCACATGCAGAATCCGCTCTCCGGCATACTGAAGAACTTCTTCATCGGCAACTTCCTTCCCCAGATAGGGAAAGCTGATCGCTGCATAATAAGAGATTTTACTCTGTGCCAGCGGATAACCATTCCGGTCGAGAAGCTGGCCACGCGGAGCCGGGACCGTGAACGTGAAAGTCCTCGCCTCGGTCCGCGTCATGACATCAGCGCCAAGTTTCGCCTGTGGCTCCGCCTTCGACCTCGCCCGCAGCGCACTCGCAGTTAAAGGGGCCCGCCCCGCGTCAACAGTCTCCATGTTTTTCAAGGTGGAATCCTTTTCATCGATTACCTCTTCAACCGTGACATCTTCCGCCATCTCGATGGTTTCCTCCTCTGAAACGGGTTCGGATTCAATCAGTTCAGCCGGAATCTCAACCGCTTTCACCTCCTCATCCATGGTTGGCTGGGCAACCACGACAGGACTCGCCGTCACTGCCGGAGCCTCTTCGAATCGAGGAATCGCAATCGTATCCGGAATCGCCGGCTCGTCATAAACCTCCGCCGGGGCATCAATAATGGCCTGTGCGCCCTCGCCGAGACCGCTCCGGATCTCTTGTGCATGCCCTCTTCCGTTAAAACCGGGGGCAAACAGGAAAAGAAAAAGAAGGAAGAATGAAGGTCGTAGAATCGCCATTTCTGAGATGGTTAAGAGGTCCAGAATAGCATGAAAGAACCCTTAATCCCACACACAATACGCATGACTTTCTAGTGAGTTTTCAAAAAATGCACAATTTCTTCGGCAAGCTTCTCATTGATCCCCGGAACTTCTGAAAATTTCGAAGCAGGAGCCTTCCGCATGCGACTCACAGAGCCGAATGTTTCGAGAAGCCTCTCTTTCCTCGCCCGACTGATTCCGGGGCAATCATCGAGAATGCTTTCCTCAACCCGCCGCTTCATGAGCAACTGATGATACCCATTCGCAAAACGGTGAGCTTCGTCCCGAATTCGCTGCAACAGTTTCAGGGCACCTTGAGTATGCGGAATGATAATCGGCTCTGAGACGCCGGGAACAAAGACTTCCTCCCGCTGCTTGGCAAGGCCGATCACCGGTAGATCGTGCAGCCCGAGGCGGTTTAATTCTTTCACCGCCATACTGAGCTGTCCCTTTCCCCCATCGACGATCACCAGATCGGGAAGGCGGACAAACGGCTTTTTCTTTGCCACTTCGGCTTCAGCGATCTCCAATTCAAGGCGGCGCATCGCGTCAAGCGGGTTTTCCTGGGTCGCGTCGGCGGCCTCATCGCCGATACGCTCCCTCGCTTCGAGAAGGATCCGTGAATAACGCCGTCGAATCACCTCCGCCATACTCGCGAAGTCATCCTGTCCCTTAACCGTACGAATGCGATACCTGCGATAGTTACTGTTATCAGAAACCCCGTTCCGAAACCGGACCATCGACGCCACGATGTGATTCGATGAAATATTCGATATATCAAAGCACTCCATCACGGTCGGCTCGCGATCCATTTGAAGATATTCCTGCAGCTCCTTCACATCTGCTTCCGGGTTGATCGCCTTCCCCGGAACGCCCCGCCTCTTAAACTGTCGCGTCGGCCTCAACGTCTTCTTCACGTTATCGATCATATCCCGGAGCTCAGCAGCTCTTTCGAAATCGAGATTGGCGGCGGCCTCGGCCATTTCCTCTTCAATGGTGCGAACGAGATCTTTGGAATGGCCGGCAATGAATTCGCAGGCCTGATCCACCTTAATCATGTAATCCTCGCGCGAGATACGACCGATGCAGGGAGCAGTGCAGTTTCGAATGACATCGTCCGAACAATGCTGATACTCCTTTTCCCCCGGTTTCAAGGGTCGGCAGTTTCTCAATCCAAACTCCCGGTTCATCCAGGAAATAGTCTGACGCAGGGCTCCTGAATGAGCAAAGGGGCCGAAATAGCGGGCCCCGTCGTCTTTTTTCAGCCGGGTAAGCTGAAACTTCGGCCACGGTTCGTCGGGGTGAACTTTGACGAGGAGGAATCGTTTATCATCCCGAAAGGCGACGTTGTACTTCGGGCGGTATTCTTTGATCAACTTCCCCTCAAGCAACAGAGACTCCTGTTCATTTCGCACTTCGTGAATATCGAAATCCCAGATACTCTGGATAAGAGCTCGCGCCTTATGCTCAGCAAGACGCTGTCGGGAAGGCGTAAAATAGGAAGCGAGGCGCTTTCGCAAATCACGCGCTTTTCCTACATAGATCACAGTACCAAAACGGTCCTTGTGCAGGTAGACGCCCGGCTTGTGGGGGACGTCCCGTAGCTTCTTCTGCAGATCCGGCTTGGCTTCGCTTGGCACAAGACAGGTTACGACAGAAAGAGGGACGACTCAGGGCAAAAGTTCACGGAAATTTCGAACGACCCGTTCATGCCCTCATCAGACCGTGACATTCGCCATCCAGAAAGCCTCTCGTCTTCCCCCCCCACCTTATCTAATTATTGTTTATTTTATGGGAATTATACCATAAGCTGGATAAGTTCCGGTTTGAATCCATGAATCGCTTTTTTCGTTCTGCTTTCTTCGCTCTTTGGGGGGGCGTTTTCCTCGCTACTGCCCCCCTCGCATCGGCCGGGGATGAGTCCCTTAAGATATGGCACCAAAAAGTAGACGGTGGATATCGGGTTTATGCACGCGCTGCTGATGACTTTCCCCGAAGTGTGCAGGTCAACCTCACCTCGCTTAAAAACCTTCGCTCCACTGGTCCGACTCCATTTCAAACCGTGGTCAGGAACGGCACCGAGCCGGTCTTTTTGTTCGATCTTCAGATCGTCAAACCGGGGCGCGGAAACAGGTTTAATTTCGAATACGAGTTCGTTTCAGGTGACTTTACTTCGGCCCGTCATGACGATTCACATGTCTACCTGCTCCCTTTCGAGCACGGGACATCTCACCTTCTCAGTCAGGGCTATCACGGAGCCTTCTCCCACTCTGACCCCGGTCGTGAATATGCCGTCGATTTCACGATGCCCGAGAAAACACCTGTGCTTGCCGCTCGAGGTGGAACCGTTGTGAAAGTAAAGACTGACTCAAGGCGGGGGGGACCGGGAAAGTCCTTCGAGGACCAGGGAAACTTCATCACCATTCTTCATGAAGACGGTTCAATTGCGGAATATGTGCACCTTATTCGAGGGGGCAGCTTCGTCCAGGCAGGTCAGAAAGTGAGTGCCGGTGAACGCATCGCACTGAGTGGGAATACGGGACGGTCGACCGGGCCTCATCTTCATTTTCATGTCGGCATTCCGACCGCTACCGGAAACCTGCAGACCCTGCCGACCCGGTTTTTAAACCATCGAAACGAAGCCGTGTCTCCGCGCGAAGGAGATACCTACTTTGCGAGCCACCCCGGCAAACCACCGTTCAACATACCAACCGGAAGTGAAACGATGGAGGCGCCTCTTCAGACCAATGAGACGGGCGTCCCCCTTGAAAATGCCATCAGCACTCGCGCCGAAACAAACAACGGTACCGTGACTCTCTTTCTTCGGAACGGCTTCTCTGAAGCGAAAGAAGTTCTCCTTACCCTGCCCACCATGGAAAACTTAACTCCAAGCAAAACAATTCCGTTAACCATGAAACTCGAACCTCAAAGCGAGCAGTTTGCCGTCACTCTAAAGCAACGCGATTCAAAGAAGCCCTTCCGCTACCAAACGGAGTGGCAATATCGTTCTGCACGATAACGAGGGAGGGGAATGTCTTACGGATAATACTCGACGCGAATACGCAGCAGAAAGGAAGGAACAATTTCGCTATCGTGCTTCGGTGAGAATCCTACTCCATAGAAACCTGCTCCTGCTCGCTCTCATCGCTCAGGGCAGTTCATTAAGTGTCATCGCTGAAGTTAATTTTGCGAAAGATGTCCGACCGATCCTCAACGCAAAATGCACGAGCTGTCATGGAGGGGTAAAACAGGCAGGAGGCGTCTCCTTTGTCTACGAAAACCAAGTCATCGGTTTCGAGGGCAAATCAGGAAATTCAGTGGTAACGCCGAAGGATATTGACGCATCAGAACTCTACCTTCGAATCACCCTCCCGTCCGACGACAGCGATCGAATGCCACCGGGCGACGAGCACCCTGAAGGCCTCGACGAAAACGAAATCTCAATCATCCGGAAATGGATAGAAGAAGGGGCGGAATGGAATGGGCACTGGTCTTTTGAAAGCCCTGTCGAGCCCGGGCAGGCGTCGTCTGAGCAGATCACCGGTGCAGGAACAATTATTGATAAATTCGTCTTAGAGCGCCTTCAAAAAGAAGGGCTGCAACCAGCTCCCCCCGCAGAGCCGTCCCGATTACTTCGCCGTCTATCTCTCGATTTAACAGGACTTCCCCCGACTCTGGAGGAACTGGATGCTTTCCTCTCAGACTACCGGAAAGAACCCGACAAGACCGTTCGAGAAACGGTTACGAAACTCCTCTCCCGCCCCGGGTTTGGCGAGAAATGGTCATCCATGTGGCTGGATCTGGTGCGCTACGCCGACTCCCGCGGTTTAGGGCAGGACGGAAAACGCAATATCTGGCCCTATCGCGACTGGGTCGTGAAGGCATTGAACGACGACATGCCTTTTGACCAATTCACGATTCGTCAACTTGCCGGCGACCTCCTGCCTGATCCAACGATGGCGGATCTCATCGCCACCGCCGCCCATCGCAACACTCAAACCAACAACGAAGGAGGCACCGACGATGAGGAGTTCCGAACCGAAGCAGTGATCGATCGTGTCAACACCACCTGGCAAACCTGGGGGTCGATTACCTTCGGCTGTGTTCAATGCCATGACCACCCCTATGAACCCTTCCGCCACGAGGACTACTACCGGTTCATGGCTTTCTTCAACAACACTGCCGACTCAGATCTTAACAACGATGAACCGCTCCTCGAGGTCCCCAATGATCCTGCAGAGTGGAAGCGGGCGAATCAAATCGATGAAGAAATCCGGACTCTCCAAACGAAGCTCTGGCAATCCGGTCAACAGGCAATTGCGATCCAGGAATGGGAGCCTCTCACCTACGAGAGCGTCTCCACCAGCAACCATACCATGCTGAAGTCCGGGGAGGCAGAACACCCCCATCACTTTTTCACCGTCGGAACGATTCAGCGGGGCCCTGTTTACCAGCTCTACCCTTCTCCATCCGGAAACGGACAATCCATCACAGGCCTGCGCCTGACCGTGCTGCCGTCAGATCCTGTCACAGCCTTCCGGGATTCTGAGTGGGGCTTTGAAATTAGCGACCTGGTTGTCGAACTCCTCGATGAAAACAAGGAGGCAACCCGGGTTGAATTCGCGGCCAGCATTGCTGACGTACCCTACCTCCCTCACAAGCCGGACGTCCTCCTCTCAGAGAACGGAAAAGGGTTTCAGGCCTGGTCACGATTGCATCACCCCAGAAGCATCACCCTCATTCCACGGGAACCGATCTTGACCGGCGAGAGAATGCTACGCATTCGGATCACGAACAAAGGTTATCTTCTCGGTTCTTTTCCTCTCGTGATCAAAAGAGGTTTCTTTGAGGTTTCCTCCGACCCCTCACTCATTACTTTCGCTACCTCGGCTGAGAGGCAGGCACTGACTTCCCAACTCAATTCCCTGAAGGCAGAGCGAAAGAAGATTCCATCAACAACCCTGCCGGTCATGGCGGAGCGACCCGCCTCGATTGCCCGCCCCACCCATGTTTTCGCCCGTGGAAATTTTCTGGAGAAAGATAAACGGGTCACCTCAGGACTGCCTCAAAGCCTGCCCAAACTAACAAATGCACAAAACCCAACCCGCCTTGATATGGCAAAATGGTGGGTATCCGGAAGCCACCCGTTAACTTCGAGAGTCTTTGTCAATCGGGTCTGGGAACAACTCTTCGGAACCGGCATTGTCGCGACCCTCGAAGACTTCGGTTCCTCCGGCGAGAAACCGAGTCACCCGGAACTGCTGGACTATCTCGCCCTTCGATTCCAGGGCGAACAGGGCTGGAGCATCAAATCAGTGATTCGTGAAATCGTTTTATCCTCCACCTATCAACAATCAGCCAAAGCCTCAGCGGAGTTGATCGCGAAAGACCCTGCAAACAGACTCCTCGCTCGCGGTCCTCGCAACCGACTCTCCGCCGAAGTGCTTCGAGACCAGGCCCTCGCGATTGGAGACCTCCTCACCACCCGGATAGGAGGGCCTCCCGTGCACCCTCCCATCCCCACCGGGGTGTGGAAACCGTTTCAAGGAGGAGACAAATGGGAGACACCGCAACCGGGCGAAGGAGATCGCTATCGTCGCGCTCTATACACCTATACTAAACGCAGCATTCCCTTCCCCTCGGCGGCAGCATTCGACGCGCCTTCAAGAGAGTTCTGCACCCCCCGGCGGCTCACCTCAAACACTCCACTGCAAGCGCTCACGATGTTCAACGAAGAAGCCTTTGTGGAAGCGGCGGAGGGCCTCGCTCATCGAATGCAATTCGAAATGAAGGGCTCCACCTCCGAAAGACTCTCCACCGGATTCCGCATCGCGACAGCGCGTCTCCCCTTCCCCGAAGAACTGAACGAGCTTCTCGTTCTTTTCGAGCACCTGAAGAATCGATATCAATCGGAACCCAAACTAACCAAAGGCAATGCCTCTTCGACACAAGAGGCCGCCTACACCGTCGTCGCTCAGGTAATATTGAATCTCGATGAAGTTCTCACCAAGTAATTCCATGCACGCGGAAACTCTGTTAAACGAACTCAGAAAACGACAGCTCGAAACAGACACGCGACGTCAGTTTTTAAAAACCTGCACCACCGGACTGGGCAGCTTTTTCATGGCCGACCACCTCGCGGGAGCGGCCAAGGCGGGACCGCAACACGACCCGGGGAATCCACTCAGTTCACTCTCCCCCCAATTTAATCCCAAGGTGAAGCGAGTGATCTACCTTCACATGATTGGAGCACCGAGCCAACTGGAGCTCTTCGACTACAAGCCGGAGCTGGAAAAACTCGACGGGAAGCCCTGCCCCGCGGAGTTCCTCGAGGGTAAACGCTTCGCTTTCATTCAAGGCACGCCCAACATGATGGGACCTCAGGCGAAATTCCAGCAACACGGCGATTCGGGTGCCTGGATTTCCGATCGGCTCCCCCACCTCGCCAAACACGCTGACGACCTTTGCTTCATCAAAACGATGAACACCGATCAGTTCAATCATGGTCCGGCGCAGCTCATGGTACAGACCGGCAATGCACAGATCGGCTATCCCTCCATAGGCTCCTGGGTGACATGGGGGATGGGAACTGAAAATTCCGATATGCCGGGCTTTATGGTGCTTCTGTCAGGAGGCCGGATTCCCCGTGTCGGGAAAGCACTCTGGAGCGCCGGGTTTCTCCCCTCCGTCTACCAGGGAGTGCAATGTCGCTCCGTCGGCGACCCGGTTCTCAACGTTTCCAATCCTGCGGGAACCAACCGGGAAATCCGCCGCAAGGCCCTCGATACCCTGAACAAGCTGAATCAGAGCACCTTTAATGAATTTGGAGACCCCGAAACTCTGACGCGAATCGCTCAATACGAAATGGCCTTCCGGATGCAGACCGCCGTGCCCGAAGTGATGTCTATTGAAGAGGAACCGGAAAGCATCCAGGAAATGTACGGGACCGATCCGGGTCGGGAAAGCTTCGCTAACAACTGCCTCCTCGCCCGCCGCCTCGCCGAGCGCGGCGTTCGCTATATTCAGTTGTTCGACTGGGGCTGGGATTCCCATGGAGCCAGCAAAGGAGAGGCCCTGAATGAAGGCTTTCTCGACAAATGCGAGCAAGTAGACAAGCCGATCTCCGCGCTGCTCACAGACTTAAAACAACGCGGCATGCTCGAAGACACTCTCGTCATCTGGAGTGGTGAATTCGGCCGCACTCCCATGCGCGAAAATCGTGGCGGCCAGGAGATGGCATTGAAAGGACGTGACCACAACCCCGATGCCTTCACTCTCTGGATGGCCGGCGCGGGAGTGAAGGGTGGCACCACCTATGGGGAAACCGATCCAATAGGGTACAATGCCGCACTCAACCCTGTTCAAGTGAATGATTTCCACGCAACCCTGCTTCACCTTCTGGGCTTCGATCACAGGAAACTCACGATTCCGTTTCAAGGGCTTCAACAGAAACTGACAGGGGTGAACCACGCCGAAATCGTGAAAGGCATTCTCGCTTAGCTCCCCTCTCGCAACGACATCGCTACAATCGCCGGGTTGTAGAACCTCCGCAGCGAGGTGACCTCCCACGCCAGCATGCGTTGCCCTTCCAGCCTCTTCCTCTTCATTTTCGCACTCCTTCTTCTGATCCCGGGAACCGTCACGCTTCCACTCATGGATCGAGACGAGCCGCGCTTTGCGCAGGCGACACTTGAAATGATGGAAACTGATCAGTGGGTCATTCCCTATTTCAACGGAGAGTATCGCTTCGACAAACCACCCCTCACCTACTGGTGGATGCGAATTCATTACCTGATCCTGGGAAAAGGTGAACTCGCCGCCCGCCTCCACTCCATTCTCGCGGCAGGATTAACGGCCCTCGTGATCGCCCGAATCGGCTCCTTTCTCTACAGCCCGCGTGCCGGTATCCTCGCCGGGATCGGCTTCCTCACCTGCCTGCAGACTCTTGTTCACGGACGACTCTGCGTTGCCGACATGGCGATGATCCTCGGGGTCACCGCGACAATGGATGCCATGGTGCGCTACCTCTTCCGCGACCAGGAGTGGAAAGGCCTCGAAAAATGGGGCCACTTTGGCTATCTCTCACTCGCCCTCGCCTTCGGGTTTCTCGCCAAGGGACCCATTGCCTGGATCATCCCCTGCCTGAGCCTCGCCCTCTTTGTCTGGCCCTTTGGTCGTGGTGAAATCGAATCAAGATGGCGCACTCTCGGGAGAATCCCCTGGTTGAGTTCGTTCGCGATCGCCACTGGAATCTGCCTGCTCTGGGCCGTCCCCGCGCTGATACAGACGAAGGGAGAGTTCTTCAATGTCGGGATCGGAACACACGTGATCGAGCGTGGTCTCCAGCCCTTTAACGGACGAAAGATGATCCCGGGAGTCTACTATCTGGCGACCATTATTCCCAGCCTTCTCCCCTGGAGTGCCTTCACCTGGCATGCTCTCTTCCGGGGTGGATTACCAGAATCAGATCCCAAACGCTCTCTCCTTCTCGCCTGGTATCTGGCTCCTTTTCTCGTCTTCAGCTTCTATTCCACCCAGCTCCCTCATTATGTCATGCCCGGTTTTGCTGCCTTTTTCCTCCTCCTCTTTCGAGGAGGAAGGCTGCCAACACTGGAGAATCAAATCGAAAAACGATGGTTTCTGGCCACGGCGCTGGGAACCCTTGTGGTTACGGCGGGAGGCATGATTCTTCTGGCATTCGCCCAACAAAACATGGAAGGGGAAATGCGGAATATCCTGCCGGTACTGTTTCTCGGACTGGGTGCAGTTTGTTTTGTCGGCGGAGTTGTCCCTTTCCTCATCCTTTTGACGAACCGCCCCGCCGCCGCCAGTCAATCACACGCAATCTTCCGCCAGGGCCTCCCCTTAATTGCCGTCTACCTCATCGGAACTGCCTGGATTACCAGCTTACTTGCTGAAAAGCTTCGGGAAGTAAACCTCGTCAGCCGGGTTGAAAACCACCTCATCCAAAGTGGAATTCCGAAGAGGCTGGTATCTCATGCCTTCGGCGAACCGAGTCTCGTTTTCTACCTCGCCGATAAAACCCGGTTTCAGTTTGGCTCCGGAGTCGATACGCTGATCAAAGAAAACGAGGGGCTGGACAAAGAAACCAAGCTTCTCGTTCGATCAAAAACCTGGTCCGTTTTCGAAGGCTTCCTTCAAACGCCCCATCTCCCGAAGCTGGACGAAAGCGGGAAAATCCTCAATCGTTTCGACGGATCAAACTACCGGATCGATACCGTGCACGGCTATAACCCCGCACGGACTACCTGGGAGGAAATCTTGCTCATCTCGCCCGGCCCCTGATCTTATAAAATCGACTTCGGCGTGCTCGAAGAAAGATACTCCGGCGAGAGCAAGCCGCCCACGCTACCCCTCGAACGCTGCCTGCGTTTTGCACGACTCAAACGCAATCGCACCTTGCGCAGATGCCAGCCAGTTGCCGTTCCGAAAATCAAGCCGAGTACGGCTCCAACCATCACGTCAGTGGGGTAGTGCTGATTCTTGTAGAGTCGAGACCACCCCACGGTCCCGCTCACCAGAAGCACGGGAGCGCCCCATGGACCGGCAGCTGTTGCCAGGGGCGCCGCGGTTCCAAAAACGGCCGAAGTGTGCCCGGAAGGGAATCCGTGAAAATCCCATCCGTTGAGCGTGCCGGGAAATCCGTAAAACCGATCTTCCAGCTGTGCCTTGGGCCGCGCTCTCCCCACCGTGAAACGAAAGGCATTGCAAACGATGCCCGCGAGAATCGCGCCGAAAAGGGCTGAATATGCGAGTCGCTGAATCCACCTCAAGCCCCTGAGATAACCGAACAACCAAATAAGAAAAGTACCGCCAAGGTTGAACAGGAGAAAGTCCCCCCAATGGCTCACCTCCGCAGCCAGTCGGCTCAGCGCCGGATCAGCCGCCTGCCCCTGAACCCCGGCCAACAGCGTTTTGTCGTGTGGATGAATAAAGAGAGCCGCGGAAACCAAAGTGAGCGCCAGAGCAAACAAACAACTCCAGCGATTCCGGTTCAAAAAATGACGCGTTGTCCACCAGGTTCTCCGATAATCTTTAACGAAATTAACAGGGGGAGGACGCATGCCCATCAGCTTCCGAATTGGTTGTTTCATGTGCTGGCTATACCAATTGCATTTCCGCCGTTTTCTCAATGAGCCATGATCAACAAATCCGTCGCAGTCAGAAACCCGGGGAAGCCTCATTGATCTCTAACAGGCACAAAAAAACCCGACCGGGGTTCACCGGTCGGGCCTTTGCGTGGGTATAACCCCGGGGAAATCAGTGACTGTGGAAATCAGGCTCTTTACCTTCGTAAGCCCTGTACAAATCGAGAATGGCAGTCTTCAAGGCTTCGGCGACCTCATCAGACGGATCCTGCTTCGCTTTCATCGCGGCACGCATCACCTCGTGAGCAGCAAGGAGAGCTTCTTCATAGTTCTCGGCATCCGGCTTAATCCGTTGAGCCATGAAATATTCAGCCACACTCGTGATCACCTTCTTGCAATGATCTTCCTTCGTCATGATCCAGCGAGTTGCCTGATTCGCAGCCAAAGGCGTGCTTTCTTCGATCAACTTCGCCATTTCGACATTCGCCTTGGCAACGGTGGTCTGTGCTTCGAGCAACTTCTCGAACTCAGCCTGGTCAGAGAAAATCCCGCAGGGAACCTGGCAGTGTGCCTGTGCGTCCTGAAGCGAAAACGAAGCGATTGCCGCGAGAGTGAGTGATAGTGTGAGGATAGTGTTTTTCATGGTGGTTTTACAATAAACAAAATAAGGAGGCTGCGCGAGGCTGATTTACGTCACTGTGAAAATGATTGGAAGAGCCCCGTAAAGCGAACGATTGCAAAGCCGTGCCGGATCAGGATTTTTGCAGTATTTTGCAAAGCCCTGACTGCGGAATAAATTCCCGCACGATACCGGCGAGGTGAAAGCGAACCTGCCCTAATGTCCGTGAGGGACAATTTAAATGCAACCAGATGCGTTGGCTTCGGGTCAGCTGACCGGTCTGGAAGGATACTCGCATGCTTATTTGACGAATTGCGCCCCGATTTCAAACAGGAAAAAGGCCGCATGACGCCCTTTTCTTCCTCAAGGAAATCACCCAGACTCTCATCATGATGAGAAACATCCTTTCTGTAATCCCGGCCCTCGTGTTCTGCGCTTCAGCCTTCGCCGAGAAGCCCAATATTATCTTCATCATGGCGGATGATCTCGGCTGGGCGGATATCGGCCCGTATGGGAATGATTTCATCGATACCCCGCACCTCGATCAGCTCGCCGCGGACGGAATGAAGTTCACCGACTTCTATGCCGCAGGAGCAGTCTGTTCCCCGACCCGTTGTGCCGTTCAGTCAGGACAGAACCAGGCCCGCATCGGAATCACCGCTCACATTCCCGGGCATTGGCGCCCGTTCGAGCGTGTCCAGACTCCCCTCACCACGATGGCTCTTCCGCTTGATACAGTCACCGTGGCCGAGTCGCTCAAGACGGCGGGCTACTCGACCGGCTACATCGGGAAATGGCACCTTGGAACGGGGGTGGAATTTCAACCGGCGAACCAGGGCTACGACTGGAGCGCCGTGGTTGGAGGTCCTTTTCTTCCCGGGAAATTCCGGGTCCAGCATGGAAATACAGAGCTCAAACCCCGGCCCGATCAGTTTCGTACTGATTTCGAAGCGGAACTCGCTGAAACCTTCGTTGGAGAACAGAGCGAGACCCCTTTCTTCCTCATGGTCTCTCCTTACGCCGTTCACATTCCTCTCGCCTCGAGGTCTGATCTCGTCGCCAAATACGAAGAGAAAGCGAAAAAGGCGGGACGCGACCTTCCCCACCCCGTCTACGCAGCAATGACTGAGGAGCTCGACAGTCTTGTCGGCCGCGTTGTCGCCGCTGTGGAAAAGGCGGGAAAAACCGAGAACACACTCATCGCTTTTTCTTCTGACAACGGGGGGCTCTACCGGCGATATGACTATCAGCCTCACGCCGATGACAATGTCACCAGTAATGCTCCTCTACGGGGCGAAAAAGGACAACTCTACGAAGGCGGCATTCGCGTTCCCCTGATCGTGAAGTATCCCCCACTGGTCAAAGCCGGCACGGAGTCATCAGCCCTCTCGATCAGCTATGACTTCTATCCGACTTTCGCGGAGCTGGGCGGCGCTGCGCTACCAGACAACCAGACCATCGACGGAGTGAGTCTGGTTCCCACTTTAACGGATTCAGAAATCGAACCTGAGAGGTCAGCGATCCATTTTCACTACCCTCACTATCATCATCACCGCCCCGCTGCGGCGATACGAGAAGGCGACTGGAAACTCATTCAATATCTCGACAATACGGGGGAAGCCGAGCTCTACTTCCTTCCCGACGATATCGGGGAATCGAATGATCTATCTAAAGAAAAAGCCGGCCGGGTGGCTGATTTAAAGAAGAAACTCCGAAACTGGCAGCACGAGGTCATAGCGAGAATGCCGATTCCCAACCCGATGTTTGATGAATCCCGTGCCCCGGAATGGTGGAGCCTGAGAAATGGTGAAATACTCGACAGTAAAAGCAGGATTCGATTTCCCCCTACAGAGAATGACTTGTGACTCAGCAAGATATTGCGTTTCCAGCGACACCCACTACCTTTTTTCTACATAAGTCTTAAATAAATCCTGAGATGAAACTTACAATAATTATCGGTGCCTTAGTGCTTCCCTTCGTCACCTTTGCTCAGACATTTACCATTAAAGACTCAGAAACGACGGTAACGAATCCTGCCGGAATCGCTCCCGGCGACTCCATCAGCTTTCAGGGTAACATCGCGGTTCCCTCTAACACAGCCATCGATCTCATTGCTCTCCCTTCCGGAGTCAACATCACCTTTGAAACCGGCAGCAAAACCTTTTCAGGTGCGAGCGGCGGAGACGGACTTGAGATCACCGGTTCCTTCAACGGGGACATACTCAATAAAGGTTCAATTATCTCTCTGGATGACGACGGCGTCGATATAAACAACGAATTTTCCGGAACCTTCATCAACGAAGGAACCATCAAAGGCGATGACACAGGGATCAATTTCAACCGGGACATGGCGGGACAGTTTATCAACTCCGGAACCATTCACGGTGGCGAAGAAGGGGTTGATATCGACGGGGATCTGACCGGGAGCTTTATCAACTCCGGCTTGATCCGGGCCGCCGACGAATCTGCAGTGGAGATTGAAGGAGATTTGAAAGGCACCTTCATCAATCTCGGAACACTCCGGAGTATTGATGATGAAGGGGTCGATATTTTCGATGACTTAAGTGGCCGCTTCGTCAACCGGGGGACAATTATCGGGGGAGGCTCCGACGGCGTTTTTATCGACAGGATCACTGAAAGCGGCAGTTTTACGAATACCGGATTGATTCAGGGAGCGCTCGATGGGGTCTATACTGACGGCGACATCAGAGGAAATTTCTACAATTCCGGCACTATTATCGGCAGGCAGGATGGAGTTGATACAGGTAGACTCAGTGGCAATTTCACCAATACCGGAACAATCAAAGGGATTGAGGGAGACGGGGTCTATATCGACGGGCGGCTCTCCGGCAGGTTGAGTAACTCCGGAACGATAAGTGGCCTGGGATATCACGGACTCCACACCTACGGGAGCCTTAGTGGCGAAGTCAGCAATACCGGAACCATCTCAGGAACCGACTTTGGTATTCTCGTTGACGCCAACCTCGCTGGATCGATTTTTAACTGTGGCATCATCGAGGGAAACAACCTGGCCGGTATCAGGAGCTTTCGGACAAGCGGTGTGATCACGAACGATGGCGGCCGCATTCAGGGAGGAAATTTTTCGATTCGCCTTGGGCGCGGAGACGGAACCGTCATCCTTTCAGGGCCTTCTCATCTCATCGGGAAAATTGGCGGCGGAGGTGGTTCAGACACGATTCGGTTCGAAGAGATGCGCGGAATCAACAGCGCAAAACGAGCTGAACTGTCTACGCTTGCCAAAACGGACCCTGAGGATGGATCCGTTATCCTGTTCGGGGAAGTGATCGAATGGCAGAATATCGATGACATACAGGCAGAGCCTTCATCTTTGCAGTCATACGAAAGCTTAATAGACGGACCCGGGCTTCAAAACTACGCCATCGCACTCGACAATGTAATGAGTTTGAATGATGAATTCAGGGAATTCCTGAAGGAGTTGAATAAAGTTGATGAATCATTGCTCAACGAAATTGCAGCAAACTCTTCCGGTCAGACCCTTGTATCAGGGATCAGTGATTTCGTTCGAAACCAGGATTCTCAATTGTACTCGCTTCTGACCCGGGAATTCTCAACACTTCGTGGTGATATCGCCGGCACCAATCAGACATCCGCCCAATCGTCCTCCTCATTCTTCGAAAGGGAAGTAGCGGTAGGAGCCTCTTTTTCACCCGCCGGCGACACCACCCAAACCTTTGTCTCCGGTTACGCAGGAAGAGGCACGCAAAGCCGATCACTAACCCGGCAAGAGTCCACTTACGACAACACGACAGTGCTCTTCGGGGCCAACCGGGAGATTTCCCATCATTTACGAGCCGGAATTTTCGGAGGCTATACCGACAACGAAGGCGCAGTGGATCGCTTCGGCAGTCTCTTAAAAAATGAAGCCGCCTATTTTGGCTTCAACGCTCAATACTCAGACGACTACCTCTTTGCCAACCTCACCGCGGGCTATGGATTCCATGATCAAACCAGTATTCGGCGCGATTTCCTGGGCAACTCAATGGAAGGCGATGCCATCGGACACCAGGGCTTCATCTATTCTCAGGTTGGTCGTGACATGTTCTTCGGAGGAAAAAGTCAGACAAAGATTTCACCCTATCTCGGCTTGGCATTAAGCGCCCTCTCAATGGGGGACTTTACTGAGAACGGTCCTGCTGCGACCAGTCTTCGATTTGCAGATGAATCAACTACTGCGATTCAATCAGTAATCGGAGTAAATGCCTCATTCCACCGGGAGACCGCAAACGGTTGGATCAAACCAAGGGTCGACTTAGCATGGTGGCATGATTACACAGAAAGCGAAGGTTACAGCGTTTCTCTCGCGTCACCCGGCTTACTTAATGGATTTGATCTCTTCAGCCCGAGATCCAACCGAAATCGTGGAATCATCCAAATCGGAACTGAATTTGGCTTTGACCGCTGGGAGGGAGTGAGTTTCGACCTCAGCTACTTTGGCACCACAGGCGAGGACAGTCTCTCTGCTCACGGCGGTGCCTTCAGCGCGAATTTTGAATTTTAGAGAAATGAGGAATTGCCACCGGGGAAGCAATTCTCCCCGGCAGCGCTTCAGGAGTCACTGTTGGACTATTCAACGAGTTCCTGTAATTCCGCGCGAGTGACGGGTTCCTTACGATCAGCATACTTGGATCGCCATTCCTCCACCTGCGACGGAGAAATCACGTCATCGTGACCGCGATAGGTGTTTCGCACATAAGTCATCACCGCAGCCATGTCCTCATCATTGAGTGCGGCCTCAAGCGGGGCCATAACGCCCATGAAATCGGCACCTTCCTTCGCAATACCTTTCAGGAGCAGGAGAGCAAAAGCTTCGGGGCTGTCTACCAGAGTCGATTCAGCGTAAGCAGGCGCCATGAGCATGCCCGGGCTGATCTGGAGGCCCTTGCCGTCCATCCCGTGACAGGCTGAACACATCAGGTACTTGGCTTTGCCCAGTTCCATGGCGGTGGTTTTAGGGTTCGAATATGCCGACGTGACAAAAGAGAGTGAGAAAAACACAAGAGTGAGTAGGGAAAATTTCATAAAGATATTCTTTTAAGGT
This sequence comes from Verrucomicrobiales bacterium, assembly GCA_029212615.1. Classification (GTDB taxonomy): domain Bacteria; phylum Verrucomicrobiota; class Verrucomicrobiia; order Verrucomicrobiales; family DEV007; genus Arctic95D-9. The sequence continues at coordinate 92,910 of JARGPJ010000012.1, forward strand.
TGGGTATCGGGAAGAGGACCGCAGATCAATAGATCGAAGTCCCCTGACTTTGACGGAGGCTAGTGAGCTCTTCCGCCTCAGGGTGAAGATGGAAAACTGGTGACATCTAAAACAGTCAATACGCATTGACCTGAGTCACCGCTATGAAAGACACGCCGGGGAAAATTGCGGCGGCGGAACCAGGGGCAATCCCTGCCAAAGATCCCGGAGAGATGAATCCCCCTGCAGACAAAACGGCTCAAAATAAGGAATGCCACGAATCGTCCAGTCTTCCGAAGGAGAACTCAAGAGGGCTAAGAGAACGATGCCCTTTTCCTGATGAGGAAGATCCCCTTCCTGATCAGGATCCGGCTGAATGGCACGGGCCAGATCACAAAATTCGCAGGGAGGATCATCCAAAATGACCTGAATCACCGGACGGTCCTGAGCACCGGCTGCCATCGAACACCAGGCGTATCCCTGCACCACAAGTGACGGTAATCCACCAATCACGGCGGCCAGGAGAAGAAGAAGGATCCGGCAGAAAAAGGCACTGATACCTCTACGCAAATCGCCCCCGATCCTCTTCATCTCGAAATCATTCGAAGGGAAACTACGCTTTGGAAAGAAGGACGGATCCGGTCATTTCGTCCGGTTTCTCAACCCCGAGGAGAGAAAGGATTGTCGGAGCGATGTCGGCAAGCTTTCCACTTGCCAGAGTGACCTCATTGCTGTCATCCCCCACATAAATGAGTGGAACGAGATTAGTGGTGTGAGCAGTCTGTGGTGATCCGTCCGCATTTATCATCTCTTCACAGTTTCCGTGATCAGCAGTGATCAGAAGCTTTCCACCCAAAGAAAGCACTTTCTCGACGACACGGCGTACGCAGTCATCGATACACTCGACCGCTTTAATCGCTGCGGGTACATTCCCGGTGTGCCCCACCATGTCGGGGTTCGCATAGTTGATGATTGCCATGTCGTAATCCTCAATCCGATCGAGGATCGTTTGGGTGACTCCTTCTGCCGACATTTCAGGCTTCTCGTCATAAGTTGCGACATCCTGCGGCGACTGAAGCATCTGGCGATCCTCCCCTGGATTGGAGACTTCCACCCCTCCGTTAAAAAAGAAGGAAACGTGAGGGTATTTTTCCGTTTCCGCGATGCGAAGCTGAGTCAGCCCTGCTCTGGCCACGACCTCACCCAGGGTATTGGTAAGCTCCTCCGGACCGAAAATGACGGGACAATCATAGGTCTCGTCATATTCAGTCATCGTGTAGTATCCGATTTTCGGTGAGACCTCACGATCAAATCCGTCGAAATCCTCCTTCAAAAAGGCAAGACTGAGCTGACGGGCACGGTCGGCACGAAAGTTAAAGAAAAGGACGACATCCCCATCGCGAACGCGCTGCTCATCGACCGCATCGAATACCATCGGCTTCATGAACTCGTCAGTGACGTCTTCCGCATACTTTTCAGCGACCGCCTCGGAGGCAAGAATCTCTTTCGCCTCCCCTTTACCCATGACGATCGCGTCCCAGGCGAGCTTGCTTCGCTCCCAGCGCTTGTCACGATCCATCGCGTAATAACGCCCGATCACGGTTGCGATTTTTGCTCCTGACTCGGCAAGTTTATCTTCACAATAGCTCAAATATTTCCTCCCGCCGGTCGGTGAAGTGTCTCTCCCATCAGTGATCGCGTGCACCATGATATCATTCACCCCTGCCGATTTAGCTGCCGCCGCGAGCGCGCAAAGATGATCCTGATGACTGTGAACCCCACCGTCTGAAACCAGTCCGAGAAGGTGAAGCCGGGAACCGGAAGCTTTCGAAAACGCTTCTTTCAACTGGGGAATGTCGCTCAGGGCGCCATCATCAATCGTCTTGTTGATTCGGGTAAAATCCTGATATACAACGCGTCCGGCGCCTAAATTGAGGTGTCCCACTTCTGAATTACCCATCTGGCCTTCAGGCAGTCCCACATCCATTCCACTGCAGCTGAGATGCGCCACCGGGTACTTTTCGTGCATTTCGTCAGTGAAAGGCGTGTTCGCCAAACGCGGGCAATCACCCACTTTTTCAGCTCCCTCGGGTCCTGCGGGGTTGTCACCCCACCCATCACGAATGATCAAAACGACTGGTTTCTTGGCCATGTCGCAGTCATCGGGCAGGATTAACGGTTGCGCAACTGTTTCGCAGGAACAGAAGCGTCATCCTCTTTCGTCAGAATTAGTCATTGCCAACTTCCCAGCTTGCCTGTTTCATGGCGTTTACCTGACCGAGCGAGATGCCCATAAACCCCGCTGACGAATCGACCGCCCCCCCGGCCAGCTCACCTGAGGCAGATGCCACAGCGAGTGCGTTGAAGCGTCGAGCGTTCAAAAGTCGCTTCTTCAGCACGATTATTCTCGTCGGGATTCTCGCAGGCGCCTTCTGGACCGCACAAACCTGGCTCTACGGACTCCTCTTTGCGGTTCTCTCGCTGGGCGCTCTCATCGAGTATTTCCGCCTCTTTCCCATCCGCGGGTTCCGCCGCTTTCGCTGGCAGACTTACGGCGTCAGCCTGGGTTATATTGCCCTTCTCTTCGCTCCTTTGTGGGGATTTGAAGCGGCCTGGCTCAATGAACTCGATGCTCTCGCAGTGGCTCTCCTCGTCGTCCTTGTCGTTCTGGAGCGCCTCAGATTTCCACTCGAGGGCTTCCGCACCCTCGACGAAATTGCGGCCACGATCTTCGGGTTCATCTACTGCGTGCTGCTTTTCAGCTTCATTCCGAAGGTGCTCATGCTTCCCCTCGAAAGCACCGGCGGTGAACCCTCCTCCCACCTCTACCTGATCTATCTCGTTACCATCACGAAACTCACCGACATGGGAGCTTACATCGTAGGATCTTTAATCGGACGCGATAAAATGATCCCTCATGTCAGCCCCGGCAAAACCTGGCAGGGATTCGGCGGAGCAATCCTCTTTGCCGTGGGTGGAAGCTTTGCTCTCTATTTTGCGATGGGAGACATGATCCCGATTATCACGCCGATCCACGCGCTGATTCTCGCTGTTCTGATCGCTCTTGTCGCCGTTCTCGGAGACCTCGCAGAGTCCATTCTCAAACGCAGCCTCGAAGCAAAAGACAGTGGACATGTCATGCCGGGGATCGGGGGCTTTCTCGATCTGATCGACTCGGTCATTTTCACGGCACCGCTGTTCTACATTTATCTGCTCATCTTCTCCTGACTCGATGCCTCATCCTGACCGCCCTAAGAACGTCGTCGTGTTGGGTTCGACCGGCTCCATTGGAGAAAGCAGCCTGAAAGTTGCCCGGGACATTCCCGGGCGCATGAAGGTGGTCGGACTCGCCGCCAATCGAAGCATTGACGGTCTCGCCTCACAGATCAACGAGTTCGAGGTTCAACAGGGTTGCCTCTATGACCCGACAGGGTTGGAGGCACTGAGCATACAGGTTTCACCCGGAGTCACGCTTCATACCGGCGAAGAGGGCCTCATCGAATTGGCAACCATGCCGGAAGCGGACCTCGTCCTCATCGCGATTGTGGGCGTGGCTGGTCTGCGGCCGGCGCTCGCCGCGATCGAAGCGGGCAAGGATATCGCCGTGGCGAGCAAAGAAATCCTGGTGATGGCGGGAGAGACCGTCATGAAAGCCGCACGAGAGAAGGGAGTTCGTGTTCTCCCGGTCGACTCCGAACACAATGCCATCTTCCAATGTCTGGAAGACCGTTCCTCTGAAGACGTTTCCCGCCTCATTCTGACCGCTTCCGGCGGCCCCTTCCGTGAACTTCCTGCAGGCCAGTTGGCAGAGGTGAAAAAAGCGCAGGCCCTGAAACACCCCACCTGGGAAATGGGACAAAAAATCACGATCGATTCCGCGACGCTGTTCAACAAGGGGCTGGAAATGATCGAAGCCCGCTGGCTTTTCGATATCGAAATGGCAAGGGTCGATGTGATCGTTCATCCGCAAAGCATCGTTCACAGCATGGTCGAATTCATCGACTCCTCTATCCTTGCTCAACTCAGCACAACGGACATGTGTTTTCCCATCCAGTATGCCATCACCTGGCCGGAGCGGGTTCCAAACACGCTCGCCCCGCTTGATTTCGCCGCGCTCGCCCGCCTCGACTTTGAAGCGCCGCGCTGGGACGATTTCCCGGCGCTCAATCTTGCGAAAGAAGCCGGCACCAAAGGCGGCACGCTCCCTGCGGTGATGAATGCCGCCAACGAAGTCGCTGTCGCCGCTTTTTTGCGGGAAGAACTTTCGTTTCCCGGCATCTGGGAAACGGTGGAAAAAACGATGAACACCATCGCCTGGATAGAAAACCCCGGGCTGGATGCCATCATTAATGCCGATCTCGAAGCTCGAAGCAAAGCAAAGGAACTGATTTCATGAGTAAAAAAAAGAAGCACTACGAAGGCCGCGTCTGGATTGGCTTTGATCTCGGCGGCACCAAAATGCTCGCCAAAGTTTTTAATGACGACTACCAGACCCTCGGTCGCGCCAAGCAGAAAACGCAGGGCGCACAAGGCTCGGAAGCCGGACTTTCCCGCATGGTTGATGTCATCGAATCCGCGCTCGACGACGCCGGAGTCAAAGCAAAGCAAATCGCCGGGATCGGAGTTGGCTGTCCCGGACCTCTCAACCTCACCAAGGGCGAAATCGTGGAGGCCCCTAATCTGAACTGGCACGATGTTCCTATTGAAGCCTACATCGGCGATAGTTTCGACTGTCGTGCTGTGATCTGCAACGATGTCGATGCCGGCATCTACGCGGAGTATGAAGAAGGTGCCGCCCGCGATGCCCGGTGCGCCGTCGGAATTTTTCCCGGAACCGGCATTGGAGCCGGTGCCGTCATGAACGGACAAATGCTTCGCGGAGCACACCTTTCCTGCATGGAACTGGGCCACATCCCGCTCTTCCCTGAAACTTCCGGCGATGGATCGGACGGCACGACGCTGGAATTGGAGTGTTCCCGGCTCAAAATCGCCTCAGACGCCGCCCGCGCGGCCTATCGGGGACTCGCCCCCAACCTTCTCAAAGTCTGCGGAACCGACCTCTCAAACATCACGAGTGGAAAACTCGCCTCCGCAATCGATGCCGGAGATGACGAAATCGAACGGATCGTGAGAAGGTCCGCCGTTCTCCTTGGCTGTGGCGTTGCCACGGTCGTTCACCTTCTTTCCCCGGACGTGATCGTTCTGGGAGGGGGACTCGTTGAAGCGATGCCCGAGTTATATCTAGAGACCGTTCGCGAATCGGCAGCAGATCGCATCCTCGGACCCTACAAAGACAGCTACAGGATCGTCGCCGCTGAACTGGAAGACGATGCCGGCGTGATGGGCGCTGCGGCCTGGGCGAGAAAGACGATCGAGGCCTGAGATATCGGCCTTGCCCGGCACTTTCCCGGACCTTGTTTGAACAGCTTCGGCCGGGTGCAGCATTGCGCTGAAGCGCCTGCCGTGCGAAAAGGTTTCATGCCTTCTTTCGCCTCCCATCCGATTCACACGAGCAAAATGCCTCCGGGCATTCCCTACATCATCGGGAACGAGGCGGCGGAGCGGTTCAGCTTCTACGGGATGCGGACCATTCTCACCATTTTTATGGTGAACTATCTCTGGCTCATGGGGGATTCGCCAACCGCGAAACTTTCGGATGCAGAGGCCACGAAACACTTCCATGACTTTGTTTCACTGGTTTATCTCACCCCGATTTTCGGCGCACTCCTCGCCGATCTCTTTTTTGGGAAATACCGGATCATCATGGTCCTATCGGTCGTCTATTGCCTCGGCCACGCCGTTCTCGCCCTCATGGGAATCGTCGGTGATGCTCAATGGTGGCTTATCGCGGGACTGTGGCTCATTTCCATCGGGTCAGGGGGCATCAAACCCTGCGTCTCAGCCCACGTCGGAGATCAATTCGGATCGGAAAACCGGCATTTTCTACCCCGCATCTTTAACTGGTTCTACTGGTCGATAAACCTCGGAGCCTTTCTCTCCACTCTCCTGACCCCCTGGCTACTGGAATGGCACGGCCCACACTGGGCCTTCGGTGTTCCCGGAATTCTCATGGCTCTGGCGACGCTCGTCTTCTGGATGGGAAGATGGAAATTCGTTCACATCCCCGCCAAAGGAACCGGGTTCCTCAAAGAGCTTTTCAGCGCGGTGGGACTGAAGGCAATGGCGAAGCTCTTCGCGATCTACCTTTTTGTCGCCATCTTCTGGGCCCTCTATGATCAAACCGGTTCGTCCTGGGTTCTGCAGGCGGAGAACATGGATCGGAACTGGCTCGGCATTGAATGGCTCCCAAGCCAGATCCAGGCCTTGAATCCGATTTTAATCCTGACGTTCATCCCGCTTTTCTCCTATGTGATCTATCCTCTCATTGATCGGATCTTTCCCCTCACTCCTCTGAGAAAAATCAGCATCGGTCTGTTTCTCACTGCCGCCTCTTTTGCCCTCGTCTCCATGGCTCAGGGCAGGATCGATGCCGGCGGGACCCCTTCCATTTCCTGGCAGCTGCTTTCCTACGTCTTGCTCACCGCCGGTGAAGTGATGGTCTCGATCGTCTGCCTCGAATTCAGCTACACTCAGGCACCCCGCTCCATGAAATCGGTCATCATGGCGATTTTTCTGATTTCTGTTTCGCTCGGAAACCAGTTCACCTCAGCGATCAATCATTTTATCCAGGTGGAAAAGCCTCTCGATCAGATCGAATCCATCTCCAACGAAGTGACACATGGCGGGTTTGATCAACAGTCGGGAACGAAGGATGATTTTAAACTGACTTTTGACAATGAAGGCAGGCAAACCGCTCTGACATTCGCAGGGAAAGCAAAGCTGGATCAATTGCTCGACCTCATGGTTTCAGAGATCGAGATTATTGACTACGAAGCCCTCTCGACCGAGCGCGGCAAGGCACTTGCCGCTTCAGTGAATGACCCCTGGGGCGCTCCCTTTCAATTTCACCTCATCAATCGAAACGAAATGCGCATCTGGAGCAATGGCGCTGACGGCACTCCTCTCACGCCATGGGATCAGGGGGCCGTTCTCAGTATCACCCGCCCCGATAGCAATGAAGCTTCCGCCTTCGCGGCCTTCTTCGATCAATTCCGCCCCGAAGAGCCCTGGCTTGAGCGACGCAAAACTGAACTTGGCGTCGAAACGAAAGCACAGGCGAGAGCGGCAGGGCCAAGTGTTTCCCGGGATTACTTCGTTGGCGGTCTCTTAAAACTGGAAGGGGCCAGCTACTTCTGGTTCTTCACTTTTGTGATGTTGGGAGCCGCTGCGATCTTTGTGATCGTGGCAAAGCTCTACCAACCGAAAGAATACTTTCACGATGAAGCCGACATCGCCGAAGCGCGTGAGGAGGCAATAGGGAACTAGCAAAATCACCGCAAGTCACTCAGTTTGAGCACCTGTGAATACTGCTCTTTTCCTTCGATATCGATACAGCGGAAAGTCACCTGAGCATCATCCCCCCTAGTATCAAACTCCATCACTCCAAACGAACAGGTTTCGTTGTAGCCCCATATCAGACCCGGAGTCTCGACAACAGGATGCACATGAAGGTTTGTGAGTCGCGAACTCATGAACTCGTATAGCGGATAGCTCCCCTCCCGGTCGATCCGCCGGAGATCCGTACGGTGCCGGTCAGCTGCTACGAGGAAAACCCCTTCGATCTTTTCAGTCTCAATGAAACTGAAAATCTCCTCCCGTTCCTCAGGAAACCCATCCCAGGGATCACGACTTCCGGGTTTAATTTCCGGAGTGAAAGGCACCGGGGAGACGATGACTTTGAATGTCGCCTCTGATGCGTTCAACTCATCGAAGAGCCACTTCTTCTGAAAGTCCCCCAACATACTCCCTGATTCCTGATCGCGGTAGTAACGACCGTCGAGCATGAAAAACTGAACCGACCCCATCGAAAAGTCATACCAGCAGCCTGGATTTTCTTTACCACCTCCGTATCCCGGATTCACCCAGTTTTGACGAAACACCTCGAGAACAGGCCGCTTCCATGCCGGCTTGTCGATTTCCGGACCGGGGCTGCAATCATTAGTGCCAAAATCGTGATCATCGTAAATCGAATAGACCGGAACCCGGGAGACCAACTTTCGCCAAAGGGGCTCACTCTGACGCCGATAGTAACAGTAGTGCTGGGTCGCGATCCCGGTTGGATCGTCGATGTAAACATTATCCCCCAACATCAGGAGAGCATCAGGTTCAACCGCCTTGATCGTTTTCCACATCGAATGAAAGCCCGGAACGAACCCGGCCCCACCTCCAAAAGCCACTTTAAACGAAGCCTCAGCCCCCTTTTCCGGCCCCGTCGTGAAAGAAAACGGAGCCAACTTTTCATCTCCACTCATGACGAACCCTTCATAGGTCTGATCGGGCTGGAGCCCCTTCAGTGTCAGAACGGCGGTATAATCACTGGATGCCGTCGAAACCGCACCAGAAAGGATCACGCTCGAATCCGGTTCACCGGAAAGCTCAAGGGTGAGCGAATGCCCGCCTTTGGTTCTCACCCATAATGATGCGCTCGTAGCCGTCAATGCCCCCAGCATCGGACCGTGAATGAGATTTCCCACTTCAGCAATCCCGGGAAGAGCCGCAAAGCGTGGGTCGCGTCTCAGCCGCTCAAGTAATTCACCTGAACCCGCGTAAAGTCGCCCGGGGCTTATGATGCCGGCTTCGAGGCTTTTTTCGGCCAGTTCGACCGCCACATCTATCTTCCCTTCCGAGAGGGCCTTGAGGATATAGACCATGTCGGTTTCCTCTTTTCCTGCATCAATCCTTTTTCGGGTCGAAAGGAGAGCCTCCTCAAATCCACCGCCTTTACCCTGACCCAGAGCAATCATCGCATTCCGTTGCACGTCGTGCTGAGCCTCGCTGATTGAGACAGTTGTGGAGAGAAGCACGAGTAGAAAAAGATGTTTTCGCCGCATGAAATACAGAAAACAGAGAGCAGTCGGCAGCTTCAATGCCAAAATCGCCTCAAACAGGCCTGAAAAAAATCTCAGCCTCGCTACTTGATTCACCGTAGAATCCAAGTAGAATCCCCCTCCCGTGTAACTCCATGGTGTAACGGTAGCACAACAGATTTTGGTTCTGTTTGTCAAGGTTCGAATCCTTGTGGAGTTGCCACTTTTCTCACCCTTCTTTCCCATTGTCGGGAAACCCTCCGCTCGCCGCCCCGCCATGCGAACGCTACTGATCCTCGGTCGAATTTCAAATCTTCCCACCATTTGGACAAACGTCCTCGTTGGATGGTTTCTCTGTGGCGGCCCCTGGGGCGCTGAGCTTGCCTGGATCGCCCTCGGCGTGAGCGGCCTCTACCTCGGAGGAATGACGCTGAACGATGCCTTCGATGCAGACTGGGATCGCGAACATGCTCCTGAGCGCCCCATTCCAGCTGGAAAGATTTCACGCAAGGCTGTCTGGGCCATCGGGGTCGTGGAGATGTTAGGAGGCATTCTCATCCTACTCGCTCAGACAAGTTTTCATCCTCTTCTGCTCCTTTGCCTCGTTCAGGCCATTCTTCTCTATAATTTCCTCCACAAGCGCTGGGAGGGATCGGTCCTCATCATGGGGATCTGTCGCGCCCTTGTCTACATCGGTGCCGGCAGTGCCGTTGTCATGCCGTCCCTCTCTGTAGAAGTGTCGCCGGTCGTCCTTTTCATCGCTTTCGCCGTTGTCATCTATATCGCCGGGCTCACCCTGGCTGCGCGGAGCGAGCACCTGAAATCACCTGCAGGGCTCACTTTCCGAAACCGCCTCATGCTCATGCTGCCGGTCCTGTTCCCACTCATTGCTTCACGCCTGATGCCGGTTGGAGCGGCACAGATTGCGCTCGTTGTTGTTGGCGTCGTTGGCATCTGGGCCTGGATTACGGTGATGAGAAAAGCTCTTCACGAGAAGATCCCGAAGGGTATTGCCTTCGCGATCGCCGGAATCGCTTTCTTCGATGCCGCCACCGTTGCCTTCGCTGACTGGCAAGCCGCGGTGATCTGTCTCGCTTTCTTTGCCTTAACCCTCGTTGCGCAGCGTTTCATTCCCGCCACTTGAGTAGTGGAGGGGGTACTGGACCAGGCACTCAAAAACCTTTAGGTTTCGGGGTTCATGAATTCCTCTCTCATTGTCAGCGTCATTGGACCGGATCGCCCCGGGCTCGTTCAGCAGCTTTCCTCGGTCGTCATTGATGCCGGCGGGAACTGGGAGGGAAGTCGCCTCATGCAACTCGGCGGTCATTTTACAGGAATGGTTCAGGTCGGAATCCCCGAATCAGCACTCGTCGCATTTCAGGATTCGCTCAAAGAGTTGGAAAAGAAAGGACTCAACGTCTCCGTGATTCATGCCGGCGCTCCGATCACGGCAAACGAAAACGGGGAAAAACCAGTCACGATTGAAGTCGTGGGACAGGACCGCCCCGGAATTGTTGCTTCAATCTCCTCATCGCTTGCCACCCTCGGGGTTAACGTGATTGAACTTGCCACCGATTGCCGTCCTGCCGCATGGTCAGGGGAAACACACTTTTTCACGACCGCGACGGTGACGCTGCCGGCCGGTGTAACCCTGGAAGAGCTGCGTCAGCATCTTGAAGAGATCGCCGACGACCTCATGGTTGAGTTTCCGGGCTAACCCGTTCAAAAAGGCTCAGGTCGACTCTCTTCCGCCGGCGATTAGTGCCGTGATTACTCTTCGGAAGGCGGTGACCCGCCCCCGTCAAATTTCTGCAAGGGGTCTACGAGTCGTCCCGGTAGAGGCCTCACTCGCTCATACACGTTGTCAGCTAACTCACCCGCGATTTGATAGCCGCGATCAAACATCTCCATCTTCGCGTCAAGGTTATCGATGTAGTGCAGCGCCTGAGCCTCGGGAGTTTTCGGGACAACCGGGGAACCGAATTCCAGTTCACCATGATGTGAAGCAATCAGGTGCAGTAAATGCAAGCGGACGCGATCTGAAGTCGGTTCCAGGGTTGACCACTCTTTCAAGAGGACATCGTCATTCTGAAGCTCCCGCCAGAGTTTATTCACGATCTCCATGCCCAGCGGAATATGACCAATGAGCTCGCTGATCTCGGTGAAGGGCATCGTGAATCCCTTTGCAGCGTAGGCGTTCTCCCAGAGCTTGCCTACGTCGTGAAAGAGGACCCCGGAAACAAGAAGGTCACAGTTCAGCATCGGATAGGCCTCGCAGACTTTTACGGCCGTTCTCATCATCTGGGCAACGTGCTCAACAAGCCCCCCGCGTCGGGCATGATGATAATCCCGTGCCGCCCCGGTCCGCTTCATCCTCTCGCCATATTGGGAAAGGAATGACGCGCACAAACGGTTCAGGCGGGGATCTGAAATAGCGCCCGTTGCCGATTCAATATAGGCGAAATCTGCCCCCTGCTTTTCCCGTAGTTCGGAGGATCCGGCAAGCACCGCAGCCGTTTCATCATCGCTCAGGGCACGCACCGTCCAGTTTTTTCCATCCACAGATCGGCCATCATTCCCAAGCGAAAATTCACCGGTGACTTCATAAAAAGAGCGATCACGAAGTTCGCTGCAAAAAGCAAACATCGGCGTATTATTCCAGACGCGGAGGACGAGATTCTCCTCAGCATCCGCAAAGGCGACCTCGTAGAAAGGATTACCCGTCTTCGTCATTTTCTGACGGCATTTTTCCAATTGGGCGCGCCAGACAGCCTGCATCCCGACGGAGCCGGCCTGTTGTTTGAGTTCTCTGAGTGAGAGTATTTCCATCCACCCCGAGCGTAGCAGGTCAAGGAATCACTGACCACTCAAACCTCGAAACCGGGCTTAAAAAGCGATTAGCGGCACATCGCGAGCCGCATCGACTGCCAGCTACTCCCGCCGTGAGCGATAAGATAGATCGCATATGTGCTGAGACCAAGGGCCCCATTCATCATCGCGACATTAAGAAGACCATCAAGGTAGGCCAGGGAAAGTGAAAATGCTCCAACCAGAAAGGCCATCGCTACGATTCCTTTCCAGTAGCTCTGCAACCGGGAAGGCACCGAGCCAAGCCTTTTCGAGGTAAGAAGGCAAACGAGGAGAATACCACCCAGACCCATCACCGGAAGAACGGACCAACCCGCCACACCGAGGGCGGCAGCAAACATGATGGGAACGAAAGCAAGGTCAATCCATCCGGACGATGCACGATGGCGAAAAAACTCATGTCGAAGCCCAATCACCCCGGCAAGCGCGAAAGCAGCCACCGCCGTCGCAAAAACCGGAAGGAAGAGCGAACGATGGATCAACTTACCCAGTGCCTTCTCGTTCGAATAAACGAGAAGTACCGCAACGAGAAGCACGACGAGATTGAATCCGAAAGCCCCTTTCGAAAACCTGACATTGCCAATGGCATCCAACATTCTCTTAAACACAGAGCCCCCGCCCCCTTGAGAACCTGCGGGTTTAAAAAAGACGCAGCGGCCATCATAAAACTCTTCAAGGCGCTCCTTCGAAACATCTGATTCACGGGAATCCAGAAATTGAATGCTGAACGTTTCTGCATCACGCCTCTCAGTCAGGATAACGTAATTAGTTCCGTTCTTCACTTCGAGGACGACAGGATACTGAGAAGGCGGAATTTCATCCAGATTTATGACCCGGCATTTCGCGTGTAATTCCTTCTCCTTCGCTTCGGCAGCCCAATTAGGCTTCCTTCTATTTTCCTTCTCCTCATCCTTCGTATCAAGGCACGAAGGAAGTCCATGATGCTGTCGAACCAGATTGATGGCACGAATGCAGGCAGGAGTGCTGGATGTTGACGAAGGATTCATTGTGTTGCTATTACTATAATTATAAAAATTATATTTTAAAGCTGAACTTTCGTTTTTCTTAACCAATTCCCCCGAATTGATAGTAAATCGCTCCTCAGGAAGCTTTATCCCGAGTTTCCAAGACAGCCTTTGATGGTATACCTTCCCCGAAAGCCCGATCATGCCGAATTCACCTTCTACGTTTAACGAAACCGTCGCCGAGACTGGATTGCGAGGAAAGAAAGCACGCGCCGATTTTGCCTCCGGGCGGGGCCGCGGGCGCCTTTGGAATCGCTTTCAGCGCACTTTTTTTAAAAGTGAAACCCCTCGCACGGAGGAGTCAATGCTCCCCATGCTCATTGAGGTGTTTGCCGGATTCACCAAACTCGACGGGCAGGTCGTCGAAGCTGAAATTGATTCCATCCTCGGCTTCCTCCGTTACGATTTCCCGGAAACGGTCTACACCGAGCTGAGACAGCTGTTCATCAAGTCGCTCCATCGCAGGCAGGACCTTGAGGCGATTGCTTCGGACCTCGCTGACCGGATCCCGCTCGAAGACAAAGTGCTTCTCGGCGTCCAACTCTATGTTCTCATCAGTCGGGCCGGACTGCCTAAGGAGAACCTGATCACGTTCTATCAGTTCATGACCACGCTGGGTGTCGCAACCGAAGCGATTAATATCGTTTACCAGCTGAATACCAGCGAACTGTCGCAGATTAAAGCAGGCGCAAAAGGCAGTGTCGGCAGCCCCCCTCAGTCGGACGACTCACACCGCCTCGAATCCCTTGTCCTCTCGACCTCGGAAGACGGGGATATTTCGATTGCCCCTTCGGACGAAGAACACTCCGTCGTCGCTTTCCGCTTCATCAATCTGATCCTCATCAAGAATCTCGGACCGGGAGCCATTCTCGCGCGGGGTCGCCAGATCAACGCGGGGGATTTTTGCCGTATCTACGAAGGGCAGCGGATCCTCATCGGGGAAGAAGTTCTCGGCTTCGAAGACCTTGTTTTTTACTTCAATTCGAAAAAGAACGTCTCCTCTGTTCAGATCTATCTCGCCCAGGACGGGAATGGAAATCAGTTCATTGAGAAAACCCGGACAAAACAAAGTTATATCCGGGTCTCTTTCGGTCTCGATATCCATGTCGAAGTCCTGAACACCGTTGAAGCCGTGATCGGTGACCGTCCGCTCACAAAAGGCAACTCTTTCGAAGTCTCGTCGCATGAAAAGATCGATTTCCTGAATCATTCCGAGATCTCTTTTGATCACCTTCGGAGAAAAGCGAGGGAACTCGGCGGGCGATTCAGCCTTCCTCCGAATCGCAGCGTCTACCGTGTTTCCAACGACCCAAGTGAGTTGTCCGAAGGGGATATCCTTCTCACTCCCGGCGCTTCAGGGAAAATTTTACTCCGGATCAAATGCGACTCCGCCACGAAAACCGGTAGCGTCGAAATTATCGAATCCGAGCGTCCCATTGCGGTGGAAGACAATCCCGTTCGGGGCACCGCCGCCCTCAAGGACGGCAGTGTTATCTCCCTCGGAGGAGGACAGTATCTGCGCTGTCATTTCTCAGAGGGAATCATCGAGGAGGAACGAAACGTCATCAACACGCTTAAAGTTCGCGACGTCACTCATTCCTACGACCGGAAAACGCCGGCTCTGGACGGCATCACTTTCTCGATTCAACGGGGGGAGATGGTCTGTGTCATGGGGCCCAGCGGATGCGGGAAAAGCACCCTGCTCAAAGCCCTCGGAGGCCAAATCAAACCCCGCCATGGGCGTATTGATCTCAACGGCGTCAACCTATACGAAGGCAACGAAGAACTGAAATCCTACATCGCCCTGATTCCACAGGATGAAACCTTCGACTCCCTCCTGACCGTCGAAGAAAATCTCGATACCGCAGCGGCGATTCGTGCGCCTCATTTCCCCATCAACGAACGCCGTCGACGCGTGGATTCCAAGCTCATTGAACTGGGACTGAACGAAATCCGTCACCGTCTCGCCGGTGATCAGGAAACCAAATCACTCAGTGGCGGGCAAAGGCGTCGACTCAACGCGGGGATGGATATGATCGGAATAGCCGATGTCTATCTCTTCGACGAGCCGACTTCCGGTCTTTCCTCGAAAGATTCCGAGCATGTTCTCGACATGATCCGGGGACTGACGCACAACAAGATCACTCTTGTCTCGATTCACCAGCCCAGCAGCCGGCTTTTCCACATGTTCGACAAGGCGATCCTCCTCGATAACGGAGGGAAGCTCGCCTTCTTCGGAACGCCCGCACAAATGCTGGAATATTTTAACGACGCTCGAAAACAGGAGGGCATTCACACGGCGAGTTTCAAATCGTCCGAGACGGAAACTGAGAGCATCAGCCTCACCCCGGATTTCATCTTCGACGTTCTCGAAACACCTCTACGCGATCTTGGGGGTGATATCCTTTTCGAACGCGACTCACGGGGAAATCTCATTCCTGCGCGCCGCTTCAATTCCTCCTTTTGGACGGATCGTTTTCAGACCTACCGCCTGCTCGAGGAGGTGAATTTGCGGGAGATCGAATCAGACTCTTCTCAGACCATTTCCTCACTCCAGAAGACGCCGGAAGCTACGCCCCGCCGCTTCAAACATGACTGGGTCCGCTTCGCCAACCAGTTCAAACGCGCCTTTCTCAGCAAACTGAGAAACCGGGCCAACCTCGCGACGACCCTGCTGGAAGCACCCGCCCTCGCGATTCTCATCGCCGTAGTGATGCGCTATTCGGAAGATGGCGAATACAGCTTTGCGAATGCTTTTCATATTCCTACCTACCTTTTCCTGAGCCTCGTCACCGCCCTCTTTCTCGGCATGACAAACTCAGCCGAGGAAATCATTCGAGACCGGAACATCCTTCAACGGGAGAGACATCATGGCTTTCGCATCAGTGGATACATTATCGGAAAATATCTTTCCCTCGGATTCTTCGCCCTCTTGCAATGTGTGATCTACCTTCTCATCGGGGATGCCATCCTCAGCATCCGCGCGATGTTTTTCCCGAACCTCCTCTGGATGGGCGCGACTGCCTTCGTCGGTATTGCCGCCGGCCTTCTCATCTCGAGTCTCGTGAGCAGTCCAAAAACAGCGATCAATATCATCCCGCTGATTCTTATTCCGAACATCATCCTCGGTGGTGCCCTCATTAAATATGACGAGATGAATCGCAGTCTCGACATCATTCAGAACATTCGTCAATGGTTTGTCTCCGAAGAGAACAAGGAGGAAGCCAGCAAACTGAAAGTTCCCTTCGTCTGCCACCTCATGCCGCTGCGTTGGAGTTATGAGTCCGCCATCATCAGTCACGCTGATCACAATCCTGCGAGCCAACTCACGAACTACGTGGAACAGGAAATTCGCTCTTTCAGTGAAATCCCTCTCGATCAGGATCTGACGGAAGAGCAGGAAGAACGCCTCTATCAATTCAAGCAGGCCCTCGCGGTGATCCACGGTCTCGAAGGCCGCTCGCCCGGTCATGTCCACCGACAGCTGAACCAGATCCGGAGTTCTCTCAGCAACGGGACGTTCGACCCTGAACCCTTCTTTGATGCCGCCTCCGACGCAGAGAAAAAATACACCGCCGGAGATCTCTATTTGAACGAAAAAGTTCAAGATCTCTTCAATCGGGCCGAAGTGGAAAGACAGGATTATCGGCGACAGGGAAACCCTCCCAATGTGTTCTTCGGACAGGAAAGATCTTTCCGTTTCCCGCCTCAAGCGTCAGATCCCTGGATTGGTCCAATCACGATCAAGACATTGAAGTTGAACCTCCTCGCCATGGGGACTTTTATTTTCGTCGCCTTCATGCTCCTCCGCTTCAGCTTGAAGCGACAACTCAGAAAAGTGTAGGGAGTCCTGCCCAACCCGCTACATCAACCATAGCCCCGCCCGTCCTGAAAGCGCCTGTCACTCAGCCGCATAGAACACCGGTCGGGGTCGCGATCGACTTTCCAATGTGGCGATCCATGCACCGGAAAATCTCCGCAGGCTTGCGTATTTATTTTATTCGTCGATACTTTGCGCCCGTCCAAAAAGTGCCCTTAGCTCAGCTGGATAGAGCACCGGATTTCTAATCCGGCGGTC
>JARGPJ010000005.1 GCA_029212615.1 Verrucomicrobiales bacterium
AAGCCTACGACGTATTCAATGCTAACTTCAACGGGGGCTGGATTTGACGCTTACGGAACGAGTGAGTTAAAGTGTGAAATAAGCAACACCATCCCTACCGGGAATTTTTCGGGATCAGCCAGCATTTCGTGACTTTTCCCAAGTTTGCTCCCGGTTTTCCCGGGGGCATTTTCCTGCTTCAAAGGAAAGGGTTTAAATCAGTTCACATTGATCACCGGGGTGCCGATGCGCATCTTCAGTCTGCAGCCCGAGGGCATGCGACATTTCCTGACCGTTCCGACAAATTCGCCAGAGATCATCACCCCAGTCGCAACCCAACAGGGTTGCCTCACCCACGATACCCTGTCAGATCACTTCAAGGACTTCCCAAGCCTGCCCCCTCGGAATCAAAAGCCCACCACCACCCCGACTCACTCAGGCTGCATCCAGCTGTAAATTCCATCTCTCCTGCCTCGAAGACTTCCGAACACGAACCGTGGCGCCGAAGGCCTTGCCTAAATTGGCGGAGCTCAGGACATCGGCCTTCGGTCCCTGAGCGAGAACTTTGCCGTTCTTCAAGAGCAACACGTAGGTGATCTCGGGGAAGATTTCTTCGATGTGGTGGGTCACGAGGATGAGGTTCGGTCTCTTCTTCTTTCGGGCCAGTTTCTGCAGGTTGATGAGAAAGCGTTCTCTCGCGACGGGGTCGAGGCCCGCGCACGGTTCGTCGAGAATGAGTAGATCCGGCTTCGCCATCAGAGCCCGTGCGATAAAGACTTTCTGGCGCTCGCCTTGACTGAGCACGGGAGAAAACCTGTCCCTTCCTGAAAAAAAATCATGGGTCACCCATCCCATGCTGACTGAAGAGATGAAAACCCTCTTCGTCGGGTGGGCCGGAAATCTGCCCCGCGACCAGACCGCAGGCCGCCCGTGGTTCGAATCCGTAGATCCCGCGAAACTCTATCCCGTGAACATCTACCACGCCCAGCGCGCGAAACGTTTCGGCTCCGAATCCACGGCACCGTAGTTCTACGGCCTCCCGAGAACACTACGTGCGAAAAAATTCGCACTGATTTTCTTGACCGTTTTCTTCTAATGTGCGAAAAACTTCGCATGACAACGAAGAAAGCGAAAGGGGAGTCGAATTTCAGTCGGCGCGAGAGTGAGGTCATGGATGTCCTTTTCCAGAAAGGCTCGGCGACAGCGCGCGAAGTGTGGTCGGCACTGGGGGAGACGCGGACGTATTCGACCGTTCGGAAGCTGCTCAGTATTCTCGAGGAGAAAGGACACGTCACCCATGAGACGCATGGAGCGGCCTTTCTCTATTCACCGAAGATCAAGCGCGAGGCGGCGGCCTCCTCCGCGATCGGTCGTCTCGTCGATACCTTTTTTCAAGGCTCGGTCGCCGGTGCCGTTTCGAGTTTGCTCGGGGAAAAGGGGCACAAACTCTCGCCCGAGGAACTCGATCGAATCGGCAAAATGATCGAGGACGCCAGGAACAAATAGAACACCGCACGGGACATGAACGACCTCAACTTCCCAGTCATCCTCGCCGAGTTTCTCGTGAAATCGGCCATCACCATCGCGCTCGGCTTTGCCATTCTTGCCGCGATCAAGCACATCTTCCCGGCCGAAGCGAAGCACAGGCTGTGGGTCCAGATCTTCTCCGTGAGCCTCGCCATACCCATTCTGCTGATGGTGTTTCCCCGGTGGGAAATTGTGCCGAATCTTCTTGCGCGGCCAGCGACTGAAATCCCGCATCGACCGATGACCTACACCCCGACGGTCGCTCCGGTGAAAGGTTTGCCCGTTTCACTGCCTCAGGTGACAGAACCGAAATTTCAATTCTCCTGGCCATGGACTCTCTTCGTCATCTGGATCGGTGGTGTCGCGGTCCTGTGTTTCCGGTTCATTCCCGGCGGCGTGTTTCTCCGAAGAATCGAGCGGAGCGCGATCCCGGCTGACGGGGAGATTCTCGCGAAATTCAACGAGCTGAACCGGTCGGCCCGCCGCGACCGCACGACGCTTTTCCTTTCCCCGCTCGTGAAGTCACCCTTCACCTGGGGCCTCGCCCGATCCCGTATCGTATTGCCCGAGTCAGCGGCAGACTGGTCCGGCGATGACTTGGAAATGATCCTCCTCCACGAACTCGAACACGTCCGTCGAAACGACGCGCGCGCCGTCCTGATCTCCCGCCTCTTTCTGGCCCTGAACTGGATCAACCCGTTCGCCTGGATCGCGATCCGTCGGGCCGCTCAGCATCGGGAAGAAGCCTGCGATTGGCGCGTGATCCATGCCGGATACTCCTCCGAGAGCTACGCCGCCATGCTGTTCAGCCAGGCGAAGACATCAGTTTCTCCTACCCTGCAATCCTGTGCCACAGCCGTGGCCGAAACCGGAACCATAGAAAGACGAATAAAAATGATCCTGAACCATCGCCCCCAATCCATCAGTGGAAAGACCACGCTCCTGTCCCGGCTTTCCGGGATCGTCACATTGCTCGCCGTACTCGCGATCGGACTATCCGGGTTCGTCGACAATGAATTGATCGCCGCGGACGCCAAGGGAATCTCGAAATCGACGACGCCGAACACGGAAGCCATTGCTGCCATCGAGCAGAAACTCAAGGACATCACTATTCCAACGGTGGAATCCGTGGATACGCCGCTACGATCTGCGTTGGAGTTTCTTCAGCAGCGTTCCGTCGAACTGGATGTCGACGAACCAGATCCTGCGAAGAAAGGTTTCAACATCATTTTAAAGGACGAGAGTGCGGGCGACACACGAATCACATTGAAGCTCACTAATGTCCCGATGGCCGAAGCGCTCCGCTACACCACCAATCTAGCGCAATTGAAATATAAAGTTGTTCCGGGCGCTGTCGTCATCCTTCCTCTCACTTCATCCACTTCCGAGGTCTACACGACTACCTATGAAGTTCCGCCCGCCTTCATGAAACTCGGCGGCGACGAGGCGACCACCGCCCTCGACATCCTCAAAAACGCCGGAGTCACATTTCCTCCCGGAGCGAGCGCCATTTTCAGTTCAGAAACCTCCCATCTCATCGTTCGGAACACCCGGGACCAGCTCGAGCTTGTCGAGGCATATGTCGATTCCATCAGGGAACCGGCACCCGCGATGACCCCCGGGATCGAAGCCTATCTCAAGAAGATCGAATCCATCATCCTTCCCTCCCTGGAATTCACCGATACCCCCCTCATGGATGCCGCCGCCTTTCTTCAATCGAAATCCGTCGCGCTGGATCTTCAAGAGCCCGACCCCGCGAAAAAGGGCATCAATATCGTCGTGGCCGCGGGCGACATCCGCGACGCCAAGGTGACCCTCCGTCTCACCAACGCCCCCCTCAGCGAAGCGCTGCGCTACACTGCCGAGCTCGCCGGTGGGGGGCTGCGCGTCGACGAATCCGCCGCAGTCATCGGTTACGACGAATCGACACCGCGCTCGTCCGACGAAGACGCCGCCGCCGAGGCCAAGATCGCGGCGAATGAAATGAAACTGGCCTCCATCATCCTTCCCAAAGTCGAGTTTGCCGGGACTCCGCTGACCGTGGCCTTGGGCCTTCTTCGGCAGAGATCCGTCGAGTTGGATGTCGAAGAATCGGATCCTGAGAAAAAGGGACTCAACATCGTTCTCGATGCCGGGAAACCGCAAGGAGGAGTGGATCCGGTCTCCGACGGTTCCTCTGGATTCGGGTCCGCAAACGAACCCGGAGAGCCGACCGTGGACTTAAAGCTCTCCAACATCTCCCTCGCCGCAGCGCTCAAATACACCTGTGACCTCGCCGGAATGGAATACATCGTCGAGCCCCACAACCTGCTCGTCCACCCGAAACAGTAGAAAAATTTCGACCGTACAGAATCGTGTCGAGTGAAGTCCAGGGTGGGTCGCCCACTTTGGACACTCCGCTCTGCCCATTGGCAGCCTGTCTCGCGCCGCTCAGCAGTAGGCGACAGGAACGTGAAAATCCAAACGCTCGCAGATGGCGGTCCATCTATAAAAGTTTCCCCGGTAAATGACACGTTTACGATAATTTCAAGGAGGCCGGATCCTTCAATTAACTGCTAGGGATTTGCTTTTCCAACTCGACGATCCATCATCGCGCATCGCTCCGGGCTGGAGGGGGAGCAGCTCTTTCTTTTCAGATCCGTAGAACCGCGCGAAGCTCTGCCGACTAGCGAAAAGGGTGTGAAATCCGTGTGTTTCCCACCCTTTGATCCATAACTGGTTGAAAACCAATAAATCTTTTGGGGTTCAACTCCCCTCACCTCCACTTTTTCGCCGTTAAAGCTATCGCGGAAGAGTCACCTTCCGGATGGCCTTTTTCGCGACCTGCTTGCCTATCATTCCGGCGACGAGGGTGACTTGCCTCGCCCGGGAGCTCACGCGGTTCGGCATCCAGTGAACGGAATCGACATGGTAGCTTTCGCCATGGGTGAATCCGGTCTTATAGGGCTCGTCACCGCTGAGGAAATCGAGCGTTTCAACGCCGTCCTTTTCCGTCCAGATATCGATTCGTTTCAAGAGGAGACATTTACCGGGAGCGAAGGACCGAAAGGCAGGATCAAAACCGGTGAGATAGCCGTAATATTTCTTTCCGCGGACAAATCCTATATCAACAGCGACCATCTCCCCCCGGTCCACGAGGGCGGAAACCTGAAGTCCCACGCCGGGATCCTTCGAAGCTTCGCCCAGCATATTCAAGAGGGCCTTGTCCTCGAGAGGGCTGACCCCGTCTTTTCGAAAATAGTCGATATGGAAGAACGCGACGTTCTCCAGATCGGAGACCCGGATTTCATCACCGCGCAAGATGACAACACGGGAGCCCGGCAGGCCCTTATCAAGACGCCTCAACGATCGCCGCATGTCCTGCCGACGTTTACCCGGCAACGACGCAAGATAGGGCTCAAGCCCTCCTCTAATCTTCACCACGGGGCAGGGCGCGTGCCGCTTCGAAACCGTGATCATTTCCTCCCTCTGTTGCCCTTTATCGTTAAAAAAGGCGTGAAGGTAGCCTTCAGAGGAAATTTTCCAGAAGTAGAAGCTGAAAGCGGGGAATTCGCGGCTCACATAATTAAAAACAGCATTTAATCCGGCAAAAGCATCCTCATGATTCGTCGCGATAACGTCCTGGTAGTCACCTACCCGATCAGCCGCAAGGCGAATTTGCCTACCTTGACGATAACAAGGTAGGATGGCGACCATCTCATCGCCTCTTTCAACGAGAAAAACCATGAGTGAATCGTAGCTCCCTGTGAAATGACGATACCAGGCCAGATTCCAGGTGAAGGTCTGAAACGGAGCCGCCAATCTTCCGGTCAATTTCCGCCAGGACAGTTCTAACTTTTCAATTTCTTCAACGCTTTCAATCGAACGAACCCTGCAGGAGACGCGGGAGGAGTCCTGCACCTCGCCGGGGCAGGGATGATGGAGAGGCAAGCCCGGATCATTGATTTCAGCTCCCTTCATGATTCGAAAAACGATTCCTCCGGTTTCGCCGGCGCCAGCCGGTTCTTCAAGGCATCCACCCGCCACTTCAATTTCTGCTTGAGCCGCCACCCCCTTCCCCCGAGATGCCGGAGCTTCCGGGGAGGTTCACCAAACCGTTCCCGGTAAACCGTCTGCCAGGCAGGAACCTGACAAATGAAGCGCCAGTCTGACTCGAGGAAAGTCCGAAAGACATACATCGGGGCCGGGGATCTCAGGGCGAAAAGACGGGGATTGAAAGTGGTCGCGAACGGGCAGGAGGGGAAGAATTCCCCCACCAGAATTCCCCGCCGCAGCAGATCCCTTTTGATCCCGCGCGAAGGATCAGTGGCTTCAAGAAGCCGGGCACCACGAACACCGGGGAGAACGAGAGTAAGGCATCGAAGCCGCGGGTCAGAGGCATCAATCTCACTTTCAAAGCGATCGGCAGCGCTCCATAAAATTTCATCCAATGCCGTGAGAGCCGGCTCCCGCGTTTCCGGAAAAGCGCCCGCAAAATAGAAACTCCGATCGGCAATGGACGGAGCAACCATCGGACAAATGGCTTCGACGCGACGATGTTTTCGCACCTTGTGAACCGGGTAAGTCGCAGCCCAATCAACGCAGGCCACGATTGTATCCGCTACCCCGGTCGAGACCCCTTCAGCCAACCAATTCCTGTGATCCCCCGCGTCCCTGAGAGAAAGGAGCGAGGTAACCGGCAAGGTCGACGTTGAAGATGACAGAAGCATTAAAATTATAGTAATTATAATATTTTACCATAATATCGCAAGTGCATTTGATCTGGGTAATCCTACCCCCTTTCACCTCTATCCGGTTTTCGACAGCTAGACCTCAGGTTCCTGCACCAGGGCAATCAATTGATCCCCCGCAGAGTAAGACCCGGATTTCGCGCCTTCAACAAGGAGTTCACCGCTGCTGTTGATCCGAAAAATGATGAGCGCATCCTCTCCGTAATAGGCCCTGAAGTTCTCAATCGTGAACTCCTCATTCAGTGTGGTGCACTTCATGACCGCGCCCGCCCTCGCGAGAGCCTCGATCTCAGCAGAAGTGACCTCACGATCCCCGAAATAGCGCCCGTTAAACTCAGAAGAGGAGGATTTCCTCTCGGACCCTTCGGAATCAGCCGGCTTCAATTGATAGACATTCGAGATCCCGAGCGTGTGCCCGAGGTTGATACAGGCAAGCGTGTTCACCTGATCGTTCGGCGTGGTCGCGAGGACACTTCCAATCCCAACCATATCGATTTCCTCCGAAGCGTAATCTGAAAGCACGTTCGCATTTACCGCGGCAACGCCGGCCATGCGGGCTCTCCGGGTGGCGCCGTAGTTGCTGTCGATCATGAGGACGCGAAATCCTTTCTCCTGAACCAGTTCGGCCGCGCTGACGGCCCAGTCTCTGACCCCGACAAAGAGTATGCCCTGAGGGTTTTTCAAGGCGAGGCCCAGTTTTCGTGCCAAAGGAGCAGCGAGAAGCCCGTAGAACGCAACCGTCCCCACAATGATGGTGTAGGTGATCGGAACAATACGGGCAGCTTCGCCCGCAAAAGCACCGCCGGTTTCTGCCAGCTCAAGGGCGAAAACCGATGAAACAGCAGCGGCCACGATCCCGCGGGGTGCCATGAGCGCTAGGAAAAGCCGTTCCTCGCGGGGAATCTTACTGCCCAGGGTGCTGATAAAGACGCTCAACGGCCGAACCACGACGATGAGCGCGAGAAGCAGGAACAGGGCTTCCTTCCACACCAGTTGAATATCATCGATCCCAATTCGTGCCCCGAGAACGATGAAGAGACACGAGATGAGAATGGTGCGGAGGGTTTCTTTAAACTCCACCACATGCCTGATTTTAGCCCGTTCCTGATTCGCCAGCCCAATCCCGAGAATCGTAACGGTTAAGAGACCGGATTCATGCTGGAAGAGATTCGAAACCGTGAAGAGGCTCAATCCTGCCGTGAGGACCACGACGGACTGAAGAAAGTCAGGAACCCAGTGTCGGCTCAAGACAAAGGAAAGGCCGACCGCCGCCCCGTAGCCCAGACCGATCCCGACGAGGAGTGTTTTACCGAGACCGAGCAGAACCCCTTCGACTCCGGAATGACCATGCCCGTGTCCAAAAAGAACACCAAAAACAAGCACCGCAAGAATCGCACCGACGGGATCGATCACAATCCCCTCCCACTTCAACACTGAATTCACGCTCCGCCTCGGCCTAACCGAATTCAAAAGTGGAACAATCACGGTCGGGCCCGTCACCACCAGCACCGCCGCCACGAGAAAGGAAACCGACCAGCTGAATCCCGCCAGGTAATGCGCGGCCACGGTCGTCATCCCCCAGGTCGCCATGCTTCCGATCCCGATGAGCCGCAGCACGGTCCCCCCCGCTTCTTTCAACTCAGAAAATCGCAGGGTTAAGCCCCCCTCCAGCATGATAATCCCCACCGCCAGCGAAACGATCGCAAAGAGGGTCTGTTCTTCAACGACACCGGACTGGTCGTAAAACTGCCCCGCAATAAACCCGGTGGCGAGCAAAAGGAGGATCGAAGGCATCTTGATTCGCCACGCGATCCATTGAGCGCCGATGCCGAGGAGAAGAACAGCAGAGTAAAAAATAAGTCTTTCGTCCATGGGAAATGGGGCAGGAAGCACTCAAGTGCACTCGCCACGCTATTCGTTTCGCCCGGTTTTCCAATTCCTTTTTACGTGAGGACAGGTTAAAATGACCGGGATCGCCCCGCAGTCGTATTCCTCTTCCGGCCATCTCCGTCTCCCTATGTTTTTCCTTTGCCGAAGCCTTTGCCTCCTTTTCCTGCTCTCCGCTTCGATCGTATACGCCGAGGTCGCCGCAGAGGCTCCCGGCCCTGCTGAGGGAGAAACCGTTTCGCACAGCACCAGCTCATTGAGCGCTCTCGAGTCTGTTCGTGAATCTATCGATCTCCTTGAGAGCGAAATCAAAGAGACGGAGAAACGGCTCAACGATGCCAAGGATTCCGAGAAAGCTGCCATTGCCGATTCCCTCAAAGATCTGATGGCGAGACAGGAATCCCTCCAAAGTGATTTTGAGTCCATCGCCACCGGAATCGACCCCAGCGCCTATGAAGGAAACCTGGTTGAGGATTTCGTTCTCAAAAACGAAGTCGACGCGCTCCTCGAACCGATCATCGCCGAACTGAAAGAACTCACTGCAAAGCCGCGCGAAATCGAAGAGCTTCGAAGCGATTTATCCCGTTGGGAAAAACGCCTGAAGACGACCGATGCAGCCCTCAGCAATCTCGACACCCTTCCCACTGACGAATTCTCTGAATCTCTCCGCATCGCCGTTTCCGGGACACGCGAGGTTTGGGAGATTAGAAAGACCCAGGCAAAAAACCGGATCCAGGCGATCTCCTATCAGCTGGAACAGGCGGAACGCACCCAACCCTCCTTTATCTCAACCGCAAGAGAGGGGCTGCGTTCATTTTACAAGAGCCGGGGCCGAAACTTTGTCTTCTGTATCTTAGCCTTCTTCATCACTTTCTTCGGCCTCCGTTTTCTTCACCAGCAGATCGACCGTCAATTCCCATGGAGAAAGAAGGAAAAACGCCCCTTCTACCTGCGACTCATCGACGTCGGCCTCAATGTTTTTTCATTCCTCGGAGCCGTTGCCGCAGCCCTCATCACCCTTTACGCAACAGGAGACTGGGTCCTCATGGGGCTGGCCATCATTCTACTCCTCGGGATCGCCCTTGCCGCGAAGAATGCGCTCCCCAAATTTTACGACCAGGGACGTCTCCTTCTCAATCTCGGGGAAATCAGGGAGGGCGAGCGGGTCACCTACAACGGGATCCCCTGGAAGGTGGAACGTCTCAGCTTTTACACCATCCTCACCAATCCTGCTCTTCGCGGCGGCTTATTACGGCTCCCCGTCAATCAACTCAGCGGCATTATCTCCCGCCCCGCCAGTGAAGAGGGCGAACTCTGGTTTCCCTGCCATGAAGGCGACTGGGTTCTGCTCCCCGACGAGGGCCTCGGCCGGATCATTGCACAAACGCCGGAGTATGTTCATCTCGTGAAACTCGGAGGGGCGAAACTCATGATTCCGACCGTAGATTTTCTCGCCAAATCGTCGGAGAACCTCTCCCACGGGTTTCGCGTATCCACTGTTTTCGGGGTCGATTATGATCACCAAAGCGATTCGACGACCAAAATCCCTGAAACAATGTGGGCGTTCATCACGAAAGAGCTCGTTGGCCTGATCGATGAACGCGAGAAATTGATCAGCCTCAAAGTTGAGTTTGCCTCGGCCGGCGCATCATCTCTCGACCTCGCAATCATCGCTGATTTTGATGGTTCGATGGCGCCCAAATATCAAATGCTTAAACGAGCACTGCAGAAGTATGCCGTCGAATGCTGCAACGAGAACGGGTGGACGATCCCCTTTGCTCAGATCACCCTTCACAATGCCTTTCCGGAACCGCGGAAGGAAGTCCCGGCACCAAAGGAAGAAAAACCAAAACTCCCTTGAGATTCGTTCCATTGGCGTGGACTTAACCCTGTTAGGTCATCCATCCCACCCTGTTTAGTCTCCCTGTTTTATGTCTGAAACGCCATCGGGCAATTCGCGTCGCAAAAGCTACCTCCGACTTCTCTTCGTTCAGATTGAGAAAGTCTACGATGCCGTACACCGGTTTCTCGCCTGGATCACCGGCCGCCTCGGCAAGCCGATGACCGCGGAAATCTACTATGCCACGCCGGTGGACTGGGGCGTCACCGTAAAAGGGCGCGCCCTCCTTGCCAGCGAGTGGCACGAGCCCCGCCCCGAAGACAGCCGGCTCATGAACCTCGTCCAGATGTTCAAACGCTGGACGATACCGGAACGACCCTTCACCCTGCTCCGTCTCAGCCTTGGAGGGAATGCGGTCGACGTCCGTGCGGACAACGAAGGATATTTCGAGGCGGACATCCCCAAGTCACAATGCCACTCCGACACCCTTCTCATTGAGCTTCCGGAATCCGAGGTTTCAGATCCGATTGAGCACCCCCTCCACCAGGTAGGGAAACATTTTAAAGTCGTCGTCGTCAGTGACATCGATGACACCGTTCTGATCACCCATGCGGCAAACCGCATTCGCATGGTCTTGACCACCATTTTCGGCAACGCCCGCACCCGGCAACTTTTCCCCGGCTCGCCTGAACTGTTCAATGCGCTTCACCACGGCGCGGCAGAGCGGCACGAAGGAAACCCGATCAACTACGTCACGAGCTCTCCTTTCAACCTTCACAGTCTCCTCCAACTCATTTTTCAGGAAAACGGGGTTCCGATGGGACCGTTCTTCATGACAGACTGGGGAATCGACGCGGACAAGTGGTTCAAAATCAGCCACCGCGACCACAAGCTGAACTCTCTTGAGGAATCAATCAAATGGCATCCTGACAAGCCGGTGATCCTCATCGGAGACAGCGGCGAGCATGACACCGCCATCTACGTCGAAGCCGCGCTCACTCACCCCGGCCTCATCGACTTAATCCTGATCCGTGATGTCACAAGTCAGGAAAGACTCGAAGATCTCAAGGCGGAAGTGACCAAATTGGAAGAGAGCGGGACTCGATTTGCATTCTTTCGCGACTCCAGTGAAGCAGCCCTCGTGCTTCACGAACGCGGCTGGATCTCAGAATCCCAGTTGAATGAGATCACCGAAGCCGTCGAAAACGCCCCCTAACCGGTTCACCCAATCGTCATGCCCAACCTCACTGAGATCCTGACCGATATACAGGAGGACATTGAGGGCGATGAAATCCGTCTCGAAGAGATCGTATCGAGATTCGAGGACCGTGGCTTTGGCCCACTCCTTCTCGCTCCCGCACTGATCGCGGTGCTCCCTACCGGGGCCATTCCCGGAGTCCCCTCCATCTGCGCGATCTTTATCCTCCTCATCAGCGGTCAGATTCTTTTCGGAAAACATCACCCCTGGCTGCCGAAACGAATCCGTCGCTTTTCGGTATCAAAATCGAAATTTCAGGAAGGTTTCACCAAAGCGAAACCATGGACAGAGCAGTTCGACCGACTCCTTTCACAACGCCTCGAGTTCCTCACCGGTGATACCGGAACACGCGTCGTCGCGATGATTGCGATAGTCCTCGCCCTTCTCATGATCCCCCTCGAGCTGATCCCCCTTGCCTGCGCCGTTCCCGGTCTCTCGATCGGATTCTTCGCGATTGGATTGAGCGCCAAAGACGGACTCTTCACGCTTTTTGCCCTCTTCGTCGCAGTCGGGACAGTGATCCTCGCCTGGCAGTTCTGGCCATTCTGAATGGCAGCCCTAATCGCTTAGCGGAAGCAGCCGCTCCCTTCAGCGATTATTCTCCGTCGGACGAAAGGTCAACACGACACGGTAGCGCCGGTTAAAGGGTTCGTGTTCCAGCCAGGGCTCCTGGAAGAGATAATAGCCACGCGCTTCATAGAAGATGATCTCATCTCTGATGGGTTTCTCCAGGGACTCATACTCAGTGGTGTCAGCAACCCAGTCCATCTTGCGCTCCAACCTTCGCTTCACCGAGCAGAAGCGATTAATGATACGGTCCTCAACGTCCTGAATCAGTGCCAACACCTCACTTTGTTTCATGACGAACCAATACGTTTGCCACCCGGATCGCGACACCTGAAGTTTCCCGGCTGGAAAAGCCCGGTCATACCTGTCCATCCCGATACCGTCCCTTCACGATGGAGGTCCACCGTCATCTCCCCTTCCAATCAATCGCCCCTTCACTGGAATCACGATACGCTTCGAAAGATTTTACACAGCCGGACACGTTATCGAACGTAACCTGACTCAAATGCCTGACGATACCTTTCACCTCACTTCCACCATTGCTGCCTCCGCGGAAGAGCTTCGAGCGTGGCATTTCAGGCAGGGAGCCTTCAACCGCTTGAACCCACCCTGGGAGAAAGCTCAAGTCATCGAGTCCTTTCGTGAGCTCGAAGACGGTGCCCGTGCCGTGATCGACGTGGGAAGCGGACCGATGAAGCAACGGTGGATTGCAGAACATGAGCTCATTGAAAGTGGATTTATCGATCGGCAGGTCTCCGGTCCGTTCGCGAGCTGGGAGCACCGTCACCTCTTCGAAGACCTGAGCGAAAACACGAGCAAGCTAACCGATTCGATTCACTATCGCCTCCCGATGGGAGTACCGGGGCGACTCCTGGGTAACCCAGTCGTCGTGCCTAAACTGAGACGCATGTTCCGCTATCGCCATGCGGTCACGAAATCGGATCTCGAACGCCGCATTGCCTCTCCCCCTCCCCGCGCCCTTTCTGTTCTCATCACCGGAGCGACAGGTCTTATCGGGCAGGCCCTCACCGGATATCTTCAGACTCAGGGACATACTGTTCATACGGTAACACGCACACCAAAACACGAAGGAGAGATACGGTGGAACCCCGAAGCCGGGGAAATTGACTGGCCCTCAGATCTGCAGGTGGACGGGGTCGTTCATCTTGCTGGAGAGAATGTCGGAGAGAGACGCTGGACGGCCCCGACAAAACATCAGATCCTCGAAAGCCGCCGCCTCGGAACCCGGCTCATTTCCGGGACCATTGCCAAACTCCCGAATCCACCCGCTGTACTCGTAAGCGCCTCAGGATCCGGATTTTATCCTCATGACGGTAGCGAACACGACGAATCCAGCCCCGTGGGTAATCACTTTCTCGCTGATGTGTGCAAGATCTGGGAAGCGGAAACGAAAGAAGCTGAAGCCGCGGGAATACGCGTTGTTCATCCGCGCATAGGTGCCGTCCTCACTCCTGCCGGGGGCATGCTCAAAAAACTCACCCCCTTGTTTCTTGCCGGCTTAGGTGGCCCCATCGGCAGTGGAAGGCAGCAGCTTTCATGGATCTCTATCGATGACGTCATCGATATCCTGCACCGCGCCCTTTTTGAAGAAGAGTGGTGTGGCCCTCTCAACGTGACGGCTCCGGAGATCGTGACGAATCGTGAATTTACAAGAACCCTTGCCTCTATGCTTCGCCGCCCCGCCCTTCTTCCGGTTCCCGCTGGCGCCTTGAAACTGGCCCTCGGAGAGATGGCGGATGAGACGATCCTCGCCGATATTGCCGCCATCCCGAAGAAACTTCAATCGCTCGGCTATCAGTTTCGACATCCTGATCTGATCTCAGCGCTTTCTCACGTCCTGGGAAAGGATATCCCGCGACCGGGCGACCTGTTCTCCGGCGCCCTGGACAAGACTTGAGGAATTGCCAAATTCTTCACTCAATGAGGTCCATAGCGCTTTCATCGCAGGAATCACCGTTGAGTTTCGCCAGGTTTCCGAAGGGGTTTGAGAAACCTCGCGGACACCTGAAGACGAGGAGGGTCATTCAACTTGGATCAAAACAACTCAAGGAACAGATAAGGTTAGCAGACCTCGAAATTCTGCTACTTGAGAGGTAGACAGGCTGCGCGCCGTGTATTATTGTTATATAATTTATGGAAATTACGAATGAGCACTCGTAACAAAGCTTTCACGTTGGTTGAATTATGCATCACCGCCGCATTGATCAGTATCATCGCCGGTTTAGGATACGTTGTCGTTTCTGATGCCGTAAGCTCTGCAAAGAAGCAGAAACTCGCCACGGATGTCGCAAAGTTAAACCGCTCCGTGATTGCTTTTATAGGAACCGGGGGAGACATCTCCGGGGCGAAAACCCCCAATGAAGTTCTGAGCGCCCTGAAAAAGAGTATTTCGAATGCGGGGACGGTAGCAAACTTGAGTGGCAGCACGTTGGATAATCGAGTCAAATTTGACTTTCAAACGCCGGTGGAAGCCAGGTCCGGAGAATATCGAGCCTACTGGAACAGTAACACCCGACGCTTTGAAATTGCGACGACAGGCTCCACTCCCGGTATCAACAATGTCCATCTCGACAACAGCGCCCCTGAAGAAGATCCGGGCGAACGGGAAAGTGACATTGCCTTCAGATATGCTTCGAAAGACAAATGGATTTGGGATTTCACCGAAGCGGCTCCGGAAGCACCTTTAGGGGAAACGGTGTTTCCAACGACTCAGGCATCCACTTCAAGCACTCCGCCCGTCGTCCCTTCACCACCAACCACGACCGGACTTTTATCGTTGAGTCCCCCTACTTTTTCCGTCCCGGGCGGAAACTACCCCTTCACGGATTTCGGGATTAACCTCTCACTGAGCAATCCCAACCCCGCCGGCTCTTCATCCATCTATTATTCAATCGACTACGGAAACTGGCTTCCCTATACGGGCAGCCTCGATGTCACGCCGGAAACAAACGTTCGGGCAATGGCCGTCACTGAATCTCCAAATTACTCTTCCAGTGCCCAGGTCAATCAGTTCTACTCAGCCACTCCGCTTCCCCTGACGAAACCGATTATCTCACCATCCGGCAGCCAGTTCGGGCTCTTTGTCGACCGTCTCATCAACGTCAATATTACCAACCCGAATGATCCTACTGTCTCCACCTTACAGTATCGCCTCGCCGGTGGCCCGTGGCAGGATTACAACGATGAATTTCAGCTCTCGAGAAATGACTATCTTTCCGGCGTTTTGATTCAGGCAAGAGCGGTCCCAATCGATCCGGTCTATTATCTTGAAAGTGAAAGGGCACTCCGCACCCTCGGGGTCGAAAGCGCGACCGTCGCCGGCACCGCTTCCGGAAGTTTCCATTCACCGACAGGAGCTGAAACCATGGTAACAGGCGGCAGCGATGACTACTTCGAATGGGGGCGTGACTTCTGGAGTGACGCCGAATTAAACACCTTTTCAAACCCGTCAAATGCCGCCGACCTGAGCAAATCATGGCTGAATTTCGAAGCCCAATCGTTCGGTTCCCCCGTCGACGGTAATCGCTTTGAAGTCGGTGATCTCCGTTATTTCAATGGCAGCGTCGTCAGTCTCACCGGAGCTGATCAGGTCTCATTCACTGCCGACTTAAATTTCAACATTGCAGGCTACACCGACAGCACATCTTTCAATTTCGATTTCGCGCTTCTCAACACCGAGAACTTCGAAGACCCCAACGACCCCTGGAAAGACGCTGATTTTGTCCGCCTTCTGCAGCCAATCGCCGAGGAAACGCTGTTTTTCAACGGCATCGAATTTCAACTGAAACTCGAGTTCGGCGAGACCACCGACGCGGGCCTTGCCACCTTTGACGAGTTCCACGTCCTCGAAGGCAAAGATGCCACGACGAAACTCTACGGAACCCTCGTCGAAGTCGGGGAGATCGACTTCAATGACTGAAGACTGATTATCTGCTGCTATTTCGGCAGAGCTTTTCAATCCCGTTAAAATCGGCATGGTAAGATCGTGATAAGAACCACCGATCCACACCTCATCGATGACTCATTTCCAGTGGAAACCCTATATTATCTCTCTCACCGAAGCCCCTGCCGCGAGGGAGCGAAAGTGCGATGCCTCGTTTTTCCCTCCTCTCCCACTGGCTGGACTGCGGGAATGGGAAAAAAAATGGAATCTCGTTCTTCCGGACGAAATCACCTCCTTCCTCCTTCAATCGGATGGGCTTGAAGCACAGCGCGGTGAAATCTGGCCTGTCCTTCCCTTCAAACAATGGGAAGTGATCAGTGATCTTTGCCTCGCCCCGCATCCCTGGATCCGTTTTGGCGAGACAGAGGAATTTTTCTACCTGCTCTCATTAGGGCATACTCCATCCGTTTACCGCCACGGTCGCTTTGCCTCTGACGAGGAATTTTTTGCGTCAGGGTTCAAAAAATATCTCCAGAAAATCTTCCGGGGAGAAGGCTGATCATCCCCACCGGAATGACGTAATCACAATGATAAGGAAAATATTGGCGCAAACGTTTGTTTTCTGCCATTCTGGACAACCCTAATATGAAAATCCTAAGCCTTTCCTCTCTCTTTGCCGCCTGCTTTGCCATGGTCTGCCTGACCTCCTGCAATGAATCCGCGACAACGGAGGAGTCCGGAAATCCCTCCGGAAACGAAGGGAAACCTGAAGTTGCCCTCATCATGAAATCTCTCGCCAATGAGTTTTTCAAAACGATGGCTGACGGAGCGGTTGCCTACCAAGCTGAGAATGCGGACAAATTTGATCTCATCGTGAACGGAATCAAAAACGAAACCGATCTCGCTCAGCAAGTAGCCCTCGTTGAACAAATGGTGGCTCGCGGCGTCGACGCCATCGTCATTGCACCGGCAGACTCCAAAGCCCTTATCTCAGTCCTGAAGCGGGCACAGGCACAAGGGATCACCGTGATCAACATCGATAACAAACTCGATGAGAAAGTGCTCACCGCAGCATCTGTTTCCATCCCCTTTGTCGGCCCCGACAACCGTGAAGGAGCCCGCCTCGTCGGTGAGGAACTGGCCAAGTCGCTCGAAGATGGTGCCAAGGTCGCGATCCTTGAAGGCGTTCCCACCGCTTTCAATGCACAGCAGCGCCGCGCCGGGTTCGAAGATGCGATGACAGCTGCCGGCGCAAATATCGTGACCGTTCAAAGCGCTCAATGGGAAATGGAAAAAGCCAATACCGTTGCGGCAGCGATCCTTACTTCGAATCCTGACTTAAGTGCCTTTCTTGCCAGCAACGACAGCATGGCGCTCGGAGCTGCCGCTGCGGTAAGAGCAGCCGGCAAAGAAGATCAGGTTAAAATCGTTGGCTTCGACAATATTTCAGCCGTGCAGAGCATGATCAAAGAAGGTCGCATTCTCGCTACCGCTGATCAGCACGGGGGAAAACTTGCGATCTTCGGCATCGAAGCAGCCCTCAAAATTGCTACCGGCGAAGAAAGCCCTTCCGACCAGAAAACTCCCGTCAATTTAGTCACCAAAGACACCCTCTAAAATGTCTTCCTCCTCCAGGACCAACCCACTCGCAAAATACGGCGAACCGCTCGGACTCATCGGAGTTCTGGCGCTACTCGTCGCCATCTTCGCCCTCATCAGCGATCGATTTTTCTCTGCGTCGACCTTCAATCAGATTGCCAATCAGGTTCCCGCTCTCGCGGTCATTGCCGTGGGGATGACTTTCGTCATCATCACTGCGGGGATTGACCTTTCAGTTGGCTCCGTCCTCGGCTTTGCCGGGGCGATGCTGGGCCTTTCGATGGTCGATTGGGGATGGCCTCTCCTGCTCGCGCTACCCCTCGCCATGCTCGCGGGTGGAATCTGCGGATGGGCGAACGGATGGGTCTCAGTCCGCTTTGCGGTACCCAGCTTCATTGTCACACTCGGCATGATGCAAATGGCCCGCGGCCTCGCCTACCTTGGAACAGACTCCCAGACGAAATACATCGGCGCCCCCGTCGAATGGCTGGGCGCCCCTATTCCCGGCATCGGTATTTCATGGGCCTTTCTCTTTGCCGTCCTGGTGGTTATCCTCGGGCAGATCATTCTCAGCCGCACCGTCTTCGGACGCTACGTCATGGTTATCGGGGCCAATGAAGAAGCGGCAACTTTCTCCGGAATCAATACCCGCCCCATCAAGATCGCGGTCTTTGCGATTGCCGGTGCCCTTGCCGGACTGGGTGCAGCCTTCGCCAGTTCGAAACTCGCTTCAGTCGATCCCAACGCCGGCGTCGGCCTTGAATTGTCTGCCATCGCCGCCGTCGTCATTGGCGGGACGAGCCTCATGGGAGGGCGCGGGTCTATCGTCGGCAGCTTTATCGGAGTCCTCATCATGGCAACCCTCGAAACCGGTCTCGCCCAGATTGGTGCGTCCGAACCGATCAAACTTCTCATCACAGGAATCGTCATTGTCGTCGCCGTCATCGTCGATGCCTGGCGTGCCGGAAAAATGAAACGACTCAAACCATGAAAATCCCCCTTTTCCTAACAGCCCTTCTCGGACTTCTACTATCGCCTCTTCAGGCGGAGCCGGTGAAGATAATTTTCGACACCGATATGGGAAATGACATTGATGATGCCATGGCCCTCGTCATGATCCACAACCTTGCGAAGCGGGATGCAGTGGAACTACTTGCCGTCACCTCGACCAAAGATCACCCGCTTTCAGCGGCCTACATCGATGCCGTCAATACCTACTACGGTTTTCCCGACATTCCGATTGGAGTCGTACATGACGGGGCAACACAGGAAGTTGGACGTTACAATGAAGTGGCAACGAGAACGAACGAGGATGGCACGCTCCGCTACCCGCACGATCTAAAGTCAGGTGAAGAGGCTCCCGAGGCCGTTGCCCTTATCCGTAAAACGCTTGCCGCCCAGCCGGATGAATCAGTCAAGCTGGTCCAGGTTGGGTTTTTCACCAACTTCTCCCGCCTTCTCGACTCAACACCGGACAAATACTCAAACCTCGACGGCAAGGCTCTCATCAAAGCCAAAGTGAAAGAGTTAGTCATCATGGCGGGCGCTTTCCAGACGATTCGCTACGGTACACAGCACCTTGAATACAATGTCGTGAAGGACATTCCTTCAGCACAAAAACTGGCTGCGGAATGGCCTACGCCGGTTGTCTGGAGCGGCTTCGAAATCGGATTACATTCAACGTATCCGTGGAAGAGCATCGTGGAAGACTACAACTACATCGACAATCACCTGTTGAAGGACAGCTACCTTGCCTGGGCTCAGATAACACCGCATGATCGTCCGACCTGGGATCTCAGTTGCGTCCTCCACGCGATCTACCCTGACCGTGACTATTTTTATCTGTCACCTAAAGGAAGCGTTACCGTAAACGATGAAGGACGAACTGATTTCAGCCCGGCCAAAAAGAACGGCAAAGACGCCTACCTCATCATGAGCAACGAACAGGCCGCCCGACTCCGTGAAGCCTACGTTCAACTTTGCACACAACCTCCTTCTCCCGTGAAATGAGATTACTTCCCGGACTCTTCCTGTTTCTCCCGCTGCTCCTTCAGGCAGCACCGGTCAAAGTCATCTTCGACACTGACATGGCAAATGATTGCGATGACGTCGGCGCTCTTGCCGTCCTCAATGTTCTCGCTGACAAGGGTGAAGCTGAGATTCTTGCCGTCGTCACCAACCGGAAGTGCCCCGGAAACTCATCCGCCGGAGCTTCGGATGCGATCAACACATGGTTTGGTCGTCCCGACATCCCCATCGGAACAGACAAAGATGGAGCCAAAGTTCCCTGGAAGCAGCCCAGCAGTTATGCCTCGTTCCTCCACGAAGAGTTCCCTAACGACACACCAAAAGATGACAAAGCGAGAGATGCTCTCGACATCTATCTCGAAACCCTGAAGGCTCAGCCGGATGGGTCAGTTACGATTTGCAGCGTCGGTGCCCTCAGCAATCTCGAGGACCTGCTCCGCGCCGACGAGAAGCTCGTCAAAGCGAAAGTGAAAGAGCTCTACATCATGGGTGGGGGATTCCCCCGCACTTATCACCCGGAAACCAATATCAGACTCGACCCGGCCGCGGCGGTGACAATCACCAATGAATGGCCCACTCCAATTGTCTGGCAGGGCTTCGAAGTCGGAAACGCTATGTACAACGGTCAGGAATTGATCGACACGGCAGATAACAGTCCGGTTCGGCGCGCCTACGAGTTACGCCCCTTTCGCGGGGGCAAAGCCATTGATCACGGAAAGCCTAACCATGACCTCGCTACCGTCCTTCTCGCCGTTCGCGGTATTCAGCCGGAATACTGGACCGTCTTCAAGAAAGGCCGTGTCGTCATTGACTCGGACGGTCACACCGAATGGCGACGGGATTACCCGAAGGATCATCGCTACGTGAAGATCAAAGATCACCCCCGCGTTCTCGCCGGCATCATCGGCGAACTCTTAGCCACTCCTCCTGCGAAAACGCCGGCACAGCCGTGAACTTCGCACCTCTCGAACGAATAGAGATACGCTGGAGCATCCAGCCATTTCCTTTGAACCCCCACCTCTTTAGCTCCTTTTCGATCCCCCTAACACAATCATGAAATCCTGTTTCATCTTACTGACCACCCTGCTGACTGCGTTCACCTTCACCGAAACCGTTTCAGCCGCTGAAAAGCCCAACGTCATCGTCATCCTAACGGACGACCAGGGATACCCCGACCTTTCCGCCCACGGGAATCCTGTCCTCGAAACGCCAAATCTCGATGCGATCCATGCGAACAGTTCACGCCTCACAGACTTCCATGTCGCCCCGATGTGCACCCCGACCCGGGGACAACTTCTCTCAGGTCTCGATGCTGCACGCAACGGAGCGATCAACGTGAGTAGCGGCCGCACTCTCCTGCGTCCTGAGCTCTCAACCATGGCTGACCTTCTCGCTTCCGACGGATATACTACCGGCCTCTTCGGAAAATGGCACCTTGGAGACAACTACCCGTTTCGTCCGTCAGACCGGGGCTTCCAGGAAACACTTTGGTTTCCATCGTCACATATCAACTCGACTCCCGACGTATGGAACAATGATTACTTCGACGACACTTACCGTCACAACGGAGAGCTCAAAGAATACAAAGGCTACTGCACAGACGTCTTCTTCGAGGAAGCCATCTCCTGGATGAAAGACCAGGCTGATTCCGGCAAGCCGTTCTTCACCTACCTGCCCACTAACGCCCCTCACACGCCCTACTGGGAACCGAGCGAATACACCGACGCGATGCGAAAGCGCTTCGAAGAGGTCGAAGCTGAGGGAGGAGTCGAAGTCACCCCCGCCCACAAACGCGAGGATCTCATTCAGTTCCTCGCCATGATTAAAAACATTGACGATAATGTCGGAAAACTGGATGCCTTTCTCGCCGAATCCGGACTGCTTGAAAACACCATCCTCATCTACCTCACTGACAACGGGAGCACGATGGCGGAAACCTACTTCAAAGCCGGAATGCGCGGGAAGAAAACACAGCTGTGGGAAGGCGGTCACCGAGTCCCCTGCTTTGTTCGCTGGCCTGCCGGAGGAATGAGCGAAGGGCGTGACATCAACGGCCTGACCGAAGCACAGGACCTGCTTCCAACCATTCTCAAGTTAACCGGCAGTGAGGTCGAAGCCCCCCGGTTCGACGGCATCGACCTTTCAGAAATCCTTCTTGGAAAAGCAGAAGTCGATCCTGATCGCATGCTTGTGATCAATTACTCCCGCATGCCCGTGGGATTCGAATACCCCGCTCCGGACTCCCCCTCCATCATGACAAAGGAAATGTCGGGAGTGCTCTGGAAGCGCTGGCGCCTCCTCGAGGACAAAGAGCTTTACGATCTCGAATCCGATCCCATGCAAACGACAAACGTGATCGAAGATCATCCCGATGTCGTAAAGGAAATGCGGGGCACATTAAACAAGTGGTGGGATGGAGTGAAAGACGAAGTCAATGAACCTCAGCGGGTCGTGATCGGCCACGAAGCTGAAAATCCAATGTTACTCACCGCCTGCGAATGGCTTGATGTCTTCATTGATCAGCAACAGCAAATTCGACGCGCCGACTTGAAAAACAGCTTCTGGGAACTCGACGTCGCCGAAGCCGGCAAGTATGAATTCGAACTCCGCCGCTGGCCAAGAGATTCCGACCTCGGCTTACGTGAAGGCGTCGAAGCAACCCCTGTCACCGACGACGTCCTGCTTCCGGGTAAGGCACTCGACATCAGCTCCGCCCGCATTCAGATTGGAAACTTTAAGGCCAGAAAGCCGGTTAAAAAGAACTCAAAATTTGTGAAGTTCACCGCCCACCTGAATCCCGGGCCAAAGCGTTTATACACCTGGTTCGGTGACTCCAACAATCAACAGATCGTGGGAGCCTACTACGTTTATGTGAATCGAATTGGGGATTAGTAAGGGGGGCAGAATCCGGGCTGCCCCATGATAGATGGATGACCGGGAGCAAAATTCACCTCCTCGCCTCCATCGAAAAAGTCTTCTGCAGAGATTGTGAGATCTACCCTGGAAGAGTATGCGGGACCGTCAGCACTGGCAGTCCCGCTTTTGCATGTCGCGCCATCGCCACAATCGGCGGCTTCTTTCCCTTCCTCTTTGCAGTTCCCGTCAACCCGGCAGCTCTCACCATCACTGCTCTTGACCGAACAGGTTGCGGTGGCTGAATCGCAGGCAGTCGTTCCGCAGGCATTGACGGCACAGACGTCACTGGATCCATCATCAAAAGCAGGGAAACGCAGCTGCCCGACTGATACGGTCACGACTTCGTCTCCCGGAAAAAGCCCCGTTTTCACTTCGACATTCAGCCCATCCGTCCTCCCGAGCGTTACCTCAACCTCGCGAAAAGCCCCGCCGGATTCAGCGTCCTTCAGAAGGACGAAAAAACGCCCCTCTTCCGTAAACACACTGCCGACCGGAATCGCCGTGACCTCCGAGGTCCCGCCCATGAGTTGCTGCTCCACGGCGGTATCCGTTCGAATGCCGGAGATTTCAGGGGTGGTTTCATTAGAACCTGAAACGGTGGACTCTTCAGGTGCGGGCGCTTCTTTCGCTTCATCCTGTGCACGGACAAAAGCGAGTGTTCCGAGGGAAAGGATCGTAATGACAGTAAGTATGAGATTGGTCTTCATACCGCGATAGACGAATCTTCATTTCCGTCTATGCACGCCCCTTCCACGTTCCCCCGGAAAGATGGAGTCGTTGCAGAGTACTGAATTCGGGTTGATCTTTCTTTCAAAAAGGAGCCACCGTGATTCAGCCCGACCCCGAACTTTCTTCCCACACTGCCCACATTGAGCAGTCCCTCAACCGTACCGCCCGCGCTATCGAGCCGGACGAATTTACCGGACTGATTGGTGCTCCCGGACTTTCCGTGATGCGATCAGCGATGGATACACTCAAAGCCGACTCTCTCTCCGTCTGGCTCGCGGACAAGGACGAAGAACATCTCGTCGTCACGCACACGGAACCGGATCCTGAGTTTCTGGGCTGGAAGCAATCGCTGGATGAAGGACTGACCGGCTTTGTCTTCGCCTCCGAACAATGCCTCTGCGAAAACGAAGTCTATTCCAACGCTCATCACTCAAAGAAGGCGGATGAAGCTCTCGGGCAGGTAACCTACGCCATGATCGCAACGCCATTTTACATCGCGGGAAACCTCAAAGGAGTGATCAGCTGTGTTCAGCTGAAAGAGAGTGCCAACGCCCCGAACCCTCCCGGATTCAGCGCTCGCAACATGAATCGGGTGAGGCGCCTTTCCACTGTGATCGAACGGCTCGTGAACTACAGGATGCTCACCTCCTTGCTTGATCTCGAATTATGAGTCACCGGATCAGCGACTTTTCAGACCTGCCTTCGCTCACGGCGATTAAGGAGGCTTCGATCTCAGGAACCGGGCGAGGTGTGAAGGTCGCCGTGATTGACTCAGGTATCGAAATCGATCACCCCCGCCTCGCCGGCGCTTCCATTGTTGATTCGGTCGCTTTCGAAGAACGCCATGGGGTAATCAAAGTCGTTGAAGAGAATACCGGCGATACTTTTGGCCACGGCACTGCGGTGGCCGATATCATTCACCGCAATGCTCCGGAGGCTGAGATTGGAAGCTTTCGCGTCATTGACGCCCGAAGCGTTTCCAAAACACACCTCATCTGTGCCGGGGTCCGCGAAGCAATGAAACGGGGCTACCATATTCTCAATTGCAGCTTCGGGTGCCGGGGTCTTGCGAAATTTATACTCCCCCATAAAGAGTGGGCTGACGAAGCCTGGCTCAAAGGCGTTCACGTGGTCGCTGCCTGTAGTAATACAGATAATGATGAAGCGGAATGGCCATCTCATTTTGCACCCGTCTTCGGCGTCGACCTCGCTGATACAAAAGAGGAAAAGATCTTCTATCGTCCAGAGCATCTCGTAAGCTTTTCAGCCAAGGGCGAAAACGTGGAAGTGGCATGGCTGAACGGGGGGATTCAGGTCCAAACCGGGACCAGTTTTGCGGCGCCGAAAATTTCTTCGCATATTGCACGCATCCTCTCCGTCTATCCCGGAATACCTCCTTCGATGATGTATTCCCTGATGTCCTCCATCGCCGAACCATGGCATCCCGGCCTCAGTTCTGATTGGTGACACCATTGACATTGAACCACCGACTACCACATACTTACCTCGATGAGCAGCAACGCCACCTTCCTCGGACCCGTTAATCAACTCCCCGCCGAAGGCGCGGAGCGTGAACCCAGTTTGAACTCGGAGGCCGACTTCTGCGCCTCCATGTTTTCAGATTCCAACCTGCTCTTCGATGTCTCTGAGAAAGGAGTCATGATGGAATCGAACCCTCAGGCAACTGAGGTCTTCCAGCAGTTTGACGTTCAACTGGATAAAAGCGACGACGAGCCCTTTCTCCTCTGGCGCGACAATGCCTTCGAACTTCAACTTCAGGGACTCGTCAATAACCGGGCAGCTTTCTCAACCCTCTCCGACGCCTCGGAACCGGAAGACTATGTACGACGATTCCTCGAAGTGCTCGGTTCCTCTCTCGATGATCCGGCCTTAAAGCACGAAGGCTCGAAACTTCCCATGATTCGCTGGGAAGCCGCTGAAGACGGCTCTTCCGCCCGGGTTCAACTGCTGGGAGTTCTTCTTGCCGATGATGGCCAGTTTGAAAAATTCTGCAAAGAGAATGACGGAAATGTCGGCCTGATTTTCGAAGACGCAGAGGTCGAAGCACGCGGCGTCCGCGAAACATTGACCGTTCTTGCTCTCGTCGGCATCACCATGGGCTCGACAACCCAGGCTGAGGCGGGCCTCTTCAAAAAGATGAAGGCCAAGAAAGAAATGCGAATCGCACAGATTAATCATCAAAAAATGATTGTCGAAACACCTGCTCCGGTTCAACAAGCTACCCGCTCTGGCTATCAGGACGCGCACCAGAACCATTTTGTAAATCATCAGCTTCTCAGCGCCCGACCCGACGGGGAGAAGAAAGTCATCGTCGACGTCGCAAACCAGCGGGCCTATCTCCTCGTCGATAACATGGTGGCAATCGACACGGCGGTGTCGACGGCACGGGCAGGGAAAGAGACCCCTCGCGGCACATTTAAAATCACCCAACGGGTGGCGGAAGGAAAGACCTCAACTATTTACGGCTGTGATCTCCCCTATTGGCAGCGGCTTGACAGCAGCGCCATCGGAATGCATGTCGGAGACCTCCCCGGATACGCCGCTTCTGCTGGCTGTATTCGACTACCACACAGCATTGCTCCCACCCTCTTCGCCAATACTGCCAGCGGTGTTACCGTTGAAGTGGTCGATCATTGGGATCAGCAGGAGCTTCACCAGGCCTCATCTCAACAGAACATGGTCGTTGCTCAAGTCATCCCGCAGGATGGTAATTCCTGAATCCTCTCTCGAACCACCGCCTCAAAAACCGACCTTATTCGACTCGCGTCCTCGCGTTCCGGACAGGCTCAAACGTCGACGTCTGTTTTTCCAAGACTAGCTGTACTGCCCGCATCAGTGCATTTGACGATGAGTTCGAGGTCACGATAGGTGGCCAGCTCATTTTGCTGGCCACCGTTCCCATTATCTCGCTCCTCGCGAC
This sequence comes from Verrucomicrobiales bacterium, assembly GCA_029212615.1. Classification (GTDB taxonomy): domain Bacteria; phylum Verrucomicrobiota; class Verrucomicrobiia; order Verrucomicrobiales; family DEV007; genus Arctic95D-9. The sequence goes on from JARGPJ010000005.1 coordinate 25,906, forward strand.
TGCTCTCGTTCTCCTTTTCGCCGGGGCAAGCGGTCTCCTCACCTATGAGGAAAAACCGGAACCGGTCCCGCCCTCACTTCCTGGAACGCCCTGAGGTGATAATCTCATCGAGCTGCCCCTTAAGCTTTTCGGCAAGCTCGGGGTGCTCCTCAATCACATCATTCTTTTCACCGGGATCTTTGGAAAGATCAAATAACTGAAACTGAGGCACCGGCGTGTTCTCGAGCAGTTTTCCGACCTCCAGATTCCGGGTCTTCTTCGAATCGTGGCGCTGTAACTTCCAATCGCCTGAGCGAAAGCCGTAGTTCCCGCCTTTTCCGTTGTCCTGCTGAACGAAATCCACCCGACCAGTGGCATCCGGCTTACCGAGAAGAGCGCCCATGACATCAAAGCTGTCGAGAGCCCCGTCATCAGGAATACTGCCTCCCGTCAAAGTGGTCAGGCTCCCGTAAAGATCGATCGTCGAAACGATTTCGTCAGAGACATCCGGCTCAATCGTGCCCTTCCACCGGGTAATAAAAGGTGTTCTCGTCCCCCCTTCATAGACGCTGTATTTGCCTCCGGCGTATGGTCCGGCCGCCTGATGATCGCCGAGCTTTTCAATCGCCCCGTCTGCATAGCCGTCATCCATGACCGGGCCATTGTCAGAGCAAAACACGAACAAGGTATCTTCCGCCAAACCGAGACGGTCGACCGTTTTCATCAACTCCCCGACACACCAGTCAAGTTGAACAATTGAGTCAGCACGAAAGCCAAGTGGTGTCGCGCCCTGAAAACGCTCATGCGGAATCCTCGGGACGTGCAAATCGTGAGAGGCAAAGAAAAGAAAGAATGGCTCTTCCTTGTTCTCTTCCATCCACTCGACCGACTTCTCGACCCATTTATCAGCGAGGTCTTCGTCTCTGAAACGCGCTGCGTGCCCGCCAGTGTAAAAACCAATTCGGCTGATGCCGTTGTGAATCGTGGAATTATGCCCATGAGTCCAATCCATCTTCAAGGTATCTCGATGGGAAATCCCGGTCGGATGGTCTTCAGTTGGTTTCTTCTTACCAACCCACAGCGGGTCTTTCGGATCAAGATTCAAAACACGATGATTTTCAACGTAGACCTGGGGAACCCGGTCATTTGTCGTCGGAAGGAGAAAACAATGATCGAAACCGAACTCAAGCGGCCCCGGTTTCAGCTCCCCGTTCCAATCAGGGCCCTCTTCACCACCTAGACCCAGGTGCCACTTCCCGATCACCGCTGTCTTGTAACCAACCTCATTCAGCATCGAAGCGATCGTCGGTGTCCCTGCCGGGATAATGGAAGGACTCGTCGGTGGAGCAATCCCCGTGTTCGGTTTTCGAAACGCGTAGGTTCCCGTGAGAAATGAATAGCGGGTCGGCGTGCAAGTCGATGCAGAACAGTATCCGTTTGTGAAGCGAATCCCCTCAGCTGCGAGCTGATCGATATGCGGGGTTTCAAAATCGGTTGCCCCGTAGCAGGAAAGATCACCATAGCCCATGTCGTCCGCCATGATGACGATGACATTCGGCTTCCCGGCCTCTTCGGCCGAGAGCGAAACACACAGTAGAAATGAAAGGGCGAATGATAAAAGAAGGTTTTTCATGAGTTGGGCACGCAGAATAGCGAACCTATCTCACTCCGGCTACTACTTCCTTACGCCAAAAATCTGGATCGAATCTGAATCCTTCATCCGGTAACCGGTGCCGAAAGGAAGAGGCTTCGCGATCCCTGAGCGGTAGACATCGTGCAACCACGGCTGATTGTATTCCGAAAACATGTCAATCGGACCCGTGTAGTTCCCGTAAAAAGTGAGGTTGAAATAGCGGCTCAAAAACTCTGCCGGAACCCCTGAAGCGTCCTGAAGAATCCATTTACTGTCGCCGACGATGAAATTTCGAATGTTAGTGAAATCCTCCTGATGCATCAGGAACGAAGCCGCTTTCAGGTAGGAAACGCTGTCAGGGCGGGCGGAAAGAAACTGGTGAAAAGAAGAGCCTCCTTTGAATCCATTGTTCGATAAATCAGTCTTAAAGTAATAAAGATTCTGTTCCTGCGGAACATTCGCTCCGGGATTGGACTGGCGAATTCGCAGCCAGATTCCTGTCGCCTCGTCGGGCGCGGCCAGAACAGCCGAACCACCCGGTTCCAATTTCACATAATTGGCATTCAAGACGTCATGTCCCGTCAATGCCGCAAAATAGAGAAGGACCGGAAATACCCCGTCGATTCCCTCCTTGCCGAAATCCTCCCGCATCTCAGTAGTAATAAAAAAGTTTCGCCGCGAGATGCTTCTGAGCGTGTAGTTCAAGTGGGTCAGGTAGCTGTCGAGAGACACCTCGTCCATTGAGAAAAAATCAGGAATCGACCCGAGAGGCTCCAGTCCGGCAAGAATGTACTCAGGGACACCCGGGAATATCGAGGCCACATGGACAAAATCCGGACCGCCAAACATGTATTTGACCGTTGTCGGCCTGGTCAGCTGTGGTTGCAGTTCCATTGCAGCCCATTCCTGAATCTTGCTGAGCCTTGCCTCCTTCCATTTCTGAGAAAGGGCCGTCGTTTCCGCGTAGTGCTTCCGCACCGACGGAGATCCCATGATCTGATTTAAAGGGCTCGAACTTGATACCGGCTTCCCCGCCACAAATCGAGCGAGATCATTGAAATTCACATCCTGCCCTGAAACCGAAGCAAGAAAAGACAGATACAGGAAAATCCCGGAGAGAAAGAAACGCCTACGCATGGGGAAATATCGACCATTCACACAGAGTTTCAACGGATCTGAATGCGACATTATGGCCGCGAAATATTGTCGAGGACTCGTTTAAGCATCCGCTTCAACTCGTCAACCTCCTCAGGATCAAGCCCTTCGTGAAGAGTCTCAAGCACCCGGTGGTGACGATTTATCATGGAAGGGAGGAGCTCATGCCCTTTTCCAGTGAGAAAGAGTCGAAAGGCGCGGGCATCCTCAGGATCCTTCTCCCGCCTCACCAGATCATCCGATTCCAGGGTTCTCAGGAGCCCTGTGATCGTTGCTTTGGGAAGCTGAAACTGCTCAGAAAGATACTTCACGTGACAGCCCTCCTGTTTTGCGATGGCAAGAAAAAGCCCTCCCGTACCCGGCTTTACCTGCTCTGAAAGCCCTTCGCTCGTCAGCGTTTTGACCGCAAAATGACGAAACGCATGATACGACCTTGCCAGCTGAAACGGCAGATCATTCAATTCATAGCTGTCAGTGGGTTCATCCATGCGGCGGGAGGAGAAAATGGATGCGATTCTCCGACGCCACAAGCCGGCATTTGTGATATCCGGGAAGCGAGCTACTTGCTCGTAGCCCCGATGACATGGTCCGCCATCACTTCGAAGGGAATCACCGCCTCTGTCCCAATTGCCTCATAGGCATGCCAGGCCAGCTTCCGGTTTCCATTTTCATCGATAATGCCGAGCCGGAGTCCTCCTTCGTTATCCGGCATATCCTGATATCGGTGAAGGTGATAGGCCTCGATCACCGGATAACCGGAAAGCCGACGAAACAGTTCCACCAGCCCCGCCATTTGGAGCGTCTGATCTTCAATACTCAAGGTCGGGGAATTAAATCCCTGCTCAGAAAAGAGAATCCCTCTTGGCTTGCCCTCATAGAGAAAGCGATCCTGCGCAAGGAAAGCGGGGAGCACTTGAAAATTTTTCGGCGTGATATACGGCGTGTCGAAGGTCTCGAGCGTTTCATCATCGTTCCAGGCCATCGGATTTCTGAGGCCCTGGGGATAGGGGTGATACGCCACGCCCCATTCGTAATCACCCTCAGCCCTTCCCATTTCAGCGTACAGCTCAAGCATCTCTCTCACTGTGTAGGCACCCACTCCGAGACTGCGTTTTGCCCAATGATGAGTCAGTGAAATAAAGACACGGGCGTGAGGATCACGCATTCTCATCGTCTGATATATCATGCGGGCAGAGCGATGATAGGTTTCAAGATAACGAGGCAGCGGCTGATCGCCCATATTCGTCCACGTCCCGGCCTGGTCGACTTCGTTATGAACCACCCAGTTTGAGATTCGCTTCCCCGGCTCACGAAAGTGATTACCGAGCACCTGCAGAGCCGCCCGGTAAAGATCGCTCCCGGCCTCCTGCATCAAATTCGGCATCGCATAAACTCCCCGTGACTCTGCTTCAGGGTGGGCGAAAAGAGAATCCCCGTGATTTCCCACCAGGAGGATGGCCGTCACGATGACCCCTTTCTTTCGCAGCAACCTCACGGTCGTTTCCCGCTGCTGCAGAAAGCGACGGTTCAAATAGTAGGGCCTTCCCTCAAACATGATCTTCTCCAGACCGGGACGGGGTTTCGGCGAGAGCAGGGCGCTCAGAACCACATTGATGGTGGCATGACTGATTCCCAGTTCAAAAATCTCATGATCTTCGCTTCCGATGTAGGGAATGCCTCCGAGCCCCTTTTGGTGAGGCGACTTGAGCACGTCATTCAGCGGTGCAACTCCGGCGGCATATTCCCCCCACCGACAGAGAGAGGCGATCTCCCCCGCTTCGGTCTCGAGGCGAAACCGCGAAAAAGCACGGTCACGCCGGTCAGGTCCCGCATAACGATTCAGTTCGACTCTGAAAACGCCGGAAAGCCCCCTTTCGATGATCCCCTCCGGAAAACCCTGTGCATGGGAGGCGTGCGGTGGGCGCAATTCCCGGAGATTCGCCGGATCTGCGTGCTCTCCCTCAATCACTATCTTATCCGCTCCGATCGCAACCCTGTGTATTTTCCCCGCATAATCCGCCCGGAGATAGGAAAGGTAGGCCGCTGCATCCGCTTCTTTTTCCAGAGCCTTCTGCTCCCGTTCTTCAATCGCCTCCTCCTCGTCCGCATTGGGAACCCGCAACACCATCTTCCTGATCTGCAGTCCCTCATTCAACTTACCTTTGAGAGAGAAGTGAAACCGCGAATCCTCGCCGGGTTTCATCAACGGGGGTTTTGAAGCTGATAGATCAAAAGCAATCGGCTGCCAGGTTTCCGCAAGGGGAACCGGCGCTGAGGTGACGTGAATGATCTCACTGTCAGGCTGGCGGTAACGAATCGAAAAAGCCTCGATTCCTGAAGGGGAAAAATACTCGAAAGCGAGGATAGATTGCTTTCCGGGATCGAACCCGGCCGGAACCGGCTGCGACCAGAAGTGCGGATTCACCCCCGAGATGCTCAAGTCAACCACTCCTGCGGCAGGGCGGGTCACTTCTATTTTTGAAAATGGTCCCTGGTGCAGAGGCAACTCAGCACCAGCCCACGACGTCAGGAGAGAGAAGAGAATGAATATTTTTTTCATGAAAAACAGTGGCTGCCGGCTAGAGCCGTGGCTTCTCCGGTTTTGTCGGAGCTGCCCAGGCCTGGGCCCCTTTTAAATTAATCTCTCTCCGAAAAACCTTATCTCCGCAGGTGATAAAGAGAGCATTGCCATACAGACATACATTTGAAGGGTGACGTTCCCCTACTGGCCCCGGGACGATAAGGTGAACCCGCCCCGGCTGATCGCAGATCTGCACTCCCAGCGCTGTCGCGACAAAAAGCCACCCATCCTCGCTAACCGCCATTCCATCGGCGTGACTTCGAATATCAGTCGAAGCCGGAGGAAGGTGAAGATGATAGTAGGGCTGCACAAAGGCGAGAGATCCATCAGGCTTTCTCTGCCCGGAAAGAACAAAGCGCCCCATGTAATCTGCCGCGTAGACCAAAGTCTGATCCGTGCTCAAAACGACTCCGTTCACCCCGCTGAACTCATCGCTTGCGATGACCGCCTCACCACCCGGGGAAATGGCCCATACAGCCTTCTTCCGGGGCTCCGAGAAATAGACAGTTCCATCAAAAGCCACGACGACATCATTCGGCCTCACTCCCTCGACATGAACTGTCATCTCGCCGGAATCAATATTCCAGGACACCAGTCTTCCCGTATCCCGTTGGCAGCCATACAGAGTCTTTCCGTCAGGGGCAAAGGCAAGCCCGTTCGTTCCGCCGGTATTCTCCTTAAAAAGCTCAACCGTCCCCCCTGTCCCAACTCTCCAGATCTTACTCGCCTCCAGATCGCTGAAATAGAGTTCTCCCTCCGCATTCACAACCGGACCTTCCGTAAACTCATGCCCTTCACTAACCAATTCCCAATTCTCGCCTTCGATGAGAAACTCACCCGCCCTGCTTTGCGATTGTTCCGGATGCGTCCGGACAACCGGATCGGATTTCCATCCCTTCCACAACCAGCGCATCACATCGGGGAAGATTGCATTCCCGTGCTTCCGGTTGTGCCCCCCTTCCCCCCATTCGTGATTCACTTCATAACCGGCCCACCGGAATGAGGCGAGCATGTCCTGATTCGCCACCCACCAACTGCCACAGTATAGATTGTTGTCATTCTTCCCGTCCTGCAGGAAAACCCGGAGCGGCTTCGGCTCCGTTTTCCGAACCAGAACCGGAAACTCATTCCCTCCGCGAAGCCCGACATAAGTACCGACGGTAGTGTAGATACGGCGAAATTGATCCGGTCTCTCCCAGGCGGCGGCAAAAGCGGCAATCCCCCCGGAACTTGAACCGCAAAGCCCCTTCAAATTCGGGTCGGAGGTGATGTTCAAATCCTGCAAGGCAAACGGCATCATCTCCTCAAGGAGAAAACGGACATATCGACCGTCCACCGCATCGTACTCGAAAGAACGATTGAAACGCGGGAGCGCCTCTTCTGAAAGCGCCGGGACCACGCCGGGGTTCACAAAGAGCGCAATCGTCACCGGCATCTCCCCTGAATGAATAAGGTTATCAAAGGCGACTGGCACGGTTTTGAGATAACTCATTCCATCCTGAAAAACCATGAGGGCGGCCGGCTTCCCGGAATCGTACTGGGCCGGAACATAGACCGCGTAGTCACGCACCGTTCCCGGGAAAATATCACTGGCCTCAAAGACCCCTTTCCTGACAGCTCCTTCAGGAACCCCGGGTTCTTTAACCATGTCAGGATGAACCGGATAAATTTCATCGCCGATCAACATGGAGAACGGACAAAGAAAGGCGACTAAGAACAGAATAGTTTTCATGGAAAGATACAGGGGCAAGCGGGCAACGATACCCTGTTGAATGAGCAAATCCGGATCAGTGGGGACTTTCAAAAACAGCCTTCAACTTCTCCGGTTCCAGTAGATCAAGTTGAGCGAGCAGGGAGGTGTAGTCGATAACGTTGCGTACCCGGATCAGCTTCCCCTCTGCAAAGCGAGCACTGAAACTGAAAATGAGGTCCACTTCTTTTCCGGAGAACCGGTGCCGTGCCGCGAAACGCGCATGCCCTGCCACCTCATCACCTTCCGAAACAAGATCGACAACATCGACGTAAATCTGATCGAAGGCATTCTTGAATGACTCATGAATCCTTAAAAATCCAGCTGGTCCAACCACGGTATTCCCGAGACCGAGTACTTCGCACCCGGCATGCATCAACTCGCCAACTGCGGACCGGTCCATCCCGTTCCAGACCCGGTCAAACCAAATGCCTGTTAGTTGTTTTGCTGAAACTTCCATGCCTGCAACACTTTTCCGTCAAGGTCATTCACTTGAATCGATTTTATCACGGCGTTTCCGTTTGGAAAGAGAACCCGAAGATGAATCACTTCAGCCCTTGTCGGAACCGTACCTGAAACCTGGAGAGCGCCTTGAGTGCCGGTCTCCATGACGACCCGGGAATCGACAAAATCCGACTGCCCCTTTTCCCGCCAGGACACGGCGAGCTCCCCTTCTGGTAGATCCGTGAGTTCCATCGAGACCTTAAACGGACCGTTCAGATTTAGCTTACTGTTAGCAATGAAAGGCGTGAGTCTCTTGGCCCCGTCCGGATCAATGAGCTGCAACCCCCTTGGACTTTCCTTGATCACCGAATTCCTGGCAAGCCAACCCTGAACCGTTGCCGGCTGACTAAGCCGTTCCGTTTCCTTCTTCGAAACAGGCTTCCCGTCCAGGTAGTGATCATAATACTGCTCCCAATTCCCGGGCATCTGCGCCCCGAGTAACCCGGGAGGACTCAGCTCCTGCGTCCATTCGAAAAGTTGCCTCCGCATCCTCTCCGCTTTCTCCGGATGAGCTTCGATGAGGTTCCTCGACTCCCCTGAGTCATTCACCAGATTAAACAGATATTCACGACTCCCTCCCCGAAGGAACTTCCAGTCTCCCACCCGAATCGCCGACTGAGTCGACCACCTCCAGAAGAGAGCTTCGTGCGGCGAACTCTTTTCTTCACCGGCCAAATACGGAATCAAATTCGTTCCGTCGAGGCTTCCCTCGTGGGGCAATCCCGCCAACGCCACGGCTGTCGCGGCGACATCCATCGAAATGACCGGCTCTTCATAAACCTGTCCCGCGGGAATCGTTCCGGGCCATGCCGCGACAAAAGGAACGCGAATCCCCCCTTCAGCGAGCATTCCTTTCTCGCCATTCATCGGCGCATTGAGGGAGCCGTCCCATCCGGGGCCTCCGCCCGGCGCGTCGATCTTGTGGATTTTCAAAGGCGCGCCGTTATCCCCGATGAAAAAGATCAGAGTGTTCCCGGTGAGTCCTTTCTCCTCCAGCTTTTCACGAATGATGCCTACTCCATCATCCATCGCCGAAATCATGGCAAGAGCCTGACGTCGTCGCTCCGGCATTTTACCGGGGAAACGGGAAAGGTATTTCCGAGGGGCATCGAGCGGAACATGGGGCGCACGGTAGGCTACGTAGAGAAAAAACGGACTCTCACCATGCCGGTCAATAAACGCCGAGGCCGCCTGAGTGCAGGCATCGAGATGATAGAGGTTGCTCTCATCGTATCCCGGCTCCCGGTCTGATCCGTCGAGATTGAATGTCGCCCATGCCGGTTTCGATGAATTCTTGTAATACACTTCATCAAAACCGTGGGAGGCAATTTCAGCCCCCGGTCCCAGATGCCACTTTCCGGTCTGTCCGGTCTTGTAACCGGCTTTCTGAAGTCTTTGCCCGATCTTCACCTCTGCGTTAAATCCATCCAGCGACTCACCGTTTGTCTCCAACCCGAAACGACTTTGATCCCGGCCCGTCAACAGCCCGCCCCGCGAAGGAACACACTGAGGGGCGGTAACGTAGCCATTCGTGCAACGCACCCCGTCAGCGACGAGTTGATCTATATGCGGCGTCTTAAGATCATCGTAGATTCCTGCCGCACCAATGTCCGGCCAACCGTGATCATCAGTGAAGAACAAAATAATATTGGGCTTCTCCGCTGCCAACGCGGACGCGAAGAAACAGGCGATGAGAACGCTAAGGAAAAACTTCATGAGACAAGGCTAACGGCATCACCTTACGGAAGCCTCAACGTGATGATGCCTTTTCCGCGCTCCAAATGACACAAAAACAACGGAAATTGAAAGCGGGCCCGCCTCAGTGAGAAACCGCACCTGTCGCGAAGAGATCTCCATCTCCTCTGCGCTTCTGAAAAGGGGCGCTTTCGATGACACCGTAGACGATCTCACGCAGCGTCGCGCCATGAGTCTCGATGTCCATGACGATCTTATCAATCGTCGGCGCATCGTAGTACTCTATCCCTCTTCCCACTGCATAGGTCAGCAACTTCTCCGCGAGGGCACGATGAAAATCGCGATACCTGGCCGTCGCAAGAATCTCACTCAACTCTTTAGCACTCCCGAAGACTTCACCGGTCATCAGTTTGCCGCTCGCATCGATAGGCTGCCCCTTATCATTGTCCCGCCAAAGTCCGACCGGACTGAAGTTCTCAAGGGCCAATCCAATCGGGTCCATCCTTTGATGACAGGAAGCGCACATTGCCTGCTCAGAATGAAGTGCCAGAAGTTCCCTGAGCGTTAGATTCTTCTTTCCTCCCTTAGCCGCCTCTTCCAATGGAGGCACATCCGGGACAGCCGGGGGTGGCGGGGTTGCCAGAAAATTCTCGAGAACAAAAAGACCCCGTTTCACCGGCGATGTCCGCGTTGGATTCGAGGTGACCACTTGAAAGGTCCCTTGAGAAAGAAGGCCTCCTCTAATGGAATCTTCAGGAAGTTTCACCAGTCGCATATGACTGCCCTTAACGCCTTCCACTTTATACCAGTCGGCGAGAACCTCATTTAGAAAGGTATAGTTAGCGGTGAGCAATTCTGTCGCCAGTCTGTTCTCTTTGAGGATATGGGCGAAAAAGTACTCACTCTCTTTTCTCATCGAAGCACGCAGTCGAAGACTAAAAGTGCGGCGAGCCTCATTAAGGTCACTGATATTCAAGACGCGCCGCTCATCAATATTCATCGTCTCGACATCCCTCGCCATGAGCCACTGGCCGACAAAGTTTTGAACGAAGCGTAAAGACTTTTCATCTTTCAGCATCCGGTCGACCTGTTTTCGGAGATCAACTCTGAGGCGCCCTTCAGAGGCCAGGCGCAACAGTTCATCGTCGGGTGTCGAGCTCCACAGAAAATATGAAAGCCTTGAGGCAAGCGCGAACTCATCGATAGGAACGATCTTTCCGGGATTGTCCGGCTCCGGCTGAATCTCAGCCCGCAGGAGAAATCGCGGACTTACCAGAATCGTTTTGATTCCCATGGCAATTCCATCTTCAAAACTGTTTCCGGGCTGGGCATCCACCTGGCGGGCAATCTTCACGAGTCGCTCCAAGGTCCCTTCTTCGACAGGGCGCCGAAACGCCCTTGTTGCAAAAGTCCTGAAAATCTTCTCCCGGTAAATATCACGCTCCTCTGCTCCCGGAGGGGGCGGCCCTTCTGAAAACAGGTAGCGGACATGGCGAGGATAATCCTTCTGACTTCCATCGAGTGGTCCACGAATACGGACGGCGTTCACATTGATCGCCAACTTCTTCTCTCCCTTTTCAGGCGGCGCCCCTCTCTCAGTAGCCAACCAGATCGTCTGATCACGGCCCCGCTTCAAAGTCGTCTTCGTCTTGAGCATGAGTCGTTTCGAGTTATCCCAGCCCAGCTGACGCGACGTCAACTCTCGATCGCCGACTCCCACTTTAAGGGTGGCTGAGTTAGACGAAGCCTCATCAGAACCGATCACATTAAAATCGACTCGTATTTCATACTCGCCATCGTAGTTGACCCACGGCTTACTCTCCATTTTGCGGGCATGTTCAAAGGGCATCCAGTCAAGCGACCACGATTCGCTTCGCGCGTCTCGAAAGTCATCGACATCCAGCCACCATTCAACAATCTCCGGACCATCTCTCGGCACCGCCTTTTCCACCACCTTTTCGGCAGCCTCCAGGTACTTCTCCATCAACAGTGGAGAGATACTGAGAACGTCACCAATCGTATCAAAGCCATATCCGGTGTCATCAACCGGGAGAATATCCTTCACATTGAAGTCAATCTGGAGGAGATCCTTAATCGTGTTGCGATACTCTTCACGATTCAATCGCCTTATCGTGACCCGACCCGGGTCGGGGTTCTCATGATCGATCTCAAAGACGCGACTCTCGATAAAAGCGAGCACCTTCTTCCTTTCCTCGTCGGTAGGCTGCTTCTTGTCCGCCGGCGGCATCAAGTTACTGCGAACATTCTTCCAGGTCTCATACCACACGTCGAAATCTCTTAAATGCGCGACGACGGATTCGTAGTCATCCATCATGAAGTCACCTTTGTCCATGCCGTCGCCATGACAGTCATAGCAAAAGTCCATGAGAATCGGCTCAATCTCGTCGAACTCTTTCTCCGCAGCAGAATCTTCAGATACCCCGATTGCCCCGGTAAAAAAACAGAGCCAACAGATCAGGAAAAAAACCTTCATACAAACTCTATCAAAGCAATAAAACATTACAGTCGTTCAATTGTCACAAAACGCAGCAGATCCTCTTTAGTGATTTCACCACTAACCTCAACTGACACCTCTGTCTCTCCTCGTTTAAGAGAAAAACCGGGAAAAGTCAGTTCAGATTCACTGCCGGAGAGCTGCCCTGAAAACCGTTGATCCCCAATCCTGAGAACCACCTCGCGGTCACCGATCGGGTTCGTCCACTTCACCGCCGCGGAGTATTCGCCCTCCTCTGCAACCGTGACTTTCCATTCTCCCCTTGTTCCCCATCCCGTCGCCCCGGAAGGAACCCGCCAATCCTGTATTGAAAGATCGCTCGAAGGCTCAGCCGCGGCACCGATGATAATGCGGGGCGGATCGTAATTGCGAGACCGCGTCGACGAAACATCTTCCAGCCAGGCTGCGTAAGCGGCTTTCAACTCCGCAACCTTCTCAGGATTTTCAGCAGCGAGATCGATGGTCTCACCGGGATCTTTGCTGATCTGATAGAGTTCAAACGGCTCCTGGCTTTTCACTTTCTCATTACCAAATCCCGTTCCCCTGACAAGCTTCCAGTCCTGCTCGCGCGCCGCGAAATGATGAAACTCAACAGGCTCATTCCCCCGATGAGACTGGATAAACAAAGTGCGCCCCCCGCCGCGAACTCCTTCGCCCGAGAGGAGAGGAAGAAAGCTCTCACCATCCAGCTTCAGATCTGTCCGTTTTTCGTAGCCGGCTACCTCCATGAGGGTAGGCATCACATCAATATGAGCAGCAATCCGATCACTCCCGGTCCCTGCTTCCAGCTTTTCCGGCCACCGGGCGTAAAACATCGTGCGAATCCCCCCTTCATGAACGTGGGATTTCATGCCTCGAAACGGTCCCACATATCGCATCGTGTTAGGCCCATTGTCCGTGAAGAACAAGACCATGGTGTTTTCGAACTGGTCGCTCTCCCTGAGGTAGGCATCCAACTTCCCCATGTTCTGATCAATATTCTCAACCATCGCAAAAACCCGCGCGACCGTGTCGACATGTTTCCGGTCTTTCTTCCCGTTCAAGACAGGACTGAGGTCAACGGACTGGTAATAGGCAAGCAAGTCCTCAGGCACATCATGGTAGGGGCCATGCGGAGCATTGGGAGGAAGGTAGACAAAAAAGGGCTTCCCCGCCTCCTTCGATTTCTCCATAAACTCGATCGCTTCATCAAAGTAGATATCGGTGCAGTAGCCTGTTTTCTGTACCTGCTTTCCGTTTTCGAAGAGAACAGGGTCAGTGTAGCGCGAATCATTTTCAATCGGCTCAGACGGCTGGGCCAGCCCCCCGCCTCGATGGATCAAAACTTCGTCGAATCCCTGATCCTGGGGGCGCAGGGGGTAGTTATCGCCGAGATGCCATTTCCCGAAAATCCCGGTCGTGTAGCCGGCCTCCTTCAGCATTTCCGCCATCGTAAACTCTTCAGGGTCCATCATCGAACGTCCCTTGAACGTATCAATACAGCGGGTCCGGTAATTGTAGCGCCCTGTCATCAGGCAGGCCCTCGTGGGGGAACAGACCGGCGATACGTAAAAGTCGGTCAACTCGGCCGACTCTGTCGCGAATCGATCGAGGTTTGGCGTCCTGATCACCGCATTCCCGGTCGCCCCGAGATCACCGTATCCCATATCATCAGGCATCACGACGATTATATTGGGCTGTGCCTGAGCAGAGGCGATGCAAACAAAAACGCCAGCAAGGAGAAGTCGGAGAATCATGGAAAAAGGTGGACGCAGCCTTCCTCCGCGTCTGCTAGCGCAGTCGCGGAAAGGTGAAGCGGGGAACCCTATTTCAAAGTCCTGATCGAGACCGATTTAAGACGCCATTGCCCGGGCGTTTCCGTTCCAAAATGCGGTGCACTACTGAGCACAACCTTCTCGCCTTTTTTGACAACACCGAGATCGCTGAGGACTCCTGATTGATCTTTATCATCAATGTCGCCATCGACACAATAAATCGCAAGCGGAGCATCATCGCCGATCTGGTAAAACCCTCCGCACTCACCGTTCCCGGCGACGACAGCACAATGCTGAAGAACCACATCCTCATCAAAAGTCATCGTCAAAAACTCTCCTCCCTCAACCTGTTTTACTTTACCGGTCGTTACCCCGATACCCCGGGGATTGGCATGAAGCTCACCCGCAGACGGACGAATGGTCATATGAACTCCGCCGTCGCTTAATTTCAATTCAGGATAGAGCTCATCCTTCCCGCTCAACTCAAAGACACTGCCCTGACGGCTCACGAGTCCGGCGATTCGATGACCGCCCGCATTGCGGTGAAGCTCTGCCAGTTCATTCAAATGACTAACCAGTGGCTGCAACTCCGGCTCACTGATCCGGTTGTTTTCCTCCCTTTGATCAGCACCCAGTTCGTATAACTCAACCGGCATGGTCTCACCTCCGCGCAGGAGTGAAGGATCATAAAATATTTTCCACTGGCCGGCGTAGCCGGTGCCTTCCACGGTCGGATCATCGAGGCGAACCGCAGCGACGGCCGGATCCGGTTTCGACTCCTTATGATCATGGGCAAACATGGGTATCGCACGCCCTTTTTCCCCGCCTTTCCAGACCGGGAGCATGCTGATACTATCCTCCGCCCCTTTCTCACCTGCCCTCAAATCAGGTAAGGGCACCCCGAGAATATCGGCAAAGGTAGCAAAGACATCGACATGGCTGATCGGAGTCGCATTCGTCAGCCCGGGCGAGGACGCATTTCCATCGCCGATACCGGCGGCCGGCCAGGCCATCAAAAACGGAACGCGGTGACCTCCCTCATAACTGGACGATTTGTGACTTCGAAACGGGCCGGTCGCAATGTCGCTGTTTTTCTCCGCTCCATTATCACTCGTAAAGACGACGATCGTGTTTTCAATAAGTTTTGCTCCCGGATTCCTCGGATCGTCACTTGACTCTAACCAATCTATAAATCGCCCGAGGATGAGATCATTTTCATAAATGAAATCATGCCGTAAGTCCATCGGGTCCCCCGACTTCGTTCTTGATGCACCGCGACTTGCCTTTCCCCCAATCTCTTCGTCAGGCGTATAAGGGGAGTGATTAGATGGTGAAGGATAATAGAGGAAAAAAGGAGCCTCTTCATTTTCTCCTCCTGCGAGATGAGACGAAAGGCACTCCAACGCAAATCCTGAATGACGACCGCCCAGTTCGGAGAGGACATAAGCTTTCGGCCCCTCACTAACGAGAGCCTTCCCTTCACCGGTCGCCCCTATCACGGAGCGGCCATGGAGGTGACCCGGACCTACACTTTGGGCAGGTCCATTCTTCTGCTTCGCCTTTTTCGCCCCGGCATCAGGTCCTGAGGTTCCATGCGAACGTGAGGTATAAAGCGCTCGATCAAAGCCATGATCGACCGGCGCATCATAGAGTGGCTGCGTGAGGTCAGCGTCCTCCCATCCTGCAGCCGGACTCCCGTCAGAGCGTCGAAATCGGAGTCCCACATGCCATTTGCCTGCCATTGAGGTTTCGTATCCAGCTTCTTTGAACATGGTAGCAAGGGTAGGGCGATCCCTTTCAATCATCGGATCTCCCTGAGTGCCGAAAAGCACCCAATGCTTCAGCCTGTTGCGCCAGGGATACCGGCCGGTGAGGAGACCATAACGCGAGGGCGAACAACGGGATGAGGTCGTGTGAGCATCAGTGAAACGCACCCCCATTGCGGCGAGCCGCTCCATCGAGGGAGTGGCCACCTGAACCTCATCTGCATTTCCGGTGAAATCCTGATAAGCGCTGGAGTCCCCCATTCCCATGTCATCTGCCATCATGAAGATAACATTGGGGCGGTCGAGAGCAGGAGCCGCAGAAAGGGCAGCTGAAATCAAAGTCAAAAGCAGGCAAAGAATCCGGGTCATGAAGGATAAACTGGCCGAAACACCCGCCCCCTGTCGACTCGAATCCTTGACAGTGGCGGACAATCTTTTGTGAAAATGAGACAGGTTCAATGCCCCTGCTCTTCTCCGGACTGTCGTGCATCGCGGCTCATTTCCTCCTGAAACATCACGGCCATGCCTCGAAGTCTCTTCATTAGATCACGCCGACGGACCGGCTTCGATTCTCCCGGATCGACTTCCAGGTCATAAATCACCGGCTGCGGATTCAAATACATCTTGTACCTACCTGATCTCACCGCAGCAAGTGCCCCGTGACTACCATGGTAAAAGAAAGCATTGAGATACTCTTCCTGATCAAAAGATTCAGCCCACTCCAGACCCTGCTCCCAAGGTCGTCGCAGAGGTATCCCTGCATTGAGAGATAGGCCGGCTCCCGGTGAAGGAATCGCATCGACTTCCCCGGTGAAAAGCGGCCACAAGTCACGACCATCAATCACAGGGTGATCCTCAGGAATCCGAATCCCCGCTGCTGTCGCAAGAGTGGGGTACCAGTCCATCGCATGAATCACCTCCGAGCGCTCGACGCCCCCGGGAACCCCCAGGGCGGGCGCCCAAATAATCCCCGGAACGCGGATGCCGCATTCCCAGGTCGTCAGCTTAGTCCCCTTCATCGCTTGCTGTGAATTCCTTCCCGCTCCCCGTCCATTATCAGAGGCATAAACAATGACGGTATGGTCGTCGATACCGAGTTCGGAAAGCTTATCCACCAATCGACCGACATGATAATCGAGTTCCTGAATCGCGTCACCATACTCACCCCATGCAGAACTCCCCTGAAATTCCGGGCTCACTCCGAGTGGTTTGTGAAGCATCGTATGCGGCAGGTAGAGAAAAAACGGTTCATTCTTTTTCTCCTCAACGTAGGCAATCGCTTCGTCAGTGTAGCGCTTTGTCAATTCAGCCGAATCGGCGGGTTGCTTTACGATGCGTCCATTTCTCAAAAGAGGCACCCCCGCCTCGCCGAAGTAAACAGTCTCGACGGGGTCAAGATTGGAATACATCCCGAAATGAAAATCGAAGCCCTGTGCGTTCGGGACGAATGAACTTTTATCGCCGAGGTGCCACTTTCCGATACAGGCAGTCGCATAGCCATTAGCTTTGAAGAGCTCGGCAAGCGTCACTTCGTCCGCATGAATCCCCCGTGTCGAATCGGCACGCTGAACCCAGGTTTCCATGCCAACCCGCCTTGGATAGGCACCGGTAAGGAGGCCGGCCCTCGACGGACTGCAGATCGGTGCGGCGGCGTAGTAGTCAATGAGCCGGATGCCTTCTGCCGCCAGTCGATCGATCCTTGGCGTTGCTACTTCGGTCGCTCCATAGCATCCCAGATCATAATAGCCCTGATCATCAATAAAGATGATGATGACATTCGCCTGGCGATCTTCCGCTAACAAGTTCAGAGAGGAAACAAGAAAGCCGGCTAGCAGAAGAAAATGACGCATACTCAATGACTCCCGGATTAAACTGAATTGCCCGATATAAATCATCTTTCACCCCTCCGCTGGAATCCCCAGAAGAAAGACAAGGGTGCAAATCGCTGCGAGAACAAGAAAAGCGAGAGCCTTCCCTTTAGCGGGAACCGCAAAAGCAACCATCGCGGCGACGAGGCACTGCAACGCATAAAAAAGAGCAAAAGCACGCGAAGCAAGAGCGATAACGGAATTCACATCGACCACCCAGGTGAGCAACAAGGTCACGATAAAGATAATTCCGTAAGCGACCCGCTCGGAAATCCGGTTGTTTGAAATATCCCGAATCAACCCACCTGCCCCGGCAGTATCGGCAACCGCTGCACTGAACTGACTTCCCAGGGCGGCAATCGTGAGCAGGAAAGGGAGAACAATTGCGACCTCTTTGGTGAGAACGAGAATCGCGGTCACGTCCGCCTCCATCTCGCGGGTGAAGAGCACTGTCGCGAGTCCGACAAAAACAAGATAGATCGCCGCAGAAATAAGCTGAGCCCGCCGCATCGTCGCTATTCGTTCTTCAGGAGAATGCTTCGTCCCGAGATATCGGGATGTCTCGAAGCCCTGCACCACGATCAGAAGTCCCAGAAGAACCCTGAGATCATGTCCATTAATGATCGAATCAACCTCCGGAAGCGCCCACTCTCCTCCGAAAGAAAGGCCCGCATTGTGAATCACCAGCGCGACGAGGAGAGCCCCTATCATTCCCAGATTCAGAGCCACCGCAAAACGCTCCACCTTTTCGAGCGAGTCCAGCCCCCGCCAAATACCAACTACCGCAATACCCGTAAGAAGAAGGGAAGTGACCACATTTGCATTGGCCCGGTTGTCCTCACCAAAGAAGTGCAGGGCAAATGCGGCAAGCAGCTCAAGGTAATAGACAACCGAAATAAAATAGGCAAAAACAAGAACAACACGTGAGGCAAATGCGATTGTCTGAGTCAGCCCTTTGCGGTGCTCAACCGGTTCGAAATTCCGGATATTAAAACGGATCGCCGAACCCACAAAAAAGGCGAGAACGAGAAGAAACCCCATCGCCGCGAACGCCCATTCCCCGACCAGTCCGCCAAGGAGTGGCGCACTGATAAGAAAACCACTCCCCATGATCGAGGCCAACGGGGTGACCGTCGCCTGCCATGACGAAGACTTCCTGAGACGGCGCGAGAAAGCGAGCCAGACAGCCAGCAGAATCGCAACAAGAGGAATGAGATAATTCATTGACCGGGCAACAGCTCTCTAAAGAGCCTACTCAATCAAAGATCGGGCAATACGTGTTGAAGGCCGCTTCACAGAATTCAGCCGGATCATTAAAACGGCGGTCACGGTTCATCTGATCAATCGTGAGCATTTCAGCATCACTCAATTCGAAATCGTAGATATCGAGATTCTCCTTTAAATGGGCCACCGTCTGCGTCTTCGGAATCGCGGCAGTTCCACGTTGAACTGCCCAGCGAAGAGCAATCTGCCCAACAGATTTACCGTGCGCCGAGGCAATCTCGCTAATCACCGGATCATCGAAGAGGGATTCGTTCGCATCAGCCATGCTAAGCGGCACATAGGAACTCGCACCGAAAGGCGAAAAAGCTGTCACCGCGATATCCGCTCCTTCGCAAAAGCGGTGTAAATTTTCCTGCGTAAGATAGGGGTGCATCTCCACCTGATTCACCGCTGGCTGAATCCGGGCATAGGACTTGAGATCCCGCAGCATCGCGGTGCCGAGATTACAAACCCCAATCCTCTTCGTGAGCCCTGCATCCACCAATTCCTCCATCGCCTTCCAGGTCTCAGAGTAGGGCACCTCGATACATTTCATCGAAGGGTCTTTTGCCTCAGGGTCGAAAAACCACCCCGGCGGATAACGTTCTTCAAACGGAACATACGCGAGGGGGATCGGGAAGTGAATGAGGTAGAGGTCGAGTTGCTCTACACCGAGATCGGCGAGAGATCTTTCGCAAGCGGCTCGAACGTGCTCCGGCTCGTGATAGGTGTTCCATAACTTTGAGGTAATCCAAAGCTCGTCGCGGGAACAAAGTCCCTGCTCAATCGCATTTTTGATCCCCTGCCCAACCGCCGGTTCATTGCCATAGTCACAGGCACAGTCAAAATGACGGTATCCAACTTTCACCGCATCCGGGATCAAAGTTGGAAGCACTTCATCAGGAATTTTCCAGGTTCCAAGGCCAATCGCGGGGATCTGTCCACCATCGTAGGTGGCTAAGGTTTCAAAGGGTTTACTCATCTTCCCATAGCCATAGTGAAGCGCCGGCCATCAATCAAGTCACGCTTTCACGAAGCGTATTTTCTGTCAGTTGACGATCTCGTTGATAGCACGCTACACTGCCGGAGGAAAAGCTTTCCACCCAGATCATGAAATCCATTTTCTCAATCGCCCTTCTCGCCCTCACCCTTCCCACGCTCACTCTTGCCGGGATACCATCGCTCCTGGCGCCTCAAGCTGCGGCGATCGCCCAGAAAGATCTCGATGACCGGGGCCTTCAATCCGAGGTATTCATCGCAGACATGCGATATAAAAAGTCCTCCTTTGGCGAAAAAGCGCACTGGGAAGTCCTCTGGTCTGAAGGGTTCCCCGCGCAAACGGCGGGCCGGAATGAAATCGGCCTCAAAGTCTTCATGGACGGAAATTACACTCGCTCCGTCCGCTAGGATACTCCGGCGTCTAGCGAACCAATAGATCAATCGTATCCCGTGTCAATACGAGGAAGCGCTCGTGTAACTGACGACGCTCAACGGCGCTCAATACCCCGTCCCGCTTGTAGTAAAATTCAAAGCGCTCAAGTTGCTCCAGCTTATGCTTGAGTCGACCTTGCGTTCCCGGGGTGAGTTGTCCTGCTTCTCCTCCCCAGGCAAGTAATTCCCCCAGCCACACCTGGTAACCATTCACCACCGGGGTTCGGAGCCCGTCTGCCACTTCAAACAGGGTCAATGCGTTCTCTTTCAGCTCAGTGAGGAAGAAATGGAGGTTGTTCATCACCTCTGTCGGAAAATTCTCGTCCCGAACCCTTTTTTGTGTCCAATCATGAGTCCGACTGAGAAGTTGGCGATGAATCGATAGAAGTTCACGCCCGTATTCACCGTCAATACGATCCTCGACCATGGCACTCACGATGGCGTTGTAGTGAATCGAAAAGGCCTGTGCCAGGGGCTGATCAAGCCCTTCACCCCGCATCTCCCGCTCAAAAAGATAGAGCTGCTCCTGAATCGAGGAAAGCTCTCCCAACTGACGGGACCAGGAAGGGGAAAGTATCGGTAAATCTTTGACGAGGTCGTTCAGCGTGTTCTCATTCGTTCGGGAAATCTCTCCGAAATAATTGGCACGAAGGCTCCCGGCGATGAAGAGCAAGACAAGAACGAATACGAAGAACCTTATCATTTCTCCACATTGAGACTCATTTATTATAATTGCAATTACTTTTGTAATTACTTAAATTTTACTGGATGCTCTATAATCTAAATTATTTACTTATCCAAAAGTTCTCAACCACGCGGTAATGCAGGTAATGAGGCGCCTTTAACTCAGGAAATCGAGAATCGCAGATACGACTTCCCGGGGCTTTTCTTCAGGTGGGCAATGCCCGCAATCCGGAAGCATCACGAGTGAGCTCTCCGGGATTTTCCCGGCCACGGCAATACAGCTCTTTGCTGATACAACGGCATCCTTCTCTCCGACGATCACAAGGGTGGACTGCTGCACAGCTTCATAGCGAATTGATTCCGTCACGTCACCGCCAAAAGCTTTGGCGTAACCTGAACAGGCCTTTTTCAACCCCTCTATCAACATGGAGCGGCGATAAGTTTCAGAAACTTCCTTTGTCAAAACACCCTCCACATAAACGGATTTACCCGACAGCTCACGGTACTTTTCAGGATTCGACAGCAAGGCTCGAATCATAAAATAAGCAGTGGCGACTCCGATTCCGTTGCGCACATACCAGGGTGGACTCTCTGCGAACTCTGAAGGTGGACTGACTAAAATCACCTTTTTCACCCACTCCGGATACCGCGTCGCGAGCACTGCACTCACGGCAGACCCGTAGGAATGCCCTAACATAACCACCTCACTAATAGATTTGCCTTTCAGAATTTCAATGATGAGGTCCACCTGAGATTCGATTCGATAGTCCTTTGAGCGTCTCGGTCTTTCCGTGAGACCAAAACCATTCAAGTCGATGGCGAGGAGGCGGTATCGCTGAGAAAGAGGCCCTAAGAGTTCACGGAAGGCATAAGAACTCGAAGCAAAACCATGGAGCATCACGATGACCGGCCCCGCCCCCTCATCGCGCACATAAACCGACTGTCCGTTCACCTCAACGAAGCAATCCGGTGGAACATCCCGGATCGCCTCTTCATAGGGAATGAGAGGTTCAAGCTTGATCAAACTCATTCGTCTACAAGGGGAATTCCAATGCCACGGGACATGAGGTTTGCCAAAAGCGGAAGCACTGCCACTATCAGCAAAATGAGCGACACAATGTGAAGATAACGAATAAGGATATCAGTAATCATTGGAGTGAGCGACGTCAGCAACCGAATCAGCAGCTGCGATCAGTTGATCCTTTTTCTGACCGCACCGGAACTCCGCACAGATCGCGGCGCCAATGAAATATCCGCAAGCCATGTAATAAATCCAGACGAGAAAAACGACCACTGAACTCGCGACCCCATAAGCTGACGAAATCACACTGTGGGTGATATAACTCTGAAAGAGCACCCTCCCCAGCATGAAAGCGATAAAGAGAAAGGCAGCCGCCGACGTCAAGGCGCGCTTTCTAAGTCGAAACGGAGTCACCACGCAAAGCAGGACGACCCCGCCGATCATCAGGATAAAAGCATTACCCATCCCGAGAAGCGTTTTTGTTCCAACCGGCCACTCTCGAACAATGGGCGTCGCCAGGGAGGAAACCACAAAAACAAGACAAACTAACAAACCCACGCAAATCGCGAAAGAGAGCGCAATGCCACGCCCGATTAAGTTTTGCCTGAATCGACGACTCGCCGACTCAATTGCTTCACCGAACATCGCCCTCGTCCCCACGACCAGACGCATAAAAATCAGTGAGGCGGCCCAGATCAAAACGCCACCGGAGAGGAGGTTCGACCACCATGGACCATCGGCGAGCAGTTTAACATGAACGATCGACACGAGAGTCTCCGCCGCATCCTGCGGGATCATATCGGCAAGCCAGTTTACCGCAGACACTTTCGCCCGTTCCGGACCAAGAGCCTTGGAAGCGACAACGACGGCAAAAACCAGAAGCGGTGCCATTCCGAAAACAGCGTAGAAAGAAACCGCCGCCGCCTGCCCCGGCCCATCACGGTTCATCCAGCGCCGGATCGCCCTGACGAGAAATTTCAACGCTCTCATGACAGCCATCTATGACGTCACTTTAGCGCTTCGTAAATCGAAATCGAAAACAGTTTCAGGAACTCAGCCGCAAAGCCGGCTTCAACCATAGTTTTGACCGGATTGAATTTAAATTCACCGCTTGAGACGCCGCTACCACATCAACCCTCGGGATGGCAGAGAGTTAGCACGTCTAGGAAACAACATCTGCGGGACCGGCAGCTTGATCGATCATTGATTCGATCACAGATCGCGATTGCATCCCGCGCGCACCGACAATTGCCTCGCCGTGCTTAAACACAATCAATGTCGGAACCGATGTAATCTTATATCGCTGCGCGATCTCCTGAGCGGCATCGATATCCACTTTCGCAACCAGAGCGACACCATCCTTCGCTTCCGCTATCTGTTCGATAACCGGACTCAACATCTTGCAGGGACCACACCATGAAGCGTGGAAATCGACAAGAACGGGAATCTCCGAAGAAGCGAGAGTTTCATCAAAGTTTTCAGTGGTTAATTCAACGGGTTTCATGATTCTGGGGCTATTACTTTTCTATCTGACAACTTCGCCCACTATTCCTTACAGATAGAAAAAGGGAACTCTCGCTTTCCCTTTCGTTCTACCCGGGGAATATCTCATCGTCATGCCTTCCACTCCCTCCCTTTTCCGCCCGTGCCAGCCTCAATGCAGAGGAAATGAAATCGAATGGCTGGTCTGGGCGCCACGTGCCGGTTCGGTGACGTTGATTCTTGATTCGAAGTCAGGCGAACGGAGGCTTCCTATGACTCCGTTAGAGGACGGATTCCATACGGTTTCCTCACAGGGAGTCGAACCGGGACAACGATATGGCTATTCACTCGACGGCGGTCCGACCCGCCCCGATCCGGCGACCCTCTCGCAACCGGATGGCGTCCACCACCTCTCTTCACTCTTCTTTCCCGGAAGCTATCCGTGGCAATCCTCGTGCCCGTCGATAGAAGCCAACGAGCTGGTGCTCTATGAAATGCACATCGGCACCTTCACCCCCTCGGGCACCTTCGATGCCGCGAGAAAAAGACTGCCTGATTTGGTCGAGCTTGGCATCAACGCCATCGAGATTCTCCCCGTGGCGCAGTTCCCCGGTGAACGCAACTGGGGCTACGACGGGGTTCATCCCATGGCGACACAGCACAGCTACGGAGGCCCGGCTTCTTTTCAGAGATTCATCGATGAAGCACACCGTCTTGGAATCGCGGTCATTCTTGATGTCGTTTTCAACCACCTCGGTCCGGAGGGCAACTACCTGAGCGAATTCGCTCCCTATTTCACTGAGCGCCACCCCACGCCGTGGGGACCGGGATTCAATTTTGATGACGATGACTCCCAGCCTCTACGCGACTGGTTTCTGGAATGCACCTGGCAATGGATCCATGACTTTCGCCTCGACGGGCTGCGCCTCGACGCAGTGCACGCCATGATTGATGAATCGGAGACACACATCCTGACAGACATCAAACAAGTTGCAGACAAAGCGGCCGAAGCGCGTGAAGGCAAAGCAATCATCATCGCGGAGAGCCTACTCAACGACCCCGTAATGATCACGCCGGTCAGTGAAGGCGGCCTCGGTCTCGACCTGGAATGGAATGAGGATTTCCATCACGCGGTGAGTGCCTGGATGACAGGAGAGACCCATGGGAAATACACCGATTTTGAGGGAATCCAAACCATCTTGAAAGTCATGCAAAACAACTTTCACCTCACCGGCCAGCACTCGGATTACTATGGAAAACCCTGGGGGAAACCGGCAGATCATGTCCCGGCGGACAGGTTTGTCGTCTCCCTGCAAAATCACGATCACATTGGGAACCGCGCCCATGGAGATCGCATCGCGTCACTGGTAAGCCGTCAGCAACTCATCCTCGGCGCCTGCCTCACCATTCTCGGCCCTTTCGTCCCCATGCTCTTCATGGGAGAAGAATATGGCGAGACCAACCCCTTCGTCTTCTTCTGTTCCTTCAGCGACTCCAATGTCATCCGCGGTGTCCGTCGCGGTCGAAAGAGCGACTATGGCCTGACAGGCACTGTTCCCGACCCTCAGGCACCTGAAACCTACACGAAGAGCATCCTCTCATGGAACTGGATGGACGATCATCGAAGCACCCTTCGAAAACACTATCAGGACCTTATCGCCTTGAGAAAGTCGCTCCCGGGATGGGTCGACGGCAAGCACCGGGGCGATACATCACTGATCGGGGAGAAGGGAAAAGAAATGCTGCAGATCCAGCGTGGCAGCACTTCCTGCTACTTCAATTTAAGTTCTACGACCCAGGATATAGCGGATGGGGAAATTATCTGGCGATCAGGGAAAGAGGAAGGCCCTCTGTCCCCCTTTGAAACGATCCTATTCCGCCGGTAGAGGCACCTGCACCGGGTGCATCAAATAGGCGATAAGATCCCGCAGCTGGTCCTCACCAAGAGCGAGTAGGAGTCCTTCCGGCATCATCGAAACCGGGGAGACCTCCCTCGACACAATCGTTGATTTCTCGAGCGTTATTTCATCAGTCGCCTGGCGGACCGTTACCGTTTTTCCGGTCTCTCCGGAAACGATCCCGGTGAGAACCCGCCCATCCTTTAAGACCATCGTTGAGATCTGATACTCCGAACTGACAACCGAATCGGGATCAAATATATTTTCTAACAAATAACTAATATCCGAACGGCCCGAACCGGTCAAGTCAGGCCCGATCTCCCCGCCTTCGCCATACATGAGATGGCATGCACCGCAAATACCGCTGAAAAGTTGTCGCCCGAGATGAAGATCCCCCTCATTCAAAACCTCCGGAGTCAATTTTTCGGTCCACTCCTTAATCAATTTCTCCTTGCCCTCATCTGATTTTCTAACACTACCCCAAGCCCCCCTGAGAAGCGTCGATAGTGATTCACTATTGAAGGCTTCAATCCGGCGGGCTTGAAAGGCGGAAAGATCCCCCTTCGGAATTGCTTCTGACTGAATCTCCCGGAGAAGAGCTTCCGCCCAGGCGGGTCGGGAAACAAGAACGCTGATCACCTCCTCACGATCATCAGGTTGAAAACGCCGATACTGCTTAGCGAGCGATCGGCCCAGCGCAGGATCGTCAAAGAGGGCAAGACCTTTCACAGCGATCGCATTCAACGACCTGTCGCTCAAAAGAGATGAACAGATCTGACGCAGGCCCTCCGGTCGTGCCTCGATCAGCGTATTCAGGGCAGCGCTTCTCATTCCATGATCTGCCTCTCGATCAAGAACCAGCGCTTTAATCTCTTCCAGCGCCCGCCCATCGCCAAAAAGCACATTCAATTCGCGGACTAGTTGCCCGTTCTCGACTGCAACAGGATTTTCCGTAAAAGCATCCCACCCCTTCGGCTCAGGGGCCTTTGCCCAACCTTGAAGCCCGTTGCTCATTCCTTCAAGGACAGCAACCCGCATCTCACCGGGATAAGAAGCAGCGGCGCTTAAGAGCTTTTCGATCTCCTCCGGGTTCTCAAGAATCCCCCCAACCAGACTTCGTGAAATCCATCTAACCAATGGTGTCCAGTTTGTTGCCCCTGCGATGGCAATCAAGGAATCAGGGTCTATCTCAACAAGCGGACTGATGCCATACCAAACCATGTAAGGTAGATTGTGGTCATCAGCATCCTCCCTCCGCGCAGCAAGAGCTAATGCCACATCTCCCCGCTGCTCTAAAGGAAGCCGTTGAAGCCCTGAGGCAAGCGCAAGCCGCACCAATCCGGATTCATCATCCCGGGCCATTCGAACAAATTCATCAATCACCTGCCCGGACTGAGGTTCCGGTGTCTTCCCGGCGAGTGGACCAACAATCGTGTCGATAGGCTGGGAATCAAGAATGAGCCGAATCGCCCAGGTTCTTACCGACTCCTCGGGATCACTCAGGAAATTCGTCCAGAACACGGGATCCTCCTGATTCCGGTGGAGGGCCCACATGGCTCTCAATCGTGGAACAGCCGCCCCCTCCGTCTCCAACGCCGCCACTAAGGCGTCGCGTTCCAGGACAGTCAGATCTCTCCGCATCGCCTGCGCATACCAGGGTTTTTCGTTGAACAGCCACTCGTGGGGATCCTGAGGAAATAGCGGTTTGGCAGGCATTCCGAAACTGATTCGATAAATTCGGCCGCTTGTCCGGTGCACCCCGGTGTGCTCATGACATTCACCGATGTCACTCCAATCAATCAAAAAAACCGACCCATCCGGCCCCGGCCTGATATCGAGCCCCCGAAACCATTCGTCACCTGAATGAAAAATATCAGGCTCATGCCGGCCGACAAATCCGCTACCGACCCGATCCAACCGTTCCACGTTCGTTCTCCGACCGTGCATATTGATTGTAAAAAGGCGATCATGAAATCGTTCAGGCCACGCCGTCCCCTGGTAAATCATCATTCCAACATGAGCGTGCCCCCCTCCGAACCCGTCCGCCGCACCATCACGTGAGTCACTCCACTTTCCCCTTCGATCATAGTGATAATGATCAGCATGAGTATCGATCCTCTCAAACACATAGGGATTCGGGTCAGCTCCGAAACTCTCCGGAAAATGCGCTCCCGGAATACCGTGCCAAAGATGCCCGTTCACCGTATTGATGAAAAAGAGCTCCCCTTTTGCGTCCCAATCATGCCCCCAGGGATTCGTTGTCCCGTGAGTTATCCCTTCAAAAACCTTTCTCTCCGGGTGAAATCTCCACATCCCTCCTTTGATCGGAATACGCTCTTTATCAGGCGTACCGGGAACACCAATCCTTCCTGGACTGGAGTGCCCACACCTTCCGTAAAGCCATCCGTCAGGCCCCCAGCGAAGTCCATTGGCAAAATTGTGATAGCTGTTCAAAGAGAGATCAAAACCATCGAGAACAACCTCCGGTTCACGATCGGGAATATCATCACCATTTTCATCAGGAATAAAGAGCAGTTGAGGCGGGCATAGCGCCCATACTCCGCCACGACCGGTTTCAAGACTTGTTAAGACCTGAAGATCCTCTGAGAACACCGTGCGAACATCAGCCTTTCCATCCCAGTCTGTGTCCTCAAGCACGATGATGCGATCCCTCAACGAATACTCAAAGCGAACCGCCTTTTCAGCATACGTATAATTCTCAGCAATCCAGAGACGCCCGCGTCGATCCCACGCCATCGCGACGGGATTCTGCACTTCAGGCTCCGAGGCGAAGAGAGTCGCCATGAATCCTTCCGGGAGTTTGATGAGCCCCGCTGCCGTCTCCGCAGGAGTCAATTCAGTTACCTTGTCCTGCTCACTGTTGAAAATTTCCGGAAACTGCTCAGCCTCAGCAAAGGCAACTAGCCCTAACGATACTAAAATACCTGCCCAACCGATACCGGTCACAAGCAATCTATCATGATAAGACATCCCCCGATAGAGACATCCTGCCCGGATTCTGTCAAGATTCCGGCCTGGCGGTATTAAGGAATATCAGACCTTACTTGCCAATCCGTCCATCTCCCCGCTACTTGTCGCAAAGGAGTCAAAGGCAAGCCCGGCCTGGTGCATCGCACTGAGGTAGAGATTCGGAAGCGGATAGTTATTCTTCTGATCAAAGGCAAGATGCTTTCCATGATCAAACCCACCCCCGGCAAAAAGCACCGGCATATTCTTATTGTCGTGTGAGGATGCATTCCCCAGATTGGAAGTCAGGAGAACCATCGAATCATCAAGCAAAGTTGATCCGTTCTGATCGATTCCTTTCAACTGCCGAAGGAAGTTACCCCACTCATCAATCATGGCCTGCTCCACAATCGCCAATTGATCGAGCTTTTCTTCATCACGCCCGTGGTGACTCAAGCTATGATAACCTTCCTCAACACCTTCCAGTGCCGACACGGCATTCCCGGTACAATGCAGCGTGGCAAAACGGGTCGAATCAGTTTGCAGAGCAAGAACTAGAATATCCAGCATCGCTCTCGCAAGGTCGGCCGCGTTATTCCGGTCACCGGGCTGAATCCCTTTCTTCACCACAGGCTTCGGCCGTTGGACCCACGATGCATTCGCCTCCAGTCGCTGCTCAAGTTCACGAACGCTCGTAAACCACGCGTCAAGTTTCGCTTTATCACCGAAACCGACTTCACGCTCGAGCGATTTTGCCTCCGCTCCGACAATATCCATGATCGACTTTCCTCCGCGCACCAGCTCCGCCTGGGCTTTTTTCGCCTCTTTCGAATCATCAACAAAAAGCTTCGCGAAGAGTTTCTTCGGATTCGTGATCGCAGGAATCATCGAACCGTTTTCGGTATAAGATGGACTGCGCTCATTATCTGTATTTAAGACCAAAGAGGGGAAGCGTGTTTCGTGACCGAGGTGCTTCGCCAGCAACTGGTCGATGGAAATAGTATTCCGTGTCGTTGCTCCCCGGGCGTTCGGGCAGGCGGAAAAGATACTTCCCTCTGCCGTATGACCGCCAGTCACCCCGGGATGGGAAGAACCGGAAACAATCGTAAAATCTTCGCGAATGTCCTGAAGTGATTTCAAGTAAGGCGACGGCTTATAGTTGCGGCCTTCCCCTTCCGGAATGAGATACGGGTTGTGAAGCCCGAGAGCAAGACTGATGCCTACAAATCGCTTCGGGGCGACTGGATCGGAAGCTCCAAAAGCAGGATTCATGGCATCGAGCCACGGCAGACCGAGCGCAATCCCTGCTCCTCGCAGCACGGTTCGACGTGATAGGTGGGCTCCCGTATGGATATGGACGCTTTTCATGGGCTTACTTGGTTTGAAAAATGGGGCTGGCAACACAAGCCTGAAGAAGTGTCCTCAGGCCGTAATTATCTTTGGAAGCCGTATCAACAATATCGTTCAAATATGAGTCATCACTAAACCGCGGATAGGCACCTGTGCCGTAGGCCAAAAGGTGCTTAGCGAAAGTATGGGCAAGCATCTCAGGGCGTTCTGCATAGATCTGTTTCCAATTCGCCACGCCCTTGAAAGGGACACCGTCCGGCGTCACGCCGCTCGCATCCACCTTCGCTGAATCTTTCTTGTTACCGTATGCCGTTCTCCAACTCCCGATCGGATCAAAAGATTCAAGAGCAAAACCAGCCGGATCGATCTTGGCATGGCAGGCGGCACACGACTCATCGGAGCTGTGCTTCGCAAGTTGGTCGCGAATGCTGACTGCCCCGCGGATGTCAGGCTCCACTGCGGGAACATTCGGCGGAGGTGGCGGAGTCTTAAGGCCGAGAATCCGTTCATTAACCCAAACCCCCCGCAAAATCGGCGAAGTCACCGAGCCATCAGCCGTCACCTTAAGCACTGACGCTTGAGTCACAATACCACTTCGGGCATTCTCCGGAAGGCTCACTTTCTGCAAACCCGCTCCGGGTTTCACCTTGGCAGCGTTTATTCCGTAATGCGCTTTGAGCCGGCCATTCAACATTCCAAAATCAGAATCGATAAAATTTCTCACACTTAGATTCCGGTGAATCATCTCCGAGACAAATCCTCTCGTCTCAGCAACCATCGATTCTTTCAAAACCGTATCAAAAGTAGCAAAGCGACGGGGATCAGGAGTCGTGAAATCGATCTGCTTCAAATTAAGCCATTGATCAGTGAAATGCTCGATGAACCGCTCAGATTTCGGGTCATCGAGGAGACGGTTGACCTGAGCCTTCAATATTTTCGGATCACTCAAACGTCCTGATTCGGCAAGCTGCACGAGCTCGCGATCGGGAATACTACTCCAGAGCATGAAACTCAGCCGTGAAGCAAGTGCGTAATCATCAAGCTTACCGACCGGCTCAACAAAGGAAAGGAATCGGGGCGAACAAAGCACCGCCCGATATCCAATCTTCAGCGCTTGCGCGAAAGACCGCCCCTTCTTGAGTTGCTGCGTTGCCAGGGAAATGTAGGGGTCGATCACCCCTTCAGTAAGAGGGCGACGGAAAGCCCGGGATGCAAAATTTTCA
This sequence comes from Verrucomicrobiales bacterium, assembly GCA_029212615.1. Classification (GTDB taxonomy): domain Bacteria; phylum Verrucomicrobiota; class Verrucomicrobiia; order Verrucomicrobiales; family DEV007; genus Arctic95D-9. The sequence goes on from JARGPJ010000005.1 coordinate 56,425, forward strand.
ATCAATCCGGCCAGCTCTTCAGGGGTCTTCTTCGTCTCAAGCTTTCCTTCTTTGACCAACCCGGGATAGAGACTGTTCCTGACCTGCCATCGGCTTCCGTTAGGATAGATGCGTTTGATCGTGATCGAATCAAATTCAATGCCGGCGAATCCATCTGCCTTTAAATCACGCCCCTCAAAAGAAACGTTTCCGCCAGTCGCCCCGGAGGGAGCCGGCTTCTCCGTCGCATCGTCCACTTTAAATTCAAGCATGTGCCCCTCCCTGATGTATCCCCGGAAAACCTGCGTCGAAGGCTGCGCGGTTGCTTCGACGATCCCAAGAGGGAAAAGGATCGGCTCATTGGAGGCACAGGCACCACTGCGCAAGCTGCCCCACACGGTGCCGTCCGCCCCCGGATTGATAGCTTTTAACTTATTAATTGCCACTTCGTACCAACCTGATTCAGGAACCGATGTCTTCGGCATTCTCCCGAAAAACTGGAGCCTCAGTCGCCAGGTAACCGTCTTCCCGTCACGGGAATCCGGGCCTCGATAGTTCCCGCGAGTGCGATGCGTCAGCTCTTTGGCCCGAAAAATTTCCTCAAAAACAGACTCATCTTCATGAGCCCGGCTAAAGGCGTAGTCGAGCGCCAGATTCGCCGCACTCAAATACTTATCGAGATGGAAATGGCTCAACTGCTGCTGATCGGCTTCCGTTTCAAATCCATGAACCACCTCATCGGCAGGAAGTTCACTCGCCAGCGGAACATCAATCTTCAGCAAATCGTGCACGGCATGCTCATATTCAACGCGGGTGAGTCGACGCCCATGAACACGTCCATACGCCTTGAGGAACTCGCGGTCTGCCGCAATCAGAGGCGATTCCAGAGTTTTCAAGAACGACTTCAACTCGCCCGGCCCCGGCGCCTTCTTCTTTTTCGGAGGCATTTCACCGTCTTCCACGCGTTGAAAAATCAGCTCCCACTGACTTAAACTGGACGGAGATGCGGGATCGAAATCCAGACTGGTCAAATCGAGATCGGCCTCTGCGGTGAGATCATCGTGACATTCATAGCAATGCTGCGAAAGAAACCCGTCCATCTTTCTGATGAGGTCTTCATTCGTTGGCGCAGCAAGCAGGTTGAGCAAAAAGCCCAGGGATAAAGCTGCTGAAAGCATTGATTTTTTGATCATTTCCAATTCTCAATATCCGTGATCCCTGTGCGCATTCAAGTGAGATACATTGCGCATAGACGGAAGAATTACACGCATCTATTCCCGTTGCGCGGGCAATGCCGTGCCGGAAACACGAGATTATTCCACTTGCAAAGCCCCCTTTCTCGACGACGATCCGGTCTCTATCTCCGGGTTCAACGGCATTTCGCACCCCGGTCAGCCCTCTCGGTTTCTTCGGTGAGAATTGTTCCGGGCTTATTTTATTTCATCGAGTCCTACCGCTGACCAGCGGCCACACACCCCTCCGGGGGGACTCTATCCACGACGACGCTAATCGGGCTTCGTCACGTTCATTTCTATCCGGCTACTTATCTTACTATGTCTATCACTTTCTCTGAACTCGCCCTAGGCGAACCATTGCAACGCGCTCTTCGGGATCGCGACTACTCCACCCCTTCCCCCATTCAGGAACAGACCATTCCTCATGTCCTCGAAGGACACGACGTGATGGGTTGTGCTCAGACCGGAACCGGAAAAACAGCAGCCTTTGCCCTCCCTGTTCTCGAGCACCTGACCAAACATCAAAAATCCAGGAAACCGAAATCGCCCCGCGTTCTTGTAATCGCCCCCACACGTGAACTGGCGATTCAGATTCACGACAGCTTCGGTGCCTACGGTACGCACCTCCGTCATCAATCCACGGTGATTTTCGGAGGTGTCGGACAGAACCCGCAGGTTCAGGCAATACGCCGGGGACCTGAAGTACTCGTCGCCACCCCGGGAAGGCTTCTCGATCTCATCGGGCAGGGCCATATCAGTCTGCGGGAGCTTGAGATTTTCGTGATCGATGAAGCTGACCGTATGCTCGATATGGGATTCATTCACGATGTGAAAAAGATCATTGCTGAACTGCCGAAAAATCGACAGTCACTCTTCTTTTCCGCGACAATGCCACCTTCCATTATCGAACTCGCCGGAACGATTTTAAAGAATCCGAAGCACGTCGAAGTCACGCCTCCGGCGACCACCGTCGAGAAGATCAACCAAAGCCTTTGCCATGTCGCAGGAAGCGACAAGCGCGATCTCCTCACTCACTGCCTTGAGGAGAACACCGAAGGACTCGCTCTTGTTTTTACCGGCATGAAACACGTTGCCAATCGCATTGCGGAACATCTTAATAAGATAGGAATCCCCGCTGCCGCGATCCATGGAAACAAATCTCAAAGTGCAAGAGTCAGGGCTCTTGATGATTTTCGCAGCGGCAGAATCCGTGTTCTTGTTGCGACTGACATTGCCGCCCGCGGCATCGATGTCAAAGGAGTCGATCTCGTCGTCAATTTTGATCTTCCCAATGAGCCTGATTCTTACGTTCACCGCATCGGCCGCACCGCCCGTGCCGGTGCAGAGGGAAAGGCAATTTCCTTCTGCGATGAACAGAGCAACGGACTCCTCAGCCAAATCGAGAAGAACATCCGAATTAAGATTCCGGTAAACCGGGACCAACCTTTCCACCGCGAACCCCGTCATGAGGAACGCAACGCAACCCCTCCCAGAGGCGGACAGGGCGGCGGACGGGGCCGTGGCGGAAATCAACGCGGTCGCTCCGGAGGAGGTCAGGGCGGAGGAAATCGTCGTCGGAACGGCGGGGGTGGCGGAAACCGCCGCTCCTCCGGATCACGAAGTCACTCTTCGGCATCCTGAATCGCTCATTCTTCGACCACCCGAATCTCTACCCGGCGATTCGCGATGGTCTCGGAAAGGTCATCACTTTCCACCAGCGGCCGGGCCGCACCGTAACCGACCGTCTCAATTCGATCGGGAGAGATCCCCATTTCGGAGAGATAATTCATCGCCGCGGTGGCACGGGCTTCAGAAAGTGCCTGTGAACGATCATCCTGATACCAGGCATGCCCCTCGATCGAGATTCTCGCTTTGGGATTAAAAGCGAGGAACTCAGCAACCTTATTGAGTTCCTCAAGCGCGCCCCGGGTCAGATCGGCGGAACCTCCGTCAAAATTCATCTCACCCAGCTCCAACTGCTCATTCAGTGTATACGGAAGCGAGACGCCTACCACACTTCCGAACACCCTTTCGAGTTGCTGAGGCGTGAGAAGCTTCAGTGTCGTGGCGAGCTTATAGCTGTAGTTCAAATAATCCTCCCGCGGATTACCTGAATCAATCGCGATATAGGTAGCAATCGATTCACCATTAATCTGCGCCATTACTTCTTCCACGAAGAAAATGGAGATCAAAGCAAAGGCAACAGCACTGGCAGGCAAGTTCATTGGAGTAAGCTATGTTTGTATACATCATAAACACTTAAAATGAAATTCTTGCCAACTTACGGGGAAGACGTAATTCCACCATTCAATGAATAACCTCGAGATCATTCACCGCAATCTACTCGAGAGAGTTGAAACGAGTGAGGAGTTCCCCTTTGGCCCCCGCGCAGCCGTCTATAAAGTAGCAGGGAAAATGTTTGCGCTGCTCTCTCCAGATGAATTTCCTCCTCAGATGAATCTAAAGTGTGACCCGGAGAGAGCAATCGATCTGCGCGCGGAACACGAGGCGGTTGCCCCGGGCTACCACATGAATAAAAAGCACTGGAACACCATTCTTCTTGATGGCTCACTTCCGGATTCACTGATCATGAAACTCATTGATCATTCGTTCTCCCTCGTCGTCGCCGGACATAACCGGGCGACGAGAGAACGAATTCAAGAGGCAGGTAATTCCCGGCCGGATCGTGGCGGGGAAACGGATTCCCCCTCTACTCGAAAAGAGGTCGACTGAGACGGTGAAGTTCCGCCGCACTGATCTTCTTCACCTTGCGGTCATAGGTAATCAACCCGTTGATCTCGCCCTCCACATCGGTTGTCTGAGTGTAAATCCCGGCGGCGATCCCCTGCTTCTTAAGCGCTAAAAGCTTGGCAATGGAAACTCGATATCGCTCGATCCACTCTTCCTCATTTTCCGGCAGCCCTCCATATCCCCAATTCTTGACCTTCGTGTCCCAAAGGTGCCCTTCAACAGGATACCCATGCCCACCAAACTCACCCATCACTTTCACAAAGGCGTCAAAGCGCCCGCCTTCCCCATCTTCCCATGGGAACTCGGGATCCGGATAGTGGTGGGCATCCACAATATGACCAACCGGGAAAAAATTTCCCCCACTCGCAATATTAATCTGGCGGGTTGGATCATACGGGACCACCCACTCGCCGGTATCCATTGTCTGATGCTGCCCCCATCGCTCGTTATAGGGAACCCACTGCACGATACACGGATGACTGTATAACGTATCGATCATCAGCTTATGCTCGCGCAGATACTGCTGATGTGCCTCTTCCGGCCAGCTTAGAGTCGGGGGACCGGGATTTAGTCGTGTCCATTCAGGATCATCATCGCGCCTTGCACTGACTTGATCCTGCCAAACCAGCATTCCCATTTTATCACAATGATAATAATAGCGACGCGGCTCCACTTTAATATGCTTGCGAATCGTGTTGAATCCTGAAGCCTTAAGAAATTTGATATCAGAAACCATCGCCTCATCCGAAGGCGGGGTGAGAAGTCCGTCAGGCCACCATCCCTGGTCCAGGGTTCCCCAATGAAAAATCGGTTTCCCATTAAGAGTAAAACGAAGGTGTCCTTCCTCATCCTTTTCAATCCCGGTCTCCCGAATCCCGAAATAGCTCTCGACAACATCCTCCCCGAATTCAATACGGACATCATACAAAGTCGGCGAATCCGGCGTCCACAACTCCGGATTCGGAATAGACAACTCAACACGATCCCCCTCAATTTCCGCTTCTGTGATCGCAGTGTCTCCCAGTCTCACGAGGGCACGACCTTCGACCGGACCTTCACCCTCACTGGAAATTTCAATGAGAACCCGCCCATTGATCTGAGTGGTGACCTTTACGCCGGTGACATGCTTGTCGACTACTTCCTCCATCCACACTGTCTGCCAGATTCCGGATACCGGCGTGTACCAAATTCCTTTCGGATTTAACCGCTGCTTTCCATGGAGCTGATAGGCACTGTCTGTCGCGTCAGTAACCCGCAACCGGATTTCGTTTTCTCCCGTGCGGAGTGCCTCCGTGGCATCAAAAGAGAACGGCAGATTCCCCCCTTTGTTTGATCCAATTTCCTTTCCGTTCACCCAGACAGTTGATTCATAATCGACCGCTTCGAAGTTCAGGAGGTAGCGACGGTCATCCTTCTTCTCAAGTTGAAGACTTCGGCGATACCAAAGGACGTCATCCGGCATGAATCGCTCCTCCACTCCGGAAAGGGGAGCTTCAAAAGCAAAGGGAACGAGAATCCGGCCATCGGCACTCTCCGGCATTTCCGCCGCTTCCATTCCAGTGACCGCATAGTCCCAGTGACCGTTCAAATTGGTCCATTGATCCCTCCGCAACTGAGGCCGCGGATACTCGCTCCATACTTCTTCAGGAACCACTTTTTCTGACCAGGGAGTTCGCATCGCCACTTTCCTCATCTCCGAGACGACTTCGTGCTGAAGGATGCTCCCGTTAAAACGATTCGGGACTTTGTACCTGGCCACTGCATGCACTCCGTCTGCTCCCACAAACATCCCCAGGCCCGGCTGCTCCGCCATCAATTCACTGATCGGACTGCTCGCAACGGTGGCTCCGTCCACCATCAGCGTCAGCATATTTTCCTCCACCTTCACCACCAGATCGACGGCACCACTGACCGCTTTCTCTGAACGTATTACCTTCAGATCGCTGCGGTTTCGCCAGGCAAAAGCGGGAACTCCATCCTCGAAGAAAAGGGAGTATCCAAACGCATTCCCCCCTTGCGAAATCACGACCCCATTCGGCTTCTTGTGTCGGACCCTGGCCTTGATCGTAAACTCTCTCCCCCCTATTTGCGGGGTGATCTCCTCGTGAGTCGGAACCCCGGGTCGGGGACTGTTTTTATCACGCGGATAAACTTTTACCCTGTCTGCCCATGCCGCCCATGCGTCAGCCAGTTCACGAACCTTACCCGGATTCGAGACGGCGAGATTATTCGTTTCGGTGCGATCGGCGAGCATGTCATATAGCTCCCACTTCATCCCGTCGGTGCCGTTTATTGTCGCTACGTTCTTCCCGACAAGTTTCCACTGACGGTCTCTGGCAAACGCATTTGTCTCATGCTCCACGAAAATCGGCTCCTCCCTCGCCAGCGGCTCACGCTCAAAGGCAGGCCGAAGCGAAATTCCGTCCAGAGACGGAACCGGCCTCCCATCACGCTCTTCAGGATACTTCGCCCCGGCTACATCCAGGATCGTCGGAACGATATCGATGAGCTGTGCTGGAGAATCATACCATTCCCTGCCGGTCTCGATGCCCGCAGGCCAATGCATAAAGAACGGAGTCGCGGTCCCACCTTCGTGAGCAAAGTGCTTATAGTAGCGAAACGGAGTACTCCCCGCATTTGCCCAGGCCTCGCCATAACTGTTCGTATCTTCAAGATTACGTTTTTCCTTATCGAAGAATTCACCGCGTCCCAGCATGCCCCCTTCCTGACAGGCTCCGTTGTCGGAAAGAAAAAGAATCAAGGTGTCCTCATAGGTACCGCTTGCTTTGAGTCGTTCGACGAGCTTTCCGATATTTTGATCCACCCGGTCAACCATTGCCGCATAAATCGCCATTTTAAGATCCATCTCATCCTGCTTCGCTTCGTCCAGCGAATCCCAGTCAGGAATTCCTTCCGTCTTCGGTGAAAGCGCCCAGGATTCGTCAATTAAACCCAGTTCAATCTGACGGCGATATCGCTGCTCGCGCAGCTTATCCCACCCCATTTTGTACTTCCCCCGATACTTCGCAATATCGTCCTCGAAAGCCTGCAGAGGCCAGTGCGGGGCCGTGTAGGCAAGATAGAGGAAGTAGGGGTCCTCCGATGAATCTCCCGCGAGATGCTCCTCAATAAAGCGAATTCCGTAATCGGTAAAAGCGTCCGTCGTGTAATAGGCTTCGTCGGTTGTGCTTTCCGGCGTTTCAATCATCTCATTGCCCAGTGTGATCCCCCGGTCGCCGTGAGGATGAAAGAATCGTGTTGCCCCGGTGATGCTGCCATAGAACCGATCGAAGCCCCTTTGCCTCGGCCAGTCCGCTTCATCGTTAAAGCCGAGATGCCACTTACCGGACATCAGCGTCGCATAACCATAAGGCTTCAAGGCCTCGGCAACCGTAGCACACTGCTCATTCAAATGTCCTTGATACGCTGGCGGGGCTCCGACCTTCTCCTTACTTGTCGGAGATTCTGTCATCCAGCCAATTCCTGTCTGATGAGGATGAAGCCCGGTCACCAGTGTTGCCCGTGTCGGGCAACACCTCCCCGAATTGTAGAATTGAGAAAACCTCACACCTCCCCCCGCAAGCGCATCCAAATTCGGGGTTTCAATCTCCCCACCATGATAACCGAGGTCTGAGAACCCCATGTCATCGACCATAATCAAGATGATATTAGGTCTCTCTTCAGCATGAAGAAAGGGGCTCAACACCGAAATTATCAGGATCGGGAGAAAAGTTTGGAGGAAATTTTTCATGAGAATAAACAAAAGGAAACGGGAATTGGCAGGCTATCGGAACGCGTTCAGTGAACACACCGGAGCAGCATCATGGACGCCGCCGAATCCCCGCTCAATACCCGGCACTTGAGTATTCGGATGAAGTTTTAGAAAAATCAGACAGAGCGCCGCTCGACGATCACGCCTGCTTCATGAGCTCTTCAGCCGCATACTCACGAATGCGTTCAATCATACCGACGAGACCGTTTCGACGGGTCGGGCTGAGGTGAGACTCCAGGTCAAGACGCTTCAATTCTTCGGAAGCATCAAGGTCCAGTATCTCTCTCGCCGTCAATCCTGCATGAAGACTGAGAACCGTCGCAATGATACCACTGACTAGAACCGAATCACTCTTTCCCCGAAATTTGATCACGCCCGGTGTTTCCGCATCCGTGTAAGGCACGATCCACACCATCGACTGACAACCGAAAACACGAAAATCATCCGACTGCTCTTCTTCAGAAACAGGAGGAAGCCGCTTACTCAAGTCGATCAGAAATTGATACTTTGCATCGAGATCAGGAAGGTAACTCATCGTTTCAGCGATGTCCTCAAAATCGGGTAATGGCAAAGTATCGGCGCTCATGGGCAAAAGAGAATTCGACGCCACCGTAGCCGGAAATCGTCGTCTTTCAACGATACGGTTCCCCATGCTGCAATGCTACCCAATCTAAAGGGCCTTCAGCCGAATCCGGCGATACTCCATTTGCCCGCGATCTCCCTCCAGGCCGATCGGTCCACTTTCTGGGACCTCCATGTCGTCGGTTAAAAGTTCTCCGTTGCAAGTCGCACGCGCCACTCCCCCCTCAACCGTCACGACCAGTTCATTCCAATCCTGCGGCTTGTAATTTTCGAGATCAAAATATGGCCCGGCGAGAGGATAGTCGCGACATTGCAACTGGGGCTTCCTGATAAAGACTCCACTGTCAGCATTGGGTGTCGCACGAAACTCCAGCTTCAACACAAAATCACCGCTGAACTCCCGGGTGGTCCAGAGCTGCTGAATCCGCCGACCCTCGGCCGGAGTCTTCACCACGAGCCGCCCGTTCATCGCGGCATATCTTCCATCGTCACTCTCTTTCAGCCCGTCAAATGCGACATCCTCTTTCACTTCAACGAACACCGGCATGTCCGGTCGCGGCTTCTTCGGAGCCTTTCTCGGAGGAGTTACCCGGTACCCCCACCCCGTGAGATCATTTCCGTTAAAAAGACTTTCGAACCCTTCCTCAAGCACAAAATCGTCGGGTTCCGGCTCCGCCAGCCCGAGAGATTCAAAGACCGGCTGAAGAGCTCTGGCCCACCGCCGGTATCCCGCCTCATTAAGGTGAAGCAAATCCTTAAACCAGACAGGGTCGGCATCGCCGTTCTCATCGGCAAACAGCGTCCACGTGTCAATAACCGTGACCTGAGGATCCCCTTTCACAACTGCTTCGAAGAGCCCATTCACCTCCTCAATCGTTTCACGTGGTCGATTCTTCTCCGCAGAACTGGGAAAGGTCCGGCAGAGAATGATGGGTGTCTCTGCGCTTTGTTCCTTGATCGCTGCGACGATTTTCTCGAAATTCCTCGCAATCGCTTTCGGAGCAATATCGACTTCAATATCATTCGTCCCCATCAGCATGACCACCGCTGAAGGATTAAGAGAAAGAACGTCCTCCTTCAAGCGAATCAACATTCCCCGGGTGGTGTCGCCGCCAATTCCACGGTTGGCAAGCTTCATCCCCTCGAATCTCCCTTTGAAATCATCCCGCCATCCCTGAGTGATGGAGTCACCCAGAAAAACGACAGCGCCCTGATCTTTCTCAACCTCTTTCGACCAACGCTCCCGGTACTGAGGCCACTTAGTTACATACCCGGAGTAGCGACGTAACATTCCCTCCCCGATATAACTTCTTTCCTCATCCGGGGTAGGCAAGGCAAAGGACTTTGATTCCTCAGCAAATATCGAAGAAGCAAATACAAGCACGAAGGCAAACAACAGTAGGAGTTTCATGGCGGGAGATTACAAAATTTCTTCTCTTTGTCCATCTTCGGCAGGGGCCTCCATCGCGGTATAAGCGCTTTCACGGACGTGACAACTGAGAACTCATCCGGCAACTTCCAGGCATGCGTTTCCTGCTTTCTCTTCTCATTGCCTGCGTCATTGGCTCCCTCCACGCCAATGAAAAACCCAATGTCCTCATGATCTCGGTGGATGACTTGAATGACTGGATCGGATGTCTTGGCGGGCACCCCGATGCGATCACTCCGCATCTCGATTCCCTAGCTGCCCGCGGGGTCAACTTCACCAATGCGCATTGCTCAGTGACGGTCTGCTCCCCCTCCCGAATCAGCGTCATCTCAGGAGTCGGGCCGACGACACACGGGAGCTATGAACTGGGCACCCCCTATCAGGAGATCGCCCGCCTCGACGATGTCCCGACAATGCCCGGATTTTTCAAGGCAAATGGCTACACCACCATCACCGGCGGAAAGATTCTCCATCACAATTTCACAGGACGCCTTGAGGCAGACAACAACCTTGTCCTCACCCTCAGGAAGGGAGGACCAAATCCGAAAAAGACATTTCACGCTCCAAAGCCATGGGACTGGGGTGCCTTCCCGAAAACTGATGCAGAGATGTATGACTACCAACTCGCCGGGGCTGCTGCTGAAACTCTCAGGCAGGAACACGACAAACCTTTCTTTCTCTCTGTCGGGCTGTTCCGCCCTCATGTTCCCATGTTTGTTCCACCTCACTGGTATGAACTTTACGATGCCGAAGCAATCACGATGCCTGACGCCGATCCGACAGACATGGACGATATTCCCGGGAACTTTCAGTATAAGATGTGGATAGCCCCGACCCTGGCCGAGTTACAGGACAGGAAGCACTGGCGAAGCATGGTGCATGCCTATCTCGCCAACACCAGCTTTGTGGATCACTGCGTTGGTGAAATCATCAAAGGTCTCGACAGTGGCCCTAACAAAGACAACACCATTATTGTTCTCTGGAGCGATCATGGATTTCACATCGGAGAAAAACAACACATCGCAAAACGAACCCTCTGGGAGGAATCAACCCGCGTCCCCCTCTTCTTTGCCGGCCCCGGCATTGAACCGGGGACCTCTCCTGAACCCGCCAGCCTTCTTGATATCTTTCCCACTCTCATCGAACTGACTGATCTCCCGGAGAACAAACACCTCGAAGGAATATCACTGACCCCCCAACTGAATAATCCATCAACTCCCCGCGAACGGCCGGCCCTTTCTTCCAGCTACTTCGGAAACCACTCCGTCCGGACACGTGACTGGCGTTACATTCGCTATGATGACGGGGCCGAAGAACTCTACGACCATCGCGTCGACCCTGATGAAAAAACAAACCTGGCTGACAAGGCGGAATACACAGACCTCAAGAAAAAACTCGCCGCACACATTCCCGTCGGGGCCGCCCCTGAAGTAAAAACCTTTGAAACAAGGGAACAAGTCCGCACCGGAAAGGTATCCCGCCCTTGAATACCGGATCACCCCATCCGTTCTGCTGCCCTTCCCCTACTTCCCCTCCAAAGCCCAGCGCTTCATCAGTTCAGCATTGGCACTGAACTCTTCGTATCTGGTCGAACCGGGCTTGATGTGGTTCAGTTCATCCTCAATCTCCTGCGCATAGATTTCCGGCGATTCAGAACCCATGTCACCGGTTTCCACAATCCAACGGTCCAGTCGTTGACGATGCTCGAGCAACGCTGCCGCGTGATTCGGATCAGCAGCAAGATTCCGAAGTTGCCACGGGTCTTCGTGATAAAGGTACAACTCTTCCGGGGCACGCCCCGGCGAGAAGAAGAGTCTTTCACTCAACTCGGCTAAACTCCCTTCACCGTGAAGTTCCCGGAGACGCCTCACGATCGCCTTACTGTCCTTGTAATTACTCGGCTGGAGATGTGGACGCTTTGGATAAAAATTGCGTAGATAGAGATACTTCTCTGTCCGCACTGAGCGAATTCGATCAACCGTCTCCCCACAACGATCGCGCGCCGCGTAAACACCCGGCTTTGAGCGGTATTTCTCTGACAGAATATCATCCCCCTGCATGGACTCAGGAATACCGATCCCGGCGGCAGCAAGAGACAAGGCAGTTACATCAATATGTTCGACGAGATCTTCCCTGATGGTTCCCGGAGAGATTCCGGGACCACTCAGAACGAGGGGAATATGAGTGCCTTCATCGTAAAGAAACTGCTTTCCGCGCGCCGTGCTGATCCCGTGATCGGTAAAGAAAACGATCAACGTATTCTCGAGGAGGTCCTCTTCCTCTAAACGCTCTAACACTTTTCCTACATGATAATCTGTCATCCGAACAGAATCGAGATAGGCGGCCCAATCATTCAGAAACACCGGATCATCCGGATAGTGCGGGGGCAAAGTCACCAATGCCGGACTCGTGGCACTGCCGAGTTCAGCTTTAACCCTCTCCTGGAATTTTGCATTGGAGGCTTCAGATGCTCCCCTCAGTTTTCCTCCATGAAGCTGCACCTGCATGAAAAACGGCTGACCATCGTCACGCCCTGCCCAGTCATTGCTATCATAAATCTCTTCCTCCCAGTCAAAATTGTAATCCGCCTTGCCCAGCTTCTGATTCGGCCTCATTGGCTCGCTCCGATAATCCAGCTCAGGAAGTCCGCTCCCCATGCAGGTCCAGTATCCGGCCTTCTGAAAAATCTCGGGGAGCGGGCGCACTCCGGCCGGCAACTGAATGCGATGCTCACCTCGGCCACTGCGGTGATGATGAACCCCGACAGAGGTCTGATACATCCCCGTGATAAGCGCTGAACGAAACGTCGAGCAAACCGGAGAGGTTGCATAGGCGCGAGTAAACTTCACCCCTCCTGCGGCAAGCCCGTCAACGACCGGTGTTTCGATCGCCGTCTCTCCGTAGCAGGAGAAATTGGCGGACATGTCATCGACCACAATCCAAAGAATATTTGGACGGTCACCGGCCTGAGACGAGCCGCATAAAAACACTGAAAAAAGAAGGGGGAGCCATTGCTTCATGACTCAAGCCTAACAGGGTAGGATTGAGGCACCAACCCTGTTCATGGCGCGATCACTTCGCAAACATTTCGTTACTCTTATCACCTCCACTGAGGGTGTAGGCAACGAGGTCGAGAATCTCATCTTTCGTCAACATGTTAAGCAGCATCGGAGGCATCGGTGAAACCTTCGAAACCTCGATCGACTCCACCTGTGTCCGGTCGACATTCACCCGTTGATTCGGATCAGAAAGATCTGTATTCAAGGTGACATTGTTACCACTCAGATTGACGACCACACCGGAAACGACCGTGCCGTCTTTTTGGGTCACGACGATAGGTGCAAACTGTTCATTGATTTCCTTACTCGGATTGATGACCTGATCGAGGAAATCATGAGGACTGTAACGCCCCCCCGCCCCGGTCAGATCCGGCCCTGTCATTCCACCTGCGTTCCCAAAACGGTGACAGGCATAGCAGGCCGCCGCCGCGAACATTTTGCGGCCGTTTTCAAAATCGCGCTGCGTCATCCCGGTGGCCGCCGCTTCACTGAGTTCTTCGAGCGTCCACATCTTCGGTGTCCGCCCCGCAAAAACCGCCCCGACATTTTCAATGGCGGACTTCACTTCAGGTTTCTTTGCCAACAGCTCAGCATGCGTCTTCTTCTCCGCATCGGTATAGGTCGCCAGACTGTCATTTCGAATAAACTCGATGAACTTGGTAAAACTCGCCCCACCGCGATAGTTCGCGGCGGTAAGGAACCACTCAATCTGCTGCTCGCGAAGTTCAGGTGTCCACCCGGCTTTAAGGTGGGCGAGAGAACGGGCAAACTGCATTTGCGGCTCCTGGCTCTTCGCCTCAGCAAGAAGCTTCATGCCCTTCTCTGCCGCGCCTGGATCCTGCAGGGAGACAAGTGTTTCAAGAAGAACCCAGTTCAACTCGTAGCTCGTCGACGGAAGTGACGGGTCCAGCTTCGCAATCAACGCCTCACGATGCTCAGCAGAGGGGTCACCAAAGCGAACCAAAACAATCTGAAGAACCCGTGTGTAATCAATTTTCCACGCTTCACTGAGAGCATCAACCTCAACCTCAAGAAGACTGCTCAGGATGGCTTCACGGAGTTCACTATCAGACCCGTAAATCTCACTGCGCTTTGCCGTCGAAATCCCGGAAACGCCCCCCTCCTCACGTTGGCTGGGCGCCGATCCTGCGACTCGGGCCAGGGCAAGAATCCCCTCGATGCGACGTTCCGCCGCCTTCTCTTCGAGCGCCTTTGTCGCCCACTCCTTCACCGGCTGATGCTCGATCGCAACCCGTGCCGCCCAGCGGACCCAACGGTCCTCGTGGTCAAGGTATTCCCAGGACTCACTGACTGCCCCGTCCTTCTCCACTCCGTGAAACGACTCGAGATGATGACGAATCCCGGCCTCTTCAGTTGGCTCAGGAATTTTATCCACGGCGGCAACGCTGTCCGCGCCGCGGTAGCTGACACGATAGAGGCCCGATTGGACACGACGCCCGCCAATCGCAAAATACATCGCTCCGTCACCCGGATGAATGATCGCATCAGTGACAGGCAGCGGAGCACCTGTAATGAACTCCTCCTTCGTTCCTGTATAGCTCGCGCCATCCTGTTCCAGGTGGATCGCGTACACCTTACCCCAACTCCAATCGAGAGCATAAAAGGCATTCTGATACTTCGCCGGGAACTTCGCCCCGTAACCGAAAAGCGTTCCAGTGGGAGAACCCGGACCGATGTTCACCGTCGCCGGCAGGTTGTCGGCGTAGAACTCCGGATACTTACCTGCTCCGTTGCGCCATCCGTATTCACCGCCACTGACCACATGATTCACACGGGTCGGGCGATACCATGGCGTATTGAAATCATACTCCATGTCGGCATCATAAGTAAACAACTCACCTTCCCGGTTCAGAGAGGCATCGTAGATGTTTCGGAACCCGGAGGCGAAAATTTCGAAATTATTGCCGTCTGGGTCGACACGATAAATGATGCCGCCCGGCGCAAGAACGTGGCGGTTGTGACCACGACCATCGAGCATCCTCGGAAGGAGATGATCATCACCCCAGGTTTTCGTGACTGGTGAATTGTCAGAAGTGCCGGCAACCGGCCCTCCGTCGATCACCGCATTATTGCCTGTGACGAGATAGAGAGATTTGCCATCAGGCGTTGGCACAATCGCATGGACTCCGTGATCACTCTTCGACTCAAAAGCCTTGAGCATCTCCACTTTGTCCAACTCATCGTTTCCATCGCTGTCAGAAATCCGGTAGAGGCCGCTCTGAATCTTACGCTCATAATCATTCACTCCGACATAGAGCGCATCAAAAGCGAAGGCCATTCCGTTGATCGCCCGAATGTTCACCGGAAGCTTTTCAACGTCAGCTTCGCTCAATTCCTCACCAGCTGCAGGAGGAGTGAAACGGTAAAAATCACCATACTGATCGCTCGCATAGATCCGACCTTTATCATCATTGGCAAGAGCCACCCAGGATCCCTGATCACCACCGGGCACCGAGTAGAGAAGCTCCACTTCAAAGCCTTCAGGAACTTTAATTCGATCCACCGGTGTCGCCTGATTCTCTCCGATACGGGGGCCAACTTCAGTTTGACGCTTTGGCTTCGGCTTCGGCGCTGCTTTCGCAGCGGCCTTCGGCTTTGCCGGAGCAGCTTTCGGTTTCGCTTTCGGCTTTCCAATTTCCTGTGCATCATTCGGCACATCGGCATTCGACCATGGATTAATTCCACCTTCAGGGAGCTTTTTGAGACGAATATCTTTCACCTGAACTTCCATCGCAGGCCCGCGGTGAACCTGAATCGCGAGAAGGCCACTGAGACAACGCCCCTCTTTATCGTAATCATGCACCACCGCAGTCACTTCACCGTTCAGGAGATGAGTGACATGATTTCCCTTTGCGATAATCGTATACTCATTCCACTCAGCGGTATCAACGGCCACCGCATCACGCTCCGCCGTGAGCCACTTCCGACCTTCCGGATCGACCGCAACCGTCTGTCCATTCTTCGCGATGATGCCGCGACCCCGCTCATGATAGAGCATCGCATTGTTCTCCGCTGCAGGATGGACGTCGCATTGATACCCTCCGATCGACCATTTTCCGATCTCCGGCATTTCCTTGCTGCGATACTGAATTCCTGAATTGTTTCCGGTGACGCGGATTTTTGCGCGAAGCTCAAAGTTCTCGACCTCACCGCCGCGATAGATGAGAAACTGATTGTATTCCAGATCCTCAGGCGACTTCGTGCGACCAGTGATGGCACCGTCTTCCACTGCCCAGAACTTCGGATTACCATCCCACCCCGTGAGATCCTTTCCGTTAAAAAGACTTTCGAAGCCGTCTTCGGCTTGAGTATGCTGAAATAAGCAAACGGCGGTGATCAGGAGGAGTAATTTTCTCATCAATAAAAAAGAAGGGGGTGATTTTGGACGGCATGACACCGGTTGAAAAGATAATCTCACGAAGAAAAAGCGAAACAGGCACGATAACGCTCCAAGGGGCCCGAATTTCTGCCATGTCATAGCCAAATCGGACACATCCCCCGATCAGAAATACGAGCCTGACAAATTCGTCATTGAAACTGATGCCGACATCCACGCCGGGTAAAAGGATCGAACCCTAGTTAAGAGGATCACCAAAGGCATCGACTTCCACCTTCGCGGCCGCGGAAACAGGACCGGACATTTTCTCATCGATAACTGCCTGCAACTTCGACGCGGCAGCAATGGCTTCAGCATCAGGTTCGTCTTCGAGAAGATTCTCTTTGAGCCCGTCACCCGAGATATCGTAAAGCCGACCATCTGAAAAGAGCTTGTAATGATGATCGAGCGCGAAAATGTGCCGGGCGAACCTTTCCTTATCCCATCCGGGCCTTGGATCATACCAGAAAAATGACGCCTCACGTGCCCCCTCATTCTCTCCGAAAAGGGCCGGCGCGAAACTGATCCCGTCGATCGGCCAATCAGCGGGGACCTCGACGCCGGCGAGCTCCGCCAGGGTCGGAAGGAAATCGGAGGCATCGATGAGATCATCCTTTATCTGCCCCGGATTGATTCTTCCCGGCCAATGCGCAATCAGAGGCACCCTAATCCCCGTCTGAAGCGGAGAGGCCTTGCCCCCCTGAATCGCTTCACCTCGGAACTGCGTCGTCACCTTCGTGTCGGTGCCATTGTCACTGTAAAAGACAATGAGCGTGTTCTCTTTGAGACCCGCCGCGGCAAGCCCCTCCTCGAGTTGCCCGACGATCTTGTCCAGGTAGTGCACCATGTCCGGAAAATAGTGATCACTTTCATCCAGTCGCATCGCCGGGTCAGCCCATTCCTCTGAATCCGGCGTCGGGTTCACCGGCCAGTGCGGCAGCGCCATGGCATAATAGGCAAAGAACGGCACCTCCCGTTCACGGGTCATAAAATCGAGAAGAAATTCGACCGAGGTGTCAGGACCATATTTGCCATCAAGCGGTCCGTTCAGCTTCCCGTTCCGATCAAAGCTGGGATTGCCGTAGCGGGAACCTTTGTCCTCCGTATTCCAGGCATGATAGAGTGACCATTCATCGAACCCGGCATCCTCAACTTTCATCCCGGTACCCCGCCGGCGATCAGCATTCGGATAATCAGGTGGATCGTAGGACTGCAACTGCCACTTACCGGCGATCGCCGTTTCATAGCCCGCGTCCTGCATGAGGTGCCCGAAGGTGCGCTCCTTCGGATCAAGGGTGCCGAAGTATAGCCAGTTCCGGTGGTTATACTTTCCCGTCATGATCTGGACCCGGGTTGGCGTACAAAGCGGTTGAGAATAGGCATGGGTAAAACGAATTCCTTCCTCCGCGAGGCGATCCAGGTTCGGTGTTCCGTAGGACTCCGAACCATAACAGCTCAGGCCCTCGATCCCGAGATCATCAGCCATGATAAAAAGGATATTTGGCTTCTCTGCCCCGGACAAATTCAATGTCAGGCTCAGAAATAAAAAGTAACAGGGAATGAATTTCATCTTAATTACGTTTGTGAGGGGGCAGGCCGACGAAAGGTTTAAGCTGAGCAGAGAGTTGTTTGATCAAGTCAGCCTTTGATTCATCTGAAGCGAGATTGGTGATCTCTTCCGGATCATTCTCATGATCGTAAAGTTCACGCCCTGCCTCTCCCTCAAGCCACTCGGTGTACCGCCAGCGATCCGTCCGAATTGAGTATCCCCACGCCTCAGGGCTGTGCCAGATCTGGGTCACAGCAGGCTTCTCCCATTTGGCATTGTCAGGATCAGAAAGCAAAGGACGAAGAGACGCCCCCTCCAGATTCTCCGGAGCGGTCAATCCGCAGAGATCCGCAAGGGTGGGATACAGGTCAAGCAACTCAACCGGCTTCATCGTTGACGCACCCTCAGCCAATCCGGGGGCCGCTATGATCATCGGCATCTTGGCGGAACGCTCGAAAGCCTTACGCTTATACCAGAGCCCCTTCTCTCCAAGAAAGTAGCCATGATCGGACCAGAAAACGATAATGGTGTTCTCGATGAGTCCAGTCTCTTCCAGCGCATCAAGGAGACGCCCGACCTGAGCATCAACGAAACTGTTGCACGCATAGTACGCCTGTTTGCAGCGGCGGGCCTCTTCCACGGTGACGTCTTCAAAATAATACGGCCAGTGCTTTATATCACGCTGCATCGCCATCGGAGGAACATCGAGGAGGTCCGCCTTCGCTTCATCCAGATCAGGTATCGTGATCTCATCCAGAGGATACATATCGAAGTAACGCTTCGGCGCGACGTAGGGACAGTGCGGGTTAAAAAATCCAGCGGCGAGAAAGAAGGGCTCGTCCTTCTTCTCCTTCATCAACTCGATGATCTTCGTCGCGACCATGCCGTCGGTATGTTCCCCGTCCTCACTGACAGGATCCCACCACGCCATCGAAATGCCGAGCCCTTTATCCTGCCGCCCTTTACCATAACGGATAATATTCTCCTCCTGGAGACTGTCGATACCCTGCGGGTTGTATCGCTCATCCCAGGTCTCAGGGTCGTCATTGCCGTCCGTGCCAATCATACTCGGATTACCGTAGTGATAAATCTTTCCGGCACGGGCTGAGAAGTAGCCGTTCCGGCGAAAGAGCTGCCCCAGAGTGACGAGGTCAGGATTCCTCTCGCGAAGCTCATGCTTCAAGGTATGCAGATCCAGCGTATCAGGCCGCAGCCCGGTCATGAGGCTCGCCCGGCTCGGCCCACACAATGGTTGCTGACAGTAGGCGCGATCGAAGCGCACCCCCATCGAGGCAAGACGTTCGAGATTTGGCGTTTTGACCTGATCGTAGCCAAAGGCACTGAGGTCATTGTTCATGTCATCAGCGGCGATGAAAAGAACGTTGTATTTTTCTTCTCCCGAGGCCGGGGAAAGATAGAGAAAGCCGGTGACGACCAGGCAGAATAGGGAGCGAAACATCATCACTCATGGATTGCCCTGTCAGCGCAAAAATGTCAATCCCCGATCTCCCGCAACCCGCTAACTTAACGGGCGCTCCATCGGTCCAGAACCTGATACAAAACCGCTCCACCGGCAGCCCCGTGCGTTGAAAAGCCTTCCACCATCTCCATCGATGACTGCACCGTAGGCCCTCCCGCCTCGACTTCGCCGGCAAAGGCTTGAAGGAAACCGCTGAGTGACTCTTCATTCACTTCAACATGGCACTGCAGTCCCAAACACTGCTCGCCCCATTGGAACGCCTGCACCGCGCAAATCTTTGAAGAAGCCAACAACTTTGCCGCCGGAGGCAACTGAATCTGTTCGCCATGCCAGTGAAACACCGTCATCCTGTCCGGGAGAGCTTCAAGCAGATGCTCCCCTCTCTCCCTTTTAAAAACCGGAAACCAGCCGATTTCCGCCTGAAGCCCCGGGACCACTCTCCCCCCGATCGCTAAAGCCATCATCTGGGCGCCAAGACACACCCCGAGAACCGGTTTTCCGGAATCCATAAACTCGCGAACGCGATCCATCGCAAAGGCAACATCCGGATTCTCGATCGCATCGTTTGCGCTCATGGGGCCTCCCATGATCACAAAAGCATCATAATCCTCAAGTTCGATGACAGGAGCATTCACCGCCAGAAAACGATCCATCGAGTATCCACGGTCCTCAGCCCAGGTGGCGATTCGCGCAGGTCCCTCCTCGGCGAAATTCTGGAGACAAGCTATTTTCATGGATCGAGAAGTCGGAAAAGTTGACCGGGATAACTCGTACTATCCGGCCCCGCCTTACCCGCTTTTTTCATGCCAGCCCCATAGGTAATGCTGTCACCAAGACAAACAACTGTCGAACGATCGCCAACCCACTCCAGCCCGGCCAATGCCTCGTGAAGCGCTTCCGCAATAACCGCATACCCTTCCGCTGTGGGATGAACCCCGTCTTTCACCCCGCTGTTCGTTTCATTCCGAATCAGGGACGCAGGAAGCTCACTTGCGCCGCCCCTTTCCTTGAAAAGCGCGTGAATATCGACAACCTGCACCGCCGGTCGATCCCCCGCTTTTCGAATGAGTTGATTCAATGCCAAAACCCTCTCATCCGGCGAGATCCCTCCATACGCCTCCCTCGAATGCCGGGCCAGCAAATAGCCGCTATGACAGGGGGGAATCGTCATGATCAACAGCCGACTGCCGCTCTCGATGATCTCAGCAATGAGAGAAGCAAGGTTCGCTTCAAAAGCAGCCGGTGAGCTCAGCTTCCGGGAATTGAGAGCGTCATTCGTACCGACCATTAAGATGACGAGGTCCGGCTCCCGCGAGAGCACATCCTCTTCAAGTCGCTCTAACAAATCAGCCGAAGAATTTCCTCCCACCCCTGCATTGATCACCGTCAAGGCCGCGGCCGGGCTCACTGAAACGTGAACAAGCGCGAGAAACAGGAACGATAAAAACAAGCGGATCATTCCCTCTTCAAAGCCGGCTCAAACACTTGAAAGAAATCGACCTGAGCTGATCCACCGTCAACAGGGCGGAGCTCCAGAGTATGCTCAGTATTTGGAAGGACTTCAGCCAGCCTTACCACGAAGCTTTCACCATCCTCTCCCTGGAAGTTCACCTCATCACTCACGGAACGCCTCACTTCAAAGGTGAAGAAATCTCCGGCACGATTCCTTTCAGCGCGCCGCCAGAGATAGGGACTGATTTCAATCTGTCCGGAATCACTCGTGAAAGGCTCGAAGGCATTCCCCTGTCCATCGGGTCCTGTCACGCTGCCTTCAATCCTGTAGTCACCACGATCACTTGTCATCTCGATCCTCCAGGTTTGGGGAATCACCTCATCCCGCAGGGTCACTCCGTGAGGCGACTGATCACGGGGGTTCGAACCTTTACCCACTTTAGCATTCCGCGGATCCGGCAAGACATAACTCATGAGAAATGCGTCGATCTCCCGGGCGGGCCTTCCATCGATGAACACCTCAAAGCGCCCCCCTTCCGGGGACTGTTGACCAATCAGGTCAATGCGATTCCCTGTGAACCGAACCGTGTATCCGCCCTCATCACCCACCTGAGGCTGAATCTTGCGTTCACGGGATGATGGCTCATAGCTGAAGGGGGAATCAGGTTGAAAATGAGCAGCTATGTTAGAGTTCACAATCCATGCCCCATAGTCACTCTGGTGCACGGCATCCTTCAAGAGAGCCTCAATCGGAAGATCGTTTTCTCTCAAGTAGGTCGCCCAGTCACGTCGGCTTTCCACAAACTCGACTCCATACTTCCGGCACACAGCCCTCACCGCTTCGACATCCTGGTCGGGAGAATTTTCCGACTTCCCCCACATCTCCTGACCTCTCAATCTCCAGTGGATACTGGGAACAATGATATCCGCAGTCGTCTGGGACTGAATTTCAACGATCAGTTTTTCAAGGTCCTCCGGCTTGCCCAGCGTATAGGTGATCACAAGATCCGGCTGATCCGGAACAAGGAGATGCCTTGCCCATCCTCTCAGGTATTGCCACGGGCAGGAGTTACCGACCATTTTTTCATAGCGGATCTCCGGCGCATTGGGAAACCGCTTCGGAATCTCCTCCTGCCAGAACTCACCACTACCAAGCATGTTCGTGTAACTCGAACCGATCGCCCAAATCAGGAATGGTCGATCCGGTTCTAAACCGTTCTTCAATTTATGCATTGTCAGGGCAAGATGCTGCCCCGCCTTCGGACCGGATTTAGCGACATATTTCGCCGCCCCCTCCGGTTTTCCCATCGAGAAAACAGGCTCATCCGTGATGAGGCTTCGCCCCGCTTCCCGGGACTCAACCCTGTCAGGAATGAGACCTAACAGAGTTAAAAACACGATCAGCACCCCCCTGCTCATGCCATCTCCTCCATGACCCGCTCGATAAGATTTTTCGTCAGCTTGATCCCTTCAATGGGAGAAACTTCATGGCCTTCAAACTCAATCCCGATGTACCCGGAGAACCCGCTGTCTTTCACAATCTTAAGCATGCGACGGTAATCGACATTGGCCTCATTCCCCTCTGCATCAAAGCTCTTCGCCTTCGCGCAGACAATCTTCGCCCAGGGCATCATTTCCTCGACGCCCAGATACGGATCATACTCCTTAAAATTCTGAAAATCAGGAAGGGTTCCGCAACCCTCCATCGCGACCCCCTTCATGACTTCGGCAATCCAGGCTCCGTTGCTGGAATGGCCACCGTGGTTCTCCACCACGATGCCAAGCTCATACTCCGACTCCGCGACTGCTGTAAGCGACTTCAGCCCGGCAACGGCGTGCCTTTTCTGCTCTTCGGCGTCTCCGCCTGATCGCACATCGACACGAATGCACTGTCCGCCGAGAATCTGCATGGCCTCAAGCCAGGGACGGTATCCCTCGATGGCCGCAGCCCTCACCGCAGGGTCCGGTGAATCCAGAGCCGCTTTACTCCGACACAGCATCATCGTGTTCACCGCACCGAGATCATCCGTGCGTTTCCGGAGCTCTTTGAAAAATCCGGCGTTTCCGGCCAGTTCCTCCATGTGCCCGTTGAAATACTCAAGAGCCTTGATTCCCGTCCCCTCGACCACCGTCTTCGGGTAATCATTCATCGCGAGAGCTCCGGACTTCAGTTCCCGGTTAAAACTGTATTGCTGCACCGCAAGCTTTAACCACGGGTCGCCGGTCGAAACCGGATCTTTAGCAGACAATGAAAAAGCGGGAGCAGCGGCTCCGGCGGAAAGGGCGATCGTTTGAAGCGCGTGACGTCTATTCATAGCACGGCACTCCAACGTGATTCCCTCCCTCCGTCAAGCTCGCGGGCCTACGGCATCGGGGCTCCAATGCACAGGATCTCCTTCATCGTGTGAGCGTAAAGCCTGCCGTTTGCGTAACTCATGGAAGCCAGCGACCAGGTCTCCCCGCCCCTTCCCAGATCATTCACCGCGATGATCGCGTCAGGGTTCAATTCCCCGGCACGAGTATCGATCACGTAGACGGTCCCTGTCACGACCGGGAGAAAGAGGTATGGACCAACGCAGGTGGGACTCGCTGCAGAAATGTGACCCCAACCACTGCCGTCACTGCCTTTGTCCCCCACTGAAAACCCGGCCGCATTGAGGGGACGGTTGTCGGGATCAGCCTTGCCCCACAACCAAATGTCATTCTCCCTTTTTTCCTCATCAGCCAAGAGCTGTGCCGGGAGTTCGAGATACTCAACCGCTCCGGACTCAATGTTCACCCGGCCAAGATAGTGAAAATGATGAGAGAGAAACCAATGCCAATTTCCTACCACGAGATTTGCCTGGTTCGTGTTGGGGTGTCCTTTCCCCGCCTTAATCGCGACATCTGTTTCCTTTTCCCAGCCTTTTCCATCATTCCCCCTTTTCCAGAGCATTGCCCCCTCATACAGTGGCTGCTCCCGAAGCACCTTCCCTGTCGCGGCATCAAGAACAAGATGGCGCCCCCGGCTGAAACCGAAAACGTAGTCACTGTTCCAGTGGCAGGCGAAAGAGGGATCGTAGCCGGCAATCTCCTCAGCCCAGAGCGTTTGACCTTCGCTGCCGGGCTCAAGACTTGTCAGGGAATGTCCGTAGGGCTTTTCGATGGGAGCGTGAGGCCCTCCCCGCGCATGAGAAACGGCAAGCTCTCCCTCCGCTGTCCTCCCCACGACCGGAGTAGTGTGAATTGAAGTGCCGAGCCTCTCCCTCCACTTTACCTCTCCATTCCACTTATCGATCCCGTGAAGGTATGTCCACACCTCCCTTTCATCGACGCCGTCGGGAACTCCGGTGCCATGCTCAGACTTCACTCCCGGCGCAGCCCACTTCTGCATGAGTGATCCGACTGCTTTATTTGCCACTTCGACATTTAGAATGAATTCTCCCGCGAGAAACGGCTCAGCCTGACGGTTATTGTGTTTGAAGCGCGGCGTCCACTCACGCAACCAGACTTCATTCCCTTCAAAATCATAGCAGCCCATCGAACCGCACCGGTTGAAGAACCAAACATACTCACCATCGGTAACCGGAGCGAAGACCGTTCCATCCGTGAATCCTCCAGCAAGGGAAATGAAAGCCGTTCCCGGCAAGATCACTTCCCAGAGAACTTCGCCACTATCTGCATCGAGACAGAATCCGATGATATCCGTAACGGCATTCTTTTCCTCCTCCTTCCTGATCGGCACGTGAGTGGTCACAAAAACGCGATCCCCCCATATCGTGACATTGCTCATCCCTGCCTCCGGTAGAGCAGTTCGCCATCGAATGTTCTCATTTCGTGTCGCACTCCACTCGGTAGGCGGATTACCCTCAACCTGCCAATTGCGGTTTGGGCCCGCCGCTTCCGGCCAGTTCCCCACTTCTTCCGCATAGAGAAAACCGGCAGAGAAAGTAAGGAAAAAGAACAAGGTAAAATAGAATCGAATCATGAGACCATGCCATGGAACGAAGTGAAAACCACCAGGTCAAGATTATACCTGCGTGACCGGAATACCTGAATTCAACTCCCGGCCCTATCGTGATTGACCGACCTGACAAGACAGACTTATCACTCTACTGTGCCTTTTGACCTCCCTTGAAATGTCTTTAGAAGAAATTTCACTACCCACTGAAAGCACCCCCCCACCGCCGGAAATCGAAAGCTTCATCGTCGAAGCGAATCGACGAGCCGATGAATTTTACAACGCCGGACTCGGGCTGCGTTACCCAAGATATATCCAGAGCGATCCGAACCTCTTCCATTCAGCCTTAGTCTTCCTGCAAAATGAAAAACGCCTTCAGGGAAACGTCTTCTGTGAATGGGGCTCCGGGTTTGGGATTGCCTCAGGCATCGCAAGCCTCGCCGGCATGAAAGCCTACGGAATCGAGATCGAAGAGGAACTCGTGAGCCGCGCCACCGGCCTGATGAATGACCTCAACCTGTCGGTCGAGATTCTCAATATCAGCTATTTGCCGGACGGATTCGAAGAAAGTGAAGGCCATGGCGGAAAAGACCTCATCAACCCTATCTCCAGCACCTATCAGGAAACCTGTGTTGGCAGCCCGCAATACGATGGCCTCGATCCGGAAGAGGTTGACCTCTTTTACGTCTACCCCTGGCCGGATCAGGAGGAAATGATGTTCGACCTCTTCGAAGCCGTCGCAACGCCCGGCGCAGTGCTCCTCATGTATCTCGGCGACGGGGAGATGGCAGCCTTCACCCACGCGGATGGAGAGGACGATTAAGGTTCCGTCAGGCGTGCAGCGAGACGAACCGCTTCGACGAGGCTGCCGGGGTTCGCTTTCCCCTGCCAGGCAATATCAAGGGCCGTTCCATGGTCTACTGAGGTCCGGACAATGGGCAATCCCAGCGTCACATTGATCGCCTCATCAAAGGCGAGGGCTTTCAAAGGGATCAACCCCTGGTCGTGATACATGCAAATGTAGGCATCCGTTTCAGCCCGCCGCCAATCGAGAAATGCCGTATCCGGTGGCAATGGCCCAACGAGATCAGCTCCCGCCGCCCGGGCTTTTTCCATCGCCGGCAGGATCGTTACTTCCTCCTCCCGGTTCCCGAAAAGCCCTTTTTCACCTGCATGGGGATTCAAGCCGCAGACAACCATCTTCGGTTCGCGTCCGCGGATGCGTGTCATCGCGGCACGCGTCAATTCAATGACCTCATGAATGCGATCCACCGTCAGCATTGCGGGTACTTCATGATATCCCACGTGCACCGTGACAAGGCTGCAAGTGATGATCTCTGAAGTCATCATCATGCAGAATTTTTCGGTACCGCTCTGATTCGCAAAGATCTCCGTGTGGCCCGGCTCTTTCACCCCCGCGAGATTCAACGCCTCTTTATTGATCGGAGCGGTCGAGACCCCGTCGATCACTCCGGAGAGAGCCAGCTCGATTCCTTTAATGATAAATCCATAAGCAGCACGACCTGTCGCCGCGCTGATTTCACCAGGCGTGAATCCTTCCATCGAAAAACAGCCCGGATCGACGAGCGAAGGAACCTCACAACCTGACAGGTCCTCTTCGGTGATCAGATGAAGAGGGGAAGGTTTTCCCGTCATCGCAGCACACTTATTCAGGACCGCCCGGTCACCGATCACAATGGGAGTGCAAAATTCAGCAACTGCGGAATCCGCAAGAAGGTCGAGACAAATTTCAGGCCCCACCCCGGCGGGGTCGCCCATGGTGATCGCAATCTTCGGTTTTCTCCTCATTTTCAGGCTGGCTCCTCCGAAGGAAACCCATCTCTCCAAATATGCCACGATGATTCCACCGGATTCCAGACAAATTCCTGCCGTCAGAAATTCCCGCTTTTTCCCGCGTTCATGGATCGTGACACAGGGGGCTGAAAACGCTCAAAGTATCCGAATGCGCCGTCTCCTCTGCCTTCTCATCGCCGGAACGATTCCCCTCCTCTCCCATGGAGCAGAGTCACCTCCCAATGTTGTCATCTTTCTGAGCGACGATCAAGCCTGGGGAGACCTCAGCGTAAACGGCAACACCAATCTGAAAACCCCGCACATTGACTCACTCGCGAGGGACGGCAGTTCCTTCGAGAATTTCTACGTCTGTGCCGTGTGTGCCCCGACCCGCGCCGAATTCCTCACAGGCCGCTACCACTACAAAACCGGCGTCAGCGGGGTGAGCGAAGGAACCGAACGGATCAACCCTGACGAAACCACCCTGGCAGATGCCCTCAAAGAAGCTGGTTACGCGACTGGTGCCTTCGGTAAATGGCACAATGGAACACAGGCTCCCTATCACCCCAATGACCGCGGCTTCGATGAATACTACGGATTCACCTCGGGACACTGGGGTCACTACTTCAGCCCGCCTCTCGACCACAACCGGAAAACGGTGAGAGGCAACGGCTACGTCGTCGATGACTTCACTGACAAAGCGATCGATTTCATCAGAGAAAACAAGGACCGGCCCTTCTTCTGCTACCTCCCCTACAACACCCCTCATTCACCCATGATGATCGACGATCAGTTCTATGATCGATTCGCAAACCTAGATCCGGAAATGAAATACCGCTCCCCGGAAAAAGAAGACATCATGATGACGCGCGCTGCCCTCGCCATGTGCGAAAACATCGACTGGAATGTCGGCCGCATTCTTGAAACACTGGAATCCCTGGACCTCAGCAGGAACACTATCGTGATCTACTTTTCCGACAACGGACCAAACTCATACCGCTGGAACGGCGGCATGAAAGGAAAGAAAGGAAGCGTCGATGAAGGCGGGCTTCGTTCGCCCTTCATGATCCGCTGGCCGGGGGAAATCGAGGCAGGCCGAACGATTTCCCAAATCGCGGGCGGCATCGATATTCTTCCGACCCTCCTCGATCTCACCGATACCTCCCCTGAACTTGAAAATCCTCTCGACGGAGTCAGTTTAAAACCCCTTCTTCTGGAAACCAATCCCTCGTGGGACGACCGGATCCTCTTCAACGCCTACCGGAAAAAGCTCAGCCTTCGCACGCAACGGTTCAGACTCGATGGTGCCGGAAAGCTGTTCGACATCGAATCGGACCGCGGCCAGGAGCATGATATCAGCGGGCAACATTCTGCCGTGGCAAATGATCTCAAACTCGCCGCGCAGGCGTTTAAGGAGGAGGTTGCGACCTTCGCAGAGCAGAATACCGAACGCCCCTTCACAGTTGGCTTTGCGAAACATACCACCCTGCCCGCCCGCGATGGCATTCCGCATGGTTCCATCGAACGAAGTTCAAAAGCTCCTAACAATTCCTTCTTTGAAAACTGGACTTCTGAATCAGGCCACATCACCTGGAAAGTCGAAGTGTCGGATCCTGCCACCTTCCAAATCACCCTGAACTACACCTGCCGCGAGGAAGATCTCGGAGTGAAGATTCGATTGGAGGATACAAAAGGCTCCTCAGCCGAATCGACCATTACCGAAGCCTTTGATCCCCCCCTCTATGACAAATCGAAGGAGCGGGTCGAAGAATCCCACTACTATGTTAAGGACTTCAAGGCGGTCAGCCTCGGAGAACTCACCTTGCCGGCCGGAGAGAACCTCCTGACACTCTCGGCCGCTGATTTCACCGGCAATGAAGCCATCGACGTCCATTCCATTGAACTGACACTTTCTGAGTAGACGGGTGCTACGAGAAGGGCAGGACCGGCTTATGAGCTTCAATAGTTCAGCGCTTGAGAGCACTTTCTGCTTAGATTGATTCGCCAGTCGTCTCTCTTCCGAACGCACCCATGAAACCGCTTCTTTCGCTCTCCATTCTCATCCTCTCAGCTGGCGCCGCTCTTTCTCAGAACAGCCAGTCGCATCTCCTCATCGAGGACACCACATCCCCCGACGGGCGCTATGCGATCGGCTGGGGCATTCCCTATGTGAACGCCAAGCTCGCCTCGGCGAATGACCTGGACCTTGAGGCGGCAGAGAATTACCTCATCGACCTGACTACCGGGGATCAGATCGCCACACTCGGAACCCATTACTTTGCCACTGAGGAATACACGAAAAACCACAGCGGCATTTCCACCGCCTGGAGAAGCGACAGCCGCGCTCTCTTTTTCGTCGAAGCCTCCAAATGGGGCTTTGAAAGAGCCGGGGTGATCTACCTCACCTCACCCGACAAAGGCTACGATCAATGTTCAGACGCTATCCCGCTCGGGCAATCGCTGAGGTCCATTGTCCGCGCTGAAATGAAGAAAGATCATCCTCAACTCAGCGATCGCCTGAATGACTTTGAGATTTCCGCGTATCCCCTTACCCCGGTTTGGAAAGATAATCTTTCGCTCAATGTCACCGCGGAAGTCCCTAAGTCAGCGGATGAAATGTTCTACGAAAAAGCGATCAGCGTCGCTCTTCCCGGCCCCGACCTCCTGACACTTCAGCCTCTCAACGGGGACCGGGCCAATGCGTTCAGTGATTTGATCACTGCGAATTCAGTCGGGCCCGTCCGTATTGGAATGACGATTGGCGAAGCTCGCGCAGCAATACCATCAGCCACCTTCGAGCGCACCTCTGACGGCGAGGGCATTGCCTATGTCGCGGTCATTGAAAACGGGGAAACCCTGTTTGAACTCAATACTGACACCTATGATCCCGCCGCACCGATCGATGACGCGGAGACGATTGGCTTTATTCAGGTGTGGAGCCCCCGCTACAAAACAACTGACCATATCAGCACGGGCACTTCCGTCGAAGAAGCTGAGACAACCTTTGGCCCGATCAAAGAAATCATGTTGAGTGAAATTGAATCCAGAGAGTATGCCGAGTTCAAAAATCAACCATCGGGACTCTACTTTCGCCTCACCCACAAAAGCGGTACCGCGGGAAACTATCTTAACAACAACCTCACGACCCGATACAACAGCGGCGCGACGATCCACACGATCGAAGTGACAGGGCCACACATCATGAAGGATGGAAGCATCGGCGGGATCAAACTTGATGCCGGATCAGAGGAAATTCTCCGACTCGCCCGGGAAAATGAATTCGGGGTCCTCGAAAAAGGAGACGACGAAATCTGGGAAGCCTTTGGACAAGCGGTTCAGACCTGGAGCTTTCCACAGGCAGGTATTTCATTCGACATGATTTCAGATGAAATCGGTGGGCCTAAATCCGTTTTCTCCATCACCGCGACAGCGCCGTGCGAATTAACTACCGGCATGGGGATCCAAACAGGGGATTCAAAAACAGAGGTCATCGATGCCTACCGTGCCTATGAATCGACCAACGAGAGCGCTGATGGGTATTTCGGCGATGGCGACGTCCATCTCGTCGGCTCGATCTACGGAGGAATGATCTTCACCTTCGAAAATGGACAGCTCTCTGAAATCTTTCTCGGTGCCGCCGCAGAATAAAATCTGCTCTAGCTTACCGGATAGATAAACCCGCCGGGTGCCTTTTCGATTTCGCCATAGGATTCGAGATCAACAAGCTTTCCAACTTCGGCTGAGATTGCCGCCTCGTCCCCCTGACACCGTTTTTCCAGGGAAGTCGAGATACGGAGCGGCTCCACCGCGAGGGCGAGATCAAAGGACATTTCCACCTGCTCAAGGTCATCGCGGTCAGCTTCTATTTCGAAATCGACCTCCGTTTCGAAACTCACGATGACTTTCCCGTCCTCAACCTTGCCAAAATTCATCTTCGTGACATCGGCCGGATTGTGCTCCCCGAAAAGTAGAACAGCTCCTTCCACCGAACCGGGTTTCGGCGCATAGGGAAAGTCAACAACCCGGTCCTGAAGCGACTTCCAGCTTCCCGCTTCGACCACAATATTGTCCACCCGCAAAATCGGACTGACGCTTTCGTCATCAATCTCAAAAGGGGCAAAGGCAATCTCGACGAAAAACTGAAGTCGCGGCCCGACACCGTCAGCAGGATTCTCGTAGATCAATTGGCCCAGTTTTCCGCTGACGGGTTTAAAATACTCTTCCGGCAAATCACTCATCGTGGCACCCTTAAAGCGAAGCTTCCAAACTGCAATGAGAATACATGCTCATCCCGGTTACGGGAAAAAGGGATACTTTAGGCCGGGGAAAGCCTTTCCAGGCGGCTTCGAATCAGCGAAACTCTTCGCCATGAGCTCTCCCACCCCTTCCCGTCGCCAGTTTCTCTCCCGCAGCAGCCTTGCCGCCGGTGCCTTTGCCATGACCGGAACCCCCGCCCTTGCCGATAAACCACTCTTCAAGATTTCTCTCGCCGAGTGGACGATCAACCCCGAGCTGAAATCCGGAAAAATTGACCACCTGGATTTCGCGCAGGTCGCTCACGATCATGGAATCCAGGCACTCGAATACGTGAACCAGTTCTTCATGGAGAAAGCCGGAGACAAATCCTATCTCGGTGAAATGAAGAAACGGGCCGATGATCTCGGCGTCAGAAGCCTCATTATTATGTGCGACCGCGAAGGAAACATCGGAGATCCCGATGAGGCAGCACGCAACCAGACCGTCGAAAATCATCGCAAGTGGATCGACGCCGCGAGCTTTCTCGGTTGCCACTCCATCCGGGTGAATGCGGGGAGTTCAGGAACCTGGGACGAACAGGTCAAACTCGCGACTGACGGGCTCACGAAACTGAACGCCTTCGGAGCGGAAGCCGGCATCGGCATCATCGTCGAAAATCACGGCGGCCTTTCCAGCAACGCTGACTGGCTTGCAAAAGTGATCACCACTGTCGGGCATGAGAACTGCGGCACCCTCCCCGACTTCGGAAACTTCCGCATCAGCGAAAAGGAGAGTTACGACTCCTACGAAGGTATTCGAAAACTCATGCCCTGGGCCAAAGGGGTCTCGGTCAAAGATGTGGTGTGGGACGCTGAAACAAACCATTTCGATCTCGATTATGACCGCATGCTCAAGATTGTGATTGATGCCGGATTCGACGGCTACTGCGGCATTGAGCACGGAGGGTTTGCAGGACTGAATCAGTCACGTGAAAAGCTCGAGCAAGTGAGAGATCGCCTCGCGGGTGCCTAGTGCCATTCCACCCGTAAATAGACAAGCTATATCACCACTCAAGACCGTTTCTTGCATTTTTGACCACATCGCCGATAGTTACCGCATCGAAAATCATTTCTGTGATCGAGTCAGCGAACCATCTACGCTGTGCTGCGACTCCGTGAGACAACGTTTTCACCTCTCTCCCTTCCGTGAAGAATCCGGTCGGAGACACTCAATCCACTGACGCATCGACGTCAATCTATGGAAGAAAATATCCTGAAACTACTAGGCAGAAAAAGATATCTGCCATCCAACATTCCCGAGCTCCTCAAACAGCTCAAGCTCTCCGCGAACGATCAGCAGACTCTACAACGTTCACTCAAGGAACTTGAGCGAAACGGCCTCGTAGCCCGCATCAAAGGCAATCGCTACATCCTGCCGAAAGAGGCTGACCTTGTCCCCGGGCGAATCCAAATCACTCGCGCGGGACGGGGCTTTCTCATGCCCGACGAACCGGGAGCAGGTGAAATAGCCATTCCCGCCAACGCGACCGGAACCGCGATGAACGACGACCGGGTCCTTGTGCGCCTCGACGTGAAGCCTCAGGGCAAACGTACTAAAGCAGACAAACCTGAATCCGGCACCGTCGTCCGCATCCTCGAACGTCGGCGTACGCAGATCGTGGGCACTTTAAAAAAGGGGCAGCAAACCCACTATGTCGTCCCTGACGACTCACGCTTTCAACAGGACATCACCGTCCCGCCGGCCAGGGACACCGGCCGTCCCGCCCGAGTCGGCGACAAAGTCGTCGTCGAATTAAAGGAATGGAAATCACGTCATCACAACCCCGAAGGGATCATCACCGAGGTTCTCGGGCCGCCAACCGCGGAAGGCGTCGACATGCTCGCGGTCCTGCGACAGTATGATCTTCCTCTCAAATTTCCCCGCGCCGTTCTTCAGGAAGTAAAACGCTTCGGAACAAAGGTCATCGAGGAAGACTGCGAAGGGCGGACTGATTGCCGCGATCACAACGTCATCACGATTGACCCCGCCGACGCGCGGGACTTCGACGATGCTTTCTATCTTGAACCGGCCCGTGGCAACCGATGGAAACTCTGGGTTCACATCGCCGATGTTTCCCACTATGTAAAACCCGGCTCCGCGCTCGATAAAGAGGCGCTGCATCGCGGCAATTCGACCTACCTCGTCGATCGGGTCATCCCCATGCTTCCGGAGGCCCTCAGTAACGAACTCTGTTCCCTGAAGCCGAAAGTGGATCGCCTCTCAAAATGTGTCGAATTCCTTATCGACAACAACGGCAAAGTCGTACGGACCCGCTTTCACGAAGCCGTGATTCATTCAAAGCGTCGTTATAGTTACGAAAGTGCTTTCGAAGTGCTGAATCGCAAACCGAAAGACGAGATCGAATCGATGCTCTGCAACGCCGGGCAACTCGCGATGAAAATCCGGGCGCGCCGCTTCGCCGCCGGGTCCCTCGATCTTGATTTTCCCGAAACCAAGATTCGACTGGATGACAATGGCAAAGTTGCCCGTATCGAAAAAGTCGACAATGACCAGTCCCACCAGCTCATCGAAGAGTTTATGCTTCTCGCCAACGAAGCGGTCGCGGGACGACTCATGAAGACGAGGCAGCCGACTATCTATCGTGTTCACGAAAGCCCCGATCCGAAGCGCCTTTATGACTACCGGGAGGAAATCCTCAGTCACAATCTTCCCTGTGGAAACCTCGAGAAAACGGTCGAAGTCCAGAAGTTGCTCAAACGACTCGGCACCGTCGCTATCGGTGCGGCGCTCAAGATCGGCTTTCTTAAATCGCTGATGCGGGCCCGCTACGCCGTCGAGCCTCTCGGCCACTACGGTCTCGCCAAAGACAAATACGCTCACTTCACTTCCCCGATCCGACGCTACGCCGATCTCATTGTCCACCGGAGCCTCTTTGGAAAAACAAAACTCTCACCGAGCTTTCTCCAGAAGACCGCGGAACATATTTCGACAACAGAGCGAAATTCAGGCGATGCGGAGCGGGACAGTAAAGACGTGAAGATGTATGCCTACCTGAAGGAGCAACTCACTTCTAAAAATCCACAGATCTACGAAGCACTCATCACCGACATTCGGAACTTCGGTCTCTTTATTGATGTCCCCGACCTCGGAATGCGGGGCCTTGTTCCTTTGTCAGGAATCGAAGACGACTTTTACGAATTCGACTCGACAAGAGTGCAGGTCATTGGACGCCGGACGAATAAGGTCATTAAACTCGGTGACATGCTCGAAGTGCAGGTCGAGAAAGTCGACACCTTCAAAAAGGAAGTCGACTTTCAACTCGCCGGCGGGAGCGGAAAATCGCGAACCTCGCGCCATCAGCCCCGACAGGGGGCGCGTTCAAAACAGGGCGGAAAGCAACGTTCCGATCAGAATCGAAACCGCCGAAAGGGATCAAGTTCGAAGAAACAGGAGTCCCCTCAAGGTCGCAGCAAATCTTACAAGCCACCTCAGAAGAAAAACACAGGAGATACCCCGCCCAAGCGGAAACGCTCCCGTTCCCGCCGAAGCAAACAGGGTTAAGCAAAGGACCAAACCCTGTCTATTCTTGAAATGGAGAGGTGGAGGCATCGACCGCCACCTCGAAAGAATCACTTCTCCTCGACACCGAGTTCGAGGAGCTTGGCGGCCACATCAGCTCCTGCTGATTTCGTATTGATCGCCTCATCAATGAAAAGAATTTTACCGTCTTTTCCGATGTAAATGGTGTGTCGCTTTGCGTTGCCTTTTTCGTTTTTGACCAACCCATAATCCATTGCCGCGTCGCGCTCCGGATCACAGAGAATGGGATAATCCAGATCGAGGGACTCGGCGAATTTAGCGTTCGTCTCTTCGTCGTCACAACTCGCAGCAAAATAAGCGACGTCGAATTTAGCCAACTCTTTGCCACTCTCACGGAGCGATTTACATTCGGCGGTACACCCCCCCGTAAAAGCTTTCGGGAACCAGGCGATAACCATGGCCTGCTTCCCTTTGAAATCTCCGGTCGAATAGGTTTTTCCATCGCTCCCTTTGAGAGAAAAAGCAGGGGCTTTTTCCCCTACCTCCGGCGCTCCTGCAGCGGAAGAGGTGAAAGCGAGCATACCCGCGAAAAGCATCGTCAATGTGATAGTAGAAGTGTTCATTGACTGAACGGTAGCGCTTTCGATCTTTTCCTGTCCATGCCGTATTCATGGAAAATGCCGCGAATTCGTCCTTTTCATTTTTCGTCCCCCTTCGTTATCTAAGGGCCATGAATCGAATCATCTCTTTCGCCCTTTTCCTGCTGCTTGCGATCCCTGCCATCACCGCGGAAGCAGCGAGAAAGGAAAAAGCTCCACCAGTCGTTTCCCCTCTCATTGATGCCGATCGAAATGTCACTTTTCAGATCAAGGCACCGAATGCCGGAAAAGTCTCTGTCTCCAGTAAAATGAGCAACAAGCCCCTCAAGTTGACAAAGAATGAAGACGGAATCTGGAGTGGAACACTTAAAGCAGTTCCACCCGGGCTCTACGGATACAGTCTTTCGATCGACGGAGTGAAAATCATTGACCCCGGTAACCCCCGCTCAAAACCAATGCGGTCACCACGCACGAGCATTCTCCATCTTCCCGGAGACCATGACTATGACTTCAAGAATGTTCCGCACGGGACAGTTCACTATCATGCCTACCAATCAAAGCCGATTGATCGTTTCCGGGAACTTCAGGTCTACACGCCCCCCGGATACGAAGAAGGAACGCAGGAATATCCGCTCCTTGTTCTCCAACATGGTCACGGCGATTGTTTTGCAACATGGATCACCCACGGAAAGGCACATTGGACCCTCGACAACCTCATCGCAGAAAGCCGTGCCGTCCCCATGGTGGTGGTCATGCTTGACGGTCACCCCATTCCTGAGTCTCACGGAAACGGGCGCATGCCGGAGAATACTGAGGAACTGAGAAAAGACCTTATCGATCAAGTTCTCCCCATGATCGAATCCACCTATCGAATCAAAGAAGGGCGCAAGCATCGTGCTATTGCCGGACTTTCCATGGGCGGCATGCACGCGCTTACGATTGGGTTCAGCGAACTGGAGACCTTTGCTTCAATTGCTTCGTTCAGCGGCGCCATTCCTGAGGGTGATACCCTGACAGAGACGCTGAAAGATGCGGAGAATACCAGTGCGAAAATAGATCTCCTCTGGATAGGCTGCGGAGAGGATGACTTTCTCCTCGAAGAGAATCAGAAACTGATCGCCGATCTCGAAAAATACGGAATTAACCACAAGTGGCACCTGACAGGCGGAGCCCATGAATGGAGTGTTTGGCGGCAGTATCTCAGTGACTTTGCACCCCTCCTCTTTCGCTAGCCATGGCACGCCAGCTTTTCCGCTCCCCCCTCATCGCCGCGCCAGCGCTCCTTCTCGCAGCCTTGGCTTTTTCGATCATTCCCCTGTCGAAATCGAACGTCGAAAAGCGTTACGGAGAAATCATTCATGAAACCACTTCCGACTTTTCGCGCATTCGCATCCGCGAAAAGGGTCCTGTCCGCAGCCTTCTCTTTATCGATAAGAACGGGAAAGAACAGTGTCAGTCCTCAGTGAATACCGAAGCACCCGGCGAACATCAACTGGGCTACACCAGAAGCCTCTTCGCTTCCTTCCTCTTTCACTACCCTCAAAACCGTGTCCTCATCGTCGGACTGGGTGGTGGTGGAATGGTCCGGTTCCTCAACTCTACGTTTCCTACGATGATGGTCGAAGCAGTCGAAATCGATCCGGTCGTGGTTCAGCTCGCCGCGGAGTATTTCGGGACCCGTCCCGGCCCGCGGACGAAAATCCACACCGAAGATGCCTTTGTCTTCCTCAATCAGGATCACGGACTCTACGACGCGATTTACATGGACGCCTTTTTACAGCCCCCCGCCGGCTCCGGGCTTAAGGAGAAAACACGACGACTCAAGACTCTCGAATTCCTGATAAGCCTCCAAGACCACCTCACTCCCGACGGCATGGTCGCCTTCAACATTATTCCCGCGGAAGAAGGCGCTGATGAAAATATTTCCGCGATCAATGAAGCCTTTACCTCAACCTTTGCCTTCGACGTTCCCCGAACCGGGAATCGAATCATCATTGCCTGCAAAGAGGAGACAATCGCTTCACCCGAACAGCTCTCCAAAACGTCGAGGGATCTCGATGAATCACTCGACCTCCACTTTTCTTTTCAAGAAATCGCCAAAGCACTTAGACACCCATGAACTTCATTCCCACCACCCTTACACTCTGCTTTTTAGTTAGCATACTTTCTGCCGGAGAGTCCGGATTTACCCCGATGTTTAATGGAAAAGACCTGACAGACTGGGATGGTAAACCCGGAGCATGGAAGGTCATCAACGATGAAATCCACTGCACCGGTGAAGCCCAGGAAAGGAACTGGCTCGTCTGGCGGAAAGAGCAACCCGCGAACTTCATTCTGAAACTGGAGTTCAAGTGGGATGCCGGCAATTCCGGGGTTCAGGTTCGCAGCGATGATCTCGGCGACTGGCAAATCTTCGGCTATCAGGCAGAGATCGCACGTCAAGAAGTGATGGGGCTCTGGCATCACTCCCTTCTCTCACAAGGCCACCCTACCAAGGAGGCACGCCACCTCATGACAACAGCGGGACAGCTCGCGGAGATCGACGATGCCGGCATCCGAACCGTGACTCAGATAGATGACACCGCAGAAATACAAGCCCACTATGACGCAGGCGAATGGAACACGATGGAGATCATCGCAGAAGGCAATACCCTGACGCAGAAGGTAAACGACATCGTTTTTGCCACCCTGATTGACGATGACCCCGGGATGGGGCGGAAGAGCGGATTTATCGCTCTGCAGGACCATGGAAAGGGTTGCCTCGTCGCCTTTCGTAACCTTAAGATCAGAATTTTGCCATGACCCGTCGCCAAACCCTGCAAACACTCCTCGCGGCCTCCGCAGCCAGTGCAACAAGTTCACTTCTCAATGGGGGGGAACCGGCCCTTCGCATCGCCGTGATCGGACATACCGGCCGGGGTGATTTCGGGCACGGACTCGACTACCTCTGGCGCGGCGTTCCCCAAACCGTGATCGCAGGTGTCTCTGACCCCGTCGAAGAAGGTCTGAAGAAAGCACTGAAAACCCTGAGGCTCCCTGAAGAGTCCGGATTTTCGGATTACCGGGAACTGCTACAAGCCACTTCTCCTGATATTGTGGCAGTGGCTCCGAGGCATGTTGATCAGCACGCCGCCATGGCCATCGCCTCTTGCGAAGCGGGAGCGAAAGGGATCTACATCGAAAAGCCATTCTGCCGCGACCTCGGAGAAGCGGACCGGATCATCGCCGCATGCCGGGAGAACCGAACGAAACTCACGATTGCTCACCGGAATGGCTACCACCCTGTCCTGCCGGTCATCCTCGATCTCGTCGACGAGGGGAAAATCGGCCAACTCCTCGAAATCAGGGCGAGAGGGAAAGAGGATCACCGGGGAGGATGTCAGGATCTCTGGGTCCTCGGATCTCACCTCCTGAACTTGATCAACATCCTTGCCGGGAAACCGGCCTCGTGCACCGCCACGATTCTTGCTGACGGTCGTCCCGCGACGAAAGCAGACCTGATCGAAGGCGAGGAAGGACTCGGCCCCATTCTAGGTAACGGGATTCATGCCCGCTACGACATGGAGAACGGGCTCCCGGTGTTTTTCGAATCGATCGCGAAGGCCGGCTCAAGAGAAGCCGGTTTCGGCTTACAACTCATCGGCACTGAGGGCATTATCGACTTAAGGGCTGACCGTGAACCACTTGCTCATTTCCGCGCCGGAAACCCCTTCAATCCACGGGTGGAGAGCGGGGCGTGGCAGGCAGTCACCTCTGCCGGAATTGGAAAAGCAGAACCCATTCCTAAAATCACCCGCTTCGTGGGCGGGCACATCGCGGCAGTAGAAGACCTTATCTCCGCCATCGACGAAGATCGAATGACACGATGCAACGAGGAAGACGGGCGAACTGTCGTGGCGATGATCATGGCCGCCTTCGCCTCGCACGTCGACGGAGGAAGACGGGTCGATTTTCCAGTTCAGGAAAAACAGAACCCGCTTCTTCGCCTCATTTGATTATTTCGGCTGAAACAAGGTGTCGGTAGCGGGGGCAGTCCGCCCGGCATCCATCAAGGTACTGAGTTCTTTGACGACCCCGGGATTAGCGTCGGCAACATTACTCTCTTCGGCAATATCCTTCGAGAGATCATAAAGTTCAAAAACGGCATCCCCCTTCGTACGCGTTCCAATGCGATGCCCCTTCCAATTCCCCCGGCGAACGGCCTGCCAGCCCTTTTTATCCGCAGCCTCCCAGTAGAGATGATCATGGACAGCCTGCTGAGCATCGTTCCCCAGAAGGGTCGGTAGAAAGCTTACACCATCGACAGCCTCAGGAACCGATGCGCCTGTTAGCTCAGCCGCCGTTGGCAGGAGATCCCACTGGGCGGAAACATGATCCGTCTCCGACCCGGCGGCGACTTTTCCGGGCCAGCGGGCGATCATCGGACAGCGAATCCCCCCCTCGTAGAATTCAAACTTGATGCCGCGAAAGGGACCGTTCCCATCGAAAAATTCAGGATCAGCACCACCGGCCGGGGTCGGCCCGTTGTCACTGGAGAAAATAATCAGAGTGTTCTCCGCCATTCCCAACTCATCCACCAGATCAACAATTCTCCCGACATCACGATCCAGTCTCGAGACCATTCCGGCGAAGGCAGCATGCGGCGTCTCCTGATAAATATAATGCTGACCTCCGGGGCTGCCATGCGGCGAGGTCTCTTCAATATTGCCGATCCAGGGCTCCATTGAGTCAGCCGGCACATCGAGATCGACGTGAACCAGAGTGTAGGGCACGTAGAGAAAGAACGGCTCGTCCTGATTTTCATGAATGAAACTCAAGGCCTCCCGGGTGAACTCATCATGACTGTAATGCGTTCTCATTTCAGCATTTCCCGGATAAAGGACCTTTTCATCGTTCCGCCACATAAAAGGCGGATAGTGAGAGTGGGCATTCCTCTGATTCAGGTAGCCAAAGAAGTAATCAAAACCCTGATTCCACGGAACACCTGTCGTCTCTATCTCACCCACACCCCATTTTCCGATCGCTGCCGTTTTGTAACCGACCTCCTGCAAGACTTCTCCAATGGTGACATCCCCGGGCAGAAGCGGACCGTCCCCGTTTTTCCGCACACGCGTGTGACCGGTGTGCTGACCTGTCATAAGACAACTTCTGGTGGGAGCGCAACTCGCACTTCCTGAATAATGCTGCGTGAACCTCATCCCCTCCTCCGCCAGTTGATCGATCCGGGGCGTTTTCAAAAGCCTCTGGCCATAGCATCCGACATCACCCACGCCGAGGTCATCAGCGAGAATATAAATAATATTGGGCCTGTCAGCGGCGGATAGAGATCCACAAACAAGAGCTAAACTGAGAAAGGAATGAAGTAATTTCATGAACCTCGACGATGGCACAAACTCCCTGCACCTGACAGTGCCTGATCCCGTCCCTGTGCCCCGCTCCGCTTACGTTCACTTCAATTTCACCCTGTTTGTGGGTAAAGAATGGGGTTGTGCGCTGTTCATTTGGGCCGAAACTCTCTCAATCCTTTTTCCGCGCTGAATGCGGTCGGATCTCAACAGGCTGATCTTCTATCATCCTGACACCTGCTATTAAATGAAAGTCCCTAAAACTCTGTTCACTGCTGCGCTACTTTTGCTCAGCCTCCTCGCTGCCTCTCTTCCTCTCTTTGCTGAAGAAGAGGCCCCCGCCAAAGAAGAAGCTCCCGCCGCGGCCGCTTCCAACCCTGTCCTCCTCACCGTCGACGGCACTCCGATCACGGAAGAAGACGTTCGTGAAATTATGATGGCCCGGTTCGGTAATCAGCTCCAGCAAATGCCACCCGAGCAACTCGCAATGGTTCAGGGGCAAATGCAACAGATGGTGATGGGTGATCTTATTTCCAAAGCTCTCTTCATCAACGCAGCCAACGACGCCGGTTATGAAGCCTCCGCCGGGGAAATCGATGAAAAAATGGGCGAAGTGGCCTCAAGACTCCCTGAGGGAGTTAAGCTTGAGGATTACGCAGCACAAGCGGGTGTCGATCTCAATCGCATCAAAACGCAGATCGCTGATGACATCAAAATTCGCCAGCTTTTCGATGAGGTCACGAAAGAAATCGAGAAGCCTGAAGAAGCTGCGGTAAAGACCTACTACGAGGAGAATCCGGACGAGTTTAAGCAGGAGGCAAACGTTTCCGCTTCTCACATTCTCGTCTCAACTCAAGGCATCACCGACGAAGCTGAGCTCGCCGCCAAAGAGGAAGCTGCCAAAGATCTCATCGCCCAGCTTGCTGAGTCCGATGGAGAAAATTTCGCGGAACTTGCCGGAGCGCATTCCGACTGCCCTAGTAAGGCGGAAGGCGGAAGTCTCGGACAGTTTGCGAAGGGCCAGATGGTTCCTGAGTTTGAAAAAGCAGCTTTCGAGCAAGAAGT
The DNA here is from genome assembly GCA_029212615.1 of Verrucomicrobiales bacterium. GTDB lineage: Bacteria > Verrucomicrobiota > Verrucomicrobiia > Verrucomicrobiales > DEV007 > Arctic95D-9. The sequence continues at coordinate 97,650 of JARGPJ010000005.1, forward strand.
CGGCGTGATCGGCGATCTCGTTAAAACTCAATTCGGCTACCATATTATTAAAGTCACTGATCGTGCCGAGGAGAAGAAAATGACCTACGACGAAGTGAAAGACGATCTCGCCACCAACCTTTTCGAGAAAGCAAAAGGAGAGAAAATCGAAGGCTACCTTGCTGAGCTTCGCACCAATGCCAAAATTGAGCAGATGAATGCACCGGCTCCTCCTGCTGAGAATGCCGCACCTGAAGTGGAAGCCGAAGGCCCTACTGACATCTAAGGCGGGAATTCGCGGTGGGCCCACGCCCGCCACTGCCTCTCAATCAATCATTTCGGGCAATTCATGCCCGAAAACTGAACAATGCCTGCGCAACCGCGCGGGCATTGTCGTTTTAAGAGTGGACCATCAGGGAGATAGAGGATTTGCTACTCTCATGCCCCTGAAACATCACCCCCTTCTCACCGAATTTCCCGAGCATCATGAGGCGATCCATCAGCTGAAGCTGGACAACGCACATTTCCGACGTCTCATGGATGAATATGAGGAGACCGACAAAGAGGTTTTCCGCATGGAGGAAAACATTGAGACTCCGGAAGACACGGTAGTTATCGAAGCGAAAAAGAAACGACTCGATCTCAAAGATCAACTTTTTGCAATGTTGCAGGAAGTTGCCCGGTAGAACAGGTCCTTCCGGGACCACACCTTTCACACCCCTCGAGGCACGCTCAACAAGCGCTGCCCCGGGAGTGAGAAACATTCTCACATACCAAAGAGTCGCGGATCGACAACCTCTTCGGCTCCTTTGATAAGTCGACAGAACTCCTTTTTCGTTACCGAATGATGAGTTCCCGCCTCAGGGTCTTTGGGGTCGACTGTCTTGTAGTCGACCGAAAGTCGCTCCAGGTGCACGATACGGTAGAATTGATCGCCTTGCTTCCAGAGTTGATTTTGCCTGAGCTTCATAAAAAGGAGCCTAGCATACGGGCGGATCAGCCGGATGCCAATGCTTCCTACCCGGAGGGTTGAAGTTCCGCTTCACTTCAGGATCGCCGTGGGTCATCATACCGATGCACCTGCATCATGACCGCCAACATCCTTTACGACCTCGACTGGATTCTTCCTCTCAGAAATGAGTGGCTCACCGCGGTGTTCAAAGGCTTTACCCACCTCGGATACACCGGCTTTTTCTTCGCCGCACTTCCACTCCTTTATTGGTGCTGGAATAAAGACAAAGCCAACCGCATCGCGACCCTCACTCTGATCGCGGCATTGCTCATGTTTTTCCTGAAAAACCTTTTTCAGGACCCACGCCCTCCGGCAACATTTGCGATGGAAGGGTACCGGCCCGAGAGTTTTGGACTTCCTAGCGGTCACACCTTTCTCGCGATTGTCTTCTGGGGGGGAATGGCGGGGGAAATCCGCACAAAGTGGTTCACTTTCATCGCCCTCGTTATGATTATCGGCATTGCTTTCAGCCGACTCTACCTGGGCGTGCATGATCTCGAAGACATACTGGGCGGAGCGATTCCCGGCGGTCTCCTCCTCGCGGGACTTCGTGTTTCTAAACCGGGGATGAAGGGAAGGAGTAAACGCCTTTCCGCACTCTTGACCATGATCTGCGCCTTCGCCCTTCCACTCATCCTTTGGGGCCTCTGGGATAACGGCGAGCCACCGGGAAAATTCATACTCATGAGCAGCTTCTTTATCGGCTGGCAAGCAGGAAGAATGCTAGAGCAGCAAGGGCTGGACTTCACCCGCCCTCAGGGGTGGCGTAGCTTGGGGGCAGCCCTGACCGGAGTGGTCATTCTGGCGATAACTGCCGCCGCCCTGAAATCGCTTCTCGAGACGGCTCCGCTCGAACCATGGGTTGCTCAGATCACGGGCGGACTAATGATTGGATTGCTCATCACCTGGATCATTCCCGTCATCCTCGTAAAAACAGGAATTACTCAGCGCTCAAAGACTTGAAGCTCGTCGGGACCGACCGTGCCATAGGCAGGATCTTTCGCGCGAATGAAAAGATCCCCATCCTCAAGAAGCTTCACTTCCATCGGAACAATCGTTGTTCCTCTTCCGTTGATCGTCTGAGCGGTATCCTTTAAATCACGATTTTCGATTCCTGAAGGGTTTAACGGAGGAACATTTCCATTATAGAAAGCGGTGCACCACCAGCGACCTTTGGGATCCTGAAACGGAGTTCCATGGCCAAGAAAACGACCCGCAAACTTTCGCTCACTGTAGGGCCCAGTGACCTCATCAGCCACTGCGTAGTAAAGGTTGTAACTTCCGCGGCGCATCTCACCCGTCGACCACCCGGTCCCGAAAAGAACGTATTTTCCTTCGATCTTCATGATAAGACAGCCTTCGTGCCCCATTTCCTTGGTATCCCCACCCGGAGTGATCGTGACCTCCTCTCCACTGAATCCCGAAAAATCCGGCTTCAGTGGTGCAATTTTGGTAGCCCCCCAAACCATCCACCACGTCCCGTCGTCATCGCGAAAGAGAGAAGGATCGTGTCGTTTCTGAATTGCTGTTCCCATGGGGTTCGTCCACGGCCCCTTGATCTCCGGGCCGGCACTCAACGACAAATTTGCCCCCGCCACCGGAGTCGGACTGGTATGAACCAGAGCCCACTTCTTCATCGATTCAATCCAATGCAATTCGGGTGCCCAGAGAAACCAGTGTTTTTCAGGGGTCTCTGAAAATGCTTCAGGTTGATCCGCATACCAGATTCCGTCTTTGAGCGAGTAGGGGGCATCGAGAGATTCCCATGTCGCAAAGTCTTTGCTACGCCACACGTTTGCCTGCCAACCGACAATCGATTCATCGCCGAGCCCCGTGTTGTACGGGTCGGTCGACTCTCGCGGATCCCCCGCCAACGGTGAAGTTCCCGTCAAATACATCCATCCATCCGGACCAGTGACCAGGTAGGGATCACGAATCCACCCCTCCTTGACGAAAAGCGCTTTGTCATGCGAGGCGAACCCCTCTTTAATCTTCTTTGACCTCATCGCCTTCGCCACCGCCGGAGGATTCCCTCCGGCCTCGACCCGGGTGTTGGAAATCATCACGTTCAGCGGGTTCGGAGCCTCATAATCCCCCGCCGCAGAGAGCCGGTCGAGTCCCACCGAAAGCCCATCTTGCGGCTGCTTTGGAATGAGCCCCGGAGAAGAGGTCACCAGAGGCTCTCCTCCGTTGATGGACAATGTCATCTCTGTTCGGGTGAGAACCGCATCAAGGCGGACAATTCCCTTGAGCGGTTCAGCTCCAATGAGCCGGGTCACCTTCCCCTTAATTCTCACATCAAAGGCAGGCCGCCCCTCAACAAAATGCAGCGCATAGCCGTTCTCCCGACCTCCCTGCGCGAGAACAACCCCCCGCGCCATCATCTTCCTCGGACGAACTTCCGCATGAATCTTCAAGGGCTCATTTTCAATGAGCGGCTCATAGTCCTCAAGCCCCGCGACCTTTTGGCCCTTCTTTTTCTGCTTCGACGGTAACGCGGCAGGCTTACGACTCACCGCTTCAGGATACTGAGAAAGCATTTCCTGCAACCTCGCCAACACCTCAGGCTCTTCGGTCGCGATGTTTAGAATCTCCTCATCGCCTGTCGCGTAGTCGTAGAGTTCGTACTCAGCCGAAGATGGCGCCCCACCCGGCTTTTTCCACTCAACGAGGCGATACCGTTCCGTTCGAATCGACCGGCCCATCTTTGCCTTCGGAAAGGCATGAAAAGCGTGATCTCTCACCCGCGCCCCGGCATCCTTCAGCACCGGAACCAAACTCACCCCGTCGACCGGTTGAGGGCCCTCCGGAGCCGGCAGCCCCGCCAGTTCGGCCAGGGTCGGAAAGATGTCGACGCTTTCCGTGAGCTGCCCGGTGGAACTTCCCGCCCGGATGACTCCGGGTGCCACGAAGAAAACAGGGATGCGATTCGCCTGCTCGTAATTCGTGTGCTTTGTCCAGATCCCCAGGTCACCGAGATGGAACCCGTGATCTCCCCACAGCACAATGATGGTATTCTCCGCAAGATCCAACTCATCAACCGCATCGATCACTTTGCCGATCTGGGCATCTACATAACTGGTGCTCGCATAGTAACCGTGAATTAGCTCTCGCTTCACTTCATCGGAAATCTCAGCAGGATCATCTTTGTCCGGCACGGGGAAATAGTTTCGAATCTCACCACCACGTTTATGGGCAACCGCAGGAGAGCCTGAAGGCAGGTCTTCATTTTCGGGCATCGGAAGATCGGCGGGATCATACAGATCCCAGTATTTCTTCGGAGCAGAAAACGGAAGGTGCGGTCGGGCGAAGCCCGCCGCTATGAAAAAAGGAGTCCCCTCCTCAGCCCGGCGTTTCTTCGCCGTTTTGAGCCGGGCGATCGTTTCACGAGCGACACGTCCGTCAGCATAGGCGTCATCTTCAACGTCCGGTGATTCATAGGCAGCCCCGCGGGGCAGACGATTGTAGTCATCCACTATCGTGTTGGTAAACATCGCCTCTTCCCGGGTCAATTCCCCGCCCGGGGTGCTTTCAGGATCGACATACTCGACGACTTTCTCCTTAAAATGAGGAACCGAAAACGAATCCGGATCCCCCTCATTCCCATGGCCGATATGAAAAATCTTTCCAAGTGATTCAGTGCGGTATCCATGTTTTAAAAAATGCTGCGGCATCGTCACTGCATCAGGTATCGTTTCCCGAAGATTGCTCCCCAGCCCGTACAAACCGGTCGAAGTCGAATGAGAGCCCAGCATCAAAGTGAAACGGGAGGGGGCACAAACGGCCTGATTACAATAGGCGGAATCAAAACGCATCCCCCGGGAGGCGAGGGAATCGAGATGCGGCGTCAATGCTGTCTCGTCACCGTAACATCCAAGAACCGGTTTAAGATCATCGACCAGAATAAGAAGGACGTTTGGGCGATCAATAGAAACAGTGTCATCAGCGATCGCAGTAAATAGAAGACCTGAAACGCAAAGAGCCGGAATAAGGAAACGATTCAACATCATGACGGAGCTTCGGGCTTCAGCATGGGAAGCACAATGCACGCAGGAAGAGGATTCAGGCATCAGTTTGTAAATATCGGATACGAAATCCTGCTTAACCGATCCGGCTAATTCGTCGCTCTTCTATCGGGTTTGTTGATTGCAAACCGACCTCATTGATGGTTGCCTAAAGTGAACTCTTTTTCCTCTCATGAAATCAATAGCCAAGACAGTTTGGAATCGAATCAATCCGATAGGTACGTTGAATGTTGGGATTCCCCTTCTCGCTCTAGTCGTTCTTTTCCTCGCGGGTTGTGATGCACCTGAAGTAGAGGAACCTCCGATCAAGGAACCTGTCGAAGTAACCCCGCCACCAGCGGCACCTGAAACGGCCCCGCCGGTCAGCGAACCTGCTCCCCCGGCTCCTGAACCAACCCTACCCGTTCCAAAACCTGTCCCCCCTGCCGTTGTGCCACCGGTAGCGCCGGCCGTCGAACCTCCAGCAGCGCCAGCCGTTAAGCCTCCAGTATCAGTTACCGACCCTCCGCTTCAGGAAATGCCGGTCGACGTGGAATTTCCCGATCCTGAGCCTACCCTCACGACGACTCTGTCACCAACCCGGGGCTCCACTTCCTTCACCACCCGGGGAGTGAGCCAAACCACTCCTGAAGTGAAAGAGCCGTCTTCAAAAGAGTTTCATACCGTTGACATCTTCTACGGAACCAACCGGAAGCCAATTGAAGGAGTGGGAGAAAGCAGCAATGGGCACTATGGAGGCGAGCGCCACCGGGAAGGTCCAATGGAATACGGGAAGACCACCGTCTCGATCCCTCTCCATCACCAAATCGGCATCGTGGAGCGGCCCAAGTGGTATAAATTGGAGTTTTCAGAAGATCCTAAAAAACACGTCACGATCATGGATCTCGAGAAGATGGATTCAGATTCTTTCTTCAGCACGGTCAGTTCCACGGCCGGCGATAAACCTAAGAATGAAGCCCTTCTCTTTATCCATGGATTTAACGTCGCCTTTGATGATGCTATCAGGCGCACGGGACAAATCGCCTATGACCTCGATTTCGGCGGTGTCACGCTGACCTACAGTTGGCCCTCACAGGCTTCACTGGGTGCCTACACGATCGATGAGGCGAACGCCGAGTGGTCCATCCCTCACCTCACTCAATTCCTTATCGATCTTCAGGAAAACACAGAAATCGACAAAATTCACGTCATCGCTCACAGCATGGGAACAAGAGTGCTCAGTTATGCTCTTGCGAATGCGAAAGATGAAGGATTCGACCTTGATCTCCACAATGTCATCCTCGCCGCTCCCGACATCGACGGGGATGTCTTCAAGGATCAGATCCTTCCCAAGCTCACTGACGCGACCGATAAGCTCACGATGTATGCGTCTTCCGACGACACCGCGTTGAAGCTCTCGCAAAGCATCCATGGTAACAGCCGACTCGGACTTTCCGGGGCTAGCCTTCTCGTCATGGGCGGAATGGACACCGTCAACGCCTCCGGCATCGATACCAGCATGCTTGGCCACGGTTACTACGGAAGCCACAAGGTCGTCGTCACCGACATCTTTAATCTCATCATCAAAGGCCTCGACCCCGTGAAGCGCGAGCTCATTCCGGGTTCGCATGGAGAATGGGATTTTAGAAATATCTTAAAGTAACGACCTGCCGGATTTACACCGGTGATACGTCCCTTTTTTCCTTCGACGAGTTCGGGAAAGAGGAGGATAAAAGAACAATGAAACCCCCATCCCTGCCCTTGCGGTCACTGGCACTTACGACCCTGGTTCTTTTCGCCACGACCCTCCTTCCGGAAGCTCAGGCTGAACCACCGAAAGCGTCCAAAACGGATAAGTATCGACTGATTTGGACCACGAAACCAACGAACCGCGTCACGATTGGCTGGAATCAGAAAGAGGGAAAACCGGGCACCGTCCACTTTGGGGAGACCGATCACGGTCGAAATGCCGAAGCCTATCCGGAAACCCAGGCAGCCACTCATACCAAGAAATTCGACGGGCTCCACAACTGCTTTGCGAAGATTGAAAATCTCAAACCTGATACCCGGTACTATCTCGTCATCTCAGATGAATTCGGAACAAGCAGTCGCTTTCAATTCCTGACCGCCCCTGAAGAAGCTGTCCCTTTCACTTTTATTGCCGGCGGTGACTCAAGGAATTTTCGCGATGTCAGGATTTCCGCCAATCAGATTGTGGCCAAACTGAGACCCCTCTTCGTTGCTTTCACCGGTGACATGATCAACAAGGACACACCCGAAGAGTGGGACGAGTGGCTCGACGATTGGCAGCACACAACCGGCGAAGATGGACACCTCATGCCGATCGTCGCCCATCGCGGAAATCATGAGAACCGCCCCAAATCCATCCCCGCATACTTCAACACCCCCTCAGATGCCTACTACTCATTCTCCGTCGGAGGCTCACTCTTCCGCTACCTTGTTTTAAACAGTGAAATCCCCGCAGGGGACAAACAGGGTAAATGGCTCGATGAGCAGCTTGAAAAACATTCATCATCCGCCGTCCATCTTGTCGTCGGATACCACAAGCCCATGCGACCTCACGTGAGCAAGAAAAGCGAAGGAACCAATCCTTTTCTCTGGGCCGGAAAATTCTATGAGCATGGCGTCGATCTGGCCATTGAATCAGACTCACACGTCATGAAACGAACGCTGCCGTTAAAACCATCCGATTCAGGTCATGAAGGTTTTATCGCTGTCGAGAACGATCCCAAATCCACTGTCTACATCGGCGAAGGATGCTGGGGCGCGCCGCTCCGCTCGAATGACGACAACAAACCCTGGACGCTCGACTCCGGTTCCTTCAACGGATTTGACTGGATCCAGGTATCGGAAGATAAAATCGAGATCAAAACCGTCATCGTTGAAAACCCGTCACGGGTCGGCGTGATCGATCCTCAAGCCCCTTTCAAGGACCCGGAGGGACTGGCCCTCTGGGAAGCTAAAGGCGGAACCGTCCTCACGATCGAAGCAGACTAGCCTCCGGACTTTTGACTTCTCCCATGAGATTTCAACGTTGGCTGTTCCTTCTTAAAATTTGCGTCTCCGTCACCTTGTTTGCCCGGGGCTGGCTGACCTGGAAATGGGACAGCCCCGTAAGATCGCTGATTTGGCAGGAGGACTGGTGGTCATCTCTTATCGAGAAGACGACAGGAGTATCCTGGAGGACCTTTGCCACCACCTCTGACCCCTGGATCAGCGGCGGTCTCGGTGCGATGGGAATTATCCTGATGTCAGGAGCTATCCTTCCCTGGATCGCCGATAGATCCTGTTGCCGCGGAATACGCTGGCTCCTCGTCCCCATGACCCTGCTGCTGCTGCTCGATGGCTTTGCGAGTTGGGTTGCCGTTGACTATCGGTTCGGGATGGCGATTGAACATACCCTGCAGATTGTCACCCCTCTCGCCCTTTTCCTTGCCCTCGGACCAAACCTCTCACTTCCACGGTGGCAACTCATTGTCAGCATCGCAGCTGCTCTCACCTTCATCGGGCATGGCTGCTTTGCCGCCGGTATTCATCCTGTCCCGCTATCCTACCAAAACATGACCATGAATATTCTGGGCGTGAGCCAGGATACCGCGATTCGCTTGCTCAGCGTCGCCGGCTGGCTCGACCTCATTGTCGCGATTTGTCTCTTTTTTCCCCGGACCGGAATCATTTCACTCTTTTACCTGATAACCTGGGGAGGCGCGACAGCTTGCGCCAGAGTGGTCGCCCACTTCGATTTGAACGCCACAGGGTACGCCCTCGATCCGTGGGCCTTCGAAACCGCAGTACGAACCTCTCACTGGCTACTGCCACTGCTGCTGCTCTTTCTTGTGCGTTTCAAAATCAGCCCGGAATCCCCCTCAGAAAAGGCAGCTTAGGTGCCACAAAAAGTGGCGACCACTTTTTCATCATCCTGCGGGGGCAGCTCCAAATCACGATATTCCTCCCGCTCTTCATAGGGATTCAAGAGAGCTTCATTCAAGCGGTGAAAAAGAGAGTAGTCTCCCTGCATCGCCGCCTCAATCGCCGCTTCAACCTGATGATTCCGGGGAATAACAACCGGATTCGAGCGCCTCATTCTTTCCAGCCCCGAACCGCCATCCGCTACTAATTCCTGCCAGTCATCGATCCAACCGCTCCAGTCAGGATCACCTTCGAAGGCGAAAGGCAGGTCGGCTGGATCTTTACTCTCTTGAAAGCGGGTCAGGCAGGTGAAGAAAACGGTGAAATCCAGCTTCGATCCGGCAAGAAGTCCGAGCGTCCTTTCGATTAACGCCCTCGCATTCTCCGCGTCCCTTTCGATCCCCAGCTTGTCAGCAAAGCCGTCAAAATAGGCAGAGTTAAAAATACGTTCAAACTCGTGAATCTCTGCTTCCGCGATCTTCACTGCCTCGTCCCGATCCTCTGAAAACAGAGGCAGCAGCGTTTCCGCAAGGCGGGCCAGATTCCAGCTTCCGGCCACCGGTTGATTTATCCACGCGTAGCGCCCCTGACGATCGATTGAGCTGAACACCGTTTCCGGATGGAAAGTATCCATGAAAGCACAGGGACCGAAATCAATCGTCTCTCCTGAAACACTCATGTTATCCGTGTTCATGACACCGTGAATAAACCCGAGCTGCATCCATCGGGCGATGAGAGAAGCCTGGCGCTTAATCACTTCCCTGAGGAGCGCCGGATAAGGATTTTCTTCTCCCGCAACCTCCGGATAGTGACGTTCAATCACGAAATCCGCCAAAGTCTTCAATGCCTCCACATCCTCACGGGCGTAGAAAAACTGAAAGGTCCCCACCCTGACATGACTTGACGCGACCCTCGTCAGGACCGCGCCCGGAAGGCTTTCCTCACGATAAACCAACTCGCCCGTTGAGACCGCTGCGAGAGCCCTCGTTGTAGGAACCCCTAGAGCAACCATCGCTTCACTGACAAGATATTCCCGTAAAACCGGGCCGAGGGGCGCTTTTCCATCCCCGCCCCGAGAGTAGGGCGTCCGCCCCGCTCCTTTTAGCTGAAGGTCCCGCAGACTCCCGTCCTCATGCCGAAGCTCCCCCAGAAGAATGGCGCGCCCATCTCCAAGTTGCGGAACCCATCCACCGAACTGATGCCCCGCGTATGCCTGCGCAACAGGTTCAGCCCCTTCCGGCACCCCATTGCCTGACAACATGCCAAGACCATCTTCTGATTCCAACGAGCCGGGATCAATGCCAAGTGCTGAAGCAAGCGGACCGTTGATCTTGATAATCTCCGGCCGGGGAACTTTTGCAGGAGTGACCGGCGAATAGAAACGCTCCGGTAACCGGGCGTAGTGATTTTCAAAAGAAGGCGAGGACATGGGCTCTGATCCTCCGCGCCGCACCACCCTTCGTCAACCACACCGCTCGAGTCACTCCGCTAAATCAGGGACTCTTTCTCTTGTAGGTGGGATCACCCGCATCTTTCGGCATCTCCGCGTTCCAATCGAACAGCGCTTTTTTCAAACGTGCCACAACCTCCGGATGCTCAGCCGCAAGATTATGGGCTTCAGAAACGTCAGTAGTGAGATCGAAGAGTTGCGGTTCACTTTCATCATAGTTGATGAGAAACTTCCACTTCCCCGCGCGAACTGCGAGATCAGGATTGTCTTCGTCACCCCACCGCTGAAATCCGGGGCGATCAGGTGGACGTCGAAAAAAGATGGGGGCCTGACGACCCTCTTCTGTCTTTCCAAGGATGGTATCCACCACATTCTCCCCGTCGAGCTGATGGCCTTCCGGCACCTCTACACCGGCAAGCGCATAAAGCGAACGGTTGATATCGATTGCGGAAAAAATCGCCGTCTCGTTCACCCCACCGGCGGAGCTCTCCTCTATCAGGCCCGGTCCCCACACGATCAGTGGAGAACGAATCCCGCCTTCATAGGTCCAGGTTTTACTTCCGCGCAAAGGATCGGAGTTTCCCACTTCATACTCGTGACCATTGTCTGAACAAAGAACGATGAGGGTGTTCTCCCGCAGCGTCGGATCTTCATGAATCCGGTCAAAAAGCGGAGCAAGTTGCTCATCCATGGTATCAAGTACACCGTAGTAGAGCGAACTCCTGTCATCCCCCCAACGATCCAGAGGAGGAAACCAGGGGCCATGCACATCGTCAGGCCAGACGTTGACAAAGAAAGGCTGATCCTTCTCTGCCGCCTTATCGATGAAGGCAAGAGCCGCGCCGACGAACCCCTGTGTGATCTCAGAACGCTGCATCCAGATAACAGGATCCCCGAGGATGGTCGCCTTCTCCCAGATTCGACCGGGTTCCGGAGAATCCGGAGTCATCGTGAGAGGAAGCAACTTTGCTCCCATTCCTTCGAAATTCGTCAGGCTGGTATCGAACCCGTACTGGGTGATCTCAGGCGCATTAGTCACGTCCCGCTGCCCCCCCATGTGCCATTTCCCGAAATGGCCCGTTGCGTATCCGGACTTCTGAAGCTCCCTGGCCAGGACCGGTGCCTTGGGGTCCAGCCACTGTGCCAATCCGCGCTGCCTGTTGTCCTTTCGATTATTGAGATATGAAGTGATTCTCCAGCGCTGCGGGTACTGCCCTGTCGTCAAGGCCGTCCTTGATGGCGAACAAATCGGCGAGTTCACATAGAAATTCGTGAACTTGATCCCTTCCGAAGCAAGGCGGTCGATATGTTCCGTCTCGACACGTGTACCCCCGAAAGCAGATAAGTCAGAGTAACCCATATCATCGATGAAAACCGTGATAATGTTAGGACGATCAGCCGCCGCGAGCATTGAGAAGAGGCAGGGAAGCAGTAGACACAGAAACTTTATTTTCATGATAGAACCAGGATAGAAAAAGAATCACCCCTTAGCGAGAAGCAGATAGATAACGAGAACCGTCACGATGAGAATTCCGCCCACAATCGGCGCGGGTTTCCAGGGAGTGAGGTCGACAACTTGCGCGTCCGCCTGCACGTAGCGGGTCGTCCGTCTCAATTTCATCCCGAGAGCAAGTTGCAGAAGGACGAGACCAATGAAGACGGCGCCCATGAAATGATAACCTGAACCGAAGACGCTTCCGATCACATCACCACCGAGGAAAGTCCCCCACATCATGATCGCCAACCCTACCAGAATCGTGATAAAGGCGGAATGCCCGTCGACGCGTTTATTAAACATGCCCACGAGAATAACTGACAGCAACGGAATGAAATAAACGCCGTTCAACTTTTGAAAATAGCCAAAGATCCCCTCCTGCCCGAGAAAGATCACCGGTGCTCCAATCGCGGCACAGACAGCGACGATGGCACTGCAAAGTCGTCCTGATTTCACAACCTCTTCAGAGGTAGCTGTCTTATTAATGACCTTCTTGTAAACCCCGAGTGAAAACAATGTCGCACTGGAGTTGAGAACCGAATTAAAAGTGGAAAGGATCGATCCGACAACCACGGCCGCAAAGAATCCAGTGAGTGCACCGGGAAGGACAAATCGAACCAGCGTTCCATAAACTCGTGCCCCCTCGCGCTCTCCATCAGCATTCATCAGTGCCTCGTTGAACTCCGGATTCTGGCTCGCGATGTGAAGAGCAACGATGCCGGGCAGGACGAGGATGATCGGGGCAAGAATCTTAAAGAAAGCAGCAAGAAGGACCCCCTTCTGCCCTTCGGCGAGATTCTTCGCGCCAAAGGTACGCTGGATAATCTGCTGGTTCGTGCACCAGTAGAAAAAATTCAGAATGAGAACACCGGTAAACAACGTGGGCCAATGAACATCCTCCCCCGCTTTCCCCAGAGAGACAAAGGCATCGGGATTCTCCACCTTAATCTCTTTAAACACCGACGAAATTGACTGCCCGTCACTGGCGGCAAATTGAATAGAGAACCAGGTGATCATCAAACCGCCGATAAGAAGACCCAGACCATTGAAGGTGTCTGAAACGGCCACCGCGCGAAGCCCGCCGAAAATTGCATAGGCGGATCCGACCAGCGCAATGAAGGCCACTACTACCCAAATCGTAGCGGTGTCACTCAGCCCGAGCAGCTCCGGCAAATTCAACATATAGGCGAGGGCACTTGCTCCGCTGAAAAGCACGAAAGGCAGGAGAATCAGCATATAGGCAATGATGAAAATGCCTGTCGTCAGGGCCCGGACTTTTGCGTCATAACGCTCCTCCAGGAACTGAGGAATGGTCGCAATGCCGGACTTCAGATAACGGGGCAGAAAGAAGAGAGCCAGGACAACCAGAGAGCAACCGGCGATCACCTCCCAAGCCATTACCGAAAGACCTTCCGCGAAGGAACCGGCATTCAAGCCGACAAGCTGTTCAGTGGAGAGATTGGTGAGGAGAAGGGAACCGGCAATCACGACACCGGTAAGACTCCTGCCCGCGAGGAAGAACCCTTCCTCCGTGCTTGTCGATTTACCGCGTGTAATCAGCCAGGTCAGGACCGCCACGAGAGCGGTGAAAAGAACAAAGGTAGTGAGCGTCAGGATCATGGGGATTTTTCAGAAAGGTGAATTCACTCAGCCGAGAAGGCGTGGACCATTTTATGATAATAGACATCACCGGGACGGAGCACTGATGAGGGTGCTTTCGGATTGTTCGGAGCGTCCGGAAAATTCTCCGTCTCGAGGCAGAGGGCGGTGCGGTAGGCATAGGCAACGCCGCCTTTTCCGGTCGCCGTTCCATCCAGAAAATTGCCACCATAGAACTGGACCGCAGGCTGGTTCGTCGAAAGAGTCATGACACGACCTGTCTCCGGATCCCTGACCCGTGCCGCCTCGTGCAGTTCACTGCCCTTCTCTGCATCAAGGACCCAGGCGTGATCGTAACCTCCCCCGAATTTGAGCGATTCGTAATCTTCGTCAACCCGTTCTCCGATCAAATGGGACGTCGTGAAATCCATCGGCGTTCCTTTGACAGGCTTCAGGACCCCTGTCGGAATCAATCCCGCATCAGTGGGAAGGTAGTTTCCCGCGAACAAAGTGAGCTCATGGTCATTGATTGAGGTGTTAGGGTCACCACTCAGATTCCAGTAACTGTGATGGACAATATTAAGAACCGTCGGGGCATCGGTAGTCGCACTGGCTTCCCACACGAGTTCATTGGCATCCGTCAGAGTATACGTCACTTCCACCACCAGATTCCCCGGGTATCCCTCTTCACCATCAGCACTGTGATAAGTCAGCTTAACCCCACGGGAGTCTTCCTCCTCAAAGCTTTCGCCGGACCAGAGAACTTTATCAAAACCTTTGAGTCCACCATGCAAGTGGCACGGAATGCCACCGGGATCATTGTTTGTCGCGAGGGTGTATTCCTTTCCTTCCAGCGTGAATTTTCCATTCGCGACCCGATTCCCGAAACGTCCCACCGTCGATCCGAAATATGACGTATTCGTCAGCCATCCCTCCAGCGAGTCATAGCCGTGGGTGACATCAGCAAATTTCCCGTCACGATCCGGAACCGTGATGGAATCAAGGATAGCCCCGTATTCCGTAACCTTCGCCATCATCCCGTTCGCATTGGTGAGCGTATAAAGTGATACCTCCTCACCATCCGGCATCTTCCCGTGAAGGGATTCAACAACCGTCGACGCAGAGTCGGCATTTTCACAGGAACTAAGGGCACACATCACAACAAAAACAGGGATTAAGACAAGGGTTCTCATAAGGTTTAGTTAAAAATTGATGATTTACAACGCATGAACTCCGGCACCATCAACGGCGGATGTTATGAAACTATCGGGCGAACGGCCAAACTTTTCCTCAAAGGATTTTTTCTGCCTTTCACAGAAAGCCCCGGCCGAGTCACGGGCGACAAAAGTCACCGTCGAGCCACCGAAACCGCCGCCGGTCATGCGCGACCCCACGACACCGAACTCTTCCGGCAAGTCGTAGGCGGAGGCCACGAGGTAGTCGAGTTCGGGACAACTCACTTCATAGTCGAGCCGAAGAGAATCGTGGCTCGCCCTCATGAGACGAGCGAGCGCTTCACGGTCTGAAGACTGTAGCGCCCCGGCGAACTGGTCGACCCGCTCAAATTCACTCACGGCATGACGAGCCCGCCGCGATAGTTTCTCATCCAGTTCACCAATCCGCGTTTCAAGCCCCGCCTTTCGAAGCTCATCAAAAGAGTTCAGATCCAAACGACGAAGAATCTCGTCACAATCCTCGCGGCGTCGCTTGTATTCACCATCCCCCAGAGCGTGCTTTACCCTGGTATCAGTCGTGACAATAGCGAGTTCGGGTGGGAGCGGGATCTGGCGGGTCGAAAGATCTGCGCAATTCAGGAGAAGGGCATGTCCCTTTTTCCCGGCACCCACCGCGAGCTGGTCCATGATTCCGCAGGGAACCCCGGCAAACTCATGTTCCGCCCGCTGGCAAAGGAGCGCACGATCGACCACATCCTGTTCGACTCCTGAAAGCGCTTCAACAACCAGGGCGATCGCTGTCTCCAGGGCAGCACTTGAACTGAGCCCCGCCCCCGTCGGCAAATCAGAAGAGATAGTGGCTTTGAAAGCAGGGATCTGAATGCCGGCATCCCGGTAGACCGAAAGCACACCAATGACATAGTTCATCCACGACTCCGAAGGCTTCGTCCGTCTCTCGAGGCTTTTCAGATCGATCAAGGCAGGAGCCGTAAAGTCCATCCCCTCCGGCATGATCTCCACGACGCCGCTATTCGAAGGGGCCGCTTCGACGGTGAGATGTCGATTGATCGCGATCGGCATCACTTTTCCACCGAGATAATCAATGTGCTCGCCGATCAAATTAATACGTCCAGGCGCAATCACCCTGACCGGTGCTGATTCTCCATACTGTGATTCGAACGCTGACATTGGGAGGGAGACTAGCGGCGTCCGGCGCAATCAGGCAACGAAATGCTATTGAGAAAGCGGGGCGTTGTTTGTAGAGATCGGACACTACAAGCCTTCATGTCCACCCCTTCCCGCCGCCGCGTTGCACTCCTCGTCGAAACCTCCCTCGGTTCCGGCAGAGAGATTCTACGCGGTATTGGTCGATACGCCCGACATGCCGGAAACTGGCAACTTTTCCATGCGGCAGGCGGGCTTGCTGATGCGATCCCCCACTGGATGAAGGACTGGAAGGGAGATGCCGTGATTGCCCGGATTCAGAATGCGGAGACACTCGAACAACTCTCCAAACTCGATATCCCCGTGATCGACGTCCTCGGCGTTTGTGAAAATCAGTTCCCTCTCGTGCATGTCGACGACATCGCGATCGGGCATCTCGTGGGGCGTTATTTTGTGCAGCGAAACTACCAGCACTTCGGATTCTACGGGATCGCCGGAGAGAACTGGTCCGAGCGCCGGTGCAGCGCCTTTCGCGAGGAATGCGGAGAGGTAAAAACCTTCCACGAATTGAGTATTCCGCGCCGCCCGAAAGGAGAAGCCCCCGAACGATTCCAGCAAGTTCAGGAATGGGTGCGTCAACTGCCCAAACCGGCGGCGATCATGGTGTGCAGTGACCAGCGCGGCCTCGAACTACTCGAAGCCTGCCTTTCAGAAGACATCGCAGTACCGGAGGAAATCGCGGTTGTCGGCGTCGACAATGATGCCGCGCTCTGTGAAATCAGCGACCCACCCCTCAGCAGTGTGAGAGGTGGACACTTTAATGTCGGACTAGAAGCGGCCCGCAATATTGACCTTCTTCTCTCCGGAGAGAAGATGCCCGCAAAGTCAGTTCACATTCCCCCGAACGAATTAATCGAGCGGGAGTCTTCGGCGACCCACGCGATTCTGGATCCCATTATCGCGCGGGGGGTTTCCTTCATCCGGCAGAATCTGGCCTCACCGATCACGAACGATCTGATCGCCCGGCATTGTGGAATCTCCCGAACTCTTTTTCAAAAAAGGTTCCGCGAAACAATGGGCCAATCGATTCGGGAATTCATTCTCGAGCGGAGAGTGGAGCGGGCACTCGTCCTGATCCGAACCAGTAATATCACCCTTGCCGATGTGGCCGAACGGAGCGGGTTTAAGCACCAGGAATACCTGGGCCAAATCATCAAAAAATCGACCGGGGAAACTCCCGGACAAATCAGGCGTTCATCGCTCGAACCATCACCAGCCTGAAGTGCGACCCTTATGTGTCTTCGTAGGAAGGAAAAAGATCCAGCACCTTTTCTGAAACTCCCTCGACCGTCGCAAAGTCTTCCGTCGCATCAGCTGAAGTCACCGGCGAAGCAGCCCGGAAGATTCCGGAAACTCCAATCGTGACCAGTCCGACGAGAATGGAAAAATAGCTGAAGGTAAGGACGCTTACCACGAGAAGAATCATCCCCACACCGAAAAGCGACCAGGTCAACGCCACGGCCACCGAATGGTTTTCGTAATGCTTTCGGCAAAGCCCGATCTCAATCTCTGGACGCTTTCCGAACCAGGTCAGCGGATTTCGTGGATTTCGCAGCGAAACAACGATCTGATTGGTTGCCGGTCGACCGCTTTTCAGGCAGATATCAGTGGGAAGATCCGGGTAATTTTCCACGATTAATGAATTGCCTGATCTTGATACAACCGGACCGGCAGTGTGAGGAAACTCTTCACTTTCCGGAGGCACAGGTTCAATCACAGGAACAGTTCGTGGGCGGGAGACGGCGGCGGCTCGTGAACTCATATCGTTTTACAAATCGACGCATCAGCTGTGCCAAGAGAGATCACTAAACAAATATCTTCGCGTAGAAAAAATTCCCTTTTTCTGTCCAAATTTAGAACTGCCGGACCTTAAGCTGTTGATGATGTCGGACTTGGACCCCAGCGAGCAGACCGAAGCCTACTTAAATCTGCTGAACAAACATGAGCGAAAACTTTCGGTTTACGTTCACACCCTTGTTCGTGACCTCGCCGATGCCGAGGACATTATGCAGGCCTGCCGCCTCACGATGTGGAAGAGATTCTCCTCTTTCGAAGCAGGGTCGTCCTTTCCTGCCTGGGGAAAAAAGATCGCCCTGAATCAGATTCTTAACTACCGCCGTTCCGTGAAACGGAAACCTCTCCACACTGCCGACCCGGAATTTATCGAATCGGTTGCCAAAGAAATCGACCGGCAGTCCGATGAACTTCTGGAGCGATCGGAAGCTCTCAAAGAATGTCTCCGGAAGCTCCCCGATCAGCAACGGCAGACCATTGTGCTTCGCTACTATGATGGCTGCGAAATTGAAGAAATCGCCCGCACCACGGGACGAACCGGAGGAGCGGTCTACCGACTCCTCAGTCGCATTCGTCGCTCACTCAACGAATGCATCACCAGCCGCCTGCGCCTCTCCGCATGACTATTGAAGAACAAATCGACCTGTCTCTGGATAACCGTCTCACCGCTACGGAGCAAGCCGCACTTGAAGCGGCGCTGCTCTCTGATCCGGAATCCATGACGCTCTATGTGCAGCGACGCTGGCTCCATGCCGAGCTCTTGTGCGATCGCTCCCTGCTTTCAACCCCGGAAGAAGACTCACCCCTCAGAGAAACGAAAAAGGCCAAAGGATCCCTCCTCGCTCTTGCTGCCGCAGCGACGCTTTCTCTCTTCAGCCTTACCTCCTTCTTTCTCAAAGACCTGAACGAAAACCATCCTGTAGCCACTCTCATCGAGGCGGAAAACTGCCGCTGGGAAGGGTCGGATCTTCCGACGGCGGAGGGCGCGAGCCTCGGGACCGGCACCCTTTCTCTCGCGGAAGGGATGGCAACGATCCAGTTCGAAAGCGGAGCCACCGTGACCCTGGAAGCACCCACCGTTCTTGAAGTCGCCTCCTCGATGCGTTGCCGACTCATCGAAGGATCGGTCGTCGCTGAGGTTCCGGAATCCGCTCACGGGTTCACGATCGACACCGAAAAAATGGAAGTCATCGACCTGGGAACCAGATTCGGAGTGACTAGCTCTACCGTGGGAGGCTCTCACGTTTTTGTCTTCGATGGAGAAGTGAAAGTGAGACAGGATGATCAGGAGAAAGCGAAACATATTTTCTCCGGCAAATCGCTGCACCTCGGGGCGCCCCCCGTCACCGCCGATCAGGAGATTGTCCAGCGCCCCCATCCTGAAAACGCACTCTCAAACTGGATACCGGTTTCAACAGCCTTTGGAAAGGGCAAGGACGCCTACCTCCGGCGAACGGACCGGAGCGGGATGACAGGAAAAGATCCTCTCCTCATGGTAAAGCACACGGAGCTCGCCCCCGGAAATGAACGCCGTGCCCTCCTCACTTTCGACCTCGCCCGCATCGATCGATCAGGAATGCAGGATGCCAAACTCACCCTGATGATGGAATCCAGCGGACTGGGTTTTTCATCACTGGTACCCGATTCCACCTTCACCGTTTACGGTGCCCTCTCGCGAGGCACGCATCAGTGGAATGAATCGAAAATCACCTGGGAGAACTCGCCACACCTCACGAAGCCATCTCCTGAGAAAGCCCTCTTTGCGCCCCTTGCCCAATTCACCATCACTAAAGGCAGCGCTAGATCCCTCATCGAAATCGGATCGGATGAGCTCTCGCGTTTTCTCCTCTCAAACGATGATGAACTCGTGACCCTGCTTCTCGTGCGGGAAACCGGTGAATTCGACAAGCAGGGCCTCGTCCATGCGTTTGCGTCAAAAGAACACCCTTCCGGTCCCGCCCCTACGCTCTGGTTTCAACCTGCCCCCCGCCCATGAAGCGACTTGCCACCTGTTCCATTCTCTGTTCATCCCTTATTTCGCTCTGCGAGGGAGATGATCTGTCGTCACTGAAGTTCTTTGAAACCCACGTGCGGCCACTGCTCTCAGCGGAGTGCTACGAATGCCATGGCGCGGAAAAAGCCAAAGCCGGGCTGAGACTTGACCACCTCGACTTTATTCTCAAAGGCGGCGACACCGGCCCTGCTCTGGTCAGGCATGACCCCGGAAAATCACTTCTCATCGAAGCGGTGCGGCGAACCGATCCCGATTTTTCGATGCCTCCGAAAACCACCCTGACAGATCAACAGATCGCCACCCTCGAGCAATGGATCTCGATGGGGGCACCATGGCCTGAAGAGAAAGTGACTGAGGTCGAACGCGATGAACACGGATTCACGAACGAGGACCGTGAATGGTGGGCCATTCAGCCGCTCGCCAAAGTCAGCCCTCCCGTCGAAAACGACGGCTGGGCCAAAAACGGGATCGATCAGTTCATCAGCCGGAAGCTGAAAGAGAATCACCTCAAGCCCTCCCCCGCCGCCACGCCGGAGGAGCTCGTCCGTCGACTCTACTTTGACCTGCACGGACTCCCTCCTTCAGCCGCGCAGAGCAGTGCCTTCGTCAACGCCTACCGGGCGAATCCGGATGAAGCGGTCGCGAACACCGTCGATGAACTCCTCGACAGCCCGCACTACGGGGAGCGATGGGGGCAGCACTGGCTCGATGTCGTGCGCTATGCCGAAAGTGACGGATACCGCGCCGACGGATACCGGGCTGAAACGTGGCGTTACCGCGACTATGTGATTCGTTCATTCAACGAAGACAAGCCCTACGATCAATTTGTGCGTGAGCAGCTCGCAGCCGATGAACTGACGCCCGGGGACCCCGACTCACTCATCGCGACCGCCTTTCTTCGACTCGGCATCTACGAGTGGAATCAGCGGAATGCAGAAATGCAGTGGGATCTCATCCTCACCGAAATGACCAATGTCACCAGTGAAGCCTTTCTCGGGCTGGGGATGGGATGCGCTCAATGTCACGATCACAAGTTCGACCCCATCCTCCAGAAAGATTACTTTGCCCTCCAGGCGTTTCTCAATTCAACCTGGTGGCCCGAATCAGAACCCTTCGCGAGTCCTCAGGAGAAAGCGGACTATGAGAGAAAAGAAGCAAGCTGGAGAAAAGCAGCGGCACCGGTCCTGAAAAAACTGGAGGCGCTCACCGCTGAAAGAAAAGCCCGCAGCATCGACTTTGTTGTCGGACAGTTTCCCGAAGAGGTCCAGGAGATCTACCGGACACCGGCCGGGGAGCGCACCGCCTACGAAGAACAAATTGCCCAACTTGTCCAGCGACAGGTCGACCACGGGGAGCGCCGCCTCGACTTCGAGAAAGATTTCTCGAAGGACAAGGCAAAACTGGCGAAGTATCAGAAACTGAAGGCCGAGCTGGCTGAACTAGATACGCTGAAACCCGCCCCCCTTCCCGCCGCCTTCGTCACCACCGATGTCGGACCGGACCCCGCCCAAACCTTTTTCAAAAAACGCGGCGAAAAAGTCACCGTCGAACCGGCCTTCCTCACCCTGCTTGATCCGGAAACCCCTGAGATCACTCCCACTGCAAACACCACCGGCCGCCGCACCGCACTCGCAAACTGGATCACCGACGAGGCGAACCCCTTCTCGACCCGCGTGATCGTGAACCGGATCTGGCAACGGCATTTCGGACGCGGCCTCGTCGCAACGCCGAACGATTTCGGCCGCCTCGGTGACCCGCCGAGCCATCCCGAACTTCTCGACTGGCTCACGGGGGAATTCCTCGAGCAGGGATGGCAGCTGAAACCTCTGCATCGCCTCATCACCACGAGCGCCACCTACCGACAGACCGCGAGAAGAGAACCGATGACTGAGGAATCCACCACCGATCCGGAGAACCGGCTTCTCTGGCGCTTTACTCCCCGCCGACTCGACGCCGAAGAAATCAGAGATGCCGGGCTCGCGATCTCAGGCGAGTTGGATCGCCACACCGGCGGCCCCTCCGTTGACGGAAAGATTCCCCGACGCTCTGTCTACGTGAAGAAACGACGCAACACGCGCGACCCCATGATTGGGGGATTCGACGCCCCCTCCGGATTCAGCTCCGCCCCGACCCGCCTCACCACGACCACGCCCAACCAGTCACTCATGCTCGTGAACAGCGAATGGCCAATGGCGCGGGCGGAATCCTTCGCGAAAAACCTCCTCGCAGGAAAGGCGAAGGCCGATCAGAAAATGATCCGTCAATCCTTTGAAGCGGTCTTCGGTCGCCTCCCTGAGAGCGGGGAAATCACGCAGGCCTTAGCCTTTATCGAAAAGCAGCAGGAAGTCGTCGAAAGCTCTATCGCCGAGCCTGTTTACAAGTATCCCAATGAAACCGGTCTGCGTCCCGTCAGCCAGCAATTCAGTGGAATCGCCCCGGTCGAAACAGGTGATCAGTCACTCTGGCTTCAACCCGGAAGTCGCTTCGAAAAACTCGAAATCCATCAGGTGGATTGGCCGGAAGATTCGTTCACGATCGAAGCCGTTGCCCGTCTTGACCGTATTCAGAAGGACGCTTCCGTTAACACGCTCGCCTCGCGCTGGAACGGATCGCAGGAGGACACCGGTTGGAGCTTCGGAGTCACCAGTGAAAAGTCCCGCTACGATCCGCGGAATTTCATTGTACAACTCACCGGTGACGACTTTCAGCACAACCGCATCTATGAAGTCGTCGCCTCCAATCTGCGTTTCCCTCTCAACAAACCGGTCTACTTTGCCGCGGCGATCTCAGCGCATCCCTGCGACAACGGAGGCACCGCCGGAAAGGTGACCTTCTACCTGAAAGACCTTTCCGATCCGGCATCCCCTCTGCAAACGGAAACTGTTTCTCACGGCATCGTGGGAGGGCTGCAAACCGCGGATCAAGTGAAAGCGCTCCTCGGGGGACGGGATCAGAAAGGGCATCTCTGGGATGGGCAACTCGCCCGCTTCAGCGTCAGTAAAGGACCCCTAACAAAAGAACAACTTCTCATTTCAAAGAGGCCCCGTTCGGGGAGGCTGATCGATCTCCAATTCGGATCGGAAGCCGGGCATCCCCCTGCACCCGGAACCGCCTGGGTTCGCCGCCCGCAAGCTAAGAGGGCTGACACTTCCTCCAAACAGTTGAGTGCTTTGACGGACTATTGCCATGCGCTCCTCAGCTCCAACGAATTTCTCTACCTTCACTGAATCATTCCGCGACCATGCCTCCCTGCAACAGAATCGATCTTCCTCACGACCGCCGTGACTTCCTGAAAAGTGCCGGTGCCGGTTTCGGCGCCGTTGCCCTCTCGGCACTCTCCGGAGAAAACCTTCTCGGAGCCGGCACCTCTCCCAACCCCGTTCAGGCGAAAATCCCCCACCGTTTCGGACAGGCAAAGAACGTGATTTGGCTTTTCATGGAGGGCGGGCCGAGCCATCTGGACCTGTTCGACCCCAAACCGCTTTTAAACAAACTGGCGGGCCAGTCTCTTCCCGACAGTTTTGAGAAACCTGTCACCGCGATGGGTGAAGCAAACTCCCCTCTCCTCGCTTCGCAACGTGAATGGGCGCAGCATGGAGAGAGCGGACTCTGGATTTCAGACTGGCTCCCCCAGCACTCGAAAATCGCTGACGAATTGTGCGTGATCCGCTCCTGCGTCTCCGACGGGATCAATCATGCCGGCGGGGTCTGCCAGATGAACACCGGCTCCGTCTTCGGAGGACGGCCTTCACTCGGCTCCTGGATTTCCTACGGCCTCGGCACTGAAAACCAGAGCCTCCCCGGTTTTGTTGTCATCAAAGACTCCAACTCCATGGTCGTGAACGGCACGAGAACCTGGGGCTCAGGTTTCATTCCCGCCGTACATCAGGGCATTCTTTTTGAAAACGGGGCAGAGCCGATTAAAGACCTCAACAACCCCGTGGGCATCACCGACGCAAGACAGCGAAGCAAGCTCGACTTTCTGAAGGAGCTCAACGAATCCCACCATGCGTCCCGCGAATCCAACAGCGATCTCGAGGCGAGGATTCGCAGTTACGAATTGGCCTTCCGCATGCAATCAGAAGCCCCGGAAGCCATTGATCTCGAAAGTGAGCCCGAACACATCAAAGAACTCTACGGACTCAATGACAAAGACACGCAGATCTATGGCCGCCAATGTCTCATGGCCCGACGTCTCGTTGAACGCGGAGTCCGTTTTATTCAACTCTACCACGGAGCGGGCAGCAAGTGGGACAGCCACTCGAAAATGGAGGCAAACCACGGCCGCCTCTGCCGCAATGTCGATGTTCCCATCGTCGGGTTGATCCAGGATCTAAAACAGCGTGGCCTTCTCGATGAAACACTCATCATCTGGGGCGGTGAATTTGGACGAACTCCCATGAGTGAAAAAGGGGATGGTCGCGATCACAACCCGACCGGCTTCACGATGTGGATGGCCGGAGGAGGAACAAAAGGAGGCCAGACCATCGGCGCGACCGATGAACTCGGCCTTTTTGCCACCGAAGACAAAATGCACGTCCACGATATTCACTCGACGATCATGGCCATGTTAGGACTCGATCACACTGAGGTGGTCTATATGCACAAAGGCCGGCCGGAGCGGGTCGATTTGAACGAAGGCCATGTCAACGACGCGATCTTCGCCCGCCGTTCAACCACTTGACTTTGCCCAGTCCAGGGCCTTCTGAAAACTGCAGTTTCCGAGGAAGTGATTCAATCGCGGAGACAACGATGCTTCGTGCTTTCGATGAAAGGCACTGATCGCTTCGGATACCTCCTGAAGGAGAGCCAGTTGCTTTTCAGGATCATTTGCCCGCAGCTCAGCATTGCCAATCACCTCAAGCCTTCGCTCAAGGAGATCGACGAGCACGTTCATTTCCACCTTCGAAATTTTATCAACTCCCATATCTCAATGACTCAACAGGGTTAGATCACAGAGTCAACCCTGTTCACTCTGAACCGTTCCTAACGAAACGGCCACAGCACGGGAATCAAAAGAGAGGCCAGACCCCAGAGAATCAAATTCAGCGGCACACCCACTTTGGGAAAGTCGGTGAACTTGTAGCCTCCCGCCCCGTAGACATAGGTATTCGTCTGGTATCCGATCGGTGTCGCAAAACTGGCACTGCAACCGAACATCATCGCGATAATGAACGGTCTCGGATCGACACCGGTCTCGCCTTCATAGACAACCTTCGCCGCGATTCCGATAACGATGGGAGTCAACAAGGCGGCCACCGCGTTATTACTGATTAACTCCGTTAAGGTCGAACTGAGAAGGTAAACAACCGCGAGAATCACAAAGGGCGAGAAATCACCGAATATCGACATGATTCCGTTCACGAGAAGCTGTGCCGCACCGCTTTGATCCATCGCCAGACCGAGTGCGAGCATGCCGAAGATCAAAAAGACAATATTCCACTGCACCGCCTCGTAGGCCTGTTGCGCGGTGAGACACCGCGAAATGATCATTCCCAGGGCCGCGAGAATCGCCAGCGCGGGAATGCCCATGACCTTAAAGGAAGCACCGAGAACAAACGCCATCGCGATCGCGACACCGATCCAGACTTTCTTTGAATTCACCTTCAACTCCGGGGTGTCCGAGATGCTCACAAAGTCCCTCTGACTCTGGAGCCGGCTGAAGGCCTCGGGCGGTCCCTCCATGAAGAGGGTGTCACCGAAAGCGAGCCGCATCGTGTTGAAATCCGCTTTCAGATTGACGCCCTGACGGTGAATCGCGAGGACGTTGATCCCATAATTTCGACGAAAACCGATTTGCTTGAGCGTTTTTCCCACCATGTGCGAACGCGGGCCGATGATCCCTTCGATCATTTTCAGCTCGCGGGTCTCCAACTGCGTCAAATTGAGCGTATCCTGTCCCTCAAAACTGACGCCGCCTTTTTCTTTCAGCTGCTTAAAGGCCTCACCGTGCACCGTGATGAGAAGACGGTCTTTCTCATGAATCGTCAGTTCATTCAACTCCATCGCAAGAGTGCGCCCCCGACGCCTCACCTCGAGAACCTGAGTGTTCGGGTAGTCCTTCAACAAAGTCTCCACGAGCGTTTTCCCGACCAGTGGCGAACCCGGCTCCACCTGAAACTGCGTCAGCACTTCCCGCGTCGTCTCGCTGTCGATCAATTCAGAAAGAAGACTGCGATTCGGGAGCAGTTTCCGTCCGATGAAGATAAGATAAAGAAAGCCGACAACCGCGTAGAGAATCCCCAGCTTCGTGAGTTCAAACATGCCGAAGGCCGCCTGCCCGTAGTCCTGCGCCACACCATCGATGATCAAATTCGTCGAGGAACCGGTCAACGTGCAGGTTCCTCCGAGAATGGAGGCAAAGGACAGCGGAATGAGCAAGCGCGAAGCCCGCAAGCCCACGGCGCGGGCATGAGCCAGAACGATAGGGAGAAAAACGACAACAATGGGCGTGTTGTTCACAAAGGCGGACAACACCGCCACCATCGTCATCATGACGAGAAGGACCCGCAGTTCGCTTTCCCCGGCGACTTTGGAGAAAAATTTTCCCATCGCATCGATCACCCCGGTTCGTTCCAGTCCGGCAGAGAGGACAAACATACAGGCAATCGTAATCGGGGCGCCGTTGCTGAACACGGTGAGAAGACCTCGTTCGAGAATCACTCCATTCTCTACCACATCTGTCAGCGGAAGGATCCCGAACACCAGAATTGCCCCCAGAGCCGAAAGCGCGACAACATCGGGAGAACCCCACTCCCGGAAGAAGGCGAGGACAACGGCAATCAGGATCACATAGATCGTGATCACCCCGAGATCGACGGAGGGAATAAGCGGCTGAATAAGGTCAATAATCACGAAGGTGATCATACTGACGGCAGGACGGAAACCAAGTCAGCAATTGCACGCCGCCCTTCTTTTCGTTAGGCTCACCGGAATGGAATTGCACCGCCCCCCGACAGAGTTTGAGCGCAAGGTCTTCGACGCGCTGCACCTCATCCCGCGCGGGAAGGTCACCACCTACAGTCAGCTGGGGAAATACATCAACTGTCGCTCTCCTCGGGCGATCGGCCAGGCCTTGAAGCGAAACCCCTTCGCTCCCGAAACGCCCTGCCACCGTGTCGTCAGCGCCGATCTGAAAATCGGTGGATTCGGCGGACAGCGCGACGGGGAGCCGATCGATCGAAAACGCCGCCTCCTCGAAGGCGAAGGGGTTACTTTTGCCCCCGACGGCTCCATCGCCCCGGAATGTTACTACTCTTTCGATGAATAAACCCGGAGAAGAAATCGATCCGGCGGAGGCCATGAAGAAGGAGCTCGCTGACAATCTCGCGGACCTCGAAGTCTACCGGATGCCCTTCGGTCGCTACATCAATCGCGGCATTCACACGCTTCCCTACGAGTACCTCCACTGGTTTGTCGAAAGGCAGAATGGATTTCCGTCAGGACGCCTCGGGGAGCTCATGGAATTTGTCTACCACACCAAGGCCGCCGGAGCTGAGATCGTTTTTTCAAAGATCGGAAAACGAAACTGAAGAACGCCCCGATCGGGACCACAGCCTACCTCGCAGTCGGATCCAGGACCTCAACCGCACAGCCCACCGCCTTCAAGAGTCGATCGATGCGGACCGGCTTACTGATCGTGTCCTTTACCCTGACGTCGCGCGTCAATTCAGTGGGAAGCTTCGGATCTCCGCTTTCCCGAATAAAAATCACGCCGGGGGCGAGACGCTTCGGCCCATGCCCCGTCGTGTAAGCTTTTGATATCAGCTCATAGAGCATCGGCCCGCTCAGCTCACCAGTCTGCATCCCGAAGACAAAAATCTCATAGGATTGCTGAAGGGCCAGTTCAAAGCCACGCAACGCATCTGAAGTCGAGACGACCTCCGCATTCGTAAAATTCTTGATCGTCTCCCGGATCAGTCGTGTCGTCGAAGCCACCGGCATGACGATGAGCACCCTCTCTTCCGGCTCCACCTCCACCGCGGCAGGCTCCTCCGGCTCACTTTCCACCACTTCCCCGGTCACCGGAGCCTCCCCTCCGTAATCGACAAATCGAATCGCCTCCTCGACTTCCTCGACTTCCTCGACTTCCCCGGGCGACAATTCCACGTCAGCACCTTCAGACTCCTCTTGCGGGGAGCCAATATGCCTTAATGTTTTCCATTTCCGTTCTGACCGACCTTCCATATGGGCGATAATGCTGTGATCAAAATTCAGGGAGCTCGACAGCATAACCTGAAAAACCTGAATTTGGAAATCCCGAGAAACCGCTTCGTCGTTATCACCGGCGTTTCCGGGTCAGGAAAATCCTCGCTCGCCTTCGACACGCTCTACGCCGAAGGGCAGCGGCGCTACGTCGAATCGCTCTCTGCCTACGCCCGTCAATTCCTCGATCAGCTCGAGAAACCGGAGGTTGATTTCATCGAAGGACTCACTCCCGCCATCGCCATCGAGCAACGAAGCTCGCAACCGAACCCCCGCTCAACGATCGCGACGGCAACGGAGATATACGATTATCTGCGGATTCTCTACGCAGCCCTCGGCCAGCCCCACGACCCCGAAACCGGCGCGCCCCTCGTTCGCCACACCGTCAAAGACATCGTCGATACGCTCACAGCCCATGCGGAACGGACAAAAATCATCCTCCTCGCACCGATCAAGGTGGAGAAGGGCGAAACCCTCAAAGACGTTCTCGAACGCTATCGGGCTCAGGGCTTTCTCCGTGCCCGCCTCAATGGGGAAATCATCGAAATCGAGGAAGCCGGGGAGAAACCGAAAGCAAAGAAGGCCGAGATCGTGATCGACCGGCTCGTCATTCGTGAGGACATCCGGAGTCGACTCGCCGACTCACTCGAAATCGCCCAGAAACTTTCTGAGAATCACGTCTCCGCTCTCGTCCAGACACCCGGGAGCGAGAACTGGGAGCCACACGATTTCACCTTCAACTTCACCAATCCGGAGACCGGGTTCAGCCTCCCGAAACTGACGCCGAAGCATTTTTCCTTCAACAGCCATCTCGGAGCGTGCCCCACCTGCCACGGCCTCGGAACCCGACTCGTTCCCGACGGGGAACTCATGGTTCCAAATCCCGGAAAAAGCATTCGCGAAGGCGGGATCAAAACCTGGTGGACCGGATCAAAAACCCGCAAAGGATACCATCAGCGAGCCATTGAAGGGCTCGCCAAGACCTATGATGCCGATCTCGACCTGCCGATCAAAGACTTGCCTCACGAGTTTAAAAAGGCGCTCCTCTACGGAAACGACGACTTCGAAGGGCTGGCGACGCAGGCGGTCCGCCTCCTCGAAACGAGCAAAAGCGAAGTGACCAAGCGGAATGTTCGTCGCTTCATGAGTTCAAAGCCCTGTCCTACCTGCGAAGGGAAGCGGCTCAAGGACGGGATCCTTTCGATCACCCTGAATCATCATCTCACCCCACTCTCGATCGAAGGCCTCACCTCCCTCAGCATCGGCCGCGCCCTGGACTGGATCGATGACGTCATCCTCACGGAAACGCAGGCAACCTATGCCACCGAAGTGCTCAGCGAAGTCCGGAAGCGCCTTTCCTTTCTCAATACCGTCGGCCTCGGCTACCTTTCTCTCGACCGTCAAAGCGGCACTCTTTCCGGCGGCGAAAGTCAGCGGATCCGTCTCGCGACCCAACTCGGCGCCGGGCTCGCCGGGGTTCTCTATGTGCTCGATGAACCCAGCATCGGCCTCCATCAGGCCGACAACGAGAAACTCATCGAAACCCTGAAGAATCTGCGCGACGTCGGAAACACTGTTATCGTGGTCGAGCACGACGAAGACACGATCCGCGCCGCCGACTACCTTCTCGACCTCGGCCCTGAGGCAGGGGAGAATGGCGGACGCCTCCTCGCGATGGGGACGCCGGAGGAAGTCATCGCCCACCCCGACTCCATCACCGGGGCCTACCTCTCCGGACGAAACGCCATCGAGCCGCAGCCCCCCGCCCTCTTCGATGCCGACCCGCGCGAGCTCGTGGTCCGCGGCGCACGGGAACACAATCTCAAGAACATCGACGTGAGTTTTCCGATCGGACAGTTCGTCTGCGTTACCGGTCTCTCCGGAAGTGGGAAATCGACGCTCGTGGACGACATCCTCCGGCGCGCACTTTTCCGCCATTTTCACCAAAGTAAAGAAAAGCCGGGCGAGCACGACTCCATCGAAGGAATCGAACACGTCGACAAGGTCATCGTCATCGATCAGGCCCCGATCGGACGGAGCCCGCGTTCAAACCCCGCAACCTACATCGGAGTCTTCGGGCCGATTCGTGATCTCTTCTCTCAGCTTCCCGCCTCGCGTGCCCGTGGATACGAACCGGGACGCTTCAGCTTTAATGTCACGGGAGGACGGTGCGAAGCCTGCCAGGGGGACGGCATGATCAAAATCGACATGCACTTCCTCAGCGATGTCTACGTCTCCTGCGAATCCTGCAACGGCCGCCGCTACAATCGCGAAACTCTCGATGTCACCTACCGGGGAAAGAGCATCGCCGATGTCCTCGAAATGACCGTCGATGAGGCCGTGACATTCTTTCAGAAAATCCCCAAAATCAGCCAGCAGCTCAAAGCCCTGCGCGACGTCGGGCTCGGCTATGTCCGGCTCGGCCAATCCGCGACAACCCTCTCCGGAGGAGAAGCTCAACGCATCAAACTCGCCGCCGAGCTCGGGAAAACCGCAACTGGAAACACCGTCTACCTTCTCGACGAACCCACGACCGGCCTGCACTTCGCCGACATCGCGACGCTCCTCGAAGTCTTCTACCGGCTCCGCGACCAGGGCAACACGCTTATCGTCATCGAACACAATCTCGATGTCATCAAATGTGCCGACTGGATCATCGACATGGGCCCGGGCGGCGGTGAGGAAGGCGGCGAAGTCATCGCCACCGGCACCCCCGACGCGATCGCCTCCACGAAAAATTCCCTCACGGGCCACTATTTGAAGCGCTCCCGGTAAGATGAGTATTCCACGGGGAAGACCGTTTCCACGGTCTGATTCCCGTCGCCGCCGGAGCACGGTGATCCTGCAGCCCCCTTCCTCCGCGTCCCTACGGGCCAACTAATTCGAAACCTTTTCACGGTCCACGGGTTTACTCAGACATGAAGCGACTCATCCTCCTCACTCTCTCAAGCCTTGCGCTGATTGGTTCCTCTTTCGGCCAGGGGTCCCGCCCCACCGATATCGGGGCCTCGACTCAGCCCATCGGCGATGCCGGAATCATGTGGTATACCACCTGGGACACGGCCCTGGAGGAAGCAAAGCGCTCGAACCGCCCCATCTTCTTCATGTCGGCTGCGGCGACCTGTTCCGGGATATCGGGTGTCTTCTGACCGGGTTACACCCACACGCAGAACAGTTTGTTCTCGACTAAAGAATTTATCGAAGCCTCCCGGGAATTTGTTTGTGTCCGCCTTGAGACCTTTGAAAACAAAGAACATCAAGCCCTCGTCCGGAGAATTCTGAACGGAAGGTTTGAAAACACCGCCTTCTGTCTACTGGCCCCTGATGGCGAAACGCCGCTCACCCGGTCGAGTCGCAGCCCGCAGAATATCCTCGGCGCGCACGGAAGGGGCCCCTCGGCTGAACCCGGATCGAATGAAGAGGTCATCGCGGCAATGAAAGAAATCGCGGACGATTACTCCCCCAGGGGGAAAGTTGACGAAATGGTCCTGCAGGACTTTCACTCCTTTCGTCAGGCTCTGAACGTGGCCTCGGGTGACCAACGGCTCCTTCTCTTTGTCGCCGCCTCACCCGGTGATGTTGAGCGATGCCGGGACACGCTTCGACCTGTCTTCGCACACGATGAAATCATCGGCCGTTTTCATCTCGATTTCGGATCCGCGGCGACCGATGCCTCCTGGGCGGAAAACGTTTCCGATACCTGGGCCAAATCCGGCTACTTCATCATCCAGGCGGACGCCTTCGGGCAGAAAGGGAAGGCAATTTCCCAACTCCCCCTCACCGCCGGCAAATCGGACATCGCTAAAGCACTCCTCGACGCGAACCGGCTTTTCGCGGAAACCGAGGAACGAAAAGTCTATTCCTCCCATGTCGCTGAAGGGCGCAGTGAGAATATCTTTTTCGAGAATGAAATCCCCTATGGAGAGGATCACGATGGTGATGGCGAAGTCGATACCCGCCGAAGCGGTAAGGGTAAGGGCAAAGGAAAAGGGTGATTCGTCCAAGAAAAGAGGCAGGCCACCCGTAAGAAGAGAAAGCCCCCCGCGTCTCAAGCAGTCATGAAACTCACCTCCCTCCTCCTCTCCACCTGCTTTCTCTCACTTTCCTCCGTCTACGCGGAGGAAGAATCCCTCGCTGCAGTCATCGAAGCTAAAAAATCAGCAGGACGTGCCAACGCCGATCCTGAAAAGCTCAAAGCCTACGCCGAAGGAATCCAGGCGGTGAAAGACGCTGAAACCGTCAAAGCAGCAATTCAAGAGGGGGAAATTGCACCTGACTTCACTCTGCCCAACGCCTCCGGCACTGAAATAACCCTCTCGGAGAAGCTCAAGGAAGGCCCCGTCGTTCTCGTCTGGTATCGCGGCGGATGGTGCCCCTACTGCAACCTTCAGCTTGCGGCCTATCAGAAGATCCTTCCTCAAATCGAAGAGCTCGGCGCTCAGATGATCGCGATCTCACCGGAAGTTCCTGACAAGTCACTCACGACCACTGAGAAAAACGGCCTGCGCTTTGAAGTCCTTTCCGACGCCAATCTCGTCGTTTCGAAAGAATACGGTCTGGTCTTTGAGCTCACCCCTGAAGTGGAAAAATACTACAGCGAATTTTTCGACATGAAGGAATTCAACGGCGCTGACGCGGCCACAAATGAGCTTCCTCTCGCCGCGACTTATGTCATCAAACCTGACGGCACTGTCACCTGGGCCTTCCTCGATGCCGATTATACCAAGCGCGCCGAGCCCCGCGACATCCTCGCCGCGCTCGACGGCCTGGAGTAAGCTTTTCCACGGCAGCGGAATCCGGAAGGATTCCGCCCCGGAAGAAGATCCCCGGCCCTTTCCGGCCCCTCACTCCCCGGCCCGAAGTCTCTCGTCACCAAGATCGAGTCGGTAGAGAATCTGATTGTAATCATGCCTCGGAGTCGGCTCCGAAGCTTGTGAAAAGCTCGCGGTGTAAGTGCCTTCGAAGTAGATGACCTTTCCGTCGTCGCTCGCGAAGTAGGGATGCTGCTTCGGATTGTAGAAGGAATAGCGGTCGTGGGTGACGACTTTCACGCAGCGGTTCCACGGGCCGAAGGGAGTCGCAGCTTCGGCATACCACACTTCTCCCAGTTGAGACGGGGCGGTGTCTTCCTTTTCGATTCTCGTTTCGGTGAAGATCATGACCCATCGCTCCCGATACTGGTTCCAGGCCAGCGATCCGCGGTGAGGGACCACCTCACGCCCTTCGTCATCGACGAAGTTCGATCCCGTTTCGAGTCGCTCATACTGCCCGGGATCCAGCCACGCTTCGTAGCGCGCGGGAATTTTTACGGTAGGCAGAGGGTCGGCGTAGAGAATCCATTCTTCGCCGTTTTCATCTTCGTACGGAACCGGATGCCCCAGATGTTTCAGCTCCATTGCCGGATCGAAGGGGAAATGTTGTTTAAACGTTCCCGTCTCATCATCGAACTCACAGAGGCCCGTTTCATAGAGTTCCAGAAAACCTTTCACTTTCTGGTACATGGCACCGAGATGCTCCCTGCCGTTCTTGTCCGAAAGCACCGTTAATCCCGTCAACCAGGTCGGCCCTTCACCCGGCATCTTCGCGACAGATCGAACGAAACCCTCCCCGTTTTTCAGGTACTGCAGATCGATTCCCCGCTCCGGATCCCGGGGGAGTTCCGAAGTCGCGCCGGTGGCATGGAAGTTTCCCAATGGATAGCTCAGTCGTTTCGTGTCGCCCCAGACCCATATCAGTTTACCCTTGTAGACGGCATTGAGAACACTGTCGCAACCGAGCACGCCTCCCCTGAGGCCCCGCCGGAAAGGTGGAATCTCCAGGCCTGCTTTCTGCGCGTGAATAAACCGTCCGCCGCCCGTGACACGGTAGAGGCGCTCGGCGATATTGAGACGCGTCACCTTAATCTCGGCGCGCCCCCCGGGGACCAGCTTCAATTTCCTGCCCGTCATTCCAAACGCATCTGGAGGGAACGTGTAGCCGTGACTCTTCACAAAGAAGAAGACCTCCTCATTCAAGCACTCGGGATCATCAATCGCAACGACCCCGAGGTTGTCCGTTTCATAACGAACGTGATGAGTCGTTCGCAGTTCGACGAGAGGGACAGGGCGGCCGCTCACTTCATCGACAACATGAATCGTAAACGGGTCCAAGGCCATCGCGGCCCCCGGCAGGGCCGCAGCTGCGAGGATGAAAATCAGGCAGACAGATCGAAGCTTCATTCCTTTGATCCTATCCTCTTCGATCACCAGCAGAAGCTCAAAAGGCTCATCAAATGCGTTAACACCTCCGGAGAGATCCCCGGCGTCGATTACCCGTCCGGCCCCTTACATAGCGTCAATGGGGAGAATTTCCCACTGGAACAAACGTTTGCGCTCTCTACATTATTTGTCCTGAAATCAATGAAACGCCTTCCACTGAATCTTCTTTCCACCCTCTTCCTCCTCTCTTCGTTTGCCCTGCAGACGGCGGTGGCGGCAGAAACCTCCCGGCCAAACATTCTCTTCATCGGATTTGATGACATGCGTCCTCTCATGGGTTGCTATGGCGACCCTGTCGCGAAGACGCCGAACCTGGACGCGTTCGCAAAACGCTCCGTTCTCTTTTCAAACGCCCATGTCCAGCAGGCGGTCTGCGCCGCGTCGCGGGCCAGCTTTCTCACCGGCTGCCGTCCGGAGACTACCGGCGTCGACTACCCCTACACCAAAGAGTTTGAGACCACCTTTATCAAAGATCACCCGACGATCACGACCCGCTTTCACGACGAAGGCTATTTCACGAGAGTGATCGGAAAAATTCATCACGGCAGCCTTGACGAACCTCTCTCAGCCCCCATCTACAAGCGCTTCACCCTGCACGGTCACATTCTCCCGGAAAACAAGAAGCTGCGACAGGGACAACGACAGCCCTTCGAGCACCCTGAAGTCGCCGACAACGCCTATGCCGATGGGCTCCTCGCAGATGAAACCATCAAGACGATCCGTCAGCAGAAGAAGAATGAAGATCCCTTCTTCCTCGCGGTCGGGTTCTTTAAACCACACCTCCCCTGGAACTGCCCGAAGAAATATTACGACCTCTATCAAACCAGCGAAATGCCGCTCGCGAAGGTCCGGGAACTGCCGGTGGACGGATTTCCCTGGTCGACTTACCACGTCGCGGTCAACGCCTACGCCGGTCCGGATCCGTCAAATGAGAACATTCTCAAGGACAAACGTTCCCGCCAGCTGATCCACTCCTACTACGCCTGCATGAGCTATGTCGACGCTCAGTTCGGACGGATCATCGACGAGCTCGATCGACAGGGTGTAATGGACGATACCATCATCGTTGTCTGGTCCGATCACGGGTATCACCTCGGTGAACAGGCGATGTGGGGAAAATCCGCCAACTTCTTTCTCGATACCCATGTCCCTCTCCTCGTTTACACCCCTACGCTGAAGACGGCCGGGGAAACCAGCCCCGCCCTCGTCGAGTATGTAGACCTCTACCCCACCCTGACAGAACTGGCCGGTCTCGGCACCCCTGACTACCTCGAGGGAACAAGCCTCACCCCGCTCCTCGAAGCACCCGACCGTGAATGGAAATCCGCCGTCTTTGCCCAGTACCCGCGTCATGACCGGGAGGGCTTCGTCGTTCAAACAAAAGACTACCGTTATATCGAGTGGCGGGAACGCTCGGAAGGTGGCCCCATCGGAGAAATCCTCGGTCGCGAGCTTTACGACCATCGGACCGACCGATACGAAGCGCGAAACCTCGCCGGGGAAGCCGACTTCCAGGCAGTCGTTTCGCAGATGTCTCAACAACTGGCCGATGGCTGGAAAAGCGCCCTTCCACCCGTTTCCGGAAAAGAGTAACGATGAAAATTCATTCGCTCTCCATGATCGTGACCACTGGAAAGAAATTCCTCGCTCTTTTACTCATCGTCGGAAGTCTTTCAGCGGTGTCAGCAAAAGACGGTGATCATCCCAATATCGTCCTCGTCATGGCTGATGACCAGGGCTGGGGACAGGTTGGCTACAATGGCCATCCGACCCTCAAGACACCGAACCTCGACGCGATGGCGGCTGCGGGTATACGCTTCGACCGCTTCTACGCAGGAGGCTCAGTTTGCTCGCCGACCCGGGCCACAATCCTCACCGGGCGCACCCACACAAGGACAGGCGTGACCACCCACGGGGACAACCTTTGCCTCCAGGAAAGAACCCTGCCTCAGGCACTGCAGAAAGCCGGCTATGCCACCGCTCATTTCGGGAAATGGCATCTCAACGGAGTCCATGGCCCCGGCGTTCCCGTGCTCGCAGACGACCCCAACCACCCCGGCCTCTACGGGTTCGATGAATGGCTCACCTCGACGAACTTCTTTGATTTGAATCCACTCTTGAGCCGGGAGGGGGATTTCGAGGAGTTTAAAGGCGACTCCTCCGATATCCTCGTCGCCGAAGCACTCGAGTTCATCCAGCGGCAGAAAGAAGCCGCGACCCCGTTTCTTGCCGTGGTCTGGTACGGATCCCCCCATGGTCCCATGCACGCGCTGGAGCAGGACCGGGTCGAGTCCGAGGACGAAGAGCTGGGTCATCACCTCGGGGAAATTGTCGCGATTGACCGCAGTGTCGGCGCGCTGAGGCGGGGCCTTCGTGACCTCGAAATCGAGAAAGACACCCTCGTCTGGTATTGCAGTGACAACGGCGGACTTCGCATCGATCCTGACGCCTGCGGAACGCTCCGTGGCAACAAAGGCGACTTCTTCGAAGGCGGCATTCGTGTCCCCGCCATCCTTGAATGGCCCGGTCAAATCGAAGCGGCGATCGTCGACGCACCCGCCACGACTATGGATATCTTTCCCACCCTCGTCGAGCTCCTCGACCTCCCCGGCGATTCACTCCTGCCCCTTCATGACGGGGAAAGTATCTTACCCCTGCTCAAAGGTGAAGAGCTCCCGCGCACCCACACGATCCCCTTCTCTTTCCGGGGCAGAACCGCCCTCATCGACGGTGAGTTCAAGCTGGTGAACAACAGCCGGAAAGGCCCCGAAGCCTGGCAACTCTTCAATCTCGAAAAAGACCCTTCAGAAAAGCGGGATCTATCGGAGAAACTCCCCGTCCGTTTTCGAAAAATGAGAAAAGAAGCCGATCGTGTCAACGCATCGGTCGAAGCAAGTGCCGCGGGGAAAGACTATGCAGAAAGCCAAGTCATTCAGCCTCCTCGTGGTGAATACTGGTACGAGATGAAAGCCTACCAACCCCACTTCGAAGAATTCTTTCAACGCAGGGAATTCAAAAAATACGAAAACCGGGTCCCACCGGCCCTCCGCTAGTTCAGCAAAAACTCTTCCCCGACCCTGCCGGGGACATCGAATCCGCCGCCCCCGCAGCTTCGGGGGCGGTAATTCACGCAGGAAGGAAAGAAGCCCTCCCGCCCCGTCGCCGCATCTTACTCAGCAAGATGCCCCGCGATAAAATCAATCTGCTGAACCCGCTCCGCTGCCGGAGTATCTTCAAGAACGAGGGCGCAGGAGGCACCCGCTTCATCACAGGTTTCCTTCAGGACAATACTGTGACGCGGATGGTGCACGATATCGCCCGGAATCTCATTGGCACGTGGATTGATCAGCAGAACCGGCGAATCATCCTTATCGATCATCTGCAGCATATCGATACTGGCACGAAGAGCGCGCCCCTCTTCGGAATCCAGTTCGCTCACTTCAATCCCCAGCCACTCGGCAAAGTCTTCGCGGCTCTTCAGCGCCGTCACCTCAGCCTCTTCCACGCCGACAATTTCGTGCCACTGCAGTTGATCGTAGGTCGCCTGAGTGCTCAGGGCGACCCCGCAAACCGGCTTGCTTGACTCCCTCGCGACCGGATCATCAGAATCCGGATCCGCAAGGTCATCGTGGAACGAAGCCCACAAGGTGATGCCCGCCCCCGAGGAACCTCCAAACATCGCGATCCGCTCCTTGTCAATCCGGTAGCGATCGGCGTGGTGACGCAGGAACTGAATCGAACGCAGGGCAGCCGGAAACACCTCCGGCCAGAGAACCTGATTCTTAAACGGGTAGTTGATCGCGACAAAAGTGATGCCCTTTTCCAGATACTGCTCGACGGAGCGTCGCACGAGAGCTTTGTCTCCACCGATGAATCCCCCACCGTGGATCGCAATCACCGCAGGAGCCGGACTTTCTCCATCACTGTCCGCGAGCCAGATATCCATGACACAGCGCTCATGATCGCCGTATTTCACCCCGGCATAGTCAGGCTCAGGCCCCGTGCCCGCCCCTGGGCCGGGAGTGCCCCCGGGAGTGGGACGACCTTTTTCACGGCTGGCGAGAGCGATCAACTCCTCACGATCGAGGAAGCCATCCTCAT
Source organism: Verrucomicrobiales bacterium (assembly GCA_029212615.1). Lineage (GTDB taxonomy): Bacteria > Verrucomicrobiota > Verrucomicrobiia > Verrucomicrobiales > DEV007 > Arctic95D-9. The sequence continues at coordinate 135,889 of JARGPJ010000005.1, forward strand.
TCTTGTCGAGACGCCCGAAGGCCCGCGCCAGCGCCGGCCCCGCCTCAGTCTCCGAGATTTTACCGTCCTCATTCGTATCACGGAGATTTAAAAATTTATCGAGTCGCGTCTCTTCGGCCATGAGAAAGCAGGACACAAAGAGCAGGGAAACGTAGAGAAAACGGGAGAAGACGGTTGTATTCATAGCACTGTCAGAAAATCAACCCCGCAGAATGGAAAAGTTGCAGGGTTCTTTAAGGCCCGTGAGAAACTGAGGGCGAAAACTCAGGTGCCTTTCTTCCGACACTCTCAAAACCATCCAATGGACTCTGCACCCCCAGCCCGTTCGTCCCAATGCACAGAATGCACAGGGACAGGTTATCTATCGCGGTTATCTATCGAGCCCTCACGCTTCTCATGATGTGACTCTATTCCATATTGTTTCAAAGCAGCGAACATCGACTCGGCCCCGACGAACAAAGCAATCTTCCTCCTGCCTGAGAGCGATACTCTCTCAATAGGGCAGCCCTCAGCCACCTCAGTCGCACCGGAACAGACGCCCGGGCACAGGTATCCCCGGAAGTGCTCTCTCTATCCTCTTCTCAACCGATCCGGTCCACCGTAAGATCGCGCATGACATGAAGTCCCTCCCAGGCGGGGCCTTTCATCCTCCTCGCTCCGGTCTTTCGCTTCAGTCCGTGTTTTTCCCTTTGATGCGCGAAGATTCGATTCACAAAGTCAGCGCTGCCAAACAATAAATAACCTGTCCCTTCTTCGGAAGTGCCCCCTGGGACGTTGCAAGCGGCGGGCTGGCGATTCGCGGGTTCTGGAGGGTTATTTGGGCATGCTCAATCATTTTACCCGCCCGTATGCCATCCCGTATCGAATTATGATTCCGCTGCATGTCGACGGATTAATCGTTCCGGTTGCGGCTTCGACAACTCATGTGGCGTATTCGTCGATTCGGATGGAACCAACCTGGATGGCGCCGGGGCAGGTCGCCGGTGCGGTCGCCGCTCTTTCCATAGAGTATAGCGGTGCACTTCGCTCCATTCCGATCCCCGTTTTGCAGAAAAACATGAAAGAGGCCGGGCAGATTCTTGAACCCGCGCTGGAGGCCTGTTACTAAGTCCCGTCTGAAGATGGTTGATATGGAAGATTTAAAATTTCGAAATTTCACTGAATGCATTTGCATTGGTAGAAGCCGGTTGATTGCCGCGATACTCATAATGCTTCTATCTGCAGGGGGCAGTATTTGGGGGGAGAACCCGTCTGTTCAGGAGGGCACCTCTGCCTATGGGGAAATCGATGTAAAAGATCCCCGGATTCAGATTCCGCCTTCTGTTTATCCCTTGCTGGATATCTATATGAGAGATACGCAGGTTACCCGAGGTCGGGATGGCTGGTTTTTCATGACGGGGTCGGTCGCTGCGGATGGCCAGCCCGATGCATCGCTTTGGAAGTGGAATGATGGACTCCGGGTCTGGAGATCCCGCGATTTAAAAAAGTGGGAGCCGCTGGGGCTGGTGTGGCCGCTGGATGACTGGGACGGGTGGCAGAAAGACTTCTATGTGTATCCACCGGGAGAGGCCAGTTATACCTTGGCTCCAGATGAGTTCCACCAGGCGGAATTGCCCTCTGGAACCGAGGTGCGGCGGTCGGTCTGGGCGCCTGAGATTCATTACCTCCCTCTCCAGGATAATTATTTCCTGGTCGCATGCATGAACCACAACATGCTCCTTCGAGGACACGAGGTTGTTGGGCACGGACTCAAGGGCGCGACCTTTGTGCTCCGGAGCACGACCGGCGAGCCGGAGGGCCCCTATGAAGACATCTCCCCCGGAGCGCCATTGACGGCGCAGATCGATGCGAATCTTTTTGAGGATGATGACGGCAAAATCTATCTGGTCTACCAGAATGGTAAAATTGCCAAGCTCAAAGATGATCTGACCGGACTGGCCGAAGAGCCGCGGCTGTTGACTCAACAGCCCTATCCGCAGGAGCCGTATATCGAAGGAACCTTTTTATTCAAGCGCGATGGGAAATATATCCTGTCGAACACAATCTGGTCGACTCCCGATCCCGACCAGCCCGGGATGTTCCATTACGCGCGTCAAAAGAAGGGCGTCTACAGTTATGATGTCGTGATTGCTTCGTCCGATTCAATCTATGGTCCATACGGGAGGCGGACAACCTCGTTGATTGGCGGTGGGCACGGAAACTTTTTTGAGGATTTTGAGGGACAGTGGTGGGCCTGTATTTTTTGGAACCCTCGCGGTCAGTTCGCTCATACATGGGGCCATACCTGTCGGCCGGCTGTCGTTCCGATGACGTGGAAGGGAGAGCAGATGTTCCCGGATTTTAATGCGGCGGCAGAGTTATACGATGACAGAAAAGGCCCGGACCATTCGGTGTCGGTTATCGGACATCCGGCAGATCAAGAGATTGGAGAAGATGGCAGTCTCAGGAATTCGCAGTATTTCGGAGTTGGCGACTTCAAGGCTATCGACCTCTGCGGGGCTCTCTTATTTGAATTGCCTGTTCTTCCTGAAGGCGAGGTCGTTACCAATGCCCATCTTTCATTCTATACTCGAGTTGTGGGGGACCCGGATTTTGACGTCGATTTGTATGGCATCGGTTTTGCTCCCGAAGCGGTCGTCGACAGCTCCAACTACTATGCGGGTGACTTTTTGGACGACGAAAAAGGGCATGGCGGCTTGCAGGATGGTGTTTTGACCTCGTCGGATGGCGAAGGCGTTCATACCTCCGGTGACGTTTCGGCATGGTTGCAGAGTTATTACACTGCAAACCCGGGTTATTCCGGAGGAACCTATGCGGTTTTCCGGTTCAATGCGGATGTTGAGGCGGTTCCGACAAATAGTCGCTATGAAATCGGTCAGGCCAATAATGCAGAGCCAGGACGTCGGCCGAGTTTGGTTCTTAAGAAGGGGCTTCCCGGGGCCGGGAGACCCGCGCGATGAGCGAGTGGTCTATCGCAAGTTGACCCGTTCCCGATCCGCAAGGCCGGGAGCGAATCTACAGGGACAGGTTATTAGTCGCGATTAGTCGCGTTCTTTGCTGCGATCCGTCCATCGATAGCGGGAACGCGGTCAACAGATAACCTGTCCCTTGGGGACTACGATTCGAAAGGGCGGGAGCGAATCTACAGGGACAAATCTACAGGGACAGGTTATTAGTCGCGTTCTTTGCTGCGATCCGTCCATCGATAGCGGGAACGCGGTCAGCAGATAACCTGTCCCTTGGGGAAACTTAGTTCACAGGACTGCTAGAGTTACGCTCCTGAAGACTAACACGGCACCATTTTTCTCTTTTTAAACTCGGTGAGGCATTGCTATGCCCAAATCGCTGCTCTGAAAAAAGATGATATCTCCCCTTGATCTCATCTGATGCTTCTGACCCTCTGCCACCACAAGCGGGATTTGAGCAAATCATCTCGACAATCATAAAGTAATATTGCAAATATCCACGCAATAATGAAAGCGCGAGATTTAACGGAAAGATTAGGTGGGAAGAAACAGAAGTCGGTTTTGGATCTAGCGAGATTAATTGATAACGGCAACGAAAACATGCCAAATTTCTCACTTCTTATTGGAGCTGGGGCTTCTCGACCAAGTGGTATTCGAACTGCAGCAGAAATGATCGAGAAGTGGCGTTGGGAAATCTTCTGCGAAATAGAAAATGCGCCGACGCTTTCGCGGGATGAGCCCGACGAAATTAGGAAGTGGCTAACAGAGAACGAAAAAAGTTGGTATCAACCAGATTCAGAATACTCAAGTTTGATAGAGAAAATATACCCGGTTCAACGATCGCGCCGGCTGTTCATCGAGTCGGAGGTTGAAGGAAAGCTGCCTTCAATCGGATATTCATATCTCGTCCGACTCGCAGAAAACAATAAAATTAACAGCATATTTACTACCAATTTCGATGACTTATTAAATGAAGCATTTTATCAGTTTTCGACTGAACGACCAATCGTGTGCGCACACGACTCGTCAGTTAACAGCATAACAGTGACCTCAAGTAGAGCAAAAATAATAAAGCTCCATGGCGATTACCTATTTGACGACCTTAAAAACACGTCGAAGGAAACACAGAATTTAGCAGAGAATATGAAGCTAAAATTCAGGGAGTTTTTAAAAGAGTATGGACTAATCGTCTCTGGTTACTCAGGCGGAGATCAATCGGTTCTTTCTCAGCTCGATGAAATGATCGACACTCCAAATTTTTTACAAAATGGTCTCTACTGGGTCTTTCGCGAAGATGATAACGTAAGCTCAAATGTGCTCCAGCTGCTTGAAAAAGATGGATCATTTTTCGTTCTGTCAGAGGGGTTTGACGAACTTTTTGCAGGACTATACGAGAAATTGGTAAACAAATCGGCGCCATTCACTTCTCGAGTCGCTAGCGACAGGGCAGGAGAGGTAATTGAGAGCTACCTCACAAATCCAATCCTCACAAATTCAGGTTCAAAAACTATTTCGAGACATTTGGAAGAACTCCGTGCCGATCGAAACAGCTTCCTTGTGACAGATGCGATAAATGAGCTTTCATCCGAGAATGAGGAAGATGTGAGATTAAAAGATGGGGAGGTCCTTGTTTTCCTTGAGGTCGAAAAATTAATTCGGGCGAGGAGCATGCAATCCGCTTTCGATTCAATACAAAATCGAGTCGAGAATTGCGAAGGAAAGATATTGAAAAAGCTGCTTCTGCGTAAGGCGTTTGAATGTGCTGTAAGCCTAAATAGAAGAAAAGAAGCACTCTCGTTTGCCGATCAAAGCATCGAACTCGACCCCGAAAACTATTTTATCCATCTTCGGAAAATCCAGGTGGTAGAGAATCGGGATGAGCGTCTATCAATTCTCGAAAGCGTCATGGCCCGGTCTCCATTCGACGAGGTAGTAGTCAACCGATATGCCAAAGAATTGTGGGCGAAATTCAAGGGGCCGAATGAAACCGGCGACCCAGTAAAATTAGAAGATGTCGAAGATGCTTTTCGGAAATCGATAAATCTCAATCCAAGTATAGAGAACTACGCATACAGACAATTGTTCGATTTTCTTTTAGAGAATCAAGACCAGATCGACAACTACAAGGAGAAACTAATAGAAGTTTTAGACGCTCACCTAGTCCAAGACGCCTTCAATTCAAGCACAACCTCTCTAATGTTTGACTATGGGAAGAATGAGCAGAAAACCGAATTCCGTGGTAAAGAAATCATCGACTACGTAGTGGACGGATTCAAAATGCACTACCCGAAGAATTACACCTCCCATCTTTCAAATCTAAAAGAGGCTTGTACATTATTCTCGAACTTTAGCCAGTTCCGTAGTGCGCTTTCTATTTGTGAAGGAATCGAAGAGCTAAAGCATGATGACCTATATGTTTACCTCAAGATGACAATTCTCTACGACAATTCTCTACGACAATTGCCGCGATATTTATGCCGCTATTGAATTGGGTGAACGGTATATCAAAGGCCGAAAATCGGTAAGGGTTGAGAAGTATCTTGTAAACTTGCTTTGTCGAGCTGGAAGCATTGAGAAAGCTAGGACTAGATTAGAAGCGCTAAAGGGAGGGTTAAGTCTTCGGCAATACTTCGAGCTAAAATCCGAAATACTTGAGTTTGAAGGGCGTTTTGCTGATGCTATCGATGCCATCTATTCGATTCCGGATCGGCTTGAATTTACTGAAGACTACACAACGCATCTTACGTATTTGTATATGAAATCGGAGCAGTTTGAGAAAGCTTTTGAAATTTCGAGTTCATTCCTGAAAGATAGAAATTATAACCCTAATTATCGGGCTGATATAATCAATCGGGAGTTCTCTAAGAAAAAGCTTGGTCGAAATCCTAAGGTTCAAAACTTAAATAGAATAGTCGAAAATTCAGCATCTGATCCAGACTGCCGTGCGGGGGCACTACTTGTTTTAGGTGAGCATGACCAGGCTTATGAAATTTTCAGATCTGAATCAGATAATGATTTCTCAAAGCTGGAAGGTTATTTAAGATGGCCGATAGCGCAGGTAATTTCCGACAAACTCGCGGCTCTACGCGATTCTTTGACTTCATCTAAGCGAACGTTGGATGAACTGGTATCAATTGAAAGCGGCTCGAAAATTTCGGGGTCAGGCGACATTTCCTGAATCTACAGGGACAGGTTATTAGTCGCGTTCTTTGCTGCGATCCGTCCATCGATAGCGGGAACGCGTTCAACAGATAACCTGTCCCTTGAGGAAACTCTGTCCCTTGGGGAAACTCGCACGGCCCCCAAGGGCATGAGCACTCGCATAACGAAGAGTAGCGAATTCGTCCGAGTGTTCGGGGTGAGCCCGGCTGATTCTTTCGGTGTGGCCGGCTTGCCCGGTTAAAAGGTAGAGGATGTATTCCGCAAAATTCCGGGGCCGAGTTCATTCGCGCCTGTCGAGCGGGCGAGCTGACCCTGTTGCGTTGGTGAAGTGACACAAGAATCACAAGGGACAGGTCCCGAAAAGTTATTAGCTTCCGAAAATCAAATCAACGAAGCAACCAAAGCGCCGGGACGAGGACGACCAGCAGTGAGGCGGCGAGTCGCCATCGGTCGGCGGTGGTTTCGATCCGGGAACATTCTTCGGTCCAGTAGGGAATGCGGAGCGGGAGATAGAAGATCAGGAACAAGAGGACCGCGAGAAAACCATTCAGCGCCGTCAGGACCGGATGCCCGCCGTTAATCTTCATATTCACGGTGATCGCGCTCCAGGTCGCGGAGTAGGCCAGGCAGGCGTAGCCAACCAGAATGACATCGGCAATCCACTCCCGTGTCGAGGGGCGGGCGTAACGGGGATGGTCGGTTTCGGTGTGGTCGGGAGATTTGGAATCGTCGGATCTATCTGAGAGGAGAAAAGCACCGAAAACCAGTTCCTTGATCACCGAGAGTGGAATGAGCAGTCCGAGCCACCACGGAAAAGGCTTTTCGGGTTCCAGGCCGACTTTCACGCCGAAACAACCGGCGATTTGGAAGAGCAGGATGATGGAAATGACGGCATGAAAGATCCACAGGTAAAACACCCCGGCAGTCACCTCCTTTTCCCGACCAATCGCCTGCCTCACAAACTTCATTTTCACGGGAAACGCCCAGACTTCCCCCAAACAAACCAGCGCGAGGGCGACCCCCAGCCATACGAAAGTCGCCTCGGGATCCCGCATCGCCTTGTCGCCCGCGTCCACCACGACCGGAGCGATCCAGAGGAAATAGCCGGCGCAAACCAGGTTGAACCACAACCCGTTCCGGATGGCAGCGGGTAAACTGAATTTCCTGTTGGGTTGGGGAAGGGCGTTCTTCATCAAAAAGGTAGGGTCTTCCAGTTCGACGTTCGTCAGTTCAGGATTGCCGTGGCGTCGAGAGAAAAGTAGTGAACTGGTTCGCTCCACTCAGTCCCGGGCTTCGATCGCCGCGATGGCCTGCTTCGCCGCCTCCTTGTGCTCACCCGTCACCGAGTTGAGCAACGGAATTTCGAGTGGACCGCCAGCCTCTCCGAGCACCTGGATGACTTCGTCGGTTCGTTCGCGGGATAGGATCGCATTCTTCAGGCGGGTTCGAACGTCCTCGCGGAAGTCACCCTTTCCAGCGAGGAGGAGCGCTGCTTCCAGAGATCGCGGCGTATAGTACTCGTCCAATGCCTCCATCGCGTTTTCCGGGGTGACGGGTTCGCCGGCACTTTCCTCTTCCCCAACGGCTGCCGCTGTCGCGGAGCCGTCTGTCATCGGTTCGGCGACATCCTGTGCGTTTTCAGCCAAACGCATCGCCTCGGCAGCCTCCAGCCCCACCTTGAGGAGAGAACGAATGGTATCGGCACTCGTCACTCGCCCGGATTTCCGCAGCTGCCAGGTCACTCCATCCAAAGTCCATCCCGCATCGGTCGCCGCGAGGATGGCAGGTCGAGTCCCGGCGTTGAGTCGCGGCAACAGATCGCCCGGTTCCCCTTCGACCAAAACCGCCTTGTCGAAATCAGCGTCACCGGTGTCCAGCCATTCCGAATCCTTCATGCCACCGATCAGCTTCTGCCGGATGCCGGCACCCACGATGCGGCCGTGCGGCTGATCCGGCGCGTAGAGTTTGAAGTCCGTGAACCATTTGGTGTCCCCTCCCCGATTCTCTGTCGTCGTCTCCACCGCGACTCCGATGTCGTCGATGCGCCCGCGAAGTTTCCGGCGTTGACTCACCTCCTCATATTCCAATCCGAGCTCCATCGCCACCTCGCGCATTGCATTTCCGCTTTCGGAGGTCAGCCAGTGGTAGAGACCTCCTCCGAAGACAAGGCCCGCCAGCAACAAAGCGACGCGGCGCGGTCCACCCAAGGTTTCGAGAACAGTATGCTCTTCTTTCATATCGGTTCGATCTTCAGCTCCTGATGATATGATCCAGTGACATACTTTCCGGCTTTGCGCCCCGGATACAATGATAAACAGAAGGAGCAAGCGGCGGAATAGAAAACCTGCTCCGCGAAAAAATACACCCACCAGGAATCGAACCTGGACCTTCGGCTCCGGAGGCCGACGTAATATCCATTTTACTATGGGTGCCTGTTCCCGCCGGACAGTCCGAAGAGGGACTGCGACTGGCAGGGGCGCGTAAGATGTTCCTTCCCGGCCTAAATCGCAAGTCCTATCCTCACCCCGGACCCCGGAAACTGCCGCTTTACACCCCCTCCGCGCCGCCATATTGTCCGCCCCGTCGCCTCAACGGCGGCATTTTCGATGATGGGAGAGTCAACAACAGGGAAACGAGTGGTTATTAAAATCGGCACCGGCGTCCTCACGCGGGGTTCCGGGGGGGAAGTGCATCATGCCATGCTCGCCCGCCTTTCCCAGGCCATTGCTGATCTCCGCGCCGCCGGAAACGAAGTCGTGGTCGTCTCTTCAGGAGCTGTCGGCGCCGGTCTCTCCACCTTCGGGCTCGAAAAAAGGCCGACTGAAATCGAGATGCTCCAGGCCTGCGCCGCCGCAGGGCAGGCACGCCTCATGCATCTGTATGAAACCCAGTTCAGCCATCACGGCCTCAAGGTCGCCCAACTGCTGGTGACTCATGATGACCTCAGGGACGAACGCCGGAGCGCCAATGTTCTCGCTACGGTGAACGCGATTCTCCCCCATCCTCTTGTCATTCCGATCGTGAATGAAAACGATTCGGTATCGGTTCACGAGCTGAAGGTGGGCGACAACGATGTCCTCTCCTCAATTCTCGCCCGCATTATCGACGCCGATTTACTTGTCCTTCTCACCAGCGTGCGCGGCCTCATGGGACCGGACGCCACCTCGGACGAAGACATCATCCCTTTTGTCGACAATATCGAGACGGTGCTCGATTTTGCCCGCGACGAAAAAGGGGAACTTTCCGTCGGCGGCATGGCAAGCAAGCTTCAAGCGGTGAAAGAAGCTGTCTCCGCCGGCGTCGAAACAGTGATCGCCAGCGGTCTGCACCCGGAACAGCTCGGCGAGATCGTCGCCGGTGCCGGCATCGGAACCCGCTTTCCGGTATCCTCCTGAATCTGCGGCCTCAGCGTCGCGATCCGACCCCTCATTCCCCCCCCGACATCATGACTTCAGAAGAAATCTGCGAACAGGTTTGGCAAATGGGCAAACAGGCCCGCGCCGCGTCTCATGCCCTCACGAAACTCTCCACGGAGGAGAAAAACGCAATTCTCCTCGCGATGGCTGAGGGGATCATGGCGCAGGAGGCTGAGATCATCGCCGCCAACGAGAAAGATCTCGCCGCGGCCGATGAGATGGGTCTCACTGACGCGATGAAAGACCGTCTCCGGCTCGATCACGATCGCATCTCAGCGATGGCTCAAGGCGTCCGCGAGGTCGCGGAACTGCACGATCCCAACGGTGAAATCATCAAGGAATGGACCCGGCCCAACGGCCTCAAGATTCAGAAGAAACGCACCCCGATCGGCACCATCGGGATCATTTATGAAAGCCGCCCCAACGTCACCGCAGACGCCGCGGTGCTCTGCTTCAAAACCGGCAACGCCACGATTTTGCGCGGAGGCAAAGAGGCGATCCACTCAAATCGCGCCATCGCAGCGGCCCTCGCCGCAGGGGGAAAACCGGCGGGCCTTCCCGACCACAGCATCCAACTGATCCCCTTCACAGACCGGGAAAGCGTTCGCCATCTTTGCGAGATGGATACCTATCTCGACCTGATTATTCCGCGGGGCGGAGCAAGCCTCATCGAAGCCGTTGTCGGGATGGCGCGAATGCCGGTGATCAAGCACTACGACGGCATCTGCCATGCTTTCGTGGACCGGGCCGCAGATTTCAAGATGGCGGAAGCGATCGTGATTAATTCTAAGTGCCAGAAGCCTTCGGTCTGCAACGCACTCGAAACCCTGCTCATTCATCGTGAGATCGCGGCGGAATTTGCGCCACAGATCGCGAAAAGCCTGGCAGCGGAAAAGGTGGAGATCCGGGGCGATGAAGCCTTCGCCGCGCTTGCCGGCATCGATACCGTTCCCGCGACGGACGAAGACTGGAGCACCGAGTATCTCGATTACATCCTCGCAGTGAAAGTCGTCGACGATCTCGATGCGGCGATCGCCCACATCAATCAATACGGTTCAAAACACACCGATACGATTGTCACCGCAGACGAAGCCGCCGCCTCCCGCTTTCAACTCGAAGTCGACAGCTCCTGCGTTTTCTGGAATGCCTCGACCCGCTTCAATGACGGAGCAGAGTTCGGATTTGGCGCTGAGATCGGAATCAGCACCGACAAGCTTCATGCCCGCGGTCCCATGGCTCTGGAGGAACTCTGCAGCTACAAGTACCTCGCCTACGGCACCGGTCAGGTGAAGTGAGCGAAAATAGCAGAATGGCTGCACACAGGCACCCCTTGAAAAAGGCGCAGCCCCGCCACCGGGCACCCTCAACAAAGGGCCGGGAAAGCAGCGCTACCGGGGAAAAGCCTCCCCCGCGGCGCAATTGAGCCGATTGCGAAACGGCCTTTTCGGAGCGATATTGATCCATGAGCTTTGCCAAGTCATCACCTTCCCGGCGCCACTTTTTGAAGTCGATCGGAGCGACCCTCTCGCTGCCGGTAATGCCCTCTCTTTTGCCAAACGCATTGGGTGCAGGCAATGCTCTCGGCACGACCGTCGCCGAAACATCGATCCCCTCACGAATGGTCGCCGTCGGAAACCTCCTCGGCTATCAGCTCGACAGCCTTTTCCCGAAGACACCCGGTGCAGATTACGAGTCGACGAGACTGCTCAAACCCTTCGAACCGGTCCGCGATCAGATGACGGTTTACCGAGGCCTTGACCACGGCGTCAAAGGAGGGCACTTCGCGGTTCACTCTTTCCTCAGCGGCGTTCTCACCATGGATGCCAAAGGTCGCCCCGACGGCAACATCAGCCTCGATCAGCTCGCAGCCGAGTCCGTTCGCGGACGGACCCGCTTTCCCTCCCTCACGATCGGTTCTGAAGGCGGTATTCACGGCGGTTGCCAAATGAGCTGGACTCGCAGCGGCACTCGTGTCCCCCCGATTCCCGGGCCCAAAGAACTGTTCGACAGACTCTTCGTTGGTGAACCCGCCTCCCGACTCAATTACGTCAAAGACCGCCACTCCCTCCAGGGGTCCATTCTTGACGCCGTCTCCGGCGATGCCAAAAGCCTCGGAAAACGCCTTGATTCCGAAGACCGGGACAAGCTCGACGAATACCTGAATTCAGTGCGTGAAGTCGAGCAGCAGCTTCAGCTCAAAGAGCAATGGGTCGAAGTTCCCAAGCCGGAAGCGCCTTTCGATGAACCGAAGAACGTTAATCTTGTCGAAGACCTGCCATTGATTTACGACCTCATGGCTCTCGCCCTGCAAACCGACTCGACCCGCATCGCGACTCTCGAAATCGGGGGCGACTTCCTACCGCAGCATCTCGGCATTGAAAGCGGCTATCACAGCCTATCTCATCACGGCAAGAAGCAGGAAACGATCGATAAACTGCTGGTGATCGAAGAATATCAGATGCAGCAGTTTTCCCGATTTCTCCAGAAACTCGACTCGATCAAAGAAGGCGACGGAAGTCTCCTTGATCACACCACTGCTCTGCTCGGAAGCGGGATGGGAAATGCCAATGCCCACACCAACCACGACCTTCCGATCCTGCTTGCCGGCGGCGGTTTCGACCACGGCACCTTCAAACAAGTGCCGCAAAAAGGCCCCGGGAAAGTTCCTCTTTCCAATCTCTACCTGAGCCTTCTCCAGCGTTTCGGTGTCGAGCGGGACCATTTTGCAAACAGCACGGGCACCTTCATTTGAGCACGATGCGTTTTCGCTCCACTTGTTTCTCTGCCGCTTTAATCAGCTGTCTTTCCGGCTCCGCTGTCTCATTGCAGGCGGACAATGCCGGGACTGCCTTCCAGTTCATCGGCAACAGTTGCCTCGAATGTCACGATGAGAGCATTCAGGAAGGGGAGCGCAACTTTGAAGAGATCACCTTTCCGATCGAGGATGAGATGGGAATCATCGCGGTTCAGGAGATCATTGATCAATTGAATCTCGGAACAATGCCGCCCAAAGACGCGGATCAACCCGGGCACGCAGCGAAAGCGAAGGCAATCGCGGCCCTCACCGCCGAGGTCGCTGATGCTCATGCCCGGCTCAAGAGCACCGGCGGGCAGACGATCCTCCGACGCCTCAATGAACGGGAATACCTGAACACCCTGGAAGATCTCTTTTCGCGCCGCGTCGACACCTTTGCACCCACCTCGACGTTTCCGACGGATCAAACAGACGGTCACATCGACACCATCGGAGACACCCTCGTGACCTCCGGATTCCTCCTCGACAACTATTTTGAGGCGGCTGACCTGGTCGTTGAGAAGGCTCTCGGCAAACGAACGAAACCGAAAGTCCGGACCTGGAAGTTCACCGACAACTTCACGCAGGGTCAGGAGTTAAGCTTTCCGCACCGAAGCGTCTACAAAAACGAATTCCTCTGCGTTTACGAAGTTCCCAATACAACCAATCACGAAGGGGGCTATGCCGGGCTCGAGCGATTTCCTGAGGGCGTTCATGAGGCCGGATTCTACGAAGTCAAAGTGCTCGCCCACTCGATGCACCGCGACACCCCCTACGATCCGAATATTTTCCGAATGGATCTAAGTGAGCCCTTCCGTCTCGGCATCGTTTCGGGTGATGCGCGAATCGGGGAACTTCATCATCCCCAACCGATCGAACCTCAACTCGACGAAGTGACCGTCGCGGACGGAGAGCCCCAATGGTACACGATGAAAGTCTGGCTCGAAAAAGGTCAGCAACCCCGCTTCATTTTTCCGAATGGCATGGCGAACTGCCGCCAGGCATTTGCAAAGATCGCAAAAGAGTATCGGGATCACTGGCCCGCCGACGAGAGAGAGGAAGCATCCGGCATTTTCCAGGCACGCCGCATCGTCCTTACGTATGGGAAAATGCCGCATATCCGCATGCACGAAGTCGAAATCAAAGGCCCTCTCTACGACACCTGGCCACCGGCACCGCACCGTATCGTCTTCGGCAAAGAGGGGTTTCAAGCAAAGAATAAACATGAGATTTTACACCGCTTTGCAGAAAGGGCTTTTCGCCGCCCCGTCAGCAACAATGAGATACAACGCTTTATCGACCTGACAGACCATCGCATTGAGGAGGGACATAGCTCCCGCCAGGCGACGCTCGACGGAATCAAAGCAATCCTTTGCGCTCCGTCTTTTCTCTATTTCGATGAAGCCGCTGAAGAACAGAAGGGCCGCCTCAACGCGTGGGATCTCGCGAGTCGCCTCTCATACTTTCTCACCGCAAGCCTTCCCGACGAGCCTCTCAGAAAACTCGCTGCGACCGGTGAAATCCTGGAGAAAGACGTCATACGCTCAGAAACAAGACGCCTCCTCGATTCGCCGCGCTCAGATGAATTCATTGAAGGATTCCTCGAGAGCTGGCTCAACTACCGCGCGCTTGGAGATCAGCCGCCTGATCGAAATTCCTCCGCAGCCTACTACTACGACGATCTCGAAGCAGCGATGAAAACGGAAACGCAATACTTTCTGCGGGACCTTATCTCGACCGACGGATCGATCGTCAACCTTCTCGACAGCGACTATACCTTTCTCAACCGTCCTCTCGCCAGGCTCTACCGGATCGACAACGCCCCCTTCAACGACGAAAATGCCTACCACTTCAAGCGTGTCAGCCTCCCGAACAGCAGGCGCGGCGGCCTTCTCGGCATGGGAGGCGTTCTCACCGTGAGCGCAAACGGTATCGAAACATCCCCTGTCGTCCGCGGGGTCTATGTCATGGAGAACATTCTCGGCACGCCACCTCCTCCCCCGCCGGATGATGTGCCCGCCCTGGAACCTGATGTCCGCGGTGCCACCTCGATCCGGGATCAGCTCGCGAAGCACCGCTCGCTCGCAACCTGCGCCGATTGCCACCGGAAGATCGACCCTCCGGGTTTTGCCCTTGAGAACTTCGACCCCATCGGGCGCTGGCGCAGCAGCTATCCTCAGACCGGGAAAAAAGTTCCCGCAGTGAAAATTGATTCATCGGGGGAACTCTACGACGGGAGCCAATTTACCGGGATCGATGAGTTCAAAGAGCTTCTCCTCTCGAAGAAGGATCAGTTCACGAAAAACCTGGCGGAGCGCCTTCTCAGCTACGGAGCAGGTCGACGAATTGAACTTCTCGACCGTCCCCGTGTCGACAAAATCGTCGCCGCGGCGAAGAAGAAGAACTACGGCATGCGGACCCTTCTTGAGGAAGTTGTCACCAGCGAGATATTTCTCTCTCGTTAATTCGCAGTTAGTCATACTGCTTTTAATTGAATTTCCCTGCCAGCGGCTCTTCAGTCAGTTTCTCTGGAAAGCGCCGCATTCGGCAGACATTCTGCTTCCCTGAAAAGCCATCTATCATGCCTTCATCCTCTTCCGCCGACTCATCCAAAGTGCAACTCCTCACGAGCGGCCTGGAATCCCTCGACTCCGAAGTGCGGGAGATCATGACCTGCCTTCAGGAAGTGCTCCGCTCAACCGGCCAGTCCCACCTCGCTGAAAAGCTCCCCTGGCTCGGAGGGGAAAGTGCCGAAGCAGCGATGGAGGAACCTCAACAGACCTCTGAAGTCTACTCGATCGCCTTTCAGCTTCTCGACATGATCGAGGAACAGGTCTCTCTCGCCACGAGAAAAGAACGCGAAGTCCTCTTCGGCCCTGAGACGGAAAAAGGGCTCTGGCCGCGGGTTCTCAAGTCCCTCAAAGATTCCGGCTTCGAAGAGAAAGCAATCGCAGAGGCGATGCAATCCGTCCGCGTCGAGCCGGTCTTCACAGCCCACCCGACGGAAGCGAAGCGCGCGAGCGTTCGCGAACGGCATCGCGACCTCTATGACCAGCTCCTGAGACTCGAAGAACCGGGTCAAACCCCGCATCAGAAAGCGGAAGCACGTGAGGACATGCTCACGGCAATGGAAGCGCTTTGGAGCACCGGGGAGATTCACACGGAACGGCCGACGATTCAGCGGGAACTGAGAAATGCGCTCTTCTATCTGCGTGAAGTTTTTCCTGAAACGCTCGAGAGAATGGATCGTCATCTCGAACATGCGTGGGAAGCAGCCGGGTTTGATCCGGCGACGCTGAGAGCTGCCGACGGAGGTCCGCGTATCCGCTTCGGTCTCTGGATCGGCGGTGACCGCGACGGGCACCCTTTTGTGACCGCCGATGTCACCCGCGACACTCTCACCGAACTTCGCCGCCAGGCCTTGAAACTCTATCGTCGCGAACTCCGGGAAGCGGCCTATCAGCTCACTATTTCCTCTCCATCGCACCCGGCACCGGAAGCGCTCACCGCGAGGATCAGCGAGCTCATTGATGCCCTCGGCGAAGAAGGTGCCTACATCCGCGACCGGAACCCGGAAGAGCCGTGGCGCGCCTTCGGCTACCTCCTTCGCGCCCAGCTCGGGAGCGACCTCGACCTCACTCCCGAAGGCTTTCTCGCAGACCTCAAACTCTTCCACAGCTCCCTCGTTGAAATCGGAGCGAGCCGGCTCGCAGAGCGCTATGTGCGCCCCATCCAGAGAAAGTTTGCCGCCTTTGGTTTTCATCTCGCTGAACTCGATATCCGCCAAAACAGCGCCTTCCATGACAAGGCCGCCTCCCAGCTCCTCGAAGCTGCCGGTGTCGAAAACGGCGAGTCGTTCGCAGAATGGAGTGAGGAGAAAAGAGTCGCCTTTTTGACGGAGGAACTCGAATCGCCGCGCCCATTCCTTCATATCGATCAATCAGCGGGCCCGGAAGCCGATGCGGTGCGCGAATGCTACCGCGTCCTCGTCGATCACCGTCGCCAGCGGGGTCCCGGAGCCGGATCTCTGATTGTCAGCATGACCCGCCAGCTTTCCGATCTGCTTCTCATCCACCTCTTCGCCCGCGAATCCGGTTTGAGTGAGCCTCAGGGGGAAAGTTTTGTCTGCCCGCTTCAGGTCGTCCCCCTGTTTGAAACCCTCGACGACCTCGCCAACGGCGCGGGTATTGTTGATGACTATCTCTCTCACCCTGCCGTAAAAGCGAGCCTCGAAGTGTCCGGCGGCACCGGCACAAAGAGCCAGCAGATCATGCTCGGCTACAGCGACTCAAACAAGGACGGCGGCATTCTTGCGAGCCAGTGGGCCCTGCACGACTCTCAGGAATCAATTTCCGCCGTCGGCAGAAAGCACGGCATCGAACTGCGATTCTTCCACGGCCGGGGCGGCACGATCAGCCGTGGTGCCGGACCCACAAACTGGTTCATGCGCGCCCTCCCCCACGGTTCTCTCACCGGCGATTTCCGCATGACCGAACAGGGCGAAACCATCGCCCGAAAGTATGCCTACCCTGACAGCGCTGTTTATCATCTCGAGAGCCTTCAGGCATGTGTCACTCACGCCACGGTGCGTCACCGTATCGGCGAACCGATCGAAGATCCCGGAATTGATCTGATTCCCGCTCTCGCGGAGTGGAGTACCGAAGCCTATCGCGACCTCCTTGAGACCGAAGGCTTCATCGCTTTCTACCGTCAGGCCACCCCGATCGATGCCCTCGAGCAGACGCAGCTGGGATCCCGCCCCTCGCGCCGAACCGGAACCGCCAGTCTCGACGATCTCCGGGCGATCCCGTGGGTCTTCAGCTGGACTCAATCCCGTTTTTATCTCCCCGGTTGGTACGGAGTGGGATCAGCCCTTGACCGACTTCATCGCGAAGCCCCTCAGGATTTCCAACGCCTTGCTGACACCATTTCAGCCTCCACCCTGCCCCGCTATATTTTCACCAGCGTAGAGACCAATCTCATGAGCGCCAATCTCGAACTCATGAAAGCCTACGCCGACCTCGTCGAAGACGAAACCCTGCGTCAGACCTTCATGGGTAAGATCGAGAACGAGTTCAACCTCGCCCGCAAGCACCTCGGTCAGCTCTTTCCCCGTGCCATTCACGAACGTCGCCCCCGCTACGCCAAAACACTGGGACTCCGCGACGAACCGCTCAACGTGCTTCATCGCCAGCAGATTGAACTGCTCCGCGAATGGAGAAAGACCGAGGAAGATCTCCCGAGAAACCTGATCTTTTCAATCAGTGCGATTGCGAGCGGGCTGCGAACAACGGGGTGAAAAGGGCCACCACTATCGCACCGTTCAAAGCACCATCCATCCCGCCACTCCGGCGGCGATGACGACAGCCCAGGCAGGAATTTTCAGCACAAGAAGGACGGCAGCAACGCCAATGAGGAAGACTACATCCTCAGTCGAACGGACCGACCCGATCCAGACCGGCTCATAGAGCGCCGCTCCCAGCAGGCCCACTACCGCTGCGTTCGCCCCGGCGAGTGCCGCGCGAGCTGAAGGCTGTGCCACGATACGGTGCCAGAACGGCATCACGCCGAGAACGAGTAGCCAGGCCGGCAGGAAGATTCCCACGAGGGCCACCGCCGCCATTCCCCACGCCCCCCCCGGGCCTTCAATGAGCGATCCGAGGTAGGCGGCGAACGTAAAGAGGGGGCCCGGAACCGCCTGGGCCACTCCGTACCCGGCGAGAAACTCCTCCCCGCGCACCCAAGCGGTATCGACTACTTCGCGACTCAAAAGCGGCAGAACGACATGGCCGCCGCCGAAAACGAGTGAACCGCTGCGATACATCGCACTGAACGTTTCCAGGGCCGCCGATCCCGGAACCAATTTTACCGCGAACGGGAGAGTAAGGAGAAGAGCAAAAAAGGCAATGAGACAGGCAATTCCGGGAATACTGGCGGACTTAAGAGGGTCAGGTGCCTCACTTAACCCTCTTGAGTCTGTCTCTTTCTTCAAAAAAACCAGACCCGAGACCGCTCCCAACGCAATCACCACAAGCTGCATCCATGCTGACGCGGTCGCGAGGATGACCGCCGCCACGACAAGAGCAATGAGTTTCCTCCTCCGGTCAGGACAAAGCGAGGTCCACATCGAAACAACGGCACCGGCAATGACCACCACCACCGCGATCTGAAGCCCGCGCAACCATCCCGCCTCAGGATCAAGTCCCCCTCCAAATGTCGTCAGACCGATCCCGAAGAGGACCATGAGAATCGCAGACGGGATCGTGAAGGCAAGCCAGGCCGCAAAAGCCCCGCCCCACCCTGCTTTCCTCCATCCGATCGAGAGCCCGAGCTGACTACTCGCGGGACCGGGAAGAAACTGACAAAGTGCGAGGAGATCCGCAAACTCGGACTCCGTGAGCCACTTTCTGTCGCCCACAAAGCGTTCCCTGAAAAAGGCGACGTGAGCAGTGGGGCCGCCGAAGGAAGTGAGCCCGAGGATGAAAAATTCACGGAAGACCTGGAGAAAAGATTTCATGAAGCCTCTCGATGGTTCGTCTTTCATGGGCATACAATGGCTGATACGAGGATAAATGATTCCGTCACCGCATAAAGAATGAACAAGCTGTTGCGGGGACGGTCTGAAACGGTCTCAACGACTCTTGCATCTTTCTATATTTCCCGACAGATTAAGTTTCCCCCGTTTTGTTCGTCCCATCCCTCATGAATTTCCCTACCCGTCTCTTCTACGCCTTTCTCGCCGTCTCGATATTCATTCCGCTCTCTCTCAGGGCCCAGTCCGAAGAAGTCAGAGACAACTACGTCGTTGCCCAGCTGCTCTCCGAGCAAGCAACGATCACCGCCGGTGAGCCTTTCAAACTGGGGTTAAAATTCACGATCGACCCGACCTGGCATACCTACTGGATCAATCCCGGTGAAACCGGCCAAGCGACAAAGCTGGCGCTAACCCTTCCAGAAGGATTCACTGCCGGCGAACTGGAATTCCCTGTCCCGAAGCGATTTGTGACTGATTTCGGTTATGACATTCTCGAAGCCGGTTTCGGTTACGAAGGCACCGTCATTCATACGCTTACGATAACACCTCCGGATAATCTGAAAGCGGGTGATGAGATCACCATCTCCGGTAAAGCCAGCTGGCTCATGTGTGACCCGTCCACCTGTGTCCCCGGAAAAGCCGATCTTTCAATCACCTTACCGGTGGGAGATGCCGCCGAAAAGTCCACTGACTCTGCCGCGATCTCTTTCTATACAAAAAAACTACCGAAGCCTGTCGATTGGAATACGGAAGTCTCCCTCGACGAAGGGCTTGTCATGGTCACGACGACGGTTCCCGCTGACACCATTCCCGAAGGAGCCGCGCTTCACCTCCACCCCTTCGAATCCCGGATTTTCGACCAACTTTCCGAGCCCGAAATCCTGCAGGAGAACGGCAAGATTAGCTTCGTTTTTAAAGGGCATGAAGACCTTACCACCGCCCCGGAAGCATTCGCGGCAGTATTGGTAGCGGAAACCGATACCGGAAAGACAGGCTACGCGATTTCAACCGGCGGAGTCGCCTCTCCCGGCGTGACTGAAACCACCGACGAGGCGACACCGGTCGCCGCACCTGATGCCCTGCCCTTTGGCGGAGGCTTACTCGGGATTCTTTTTGCCGCCTTTCTCGGAGGCATCATCCTGAACATCATGCCCTGCGTTTTCCCGGTGATTTCGCTGAAGGTGATGTCATTCGTTGGCCAGGCCGGCGAGGACCGGAAAAAAGTCCTCGCTCACTCCCTCATGTTCGCCCTCGGCATACTCGTTTTCTTCTGGCTTCTCACCACTGCGATGCTGATCCTCCGTGCCGTCGGCAGCGACGATGTCGGCTGGGGGGTTCAACTCCGCCAACCCGGCTTTGTGATCGGACTCATTTTTGTGATGGTGCTCGTCGCTATGAGCCTCTTCGGCATCTTTGAAATCGGTGCCTCGATGACAGCGGTCGGTGGCGACCTCGCGAACAAATCGGGCTACTCAGGCAGCTTCTGGAGCGGGGCGCTGGCGGTTCTACTCGCCACTCCCTGCACCGCGCCACTCATGGCTCCGGCGATCGGTTTCGCGCTGGTGCAACCTGCCCCGATCATGTTCCTCGTCTTCACCACGCTGGGGCTCGGTCTTGCGGCGCCTTACTTCGTCTTCGCCATCTTTCCGAAGCTGCTCGATGTAATCCCTCCTCCCGGCGCCTGGATGGACACCTTTAAACAATTCATGGGATTCCCAATGCTGGCCGTCGCCGTATGGCTTATCGGGGTTCTTTCGAAGCAACTCAACGTCGGCGGCCTGCAGTGGGCCTTAGGAGCAGTTCTCCTCCTCGCGATCGCCGGATGGATACTCGGTCGCTTCACCGGGTTTGAGCGCTCCGCCCCGGCCCGCATGAGAGGTCGCATCGCTGCGATCCTCGTCTTTCTTGCCAGTATCAGCGTCGCGTGGCAGGCCTCCGGCAGCCGCGCGGAGCTCAGCAATGTCGACATTCGTGACGTCATTGCCTCCCACCAGGCAGCCGGTAAACATGTCTTCGTCGACTTCACCGCAGAATGGTGCGTCACCTGCAAAGTGAACGAGCGAACCACCATCAAAACCGACAAGGTTCAGCAGATGCTGAAAGACAACAATGTGGAGTTTGTAATTGCCGACTGGACGAACGAAGACCCCAGTATCACGGAAGTCCTCAAAGAGAACGGCCGCGCCGGAGTCCCCTTCTACCTCATCTATCCCTCGGATAAATCAGCAACCCCGATCTCGCTTGGCGATGGCATCATCACCCCGGGCGATATCCAGGAAGCGATCGACAAGCTGCCTAACTAATCGGTCAGTTTCAGCATTTTGTCAGGGTAGTCGGTGATAATCCCGTCGATGCCCCTCGCAAGCCATTTCGAAACTTCGGCTTTCTCGTTCACCGTCCAGAGGCCGACGAGGAAGCCCTCTTCTTTCAGAGAAGTAAACACCTCTTCGCTTAAATCGCTGAACTTCCAGACGACCCAGTCAGGGTTAAGCGCTTCAATCTGCGCTCTCTTTTCCGGACTCAGTTCCTTACTCCCCAGCGCCCCGATCTTGAGATCCGGACTGAGCTTTTTCATCTCATGTAGAAAAGTCCAGTTGAAGCTCTGGACAATCACTGAGTCAATCACCTCAAGAGACTCGAGCACCGCCATATAGTTCGCGGCTGCTCCGGTTTTATGTTCAATCAATGGCGTCACCCCGTTTTCGAGACATACTTCCACTGCCGCCTGAAATGAAGGAATCTTTTCCCCGGAGAAGTCACCGCCACCGAACCATGAGCCGACATCGAGGGCGTCAACCTGCTCCAGATTCAGTGATTCGATCGTTCCTTTCTCACCGGTAAGCCGGGGGAGTTCAGCGTCATGAAAGAGAACCAGGGCTCCGTCGGATGTTTCCCGAACATCGAACTCAATCACTTTTGCGCCCATCTCAATCGCCAACTTGATCGAAGACAGCGTGTTCTCAGGAGCCGCAGCGGAAGCGCCGCGGTGCGCCATGATCATCGGGTCTGCGTTTGCATTCATGGAGAAAATTCCGGCCAGAAAGACGAATACGGGGATGGGGGTTTTGACTTTCATCCGGTGAAACTATCTCAAATTTAAAACCCCGACAATCTTTCGATTTCCGGCTTGGCGGTTGATCATTTGCCCCGCGCGATCGAAGATCGGATATCCTCCCCATGGCTGTCTTCTTTGATATCTTCCTTTCGGTTTGCCTTCCCATCCTTGTCCTCGCCGGTCTGGGATGGGGAATGGACCGGATCTTTGATCTGGACTTGAAGACCCTCGTCAAATTAAACATCTACCTCTTCGTTCCCGCTTTCATCCTGACACGACTTTCCAGCACCACGCTGGAGGGCGGGACCGGACTCGCCGTGGTCGGATTCACCATCGCAGTGATCCTCACGATGGGCGCGATGAGCTGGATAGTCTCCGCAGCCACCGAAATCTCTCCGGCTCAGCGGTATTCGATGAAATTGAGTACCATGATCTACAACTGCGGGAATTGGGGAATCCCTCTCATGACGCTCGCTTTCGGCGAGTTGGGAGGTGTGATCCAGGTTTTTGTCCTTGCGACAATGAACGTGACCAGCTTCTCGCTCGGCGTCATCCTCGCCAATGCGGGAAGCCGGGATCGCAAAGGCTGGCTTCTTCCTATCCTGAAGCAGCCCTCCCCCTGGGCAGTCGCCTTCGCCCTGACTTTCCGGCATTTCGGAAATCCAATCGAGGAAGTGAATTTTATCTGGGTGCCGCTGGACTACCTCGCCAACGCCCTCATCGCCTTTGCCCTGATTACCCTCGGGGTACAACTCTCAAAAACCAAACCTCCCGGCATCCGCGGCCCCCTTGGACACGCCCTTCTCATCAGGCTGATTGGAGGTCCTGCTGCGGCAATTCTCTTTACCTGGTGGTTCGGCTTTGACGGTCCTGTCGCTGCAATTCTGATCCTTGGTGCCGCCGCCCCCACGGCCGTGAATACCGCCCTTCTTGCCCATGAGTTTACTGCCGACAGTCGCTTTGCGGCGGCGGCAGTATTCTACTCGACCCTTGCCGCCTCCATCGTGGTCACGGCCATCCTTACAGTGCTCCGGGCCGGATGGATCCCGTGGGCGATTCCCTGAGGATCACTTCTTCTTTCCGAGGATCAATCGATAGAGAAGGAGAATAATGACAACGCCCACCACCGATACCGCGATACTACGGAGATCAAAAGCGTTGCCGGCATTTGCGGTTCCGATGTCGAGAAGACCGGCCACATATTTTCCCACCACCGCGCCCGCGATACCTAATAGCGTCGTGATGAGACACCCCCCGGGATCTTTACCCGGGATGAGGAATTTTCCCAGGGCACCTGCAACAAAGCCAACAGCAATCGTGATTAACCAACTCATGTCATCATCATCACCAATCCCGCTCCGCCTGTCGAGTCACGAATGTGAAGCTGGAACAGCTTTACCACTTCATGACCTTCTCGAGAAAGCATGACACCGTCTCTGTCGCTGGGGACTCAAAGAGATCCTTTGAGGGGGCATCTTCGATACACCTTCCCTCAGCGAGGAAGACAACGTGATCCGCAGAGCCTTTCGCAAAACCCATTTCATGAGTGGATAGAATAATCTGCTGACCGCTTTCACACAGCTCTGCGATGAGATCGAGGACTTCCGCCTTCATCTCCGGATCGAGAGCTGAAGTCGGCTCATCAAGCAGCAGAAGAGCCGGATCGTGGGCCATGGCGCGGGCAAGAGCGATACGCTGCTGCTGCCCCCCGGAGAGCTGACCGGGCTGCTTACGGACGTGATCCGTGAGACGAAATCTTTCGACCACTTCTTCAGCTCGCTCCGTGGCCTGAGCCCTGCTTCGACCGTATACCTCGGCGAGCGGAAGCACGATATTTTC
Source organism: Verrucomicrobiales bacterium (assembly GCA_029212615.1). Lineage (GTDB taxonomy): Bacteria > Verrucomicrobiota > Verrucomicrobiia > Verrucomicrobiales > DEV007 > Arctic95D-9. The sequence goes on from JARGPJ010000005.1 coordinate 159,656, forward strand.
CAGGGCAGTGAGGTGCGGAAAGAGATTGAACGATTGGAAGAGAAACCCGTTGCCCCGCCGGACTTCCCGCAGCCCCGCCTCCTCAGAAGGCAGTGGCTGCCCATCTATTTTCACGATCCCGGTCGTGGGTACTTCGAGGCCGCCGATGAGCCTCAGAAAAGTTGATTTTCCACTACCGGAAGGCCCGATCATAGCCAACACCTGCACGTCTCCCTCAAGCGACAGCGAGACACCGTCGACTGCCTTCGTCGCGCCGTAAGTCTTGCTCAGTTCAACGGTTTCAATTTTCATAGGCGAAATGCTTTTCGAGAGCCCGGCTCAGGACCGAGATCGGAAAGGTAAGGATGAAGTACCCCAGGATGAGCGGGAGGTAGGACTCGAAGGTCGCATAGGTGTTCGCATTCGTCTCCCGCGCCTGCATCGTGAACTCATGAACGCTGATTACGAAGAGCAGGGACGAGTCCTTGATGAGGTTGGCAAACTGTCCTGCTGAGGCCGGCAGGACCCGTCGGATCGCCTGCGGGATGATCACATGACGGTAAGTCTGAAACTCAGAAAACCCGATCGCCTTAGCGGAGAGCCATTGCGACTTCGGGATCGACTCGATCCCTCCCCGAAAAATCTCGGCAAGATAGGCTGCTGAAAAGCAGGAAAGAATGACGAGGCCGACCCCGAAACGACTGTCCCAACCGATTGTGTCGGCGATGAGGTAGTAACCAATCAGGATCTGGGTGAGAAGGGGGGTTCCCCGGATAATCTCAATAAAAGTGCGGGAAAGGAGACGGGGAATCCGATGAGGCAGGAGCTGCCCGGCGGTGAGAAGCGCCCCGATAACAATACTCAGGACGAGGGCACCGGCAGAGATGAGAAGAGTCGTCGACCAGCCGTTGAGGAAGTTCCTCCAGTAGGGGGCAATCGCGGACCACTGATATTCATGGGACGCGACGACCCAGAAAACGAAGCAAAAAGTTGCTCCCAGCAGGATCGAAACCGTCAAACTGATGAATAACTTCACGATAGATCAGGTGGCGGTATCAGCAGTGATGCGATGAGTCGGAACAGGCATCCCGGGGCGAAAATGCTCGAGATGCGCAATACGGAAGAGAAGCCCGCCGTCCTCGGCGATGACTTTCTCGAGGGCTTTGTCAGCGGCTTCCTCCAGGGTATCCGGGTCGACCTCAGCGCGAATATTGAGAAGTAGCTCCCCGTCATCAATCGGCTCGTAGAGGTGATGGGACAGCTCCGGATCGGAGTCCCCCCTCACGAGGTTGATCGCCGCGATCTCCATCGGATCACCCATCGGATTCAAAGTCATCTTGAGATGAGCAACCTCCGCCCCCGCCTCGTCGAGCTTTTGACGCAAGGTCAGGGCTACCGCTTTGAGTATCTCGTTCCCGTCAAACTCATCGATTGGCCCGCGATCGTCACAGCGGATCTCCACCGTCGCATTCAGCCACCCTAACAAAGCTTCACCTTCCCCGTAGCGTTCGTAGTCAATTTCCAGAAAGCGACCGACGTTCATCTCAGCATTGAGGGTTGCCTCGAACCATGCTTCGCACCCGGTTCCCTCCCTTGCCGAGATTTCAAAAATTTTCGCCTCGGGAAACTCCCGGGCCATCGCATCACGCAGCGCCGAGAGTCCTTCCTCATCCATGAGGTCCAGTTTGTTGATGACAATGAATTCCGCCTCCTCGAGCTGTTTCCGATAAATATAGGTCACATTCTCGGAGAACTTTCTCCCTTCAACCAAGCCCAGAATCTGACTCGCCCTGATTGGATCAACGAGGACACTCATGGGGGAAACCAGATAATCCTCTCCGTATATCTTCTGTAGAGGCAGACTCACCGTGGCAACAAGATCGGTGCAGCTGCCGACCGGCTCTGCCAGAAAAACTTCAGGCCGGGTCTCAGCCGTCAAGGTCGTGGCGGCATCGATCAATGAATTAAAGCGACAGCAGAAACAACCACCGGAAATCTCCTCCACCGGGAATGAATTAGATCGACCGATCGCGGAATCGACGAGCCCTGCTCCCTGATCGTTGGTGATCAATCCGACCCGCTTACCCCGTTCATCGAGATAGCTGGCAAAACGCTGAATCACGGTGGTCTTTCCTGCGCCGAGGAAGCCGCCAATCATGAGGTATCGTGAAGGCATGGGGAACGCTCCGCGTTCAAGGTCGAACTTTCAACTTACAACTTTCACCCTTGAAGGTTCAGGGAGGCACGCATGGTGCGCTCCGCGATCAGTACCCTTCCTCCTGCATCTTTTCGATAAGTTTACTGAGGTGCTCAACATAACCGTCAACATCGACACTGGTCGCTTCGGGTTCGCCCTTAATCGAATAGAGCCACCCGTCTTCGTAGGGCGAACTTTTCACGATACAGGCGTCCTCTTCGAGAATGGGATTGCCGCGCACAAAAGAACCTTCCATCACACAGAAGAGATCACTTGCCGCTTTGAATCCCTCTACATAGCCGATTTGCTGCCCGGAAGTCACGGATCCCCCTTCGGGAACTTCGTAGCGTGCTTCCACCAATTCACCGAGCATTCGAGTCGCAAACTTGGTGAAACCAACGCGCCAGATGCCGGGGGTTCCCTGTTCTTCTTTCATCCAGTAGTGACTGAGAGAGTAGGTGTAGTCCACCGGAAGCCTCGCAGAAAAGCGGGCGTGTTTGAATCGAACAAATTCCATCTTAAGCTAAAAATTTTGCCCGGAGAAATTCAGCTATCATCCGGGGCTTCGTGAGGCGATACCGCTTTTCAAAGACGCGATAACCGTCGCTTTCCATTTCTTCAAGAATGCGAAAATAAATACGTCGCATCAATTCAGCAGAACGCATGGATTTGCGATCCCCCTCTGGAAGTGCCGCAACGGCCCGGGCGTAGAACTCCCGCGCAACCTGACTCTCATGCTTCATGAGTCGCTCAAAGCAGGCCCGGTCTGGCTGTCCTCCGAGGATATCCTCTTTCGACAATCCAAAGCGGACAAGATCTTCGAGCGGAAGAAAGACACGATCCTCTTCGGCATCCTCACCGACATCACGCATGATATTGGTCCACTGCAGAGCGTAACCTAACTGCTCAGCATACTCGCGCGAGGCAGGTTCTTCCGCTCCGAATAGTCGAATACTGACGAGGCCAACCGCGCTCGCGACAAGGTAACAGTACTGCATCAAATCTTCGCGTGTCTCAAAATCACGGGGCGTGAGATCCGTCTCGACGCCGTCAACGATCGCCTCCAACTCACTGGCATCAAGGTCCCGTCTTCTCTGCAATTCTACCATCTCGGTCTCGATCCCGGGGCGAAAATCAGATGCCTCGCCCCTGATCAAGGTGCGCCATCTCAAGAGACCTTTTTCTCTCACTTCGTCACTCAGGCCCGGCTCATCGGCAAGATCATCGACGACACGACAGAATGCGTAGAAGACGCGCATGTCGTCGCGCTTCGACTTTGGTAACACGGCAAGGGCAAACGCCAGGTTCGATCCGCTGCGATGGACGATCTCAGTAGATGTGGCGTTGACGAGGTCCACAACAAACGGCGGGAGGACAATGGAATTCTATCGGACTTTACCGAAATGATGACCTAAGGGATAGTAGACCACCGCAGCGCGGCCGACGATATTCTTCTCCGGCACGATGCCCCAACTCCTGGAATCAGAGCTGTTGGCACTGTTGTCACCCATGGCCCAGTAGGACTTTTCAGGAAGCGTGATCGACTGTTTTCCCTGCCCCGTGTATCCCACGTATGGCGCGGTCTGCTCCATCACGCCAACGATTCCCGGTTCGGTCGCAACCTCACCGTTCACCAGGAGCCTGGGCGGTTTGATCTCGAGGGTATCCCCGGGGAGCCCGGTGAGTCTCTTGATATAGTGCTGCGACCCCTGACGAGGATCGAGCGTGCGCTGGATGTAACTGATGTCCTGAGTATTAAAGACAAAGACCTCGCCGCGGGTCGGCTTCTTCCAGTGATAGACAAACTTATTCACGACCAGTTGGTCACCGGTATCGACATAGCCCTGCGCAATCACCTGCCCTTTCTTGATCGGAACCGTTTTGATAAAACCCGGGTTCGCACTGAGCTGGCGGTTGAGAAGATTGATGATCCGAGAGTCAGTTCCCGGAGCACTGAATTTGTGGCCGTTTTTAGTAATCAGGTAGGTCCGCGGGAAAAAGATAAAGTGGGTTTTCCCGTAGAAATGTTTCTCATCGAGGATAAGCGCGTCATCCTCGGTCGCAATCCACTCGACGTGGCTTCGCCCGTACCAGAACTTATCCCACAGGAGCTGAGGAATTCCCGGCTTCTCATAGTCATCCGGCGCATGGTAGCGCGCATTCGGATTCACCTCTTTAGTGGGATAAGCGATGATGCCGTTCAAGGTCGGCTGCATTGAGCCGGTCGGTATTTTAAACTGCTGGATAAAATAAGCCCGGATCCCCATCGCGATGACAACCGCCACGAAAATCACTTCAATGTTCTCTTTCCAGGCCGACGCGCTGTAGCTCTTCACCGACTTCTTACACGTTTCCGTGAGGTCTTTAGCCAACTCCTCGAGGTCTTTCCGCTTCGACCCCTTGTCTGCGAGAGCCGTCGTGAAGGCTTCATTTTTCTTCACGATGAGTGACTTCTTCTCATCCGTGATGAGGTCGTCGTTATAGCGAAGGAATTTCCGGACCCCCTTGAGAAGGGCCAGCCCCTCTTTGATCCCCTTCTTATCAAGAGGCAACTCAGCGAGTTCCTCCTTAGAGAGTTTCTTGAACATGAACATGGGCTGTAAAATGGGTCAGTCTGTTTTGAGGACTTTGATGAATGCATCCTGCGGGATATTCACCCGGCCAATGGCCTTCATCTTTTTCTTTCCCTCTTTCTGCTTCTCAAGAAGCTTCCGCTTTCGGGAAATATCACCGCCATAACACTTCGCGGTCACATTCTTTCGCATCGCGGTGATCGATTCACGGGCAATAATCTTACCGCCGATCGTCGCCTGAATCGCAACGGTGAACATCTGCTGCGGGATCACTTCCTTAAGCTTAGCCGCCAGATGACGTCCGCGGTACTCAGCCTTGTCGCGGTGGACGATAACCGAAAAGGCATCGACCGATTCACCGGCAATGAGCATGTCCATCTTCACCAGCTTACCGGGTTGATAATCGGCATGCTCATAATCCATGCTCCCGTAACCCCTGGTCATGCTTTTGAGGCGGTCGTTAAAATCGACGAGAATCTCATTGAGCGGAAGAATGCAGGTAAGCAGAACCCGTGTCGCGTCGAGGGTCTCGGTGTTGAGCAACTCCCCCCGCTTCTCAGCAACAAGTTTCATCATGTCGCCAATGTAATCATTCGGCGTCATGATATACGCCTTCACCGTAGGCTCGAGAATCTCCGTGATGTGCTGCGGCTCGGGAAGGTAGCTTGGATTGTCGACTTCAAGTTCCTCGCCATTGGTCTTGATCACCTTGTAAACCACCCCGGGATAGGTCGAGATTACATCCATGTTGAACTCGCGGCGCAAGCGCTCCTGCACAATTTCCATGTGTAGCAGACCGAGAAAACCGCACCGGAAACCAAATCCCAAAGCGGTCGAACTTTCCGCCTGATAGCTGAAAGCCGCATCGTTGATCTGGAGCTTACCCATCGCCAACTTGAGTTGCTCAAAGTCGTCCGTCGAAATCGGATAGATTCCGCTGAAGACCATTGGCTGAATATCTTTAAACCCGGGAAGCGGCTTATCAGAGGGATTGCGGGATTCTGTGATCGTGTCGCCGATTTTCACCTCACTCGAGGTTTTCATGTTTGCGATAAGATAACCGACATCTCCTGCTTTCAGGGAATCGCGGGGACTCTGCTTTGGTGTAAACACCCCGACTTCCTTAACATCGTAGGTTTTTCCTGTCGCCATCGTGCGCATCCCCGTGCCCCGCTTCACCTCGCCACTCATGACGCGAACGTAGCTGACCACGCCGCGATAGGCGTCGAAAACGGAGTCAAAAACGGAAGCCCGCAAAATCTCGTCTTCAGGCTCTGCCGGTGGCGGAATGCGTTCGACCACCGCTTCAAGAATTTCCTGAATCCCGATTCCCATCTTGGCGCTAGCCTCGATCGCCTCTTCGCCGGGGATAGCAAGAATGTCCTCAAGCTGCTTTCTGACCGCCTCAACATCAGCATTAGGAAGATCGATTTTATTGATCACGGGGATCACTCTGAGGTTGGCTTCATTCGCAAGATGAACATTGGCAACCGTTTGGGCCTCAACTCCTTGAGCAGCATCAACAAGAAGAAGTGCCCCTTCGCAAGCGGCGAGACTGCGGCTCACTTCATAGGAAAAATCAACGTGGCCCGGCGTGTCGAGAAGGTTTAACTTATAGGTCTTCCCGTCCGATGCAGGATACATCATCGTCACCGGGTGGGACTTGATTGTGATGCCCCGCTCGCGCTCCAGATCCATGGAATCAAGCTGCTGAGCCTGAGAATCGCGCATCGCGACAGTTTGCGTTGATTCAAGAAGACGATCCGAGAGGGTCGTCTTCCCGTGATCAATATGAGCAATGATCGAGAAGTTACGTGTCAATTCAATAGCCATTTCAGAGAGGCCGGCCGTGCAAAATCACCGGGCCGAAACCTAGTGTGATCCTGCTGAATGTAAACGGGTTTCCGCCCCCCGGAGAGACGGTCCCGACAATGAAATGACTTAAAGGGAAATGCCTTCCTGAATCAGCACTTCAGAAAGAGCGTTTTCCATGCGGGAGCGACACTCAGCGGTAGTGCGGTGGAGAAAGCCGTGAAGTGCCGCGTCCTCCGGGCTCCTATCCTCGCACTGCTCACTGTAGCGTTCAAAAGCCGAGAGATCGGAAAGCAAACTCGTGAGGTGCTGAGGGCACTCGCACTTCACGAGAGCAGACCTTGCCGCAATACGAACCAGCTCCTCATCGGAAAATTTTCTCGGCGGTATATCATCAACAGAGGGACGTTCAAAATGGGGTCCGGCATTCTCTAACTCCGGGTCGTCAGTGACCTCCCCGGTACGCAACGCAAGCTGGATCTCGACATGACACGCCATCTGGATCCCGGTGGAATCCACCGGACCGCGAAGAGCAGCGATCTTCTTTAAATCGAGCTGTTGAATGAGATCCTCCTGAGCAAAGCGATAAACAAGAATGGCCCGTCTGACATTCATTTTCGAGACCGCCTCCTGAAGTTCACGGATCTCGTCTTCAAAAAGAGTGGCATACTCGACGATCAACAAGTCAATCGACCCGGGCCGAAGCGCCTCCAGGAGTTCGGTCAGAGTTGTGAATTCCCCCACCACTCTCAGGGCATTGGTGTTATCAGCCGCCTCTCTCACAGCCTGTCTCACGATTGTCCCGACCAAACCAATCCGACAGGCACCGACTGGCGAGACCTCCTCGAGTGCCTCAACTGCGCCACTGGATGCCATGACACTGGCGAGTCGCTCCTCAAGTTGAGACGTCGTCAATCCGGCTACACTGCCGATGGAATGCCCGTTATCGACTAATGTTTTCAACAAAGAGAGCCGTCGGATGTCTAACTGATTGTACTGACGGCGCTTGCTGTCACTTCGACGAGGTTCAACCACATTATAACGCCGCTCCCAAACACGCAGAACATGAGAAGAAATGCCGGTAAGCCTTGCTACAGCACTGATTTCAAAAATTTCTTCATTTTGATTTTCCATGAAATAAAAAACAGATTTTCAGGGGTTACGCCCCTCAAGACGCCTTCACCTTAAATTGGAAAATAAACTTGTCGATATCTTGTAAATAGACAATAATTAGACGCGAACAATAAAAAACTCGACAACTCATGGACAAAAAAACCAACCGAAAACAGGATCGGCGCGCTGAGGCAGCCCTCATGGAGCGTGTTGCAGCAAAAGACGAACGCGCCTTTGCCGAGCTTTCCGAGAAGTATTCCGCTCTCATTTTCTCCACCGCATTCAAAGTGCTCAACCACTATGAAGACACTGAAGACGTCATGGCTGAAGTGCTCAATACAATCTGGAAGAAGGCGGACACCTATCATTCAAAGAAGGGAAGTCTCGTCACCTGGATTTGCACCACCGCCCGCAATCGGGCGATTGATCGCGTCCGCAGCGTCCAGCGACGGAGTGCTCTTTACGACAAGTTTGAGGAAAAGGTCGAAGGCGAAGCGCCCGAGAAGCGAACGACAGGACGTGAAGATCTCTACAAATCAGATGCCCGCAGAGTCCTTCAATCAGCCGTTGTTTCGCTCTCACCCGAACAGCGTGAAGTGATCGAACTAGCCTACTTTGAAGGCCTGACTCAGAAACAGATCGCCGAGCGCATCGACAGCCCGCTTGGCACAGTCAAAGCAAGAATCCGTCGCGGAGTTGATCGCTTGAGGCTCTCAATCAACGATCGACTGAAAGGGGAAGGTCAACTTCTCCTCTCCAGTGTGACCGACTAATTTTTGTCCAGCTTTACTTCTAGCCGTTTACCTTCGAGGAGAACCGCTGAACCGGAGACCAATGATGATTGATCCGTTCTTCAGGTATCCTGCCGGGCAAGCGCCGTGAGAACCCCGTGAAGCAGCTTGATCTCCTGCGGAGTCGCTCCCGCTTTTGAAAAGAGTGTGCGCAGTGATTGAACGCTGTGAGGTTTCATTTCCGCTGTGAGGAAAAACCCTCTCTCATCAAGCGTCTCATTTAAGCGGTTCAGAAATCCCTCCAACTCATCCCGCGTCGCCTCCTCCTTCGCCGGAATGATGAGTTCTTCACCGGCAACACGACGCCATTCCCAACCGAGAAGCAATACAGCCTGAGCCAGGTTCAGCGAACTGAATGCAGGGTTCGTGGGAAAACGAACCAGGGTATCAGCCCTCGCGATCGATTCCCCATCAAGCCCGGATGCCTCCGGCCCGAAAAGCACGGCGACTCCCCCCTTAGTTCCTGCGGCGGCGGCCATCTCCCGGGCCGCCACTTCCGCGGTCATGACCGGCAAGGTTTGGGACCTGTCCCTTGCCGTCGTCGCAAAGACGCGGTGACAATCTGCGACCGCCTCATCGAGACGACTGAATACTTCGGCTCCGTCGATGACGAGGTCAGCGTCAGCTGCCGTTGCCCGGGCGGTGTCCTGGGGCCATCCATCCCGCGGATTCACGAGGCGCAGGCGAGTCAGCCCGCAGTTCAGCATTGCACGAGCGCACATTCCTATATTCTCCCCCATCTGCGGCTCGACGAGAATGATAACGGGGTCTTGATTGCCTGACATGTCTGAATGTGCGAGAGTTTAATGAAATGGAAGTCCCTGAAAAGATTGTCTGTGTGGACTGCGGTCAGTCGGCACACCGTCTCACTTACCCCCCTGAAGAAGGCTGGGAAATCGGAGACTATGTCGCGTATCGATGCTCCGGATGCAACGACCGTTGGGATCTTGTCGTGAGCGAAGAGGACGCAGGTGAAACCTCCACCCACTCCTTTGCTGCTGAAGCCCGCGCCATTCTTGAGGCTCGGCGTGACGCTCAAACAGACGCTGAAAACTGATATGGACACTACCCGGGAAAAACACATTCTCCTTTTCGACAGTGACTGTCCAATGTGCACCTTCCAAAGCCGGACCTTGAGTTGGCTTGACTGGTTTCATCAGGTGGAAATGGTTCCTTTGAAAGATCCCCGAACCGCGGAGATCGCTCCGGATATCACCCGTGAGAACCTGCTCGAGGCGATCCACTGCATCACCCCTTCTGGCGAGATTCACCGCGGGGCGCGAGCCTTTCGTTTTCTCGGCCTGCGAATCCCGCTGCTGGTTCCCGTCGGGCTTTTTCTCTGGCTCCCCGGGGTCATTTGGATCGCGGAAAAAATCTACGCCTGGGTTTCAAAAAACCGGCACCTCCTCAGCAGGCTCTTCGGCTGCAAAGGAGCCTGCACTATTCTACCGGAAAAGAAGGAGAGCTGATCACCTGAGGCGTCCCCGTTATTTCTTTGACCGGAATCTTTTCAAGAGGCGGTCCAATTTCCACTTTAACCATGACAGCTGAGCGACCGGCATAGGGATCGCGAGCACCGAAGAAGCGATTGTTAAACTCATCGCCCGCACCGGTGAATCCGTAGGCACGTCCGACTTTCTTATCGTTGACAATCAAGGTGGTTTTGAACTGTCTCAGATCGATTTCCACCGGATCGTATTGCGGTTCGCCCGCCGTGTTCTCCCCTCTAATTCGCAATCGCGGAATCATATCAAGGTTTACTTTCCCCGGCTCAACCCGCGGCCGGATCACGATAGAGGTGGAAACGCGGGTAGTCGAAACAATCGGTAGCGGCATAGCCCCGGCGCGAATATAACCCGCAAAGAAAACGGGGTTTTCCACCGCGCCGGTGACCGGTATCACGCCAACGCCACCGGACGAAAAGACGGCAACACCGTAATCACTGAATCCGTCGAGGGATCGGTTCTCCACGGTTGTATCAATCGTGATCGAGCCGTCGGGACTGATAGAGTGTGCCGTATCGCTGAAAAACTCGAACCCTTGCGTTTCAAACCTTGTCGGGACCGCGGGAATAAACGTATAGCCCCCGTAGGGTCTGACCAGAATCGTGGGCGGAACATATTCGACCGGCAGAGGAACTTCCTGACCAACCGTGATCTGAGTGCGTTTTGTCGGAAGCCCGTTGACGAAGCGAAACCCGAGCGCAACCGATGGCTCGTCAAAATCAGCCGCAGCAAGCGCGGCCTCGGCCGCGGCAATGCCTGCCGGGGTATCAATCACGAGAACACTCCCCTTCTGTGAAAGGAGCACAAATTTTCCGGCAGGGCTGAGAATACCTTCAAGAATCGGCCTGACCTCCTCGAGATCGGCAAAGGAAACGTCGATCTCTTTTTTGATCGTTTCCTGGGCGCAAAGCGCAATCCCAACAGCCAGTATCAGGCAAACACAGATCAATCGCTTCACCGCCATGATGGCAGTCTAGCAGGAAAGAAGTGATAGCGGAAAACAAAAAGGCACCCCGGTGAAAGGGTGCCTTCTGCGTAAAATGTTCTGTGCGGGAGGATTACACCTCGTCGATACGAAGCGCCCGGTATCCACCCTTCGCTTTGAAGTAGAAGAAGAGGAGCAGATAAATGCCTGCCATGATCATCGGAATCGTCGCATCGGCCCGGAGCGTCTTGCGATCCCCTTCGATACTGGCGGCCTGAGCGGCAGCCTCGTCAGCAGTAAGTTCCGCTCCACTGTCGAGCTTCTCCTTAATGACGCCCATCTTTCTTCCATCCAGTGCATTACTCTCAAGGAAAAGGAAGGAACTGCGAGTTTCTTCTCCATCAGCGTCCACTGCCTTGTACTCGGCATAAGCAGCGGGGTTACTCTCCTTGAGCGCTTCTGTCGAAAACATATCCTTGGCAAACCCGAGGCCAACTGAACCGATGAGCCCTGCCGACAACATACCGATACCGCCCATGAGAGACATCGCGACAGCTCCGGACTTCGGGAAACGATCACCCACCACCGCCAACATCGTCGGCCAGAAGAAGGTCTTGCCGAGCGCATAGACCGCGAGTGCCGCAAACGCGAGACCGAAGCTGGTGATGTTACTGGCGAGGTTCAAACCGATCACAGCGAGAATCGAGCAGACAAAAAGAAGGCCGATCGGAGAAAGACCAAGCTTGTTCTCAATGAAGTCCGCAGAAAAGCGAAGACCGAACATGATCAATGAAGTGAACACAAAAAGGATCTTACCCTGTTCAGCCGTGAGAATGTTCCCCGTGATATTCTGAATCCAACCGTCCGTTCCCAACTCAACCGCACCAACGAGAGTGTGAGTAATAAAGAGAACAAAAAGGAGAAACGCACCAATCGAAAATTTTGTGATCACCGCAATACCTATGATAGCGGCCACACAAACAACCCAGCCAATCCAGCTCGGAAAGTCAGGTGTAAAAATACCACCGGCGAAATTCACAAACATCCCAATGAGAAGACAGACGACAAGGCCGGCGAGAATCCCGACATCCTTGAGCATTTCTCCAAAGCTGAGACCTTTTTCAGAGGCTTCAGACTTGGGCATTTTCTGCCCCATGAACATGAAGCCATAGGCAAGCGTCGGGACGAGAAAGAGTGCGAGCTGAATCTTCCAGTCCAGCGCTCCCAGAGTCCAGCCGATCAGTCCGCCGAACACGAGGCCGAGAGGCCAACTTGCATGGAGAATGTTCAGGTAGTGAGTACGCTTACTTGGGAACAATGTAGCAACGAGCGGGTTTGAAACCGCTTCGAGAACGCCGTTAGCAATAGCAAAAGTGAAGGTGCCCCAGAAGAGAAACTGAAATGCGACTTCCTGCGGTTGGTCGGCCATCGCGCCGAAGGTCACGAAAGCTGAAAGAACGTGAAAGAGGAAGGCTGCGAAAACGAGCTTTCCATAGCCAAGTTTATCGACGACGAGCCCCCCCAGAATAATACCGGGACAGAAACCGAGTAAACCAGCTGCACCGATCGAACCAAGTTGCGCTCCGGTAAAGCCGAACTCTGAAGCCCAGTTGGCGAGAATTCCGCCCCGGACCCCGAAGCCCACACCCGCGGCGAGAATGGCAGTGAAACCTGCCCAAAGGAGGCGGCCGGCATTATCAACAATACCGTCTTGCTTAATGTTCATAGAATAATAGATCGTTGGTTGGTTTTTAACCCCTGAAAAATCAGTTCAGATTGGTCAGAGATCCCCGCGGAAAGTTAGTGAGACCCGCGAAGGAAGTGGGTTTCATAACAAACAGGAGAGGTTCCACAAGCATAAATCACATCGGAATCGCGGCACACCCGCAGGCAAAATGAGCAAATTTCCGGGGTCCAACGGATGAATTAAACCTTGCACCGATTATCATAAATATAAAAACTTGCAGCTTTGAGATTATTATTTGATAATTAGAGAAGCTACTGCTGTTAGAAAATGCGAAACCAATCTCACTCTACTGAGGGATCTGCCAATCCGTTTGTCGATGACATCTATCTGGATCACCCGGACCTACTTCCCGGTGTGACACGAATCCATCATCGCGCTTTCGATCATATCGTCGAGTCAGTCGAGTCACTCGTTTCGAAACCGGACCGTTTTACCCCGTTCGAGGCGATTGGGCGGACCATTCTCGTGACCGCACCCCGCGCAGGCTATGGGAAATCCCATCTCGCGGCCCGACTCCGTCATCATCTCAGCCCTTCCGCAACCACCCTGACGCTCCCACTCGATCCTTCGCGGCCCATTTCATGGCCCGTCGCACTCTCGTCAATTTTACGCCAATACCTGAATGAACCGGGACACCAATCTTCAGAACGGAGTCTTGTTGCTGAATCCGGCCACTTTCTTCTTTCACAATTGATCCTGAGCCATCGTCATAACGGGTCGCTCAAATCCGGTCAATGCCCGGTCGACGATGAAACGCTCCGGTCTAACTTTCACCAACTCTTCGAACAGGGATCAGAACTCCTGAATTGGACCGATGCTCAATCACGCGACCTCACCCGCCGGGCGGATAGTAGCTTCCTCCATGCCCTGAGCTTAGGCGCCAACGAACTCGGGTTCTGGGTCCGCCTCATTATCGATTTTACACTCCGCGGCGATACCGCCCTGGAATCGCTCCGCGGACTCTCAAACGGGGAAGCAAGGGAACGTCTCCTGCAATGGTTGCGGATCGCAACCTTCTACCGCCCGTCGCTTATCGTTGCGGACGGGCTCGACGGTTTCTTTCGCTCCGAAAGCGCCGGCATGGAAATCGCAGGGCTCATTACCGGCATTCGTGAGTCGGTCCCCCGGTCAATCACACTCGTCTGTCTGAATGAGGATATTTGGAAATCCGTTTTTGAAGAGAAACTTCCATCAGCCTGGTTGGACCGCCTCACCGGGGAAACGGAAAAACTCCGGGCCATCAGTCCTGAAACGGCAGCTGAACTCATCACCGAACGCCTGAAAGAGACCTCACTGTCCCCTTCACGAACCGGACAGTTTGTTGATCGCCTGCGAACGGATCACCTTTGGGTTGATTCGGAGGCCCGCCTGTTCCCCAGGGCCGTGATCCGGCAGGCGAGAGAACTCTGGGACAAAGAATCGTCTAAGTTCCTTGCTCCGGCAGAGGGTGAACCGGAAGCGACCGAACAAGAGCCACCCCTATCGTCGATCACAGACAAAGTCGCCTTTTTCGAAGCCCTCTCAGAAGACCGCCCCCTCCCCCTGTCAGCGCCTTCAAAAGAAGAAACCACCGAGGCGACTCAGGAGTTTTCCTTTCCCCCTCCCTCCAAAGAGGAGCCCATTGAAAATCCTTTCTTCGCGCCACCGGAGCCAGCAAGAGACTCAAAGCTTGTTGGTATCGATTCGATCATTGACGATATCCGCGGATCCGGAAAAACCGTCGTCAGTGAATCGGCTCAATCAATCTCCGGCTTTACCGCTCCCTCACAGGAAAAACCGGAAACCGGATCGCTTTGGGAAGCAGGAGAGCTGCGACTTCGCTCCGCTGACGATCAATCAGAAGCCCGCGTTTCGCCTCCTCCACCTCAGTTGCTGCCGAAACCAATGACTCCTTCTCCGGAGAGAAAACCGGATTGGGTCAAGATACTGAAAACGAGAGAAACTGCCTTGATGGCAAACGAAGGACTCACTCTGAATCTCGAGAAAGTGGAAGAGTTTATCCGATTGATTGGCAGAGAGCATCCCGGCCTCAGTCAAAGTGAAGAGAGATTTCCGAGCAGCCGCACCGTATGCGTCCGTTGGAATGTACGCGGAGAATCGGTTCTTCTCGGGTTCGAATCCCCGCAGAACGTCTACTTCTGGAACAATCTCCTGCAACAGTCTTTGGCATCGAACCGTCGTGAAAAGCTCGCCGCATTTTCCCATCGAACAGAGCCTTTCAATCCAAATCTGTTCTCCAGTTTCGGCTTCAGCCCTACCGTCATCAAAGATCGCATCGACATCATCGAAATGAATGACCGGGAGCTCGCGATGATCTTTGCCGCAGACTCAATCATTTCTGAATCACAGGGCACCGACGAAGCTCCTGCAGCGATTCAGATTGCCATTCGCTATCTCGACCCTCTTTGGAGAAGGATCAGCAGACCGGTGTAAGACCGGAATACTTAAAAGGAGCAATGTGGCACCACCCATTGCGAGGGGACAAACCTTTATGACCTGCCGGAGACAGACTAGCCACGTGCCATCGCTTTCCGAATCGCCTTCTTTTCGCTATCGTGGTCGAACTCCGGGTTTAGCTCAGTTGGAATATCAGCGCCGGTCTCCTTCCGCCAGCCGTCCAAGTCACTCTTCAGCAGTTCCAGCTTCTCAACTTCCGTCCCACTGAGGTCATCCTCCTCACCGATATCAGTCTTAAGATCGTAAAGTTCAAACTCTCCACTTTCGTAAAACTCAAGCAGCTTCCAGTCACCTTTCCGAATGACACTGCAGGGACGTGATCGAAAGAGCGGGTCTCTCTGTTCAGGAGCAGCTCCTTTTCCAAAAGACTGAAGGTAAGCAGGAAAATGCCAGAAGAGCGCCCGGTCCGTCACTTCTGAAGCCCCCCCTTTCAAAAGAGGCATCAGACTAACTCCGTCGAGAATCTGCCCTTCCGGTCCTTCGACATCCAGCATCTCACAGAAAGTGGGAAAGAGGTCCACTCCGATAATAGGTGAATCATTCGTCGTTCCCCCCTCAACTACCCCGGGCCAGTTGACAAAAAACGGTACGCGGATCCCCCCCTCGTAGTAGGTGCCTTTATAGCCTTTCAAAGGCGCCATGTCAGTCGCCGGCCCATAGCCTCCGTTATCGGAAAAGAAAACGATGATCGTATTTTCCCGGGTGCCCGTCTCTTCAAGGGCCTTCACTATCCTGCCAACCCCCTCATCGACAGATTGAATCATCGTCGCCATCGCCACATGATCATGTAACTCTCCCGGCTCCTTGTTCTCATATTTTTCGACGTATTCCTTCTTGGGATTAAGCGGCGTATGAACAGCAAAGTGAGTCAGATACAACATCCAGGGACTCTCCCTATTCTCCCTGACAAACTGCTCAGCACGGTCACTCAGGGTGTCGGTGAGATACTCATCATCGGAGTAGTCCCCGAGGCCGGGAACCTTCGGATGCGGAGGGTAATACCCTGCGGGCGGACCACCTGAATGTGTTCCCGCCACATTCACTTCGAACCCGTAAGGCAGTGGATCATCACTGAGATGCCACTTCCCCATCGTCGCGGTCAGATAACCCGCTTCCTGAATACAATTCGCCCAGGTCGTGATCGAAGGGTCGAGAACATCGACTCCTGGAACATGCAACAGTCGACGATGCTTTGCTTTGCCACGTGGCCCGGTCCCGACATTATAAATCTTATGACGCGGCGTGTATTGACCGCTTAAAAGAGAAGCCCGTGCCGGGGCACAGTTAGCAGAAGCGGAATAGGCATTCGTGAAGACCATGCCTTCTTCAGCAAGCGCATCCAGGTTTGGCGTCTCATAGAAATCGGATCCCATGAAACCTGTGTCCTTCCACCCAAAGTCGTCGAGATAGATGAAGAGAAGGTTCGGCCGCTCCTCCCCGAAAAGAACTGGCACCGAAAACAGCAACGCACAAAAAATAGCAGGGACTCGCATACGCCGATCCTAGCGAGTCACCACTCCACTGCAAAGACTTGATTACGTGCCTGTACCCGCCGAAAGACAGAGCATTCCTCTGATCTGTCTTTCATGCCTGCCTGGTCTCCTGACTTCCCCATCTCCCCCCGGCGCGCTCCATTCTTCTACGGATGGATTATCGTTGCCGTAGCAACGCTTGGGATCGTTTTTTCCATTCCCGGCCAGACAATGGGATTCAGTGTCTTCACTGATATTCTGATCCGCGAACTTGGACTTTCCCGCGTCGAACTCAGCACAGCCTACTGCGTCGGCACGGTTTTAAGCGGGTTTACGCTTCCCTGGCTCGGAAGGGTTTTTGATCGATTCGGGGCACGCAAGCTCATTGTCGGATCAGCTGTTTCAACCGGACTGGTACTCTATTTTCTCAGCACGGTTCACCGACTCACTGAGTGGCTCGAAACAGTGCTCCCGTTTCTCACCGGTTCGACCATTGCCTTCATCGTCATCTCGTTCGGCTTCTATCTGATCCGGGTATCAGCGCAAGGAGTCCTCACCATGACTTCTCGCAATGCGATCGGAAAATGGTTCGATTATCATCGTGGCACGGCACTCGCGATCAGTGGAACGTTTACCTCCTTCTCTTTTTCGATCGCCCCCAAAATTCTCGACGAAATGATCAATTCCTTTGAGTGGTGGGGTGCCTGGATCGCTCTTGGCACTGCCAGTATTTTCGGAATGGCCCTCCTCGGGTGGGTTTTTCTTCGAGACAATCCCGAGGAGTGCGGCCTCGTCATGGATGGCACCCTTGACGCATCAAAAAAACGGAAAGCTCACGCCGATTCCATCACTCATCGTGACTACAGCAGAAAGGAAGCAATCAGTACCGCCGCCTTCTGGATGTTTAACCTGTCATTCTCATTTTTCGCCCTCTTCACCACTGCCGTAACCTTCCACATTGTGTCGCTCGGGGAAGCATTTGGCAGACCAAAAGAAGATATTCTGAACTACTTCATCCCCATGGCGCTTCTGAGCGTTGCGACCAATCTCTTATTCGGCTGGATCAGCTCGCAAACCCGACTGAAGTATCTCCTCGCTGTCATGAACCTCGCCGCTTTGGCCGGAGTCCTGGGCACCCTCTTTCTCGCCGATGGACCGGGACTTCTCGCCTACATCGTCGGAAACGGCATCTGCGGGGGCGCATTTGCCGCACTCGGCGGTATTGTTTGGCCCAGGTTCTTTGGAAGACAAAATCTCGGCGCCATTTCCGGCATCAGCATGTCCAGTATCGTCATCGCAAGCGGTATCGGCCCTCTCCTTTTCAGCCTGTCCTTTGTCTCCGCCGGAAGCTATGTACCCATCCTCTGGATTTCAGCCCTCATTCCCGCCGCACTCGTCGCGGGCAGCTTCCGGGCGGACAATCCCCAGCGACAAGGCTGAACAGCGAGCCGGCAGAGGTGACACGGGAAACGGAAATCACCACTCCGTGGTTGAAATTACTTTAGAATTCTTAAATACTGAAGTAATTCTAATTCTTCTCACGTCATGGCAGCAGATTACAATGAAGAGCATATTCGCTCGCTCGAACCTCGAGAGCATATCCGCCTGCGTCCGGGAATGTACATCGGAAAACTGGGAGACGGCACCTCGCAGGATGATGGCATCTACATTCTCCTCAAAGAAGTGATCGACAACTGCATCGATGAGTTTGTCATGGGCAACGGAAAACAGATCGACATTGAGATCGAGGAATCCTTCGTGCGTGTTCGTGACTACGGACGTGGCATTCCACTCGGCAAGCTGAAGGATTGCGCCTCGATCATCAACACCGGCGCCAAGTACGACAGCGAAGCATTTAAAAAATCAGTCGGGCTCAACGGAGTCGGTATCAAAGCAGTCAACTTCCTCTCGGAGTTTTTCGAAATCGCCGCCTTCCGCGATAAGCAAACGAAAGGGATCACCTTTGCTCATGGCCTCATCACCGAGGAAATGAAGAGAGCGGCCAAGTCGGCCGAACCCAGCGGCACGATGGTTTCATTCGAGCCGGACCGTGAGATTTTCGGAGAGTATTCGTGGAACCTCGAGTTCGTCGAAACCATGTTGAGGAACTACGCCTATCTCAACACCGGTCTCACCCTTTCTCTCAACGGGAAAAAGTTTAAGTCCAAAAACGGCCTCCTCGACCTTCTCACCGAGAATCTCGAGGGAAACGAAAAGCCGATCTACCCCATCATCCATCTCGCGGATACCGACATCGAGATCGCCTTCACTCACACTGAACAGACCGGGGAAGAATACTACAGTTTCGTCAACGGCCAGCACACGACAATGGGAGGGAATCACCTCGCCGCCTTCCGCGAAGCGCTCGTCACCACGGTTCGAACCCACTTCAAAAAACAGTACGACGCCCCCGACGTCCGCTCGGGAATCGTCGCGGCGATCAGCGTCAAAGTGGAGGACCCCATCTTTGAATCTCAAACAAAGACCAAACTGGGCTCCACTCACATGGCGCCGGAAGGTGAAACGATCCGAACTTTCGTCGGAAATTTCGTCGGGCTCCAACTCGACAACCATCTGCACCGGAAGAAAGAGATCGCCGATGCCATGATCGAAAAGATCCTGCGTTCCGAACACGAACGGAAGGAGCTCAAAGGAATCAAGAAGCTCGCCCGCGACCGGGCAAAGCAATCGAAAGTTCATAATAAAAAACTCCGCGACTGCCGCGCCCATTTGAACTCAAAACACAAGCTGGCCCTCGAATCCACCTTGTTCATCACCGAGGGGGATTCCGCGAGTGGATCGATCACGAAAGCTCGCAACGTCGACACCCAGGCAGTCTTTTCGCTCCGCGGAAAACCGCTCAATTCCTACGGCATGTCGCGTAAGGTTGTGTATCAAAACGAGGAGTTCAACCTCCTCCAGGCCGCCCTCGGCATTGAAGAGGGAATCGAAAACCTGCGCTACAACAAGGTCGTTCTCGCGACCGATGCCGACGTCGACGGGATGCATATTCGCCTTCTCGCAATGACCTTCTTTCTCCAGTTCTTCCCTGATCTGATCAGAGAAGGTCACCTTTACATTCTCGAGACCCCGCTTTTCCGCGTCCGGAATAAGAAGGAGACCCGCTACTGCTACACCGAAGAGGAGCGCCACTCCGCCCTCAACGAGGTGAAGAGTCCCGAGATCACTCGATTCAAGGGGCTCGGCGAGATCTCACCCGACGAATTTAAATTTTTCATTGGTGAAAATGTTAGACTGGCCCCCGTCGAAATCCCTGCCAAGCCGAAGATTATTCAGGATCTCCTGGCCTTCTACATGGGCAAAAACACGCCGGATCGCCAGGAGTTCATCATTAAAAATCTGAAGGTCGAAACAGATATCATTGAAGAGGAGGAAGAGGATCCGGCTGAGGTGAAGGCTAAAGCGGCCGCGGCCTGAAGCCCCCCCCTTCATTCACGGTAGGGAAGCAGGAGTTACCCGGGACCCGGCGAAGAGAGGGAACAGGAAGACAATAGAGAACAGGAAGAAGAACGAAAATGCCTGAGACAACACCACAACAGCCCCTCAAGGGCATGTATTCCGACTGGTTCCTCGACTACGCGAGCTATGTCATTCTCGAGCGGGCCGTCCCTCACCTCAATGACGGACTCAAGCCGGTGCAACGGCGCATCCTCCACTCGCTTAAAGAAAAAGACGACGGGCGCTTCAATAAGGTCGCGAACATTATCGGCCACACGATGCAGTATCACCCGCACGGCGACCAGTCGATCGGGGACGCGCTTGTCAACATGGGACAAAAGGAAGTGGTTGTCGATACGCAGGGAAACTGGGGAAACATCCTCACCGGTGACTCGGCCGCAGCCCCCCGATATATCGAGACCAGACTCTCAAAGTTCGCAAATGAAGTTCTCTTTAACCACAAAACGACGACCTGGGCGGCGAGCTACGACGGTAGGAATAAAGAACCCGTCACCCTCCCCGCCAAGTTCCCTCTCGTCCTCGTTCACGGCGCAGAAGGCATTGCGGTGGGACTCGCCTGCAAAATCCTGCCTCACAATTTCATTGAACTCATCGATGCATGCATCGCCGTCCTGAAGAAAGAGGAATTCACCCTCTACCCGGATTTCCTGCAAGGGGGTACTGCCGACATGTCGGACTACAACGACGGGCTTCGCGGTGGACGCATTCGTGTCAGGGCGAAAATCGAAAGAGCCAAGGCGCGCCATCTCATCATCCGGGAAGTCCCTTTCGGCACGACCGCCACAAGTCTCACCGATTCCATTCTCAAGGCAAACGAACAGGGGAAAGTGCGGGTGTCAAAAATCGAAGACTGCACCGCCGAATTTGTTGAGATCCACGTCTTTCTCCCTGCCGGCGTCGACACCGACCAGACCCTTCAGGCACTCTACGCCTTTACTGATTGTGAGGTCAGCATCTCGCCGAACTCCTGTGTCATTCAGGATGACAAACCGAAATTTCTCGGTGTTTCCGAGATCCTGCGCCACAGCGCCAAACAAACCCGGGCCCTTCTCAAGCAGGAACTTGAGATCAAACTGGGTGAACTGGAGGAACGCTGGCACTTCTCCAGCCTTGAGAAAATTTTCATCGAGAAACGCATCTACCGCCGCATCGAGGAATGCGAAACCTGGGAAGCTGTTATCGCTGAAATCTGGGAGGGGCTCCGCCCGTATCTCAGTATGTTTGTCAGGGAGGTAACAGAGGATGATATCGTCCGCCTCACCGAGATCAAAATTAAACGCATTTCGAAATTTGATTCCTTCAAAGCCGACGAGTTTATCCGCGGCCTCGAAGATCAAATCAAAGAAACGAAACGCCATCTAAAACGGCTCACTCAGTTCACAATCAAGTGGTATGAGAGTATCAAAGAGCGTTATGGAAAAGGTCGCGAGCGGAAAACTGAAATCGCCTCCTTTGATCGCGTTGAAGCCAAACAAGTCGTCGTTGCGAATGACACGCTCTACGTCAATCGGAAGGATGGCATGGCCGGCTATTCATTGAAACGGGACGAAGCGGTCGGGAAGTGTTCACGCCTCGACGACATCATCGCCTTCTCCCGCGATGGCACCATGCGCGTCGTCAAAATTTCCGACAAAGTTTTCATCGGAAAAGACAATCTCCTCGTCCACGTCTTCAACAAAGAGGAGCCGAAGGTTTACAACATGATCTATCGGGACGGACGTGGCGGCAGAACCATGGTGAAACGCTTCCAGGTCAGTGGCGTGACCCGGGAAAAGCTCTATGACCTCACCAGCGGTAAGGCCGGAACCCGCGTCCTCTGGCTGAGCGAACATGACACCGAGGAAGAAGCGAACATCATTGTCCGGGTCCATCTCAAATCCGATCTCGGTCTGCGGAAGCTGCAGATAGATTACCGCTTTGCCGACATCGGAGTCAAAGGCCGCGGCGTGAAGGGCAATATCCTCACGAAGAACCCTGTCGACCGGGTTTCGAGAATCCCGAAAGCGGAGCAGGAGGAAATCGTCAGTAGCGACTCACCTCCCCCCGCCTCCGTAAAGGCAGCGCCGGCAAAGAAAACTCCAGCCACTAAGAAAGCCCCTGCGAAAAAAGCGGCAACGAAGAAGACTGCCGCCGGGAAATCGCCTTCCAAGAAGGCGGCAACAAAGAAATCGCCCCGACGTAAGTAGCCGCTCCGCCCCATGCCTCATCAGAAACGAGTTCTCATCACCGGGGTCTCTCGCGGACTGGGACTCACGATGGCGGAAGGCTTTATCGAAAGAGGGCATCGCGTTGCGGGATGCTCCCGAATGAAGTCCGCGCCAGCCGGATTCACCGAAGGCGGGCACCACTACACCCGGGTCGATCTCAGCAACGACGAAGCGGTGCGGGAATGGTCGGTACGAGTCATCGCGGAATACGGCGTACCTGACCTGCTCATCAACAATGCCGCACTCATGAATCGCAGTGCGCCCCTTTGGGAAATCAGTGAGGCGGAGTTCACCGGTCTGATCGAGGTAAACATCAACGGCATTGCCAGGGTCATTCGACACTTCACCCCTCTCATGATTGAACGCGGCAGCGGTATCATCGTGAATTTTTCCAGCGGATGGGGTCGATCCACCGCTCCTGAGGTTGCCCCCTACTGCGCCAGCAAATGGGCTGTCGAAGGCCTCACACAGGCACTGGCTCAGGAGCTCCCCCACGGCGTCGCCGCGGTCAGTTTTAATCCGGGCATCATTAACACCGTGATGCTGCAGAACTGCTTTGGAGAGGAATCCCGACACTACCCCGGCCCCGATGAATGGGCGAAACGAGCAATCCCGTTTCTTGACGAACTCGATTCAAGTGAAAACGGTAAAGCGCTCAGCTGCCCCTGATTCCTCCTGAAATGAAAACAGAACTTCCTCCCTCAACTGCCCGGGTCCTCGCGCCCAACCTCGCTGCTTTCGTGATCGGGCTCGTCCTCGCCTGGTTTCTCCGCTGGGAAACCACGGATCTCGTCTGGAGCCTCTGGCTCAGCAGCCTCGTGATCGGATACGCCACCATTCTCATTCGGCTTGGATACGGATCCGTATTAGGCTGGAAGGCGATACATGACGATCGCGTTTCCGCCTCTCAACGCCGCACCCTTCTTTTCATAGGCATCGGCTTTGCCCTTTTTCTCCTCGTTTTCTTTTCCCTTCATTTCTGCGGGTTCCACGCCGGACATTCCGTTTTCCTAAATTCATTTTTCCCCCTCGACGGACTTCCTGAAGAGGGCTTCATCAGGGCCTTCATGAATCCACTCCTCCTTTGGAAGCTTGTTTTCCAATACCTCATGATTCCCTACGGGCTATTCATCATTCCCACAGTGATTGCCGAACGAAAAGCGATATTCAAACCCTTTCGGGAGGCTCTTCCAGACTCAGCGGGCGACATCGAAACCGGGGGAAAACGACTGCAGCATGACCTCCTCAAAGACATTTTTGCCGGTCCCTACAAAAATGTTGTCCGCATGCACCTTTTGATCTTCTTCTTTGCGGGATGCCACTTCCTTAAAATCGAATCCTTCCTCGTCTACGTCGTTGTCAGCGCCGTCTATTTTCTGCCGTGGAAAGAGTTAAAGGAACTTTCACTCTTCTCAAAAAAGCCCCCCGAAAACTGATCCTCTCAGGACTTCAACTTCTCCCGATAGGACTCCTTAACGCCTTTCCCCCAGAAGAGAACAACGCAACCGTGAACTTCGACATTGAAGGTCTTGAAACGCGTTGAAAGAGCTTCCATGATCGCTCCGAGAGAATCCTGCGTATTGGAAAAAATTCCCTTCTTGTTGTAGTGCTTCATCAGCAGCGTCGCCGGGATCGGACGCTTGATGTCGGCACCCAGAATGGTCGAGCCGAACAGGGTTCCTCTATCGTGCAAATAGGGCGCGAGATGATCGATGACTTTACCGGCCTTAGTTTCCAAACTCCCCGGAAGGCAGTGCAGAAGATAGTTGATCGCCATCGAATCATAGCCCGCTCCATGCAGCACCATGGGCTCAAGAACATTCTCCTGATGAATCTCAGGGCGATAATCACTGATGCGCGAGTTGGCGACTTCGAGGCAGTCACGGTTAATGTCGAGCAGGGCGATCCTCGGCCCTCCCTCCGGGAGAAGTTTTTCGAGGTAATAGCCGGTTCCCACACCCACCTCCAAATGATTATCCGAAAGATGCTCCCGGTAGAGTTCCAGAATCTCTTCAGTTGGACACTTCCAGAACAGTTTATTTGAGATGCCCAATACCCACCAATCATAGAAAGCGAGACTCCGCCGGGTATAGGCGACGTATCCCTTTTCAAGATCAGTTAGTTCGGCTTTCATAGAATTTTGCTATTCAATAGGGTATAGTTCCTGAGTCAACCCTGTTTCCTCCCCCAAGGCAACGGGTTTTCCGATCAATGGAAAGGCCTGACGCTATCATGGATTCCCTCGAACAGCGCATGAAACACTGGAAGATCTTCGAAGAGGATCTCGAAGAACGTTTCGTGCTTGGCTCCGGTGCGGGAGGACAGAAAATCAACAAAACCTCCTCCTGCGTCTATTTGAAACACTTGCCGACAGGAGCAGAAGTAAGCTGTCAGGAGACCCGGTTTCGCGAACGCAACCGTGAAATGGCAAGGAGCCGGCTCTGCGATCATTTTGAAGAGAAAGCGCGCGAAGATAAATTGATCCGCGCAAAAGAACGCGCCAAAAAACGCTTTCAGAAGCGGAAACCTTCCCGCGCCGAAAAAGCAAGACGCCGGCGCACCAAAGAACTCCGTAAAAATAAGAAGCAAATGCGGGGTCGGGTCCGGGACTGAGTCTAACGATAGAGCCACAAAATCTCACTTGGCGTTAGCAATGAAAGGTCGATAGTTGCTCAAACCTGCCTTTTATTACCTTTATGGGATCCCTGAAAAAATTCCCCGCCAACGACCGCCCTGCCTCGGTCGTGATATCCAATTTGTCTCCTATCGTTGAAGGAGGACGCTATCCGGCGAAACGGGTCGAAGACGAATTACTTGAGATCGAAGCCGACATCTTCAAAGACGGCCACGATGTTGTCATCGCGATCGCCGCCTGGAAAGAAGCAAAAGGGGACAGTTGGACTGAATTCCCTCTTAGTTCCCGCGAAAATGACCGCTGGGGCGCCGCCCTCGCATTTTCCGAAATGGGCACCTACGAAATCAAAGTGACCGCCTGGGCTGATGACTTCCTGACCTGGCTTCACGACTACGAACGGCGACTCACCGGTGATCAGAAAGATTTCTCCACCGAGATCGAGGAAGGTCGCGTCATCCTGAACAACGCTGCGATCCGCGCCGCGAGAGGAAAATCCCATGATGATGCCGAAGCGATCGAAGACCTTACGACCGCGCTCATGAAAGCGGAGTCAACCGCCGTTCCGGGGTTGATGAAACACCCTGAGGTCCTGGCCCTGCTCGCCCGCTGGCCCGATCGCACCCTCGCCACGACTTCGGAGGAGAGCATCCACCTCGTCGTCGAATCAAAACAATCCTCCTTCTCAGCCTGGTATGAGTTTTTCCCCCGCTGCGCCGAAGGCATTGAAGGGAAGCACTCCGCTTTTCGGGACTGCCTGCCCCGCATCGAAGACGCAAAGGCAATGGGATTTGATGTCATTTATTTTCCGCCTATCCATCCTATCGGGGTTTCCCATCGCAAAGGGAAAAACAACACCGTGACCTGCGAGCCCGGCGATGTAGGCTCCCCCTGGGCGATTGGCAACAAAGACGGCGGTCACCGCTCCGTCGAACCTCAGCTGGGAACCATCGATGACTTCGTCTGGCTCCTCGAGGAAGCACGCGACCGGGGCATGGAAATAGCGATCGATTTTGCGATCAATTGCTCCCCTGATCACCCCTACGTGGAGGAGCACCCCGAGTGGTTCTATCACCGTCCCGACGGATCCATCAAATACGCGGAGAATCCCCCGAAGAAGTATCAGGATATTTATCCGCTGAATTTTCACTGTGACGAATGGCAGGAGCTCTGGCAGGAGCTCTGCGACGTCGTTCTTTTCTGGGTGGAGAAAGGGGTTCGCATCTTCCGGGTCGATAACCCGCACACCAAACCGGTCGTCTTCTGGGAGTGGCTCATCGCTGAGGTTCACGCGGTGGATCCGACGGTCATCTTCCTCAGCGAAGCCTTCACGCGACCCAAAATGATGCAGACACTGGCGAAGGCCGGATTCACCCAGAGCTACACTTACTTCACCTGGCGCGAGTCACGGGAGGAATTAACCGGCTATGTAACCGAACTCACGAAAGGTCACATGCGGGAGTATTACCGGGCCAACTTCTGGCCGAACACTCCTGACATCCTCCCTTTTCATCTTCATGACGCTCCCCCTTCTGCGTTTAAAATCCGGGCCGCCCTCGCTGCAACCCTTTCCTCCTCGTGGGGCATCTACTCCGGTTACGAGCTCTGTGAAAACAAAGGCCTCCACGGCCGCGAAGAGTATCTCGACAGCGAGAAATATCAGCTCAAAACCCGGGATTGGGATAAACCGGGCAACATCAAACCTTTCATTGCCCGTCTCAACAAAGCCCGCAAAAGCAATGCCGCGCTGCAGAGCTATGCCAACATTGAGTTCGTCCCCTGCGACAACGATCGCCTCATCGCTTTTTACAAATGGTCCGATGACCGTTCGAATTTAGTCCTCGTGGTGATCAATCTCGATCCAGATACGAAGCACGATTCCAACATCCACCTGCCTCTCGCGGCGATGGGAATTGAAGAGGGAAGAGAGTTTCAGGTGAAGGATGTGATCTACGAAGAGACTTACACATGGCGTGAATCCACCAATTTCGTGTCTCTTGACCCGCGGACGAAGCCAGTCCACCTGTTTTGTGTGGAGAAATCTTAACCTCTGTTAGAGACTTTCTTCGCCTTTCAGGAACTCACCCCCACAAATGCGTCAGCGCTTCATCCCCTTCGTCATCCTTGGACTCTTTCTCATTCTCCTTGCAGAGTGGAATGTCAGCACACGGAAACTCGCTCCTCTCAACCAACTCAGCGATCTCTGGCTCGAGTTTTGTATCGGCAATGCCGGCGACAAACTGACCGACCCTGCTGTCACTGTCGTCCGGATCAATGACAGCTACGAGCCGCTGACGCTGGGAGAAGACAATCCCTCGGCCGCCGATGGCAAACTCTCCCGCCTCGACTACGCGACAATTCTCGGTTTCATTGGAAAATTGAACCCGAAATCAGTCGCTTTTCTACCAACTCCGGATTTCGACGAGAGCCTTGTTCTCAATCAAACCGACATTGTTCCCCTGAAAGATGCCGCGATGCAGCTGCCACGCATCACCGTCGCCGCTAACGTCTCCAATGACGGCGAACAGGCAAAAGACGCCAAACCGATTAAATACCCTGCAATCGCCGTCGAAGGCGATGCTTCAGATCTCCTCTCTTTCACGAGAACCGTTCGCCGTCCCGACCCGCAAATCCTCGCCAATGCGGATCCAGCGTTCAAAAGCATCGAATCAGCCCGTGATCTGATCACAGATGACACGATCCGCGTCCCTCTCGTCGCCCGATACAAAGACCGGATCGTTCCCTCAGTCATCCTTAGGTCTGTCGCTCATCACGCCGGGGTTTCTCTCGATGAGGTCATCCTCGATCTCTCGGGCAGACCTGTTATCCGGCTGGGTGACAAGCGGGAAATCCCCATCCTCAAAGACGGCACCTTCGTCTTTCCGGCACACGCCGGGGTTCGTCGCGGCATGAAGAGCCTGCGTCGAAATGAAGCCGGCGAAATGGAAGAAGTTCACCACTTCACTTCACTCACCGTTGAGGAACTTGCCTACACCGGCGGTCAGGACGATGAAGTCGCCAAACGTATTCTTGCGAGCTTTCAGGAGAAATTCAGATCCGTCAGCGAAAACCTCGTAGTGGTCGGATTTGATCGCACCGCCGATCGCCGCATCGAAACGGCTACCGGAGAGTCAATTTCCGAAACGCTCCTTCTCTCCCGCATCATGGCGGTGATTCAAAGCGGGCGCTTCATTGAGCAGTGGCCCGCCTGGGTGAGATGGCTTTCCATTCTCGTGATTGCCGGCATTGCTGCTGTCTTGTTCAAACTGCCGCGTCGCAAATTCCTCCCGCTCTGGGGGCTTTCGACGCTCCTCTTTTTCGGAGCCTGTGTCGTCGCCTTTCACAGCACGCTGTCGTGGACGCCTCCCTTCTACGCTTTCGCCCTCTTCGGACTCATGCTCCTGATCGGGTTACTCGTTCCTTTGGCGAAGAAAAAGGAAACGGTCTGAGTCCCCTCGCCGGGCAAGGTGGAACCTGCCCCTCACTTAGCCGCTAGAGGGACGACTTCCACGTCGTCCGCGTTGCAACCGCACCGCAGGATTCAACCCTGTCCCCTTGCGTCACTCCTCGAAGTCATCTCCCTCGAACGGCTCCTCATTTGCGAGGTCAATCACCGCCTGAATCAAACCGGGAATATCGTTCGTCTCCGCTTCTTTATCAGGATCATAACCGTTCTCAGTGAGAGCGGCGGAAGTGATCGGACCGATACTCGCAATCGCTGTCTCATCCGGGATCGAAAGCCCCATGTCGAGAAAACCCTCTACGGTCGACGCACTCGTGAAAGTGATAAAATCCGCCCCTTCTTCTTTAAAGCGTTTCACCGCGCCTGTCGGATCGTTCAACTCCGAAACCGTCTCATAAGCAATCGCCTCGTCAAGAATGACACCGGCTTCATTCAATTCCTTCGACAACACCTCTCGAGCCCCTTTGGCGCGAACCCAGAGCATGGTGGTGTTCTCAATTGAACCGACTTCTTTTTTGAAAGCTTCAGCCATCGCCTCAGCAACATGAGTCTCCGGCATGAGATCGGTCGCCATGTGATACTCTTTCAACTTGGCCGCCGTTCCGGGACCTACCGCGGCAATGCGGGCACCCCCGATGGCGCGCGCATCTTCTCTGATCAAATAAAACGCTTCAAAGAAATACTCGACCGCATTCGGACTCGTAAAAATTAACCAGTCGTAAGTATGTGCCTCCGTAACACAGAGGGCGAATTCCTTCGATTCCCCCCGCTCTGCCCGTTGCACACGAATCGTCGGCATCTCAAGAACATCAGCCCCGAGGTCGCGAAGTTGTTTACTCATTTTTCCCGACTGCTTTTGGGTCCGGGTCACGACAACACGCTTCCCATAGAGAGGCCGGCTCTCAAACCAGTTCAACTTTTCACGGCAGTTCACCACCGTCCCGAACACGGCAACAGCAGGCGCCTTGAACTCCGCTTCACGGGCAACTTCAGCAATCGTCGCCAAGGTGCCTTTGATCGTACGGTGCTGCCCCGTCGTCGCCCACCGGACCAGCGCGACAGGCAATTCAGCGTCACCACCGGCTTCGATGATCCGTTCCGTGATAACAGGCAGTCGCTCCACTCCCATGAGCATCACTTTTGTCCCCGGAGCCTTCGCGATCTGCTCGTAGTTGATCGAGGACTCCATTTTCTCCGGATTCTCATGACCGGTGAAAATCGTGAGCTGAGAACAATGATCCCGATGCGTCACCGGAATCCCCGCATAAGCAGGTCCCGCAATCGAAGAGCTGATCCCGGGAACAAATTCAAAAGGAACTCCCGCCTCCTGCAATTCTTCAGCCTCTTCACCGCCGCGACCAAAGATCAGTGGATCGCCGCCCTTGAGTCGGGTCACGATTTTCCCCTCCTTCGCCTTTTCAACGAGAAGTTCATTAATCCCTCCCTGAGGAATCGCGTGATTCTTCGCCTTCTTTCCCGCATAGATCATCTCCGCCCCGGGCTTTGCCCACTGCAGAAAATCATCGTTCGAAAGATAATCATAAACGATGACGTCAGCGATCTCGATGCACTCCTTTCCGCGAAGGGTCATCAATCCGGGATCGCCGGGACCAGCCCCGACGAGGTAACACATTCCAATTTTTTTGCTCATCGTAATCAGTTCAGGGAGTGGCTTTCAAAGCCATCAAATTATCGGCGAGAGCAGCAGGATCACCCGCCGCCCCGCTCACTTGAGCCACAAATGGCTCAGCGCCCGGTTCCTCTTCATTAAAAACACGGACTGACATGGCGAGGGTTTCGCCGTCGTTTTCGAACCAGGTATAGGCACCCACAGGAGTCTGGCATCCGGCTTTAAGACGGTCGAGAAAAGCCCGTTCCGCCAGCACCCGTGTAAAAGTCGATGCGTCGTTGATCGTCGCGAGGGCCTCGCGAGCGGCGGTGTTTTCGCTTCGAATCTCCATTCCGACAGCGCCCTGTCCCGCCGCGGGAAGAAAAGAATCCGCTTTCAACTCGATCGCGTAAACCGTTGTTCCATCTATCTCAAAACTGCCTTCGCCCGGGGTGTAAATCCCGAGGCGTTCGATACCGGCTCTTGCTAACATAATCCCGGTCCAATCATCACTCTCCACGAGTTTTTGAATCCGCGTCGGCACGTTTCCGCGAATGTCGACCACCTTGATGCCGGGATACATCCACACAAGCTGGCGTGCCCTGCGCACGGAACTCGTTGCAATCGTCGCCTCACTCAAGCGGGAAAGGTCATCAACCAAAGCCGGTTCAGTCGTCAACAGAACATCAGCGATATCCGCTCTCGGAAGCGTCGCACAGATCTCAAAGCCCTCACCGAGTTCCGTCGGAACATCTTTGAGGCTGTGGACCGCGAAATCGATGTCGCCACGAATGAGGGCCTCCTCGAGCTCTTTCGTGAAAATGCCTTTGTCGACGACAGGATTATCCCCCTGACTGAATTCACTGAGCTTCAGATCCGGGCGCTTATCCCCGATTGTTTTAATGACCTCAATCTGAACCTCAATTCCCTGTGCCTTCAGGGCAGCTTCGGTCATTCGGGCTTGTGTCAGGGCGAGGTCACTCCCCCGGGTTCCAAGAATCAACGGTTTACTCATGAATTGGGTATCGGCTCACCGGACGAGGTCTCCCCGGCCGTGGCATTATCATCACTGCGATGACGGGATGGAATTTCAGCGAGGGCTTCGATTCCTTTTTCATCAAGAAACCGGTGAATCACCGTGCGGCACACCTCGATCTGCCTCTCACGGCGCGCCACCCCGTCATTCGCGATCCGCGTAAGCTGATCAATATTGTAGAGGTAGACGTTATCGAGTTCGTTGACCTCATCTTCAATATCTCTTGGAACGGCAATATCGATCAGAAAGAGAGGATGCCCGCGTCGATCATCAAGCGATCTCGCCACTGCTTCTTTCTTCACCACAGCATGCGGCGCGCCGGTGGAGGAAATGACGATGTCGACCTGATCCAGGTAGCTCCCCCAATCGTCGAAACGGACGGCCTTGCCATCGAGCTCCTCCGCCAGTTCCTCCGCTTTGTCGAAACTTCGGTTCGAAACGATAATACTTGAAGCCCCGCGCGAACGAAGGCTCTGCGCCGTGATCCGGCTCATTTCCCCGGCGCCGATAATCATGACACGACAACCGTCAAGCTTGCCGAATATCTTTTCCGCGAGGTCAACCGCAGCCGATCCCACCGAGGTCGACCCCTGCTGAATCCGTGTACTGCTGCGCACAAGCTTCCCGATCGAAAAGGACTGCTGGAAAAGCTTATTCATCCGGCGCGAAGTCGCACCTGAAGTCTGCGCGGTCGCATAGGCTTTTTTGATCTGGCCGAAAATCTCGGTTTCGCCGAGCACCATCGAGTCCAACCCGCTTGCCACTTCGAAGAGATGATGAGCTGCCTCCTCTGCCTCTTTTCGATAAAACTCCACTTCTCCCCGAGTCACTTCAAAATGATTCACGAGATACTCAACAAGCCCTTCAAGGGCCTTGCCGGGCTCTTCAGATGCCCCGTAAATTTCCACCCGGTTGCAGGTCGAAAGAACGACTGCTTCATTCACCTCAACCAATCCCCGAATCTCTTCGAGATGCGATGGAATGGAGCTTTCTGCAAACGCCAAACGCTCCCGGATTTCAACCGGGGCCGTTTTATGATTGACGCCAAGACAGAAGATAGACACCGCAGGGAGAGATTAAAAGTTCAGGCTCACAGGGCCGAAAGAGTGAGCAAGGCAAAGCCAAAGGCGACCATACTCGAAAGAGAAAGCTGCTTCGGCGTGAGATGTTTAACGAGATGAATAAGCAAAAGGAAAGCGTAGACGACCCATACTGCTCCGGAGACGGTGAGGTGCAGCGCCTCCGGAAAATTCTTCATGAAAAACGCAGCGACAATTCCGATGCTGAGGAGAAAAATACCGATAACGAGCAACCGCATCATCGCGTCGGTCAAATAGCGGATCGGAGGCAGCGAGTAAAAGAGACGGCCCGGCTCGTGACTCTTAATCTGCCGGTCCTGCACCAGATACATCACTCCGGCGATTCCTGATAGACCGAACGCTCCGTAGGCCAGCAATGACATCGCAGCGTGAAGCTCCAACCACGGATCCAGCGTCACCGGAGGACGCGGTCCCGGATCGTGAGACAGCAGCGCCACGATCGAAATCGACTGAAACATAAACACAAGCGGCATACTGAAGACGCCGAGCAGAGAAAGTCGGAAAGCGCGGCCGAGAGCGAGATAGATAATGACCACGCTCCAGCTGATGAAAACGAGGACCTCAGCCCCGTTCGTGATCGGGCAGCGCCCGTGCATTTCCCCCCGCTCTTTCAGGAAAAGGCTTTGAAAAATGAGACCGGCGATCGCGAGGCCAATATTTAACCGCGCCGACCCCTGCCTTCCGCCACGAAGAGACACCACCGCGAGCACAAAACCGGCGAAAAAGATCAGCGTGGAAATAATGAGATAAAGGTCGTCCATGGGATGCCCTGAAGGGGTTACGGATCGCGGGCGGCCAAGGTAACGTCGCCAAAGCGCATTGCAAGAACGGTCAAAGGCGTAAAATCGGGGCGTTGACGCTTACTCCTGCAGGGTCAGGCACCCTTTCAGACATGCTCCGCAGCGTCTCGCACGGTTCGCAGTCACCTCCTTTACGAAACCCGCGCCTTTGCCACCAACTCTTTGAGCCGCTCCAGCTCAGTTGCGGAAGTCTTCGCGATGAAACCACGGGCGTGCGCAAAGTGCACGTCCGCCTCCCCGCTGACTTGAGTAAAATCAAGCAGGGCACTGTCTTCATACCGGGAAAGTCCATACCCGTCACCACGACGATCCGGATAAATAAGTCCGTCAATTTTCTCCTCGAGGGTTCCTGCATACCGCGCCAGCCCTGAAGAGGGATCATCCGGCATCGATTCAGTCCGCGGCATCATGAGAACGCGAAGGGATGTACCACCCGCATCGATCTCATGTAATTCAGCATGCTGAGCAACATAGTCGATTCGCTCGCGAAGGGTGTGCAGAAACATGATGAGATCTTCGCCGATCATTTTCATCATTTCCCAGATCGGATCCCCGGGATTCCACTCAGTTTTCTGAGCGAAACGTCGCAGCAGGGTGATATCGATGGGCGAGTTGAGGCGGTTCATCACCGAACGCTCAACACCAAGCCACTCCGCCGTTTGAAACGGACCTCGCGTATCAAACCACTCCGCCGGTTCAAGCCATTCGCAAAAGCTCCGGGCATCCTCATAGAGCCCCATGTCCTTGAGAACGAGAGAAAGTGCACAAATTGGCTCATGATCTCTCGGAAACTGATGATGGTCAAAATTTGCGCGCGCGGGTTCATGTTCTCCCCCGACATCGACAACAATAATCTGTGGATCTGCAAGATCTTCACTTTCCGGCTCGCGACGCCAGACAGGTATTTCATGACGGGCAATGAGTAGACAACAGGCCAGCAGATCGTCTTTGTGAGCACTGCCGGGATGGGTCAAAATAGCTTTCATGAGGAAGAATAGACAGGAGCGAGAAGCGCTTCCATTTCATGCAATACGATCTCCGGCTTAATCCGAAGCATGCATCGATAATCGATAGGACACTCGCGCAGGAAACACGGACTGCAATCAACCTGATGACGAATCACCCGGTGCACCTCTCCGATCGGAGCGGTAAAGGCCGGTTCGGTCGATCCGAATACAGCCACTGTCGGCACTCCCAGCGCCGCCGAG
Source organism: Verrucomicrobiales bacterium (assembly GCA_029212615.1). Lineage (GTDB taxonomy): Bacteria > Verrucomicrobiota > Verrucomicrobiia > Verrucomicrobiales > DEV007 > Arctic95D-9. Next base: position 193,762 of record JARGPJ010000005.1, read on the forward strand.
AGATGCATCGTCCCCGTGTCATTTGTCGCGACGAGGTGACAGGTCTGCAATTCTTTGACCAAATCAGCAATCGAAGTCTCCCCGGCCCGGTTCCGGCGAGGCGCTGAAAGAAGCGCAGCGAGCTCGTCGCCGATTGCCCTCTCAGCAGGACTCCCGAAAATAGAAACGGAGAACAGCGTATCCGGATGCGCCCTCCGCAGCGACTCAATCGACTCGGCATATCGCTCGATCGGGTAGCGCTTCGCATTCCCGTATTCAGCCCCCGGGCACACACCGAGATGAATCTCTTTTGCCCCCGCCGTAATCGGCGTCGGCGCGGCCGGTATCGCGAGGAGCTCTCCGATAGGCTCTGTCGGCGCCCCTATCGCGGCCACCAGGTGAAGATAGCGATGCACATGGTGCTGCGTTTCCTCCGTCGGAGCCGGCTCGCTCACCGCTGTCCTGAGAAGAATCCGGCGCTGATAACGGTTGTATCCGACCAGGTTTCGAACCCCGCCAAAGCGCAGTTCCAGTGCTGATCGAAAAGAATTCGGAAGCAGAACCCCGGCATCAAATACACCGCGGGAACGGATGAGCTTTCCCACCTGAAGCGGGCTGATTCCCTTCCTGAAGGGAATCACGGCATCGATCTCCTCTCTCGCCTCCCACATCGGGGCCAGATTTTCACGGCAGCAGACAGTGATACGGACAGAGGGACGACTGCGTTTCAGCGCACGCACTGACGGTAAGGCCATGCAGGCATCACCAAGAGGGTTTGGAGAGCGAACCAGAAAATGATAATGACCACCTTCCGCTTCGCGGTCGGTGTCTCCGGCTGAGTTCATCATTTCAAAAGCCGGATTATCTTCGGCAGGACTAAGCAGCCCACCGAAGATCTAAAAAGCAGGAACTTACTCAGCAGCCTTGCCTTTTTCAGCTGCCTCTTTGGCCTTCCCTTTAGGAGCTTTTGCCTTAGGAGCCTTCTCCTTCGAAGCTTTTGCCTTCTCTTTGGGAGCATCAGCTTTCGGAGCAGCCTTTGCCGGGGCACTTTCAGTGACAGGGGCATCATCAATAACCGGAGCAGGTGCGCTTGACTCAGGAACGGAAAGGTTCTGCAACTCAGGCGGGAGTGTCGGCATTTCAGTCTCGCGATTTTCAACAGACTTCAGAACATCGCTCGCTGCCGAAGCACGAAACTCGCGGGTCTTCACCATGGCGAGGCCAATCGCGGACACGAAAAAGAGAATCCCGAGCCAGGTCGTGATCTTCTGGAGAATATCTGTGGTGTGAGCGCCGAGAGCTGAATCAAGCGTGCTGCCGCCGAACGCTGCGCCGAGACCTTCCTGTTTAGGACGCTGTGCAAGGACGATCAAAACCATCAGAATACTGACAGTCACGATGATCACCGTTAACAAAATGGAGAGAATTGCCATGGGGCGGCGAATATGCGACACAGGTAAAGGCTTGTAAAGGGCGGGATTCATCGCCATGACAATGAATTTACCGACCCGACCCCACCATTTTCCATGAGCGCGACCCTCCCTGACCCCATCGACGTCGAGGGAACCGTACATTCCATCGTTTTCCATAACGAGGAAAACGGCTACACCATCATGCAGGTCGCGACCGGGACCGAAGGCATCCTCACCGTGCTGGGCAGCATTCCCGCCGTGGTCGAAGGGGAGCTCATCAAGGCTTTCGGAAACTGGAAGAAGGACCGGAAGTTCGGTCGCCAGTTCGAAGCTTCCCGTATCGAGGCGGTCGCCCCTACAAGCATTGCCGGAATCGAACGCTTCCTCGCAAGCGGCCTTATCGACGGTGTCGGCAAAGCCTACGCAAAGCGAATCGTTGGAAAATTCGGGACCGATACTTTCCGTATCATCGAAGAGGAATCACAACGCCTCCAGGAAGTCCCGGGCATTGGAAAAGGACGACGCCTCACGATTAAAAATTCATGGAAGCGTCAGAAATCCGTGCGCGACATCATGATTTTTCTTCATGAACACGGCCTCTCCACCGCTCGCGCCCTGCGTCTCTATAAAACCTATGGAGAGGAAACGGTCGGGATTTTACGCGCTGATCCCTACCGGCTCGCCAGGGAAATCACCGGTGTCGGCTTTAAGACAGCCGATGAGATTGCTCAGAAAATGGGGCAGGCAGTTGATTCTCCGAAACGGCTCGAAGCAGGTATTCAATACGTGCTCGAGCAGGCCGAACATCAGGGACACTGCGCTCTCCCTCGTGAAGACCTCATTGAGCAATCCATGGAAACCCTGGGCTCTCCGCGGGAAGCGGTGAAAACAATCATCGATCAACTCATTCTCGATACCCGCTTGATCGCAGAGAAGGTCGGAGAGCAAACGCTCATTTTCCCCGGAGAACTTTACGAGGCGGAGCAGGTCGTGGCGAAATCCATCCTCACGCTCATTTCACAGGCCCCGACCCTTCCGGCCGTTGATGCGGAAGCCGCCATCGAGTGGTTTGAGAGGCACAACACCATCAAACTCGGAGGGGAACAGGCCGCGGCGGTAATCGAAGCAACAAAGCACCGCTTTTTTGTGATCACCGGTGGACCCGGCGTCGGGAAAACCACGATCATGAACGCCGTGCTGCAGATCCTCATGGCGAAAAAGGTGAAACCGGTCCTCTGTGCCCCGACGGGGCGCGCTGCCCGCCAGCTCGCGGAAAGCACCGGGCAGGAAGCGGGAACGATTCACCGCACCCTTGAGTATCAACCGCAGGCCGGCTTCACCCGCAACGCCGAAACCCCTCTCGAAGGCGACCTGTTCATCATCGACGAAGCCTCGATGATCGATATCCGGCTCATGGCGCAGGTCATGAGCGCGATCCCCCCCAAAGGAAATGTGTTGCTCGTCGGCGACGTCGATCAACTTCCCTCAGTGGGACCGGGAAGTGTGCTCAACGACATCATCAGAAGTGAAGCCGTTCCCGTCGCACGGCTCACTCAGATTTTCAGGCAAGCCGCTTCGAGTCGTATCGTGACCGCCTCGCACGAGGTCAACCTCGGCCACCTTCCTCCGCTCGACAACGATGCTGAATCCGACTTTTTCTTCATCGAACGGAATCAACCTGACGAGATTCTTTCCACCGTGAAACATCTCATCAGCGAACGAATCCCTGAAAAGTTCAAGCTCAACGCCAGGGACGACATTCAGGTTCTCACGCCGATGAACAGGCAATCACTGGGAACCGGAGAACTCAATGCAAGCCTGCAGGAAAAGCTCAACCCTCCGGCCGAAGGCAAATTTGAAATTGATCGATTTGGAAACACCTTTCGAGTCGGTGACAAAGTGATTCAGACCCGAAACAACTACGAAAAAGAAATCTTCAATGGCGACATTGGTCACATCGCGGAGATCACAACGGAACCGGTCACAATCTACGTAACCTTCGACGGTCAGAGCGTTACCTACGAACCCGGCGAACTCGACGAGCTTCAACTCGCCTACGCGATCACAATCCATAAATCTCAGGGCAGCGAGTTTCCGGCGATCGTCGTGCCTCTTGCCTCTCAGCATTACATGATGCTCCAGCGCAATCTGCTCTACACCGCCATCACTCGCGGAAAACGTCTTGTCATCATCGTCGGTGACCGCCGCTCACTGGAATCCGCGGTGAGGAACCGGGAGAGAGGGAAACGCTGGACCGGCTTGCAAAATCGTCTCATGACGAGACCTCCCTCTTCCTCTCAATCTTAATCCCCTCTCGATGTCGTCCCCTTTTCCGCCCCGGAAACAGAGAGGGGAGAGTTAAGATCAAGAGGGTTGAGTCCCCCACTCAACCCTGTTAGATTCCGCGCATGAATTTCAATCGACGACGTTTTCTCAGCTCCACCGCAGCCCTCACCACCGGCGCTTTCTTTACCGCTTGCTCCGAGTCAACGAACGGCCCTGAAGTCACTGCTGAAGACGGAGCAAACTTCGACATCTCTCTCGCACAATGGTCCAACCACGTCGCTCTTAAAGCCGGTGAACTGGACAACCTCGACTGGCCTGCCTTCACGAAGGAGAATTTTGATATCAGCGCTCTGGAATGGGTGAATCAGTTCTTCGGCGAAAGAAAGGGCCCCCGGGGTATGCAGCCGAAAAGCGCTGACTACATCAAAGAGATGAAAAAGCGCTGCGATGATATCGGCACGAAAAGTGTCCTCATCATGTGTGATGGCGTCGGCAGCCTCGGGGATCCCGATGCGAAGAAGCGCACCAATACGGTAGAGGGTCATTACGCCTGGCTCGACGTTGCCAAAGAACTCGGCTGCCACAGCATCCGCGTGAATTCCGCCTCCAATCCGGAACTGTCCCCTGAAAAGCAGGCCGATCTCTGCGCGGATGGACTGCGCCGCCTCTCCGAACATGCCGCAACAATGGGGCTCAATGTGATTGTCGAAAATCACGGAGGAATGTCTTCCAACGGCGCCTGGCTCGCCGGCGTCCTCCGCTCAGTGAATCTCGACAACTGCGGCAGCCTTCCCGACTACGGCAACTTCTACGTCGTTAAAAATCGCGGAGACGCGGCGAAGTATGAAGCCCAGAAAGCGCTCTATGCTGGTGATCCCGCCCTCACTGAAAATGAATTCGGCCTCGCCTACGATCGCTACCGGGGCGTGAAAGAACTGATGCCCTTCGCCAAAGGAGTCTCTGCCAAAGCGCACGACTTCAATGCTGATGGTGACGAGATTCACACCGACTTCACGAAGATGATGCAAATCGTTAAAAATGCCGGCTACGAAGGCTACATCGGAATTGAATACGAAGGCAAAGAACTCAGCGAAGTTGAAGGGATCAAAAAGACCAAAGCACTTCTCGAAAAAGTAATTGCGACGGCGTGATACGATCGGCTTCCCGGCGGAGGGGATTTTTCAACAATTTCTCTGGAGTTGGTCCAAAGCTGAGGCTTCTTTCCGGCGGAGCTTTACCCTGCGATGGCTGTCTTCCCGACAAAACCTTCTTCACCTATCCTCCGACCTGTCGATGGACTCCCATCACCGGCCGATCTGGCGCGTGAACTCCGACACCTTCCCGGCTTCGTCTTTCTAGACACTTCTTCGGCGGAGGTAAATCCCGAGTCCGGCCCTCATGAACGGTTCTCGCTGATCACCGCAAAGCCCTCCCGAATTCTCAGAGGAAATCTTTTCGACAAGGCTGATTTCGAGGTGCTCAAAGAAGCTTTCGAATTCCGCCGTCATTCTGCCGGGTTGACTCCTGACCTCGGTTTCCCCACCGATGGCCTTTACGGGTGCATCAGCTATGAAGGGGATTTTCTTTTGGGAGAATACCACGAATGCCTTTTGTTCGATCACTCCAGTCAGACCTGGCACGAACAAGGTTCACTCTCAACGCTTCGCGATAATTCATCGCTCCCTTCATCGGACTGCCCCGCTGTCTTCCGCCATGAAATGGAACGTGAAGCTTTCTGTCAAAAGGTCACGCGAACTCAGGAATACATCGCGGCGGGAGATATCTATCAAGTCAATCTCTCCCACCGACTCATCGCGGATGTCGCCGCGGATTTTGAACCTTTCCTCCTCCATGAAAGGCTTCGCGAACAATCCCCTGCGCCCTACTCAGCCTATCTCGATCTCTGTGATCGACAGATTATATCCTCCTCCCCGGAACAGTTCCTGAGCATGAGCGGCCGCACCATTCAAACGCGTCCCATCAAAGGAACCCGTCCGCGGTTTCGTGATCGCCGGGAGGACGAAAAATCCGCCTACGATCTCATCACCTCACCCAAAGAGCTTGCTGAGCTCATCATGATCACTGACCTCGAACGGAATGATCTCGGACAGATCTGCGAGTTCGGATCAGTGGAGGCAACCGAGTTACTCAAGCTGGAGCGATTTGCGCAAGTCTTCCATCTTGTCTCGACGGTCAAAGGCACCCTGCGGCCCGGAATCGATCCTGTCACAGCCCTGCGGGCCTGCTTTCCGGGAGGAAGCATCACGGGCGCCCCGAAAAAAAGGGCCCGCGAAATCATCGAAGAACTGGAGCCTGTCGAGCGGGGCCCCTACACCGGGGCGATCGGTTGTTTCGGGTTCAACGGGGAATCCCGATTCAATATCGCGATCCGAACCGCCATTTGCGAAGCAGGATCACTTCACTTCCATGTCGGAGCAGGGATTGTTGCCGACTCTGATCCGGAACAGGAATGGGAAGAAACCCTGCATAAAGCCGCCGGCATTTTGCAGGCCTGTGAGAAAGCGACAGACTCATCTTTCTAACCGACTCCCGCTCATGCGATGACAGCTCGTTTAGGGATTGGCTTTCGACGGGATAATCGTAAAGATAGGCCCGATGAAGTCTTTTCCGATTTTTCCCTGCCTCATTTCCAGCCTTCCGCTATCGGCCCCGGCCGGTGACTGGCCACAGGGAAAGGGCCGAACGACCACCCTATTGCCGCGAAGGGCAGCGCTCCCGGTGAGGCAACGCCCCCGCCATTGCTCAATTCCCTTCCCGGGCTGTTGATGACCTCATTTGCATCGGAAGCAAGTGACCCTTTTCCGATCTCTCCATAACCTCTCCTCATAAAATTCAACTGATGAATCGAGTTCACCCCCCATTTGGATATTTTCTCTCTATCGCTTTTCTCTGCCTTTCTGCATTGAGCTACGGCATCTCCGAAGATCGCCCCGAAAAGCCTAACATCGTTCTCATCCTCACCGATGATCTCGGCTGGCAGGATGTGAAGTGCTACGACATTGATGAACCCTCGCCCATGGAAACCCCGAATATTGACGCCCTCGCGAAGAAGGGTGTCATGTTCTGGCAGGCTTACTCCCCCGCTCCAACCTGCGCCCCGTCCCGCTGCGCGATCCTGAGCGGAAATCATCCGGCGCGAGCACAGAAAACACACGTCGTTGGTGGCGCTCCTCCAGCCCCCATCAATATGCATTCCCGTATGATGGACCCCTGGTATAGCGGACGAATGCCTGAAGACGAATTGACCATCGCCAAAATCCTCCGTGAAAACGGGTATACAACAGGTCATTCAGGGAAATGGCATATCGCCATCGATCACCATGCCTTTCCACAGCCCGGGGATGTTGGCTTTGACTTCACCCGCGCCGATCGCGGCGCAAGAAGTGGCATGGCAGATAGACTTTCCGGATTCGCGACAAAAGGGGAGGAAGATCCCTATCGCCTCGACAGCAACGGATTCCCCTTTCATCAGACCAACGAAGATGCCCTCAGCTTTATGGAGAATCATAAAGAAGAGCCCTTCTTTCTCTACTATGCCACGTGGCTGGTTCACTCTCCTATTCAAACCCGTTCCGAAGAACTCCTGAAGAAATACAGCGAGCGCCTGGGGATCGATCCTTCCCATCCGCCGACGAAGGATACTCCGGGGCAACTGAATCCGTTCTATTGTGCCATGGTTGAGGAGTTGGACTACTACCTCGGCATTGTCTTCGACTACCTTGAGCAAACCGAAGACCCGCGATGGCCCGGCCACATGCTGAGTGAGAACACCTACTTGATTTTCACCTCAGACAACGGTGGCATGGAAGGCAACCCGAAAGAGCGCTACACCGACAACCACCCTCTTGCGCGAGGAAAGATTTCGGCAATGGAGGGCGGCACCAGAGTACCCTTGATCATTACCGGACCGGGAATTGAAGCCGGAGTCGAAACGGACGTCATCGCGAACGGCCTCGACTTCTACCCGACCATCCTTTCTCTAACGGGAACAGAAAAACCTGCGAACAAGAACCTTGATGGTTGTGACCTCGCCCCCCTTCTGAGCATAGACCCAACCGACCCCACCCTCGTCAAACATCCTGATGGAACCGTCCGGGACACGATGGTCTGGCATTTTCCCCACGGAAGAGCCCTTGAGAGCACGATCAGGGAAGGCGATTACAAATTGGTTCGCAACTACGACCATGTAAACAACGAAGAGTCCGTTCAACTCGAACTCTACCGCCTCTACAAAAAGGTCGAGGGGAAGCCGGTTCGTGCTGACATCGAAGAGAGCAGAAACCTTGCGGAAGCATTCCCGAAAAAGGCGAAACGAATGAATCAACAGCTGTCCATGCGGCTCACTGAGATGAAAGCGAGCTACCCCTCCTACAATCCTCACTACCCCGGCGACCTTCCTCACAAAGAACAGGTACCGGCGATTATGGAGACACAGGAAAAGGATGGAATCGCTTATTTTACCTTTAACGAAAACGGGGCCCGCGTCACCCGCGCTAATCTGATTTACTCCACCAATGGCGGAGAAGAATACGAAGAGTGGTTTCGCGCCCCTGCAAAGGTGCGAAACCACTCAGAAGTGACCGCTGAACTTCCCGAAGGAACCACCCACTATTTCGTCAACTTGACCGACGAGAATAATTTCCTGGTCAGCTTCCCCCGCGTGGAAAAAGGGAAGAGCGGCTTCTCTGGATCCGCTATCGAAGCAATCCGCAGGTGAGCGGATTGATGTTACTGAATCGTGAGAATGACTGAATCAGTGGCGGTGGCCACCGCCATGACCGTATCCATATCCACCGCCGTGAGGATTATGACCGGATCCATTACCGTAATGACCCTTCTTGTGGGGCCTCCTGTGGTGATGACCATCATCAGCAACAGCTGCTCCGATCGCCGCACCGGCTAAACCTCCAACAATTGCTGCCTCGGTCGAGGTGCACGAGGTATTGGAGAATAGAAGAACAGCGGCACTCGCTGTTACGAGAAGAATTTTGTAGATATTTTTCATGAGAGTTCGCGTATGTTTATTGAGGTAACCCCGGGAGGGCCACTCTTTCACAGACGAACACGGGGTGCCGGTTATGCAGCGGATCCGCTGATAATAAGAACTCCTCAGTCAAGGAGGTCCGGACGGTTCTCACGGGTACGCTCTTCCGCACGAAGGTCACGCCATTCCGCTATCGCCTGATGATGACCTGACAAGAGCACATCAGGCACCATCATTCCCCTGAAATCCGCGGGCCTCGTGTACTGCGGAGCCTCAATACGTTTCCCGTCTCCCGAAAAAGACTCAACCTCTGATGAAGCATCATCTCCGAGTACTCCGGGGATAAGCCTGACAACAGCGTCAGCCACTACCGCTGCGGCAATAGTGCCATTGGTGAGAACGTAGTCCCCAATCGAAATCTCCTCATCAACCAGTGCCTCGACAACACGATGATCGACCCCCTCATAGTGACCACAAAGAATGATCAGGTGATCAATACGGGAAAACTCAACGGCCTTCGCCTGGACAAACGGGGTTCCCTGAGGAGTCATCAGGAGCACTTTTGAGCGGTCGGTTTTAAGTTTCCCGATCGCATCGAAGAACGGTTCTGCTTTCATAACCATCCCGGGACCACCCCCGTAGGGAATATCATCAACCTGTCGATGTTTATCCTTCGTAAAATCCCTGAGATTATGAAAACCGAACTCAACGATTCCCGCGTCAGTGGCGCGCCCCATGATACTTGATTTCAAGGGGGCTTCAGCGATTTCAGGGAAGATGGTGACAATATCAATTTTCATTCAGAGCAAGAGCCCGAATCATAGACTCAATATCGAAACCTCGCCAACACCGTAAATTCGTCACCGGCCTCACGGGAAAGAATCACCCGCGTTTCTTCAAATTCGCCGATGCGACCCGTCGACTCAATTCGCCGAACCCCCTCGATTAAACTCACGCGACCACTGATCTCTGTCCACTCAGTATCCGTGATTCCCAGCAGAGCCTGAACTTCACCAACGTCTTCAAAAAGATAATCGTCAGCGGTCCCTTCGACACCATCGTCTCCTGCTCTAACTGAAACAAAATTCAACGCGGAGTCATAAGTCGCCCCGGTGATGGCACTGACCAACTCCCAGGTCGCAGCATTCAGATCGACGAGTCCATCGCTGTAGATCGTGAAATAGTCGCGCCAAAGCGGCTGCGCTTTCGCAACGACGTCCATTCCTGCAGCGAGAAGCATCTGCTCAATGGAAGTAAACGGCTCATTCGGAGGATACTCCGGATGATCGAAGCCGGCGTAGTAGGCATTCTCCGCCCCGTTTGAAAGCGCTTCCTCATCTTCATCGATCCAGTCAGCGAGCGAATCAGTCGCCCGGCTCGCCGACGCGGCATCCAGCCCCCATGAAACAAAGAGTTCGGATGTCGCATCGCGCCAGGCGGCATCGGTGAGGCTGTTCACCGGAATGCGCCCCCCTTCGCTGGCTATTTTCACTTCGTAGCCCCGGTTCGCGTCAAACTGGTGAACTAAAGCAACGTCACCGCGCTCGACCTCCGGGTGCATGGCCACAACCAAACCACTCTCAGCGAGGATACCGGCTTGATACTCCGCTCTCCGCATCGTGCTTTCCTCCCAGCCGGGAGCAGAGGCTTCCCATAGCCCCCCGACGATAAGGGCAAGAATAATGATAGAGGCGAGAACGAGGAGGAGGGCCATCCCGCCCTCTCCCGCCCGTTGATTAGCTAATGTCATTGTCCCCCTCCCGAATTTGATCCGCCTGATACGCCCTGACCTCCACCCGGTCCGCCACCTTGACCATCTCCACCACGACCCTGGCCATCGCCACCACGACCCTGACCGTCTCCACCACGACCCTGACCGTCTCCACCACGACCCTGACCATCTCCACCACGACCCTGGCCATCGCCACCACGCCCCTGACCGTCTCCACCACGACCCTGACCATCTCCACCGCGACCCTGACCATCTCCACCGCGACCCTGACCGTCTCCACCGCGACCCGAGGGGGCTGCGGCAGACGACGAAACGACCTCAGTCGTGGCCAGCTGAGCGTCTTCGGATGCCTGAGCAATTGCCGCGGCCGCCTCGGGATCAACAAGGCGATCAGGGACTTCATAAACCAACCTGACAGGGACCGACGAATCTCGATCCAGGAGAGAAAACTCCATCAAAGGAGGAAGCTTTTCCTCATCCGTCCATTCCTCGAGCCACTCCTGAGAATCATCGTCCCAGAAACGCCAGGAGGCTCCCCTGATACCGGTCAACAGGGGGAGCCAGTAGCGGCCGTCCTCATCCTCATCAAGGAGAGCGCCACTCCCCACCCGGAAGGCCATTCCCGAACCGTCGCTGTCATCCGGAAGGAAATCACTCCGGCTCAGCGCCAAATCAAATCCCTGCTCCCCGGTAGGCAGAATTTCCCCGGGGCGCAATGCGATGTAGGCCTCCTCGCAACTTCCGACCAGTTCACCGAAAGTGAATGAGGTCGGGGTGTTCTCAAGAAACAACTCATGGTATCCACTTCCGGAATCCTCGGCCGGGGTAATCGTGAAACCGGCTTCCGGCGGTAGCCCTTCAATCGTCTCCCTCAGCAAACTGACGAAGCGCTCAACCTCTTCGCCCCGCTTATCAAGAGACCGGATTTCCGCCGCAGTATCCCCCGCCTGCCACACGATAGAAAAGATCGAAGTGGTGATGAGCCCGAGGATGACCATGGCCACGACAATCTCGAACAGGGAAAATCCAGCAGAGGAGGATAGGGCTGCCTTTCTCATTCAATCGGGTGGTGAACAATGAGACGAACGCGTTCGATTTGATTACCGCCATCATCGAGAAACTCAACTTCCGCCGTCAACTCATATAGATCGCTCAACTCCGCTCCCTCTCCATTCTCTACCTGAAAGGGCTGCGCATAGGTTCTGAAGGTCATGTCGAGAGCGGAGTCATAAACCTCTGTCGTCATTGCCGAGGGCTCCAGACGACGGGTTTCCGTGAGCAGGGAAACAAGGCGATTCTGAATGAGAGAGTCTCTCGCAAAAGCCGACGAGGTTTCATTCATCCGCTGAAGAATCCCAATCAAGCCCGTGACTGAGATCGCAAAGATCGCCACCGCAAGAACAACGTCGAGGAGGGCGAATCCTTTTCTGGAATCCATCGTTCTCATTCAACCCAGGAACGTTCGGTTTGAATATCCGCGGTGAGGGGATGAAAGACCACTTCGAAAAACGCCCCGTCGTTCTCCATTCGAACGCTCATTGGCTCACACATGCCTGAGGGTTGAAAAATCCACCGGCGAAACTCGCCACCACTGAGATTGATCCATTGCGTCTCGTTCCATATCCGCAAACTGCAGTTCAGGGAAAGATCAATTTCATACTCCGAAAAGTAGCGGAGCCCTTCCTCCACCGCTTCCCTGCGCAGATCACTTTCACTCACCTCCAGGGAAATTCCGCGAGCCTGTGAGGCTTCTGCCATTGCATCGAGCTGCTCGAGTTGTTCCAATTCAATCTGCAGCGTTTCAAATTCCTCCGCCCCCCCGTACGGTTGGAAAAAGCGGGAAGCACGGAAGCCTTTACTGTCGAAAACAATCTGGTAGGGGCGCTTCTCCGCCATGGCACGAAGGCGGACCTCACGCGCCATGAGATAGAGCGCATTCACCGGCTCACGGGCGACCCGCTCCCTCTGGACGCTGTCGATCGCGGGGACCGCCATGCCGGTGAGAATGGCGACAACCGCGAGGGCGATCACAATTTCAACCAGGGTGAAACCGGCGGTGGCGGCGTCACGACTACCAGTTCCCGACATCATCGTCGCTCTCCACTCCGTCTTCACCGAGGGAAAACAGATCATATTTCTTTGAACTCTTCTGAGCAGGAAAGCGGAATTGATACTCATTACCCCAGGGGTCCAGCATCGGCTCTTCGAGATAAGCACGCCAGCGCTCCGGCTGAGGCTCACCGGTAGGGCGCTCAACAAGTGCCATAAGCCCCTGTTCCTGGGTCGGCGGCTTGAAATAATTATTTCGCTCGTAGGCTTTCACCGCAAGATCAAGAGCCTTCAAATCAGAGTCAACGCGCCCATACTTGGCGTCATCAACAAATCCGATCACGAGATAGATGCCCGATCCGGCAAGGACGGAAATAATCGTGATCACAATGACCAGTTCGACAAGGGTGAATCCGGAGGATCGACGATTGGAGCGAGGTGAAAATTTCATGAGTTTCTAGATAGGAATTAGCGGGCCCGAATACCTGACATCGACCCGAAGATAGTAGTGATGACAGAATAAGCGACAACCCCGACAACGATAGCAACAAGGCATAGCATGACGTTAGGCACAATACTCGTCAATCTTGAGATCCTGATGTCGAGATCCTCATCATACTTCGTGGCTGCTTTTGAAAAAGCCTTTCCGAGTTCACCGGTTTGTTCACCAATCGCAATGCGATCGATAAGTCCTTCAGGGAATGATTCCGTTTTCGACATGGATCGGGCGAGGCTGCTGCCTTCACCGACATCCAACACCACCTTCTCGAGGTGGTTGCGGATGAAGTAATTTTGAGTGCCCCGCGTAATGAGTTTCAGACTGTTTAAGAGAGGGACACCGTTATTGATCAAATTCGACATTGTGTGACAGAACTGAGCATAGAAACGACCGAAAATAACGGGTCCAAAAGCGGGAATCTTCATCTTGTATTCATCCCACCAGGGACGCCCGCGTTTCGAGGCGATGAAGAGCTTAAACCCGACAATACTTCCGACCATGACCGCCAGAATCAACCACCACCATGCGGACATGAAATCGGTGAATTTGATGAGGAGATCGGTGACAAGGGGTAAATCCTGGCCGGTTTTCTGCATCATCTTAGTAAGTGATGGCATGAGCACCGTACTGACGACAAAAATAAGGACAATACAGGCAAGCAGGACTGTCAGCGGATAGATCATTGCACTGACGGTACGCCGCTGGAGATTTGAAAGCTGCTTCAAATTCACGACGAGGCGCCGGAGAATCTCCGGCAGTGAACCGCTTGCCTCCCCGGCTGCGACAAGACTGCAGTAAAGTTCATCGAAGGTCGAAGAGGCCTTTCCCAATGCTTTGGAAAACCTCGCTCCCTCACGAATTTCATCACGAAGCACCCCCGCGACGGCTTTAATCGCCGGAGAGGTAGAGCGTTCATTCAAAATCTTCAAAGCACGCTCAAGCTGCATCCCCGCATCGAGCAGATCGGCGAGCTCCTCGGTGAAGAGAATCAACTCCGCCCGCTTCAGTCGTTTCGGCCCGGAGGCCGCCTTTGCTTTTGCTCTACTCTTCCCGGGAACTTCCCCTTCAAGCCCGACCGAAATCGGTGTCAGGGTTTTCGCCTCAAGCTCCCGGTAGGCTTCGGTCTTATTACGCACAACCACGTTCCCGGAAACCTGTTTTCCAGTGTGATCAATGGCAGTGTAAAAGAAAGCGGGCATTCAGGGGGAATATGAATCAAAACCCCGCCGAATGTCAGGTGTTTCCGGAAAAAAGACGTAAAAATTCAATTCTGTCCGACTGAGATTCCGGAGGCGGGCATCGCTAAAACACGAATACGCTGCGCTTCCACGAAGGGATCAGAATGACTGCGACTCCCCGGGGCTCTGATTCAAGAATATTCGTTCCCCCCTTCGGGCTGGAACTCCCCCTAGACTTCGACCTCCCATCCGGCGCGATACTCACGGCGAATAAGGTGATCAAGATCCGGGCGCCCCTTCACTTTCATCTTCTCCGCATCCCATTTGAGCCTCTCACCGGAATTTCGCTGGGCAAGACAACCGAGAAGAACCGTTTCTGAAAACGGGCCGGCATAGTCGAAGTCTGATTGACCCCTCTCAACTCGACCTTCGATCGCATCAAGCCATTCCTGATAGTTATCGTCCCCTTCGGCACGGGGGATCGAAGGTTCAGGAAATTCGAATCCATCGAGACCACCGCTCGGATTCACCATCCAGTTGTCATTTTTACGATCAAAGAAAAGCTTCCCGCGCTCACCAATGATGACGCTGCCATACTTTTTATAGTCAGCTCCCTCGAGAATCTTTTCCGATGGCCGGTTAAACTCCCCGGGAATGAGGCGCCAGTTCTCCTGATCAAACGAGGCACCAATCTGACCGTCATACCAGTGCATCTTGATTCCTTTATCCGCAAAATTGTATTCGATCGTGGAATTGATTGGCGCGGAAATATCGGAGCCCCCCTCCTGCTCCGCCTTCAACGATGTCGGAGATCCCAGATCAAGAGCCCAGTATGGCATGTCCATGATGTGGCAGGCCATATCCCCGAGGGCCCCGGTTCCGAAATTCCACCATCCGCGCCACGCAAAGGGAGCAATTCTCGGACTGTAATCAATCCACTCAGCCGGACCGATCCATTGCTCCCAATCCAAACCGAGGGGTACCTTTTCTTTCTGAGGGAGTTCCGAAAACCCCTGAGGCCAGATCGGACGGTTTGTCCACGCATGCACTTCCTTGACCTCTCCCAGCGCTCCCGCCTGGATCAGTTCGACAACCCGCCGCATGTGGCTGTTTGCATGAGCCTGATTCCCCATCTGAGTCTTCACTCCCATTTCACGGGCGACCCGGGTGAGAACGCGGGCTTCCCAGATGGAATGCGTCAGCGGCTTCTGACAATAGACATGCTTTCCGGCTCGCATGGCCTGAAGTGCCGCGTGAAAATGGTGATGATCCGGTGTGGAAATAGTGACGGCATCAATCTTATCGCCCATCTCTGAGATCATCTCTCGGTAGTCAGTGTAAAACTTCGCGTCGGGGAATTTTTCACGCGCCTCCGTGATCGACTTAAGTCTCGACTTCACGCTGCCGTTCGCCTCCGACTGACTGTATTTTTCCACATCGACGATATCGACAAGCGCCGCGCATTGCATCCCGGCCTGAATCGATCCGTTGATATCCGCCTGTCCTTTGCCACCGGATCCGATCGCCCCGAAATTGATACGCGAGTTCGCCCCCCAAACGTGGGAGGGAACAAACTGAAATCCGAAAGCCGAGGCGGCGGCGGTCTTGACAAAAGTTCGGCGGGAAGTTGCCGGGGTGGTCTTTTTCTCCATGCGAAAAGCGTGCCGTGAAGATGACCAACCGTCGATGACGTATTCAGGGGAATCACGCCACTTCCCGGGAGGGTTGACTCCGGGATCCAACAGGGTCAGGCGAGCTCGAAATCTACAAATCCCCGGACCCGGTCCACCCGGGCAAGCCGCACTTCAATCCGCTGCCCCACGGTCAATGTCGGTGCCTCCGTGCGGCTTTTGAATTGCTGCCGGGCGCGGTCGTAGAAATATTCGTCTCGAGGCGGCAGGGCTTCACGCTTCATGAGCCCCTTCACCAGCAACTCATTCAGCTCAACAAAGGCGCCAATCGGCCGGACATCAGTCACCGTTGCCTCAAAGGACACCTTTGGATCCTCACGGCATATCCGCTCAAGATATTCGATTATTTTCAGCTGCCGGGTCTCCTTCTCTGCATCAGCAGCGACCCGCTCCGTCTTCGAGATATGTTCCGCGATCTCGACAATCTCCTGCACCACCGGAGTCCGGTCAGCCAGTTCCGGTGCAGTGGGCTCATGGCGCCGGGAAAGAATTTTTCTCAGGACCCGATGAACCACCAAATCCGCATAGCGTCGAATCGGACTGGTGAAGTGGGTGTAATTTGCTTTCGAAAGCCCATAGTGCCCGATCGGGTCAACCGAGTAGGCCGCTCGTCGAAGGCTCTTCAAGAGGGCGAGTTTCACACTGTGCTCCTCCAGTTTTCCTTTGACTCCTTCCAGCAATTTTTGAAGCTCAGGGCGATGCGCGACATCTCCGACACGGTGTCCGAAGCTGCGCGCGAGATCAGCAAACTCCTCCAACCTCGCCTCATCCGGGTCTTCGTGGATACGGTAGACTGAGGGCGCCGGTGCGTTCTTCGTTTCATAGGCGACGGCCTCATTGGCTGCGAGCATGAATTCCTCAATGAGCTGATGACTCTCATCGTAGATACTTTTCTTCACTCCGACAGCGCGGCCCTTTTCATCGAGCACCACGCGAACTTCCGGGAAATCCAAATCGAGGGCGCCATTCCGGAAGCGTCGCTCCCGTATCATTGAAGCGAGCTTCCAGGCACGCTGTAAATGAAGGGCGAGACTTCGTTCTTTTTCATCATCGATCCGGGCGGTCGCCTTGTCGCTCAGCTCCATGAGCGCATACGCCTCTTCATAGGCATAGCGCCGATGACTGCGAATGACACAGGAAGCAAACCTCGATTTCACCATTTTTCCGGAGGCATCAAACGTCATGATTGCTGCATGAGTGAGACGCTCAACATGAGGCTTCAGGCTGCACACCCCATTGCTCAACTTCTCAGGAAGCATGGGGATAACCCGGTCGGCGAGATAAACACTGTTGCCCCGCTTGCGCGCTTCTTTATCAAGCGCTGATCCGGGCTTCACGTAATGTGATACATCGGCAATATGAACCGCCAGTTCGAAGCCTCCCCCTTCCCTTTCAGTGACACAAATTGCATCATCGAAGTCCTTCGCATCTTCGGGATCGATCGTGAAGACCTGACGCTCCCGCCAGTCCTCCCGCCGCTGAATCTCTTCATCACTCACAACCTCGTCGATCAACTCCGCCTCCGCCAGGACCGCTTCGGGAAACTCGAGAGGAAGCTGGTAACGGTGAATCACCTTGAGGATATCGACGCCCGGTGCATCATCCCGCCCGAGGACTTTCACCATCTCCGCCTGAGGCAGAAAGCCGGATTCGGTCCACTCGACGAACTTCGCGACAACGATGTCACCGGGCCTGGCTTCGGCGAGCACATTGAGTAACTGAAAAGACGGAGGAAGCCGACGGTCGTCAGGGGAAATCGTCGCCCGTGATCCTTTGCCGTGAAAGGTGCCGACAATCCCGCTTTCACTGCGACTCACCACCTTCGATATTTTTGCCTGCCATTCATCAGGTTCAACACGGCGGGAATGACGGGAATAGCTCCGGGACGATGAATCTCTCCGCGGCGCACGCTTCACCATTTCCACTTCAACCGCATCGCCATGAAGAGCGGTCCCGGAAGCATGCCCGGGGACAAAAACCTTCGGCCAGTCCATCCCCCGAAAGGCGGGATGCTGCGTAGGGTCATCAGGAATAAAATACTGACTGCGACGTTTCCGGTCAGGGGAACACTCAAACCGGCCGGCCAGCATTTGCCCTTCGCTATCAGCACCCGGAAGACGATATCGGGCTTTTTTCCCCCGAAGGATTTCACCGCCACGTTCGAGAGCGACAACCGCATCGCGAAAGGCAGCCCTGTCCTTCGAATCCACCTGAAGCGCTCGCGCCAGCTCAGACTTGTTCTGAGGTCGATAATCCGGTCGATCCAGATGATCGCGAATTAATTGAGTAAAAGTCTCCTTCAAATCAGCTTATTTCCTGTCAAAAAGGCTGGACGCGCGATGTCGCGATGTGTTTACATTGTATGCAGAATCACCTCTCGCAGTTCTGGCGACGATTTTTCTCGCCTCCCCCTGCCCAACCCATTAAACATGCCTCGAATCATGAGAAAATCACCAGCAAAACAAATTCCCAAAAGCGCGGGAGGTTTCACCCTTCTCGAGCTCCTCGTCGTCATCGCTATCATCGGCATCCTAGCCGGGCTGATGTTCCCCGCTGCAACCGGCGCGATTCGACGCGCGGAGAAAACCAACGCGCAAAACACTGCCTATCAATTGAAGAATGCTATTTCTGCCTACTTTACGGAGTACCGGAAGTATCCTGTCGACAGCTCAAAAACCACAGACACGGATGATCTGAGAACCGATCACGAATTGATGGACGTCATGCTGGGAGCAGACAATGAAACCGCAGAGGAGCTCAATCCGCGCAAGATTGCTTTCTACACAGGCAAACAGGCTAAACCGAAGGGTGGCGGAAAATACATCAAAGGCATTAAACTCGAAGAAGATGGCGGTGGCGAGCTATGGGATCCCTACGGTGACTACTATTACGTACGCATGGATCTCGACTACAACAACCGGGTTCCGACGCCGGACTGGGATACCCAGACCGACTCAAGTGTGCTGCCTGAATCGATCTTGATCTGGAGTGCCGGCAAAGACGAAGATGAGCAGGAAGACAACGATAATATCAAAACCTGGTAAAGCGCTCCATCCTCGAAAATTCCGGGATCTTTATTTCCGGAAAGAGCACGTCCTTCACGGGACGTGCTTTTTTTATTCCACCACGATTTATTCCACCACGAAAAATGGATTGAGGAGGTTCTCTTTGTTATACAGCAAAGGTTCACTCGATCCGTGACGGTTCACCTGGCGACCGGCTTCAAGAGCGATCGCGTGTGCTGCCCCGGTATCCCATTCCATGGTCGGTCCCAGCCTTGGATAGACGTCTGCTTTTCCCTCAGCAACGAGACAGAGCTTCAAAGAACTTCCCGCGGAGAGAAAGTGAACGGTCTTTCCTCCCTTTTCCAAATCGGCGACAAACTGCTTCACGTCATCCGTCAGATGTGATCGACTCGCGACGACGTGAACTTCATCCTTGGCGAGATAGTGCTCCCCCCCCTGGAGACGTATCGCCTCGCCGTCAGAAGTCGATTTCCAGGCCCCGTCCCCTTCCTTAGACCAGTAGAGATGCTCTCCGATCGGTTGATAGACGACGCCGAGAACCGGCTTGCCATTTCGAATCAGCGCAATGTTTACCGTGAACTCCCCGTTCCTCTTAATAAACTCTTTCGTTCCATCCAGAGGGTCAATCAGCCAGAAGACCTCCCAATCCTTCCGCTCCGCATACTCGACCGCTTTGGTCTCTTCTGAAATCACCGGAATCTCCGGATACTTCTCGCTCAAGGCCTCAATGATCACGTCGTTGGAACGCTTGTCAGCTTCAGTGAGGGGGGATTTATCCTCTTTAACGTCTACCGAGAATTCGGAACCGTAGACGGAAAGGATTTCCTCGCCGGCACGCTTGGCGATTTCCTTGATCTCTTCAACTTCAATACTTTCGAGCATGCGGGCAAGGAAGCGGTTGGATATTAAATGTCAACCTCTTCAATCTCCACACAAGGAAGCCTTATTGCAGCCCCCGCAGTTGATCTGAAGCCCAGCGCACCGCCTGCTCCGCATCGGAATCTTCGGGGTTCGTGGCCATGTAGGTTTCCCACTCTGCCTTGGCAAGTTCAAGATGCTCTTTAGCTCCCGACTTATCGCCTGATTTCAAACAGGCAAATCCAGCCAGCCCCCGGGCCCGGGCGAGTGCCCGGTTGTATTGCACCAGCGGTTGATCGGAGCGGGAAATCTTCTCAAGAACCGTGATCGCCTCCTGAAGCGGCCTTCGCGAATCATCGAAATCGCCCGCATCACCGAGAAGCTCAGCGAGATGAGCGAGTCGCTGCGAGTAGGAATAAAGAACATCGGAAGGAACTGTCGTCGGATTCGCCTGGATGATCGGCTGCAGGATCTCTATCGCCTCACGTTCAAGGGCGATCGCATTTTCAGCTCGCCCTCCATCCCGTTGATTCTTGGCGAGGACTCCGTAGACGTCCGAAAGAGTCTTTTGAAAACTCGGCTCGTAGGGGTTTGCGGCAATCACTCCCCCAAGGACCTCGACAGCATGCTCCAGCTTCTCGATATCATTTTCAAGCAATCCGACACGAGCCAGACTATTCCCCAGCCCCAGCTGGTAAGCGTCCACTGCCGCATTCAGTTTCACAGCCTTCGCGAAAAGGTTACCAGCCTGCTGAAATGCTTCTTTTGCTTTTTCGCCCTCTCCTTTTGCTTCGAGAATTCTACCCGCCAGAGAGAAAGACCTCGCAAGAGCACCCACGACACGATCATTGTCCGGTGCGTCTTCCTGAGCTTTCAATAATAAATTCCCGATCGAGAGGGCACCATCAAGGGCCGCATCCAGTCGATTAATCGCAAATTCACATTCAACAATATAGAGAGAGTTCTCATGAATATGAACCGACGCATCCAGTTCTTCACCGGGAGACAATGATCTCACTTCCCCCCAGTATCGCGATGACTCCGTGTAATAATGACGTGCCACGGCATATTTTCCGTTTCCGATCGATAAGCCACCAAGCGCATTTTTTGCGATTGCCAGATTCCTCACGAACGCGACATCCGAGGTGTCCGAATCTTCCAGAAGGGCCACATAACGACGCTCCGCCTCACCAAAAGCGGCAAGGGATTTACCGAACTCTCCAGTCTCCCGATAGATACGCCCCAGATAAAAAAGTGCATTCGCTGTTGAAACAATGAAATCCGGCGCGTCCCCGTACACTTCCACCAGCCGCTCGTAATGCTTCTTAGCATCCACGAGAGCTTTCATGCGTTGCTCGCGAAAACCGGGAACATCCGTATCACGATTGTCGAGAACAAGGCGAAAGAATTCATCCCCGTTGTCCTGGGTCTGACGAACGATTTGCCGCGCCAGTTTAGCTTCCCCCATGAGCCGGCTCCGCGAACCTTCCACTTCATTCAACTCTGATTTCAGCTGTTGATCATTCTGCTGCTTCTCAGTAATCACCCGCCGGTAAGCTTCAGCCTGTGACTCCACGTTCGCCTGTAGTTCAGCGGCCTCTATCGTCAGCTCACGCTTCGTCTGTCGAAGTTCCCAAAAAGTGGCGAGACCGAAGAAAGAAAGAGGTAGAAGTGCCGTGAGAGAGGCAACCGCTGCGATCTGCCATTTCAGGTGAGGACGTTCCGCGAAATATCCCCTCACATACTGTTTCGACGAATCGACCCATCCCGAATTTCCCGAAACAGCGACCAATCCGGTTTCCCCGGATAATTCCTCCTCCACTGTTTCAAGGACGATCTCTGTGCTTACTGGATCCAGCGGCGTCTCAACCACCAACTCCCCGATTTCATCATCCGCCGGCTCAGGCTCTTCTTCCCGTTCAGGCCCGGCCATGACAGCTACAGGTTCCGTCCGCGGTGTCGGAAGAGGTGCCTTCTTCAAGGCCTGAGTCAGAGCATCCGCGACCTCTTGCATCGAAGAGGGGCGATTAAGCTGATCGAATTCCAAACAGCTCTCAATCACTTCACGCACAGCCTGCTCCCTCTCATCAACCGGGGAATCAGGCCACTCAACCGGCTTCTCCTCTTCAAGCGCTTGAAGAAAATGCTCCGCCGTGGAAGTAAGGCCGCCAAAAGCTATTGCAGGTGTTTCATCCAGCAAACCGGGATGCTCAAGGCACTGCTGACGGAGTTGATCAAGCCGCGGCAGATGCCCGGTCAGCAATTGGAAAGCCACAACGCCGAAGGAATAAATATCCCACCGTTTCCCTGCATTATCAGAAAAATCCCCGGTCTCAAGCTGCTCGGGGCTCACATAAAAAAGGAGTTCACCTGCCTCCAGGTACTGCAAGCCTCCCATGAAAATCTGTCCGAAATCAGCAATCTTGACTCGTTGATTTCCATCATCATCCGCCGTCAGGAAAATATCTCCCAACTTGATCCCTCCATGAAAAAGACCCGCCTCATGGACATCTGAGACACAATGGGCCAGTTTACGAACAATTTCCTCAGCCTGCTCTTTCGGCAGCAAATGCATCAATCGCTTCAGCGAAGTGAGCTGCCATTTTCCACTCTCCTTACTTCGCCATCCGTAAAAAGGCATCGAATAAGCCGCCGGCGAATCTTCATCGCCGAGACAATATTCGAAAACATCCGCAGCACCGGAAATCGGGGACTGGCTGCCCGAAAGGCACTCAAAATAAGACTGCAACAAGGACTCGTTCGTGGCCTGCGCCTTCAACACCTTGACCACCCGTCGCTCCGAGTCGCCATAGGTGGTTACAAAACTCCATCCGAAAGGATCCTCCCCAAGGAGGTCTTCGTAGGTGTGTCCTGGTAGTTCAGGTAGCCGCATGCTCGCCCTTTTAACGAATTGATCGTGTAAACCTTATAAAATTATTCACTAAGAAGCGATTTCGAAATTCGCTCCCATTCGGCATCAATTTCATCTTTGGTGATATTCGGCTCCCCGGCTCTTGCGAACCAATACCCGGCATTCCCGAAATCTCCCTCAATTGCATGCAACAGCCCGTGAATGTGAGAACCGGCCTTTGAAGGCATTTCCTGTGCGATGTCATGAGCAGCCTCCCATTCTCCCGCTTTGGCATACCAAAGAGACTTAAGCGCGTCTGAGAGCTCTTCCGGCGGAACAGAGTCTTTTTCAGTGGAGTCGAGAAATGAGGCGAATGTCATCTTACCTGATAGTTCGGAAATCTTTGGTAATTCCGAAAGATCACTACTAGCAGACTTTAACGATAATTTCGAGCGCGTTTTTGGGCATCGCCCGGAATTGGAACCGCTGCGATGAGGCGCCTCGTATAGTCTGATTGAGGATTCTCAATCAAATCGCGAGTTGCCCCTGCTTCGACTACTTTTCCATGACGCATCACTACGGTGCGTTCACAAATCCGCTTCACTACGCTTAAGTCATGTGAGATAAAGAGATAAGAGAGCCCGAGCTTATCACGAAGATCCATGAGCAAATCAATCACCTGCGCTTGAATCGTAACATCGAGGGCTGAAACAGCCTCGTCGCAAACCACGAACTTCGGCTCAATCGCCACCGCTCTCGCCACACAGATGCGCTGGCGCTGGCCTCCTGAAAACTCATGCGGATAACGATTCATCACATCCGGCTCAAGCCCGACCTCAGTCAACCAGTGCGCTGCAACCTCCCGTTTATCCCCTTTCAACACACCGTGCTCAATGAGCCCTTCCGTCAAAATCTCCAAAATCGTGAGGCGTGGATTCAATGACGAAAATGGATCCTGAAAAATCATCTGAAGATCTCTGCGAAGAGGACGCATCGCGTGATACCCCAACCCTCTGATCTCCGTCCCTTCAAATAGGATCTCCCCCTCCCTTGGGGTATCCAGCCCGAGAATAGAACGTCCCAGCGTGGTCTTGCCGCTTCCCGACTCTCCAACAAGGCCCAGACACTCACCGGGCATGATCTCGATCGAAACATCATCGACTGCTTTGACCCAATCAGCAGTCCTCGCGAGGACCCCTTGCTTCACCGGAAACCACGTTTTCAGCTCATTCACCACGATGATCGGTTTCGAAGCCTCTTCAAAGACAGGATGCGCTACCGGTTCATCAGTCAGCCTCGGAACAGCTGAAAGAAGTTCCTGCGTATAAGGTTCCTTCGGATGAGAAAAGATCGTTTCGACATCTCCCCGCTCCACGACCTTACCGTCCTTCATCACGAGAACACGATCTGCCAACTCCCAAATCACGCCCATGTCATGGGTGATAAAAAGAATCGACGTATCCTCTGACTTCATTTCCAGAATGAGATCAAAAATCTGTGCCTGAAGCGTGACATCCAGGGCCGTCGTCGGCTCATCGGCAATAATGAGCTTCGGCTTTAAAATGAGTGCCATCGCAATCATGACCCGCTGGCGCATGCCACCCGAAAATTGAAAAGGGTACGCCTTTGCCCGTTTCCCGGGGTCCGGTATCCCGACTTTTCCAAGCCATTCCACCCCGCGTGCCCAGGCGTCCTCCTTCGACACTGAGTGATCATGAATCCGCACCGTCTCGGCAAGCTGTTTCCCGACGGAATGCAGCGGCGAAAGCGCCGTCATCGGCTCCTGAAAGATAACACTGATCTCTTTCCCCCGGAGGGCCCTAAGTTCCTCGACCGGCATCGAAAGAATGCTTCGCCCCTTGAAAAGAATCTCCCCCTGATCAACCCGCCCCGGCGGACTCGGGACAAGTCGAAGCGTCGACATCGCCCCGACCGATTTACCACTGCCGGATTCACCGACGAGGCCAACGATTTCACCCGGCATAATATCGTAGGAAATATCGTCGACCGCAGTAATCGTTCTTCCTTCGACATCGAAGGAAACCGTCAAATTCTGGACACTGAGGAGAGGTTCGGCCATCGACTTATTCGAGCTTGGAATTGGTTCGTGGATCAAAGGCAGCGCGGACTCCTTCACCGATAAAGATACCGAGAAGACTCACGATGAAGAGCGCGATCGAAGGGTAGAGAATCAACCACCAGGCGTATGGCTGGACCTGTCCCTGATCGAGCAGATTCCCCCAACTCGGAGTCCCCGGCGGAAGACCGAACCCGAGATAGTCCAAAGCGGTGAGCATAAAGATCGCGCCCACGAGAGAAAACGGAAAGAAGGTGATCACCGGCACCAGCGCATTCGGGAAAATATGCCGGAACATTATTTTCCACCGCCCGATCCCCATGACCCTCGCTGCCTCGACAAAAGGAAGCTTTCGCAACCTGAGAAATTCGGCCCGAATGTAGTAGGAAATGCCAATCCAGTTAAAGACCCCGTAGACGAGACCGAGGAGAAGAAAACTCCGTCCATAAATCGAACTCAGGAGAATCATGATGAGCAGAAACGGCATCGACTCCCAGATTTCCGTGAGACGCTGGCCGAACATGTCCGTCTTCCCACCGAAGTAGCCCTGGATAGCCCCCAGAAACACGCCGATCGCAAAAGTGAAAATCACGAGAATCACGCCGAAAAGCAGAGCCGTTCGCGTCGCATAGAAAATCCGGACACCGACATCGCGACCACTGTTGTCGAGCCCCATGAGATGAGACTTCACCGGACGAAAAGGGAATTCCACCGTTTCCCGATCGAAACTGACGAGGAGCTTCCCATCAGGTGAGGAAACCGAGATCGGCTCTTGAGGAACAATCATGGCCTCCTTCGCCCGGAACATTACCTCAGAGCGATCCGCTTCACCGATTTTCTCCCACTGAGTTGGTGGATCACCGATCCATCCCAATTCTTCATCCATGATTGCTGTCTCTGAAGCATCCAGATTGGCCCGGCGCTCCATCGAAAGGCGGACCAGCCTCGGAGCACGACTCCGTGGAGAGTACTCGCGCAGCGAAAAAGAAATTCCCTCTTCGTTTTCAACACTCAGCGCTGCAGTGGGCTCATTTTTAAATTGCTTTGCAACGGCCTCCTGAATCTCTACCGGAACCGGGACTCCATCAGTTACGAGAGGTTGCCGCCTGAGTTCAACGTCCGACTGCCTGCCGTAAAACCCCGCCGCCCCGCGGCTGCGCTGGATCAAACCCTTCGCATCAACTTCAACAGTGGCGAGCTGTTCAGCAGGCTCAAGCGTCACCGTCAATGTCGTGTCAATTTCGATCTGATCCGTGTCGAGTGACTCCTCAGGCCCGTAGGGAATAAGCGGCCAAAGCATCCAGTTCTCTTCCTTGTCAGCAAAGGGCGGCAACTTCTCCAATTCCTTGTAGCGGGGACGGGTCTTAAGGTTTGATCCCGTAAATTCGCTCTCCGGATAGAACTTTATCACCGGAAAATAGAGACTTCCGTTCGCCTTAACCATGAGCGGCTTTTCATTGGCGATGAAATTTGCGAAGAGACTGATCAGAAAAATACCGAGGAGTATAAAAAGCGACCACTGCGCACGCTTGATATCCCCGAAGCGACGAAGCCGTCGACGGGTGTTGGGATCGAGAATCTGAATGAATCGGCCAAACATCAGGTATCTTTTCCAAAGTTAATTCTCGGGTCGACAAGAACATAGCAAAAGTCCGAAAGCACTCGCCCTAACAATCCTAAAACCGCCGTTAATGCCAGTGTCCCCATGAAGACCATGTAGTCACGCCCGACGATCGCATCGAGAGTGAGAAGGCCGATCCCGTTGATAGAGAAAACCCGCTCAATGAGAACGGACCCGGCAAACATGATTGTGAGGATACCGCCGATCCCGGTGACAATCGGAATCAAAGCATTCTGCAGCGCGTGCCCCCAGATCGCCCTCTTCATCGTCCCGCCTTTCGCGAGCACAGTCCGGACATAATCCTGTGATATTTGATCGAGAAGAGAGTTTTTCATCAAAATCGTCAGAACAGCGAAATTTCCGATCACGTAGCAGAGTACCGGCAAAAACATATGGTGCGTCTGATCCTTCAATTTTCCCCAGGCACTTAAGTCCTCCCAGTTCTCAGATCGGAAACCACCGATTGGAAAAACGTCAAAAAAATGATCCGAAGTTCCGCTAAAGAGAGTCTTCAGAATCATACCGAAGGCAAAAGCGGGAATCGCGTATAGAACAAGAACAACCACCGACGAGACGACATCAAAGCCTGCCCCGTTGCGAAGTGCCTTGCCAATTCCCAGGGGAATGCAGATCAGATAGGTTAACACAAACCCCGTGATCCCGAAGGTCAGCGAGATCGGAAAACGTTCCTGAATCAGCTGCCAGACTGTTTTGTTATTATATTTGTACGACCTTGCCTCCATTCCCATGGAATCCGTCACAAGCCACTTCCAGTAGCGGGCCAGAAAAGGCTTATCAAAGCCGAACTCCCGCTCGATCGCTTTTCGCTGATCTTCGGAAATAGTGACATTTCCGCCCGCGCCTCCGCCTCCTGCCTCGCCACCGCCAAATCCCCGCATGCTGGCAATCTGCTGCTCAACGGGCCCGCCGGGAACAAACTGGGTAAGGCCGAACACGAGAAAAGTGATCCCGAGAAAAGTCGGGATCACCAGAAGGAGACGACGAATAAAATAGCTGAGACGGTCCATACAGATGGCGTATCCGGATCGATCTACTCAATCAAAGCCGGCAAGGTCGATGCCGCCGCCGCAGGCACGAAAACGTCGTCAAAATTCACTTCGCGCGGCGGTGGCGGAAGCGCACTGCCACTTTTTTTCGCGGCCTCCAGGTCTTCGATCATGAATTCGTCCTCCCACCAATAATCCACCGAAGCCCACTCCTCCGTATATTTGCCGAGAACGTGGTCAGGCATACCGAACTTGTTCCAGTAGAGAAGCCTGACGTAATTCATGTGCCAAAGGAGAATGTATGGGGTCTCCTCATAGATAATCTGATCAATCTCGCGAATCACCTCATGACGGGCCTCAACATCGAACAATTCGCGTGTCGACTCGATAAGAGCATCCACCTCCTCGTTCTTGAATCCGGTGATGTTGTTACTCGATTTCACATCCGCGGAATAGGAATGCCACATCGGCTCAGCATCCTTGAAAGGAATCGCGCCCCAGGGAGCTGTCGTCATGTCGAAATTAAATTCATCCATGTCCCGTGCCCAGGCCGCCCAGTCTTTTTGCTCAATTTTCAGATCAATCCCGACATCGTTCAAAGCCTCTTCAAAAATGAGGAGAAACTTCACCGAGCTGGGATCGCGCGTTAGAAAATTGATCACGAAAGCTTTACCGTCTTTTTCAAGTTTACCGGTTGAACCATTCACTTCCCAGCCGGCTTCCTTGAGGAGAGCCCTCGCCTTTTCCAGATCGAACCCAATGAACTCATTTGGATTGGGATGTTTTTCGTCCCAGAGGTCAGGCCAGTAGGACGACGAAAGCGGGTACTGATTAAACATCAAGGTGCGGTTCATCCGTTCCCGGTCGACCAGATGAGCAAGGGCCCTGCGGACCCTTTTATCATTGTATGGCTCACGCCGCATATTCATGGCGTAGCCCTGAAAACCAACCGGCTGATGGTTGTAAATCGACTGTTTCACAATCCAGTTTTTATCAAACCGGTCCCCTTCCGTCTCTTTGATCCAGCGACTTGAGGTGTAGACGGAGAAGAGGTCAAACTCACCTTTCTTGAACGCCTCAAAAGCGATGTCGCGCTGAGCGTAGAATCGATATTCAATGGTCTCAAAATTGAGCAATCCCTCCATCGAGACCGAATCAGCGTTCCAGTAATCATCGCGTTTCTCCATGCGCGCGAAAACCGACTCTTTTACTTCCCCGAGAGCATAAGGACCGGAGACAACAGGGAATTCAAAATTCACCTTGTTGAAATCCTGATCCTTCCACCAATGCATGGGAAGAACGTAAAACGCCGAACAAGCCATGAGATTCTTCCAGTGAACTTCGTCCGCGTGAATCACGACCGTGTGTTCATCCAGCTTTTCAATTTTATTGAGACGCTTCAAGACGGTCTGAAGCGAACCGGCAAGGTGATCCGGATTTTTCACCGCTTCAAAACTCCAGACGACGTCATCCGCTGTGATCGGCTTTCCGTCACTCCAACTTGCGCGCGGATCGAGGTGAAAGGTGAATTGCTTCCTATCCTCCGAAATCTCCCACTGTTCAGCTAGTCCGGGCCGATCCTCCAGCGTGACTTCGTCGGTCTTAAGCAGTTGCTCAAACATGAGACGGAAGATTTCGCGAGAGAAAACGTTATTCTCGATCTGGTAGTTAAAACTCTTCGGAAACTGCGAGGCATACATCGAAATCTTCCCCCCCGGCTCAGCAAAATCGGAAGCAAGCGGCGAAGGCGATTCCTCCCATCCCTCATCAGGGAAAGTTTCTGCCTGCGCAGCACTGATACTGAGAGCCAGAAAAAAGGCTCCGGATAAAATCAAACGTTGAAGGTGAGTCATCATAAAAAACTACGGTTTCCGCTTCATCAAAGGGCAAATATCGTCCGGGAAAAGACTTTGAATGAAGCGGCCTAACATCCCGCAATTGTTCGTAAATACGAACTTTTAATCCACGGCGTCAAGCGGCTACCCGAATATGATGGCCGGATTCAGTTAGCGAGCGCGACGCGGTCGGTCTTCTGAGGAACGAGACCGGCAATATCAGGAGAGGCGAGACGGCGCGGCTTGATTTCAGAGCGGATCTGCGAAACCTCATCCTGATTTAGGACAACCGCGACAGGTGCCAGTTCGACGGTGCGGGACTGTTTCAACGGGGTCGTTGGGTCCACCGGAGTTGGAATACTGAGATGCGCGGTGCCGCGGCTGACGGGATCCACCTTTGCCTTTCGAAGCATTCCAATGGTGCCGATTACCTTCCGGTTCTTATCAAGAAAAGGCTCAACCGTGATCTCATAAGGCTCCTGCCTCCAGGATAGATCGGCATGCAGCGTCAGGCCAGCCATCGTATCACAATAATCGATTTGCCTTA
Organism: Verrucomicrobiales bacterium; assembly: GCA_029212615.1. Lineage (GTDB taxonomy): Bacteria > Verrucomicrobiota > Verrucomicrobiia > Verrucomicrobiales > DEV007 > Arctic95D-9. Next base: position 223,415 of record JARGPJ010000005.1, read on the forward strand.
GAAAAGGCGGAACAAGATGACATTGCGGATTGACGAGATCAGCCCCCTTGATCGTCGAAGTTTCCACTTTCAGGTCATCCCAGAGAGTTCCAAAAGCTCGAATGATCCGAAGTTGCTTATCCGTTCGGAATGCTGCCACCGGTAATCCGGCAAAAAGCAGCTCGGAAGCCTGTCGCTCTGTCTTTTTGACATCGACGGTCCGGCGAACTTCTTCACGGATCACCAAATAGAGAAGAAATTGTCCGTTCGCACGTCGACTGCGAACGACTCTCGCGTCAAAAGGGCGCTCCCCGCGCGTCGTCAGCAAAGTGGCACCGAATCGGAGTCCCCCCTGCTGAGATCGAAAGAGGCCCTGAAGGGCCTTGAGCGCATCGGCGCGATCTGCTGCCGGAAAGAAATTGAGAAAGTGATGCGATTCGTAACTTCCCTGCTGATGTCCAATCCCTCGAATGAAACCGCGATTGTGATAAACAATATTCAGCTCCTCATCACAAATAACGACCATGTCATTGGTGATTCTGAGAAGTTGCTTACCCCATTTTGCCACCGCATCCTCCCCCATGGCGCGGGCAAACGCATCCTTCCAGGCCGCCGGTGCTTTACCCGGCCGGGGACAGCGGTTCCCCGCAGGTGAAGTTTTCTCAGCGGGCAAATGATGGATAGAAGAGTCCATAGTCGAGTTCCTGTGTCACAATTTTTATAATTAACATAATTATTATAAAAATATCAAGCGGTATAAATCGACAGGGCCCGGGAGGGTTATTTCAAACCGCTGTCACCCATTCCTTCGTGATAAGGAGCAATCGCGAAACAAAACATGCTCTTTCGGAATAACGATCCGGCCACTTCCTGAAAAAGATTCAGCGGCAAAGGTATAACTTTCGCCAAACTTGTCAGTTGTGTCGCGGTCGCAACGGTGTAGAGGGTGATAAAATCAGTCATCTGCTATGAAAGTAAAAGCCTTCCCCTCCCTCGTTCCCGCCGCCGGTAAAGCCGAAACAATCGCGTCAGTTCCCTATGACGTCGTGAACACTGAAGAAGCCCGCGCCCTCGCCGGTGACAATCCCTATAGCTTTCTCCGCGTCGTTCGTGCTGAGATTGAGTTTCCGGATGAAACCAGCCCCTACGATGATGAGATCTATGCCCGCTCCAAAGCGAATCTCGACAAGTTCCAGAGTGAAGGGGTCCTCGTTCGTGAGCCGGTTCCCTGCGTTTATCTCTATCGCCAGATCATGAATGGCCACGCGCAGGTGGGGATCACACTCGCCTGCCACATCGAGGATTACGAAAATGATATCATCAAGAAGCATGAGAAGACCCGCCAGGTCAAAGAGGATGACCGCACCAAATTGACGGATACTCTCAGCGCCAACACCGGACCGGTCTTCCTGACCTATGAAGATATCGACGGAATTGATGCTTTTGTTGAAAATTGGATCTCCAATCACGAACCCACGATCGACTTCGTTGACGACGTCTCCGTCCAACACACCGTCTGGCGGGTCGAACAGGCCGATGCCGCTCCCATTCTCGATGGATTCGGCGACGTGCCGGTTTCCTACGTTGCCGATGGCCACCATCGCAGCGCCAGCGCCGCCCGCGTCGGGAAGGAACGACGTGACGCAAACCCCGACCATACCGGTGAGGAAAACTACAACTGGTTTCTCGCGGTGCTTTTTCCAGCGAGCCAACTCAATATCCTTCCCTACAATCGCGTCGTGAAAGATCTGAATGGACTCTCGACAGATGGATTCCTAAAGGCACTCAACGAGCGTTTTTCACTCGACTCCAACGGTCAGAAATCACCGGAGGCTCCGGAATCAATGTGTGTCTATCTTGCCGGAAAGTGGCATTCCCTTACTTGGAACGGCGTCGAATCAAACAATCCGATCGATAAATTGGACGTATCCGTGCTTCAGAACAACGTCCTCACTCCTCTCCTCGACATTGCCGATCCCCGCACCAGCAACCGAATTGACTTCATCGGCGGAATCCGAGGCACCGCGGAGCTCGAGAAACGGGTCGACAGCGGGGAGTGGGCAGCCGCCTTCTCCATGTATCCCACCACGGTCCAGCAACTCATCGACATTGCTGACGCGGGAGAAATCATGCCGCCCAAATCAACCTGGTTTGAGCCGAAGCTTCGTTCCGGTCTCTTTATCTACACCCTGGACGACTGATAATCAGTCATCCAGGCAAAGTCATCCCGGCTCAACGAGCCGGTGATTGTCTTTCCCTCGTCCCTTTCAGCGGGTCAACACATCGGGAATCTCCAACCAGGGAGCCAACTCTTCCACAAGAAGGGCATGTGCTTTAATCGCCTCCCCTTTCAGTTTATCCACCGAAAGTGCCTTTTCCTCTTCCGGATCCCTCGATACATCAAAAAAGCGACCGTCAGCATAAAGCTTGAAACGCTGATTCCGGACGAACTCCAGTGGCTGAAGCTTTGAGGAGCCCGGCCTATTATCACGAAACATGTTCGCCTCGTAAAAGACGTGGACACTCTTCTTTTGACGCCTTTTCCCGTTCGGCTCGAGCACCCCGGCGAAACTGACGCCATCCGTCTCTCGTCGTGATTCTTCCGGGAGGCCCGCAATATCCGCAAATGTCGGGACGATGTCGGCAAAATCGACAAGCTGATCACTTACCCGGCCCGGCCTCGTCATTCCCTTACGCCAGGCGATCAGTGGAACATGAGTCCCGCGGTTTAACATCTGCCCTTTTCCGCCCTGGATCACCTCTCCATTTTCCATGAGCGTCTTAATTTTGCGATCTGTTCCATTATCTCCTGTGAAAATGAGCCAGGTGTCCTCCGCAAGTCCCTGCGCCTCCAGAGTCGCGCGGAGTTCTCCCACGACCCAGTCGGCGTAGGCCAGCATATCGGAAAAATATCGCTGTGACTTCCCCCTCGAACTGAGGCGCTTTTCCGGGTCTGACCAGGCCTCACTCTCCGGCGTAGGATAAAAAGGTCCGTGAGTGAGCATCATAGGATAATAGAGAAGAAAGGGGCGGTCACCTTGCGCCCAGTGTTCGATCTTCTCCTTTGCCCAGTCGAGGCAGAGTTCAGGACCATATTCCCCTTCGAGTGGTCCCGCCTGCTCTCCATCGGTATTCAGAATCGGATTTGCATAACGGGCATCAATTCTTTGCCCGCTGGGCGAATCCTCTTTTTCGATCCTTCCGGAATCCGCCAATTGCCAGAGCCTCCACGTCTCAAAGCCGAAATGCTTCGGCCGCTCCGTTGGCGACAGATCGCTGTCGACCTCCCGACCATTTAACTGCCACTTCCCGACGATTCCGGTATGATAGTTCGCAGCGCTTAAGTCATGAGCAAACGTCTTCGCCTCGACATCGAGATAAGCAAAGTGCTTGTAGTTCCTCCTATTGCTGAGTCCCGTCATGACCTTCACCCGTGATGGTGTGCACAGGGGCTGTGAGTAAGCATGTCGAAAGCTGATTCCGTCGTCCGCTAATTGATCGAGATTCGGTGAGGCTGAGGAAACGGCCCCGGAACGGCTTAAAGCCTCGAATCCAAGATCGTCAGCCATCACAAAAACGATGTTTCGCGGAGTATTTGCCGAAAAAGCGAATCCTCCTCCTAAAGCGATGGCGATAAGACCAGAGTAGAATAATTTCATGCCCGAACGAAAGCATATCGATAACGAATCGGTGGGCCGGAATTACGCTACTATCCCCTGAGGCCGGCAATATAGGCTCGCGTCAATTCATTTTCAGGATCGGAAAAAATGGCTTCTGCAGGGCCATGTTCGATCAGCCGCCCCGCATTCTCTTTGACCCAGAAAAAGGCAACGTCATCGGCAATCCGACGGGCCTGAGCGAGATTATGGGTCACGACGACAACGGTGAACCGGTTACGCAGATCAGCAATCAAGTCCTCCACCGCGCCGCTCGAAATCGGATCGAGCGCGCTGCAGGGCTCATCCAGTAAGAGGACCTGCGGCTCAAGCGCCAGTGCCCTCGCGATACAAAGCCGTTGTTGTTGTCCTCCGGAAAGTGAAGTTGCCGGCGAATCGAGCCGCTCCTTCACTTCGTCCCAGAGGCATACGTCACGCAACGCCGATTCCATTTTTGCCTCCCGCTCTCCCCTGTCCGTGAAACCGTGTTCCCGCAGCGGAAAGTCCAGATTCCGTCGGATGGAGAACGGTAACGGCGACGGCTTCTGAAAAATGAGTCCCACCCGGCGCCGCAGCGCGATGAGATCAGTCGCCGGCTCATGGATATCCTTCCCACAACAAGTCACCGTGCCCTCGATACGACAGGCAGGAATCAAATCAGTGAGGCGGTTCAGACTCTGGAGGAAACTTGATTTCCCACAACCGGAAGGCCCCACCAATGCGGTGATGCAACCCTCGTGAATGTCTAGATTGACCCCGCGAAAGGCTGCTTTCCTCCCATAGAAAAGAGACAAATCCGAAGCACTGAGAACCGGTGCACATGCTTCACGATCACAACAGGATTCGCGACTGGATGAATACGTTTCGAATTTCATGACCGTATGAGACGTCGTCGAAGCCCATGCTCACCAATCCAGGTAGCAGCTCCGTTGATGATTAAAAGAAGGACAACAAGGACGAGCGCACTCCCGTAGGCATGGCTGTTTCCGCCGGGAACGTTCATCGCGAGATCGTAAATGTGAACCGTGAGAGAGCGCCCCGAATCAAAAACTGACTCAGGCATGCGGTCGACATACCCGCTGGTGTAAAGCAAAGCCGCAGTTTCCGCCGCTGCCCGTCCGAGGCTGAGGATCAACCCCGAAATGAGCCCGGGAACAGCCGCCGGCAAAATCAGCCGGAAAATCACGGCGCGCCGGGAAATGCCTAAAGCCGCCGCAGTCGACCGATATTCTTCGGGCACCGCTCGAAGCCCTGCCTCGGCCGATCGAATGAAAATCGGGAGAACCATGCAGGCCAGCGTAAGGCCGCCGGCGATTAGTGAGTATCCCATGCCCAGAACCCGGCAAAAGAAGACGCTGCCAAAGAGCCCGAAAACAATCGAGGGAACGCCTGCGAGAACATCGAGACTCCGTCGGACGAGGCGGCCGAACCATTCGTCATTCCCGGTGAATTCTGAAAGAAACAGGGCGGTCGCAATACCTAAGGGTACCGCCGCACCGAGACAGATCATGAGAATGACCGCGGTCGATACCAGGACCGTGGAAATTCCGCCCGAGCGCCCGCTGAACTCCGGAGGTTTCGTGAGAAATTCCCTTGAAATTGAACTCAGCCCCCCTGCCACGATACTGAAGACAATCCATACAAACACAAAGGAGACGGCCATCGCCATCACCCACAGGATCACTGCCGCGAAAGCATCCGCTGGTTTTCGCTGACGATGAATGAGCGACTTCATCAGGGAATAAGAGAGGAAAAACGCCGGTTAATCTTTTCAACGATGAAAACGAGGGCAACCACGATGAACGTAAGGATCAATCCGGTGACAAAAAGAGAGGCCCGATGATCACCCGCCGCATAAGCCATCTCCAACGCAATATTCGCGGTCAAGGTACGAACAGGCTCAAAAGCACTGGTCGGAATCTGAACGATATTGCCACACACCATGAGCACCGCCAGGGTCTCTCCAATCGCCCGTCCCGTCGCAAGGATAAGACCGGTCAACACTCCCGGAGCCGCCGCCGGTAACATCACTCCCCTCACTGTTGCCCATCGCGTGAGCCCCAAAGCCTCCGCTGAAAACCGGTATTCATCCGGCAACTGAGCCATAGACGCGTCTGAGATCATGGCAATTGTCGGCAGAATCATCAGCGAGAGAATGAGGACTGCGGCCAGTAAGCTTTGTCCCGGCGGATGCCACTGATTAATCATGGGAACGAGAACAATCAGTCCCCAGAAACCGAAGACAACCGATGGAATGCCGGCAAGAAGCTCAATCGCCCGACGGTAGGTAGCGGCAACCGCACCCGGTGCATAGTATTGGCAGAAGACAGCAGCCCCGACCCCGAGAGGGGCCGCGATCAAAACAGCTCCCGCCGTAACAAGAAGCGACCCAACCAGCATGGGCCAGAGATTGAACGTGCCCTCCGCCGCATACTCTGCAGGATGCCAGGAGGCATCCGTGAAGAAACGGACAACACCGAGGTGCTGAAAAGCCGGCACGGATGCAGCGACCAGAAAGAGGATCACGAGCAGAGTCACCCCTCCTGCGATCACCGCGCTCCCGCGCAAGACCCACAACAACCAACGATCCCCACTGGAATCCATCCTATTGAACCGGAACATAGGACTGCTGCCGAATGAGATCGTGAACCTCGCTCGATAATACGTAATCAATGAATCGCTTCACTGGAGCGGAGGATTCGGAGGAGACAATGAGGATAAGCGGCCGGCTCAGCGGAAAGGTCCCCGCCGCAACCATCTCCGCCGAGGCCTCAACGCCCCGCATGGGTAGCAGTTTGATGGGAGTTCCGTTAAGCACTTCATATTCAGAAGCGCCGATCGAAAGGTAAATAATCGCATTTTCATCGCTCGCGACCGTTTTCAAACCATGCTGATTCTCCCCCGCGATCATGTCCGGCTGAAAGGCCGCGGGAGCAATACCGAAAAAGCCCTGAAAAAGCTCCAGTTCGGAGCGGCCCTCCGCCCGGTTGATACAGTTGATCGGTGCCTCCCTGCCTCCCACTTCTTTCCAGTTCTCAATCGCACCGGTATAAATACCGACAATCTGCTCATCGCTCAGTGACTTCACCGGGTTATCGGCATGAACGACCAGAGCAACTCCATCCATCGCCAGGCGATAGCTAACGACCTCCCCCTTTTCTGAATCCTTCAGCGCACGGGAGGACATCCCGATATCAGCAACGCCGCTCGCCGCGTCGGCAATCCCCCGGGAGGACCCGCCTGTCTGAATATCGATCCGGACGCCCGGATACCTGGATTCATATCGCTTTGCCATCTCCGACATCAACGGGGCGATCGTGCTCGAACCGGTCACTTCGAGCCGAACCCTGTCATCAGGTGCACTACAACTGCTCATCAGGCCGGCCAGGAGGAGGGCGAATACTTTCTGATTCATCAAAATTAGCAGCAAGTGGATGATGGAAAAGTGAGCTCGCAGCATCCGAGATCGAGCGTGCGCCCGTTTCGATACTCCTCAACGCGGGTCGCCAGTCGGTAGAGAACGGCTTTTCCATCGCGCTCAGACTCGACGATCCCCGCGTCGCGCAGGAGCCTGAGATGATGAGACAGCAGGCTCTGTTCAATCCCGATTTTCTTCTTCAACTCACCGACATGCAGCGACTCCTCCAGAAGATGCTTCACGACGAGAAGACGAGTCTCATCACCGAGCGCTTTCAGTAACTCTGCGCATCCCGGCCGGGTCATTAATTCAGTTGTCGCTTCCATTTGAAATGAATGAACATTGATATGAAATGTTATTCAAGTCAATATGAACACTTCAAGCGGGAGAATGACGGGATCAATCAACCTGCCGACCGGACAAATTGGGCGTTCCTTTCAACGTATCAACGTATTGAGCCTCATCCCCTTGCCGAAAAGTCATCGCCTCAAAGGGAGTCAACAGGGTTGGATGGGCAACTCAACCCTGTTCGCTGATCCGCACAAACAGCAGGCTCATCGCTCTCTTTCTTTTCCTGCCCGGAATGGAAAATCAGGCACCGGGAAATTCAGTTCCCTCACCGTTATCCTCCATCTTTTTGAGGACAATCGACATATCTTCCACGGCCTCCCATACGTGATTTGCGACAAAAATCGGTGCCTCTGCGGCTACCGCGAGAGCGATGCTATCGCTCGGACGAGCATCAATTTCGATTATTTTTCGCTCTTGAATCTCATTTTCCGCCTCGATAATGAGACGGGCAAAGTAGACCGTATCGGAGAAATCATTGATCACGATCCGTTCGACACGTGCTCCCAACGCGATCAAAACATCGCCGAACAGATCATGCGTTTGCGGGCGCGGCTTCGGCGTTCCATGCAGGAACATGTTGATCGCAGATCCAACCGCGTGATCCACATAGATCACAAAGACCTTCTCATCATTTCCCAGAAACACGGCGGAACCGGCACTCGTGGCGAGCACATTTCTGACTTCTACTTCAACGACCGATTTTTCCATCTGTGAGGGGGGTCCCCCAGTATCGTGAGCGTTTCCCAAATAATCAAACGGGGACTCCAACCTCCCCCTCAATTTCCCGCCTCAAGATGAGCGCGATGCGCTTTTGAAACCTTGATGTATTTCTCAGCCCAACTCCTGATACTAAACTGCTCCTCTTCCGTTAAAGACCGCACAACCCTGGCCGGTGAGCCCATCACGAGCGATCCCCGGGGAGCTTCAAAGCCTTTTGTGACAAGGGATCCAGCCGCCACAATACTTCTGGAACCGATCTTCGCTCCATCCATCACGATCGCCCCCATCCCCACAAGAACCTCGTCTCCTATTTCACAGGCATGCAGCATCGCCTTATGTCCCACCGTGACAAACTTACCGACAACGGTTCCCTGGTCGCTGGCGAGATGAATAACCGTTCCATCCTGAATGTTACTCCCCTCCCCCACGACGATCTTCTCAATGTCGGCCCGGAGAACACACTGAAACCAAACACTCGAGTTGGCACCCAGGGTTACATCACCCATGACATCGGCGCCGGGCGCGACAAAAGCAGTTGGGTCGATGTTAGGTTTGTTCGATAAATGCGTGCAGACGGAATCAGTGCTCATGTTAGGATTTTCTCCGGTTTTTTACGGGGAATATTAGAAAGTTTTTCTTAGATTTTAAGCTTGCCAAACAATTTCTATGTTCTTAGTAAGGGTTCAAGACAGAAGCTCAATCCGTTGATCTACGGTGGTTTCAAGCTGATACCATCGAAAAAACGGCTTTACTAACTGTATGACTCAAACTACCAATCCGTAATGAACAAGGGAGAACTAATTGAAGCAGTCCAATCAACACTCGGTGGAGAAACCTCTAAAAAAACTGCTGAAGAAGCAGTAAAAGCCGTCCTCGAAACCATCGCTACAGGCGTCAAAAAAGATGGAAGCGTTCAGCTCCTCGGATTTGGCACATTTGAGGTTCGCCACCGTTCCGCGAGAACAGGTCGTAACCCAAAGACTGGCGAGACGATCAAGATCGCGGCATCCAAGACCGTTGGTTTCAAGCCATCTTCCGCTCTTAAAGGTTCCCTCTAAGGGCTCCTGAGCAGAAAAAACCCCAATTAACTGAAAAACGCGACAGGTGACTGTCGCGTTTTTTTATGCCCTGACCGGTCAGGGACTACGATTTTTCTTCCGGCACAGGAATCGCTTCGCATTTCTCTCTCCACCCCGGGAAGTTCCAGCGATTCGGGAACCCGGCACATTGATCCGGTTTCACCTGTTGAATGCGGCAATCGATACCATCAAGGAAAACGCATTCTCCATTCGGCTTGTCAATCAGGGTCAAGCCGGCCCGATTCAGGCGAATCTCTGTGTATTCGGCAACGAAATCATAGAGAGGCATTTCCAGAAAGTCGGCTATTTCACCGATCTCCTTATCCGTCACGGGCACTTCCCCATGCCAACGGCAGCAGTTTCCACAGCGCTGACATTGGTAATGGACGCCCTCTTCCATATCATAGAGGCTCACCGTTCTAATTTGAACATGTTTTCGAAGATGTCAGCGCCGGAACCTGAAAAAACGGAAATTTTTTCTCTTATCCTGATTTTTTTGCCTTTGGCCGTTTCGCTCATTGGAAAAAAAAGGGCTCCGTGTTATCGTTTGCAACTTTTAGAATCGCGAGGGAAACCACTTGCCTGTTCGGCGAGCCTCAAATTTTTGTGACCTTAACTTTATGATCAGCAAAATCATCGGCGCTTTCTCAAGCGACATCGGCATCGACTTGGGAACAGCCAATACTCTGATCTATGTTCGCGAGCACGGGATCGTTCTTCGTGAACCTTCCGTTGTAGCCGTCAAATCAGGGACTAATCTCGTTCTTGCCGTCGGCGACGATGCCAAGCGTATGCTGGGGAGAACGCCCGGCAACATTGTCGCAATCCGGCCGCTCCGCGATGGCGTCATAGCCGACTACGAAGTGACCGAGGCAATGCTTCGTCACTTCATTCGCAAAGTACACAACCGCCGTAACTGGATTCGACCCCGCATCGTTATCGCGGTTCCGTCCGGAATCACTGAAGTCGAAAAGCGCGCCGTGAACGAGTCCGCCGCCGCTGCCGGCGCCCGTGAAGTTCACCTGATCGAGGAACCCATGGCCGCTGCGATCGGAGCAGGCCTCCCCGTTCAGGAGGCGGCCGCAAACATGATTGTCGATATCGGCGGCGGCACCACCGAAGTCGCGATCATTTCACTTTATGGCCTCGTCTACAGTCGCAGCGTTCGGGTTGCCGGTGACGAACTTGATGAGGCAATCATTCAGTTCATGAAGCGGGCCTACAACCTCATGATCGGTGAACGCACCGCCGAGGAGATCAAAATCCGTATGGGCTCGGCCTTTCCCCAGCCCAAGGAAACCTCGGTCGAGGTGAAGGGACGCGATCTTGTTGCCGGCCTCCCCAAGACCATCAAGGTCACCTCTTCGGAAATCCGTGAAGCGCTTACGGATCCCCTCAATATCATTATCGAGTCTATTCGCGTGACCCTGGAACGTTGCCCGCCGGAACTCGCTGCCGATCTCGTTGATCGCGGCATCATGCTTGCAGGTGGAGGCGCACTCCTGAAAGGCCTCGACAAGCTGGTTTCCGAGGAAACGGGGCTTCCTGTTCATGTCGCCGAGGACCCCTTAAGTGCTGTCGCCGAGGGCACCGGACGCCTCCTTGACGAGCTGGACTTCCTTAAGAAAGTTTCACAACCGGGGAGATCTTGATTTTCGGACTTTTACCGGAGCTTAATCTGCCATGAGACGCCTGAATATTTTCGCCGTGATTGTATTCGCCGGGCTCGTGATCTGGATCACGCTCTTTCAGCCTGAGGCCGTTTCGCGCATTCAAAGCGGGGCAATGGTTGTCTTCGAGCCTTTTATGAAGGCTTCGACACGACTTGAGTCCGGCGTGGAAACGGCGGGAACTGAGGCCCTCAGCCCTGTCCAGATGCGGTCGATGCTGAGTGATCTGGAAAGGGAAAGAGATCGACTGAAACTCGAAGTCATCCAACTCGACGAAATCGTGAGGGAAAACAACGAGCTTCGTCGCGCCCTCCAGTACGTCGAAAAAGCACCTCTCGCCGTGGTCGCCGCCAGGGTTATTAACCGGAAACCATCCAACTGGTACAACACCATGGTCATCGATAAGGGCAGTAACCATGGGGTCCAGGTCGACAGTCCTGTGATTGTTCCAGTGGGCGAAGCCGCCGGCCTCGTCGGAAAAGTGTCTGAGGTGATCAGTGAAAACTCCTCACTCGTGCTTCTTCTCACCGATGAGATGTGCCAGGTTTCCGCCAAACTCGAAAACAGCCAGGAGCAGGGCATTCTCGGCGGTCAACGGGGCGCCCTCCGCACGATGCCAAATCTGCGATTGCGATACCTCTCGAAAGAAGCGGAAGCAGGAACGGGAAGAAAAGTTGTCAGCTCCGGAGCAGGAGGCCTTTTTCCCCCTGACCTGCTGCTGGGAGAAGTTCTCAGCCTTGAAATCGGAGCCATCGACGCAGAAGCCACTGTTAAGCCGGGCGTCAACTTCGAGGAATTGATCGATATTTTTGTCGTTCTTCCCGCCGTTGAAGAGGAGGAAATTGACGATCCGGAGCCTGTTGCTCTTGATTTGCCCCCGGGGGAAACCGTTGAGCCATGAGATTCTTTCTCCTCACCCTTTCGATCCTGCTCGGCGCATTCTTCCTCCAGGAATTCATTCCTGTTTTCGACTGGGCCTACTCCTCACGGCTTCTTCTTGTTCACACCGCATTCTTTGCGATCGCAATTGCAGTGCCGTTTCCGGCAATGCTCCTGCTGGCTTTAATCACGGGATTTATCTGGGATGCCCGGTATCACGTGCCCGTCGTCTTTCCGGAAGCGGCGGCAGATTCACTGGCGCAGGCGGAGTTACCCTTCGGTCTCACCATTTTCTTCCTCGGAATTACCGGTGCCCTGATTCAGGGAGTGAGGCCGCTCTTTCGCCGCGGTCGCTGGGAACTCCCCGTCTTCATGATCGGGTTGTGCACCACGATTAGCTTAGTCCTTGAATATCTGGCAATCAGCTTTCACCGCGGCGGATTGGAACTACCGCCGGAACTCGTTTGGAAATTGGTAATGACGGGATTGTTTTCTGCTCTCATTTCCCCGTTTTTGCTGCTATTGTTGACTCGTCTCGCAGATCGCACGCGGTTTAATATCCGCTCTGAAGATCAAAAGCGGAAGCACAGCTACGATGGTGACACAATTTAGAGTCCGACTTTACCTGCTTGCCATCCTCGTGTTGGCCGGGTTCAGCCTGCTTGTCTATCGCCTTTATCAAATTCAGGTCGTTGAACACGAGAAGTATGCCGCGCGCGTTCCCGGCAGTAAATTTGAGTCAGTAAGAATCCCCGGGATTCGCGGGGAGATTCGTGATCGAAACGGCGTCACCCTGGTCGACAGCACCCCGAATTATGAACTTCGCCTCGATCTCAGGGAGCTAGTGAATGCCTACCTCAAGGATCATGAAACCCTCCCCAAATACACCTGGGAGCGTTTTGACAGCTACGGACAGCGGCAGAAGAAGACGGAAACTGATATTGTTAAAATATTTGAAGAAACCGCCTTCGGTGGCCTCCAGGATCTCGGCCTCCTCGCCGACTACAGTGCGAGCTCGATGCGGGTTCATTATCGCTCAACCCGCGGTATTGTCCCCTTCACCTACCGCCGGGATCTCAGTTTCAAGGAGTTTGCCCGCTTCGCGGAGAACAACATCGGGATCCCCGGTGTCACCGTGACGCGAACCGGCAGGCGACGTTATCTGTACGATTCTCTCGCTTCCCACATCCTCGGTTACATGAACCTTGCGGACATTGATCAGGTCCCGAAAGAGAAGCGCGACCAGTTTAACTACTACGTGGGCGATGATTACGGAGTCATGGGCGTCGAAAAGACGATGGACCACTATTTACAGGGGAAACCCGGCAAATTAGTCATCGAGAAAGACGAAAAAGGAAAAATCGTCGGTGAAGTGAGCCGGACTTCAGCGATGCCCGGCTCAGATGTCTTTCTCACAATTGATGCCCGTATTCAGGCCGTCACCGAGCAAAGCCTCCGCAAAATTGGAAAGGGCGCCGCTGTCGTTATCGATCCGCAGTCGGGCGACATTCTCTCAATCGCCTCCGTTCCATCATTTAATCCCAACGTTTTCATCCCGGAAGTCAGCGTCGACGACTGGAAGCGATACACAGAGGACCCCACCAGCCCCATGTTCAGCCGGGCGGTGAACCCCTATGCACCCGGCTCAACCTGTAAGATACCGATTGCGCTTTCCGGATGCCTTTCTGATTCGTGGAAATATAAATTCCCCTGCGGCGGCGGCGCGCATTACGGCAACAAATTCATGAAGTGCTGGTCCTCCGGCCATGGCTCTGTCGATGTCAGCTCTGCCATCAAGGTAAGCTGCAACGGTTTTTTCTATCGCTATGCCAACCACACCGGCATTCGTAACATCCAGACTATGACCGACCTGCTCGGCATGGGCAAAAAGACCGGCATTAAAATCACCGGTGAGAATCCCGGCAATATTCCGAATCCTGAGTGGCTTCGCATGCAGGGCCTGCTCTGGAGTGATGCCTTTACCGCCCTGACTTCTATCGGACAGGGGGCCACTGAAGCGACGCCCCTGCAAATGGCCTCCGTCACTGCCTCCGTATCGAACGGCGGTCGCGTCTTCCGGCCCAGAATCATTAAGAAGGTCGTCGAAAAGAATAATGAAGTGGTTTGGGAAGAACCTCCTGAACTGAAACATGAGCTCACCAAAGAGGGGATCACGGCGGAGCAGATCGAGATCGTGAAACGTGGCATGTGGCGGGTCGTGAACGAGGGAGGAGGCACCGCGGGCCGGGCCAAGTCGGACTTTACCACCCTCTCCGGAAAGACAGGAACCGCTCAGACAGCAAACCCGGTTCAGCCGACCAACGCCTGGTTCATTGCTTTCGCTCCGTATGAAGAGCCGAGATACGCCGTCTGCGTTTTCGTCGAAAACGGCAATTCCGGAGGTGGTGCAGCGTCCCCCATTGCCAAACACATCATCGACAATGCCATTCTCCTCGAACAGGGTCGGGAGATCGAAGTCACCGCGATTCCCGAGGCGATCGGTCGCAACGACCGCATCATGAGCGTTGCTTTTGACAGTTCAGGCCTTGATGCTTTCGCCCTCGCCGATGAGGATGCAGAATCCGTTGATGTTGCCGCGTTTGTTCCTCAGTCACTTCAGGAGAGAAACTATCGCCCCATGAACAGCACCCTGGCGAGACCGACGATCAAGCCGAGCACTGACAGGCGCGGCCAGGTCAGCGGCATGAACGCCCAACCCAAACCCACCTTTCGTCCCTTTCAGTGGCTCAAACGAAAATCTCAGCGACGCTGATCTCCAGCGCAGCCCGATACCCCTTTCATTTTCATGAATACCGAGTCCCTTTCCCCCATTACTCAGGTTTCCGCCTGCGAAACGGGCTCATCCATTTTTAACCCGTCTTTTAAACAATCATGTTCAGTAAAATCCGTAAGTTTTTTGGTCCCAAGAAGTTATCCGAAGGAAATAAAATAGTCGTCAACTGCGAGAAACTCGAGACCCGCGTCGCGCTTCTCGAGCACGGCTCGCTCGAAGAGTACACCGTCGAAAGATGCAACGATGAGAACATCGTTGGCTCCATCTTTAAGGGAATTGTCCGGAACATTGAACCGGGGCTCAATGCGATGTTTGTCGACATCGGGCTGGAGAAAAACGCCTTCCTCCACTTCTGGGACGCAATTCCGGAAGCTCTCGACTCCGGGTTGGAGGAAATTCAACGCGGTGGAGGAAAGCAAAACCAGGGAGGTGGCTCCGCTGGCGGCAACAAGAGAAAAGGTAAAGGTAAGGGCGGCAAGGGCAAAGGAGGCCGGATCCAATCCAAGGACATTCCCAACCTCTACCCGGTCGGTTCAGAAGTTCTCGTTCAGGTCACCAAAGGCCCGATCGGAACCAAAGGCCCCCGCATCACGACAAATATCTCTCTTCCGGGCCGCTACATGGTCCTGATGCCACGCAATGATCAACTCGGTATCTCCCGTAAAATCGAAGATCCAAAAGAGCGCGCACGCCTTCGCAAGATCATGGGTGAAAAGCTTACCGTTCCCGACAAGATGGGCGTTATTCTGCGCACCGTCTCTGCCGGTCAGAAAGTTCGTTATTTCGTCCGGGATCTCGCGATTCTTCTGGATGAGTGGGACGAAGTGGAAGAGGAGGCTGCAAACTGTAAGGCCCCGGCCTGCGTCTTTCGCGAGCCTGATTTGATCGAACGCACGGTGCGGGATTTTCTCACCGACGAAATTGACGAAGTCCTCTGCGACGATGAGGACGCCTCCAACCGGATGAAGGAGCTCATCGGCGTCATCTCAAGGCGTTCGAAAAAGCGGATCCAGTACTTCCCCACTCAGGTGCCCATCTTTGAAAAACTGGGGATCCAGCGCCAGATCGATGATGCCTTTTACCGTCAGGTTTGGCTTCCGAGCGGTGGCTATCTCGTCATCGATGAAACCGAGGCCATGATCGCTGTTGACGTCAACACCGGCCGTGCCAAGAGCCAGGATAAGATGATTCTGCAGACCAATATCGAAGCGGCCGAAGAAGTCGCGCGTCAGCTGAGACTGCGAAACATCGGTGGCCTGATCGTTGTCGATTTCATCGACATGCGTGCCCGACGCGACCAAATGGCTGTCTATAAAGTCATGCGGGAACGACTTCGCGCCGATAAAGCAAAAACTCAGGCTCTGCAAATTTCCCAGCTCGGCCTCATGGAAATGACGCGTCAGCGCCTCCATGAAAGCCTGAACATCACGGTGAATGAGCCGTGTCACTACTGCCAGGGCCGGGGCATGGTCAAGAGCGCCGAATCAATGAGCGTCGAACTGCAGCGCCGCCTGAACGGTGTCTTAGCCCGGAACGAAGGAGCTCAGAACGAACTCATCGTCATCGTTCATCCCGATGTCATGGAGCGTCTCCGCACCCACGACGGCGAACTGTTTGTCGAATTGGAACGCCGTCACAACTCCAGACTCACTTTCCGGAGCGATGCCTCCTATTATCGTGAGCAGGTTGTCATTGCGGACGCGAAGACTCAGAAAGAAATCCGGGACTGAATGTGACCGGATTCGGAGATGGATTTTCTTGCTCAGAATTTCCAACGCGATAGAATTCTACATAAGGCCGTTCAGTGGAACGTCCTTATGTAGACGGGATGTCGTATCAAGCGACCGTCCCCACCCCCTGATACTCCTATGAATGCCCGGGCCCCTTTTTCCTTAATCGCCCTGTTCATTCTCATCGCTTTACCCGCTTCGGCACAATTGAGACGTCCCGGGGTCATCATGATTGAAAGAGAGGATCGGACCAGCAGTCGATTAAATCAGGAAGAAGGCGCGATCTATTTGGAAGGAATGGTCGAAGACCCCGTCGCTATCCGGGTATCGAAAACCGTGGCAGCCTATTCAAACCTCTCTGGAGATCGATGGCTCGGTAATATTTCTGCCAACCAGAATGGAGTCCTCCTCGCCGTCAGCGATAAAGCCTACCGCATTAGAGCCCGGGCAAAGCAGGGCCAAATCGCGGGATGGGTAAGCAAAGCCTCCGTCGAAGGCCTGCCGCCGGAATTTGAAGAGAATCTCAGGCTGTTTCATGAGCGATATGAGATCGTTAAAGATCTGATCGACAATCACCAGGTCGCTCTTGGCATGACTGTCGGCGAAGTCACGGCGTCGATCGGACCGCCTGACAAGCGAAGCTCCCGCGTCAGCCAGGAAGGCCGGACTGATACCCTGGAGTATATTTCCTACGAGCGTGTTCCGCAGTCCACCATTTCCTATGATAGTTTTGGACAGCCCTTTACCACGACTCAATATGTCGAAGTCGCCTCTGGACGAGTTCAAATCGAATTCATCAACGACACCGTGACCGCCATTGAGGAAAGTGAAGGAATCGACTTCGGCCAGGCAGGAGGATTTCACACCGTCCCCCTCCCTGTCTTCCTGTTCTAAGCTCTTCACAGGAGCTCGAATTTCCAGTAATTGCAGAATCTTCTCAAGAGCTGACGTCCAGAACCTTTTTATCGGAGAAATCCGCGCTCACGTTCGTAACGATCTTTGACTTTTGGGAGCTTTCGTTTCTCATTGAGTCCCCCGGTTCCAAACCGGGGTTAATTTGAATTACGATCAATCATGGCCTACGAACTACCCGCTCTTCCTTACGCTCCTGCAGCGCTCGAACCGCATATTGATGCGACTACCATGGAAATTCACCATGGAAAACACCACGCGACATACATCGCCAAGCTGAACGACGCCATCGCCGGCAATGAGGCTCTCGAAGGAAAATCCATCGAAGAACTGATCTCTGACCTCGGCAGTGTTCCCGACGAAATTCGAGGCGCGGTGAGAAATAACGGTGGCGGTCATGCCAATCACTCCCTTTTCTGGTCCATTCTTGGGCCCGATGCCGGCGGAGCCCCCTCCGGAGACCTCGCTACTGCCATCGACAGCGCTTTCGGCTCCCTCGACGCAATGAAAGACGCTTTCAAGGCGGCCGCCCTTACCCGCTTCGGTTCCGGCTGGGCGTGGCTCGTGAAGAAAGCGGATGGTTCCCTCGCCATCACCAGCACTCCGAACCAGGATAATCCTCTCATGGGCGCTGCCGCTGACTGCGACGGAAGCACTCCAGTTCTCGGTCTTGACGTTTGGGAGCACGCCTACTATCTCAACTATCAAAACCGCCGTCCCGATTATGTGGATGCCTTCTGGAACGTTGTTAACTGGGATGCAGTCGCCGGGCGTTTCGCCGCTGCCGGTTAAATCAGACTGTCGAAATTCTCTCAGGAGAGTTAAGCAGGGGGCGGATCCGAAAGGATTTGCCCCTTTTTTGCGCGGAAAGGCAGCCGGCTGTCAGAGGACTAAGAATCGTTAGTGGTAAACAATTCTGAAACTTTTCTTTTCTCGATTGGCAATGAAAACGCTGATTCACTGAATGAAGCAGAAGAATTCGAATCTTTTCACCAAAATCGGCTTGATAGACCACTATATGTTGTGCATTTTAAAGTCTGACCACCAGATATGGTGTTTTTAACACCGCATCTGCTAATCGAACACCCGCTTGTTTTTACCGCTTATCTTGGTTTTTCGTGCTTATTCTCATAATTCTAAGCCTCTAGAACTTAACCATTCTTAGCATTCAACCACTTCGTTCCTAACCACACTCGCACCGTAACCACCACATTCGATCCATGGATAAATCATTTACAATCGGCAACCGCACCTTTGTTCTCGATCAGGATAAGGCAGAAGAAGCCTTCGCGGCAAAACGTGTCATCAACGGACGCGACACGGAAGCCTTCAACCTTCTTCCGCTGAAGTATTCATGGGCCTACGACCTTTATGGAACGATGAAGGCAAACCACTGGGAGCCGGAAGACATCCAGATGCAGAAGGACATCGAGCAATGGCAGGGCAGTGAGCTCAGCGATAGTGAACGTTGGATCATCCGCATGGGGATCGGGTATTTTTCTGCGGCTGAAGGCATCGTCGGCGACAACATCCTTCACGTGATTCGCGAGAAAGTCACCGCCCCTGAGCTGAAGCTCGTCCTCGGCCGTCATGCCCACGAAGAGAACATTCACGCTGACAGCCTTCTCTACATGATCTCGAGCCTCGGAATCAATCCGCACGAGTGTGAAGCCATGTTTGAACAGATTCCGACGATCAAGGCGAAGAACGAGTTCGTCACCAGTGTCTCGAGATCACTTCGCCGGGACATGGACCTCACGGATCCTGAAAACAAAAAGGCATTTGCCAAAAATCTCTTCCTCTTCGGCCAGTGCATGGAGGGAACCCAGTTCTACGGACTCTTCGGCATGATCCTCAGCCTTTACCGCCAGAACAAATTTCCCGGCATCGGACAGATGTTCCGTTACACCCTCCGTGACGAGTCCAACCACATCGAGCTGCTCCGCAATCTTTTCATGGATCTCATCAGCGAGAATATGGAAATCTGGACCCCTGAATTCAAAGAGGAACTCGCCGACACGATGCGTGAAGCCGTCCGCCTTGAAAAGGATTTCATCAACGACTGTCTCCCTGTCAGCTCGGTCGGCCTCAACTCCGCTGAGTTCTGCCAGTATATCGATTATATCGCCGATCGCCGCCTCGAAGGTGTCGGCCTGAACCCGATCACTCCGGGTGTTACCAACCCTTTCCCATGGCTCGCAGAGACCATGGATATCAAGAAAGAGGCCAACTTCTTCGAGCAGCGTGTCACCGAGTATCAGAAATCATCTGTCCTTGCCGCTGTCGATGATGACGATCTCTAGTCTCTAAGAATCAGCTCCTTCTATCGAGTCAGTTCCGTCCCCTGACCCGGTAGATCCCTCCTCCCTCCGTCCACACTTCCCAACCCGCACACACCAACAATGATTACCCGCAATTTTATTGAACAAGACATCGAGCTTCAGCGCTGTGCTGCAACTCCGCAGGACCTGAAGCCGCGCTTCAACTGGAGCGACCTCGCCCAGTCCCCTGATCCGCTCACTTCACGCATTCAGGTGCAGGTCGGGGACGAGCAGTCTGAACTCAGTATTGCCAAGATCGCAGAAACGGTGGGAAAGGCGGTCACCGACCTCGCTCTGTCGCGAAAGCAGGATGATATTTTCAACGACTCGAACCGGCAACTCGTCACCAGCATCGTTGGCTCAGTCACTGAAATGCTTCAGACAAAAGTTCAGGGCGAAGACAACGACACCCCTGTTCTTCTTTCCGCTCAGGAACTCGCATCCATTATCGAAGTGGCCCTCGTAAAGCAGAACGCTCACGACGTCGCTAAAAGCCTTCTCTTCCAGCGGAAGAGCGCTGATCAAAATCTTGATTCAGGACAAGGCACGATGGAGAAGCCTCTCTGCCGCGTCATTCGTCGAAATGGGGAAGTCGTTGGTTGGAATCCAAACAAAATCGAAGTAGCTGTCCGCAGTGCCTTCCTTTCATTGGGAATGGATTCCTCGCCGGCACGGGAAATATCGAAGGGCCTCACCGATCGGATCGCTCGCAGTGGTCAGGAATTTATTCGCATCGAAGAGCTCCAGGACCGTGTTCAGGAGGAACTCATGCGCCAGGGACACTTCAAAGTCGCTGAGGCTTACATCCTCTATCGGGCTCATCGCTCAACTAATCGCCAACACGAAGACGAGGCGGCCGCAGTAGATTCAGAGTCGACACAGGAGTCAATGATCGTCCTGAACCGCGCCGACGGTTCCAGCGATCTCTGGGATGGCCTCGACTTACGGAAGCGAATTGAGTTCGCCGTTACCGGATTAGATCTTTGCCTGTCTCAGGACGAGATCGAGCACGAGCTCCGACGTGCATTCTTCAATGAGATGACTGAGTCGGATCTTAGAAAGACAGTTATCCTCAATGCCAAGAGCCTCATCGAGAAAGATGGAGACTTCGCAAAATTTGCCGGTCGTATCCTCCTTACCTATATCTACGAGGAGGTTCTCGGATGGGACATCGTTCGCGACGGCATGGAAAACCTCGGTGCCTTCCACCGCCGTGCCTTCAAGGCGAACCTTGTTCGCGGAGTCGAAATCGAAAGGATTTCTCCGCGCCTTCTCGAATACAATCTCGATAGACTTTCTGATGCAATCAGTCCCACGGCTGACCTCGATTTTGATTACCTCGGGATTCAGACACTCTACGACCGCTATCTCATCATCGACAAGACCAGTGAGAAACACCGCCGCATCGAAACCCCGCAGCTTTTCTGGATGCGTGTCTCCATGGGCCTCATGATTGGCGAAACGGAGAACGCGGAGGACAAGATCATTGACCTCTACCGCCTCTACTCAAGCCGTCGTTTCTGCTCGTCGACGCCGACGCTCTTCAATGCCGGCACCCTTCACAGCCAGCTTTCCTCCTGCTACCTCTATAAGGTTGACGACAGCATCGAGTCCATCATGCAGCGAGGCATCGCCGACAACGCCTACCTCTCGAAATGGGCCGGCGGACTTGGCGGTTCATGGACTTCAGTTCGCGGCACCGGCGGCTACATCAAAGGAACAAATGGTGAGAGTCAGGGGGTCATTCCTTTCCTCAAGCTTCACAATGATCAACTGGTTGCAGTGAACCAGGGCGGCAAGCGTCGCGGCTCCGGCTGTGCTTACCTGGAATCATGGCACAACGACATCACCGACTTTCTCGAACTGAGAAAAAATACCGGGGATGAACGGCGTCGTGCCCACGACATGAACACCGCCAACTGGATCCCCGATCTTTTCATGCAGCGCATGGAAGCACGCCAGAACTGGACTCTTTTTCGTGCGAACGAAACACCGGACCTCCACGATCTCTACGGCAAAGCTTTTACCGCCCGCTATGAAGAATACGAGGCCGACGCGAAAGCTGGAAAGATTTTCGGCCGTGAAATCCCCGCCCTTGATCTCTGGAAGCAGATGCTGAAGATGATTTTTGAGACCGGCCACCCGTGGATCACTTTCAAAGATCCCTGTAACGTCCGCAGCCCTCAGGATCACGCCGGGGTCATTCACAGCTCGAACCTCTGCACCGAGATCACCCTCAATACATCTGCCGACGAAACTGCAGTTTGTAACCTGGGCTCAGTGGTCCTCGAAACCCACCTCAAGGACGATGGGCAACTCGACCTCGAGAAACTCCGTGAAACGATTCAGGTCGCGGTGCGTGCTCTCGACAATGTGATCGATATCAACTTCTATCCCACCGAATCAGCGAAAAACGCAAACAGCCGTCACCGGCCGGTCGGACTGGGTGTCATGGGAGTTCAGAACGCGCTCTTTGTTCGCGACACTCCTTTCGCGAGCGACGCCGCCGTCGAATTCAACGACGAATTCATGGAAGCGATTGCCTACTTTGCCTATGAGGCCTCCAGTGATCTTGCCGCTGAACGCGGAAGCTATTCTTCATACGAAGGATCAAAATGGTCACGGGGTATCATGCCGCCTGACACACTCGACATGCTCGAAGAAGAGCGGGGCGAAATCATTGAAGTACCTCGCGGAGGTAAAATGGACTGGGACGCCCTCCGAGCCAAGATCCAGACTCAAGGCATGCGTAACAGCAACGTTCTTGCGATCGCTCCGACCGCGACGATCTCCAACATCATGGGAAGTACCCCATGTATCGAACCAACCTTTAAGAACCTTTTCGTGAAAGGGAACCTCTCCGGTGACTTCATCGTGCTGAATCAGTATCTCGTTCGCGACCTGAAAGAGCTCGGCCTCTGGGGGCCTGACATGGTTGAGCGCCTCAAATACTTCGACGGCGAACTCACCGACATTGACGAAATCCCTGCCGAGCTTAAGGAGAAATACTCCACCGCTTTCCTCATCGGTTACGAGTGGTTCATCAAAGCTGCCGCCCGCCGCCAAAAATGGATCGACCAGTCTCAATCGGTGAACCTCTTCCTGGCAACGCCGGATCTGAAGACCCTGTCACATATGTATCGTGACGCCTGGCACAAAGGCCTTAAGACCACCTACTATCTCCGCACTCTTCAAGCGTCGAATATCGAAAAGGCGACGACCAAAGTGAGTAAGGAGGTTCGGATCTCCGCTGGCGAGGCTCCGAAGAAGGAATTTACCGAAGCGGAAAAGCAGCAGTGCTCACTCGACGCCCTCATGAACGGGGAAGAGTGCGAAGCTTGCCAGTAGTTCCAAACCGAAAATGATTTTCATCGATAAAGGCGGCTCTCACGGGCCGCCTTTTTTCGTCTCCACTGCAGCTGATGAAAAGTTCGTTTGCGGGGCACGATCCCAACCGGTAGCCTCGGAAAGCCATGCCTCTGTTCCTCGCATCCATCGTCCTCGGAATTGTTCCGATGATCATTTATGCATTGATCGTCTGGCGGATTGACCGCTGGGAGAAAGAACCACTCCCCCTTCTGATCGCTGCCTTTCTATGGGGGAGCATTCCTGCCGTGATCTTTGCCATCATCGCCCAGGTGATCCTCGAAATCCCGGTCCTTGAGACGACAGGAGAGACGTCTCTCTTTGGCGAACTCTACCAGGCCAGTTTTATTGCTCCCGTATCGGAAGAAATCACGAAAGGCTTCGGTCTCATTCTGATTTTTCTCATCTTCCGGCGCGAAATCGATTCCATCCTCGATGGACTCATCTACGGAAGCATGATCGGTTTCGGCTTCTCCGCCGTGGAGAATATCCTCTACTTTTCCGGCCAGACTGAGCCGGCGGGATTAATCCTTCTCTTCTTTCTTCGCGCCTTCATCTTTGGAATGCTCCACGCGCTTTTCACCGGTCTTTTCGGTGTCGGCCTCGCCCTTGGGAAATTCACTTCACTTCCCCTCATGAGGTTTCTCTGGCCTGCTCTCGGGCTGGGCTTTGCCATGCTCACCCACGCCATCCACAACTACTTTGCGACGATCGGAGGAGAGCACATTGCCTACGCCATTGTCGGAGTGACTCTCGGCGTCGCCTGGTTTATCGCCACTGTCGTCACCTGCCTCTGGCATGAAAACCGGTGGATTCGACTCCACCTCGCTGACGAGGTCGATGAACAGGTCCTCTTTGCTGAACAGGCACTCGATACCGCCCGCTTCTGGTCTCGCAGCAGTCTCACCGTCCTGACGCAGGGATCTACCGCATGGAAACGGCGGCACCTGCTTCACGAAGCAACTGAACTCGCTTTCGAAAAACAACGGCAATATCGATTTGGAATAACGCACGCCTGCGAGATCCGCCTGGAACAACTGAGGATAAGGGTCAGAGAGCTCAGTCGGAAAGACCCGCTTTTTATTGCAGGTCTGATCAAACCGGAAAAAAGACTACCACCTCCACTGCCACCAATACGGAAGCTGCCTCCCCCATTGCCGTAGAGCAACTGCCCCTGAAACACCCGGGGCGATTCAGGAAAAAACTTCATGCTGCTGAAGGTATCGTGACCATTGCATCGGACGCATCGCATAGA
The DNA here is from genome assembly GCA_029212615.1 of Verrucomicrobiales bacterium. Taxonomy (GTDB): domain Bacteria; phylum Verrucomicrobiota; class Verrucomicrobiia; order Verrucomicrobiales; family DEV007; genus Arctic95D-9. The sequence continues at coordinate 247,545 of JARGPJ010000005.1, forward strand.
CCCCCTGAGAATGCCTTCCGATTCCCGGATCAAAGATTTCCCAGCCGAACGCTGAATCACGGCGACCATAGCCGAGCCGGTGAATCCAGTTCCCCCACTCATCCTTACGCCAAAGTTCAGGATCATTACCTGCGACGATTTCAGCAAAGTTCCAAACACTGTCTACCACTTCCCTTTCGTATCCACGGGAAGAGGAAACCTGACTCGCCGTATCATCCACCACCGGTGACTCGAAAACCCTGACCCCCGGTAAAGCACAGATCAATTCCTCTTCCTCCGACGCACCGCAACAACCTGATAGAGAACCGGAGTTCACCGCTTGAATGTCTCGTTCAGCGAAGCCCCCTAAGTCAGGAATGTCAGGAATGTCAGAAATATCAGTGCTAACGCCCCCCTTATCGCCATGAGCGTCTTCCGCGCCCGCAGCATCGAGCAAATCCCACCAGTTTGGAAATTCAGAGTCACTGTCACCGGAAAACATAAGCTATTCTTTTGAACAGCTTATCGTAATCCGTAAAACGCCTCCGCCAAGCGAAACTTTCGCCTTTCTCAACAGATTGCTCTGTCCCGGTGGCCTTGCCCAAGGTCAGCCGGGATGATATTCCTGCAACGCCATGACACTCATATCCGCCGACTTCATCGAACGAATCGAACGCACACAGGCATGAGCGGCTCTCAGCGTGGTGATAATCGGGACACGGTTGGCTAGCGCTCCACTCCGAATCCTTACTTCGTCACGTCTCGGGATACGCCCACTTGGTGTGTTAATCACCATGACGATTTCCCCGTTCTTAATCATGTCGAGAACATTGGGACGACCTTCCGCCAGCTTGTGCAGGCGATGCGTAGGCACTCCCGCCTCGGAAAAACAGTCTGCCGTTCCCGAAGTGGAAAAGATCGTGAATCCCATGTCACTGAACTCTTTGGCAAGGGCAACGGCTTCCTCTTTATCGCGATCTTTGACGCTGATAAAGATGTTCCCTTCGAGCGGCAACTGCGATGAAGCAGCCATCTGCGCCTTCGCGTAGGCCATGCCGAGATCAGGATCAATCCCCATCACCTCGCCGGTGGACTTCATCTCAGGCCCGAGGCTGATGTCAATTCCGGGAAACTTAGCAAAAGGGAAAACCGCCTCTTTCACCGAATAGTGAACCGGGAACACAGGCTCGGTGAACCCAAGATCGGCAAGTTTTTCACCCGCCATGACCTTTGCAGCCAGTTTTGCGAGTGGCACTCCAATCGCCTTCGAAACAAAAGGAACTGTTCTCGAAGCCCTCGGATTAACCTCGATCACATAGAGTTCATCATCCTTGACGGCGAACTGAATATTCATGAGACCGTGCACCTTCAACTCAACGGCAAGAGCTTTCGCCGCGGTCGAAATCTGCTCACGCATCGAATCCGTGAGAGAAAATGACGGAATCACACAGGCACTATCGCCACTGTGAATCCCGGCCGCTTCAATATGCTCCATGATCGCTCCGACCACGGTGGTCTCACCGTCGGAAATACAATCGACATCCACTTCCGTTGCATCTTCAAGAAAACGATCAACAAGGACAGGACGATCCGGACTGACATCCACGGCATTCTGCATGTATTCGCGAAGCTCGTCGTCATGATAAACAATCATCATGGCCCGGCCTCCGAGAACGAAAGAAGGCCTCACCAATACCGGATATCCAATCCGACCGGCAATTTCGACCGCCTCATCAGCGGAAACAGCGGTTCCCGCCGGAGCCTGCTTCAAGTCCAGCTTATCGAGAAGCGCGGAGAAAAATTTACGGTCTTCCGCCTGTTCAATGCTCGTCGGTGAAGTACCGATAATATTACAACCGTGACGCTCCATATCAGCCGCAAGGTTGAGTGGAGTCTGGCCGCCAAACTGAACAATCGCCCCCCAGCAATCTTCCTGCTCATAGATATTGAGGACGTCCTCCAGTGTGAGCGGCTCAAAATAAAGCTTATCGCTGGTGTCGTAATCCGTCGACACTGTCTCAGGGTTACTGTTCACCATGATACTCTCGAAACCGAGCTCTTTCAGAGCAAACGCCGCGTGAACACAGCAATAGTCGAATTCAATTCCCTGGCCAATCCGGTTTGGACCGCCACCGAGAATCATGACCTTCTTCTTGTCGCTTTCACGAGCCTCATTCTCGATCCCGTACGTCGAATAGTAGTAAGGCGTGTAAGCCTCAAATTCAGCCGCGCAGGTGTCGACCAGGCGATAGGTGGGGATTACCCCCTTTTCCTTCCGTTTCGCCCGCACTTCGTCATGATCCTTCCCGGTGAGATGGGCCAATTGACGATCTGAAAAACCAAGTTTCTTTGCCCGGAGAAAATCGAGCGCATCAAGATCAGTCCCCAGCTCTTTCTCCGAAAGAATGAGATCCTCCATGTTCTTCAGGAACCACGGATCTATCTTCGAAAGCTCGTGAATTTGCTCGAGAGTCATCCCTGCCTCAAAGGCGAGACGAACGAAGAAAATCCGCTCGGAGTTCGGCGTCGCGAGACGCTCGCGGATGTAGGAAATATCAGGCTTACCATCTTTCCCGTCACTGCCGAGCCCGCCGCGTCCGGTTTCAAGCGAACGAAGCGCCTTCTGAAGCGACTCTTTAAAGGTACGACCGATCGCCATCGCTTCACCGACGCTCTTCATTTGCGTCGTCAGCGTCGCATCAGCATCACGGAATTTTTCAAAGGTGAAACGCGGAATCTTGACGACACAATAGTCGATCGTCGGCTCAAAACTCGCCGGAGTCTCTCGAGTGATGTCATTCGGAATCTCGTCGAGGGTGTAACCGACCGCCAGCTTCGCCGCAATCTTCGCGATCGGAAAGCCCGTCGCTTTCGAAGCGAGAGCCGATGAACGGGAAACCCGTGGATTCATCTCAATCACGATCATGCGACCATTCTCGGGATTGATCGAAAACTGAATGTTCGAACCGCCGGTTTCGACGCCGATTTCGCGAATAACAGCAAAGGAGGCATCGCGCATGTGCTGATACTCACGATCTGTCAGCGTCTGAGCAGGTGCGACCGTAATCGAATCCCCTGTGTGCACACCCATTGGATCAAAATTCTCGATCGAACAGATCACGACACAGTTGTCGGCGTGGTCACGCATGACCTCCATTTCGTATTCTTTCCAGCCGAGAAGGGACTCTTCAATAAGCACCTCAGTGACCGGTGAAAGATCAAGACCACGACGAACGATGGTATCGAAGTCCTCTTTGTTATACGCAATACCACCGCCGGTGCCGCCTAGAGTATAGGCAGGCCGCACAATCAGAGGAAACGTTCCGATCTCAGCGGCAACGGCATAGCCCTCATCAATCGTGTGAGCGACACCGGAGTGAGGCATATCGAGGCCGATCTTCGTCATTGCCTCTTTAAAGAGAAGTCGGTCCTCACCTTTTTCAATCGCCTCCGCATTGGCCCCGATCATCCGGACACCGGCCTGTTCGAGGTAACCCGAATTGAAAAGCTCCATCGAAGTGTTCAACGCCGTCTGCCCCCCCAAAGTGGGAAGGAGCGCGTCCGGCTTCTCTTTTTCAATGATCTTTTGAACGACTTCTGCAGTGATCGGCTCGACGTAAGTTTTATCGGCGAACTCCGGGTCCGTCATGATCGTCGCCGGGTTGGAGTTTACCAAAACGACAGAATAGCCCTCTTCGCGAAGAGCTTTACAGGCTTGGACGCCTGAATAGTCGAACTCGCACCCTTGACCAATGACAATGGGGCCTGATCCAATCAGTAGAATTTTTTTAATCGAAGTATCTCGCGGCATGAGGTTCCAGCTTAAATTTCTCACCGTTTGCATGGCGACGGATACTTCGCAATGGATGAAAGCACTTTTTCCCCTCTATTTCGGATAAAAGCCACTCACTCAGCCTGTGAGACTTCTATTTGCCGGATACAAAGGCCAATCCGTGTCGAGGCAAGAGGGTCAGGTCACTGATCCAACCCGGTTCGATCGAATCCCTTTACGTGACAGATTCCGCTTGAAATCAGAGCAGTTTCTTCCAATGATGAATTCGGTATCCTCGACACCCATGAAATTTCTTTCAGCTCTTCTTGCCCTTCTTTTCATCGGCCCCGGCATCGCCTCAGCCGACCAGTATGGTGATATCGCCCCGAAATTAAAATGCCACTACTCCCGGAAGAATCGGAGCTTTTGTAAAATCTTCCCTCAATTCTCGCTGAAGCATAACATTTGCAATCCCGCCCCGGAGATTGTCGGAAACATTGAATGGTGCCGCGAGGACATCACCGTCACTGAACGCATGGAATGCGGCAACTTTGAGACCTACGAAGCAATCTCGATCACCTATCGCCCTGTCTATTGCAACGGGGCCTGGGGGGAAAAGTTCACCAAGACATACCGTAAGGAGGCCACTCTCATCACCCCTCCTCTCGCCAAAAATTCGATCAAATAGGGGCTCTACCCTGAATTCATGGAGTTTGATCTCACCGGCGAGCACCAGCGCTACGCCTACAAACTCCTCGCAGGACTCGTCACGCCGCGTCCAATCGCCTGGGTAACGACCCTGGATGAAGGGGGAACTGTGAATGCCGCCCCCTTCTCCTTCTTTAACGTTTTCGGGACAAGACCACCCATTTTAGGGTTTGCCCCCGGCGATAAAGAGCCCGGCATTCCGAAAGACACCGCACGAAACATCAGGCGAAGCGGTGAATTCGTCGTCAATCTCGTCGATGAAGCCTCCGCCGAAGCGATGAATCAATCGTCGCGGGACCACGACTACGGCATCAGTGAAGTTGATTTACTTCAACTGGAGACTTCTCCGAGCACCAGCATTGCTCCCCCGCGCCTTACCGCAGCCCCCGTCGCGCTGGAATGCCGCGAATGGTCGACGCTCGAAATCGGACAAAACCGTCTCGTCATCGGCCTCATCGACCGTATTCACACACAGGATGGCGTTCTCGATCCCAAGACCCTCCTCGTCAACGGGGACCAGTTTTCGCCAATCGGGCGAATGGAAGTTCCTTCCGGCTACTGTCGCACTCAGGACCGCTTTCAAATGAAGCGACCGGATTGAAACTCAGGACTATCCGAACGGCGCCATATTTAATTTGGCAAAGTGAATTAATTCGCTTCACTTAAGTGATAGCGAACGACTAATGATCCGGAGATCACTTTTTCAACGATCGCTGAATCTTCCTGCTTAACATCGTGGCTGACGCTCCTTCAGAACTACTCGGTAAAAACTACTTCCAAACACGGGAGAAGTTGAGTGATGCCATCCAGTCCCTTAACGACCTCGGGCAGGAGAGCGGAATCAATCCCGCAAGAATTGCCCTTCTCAAAAACCTTCTCGCCAATCTCGAAGACCCCTTTCTCTTCGTCGTTGTCGGTGAAGTGAACGCAGGTAAGTCGACACTCCTCAATGCCCTCTTTGGCGAGGACTTCTGCAATGCGGATGTGATTCCAACGACGGACCGAATCGCCTTCTTCAAATATGGCGAAGAAGCACACGAATTCGAATTTTCCGATGACATCGTCGAAGTGTTCCGACCAAACCCTTTCCTAAAGGATTTTAATCTCGTCGATACCCCCGGCACGAACTCGATCGAATCAGATCACCAGCAGATCACCGAGCAGTTTCTACCCATGGCGGACCTCGCCATCTTCGTCTTTTCAGTGACCAATCCGTGGGGAGCGAGCACCTGGGATTTTCTCGATCGCATCCATCACCAGTGGAAGAAAAAAATCATCTTTGTCCTGCAACAATGCGATCTGCGCACGGACGAAGAAGTGAGCGCTATTCTTGAGCACCTCCAAAAGACAGCTCATCATCGTTTTGGTCAGCATTTCCCCACCTTTGCCGTTTCAGCGAAACAGGCCTATCTTGCAAAAAGCTCTGAATCAGGGAACGATGAACTCTCCGAAGACAGCCAGATAGCCGGTCTCGAACGTTACATATCCGGCGTCGTTGAGTCGTCCGAGCCGCGCCTCGTGAAACTGATTCACGCCTGGCGCGCCTCTTGTTTCGTTCTCGGTGAAATCAAAGAGACCCTCGGGGCTGCTTCAGAAATCATCCGCGCCGACGACGAACTTCTCAGCGAACTGGAACCGGCGAGTAAAATTCAGCAGGAACGCACGCTCAAAAAATGCGAGCCTCTCTTTGAAGCCTTTGATCAGAGCTTCATGGCCGCCGGTCTGCAGGCCGAACCGCTGCTCGACTCAGAGTTCCGGATCACTTCAGCCCTGCTCCCACAACGCAAGAGCGCCGAAGAGATCGAAGGCCTCATCTTTGCCACGACCATGAAAGCCGTGCGACGCAGCGTCGGCGCCGGTTCCAACGCGGTCAGAGAAGATGTCCAGCATCTCTGGGAGCGCGTCTCCGACGAGATGCAGCAGCACTTCAATCTAGAGCTCAGTGTCGGTGAAGACGGCACCCCTGACTGGACACCGTCCTATGACCGCATCCAGGAGCGCGTCGAAGAAGCCACCGCGGAGTCGCTCCGTGAACTGAGCCTGAAAGACGAACTGGGACGCCTTTTCGCGCGTCGCAGCCGTTCAATCTGGAGCTTCATTTTTTCATCTATTATCGCGGCCCTTGGCGGAGTAATCCTTTCCATGGTCGACCTATCCCCCTGGAACGCCCTCGCTTTCGGCCTCTCCGCCATTTTCCTCGCTCTCGGGACGATGGTTGGCGCGCAGTCCGTGAAAAGGACGAGAGCCTTCTACTCCGGAGTCATTGAACAGCACCGTGAAAAAGTTGCACAGGCCCAGCGCGATGCTTTTTCAAAAGCGACCTCTGAATTCTACGCCGATTTCGTGAATCTCTTTGAACCGCTTCGTCGCGTCTGCCGCGAACATCGGTCCAAGTATGAACCGCAGCTCGTCGCGATTCGAAAGACTGAACAAGCCCTTGGCCAACTGGAGCAAATACTCGCCCCCGTCGAAAAAGCACTTAACTCCCGGAAATAGTCGACACGGTGTCGGAAAAAGCGATCTCCGCGAGATCGCAAATGAGGTGCCCCGCAATAAGATGGCATTCCTGAACTCTTGCCGTTATCTCCGACGGCACTGCGAGGAGCAGATCTGCCAGCTCACCACAACGCCCGCCACCGGCACCCGTAAACGCGAAAGTAGTGACCCCGGAGGCCTTCGCCACCTCGAGGCCCTTCACCACATTTGCACTTCCGCCGGAAGTGGAGATGCCCACCACGATGTCACCGGGCGAACAAAGGGCTTCCACCTGTCGGGCATAGACTGATTCAAAACCGAAATCGTTCGCACACGCCGTCAGGACAGAGGTATCGGTGGTGAAAGCCAGTGACGGAAGCCCCTTTCGATTCCGGGTGAAACGCACCACGAACTCAGCCGCAAAATGCTGAGCATCAGCGGCACTGCCTCCATTCCCGAAAAAACAGACCTTGTTTCCAGCCTCAAGCGCTTCAACACACTTGGCTCCCATTTCCTCGATTACACCTGAGCAGGCTTCCTCGAAAGCCATCACCGTGCTGGCGTGCCCCGCAATCGTATTTTGAATCAGTTCAGAAGAAGTAGACATGATAATAAGGTGAGTAGATCAGGCGAGAGGCAATCCATCCGGATATTCCTTTCGAATGGAATCGAGAAGTTCGTCTTTTTCAATCGGACTCGTACCGAGCTTACCAACCACAATACTACTTGCGAGATTGGCAACCCCGGCGGCATCGGTCGCGGAAAGCCCGGCACAAAGACAAAGGGTGTATAGCGCGATCGCCGTATCACCAGCCCCCGATACATCAAAGACTTCGCGTGCCTTCGCCGGCATCAGGACCGGTTCGCCCTCTTCGGAAAAAACCAGCATCCCCTGTTCACCCAGCGTGAGGAGAACCTGATGGCAGGCCCAGCGCTTCAGCAGCTCGCGTCCCACCGAAAGTAAGGGCTCATCTGTCAAAGGATCAACGCCGCCGTCCCGATTGACATCTTCGACTCCCGCACAGGCGAAAGCCTCCGAACGGTTTGGCTTCACCGTCGTAACCCCCCGCCACTCGATCGGATTGCCCGGCTTCGGATCAACCGTGATAATAAGGCCATGAGGTTCGGCCGCCTTTAAAAGCATCTCGACCAATTCAGCCGTGATGAGACCTTTGCCGTAGTCCTCGATGATAATTCCATCCAGCTGAGGGAGAACCGACTCCAACTTCTGCATCAGCGCAGCAACCTGGGCGGAGGAAATGGATCTCCGCTTCTCACGATCAATCCTCACGACCTGCTGCTGGCGGGCGACGACACGCGTCTTTGTGATCGTTGCCATCGATTCATCCTCCAGGCAAAGAGCAGTCCCAATCCCGCATTCCCTGAGCGTATCAGCGAGCAGCGCCCCGTTTGGGTCGGTGCCATAGAGTCCTGCCAATTCAATATGAGCGCCAAACGGAGTGATGTTTCGAGCCACATTTGCCGCCCCTCCGGGGTATCGGGACTCCCGCTGGACTTCAACCACTGGAACAGGTGCTTCCGGCGAAATCCGGGCAACACTCCCCCAGATAAACCAGTCCAGCATGACATCTCCGATCACGAGGACCCGCTGCTCCGAAAACTGTTCGAGCAGCGCTTCTGGACTGATGAATGAAGCTCCCATATTGGCCGCTAGGCTAGAGTGGACCCTCGGGGAATGCAACCAATCGCTAGTGCTCTCCTGAGGTCCCCATTACCAGAGAAAAGGCCGGAAAGTACAACTCACCGGACAACCATGTCAGTATCACTGCCGCATTTCCGGCAAACCGCTCCCTAACCCCGGGGAGCCCGTTCCATTATCTCCACAAGTTCCGGGTAATTACCGTTCCTCGCGGTGCTCACCGCGGTTTCCCCGTCTCGATTCGCAATCAAAGGGTTTGCCCCCCGCCCGAGAAGAAGCTTCACCGTAGAGGCATGGCCACGGGAGGCGGCGAAGAGAATCGGAGTGTTCCCTCTAGTCGTTTGAATATTGATGGCGGCTCCTGCATTCAGAAGAACCTTCACCGCGCCATCCTGACCTGAGGCAGCAGCCTTCGAAAGCGGATACCACCCCTCCGAGTCCTTTTGATCTACCGGAACCCCTGAATCAATCATTTCGACGACACGTTTCCAATCGCCTTCCCCGGAAGCTTTGGTGAGATCATCGATATCGAAAGCGCCGGCGTCGCCGATACTGATGAGTGAGAACAGGGCAGTTGCTACAAGGATGATCTTCATAGGGGGGGAATTCGGATTTGTTGTCTTTCTTGGACGATTCTATTCTCCTCATATGAAAAAAGATTCACAATACCGGTCTAAGCTCCCCTGATCTCGGTGCGAATCTCTCCCGGGCGACTCACGGACTTAACCGAAACCTCCGCTTCGCGTTCCTGTCCCAACCACTCGAGGAGTACCCGCACCCTGTCCTGACCCGCAATAATTTTAGTCACCACCGTCTTCAATCCGGTCATGGCGCCTTCAGTGAGAATCACTTCATCTCCCTCATGAATCGTCGCTTCGATCACTCTCACCTCGTTTTCCTCTTCCGGAAACTCGGCCCTCATTTCCTCGATCTCTTCCGCAGTGATCGTCGCGTAGTGGTCTGAGAACTTGAGAACACCAAGGACTCCCGAAGCCGCATTGACGGCCCGTAGGTCTGTGACGAGGTCAAAACGGGCGAACACATAACCCGGGAAAAGAGCTTCGACGAACCAGACCTTCCCCCGCTGCGTCGACTTCTGATAACGGATCCTCGGGCAGAAAACTTCATCGAGATGAGCAAAGCCCTGCAAATGACGTGCCGCGAGGTGCTCGCTCTTCGGCTTCGTCCGGACGCAATACCATCCGGTTTCTGTTGGCTGAGAGAGTTCTGACATGAAGCGTCCTGAAAAGATCGGGGAGAAAAACCTAAATCCTTTCCCGCCACAGGGAAAGCCTGAATCACCCTCTCCGCAAGCGCCCTTGAACCCTTGCGAAACGGAAAATTCACCCTTACCAGTCCTCACCCCTTTGCTATGGCTGAAACCTCCCCCCAGACGACACCTGAGCGTGCTCTCGACATTGCAAACTCTTCCTCCGACGACCTCGCCGGCGACCGCCGAAGAGTCTTCCGTCGCCTCCTTTCCTACATCGGTCCCTATCGCTCACGGCTCGCCTGGGGAATTCTCTTCGGTGTCCTCGCCGGATTAGTTAACGGGGCCTTTCTCCTCGTTCTACAGATCGTCTTCGACATCATCATTCCCGCCGCCGACGGGCAACCCATGAAGGACGTTTACTACCCCTTCGCGGATCTCCCTGTATTTCAGGATTTCGAGATTCGACCTCCCGCCTTTGTCGAGGGAAAAGAGTGGATCTTTGCCCTCATCATCGGCCTGAGCCTCCCGTGCATCATGCTGCTGCGCGGACTGTTTCACTATCTCCACGCGTATTGCATGCTCTGGATCAACATGAAGGTACTCTACCGCCTGCGCGACGAGTCTTTCACGAGCCTGATGTCACAGTCGCTGAGTTTCTTTAACCAGGTCAAGCAGGGCGAACTCATTCAAACGGTCGCAAATCAGACCCGCACGACCGCAGATGCCGGAGCACAACTCCTGAGTGCCCTGATCCAGTACCCGATCGCCATTGTTGCCATCATCGTCACTGCTTTGATTCTCGACCCGCTCTACACCCTCGCGGCGATCACGGTTTTCCCCCTATGCATTCTCCCGGTCGCTCTCATCAGCCGGAAAGTCCGGAAGGCCGGCGGCAAAGAAGAGGAGGAATCAGAAGGCCTCATGGTCACGCTGCACGAGAGTTTCAGCGGAGTCCGCCTCGTCAAAGCACACGGACGCGAGGACTACCAGCGCGAGCGCTTCAATGACGGCAACGGAAAGATCATCAAGTTCATCATGCGCTGGCGGAAGGCGATGGAAGTGTCCAGCCCGATGGTCGAGATTGTCGCCGCGCTCGGGGTTTCCCTCGGAATGGTCTATGCGTGGACAAGCGACATCAGCACCGCAACGTTCACGACGATCAATCTCGGGCTGATCAGCCTCTATCCGCACGCCAAGGCATTGAGCCGGATTCAGATCCAGGTGCAAAAGTGCTTCGTTGCCGCCCTCAAAGTTTTCGCTTACATCGACGCTACTCCGGAGGTGAAGGACAAAGAAGGCGCAAAAATCCTGACAGCTTGCAAGGGTGACATCAGCCTCAATGACGTCACCTTTTCCTACGTCGAAGACAAAGCGGCGCTCAATGGCGTCTCGCTGAACTTTGAGCAGGGCAGGCGCTATGCCCTCGTCGGCCAGAGCGGATCGGGAAAATCGACAATCCTTTCGCTGATCCTGCGATTCTACGATCCTGACAAAGGCGTCATTCAAATAGACGGAACCGACATCACTGACTACACGCAGCAGTCACTCCGCGATCAGATCGGGTTGGTGAGTCAGGACACTTTTCTCTTTCACGACACGATCTTTAACAATATTCGCTATGGACTCCTCGATGCGACCCGCGAACAGGTGATTCGCGCGGCAAAGATGGCCCATGCGCACGAGTTCATCCTCGAACAGGCCGACGGCTACGACACCATGCTGGGAGACAAAGGCTGCACCCTCTCGGGCGGCCAACAACAGCGCCTCTCGATCGCCCGTGCGATCCTGCGCGATGCCCCCATCCTCTTTCTCGATGAAGCAACCTCCGCCCTCGACTCTGAGTCCGAGCGTGCGATTCAGGATGCGATCAGCGAGCTTTCCCGGGGAAAGACAGTCATCGCGATCGCCCACCGGCTCTCAACCGTCCTCGATTCAGATGAGATTGTCGTCATGAGCGAAGGGCAGGTCGTCGACAAAGCACCTCATGAGGTACTTCTGGAACGTTGCCCTGAATACCAGCGTCTCTATCAGCTGCAGTTCGACGGCAACTGAATTTCAGAGATCTCACTGGAAAATTACGACTTCTCTGCGCCATGGTTTCCACCTTGTCGCACGGCCTCCTATCAGTCACGATAGCGGACTATGAAATCTGTCCGGTTTTTGGCTTTCGCCACCCTCACTCAGCTCATCTTTTCGACGCTTGCCTTCGCGCAGCCATCAGAAAAGCCCAACATCGTCATCGTGATCACGGATGATCAAGGATACGGAGATCTCTCGGTACATGGGAATCCCATCCTGAAAACCCCGAACATTGACAAGCTCGCGCACGAATCCGTTCGCCTCGACGATTATCACGTCGCCCCGACCTGCTCGCCGACCCGCTGTGCTCTCCTCACCGGTCACTGGACGAACCGCACCGGCGTCTGGCACACCATCATGGGTCGTTCCATGCTCAGAGAAAACGAAGTCACGATCGGCCAGATATTCAAAGACAACGGCTACGCGACCGGGATGTTCGGAAAATGGCACCTCGGAGACAACTACCCGTTTCGCCCCGAAGACCGGGGTTTCACGGAAGTCCTTCGTCACGGCGGCGGCGGTGTCGGACAAACCCCCGACCTGTGGAACAACGCCTATTTTGACGGCTCTTATTTTCACAACAAAGTCCCGGTCGCCGTTGAAGGCTACTGCACCGATATCTTCTTTGACTACGCCAAAGATTTCATGAGCGAGCAGCTCGATGAAGGAAAACCGTTTTTAACCTATATCTCCACCAACGCGCCTCACAGCCCCTACCATTCTCCTGAAAAATACGTCGAACCCTATGCTGAACTGGGCACTGCGACGGCCCACTTTTTCGGGATGATCGCCAATATCGATGAAAACGTCGGAGCTCTTCGTGACTGGCTCGATGAAAAAGGGCAAACCGAAAACACAATCTTCATTTTCACGACCGACAACGGCACCGCCGGCGGCAGCAAAATCCACAACAGCGGCATGCGCGGCAAAAAGGGCAGTGAGTACGACGGCGGCCACCGCGTCCCCTTCTTCATGCACTGGCCCGGGGGCGGATACGAAGAAGAGCTCATGATCGAAACGATCACCGCACACGTTGACATTGTGCCCACCCTGATTGATCTGGCCGGAGTCGAGGCACCGGAATCCGTAAAATTCGATGGTGTTTCGATTCGCCCGCTTCTCGAGAGCAAAGACAAACATGGCGATTGGCCTGATCGCATTCTCGTGACGGACGGACAGCGGGTCAAAGATCCCATTAAATGGCGCAAATCTGCGGTGATGACTAATCAATGGCGTCTCGTCAATGATTTCACGAAAGACGGAACCGTAAGGCACGAACTCTATGACATCGAGAGCGATCCGGGGCAGGAGAATGAAATCATCAAAGACCACCCTGAAGTTGCCGCCCGCCTGAAGAAGTTTTACGAAGACTGGTGGGCGGAGCTGGAACCTACCTTTGGCGATCCCGCCCGAATCAAAATCGGTCATCCCGCTGAGAACCCCTCACGCCTCACCGGACACGACTGGATCACAACCGGTCTCGCCCCCTGGAATCAGGCTCATATTCGCGAAGGCGACAACAAGCCTGAGAACACCGGATTCTGGTATCTCGATATTGTTGAGGCAGGCGACTACGAAATCGAACTGCGCCGCTGGCCCAATGAAGGTGACGTCGCCCGGGTCCCTCTCACGGGAGGAGTCGAGCCCGGCGAGCCCGTCCCCGGATCACAGGCATTCCGCACCCGCGAAGGCCGCGCAATTCCATTCACCGACGCTCACCTTGAGATAGCCGGAAGTAAGAAGTCCATGAAAATCAGCGCCGAAGATACTCATGCAACCTTCACCGTTTCCCTGGATGCCGGGCCTGCTGAGCTCGCCGCCACTTTCACCACTGAAGACGGAGAAGTCTGGGGCGCCTACTACGCTTATGTGAAAAAGCTATAAGCTGACTCAGGTAATTCCCGCACCTTCCCCATGTAAACAGAGGTCGCGGAACGGCGGTTGATCGATTATTGTCGATCCATCAGACAATCGTCTGCCCCCCGTTCCGTGGATGTCTCTTTTCCAAAAGTCGATCTCAGCCCTGCTTCTCACAGGGCTTTGCTTTACCCTGACCGCTTGCGGCCCGGAGACCTCTGTCTTTGATCATTTATCCGACGCAGCCGAACTCCCCCTCTGGCAACGGGTCACCGCGATTGCTCTTTCCACCCTCATCAGTGAGGATCTCGCCTGCATCGCCGCAGGAATGCTGGCCAGCGAGGGCGCTATTTCGTTCACCTGGGCTTTAATCGCTGCTTTTCTCGGAATCTACTTCGGGGATTTACTCCTCTATCTCCTCGGCCGCATCGGCGGACTCGGCCTACTCAAGAAACCGCCGTTCCGCTGGATGATCAAAGAATCTCAAGTCGTGCAGGCGGAAACCCTCTTTCGGGAGCATGGCGCCAAACTGATTTTCTCTTCACGACTCCTTCCCGGCTCGCGGCTGCCGATCTACGCCGCCGCCGGAGTTCTGAATTACCCGCTCTGGCGCTTCGCTCTCTTCATGTTTCTCGCGGGAACGCTTTCCGCGTTTGTTCTCGTGGGTCTTTCCAATCAGCTCGGCGAAGTCGTTTTTGACTGGCTCAAAATCTACGAGCACTATGCCGTTCCCGTATTTGTCGCGGTGGTCCTCATCGTCTACCTCACGGTGAAAATTCTTGAGATTCTTGCTACCAAACGGAGTCGCCTCGTCTTTCTTTCCCGTTGCCGAAAGATCTACTTCCGCTTTACTGAAAAACCCCGTCGATCCTGATTTTTATGCCCAAAACAATCATCTGGTTTCGTTTCTATGCTGCATGCTTAGCGCTTTCCTACCTTTTCCTGGCCGGCGTGGGCGTCATTTTTTTGACCCATCCCCCGGCTGACCTTGAAATGTCGCCGACGGAGGGGGCCTTTCTTGGCTCGATCTTTATAGCGATGGGTCTGCTGTTTTTTATCGCGGTCCTACCCGCCTTTTTCCTCCCCCGTCGCGGGTGGGCCTGGATTTATGGCCTCGTTCTCATCGTTTTCGGTCTCACCAGCCTCCTTTACATCCCTCTGAGCCTTCCTATCCTCATCTTCTGGCTCAGGGATCCGGTGAAGAACTGGTTTGTGCCAATTGTCTCTTGAGGACCTGCCTTTCTGCCGGTATCGATAGCTTTTCACCTTCATCGACCTGTGAACTGGATCTCCCTGGCCCTCCGAAACCTGCTTCGTAACAGCCGCCGTTCAATCACCACGATTGCTGCGGTCGCGCTCGGCTATTCAGCGACAAACATCTTTGCCGGATTCGCCGGCTACATGTTCGCCAGCATTAAGGAAGCGCACATCTATGAGCAGGTAAATGGCCACGTCCAAATCTGGAAAAAAGACGCTCGCGACTACGGGGGTTCTGATCCTGCTGCCTATCTCATCGAATCTGAAAAATTCGAGGAAATCAGGTCTCTTGCGGCGAATGATGACCGGATCGAACTGGCCGCCGGGATGCTTGAGGTCAAAGGCAATCTCGACTACGACGGAAATCCCGGATTCTTTTTCGGACAGGCGATGGTTCCTTCTGAAAAGGACTCGATTTTCTCCCGATCCACCGCTTTGAAGAGTGCCTCAGGCCCGGGAGATATCGGTAAAGAAATCACCGACGAAACGCCCTACGCACTCTCGATCGCCCCCGGCATGGCAGAGAACCTCGGACTGGAACCGGGAACAGATGTCATTCTCATGGCTCCATCGATCAGTGGACAGATGAATGCGGTCGATGCCCAGGTGTTTCAAATCGTTGATGTTGCTTCTGAAGCGTTGAACAATCGCTATGTCTTTATGCCGCTTGAACTGGCTCAGACCCTTTATGATACCAGCGGTGTCAGCTGTATCAGGATCCTCCTGCAGAAGGATGAAGACACCGACGCCGTCATAGCCGATCTCAGGGCGCAACTTTCACCGGAAGAGTGGGAAGTAATCCCCTGGTATGACGTCTCCCGTCTCTACCTGCGAACCAAACGAATGTTCGACATCATCTTCGGACTCGTCTTTGTCATCATCGCGACCATTGTCATCATGTCAGTCCTCAACACCATCGGCATGGCCGTCGTCGAGCGGACACGGGAAATCGGAACGCTCCGGGCCATCGGGTTGAAACGACCGGGAGTCGTTCGACTTTTCGGCATTGAGAGCGCCTTCCTCGGCATTATCGGTGCGCTGACCGGTTTGGTCATTACGGTTGGCTTCGCCCTTTTTATCCATTGGCTTCAGCCGACCTGGGAACCTCCGGTCACTGCCCGGGAAATCGTCTGGGAGATCCGAATCCTACCGAAATACCTTCTCATGACCCTGCTCCTCCTTGTCTTCTTTACATCCCTCGCAGCGATTGCGCCGGCGCGAAGAGCATCGAAGCAAAGTATTGTCGATTCTTTGGGTCACGTTTAATATCGCTACCTACATGAACTCCCGAATTCTATCCCTACTCCTTCTCGCCAGCTTTAGCACCCCACTCATCGCGGATGAGGCGGCCCTCATTGCCGCTGAACAAGCCCGGGGAATCATGACCGGAAACACCGGCGTGCAGTGGACTGTCAGTGTTTCCGGAAACAAGAGCGCCAAGTTTGTCGCAACCTCTCAAGGGGGCAAAGTATTCGCTGAAGTGATCGAACCTGCTGAAGCACAGGGGAGGCGCTATCTCGCTGAAGCGAAAGGAAACATGTGGTTCTGGAAACCCGGAATCAGCCGCCCTGTCTCCGTCTCGAAACGCCAGCGGCTCTCCGGAGATGCCGCGATCGGAGATATTGCTTCCACCAGTTTTGTCGAAGGTTACAAGCTCGTCGGAAAGGAAGCCGGTGAAGTGAACGGCGAGGCCGCAACCGTCTATTCCTTGAAAGCAAATTCCCTGGGTGACACCTATGCCATGATTAAATATTGGGTCACCACAAACGGCAATCTCGGTAAAAAAGCTGAGTTCTACGCAAAATCAGGCACCCTCCTTCGCTCCTCAAACATGGAGTATAACAACTCAGCGAACGGTCGTCCATTTCTCTCAAAAATGCAGATTCGTGACGGGGGCAACACCATCACCCTGCAATTCTCCAACGTGAAGATCGGAAGCTATCCGGCAGCCATGTTCGAACGCGAATATCTCGGCGGCCCCAAGTCATCAGGACCCGGCCGCTGATCCCTGTCACGTAACTGTTTAACGATGTCTGCACCGGAGTTTCCAGCCGAAGAACTGGAGAACGCTGTCAGTGTCCTGCAATCACTGATCCGGTTCGATACGACCAATCCTCCCGGCAATGAACGGGAGGCAATCGAGTTTGCGGCGACACAGTGCGAAGCAGCGGGACTCACGACCACGATTGTCGGCAAATCAGAGGCTCGCCCCAACCTTGTTGCAAAGTGGTCGGCCGGCGGGCACCGGCAGTTTAGCAGGCCCCTTATCCTGAGCTGCCATCTTGATGTGGTTCCTGCTGAGGCCCCGGCGTGGACTCACCCTCCTTTCTCAGCGCACAACGATGGAACCTACATTTGGGGCCGGGGCGCGATTGATATGAAAGGATTTGCCGCAATGGGGCTGGCGGCAATCACCCGCCTTCGGAAAGAGAATCTTCCCATCAATCGCGATCTCATTTTTGTCGCCGTGTGCGACGAAGAAGCCGGCACTCACCACGGTTCACAGTGGCTCGTCGAGAACCATCACGAACTTCTGGGGACGAACCCGGAGTATGTCATTAACGAAGTCGGCGGATTCACCGTGCATCAGAAAGGTCGGCGATTCTATCCTGTTCAAGTCGCCGAAAAAGGAGTCGCCTGGATTCGCCTGACCGTCTCCGGAACCTCCGGGCACAGCTCGCTGCCAAGTGAAGACAATGCAGTCGTTCATCTCTCAAAAGCCATTACCGCCATCGGAAGCACCCCGCTTCCATGGCACCCCGGCAAAGAGGTGAAGCGCTTCATTGCTGGATTCGCTGAACCTGAAGGCCCCCTTGCCCGCGCTCTTTGCCCGCTGCTTTCCCACCCCGTGATTGGACCGAAGCTTCTCCCGCTAGCGGTCGCAAACCCGTCACGGAGGCGATCAATAGAAGCGCTCCTGCGCAATACCGCCAACCCCACCTCGCTGATCACCCACCATCCGATCAACGTAATTCCCGCCGTCGCCTCAGTCGATATTGACGGCCGACTTGCACCGGGGCAAAGCGGCGACGATCTTATCCGGGAATTAGAAACGATCACAGACCGTATTCCCGGAGTGACTGCCAGCTACGAAATTCTGGAGGAATCCCCCTCGGTTTCCTTTGATACCGACACAGATCTTTTCCGAAACATTGAAGAAGTCATGGCGGACGCAGATCCGGAAGGCCACCTTGTCCCGTCTATGATTCCTGGATTTACCGACAGCCGGAACTACGCAAAACTGGGAGCAAACTGCTATGGATTCTATCCTCTTCAGCTCCCTGAAGAGATTGACTTTGCTTCCCTTTTTCATGGAGTTGACGAGCGAATTCCCATCGAGGGTCTTCATTGGGGAATCAAAACCCTCACTCGCGTCCTTCGCCGCTTCCTGACAGATTAATCAGCGCTGAGGTGGTTTCACCTCACGCACGAGTGCTCCGTCTTTCTCACTCATGACAAGCAGGCTGAGTGATTCAACTTCGTCGAGATCATTTGTACTGAGGCTGGCGTAATCAAATTTACCGCGCAGATCGGTGTATCCATCCTTAAAGAACTGAACGTCACCGTTCTTCATCTTTGCATAGACTTTGACATAGATCTTCGAAAGCGGGTCCTTTCGGTCCTTACCCCTTACCTCAAGTCGTCCGTAGCGTTCTGCCAGCTGCACATCAAGGCGATTAGAGAATACCGCCACCGCCGACTTTTGTCCGGCTCCGACAGTTTCCACGAGAACGTTCTTACTCGCAAACTCTTCAGGAATCTCGAACCGCCATTTGGTTTCACCCTCGGGCAGCTCTATTTTCTCCACCCGGTTGGGCTTTACATAAGCAAACTGTCCGCTGTCCCCCGAAACAAAGGGTTTGCTTGAAAAGAGGAACTCAAGATCCATCTCGTAGTAGTTCACCGTGACTGCTTCAATATTATGATAGTTCAGTTCTCCTTCCCGCCCTGCTGCTGACAATTCCAGAAATGGATCCCCGGAGGAAAGCGTCTCCCCGTCCGGAAGCTCTTTATCTCCGGACTTTTTCCCTGTCACTTCGGTCAGTTGACGGGACACTTCGGCAAACTTCCTCCTCCAATGCTCTACCGGGTAATCTTCATATTCGTCGGAAATCGCGCCCGCCGTTTTTAAGTCCTCCCGGTAGAATGCGGCATACGCGGAGAGGTAGTCATACTGCAAAGTTGAAGACAACTCCTTCGCCTCCACAGATTCCTGCCAGGCGAGCCCCTCCTCGATACGATCCTGAAGAAATAGATAGGCAGAAACAGCAAGACGATCCTCATTCGAAATCTCAGGCTTATAACTCAGGAGCTGCAATTTCGAAAGATACTGCGCCCTGAAACGATCATTCAAAATACTGCGTTCCCGACCGAGTCGATGGGCACGCGCGTTTACAAGCGGAGAATACTCCAGGTGCTGATACCAGTTTCGGTCCACCGGATCAATACTGACCAACTCACTCTCAATCCACATCCCTGCCTGCCTTAAAAAGGCTTCCTGATGCTTCAGATACTCCTGCGCGACGCTGTTCTCCCCATAGTAGAGTCCATAACTCCAGAGAGTGTCATCGTAGCCGTGACGCTCCGCGATAAGTGAGGTTACCTCACGAAAGAAATCAATATCTTCACGCATCCTCCAGGCGATCCTGCTCAGATTGATGCGGTGCAGATTTGCACCCATCAAATAGCTGAGCACATCCTCTCCTGAACCTTCCTGAGAAAGATAATCCCAGGAGGCTTCATCAATATTGGAAAGACGTTCAACCACATTAAAAGTTGCCCTCGCACCGCTTGCGATAACTTTTTCATCTTTGGCAACCTGAGCAGGAAAAGAAGTGAACACCTCCCCTTCCGAAGGTTTCGGAAAATAGAAACTCACCTCAAGGCGCCTCGTCGAAAACGGATCGAGCGAAAGTGGGTAGGACTTCGTGTAATCACTCCCGCCAACAGGAACCGAACCTGCCGGAATTTGCAGAAGCAAGTCAAGACGATGGGTGGTTGAAGTGGGGTTGGTAACCACGACCTGACTCCCATAAACAACACCGACGAGAAATTCATCCGTTACAAACTTGTCTTCCTTTTCTCCGTTCACAATTCGAAATCGATCATCAGCCCGGTAAAAATTCTGACTTACGAGGACAGGTGCCTCGTCTTCGACAACTTCGCCCTCCTCAATCTCTTCGTGAAAAACGATCAGCGGGGACCTGGCCGTAAGCTGCATTTCGTTAGCATTGATCGTGACGCCATGCTCTTCTCCTTCAAAGGGAAGGTCCAGAACACTCAACGCAAACATCATCTCAGTGAAATTTCGAGTCGCCGCGGTAAACTCCCGGGAATAGAAGCCGCCCTCACCATTCCAATTCGCAAAATCCTTCCAGAAACCATTGACCGGAATGAGCTCAGCGTTCTGTTGATCGACAGGCAACTCAAAATAGTTGTTCTCCGCCCATTCCCTCGTCGATTCAATCTGACGGAAAAGCCGCTCACTGATTGCTTCCTCCCTGATCTGTCGCACTTGCGCAGCGTCCATATCCAACCCGCGGCCGCCGATAGACCCCCGGGCCTGCATCGCGGGACGAGCGACCAATTGCGCCACTGCCGCCGGCTCTTCCATGATATTTCCTTCGAAGCGATCTTCAGAACTGTGACCGTAAGCCAGTTCCGGCACAGGCATAGCAAACGCGACTTCATCACCCACCGCACCGGACCTGCGGCCACGAAGAGCCTGTGCGAAATTGAATGCGGCCAGACTGTCATCCTTCGGAATGAGTTCATAAAGGCTCACGACATGATCAGCAGTTGATGATCGCCAATCCCCTCCCAATCGCCGCCCAAGAAGAATTCGTTCCACGATGTTCAAGCGACTGAACTCCCATGGAGCGAGGAAGGCCTCCAGATTCTCCCCGAGGAGGTATCGATCAATAAAGGTTTTATCCTTCTTGTGAGCGAGATAGGGCCGCACGACCTTCTCAAAGAAGTCCTTATCTTTCTCCGCAAGAAAAACATGTAACTCGTGAGAGGCAAACTTTGCATAGAGCCTTCTCTTTTCAGAATCCTCAAGGGACGGCCACTTTGTAACAAAACCAAACCGGGTAAAGTCGGGGTCCGAATTAATTGCCAGCAAGGTGGAATAGACTTCGCTCAAGGTATCATATACCTCGAGCTCGGCGGAACGAAGATCGTCGATCGTCAGTGATTCTCCGGCGTGAAGAAGCGTCACCTTTCGCTGCTGAGTATATGACTTCTTTTCGTCAAAAGATCGCTCAAGGCGAAGATCTTTAAAAGGAACAGGATCATCCGGCGCAGACAGCGCCAACTGCCTCGACGCCGATTCGTTGGCATTAACAACCATCAACTGAAGATGTTGACGCCCTTTCAAAACCTCCTTGTTCAGTTCGAGGCGACCGTCTTCCCCCGGTTCGAGATTTGTTAACACCAATGATGGTTGCTCGAGAAACTGAAGCGAAGGGGAACTCACCGCCCGTAGCGGCGCCGGAGCACTCTGCGTCGGCATCGCACCCGGCTTAGCTCGACTCGCTGTTTTCATCTCCCGGCCCTTCCGGTAGGCGTCACCCTCTTCCGCTTCATCCAATTCAGTACTTGTCTCATTCAGCTCCCACGGATTCAGGAGTAGACCGGGTCGATCCAACATATTCCCCGGATAGTGGGTCATGGAGCGGCGTTCCAGAATGTAGCGATACTCTTCACCGATATCGCGCCCTGAAACATAGAGAGATCTATTGCTTCCTCTAGAGATACGGAAGAGCGGTAGCTCTTTGGCATTCTTCAGACTCTCGTATGGATCAAAAGAAGGGAGGAATCTCGTCGCAACAAGATGAACCCTGGTTAGCTTATCGGAATTTTTGACTTCAATGACTATTTTATCCCCATCTTCCTCAAACGAAGAAATATAGAGTGGCGTTGAATCTGACGCCTGTAGATGTCTACTCCCGGAAAGCGCGTATCCAGCCACCTTGCCGGTTGACTCCGTGACATGTATATCAACAACTTTCCCCTCTCTCCGGAAATACGCACGATAGTCCCCACGGGCCAGGCCTCTAAGCTCCAGCGCGCCACTCGCTAAAGAGACCGAACTGAACTTATCCTGAGCCGGGACTCCTGATCGAATCTCGAACAAAGCGAAGTCGCTTCGCGAAAGAGCCTCGATACTGGCGGCTATCGGAAGAATCACTACTTCGCCTGCCATAGCGTGAACTGAGCCGGGGAGTTCGTAGCGACCGTCCTCAAGCTTCCACTGGCGGGGTTCTGCACCATTGCCGGAGACTTGTAGCCGAACTATCTCTCCAAGCGGTCCCAACTGAATGCGCCCCGAACTGTCAGATTTAAGCACCGCCGAATGAGGACGCGAGAAATCATCATGCGTGAGAGTCAACGAAACGGGTTGATCCACGACCGCTTCACCGGACTTCCCGAGAACCTCCAGATAGTATCCCTCTTCGAACCGGCTCAGAAACAAATCAAAAACCTGCTCATTTGTGTCAGTCCCATTTACCTGAAAATCTCTCCGGGCGCTATATCTCTCCGGTTCACCGGGTGCACTGACAAGTGGAATCCCCCCTTCAAGAGTAACCTGAATATTTTGAAGGCGTGGCGGCACTCGAAAAGCATGACCAGATTCCCGATCATCAAAGAGAGGAAAGTCATCCACCTCGACGATGGATTCTATACCGTCCTGATCAGTCGTCTTAATTCGAAGCGTTGGATTCTCAAGGAGAGAGCTTGAGACAGGCTCTCCGTTTAAACTCAATTGAGGGCGGACCGTGATCACTGATTCACGACCGGCAATGAGGCTCTCTTGCTCAAGAAAGAAACCCGCGTCGAGTGAGTAGGTTTCCCGAGGCAGATCGAGAGTAACCAGACTCGAAATCTCACCATCGGAAAGAATCACTGACGCTGCTCCTGCCTCCGAGAACGGCAGCAGAATAGATCCTTCCGCGGACGCGTCATACCGCTTTCCGCCGAAAAGAGCGAAAGCATTTTTCACCCACTCATTCTCCTCGCTCAAGACCTGGATCATCTCACCACCGGGAGTCGTCGTCGAAAGGTACTGAAGCTTACCCTTCCGAACAAGTGCACGCGAACTGATGCCATTCCCGATCAATTCCACCACCCAAACGCCGCGTTTTCCGCTCAACGACTCGAAGGAAAACACCTCACTATGTCGAATCATCGAAGTATCGTCATATTTGTAACGCTTCTCCTCATTCGCGACGAGACCATCTAAATTGAGGTCGGTATTGATCTCACGTTGCTGATCCAGGTAGTAGGCGTGCGAATTGATCTCATAGACTTTAACGAGGAGATCACTGACATTTTTTACGGCAACTTTCAGCACGACCTCGTCATCCGATCCGAAGGAAGCGGGGTTATCAGGAAGGAAAGAAATCTCTACACGTTCCTTGATTGACTGAACTTGGGCGGGAGTGAGCAGGGAAAAATATTCAGCAGGATCACCAAGCCCCCCAACCAACTTTGTCTCTGCAAAAACCTCCTTCAAATAGTCCTCCCGGAGATAGGCACTGAATCGCTGATAGGATTCATCTTCGACAAATGCTGCCTCCAGAAAGTGACGAACAATTGCTTCATCATTCATGATGGGAGGGAATCCCGTCGTTGAAGAAAAATCGGCGTTGAGGTCAGCCATCGCTACCTGTTGACTCCTTCCCTCGAGGTAACGGGGCGACATATATGCGGCCGGACGCGGCAACTGGAGATAGCTCAGAAATTCATCCAACGGAAACTCGCCTCGCGCCCGTGCTTCGGAAAGCCGCTGGTGCAGAACTGAAACTTTCAGGGAATTGAAAGCGGGGGCGAGTTGACTAACATAAGACCATAATCGATCAAGATATGCCTGCCGTTCCTCGGCGGAATGTTCAAGATCAATATCTCCATTCGGACGCAAACGAAGAAGCTTTGCATCCACAAAGGCAGGGCTCGCGGCCAGCTCCGGGCGAAGTCCCTCCAATTCGTCCAGCTGCGCGAGCGTCAACTGTAAATGAATCGGGAACTCACCGAACCCGCGGCTCTCGCGAGTCCTCAGATCAGCTGCGATGAGACCAACCAGTCTCTCATAGTCAGGAAAGGTAAGCCGGCTCAGTAGTTCGCGACGCTGTGCAGGATTCAATTCCCTTTCCTCACGAAGAAGTCGATCAAGACCGGAATCCTCGATCTGACCAATGCTATCCCGGCTAATTGAGCGATCATAAAACGATTCCCATGAAATCTCTTCTTCATTGAGGGCTGTCGGAAAATCAGGTTTCCTGTCCAGTTTCGCCTGCTCATGATCGAAGCGAAGCCCCAGCTGTCTCTTCAGGTAGGCCAGCGAACCTTCTTTATCAGTCGAATAGGAGAGTAATGCCTGACGATGACGAATTTCATTTACCCGAACCGTTTCGCCATGACGCTTGATCCAGGGCTCAAGAAATCCGGCAACTTCGTCGAGCCGCCCTTCCTGCTGCGCGAGCAACGCTGAGTAGTAGTAGTAATCCTCAGTCCCCGGTACCAGTTCCCTGAGAATTGATCCCCGGTCTTCGGCAAGGGCAAAGCGTTCCAGGAAGCCAAAGCTTTCGTTGGCTCTAACAGAAAAAGGTAAAGGCATGAGGAGGAGGGTAATAAACAGAAGGTTGATTCCGATTCGGAGATCCAGCGACGAGGCAGCGTGAGGTTTCATGGGGGCGTCAGATTTTCGTTTCCTTTATAACGCAAAGACAGACGAATAGTTGAGCCAGAAGTTGTAAAGAATTTGCAAGCTTCACCGTTTTTCGCGGTGGACACAAAAAAAGCGACCCGGAAAGGGCCGCTTTTACTAATAGAAATGCTCTTCGAGCAACAGTCGTGGCCGAATCAGTGGTTGAACATGAACTCCTTGGAATTCAAAACTGCCCAGAAGACATCATTCAAGACCAATTCAATCTGAGCCTTGTCTTCACCAACAGCGTTTACCTGCGCCATCAACTGTTTCTTCTCCTCCGCTGTCGGCTTTCGAGTGAACGAACGAATATAGAGATCATCGATCACTTCTTCGGGTTTCTTTCCTGCCGCAAGAAGAGACTTCACGACCTTCCCTTTCTCAATCTTCGACGTCACCGTCGGACCATTCAAGAGGTGCAATGCCTGGGAAAGACTTGGATCCATCACCACTTCACAGGAGCACACCGTTTCCCGTGTCGCCCGTCCGAAGGTCGTCAAAAAGTAGTCAGTCGTCTGACCATCAGCAATCTGCACGGCTCTGGAACCAAGAGGCAAGCCCTTGAATTTGTTCTGCGTCACGGTTACCTGAGTGATCGTATCGAGCATGACCTCAGCACGTTGACGACGAACACGAGCCCTCGCAAAATTGTTCATGTCATCCTTATTCGAAGGCGTCGCTTTCGTCGTGCGCTGATAAGTAGCTGAATTACAAATATCCCTTACCAACTGTTTAAAGTCGTAGCCATACTCCCCTTCGAATCGGGACGCCAGCGCGTGAAGAAGTTCAGGATTGGAGGCCGGATTACTCACGCGAACGTCGTCCACCGGATCAATGATTCCAACACCCAGGAAGTGAGACCAGACGATATTCACGATATTGCTCGCAAAATAAGGATTGTCAGGTGAGGCCAACCACTCAGCTAAAACCTCCCGGCGGTCTTTTCCTTTCACGTCCGGAACATCACCACCAAGAAACTTAGGAGCCATCGATTTACCCCCAATCAAATGCTTCACCTCACCGCTGCCGCGATTGTAAACAATTTGCTCACGCTGATCGACCCCCTGTTTCCGTCCGATCTGCGAGAAGAAGGCAGCCCAGCTGTAGTAGTCATCCATCGTCCAGCGGTCGAAGGGATGGTTGTGGCACTGCGCGCACTGAAGACGCATCCCCATAAATACCTGGGCTACGTTTTCCGAAAGCTTTAATGAATCCCGCTCAACCTGGTAAAAATTTGTGGCAGGGTTCGAAAAGGTTCCACCCTCTGAGCTGATCAAATCAATCACCCACTCATTTAATGGCTCGTTCGCCGCAATCTGATCACGCAACCAACCGTTATAAAGAAGAGCAGACTTGTAGGAAATCCCGAGATTGATGTTCTGATCAGAGCGGATTTGCAGCAGTTCAGACCACTTCATGACCCACATCTCGGTGAACTCTTTCCGCTCCAGCAACTGGTCAACGAGCTTCTCGCGTTTCTTCGGATCCTTATCCGCCACAAAGCTGTGGTATTCCTCCACCGTTGGAAGTTGCCCAACGATATCAAGGGAGACGCGACGAAGAAACTCATCATCGGAACATTGGCCCGAAGGAACCATTCTCAGCTTATGCAGTTTATCGTGAACGAAGCCGTCGATATAATTGTTCTCCGTCATTTCCGGACGGGTGTAATCAAGCCCCTCAGGTATCACAATCGTTTGGATGCCCACTGTTTTCGTTTCATAACGAGCCATGATGAAAGCCTCCCCGCGTTTTCCAGCGGTGATCTTACCAAATTCATCAACTGCTGCAGTCGGCTCATTGTTTGTTACAAATGACGCGAGATGGGTGACATCCCGATCGTGACCATCTGAATACTTAGCGCGAATCGTGAGCTGCTGCTGGGCCCCTGAACCTTCGAGCACCAGTTTCGGAGGATAGACTTCAAGAGCGACCACGGTGGGAAGATTCTTCGGATCATCATTTGTCGCGCCGTCAGCGATCCACTCGACCATGGTATTATAGCCGTGCCCGCCCTTTTCCATGAGCTTTCCTCCTGTGTGAGGAACTGCCTCAATGGACTTCTCAACGAGCAGGGATTCCTCAGGAATCGCGAGATTGATACGGTAGCCGGCCAATTCGCGCGTCAGGCGAAAATGATCACCATCAGGATCATAACCAAACAACGAAAGCATGAAGCCGTCCTGCCCGCGGGCCGATCCATGACAGGCCCCCGTATTACAGCCCTCGCGCATAAACACCGGCATCACGTCGAGGTTAAAACTAATTGGCCTGTCCTCAGCCGCCTGGGTAACCGAAACCGGAAGCTTCACTGATTTATCCGCCACCTTGATCGAAAGCTCCGTTTTTCCATCCTTGACCGGGATGAAGTGATTTCGGGTCTTCAGCGCGATAAGAGAGGGATCTCCAAAGGTAAATGTCGCATTCGCCGTGACATCCAGCGTTGTGTCATCATCGTAGGTGGCCATGACCACAACAGATTGAGTATCCCGCTTTTTCTCGAGATTTATGTCTTGAGGAAAAGCTTCGATCTTGACGATTTTTTTCCCATTATCAGCAAGCGGTTCAGCCCCCTTAAAATCGTCTTCATTGCGGGCCGTTAGCAGCAACTCTTCCGGCCAGCTGGCGCCTTCTTTAATCCACTGGCGAAGCTTCGCAATTTCATGATCATGAAGGGTGCGTCCTTCCGGAGGCATCACATCCATGTCATCAGAAGGCAACTCGACCATTTCAATCATGAGCGAATTATCAGGCTCCCCTTTCACGAGCGCCGGACCGCCGTCGCCTCCTTCGAAGAAAAGAGCTGCCTGATCAAAACGAAGACCACCTTTTACTTTTGCCTCGTGATGACATTTAACGCAGTTGAACTCGAGAATCGGCTGGATGTCTTTCACAAAATCAATCCCGGAATCAGCATTCCCCTCCGCGCGGAGCGAAACACCGGCGGCACATACAAGAATAAGGAAGAGACGAATCGGATTTTTCATTCTGCTGGTTTGGAAAAAGGAGGCATACGCCTCACAGGGAATTCAATTTTACTGACTTGATGACTCTTTCTGAGCCTCCAGGCGGAGCTGCTCCAACCTTGAAAGAGGCTTTTCTTTTGCCTCATTGCTGGCGACCACTTTCTCACCGGAAGCAGGCTTCTCAGCGACAGGCTCTTTCGGTTTGGGATCAACACGGAAAACACCGCCCATGCCGACTCGATGAACCACCGGCTCACCGTTCTGTAATACGGTCACCGTGCAAAAAAGGTTTTTATGCTGCCCTACCGGAGTCTTCTCAGTCGTTTGAATCGGAAGACGAAGTTCTTCAGTTTTCTGATCAATTTTCAGTACGGGAACCGTCGCGTGAGCAGGAACAGCAAAGAGCTGCACATCCGCCTGACCGCTAAACTCGCGGAGATTCTCGACTTCAGCAAGCATCTCGATCGACTCCCCCTGCTTGGCCGTCGCCATCGAAAGCTTCATGTTCACAAAAGGCTCCTCAACATCCAGCTTCACAAATGGCGCGGCCGACATCATGACACCTTTACCGCCATCAGATTCAGAAATCACGGTGACGTTCCAGGAGTTTATCTCCGCAGTCGCATTCGCATTCAACTCATACTCCAATTCCGTGTCCTTCTCCCCGAAGGTCATCGTCGAAGGACTTGTGATACCCGGAGGCTTCCAGAGAAACCTCACCGTAATCTTCTTGTCATAACCATCCTTCCGATGGGCACGCACTTTCAGCTTTTTAGTCCCGTTGCGAACGATCGGTGACTTCGGTTGGTCAATGGTGATGCTGTAGGGGATCTCCTCAACAACCGCGACAGGCAGCTTCTCGTGATAGCGAGTGTAATATTCCACCCCGTTTTGCGGCCCCCTCACCAGATCAATGCCCTGTTTAAACAAGCCTTCAACCGGCTTCTCCTGATCAACCGTCTTCACCTTCAACTCATACATCCCCCCCGCAATGGGAGCGTCAGGAGCTGCCTTCAAAAGAATAGGAAACTGGCTCACCGTTTTCGGAATGGTACCGGACTCCCAGGTCACCCCTTTCGGAAGATCGGGCAGATCAAAAACCAATTCACCCGAAACACTCCGGCGCGTGGTGTTGACGACCATGGCGTAGTAACCTCCACGCGGCACATTAAATTGCTTTCGATACTGCAGATCCCGTCGAAGCATTTCAGGCATCGTCACTTCAATACGCGGGCTCGAGGCTACCGCTTCGATCCGATAAACATAGTCGGCTCCGCCGCGATCCAGCATATCCTTCACACGCACATAGTATTCACCGTCCTCAGCCGCTTTCAGATCGACCTGACTGTCCTTCGTACCGTTGGCATCATCGGAACCACCGGCTGACTTAAACTTCGCATCGTAGAGGTTCAAAACCGGATCTACCGGAGAGCCAATTGTATCAGCATAAACTTTAAAGCGAAAACTCTGCCCCTTCTTAGCAGTGAACTTAAAAATATCGATATCCCCCTCTTTTTCGAGAATACCGTTAAAAGCCAGGGGCAGGGCACCCAACACCTTGATCGCAGGCTCACGAAGCTCATCATTTGGCTCCGCCTCGAGAACGTTTGTCAAGTCACTCACCCTGACCGGGTTAGGTGAGGGAGGAAACAGACCATCCTGCTTCGCAAGAACGCCGAAAGTTCCCTCTTCTGTCGTCAATGGAAGGGTTGCCCCCGTCTTGTATTCACCCTTCACATCGCCGAGCATCGTAAATTCCATTTCTTCACCGGGTTTCCCTCCCGCGGGAAATATGCCGGTTGGCCGTGGAAAGGTTCCGATATGAGCACGGTAAGCTCCCCGCCCCTGATAGGCTGAATCACGAATTTCGACAATGTAGTCCCCATCTTCGGGTATAACCATCGAGAGGATGGACTCCTGCTTTAAGAGTGCGGACCCATCCGCGGAAGCGAGTTCGAAACCGTCTTTGTTGAAGATAGACACAAAGGGGTCAATCGCGATCCTCTGCCGGATGTTATTGATCCGCAACCCTTCAACCTCTACCGAGAGCCGTTGCCCCTTCTTCATCGAAACCTGATAAAAATCAGTCTCCTCCGCCTTCGCCTCAGCTTCGATCGTTACATTGAGATCTATTTTCTGCGGGACATCAAAGTCATCATTCGGCTCGACTTCAGCCACATTCGGAAATTGGGAAACCCAGAAGTTCCTGGCATAACTGATACCGCTCTTACAGCGAACGCGTAGATGATGCTCCCCGAGCCGGCAATCAGGCGCAATAACCAGAGTCGCCTCAACCTTCTTATTATCAAGGACGTTCAGCTCTTTGACCGTGATTCCGGGGTAATGAAAAATAATTTCCTCTGCGTCTTCAAGACGATTACCGAAAAAGGTCACCTTCGTTTCCACCCCGCGTTGAGCTCCCCGGGGAGTTGTGTTTTGGAGGTCGGGAGAAGCAGCCTCAAGAAGAGCACTCGAAAAAAGCACCGCAAGCAGACAAGCTGCCGCGGCCACCTTCTTCAGAGAGGACCTCTGGACCGCACCCTGAATTGTCAGAATACGTTTCATGAATGGGGAAGATAAAAAAATACCGATACCTAACTCTTCGCGAGAAGCTCCTTGATGACACTTCCGCCATCAACAATCTCCATCGGGCGCGGCCCGGGAGCGATAAGTTCTTTGTCAGCATTGATTCCGAGCTGGTTGTAAACCGTCTTGGCAAATGACTGAACATCGACAGGGTTCGTATCAGGCTCTGAGGCAAGAGAGTCAGAGGATCCGTAGACAAAGCCACGCTTCACGCCTCCACCCGCAAGCATGGTGGAGAAGACACGGGGCCAGTGATCACGGCCGTCAGTCTTGTTAATTTTCGGCGTCCGTCCGAATTCCGAGGTAACCATCACCAGAGTCGAATCAAGGAGGCCTCGCTCATCAAGATCAGTGAGGAGAGTCGCAAGAGCCTTATCAAACGCAGGAACATGACGTCCGATATTATCCTTAATCTTGTCGTGGTGATCCCAACTCCCGTAAGTCATGGTTACGAGGCGAACCCCTGACTCCACGAGTCGACGGGAAAGAAGCATGCGCATTCCGGCAGCGTTCTTGCCGTAACGATCTTTCATCTTGTCGTCCTCTTTCGTGAGATCAAAGGCATCACGGGCTTCCGCAGAACCAATCAGGCTGTATGCCTTCTGGTAAAAGTCATCCATCGCGTCAATTGAATCCGCCTGCTCCATGTTACGGAAATGACTGTCCACCGCCTCAAGAAGAGTGCGACGACGCTCAAAGCGGGCTCCATCAACTCCACCCGGGAGAGTGAGGTCACGCACCTTGAAATTCTTTATGTCAGCAGGGTCACTACCAACGGAAAAAGGACCATACATCGAACTGAGATAGCCGGTCCCTGCGAATTCATTCGGAGAATTTGGAACACAAACATAAGGAGGAAGGTTCTTTCTCGGCCCGAATTCGTGAGAAACCACCGAACCAAAAGACGGGAAACTGATCGCCGGACTCGGCCGGTAACCGGTAAACATATTGTGAGTGCCGCGCTCATGAGCCGCCTCACCATGGGTCATGGACCGGATCACGGTCATCTTGTCCGCAACTTTAGCGAGATTCTTGAAGTTCTCACTGAACTGCAAACCGTCGACATTTGTGTTAATCGCCTTGTATGGCCCGCGGTATTCGGAAGGAGCATACGGCTTCGGGTCCCATGTTTCCTGTTGAGCCATCCCGCCCGGCAAGTAAATATGAATAAGCGACTTAGCGACCCCCTCTTTCGATTCGTAGAACTTCGCCTGCCCTTTTGCCTCCACCTTCAATAGCTCAGGAAGTGAGAGACCTACCCCACCGGCAAAGCCGACTTGGAGGAACTCGCGACGGTTCGCTAGACCGGAATTAAAGAAGCTTGAACAGCCTTTCATAACAAAGTGTGGTTGGGTGATAGTTCGGTGTCGAATTAATCGTTCAAAACCTTATACAACAAGAGACGTCTTTACGTAGAGGCGGAACTAAGCGGGTCAAAACTACCCGAAAGGGCCCCCTGATCCGCGCGATATCGCCATCCAAATAAGAGCGACTCACGCTGAAAATATCGTATATTATCAGGTTTTAACAAACGGGAATGATTCAGGCGACCTGCTCAAGTTCGTAACCATCACCGATCCCCCTCATGAAGAGACACCTTGCTCCCCTCATTTTATCTTTGGCTGCAGCTGCCCACGACGCGCATTCCGCTGAAGACGCCGCGAAAGTGACCTTCGCTGATCACGTGTTCCCCATTCTTGAGAACAAGTGCTTGAACTGCCACAACGCAGACGAAGCAAAAGGGGGGCTCGACCTCTCAACCTACGGAGCAACCCTCACAGGCGGTTCAGGTGGTGAGATCGTTGTATCTGAAGACCCAGGATCCAGCCGGCTTTTCACCCTCTCGGCCCACACCGAGGAGCCATTCATGCCGCCAAAGGGAACGCCGGCGAATGAAAAGGAGTTGAAAGTCCTTTCCGACTGGATTGCCGGAGGTCTCCTTGAAACCTCCAACAGCAAAGCCAGAAAATCCGATAAACCGAAGATAGATTTCAATTCCATTACCTCGACAGGGAAGCCGGAGGGCCCCCCTGCAATGCCCGAGCACCTTATCCTCGAGCCGGAAATCATCACGGAACGCCCGAATGCGGTCCCTGCAATGGCGCACAGCCCCTGGGCTCCTATTCTGGCCGTTGCCGGTCAAAAGCAGGTCCTTCTCTTTCATTCTGAAGACCACGACCTCCTCGGTGTGCTGCCCTACCCCGAAGGTTTTCCACAAACGCTCTCCTTCAGCCCGAATGGAGCCTATCTCTCCTGCGGCGGCGGGCGGGCCGGCAAATCGGGAAATGTCGTCGCCTGGGACATTAAAACCGGTGAACGAATCATCGAGGTTGGTAAAGAGTACGATATCGTTCTCGGCGCGGACGTTTCCCCCGATTTAAAGAACGCCATCCTCGGCGGACCAAAACGGAATATTAAAATCTGGGACACCGCTGCCGGAGAAGAGGTCAACAGTATCAAGAAGCATTCTGACTGGCTTCTCACCGCTGCCTACAGCCCCGATGGAGTCATCTTCGCGACCGGGGGACGAAATGGCGGCCTCTTTGTCTGGGAGACGGAAACCGGCTACGAATTCTACACCCTCAAAGGTCACACCGCTGCCGTTACAGACATTGCCTGGCGCTCTGACGGCAACCTTCTCGCCTCATGCAGTGAGGACGGACAGATCATCCTGTGGGAGATGAATGAAGGCAAGCAGGTCAAAAAATGGAATGCCCATCCGGGAGGCGCGCTCGCGGTGACCTTCTCACCCGATGGAAAAATCGCTTCAGTAGGCCGCGACAAAAAAGCAAAAATCTGGCAAGCCGACGGAAAGGAACTTAAAACGATCAACGCTTCCGATGACATCGTTCTCAGTGTCGCTTTCAGCCACGACAACAAGCGGGTATTCACCGGCGACTGGCACGGAACGATTAAGGTCTGGAGCGTTGAGACCGGAGGAGAACTTGCCTTGATTGAGCCGAACCCTCCCACGATCGAAGAGCAGCTTGCCTATTCCGAGAAACGTATTCGTGAACTGAGCGGGGAACTTCCCAAGCTTGAAGCAGGTATCAAAACCGCATCAAAAGAACTCACTGATGCCAAAGCCGCTCTCGCTGCCGCCGACAAGAAGATGGCGGAGTCGACCAAAGCCCGTGACCTCCAGAAGGGTGAAGTGGCTAAACTTGAAGGCACCGTAAAATCACTCACGCCTCAACTCGAGCAGGCTGCAAAAACCGTCGCTGAACTCAACGCGAAAACGAAAGCGGCGAGTGATGCCCTCAATGCCGCGAACGCCGGACTCAAGCCCCAACAGGAGGCCGTCGCCAAAGCGGAAGCGGCCCTGAAGGCGCAGGATCAGAAAATCGCCGCCCTGGCAGCCAGCTTGACCGCCGCAAAAGCCGAAGCGGCAATACCAGTGCTCGATGCTGCGAAAAAGAAACAGTACGACGAGCTTCTCGCCGCTCGCACCGCCGCCGCGAAAGCAAAAAAAGAGGCCGATGCAGCCTTCACCGGCAAAACCCGCGAACGTGATGCGACGGCCAAAGCGCTCGCCCTCTCGAAAACCGGTGTTTCAGCAGCTTCCGCTCAACTTGAACGATCTAAGAAGGCAGTCAGCGAAGCTGACGCGCTCACAAAAACAGCTACCACTGCACGGATGAAAGCAGACGCTGCTCTCGTGGAAGCGTCAAAAGACGGAATAATCCCTCCCGTGAATCTTGTCGACGCTCAGGCTAAAGCCGCTGAAAGTGAGCGCCTTGCCCTGTTAAAAGCAAATCAGGCCAAAGCTGCTCTCGCTGCTCCCGAAACCGAATGGAAACAAGCAAACGACTCATTCAAGCAGCAGAACGCCCAACTCACCGCTCAGAATGCAGAACTTGCCCTCCTGACCGCTGACCAAAAGGCCAAAGGCGAAATTCTCGCCGGGGCCGAAACAGCGTTCAAGCCGCTTCTGGAGGCATTCAATGCCGGGCAGGATCGCCTCAACCGGACGAAAGCCACTCTCACAGCGAAGACCGCTGAATATCAGCAGGAAGAAAAAAATCGGAACGCCGCCACCGCACAACTTGACTCGGCGAGAAAGTCACTCGCAGAAGCCACCGCGAAAATGGAGAAACTGAAGACTGACTTGGCAAACACTCAAGCTGCCGAAAAAAAGGCAGGCGAACTCCTCGCGGCCAAAAAAACTGAGCTGGAGGGAGCAAAAGCCAAACTCGCCGCGACTCAAGGCACCCTGAAAAAAGCAGAGGAATCTCTCGCCGCGGTCACGAAACAGAAAGAAGCGGCTAAAGCGTCAGTTGATGCCGTCGTGAAAAAAGAGGCAGCAACGAAGAAGTCGATCCAACTCGCTAAAGAAGAGCTGAAAGACAGCCAGTTCCTCGTCAAAAAATGGCAGGCCGCCGCCATCAACCTTACCGCGAAGCAGGAGTCCGATGAACTGGGCGACATGGAAGGCGATCTCGAAGACATGAAAGAAGAGGAGGTCGAAGCCAAGACGGAAGTCTCTGAAGCCAAGCAGGCACGCGTCGAAGCCGAAACCACACTTGCAGATGCGAAAAAGACAGTCAACGAAGGCACTAAAAACCTTCAGGAAAAATCCACTACGGTCCTGGAACGCGCGCTCCAGCTCGTCGCAAGCCGTGCCATCGCCGAGCTGAAAGAAGATGCCGGACTCGGGCAAAGTGAATCCAACACGACAGAACTGGCTGCCCTATTCAAAGAGGAACCTTCCACCGACCTCACACAGATTGGTGACATGCCTGAAGAAATTGAAGAGGAACAGGTAATTGAAACAGTCGCCGCCGAAGCTCTTGCCTATAAGTCCCGCGATGAGATCACCGAAGAAGTGGAAACCCTTCGCAAGCGGCTCAGTGAAATCGAAAG
Organism: Verrucomicrobiales bacterium; assembly: GCA_029212615.1. GTDB lineage: Bacteria > Verrucomicrobiota > Verrucomicrobiia > Verrucomicrobiales > DEV007 > Arctic95D-9. The sequence continues at coordinate 282,669 of JARGPJ010000005.1, forward strand.
CTTCCTCGCCACCACCTACACCGCTGCTGACGAAACCAAAGCAACCGTCGATCAGGCAAGCAAGGTAGCAAGAGAGACGCCGAAAGTAATTCAGGAACGCGCCCAGATTGAAACCGCAGCGGCAAGAGAGTTAGCGGAAGCGGAGGCCGAGAGAAAGCGCCAGGAAGCAGCCCTTGCTGAACAGCAGCGAAAAATCGAAGAACTTCGGAAGAAATACCTCGCGACACTGCCGGAGCGGGAGTGAGGGCATTACTTTTCACCGGGAAGACAATTTCGGCTTATCGCTGCAGGCCGTTCGACGGAAACTACGGCTGTTGGCTTCTTAGCTTATTTTTCAAAAAGCTAACGCCACGTGCGTTTCCGCGATCAAGCCGGAGCGCCTCCTGGACGAGCGCTTCCTCCCCCGTGTCGATGAGCTGTTCGACATACTCCTCTTTCGTCATCGATTCGGTAGGGCCGGGGCATCGCACATCGTTCCCCGAAAGAAGCCAGGAAGCATAGCGAAAGGCGATTCCATCTCTATTTTCTGACGGCATACCCTCTTCAGGAATAACCTCAGCCAGCGCCTGCAGCGAGTCCTCAACAAGGTTCTCAATCGAACCATCCGCCGCCAACCTTCGGCCCCCCATTTTCTCTGCAAAAACGAGAAACCACGGAGGGATTCTCAGTTCAGGGGGAGGAATCTCGAAGCGTCCTAAGGTATCATCAGCAAAGAGCAGATCAATCTGCGTGTCACGATCCGTAAAGCGCACGCCACGAAGTTCAGCAGAATTGAGGCGTATCGAGGGAGTCAGCTCTTCACCGGACCGGGGATCCCACATCACCAATCGACCTTCCTTGCTCAGGATCGCGACCTGGCTTCCGTCTCGACGCATCGTCCACGAGGCAATTGCCTGAATCGACCGAATCGAGAAACTTCCAAATTCACCCTCTGACCTGAGAACGGAACGCGAGACCTGTTTGACGACGACGTTACCGGATTCATCGCTCATTTTCTGAGGGCTGAGTTCCCCGAACATTTCTGTGCTATCGATCTTCCTCCCCGGGGAGACCCTCCATACCCAGGCTGGATCACGATCAATCTCATACACCGCGAGGCGACGACGCTTGTCAGACATCGTCGCAAAATATCCCCTTGAGCTACTCATCGCGACCGCACTGCTTTGAGAAGTTCCCGGGAAGGTTTCCCCCGATCCATCACTCGCATTCCAAATCCGGACCGAACCCGATTCACCTGCAGTAATGAAAGCACCTGCGTCAGACGTCGGCGCGCCAAATACAACAGGGCTTCGATGGTGTTGTGCCGGAGGAAGGAATGCCCCGGTATTCAAATCCCAAAGCCGCGCGAAGCCATCATCAGATCCGCTCATGAGACGGCGATAGGAGGAATTCATATTCATCACACGCACCGCATCCCCATGATAAAGCGGGCCGCCAACCTTAAGCATTTGCCGCGTCCGCCAGAGATAAACCTGCCCGGCCTCATCTCCACTGGCAAAGTGAGTCCCGCTTTCAGAAAGGGCGAGAGCGGTAATTCTGCTTCGGTGCGATTCAGCATCCCGGGACTGAAAACCGAAATCCACGCCCCAAACCCCCACCTCTCCGCTCGCAGTTCCATACCCCGTGAGACCTCCCTCACGGGTCGCTACCACCGCTGTGACCGGAGAATCCGACAGTTTCCGCTGACCCACCAATTGACCCGTTCTAACGCTCCACAGAAACGCAGTCCCGTCTTCACAACCTCCAACTACCGCGCTGGAATCCCCGGACGAAGCGATACTCACAATTGGGGACTCTGCTTCATATCGAAACAAGGTCTCGCCCGGGTTGTCGACTGATCGGAGCTCAACTTTCCGATGAGATGAAAGAAGGAATTGACGGATTGAACCACCCGGGAGAAGAGAAAAGACAGGCTCATCAAATCCAGTCGGAAAGCTTTCGTAATGCCTCTCTTTTACATTCCACCGAGCCAGACTCCCTGATTCCGGAATGAGACTGAGGACATCATCTCCATCATCAAAGACCAGAGGCATTCGCCCCGAGGAAACCCCTTCAGGGTAATCCATTGCAGCATACACATTCTTAGTAAATTTCTGAGTAGCGAGAAGAGAAAGCAAACAGGAGGCGGAAGCATGATGATTCGGATCCGTACGCAACGAGCGACAAAAGTAGGCAATCGCATCGGCCGGCCGCCTTCTTGCAGCCATTTGCAAACCCAGTTTATAGTCTGAGTCTCTGAACTGACGACTGAGCTCTATCTCACGTATCTGCAGATCCTCACTCAACTTTGTTGCCTTGAGGAATTGTAGAGTGCTCACCGTCGCAGCGGCGAGCAGTATGGCAAAAACAAGCGTTCCCGCAATCACTGTGGTTTGGTGCCTCTGCGCAAACTTGCGTATCCGATACCAGTTCGAAGGGGCCGCGGCTTCGACCGGGCGATGATGAAGAATCCGGTCCAATTCACGGGCAAGCGCCCCCGCACTGTCATAACGATCTTCCGGATCTTTCTCCATCGCTCTTGCAATGACCCATTCGGTTTCGCCCCGCAGCGCGGGAACGAAACGCGACATCGGAGGGGGCTCCTCTTCTCTGACGCGACGCAACAACTCAGAAATCCCGGATTTCCCGTCCCTCTCGTTTTTGAAAGGTTGCACGCCTGTCAGGGTCTCGTAAAAGAGAATCCCCAGACTGTAGATGTCGCAGCGGCCATCCAGCGGAGTATTATCAAGCGCCGCCTGTTCCGGACTCATGTATGCCGGGGTCCCGACGATCTGATGAAACTCAGTGAAGAGCACGTGCCCTGTCAGGGAAACGTCCAGAGCCCTCGCAATCCCGAAATCGATCACCTTCGGCACAGGACGCCCATCGATCTCGGCGATTAAAATATTCGACGGTTTGATATCCCGATGGAGAACGCCTTTGAGATGAGCGTGCTGAACGGCCTCACAAACGCTCCGGAAAATTTCGAGAAGCGTATCAACATCAAGCACCTTCTCAGTGGAAAACTCAGTGATGGAAGCCCCCGCGACATATTCCATGGCAAACCAGGGATCCCCCTCAGCCGTTTCCCCGGCATCATACACTGAGGCAATGTTAGGGTGATCCATAATTGCCAGTGCCTGCCGCTCCGCATCAAATCGCGCAAGAACTTGCGGAGAACTAACATCAGGCTTCAGGATTTTGAGCGCTACGTATCGCCGCACCGGCTCGAGTTGCTCCGCCTCGTAAACCAGCGCAAAGCCTCCTTCCCCGATCTGCCGAACAAGACGATAACCGGGGATTAATTCATCGACTGCCTCCTCAACCTCGTCTGCCACGGCCGGAGCTCCGCTCAAAAGACAGCCGGGACACAATCCCAACGGAGCATCTCCGGGGATGGTTGAACCACAATCCTCACAAATCTCCATGATACTGAAATCAATCTCGGAAGGCAGCCATCATCCACTGGATCTCTTCATCCACCTCCTCCGGAGATTCCACTGTCGCAGTGATATGTCGACAAAGGAGATCACGAAACCGCTTCCGCAAGCGGTGCGCTGCCATTTTCACCGCCGCTTCCTGCATCTCAAGCGACCTTGCCACTTCCGCATAGCTTTCCGCGCCGCCCCGCCCGGTTAAAAACCCTGACAAGGCATCAAATACATTACCTTTCTCCAGGCGGATATATTCGGCACGCAACTCATCAAGAGCATTGTCCAGAATCGTAAGCGCCCAGCGACGCTCAAAGAGTTTCTCCGGTGTGACAGAATCAACCGGCTCATTGCCATAACGATGCTCAGCCAACTCAGCATCTATTGAAATCACGGTTTGCCCCCCACCCCGTTTCTGAGCCTGCTCAGACCTTCTCGACTGAGAGAGAAAATGGCTGACAGCCGTACAGAGGAAGGATCGCAAGCGCCCCTTTGCCTGATCAACACTTCCAAAGTCCTTCCTTTCAAGGAAATGAAAAAAGAACTCCTGAGTGAGGTCTTCGGTATCGTGCGCTGTTTTTCCACGGCGTCGAATATACGCATAGACCGGATACCAATAGAGCTGGCACAGGTCAGCAAGAGCATTATTGCCGAGAGTGTTCTCCACCTTTGCCTGAAACAATACGGTCCAAGGCGTTTCCGGGAAAACTCCGGCCTCCGATTTCTCTCCCCTCATCGCTTCTGATCATCGGCGGAAGGTCACTCAGGTCAAGGCTCTAAAAAAAGTTTCAATCTCCCTGTTACCTTTCCGGCCGGATTGCTCAATACCAGGTGAACCCGAATAAAACCTATTCTTCAAACCACATGAAACTGTATTCAAAAATATCCCGCAATCTCATCGCCATCACCTCTGTGATCGGACTGGGAACGTTAACCCTGACCTCTCCCGCAAACGCCCAACTCCCGGCTGAGACGGATTCTATTAAGGAAAATACAAACGACACCGGATTTCGAATCCGAACGAAACCACTCGGAGATGGCACCGTCCTGGTCACGCTTACCGGCGAATTTCAAAAGGGGGCACCTGAAGCGCATGCCGTCGCGCAGGCCTTTTCCCAAGGCGGATTAGCAAGCCTCGTCGGCTCTGATGCCGCGGACAGCTTCGACGGCGGCGATGGGCCCGACTACCTCCAAAGCAACGCTCTCGTCGGCTCTGATGCCGCGGACAGCTTCGACGGCGGCGATGGGCCCGACTACCTCCAAAGCAACGCTCTCGTCGGCTCTGATGCCGCAGACAGCTTTGACGGCGGCGATGGTCCCGACTACCTCCAAAGCAACGCTCTCGTCGGCTCTGATGCCGCAGACAGCTTTGACGGCGGCGATGGTCCCGACTACCTCCAAAGCAACGCTCTCGTCGGCTCTGATGCCGCAGACAGCCTCGTTGGATCGGACGCCGCGGACAGCTTCACCCCCCCGTTTGACGGCGGTGACGGCCCTGACTATTTCACCAACCTTGAACTGCAGCTTCTCGCACATCAGGAGGACATGCCGACCATCCGAAGGATCGCCGAAGCCATCACCGATGTGGTGACAATGGCTTACGACAGCCTCCCCATTTCGATCCCCGCCAATGAACTCAAAACGAACGGCAACGAAGTCGCTCTTTCCGAAGCCTACCGGGTTTCATTGAATTTCAGCAGCGATGGAATGGCGACGATCCAATCACTCGATCAAAGAAATATTGAAGAGCGTTGGTTCAACTGGAGCCTGCTCTACCCTTCACCAGAGGCAGAAATCATATCAGCGCTCGCTTTTGACCTCGATTCTCTTCTCATCGAAAAAGAATTCGAAGTGCTGGAAGACAACGAATTTGACGAAGCGGTCGAGCTGGCTCTGATCGATACCCTTCTCTTCTTCGGATTTTTTGCCCATTAGGCATTTACCCGCCCCACCGCACGGAAGGGGCGGGAGAGGGATTTGTCCTGATGAAGAGCCCCTGCGGCTTACTTCGTCAGGACTTCTTTATTCATCCCCGCCTCATCCCTCACTCATCCCTCAAAATCCATGAGGATCTTTTTGAGCAAATTCCTGACGTATCCATTGATCCGTGGAGCGTCTTTACCGGGAGTTTCCGGCAGGGCTTTGATCTCGGCGAGTCGGGACACCGCGAGATCATCGGCATAGTCGAGCGCATTTACCGCAAGAATCGCTTCATGAACATTTCCCTCCCTTTGATTGGCGAAGCTCATGAGGACATCGAGCGCCTTCTCACGGTCTTCCTCTCTACCAAAACGAATCACTCCCTCTGCGGCAACAATGGCAACACTCGGACACTCGTCTTCGAGGGTCGCAAGAAGGGAATCATATCCGGCTTCGACTCCAGCTCTTTCCTGAATCAGCAATCCAGTCGCGCCCCAGTAGCGGGCCGAAAGATCTTCACTGTCGAGGAGCTGAATTATCTCAGGAAGGTCTTCAGCTTTTTGTGATGTTGCGAGCTGAGCCGTCCTGAAAGCGGTTTCAAAATCATACTGTTCGGGATCCTGTCCCATCTCGTAAGGGGTCGATCCTTTGCTGCGCTTGTGAATCTCGGCCTCAGGAAGAAAACTGAGATCACGAATCTCCCTCTCCCACGCGATATGAGCGTCGCGCATTTTCCCAAGGACTTCCTGATGCTCAGGAGAACCGGCTAGGTTGTTCACTTCATCCGGGTCGGTTTCGAGATCATAAAGCTCCTCCGTCGGTTTCTTCTCCCAAAAATGGGACTGCGCCTCGTTCAATTCCCCGTCGTGATACATCTGATGCCAGACTTGCGTAGTCGGGGTTTGAAACATGTAATCAATGTACTGTCCGTAGATGCGATGAGGCATGTAGTGGCGCAGATAGACGTAGCGTTTCCCGAGAACGGTACGGACGAGGTCATACCGTTCATCCATGCGCCCGCGGAAACCGTAGCTGTAATCGCCCCCTTCCACTTCGTGCTTACCGGCGAAGGCATGCCCCTGCATAAACGCCTTGGGCTCGATCCCGACCAGACTGAGCATCGTTGGCGCCAGATCAACAAATCCGATCATGCGATCACTCTTTCCTCCCTCCGCATATTCATCGGGAGCAAGTTCTTTGAACTTCTCAGGGACATGGAGAAGAAAGGGAACATGGAGCCCTGAGTTGTAGGGCCAGCGCTTGTTTCGAGGCATTCCTGATCCATGATCGCCCCAGTAGATGATGATCGTGTTGTCGCTCAATCCTGCGTCCTCGACTTCCTTTAACCATTTGCCGATTTCTTCATCCATCTCGGTGATGCGATCATAGTACTGCGCCCAGTCTTTTCGAACTTCCGGAGTGTCCGGGTGATAAGCGGGAACTCGAGCCTTGGCAGGGTCATGAATTCGCAACTCGTCCGCGATTTCATTCCTGATCTTTGATTCGTGAGAAATCGTAGAGTTAAAGACGGCGAAAAAGGGCTGACCGGGAGCACGGTTTTTCCAATGAGCCTTACCACCACTTTCATCCCAGACGTCATCGGACTTTTCGAGATTGTAGTCCTCCTTCGCTTTGTTAGTGGTGTAGTAGCCGAGTTCACGAAGGTAGGCCGGGAACATTTTGACAGCCGCGGGAAGGGGCGCATTCGAACGCATGTGCGGAGCACCCGTTGCCGGCGGATAGATACCGGAAATCACCGTTGTTCGGGCCGGAGCACATACCGGGGCATTCGAACTTGCCCGGGTGTAGAGGAGACTCTTCGATGCCAGGGCATCAATGTTAGGTGACACGGCATACTCGTCACCATAGCACCCAAGATGAGGACCATTGTCTTCTGAAGTGACCCAGAGAATATTCGGCAATTCGGCCGCGTTGGTCATGACCGCCGGAAAGACAGCCAGCAAAATGAGGAGGATTTTTTTCATAGTAGGGGAAAAAGGGGAATCCTTGCTTAACAGGATTGGATCAATGACTCAACCCTCTTGAGCTCAAAGGCGGATGACGTCTATACGGTAGGGTATTCCCACGGACCACGATAGTCACGGGTAAGGAGCGCAGCAGCTTCTTTGTCTCCCGGAATGGTTTCATTCTCTCCATCCCACTCAATGCTGCGGCCTACTTTGTAGCTGATCATCCCGAGGAGACTCATGTTGGTCGCAAGATGTCCGATCTCAGCATCAGCAACGGGACGGCGGGAGCGATCTTCGATGCACTCAATAAAGTCCCTCCAGAGTGGCGGGACATTGTGCCCGTCTTTTTCGTTATCAAAGGTCGGGTCCTCATGGACCGGAGTGCCCCCCTTGGCCGGGTAAAAAGTCCATCCATCCCGCCACCCCATGTGAAAAGTGCCCTTCTCTCCGTAGAAATAACAGCCGACCCTGGATTTCTCCGCTTCATTTCCCGCAAAACGACGATGCTCCCATACCGCGGTGAAATTCTCAAATTCGTAAGTCGCCACCTGATGGTCCGGAGCATCACTGGTTTGTTCCTTTTCATTCAGGATCGCCGGCCCCCGCACCGGGCGCCCCCCGGTCGAATAGACTCGCTTCGGCTGTTTCTCATCCGTCCACCAGAGAATCTGATCAAGCCAGTGCACCCCCCAATCCCCGAGGGTTCCGTTGGCAAAATCAAGAAAATTACGAAATCCACCCGGGTGAATCCGGCGATTAAAAGGGCGTATCGGAGCCGGTCCACAGTAGAGATCCCAATCGAGGTTCCCCGGCACCGGCTCATTCGGAGTCGGCCCCTCGAAGCCCCCTCCCCCATGAGCGAAGGCTCGAACCATCCCGATCTTTCCGGCCCCTCCTTCCTTTAGGAATTTCATCCCGCTGAGATGATGGGGGGCGATGCGACGATGCATCCCGACTTGAACGACACGATCCGCTTTTCCCGCCGCTTCAACGAGTGCGCGGCTCTCTCCGATTGTATGCCCGGTAGGCTTTTCGATGAAGACATGAGCGCCTGCCTCCACGCACGCAATCCCCTGCAGCGCATGCCAGTGATCCGGCGTGGAAATAATAACAATATCCAGTTCCTCCTTTTCCAACATCTCACGATAGTCGCGATACATGTTGGGCAACGTTCCGGTCATCCCGTCAACTTCATCGGCGGAAACCTCTAGTTCATCAGCATCGACATCACAGAGCGCAACCACATTGATGCTACCGTCCTCGATCGCGACGCGGAGGATATTCATCCCCCACCACCCTGAACCAATCAAAGCAGCTTTGTATTTCCTGCCCGATTTTGACTCTGCTCTTACCCAGGGGGCGGTCACGGTTCCGGCAAAAGCCGCCGCGCCGGCAGCGACTCCTATAAACTGACGACGATCAAAAGGTGAAGGCATGACTGGGTAATTTCGTTGAGAAAACGTTGCATGATGGATAAGCAGACGCGACCTACGTGAATACGATGATGAAGGTCGCTTTCTACGATGCCAAGCCCTACGATGAGGACTTTTTCACCCGGCAAAACCATTCGGGAGCGCTTGAATTCATCTTTCACTCCTTCCGCCTCGACGAATCAACGGCCATCACTGCGCAAGGCTGCAGTGCCGTGTGTGTCTTTGTGAACGACAAGGTGAACCGCCGCTGCCTCGAAGCGCTCGCCCAACATGGCGTCCGGCTCGTCGCACTGCGTTGCGCGGGATTCAACAACGTCGACCTCACCGCTGCGGCCGAACTGAACCTCTCCGTGGTGAGAGTTCCTGCCTACTCCCCCTACGCTGTCGCCGAACATGCGCTGGCCCTCCTCCTCACACTGAACCGGCGCATTCACCGCGCCTACAACCGGGTCCGTGAACTGAACTTCTCCCTGAACGGTCTCGTCGGGTTCGACCTCCATGGGAAGACTGTCGGCATCATCGGAACAGGCAAAATCGGAAAACTCACCGCTCAGATCTTCCGGGGATTTGGATGTGAAGTGATCTCGTACGACCTCTATCCGGACGATGGGTGGGCGGCGGCACATCAAATCCGCTATGCCTCTCTCGCGGAAATCTACGAGAAGAGTGAAATCATTTCTTTGCACACGCCGCTCACACCGGAAACGCATCACCTGATCAATGAAGCGGCTCTCTCTCAGATGAAAAAATCGCCCTGCCTCATCAACACGAGCCGCGGGAAGCTGATCGATACCACTGCCCTTATCCTCGCGCTGAAAAACAAGCAGCTTCGTGGTGTCGCCCTCGACGTCTACGAGATTGAAGAAGGCATCTTTTTTGAAGACCTCTCACACGACGTCCTCCAGGACGACGAACTCGCCCGCCTTCTCACCTTTAACAATGTGCTTATCACCTCCCATCAGGGATTCCTCACGGAAGAGGCACTGAGTGAAATTTCGCGAGTCACCTGCGAAAATCTCGTCTGCCTCAGTGAAAATAAACCTTTTCTGGAAGGGACCCGGGTCGAACCGTAAAATCACACCATGACTTCCCCGACTCGACTCCTTTTCGTCTGTCTCGGCAATATCTGCCGCTCACCTTCCGGTGAAAATGTGATGCGCCATCTCCTCAAAGAGGAAAACCTCACCGAACAGTTCGTTCTCGATTCCGCCGGGACCGCAAGTTGGCATACCGGAAAATCTCCCGACTCCCGCATGACGGCAGCAGCCCGGGCCCGGGGCATTGAAATGACAGGCCGGGCCCGACAGGTGAAACCGGAGGACTTTGCTGAATTTGACTACATCTTCGCGATGGATCGCAGCAACTACGAGGATCTACTCGAAGTCAAAGATCGCTGCGATCATCCAGGCGCCCAACTCCTCCTCTTTTGCGAACTCTGCGAAGAACATGAAGAGGAAGAAGTTCCCGACCCCTACTACGGAGGCCCCGCGGGCTTTGAGAAAGTTCTCGATCTTCTCGCAGATGGTTGCGGAGCATTCCTCAGGCGCTGGCGCGAAAAGGACATGCCATGATTTCGCCGGAGTTGGTCGATTGGCTTGAAGGAAAAATCCATTCCGGGATTCTGCCGGATTCTGCCCGGCATGTTGGTGGCGGGTGCATTCATGAATCAATGTTGGTGGACCTCATCGACGGTCGATCCATTTTCCTAAAACAAAACACCCCGGACCAACTGCCCGTTTTCGAAGCCGAAAAAGCCTCTCTCGAACTGCTCAGAACGGCCGGCGCTATTCGTGTCCCTGCCCCCCTCGCTTCAGGAGTGATCGGCGGACGGGCTTGCCTGGCGATGGAGGGTCTCCCCCTCACCTCCTCTTCAGAATCCACCGGCGGAGCGGAACTGGGAGCAAAAATCGCCAAACTCCATCAAACACTGTCACCCCATGGTAAGTTCGGAGCCCCCTTTGATAACTTCATCGGAGCGACACCTCAATCAAACCGCTGGAGCGAAGACTGGGCTGATTTTTTCGTTAACCGGCGCCTTGTCCCCCAGTTTCGGCTCGCCGAAAAGCGGGGCCGTCGTTTTGAAAATGAGGAGCGCGTTTGTACAATCATTCATGCTCACCTCAGGCCCCTCGAAATCAACCCCTCCCTTGTCCATGGCGATCTCTGGAACGGGAATGTCGGATTATTGAGCGACGGGGAACCGGCCATTTTCGACCCCGCGACCTACTTTGGTGATCCTGAGACAGATATCGCATTCACACGAATGTTCGGCGGATTCTCACCCTCTTTCTATGTCGCCTACCGGGCGGTGCATCCCGCACCCGAGCCCGGCCGGGAAATGATCTACAATCTCTATCACCTCCTCAATCATTGGAATCTTTTCGGCGGCAGCTATGGAATGAGCGCAGAAGTTTCCATGCAGAGCATACTGAAATCACATTAAACTGAACCCTCCACGGCGCGGCGTGAGCTCTCCTCGAAACAGCCCGTCCGGACACGAAAAAACCCGCTGACGTGAAATCACATCAGCGGGCTTTCGAAAATTGCCCGGGAGCTAAAGCTTACTCAGCGTCTTCTGCGCCTTTGCCACCTTTACCTTTTCCCTTGCCTTTGCCTTTGCCGCCCTTGCGTGGAGCGGAAAGCTCAGCTTTGTCGAGCTCACCATCACTGTTGGTGTCACGAGCTGCGAACATTTTGTCGAGCATGCCTTCTTTGCCCTTCGCCTTTTCAGGTTTTGGAGCGGCAGCGAACTCTTCGAGGGAAATGCCGCCACTGCCATCAGTGTCGAGCTTCTTGAGCATAGCATCGGCGCGGGCAGCAGGATCTCCGCCCTTGCCTTTACCTTTTCCACCCTTATCGCCTTCTTCGGCTTGAGCGAGGCCAAGAGCCATTCCGGAAACGATAACAGTAGCGAGAATAAGGATTTTTTTCATGAATCTAAATTGGGTTTGATTGATCGGGAAAAATTGCTCTCCCGTGGACGAGTGAACGCCGCCACCCCCAAAAGGTTTCAAAAAATAGTGGTTATTTTTTTAGCGCCTGCTCCATGAGTTTAAATCCGCGATCCACGAGGCTGGTCCGGTCGTCAAGAAGTCCTGCCGCAAGAAGTGCCTGATCGTACAGCTGGGAAGCAACCAACTTCGCCAACTCAGGATTCGACTCACGAGCGTCTGCGAGCGAATGGATCAGGGGGTGATGAGAATTAATCTCCATCTGGACCTGAACCGGTGGAAGTGGCTCATCCGGATTCATCGCCTGCATCATTTGACGCATCTGAGGTGCCATCCCGTGTTCAGGGGTAAGGACCGCAACAGGGCTGCTGACGAGACGCTTTCCTGCCTCCACCTTTTCAACGCCTTCGCCGAGTTCCTCTTTCAGAAACTCACAAAGAGCCTTCACCGTTTCTTCGGGAAGTGCCTCTCCGGCCTGCTCAATGCTGTCATCATCTTCAAGTTCGAGCCCGGCACTGGCAGCGGATACGAGAGATTTCCCATCGAATTCGTTGAGATGCTGGAGAAGGTATTCGTCGATATTATCGGTAAAGAAAATCACCTCAAGCCCACGCGATTTGAGCGCTTCAAGATAAGGCCCTGCTTCGACCGCGGCACGATCGGTTCCCGCGAGATAATAAATCTTCTCCTGACCTTCTTTCGCGCGAGTCACATATTCCTCAAACGAGGTCTGCTCACCCTTCTCAGTCATTGAGCTTTCAAAACGGAGAAGCTTGGCAAGAGCGGCGCGATGATCAAAATCGACCACGATCCCCTCTTTCAGGAAGCGACCGAACTTCGCGTAAAACTCTTTGTATTTGTCAGCATCATCTTTCGCTTCCGCATCGAGGAACTTGAGGAAACGCTTCGTCACGACCCTGTTGAGCTTGCGGACAAGACTGCTGTCCTGCATCGACTCACGACTGATGTTCAGCGGAATATCAGCACTGTCGATCACCCCGCGGAGAAAGCGAAGCCACTCAGGAAGGAGACCTTCCGGTTTCTCGTCGATGAGGACGTTCTTGCAGTAAAGCGAAACACCCGCCTCCATCTGTCCCATTCCGAAGAGCTCGGTGTTCTCCGTCGGAACAAAGAGAAGCGCATTAATCTCGATGGGCATATCGGCGCTGAAATGCATGCGGTAACGCGGCTCATCGAACGCCTTTGAAGCGAACTTGTAGAACTCGTTGTACTGCTCATCCGTGACCTCGGATTTCTTCTTCCGCCAGATCGCCTCGACTGTGTTGATGCGATCTTCTCCGATGAGAATCGGGAACGAAACGAAGCTGGAGTAGTTCTCCAGGATCTGCTTGATGCGCCCATCGTCTGCAAACTCCTCGCATTCTTCACGAAGCTTCAAGACGATACGCGAACCACGCTCCAACTCCTCCTCAGAATCTTCAATTTCGTAACCGGTTTTTCCGTCACTGGTCCAGACAAGGCTTTCGCCCTCCGGTCTCCATGAGCGGGTGTAAACCGTCACTTCATCCGCGACCATGAAAGCGGAGTAAAAACCGACACCGAACTGTCCGATGAGCGAGCTTTCCTTTTGCTTGGATTCCTCCATCGCTTTAACGAAAGCCTTCGATCCGGAATGAGCAATGGTTCCGAGATTCTCATGCAGTTCATCTTTAGTCATACCAAGACCATGATCCGCAATCGTGATTGTCTTGGCCTCGCTGTCGACGGCAATCGTGATATTCAGCTCAAGCTCAGGCTGGTGCACTTCGCTCTCCATAAGCTGCGTGTGACGCAGTTTTTCGAGCGCATCAGAAGCGTTCGAAACCAGCTCGCGGACGAAAATTTCTTTATCCGTGTAGAGCGAATTAATGACAATATCGAGGACCTGGCTGACCTCTGCCTGGAACTCACGTTTTTCGGGGGCTGTTGTAGATGACATCGGTGTTTTCTATTAAAATTTAGAGTCGTGAAAATGGTGACTCCTCGCCGGAAGTCAAGCGCTCCTATGAAGAGGATCTGTTTTCAAAAAAACAAATGAATCACTCGGACACTTCTCCCGATTGATTCTTTTTCGGAAGCAGCTGAAAAAGTTTTCGACGATTCGACTCCCCCCCAATCTCCGGGGCGGTCGCCTCTACCTCTGCACGTTCCCTCTTCGATTCACCGAAGAGCCCCTGTCCGATCAGTTTCAATCCTTCGACCGGTATATTCGTGATCTCGGTAATCGCCTGAGCGGGAAGCTTTCCAAGATTGGAAATATGTTTAGCCTTCCAAACCGGTTCCTGAACCGTCCCGGTACAGGAGAACGTCAGCAATTCACTCACCGGAGTGAGGACAGCTCGCGTGAGGCCGTCCCTGGGATTGACGACCGCTTCGAAATCCACCCCCTGATCCACGAGCGAAACGTCCCCGGCAGCGCGAACCCTGAAATTATCGGTAAAGGCTTCCAAATCATCTGTCCGGAGAACGCCGTTCACGATTTGCAAACTCGCGCTCGCTTCACGCGCAATACTGTGGCCGGCACTTTCCTGACCCGGATTCGCCTTGGCGATTGCTTTTGAAAGCGGACCAAGTACCGGAATCGCAAAGAGATTCCCATTGCTGATTTGAAGCCGCCCGTGACCGTTATAGCTCGCGATTTGAGCGGCATTACCCGAGAGATGAAACGTTCCCGCAACGGAACCTTTCACCGACTCCGTGTCTGCATAAAGCTTCGTCACCGCCTCAAGAGGGATCCCGGAAACCTGCATCGTCGCATCAAATGGACGGTCAGCGGAGCGGACGTTCTTCGCATCGTATTCGAGCCGGAGTTCTCCTCCCAACACATCAGCCCGAAGCGAACGCATATGGACGCGACTGCGATCGACTGAAAGAGTGCCGGACGAATCAGTGAGGCGCAGCGTCTTCCCAATAAAATCATACTCGGCCAGCCCTTCACTTTCGAAAGAGATCTCAACCTCGTTTCGCCGGGCCTCGTCACCCACTTCCTCGGGGCGTCGGGAATCAAGCGTCCCATTCAAACGAACAAGAGGAGGTCTGGAAAAACGATAAGCGCCCAGGGCTTTCGCCAACTTAGGACTGAAGGCCTTCGCTCCCGCAGCAAGATCAACCGTCGATTCAACTCCTTTAACTTTCCAGAGCTTCGCTTCCTTATTGTGCTCGGCAACTTCGGCCTCAATTCGGCCTTCGTCGCGCACCAGGAGGATATTCCGGAACCACTGGAGAACCCCCTCACTTTCGAAATCAGCCTCCATTTCATTGAAGCTCACTCCGTTGAGCGCAAAGTTTCTGAGATCGATGACTCCCTTATTCTCCCACGTTCTCATGTCCCAGTTCCTCCCCCTGCCGGCAGCAGCAAGATAGATCGCGGTCGAAGGATCAAAGTCCCAGGCATCAATAAACTTCCGCCCGTTTTCATCGAAGAATGGCCTGAAAATGTGCGGATCAAGTTTAATCTCTGTCTGATATTGGACCGCCTCCTCCCCGCCATCAGGATCAACCTTCAGGTTCAAGAAAGCGACACCTGACTTGTGATCAAGGCGCAGATTTCGAAAGTAATATTTTTCATCCGCGATACTGAACCCGAATTCGAGCCCGGTGAAAACACTTCCTCGAGAGACGAAACGCTCAGATTGAAATTCCCCCATGATCTCTCCGGGAAATCCGGGTGCTCCTTCTCTGATTTTATTGAAATCGAGATGACCACTCCCCTTGATCTCAGGTGGGGTGAAAAAAACCACCTCTCCCAGCTTTCGATCATTCCAAAAGAGGCCGGCGAGGCGTGAAATATCAGCGTTCGATTCCACCTGAAACTTGAACAGGTTGGTATCCTCACTCCATTCGCCGGAGAGAGAAAGCTCCCCCTGTTCATCCAACAGTCTCAGTTCCTCGATCCGGGCGGTCTTTTCCAACCCGTCGAAGTTCAGCCGCGCGGTGAGTTCACTCACCTCACACGGCTGCCCTTTTTTCCGGAATTTCCCGCATTCAAAAAGCCCGCTCGCAGTGATCGTATCCAACTCATCAAGATCCCCTCTGAACTCAATGGAAAGACGGGGCCGATCCTCCGGAAATTCGTAATTTTCCAATTCACGCAGGGTGACAAGAAGTTTTTCCCTCACGGTGACGAAACGGTTCCCGTCACTCTTTTGAGCCGGCTCTTCATCGTCACGCTGACGAGGAGGACGAATCAAAGTCCCCTTCAGATAGACGTCAAAATCCGCAAGCGCCGCTTCGACTTTAACAATCTCGATCATGCTCTCGGTGATCACGATCCTACCGGAGAGCCCTTCCACCTGCAAACGGCGACCGTTCGGATTGCCGGGCTCCAGCGGGAGCGACATTCTCGCCTCCTGCACATCAAGTGTGTTTACCGACACCTCCTTGCTGAAGATCCGGCTCAAATCGACGTCGAGATAGACATCGTTTAAAAAGGCGACCGGCTGATTCTTTTTATCATCCTGATAGAAAGTGACGTCTTCAGCAACGAGCCCGCGGAACGCACCCAGGGTTATCTTTCCAATTTCGGTGTGATAACCCCGGTCACTGAACTCGGCCTCGATCAAATTCCGCCAGCTTTCCGTAAACCCCTGCTTCCGGGCATAAATCGCCCCCCAAATCACGGCAGCAGTCGCGAAAAAGCAAAAAAGAACGAATAATCGTCGAATCCAGCGCATCAAAAAGTTTCCTGTGGGGCAGGATGAGACAGTCCTCGAAAGGAGCGCTTTTCACCAGTAAAAAGCCTCCCCTATCTGCATCTTGTGAACATAAACGATTGGAGACTGAGAATCCTTGGGATAATCTCCCGTTTCACCTATGAGAATCATCGCCGGCCAGGCGGGAAGCCTTCGATTAAGCGTCCCGCCGTCCCTCACCCGCCCGACCACCGACCGGGTTCGCGAAGCTGTTTTTTCTTCACTGGGAACCAAAGTCGAAGAATCAAGGGTTCTTGATCTCTTCGCCGGTTCCGGCTCTCTGGGGATTGAATCCCTCAGCCGCGGGGCCGCCTCAGCTGTTTTCGTGGATAACAATGCCGCTGCGGAGAAAGCCATCCTCGCGAATCTTCGTCAAAGCAGGCTGGAAGGAGCTCGATTCGTCAGGCGTGATGTAATCAGCTATCTCAGCAGTGCTCCAACCGACACCTTCGACCTTATTTTTGCCGACCCTCCCTATGCACGCGACGAGGAAACCGGCGAACTTCTCGCCACCCTCCTGCAAAAGGAATCCCTGTCCGCCTCACTTAAACCTGACGGCATTCTCGTTCTTGAAAGCTTTGCGAAAAGCCCACTCCCTGAAGCCCCGCTCTGGGAGACAGTGAAAGAAAAGGTTTACGGGAAAACCCGCGTCAGCTACCTGACTCCGACCGTTTGACCCCATGCCCCGCTTTCTCGTATATCTGATCTACAATACCCTGCTGCCTTTCGTCCTGCTGCTTGGGTTCCCCGGATTCATTGTTAAAGGCATACGTCGCGGGGGACTTGCCCGAAACTTCCGTCAACGCTTCGGCCATTACCGGCCTGAAGTCCGCAAAGCAATCTCGGGAAGAGATTCCATCTGGATTCATGCCGTCAGCGTCGGCGAAGTCTTTCTTGCTCTCAAAATCGTCGAGGCGATCCACACCGCAAAACCCGGTCAACATGTCGTCCTCACCACCACCACCACTACCGGGCATGCCGTCGCCGAAGACAAAGCCTCGGCACTTCTCAGTGTGATTCACAACCCCGTCGACCTCCCCTGGATCGTCAGTCGCGTCCTCGATGTGATACGACCCGGGGCAATCGTTCTGGTCGAGTCTGAGATCTGGCCGAACCTTCTCGCTGCAGCAAATAGACGGGGCATTCCCGTAAAGCTTGCCAACGCGCGGCTCTCACCTCGCTCAGGGCGCCGCTACGCCACCTTCCGGGCGCTGATCGAACCCATTTTTTCCCAACTCACGGCAGTCAGTGTCCCTTTTGAAATCGACCGCCCCAGATGGAGCGCCCTCGGGATCCCGGAAGATCGTATTCATGTCCTCGGGAGCGTTAAATTCGATCAGGCGGGCGGGAACGAAGCCTCGAACCGGAAAGTAGCGGAAATTCAACGCTGGCTCGATGAAACAGGCTTTCCGAAAGGACAACGAATTCTCCTCGCAGGGTCAACTCATGCCGGGGAAGAGGAACTCATCGCAAAGGTTTTCATGAAACTCCGCGAATCCCTCTCCGATGTGGCACTCGTGATCGTCCCCCGTCACGCCGAGCGCGGTGTCGAAATCTCATCACAACTCTCAAACCTGGGGCTGACGGCACTACTAAAAGCGGGACCCAACAGGGTTGAGTCAATGACCCAACAGGGTTCACTCGACCCCGCGAAACATGTCTGGCTCGCCAACACGACAGGGGAACTCAGGGCCTGGTTTCATCTAGCCGAAGCCGTTATCATCGGAAAAAGCTTCTGCGGCGAAGGGGGACAGAACCCGGTCGAACCGATTCTCGCAGGCCGCCCTGTCATCGTCGGTCCGAACATGCAGAATTTTGCTGATGTCATGGCCGACCTGAATTCGGTCCGGGGGATAAAACAGCTCAACTCCGCAAATGACCTCGAATTGGCGCTCAAGGAGGTCTTTGAAAAGAAGGGGGAAAGCGACGAGATGGCAAAACGAGGCACCGAAGCGATGGCCCGCCACATCGGAGCAGCTGAGAGAACCGCCCGTTTCATCCTCGAGGAAGATTCCGCCCCTATTTAAGGTCAACAAATCCGTCGCTGGACAGAGCGCCTCATCTCCTTCACTCTATCGAGCATTTCCTCCCGCAAGGGGAGTCTTATCCCATGTCTGAATTTTCTGATGTTTTTTCCCATTGGTGGCCAGCTCTTCTGGCCTACTTCGTGGGGGCAACGCCCTTCGGTTTCCTTGCCGGAAAGATGAAAGGCATCGACATTCGCGATCATGGAAGCGGCAACATCGGCGCGACCAACGTGATTCGAACCCTCGGCAAGCCGATTGGCATCACCGTCCTCGTTTTCGATATATTTAAGGGAATGATCCCGGTCATTATTTCCAAATCAGTAAGCGACGACTCAGCCGTTCACATTGCTACCGCCGTCGCTGCGATTCTCGGACATAACTACACTTTCTGGCTCGGTTTCAAAGGGGGGAAAGGCATCGCAACGACCGCCGGTGCCGTGATCCCCATTCTGACCATTCCCATCCTCGCGGCCATCGCGACATGGCTCATCGTTGTCAAAGTGAGCCGCTACGTTTCCGTCGCCTCCATTGCCGCCGCTCTCGCCATTCCCATCACCCTGAGCATTCAAAACTTTATCTCAGGCCAGTGGGACTGGGTCGTCTTCGGCCTCGCCGCCTTCGTCTGCTTCCTCGCCATCTGGAAACACCGGGCCAACATTCAGCGACTTCGCCGGGGCGAGGAAAATCGCGTCGCGCCCAAATCTTCGAAAACGAACCCCTCTTAAATTTATCATGGAAAAAGCCGCTGTTCTTGGAGCCGGTAGCTGGGGCACCGCCCTTGCCCTCACCCTTGCCGATCGTGGACTCGATGTCGTCCTTTACGGCAACGAGCCGACCATCGCCAACGATGTAAACGACAATCATCGCAACTCGAAATACCTCCCCGAAGTCGAGCTCCCCGCCAATGTTCGAGGATCGATTGAAATGAAAGACGCCGCTGAGATGCCACTGATTCTTCTCGTGGTTCCCTCTCAGGTTGCCAGCATCGTGTTAAAGCAACTCGCTGAAACCGGCATCAGCAAGGACACCTTGCTGATCAGCTGCACCAAGGGGATCGATCCCGGTTCAGGAAGCCTCATGCACGAGCTCCTCGAGTCCTTC
The DNA here is from genome assembly GCA_029212615.1 of Verrucomicrobiales bacterium. GTDB lineage: Bacteria > Verrucomicrobiota > Verrucomicrobiia > Verrucomicrobiales > DEV007 > Arctic95D-9. The sequence continues at coordinate 302,172 of JARGPJ010000005.1, forward strand.
TTTCCCGATAATCCAATCGCAGTTCTTTCAGGCCCCAGTCATGCTGAGGAAGTCGCGAACCGCATGGCGACACTCGCCACCATCGGATCTGAGAATGCCGAAATCGCGGCGAAAGCGCAGGAAGTGTTCCGGCTCCCCTGGTTCCGGACTTATACCAGCTCTGACGTGGTCGGCATTGAGATCGGCAGCGTTGTGAAAAACGTCTTTGCGATTGCGGCAGGCGCCGCTGACGGCCTTGGGCTCGGTGACAACGCCAAGGCGGCTCTTGTCACTCGTGGCCTCGCTGAAATGACACGACTCGGCGTCGCACTGGGCGCCCGGGAAGAAACATTCCGCGGGCTCAGCGGCATTGGAGATCTCATTGTCACCTGCTACAGCGTTCACAGTCGCAACAACCGGGTGGGACGCTACCTGGGACAAGGCAAAACGCTTCAGGAAGCCATCGACGCAATGAACCAGGTTGCTGAGGGTGTTCCCAATGCGAAAAATGCGTTTGAACTTGCCCGCAAACTCAACGTGCGGACACCGATTATCGATCAAACCTACGCTGTCATCCACGAAAACAAGCCCTGCGCTCTCGCTCTCAAAGAACTTCTCGAGCGCAATCCCCGCCCCGAACACGACTGAGTATCGTGCCTTTGTCTAAATTCATGCTCCTCCGACTCGCGCTTATCTGCCTCCTCATCGGCAGCTCAAGTCGGCTGCATGCCTGGACGCTTCTCTCCGGAGAAACCATCGAAGGCAAGCCGGTGGCCTTCCAATTCGAGGAGAAAGTCCTCGTATTCGAGAACCCGCTCGTCGAGGGCCCGATCGAGATTCAATCAAAGGACCTTTCGCTTCGCGACCGCCAACGGCTCCTGATCTCTCCTCTTTTCTACAAGAGCTTTCCCGGAAACCCCGCCTGGCCCCGCGAAAAACGAAACCTCCTCCTCTTCGCGGTATTCTCTCCGGTTGCGGCCCTCCTCATCGGATTTTGGATTGCAGGTATTCTCGTGGCCCGAAAAATCAGCCCGATCAGAGCTTTGTGCGGATTCTGCGGGGGATGGATCCTTGGAATCCTGTTCTTTTCCCTCTATCTCTACTTTTCCTCCAAAATAGGAGGCGGGATCACGACCGTTCTCTTCGGATCCGGAATGGGGCTGATGATTCTCTCCTTCTACATCTCCGCCATCTACAGCTGTAATATTTTTAAAGGGCTTCTTATTTTCCTTCTTCAGCTTTTTATCGGCACAGCGCTTTCTCTATCATTTATCTTTGCCGGCGACCTCATGTTTGATCAACACAACGTCGAACGCTTCTGGAATGAAAAAGTCTTTGCCCCGGTCGGTTTAATTGACGACCCAAACCCGTTTCATTCCGTAAAAAGCGACTCAAGCCAGGCGAGGTATTCAGGCATCGCCTCGCTATTCTCTTCCGGTGCCCAAACTGCAAAGACCTTGTCAGTGTCATCGTAGGGGCCCCGCTTAATCTCAAGAATCACCGTATCGGGAGCGAGCGCGACGACGCCATGCCAGACCCGCGCTTCGATATCGATCAGTTCGCCCGGCTTTAAACGATGAACGGATTTCAGACTGCCTCCTTCGTCAAAGACAACAAAGCCCATTTCCCCCTGCATCACTAAAATCGTCTCAGTAGCAAAATCCCGTGGATGCTGATGTGGTTGAATGTAAGTCCCCTCCTGCATGAAGTTAACCATGCGCTGCACCATATCATCCTGATGCCGGTGGATCGGGAGAAGCATGCGATGGCGGGGACTCGACCGCGAGGCGGCAAGGCCTTCCTTGAGCAGTTCAGGAGTGACAGTGAAAACAGAACCGGTCGGATTATCGAGCGCAAGCTTCATGATGACGAAACGATCACGACGCAGCAGCGGGCAAGAGAATTTTTCTGCCTGATTGACTGCTTGATCAGAAAGAGCCTACGATCCTGAACTCATGAATTCAGCCACCCCTCCCCCGATCGACCCTTCACTCACTCCGCCTCAAGAAGTGAAATGGCCCAAAACGCTTGGAATCATTGCCCTCGTTATCGGTATTCTCGGACTGCTCCAGGTAGCCGTCGCCCCTATCAGTCTGATCTTCCTCAAGCAGCAAATGGCGATACTTGTCGAGCAGGGAGTGAACGAGGAAAAAGTGGAAACTTTTATGACCGCGATGAAAGCAACGACAATCCAGTCGGCCATCGCTCTGGGAGCCATCGCCATACTATTGACGGTTGGAGGAGTTCTTCTGCTTAAAAGAAAGCCTCTCTCAGCCGCCATCATTTCAGTCTGGGCAATCCTGAAGATCCTGATCGGCGGCTACTTCTCGATGCGCAGCCTCTCGATGACGAAAATGCAGCTCGATATCACTATGTCAATGGGTGACGTCCAGGGTAAAGACGCGGAAATGATCAGCAGGATCACCGAATATGCGACCTATGCCGGAGCCGTTTTCGCAATTCTCTGGATCGCCGCACTTCCCGTTTTCTTCCTGATCTGGTTCAATCGACAGCCAGTTAAGAACGAGATTAAGACTTGGTAAAATCTCCGGACTACTCTGCTGCCGGCTGCCCTTTGGGAACGGACATGGCAGGGCGTACCGCATACTGACGGAACTGATCCGGCATCGAATCCCTGCCGAAACGCAGGCCGAAAAGGTAGGCAAGACTTTGCATCTCCGCGGCAACTTTACCGTTCGCCTTTTCGAGATTCGGATCGTTTGAGAGGATCAACATCGATTGGCCCATCGCCAATTTTGACAGGATCAGGTCGTTTCCATAGGCAAGGGTGAACACCCGGTAGTAGTCATCGAGAGCCTTTGATTTCTCCCCCGCCTCATCGAAAACTTTGGCCCTTAGAAAAGACAACTGCGCAAGGTGAGCAAGAGGCATCTTCACGAAATTCGGCGTCGCAAGGAGTTTGGCGTCCCCCGTGACAGGGGCTTCATACGAAGCGAGTGCTGACTTCAGCCCCTCAAAGTCTCCTTCGCCAAGGAGTCCCCACAACTTCATGAACTCGAAATCTTTCCGGTAGGTCTCACCAAGCTTGGTATTGATTGTCTTTGCGGCCGGTGAATTCACGACCTTGGCAAGCAATGCAAACCGACCGGAACGACGCAAACACTCCGCCTGATAGAAGAGAGCTTCGGACGCAAAATTCTGTGGAACGGAAAGGATGATGCCATACTCGCGGGCAACCTCGCCGAAAGCAGAAGCAGCTTCCGTGTAGTCCCCCTTCGAGAAGAGAGCTCTGGCATCAGCAAGAGCGCTCGCGCGCTCATCAAAGCGAATCAACTTATCAAGCCCGTCCCCGCGAATGTCACTGTAGGGGATAAGTCGCCCCGCCGAACCGGGATTGGTGGCGAAGAAAACCCCTTTGTCATTGGAATTCTGAACGTAACCCTGTGGATTCGCCCCCCCTGCCAGACCAAGAGTGGCCGGCGTTTCTTTCACCTGAGCCTGAATCTGACCAGAGAGAACGAAGGCGAGGAGAGTATATAAAAGCGTGTTTTTCATCGAAGTATGATTGTTAGCTTTAAAATTAGTTCGGGTCGGCGAGTCCCAGATCGATCAGAACCTGCTGCTCTTCTTCCGGAGTGATCGCAAGATCAGATTTCATGGTGTCGATATCGCGGCGGAGGCGGCGAAGAGCGCCAGAGGGCGAGTCCTCGTCCGTCAAATCCTGCCAGGAATACAGATACTTCCGCGAAAGTCGATACAGGGCGAGTTGACGGGCACGTTTGGCGGCAATCTCCTCCTCTGTTCCAGCAGGCATGGCCTCGATGTCCTCGATACTATTAGGAATGTAACGCTCCCATGCCTGAGTCACCCAGTCGTAAAACGAGCCGTAAGCGCCCATCACAGCAACGTAAGCCTGATTGGCTTCCGCAGGCTCCCCCATTTCATCCAGAACGGTTCCCAATAGAAATCCAGCTTCGGCACGCTTTGCCCGATTCTCTTTGAAATAGTTCTTCTTCTTATTGATCACATCAAGAGCAGTGAACGCATCCCGCCATTCCTTGCTGTTCATGTGAAGCTTCGCAAGGTTGAGGTAGGCATCAGGGACGAGGCTCGCATCCTTGTATTTGTCGATAACACGCCGGAATCGCTCGCGGGCCGATTGAATTTTTGCCGGATCTGCCGCCCGCATTTCAATGATACCCAGTTCCATTTCAGCAGCCCCTTTGAACGGGTCCGCTTCCGGATTTGTTCGTGCCAGGAGTTCATCAAAATAAGGGACACCAAGGAACGGATTGTCTGTTCCGGAGAAATACAATCCGATCTGCTGAAGGGCGAACTCTGAAAGCTGGCGAATTTCGAACTTTTTCAGATCATCGAAGACCTGGGCAATTTTTCCTTCCACGGCGGCATATTCAGGAGAATCCTTCTCCATTTCTTTCCGACTGCTCTGAAGAACAATGACCTGCTGAATTTTCAACCAGGTCTGCAAGGCCTGATTTGACGGGTCGACCCCGGGAAAATCGTCGAGCGTCGCAAGTGTTTGATCGAAGCCCCGAATTCTGACGGAAGCCTGAGCGTAGGAACCAATTGCCTGACGAAGGAGAGTAAGATCCTGCTCTTCGGGCGGTTGATTTCCGAGGAAAAGAATCATCTTTTCAACCTGCGCCAGTCCCTCCTCGCCACGGTCAGCGGCTTCGAGATGTTCCAGTGAAAACACGGATATCTGAGGCTCCCAGCGAGTCCCCGCGTAATCAGGGAAAAAGGCATCGTATTGAGCCAGGCCTTTCTCAATCTCACCGTTCGTATAATACTGATCGGCCGACTTCCAGAGACCTTCTGCGGCAATATTCTTATGATAGTCAGCCCGGTCGGGTTCCGAAACCATCGCAGCCTTTGCAGACTCAATCGCAGCGAGATAGGAATCAAGAGCAGCTTTTTCCCATTCTATCCTCTGCTCTTCCTGCTCCTTACTCTTAAGGGTGCCTGCCTGAATGAGATAGGAATCCCCTTTGATATTCTGGGTGCGGCCCAAAGCCGGTGAATCAGGCCGGGCTTCTTCGAGTCGCTCCGATGCCGTGATCGCCGCAGAGTAATCCTCCAAATTGAAACGTGCCACATTGAGGTCAGCGAGAGCCTTATCGAGGTATTCAGCAGAGTCGGGATAAGTATTCAGGAAGTCTTCAAGATACTCGGCCGCCTCACGCATTTTTCCAAGCACGAGAGAGTTTGTCCCCCGGAAATACATGACCATTTCCCGGGTTTGCCCCTCAGGATAGGCCTTGATGTATTCGTTCATCGGCCCGGCAGCCTCTTCATGCATCTGTGTCGTGAAAAGCGCGAGGGCATAGTAGGAGTCAGCAAGTTCACGCTCCGGAGCCCCCGGCTCATAGCGATCCCGAACGCGTTCGGCAATACTCTTCACCTGATCATAATCTTTGGCCGCGAAAAGCGATTGAAGCATGAAGGAGGAAACATTGTTTCTCAGCGGGTTATCCTCCGGAACCTCACGATTGAACGTCTGCCCGAAATACTGAGCGGCGCTGTAATCACCGACAATCGAGGACAATCTGGATGCTTCGTGAAGAATTTCCCCTCTCGCCGCAGCCGGCACATCCGGAAACTGTTCCGCGAGACTCCAGTAAACAACCCGGGCGGCGCGGGGATTCCCCATGCGATCATAACAATTGGCAACGAGACGAAGCATCTCAGCATCCGGATGAAACTCAGCACTCTCTGCTGCCTGAATTCGATCAATAAGAATTTGATATTGAGACGGCGGGTCCGCCCCCAGAGGCTGTCTCGCAAGCCCCAGATTTATATCCTTTTTCACGTCCTCAAGGGTAGGTACCATCGCAAATATACGAAGAGCGAGAGGGTAGAGACCTGAATTGCTTGCCTGAAATCCGAGGACGCGAAGCTGTCCGTAAAAACCGAAACGATAGCTGTCCAGCGGGGACAAGGTGAGCTTTGCCTCATTCGCATCGAGGAATGAATTAGCGGCATCAGAGACCTTCTCCAATGCCACGCCATCGTCACCGGCGGCCTTGGCGTCTTCGACCCAGGCTAGCCCGAGGGCCAGAAGTCCCTGCACTAGAAACTGAGACGAAATATTCTTAGACTCCTGATTGTCGAAAAGCTCCTGAATCACTGCAACGCCCTCGGCCTCCCTCCCCAAATTCACCAGAGAAGTTCCATAACGCAGCTTAAACGTGCCGTAGACCTGATTCATTTCATCAGCGGCCGGATTCGAGGCAATATACTCATCGTAGAGTTTCAAGGCCTCTTCGTGATTTCCCAGTTGGGCTTCGCAGAAGCCAAGCTGAAAAGTAGCAAGACTCTTCCGGGCATTCTTTGACTTGATCGGGGTTTCGACGCGCTCGGCGATCTCTTCTGCTGTCACACAAACGGTGAAAGCAGCCTTGGCGTCTTCCCATCGTTGCTGAGGGAGAAGAGTCAGCCCGTAATCGAAAAAGAATCCTCCTGCTTGAGCCCCGTAGTCTTCAAAAAGGTGCTCGGTCCCACCCGCCTCTGAAAACAGCTTATCAAAGGTCTTCGACGCTTCAGCCGGCTGTCCTGACATGTTCTGTTCAACCGCCTTCTGATAGAGCCCCTCGATACTGTCATCATCCTGAGCCTGTGAGGCATTGGCGAGCATCCCCGTAACGAGGAGCGTGAGGAGGGAGGAAAGCTTCCTGTTTCGACTTATTTTCATCCTAAAACTATGCATTTCTGCTGACACCGATCTGATGCCGACCGGCGAAGCTTGAAGCCACGACCAAAAGGCGGGGCTTTCTATTTACTGAAGAGCGGACCGGGCCGCCGTAAGGTTCCTCGAAAGAAATTCTCAACCGGGAGATCATTCCTCTTTGAAACCGGTGATCGTGACGTTACGTATATCGACATCCTTGTCCGCAAGCGCGTTCAAAACATCAACGAATCGCTGTCCTTTCGCCGCATCATCCGCGGCAATGATCACCATGGGCTTCGAATCGGTAAGGCGGGCACTTTCCGCATAGGTGCGAAGGCGATCCAAAAGAAGCGGCACCTCACGCTTACTGGCATCCGTATCGAGGACCTCTTCATTCAAAACAATATGACCGGAGCTGTTCACCTCCACGGTCATCTGGTCAATTTCCACTTCGCTCGGGGCGCTGGACTGGCTGGTCGGCATCGTCATCCCGAGATCCGCTTCCTTCGGATCGAGAGTCGAAGTCACGAGGAAGTAAATGAGAAGAAGGAAACTGACGTCAATCAACGACGACATGTCCAAAGTTGGATCTTCTTCTTTAGGAGCTCGTCTGCGTGCCATGAATTGCTTCGATCAAATTTTACTTACTTTTCAACGACGTAGCTGCCGAAAATCACGTCGTTCACCCCGGCATCCCCGGCCGCCTGAACCACCCGCTTGATGACTCGTGTGTCGACTTCTTCATCGGCACGAAGGTGTAGACGAGTCGTCACTCCCGAATCGTCATTTCGATTCTTAATCTCATCCACATAGTCAGTAATCGCTTCTGAAGTGGGAAGTTTCATCATTCCCTGACCCCAGATAGTGCCATCTGCAAGAACGTTGACGACGACCCGCCCCGTCGCATTTTTAGCGACCTGGGCATTAGCTGCCGTCGGAGGATTAACCCGCTTGTCGATCTCAACGATAATGAGATGGGAGCTGACCATAAAGAAAATCAACAGCAGGAAAACGAGGTCGATCATGGACGACATATCCATTTCGAGCTGCTCATCATCGAGACTCTCGATTGCTGCTTTGAGTTTTTCTGAAGCCATCTTCTTTTCTTTCGGGACCGTCGCGTTTCAGGATCAGCCTTCTGAAATACCTTCAGGAACTTTAGCAAGCTGCTGATCCGCATTCACGGCACCAACCGCGTAATCCAGACCTTCAATCGAAATCTCCTGAGCTCCGCTAACCAGCGAGTTGAATTTATTTTTGAAAATGTAGAAACAGAAAATACTCGGAATCGCCACGACCAGTCCGCCGGCCGTCGTCATCAGGGCGAGTGAGATGTTTCCGGCCAGTTCGCTTGGATCAGCGCCACCACTGAGCCCCATCGTATCGAACGCCAGAATCATACCGGCAACAGTACCGAACAGCCCGATCATCGGAGCCGCCTGCGCGATCACTGAAAAATAACCAATCCAGGACATATAGCGGGAATTCTCACGAATCGCGAAATCAGCGATCGCGTCCTCCACTCTGACACGCCCAAGTGTTTCGGTATCTGTCGCATCTACCAGCGGATAAGAGGTCGCAACCATCCGACCGAGATAGGAGGGATCCTGCGCCGCGATATCGATTGAACTGCGAACACGGACGTCAGCCATATTTTCGAGAATCTCATCCCTGAGACCAGCGGGAACGAACTTCTTTTTTGAAAGTTGAAGTGCATTGAAAACGGCAAGCGTGATCATGACAACAGAGAGGACACCAATCGGAGCCATGAACCACCCGGCGTCCAAAATCTTATCCATCAGGGTTTTTGTTTCCGGAGCGGAATCCCCGGCTTCCTGCGCAAACAGATCAGGTGACGCAAAAGCCACGATGAGAAAAACACCGAAGGTGATGAGACGACGCTGGGATCGAAGGAGTGACATCGTTTTTGACATAAGATATTCTGTGGGTCTTTGGTAAAATGACAGTCGCTGTTCTTGAGACATTTGAGAGGTTCTGTAAAGGAAAAAAGAAAATTCATCTACGCTTTTTCTGCAAGCTCTTGATCACCTGTGATCTCGAGAAATACCTCTTCGAAGGTCATTTCATGCTCATTCTCCGCCAGTTGCCTGATCTCACTGATTGTTCCCAGCGCTTCGAGTTTTCCGTGATTGATAATTCCGACCCGGTCCGCAAGTTCCTGCGCGACATTAAGGAGGTGAGTCGAAAGGAAAACGGTGACACCGGCTTCGCTCCTCGCTTTCAGCTCCTCCTTCACGACCAGCGCGTTCTTTGGGTCGAGACCAACCATTGGTTCATCAATAATAATAACCTCAGGATCATGGAGCAGGGCCGAGGCGATCGCGAGCCTCTGCTTTGTTCCATGACTGAGATTCTCAATCCGCTGCCGGCCATAGGAAACCAATGAAAACTGCTCCATCAGTTCAGGCGTTTTAAGGCGGGCCCTCGCCGGATCAACCTCAAAGAGATCCGCGATGAACCCCATGAATTCGAGCGGAGTCAGCTTGTCATAAAACTCAGCAACATCGGGAATATAGCCAATGCGGCGCTTCGCCTCCATCGGGTCTTTCTGAATATCAAACCCACAGATTTCAGCACAGCCTTCCGTCGGTTTCATGAGCCCGGTGAGAAGCTTGATCGTGGTCGTTTTCCCTGCGGCATTGGGCCCCAGAAAGGCGAAGAACTCCCCCCGTTCGATGGTTAGATCGAGACCATCAAGGGCGAGAAGATCGCCATAACGCATCGAAAGATTTCGAGTTTCAATCATCAGTCTTTGTCTCCTTTTTCTTCGAGTAGGCGTCAAGCGGCATGAGAATTTCAGAAATAGCCTCAAACCCGAGATCACTCTCAATCCGAAGAGGCTCCCCTACCTCGCTCAGGAAGACCTTCACGCCACTTCCTCCCTGCTTTCCACTGCTGAGAGTTAACAGGTAGGCCCGGAGATCCCGTCCTCCAAAGTTAAATTCCCCCATCCTCGCTGCGATGTCGAACTTCAAACTCTCCTGATCAATCTTCTCGAGCCCCAACATTGAAGCCATTGGCAGCATCTGAAGAGCGTTGAATCCAATCGAAGGCTGCGATGAGTCCGTTTTAAAGATCGTTTCGTCTCCCATCGTGAGTGAAGCTTTCACGACAGGTGGAAGGCCTTCGAAAGCAGCGTGAGCCGTCAAACTCCGGGCGGGCACCCTCACGGAAAATTCACCGCGATCAAAAACGATTTCAGTGTCAAATTCAGCAAAACCCCGCCAAAACAAATCGATTCCCGGCTCGTCATTCGCCGGATCGAGGGCGTCGATACTTCCTGTTAACGAAAGAGTATTCGCGAACTTTCCGGTCTTCACATCATTCCCCGAACTCCCCGCGATATTAATTTCGCCCCGACGACTTCCATGGTCGAGTAGCGTCATGCGCGTCGATTCATTCCATGCAAAAAACACTTCGAAGACCTCCCTCGGATCCACGCGGGCCATTCTCGATTCAGGCGGAGCCCATACCACTGCACAGAGCCAGGCGATACTGCCAAACCAGAAGCCGACAATCGCAATAGGAACAAGTTTTCGCAGCATTCAGAGAAGACTACCACGATCCCTCATAGCGAAACAACAATTCTTACGCCCTCCCGAACAAGCCTATCCGGAATAGAGTTCCTGAGACTGGCAGTAATCGAAAACAGACGGGGTCATCCACTCTCGACGAGCTTCGAAATCTTTTCTGATCGCGGTGGATGAAGCAGGATGTGAAAACTCTACCGCAGTGTGCCTCCAACCCGGCCGACCAGCTACTTTGTCCCCGTGGCGGGTGAGAACAATGAAGTGCAGCAGGGAGCGCAACTTCTCCGGCTCAGCCCAGCGCTCAATCGATTCCCATTGATCGGTTCCGAGAATCCAATACCAGGAAACCATCGGCTCCTGTTCATGAAAATGAGACGCCGTTTCCCAGGAATAACTGGGCTGGCTCCGGCTGATCTCATAATCAGAGACATCCGCCTCAGGTATGGTCACCTCCTCAAGGGCCAGCCGGATCATCGTTTCACGAGACTCACCTGAAGCGATTGTCCCCGTCTTAAACGGTGAAACAAAACACGGCATGAAAATGAGACGATCCAACGAAACCTCACCGATGGCGAGCTGAGCCATCGCAAGATGACCCCGATGAATTGGATCGAAGGAACCGCCGAAAATGGCACAGCGAGTTGGAGAGGGATCACCCATTTCACCATTCTACGGCACGAAGTCAGCTCAGGAAAGCTCACTCGAAATTCAAATCAGCCTGGCCGCGCCGGTTAAACGCCCGGAAGGTCCGTCCGACCACCCTGAAACTGCCCGGCTCACGCGAGGTCGCGAGGACCCGTGGCTGAACCGCCTCAGGAGGCGGCCCGTTCTGCAAAGAAACCTTACTAACACTCGCGCCTCCCTGATACTTGACGACCGTTTCATTCCCCCAGAGTCCGTTGCCTGACTCGAAAAGAACAAGACCGGCAACACGAAGGCAAAAGCGCGTCACGAGAAGCGGCTCTTTTGATTGATTCACAATCGTCACCGGGCACTGAATACCCACTTCCGACGTTTCCAGGCCCGGCAAATCCCGGGCCTGAGAAGCCAATTGGTAACACAGCTCCCCCTTACCCGGCTGACCAAACCATGATTGCTCAAGCGCGACAGTCGGGAACTCGGCTAGAATTTGATCAATCTTATCCTTCACCCGAACGACGACGCTGGGAGGAATGCTCACCCAGATCCGTTTCGATGCACCGGGCTCAAGATCGATTCTGTATTCAGGACGAACGATAACCGGGAGGTCGGGGAATGCCGGGTTGATATCAAGTTCATCAACACCGGTGCATACGGCCCACCGTGTCCAATCAACCGCGGCCTCTTCGAGATCGGAATTAAGTTCCGAATCCTCCAGAGTCTTCGAGGCAAGATAAACCTCCCCGTCTCCGGAACTGAGTTCGATCAAAAGATTCCCCCAGTTGAGACGAGTTCTTTCCTGATCCATGAGCGCACGCCGCCCCCATGAAATCTGTCCAGTCTCGAAAAGCATCATGAAACATTTCACGGGAACTCTTTGAAATAAACGGCGGTATCAAGTATCCCTGAATCAGCCATAGCCAAAAGTGAGCTTTTAAGATCTCACGACATAACGACCTATTCTTCGCTTTCGTTATCCATGAAAAAGATCCTCCTCATTGCCGGTGTCATTCTTTTAACCCTCTTTGTTATCGTCCCGCTCGCGACGCGCTACCTCGGCCCCAGAATGATTTTCGTCGAGCCCCCAAAAGGCCGCCCCATCGGCGAGTTTGATCTCCCGAGAGCAGAAACATCCCTCGTCGCCGTCAACGTCGCGATCCCCCTCGACATGATGACTACCCTGGCGAACGCGAAGATCCCGGAGGAGTTTGAAGGCGGCGAACAGAAGGACTTTCACAAACGTATCAAACGCGGCCGGTATGCCTGGAAAGCAGTTCGCGGTGATGTCGCCTTTCAGAACACAGGGTCAAACCTCGCCTTCACCACAGCGTTCCGCGGCGGGGCCCGCTTTCAGGGTGATGTCGATGCCAAAATCATCACAATCCCCCTCAACAGCACCGTGGAGATTGGAGGACTCGTTGGCGGAACCATGTCCCCTTCCGTTACTCCCCGGTGGCAAATCGATCCTCAATTTGCTCCACGACTCAGCCTATCAGAAGCAAACCTCTCAATAGCAGGCCTCGGCGGCATCGATATCAGCAACATGTTAGGAGGATCTCTGAGTCAGTTTATTCAGAAAGAGGCTGCTAAATTAATGCCGGCCCTCGGCAAACAACTCAATCTACGTGGAGAAGTCGAGAAACTCTGGAGTCAGGGTTACCTCAGCCAATTGGTAAACGACGATCCGAATGTCTGGATCAGTGTCACCCCGAAAAAAATCCTCATGGCTCCCATCAACTACACAGACCCCGAGCAGATCAGTATGGCGATCGGCATTCAGTCTAACACTTTTCTAACAAACCGCGATCCGGGACAACCGGCGCCTGCCCCCCTCCCCGACCTCACTCCTCTCGACGGTCCGGTCTCGACAGACTTGAAACTTCCTATCATCGTCAGTGTTGCGGAACTGAACGAAGTCCTCGCTGAGGAAACGATCGAAATCGATACCGGAATTGGCACTAAAATCGACATCCACGGGCTCGAAGCAAAGATCGCTCAGGGTGGACTTCTTGATCTTAAGATCACGCTACAGGCGGACAAAAGCAGGATCGGGCGCGGGGTCGCCGGGGACATCTGGGTGAAAGCGAGACCGGTTATTGACTTCGAAGCACAGACCCTCGGATTTTCTGAAGTTGAACTCACTGTGGAAACACTGGACAAATTGACCACCGCTGCCACCTGGCTGCTTGAAGGTATTCTCACCAGGGGAATTGAAAGCCAGCTTCGTGTCGACCTCGATGACTATAAGGAAGAGATCAACGAAGAGGTTCAAAAAGCGATCGACTCTGCCGATCTACCTCCGGGGTTGGATGTCTCCCTTCAAGATCTCGAAATCAATCTGGCTGACATTTACACCATTTCCCGCCACTTTCCGGAAGGCGAGCCGGACGCCGGCATCGTGATCGTTATCAACGCAACCGCCAACATGGAAACCACATTGAATTCCATGATTCTAAAGCCGGAAGACGCTCCATGAACCGGCTTATCTTTCTGCTCGTTATATCACTCTTCTCCGAGTCCAACAGTTCAGCCGGAACACTCCCGGGAACGGCTCCACTGGACTGGGACGGAGAGGATTTCTCAGAACAAATCATGGAGGAGGCGCACTCCTTTGTTGAGCGCAAGATCGCTGAAGCAGCCACTCAGTCCTACCGGCTTCCTGCAACATCCAAGGATCGCGACATCGAAATTTCAAAAAGACGAAAGGAACTGCGTTTCATTCTCGGCGTCGTGGATGAACGGCCCTCCGTGCAAGTCGAGTTCGTGGACGATTCAGCCATCACCCTCGATGGTATTCCTCTCGGGAGCCTCGTTGCAGAGGGGCCGGGATTCCTGGTTCACCAGATTCGCTGGTCGGTCCTTCCCGGATTCTCCGCCGAAGGGCTCTACGTCACCCCTACCGGCACCTCGACAATGCCTACCGCGCCCCCGGCAATGATCCTGATTCCGGATGCGGGTGAAACACCTGAAGATATTCTCGGACTCACGGCAAAGCTCAAGGGGCAGCAGCAAATGGGACTGCGCTTTGCCACCGCCGGCTTTCGCCTCGTGATCCCGACGACGATATCGCGAGATCTTTACAAGGGGGCGGATGAGGACGAAGCCCTCATCGAAACGAACCAAAGCCATCGGGAGTGGATCTATCGACAGGCTTTTCAAATGGGACGCCACCCCCTCGGGTATGAGATCCAAAGTGTCCTCGCGGCAGTTGATTGGCTCCGCAACGAAAGCCTGGCTGATTCCATCACCGTCGCCGGCTGGGGAGAGGGAGGACGAACCGCTCTCTACTCAGCGGCCGTCGACGAGCGAATTGATCACGCCTTTGTCAGCGGTGCTTTCGCTCCCCGTCACAAGGCATGGTCCGAACCGATTGATCGTAATATTTTCGATCTTCTTCCGCAGCATGGTGACGCTGAAGTCGCCTCGCTGATCTTCCCGCGACCGCTCCTCATCGAGCACACCGTCTTCCCCGATGTCGAAACAAATAAAGGAAAGCTGGAGACACCCGGATTTCCCGAGGTAAATGAGGAATTCGACCGAATCGCTGAAGTGCTCGGAAGCTTTAGCACGCCTTCCGGTTTTCTGATTCACGAAGCAAACCGTTCATCTCGCGCTGACTACCCCGCGGTTGCCGCCTTTCTTCAAACCATCGGCATCGAACGCGAAATCAGCCGTTTCCCGCCGATTGCACTTCTCATTGATTCACGAATGGGATACCGCCCCGATGCCCGCCATGAACGTGTCTTCGAGGGCATGCAAACCCACGTTCAGCATCTCGTCGACGGTTCCCTGAAAACCCGCCGCGAATTCTATTTTCACGAAGCCGAACCCGGGCTTCGCCCCGGAAAATGGTCAGTCAAAGACTCACACCCCTCAATCTCCCCCCTCAAATTCATCGAGGAATCCGCCGTCTTCCGGGAGACATTCCGGGAAAAAATCATCGGAACCTTCGACGAATCCCTGTCTCCACCCAACCCACGGTCCCGAACCCTAACTGAAACCAAAAACTGGATCGCACATGACGTCGTCCTTGATGTTTACCCCGGCTTCCATTCCTGGGGCACCCTCCTGATCCCGAAGAATATTAAACCGGGAGAGAAGCGACCGCTTGTCGTGTGTCAGCATGGACGCAACGGGCTGCCACGTGACACCATCGATGCCGCCAAACCGGCCTACAATGACTTTGCAGGGAAACTCGCTGATCGCGGCTTTATTACCTTCGCCCCGTTCAACCTCTACCGTGGTGAAGATGACTATCGATGGCTCGATCGGAAAGCAAACCTGATTGGAGGCAGCCTCTTCACCTTTATCGCCGCTTCCCACCGGCAAAATCTGAATTGGCTCAACACCCTGCCGGAAGTTGACCCTGACAGGATCGCCTTCTACGGGCTGAGCTATGGAGGCGAAGCTGCGATGCGAATTCCCGCGATCCTCGATCAATACTGTCTCTCAATTTGCTCAGGCGACTTCAACCAATGGACGCGAAAAGTAGCCGACCCGGATTTTCCAAAGAGCTTCATGAGATCAAAGGAGTGGGAGATGCCCTATTGGAACATGGGGAATACTTTTGACTATGGAGAAATGGCCGGCCTCATTTTCCCACGCCCTTTTTTTGTTGAGAGAGGGCATCACGATATCGTCTCCGAAGACGAATTCGTCGCCTTCGAGTATGCGAGGGTTCGTCGTCTGTATGCAACGTTCGGGATGAGCGAAAGAACCGGCATCGAATATTTCGAAGGCGGGCACTCGATCAATGGCAGGAGCACATTCGAATTCCTCCACAACCATCTTGATTGGCCTCAGCCGCAGTGAGGCCTGAGACCCGGGACGCTCCCAATCGATGCGTCCCGATCGGCAACTGATGCGGAGCAGGCCCGGCGGGATGACCGAAGGTATGAGCGGTACTGCCTTTTTCAGTTGTCATGACACAACAGAACTTTCATTTAGATCGCATGGAGAGATTTCTTCGCAGCCGTCTGGCCGAGGAATTTCATGGCAGCGACAGTCAGTTTCGCCCTTCGCTCACGATCTCAAGGCAATGCGGAACCGGTACCAGTCGCCTTGAGCGGCCTCTTGTTGAATACCTGGACATCGCCGATGAATCAGCGGTCCACGGGTGGGCGGGCTTCGACCAGTCCCTCATCGGAAAAATCATCGAAGGTCACAAACTACCCCGTTCGATGGAGCCCTACCTCGCGGATGAAGCCAAGTTTCCTGTCTTTGAGACGCTTGAGGAAGCGCTTCGACTCCAGCCATCCAAGTGGACGCTTTTCAACTATTCAGCAGCGACAATTCGAACGCTCTGCCGAATGGGAAATGCACTGGTCATTGGAAGGGCCGGGAATTTTGTGTCCTCAGATCTGCCAAACACCTTTCATGTCCGACTCATCGGATCCCCCTTGAAACGCATCGCCTGTGTCTGCGACCGCTTTAAAATCACCCGGGCTGACGCCGAAAAACTGATAGACAGAACAGACCGCTCAAGAGCAGATTTTGTGAAACGCTATACAGGCGCCGACATCGATGACACCCAGGCCTACCATCTGATTCTCAACACCGACAATCTCCCGGATGAGGTAATTGTCAGGATCATAGGCGACTCACTCATTGAGTGGGCAAACGAAAAGGACCCCTCCACAAAAAACCGCCACCCCCTTCCTGGATCACTCAGCTGAATCGCGACGGCCCCCAAGGCCCCACTTTGTCAGAAACACTGAAGCCTACCGCCTAGGCAGCCGGGATGTTCGTCAGCTTTGCTCTCGCCTGATGATCACGAAAGCGGGTCGGAGACTGACCCACATACTTCAGGAAGCTTCGATTGAATTGAGAAATAGATTGGAAGCCAACATCAAAAGCCACCTCAGTGACTCGCTCCTGAGGATTCAGAAGACGTCGCTTAGCCCATTCAATCCGACGACGGTTCACGAATTCGGTGAGCGTCATTCCAGCCGACTGCTTGAAGATTTTACAAAAATAATAGGGACTGACGCCGACGTGCCGGGCGACGCTTTCCAGTGAAATCTTATCCTCGAGGTGCGCATTCACATAGCGCTTCGCTTTCATCACGACTTCCGGCTCAGCATTATTCTCTTCGATGAGCAGCCGATTCAACAGTTCGGAAACCTGAAGTGCAAAAGCAGCAAGCAGTGTGATCGTACCTTCATACTGTGCCTTTGTCATGACCCTCCCCACCTGCCATAGCTCCTTAAGCTCTTTTCTTTCTCCAGCCTCGACAGGCAGTTCATCAAAACTCTCCCTGAGAACTTCAGGCATTTGCCCCGGCTCTGTTGTAAAAACCTCGCCGGTGATTAAGTAGGCAAAAGTACGGTCGCCTGATCTGATGGGGATCAACGATTCCCTCATTCCTGCAAAGCAAGTCTTCGTCACGATCCTGTCTGAAAGTTCGCGCTTCAACATCCTCCGGTGATGTTGACACTGAGCGCAACTGCCACCGGCATTCATGTTCAGCTTTGCGCAGAACTCACTCTGATGAAACAATCCCCCGTCACTTTGAACATCATCATCGGCGGGGATAATGGAAAGCCCCATCCCCGTCGCGTCCATGAAGGCCTTCCGGTATGTTTGAAAAAACGGTGAGTCGTTCAGCTTCGCAAAAATTCTCTCGTCGGCAAGGGTTCTCGTTTCTTCAATATTCATCAGCTTAGGGATCGATTGATACCTAAGTATGTGAGGGTGAGGAGCGATTTAAAATTGGGACTGGTTCTGAGCGGCCTATAGGAGAATCACGTAAACCGAGTACGTAAATTTCGTAACCGTTAATTCTGAGACTCGACCCAGCGAATCGCCGAATGCGTCAACTCAACCGCATCCCTCACCTTTAACTTCTCCTTAATGTGCGTTCGATGCGCATCAACCGTCCGGATACTGATACCCATCACTCCGGCTATTTCACGCGAACTCTTACCTTCCCCGATTGCCCGATAGACTTCCAGTTCACGGTCACTCAAGGACGAAACTGACATACTGCTGCCCCCTCCCGCGATCACCTCCATCATTCGCGCCGTCATCCCGGCACTCAGAAAAACACTTCCGCTAAGAACCTGCTTTACCGCTGTTTCGAGGAGGTCCGGCGCCCGGTCTTTCATCATGTATCCACGTCCCCCCGCCCGAAGAACCCGCTCAGCATAAATCTCTTCATCATGAGACGAGATCACGAGGCATTTGATCTCTTCGTGTAGAACACGGAGATCCTTGATCAACTCCAGCCCACTTCGATCAGGCAGAGAGACATCCACTATCGCAAGATCTACATTCAACGACTGATCCAGAAAGTGCAGCGCCTCCGTCGCCGTTCCAGCCTCACCGGCCACTTCAACGCCGTCGATGGATTGGATCAGTTGGGACAATCCGAAACGCATAATCGGATGATCATCCACGATAAAGACTCTGGAAATCTTCGCGGAACTCATATCAAGGCAAACGGCAAACTACATCTGATTTCAGTACCATCGCTGATAGCGGCTGACACCGTCAAAGCCGCGCCAACGATTTCAGCCCGTCGCTTCATCGTGAAGAATCCCATGCCCTCTGATTCGTCGTTTGGCTGCATCCCCTTTCCGTCATCCCGAATCGTTAGCTCAAGGCTGCCCTCAAGCAGGGCTAAGGTCACCACAATGGTATCACAATCACTGTGCTTAATCGCGTTGGCGACAGCCTCCTGTGTAATCCGATAAAGCTGCACCGCAACGTGAGATGGCAACTGCTCGTCAAGCCGGCTGCTCACGTCAAGATTCACCTCACAATTTATCCCATACAAATCCCGCTGCCTCGAGGCCAGATCGCTAATTGCACGCAAAAGTCCTTTCGTCTCAAGAACCGTCGGGACCAACCCTTTCGCAATCTCTCGCGCGCGAACCCCCGCCTGACCAACCATTTCAGTGACCTTCTTAACCAACTCTGCCTCTTCAGGGTTCTTCCTGGCCAGATTTTGCTCAATCACTTTGGTAAGACACCCGATCCCGGAAAGCTGCGAACACAGGTCATCATGTAAATCCTGACCGATCCTCCGTTGCTCGTTCTCGCTGATTCGGACAATCTCAACTTCCAGCCGCTTCCGCTGTGTGATATCAACAATCGACGCAAGAACCTGAGTCTCGTCCCCCTCGACAAGTGGCGTCAATGCAATCTCAACCGGAAACTCCTCCCCGCCCTTCCGAACGGCATAGAGATCGCGCCCTGCCCCCATCGATCTCGGTCTGGGATTTGCATGAAAACTATCCCGCCTCGAGGGATGCGCCGCACGAAAACGATCCGGAACCAATTGATCGACTGACATCGCCATAAACTCTTCACGAGTGTAACCAAACATTTCTTCAGCACGCTGATTCACCATCGTAATTTCACCTCCCCGAGAAGCCACCACGATACCGTTGGGTGCCGACTCCACCACTGCTCGAAATCGATCATTAACAATATCGGTTTTTTCATTCTCAGGAGCGTTCATGGCACAAAGCAACAGGATACAAGCTTCATCAGTCTCACTGAGTCGTCCAGTTTCAGTTCATCGCCTGAATCAGGACTCTCCCAGACGGACAATAGATGCCGACCAAAGATCAATAGAGAGGGAGGCAATTTCCCACTTTCTGAGAGAATGGATTCATGAACCTCAAAAGAATCCTCGTCCCCCTCGATGCTTCGATCTATACCAACGGAGCTACTGAAACCGCCATTCGCATCGCAAAAGCCCATCGCGCAAGCGTCACCGGAATCGCCGTCCTCGACTCACCGGAAATCAGGTCCAGTATTATTCCCGCTGTCGGCCCCTACTACCCGATGATGGTCGATGCCGTGCAGGCAAAGGTCGAACATGCCGATCAAGTTCTCAGGGACACCTTAATCCGATTCTCTAAAACCTGCGAAGAAGCCGGCGTCGAACACGACGAAACAGAATACGAAGGAATCCCCGCCCACAAACTTCTAGAATCGTCGATCTTTCACGACCTCGTTGTCCTCGGGCTTGAAACCTCTTTTCACTTCGAAACACGTGGTGGTCGCGGAGACACCATCGACAAACTGATTGATCATACGGCGACGCCTGTTCTCGCCGTTCCGCCATCAGGGGCAGCAAATCCTGAAAAAGTCGTTATCGCCTTCGACGGTAGCTTCGGTGCCTCCAGGGCCTTACGGGACTTCATCCCTTTCGCCGCTCCATTTGATCCGGATATCACGCTGGTGTCAGCTGAACTCCCCCCCGGGAAATCAACTTTCCTCCTCGGAAACGCAGAAACCCTCCTGAAGTCTCACGGTTTCAGCAACGTCCAATCAACAGCGAGCGAAGCCCCGGTCGAGGAAACATTCTCACCCGAGCTCCTCGCTGAAGCCGACCTCATCGTTGCGGGAATTCACTCACGTCGCCCAATCCGTGACATGTTCACCGGAAGCTTTACAGCAAAGCTCATTCGTGAGCACAACAAACCCCTCTTCCTTTCTCACTGAAACGGAGCACGATCCGAAACGGTCGACACGGAGGTCGACCCTCCATTCCCGGTATGCAAGCCGCTCCCCCCCTGGAGGGGCAAGTTCCACCTTGCCCGCGGAACCCATCTCGACTTCACCGAAGGCTCACAAGCCCAACACCGCAAGAACACGCGCCATCTTCCCCACTGAGAGCACGAGTCCGGGATGCTCATCCTCCCACTCATCAAGTTGATCTTTCAAAGAATCCCAACTCTCCGCACTCTTCTCCTGAGAGCGCATCCTTTCCGATGTACCTGAAATCGTTTCCTGAAGCTTACCCAACGCAGGATGCTGATCAATCTCATCGAGAGCCTTTTCGAGCGAATCCAATGCGTCGCCCGTTTCTTCATCGTAGGCATCAATTGCTTTGAGTGCTTCCCGGATCTCTTCGATTTCTTTCTTCATGAACATAAGGTTTTGACAATGCTATCACTCTCCGTAGCCATCAAGCGAGCCTTTGTATGCCTGATTTAAAAAAGCGACAAGGTCAATCAGCTGACGGGCACTCATCTCTTTGGTCAAATCAGGCATGAGTGCTTCGATCCCGCCACTCCGTTCGGACTCTGTCAAAATAGCGCGGTATTGCTCGCTCACGACGTGCCTGGGATTCACGATCGCAAGGATGAGATCTTCATATCGTTTCACGAAACGCCCGTGAGCGCCCAATTTGAGATGCAAAAGCCTCTCCCCTTCTGGCTCCGAAAGATTGGCTTCCGCCACCGTATGGCACTTCACACAATCCAGAGAAACGAAGGCTTCAGCTCCAGCCTCAACGTCCCCGCCCGGAAAACGAAAGGAATCGCCCTCTTCGGCATTCAAATACTGAGCCGGGAGGCAGGAAAGCGACAGAAGAATCAGGGAGCAAATAAGGAAACTGGTTTTCATCACCCTCGACATTAAACCGCTTTGCTCAAAGTAGCAGCGCGTCTATTGCGACTCATTAGGCGAAAGTTGCCCTGGCAGGGACGGGCACCGCGCCCTGTTGATTTTGGCAATGACCAAAAAGTCATGTTCTCCCCTCCGCTTTTAAGGTACCGGAATCCCGCTTAGTAACAGGGCCTGTATCGACAGCCTGCCCCGCGACGTATTGCCCGCAGTTACTCGATCACCCTCGCCTCAAAAGCCGGATCGGGGAAGACGCAGAAATCCTTTTTCCCTGAGAACAAATACCGGTTCCGGGCGACCCACTTGTAGGCAGCATCACGAATAAATCGGGGAATCAGGAAGGCTGGAAAGAAAATCAGCCAGGCTCCACCGAAGACCTGTGTGAGCTGAATCGCGGCATCGCTACGAAGATAGACACGCCCGTCTTCCTCCCTCATCAGAACCATGGTCCCATCGGCTTCGTCCGAAAATTCCGTGAACCCCTTCTCCTCCGCCAGCCTGCCCTGCAACGGCGAAAACTTGAGGCGCTCATGTCTGTCAAACTTCATCGCCTGTCGAACCCCGGCGGAACAAAAGGCACAATCGCCATCAAAAAACAGGACCCAACTCATGTTCCCAAGGTAGCATACTTGCCCGCCAAAAGTATGCCCAATCACGATCATGATTGGACAAATCATTTGGCTCCATTCATGATTTTGAAATGAACGGAAAACCGGAAAAGGTCGTCATTCTCGGTGCGAGCAATAAACCGGACCGATACGCCTACAAGGCCTTCGCCTTATTACTGAAATACGGACATGAACCACTGCCGGTTCACCCGACTCTCAGCGAAATCGAAGGCGTAGCAGTGAAGCCGGACCTTCTCTCCATAAAGGGGGAGGTCGATACCTTAACGCTTTATGTGAATCCGACCATTTCGGAACCTCTCGTCGACGAGATCATCAGCCTCAACCCGCGGCGCGTGATCTTAAATCCAGGCACGGAATCCAGCCTCTTGCATGAGAAACTCGAAGCGGCCGGCATCATGGCGGAAGAAGCCTGTACACTTGTGCTTCTTGATACCGGCCAGTTTTGAAGTGCAAGGCAGCTTCTGAACAGGCTCAAGCGGAAAGGGAGAGCTGCAGGGTCTTTCCCCTTCGATTTTGGTCAGCCCCGCAACCTTCCTGTGAAAACCCGAAACGCCGTCGGCGGGAAGAATAAAAAATTCCAATGGCACACCCGTAGGGATTCGAACCCCAAACCTCCTGATCCGTAGTCAAGCGCTCTATCCAGTTGAGCTACGGGTGCTTTTGCCAAAGGCTGCACAACCCCTTCGGATCGCGCGAGCGGTAATTTGCGCGGGATCGGCGGTTTGACAAGCGAAAATTCTGATCAAGCGGGAGATCAATCCGTCTCTTGAATCCTTCCAGTTTTAATGAGTTGATTCCTATCTCCCGATTTCATGAAAACTTCCCCCCTGCAAACTGCGCTCAATATCGTTCTCGCGCTGATTTTTGCCGTCTTTGCCTGGTTTCAGCGAAACGACATTGATCCCGCAGTTTACTACAAGCCATCCAGCCTCGACGCGACGCTCTGGTTTCTTTTCTACTCTCTGATCGCGGTCCTCTTTATCCTCACCATTTTCCGGAAAATCCCCTCCTGGATTCTCGTCGTTTCGATGATTTTCTGCCTCATTGAAATGATCATCACCGGACCGGGGCTGGCTGAGAACCTTTTCGGAGAACAGGATTTTACGATGACTCAGGTCAGTATGTCAGCGGAAGATCCCCGTGTGGAGCTTTCCCGTGAATTCTTTGGAGCACTGATCGCTCTCGCTGGGGTCGTGTTCCTGTTTTTTCAGCAAAAGAACAGAAAATGACCTGACGCTTGTGTATTCAGCCCCTCGCTTGCCGGGAGAAGTGATTCCTACTCCACACGAATCGTCGCCGAACGACCGTGTGCGTCGAGCCCTTCGACCTCAGCGAAAACCTCCACGATCGGTGCAGACTTTTTGATCGATTCTTTGTCGAGTTTCACAATACTGGTACGACGCTGGAACATATCCACGGTAAGGCCCGGAAACGACTTCCCGGCTCCACCGGTCGGCAATTCGTGACTCGGTCCGGCAAGAAAATCACCCACCGCGACAGGCGAATAATTGCCGATAAAAATTGCCCCTGAAGTCGTGATCCTGGGAACAATGGTTTTCTCACGACGCGTAATCAGAGAGAGGTGCTCCGGCGCAAAGTCATTCACGAGGTCGACCCCGTCGTCCAGTTTCTCGACAAGAATCATCCAAGCGCCATCCTTTAACGCTTTCTTCAACTGTGACTGACGACTCAGTGTCTTGATCTGGGATTCCACTTCTCCTTTCACCTGCTCCAGCAATTTCTCAGAATCAGTGATGAAACCCATGATACTGTCTCCCCCATGCTCCGCCTGCGCGAGCATGTCAGCGGCAATGAAGGCGGCCTTCCCGCTGCTGTCCGCAAGCGTGACGACTTCACTCGGTCCGGGCAGGAGATCAACGGCAACAACGCCAAAGAGCTGACGCTTCGCCTCAACCACGAAAGAATTCCCCGGGCCGTATACCTTCAGAACCGGCTTGATCGTTTTCGTGCCGATCGACATCCCCGCCATGCCCTGCGCACCCCCGACTTTGTAAATCTCAGTCGCTCCGGCCTCTTTCAGCGCATAGAGCAAGGCGGGATTGACGCTGCCATCCGGTCCAGGAGGAGTCATGACCACAATCTCGGGGCACCCCGCAGCAGCAGCGAGGCAAACCGTCATATTAGAGGTTGAAACAAGCGGAGCACTCCCACCCGGCACATAGATTCCGACCCGCTCGAAAGGCAGGTAACGCTCTCCCACTTCCGCGCCCTGCGCATTTCGGCCCGTCCAGTCTTTCCGCAGACTGCGCTGCGCAAAGGCGATCACATTTTTTCTCGAGGCCGCAATCGCCTTCTTCGTTTTCGTATCAACCGCCTCTTCAGCAGCCTCCAGTTCCGCCGGGGACACCCTGAGATCTTTCGCTGTTCTGAAACCGGCCTTATCAAAACGGTTCGAGAGTTCGATCAGCGCCCTGTCTCCGCGCTTCGCGACATCTTCAATAATCTCTTTCACAATAGACTCCACTCCGGCAGGAGGAGCTGATCGACGATCCAGCTTCCTGATTTTGGAGGCGTAAGTTTTATCCGTGTATCGAATGATGCGCATGAGATTTTAAATTGATGGGGCCTAACCAACTACAACCCAGAGCGATTTCAAATAATCGTCGCGATGGAACTCAGGAGGCATCGCCAATGGACTGATCTCCTCTACCCCTCTCCCCTTTCGCTTGATACCCGAGATGACGTCCTTTTCGAACTGCTTCGGGTGAAGACGATGCGTATTGGCACAGCAGAGAATCCAGCCTCCGGGCTCGGTAATCGAAGCCGCAAGACCTGCGAGATCGGCATAATCGGAATCAGTGCTGAAGGTTTTTTTCCCATTCCGGGAGAAGGTAGGAGGATCCAGAACGATGCCGTGAAAGGTTCGACATTTCTTCGCAAAGGCCTGCATCCATTCGATCGCGTCACCTTTGACCCCGAAATGATCCTCAGAATCGAGTTCATTAGCGGAGAAATTGTCCCAGGTCCAATTCAGGTAGGTCTTCGAAAGATCTGCGGTTGTTGTCGTGGCACCGGCCCGTGCCGCCACCACTGAAAAGCCGCCCGTGTAGGCAAAAGTATTGAGAATGCGCCGATCAGGACCGCTCGAGTCCCCGACCCGCTTCCGGTTAAGCCGTTGATCGAGGAATATCCCGGAGGAGTAACCTGACTCAAAGTCGATCCAGAAGAAAGCCCCGTTCTCCTGAACGAGGAAGCGCTCCGTCACTTTTTCGCCCCAGACCCACTCAGGAGCTGTCGAAGCGGCTTTGTCCCGCGGACGCCAATAGATTGAGGTCGCGACGCCCTTGGCGAGGCCTTTGAGAAAATCCGGGAATCGGTTCGACTGTGTCTGCACGAGCCAGCGACCGTCAAAATGGTCGACCCACACCCCGGCGATCGCATCATGGTAGATGCGCCAGGCCGTCGTCTTCGTGTCGGGTTGTGGGGAAAGTGATTTCAAAAGATCAAGTCTGTTGGCCATTAGCCCGGAACCTTCGATTCGCAGTTATTCTTCAAAACTTATCTCCATTCGTATTCTTAAACCGGGTTCATCAACACGAATTTCACCAAATGGAAAAAATAGCCACGAATTTCCGGAGCGATCCGATCCGCTATGGCAATTCAACGCTTACGTTTGTTGCATTCTCTCTACGCCTTTTCTAGGATGGGTCACGATGAATTCTGAACTTTCCACCCAACTCGACACGGCCCTTTCGGCCGGCGATCTTCTTCAAAGCAGCTTTGACAACATTCGGGAACTTCTGGTCAGTTCGGAAAACCCTGTCTACGAAAGTTCGATCAGCGAGCTGGCAGCCGCGGGAGAGTGGTCCGAGTTAAACAACCGCTTTTTCAAAAAGCTCGCCTTTGGAACGGGAGGCCTCCGCGGCCGCTCTATTGGAGAAATCGTCACCGCAGCCGAACGTGGCAGCGCC
The DNA here is from genome assembly GCA_029212615.1 of Verrucomicrobiales bacterium. Taxonomy (GTDB): domain Bacteria; phylum Verrucomicrobiota; class Verrucomicrobiia; order Verrucomicrobiales; family DEV007; genus Arctic95D-9. Next base: position 327,913 of record JARGPJ010000005.1, read on the forward strand.
GGACCGGATGAGCGCCCTGAGCATCCCTGTGTCGGAACGAGTTCGCTGAATTTTTATAACATCACCCGCGCCACCCTCGGCCTTGTCCGCCATTTAAAAAAATCATTCACAGGGGAAGGAAAACCGTCACTGGCACTCGCTCGCGACACCCGCTATTTCGGCAAAGCCTTCGCAGAGTGCGTCACGAAAGTGGCCGTTGAAAACGGCGTTGATGTCTACATTTTTCCGGTTCCCCGCTCGACCCCGCATCTCAGTTTTGCGGTGCGCCACCTTGGAACCACTTCAGGGATCGTCCTCACTGCGAGTCACAACCCCCCGCACGACAACGGATACAAAGTCTACGGGAACGATGGCGCACAAATCGTTGAGCCCGAGGCCAGCCAGATTATCGCCGAAGTGAATGCCGTAAAAGGCGAAACCTATGACGTCCTTCCTGCGGATGAGCAGGGACAGGTGACGGAATTAGGCGGGGACATGGACGAGGCCTATATGGCACGCCTCGAGTCTCTCCTTCTTGATCCGGAAATGGTGCAATCCCAGAGTGATCTGAAAATTGTCTTCACGAACATTCATGGAACCGGCGGAACAATCGCCCCGCAAATGCTGCGACGTCTTGGCTTTCACTGCGACACTGTTGCCGCACAGGACACAGAAGACGGCGCTTTCCCCACCGTAAAATCACCCAACCCGGAAAATGCCGACGCCCTCCAGATGGGGATCGATCAGGCAGAGGAGAGCGGAGCAGACATCGTCATTGGAACAGATCCTGACTGTGACCGCATGGGGGTTGTCGTTCGCAACGGAGAAGGACAAATGACTCTCCTGACCGGCAACCAGATCGGATCGCTCATGGCTTACTACCGACTCCTTAAATTCACCGAGAAAGGAATTGTGAATGACAGCAATCGGGACCACGCCATTGTTGTAAAAACCTTCGTCACGACCGAGCTTCAAACGGCCATCGCCACCGCCTTCAAAATTGGAGTCGTCAACACCCTGACAGGATTCAAATACATCGGCGCCAAGCTTCGCAAATACGAATCTGAAATCCCCGCCGACCTTCGTTCCGACTATCGAAACCTCTCCGATGAAGCTTCCCGCGACCTGAGACTCGCTCATTCAAAATTTTTCATCTTTGGCGGCGAAGAAAGCTACGGCTACCTGGGCGCTGATTTCCTCCGGGATAAGGACGGCAACGGTGCCGTCGTCATGTTCGCCGAGGTCGCCGCCTACGCAAAATCGCGGGGAATCACCCCCGTCGAACTGCTTGATCAACTCTACTGTGAACACGGTGTCTATCTTGAAGGCCAGCATGCGGAGACCCTTGCCGGAGCAGACGGAGCTGCCCAAATTCAAAGTCTGGCACAAAGTTACATCGATTCACCTCCTTCGGAAATCGACGGCTCCAAAGTGACGCGTGTTCGTGACTTTGCCAACGAAGACCACATTGACGAGGAAGGTGACCTCATTCCAAAAGAGAAGATGATCTTTGTCGACCTCGACGACGGCAGAGCATTTGCGGTGCGCCCTTCTGGAACCGAGCCGAAAATCAAGTACTACATCTATTACCGTCCCGGAGCAGGTCACGATGGGGTTCTTATTCAAGAGCAACTGGAATCAGCAAAAGCAGTCGCGCAGGAGTCATTTGACTCCTTGAAAGCAGCCATCGTCGCTGACATGAAGTCACGCCTTGGATGAAGTCGTCCTTTACGACTTTCTGGCCCTGGCTCGCGGCGGCCCTGAGCGGCGTCCTCCTTGCCCTTTGCTACCCTCCCTTTGACGCGGGAGGGTTCGTCTGGATTTGGCAGGGACCCCTCCTCACGGCACTCTGGTTCGCTAAACCCGAAACAGCTCGGTGGAAACACGGGATGCAACTCGGTTTTGTCAGCGGGTTCGCCTTTTTTCTCATCAGCATCTCCTGGCTGACCGAGGTTTCCCGCGTTGCCGGAACGGTCTGGGCGGGCATCGGAGCCCTCCTCAGCCTGTCATTTTACCTCGCTTTCTATTTTGCCGCTTTCGGTGCTTTTGCCGCAACGGCAGGGAGATGGATCATCAGAAAACCTGACAAAAGTAAAAAGGATCTTTTCGGGCAGTCGATCGATGTCCTTAAGGTCGCTTTTCTCAACGGGGCGGCCTGGTGTGGACTGGAATGGCTTCGCGGAATTCTTTTCACCGGATTCGGATGGAATGGTCTCGGCGTGGCGCTCAAAGATCAGCTTCTCCTTGTCCAGTTCGCCGATGTCATTGGGATTACCGGTTATGGTTTCGTCCTTATGTTCGCCGGCATCATTACCTATGCGACACTGGTTCGCCTGGTGCTTGAAGTGAAAGAGCGAAAACGCCTCAGACCACATCTCGATTTTGCCCTGGGTGTCGCGATGATCATCGGACTTTTTCTTTATGGCATTCCAAAGGTTTCGGTCGCGCCGAAGGAATCGATCAACATTCAGGCGCGAATCATGCAATTAAACATTCCGCTCGAAGACAAGTGGTCTGAAGATATCAAGCTGCGCCAGAAAATCATTTTCGATTACCGCGACCTCACCCGAACCTTCACCGAGTTGGCACCGCACGATCTCGTGCTCTGGCCGGAGACCGCAATTCCGGGGCACTTCAGTTTTCCGTGGGTTCAAAAATACTTCAACGATCACGTCCTGAAGGGAGATGATTTCTACCTCCTCACCGGCCTTGAGGACAGCACCCTTCAGGGAGACAAGGTCTTTAACACGATCACCCTGATGCAGGGCAGCACTGAGACCTATCAGATGCACCGGAAAATCCATCTTGTCCCTCTCGGGGAGTACATTCCTTTCCGAAACAGTTTTCCGCTCCTCAAATGGATCGCCGGCAGCATTATCGAAACTGACTTCACTCCGGGCGATTCCTATGAGCCTCTCGAGATTGAAAAAGAAGGTCAGCGCATTGAGATCCTTCCCCTGATCTGTTTCGAAGACACCGTCCCGCGACACGCCCGGAAATTTATTGGTGAGGGTCCACAGATTTTTGTCAATGTCACCAACGATGGCTGGTTCTACGAGAGCGCACAGCCGACGCAACATTTCTACAATGCCATCTTCCGGTGCATTGAGTTTCGTCGCCCCATGATCCGGGCGGCAAATACCGGGGTTAGCGGATTCATCGACACGAGAGGCAGCACCTTTGACCGCCACGGACACACCGATGATTTCCCGCGTATTATTCAGGATGAAGTATCCGGCTCGACCTACATTCGGGGAAGCCTGCCGGGGCGGGTTGAAGTGGACCTCAATCCGCCCATCACTCTCTACGCCAGATTCGGTGATACCTTCTCCATCGCCCTCGGAATAGTCGCCCTCGGGTTCGCTCTCCTCAGCTTCCTGAGATCGAGAAAGCAAATGACGACATTATAGACCGGGTCGTTTTCTCTCGAAGCTTTCAAAACGCGGCAACCCTGACGATCGAAGAAATTCATCTCTTTGAAATTTAGACAAGTTTCCTTGTCGACCTATGCGTCTCAGGTCGTATTCTGGGTAGCGAAAAGACGCCCCCTTGTCATCGGCGTCATCACGACGAAAGTTTGATCATAATGAAAATCTTTACCACTATCCTACTTATCGCTTCTTCGGTCGTTCTTCACTCCAAAGCCGACGAGAAAGATACCCTGATCGTAAGCGAGTTCACTTTTGAGTTCGGAGAGCCGTGGATCAGGCAGCAGGTCACGAGTCCGATGCGGGCAGGTCAGCTCACCTACGACCATGAAACGCTCGATGATGTCGATGTTGTCATCTACTATTTCGGTGAGGGCCAGGGAGGCGGAGCTCAGGCAAACATCGACCGGTGGATCGGCCAGTTTGATGGAACTCCGGAATCAACGACTGAAGAGAAAAAGGTCGGCGACCGCTCCCTTACTTTTCTCACGGCCAAAGGAACCTACATGGAATCTTCCGGTGGCCCCTTCTCCGGCAACAAGACCCCGAGACCGGACTACACGATGCTTGCCGCCATTCTCCCCAGCGAGAAAGGTGCTGTCTTTTTAAAACTGACCGGACCTGACGCCTCCGTCGAAGCGATGAAGGAAGACTTCATCAAATTCGCTGAAAGCCCGTTCAGCGAGTGAGCTGAAGAATTTCCCGAAGAGGCCGGGCTCACCCCCCGGCCTTTTTCGTTTTTAGAATTTCGATCATTTCCCGCATCGCCGGGGTGATTGCCTTGGTGCGGCGCCGGACGATCCCCAGAGGCCGCCAGATGAATTTTCCGTTGATCGCGACCTGCGCCAGCGTTTTGTTCTCCACCTCAATCCTAACGCTTTCACTGGGCACAATCGAAATGGCATTTTCGATGAGAACGCCACGTTTCACGGTTTCGATATTATCAAACTCGACAACCTCTTTCACTTGAATACCTGCCTGACCAAACATTCCATCAATCGCTTTTCGCGTCGGTAGATCCGGTTCGAAAGAGATAAAGCGCTCTCCCTCGATCGCCTTCAGATCAAGTGAGGACTTCCTCGCAAGCGGGTGTCCCGGTGGACAAATGATAACAAGTCGGTCTTTCCAGGCCGGCTCAATTTCAACGCCTTTGCGCTCCTGCGGATACGCCACCAGTCCCAGGTCAGCCAGATTATCCGAGACATCGGCATACACTTGACCGGAGCGACGGTACTGAACCTGTAGATCGACCTCGGGAAATCGTTGGCGAAATTCATCCAGGTAGGGAGGCAACTCATGAAATCCGATACTGTATACCGTCGCAACGACAAGACGCCCCGCCACGACGTCGCGCATTTCACTGAGTTCATCCTCAATTGAGCGATAGGAATCAAGAATACTTCTCGCAGCGCGCAGGAATGCCTCCCCTTCCGGTGTCACCGAAAAATTGCGTCGTCCGCGCTCTACGAGGGTCACACCAAACCGGTCTTCCAGTGCCTTGATCTGCTGACTGACCGCACTCTGACTGATCTTATTTCGTTCCGCCGCTTCCGAGAAACTGGTCGTCTCAACGAGGTCGCAAAATACCTGGAAGGTTTCTATGTGCATTTAATTCTTACCCGCTACGATTTCAAAACCGCGTATCACACCGCCTTTATACTCCGTATTTGCGACGGGGCAACCGCACCAATTCAAGTTGCCTTCTCCCCACATATCGACATGGTTTCATTTGCAATCAATCATCGACACCGGAAAATGCTTCGATCAATCCTCCTCCCCTTCGCTGCCATTCTCGCCTTTCTTCCGTTTGAAGCAGCAACACAGGAGTGGCCAAGGTTTCGCGGAGAGGACGGAAAAGGAATCGGAGAACTCACGAACTTTCCGGCGGTTTTCACGCAGGCCGCCTATTGTTGGGCGCATAAACTCGATGGTGTCGGCCACTCTTCCCCCGTGACCTGGGGAGAGAAGATTTTTCTCACCATCTCAAGTGAAGACGGGAATGATCGCCGCCTGTCCTGTTTCGACGGGAACACCGGCAAGCGTCTCTGGAGTTGGTCGGAACCGGCCGAACAGCACAACCTGCATAAACACAACAATTTTGCCTCATCGACTCCGGTAGCAAACGCAGATGGAATTTTTGCGGTGTGGGGATCTGGAGAAAAAACGAAAGCGGTTGCGCTCAATCATGACGGTAAACTCCTGTGGGAACGGGAGTGGCCATCCTTTTCGTCCGATCATGGGTTCGGAGCCTCCCCTGTCATTTCCGCCAACACCCTGATTCTTCATACTGACTCGGTCGCTACGAAAAAGAGCCGGGTCATTGGTCTCGATCCTGAAACGGGTGAGACGATCTGGGAAGTTGAACGTAAAACCTCAGGTGAAGATGAGAAACACCTCACGGCCTATAACACCCCGGCTACAATCAAAACAGAAGGTCAGGAGATCGTCGTTGTTTTCCAGACAAATGACGGCTGGAAAGGTCTCAACCCCGCAACCGGTGAAATAATCTGGGCCTATGACGGCGATTACACCATGCGCAGTGTCGGATCCATCGCAGTCGGCGAAGGAATTCTGTTTGCTACCGTCGGATCCGGAGGAAATGGAAAAAAGGCGACTGCGCTGAGACCCTCCCTCAACAGTGATCCCGAAGTGGTCTATGAACTCGGGATCTCAGACGGCCTCGGGTATGTTCCGACACCATTGATTCACGACGGTCTTCTCTATCTTTGGAGCGACGGTGGTGTCCTCACGTGCCGGGATGCCTTAACCGGCGCAGAAGTTTATCGTGAGCGAATCGGGGGGAACTTCTTCAGTTCGCCTATCATTGCCGACGATAAGATTTTCTGTGGCAGCAGAGACGGGGAGTTTATTGCTGTTAAGGTCGGGCCAACGTTTGAGATCCTCGGCAGATCAAGACTCAGCAGCGGAATGAACGCCACTCCGGCCGTCTCAAACAACCGGCTTTACATCCGCACCGATACACACCTCATTTGTATCAAAGGAAATTGAATCAATGGTAGTGCTGAAAACGAGGGAGGAACTCAGACGCTGGGTGAAACTGAATCAGAACAGGGAGCGAGTCCTTGTTCCCACGATGGGGGCGCTCCACCGGGGACATACCAGCCTCTTTGATGAAGGGGTTAAAGCCGCGGGCGGGGAAGGTGACGTGCTGGCCACCATCTTCGTGAACCCGACCCAGTTCGGACCCAATGAAGACTTTGATGCCTATCCCCGGCACTTCGAAGAAGACCTCGAAAAATGCGAAAATCACGGGGTAACCGCCGTCTTTGCTCCATCCAGTGCCGAGATGTATGAAGAGAACGCCTCTATTTCAGTAACCGAATCAAGCCTCTCCAAACATCTGTGCGGGGCAAGCCGGCCGGGTCATTTCGACGGGGTCTGCCTCGTCGTGTCGAAGCTCTTTCTCCTCACCCAACCTGACGCCGCCGTCTTCGGTGAAAAAGACTTTCAACAACTCGCCATTATCCGCCGGCTCGTCAGGGATCTGAATTTCCCGATCAAGATCATTAGTGGAAAGACAGTCAGAGAGAAAGACGGGCTCGCTTTGAGCTCCCGAAATGCCTACTTATCGGACAAGGACCGGGCCGAGGCACCCGTCATCCACGCAGCCCTCAAGGCCGCAGCAAACTCCATCGGGGACGGCTCGCTCACCAGCCCTGAGGAAGTAATCACCCAACTGTCGACGCAGATCAACCGGGCTTCGGGAGCTGAGATCGATTACCTTGCAGTCGTCGATGCAGACACGCTTGAAGCTGTCGCAAGCTTCGGTCAAAACCCGATTCGAATTCTCGCGGCGGTTCACTTCGGAAAGACCAGGCTGATCGATAATATAGGCGTGATCGGTGCGGACTAAAGCTTGCACCTTCCCACCGCTCGGGGATACGCTCCTCTTTTTCCATTGAGCCGGAAATTATACTCTTCCAGTCAGCGAACACAGTAATCATCCCCCCGTGAAACATTTCGACTTCATCGTAGTAGGCAGTGGAATCTCAGGTCTGAGCTTTGCGCTCCGTGCTGCAGAGTATGGAACCGTTGCTATCATCACGAAACAGGAGGCCTCAGAGACGAACACGGCCTGGGCCCAGGGGGGCATCGCCTGCGTGCAAAGCGAAGAAGATTCCATAGACCAACATGTCGCGGACACTCTTGACGCAGGGGCCGGGCTTTGCCCCGAGCCGGTCGTGAGGGAAATTGTCAGCAAAGGTCCGGCGGCCATTGAGGAATTGATTGATTGGGGCGTCGAGTTCGATCAGCACGAGGACAAATCCGGCGAAACCACCGTTGCCCTGGGAAGAGAAGGTGGTCACACGCAACGACGAGTCCTTCATCATAAAGACACGACCGGTCGTGAAATCGAAACCAAGTTGCTGGCGGCCGCCCGGGCGAATGATCGAATTAAATTCTTCGAACACCATTTTGCGATTGATCTCATCACGACAGCCAAGCTCGCCCTCGCGACGCCGCCCCGCTGCGTCGGCGTCTATGCTCTCGACGAAGCCTCAGGCGATATCCTGACATTACGCTCTGACCGTGTTCTCCTCTGCACCGGGGGCAGCGGTAAAGTCTACCTCTACACAACCAACCCGGACGTCGCGACCGGAGACGGCGTGGCGATCGCGTGGCGTGCCGGATGCGAGATTTCGAATATGGAGTTTGTGCAGTTTCATCCGACCTGCCTCTACCATCATGAACTGAAATCGTTCCTCATTACCGAGGCGATGCGGGGGGAAGGGGCGGAATTGATCGACAAAAAAGGACGCCGATTCATGACCGAGTATGACCCGAGAGGGTCGCTTGCTCCCCGCGATATCGTTGCCCGCGCCATAGACCGGGAGATCAAGAAAACAGGGGAGCCCTGTGTCTTTCTGGACATCACGCACAAACCCGCAGACTACATCAAAAGCAGGTTTCCCAATATCTACGAAACCTGCCTCACGGTTGACATCGACATCACCAAAATGCCGATTCCGGTCGTCCCGGCCGCTCACTATCAGTGCGGAGGGGTGAAAACTGACGTTAATGGAGCGACGTCAATGAAAGGGCTATGGGCCGTGGGAGAGGTCGCCTGCACGGGACTTCACGGTGCAAACCGGCTTGCCAGCAACTCACTTCTCGAAGGTGTTGTCGTCTCAAAGGCAGCCTTGCTGGACTCATTGAAAAAGGCACCACTCAATCAACCGGTCGAGTCACTCGATGTCCCGGAATGGGAATCCGGAGATGTTACCGACGTTGATGAATTGGTCGTTATCTATCACAACTGGGATGAAATCCGCCGGCTCATGTGGGATTATGTTTCGATCGTCAGAACAACTAAACGACTGCAGCGCGCCGCAACACGCCTTCACAATCTCCAACGTGAAGTTCAGGAATTCTATTGGAACTTTCGGGTCACCAGTGAGCTTCTTGAACTCCGGAACCTCGTCGAGGTCGCCGCTCTCATCGTGGATTCAGCAGCCCGTCGGAAAGAGAGCCGTGGACTTCACTATACACTCGACCACCCTGAGAAAGACGACGGGGACTGGGCACACGACACCGTGATTAAAAAGTGACTCACCCCGGGAGAGCAACTCCACGCAGCTCGCTAATCTCTTCGAAGAGTTTCTTTCCGCGATCTTCCCACCGGAATGCGTCCTCGCAAACACTCATGGACCGCTGCCTCATGTAATTGAGTCGCTCAAAGTTATCGATAGTCGAGCTAACTGCTGCAATCAGAGAGGGAACATCCGGTGTAAGGAGAATTTCCTCCGGACTACTGAGAGGCAAGCTTTCCACGGCATGATTCAGCCCGGCCAATGGCAGGCCATGAAAAATGTATTCGAGTGTCTTCAGTTTGAATCCCCCACCGAACTCCTCGACAATCAGGCCCATCCGCGCGTTAAGAAGATAGGGTGTCATCTCAGGCACACTCCCGACAAAGTCGATGTCCGGAAATTTCCGAATCATTTCCGCACGAAAGCTCTCCTCTGTTTTTCCCACGATCTGCAATTCAATTCCCGCCTCCGCAAAGGGAATCGCAGCCGCGTCAAGAAATCGCTCGAGGTTGATGCGCTTCGCAATCCACTCAAAAGAACCTGACATCACAACACGTCTCGGAACTTCCTCCATAATTCTCCGGTCACGATGGAACTCGCCTTCATATCCCGGAGTGAGGCAAAGGTAGCGCTGATGGGGAAATTCCTCACGGTAGGAACTCACTTCGGTTTCGGTGATTGCAGTCACAAGATCAGCCGCTTCACAAAGAGAGTCTTCCTGACGGGCGTACTTTTCCGCATCCAACTGGAGAGCCAACTTCTTCGGAAAAATATCGGAGGAGTTGCGGGCAATTTCACGGCGGATTTTAGACTCGTGGTTATGTGAAACATATACCAGAGTCGGATCGTTAAGAATTCCGCCACGCGCCCTTTGCTCACGAATAGGCCCGAGCGCCCAACCAATCGCCGCATGATCAATGATGATAGCATCCCAGGCTTCCGACTTGAGTGCAGAAATGAATGCCTTCTCCGGGCCACCATTCTTGAGGCGGTATGAATCACTGGGAAATTTCGTGAATAAACTACCTAACCTGGACCCAAGGAGCGGTGAGCCAAGCCTCCACTCCACCTCATCGTCATCAATATGAGCACTGTTCTCGCTGCCATCTCCAACCGGGGATTCGTCATTGTCGTGTGCAAGAACGGTCAGATCCACCCCCGTGCCGGCGAAAGCCCTGATCAATCCATTCGAATAGATCAACTCACCGCTATTCGTGGGGCGCGGATATTTTCGAGTAAGCCAGAGACATTTCATAAGAAAACGGACTAAATAAGAGCTAGGTCACCTTCAATGGCGAGGCACCGTTTTGATTGGGGATCAATCCCGTCAGGTAAGTGATAATAAAGATTCGAGTTCCGCTTGAGCCCATGCTGCCCCGGGCGGTTCTCAGCTCTGAAAATTGAGAGGGCCATGAGATCAGTTTCTCTGAGGAGGCCGCTCCCGATCGGATCCGCCGTGAGATGGCGGAGAAGTTGTCCCAAACCATTTTGATGAGGACGGAAATCAACATAGTCTTCGAGTAGACAAAGGCAGAAGCCGAACTTCTTCTTATAGATCCCGATAGCATAGGCAATCAGCTCTCCTTTGGCGTCACAATAGCCGAAAAAGGAGCGCTCTCCTGACCCTATTCGACAAAGCCATGAAAGCGATTCAACGGTAACCCGTCGATGGAGTTTCCCGTCTTTCAATGTCGGAATGGTTTCAATGTCGAATGGGTCTGAGGTGAAATAGCACTCCGGTGATAATTGATTTCCTGAAGGAAGATCCAGGGAAAGACCAACTTGCTTCAGAAGTGCCTGAGTCGCCAATCCCCCGAAACCAATGAGCGGAAAATAGTACTGAAAACGCTCTTCAGCGTGCTCATAACGGAGCTTCGAGAGTAAGCGTCGCATTTGGGGGGACGGCGAACCATCAATAATCTGATACTGCCGTCCGAGACTTCGCTGACGGGCAAGAAGCCCCATCACCGCACTGCGATGAGCCTCCAAAACAAAGAAGGTTGTCGCGATGAGAGTCGGCACCGCTTCTCCCTCCTTTTCGTAGTCGAAGGGAATATACCCGCTGAAACCGACAATCTCCCCCGACCCTGTTTCCAGTTGGTATCCGCACGGCGAATCAGGACGACAAAATGGATTCTCATCCCACCACCAGGAAAAGCGTTTTCTCCAGACGTCCGGACGGTCATCACCCGGCTGCGGTCGAACAAGCCCGCCACGGCGGACAAACGCCGCAAGAAATTCCGCCAACGCCATATTCGACGCTGCCTTTCCTATCACTTCCCTGATGGTGTAACTCATCTCAAAGATCAATTCTCAAGGGCCGCGAGGAGAACGTTCCGATCTATTTTTCCGTTCATCGATTTAGGCATTTCAGAGAGAAATATGACGAACTCAGGCACCTTCGCGGGCTCAAGTATTTCGCTCAGTCGCCTCAGGATTGGGTCTTTCTCAAGGTCCACTGAAGTGGTCACAAAAAGATGAAGCGTGTCGTCGCGGTCCCGCTTCAGCAGGCTTGCCTCGACAACCCCTTCAATGGTGCAGGCTTCACTCTCGATCTCCACAGGACTGATACGATTCCCCCGATGTTTTAAGAGATCGTCAGATCTTGCGGAGAAATAGAGAAATCCATCTACATCAACCGAACCGGAATCCCCCGTAAAGAGTTCCACAGCCGACTCCGGCGCCCTCTTTCGGAAACGTTTCGCTGTTTCCTCCGGAGCCCTCCAATAGCCGTGCGCCACATGACGACCCCGGACCACGAGCTCGCCGACCTGGCCGGGCGGGAGCCGATTACCGTCGTCATCAATCGCGTAAACTTCGGTTCCCTCAAGTGCACGTCCCACAGAGTCCGGATGCGTTAGAAACTCATGAGGCGTCATGATCGAAACTCGCTTGCATTCAGTGAGCCCGTACATGACGAAAACCTGAAGGCCTGAAATCATCCCCTGCAGTTCCTCGATGTAGGAAAGCGGCAATCGCTCGCCGGTATTCGTGATCGCCCGAAGATGAGGAAGGTCAAGCGTGCGCCTCCTTCCCAGCGTAATCAATGCGGCATAGACTGAAGGAACCCCCGGTAGCACCGTGATCGCAGCGTTTTTGAGAACCTGCGGAAGGCGGGGGCCTACTTGCTCAGGGTCACCGATGTACAGTTTTGCACCGGAATAAGCTGCAAGAAAAATCTGATACAGGCCATAGTCAAAAGCGAGTGGTAGAAAGCAGCCGATGGTGTCCTCTGACCGGTACTGCAATCGCTCCTGAATGGCCCCGACGACATAGGTAATGTTATCATGCGAGAGCGTTACCCCGCGAGGCGCACCCGTTGAACCGGAGGTGAAGACAAGGCAGGCGGCATCCACGTCGACACCAGACCAGTCATCGAGCCTCGGCTCATGTGAAACCGCTTCGTCCCATAGATCGACCTTTTCTCCGCCCGAACCACCGATCAGGATCGATGTTTCAATGGGGTCAATTTCACCCAGATTGGATGCCGTTGTCTCATCAAAAATGATCGCAACAGGTTCTGCCTGAGTCAGTATTTTCTCCAGTCCCCGTGGCTTTAAGCGTGAGTTCAAGACAACGTAAACCGCTCCAAGTTGGGCCACAGCAAACAGGGATATCGCGATTTCAACCCGGTTTCGAAGGTGAATCGCCACCCGGTCGCCACGCTTTACTCCTCTGGAAGAGAGGAATCCCGCGAGGGCACGGACTTTCTCTTCCGTCTCCGCAAACGTTAAGACAGTCCCGTTCCGATCCTTAAGGTAGACAGCCTCTGGCCGGGCACGAGCGGCAGAAAAGAGCAGTCCGGCAACTCCGGTTCCGGGCTGCCAGGTCTGCGCCAGGGTGGGAATATGGCTCATTTCGCCAATCTACTGAATAATTTCAATAATTTCAATAATTAATATGCCATGAATGGACGCAAGAGCTTCATTGTTTTCGAAACTTCTACTCCACAGTCCAGAGCCCGAAAGATGCCCCGGAAACTCCGGCCATGTGCGCCTCATCCAACGAGGCTCATCTCCGATTTCACCTTGCCTTTAGAAAACCAACGGCACACCCTTTGATGAATGGCTTTCTCCCGACACCTCTGTCTGTTTCTTGTAATAGCTCTTCCGGGAGCCATCGCCTCGGCGACAGACATCTACATCATTGCAGGACAGTCAAATGCCTGGAGGCTGGGCAGCCTTGCCGGCATTCCCGGAGAAGAATCCGGGTCCATCCTCTATTTCGGGATGGCATGCTCCAGTCGTCCTGAAAAAGCCCAGCTCACGATAATTAAGAAACTCCACCCCTCAATCTCCGGGGCGGGCCTGGCCGGAACTCTACGGGCGAAAGCCCGAAAAGACATTGTCTTCATTCAATACGGCGTCTGCGGTTCAAGCCTCAACGACACAGCCAACTGGTACCCGGGAGACAATCCTGCAGCTGCGATCACAAACGATGAAGGACTCTATCAATCTTTCACGCGCTACCTCGCTGACATTCGCCTGCAGTTGGAAGCCGAAGGAATCCAATGGAAAGTCGATGGGCTTTTCTGGCACCAGGGCGAGGCCGATACCGGGCATGATTTGACCACGTATGAACAGAATCTCAGGAATCTGTTCTGGCGATTCCGAAATGATTTGGGCGAAAACCTTCCCATCATTGCAGGCCACATTCGCGATCTTGATGCCGCCAGTCGTCAACTCAACCTTGCAATCGATGCGGTCGCCGATACCGACCCTCTCTTTGCTGTCGTTCCCCTCGACGGCTTACCCTTTGAGTCTCCCACCGATGTTCATGTCAAACCCGCAGGCTGTATTGTCCTCGGCGAACGATTGGCTGAAGCCTTCATGAAATTGCAGCGTCATCCGTAAAGCACCCCAGTACGCTGAACCCGTCAGGAAGCATGCGTCATCACTTTTCCCTGAGAAATCAATCTTTCGACCTCCTCAATTGAGGGAAGATGCCCCCTGCCTCCGAGTGCCGTCGCACTAAGAGCTGCTGCGGCACTGGCTGTCTGTGCTGCCTCGCGACACCTTTGCCCCTGAGTCAGGGCAAAGAGAAACGCCCCGTGAAACACATCACCACAACCGGTCGTGTCGACAATCGCCTCCATTTCATAGGCCGGCTGGTGAAAGGACTCCCCCTCTGCCGTTCGAAACCAACTCCCCTGCACGCCATCAGTGACGCCCACGATTTGAGCACCTTCGCTCGCCAGGGACTCAAGCTGTCGCTGCCTGTCTTTTGTGCCGGCTTGCTTTTCGGCAAAATCCCGCGCGACAATGAGGAGATCAACGAGAGGAAACAATTCTCGAAATTTAGGATCGTAACGGTTTGCCCCCCCATCAAAGGAAATAAGACCACCTGCTCCCCTTGCCCCTCTTGCCGCGTCGAGACAGGCTGGCCAGTGCCGCCCGTTCAGATGGAGAATCCGGCTGTCTTTGATTGCTTCGACCGGAAGTTCGTCGGCGATGAGCGGAGACGCGTCACCCTGTTGAAAAATGACATGCCGCTCTCCGTCACAGGAACGAACAAGGATGATTCCGAAACTCGACGTCCGGCCTTCCTCCTGAATCAAATAACGGTGATCTACTCCGAATTTTCGATAGTCGCCCGCAATGAGGTCGCCGCGCCAATCATCACCGACACGATCGATGATCCCTGTAGTCGCCCCCAGTCGCGCCGCCGCGCATAAGGCCGTGGGGACAGGCCCGCCACCCATGAGAACAGACTCCCTGACTTCGGTCACGCCGCTGGCGGCGGGAAAAGCATCAACCCCCTGAACGGAGTCGATAAGGGACATTCCGAGACCGAGAATGTCCATGGAGTCTTCCTGAAAACAGAATCAGCTGTGGTGCTCTTTGATCCAGTTCACGACCGCTGTGGTCATATTTTCGAGTCCATCATCGCTGTAGACGTGATCGACTCCTTCAAGGATCACGAGATCCTTGGGCTCGTACGCTGCACGATAGATTTCGCGACCTTCATCCACTGGAACGACGTCATCCGCATCGCCGTGAACAATGAGCCAGGGCACCTCAATCTTCTCTGTCTTGGCGATGACACTCTTGATCTTCGCCATATCATCGACAAATGCCTGAGAAAGAGGGCATTCCTTATCACCCCACATTGTGCCTTTACCCGGCTTTTGATCGGCAAACTGAGTTTCACAAAATTGCTGTGTGTGAACCATGCCGGAAAGGGAAATTAAAAGCTGAATGCGCTCATCTTTTACCGCCGAGAGAACACCGACAGCAGCCCCCATGCTGTGCCCGATATAACACACACGGTGATAACCCTCGTCATCAGCAGAATCGACAATAGCCTTGAGATCTTTCACCTCTTTCGAGATGGTGCAGGCTCCGAAATCACCTTCCGATTCGCCGTTACCGGCGAACGAGAAACGAAGGGCGTTGATCCCCGCGTCTTCAAGAGCTTTGGCCAGCGCGAGCGCCCAGGGACGGTCCTTATTTCCAGTCACTCCGTGACCGATAATACAAAGCAGCGATGTGTCCGACGGATCACCGTGGAATTCGTAGTCGAGGGTCTCTTTCGAGGAGTTTTGGATTTCAAGATGCATAGCGTGCGGAACTAATGTGAGCGGCTGTCGTAAAATGTCTAAGCGAAAAATGCTTCAATCCTAAAATTGGGTGTCAAAGATTCGAACCTCTTTAAACCAGGGACTGAACTGATCAACAAAGACCTGATGATCGGCGTCGACCTGATACTCGTCATGCTTTTCGACCGAATCAAATTCGAGGACGAGGGCATAATCGAAAGTGTTGTGAGTCACGGGGCGCACCGGCGTTCCCGCTGGCTTTCCGAAGCTTCCGCTTTTTACCGAATCAATCTCAAACAGGGCTGAAAGCCCACCCTCGAAAGCGGTTTTCTGCTCATCTGTGAGCGACTCATCGAGCCAGAAGTATACGTTGTGTCTCACCATAATGGCTGAGACTAGGACAGCGATTCCGGATAATCAAACGGCGACTCGGCCCTCAGCCACATTTTTTCACCCTGTGTCGGCAGCGTTCTGAAGCACGACCTGAATGTGAGGCGTGTAAAGGTCAGGCTCGAGCAAAAACGAGTCGTGTCCCTTCTCAGAATGCACCGTCAAAAAGAGATGCGGGACATCCGCCTCTTTGAGCAACTGCACCAGCGCAGCCTGTTCCTCCGGATAAAAGCAATAGTCCTCGTCGATACTGAAAATCAGGTATTGATGCCCCGCCTCACGCGAGCGACTGAAGAGATCCATCGGATTTGCCGCATCCGCTTCCACCACGGGATCATGCCGACTCCACATTTCGCAAATGCGCAGATAAGTGTTCGCATCGAAGCGGTCCGTGAACTTCCTCCCCTGATGGAGCATGTAGCTTTCGACATGATCGTGGGCCTGGTACCACGAGAATCGATCCTCAGGCTGGACCACGTCCTTGCTCGCGCGCCGCTCAATCGCATTGAGGTGAACGAAAGTCTTGTGGCTGATCATCCGGGCAAGACTGAGCCCCGTCTCCGGCGCTCCCGTTTCGTAGTATTCGCCCGCCTTAAACTTCGGATCGTTTTCAATCGCAAGAATCTGCTCCAGGAGAATAATCCGGTTGAGCACCGTCGTCTTCACCCCCGTCGCGATGGGGATCACCACTTGCGTTCTCTCCGGGAAAAGCGTCGCAAAACTCACGCAACCAAGACCACCCGTCGACGGTCCTATCACAGCAAGCAGCTTCCCAATTCCCAGCGCAGTAACAAGTCTCGCCTGACAACGAACCATGTCGTTGACGGTCACGTTAGGAAAAGATGACCCGTAGCGCTTTCCTGTCGCAGGGTTCAAGGAAGCAGGCCCCGTCGTCCCGTAACAACCGCCCAGATAATTCGCGCAAATCACAAAATACCGATCAGTGTCGAGCGCCTTACCCGGCCCGATAAATGGATTCCACCAGCCATCTTCACATTCTTTTGTCCAGAACTCGCACCCCTTGACTGATGGATTGTAGCCTGCAGCGTGCTGACTGCCGGAAAAGGCATGGAAGAGCAGGATCGCATTAGAAGCGTCTGCGTTGAGCTCGCCATAAGTTTCGTAAGCGACCTCGACATGATCAAGCGTCGCTCCACTCCGGAACACAAACGGATCCTCCGGGGTGGCAATCGTCTTAAAGAAAGTTTCGACCTGTCCAATATCGCTCATTTTATGGGCGCACAGGCTAACCTTGAAACGGGTTCGATGCTACCCATTTACGCGTCATACAAGGTAGCGCCTTCACTGTCGGCGGAGAACAACCCAGGAAAGGCATGTGTTCCGGCCGCCACCGGGCTTCCCGATCCGGATCGAAATCCGCCCGTCTTCAACACTCACCGTGATCGATTTTTCCAGGAAGGAACCGGCCGTAGTCGAGGCATCTGAAATGAGCGACTGTCCCTCCACCATCACCTCCTGACCTGACTGATCATGTCCCGCGTCCCCGACACAGACCGTGACCTCATAGTCGACCCCGTTTTCCACCGCCACCTCCCAGGTATCCGTCTCACGGGTGAAGAGAAACGAATCACGATATGACTCGGCATACACAGATCGACTCCGCACATTTTGCGAGATGTCATTTTCCCATCCGAATCCACGCCCCTCATTCCAGGGCTCTCCGCGATCCCACTCAGCCTCGTCGCTCCCTGTGTCAGAAAAATCGAACCTCCGCTCGAGCTGACTGCCCGACTCCGGCCACAGGCCGTCCGTCTCCGGAGTGAGAACAGGCATTCGAACCGCCCAAATCACCGGTTCATTCGGCGTGAAAAGCAAAGCGTCCTCCCGATCAGGAATCCCGTCACCATCAGCGTCATTCTCATTCTCCGAAGGAAATTCACGAAGCGTCAGGCCCTTCACTTTTGGCCACCAATCGCGACAAAACGATCCGCGCGTTCCCCCTTCAAGAGGTGTCAGGGAAGCCGCCCCCGGAAAAGTCTCCTCACTGAGTCGGAGGACTTCCGCTTTCCAGGCTTCAGTTGCCGCTTCATCCGGGAGAAAGTCGACCTTCTCTCTGTCGACCGGAAGACACCCCAGCATCGAAAGTCGATTCACAGCGACGAATGCCTCATGATCAACTGACAGGTCCCGCCACGGCCAGAGAAGCAATGGCTGCCCCCAGGTTCCGCCACAGAGATGCTCGCGAACCTCTTCAAGCCGGGCGCGGTCCATTGGAATTTCCCGGGGATTAATGTCGTGCTCCAGGGCCACCGCTGCCATCGCGGCCCCCGCCTGACCGACGTGAATACCCTGATCATGCAGGCGAATCGCCGAACTCACGATACTGCTGTAGCCGAGGTTTTTCTGAGCTCCCAGCAGGCCGTCCATTTCGACAGGGATCAGACTGCGGGCGGGAAAAACAGACCGGTCACTGAGGTAGTGGGTGTTTCGCCCCGGTTTTTCATAGTCGATCCATGGCCCCTCATCGCCTTCCGCTTCCAGGTAGGTCCGCCCTGTGCGATGAAAATCATAGTGAAACTGCCAGGCGAACAGCCCATCCGGATACATCACTTCGCTAAACCGCTCTTTCGCCGACTTCTTCGTCTCCCCGTCGCGGTTTCGAGCGTCCTGTTCCTTCATCATGTAGAGCGCCTTCAGTCGAAGCGATTCACGGAGATAGGGCTTCGGCGGAAGATTGTCCGGCGTGCCGAACTGATCACTGAGCCGGAAGCCTCGAAATGAGTTCGCTTTATCGGGAGCCTCCTCATGAACAAACTGCTGAAGATGATATAGAAGCTTCAGGGAATGATTCCTCGCGTCATCAAAAATGAGCTGCCGCTGCGCCCTCGACATTTCGACCAGGTTCTTTTGTGAAGCCCCGGCCTCCGTTTTTTCAAGGGCCTCGCTCACCCCCCGGGGGAGCCGGGTCAGCGGGTAATCCTGCCCGTTCATGTAGGCGAGAAGAATGCTTGTTTTACCCGTCGGGCTGCTCGTGCCGTCCACCAGTCGCCTCACGGTATAAACCGAGAGCTGTCGTCCGGCCTCTTTCCCTGCATCCGGCCAGTGAAGAATGCTGCCCTGCTTTGCTGCCTCATCCCACTTCAGCCCGCCGAACGCTTTACGGCTCAGCTTCGTGGCGCGGGGGAAATATCGATCATCAAAGCCCTCCGGTTTCGGAATAGCGACCGCCTCATCTGATTCCTCAAGGATCATCGCCCAGGTGATCGGATTCATTTCATTCGGCGGAAACTTCGACAAATCCGCCGGGGCACTGGGTTCACCATATCGGGAATAAGGATCAGGCCCGCACTCATACGCGGCACCGGAGAGCTGAATTGCCTCACCCCAGTCAGAGGCGTCGATCGTGATTGAAGCCCCGACATGCAAATCCGGGCGCTTCCTTCCAGCATCCACAAAAGACATTCCAGTGAGTCGCGGTCGTTCAACCGATTGATCGACCTCAGCCGCGTGCGGATAATAATTCCAATGAACCTCGACCTGCCCCGAATCCAGATACGGCTGAATCATCTTTCTGAAGATCGCTTCCGCCTCCACCGGCTGGAAGGTGGATGGCCCGTGGTAAGGCATCCCGGGCATTCTCGAGCCATACTTCGCCGAGTTTCCCCACTCGATCTGATCCATGAGCTCCCGAAAAAGTCCGCTCCGATGAAAAGAACGCTTCATCGGATGCCAATCAGGACCCCAGCCGACCTTGCCCACCCCTTTATTCTCATCGACACAGGCGAGCCCCTGTTCCGTGTATTGTCCCCCGAACCACTCACCATCGTGAACGATGATCGTCTTCTTCACCCCGAGACGGACGGCCATCACCGCAGCCGCCCAGCCCGACTCCGTTGCCCCTACGATGAGCAGATCGCAGGTCGCTTTGTGATCCGCAGCCCTTCCACTCAGGAACACGAAGACCAACAGACAGGTCAGGGCAAGACGGTTTCCTTTCACCCAATCAAAAGACGATAAACCTCTTCATCTGACAAGCTGAAACACTCCCGACCCAACAGGGTTGAATCAGGGACCTGACCCTGTTACTTTGCGGGGTGAGCTTACTGGACCGCCTGTTTAACGAAATCGAAGAGGAACTGCCCGATGAAAACGGTCATATTCGCCTCGTCGTCGGGCTTGGTAATCCCGGCCCTGAATATGAAGGCACCCGTCACAACATCGGCTTCGACCTCGTCGACCGGCTCGCCGCGACCAGATCACTGAAATGGACCCGGGAGAGAAAGTTCAGGTCCAAAATCGCCACACAAAGCGCTTCTCTCATTTTATCCAAGCCGCTTACCTTCATGAACTTGAGCGGTAACGCAGTCGCACGACTGACCAAATTTTACAAACTGAAACCCGATCAGGTTCTCGTTGTTTACGATGATGTCGACCTGCCCATCGGTAAAATGCGATTTCGGGCCAATGGATCCGCCGGTGGCCACAACGGGATTAAATCTCTCATCGAATATTTAGGAACGAACGAATTTCCCCGTTTAAAGCTTGGAATCGGTGCCGCAGGCCGTCCCGGGGGCATGGTGGATCATGTTTTGGGCAAATTCTCTGAAGAAGAATCGAGAGAATTAGAAAAAGTCCTAGCCATTGCTGAAGATGGGGTAAATTGTGCGCTTTCCGCTGGTTTGTCCGCTGCAATGAACCAGTACAACCGGCGGGAACCTCTGGAGAAAGGGTAAAGTTACCTGATCGACAATCCCCAAGAATCATTTCATGAAACGAAAGTACGAAGGAGTTTACGTCCTCAAAATGCAAGGACAGGAAGAAGGCATCGACGAGATGGTCACCAATATCACGAAGGAGCTGGAATCAAAAGGAGCCTCTCTTGAGCAGATTGATCGTCTTGGTCGCCGTGAATTCGCCAACACAAATCACGCGAAGCAGAAGCACGGCTACTACGTGCAGTTCCAGTTTATCGCCGAACCAGCAGTGGTCGACGGTGTCGAAGCGAGCCTGAAGTTGAACGACCAGGTCATGCTTCAACACTACCGCCGCATCTAGTCTTTCATCGGCTCATGAATGAGCCGTACCGGAATCAAATGCGTCGATGACGACATTCGTTCCGTAGTCCCGTTGTCCCAGGACTCGCGGGATTTTTCGTCTGGTCATCTCTCAAGGATGACCGGATTTTACCCACCCCTGAGCTTCTACAATCTCACCGGCGAAACTCGATAGGTTTTGCGGTTATGAGACGGCAGAACTCCCAACATCTCAACGCACCAGTTTTTCTCCTCCCTACTTATGAACGTTGATCGCGCGACGCTCGACTTCCTTAATTCATTCTCTGACGATGAGAAGAAAGAAGGACAACGCCTCCACGACGAGGGAGCTGTCACGCAGATTTTCGGGAATCACCTCCTCATCCAGGGAAAAATCGAAGACGGAGGCTGGTCCTGCCGCACCAAGCTGCAGCTCCAGGGAAATGAATGGATCGGCGAAGCTGATGAGAAAAGCGACTCGGGCCGCGCCTCTCTTTACGCAACCATGCTCGAAAAGATCGCCCGCAAAGGCGATCTCCCTGAGGCTCCCAACGAAGTTGGCGAGCGTTCTCTCACTGAGGTGATCGAAGATAAACTGGGGCGGACCCTCACCGGCGAAGAGGATGAATACCTCGGAAAGCTGGAACGCCGCTACCGCCGCTTCGAGTTGGAGCGCGAAATTTTCGACTCGGACCTCGTTCGCCTCAATCCACGGTGGCCGGTTGATTCGTTCGACCCACTGACACTCTGGCCGACTCCGCCGAACGACATTCTTGAATTCTGGAACTACCTTGCGCATGCCTTTGAAAAAGGGAACTTCGAGTATCCTGAGTTTCTTGAAATCGTAACCGACCGTGACTGGACTCACCAGCGCATGGCCGAGTGGGAACGTCGCCGTGAAGAGAGCGAGTGGCGCTACCAGGTCGAAGTGTTTGAAAAACGCCCCGCGGAAGACGGCGTCGAAGCGATTGAATTTCGACTCCGTATCAGCACGAGAGAGGCACGCCTCATGGTCAAAAAGGGCGATGCAGAGACATTTGATCGCGTTGCCGAGAGCGAAGAATTCGAACACCTTCAGGAGCGTTACGCTAATGGTGGACTTCGCATGGATGCCGCTTCGGAGATTCTCTGGAGCAAGTTCCTCCTCGCGGCGAGCCACGAAGACGAATCCGACGGTGGACTCTCCCTGGACCGCATTGACAACTGCCGTTTCCTCAATCGACTCTTTCACCAGCCGGAACTGGAAGGCCGAATCGTCAATCTTGACGAACATCCTTTTCAAATCAGCGGCCTCCCTCTTCGTTGGATCTGCCGGACCGACACGATGGGCTCCGAAGACTACGAGCTGCAACTGGTGACCGGAGATGATCGCGATGTTTCCCACACCGTGAGATTGTTACCGGGCGATGAGTCACTCTACATGAGCGACGAAACGGTGTTCCGCGGACCTGAACACTGGGTCAAAAACGAAACCCTGATCGAACCGCGCGTCGTTATCCCCTCGTCCGTTGTGGAGAGCGAATCAGGCGTTGCCTTCCTTCACCGCCTCGGCTCGGAAGTTCCTGCCACCCTGAGCTCCCGCATCAAGGAGGAGTCTCTCGAGATTATTTTCAACCTCAGCATTTCCGGCAGTGCCACCGGCGCAAGCAGTGAGCACATGCTCATGAATATTGTCGCCAGAAACAGCGATGCAAGCCGCGAGGAAGCCCTCGGCCGTGAAGGCTGGGAAGTGATGAGCCGGCCCGAATCCGGTGGCGACATTCTCTACCGCTACGATCGAGCCTTGCAACGACGTGTCGGCATGCTCATCTCTCCCATGCAGCCGACCTTCGATGGCAATCTCGGCATGTATCGGGCCCGCGTCACCAAGAACTTCCCCGATAAATACGCGGAGTGGCTCGAAACACTGCCCGAAGAGATCCAGATCATCGCCGACGGCGATCTTGCCACCCTCGAAGCGGAACCGGTTGAAGCACAGGTGTCATTTGAGGTCGTGAACGAAGAGATCGACTGGTTTGACCTCAAAGTCGTCGTCAAAGTCGAAGGCATGGATCTCTCTCAGGATGAAATCCGGGCCCTTGTCCAGGCACGTGGACAGTTCGTGCGGATGGATCGTGGAGGCTGGCTCCGCCTCAAGATGAATCTCGACGAAGAACAGCAGGCTGCCGTTTCCCGGATCGGGCTCGACCCCTTTGATCTCACCGGCGAGGTGCACCGCATGCACGCCCTTCAGCTCGCGGAGCCGATGGCAAAAGAGATCTTCGATGCGAAAGCATGGGAGAAAATCAGTGACCGCGCCCGGAACCTGCAGCTTCAGGTCAGACCTGAAGTGCCTCCCGGCCTCAACGTTAACCTTCGCCCCTATCAGGTCGAAGGCTTTCACTTCCTCGCCTATCTCGCGACGAACAAGTTCGGCGGCATTCTCGCCGATGACATGGGTCTCGGTAAGACAATTCAGTCTCTGACCTGGCTCCTCTGGCTTCGCGACGAGGCGGGAGATAATGCCTGCCCGAGCCTTGTCGTCTGTCCGAAGTCGGTTCTCGACGTCTGGGGTGATGAAGTTAAGAAGGCCGCGCCGGCAATTCGTGTTCAAGTTCTCCGCAATAAATCAGAGCTCGAAGTCGAGAGACTCGGCAAAGACGTCGATCTTCTCGTCGTCAACTACAGCCAGCTCCGAACCTGTGCCGATGAATTTAAGGACATCAAATGGCTCGGGATCATTCTTGATGAGGGTCAGCAAATTAAAAACCCTGATTCAAAGGCCGCAAAATCAGCTCGTGCCCTTTCCGCCAACAACCGCCTTGTTCTGACAGGAACACCGATTGAGAACCGCCTCCTCGATGTATGGAGCCTCATGGGTTTTGCCATGCCGGGCATCCTTGGCGATCGCAAATACTTCCGCGAGCACTTTGACCGCCGCAAGGACACCATGTCTCAGACGCGCCTCACCGCCCGTCTCCGCCCCTTCCTTCTCCGCCGGACCAAAGGCGAAGTGGCTCTCGATCTTCCGCCGAAAATCGAGGAGGACGTCTTCAGCGAAATGGAGGATGTCCAACACCAGATGTATCAGGACGAACTGGAGCGTATTCAGAAAGTTCTTCTTGGTATTGAGAACGACGACAGCCTCCGGAAGAACAGCTTTGTGATCCTTCAGGGTCTCATGCGTTTGCGTCAAATCTGCTGTCACCCGGGCCTCATCGATCCGAAGCACAAGTATGAGCAGAGCGCCAAAATGAACGCTCTTTTCTACCTTCTCGACCAACTGCACGAAGAAGGCCACAAAGTGCTCGTCTTCAGTCAGTTTGTTTCAATGCTCGACATCATTAAGGAAGAGCTTGAAGAACGCGAGCGCCCCATCAGCTACCTCACCGGTCAGACCAAAAACCGTCACGAGGTCATCAGTGATTTCCAGGAGAGCAAAGATCCGAAAACATTCCTTCTCTCGCTCAAAGCGGGTGGCAGTGGTTTGAACCTGACATCAGCGAGCTACGTCATTCTCTATGATCCCTGGTGGAACCCGGCGGTTGAGAATCAGGCGATTGACCGTTGCCACCGTATCGGCCAGGAGAGCAAGGTGAACGCTTATCGACTCCTCATGCGCGACAGCGTCGAAGAGAAGATCCGGATTCTCCAGCAGCAAAAGAGTGCGATGATGACCGGAGTCCTCGGCGAGGAAGGCTTCACCCGAAACCTTGAAATGGACGATCTTAAGTTCCTCTTCAACGCCGGGCATGTTGACCCGACAACGGAGAAGAAAAAGAAGAAGGGCTAGGAATAGCCCCGGGATCAGGACCCCTCTCGCGCCGGACAAAGAAAGAGAGATTGTGCCCCTTTGTGCGATGAGGGGCATGGTGCGAAACGCTGACAATAACGAAGCGCGCACGAACGTCCGGCGGAGCCGGAAGGTTTAAGGCGCACGCAGCGCGTGCCCTTACTTCGCCGCCTTCTTCAGGGCTCGAAGCTCCGTGTCGATCGTCGCCAGATATGCGGATGTTGCCTTGAGACGCTTTGTCGTCAGCTTGGCGATGAATTCATACAGCGCGGCGTAGAACGGAGCGTTCTCGTCCTTCGGCATGACGTGCTCAAGGAATTTCTGATCCACCGCGAGGCAGAACGCCTCTTTCACCGCGACAATGGAGGCGGAACGGACTTCATCTTCAAGAGCGGCGAGTTCGCCGAAAATATCACCCGTCTGGTTCATCTTCACGAGTTGATCACCGCCTTTCATGACAGCAATCTCACCGGCGAGAAGAATGAAGATACGGGAAGCCTCATCGCCCTCTGCGATAATGACATCTCCCGGATCGCATTCGATAAAAGCCGAGGCATGTAAAACCTGATCAAGGTGCTCTTTACTGAAGGCTTCCAAAAAGGGAACTTCCATGAGCGTTTCGGGAACATTGTTCTCGTCGTGGATGTAGGCGAATTCTTGCACGCTGGAAATATAGGATTTGGCTCCTCGTCTGTCGAGTGGAGAAAAGCCGCTGAGAGCTTTTCGTGAGGGCATAAAAAAAGAGCGGTGGGGTTTTCACCCCACCGCTCTCGCTGGTCTCACTATGAAACTCTTAAATCAGTTAGACTACTGGATGTTGTAAGCGGGCGCGCCGTGCTCAGCAATATCAAGTCCTTCAGCTTCTTCTTCTTCGCTGACGCGAATTCCGATCGTGACCTTAAGGATAAGGAAGACGATGAAGGAGAAGAGGAAAGCTGCAGCCGCTACCGCAAGCACACCGATGAGCTGGCCACCGATAGTGAAGCCGGAATCAGTTGTGTCGAAGATGGCGCAGGCAAGGATACCCCAGATACCGCAGACACCGTGGACGGAAATCGCACCCACTGGATCGTCGACCTTGATCTTGTCGAAGAAGATAACGGAGAACACCACGATGACACCGGCGATGAGACCGATGATCATTGCTCCGGTAGCGGAGACGATGTCAGCGTTAGCAGTGATACCGACGAGGCCGGCGAGGAATCCGTTCAGAGTCATGGAAAGGTCAGGCTTCTTGAGGACGATCCATGCAGTGAAGATCGCTCCGATCGCACCAGTGGAAGCAGCGAGTGCTGTCGTGGTGAAAACAAGGCCAAGTGGTCCAGGTGCAGCAGAGAGAACTGATCCACCGTTGAATCCGAACCATCCGAAGAAGAGGAGGAAAACACCCACTGCAGCGAGTGGCATGCTGTGTCCGAGGATAGGCTTGATGCCTTCCGCTGTGTATTTACCCTTACGTGCTCCGAGAAGGATAACACAGGCAAGAGCGGCGAAACCTCCGAAGGCGTGGACCACAGCGGATCCGGCGAAATCTTTGAAGCCAGCCTCACCATTGAGGCCACCCATCCAACCACCACCCCAGTGCCATGAACCGACGACAGGGTAGGCGATTCCCACAAGGAGAACGGCGAAGATCATGAAAGCAGGAAGCTTAACGCGCTCGGCAACAGCTCCGGAAACGATCGTTGCAGCAGTCGCAGCAAACATCGCCTGGAAGATGAAGTCACCATAACCGGTCATGGCGAGACCGAGGCCACCGTAGCCCCATCCGTCACCACCGTCGGCATTAAGATCACCGATTGGCGCTCCGAAGGAGATCCATCCGTTGAAATCGCCCGGATAGTGCGTGTTAAATCCAATCAGCGCGTAGGTAACGAGGCCGATGGCGATGATGAAACTGTTCTTAAACAGAATGTTCACCGTGTTTTTGGACTGCGTCAGGCCAACTTCAAGAGTGGCGAAGCCGAGGTGCATGAGGAAGACCATCGCCGCAGCGATCACCGTCCAAAGCATGGAGGTGGTGAAAAAGTCGAAAGCAGGCGCATACTCAGCACCGGCCGCATCGACCATTTCAAGGTAATCATCTACTGGACCTGGCTCAGGCTCAGCTTCCTGACCGAAAACGGTCCCGGAGATCAGTGGCACCACCAGAAAGGCAGCCAACAACATTAATTTCAGGTTGAATGTATATCTCATTTTTCTTTTGGTTAGTTCACAAGCGACTCAGGATAAGGCCACTGCTCACAAGTTACCCAGCATAAAAGCACCACGCGTGCCAAGTAGAGAAAAATGGCGATTTTTTCTATTTTTCTGCTCCAGCGCCCGTTCTATCAGGCTTTTCAGCAGGGCATTATTCCGAAGAATTGCTTTATCTAACCTGCTTGAACTAAAGGAGATGAGGTAGAGCGGGCAATATTCTCCTCAAAAGGGAAGATTTCCCTGAAGGGTGTGATCCGCTTCCCGAAGTTGATAGGCAGGATTGAGAATAAGCCGTCAGAATCGAGAATAGACGGCTGAAGCGATGAGAGACACCCTCAGCCCTTCATCGAATGATCTCCCCAACCAGTACCGTCGATCCAGGCGTCATGCCTCCCACGGCTACTCAATCCGCGTTGCGATCCACCTTTCCTCCCAGTGAGAGAATGCGGGCCTTCCCCTTGGCATCTTCAGCCTCGGCGATTTGCTGATCCTGAACATACATCTGGGAAAGCGCGGTCCAGGCGAGGAGATCGTTCGGCTTCAGGGTGGTTGCCTTTAACCCTGCCCCGATCGCCTCTTGAATGCGACCGGTCTTCATTAAGGCCATCGCGAGCGCATGCCAGCCATCAAAAAAATCGGGATCCAGATCGACGCACTTTCGGTATTTCACGACGGCACTCTCGAGGTCGCCAACAGCAAGGTCACCGTTGGCGTCATCAAACAGGTCGTCAAGACTCTCGCCCGCCATTAGAATCTAATGCGAACGGGTTAACGGACGGAATCCGATTCAGCGGCACGCTGATTAAACCACGCCGAGAAGAGCAGCCTCTTGACTCCGGTTTCGGTAGACGCCGTGATCGTCCGCTTCTCGTTCTCTTCCTCTTCATCCTTGTAGAGCTGAATCTTGTCCACGTATACAAGCATGAAGCCATCTCCCCCTGCCCGCTCGATCACAGGGGAAACCTCTTTCTCGCCGAGACCCTGCACGCTGGAAACGACAAGGCCGGCCTCAGCAAAATCAGCTGGAGGCTCACTCTCAGAAAAGTTCGGCAAAGCTTCCGGCTTCAGGCCCGCTTCCCTGGCTGCCGCCGGGAAAGGCTTTCCTGCCTCAAGTGCTTCGACGAGCTTCGCCCGCGCTGCGCTTGCCGCATCGCTCACGGCCTGATTGGACTCGATCGACTCCAGAGCTGTTTTAATGGCTGGTTTCGCCTCTTTAAGAGTGAGGGGACGAGGCTCGTCCAGGGTATCATAATAAAAGACATAATAGCCTCCGTCCCCTGTCGCGACCGGAACGGTGACTTCACCAAGCTGGAGCACTTCAGAAAAAAGGATCTGAAGTGCCGCGTCTTCACCCGCGAGTTCTTCCGGCGGCGATGCCGCGGGAAAGGCCGCAAGCTTTCCTGATTTCATCGTGAAATCCGCTTTCTTACCTTCGTACTGACCGGCGACGGCAACAAAGTCCGCATCCTCATCCGCTAAGTCAGAGTAGGCACGGTTCACGGCATTGGCGAAAGCAAGCTCAGCCTTGGCCTTCTCTTCGTTCGTTGCCTCCTCATTGACCGCCTTCGGAGTGAACTTAACAAAATGGAAGCCCCGCTTGGGATCGGACAGCAGCGTTTCCGTGTTTTCATCAAAGTAGGCCTTAATCGCTTTCTCGGTGATCTTGAGGTCCTTCGAATATTCGCTGCGATCAAATTTCACGAGGGAGGCAGTATAACGCTGGCTGCTCTTAGTGTAGCGCAGGTCAGTCTCGCTCGGAACGGCGGCAATCCCTGCACCAATCAGCTCCTGCAACTTCTGGAATGAGAGATAATCCTTCACGAGCTGAGCGAGATCACCGTCCGTGAATCCATTGGGTCCGAGGATATTGTTCTCGACGAACTCCGCATTCACCCATGCCTGCTGAAAAACAGGAAGGCTGGGAATGGCTTCTTTGATCTCATCGGCGGTGGGCACGATCCCCAACTTTTCCGCTTCCTTCCGCAGAATAATGGTTCGCATCACAAAATTGGTGCGGTCCTCGTCCTTCCTGTTTTCACCGAAGAGCACCACAGCGAAATCATACATACCGAGCCGCATGGCCACATCGTAGGAACTGGCAAGCTTTTGAACCTCCTTCTGGCGATAACACCGGTCGTACACTTTCACGACACAGTCCTGACGCCCAACTGCGCCCTGAACAAAATCAAAGTCGGAGTAAAGAAAAGCAAAGGCGATCACGATAACGATTGTCACCACGATAAGGACGCCTTTTTGAATGTGTCGAATTTGGGTCAGCATGAAATATTCCGGGGTTTCGGAGAGGGGTGCGAAGGTAGAGAGAAACCGCTCTCCAATCAAACGGTTTTTGGGCGTCTCCCCGCCTCCTTCAAATCAGCTCCGGATTCGGGAGATTCCTCTCTCATGGCCTGCCACAGCCCCCTCAAAGACTGAGCCCCCCGTGAATGCTATCCATTCCCCGAAATCAACAGACGACCACCGGAGAACGGACTTTGAGTGCGCTATCCCGCACCTGCCTGCGAAATAATCAGGCAGGGAGAAAACCAAACGTGGCACGATAGAGCCGGAAAAGTGCCACACCGCAGCCTTCAAGGCGACCCGAACATCGAATTGGCTTCAAAATCTGACTCAACGATAAGAAAGCGGGAAACGGCGATAAATGCTATTTACTACCATCGCACCAAGACTTACTATAATAACCTGAACAAACCAATTCTACTCAAATTTATACCTGTCGATTGACGTGCTCTCTGGAGCGGCCTCAACTGGAGCCCCTGCATGGAAATAGTGGAAATACATCGCGAAGAGCAGCTCCAGCAGGCCCTTGCCCTACTGAACGAAGGCTTTCCACAGGCGACCTTTGATTGGTCTATCGCCTTCAAGGCACCACCGGGCACCTTCGGGCATGGAGTCCTCCTCATGGTTGAAGGGGAGCCTCAGGGCGGTCTTCTTTGTTTTGAGAAGACCGAAACAATCAACGGACGTGAACGGAAAATCGTCAATATGTCGAGTTGGTACGTCAGGGAGAAGTATCGCCGCTATTTGATCTGGATGGTTCGCCACCTCACCGCTGACCCTGAAATTATTTTTACCGCCTGCACGCCCAGTCGTTCGGTCGCAGCGATTGGAAACCGGATAGGCT
The DNA here is from genome assembly GCA_029212615.1 of Verrucomicrobiales bacterium. Lineage (GTDB taxonomy): Bacteria > Verrucomicrobiota > Verrucomicrobiia > Verrucomicrobiales > DEV007 > Arctic95D-9. Next base: position 357,907 of record JARGPJ010000005.1, read on the forward strand.
TTCGCCATGTTTCCACCGGTTCAATCGCATCCCTCCCCTTTCTGAACGGTTTTAGAGGCGCTTCCGGCATCAAGGTCGAACCTTTTGAGGCATCTCTATTCGATTCAGCATTGCAGAAACGGGTCGCGGACCACAGCAATGAGCGAACCATTTCGTTGATGCTGCGCCGGGAGGAAAGCATCGCCGTCGTGATCCTCGTGAAGGGGCTCGATATCTTTCAACTTCCAGCAGCCAGGCTCCTCTATACGTCGGACTTCAGCCTGCTCAGGAACGCACTGGTGGACATTCACTACCATCTTCTGAGAAAACACGGAGTGATCGGAATCTACCTTCCCCGTTTCGCTTCCCTTAGCGGACTTAAAAGCGCTCAATCACCTGACAGTGGTCCCTCTATCATCATGAAGGGTGACATTCAGGATGAAGACGTGAACCTGCTCTACACAGAACTTCACTACCTTCCGGTCACGAGGAGGCGCCCCATGCGGAGAATCAAAAGAGCGATCGCCCGCCTCTGCCCTTCCTTCAATTAGAGGAATCAGCAGACCGCTGTCGTGATACCACCTGCCACGACGCAAGGAGGTACAATACTTTTTCCAGAAGAACTCCCGCCCCGATCACAATAGCGAGGCCCTCGGCTCCGAACCGGGGGACGAGGGCCAGTCCGAGAACTGAGGTGAAAACACATTGGATAAGAGAAAGACCGGCCATTTGGCGGGTTCGGCCCACCATCAGCAACAACTGATGGGCCGGACCAAGCAGCACTGAGAGAAGGGCGAAGATCATAAAAAGCTGCAAGACACCTGTCCCGCTTCCGAAATCCCGGCCAAAAACCTCCATGACAGCCCTTCCAAAGAAAAGGATCCCAAGGACCGGCACTCCCATGATCAGGAAACCTCTCAGAACAGTACCCCGATAAATCTGTTCGATCCGGCGTCCCTGCTTTTCATGGGCCGCGAGAGATAGTCCCGGCATGACAAGAGAATGCACCGCTCTTGCCAGGACATCCACGAGGACAAAAATCCGGAAGGAAGTCGTTACAATAGAGATCTGATCTCCGGAATTGGTTCGCTCGAGAATGATCAACGGCACAATGAAAGCCAACGAAGAGAATAAATAGCTCAAGAATATCGGGCCGCCCTCTTTAAGATGCCCGGTAAACTGCGCTCCTGACGGAATCCGCAGCGGGGCCTCGCTTCGCGAAAAACCCGGCCCCCAAAATGCTCCGAATCCGGAAAGGAAAAAGGCTCCGGCATACACCGCGAGGGCAAGTTCGGCTGTCAGCCGCTCCCCCATCAGCAGGATCGCCGGACATAAAACAAAGGCGACAATGGAATGCCGGTACAAGATCGCGAGAACAGGACGCCCCAAACCAACCATGGTTTCCGCGTTGATCATGCTCATGGTTACTCCCAGCACACAGACAGGAGGCAGAAAGCACCACCAGAAAGAGTGACCCGAAATCCCGTCTGTGAACAGGGCGTAGAGACTCAATCCACCCGAGATGACAAGGGCGATGAGCAGTGAGGTTGCCCTGAGTGGAGCGAGGAATTTTTCCGTTTCCCCCGTGCCTTCTTTCAACCTGGGAACCTGTTGAAGCGCAATTCGATCCAATCCGAAGGTGGCAACCCTTCCGGCTTCCATCATCGCCGCGGTCCAGAAAAAATAGACGCCCGATTCCTTTACGCCCAGGCCCCTCGCGATGAGAACAGCGGTAATGAGCTGCAATCCTGCACCGCTGAAGCGAAGGGCCGCCGGCAATGCCGACCGAAAGAGATTCCCGGGGAGAGCACGGGAAATCTGACCTCGATGAAATAGGCGGGAAAAGGATGAAGTCAGATCAGCCATCAGCGGAAGCCGGCCCCGGTTCGTCATGAGCGGTATCGCAGGCCTTGCAAAATTAACACATGATACAGAAAATATAAAACCCATAATAAAAACAAGGACAAGGCTAAGATTCCCCTGATACCCTCTCCCTTACCTCCGCTGCCTGCGGCGAATTGCCACACCCACTGGCAAAGCGCAGGATATGACCCGAACGTTCTCGAAATGGCCTATTCAATGAACCCTGACTCACGATCTGCCAGCCCCCTTCGGGGCGCGCGTCTTCGTCGCCTCGGCATTGATGAGGTCTGGGTTCAGGGAGAGCTTTCTTCCCGACTCTTTCTTACCTTGCGCTGGATCGCGCTGATTGGCCAAAGTATCACCCTGCTGGTGGCGGAGCAGTTGGGAGTCCTTATTCCCTGGGAGAAATGCCTCGCCGTTCTCGCCTTCACCCTGGGAACCAATGCCCTCATGGAATGGTGGCGTCTCGCGGGACGGGGCCAACTGGGCGGCGCCATTTTTCACATGGCACTTTGGGACCTTCTCAGCCTCACTATTCTCCTTCACGCCACGGGTGGATTGGAGAACCCCTTCGCCATCTTTTACCTTGTCCAACTCACCGTCGTGACAGTGGCTCTACGCTACGAAGGCATCGCCGGGCTTACCTTCTGTGCACTCATTGCCTGCGGCTTTCTCTGGTATTACCACCATCCCCTCACCCTCGAAAACGGTGAACCTTTGAATCAAAAGATTATCGCCCTCGGCCGGCTCATTGCCCTCGCCCTCTCCGGCATGATTATCCTCACGCTTCTTGTTGCGGTTCGTCGACAGTCTTCCACCCTTCGGAAAGAACGCGAAAAATTACGCGGTGAACTGGAATCTCAAGACCGCTTTCTTTCCATCGCCACTCTCGCCACCGGATTCGCCCATGAACTGGCAACTCCACTCGGCACCATCTCAATCACTGCTTCAGAAATGGCCGGCCGTGAAGGGCCTGAGAGCCTCTCTGCGCTCATTCAGAAAGAAGCCGAAAGGTGTGAAACCGTAATCAACCGCCTCCGCGAAATTGGACACGAAGCCACCGACGGAGCTGCGCCGGACGTCCCTGTCGCAACGCTCGTGAAGGACACCTTGAATCAACTGCCGACCAGTCAAAAATCCCGGCTCAAGGTATCCGGTAAAACGGCCATGACCGAATCAGTTCGCTCGGCGGGCGTCCTCGAAGCTCTTCTCGTGCTCCTGAGAAATGCCCTCCAATCGTCCCCCCCGTCAGAAACGGTCGAACTGAATATTTCAGCCGGAATCCGAACCGTGGAATTTGAAATCCTCGATCGCGGTCCGGGATTCGATGACCATACGATACATCATTGGGGCGAACCGTTCTTCACGACCCGGGAGGAAGGGCTCGGTCTCGGTCTCTTCTTTGTGCGCCGCCTCGTTTCGACCCGCGGCGGCAGAATAGAGATCAACAACCGGGCAGAGGGAGGAGCCAGAGTATTTTTGAGCCTCCCTTTCTCAGAAACGTCTCCGGCATCACCCTCCGGAACCACAACATGAAGAATATTCTCCTCATCGAAGATGATGACAGCTTCCGCATCACCGTCAGGCATGCGCTGAAAGGACGCGGGTTTCAGGTCGAAGAGGCAAGCTCCGCGGAAGAGGCACTTGCGACCGGATCGCCGTCATACCACCCCGATGGTATCCTCCTCGATATGCGACTGGGAAATGACGATGGCATGAGCCTCATCCCGGAACTCAAACGCCTGCACCCGGAAGCCCGTCTCGTCGTCCTGACAGGATTCGGAAGCATCCCCCAGGCCATGGAATCTCTCAGGATCGGTGCCGACGACTATCTCCTCAAACCCGCAGGAATCGAGGCGATCATCGGGGCCCTGCAAGGTAATGCGACACCGAAAGAGTCCGCCTTCGACGGTGAGCCTCCCAGCCTCGCCCGGGTCGAATGGGAACACATCCAGCGAATTCTCCACGATTGCGAGGGGAACGTATCCCGTGCCGCCCGCACCCTCGGCATTGATCGCCGGACCCTGCAGCGCAAGCTCGCAAAACAGCCGCCCAACCTCTGATCATAGATCGCAGGGGTGCGGCAACTCGCCGCATTTTCAAAACGCGGGGAAAGGGCAGTTTGTCCCCCATGGACTTCCCCCCCTACTATCTCGACCACCTCGCCGGTGGTCGACTGATCATTGGTCTGATTGCTTCGATCCACGTGCTCATCAATCACCCACTTGCAGTTGGGGCCTACCCTCTACTCGTTTTTATGGAGTGGCGGGGGCACAAACTCAACCGCCCCGACCTCGATCAACTCGCCTACCGGATTACCTTTGTTGTTTTCCTCATCACGACAACGGTCGGAGCACTCACCGGTGTCGGCATCTGGATATCAACCTCCCTCTTTGCCCCGTTTGGAATCGGCAGCCTCCTCCGTGTTTTCTTCTGGGGGTGGTTCACGGAGTGGATTGTTTTCATTTCCGAAGTCATCCTTATCATGTGGTGGTTCCTGTCCTGGAAGAAGGCGGATACACCGGACAAAAAGCGAAAGCACATCCGGATCGGAGTCGCTCTCGCGATCATGTCGTGGATCACCATGGCGATCATTGTCGCCGTGTTAGGCTTCATGATGCGCCCCGGCGAATGGAGCCAGACCCGCACCTTCATCGATGCCGTCCTGAATCCCCTCTACCTTCCCCAGCTCCTCTTCCGCACATCCTTTGCCTTCATGACAGGGGCGGTATTCATCTGGTTCGCGACCTTCTTTTTCACTAAAGGAAAGCAGGGAGGGGCGCGTTCCTGGGTGGTTGAGCGACTCTCGCATGTCGTCACCGTGGCAACGATTGCGACCGCCATCTTCGGCATCTGGTATTGGCAGGCGGTCCCCGAATCGATGCAGGCGAACAAATCCGTCGCCCTCCTCTCCCAGCAGTTCTCTCACTGGCACGACAAATACCAATGGATTCTGGGAGCAACCGTGATCACTTTCTTTCTTGTCGGCGTGATCGGAGTAACCTCCGGCCGGCTCCTCCCCCGCTGGGCATTGCTCATCCCCACCTTCCTCGGGATCTGGATGCTGGGTCATTTCGAACGCGCCCGTGAGTTTATGCGGAAGCCATGGGTGATCGGGGACTACATGTATTCGAACGGTATTCGGGAGGACGAACTCGCCTTCCTCCAAAGCGAAGGGATCCTCAAACACGCGACTTACGTCACCCATCGTGAAGTGACTCCTGAGAACCGGATCGAAGCGGGGCAGGATGTCTTCATGATCTCCTGTTCCCGGTGTCACAGTACCACCGGACTAAACGGGGTCATCGAAAAATTCACGACCATGTACGGTGAAGAGAGCTGGAACGATGATGGCATGATGCTGTTCATCCAGAACATGCACCAAACCCGGACTTTCATGCCTCCATTTCCGGGAAATGAAGACGAGGCAAAAGCCCTTGCCGCCTACATCCAATCGCTTCGGGGAACCGGAGAAACCCTCCACGGTGCGCAAACCGTCGGCATTCGACTGCCGGAACCGGCCCCTTCACCCCCTCCCTCTCCGAAAGACTGACTCAACCCTGTTCACTCCACCACCCACCCCTGTTGACGCGATGACTTCTCCCGATTTATTCAGCATCCTTGCCCGGACACCGGTTCCCCGTGATCTCGAGCTTCCCCTCCCCCTGCCGGAACCGGTTCTCACCGTTCTCCTGGTACTCCTCTTCCTCCTTCACATCTTCTTCGTGAATCTCATGGTCGGAGGCACGATTCTCGTGACCTTCTTCGAAATACTGGGGCTGCGGCGCCCGCGCTGGGACGAACTCGGATACGAGATTGCCAAGACCGTCACGGTCAACAAGAGTCTCGCTGTCGTCCTCGGCATTGGGCCACTACTTTGTATCAACCTCCTCTACACGATCCAGTGGTACAGCGCCAATGCCCTCACCGGCCACGCCTGGCTCCTCATTATCCCCCTGGTCACGATCGCTTTCCTCCTCGCCTACTTGCACAAATACACGTGGCATCGATGGAATACAGGGAGATGGAAACAGCTTCATCTCACCATCGGATTGATTTCATTACTCCTCTTTCTGGCCATTCCCGTGATCTTTCTCGCGAACGTGAATCTCATGCACTTCCCTTCGGAATGGGCCAAGGTGAAAGGCTTCTTCTCGAGCCTCGAACCCGGGAACGTCTTTCCCCGTTATGTGCACTTCCTTCTCGCCTCGATCGCGATTGCCTCCCTTTTCATGGTCGGCTGGTTCGGGAGAAAGAGCTACCCCATCGAGCGCCTCGAGGGCTTCACCCGTCCCGGACTGAAACGCCTTTTCCTGAAAGGAACCGCTTTTCCAACCGCCGCTCAATTCATCGCAGGACCACTGCTGCTTTTCACCCTTCCAAAAGTGGGCATCACCACGAGCCTCTACCAGGTCATCCTTGCCGGGGCATCCGTCGGCCTCCTCGTCACCTGGCTGCTCTTCCGCGAGATCCGCAAAAGTGACGACCACGTCGGAAACCGGTACATTCCTATCTGTTTTCTCTTTTCTCTTGTCGTTCTCGGCATGGGAAGCGGCAGACAAATTTACCGCCAGGCCGCACTCTCGGAGCACAAACAGGAGATCGCAGACCGGACGGCGTCCTACGAGTCCGCCCTTGCAGAGTTCCGTGCCACCCACGAAGCCACAGATACGGAGGCCAACAGCAAACCGGCAGGTGAGACCCTCTTCGCCAACTGCGCCGCCTGCCACGCTCCGGAGATTCAACTGGTGGGACCCTCTCTCGCGGAAATCGCGGAAATCTACGCCGGCAACCCGGAAGGCATCGTCGCCTGGGCCAAAGCCCCCGGAAAGAAACGCCCGCAACTCCCCCCGATGCCTCCCTTTAATCACCTCGGCGACGAAGCCCTCCATTCCATCGCTGTTTTTATGCTGGAAAAAGCAGGTAAGTGATCGTCATTCCCTCTCCCCACCCTGATGTCCTTTTTAAAAATCCGTCTGTTCTCCCTCTTCATCTGCACCCTCGGCATTTTTCTTTCAGGCTGCGATCGAAGCGTCGAACCGGCCACGAGGATTTTCCCGGTTCGTGGCGTCGTTCAGAAACAAATGGACGATCCCGCCATGATGTTGATCGATCACGAAGAAATCCCCGGCTTCATGCCCCGCATGATCATGCCCTTTCGAGTCCTCGATCCGGCAGAGTTCGACGGGATCAAACCGGGCATGGTCGTGACTCTGAATTTTCACGTCACTGACTCCGACTCATGGGCTAGCGATGTCACGCCGACCGGGGAAACAGGAGCGATCACTCTCGAAGAACGTGCCACTTCAAAGAAACTTCTCGGTATCGGAGACACACTGAGCGACTTCGAATTTCTCGACGAAAATGGCAAGCCCGTTCGGATCTCCGACTTTCGGGGAATGCCGGTCGCTCTGACCTTTGTATTTTCCCGCTGTCCCGTCCCGGAATACTGCCCCCGAATGATGGATCACTTCGCCCGGGTTCGCGAAAAACTCGATACCGATCCTGAAGCCCCGGAGGCCTACCGCCTCCTCACGATATCTTTCGACAGCGAATACGACTCTCCTGAAATAATGAAATCCTGGGGATCCCGCTTTGGTCATGCAGAAGGCCAGGCATGGAGCCTCCTTTCGACTCCTGATTCGACGACCATCGACGCCGTCTCCTCTGAAATCGGATTACGATTTGGCGAAGCCAACGGAACGCTCCAGCATAATTTGAGAACCGTGGTCCTCGACCGCGAAGGCGTCATCAGGGCGCTCTACACGGATGAAACATGGGAGATCGTCGATTTGATTGATGCTATCAAAACCGCCGATTCCTGATCCTGTCCCCACCTCTTCCTTTTTCATGAAAATCAGTGAACCCCGTTCCACACCGGCGCCCCGGAGGCGCATCAGCTGGAGACCACTGCTGATTCTCATCCCGCTCGCGCTCTCATCCTGCGAACCGCCCCGGCCCAATAGCGGAGTGACGATGGGCGAATTCCGGGACGTCGCCGACTTTTCATTCACAACCCAGGAAGGCGAATCACTTTCCCGGAATGAACTGAAGGGGAAGATCTGGATTGCGAATTTCATCTTCACGTCCTGTGCCGCCGAGTGCCTCGTCCTCTCTTCCCGCCTTGCCGAGCTGCAAATGCACTACCGGGACTACGAAGACGTGGCCTTCGTCTCATTTTCCGTCGATCCACAGTCCGATACCCCGGAACGCCTTCACCAATATGCCGGCAAATGGCATGCCAACCCCGAACGTTGGCACTTTCTGACAGGGGACACGACCGCGATCGACGACATTGTGGTCAATAGCTTCCTGCTCCCCGCGACGAGAGATCCGGTCGAAGCCGGAAAACTTTTTTCAGAGACATTGATCCACAGCAGTCGATTTGCTATTGTGGATCGCACCGGCAAAGTTCGCGCCTATGTCGATGGAATGCCGCCGGAATCAGTTCAAACGATCAGCCAGATAATCATGCAGCTCCTGCAGGAGCCTCTTCCTACCTCCACCGATCAGACGTAATCCCTATGAAAAACAGCCTCTCTATCCTCGCCCTCATTTCGGTTCTCTTTGCCCCCCTGATTCAGGCGGCTCCGCTTTCAGTCACGGTTCAAGTCGATGTTCCCACCATCAAATGTGCCGGATGCTCCTGGGCGATCTCGGAGGAACTGAAGAAGCTCGATGGAGTTTCCGCCGTACACGTTGACCCTAAAAAGAAAACCGCGGTACTCGAAGTGACGTCAAAAGAGGTTCCCGGAAAAGACCTCATTACCGCCTCCATCGAATCAGCCGGTTACAAAGCGACCGGCTATCAAGTTCTGGACACCTCTTTCTCAGAGGCGACAAAAGAGTAATCCCGTGCCCGACTTTCCGCTTCGCCCCCCTTTGCGAAGCGGTGCCGGTACAGCACTCCCGGTGAATAGCCCCGGCCCCGGAATCCTTCGCGTCTGAATCAATGGCGCCCGGGTCATTCTTCAGCGAACGGATAAAGCCGTCTCCTGCCTGCGCAAAGCTGCCGGGAAACAACATCCTGCCCTTGCTCTGTTTCTCAAAAAACGGCCGGATCCCCCCGAAATTCGAAACCCTGAATTTCCCCGTTTCCCCCCTCCTCTGAATACCTCTCCGACTATCTCCCGGAAGGCCCGCTTTCCGCGAACCGTAAGGGGCCGAAGAGGCCCTACACGGGGAATAGTTGCAAAGAGGTAAAATGGTAACTTCCAATCAGTTACGGGGATCGAAACGTCGATAATCATCGCCGCAACGGTTCCAAAATAATCGAACCATTGAAACGAAACTGTTGCACGCGCTTATTTGCTGGTTCCCCCACTCGCGAGAACTATCAGTCGCCTCAACTAAGGCACAAAACAGAACCAAAAAATAAATGAAACTCATTAGCAACTCCCTTAAAGCCCTTGCGATTCTCCCGTTGGCGTGTGCTTCCATGGCACTTTCCGACGAGCTGAAAGTCGACGAAAAACTTAGCGACTACGAGACTGTCAGCGGTGTTACCGGCGACTTGAACTCAATCGGATCCGATACGCTCAACAACCTCATGACCCTCTGGGCTGAAGGATTCAAAGCAAAGTATCCTAACGTAAACATCCAGATCGAAGGAAAAGGTTCTTCAACTGCTCCTCCTGCTCTGATCGAAGCAACCAGCCAGCTCGGACCAATGAGCCGTGCGATGAAAGCTGAAGAGCTTGACGCATTCGAAGCCAAGTTCGGTTACAAGCCTCTTGAAATCCGCGTCGCTATCGATGCACTTGCTGTTTACACACACAAGGACAACCCTCTCAAAGGTCTCACTCTTGAGCAGGTTGACTCAATCTTCTCTTCCACATACAAGCGTGGTGGCGAGGAAATCTCCACTTGGGGTGAAGTCGGAATGGAAGGTGACTGGGTCGCTAAAGCAATCTCTGCTTACGGACGTAACAGCGCTTCCGGAACCTACGGTTTCTTCAAGGACAATGCCCTTCTCAAAGGTGACTACTCTTCCGCAGTGAAAGAGCAGCCGGGTTCTTCTGCTGTTGTTCAGGGTGTCGCAAGCGACCTCGGTGGCATCGGATACTCCGGTATCGGTTACAAGACTTCTGGAGTTAACGCAATCGCTCTCGGCGAAACTGCAGACACTCTCTTCGAGCCTACTTACGAGAACTGCCTCTCCGGTGATTTCCCTCTTTCACGTTTCCTCTACGTTTACGTGAACAAGAATCCTGAGTCAGAAATGGACCAGCTCACTCACGAGTTCGTCAAGTTCGTCCTTTCCAAAGAAGGTCAGGAAGTTGTCATCAAAGACGGCTACTACCCAATGCCAAGCGCAGTAGCTGAGGAAGTGCTCGAATCACTTAAGTAAGCTTTAATCTATCGATTAATTTGGAAGACAGGAGTAGCGGTGCTCGAGTGACTGGAAACATTCTGGACCATTCAATCGCTACTCCACTTCCTTTAACTTTTTACTGATAATCCAAGTCATGGAACAACCAACTGAGTCTTCACCTGGTGAAGGCAGCGAAATTATCCTCGATGATTCGAGGTTCGATGTTTCCCGGAAAGTCCTCCTCACGGATGGTTTCATGACGTGGTTCATCAAATTCGGCGGCGTCATGGTGGTCGCAGCCGTCATTGGAATCTTCGTCTTCATCACCTCACAGGTCCTGCCGCTCTTCAAGGGAGCATCTGTCGAGCTCGACGCTGCCACCACAACCACCGAGGCGTTGCCAAAAGGAAATTACCTGGGTATCGCCGCTGATGAGTGGATGGAAAAGCCTCTCGCCATTCGCGACGACGGCAAGTTCATCTATTCCGATCTCGTCACCGGAGAGGTTCTCGAATCAGAATTCGACTTCCTTGAGGGCGACAAAATGACGGCTCTCAGGATAGAATCCGGCGAAGATTTAATCGTTGCCGGAACAGAATCCGGTCAGGTTCATCTCATCGAATTTTCCTACAGCCCCACTTTCAAAGATGGCGTCAGGACAGTGAATGAAGACTTGAATCTCGCTTTCACCGGTGAATTCAACGGGCCGGTCACCAAAGTATCCTGCGGCCAATCAGGGGATTCGCGTCTCATCGCTGTCCTCACTGAGACAGAAGAGGGACCTCACCTGGAACTCGATCTGGTTCAGAGAAAGAAGAGCCTGATCAGCGCAGGTGACTGGAAAGAAGTCGGCAAAACCGACCTGACAGAAACGCTTCGCAGTGACGTGGCGGTGCAGGAAATTCTTGTTACGAACCGGGCAGATGCCGTCCTCGTTGTCTTCGAAAATGGTGAAATCGACTATCATTTCCGAAGCGGAAGCGGTCTCAACACCGAATTGCGCCAGACCTTCCAGCCCTTTGCGGATCTCAACGAGAAGAAAATCAAAAACGCCGATTTCCTTCTCGGGGATGTTTCCCTCGTTCTCACTTCGCCTGAAGGGGTGAACCGCCTCTTCAGCCTCTACCGCTCTGAAGAGGAACCCACCCGAATGTTTCATCAGACAAAAGAGTTCCCCGCCCTTCCTGATACTCCGGCCTTTTACTCGCCGAGCTTCCGCAATAAAGCCTTCCTTACGGGGACATCAAACACGGCGACCCTTCGCTACGCGACCACGGAAACCATTCGCTGGGAGTCGGAGCTTCCCTGGGAAGTGACTCACGCCCTTATTTCACGTAAGTCTGATTCCCTTCTTTTCCTCACCGAAGATCGCCATTTCGTGCGGGTCCCGGTCGATGACCCGCACCCTGAAGCCGGCATCAAGGCATTTTTCGGCAAGCAACTCTACGAGGGTTCCTCAGAAGCAAAGTATGAATGGCAGTCCACTGGCGGATCCGATGACTTTGAAGCGAAACTTTCGCTCATCCCGCTCATCTTCGGAACTCTCAAAGGAACCTTCTATGCGATGCTCTTCGCCGTTCCGATCGCCCTCTTCGGCGCGATCTACACCGCAGAATTTCTTGATCCAAAGAATAAAGTCTTCATCAAGCCCGCCATGGAAGTCATGGCATCTCTGCCTTCAGTGGTGCTCGGTTTCCTCGCTGCCCTCTGGCTCGCCCCCATGATCGAAGACCGGGTCCCTTCCGTTCTTTGTATCGTCGTTCTTGTGCCCCTCGGCGCATTTCTTTTCGGAATGCTCTGGAGCCGACAGCCACGCAACATCAAGAAGTATGTCAGAGAAGGCTACGAGTTCCTCTACTTCGCGCCCATCATGCTGATTCTTCTCTTTCTCGGATGGCAGATGGGACCACTCGTTGAGAGCCTCATTTTCACGGTGAAGGATCCTAACACCGGCGAGCGTGTCGGCGATTTTGCCCGTTGGTGGCCTTCCATCACCGGCACCGCCTACGAACAACGCAACTCACTCGTCGTTGGATTCATGATGGGCTTCGCCGTCATTCCTATCGTCTTCACGATCGCAGAGGACTCTCTCTCAAATGTCCCTGACACGCTGAGAACAGGCTCTCTCGCTCTCGGCGCAAGCCGCTGGCAGACCGCCTGGCGGATCGTTCTCCCCACCGCCTCCGCCGGTATTCTTTCAGCGATCATGATTGGATTGGGACGAGCTGTTGGCGAAACCATGATTGTGGTGATGGCGACCGGAAACACGCCCATCATGGAATGGAATATATTCTCCGGAATGCGGACGCTCTCAGCCAACATCGCGGTTGAGCTTCCTGAGGCACCTCACCATGGAACCCTCTACCGAACCCTCTTTCTGGGAGCAGTTGTCCTGTTCCTCATGACCTTCCTTGTCAACACCATCGCCGAAGTGCTCAGACAGCACTTGCGCGAGAAATACAAGACAGTCTGACCGTCCAAAACTTTCAATATAGATTTGTTATGACTCCATTCGAAAATTCGAAATCATCCAAGAAGAGCAGCGGACGCGGCGAACCAATGGTCTGGTTCACCGGCATGTGGCTCAGCTTCGGAATGCTGATGATCATCGTGCTACTGTCGATCATCGTGAAGAACGGTTTCTCCACTTTCTGGCCATCACCTGTGCTTCAAATCGAGCTGGTCGAAGGCAGCGAAGCCGGCCTTCGGGGCTCCTCAAAATTGGCAGGAGATATCCGAAAAGAGCAGATCAGGACAACCGCCAGTGAAACCGGCGAAGCCGTTCCTGAGATTCAGCTCTTTATCGGTAACCGTGAGGCTTACAACACCGGATTCCGCTTCGTGATGGAGTCGGATATCAAGTCCCGGGATTTCCCCGAGGGAATCATGCGTGCTGAACGACTCGAATATGGTGACATGATCGGTTACCCCGCACGCCTCGAGCTTGCTGACGGCAGCACCATAAAATCCACCGACGACAGCTTTGCATCCACCTTGCACGACATCGTCAAAGAAGGGAACAAGCGCCGTCACGAGATCGAGCACATTGAGAAAGACCAGATCGGAGCGATCAACCGTTCGATGGAATCGATCAAGATGAAGCGAAGGGGTTGGGAATCCGAAGAGGACATCCCTGAGAAGACTCAAAAGGAAATGGAGGAAAAGCAGGCAGAGTTGCAGGCTGACTACGAGGAACTGGCCTCGGAAGCGAAAACACTTCGTGAACTCCAGTCCGCCAACACCCTCCACTATCTCCTCCCCACCGATGGTGAGAGATCAGTCCCCACCGGGAGTATCGTTGACTACTACTACCCCAACCAACTCAACCTCTTTCAACGGACGCTGCGCTTTTTCAAACGGGTAGGCTCTTTCGTGAAGGAGGATCCACGCGAAGCGAACACCGAGGGCGGTATTTTCCCCGCCATCTTCGGCACCTTTGTCATGACGCTTCTCATGAGTGTCGCCGTTGTCCCCTTCGGTGTTCTTGCCGCGATTTATCTGCGGGAGTATGCGAAACAGGGCCCCATCGTGCGTTCGGTGCGCATTGCGGTCAACAACCTGGCCGGCGTCCCTTCCATCGTCTTCGGCGTTTTCGGCCTCGGATTCTTCGTCTACTTCATGGGGGGATCGATCGATTCGCTCTTCTTTTCAGAGCGACTTCCAACCCCGACCTTCGGCACCGGCGGTGTCATCTGGGCTTCGTTGACTCTCGCCTTGATGACGGTTCCCGTGGTTATCGTTTCAACTGAGGAAGCACTGGTTGCCGTTCCTCGTGGCGTTCGGGAAGCCTCTCTCGCAGCCGGCGCCTCCAAGTGGCAGACGATCCAACGCATCGTGCTTCCAGCCTCTCTCCCCGGCATCATTACCGGACTTATTCTTGCCATGGCAAGGGGCGCAGGCGAAGTGGCACCGCTGATGCTCGTCGGTGTGGTCAAGCTCGCCCCGACTCTGCCTCTCGACACCATCGCTCCTTTCATCCACCTGGAACGTAAGTTCATGCACCTTGGATTCCACATCTACGATCTCGGGTTTCAGTCCCCTGACTCAGAAGCGGCGAAACCGATGGTTTTTGCGACGACTCTGCTCTTAATTGGTCTGGTCATCGCTCTGAATGCTTTTGCCATCATCATCCGGGAACGCCTTCGCCGGAAGTATAAGACCTCCGCATTCTAATTGAAGAAACGACTCGCCCAACAACATCTCAGTATGACGAATACAACTGCAGAAAACACCACTGAAGAAGCGGTGGAAACAGCCCCGACTACGCCTGAAGGGGCCAAACTTGACTACATCAAGGTAGAGGATTTCTCGTTCAACTACACTCCGGAGGTCCGTGTGCTCGATAAGATCACGATGGATATTCCCGAGAAGCAAGTCACCTCTTTCATTGGACCCTCAGGATGTGGAAAAACGACACTCCTTCGTAACTTCAATCGAATGAATGATCTCATCCCCGGGATCACCCACGAAGGAACCATCCACATCGACGGGCAGGAAATTTTCGATAAAAAGCTGGAAGTCATTTCCCTGCGAAAGCGGATCAGAATGATTTTCCAGAAAGCCAATCCTTTCCCTAAATCAATCTACGAGAATGTCGTCTACAGCCTGCGAGTGGCCGGTAGAAACAACAAGGCACTGCTCGACGAAGTCGTTGAAACCAGCCTCAGAGGCGCTGCCCTGTGGGATGAAGTGAAGGATCGCCTTCATGACAGTGCCCTCGGCCTTTCAGGTGGGCAGATGCAGCGCCTGAGCATCGCCCACGCCATCGCCAATCAGCCTGAAGTATTGCTCATGGATGAGCCGTGCTCCGCGCTCGACCCGATCGCCACCGCAAAAATCGAAGAGCTGATCTGCAAACTGAAGAATAAGTTCACCGTCATCATCGTGACGCACAACATGCAGCAGGCGACTCGGGTGTCCGATCAGACCGCGTATTTCTATCTCGGTAAGATGATCGAAATGAATGCGACTCAGGAAATTTTCCGCAATCCCAGCTGCGAGGAAACCGAAAGGTATATCTCCGGCAAGTTCGGCTGAGTTACCTGGATTCAAATCACCGGAAAAACAGCTCCAACCGGAGGGGCTGTTTTGTCGGTTTATTTACGGCCCTGTTTCGAGCAGCAGCGTGGCTCGATCTTTCGATTTTCACCGGACACCCCTTGAGATACACGGGGTCTTCGTTTGATTTTGCGACGCTCTCGCACCCCTTCCCGTGCCGATATCGGCCGGCTCTTTTCTGTCGCGCAGTCACCCAGATTGACTGCGCTTAGATTTTATACCGGGGAAGTCTGAGCCGGGAACCTATATCGCCCAATTTACTGCCTCTTTTTCCTGCGACGACGAGCGCAAACAAACATTAAGCCAAAACCAAAGCCCGGCGCACCAATGGATGCAGGCTCAGGAACTGCCGTGACTGAGAATCCACTGAGCACGCCCACCGTTGTCACATCCCCTGCTTCCGGAATCGACGTCCACCCAAAGCCAGCCAGGTTCATGTTCGAGAGTCCGGGCGCTGCATCAGGCCCGGATAAGGCCTTACTGGTCACGAGATTGTTGTCAGTCACATTAAAAACCGTCGCGTTAATATCCCCGTTCAAGATATCGTAGTCGAGTGTGAGACGAAGAAGGTCCGTGTCGTCGGGCATATTCACCAAAGCAGAGTATGTCGTATTCACTGGTGGCGTTTCGGGAGCCGAGTCCCTCCGGAGGGCGCTCCTCCCTTCTGCAACGAGTTTTAACCAACCATGCCGCATTACCGGATAATTAAGTTACAAATAACTATAATATTTATTACAATTACGGAAAACCATGCTTTATTCTCAGCTGTGTCTTCGAAACATCCCATGTCTGCTTCCCGATCAGCAACGCTCCTGCGAGCGTTCATGCTCCTGTTTGCGTTGCTTGCCGTAGAATTCTGCGTCTCCGGCGAACCGGAAATAAGCCACGTATCCCTTCAGTTGAAATGGAAACATCAGTTCCAGTTTGCAGGGTTTTACGCGGCAGAAACCCGGGGATTCTATGCTGAGGAAGGCCTCGACGTTGAAATTTTCGAAGGTTCCCCCGAACATCCTGCATTGGATCGGGTACTCGATGAAGAAGCTGATTTCGGCGTCTCCGATACCAACGTCCTTCTCGCTCGAATGCGCGGCGAACCTCTGGTGGCATGCCTGGCGGTGTTTCAGCATTCGCCCTATGCCCTGATCAGTCTCGCGGAATCAGAAATATTTAAGCCTTCAGACTTCATGGACCGGAGACTGATGCTTTGCGGAGATCAGGGGGCGGCCCAGTTGCACGCCATGTTAAACAAGGAGGGACTCCCCTCCAGCCGGATCGAATTCGTCCCACACTCCTGGGATCTCGATGACCTCATTTCAAGGCACGTTGACATCATTTCAGGTTATACGACGACGGAGCCTTTCCAGCTTAAATCTCTGGGAATCGAATCATCCACGATCAAAACATCCGATTACGGTGTCGATTTCTACGGGGATGTTCTTTTCACCACTGAGAAGATGGTAAAACGCCGCCGAAAGGACGTCGAAGCAATGATTCGGGCAAGCACTCGTGGATGGATTTATGCAATGCAGAATCCTGATGAAATCATCGACTATATCCTGACACTACCCGGCGCCCGCGAAAGGGGCATTCAAAGAGCTAATCTCGAGTTTGAGATGGAAGAGATGCGAAAGCTTATCTTACCGGATCTGGTTGAATTCGGCCACATGAATCCGGGCCGATGGATGCAGATTGCGGAAGCCTATCATGAAGCTGGTATTGTCGAGACCCCCGATGAGCGAAACTGGTTCAGCGGTTTCGTCTATGAAAACCGCATTCAGGCATTGCATTTTCAACGCTGGGCGACGTCCTTTTTCTGCATCGTTGTGATTGGTCTTGCCGTGGTTTTCTGGAACCTGCTTTTGCGTCGAAAAGTAGACCATCGCACCGAAGAAATTTTTCGGGGAGAGCGGAAACTTCACGCTATCCTGGACAACTCCAACAACCTCCTCGCCCTCCTTACGGGTGACGGAAGACTGGTTGAACTGAATCAGCGGGCCCGCGAATTTGCCGGTGCGGGCCGGGAAGACCTTCTCGGAACGCTATTCTCCGAAACCGCCATCTGGAATATATCATCAGAAGTCTCGCAGAAGATCTCCCTCGGCATTCTCGAAATCAGTCGCGGTGGCTCCGGCATTCGACTGGAAACCGACCTGACGAAACCGGACGGAGAGGTTCGAACGCTGGATTTCTCTCTGAGGCCCGTCAATCGGGAAGACCAATCCCTCGAATTCATCGTTGCTGAAGGCATCGATATCACTGAGCAGAAAGCGGCCGCCCTCGATCTCGAAAGCTCCCGGGCGAGTCTTTCCTCCCTCGTTGAACACACTCGCGGGCTTATCTGGTCAGTGGACCGCTCAGGAGTGCTGATCAACTGCAACAAACAGTTTCGTGAGGCACTATGGCGCCGCTCCGGAGAATCCATCAACGAAGGAGCTTCCGTCCTCGATTTCTTTACCGAAAGCGAAAGACGCCAATGGGAATGCTATTTCGCACGAGCCCTGGAAGGTGAACGCTTCACTGCGGAGATCACCGTTCCCGACCCTACAGGAGGACAAGTTCACGAGGCATCGTTTCATTCCATCTCACAGGGAAAAGAAATCACGGGCGTCACCGTCTTCGAGTTCGACATCAGTGAACGAAAGCGCTCTGCTGAAGCGCTACAGCAAAGTGCAGAGCTCAATCAACTGCTCCTGGAAAGCGCACTTGATGCTGTGATCGGTGTTGATCGCAATGGAGATATCGTTCATTGGAACGGGCAGGCTACCACTGTTTTCGGGTTCTCTGAAAAAGAGGCAATCGGCAATGACGTGACGCAAATCTTTCCTCACCTTAACGAATACCTGGGCAACGAAGCCGAAGCTTCAAAAGAGTTTCGGTATGAAATGAATGCGCTCCGAAGCGATGGCTCTACCTTTCCCGCTGAGGTCTCTGTTTCAGTCCTCCCGTCCGGACATCAGGTCGCCCTCAACTTCTTTGTCAGAGACATCACCGAACATCGTAAGTTGGAGGAAAAACTGAGACAGTCGCAGAAGATGGAAGCGATCGGTCAACTTGCGGGAGGGGTAGCTCATGACTTCAACAACCTCCTCACCGTGATCCAGGGAAATGCCAGCATTGTGAAGGACGAGTGCGACAGCTCGTGGAACGACGATTCCCGTGACAACCGGAACTGTTTACATGCCGTGTCCGAAATCATCGATGCCAGTGAGCGAGCGGGAGGCCTCACCGGTCAACTTCTGGCCTTCAGCAGACAACAGGCAATTCAGTTCAAGACCCTGCAAATTAATGAGAGCACCCGGAATGTAAGCGGCATGCTGAAACGCCTTATCGGGGAAGATATTCAAATTATCACAGAACTTTGCGAAGAGGTTGCCTACATACGAGCTGATCGCGGAATGTTCGAACAGATCCTCCTCAATCTCGCGGTGAATGGTCGCGATGCGATGCCTCAAGGCGGACTTCTCACGATCGGGACTTCGGTGATAGCTCTGGAAAGAGATGCCGCGAAACTGCCTTCACTATTTGAGCCGGGCGAATATGTCCGCATCGATATTCAGGACACTGGCGATGGAATTCCGACCGAAGATTTGCCACACATTTTTGACCCCTTCTTCACCACGAAGGAAATCGGACAAGGAACCGGACTGGGGCTTTCCACCGTCTTCGGAATCGTAGACCAACACGGCGGATGGCTTGACGTCGATAGCGAGGTTGGAACAGGAACTACGTTTTCTGTGTGGCTTCCCACGACAGCCCCCCTTGATGATGAGACAGGAACAGGAAACGTCACGAAACTCCCGGCGAGGGGTTCGGAAAGAGGAAACGAGACCATTCTCCTGGTCGAAGATGAAGAGATGCTGCGAAAGGTCGCCTGTAAAATACTGACCAAACATGGCTACCATGTGCTAGAAGCCCACAGTGGACAACACGCACTGGGCGTCTGGGAGCAGTTCGGAGCGAATGTTGATTTACTACTGACTGACATCATCATGCCCGAGGGGATGTCGGGGCACGACCTCGCCCTGAGGCTTCTCGAGAAGAAGCCCAGTCTGAAGGTGATCTACTCAAGCGGGTACACCGCTGAGATCTTCAGCGGTGATGCCGTCTTCCCGGAAGATGTATCTTTCATCGCCAAACCTTACCTCCCGGAAGACTTGCTCGCCGAAGTTCGCTCCGTCCTCGACGAAGTGGCATTGGCTTTCTGAGAGCTGTTGTATCCCACCTTCGAGTGGGGTGTACTTCGGAAGAAGCCGCTCCCTCTCCTCACCGGAAGCCACCCTTTCCCTTTCATTCATCCGGAGGGCATTTTACCTTCTTCTACATGGAAGGAATCCGGAAAAGCTTGAAGGGACACTGAACCAGCTGAATTTAATCGAGGCCTCAGGACCGGCAGAGGGCGACCTCGCGAACTTCTCAAATCCGGACGAAGTCAGTGTTCTTGTCCAATCGATCTCCATAGAGAACCAACAGCTGGACGTCTTGATCAACAACGCGGGAATTCTGAAAGCACCGAACCCGCTTAGCGCGAACGGGAAGTACTTCGACAACGACACGCGACAATTCTCTGATCCTCACCCCGACCTCCTCGATGAAGAAAAAACGGCGAAGCTTGTAAGAGAAATCGAAGAGATCGTCCAACTCTAATCCTAAGCTGAAGATTATGTCATTCCAAGCCATCCTCGTTGAAAAAGCGAACTCAACCGGTGTATCGGTTAACCTTCGTGAACTGCCCGACGATCAACTTCCTCCGGGGAATGTTACCGTCGCGATCGACTATACCACGATCAACTACAAAGACGGCCTTTGCATGCGGGCGGATGGTGGATTGGTTCGAAGCTACCCACACGTCCCCGGGATCGACTTTGCCGGCACCGTCGAGCAATCTGATGACAAGCGCTACCAACCCGGCGATCGCGTCGTCCTGACCGGATGGGGTGTAGGCGAAAGGCATTGGGGTGGATTCTCTCAGAAAGCCCGCGTCGATGCCGATTGGCTGGTCCCTCTTCCCGACGGCCTCTCCACGAAACAGGCAATGGCCATTGGCACGGCGGGATTCGCCGCGATGCTCGCCGTGATCGCTCTTGAAGAACACGGTCTCACCCCGAACCAGGGGCCCATCCTCGTGACAGGAGCAGCAGGAGGAGTCGGTTCTATCGCGACAGCCGTGCTGAGTCAGCTTGGCTATGACGTTGCCGCGGTGACCGGACGCCCCGAAACAGAAAATTACCTGACTTCCCTGGGTGCGAGCCGGATCATCCCGCGAAGCGAACTGGATACGGTTTCGAAACGCCCCCTCGAATCCATGACCTGGGCAGGCTGTGTTGATGCCGTGGGCGGTGAAATGCTCGCACGCATCCTCGGGCAACTGAACTATGGGGCATCTGTCGCCGCCGTCGGTCTTGCCGGTGGAGCCGGTCTCCCCGCTTCGGTGATCCCCTTTTTACTCCGCGGCATTAATTTGCTGGGGATCGACAGCGTGATGCTCCCATTCGAGAAACGACTGAAGGCATGGCAGCGCCTTTCCGCCGACCTCCCCATGGACAAGCTGGAGGCAATGATTCAACCCGCCACTCTGAGTGAGGTGCCACACCTTGGCTCTGAAATTTTGAAAGGTAAGGTCAAGGGTCGGGTCGTAGTGGACGTGAACGGCTAGGCAGCGAGCGGAACGGCATAGAAGCGCCGCCCCCTTTCATCCGGAATCGGAGGATTTCAAGTGGCTGCTCCAAGTGCTCCATTTCCTTTTGCAGATCGACGAAGTCGCGGAGCCTCACCTCCTTAGCCCCGGGACTGTTACTCGCTTTGATCTCAGGATTGGTTGATCTCTACTCAAGAAGATGTGAATTAAGTCCGTCACAGGCTCATAATCGTTCTCCCGAATTGATCTTTTACTTCGAGCAACGCCTTCACCAAAGTCGGAACCCCAACGCCTCTCTGAATTTGGAAGGCCCTCCATCTCACTGAAAAGCCTCTCTCAAGAGCCTGTCAGAAAATTCGGGGACTCAGTCCAAAGAAGCTCATGGACCGGGATTTCGCACTCGAGGCAAAGCGAAAATTGATCATTGGAGATGTTACAGTTGAAGGAATCGCTTTCGACCCGGGCTTCAGCGAGGCGACGGATCTCGTAAAATCCTTGAACCAAATTGTCGGGGAACTCCCTGAAAGGGTTCGCTCCCGCCAACGTGCTCTCCGTGCCTAATTGTCCAATCTTGAACATCACTTGTCCCTTGCATACGGATGGACTATCAAAAATTATGACAGCGTGGTTTGTTGAACCAGGTGAATGAACCCCGGGGCGATTACCGGCCATTTCCAAACATAACAGCTCAGCCTGCATCCGGATAATGTAGGATGAAGCAAGCGACGACATTTCCGCAGAGATCGCTATCCTCTAGTGATCGAGATTTGAAGAAAACACACCCCACTCAGAAATACCTATCATGAAAGCCATTCAATTCTTTAGAGACAGCACTGCCCCCGGTTCAGCAGGCGAAGTCGAAGTCCCGACACCGACACCGCAGGGTCACGACATTCTCGTCAAAGTGGAGGCAGTAGGTCTGAATCCCGTCGATTTCAAAGTCCGGCCCGGAGAGGGCGAAGAACCAAAAACGCTTGGCTTTGACGCGGCCGGTGTCGTGACGAGCGTTGGAAATGAGGCCTCGATTTTTCAGAAAGGGGATTTGGTTTACTACGCCGGTGATGTCACCCGCCCGGGTTCGAACGCGGAGTATCAGATCGTCGATGAACGTATTGTCGGGAAGCGTCCTGCCTCACTCGATGCCGCGACCAGCGCGGCCCTGCCCCTGACAACACTCACTGCCTGGGAGTCTCTTTTCCACCGGCTCCGCATCGATTTTGATGCTCCCGCAAAGAACGAAGGAAAGACGCTGCTCATTATCGGCGGAGCGGGCGGCGTCGGGTCGATCGCGATCCAGCTCGCGAAACTGGCAGGCATCACCGTCATCGCCACGGCCTCACGTGAAGAAAGCGCCGACTGGTGTCGAAAGCTGGGTGCTGATCACATCATCAATCATCACGGCGACATGCCGATGCAACTGCGCAAGCTGGGCATGGATGACGTGAGCTACATCGCCAACTACAACAATGTCGACCGGTCCTGGACGGCGATGGGTGAAATGATTGCGCCGCAGGGAAGTGTCGTCCTCATCACAGAGCACCACACGCATCTCAACCTTGGTGGCCCTTTCAAAACCAAAGCAGTCACCATCTGTTGGGAACTGATGTTTACCCGGCCCATGTTTAAAACTGAGGACATGATCGAACAGCATCACATTCTGAACCGCGTCGCCACCTTGATCGACCAGGGCAGGATTCTCGCCACCGCCAACGACAATCTCACTCCCATCAATGCCGAGAACATTCTCGAAGGTCATCGCCGACTGGAATCCGGTAAATCGATCGGAAAACTCGTGATCTCGGGCTGGGAATGAAGTTGGATTTTTCTGAATAAGGCACTGCGACGGGACCGAACGGTAAACCACCGTCGCTGAGGAGCTGAGCCCCCCCTTCGAAAAGATGGCAGAGGGAGTGGGATTCGAACCCACGGTAGGTTGCCCTACACTCGATTTCGAATCGAGCGCCTTAAACCGGACTCAGCCATCCCTCCACTTCGCTCCGGGAGACTTCGTCCTCCGGATTATGTTTCTTCGCAACATATGCGGGATGGCTTCGCTTTTATCAACCGCTTTCGCGGCGGGGCAAGCAGCCATCCCTCCACTTCGCTCCGGGAGACTTCGTCCTCCGGATTATGTTTCTTC
>JARGPJ010000013.1:0-23429 GCA_029212615.1 Verrucomicrobiales bacterium
AAGCAGACGAAGCAGACGAAGCAGACGAAGCAGACGAAGCAGACGAAGCAGACGATGCAGACGATGCAGACGATGCAGACGATGCAGACGATGCAGACGATGCAGACGAGGCAGACGATGCAGACGATGCAGACGATGCAGACGATGCAGACGAGGCAGACGAGGCAGACGAAGCAGACGAAGCAGACGAAGCAGACGAAGCAGACGAAGCAGACGAAGCAGATGATGCAGATGAAGCAGATGATGCAGATGAACTCGAAAACCTTCCTGTCACCGCCGTCGTGTCGGAGGGTAAGAAAAAGGGCGGCTGCTGGACGGTGTTTGTCAGCCTCTTCTTTTTTGCTTCTATTGCTGTTCTCGTGGCGCTTGTAGTGGGAGCGTTGTGGGTTTGGGCCAAGCTTGGGAATCTGGAATACGAAATCGTACAGTGGGCACGACCGGTTCTTGAGAAGCAGGGAGTTTATTTTGAATACGAGGACGTTCGATACCAGTATCCACGGGGCGTTATCATTGAGGGGATTACCCTGTTTGAAACCGTTGAGCGGGAACGCCCTGTCATCAAGGCGTCCGACATCGGAGTGAATCTTGATGTTCTTGGATTGATTCAAGACAGGAGCAGTCTTTCCTCTGCTGAAGTTTCTTTTGACGAATCGACTCTGACCTTCTTCCAGAATGCGGAGGAAACGGGGGCAATCACGAACCTCGAGGGAGAGGTCATGGTGAGTCAGGAGTTACTGAAAGTGAAAAACCTCGGCGCGCGTATCGAGGGGCTCGAAGTTCTCTTGGTCGGAGAGGTGATTCTCCCGGCAAAATCAGATTCGACTGCGGTGGAGGGGGACGTCCCCGCGGCTGAGGAAGAGAAGCGTTTCACTCTTGATCTTTCTCCCGTCGCTAAAATTCTTCCGTGGTTGAAAGTGGATAGCAGCGGCGCCGCTCCGACCTTGAGTGTTGATTTTTCAATCGCGGTCGATCAACCGGAAGCAGCTGAATTTTCCGCTTCCCTCAATGGGCAGGATTTTCGCTGGCAGGAAGTGCCGATTACTTCAGTTGCCGTTATGAGTCAGTTCGACCCTGCCGGAAAGATCCTCCATTTCGGCACGATACAGCTGGCGTACGGGGAGGGGCTCATCAGTGGGACGATGGCACTGGATACCAGTTCCAGGCTTCTGACGATTGAGAGAATGCAATCAAGCGTCGATATTATCGGGTTGATCTCGGATTTTAATCCTGAGATGGCGGCGAAGATGAAAGACATCACCTTCACTGACTCACCGACAATTCAGGCAAGTGGCAGTGTCCCGCTGGAAGATCCCGGGATGGCAAGACTCGATATCAATTACGACCATCGACAGGGGATTATATACTCCGGCGGTGGCCGCAGTCTTCCGGTTCGGGATATGAGAGGCTCTTTCATTTTTTCCCAGGGATCACTTGAGACCAATGACTTTGCCGGTCGCATCCTTGAAGGAGAAGTGGCTATCAATGGTTCGGTGCGCCTCAACGCGGAATCGACCCCTTTCAGTGGACTGATCGAAGTGTCGAGCCTACCCATGGCGAAAGTGGCCGAGTATTTCGGCAAGGGGGATCTCGGCATGACAGGAAACGCTTTCTTCGATTTCCGCGGCATTGGTTATAGCGAAGTTTCCAAAATTCGCGGCGGTGGGAGTCTTCGGATCGAGGGGGCAAAGCTTCCTTCGTTTCCGGTGATCGGGCCGGTTCAAAAGTTTCTCGGAGCGGTCATTCCCGCCTTTGGCATTCAAGGGGAGGGTTCTTTGAACGGAGCCTACATTATTGAATCAGGGACTCTCCTGACAAACGATCTCACGGTGGTACAAAGTGGGGCTCAGCTCGTCACCAACGGCAGCCTCATGATGGAGAAACAATACGTCTCTTTCACCACAAAAGCTTCGCTTCAGGATACGCTCGCAGTCGCGACCGGTCTTGAGGATAAAGTGATCGAGGTCAAGGGCGAGGGCGACCTCAGCGCTCCCTCTCTTTCGCTGGCAGGGTTTCCTGCTGATTTTGCTTCTGAGAAATTGAGCGAGGTTCTCGGGACCTCGCCCGAAACTCTCGGAGCGCTCAAAGGGATGATTGACGGTGACAGCGAAGCTGCCGCTGAAATTCTCGGGGCGCCTCTGGATGAAGCGATCGGCGAAGAACTCGGAGGCGAAGTTCGAGGTCTCCTTCAGGGAATTTTCGGTGGTGGAACCGAACCGGTAACAGCTCAGCCTGTCGAAGGAGAGTGAGACAGGGGCGGGCGCTAGGTTTCTCCCTCTGTCACGTCCCCGGCCAGAGAGTGAGGTGATGGCGCTACCCGGCGAATTTGCCCATGACCTCGATCATGGCGATGGCAGCTTCGGCAGCTTCGCGGCCTCGATTCAGCTCGTCGCCCAGGGCTCTTGCCTGTGCCTGTTCGGCGGTGTCGACGAGGAGTACTTCATGGATCACTGGAATCAGATGAGAGACACTCGTTTCCTGAAGTGTTTTCGTGATTGATTGGGCGATCAAGTCAGCGTGGGCGGTTGAGCCACGGATGATCACGCCCAGTGC
Organism: Verrucomicrobiales bacterium; assembly: GCA_029212615.1. GTDB lineage: Bacteria > Verrucomicrobiota > Verrucomicrobiia > Verrucomicrobiales > DEV007 > Arctic95D-9. Next base: position 2,551 of record JARGPJ010000013.1, read on the forward strand.
AATAATCGCGAGAGGTTGCTCTTCATCACAGGCAACAGCTTCGACGACGACAGGGATTTCGAAGGCTCCCGGCACGCGGGTCACATCGACCTCCAGATCGGGAGCGAGCTGTGCAATAGTTTCAGAAGCCGAAGAGACAAGCGCATCGGTATATTCACTGTTGTAGCGGCTCGCCACGATCGAAACACGTCCGGCGTGGGAAATCGGGGCAGGGGAGTCGGGGGCTGATTTTGCCATCGGTAAGGATTAAAGCAGGTGTCCAAGCTTGTCGCGTTTGGTCGATAGATATCGCTCGTTGTGTGGATTAGGATCAATCCGGATCGGCACTTTTTCAACAATCTCCAATGAGTGGCCGTCGAGGCCCACGACTTTCCGTGGATTGTTGGTCATGAGCCGGATCTTCCGGACCCCGATGTCGTGCAGAATTTGAGCACCCATTCCGTAATCACGAAGGTCGGAGCCGAATCCCAGTTTTTCGTTGGCTTCGACGGTATCGAGTCCCTGTTCCTGGAGCTTATAGGAGCGAATTTTATTGGCGAGCCCGATGCCGCGACCTTCCTGTCTCATGTAGACGAGGACACCGCGGCCCGCTGCTTCGATCTGAGCAAGGGCGCTGTGTAGCTGGCTGCCGCAGTCGCACCGCCGCGATCCGAAAACGTCGCCGGTGAGACATTCGCTGTGAACTCTGACGAGGACCGGTTCATTCGGATCGATATCACCTTTGACGAGGGCGAGGTGTTCTTCTGTTGGATTCAGGCGGCTGCTGTAGAAAATCAGGTCAAAGGTTCCGAATTCAGTCGGCATCTCGATCTGTTCGACGCGCTCGATGAGTTTTTCCTCCTTGCGACGGTATTCGATCAGCGCTTCGATCGTGCCGATCTTCAATTGGTGCTTTTCTGCAAACTTTCTGAGTTCGGGGAGGCGTGCCATGCTTCCGTCCTCATTCAGGATTTCACATATCACCCCTGCCTCCTGAAGACCGGCCAGTCGGGCGAGATCTACGGCTGCTTCTGTGTGGCCGGCCCGGCGAAGGACTCCACCGGGGACTGCCTGAAGAGGCAAAATATGTCCCGGCCGTACGAGATCTCCGGGCTCGGACAGGGGGTTGGCAAGGATGCTGATCGTTTTGGCGCGATCAGCGGCGCTGATGCCTGTCGTCACGCCTTCTGAAGCATCGACCGCGACGGTGAAATTGGTGCCGTGAGACTCTGTGTTTCGTCTCACCATGAGAGGGAGGCCGAGGCGTTCCGCTGCCGCCGGGAGAATGGGGGTGCAGATCAATCCACGACCGTGAGTCGCCATGAAATTGATCATCTCAGGGGTTGTCTTTTCGGCGGCGCAGATGAGGTCGCCTTCGTTTTCTCGATCTTTGTCATCAACAATGATGACCAGTTTGCCCTGCCGGATATCGGCAATGACGTCTTCGATGGGGCTGAAAGTCATAGAGAGAGGGGGGGCTGCAGACGGATTTCTAGGCGTGAAATTCGTCGTCGGGGTTGAATTTAGGGACCGGAATATTTAGAATCTTGAGGCCGGGGCCAACGGCACGATGGCGACAGCCCGGCTTGATTAAAATCGCGGTGCCGGGCGTGAGAGGGTGTATTTGGTCGTCGAGTTCGATGTGACCTTCCCCTTCGAGAATGTAATACATCTCTGTGGTTTTGGCGTGAAAGTGTTTCTCGCTATCTTTTTTAATTTCAACGAGATGCATTGAGGCGACATCATTTTCGTCGTTCATGAAGGCTCGCCGCGCCTGACCGCAGGGGCAGGGCGTTGGATCGATCTCCGCAAGCCGGGCGATCTGAAAATTCTTTTCGATCACTTCGTGTTCCATGGCATAGTTTACGCATGCCGGGAGGGGTTTGAAAGGGAAGCTTTTGAATTGTTTCATCGTTCCAACTACCTCACCCTTCGGTCCATGATGAGCTTTCCCCACACCTCCCTCATTCTTTCTGCTTTCTTCTGTCTTATTCTCGCCGGTGCGGGATGTGAGAAAGCGACGGAAATTTCGGAGGAAGCGACCCCGCAGCCCGTCCCGCCCGTGGACGCGATTCCGCTCCCTCAATCCGGTCAGCGCCAACTCACGGCGAAGGAGCGGAAGCTTGTGGTGGATCAACTCATGCAGGCCCGGGCGAAGCAGCAGGCGCAGGGGCTTGGCAGCGGCCGGGTCCGGGTGAACGGGGCCTGGAATTACGAGGGGTATTCCTATCTCAGTCCGGATCCCAACGCGGCGATCGAAGCTCGCCTGGTGGCGGTCGATCTCACTGTTTCAGGGCATACTCAATACTTTGATATCGACGATATTGAGATCGTGGACGGGGCGAACCTCATGAGTTATGGCAGCGACCCTCATCCCACCCCTCTCTCACTTGACGGAAAGATTCTTCCTGAAGGACAGTTTCCCGGGGCGGCACCTGTGGCGAACCGCTGGCTTCTCATCTATGCTTATCCGAAACAGTCGCCTGCTTTTCATCTCTATTACTGGGGCAAGGCGCTCACCAATGAGCCGGTGACGATTAGGAAGAGCGGCCTCGAGCTGCCCTATCCATCGTCTCAGTAGGGCTTATCTCCTCACCGCGCCCCTGACTTTTTCTGTGGTCGGCAGGTAGCGATAGTAGACCTCCAGCATGAGGATGGCCCAGGTTGTATTCGTGAGCTGAGTGACTTCGGGGGCATAGCCACCAATGCCATTGCGGAGCCAGGATCCATCTTCGTTCTGGGCATCGAGAAGTTTCGGGGCAAACTTGCTATTGTAGTTTTCCCATTCTTCGCCGCCGTGGATGAAGAAAACCTGTGTGTTGTAGTAAGGCGCGTAGTAGTCGGCGCCGGGACTGGGATTCATGTATTTCCGCTTCAGGAACCGAAGGCCTTTGTCGTATTCGGGAGAGTCCATTCCTTTCCAGTTCTGGAAAGCGAGGAGGGCGGCCCCGGTGAGCGTTGCCTCTCCCATGGCATAGTCAGGATTGTACTTAAATGTTCCCACTTTGTCCTGAATCTTCGGGAGGTATTCTTTCACCGCAAGATCGAGTGAGCGGTTGAGTCCGATGATTTGCAGTCCGGTTGTGTAGGCGGCCTTCAGGGCCTGAATATTCCACCCTGACACAGACATGTCTTCTGTCTTGGCGCCGAGGTAGGGCCAGCCTCCCATCGGGGTTTGCCCCTCGACGATTATTCCGGCGGCTTTCCGGATAATGATATCGAGCCCGGGTATCGCTTTGCCGCTCTCTTTCGTCATCGAATAGAGTTCACAGAGCGCATAGGTCGCAATGGCGTGCTCGTAGGCTTCATGGTGACCTTTTTTTCCGCTGGTGATGAGCCCTTTGTTATCCCTTGCCCGGTTCATGAGGTAGAGGGTCGCCTCGATCACGAGATCGCCGTAGCGCGCCGATTCAGGTGTTTCGCAGTGGCCCAGAAAAGCGAGTAGAGCCAGCCCGGTGACACCGGCTTCGTAGTGAGTGCCGAAAGAACCGTTTTTATTCTGTTGGCCGGAAAGGAATTCGAGTCCCTTTTTAACGGCTGCTTCCGCGCGATCATCGCCCCCGCTTTCGCGGAGACGTTTGACCCGCTCCGAGAAGGAGCAGCGGGATTTCATTCCGGCCGGGATAGACCCGATATTGGAAATGTTCCCGAAACCGCTCATCGACATCGCAAAGCTGTTGGGATTTCCGGAGAGGGAGATCGCGGCGAGTGAATCGGTCGCATCAATGGCGGCCGGGAGGGCGATTTCAGAGAAGGCGTCGACTGAAACCGTGAGTTGAACTTCAGGCGGGGCGGCTGCGTCCTTTGCTCTTTTCCGGTCCTGGATTCTTTGATCCAGCGCTTCCTCCGCGCCCGGGGGGGGAGGGGAGACGGTCACCTGTGGCGGAGCGGGGGGAGGGGTGTTTAAGGCGAGATAGGCGAGAGCGATCCCGAGGATAAGGTGGAGTCCTACCGCAATGCAAATGGCCCGGATCTTATCCTGTTTGTCTGGTTCCCGCTCTGCGACGACTACCGCTGGAACAAACGGTTTCCGGGCCTGTTCTTCGGTCACTTCGCTGTTGGCATCGAAGTCAGAGAAGTCTTCCTGTGCGGGAGGGACAGGTGTGATCGATCGTTGCCGAATCGACGCCTGAAAGGCTTCCTTCTGTTGTGCGATTCCGTGCGTTTCCGCATTGGAGTGTGTGTAGCGCTGCAGGAAAGCGAGGCCTTCCTGCGGATCGTGGCTTCCGATGATTGTCGCGGCGAAAAGGATATTCTTTTCGTTGTTGGGAATCTGCGGAGCCGTTGTGATGAGAGAAGCTGCTTCCTCAAAGCGGCGGGCATCATAGAGCTCCAGAATGATCGAACAGCGAAGCGACCAATCACCGGGATTGGCGTTCAGCTGATTGATTCGATCTTCCATGTTTGAGGGGGTATCCGGACGGGTAAAGAAGGGAGCGATAGGGGACTCACGAGAGGAGGCGAGAGGCTATCACCGACCGACGGTTGGCGACAAGTCCAATCGATGGCGGCACACTTCTTGTATGTCGGATCTACCACTGGAGGGTCGAGTTCCACCTCGACCGCCCCGGGCTGTCAGATATCGAAACCGCTCGGAGAGACAGGTTCCATCGCGATAGGGCACAAATTATCGAGTGAATTGACCTAAGGCGGTTACTTCTCCGCAAGCATGCCTTTGCCGGCTTGTCGCCGCTTTGCCAACCAGATGCCGAAAAAGAGAAATGGAAGAAGGAGGAGAAAGGTCGAGGGCTCGGGAACGGCGGTGAGGCGGATTGAGTAACTGCCGCCACCGAGGTCATGCCCGTATGAAATTTGAAACTGTCCCCCGCCGAGGCCGGTGAGGTTGTCTCCGTTCTCAAGACCGCTGAAATGACTGACCGATCCGCCGGTGCCGGAGTAGCTTGCGATGTCGTAGGTGAATCCAGATTCCCCGTTGAAGGTATTGAAATCGTTCACGACGAGGTCGAATTGGGTGAGATCTATTGTTCGCGAGCTGATGTCTCCCAGGGCGATGAGGTCGCTGCCTCCGGTTAATGTGTTGTTGAGGTCGACAAGCCAGGTGGCATTGTTTCCCGGTCCGGTCGCCGCCGTTGCAGAGAGGTTGCCGGTAAAATTAAGCGTGCCGATGTCATTGGCGAGATCGCTGTTTCCAGCGGAAAGGGTGCCGCCGGTGGTGATCGTGCTGTTGCCGCCGTTTACGATGGCAGGTCCGGAGATAATACCGCCACTGCCGCCGAGAGTCCCACCGGCTCCGACCACCACTCCGCTGTTTGCGGAACTGGTGCCATTAATGAGAATAGTTCCCGATTCAACGGTGGTCGCTCCGAGGTAAGTATTGTTTCCACTGAGAGTGAGTGTTCCTTCTCCTGTCTTCGTGATTCCAGCTCCTCCGCCTCCACCGGTGGAAATAAGATTTCCGCTTAAAGTCAGGGTGTCATCAGCGCCGACATCGGTTATAAATTTGCCGTTACTGATATCATTGATCGTAAAGTCTCCCGTGATCTCCCCTGTATTGCTTCCGCTCAGATCGAGCTGAATGGTTTTAACGGCGCCGTCGTTGCGGATAAAAAAGGTATTCGCCACTTCCAGACCATCGCTGCCGAATTCGAGAATCGTGTCACTCGTTTTCATGTTGACCTCAGATGAGTTACCGAAAGCCTCGCTGTCCAGGATGATGGTGGTGCCCCCGATCAGGTCGGTGACTCCCGTATAGGTGTTGCTGTCTGAAAGCGTTAGCGTGCCGGTGCCCTCTTTTCGGAACGTGCCGGTTCCGGTGAGCGGGTTTGAGCTGATGGTGATGTTACCCGGGCCTTCGACGGTGAGCAGGGCATTGCCGGTTCTGTTGATCCCACCGGTTAAGGTCAGGGTGTCCGCCGTTGAATGAATCGAAGCGGTCGCGGCGAGGGTGATGATACCGGCGAAGGTATTATCTCCGGACAGGTTGTTGATCGCTCCTTCAGCATCGTGGCCGGTTCCTGAGATCGTGACTTCTTCTGCGGCGTTATAGGAAAACCCTCCATTCAGCGCGAGGGTTGCCCCGGTGGAAACAGTCGATCCGTAGTCTGTTGAGCCGAGCGTATTGTCGCCACTGATTTCAAGGACCCCTTCGGTTATGGCGGTGACTCCCCGGTAGTTGTTGCCGGTATTGGAAAGTTTCAGCGTGCCTGATCCTGTTTTCGTTAAACCTGACGTTCCGACGCCGCTGGTCTCCACGATGTTGCCGCTCATGGTCAATGTATCAGCTTCGCCTACGTTGATGACAAAATCGCCGACACTTGTTTCATTGTTAATGAACTGGCCGGAAAAAGTTCCGGTATTTGTCCCTGCTAAATCAAGGCGAATGATCCGGGCAAGGTTGTCTCCACCGTTTCGGATGAAAAAATCGTTGGTGACGGTGAGGCCATCAGCCCCCAGCTCCAGGACCGTCTCTGTGGTTCCTGTATTCATGTTGATTTGCGTCGAGTTGCCTAATCCGGCGCTATTGGTGAGGACGGTCGTTCCATTGTTGAGCTGAGTCGCTCCCGTTTGAGTGCCGGCAGCTCCCAGGGTTAAAGTGCCCGACCCATTCTTGGTCAGGCTGCCACTGGCGGTAACCCCCGCGGTTAAGGTAATATCTCCGGCTCCATCGAAAGTGAGTGCTCTTCCTGAACCGTCAATGCCACCTGTCAGGGTGAGACTGCCCGCGGTCGATCCGATCAAGGTGCTCGAGTTGAGCGTGATAACTCCCGCGTAGGAATTGTCCCCCGAGAGGTTGTGGAGTGCCCCGACTCCATTCACTCCCGTACCTGCGAGCGAGAGTTCTTCGAGCCCGGTGTAGTTGACGTCGCCGAGGAGAGCAAGGGTTGCCCCGTCTGATACGACCGTTCCATTTCCTGCTGCTGAATCGCCGAGGACATTATTGGCTCCAACCTGAAGGGTGCCGCCTTCGACAGAAGTGAGACCGGTGTAGTCGTTTGAGCTGTTCGAAAGAATCAAGGTTCCCAGTCCTGTCTTAGTCACGCCTGCTCCGCCCGCAGCCGTAAGAGTGATTTGCCCGCTCACGGTCAGGGTATCGTCATCGCCGACATCGAGGAGGAATTTTCCGGGACCGCTTTCATTGACTGTGATTGTGTTGCCAAGGGTGCCGGTGTTGCTGCCGGATAAATCAAGGCGGATCGTTTTGGTTCCGCCTGCATTCCGAATAAAGAACTCTTCGCTCACGTTTAAAGCGTCGGCTCCCAGGGCTAAAACTGGACTGCCGTCTTCCATTTCGATGACACCGTTCAATGCTCCGCTGTCCATGATAACAGTGGTACCGTCACGCAGTTCCGTTTTTCCCCCGTAGGTATTATTCTGAGTCAGGGTGAGAGTGCCGGCGCCTTCTTTGATCAAAATCCGGTTGGAACCGTCATCGCTGATGATACCGGAAACGGTTAGATCATGATTGACTCCGAGATTGATCGTGCGGGTTCCGCCGGTGAGCTGCAGGTCTAGCGCGATGGTATCGAGAATCGATCCAAGGCTCGCTGTCGAAGTGATGTCACCGGTCAGATTGATGACGTTACCACTGAGGGAGAAATCTTCTCCGGCGGTGGTGTTGGTGAACTGAATCCCGGCAAAAGGAGTGTTGTCTGCGAAATCATTGATTGTCACAGGGCGTGTCGTTCCTGAAAAAATGAGGGTATCGGTCGCGCTTGCCGGGTCATCCCAGTTTGCATCCGTATCCCAATTACTATCGCTGCCACCACCGTTCCAGGTCACATCGTCGGCACGAGTTTCACATAAAAGGACCCCTGTTCCAATGAAGAGCAGTGCGAGGTGCTTTCGAACTCGGTCAACAATGGGAAGAGGTTTGATCATTTATGCCATTTGTAATGCTGAATGCAGATTTTGGGAAAACGGCAGTCAGTGCGACAGTTTTCTACGAGTATTGCAGTCTAATCAATCCTTAATTTGAAGGTAGTGCGCAGGTCCGGAAGGGAGGTTGGTCCGCTCAGGGCAGGAGATCGGGATAGTCGAGTTCCACCCCGACCGTAGTGAGGGTATTCTACATTTCAGAAAATGCGGCTTCGACAAGGAGTGCCGCCAGCGTTTGGGTCGCCGCATCGAGGGTCTTATTGGCGGCTTTCAGGGCGACCGCATCATGGGTTCCGCCCTCCAGAATTGACCGAACGAGGGTGGCTGCTTCGGCGATCTCCGCTGCTTCGGCCTCATCGAGGCTCTCCCCGACCTGAGCCATGGCCATTTCAACGGCAGGGAGGAGCTCCTCGCTCTTCAGTTTTGCCTCGGTCCAAACCCGTTCGTTCATGTCGTCGAACGCATAGTCAACCGACTCGCTCACCATTTTCTCGACTTCGTCGTCGTCGACGTCGACTGCTGAATTCCGAATCTCGAGGAGATGGTCTTCGCCTGTCGCGGTGTCACGGGCGAGGACTTCGAGAATGCCATCACGGTCAATTGCGAATTGCACGCCGACCCGGGCCGACCCTTTTGGGCCCGGAGAGAAAGGAACCTCGATGTCACCAAGGAGCCAGTTGTCTTTCGCCATCTCCCGTTCACCCTGGAGAACGCGAATCGCCATGCCCGGCTGGTTCGTCACCGCATTGGTAAAGAGCTCGCCCGCCTTTGCCGGAATCGTGCTGTTGCGGGGGATGATGACATTCATCAGGCCGCCGAAGGTTTCAATGCCGAGAGAAAGAGGTGTCACATCGACGAGCACGATTGACCTGACACGTCCACACAGGATGCCGGCCTGGATCGCCGCCCCGAGCGCGACGGCTTCGTCCGGATGCTGGCTCAAATTGGGTTCGTGACCGAACCATTCTTTGAGCTTTTGTTGCACTTGCGGGACGCGGGTGCTTCCGCCGACGAGGATGAGGTGATCGATTGTATCGACTCCTTTCTGCCCGGCTTCGGCAAAGGCGCGACGGCAGATCGATCCGGTTCGATTCACCAGTTCACTGATTTCCGCATCGAATCGGTCGCGGGTGAGTTCCAGCTCGTAGCTCTCCCCCTCGCGGAAAAAGGGCAGTCGCAGCGGATAGGTTTCAGACTCGCTCAGAGCTTCCTTTGCCTTTCTCGCCTCCGCCATCAGTTTGGTGGATTCTTCCGGAGACAGTTCGCCGAGCTTCAGTTCCTCCGCGACGGAAGCGGCGAGGGCGGCATCGAAATCGTCACCTCCCAGTTGCGTGTCTCCGGCGGTGGCAATCACCTCGAACAATCCATCCCGCATTTGCAAGACCGAGAGATCAAAGGTGCCTCCTCCCAGATCGTAGACTGCCACGGTCTGATCGTCATCCAGCTTGTCGAGTCCGTAGGCGAGCGCTGCTGCGGTTGGTTCGTTGATGATCCGCTCCACGGTCAATCCGGCCTTTGCTGCCGCCGCTTTTGTGGCCTCGCGTTGACTGTTGTTGAAGTAGGCCGGCACCGTGATGACGGCCCGGTTCACCTCTGTTTCGAGAACTTCCTCTGCCACCTTCTTGAGATGCGAGAGCACCTCAGCCGATGCTTCCTCCGGTGTCGCGAGGGTGCTGTCCGGCATCGCAAATCCAATCCCGCCGTCTTTTCGGGCGACGAGGCGGAAGGGGGGGGCGGCCAGTTCTTCATTGCTCAAGTCAGAGAAGGGTCGTCCGAGATAGCGCTTCGCCGAAGCAATCGTGGCTGAGGGAGCGGCGGAGGCACTCCGCAGGGCGGGGCGTCCCACTTGCGGGGATCCGGGAGCAGCGTAGGAAACGACCGAAGGCGTGAGCCTGTCGCCCTGTGCATCCGCGAGAATGATCGGAAAACCTGAGTCGACGACGCCGACGAGTGAATTTGTCGTGCCGAGATCAATCCCGATGATCAATTCATCTGTCGTTGAAAGAGAGGTGGATTCGCTCATTTGATTTTGACTAACATTCGATCAACTGCAAGAGCCTCTCCTGGCATTGCTGTTCCCATTTCTTCAGGAATTTCAATTGCCCGAGAGCAGTGGCGGCGGCGTGGTAGTTGTTGTCCTTTGCGGCTTCCTCGAAGGATTCAAACTGTTCGATGCGTTCCTGCTTTTTCCCGTGAATCTCCCCGAGACAGCCCTGAACCGCGAGTTGGGCAGCGATAGCCTCTTTCGAGAGAAGGGCTTTCGCGAGGGCGGTCGTGGCGATTTGGTGTCGTTTGTATACCGAATCAGCCTGTTCGAGAGCACTATGGATCATCGAAAAGAGATCCATGAAATCCGGAGCCATCGATGAGCCCCGTTCGAGAGCAACCCCGTGAATGTCGAGCCAGTGTTCCAGAAGCAACACAGGGTCGCTGAGAACGCTGCGGGCACGGTGAAGATCCGATCCATCGCCCGAATCAGAGGATGCGGGCGATTCTCTGGCGAAAGACTGCCAGGCGGAATCAACGTCTTCCGGTTTCAGTAAGAGCGTTTCCGCCAGTCCTAAAACCGCAAAGAGATTCGCCATGATGGCTGAGAGTATGAGGGCAGAAAGACCGCGAAGGCCCCGCGACCCCGATTACCTCTTTTTCTTCTTCGGAGGACCCGATCCACGACGTGGAGTGGGGTTCGGCTTGGCGCGCTTCTTCGGCTGTCCGGGGCGGGCCATACTCCGTGGAGAGTTGCGTCGTCCGGGGTGACCTCCGGGGCGATTGTTGCGGGCGTCGACACGGTAAACGATACGGGCTTTTTCCGTGTCGTAGGGAGACATCTCGATTTTGACTTTGTCACCGGCTACCAGTCGGATGAAACGCTTACGCATCTTTCCTGAAATGTGCGCGAGCACAAGGTGTCCGTTTTCCAATTCGACCCGGAACATGGTGCCGGGGAGAACGGTGTGAATTGTTCCTTCGAGTTCTACTGTGTCGTCGTCTTGAGCCATAATTGCCTGAGGCGCGCAAGATCGCTCAATTCTCGCATTTGAGAAGCACTTTTTAGGGCTTTTATGGGGATTGCGGGGGGTTCAGAGGGTTGTGAGGGGCATTTTCGGTTTGGCGGAGCTCCCGTCGTGAGGGGGAGAGGGAGTGGAAGCGGAGCTCTGTGCGTGAGCACTGGCCGGATCTCAAAGAGCGGTTGGATGCCGTTGAATCGGCGGTGAAGGCAAAAAAATAGATAAAATTTCATCATACCACTTGCTTTAATGAGAATGCGTCTCAATATCATCAGTAAGCATGGGGCTGCCTGAACATTGAAATGTAGCTCAGGTTTTCCAACCGCTCTTTGAACCCAACTTATCCAACATGAAACGCATACAGAACCAGAGAAACGCTTTTCGTTATTTTAATCGATTTGTCCTCTTTCTCGTTGTTTGTCCGATTTTGTCTCTCCAATACGGTATCGCTCAGGGCGAAGCCGAAGAATCCGCTCAGGTTCAGCAACTTGAGAGAACAGTGGTTGAGTCGGTCCGCCCGGTTCCGGCTCGTGCACCCACGCAGGTTCGCCGAACAGCTCCCGCGCCGGCGCCGGTTCCTGAGCCTCTCATCATCGATGATGAAGTTCCGGAGATGAGCTATGGTGACACTTCCTCGTCAACGGCCCTGTTCGGTAGCACTCCTCTGATCGAAACGCCCTTCAGCGTAGGGGTCATCGATCAGGAGATGATCCAGGAGCGCCGGGCGTTCAGTGCAGAGGAGGCTCTGCTTTATGAGCCCAGCGTGACGCGACCGTATGGAGGCGGGTTTTACAACCGGGCCGATTTTTCAATCCGGGGTTTTGCGCCGGATACCTTGCAGAGTTATCGCATCGACGGTTTGCCACTGATCAATATGGCGGAACCGGCGATCGATGATAAGGAGCGAATTGAGGTATTGAAGGGACCAGCGGGACTCCGCTTTGGGTTTGTCCCTCCGGGGGGAGCCATCAACTATGTGAGAAAGCGTCCTACTGAGGAACTTTCGAGGAGCATTTCCACCGACGTGGATACTTTTGGCGGGATTTATTCCCAGATTGATATCAGCGACACTCTTTCCACCGGGGGAGGAAACACGTCCGTTTCCTCCGCGAAAAATCCATGGGGAAAGAACGCTTCGGCGAAGAGCCCTGTTGAAGGAGGGGGGACGCTTGGATACCGCTTCGTGATCGCAGGTGATAATTTTGACAGCTATTATGACAATGCGGGAGGAGATCGTCTCCATGGTTCCGCTTTTCTTGAGTGGAAGCCGAATGATGATGTATCCATCTGGACGTCTATTTCCGGGCAGAACCGGGAACGGAACGGGTATGGCGGGATTCTTGTCTCCGGAACGGGGACCGTTTTCGATACCGGGGTCGATTCGAATTTGATGCAGCGATGGGGACACAACCGCCAGGAGTCTCTCGATTTCGCAGTGGGGGCTGATATTCAGCTCGATGATGGATGGATGATTCGCACTTCCACGAGTTATGGGGAAGTTGACCGGAGTGGATACCAGAGCTGGCCCGGTCCGGTTATCGATACCGGTGACTTTGCTGACTTTGAGTGGCTGATTGGAACTCAATCATGGGAATACTGGTCACATCATACTCACCTGGAGGGCGAACTCTACACCGGTCCACTGAAGCATGAATTCGTGGTTGGTGGTGAGTATCGCTACATCGGGTCCAGTCGCTCGCCCGAACCCCGGGGATCAAACCTGATCGGGATCAACAATGTATACAATCTGCAGGATCTCCCTCCTCTTGGAAGCGACCCGCAGGGGAGCGTTCTCAACTATGAGGACACGGAGTTTTCTTTCTTTGCGACAGATACCGTGGAATTGACTGACTGGTTGTCGGTCCTTGGCGGAGTTCGTTACGCTGAGATCGAGTCAAAATACCTGGATCCGGTAACCGGTGCTGTTTCCAGCTCCTATCATGAGTCCGTTCTTTCCCCGACCGCTGCGGTCATGTTTGAGCCGGCTGAAGATGTTCATGCCTACGTTTCCTACACTCAGGGGATGACGATGGGAGGAACGGCTCCTTTGATGGCGGTTAATGCGCTGGAGAATATGCCTCCAATCGAATCGAGTCAGATCGAGGTTGGCGTTAAAGCCGAGCTTCTTGATGATCGTCTCTACGGTGAGTTTGCTTATTTCAACATTGAGCAGGACCTGGAGTATTTGAATGACGACAGGGTATACACTCAGGATGGACTGCGGGTTCATGAGGGGTTTGAATTCCAACTCCGGGGCCAACTCACCGACTCACTTCAGGCGGGTGTCTCCGCGATGATTCTCGATGCAGATCAAAAGGATACCGGTGACCCGTTCCTCAATGGACGGATTCCTGACAATGTTCCCGAATATAAAGCGACAGCCTGGCTTGACTGGGAGGTCCCGCAGGTTCCCGGTCTCGCCCTCTCGCTGAATACGGTGTTTGTCGGGGAGCGTTTTGCGGACAGCTATGAGCAGTTTGCGATGGATGAATACTTCCTGATCAATGCAGGAGCCCGCTATCGCTTTGAGACGGTTGATAAGGACTGGACCTTGCGCCTCTATCTGGAGAACCTGAGCGATGAGCGTTACTTCTACGCGGGGTCGTTCATCCCGGGATACAATGGTCAGCTCGAATATGGTGCACCGGTTTCCGCTACCTTCTCAGTCCAGGTTGATTTTTAAAAACAGACGCTGTTACGTGAATCCATTGACCGCCCCGTTTCCGCACGGCTATTCATGAGATTCCTACGAAAGACACCCCTGACAAGTGGGGAATTAGAAGGGGATTCGGTGAGAGCCGGATCCCCTTCGGGGGGTGTTGCGTCATCTCCGCGTGGAGGCCCGGGTAGGAACTGGCGTTCCCTCTGGGTGGCGGTGCATCGATACACCGGTCTCACCATTGCTACTTTTCTTGTCGTGGCGGGACTGACAGGAAGTGCTCTCAGTTTCTACCGGGAACTGGACGGACTGATCAACCCGGGGTTGGTGAGCCTGCCGGAGCGCTCTCCGGATGCGGAACCTATGGATCCGCTTGCTCTTCGCAAGCGCATCATGGAAAAGATCCCGGGATGGAGAATCGACAGCCTCGTTCTCGATCACGATCCGCAGTTCAGCACCGTTTTCTGGCAGAAATTGGAGTCCGGGGACTGGCGCTCGGTCTTTGTCGACCCCTATGCGGGAGAGGTTCTCGGCTTTCGCGAAGGATCGAGTCTCTCCGGGGGAATCTCATATCTCATGCCTTTTCTTTATCAGTTGCACTATGAGTTGGCCCTGGGAAAGACAGGTGTCCTTCTCTTCGGGATCGTGGCCCTTCTCTGGACGATCGATTGTTTTGTCGGGTTTTACCTGAGCCTTCCGCCGCGAAGCCGGCTTCGGAGGGAATCGAGAAAATCAAAGTCCTGGCTTTCCCGCTGGAAGCCATCCTGGCTTGTCAAAGGAGGCTCGCTTTTTCGCACCCTTTTTACCTTTCACCGCGCAAGCGGGCTCTGGGTCTGGCCCATGCTTTTCGTCTTTGCCTGGTCGGCCGTCGGGTTCAATCTCGGACTGGTCTACACGCCGGTGATGAAACTCTTTGGAACCGGTCCCGACGCTCACGGGCAGCTTCCGGATTTGGATCAACCGAGGATGAATCCAGCCCTCGCCTGGCCGGATGCGCTGGAGAAAGCGAGGGATCACATGGCGAAAGAGGCAGTGACCCGCGATTTCACAGTCGGTAAAGAAGGGTGGCTGGCCTATGATCCTTCCCACGGAACCTATCAGTATCGCGTGCACACCAGTCGAGATGTTGGCACGCGCTATCCGGGAACCCGGCTCTGGTTCGACGGGAACTCCGGCGAGCTTCTCAGCTTCCGTTCGCCCACCGGAATCGCGAGAGGGGATACCATCAGCAGTTGGCTTTTCGCGCTGCACATGGGTACGGTCGGAGGGCTTGTCTACCGTATCTTTGTTTGTGTGTTAGGTTTTGTGATTGCCGGGCTCTCCTTCACCGGTGTCTATATCTGGTGGAAAAAAAGCAGAGCGCGCAGAAGGGGGAAGTCTCCTTCATGAGTTCGCGAATAGAACGCGATTCGTTCTTTAAACTGAATTAATTGAACGTCAGGAACGAAACGTCATCACAGATCCGTATTAAATTTATCCAAATCAAAGAAATGAAAATCCCATCCCTGATTCTTTTTACCGCTAGCCTCAGTGCAGGGGTTCTGACCGTTACGGCGGACGAAATTCCGGCGGAGGCGGAAGAAGTGATTGCTGAAGCGGTGTCGGCAGCGGTTCCGCACTTTGACGCGGCCCTCGCGATAGCAACCGAAGGTGGGGATGACCCCCGGGATTTTACGGCGCTGGCGAAGAGTCTCGCAGCACGTGGCCTCGGCAAGACGCCGGCTCTTCCCCCCTGGGTCCCGGAAGAAAGTGAGGGATCAGGTGAAGAGGCTGAGCACTACCGGGAAGAGTGGGAATCCAGGGTTCAGCAGCTCGGGAAAACTGATCTGAAGTATTTAAAAGGAGCGGATATAGATCAGGATCTGAAAACGGATTCCGCGGAAATGGAAAAAGCGGTAAAGGGATATCTGGGGTTTCTTGTTGAGGACAAACTGAACGTCGATGGAAACGGGGACAATCGCTTGACCTTGCAGGAGTATGCGCTTGCCGTTCCGGCCAGAGGCGAAAAAGACGAGGATGGTGTCGACTGGCACCAGAGGGGGCACTTTGAAGAGTCGGACGCCGACGGCGACGGTTTTCTCGATGTTGCTGAAATGCTGGGACACGACGTGGATATTCTGGTGAAACGTTCCCTTCTCGCACATCTCGTTCTCACGATTCCTGTCGCCGACAGCGACGGGGACGGAGTGCTTTCGGAGTCTGAGTTTCTCGCCCGGTCCGGTGCAACCCCTGAAGTCTGGGCTGAAATTTCACGAGGCAGTGATCAGATTGCTCTGGATGAGTTGTACCCGGCCTTTTATTGGGTTTCCAATGAGAACCTGGCGACGCTTCTTCCGTGATTGAGAGATGGCCTGCACCAATCGATTTCGTCATCTTGAATTCTGGCGGACACTTGTCTTAGGATTTTTTCTTCTACCCGTTAGTCTTTCTTCCGTCGCGGGGCAGGATCAACTGCCGGAAGGGGAGATGATCCATTGGCACAGCTATTATCCCGATGCCCTTGAAGAGGCCCGCCAAACCGGGAAACCAATCTTTCTCGAATTCCGGTGCGCGCCCTGCGTGAACGGGAGGCATTTTGATGCGCAGGTTGTGTACACGCCGCGATCGTCACGGCGGGGGGAGCTTCTCTCCCGTTATGTGTGCGCCCGCATCACTTCGATGACAGGAGTGAATATCGCTCACTTCGAACGTGATTGGCACAATTCGCTCTACTACTTCGTGATCAATGCGGATGAAGAGATTTATCTTCGATACGGGGGACGGGATGAACGGGCGGCGGACAGTTATCTGAATCTGAAAAGTCTCGAGCTTGCCCTCGAGGCGGGGCTCAGTGAGCATCAAAATCGCGAGAAAGAAAAGAAAGCGGGCCGCACTGCCCGTCCGCCTGAAGTCACCTTGCTCCCTTCGGATTATCCTCTTCTGAAAACCAATATCATCGAAACCGGCCGGTGTACCGAGTGTCATCTCATCGCCGACTATTCCATGCAGGAAAAGGATTTTGCGGGGCTTCTTGATCCATTGGAGGATCTATACCGTTCCCCTGACATTAAGAGACTGGGGCTGCATCTCGATGTTCCCCGGGGCTTGCTGCTCGAATCAGCTACCGGGGTCGCTGCCGATGCCGGGATTCAGGCGGGGGATACGATCAATGCTTTCAATGGCGTCCGCGTTCTTACTTTCGGCGACCTGCAGTATCAGTTTGATCAAGTTCCGAGGCCGGAGGCGAAAACGGTGCGCCTCTCGGTTGACCGAGATGGCGAAACGAAAGAGGTGACGATTCCGCTTCCGTTTGAATGGTGGAAAACTGATTTAGAGTTCCGTCACTGGAGCATGCAGCCCCGTTTTTTCTTTGAGTCAGAGTCTCTGAGCGATAAAGAAAAATCGGATCGCGGACTGCCGGTCGAGGGCTTTGCGGGTCGGGTAAGCTCCATCGATATCGAGGCGGTCCTCTCGGGTTACCATACCCTGGAGATGGATGACATTATTGTGGGAATCAACCGGGCACGGATCGACCCGCTCACGAAAGACCTCGAGGACCATCTCGTGATTCACTACCCGCCCGGCTCAGAGGTTGAACTGACGGTTCTGCGGGGAGGTGAAACCCTGACGATTCCGCTGCAAACTCAGCAGCAGCATTTTCGGAAGGCCCCGGTTGAGGTGGAGAGTTCGGGGGTGGCCGTTACCTGGTCCAATCCTGAATTCGTCCGCCGGGGAACTGATAAGGTAGTCCGTTACCGGGCTGCGTTTGCAAACGGACACCTCCTCGTGGAAGCAGTTCACGAACCCGGGTGGCACAGTTACGCGATGGATAATCCGGCGCGTGGAGAAGAGCGGGCAGGGCGTCCCGGCGGGGATCAGGAATTACCCACCGTGATCTCTCTGCCCGGGAGTCTCAAGACCGGAGGAGACTGGATACAGACGGTTCCGGTCGACTACTCCAAGCCGGAAATTCATTGGTATACCTGGGGCTTTGAGGGCACCTCCTGGTTTGCTGTTCCACTCGAATCTCTCCCGGAAGATGCCGTTAGTATTCAAATTTCCTCTCAGGTCTGCGATGCCAGTTCCTGTGCCGGGGTCTTTGATCTTTCCCTTTCCGTGCCGGCTCCGAAAGGGGGACAGGAGAATCAGTTCGTCCGCGATGTCCTGACTGAACTGTCACCCGTCCTCTCCGGGGAAGCAACAAAGTCCCGTCCGTGAAATGTCGGTAG
The DNA here is from genome assembly GCA_029212615.1 of Verrucomicrobiales bacterium. Taxonomy (GTDB): domain Bacteria; phylum Verrucomicrobiota; class Verrucomicrobiia; order Verrucomicrobiales; family DEV007; genus Arctic95D-9. Next base: position 20,241 of record JARGPJ010000013.1, read on the forward strand.
AAGGAAGGGGCGGAGGAAATGTCGCCCCGGCTCCTCTTCAGGGCTTTGCGACATAGTCGTGACTCTCGACATCGATGTAGAGAAACTTCGCTTTTCCGAGCGCTCCCTTTTCTTCAAACTCAGCGGAAACCCGTGGCGCGTAGAATCCATTGAGTTGGCTGAGATGACGGAACTTCACCTCTCCCTTGATCCAGGTTTTGTCGTCGTAGGGAGCGCTGAAGATGAGGTAGATGGGATAAGCGGTCGCGCGGTCACCGTAGAGCGTAACCGAATCGCCTTCGGTGAGGACGTTTTCGCCGTCGACGCGCAGGGCATTGTCATAGCCGACCGCCTCGGTCACTTTGCCGTTCTCGAAGTAGTCGACGACCTCACCGCGCGACATGTAGACGTACTTTCCGATGAGACTTTTCAGGACCTGGATTTTCTTTTCCACCTCAGCGAGTCGTTTTTCCTGTCCCGCTTTCATGAGGAGACCCTGACGTTCTTTGATCTTTAATTCCTGATCGAGTCGCACCGTTTCGATCTTTCCTTCCGGGTTGTACTGCGCCGAGAGACGATCAACATAAAGGAGGGTCCCGTCTTCCACCACCTCGACGCGGTACTCCCACGAATAATCCATGAGCGCCTTCCGGTTTTTTTCCAGGGTGTCTGAATAGATCAGCGCCCATTGTCCGGGGTCCTTGCTGGTGGTGACGGCATCCTGAGCGCTGGCGGGGTGCGGCACCGGGATCACAAACAAGAGCGAAGCGAGAAGGGTGGAGAATTTCATTTTTCCAGTCTGTGACGGACGGTGACAGGATTCCAGCGGGAAATTTGAATTCTTCTGTAAGATTTCCTGCCTCGTGATGCGCGCGGGGGAGATTGGATCGAGATGCTGCTGCTATTTAGTTCACGAGAAAATGCTTTTCTATTCAATCCCTCGCGTTTCAAATGAGGACATACTTATCGTTCCTCTATTTATCAATCAGGGCTGAAGTCATGAACCGGAAAAAAACCACCTTTCACCGGAAAATGCCGATATCGCTGTGCGCGGTCCTGTTAGTGGCATTCGGAATCACGTTGAACCTTCGCGGCGAAGAACCGGTCGAAGCGGGGCCGGTCGAAGCGGGGCCGATCGATACGGCGGCGCCCGCGGAGGGTGGTAAAGATCTTGCGAAGCAACTGGCCAACCCCGTTTCCAGTCTGATCTCAGTGCCTTTTCAATCCAACTGGGATTTTGGCATCGGGGCGAAAGATGCCTCCCGCTATATTCTGAACATCCAGCCGGTCATTCCTTTTGAAATTAATGAGAACTGGGGGCTCGTTTCCCGCACTATTCTTCCCGTGATCGACGCGGAGTCTCCGGCCCCGGGGGTTCCCGATGCTTCCGGACTCGGTGATACCGTGCAGAGTTTCTTTTTCACCCCGTCGGAGCCGGTGAGCGGCTGGATCCTCGGAGGAGGGCCTGTTTTGTCCCTGCCGACGGCGACGAACAGCCTCCTTGGGTCAGAAAAATGGGGGGCCGGCCCAACTGCGATTGCGCTGCGCCAGGAAGGGCGGTGGACATACGGGGCACTCGTTAATCACGTGTGGTCCTTCGCCGGTGATGATTCGAGAAATGACCTCAACGGAACATTTATTCAACCGTTCCTTGCCTACATCACCCCTGCGAAAACAACTTACACAATCAACATGGAGAATACCTACAACTGGGAGCAAAGTCAGTGGAACCTGCCGATTAATCTATCGGTATCTCAATTGCTTAAGCTCGGTTCGCAGCCGGTGCAGGCTTCCTTCGGGGTGAGATACTACGCCGATGCGCCCGACGGGGGGCCGGAGTGGGGGCTTCGGACAGGGTTGACATTTCTATTCCCGAAATAGCGGTTTGTATCAGAAACGAAACCGGAAATACGTGAATCGAGTTGTCTTGATAAAAGCAAATTGATAGAATTCCCCGGTAAGTGCCATTTTCCGTTCCGAAATCATGACGTGTCGCGTTCCTCTTTATATCATCGCTTTATCCGGCTTTCTCTGCCCGCTTTCAGCTCAGGACAGTTTATCTGAAATAGAAAAATCAGCCTCAGCGCTGGTTGAGGCATTCAATTCAGGGGATGCAGAGAGAATGGCTGATTTGTTCGTCGAGGCGGGCGAACTTGTTCTCACGACGGGTGAAATGGTCGTCGGGAAAGAGGCGATACAAGAGCACTACGAGTCATTGTTTTCCGAGCCGGAGCGTTCTCAATTGGCGCTGGAGGTTGGTTCTGTCAGGTTGCTGACGGATGGTGTTGCGATGGAGGATGGCACCGTTCATTTCACTGATTCCAGCGGGCGGGTTTCCTCTTTTTTCTATGAGGCTGTTCATGCGAAGCAGGCGGATGACAGCTGGAAGCTGGCAAGCGTTCGTGATGTGGAAGGGGATCGTTCTCTCGTCTCCGAGAAACTGGCGGCCTTGAATTGGTTGATCGGGGACTGGATCATGCAGACAAAGGGCGGCGATACCTGGATCTCCTTTTCCTGGAGCGGGGACGGACCCTACATCGATGCCAAGGCGGTCACGGAATCTCCGGAGGCACTTACGACTGGCGCAACTATCAGGATTGGATGGGACGAGAACGGAAACGGTTTCAAATCGTGGAGCTTTGACGCTGAAGGCGGTTTTAATCAGTCTGATTGGGTTGAGGTGAACCCTGATGAGTATCTCTTGAAAACCACAGGGTTCACTGCATCCGGAGAGAGAAATGCGGTGACGCAGATTTTGAAGCGGAATGAGGACGGCGAAGGGTTCTTATGGAGCAAGCGGGATCAGGTCATTGGTGATGAGGTTTTTGAGGATTCGACAGTCATGGCAGTTAGGCGGCCGCCGGAAACGGAAAAGACGGTCGCGAAGGCTAACTAAATTTCAGCAACGATACACATGGGCAGTGAGATGAAGAAAAACCTTATCTTCGGAGTTTCGGTTTTGTTATTGGCAGGGATGCCGGTAACGGAGATGTTTGCCCGGGGGTTGGGCGGAGGAGGGCTTTCCCGTTCGGGCGGAGGCTCAAGGATTTCGAGCCGGAGCCCGATTACGAGCTCACGACTCCCTTCCAAGTCGTCGATTTCGAAGGCGCGCCCTTCCATTTCGAAGCCAACGCCAAAGCCGTCGAAGCCAACAACGAGGCCGTCGATTCCGACGACGCGCCCTTCCATTTCGAAGCCAACGCCAAAGCC
>JARGPJ010000013.1:23529-106783 GCA_029212615.1 Verrucomicrobiales bacterium
CGAGGCCGTCGATTCCGACGACGCGCCCTTCCATTTCGAAGCCAACGCCAAAGCCTTCGAAGCCAACAACGAGGCCGTCAATTCCGACGATCCGTCCTTCCATTTCGAAGCCAACGCCAAAGCCGTCGAAGCCAACAACGAGGCCGTCGATTCCGACGACGCGCCCTTCCATTTCGAAGCCAACAACGCGGCCCTCACTTCCAAAGCCGGGTGTGCCATCAAACCGTCCTTCAACATTGCCCGGTCTTGTGACCTTTCCCAAGCCTGGAGGTTCAGGGAACCGGCCTGGAAGTGGAGATCGGCCCTCAATATCGCCGGGGCGTCCGGGTAGTGGCGGAGGGATCGTTGATCGTCCGGGGAATCGTCCGGGGAAGGTTCCCGACCGTCCTGACTTTGGAAATCGCCCGGGGGGGGATTATCGGCCCGGTCAGGGAAATCGCCCTGATGGCGGAAAACCCTGGTGGGATAACCATCATTCCCAGCGCCCCGGCGGGGGAGTGGTGAATATCAACATCAATAACAATTTTCAAAAGAGTATCAACTGGTCCACGAATAGAAATTACTGGGGATACAACCCCTGGTGGAACCGGCCCTCACATTACCCCTGGTACGGCGGTTCCTGGAACTGTGGGTGGCGTCGTCCCCCGGTGTATCTTCCTCCCCGCTGGCCGGGATATTTCAGTGGTCCCACTGCCGGTGAAGTGGTTGCCTGGGGGTTAGTCGGATGGGGCCTCGGCAATCTGATTTTCGATTGTGGGTACAGCCATTATCACAACCCTTATCCGGTTCAGCCGGTTGCGGTCTCTTCCGGAACATCGGTAACCTATTCACAGCCCGTTACGGTGGTTGCGGTTGAGGCAGCGCCTCAGTTGGAGGATGCATCGGACGAAGAGGCGGAGAAAACTGAGCTTCTGATCAATGAATCGCTTTCGCATTTTAAGGGGAATGACTATCTCACCGCCCTTGAAGGAGTGGACCGGGCTATCGCCGAGTCCCCCGGTGATGGTGCCTTTCATGAGTATCGGGCCCTTGTTCTTTTTGCCCTGGGGCAATACGGAGAGGCCGCCGGAGTGCTGAATCCTCTTCTCGCCTCAAGTCCGGGTTGGGACTGGAGCACCATGATTCAACTCTACCCTGATGCGGATACATACACCGCGCAGTTGCGTAGATTGGAGAGTTATGCCAAAACGAACAGTGAGTCTGCCTCTGCACAGTTTTTGCTCGGGTATCATTACATGGTTTGTACGTATTTGGATCAGGCTGCGGTTGCTTTTGGGCGCGCCGCTGAACTGGAGCCCGCGGATCGTATTGCCGTGCAAATGGCCCGGCTCGCGTCCGCTTCGACGACAGCTGGCGACAATGCCGAAACGCCGGAGGATTATTCCGACGCAGCAGAGCCACTGGCTCCGGTCGAACTCGATCAGATTCTGGGAGCGTGGAATTCCGATAACGGTGAAAACGGGGTGGTGACACTCGTCCTCACTGATGAAGGAGGCTTCAGCTGGAGTTTCGACGGCAGCGAAGGAGAGCCCTTTGAGATGAAGGGGGAATTTAATCTGGGGCAGGCCAACGTCCTTACCCTTGATGCCAATGAGTCGCAAATGGCCGGAACCGTGAGCGTGACACCGGAAGGCAGCTTGAATTTCGTACTAGCAGGAGGGCCTCCGGGAGATCCCGGCCTTCAGTTTAAACGGGGGTGATTCACATCCCCGTCCGCTCGATGCTTCCGGATTGACTCAGTCCGGGAGCAGTGATGCTGGATGCGCCGGGGATTGTGTGATTCAGTGAGTGACAGTCTCCCGGAACGACACCGGCGAAAGTTGTAAAATTCAGTCCCGGTTCAGCCATCATGTTTCCCCCGGTATTTCGCTGACTTTTTGATCCCGACAGGGTTGGCTCCCGGCTAAGTTTTATCGAGTCAATTTGATCGCAGGTCGACACGGACATCCATTTGCGGGAAGGCAATTTCGATATTGGCTTCTTCAAAACGCCTGCTGATTTCTTCATGCAGGTTTGTAATCGTCGCCAGTCGATGGTCCATGTCGGGAAGATAGCTGCGGAGAACTATTTTCAGGCTGCTGTCACCAAACTCCTCGAAGGAGGCGAAAGGAGGAGGATCGTCCATGATGAGGGGGTGACTGGTGGCGACATCGATAAGGATCTGGCGGGCTTTCTCTGTATTAGAACCATAGGCGACGCCAACCGGAATCAGAATGCGGTTGATCGAGTTCCCGCGAGTCCAGTTAAGGACTGTTCCGGTGACGAATTGTTTGTTTGGAACGATGAACTCCTTTCGATCCCAGGTCGTGATCGTGGTCGCTCGAATCTGGATGCGGGAGACCGCGCCATCGATCCCGTCAACGGTCACGACATCGCCGACCCGGATCGGTCGTTCGAAGAGGAGAATGATTCCACTGACGAAGTTTGCGACGACCTCCTGGAGCCCGAATCCGAGGCCCACACTGAGAGCGGCAGCGATCCAGCCGAACTGGGCCCAGTCAACGCCGAGGTTGCGAAAGAGAACGATTCCCCCGATTGCAGTGATCGTGTACTGCCCGAGGGTGATGAGAGCGCTTCGTGTGCCCGGCGCAACTTTGATCCGGCTCAGGATCAGGATTTCGAGAATTCCCGGTAGATTCCGAATGCAGGACAGTGTGATCGCAATGACGAGGATGGAGAAGGCCACGTCGACAATACTCAGCCCTCCAGGTAATTTAGTCTGGGAGAGCACTTCAACGACAGGGCCGAAGTTTGCCCAGATTTCGTAGAGCTGAAGAAGGAAGAAGGTTCCGACGATAAACTTTAGAAAGTTTCTAAACTGTTCACTCACGCTTATCAGGTCGACTTCTTCCTCTTCTTCCAGATCCATCTGGATGAGTTCTTCCCCGGCCTGTTCTTCGACTACCTCCTCGCTTGCCTTCCTCGCCAGTTCCTCTTCGCGTTTTTTAGCACGTTTTTCGAGGGCGTCTTGTTTGGCGATTCGTCGTCCTCTGATCGCAAACCAGCAGAAGAGCATCCCATAGAGAACAAAGGCGAAGAGAATTTCCGAGAGGGACTGCTCGATCTGTTCCACGAGAAGGATCACCGTAAAGAGAAAGCCGGAAACAACTAACAGCGCCAACCCTGCATTGATGGCGATGGCGAGGACGAACCAGAGGTTTCTCAGTTTGCCGATCACGGAGCCCGGCGAGGTTCGGTGAATGGTTGCGGCAATGCCTTTGGTCGGGTGGAGAAGGAGAGCGAGTAGAGTGCCTCCGCCGACAACAAAGAGAAGGGCGGCGATTCGTCCGAATCCACTCAGGTAGCCCGCGTTGGGTTCGTTGGTTAAGAGGGAGAGTGTGAAGGTTGAGATGATGAGAAAAGGGACGAAATACATCGCGAGCCGTCTCGTTCGATGCAGGATATCGGCGTTCCATCTGAAATGAGTCTGCGCGAGCCCGTTTTTGCGGCAAAGGGCGATAAGAAAGAGGAATTGATAGAGGATTCCTGCCGTCATCCTCAGCGCCCTGCTGACTCCATGCGTCCATTCAGAGGCTGATTCCTGTGAACTCAGCGCGAGGCTGATCGCTACCATCAGGGCGGGGAAGGGGAGCGCGATCAGAAGGGTGAGTAGCAGGGACCACAGGGTGTGGGTGTATTTGTCACTGGCGAGGTGGTGCTTTTTCCGGCTCAATTTCTCCAGGGATTTGTAGTAAAACGGCCTCGGGAGAAAGAGGAGGAGTGCGAGGACTGCCAGAATGATATAGACGGCGAGAGGCGTATTGGCGATCTGCTGCCCTGCTTCCCGAATTCTCGCGGGGCCGTAGCAGTAGTTGAACCCTGCCGGAATAGCCCTGATTTCCCGGGGACCGATCACGGATGAGGTTCTTACCCAGAATACTTTTTCCATCGCGAAAGAGCGAAAGGTGCTGCTTTGCTCTTCAACTTGTCGTTCGGTTGCTGACAGATTTTCGAGTCCGTGTATGTACCTGGAGTAACTGGTTTGGAGCGCTTCCCGGAGTGCTTTGCGTGTGGAGTAGAGTTCTGATATTTCAGGGGACAGGGAGGGGCTGAGCGTGGGGTCCTGCTCCGGCGTCAGCGATGTTTCACCGAAGGTGGCCTCGCCACTTCTGAAGCGGTTGCTTCTGGCGGTTGAAAGGTCCTTCCCCGCCTGTTTGAGAATGATCGAACTCTCCCATTCGGTAGGGAGAGAGCGAAGATTCTCGAGGAGGGCGGGTGCAAGCAGTTTGGCATCGAACCCCAGTTTGAACTGGGTGGAGATACGGTCGAACTCGTCGGTGATCCCTCTTCGTTTCGCGTCACGGAGTTCGTAAAGTTCTTCTGTTTGAACGATGGAGGCAGAGACCTGTCTCGTTTCTTCAATCAGCCGGGTGATTTCATCGATCACTTGCTGATGGTTTTCTGCAGGAGGCGGGGACTGAGCCTGAATCCTTGAAAGGAGTGATTCTGCACGATTCACCTGATCGGAGGTTTGTTTCGAGGAGTGCTTGCGGAGCGCATCCACCCTCGCTTCGGCCATGGCAATCTTGGCGTCAAGGTAGGCCTGGGCTGCTTCTATTCTCGTTTCTCTGACATCAATGCTCAGCGCTTCACTTTCGAGCATGGCAATCTCGGATTCGAGAGAGGCCTTGAGTGCATGAAGTCGAATAGTCGTGGCGGTATTGGCCGGAGTATCATCAGGGTTAAGCCCGGCGAGTTCGACTTCGGTATTCCGCAACTCTTTCTTTGCTTCGCTGAGACGATGTTGAATTTCGTCGGGGCGGGTTCGGATCTCAGCAAGCGATTCCTGGATGTCACTGAGTTCGGCTTTCAGGGCGAGGGCTTCGGCCTGCTCTCTCGAAAGAGCGGCGGAGATCTCTTTGTTGTTTTTCAGTGATCCAAAATCAGGTTTCACTTCTGATTTTTTCAGCGCCTCAATTTCCGCCGCGATTTTCTTAGTTTTATCGGGAGCAGAAGTCAATGCATCCCGGTAATCTTGTTCTTTGGTGCGGTAGGTCGCCGCATTGGCTGTCGATTGAATGGCCTCCTCGTAGCGTTTCGTTACGGCCTGTTTCAGGGGTTCATCCAGCTCTTGATTAACCTTAGCTTCGTCGAGCAGCCTTTGCAGGTCTTCAAGAGAATGGTTCAGCCCTTCAGCGGGAGAGCTTGCGACTTGTGCGGAGGAGGGCGTATTTGCCTCCTGTGCTTCGTTCGTTCCGGCTCCTGAGAAACAGATGATCGGGATCAGGATGAACAGGGGTAGCGGTTTCATGGGGAGGCGTTTCGTTCTAAAGATTCGACAGGAATTCGGCGAAAATGTGAGGGCCGGAATTCGTCCCGGATATGTTTCAACGGGACTGGTGGTTCTCGGTAGCAAAGTTTGGATTCTACTTTCAGAGAAGCGGTCCCGCAAGCGGGTTCCTCCCTCTGAGGTAGAGGTAGAAAGCGATGAGAGAAGGTGTCATGGCCGGGTAGCTATTTAATAGAGAAAGAGTCGTTGGGATACGGGAATGAAACAGCGTGGCAATCGCGTGTTCTGTCATGGTGCAGGGGCCCGGGTTGTGGTCGCTTTCTTCCCGGAGCGAGGCGATGACTCAGTATAGAGTTGGAACGGGCCTTGAGGAAGGTGTCGGAGTTCCGCTAGGTACCGGAGGTGAAGCGTTCGTATCACCTGCTTTTCCGGGGATCGTGTCTCTCGATCAGCTGATCGCAATTGACGGCATTGCCGGCTGGAAGATTTCAGGCTTGCTGTGGTCAGCGCTCAAAACCTACCCTGAATGAGTTTCCGCTCCCGCCGGTGATGGACGGGAAAAAAATTCAGCAAATCGTTTCGCGAGGTCGCTGATCTCCCCCTCTTTCACGAGTGCTTCAAGCCATTCCCCCGGAATGCCCTGCCTGCCGTGAATCAGTCCGGCGAGGGCTCCGGCGACGCAAGCGGTCGTGTCGGTATCGTCCCCGAGATTAACGGCGTGAAGCACTGCGTCGCGATAGTTGTGATGGCGGGCATTGACCCAGAGGGCCGCCTCGAGGGTGTCGACAACATGGCCGCTTGATCCGATTTCTGACTCATCCAGATCGAAGAGGGTTTCCGGCTGCCAGCGCTCGAAGTGAACCCGCTCTTCGGGGCTGAACGGCCACCGGTCGACCATGACCTCGCGGGCAAAAGAGGTCGCTGCGGTGAGGCTTTCTCCGTGGAGCAGTTCACTGACGACGAGGCAGAAGAAGGCACAGCACATCCGCGAACGTTCATGCGCGTGGGTGAGGGAACTCAGTTCCGAGGCTTTCCCGATGAGATCCGGATCGTTGGCATAGGCGAGTCCGACCGGAAGGATTCGCATGAGCGAGCCATTGCCGTTCGACCAGTCGTCAGTGCCTCCGCACTGGAGAGGAGGGGTTCCGCCTCCGTAGCGTTGAATTGCCTCCCGCGTTGCATTGCCGATATCGAAGACTGAGCCATGCGGAGTGTGTTTCGCCCCGGTAAGCCAGAGGGAAAATTCAGCCATGACCGATTCGGGGGACCAACCTTTCGCCTGCAGGAGTCCCTCCATCGTCGCGAGGATCATGGAAGTATCATCCGACCAGGTTCCGGCCGGCTGGTGGTGGGTGCCGAATGCACGCATCCCGGTGACGGGATCACTTTTCCGTGTCTCCCGCCCTGCAAACTCGACAGGGACGCCGAGAGCATCACCCACCGCCGCCCCGGAGAGGGCGCCGACGACTTGAGCTTCGATCGAACGGAGAGGGTTGCATGATTGAATAAACCCTCTTTGCTCATCCGTCTCCGGGCTTCCGGAATGAGCTGACTTGGCGCAGGCCTGCCAGCGGGTATTGAGATGGGAAAGCGCTTCCTCTCCCGTGAGCCCGAAGAGATCGCGGATCGCGCAGCCCGCCACCGTTCCGGTGCGGCCCTTGCCACCCCAACAGTGGAGATAGATCGTTTTGCCCTGATGCCGCGCGAGCCGGAACTGACGGAGGATGGCGCGCATTTCCCCCTGATTCGCCGGTACGGAGGCGTCGTGAATGGAGTGTCGGTAGAATTCGAGCTGAGAGGGGGCGATCCCCAGATCACCGGCCTTCGCTTCGGCGATTTCACGGTAGGGTTTCTTCTCGCCCTCTTCGGTGAGATCGAGGAAAACCCGCACCCCGGCCTTCAGAATCGCGGTCATCTTTTCATGCGCTCCCGTATCGTCGAGGTCGCGGGGATACTCTCCGCAGAGAATCCGGTCCGGTTCGAGCCAATAGGAGTTAAGAAAGGGAGGTTTCATGCTAAGATGGCGGTTTACGGGGTTAAAGAATCACGCGGGACGATTCGAAGACCGTTCCCCGATATCTCTACCTGAAATTGAATGCAAGGTCGCGAAATGAATAAACAAACCGAACGCCTCGCAGGGGAAAGGCTCAGGAAGCGTTTTTACCTCGCCTACCTCCTCATCCTGCCGCCTGCCGCGGTCTGGATTCTCTATGAGCAGGGGTGGCGGGTATCGGCATGGATCGCGATCTTTGCCGCCATCGCGATTTTCATGACAATCTACCTTCGGGCAGCCCTCTTTGCGACCCTGTCGGAAGATGGAGGTGACGAAAAAGGGGAGTGGCTGCGGACCGGGGGAGTGATTGCGCTGGTGGGCATCTCGGCCCTCTTCGACTGGCGGCGCTGGATCGCCGAGCAGCTCCTTCTTGAGGTGGCGGCTTTCAGCGCGGCCATCGCCCTCATTGCGCTCCGGAAAGCCGCTTCGGAGGGAGGCCTCGTGAAAGGCCCCTGGATGATGGTCCTCGTGATGTTCGTCCTTCCCGCGGCCGGTCTCATTGCCATTTGTGTGAAAGCCCTCCTTCACAGTGCAGGGGACAGCTGGAGTTACCCCATGGCCCTTCCTCTTCTCCTCGCCTTCGGCATCGCAGCCTTCGACGCCGCCCGAAAGCTCGGTCCGTATACCCTCGGGAATAAGCAGCTCTCCGAACCCGTCGAAGGCGGCGTCGCTCTCGTCCTCCTCGTGATCTGGTTCGTCGCTCTCCTCATCGGCATGCCGCTTCTCCTCTCGGGGAAGGCGGGCGGGTGAACAGAAATGGAAAGGGACCGCCCCGGCTCCCGGCTGCTTTGTCTTCTTGAAGTCAGGAAGGTGGTGACGGTTGAACTCCTGCGATCGAACGGCGCGAAGCGCTTGGTTTACGGATCCGGGTTTTCGTCTTCTACAGGAGTCTACTTCTCAGTTTCCTGATCTTCACCGACGAGATGGAGAATGGCTCACAGAAATACAACCGGCAGGACATCGCCGCAAAGATTCAGAAACGTCGGGAAAAAGAGGGCCGGGAGTTTCTTTTTCCCGCCGCAGGGCAGGATGCCATTGCGACCGCCTCTCGATCATATCCCGTCCCGAAACACAGGAGAATCTGCGTGACGGCAGGGCCATCTCCCTTATCCTCGTATGGATTGTTTGCCACCATGTCCACGCCTCCCTTCACCGTCACCTCTGCGATCCTCGATCTGGTCGCACAGATAGCGGAGGAGATCGGTCGTCTCGGACTGAGCGGGAAAACGCCTGCTGCGACTCCGAAGCTCCGGCGAACCAATCGGATCAAGAGCATCCACGCTTCACTCGCGATCGAAAACAATTCCCTCAGTCTTGACCAGGTCACTGCTCTCATTGAGGGGAAACGGGTTCTTGGACCACCGAAGGAGGTACAGGAGGTGAAGAATGCCTTCTCCGCCTACGAAGCAATGGACGACTGGCAGCCTCACGAGGTCGATGATTTTCTGGCCGCTCATGCTCTTCTTATGAAAGGGCTTGTCGATCACCCCGGGGCCTTCCGATCGGGTAGCGTTGGCATTGCGCAGGGTGAGAGAGTTGTTCATGTCGCGCCACCGGCTCACCTCGTTCCCGGGCTTGTTGCTGATCTGTTTCACTGGTTCGAATCGTCGGATACCCATCCGCTCATCGCGAGTTGTGTTGTTCACTACGAACTTGAGTTCATCCATCCGTTCTCCGATGGAAATGGCCGTATCGGCCGGCTTTGGCAGACCCTGATCCTGAGTCATTGGAAGGCTCCTCTCGCTTACCTGCCGATCGAGGACGTCATCAGGCAGCGTCAGAGAGCCTACTACGAAACTCTTGCGGTCTGTGACAACACCGGAAACAGTACCGGTTTCATCGAATTTATGCTCTCGGCGCTCCTCGCTGCGATCGGTGAAGTGGAGACCGCGAACCCCGGGAGCCTCAGGGATACCGACCAAGTCACCGACCAAGTCACCGACCAAGTCACCGACCAAGTCAAAGCGCTCTTGAAGGTGCTCGGACCCGGCCCGCTCAGCGCCCTCGATTGCATGAGCGCTCTCGGGCTCTCACACCGTCCGACATTCCGGAAGAACTACCTTCATCCCGCGTTGGAAGCGGGGTTGATCGAACGAACCGTCCCGGAGAAGCCGAAGAGCCGTTTGCAGAAGTACCGGCTGGCAAGCTAGTTTAGATGGCGCGATTGCTTTGCGGAATGTTGACCTCAGTTAAGCATTCTACTTACCGGTCTTCTCTTCTATCAACGAACGAATCTTCAGGTAATTACCGTCGAACCACGGCTCATCACATAGGAGTTCTCCGGTCCCCTCGATCGTCTCACTTGCTGGCTGTCGAAGCCTTCCGGGCTTGCTTCATTCTCCGACAAAAACATTTTTTGCGTGCCAATTCATTAAAGTGGCATCCGGAAGATTCTTTTCAGGAAGTTGTAGTGGAACACCGGTGACTGTAAGGAAATACTGCCATAATACCGGACCACCGTAGAAGAATTTAGCAAAAAATACAAACTTTACGAACTGTCAGACGTTCGCTCTGTATATGATCAGATAGCCTGACTGGGAAAACCGAATATCCATCTATAAAAACAATCATGACTCACGGACGACAACTACGCCTTTAGAGCGTCCTCGCCAGCGGCAAGCATTGTTCCTGTGCTGCTTGGAGGGTGAGGGAAAAGTGTGCCATATCAATCTGGCGAACAGCCGTTTGTGGGATTCCAAGTTTGCCAGTGATTGAGTTCGTTCACTACCTGACGTTTGTATGCGTTCTCGGGGATGTCTCTTTTGTCCTAGGAGATTGGGAATCCTGGAGAGGCGCCCCAACTTATCGCAGTGTCACTTGGTCGCGTTCGCAATATCGAGGTTTGCCTTTTGGGAATGATCGCCTTTTCGGAGTACGACACAGGCTGGAGAATCCATGAGGTCGCTGAGATAGGGAGATCTTCCACTAGCCGTGATCGCGAGAAAGCTTTCAGCTCTCGTCATTCCGACGTAGAGGAGTCGTCGATCAAGTTGCTCGTTTTCCGTTCTCTCTTCATGGTTGCCACCGAAAGGTCGGATGCCGCTCCAGAGGAGGATAACGGCGCGGTATTGGAGCCCTTTGGAAGCATGGATCGTTTCGATTCTGACCTGCGACTGGCTTTCTCCTGAAACGGTATCTTTCCACGCTGCGCCAACTCCAGATGCTTGATGAATCTTTTCGGGGAGTCGGCTGAGAAGTTCTTTTTGGCGGGCGCAGGCTCGCGGGTAGAGGATCGCGATTTCGTTGGCCTGGAGCGGAGCCATGGAGCGATCGTTCCACCTTCCGGCGATGAGCCGTTTCACTAAAGACGCAGCAGTTGATACTTCTTCTTCCCAGGATTGGCGAAGAAAGAGAAGAGGTGATGCGCCGGTTCCGCGATAGGCCGATCGGGCGTCGATGCGAACGGCGCGGAGCGAATCATCCTCATCGTCTCGAAGTCGCATGGTAGAGCGGGTCGCAAAAGTTTCTGCGAGAGTTAGGATCTCAGTTGAGTTGCGATAGTTTCGGTCGAGATCGTAGATCTGTGAATGGGAGCGTCCAGATGCATTGATTCCGAGTGATTTCCAGCTAATTTTAGATCGTCGATAGAGTCCCTGCGCGGCATCGGCCACGATGAGAAGGTCTCCCCTCTCTGGATCTTTCATGCCATTAAGGAGGCAGGAAAACCAGTTGGGTTCAAAGTCCTGAGCTTCGTCGACAAGAATCGCGTCAAAGCGGCGCGTGTCTCTTGCTCCTTTCTCAAGCCGGGCGAGTAAGGCTGCGCCATAGTCAGAATCGCTGCGATCCGAAAACTGAAGTCCGTTCTCAAGTCCCCAGCGATGAAAGGTGCTCACGGTGATATTCGATTGGTCACGTAAATGTCCCGAGATCCATTCCGCGAGGGCGCGATTGTAGCAGGTAAGGAGAATTTGAGCATCAGGGTTTTGTTTGGCTAGAAGCCGCGCTCGAGTGAGGAGGATGAGTGTTTTGCCCGAACCAGCGACACCGAAGAGGATGCGGTGGCCTTCTCCGATATTCATGGCGCACTTTTCCTGACGCTGATCGAATACTTTGAGAACGTCCTGTTGATCATCGATGGGCTTTTCGGACGCGAGTAATTCGTCTGTACGAAATTGCTCGGTGAGATCGACTTGGGGATTGATAACCATCCTCAGTGCTTTGAGCTCCTCTTCGTCGAAAGGAGGGATCGACCAATAGGGGGCGAAGAAGGCCCGGAACTCCGCAACGAGGTCGCCTCGCGACATCGTTAGCCAGGTATCAAGGCGGTCCCGTGTCACGGTGGCAGCGGGATCAAAGAGTGGCGCGAGGATGCGGTTTGGATCGTTGAGCTGCGAGAGAGTTATATTGGAAAGAGTCACGATAGCCGTAATCGGAAACGAGAGTTTTCCTTCATGCGGTCCAGCACTTTTGAGGAAACGCTTTCCGTAGGATTGCTTCTTGATGAGATCGATCAGTTTGAAGCAATAGTTTCTGACTTGTCTCGACGGATGATTGACTTGCGTCCTTGAACCGTTCGTAGGCTTAATCACGATGTCGTGACGGTCGCCCTCAACAATCGTGCTTGGACGCCAATATTTGTCCTCGATGATGATGATACCCAATTCGGGAGCAAGAATGACGAAATCGGGTCGGAACCCATTGAGATCAGGTTCCCACCAAGCCATCCAATGATCAGGCAGTCGTTGCAGGATCGAGTGCAATTTCGCTTCTCCGCGAGTGGTGCGAGAGGGAAGGTATTCAGGAATGACGGTCGCCATGAACGAGACGCTGTTTGTGAAAATAGAAGGATACCATATTGTAATAATTATAAAAATTATAGTTAAAGTTTATTTCTTCGGGTGGGAAAGCAAAGGTCGATCACTATCCAACGAATACATTTTTTGTGTGCCAGGCCAGTAAAGTGGCATCGGGAAGGTTCTTTTCCGGAAGCTGCAGCGAAACGCCACGATATTTCTCGAAGACACTTTGTATTTCCGGATGTGAGCTGTACTCGCCCAATCGGTTGGAAAGCATCAGCTCAAAGTTGCTGTTGAAGGAGATTAAACCTCTGTCGAAAGCTGTGTCGTAGGTGGCGGCGAGGCAGAGTCCATTGGACGGGTTCAGTCGATTTTTCCGATCTGCCGCCCATGGGGTGATGTGGCTAGCGCGTAGGAGTTCCGGAACTGGATTTCCGCTGATGCAGCAGGATTGACGGTAAGAACTAAGCACGACGCGACGAAAGAATCTTTGCTGCCGGCGGTATTTGACTAACTTCACGCTGTCTTCAATTTCCTCTGGCGGAGTAGGGTTGACGTCAGGAAGAAGGGTTTCTAGTTCGACTTCAGATTCTGCGACAAGTTCTTCGCGATTTTCTTCAAATTCGTTCCAGATAGCACGGTCAGCTTTACTGGCACCGCTAAGCCCTTTGATTCCTCTAGCCCGTTCTGAGGGATCGAGGTTTGTAAAATTACTCAATTTCATTGCGATAGCCCCTGGTGATCGCCCGATCGCCTCGGCCAGAGCAACGATGGGCGGGTGTGTTGAATGCTGTTTTCCGAAAGGGGTTTCGAAGTAGAGGTTCAACGCTGCGAGCAGCTCTTTCCTTGTCCAGTTTGCCATTGTTCAAAAGTTTATTGTGTCGTGCGGCTATTTAGTTCCTGAGAAGAGTGATCGAGTCCAAGCGATCACTCCTGGGCATCTGTTCCGGGAGAAGTCCATTTTGATGTGGGAATGTTGCCAAAAGCTAGTGAAATCCCAACGGAGTGGATCATAGTGTTGCGCAAGTGTGAAGTAGTCCTTTCCATATAATAACAGGATTCCGGTCTTGTATTTCTTGTCCTATTCATCGTATGAATTTGGCAGATCCTAACAATGAACGAATTTTCCAGCCTTATTTCGATTTTGGCAACCACTGAGCCGAATAAGAATCCTGTTATAGAAAGGCGGCTGATTTGCTCGGCTCTTTCCAAACCATTTACAATTCTCACGGGTGGAAGCGGTACTGGAAAGACCGCGATTGCGAGCCGACTAGCTGATACATTAAAACTAAAAAATGCTACCAATTCAGCGGAGAGAGAGTCTTTCTCCGTGGGAGACGTTATTCATGGCGAAAGAGCCAAATACACAGTTTCAGGCATTACTTCTGAATTGTTCACTCTTAAAAATCTTGATGGCACACTCTTACAGCTGCCCCTCGGTGTAGTGCAGGAATGGCTAGACGCTTGGGACAGCGGTAGAATCAATGGAACAAATAAGGTTCGGCAAAATCGGGACGAAGTTAAGAAATCCACAAAGTTTGATTCGAACTCACATAGTTGGGAGTCTCATCTAACGGCAATAGCAAAATCGGGGAAGGGTTTTTCCCGGGGATCGGAGAAAGGACAATCGCACGCCATCGTCCCCGTCGGCGCGGACTGGACAGACAACCGGCAAGTCCTCGGTTTCGTGAACCATTTGCGCACGACAACGATAGGGGAAGGCGAAAGCGCCTCCGAACATCCCGTTTACCAGACGACACCGGTGCTGGATTTACTCCTCGAAGCAACCCGCCCGGGGAATGAGGCCTTTCCGTTCTTCCTGATTCTCGATGAGATGAACCTGTCTCACGTCGAGCGTTACTTCGCAGATTTTCTCTCGGTAATGGAGCAGAAGGACGGAGAGTTGGCGCTGCATTCGGAAGGACCGCGGGACGATGAGAATTTTCGCCTTCCCCGATACGCGAATGATCCTATCGGAGTTCCACGGACGCTGCCCTATCCGCAGAATTTGTTCGTCATCGGGACGGTGAATGTCGACGAGACGACTTACATGTTCAGTCCCAAGGTTCTGGACCGCGCCAATGTGATCGAGTTCGAAGTGAAAAGCGGGCAGATTAGTGACTTCCTCAGCGCTCCTCACGAGTATCCGGAACCGCCGAAGGCGGCAGATGGTGTCGCAGAGGCGTTTCTCGCTCTGGCGAAGAAGGCCCGGCTCGATCCTGATAAAGGCGGACTGGACGCATTAACCGGTTCGGCGGCAGAGGACGCGACGAAGCATCTCGTCGCCTTGTTTGAGATCCTGAAACGGGGACGGTTCGAATTTGCCTATCGCACCGCGAATGAGGTGATGCGGTATCTGAGAGTGTGCCGCTATCTCGCGGCGGAGGAATCCGACGAGGCCCGCGATGCCTGGGACAAGGGTGGTTGGATCGACGATCTCGATGCCCAGATTGTTCAGAAGATTCTTCCAAAACTCCACGGCAGCATGGGACGTGTCGGGCATCTGCTGGGTGCTCTTGCTGTCTACTGCGGCGGTGCGACTGATGACGCGGCCTTTGCCTATTTTCCGGGAGGGAAAGAGGGGGACAATCCGGCGATGACAGGCCTGCCGTTGAACGAGGCCTTGAAACCGGTAGCGGAGGGGGCTCACCAATTCACCAAATCCCGCAGGAAACTGACTTCGATGATACAGGTGCTGTTGGAGGAACAGTTCGTAAGCTTTATTAACTGAGGACGAAGGCCACGAGTCAACCCTGTTGGATCACTGAGTCGACCCTGTTGAATTGATTCCCGGATGAAATTTTCCGCTCTCTCTATCCCGTTGCTTCCGAATGCGGATGATGCGCGGTGGATTGTGCAAGCGGGAGCGAGCCACCGCGTCAAACCGCTCGATCCGGCGTTGCTGGTCGCTCATGCCGATCTACCCATGGGCTGGCTCGGAATTGAAGATGAGGCGAACGGAAAGATAGCCGTGAAAGCGGGCAATCTCCGTCTCGTTGAAACGGTGGTGTATGAATGGCAGATACGCGGGCCACAAGCCACAGCAGTCAGAGTTTCGGAAAAGAATTTCGCGTTGGCGACCGCTCGCGAATGGACCGTCAGCGGTATGGTGGGGGATGCTCCGTCCGGTCGTTTTCAGATGCTGAACTTTCTGGGACTCGCCGATATTCTCTTCGAGCACGGGGGAAGGGAGCTGGTGACGCGCCTTGAATTTGTCTCGGCGAAGATTGACTACGACGAGGAATACAGTGCGATGACCGAAGAGATCGCGGACTTCTGTGCACAGCTGTTGCTGTCGTGGAACACGCCGACGTCGCTGCGTTTCGAGCCGGACCCGGAAGTGCAGAAGCGAACCAAACTGGAGCAGTTTCTGTTTCTCCGCTATTTTCTGAACGATGCCAAATTTGATGCGTGTCTCGAAATGATTCATGCTCACCCTCATCGCAAACTGAAAAAAGAGCGGCAATGGGTGCCTGCGACAGAAGCGAGTTCGGTGGACTTTTTGCAGAATCCGATGGCTCTGGCGAGGAGTTGGCACCGCGGATCAAATGGTGCTGCTGTTCCCGGAGAAGTCTGCGAGATTTCGAAGCTGGATGACCTCGACACACCGCCCAACCGGTTCGTGAAATTTGCCCTCGAGCAGTTCACTGAAGTTTGTCGGGAGGTGCAGGGATTATTTGCCGGCAAAGAGCCTCCTCCTCAGGCGTTCCTCGAAGCACGCTCCCTCGCCGAAAAGCTGGAGGCGACGGTGGCGCGTCCGTTCTTCAAAGAATGCGGACGATTGCAACGCCTCCCGCTGGAGAGTCAGGTCTTGCAGAAAAAAGAAGGTTATCGCGACATTCTGAAAGCGTGGTTGTTGTTGCGCTCGGCCTCGGCCTTGCGTTGGGATGGAAGAGGTGACTGCTACACGGGGACGAGCCGTAACGTGGCGGAGCTATACGAATACTGGGTGTTTCTCACTCTGCACAGCGTTCTCAGTGAGGTGCCTGGAGTGGAGTTGGTTTCCGGTGAGGATTCGCCTGCCGGAGGGTGTGAGCCGTTTCTAAAGCTGGATGGCGAAGAAGTGAAAATCAGCCTCGAGAAAGGAAAAGAGTCACGGGTCCGTTTTATTTATCGCAGTGGAAAAGGAGAGAAAATGTGTCTCCACCTTTACTATGAGCGCCGTTATCTGAAGAGCGGAAAATTCTCATGGTCGGGAAGTTTCAAGCCTGATTACACGCTCGTGATGTTTCCGGCGGAATTCGGAGAAGAAGAAGCTGCAGCAAAGGAGGGTCGTCTCTCGCTTTTGCATTTCGATGCCAAATACAAAGCGGAAAAGCTCGCCGAGGTTTTCGGCGACTGGATGAAGGAACCGGACTCGGAAGAGGAAAACGCTGAAGCAGATTCAAACGAAGCCAATCGACTCTACAAGCAGGTCGATTTGCTGAAAATGCATACCTATAACGATGCGATCAAGGCAACAGCGGGATCCTACGTTTTGTATCCGGGCCTGGACGATCAACCCGAGCCTATCAAGCGGTATCACGAAATTCTACCGGGAGTAGGGGCTTTTGTCTTGAAGCCGGGGATGAAGGGAGGGCGGGAGTTTCTGAAACAATTTCTGTCGGATGTTTTTCAACATCAGGCGGATCAATTCACCCAGTATCGCTATGCATCGGATGCGACCTTTGAGACAGTGAAAGAGGGGCCTGATATCGTGGAGGAGGCCGGCACTCGATACACGGTTACCCGGAAATCGGCACCCTCGGTAGTCCATTGGATGAAAGCGGCTGATATGGAGTTTTTCAGAGATAGCGGCTTTGCCTATTGTCACGCCGTTTACGAAAGCGATTCAGAGAACAAGCCTAAACTTCAGCTCGATCTTTCCACAGAAATCGGGAGTGAATTTATTCCCTGCGGTGGCGGTCAGGGTGCGCCGCTTCTTACCTATGGATGGAGGGGCAAAATAACCGGCGTTAAATTTCTCACCTCTGACCGTCTGCGGGAGCTGCTGGAGGCCAGAGGCTTTTCGGGAAGACCTTCATCATCAAGAGCCACTCACTATTTGTTTTTTGAATTCGATGAAATCTCCAGTTTTCCGAAACGCGATATCTCAGAAGTGGCGCGGGAACATCAATCCGGGTCGGCCTACATGGCCTTCACTTGTCGGCTGGGGGAAGTGATTGCCTCTCCAACAGCCTGAGCAACCTTCGCCCGGTTTTCTCAATTCCTCCGGCGGTTTTAGTCTCACACTCCCAAACCACGATCACTTTCCACCCGAGTTTCCTCAGCTCTTTCTGATTCCGCCGGTCCCGTTCGACATTGCCGTCGAATTTCGCCTGCCACCATTCGGTTCGCGTTTTCGGCGTCGTCGTTTCTTTGCAGCCCTGGTGCCGGTGCCAGTAGCATCCGTGGACGAAGACGACGGTCCGGTATCGGGGGAGGACGATATCGGGTTTTCCCGGGAGCTTTTTGTTCTTCGGTCCGTTTACGGTGAAACGGAAAGCGAGCCCGTGGAGAATCGACCGGACCATGATTTCCGGCTTCGTGTCCCGGTTCCGAATCCGGCTCATGTTCCAGGAGCGGCGTTCGGGAGAGAGGTGATCGCTCATGATGGTTCGAGGGAGGGATACAGAGGGGGGGACGATTTGAACTGAATTCGGATTGCTGATAGTGACGGGCGTTATTCCGGCTGGAAGGTCCTGTGAGGCGGGCTCTGAAGATCAATTTCCTCTCTTTGCACGTTTTGGTTGAAGGTCTTGAAAATCCGTTTATCTTTCGACCCTGAAAAACGCGTGAATAGCTCAGCGGTAGAGCATCTCGTTTACACCGAGGCGGTCGGGGGTTCAAATCCCTCTTCACGTACGTTTTGCGAGTAAGTCTCATCGAAGGATTCGACGTCTGAATTCCAAAAGACTTAACCCCCGACCGCAGGTCGGGATTGCCTGTTGATCCTTGATCAACCATCAAAATCGCGCAGCGCAAAAGCGGCAAGTCAGCGAGCGAAGCGGGCAGACAATTCAAATCCCTCTTCACGTACGTTTTGCGAATAAGTCACATCGAAGGATTCGACGTCTGAATTCCAACAGACTTAACCCCCGACCGCAGGTCGGGATTGCCTGTTGATCCTTGATCAACCATCAAAATCGCGCAGCGCAAAAGCGGCAAGTCAGCGAGCGAAGCGGGCAGACAATTCAAATCCCTCTTCACGTACGTTTTGCGAATAAGTCACATCGAAGGATTCGACGTCTGAATTCCAACAGACTTAACCCCCGACCGCAGGTCGGGATTGCGCGTTGATCTTTCTACTGGAATCAGTTCTCAACCGGGGTGAATTATGTCGACGTTAGTTGAGATTGATTCATCAAAGAGGGTATACTTGTCAGGTTGAATCCGGAATAACCTCACTGAGAAATGTTCAGACCTATTCAGTTGAAATACGGGCTCCCTTTCAGTCTGTTGCTTTTTGTCATGCAGACAGCTTTTTGCGGAGGTTCAAGTGACTCTGCGAAAAGCGATGATTCGCCGCCGCCGAACATTATCTTCATTTTCGCAGACGATATCTCCGCGCATCGACTTTCCCCCTATGGCGGGGACATTGAGATGCCGGTTCTTGACCGGATCGGGCAATCCGGGATCCGCTTTGATACGGCCTGGTCGTCTCCGTTGTGCGGCCCGTCACGAGCTATTTTGCAGACGGGAAAATATCCTCAGAATCAAGGTTACTGGGACAATGCGATTGTTCCGGAGCTTCCCTACTACAAGGATCCCCGCCATCATCCCTGGATGCGGGTGGCGCGTGACGCGGGCTACACCACCGCCTTTTTTGACAAATTGCATCCGGATCATCCTCATCATGAGTCCAGTGATCTGGGTGCTCAGATGGAGGCTTACGGGGCTGACTATTATGTGGTGAACCGTTATTGGGATGGCTACGACGGCCCTGACCAGGGCCGGGGAGGTTCTGAGCGACGGGGAGCGTATGGCGTTTCCTGGTATTGGCATCCCGGTTTGATCCGAAACAGGGAGCCAGTCATGGTGGGTGCGGATGATTTCGGTCCTGACATGATTGTCAGTGAGATCAAATCGTTCATTCGCGAGAATCAAGAGCAGCCGTTTTTCGTCTATTGGCCGACCAACCTGCCACATAAGGCATATGATCCTGTCGCCGGGCGCTGGAGTCATACGGATGTTCCTGAAGTCGACGGATCCGGCCGTCGAACCGGCAATCGAATCCCGGGCTCACTCGCCTCAAATATGGGTTATCTCGACATACTCCTCGGTGAAATTGAGGAACAACTCGAAACACTCGGCTTGTTGGAGAACACCATTTTGTTTTTTGTCTCCGACAACGGTACCGCGGACGGTGATAAGGGGTCCTTTGACCGCGACCGCGCACTCCGGGTTCCCTGGGTCGTTTCCGGAGGGCCGGTGTCGGCCCGTGGTTCTTCAAAGGTGATGGTCAGCCTGGTCGATATGTGGCCTACGATTGCTGATTTAACCGGCTATGAGGGGCCGCGAAATACCGACGGGCACAGCTTCGCCCCCTATTTGTTGGGGGAGGATTTTGTGCCGAGGGATACCTTGTTGATGGCAATGAACAATGCCCGCTGGGTTCGTGATTCCGACTGGTTGCTCGATGGCAGGGGGCAGTTCTGGGATGTCCACGGTGCCGATTCCTATCATGACTATCGCAAGGTGAGCCTGTCTCGAGACCCGGAGGTGATTCAAGCGAGGCTGAGACTGGAAGCGATCCGTGACCGGGAGTTGGAGTTGCCGGATTACACGGATCCCCTGACCCGGAAAGGCTGGCGGGTTTTCAGGCGCAGCAAACCACCTGTCAAAGTGTTCCGACCCGATTTTCTGCCGAAAGTGACGGCACCTTGATAGAGGTGAAATCGGTCCTGATTAATGTTACAGTGCCTTGTCGAAGGTAGGTTTCATTCCGGGCTGATCGAGTCATTGTTCGTTCACCCCAATCCCTTTCAAAGAAAAAACAATCTCTCCCGGTGATGATCAAAAAACTAAGAGCGATGAGCAATCAAGCCCTGGCCCGGCACATGGGGCGCCTCGCCTTCGGGGCGTCTATTTTTGTTCACGGGGCGGTGCGGTTTCCCAAGCTGTCGGCTTTTGCCGAAGGCTTGTCGAGTCAGTTTGATGGAACGATCGTGGCCGGGTTTCCGGCGCTTGCCCTCGCTTATCTCATTCCGTTTGTGGAGGCAGGAGCCGGTGTCCTGATTCTGATGGGGCGTCCTTTTGTTCGCTACGGGCTCGTGGTGGTCGGGTTGTTGATGGGGGTTTTGATGGTGGGGACCGGTCTCATTGAAAACTGGGCGATCTTGCCGTCGCAGTTGTTGCATCTCGTTTTCGCCTACCTTCTCCTTTATCATCTCGAGGATTGAAGCCACGGGGGCGCTGGAGCGCCGGCTTCATTCTATGTGCTTGCCGATGAATCGATTCGGTGGAATGGGAAGGAAGCTTGGGAGTCATGGAATCGGTAACGCTGGATCAACTTGGAGAGGGGCTTGCCGGCGATGCCTGGCAGTCTCTATTTTCCGGTTCCGCTGTTTCCGAAGGCAGCAGGATGGTCGGAAGCCGTCTCGTGAGTTCCGTCAGCGGTGAGTTCTTTGAGACCGGCGATGCGGAACTGAGAGGAACGGTCACGGAAAAGTCGGGGGCGGTATTTCATCCTGCTGTCGCGATCTGGGTCGAAAGCGGGGCTCTCGTTTTTGAAGGGGATTGCGCCTGTGGTGAAAAGATCAATTGCTGTCATGCCGCTGCGATCCTGACTTATCTGGGGAAGGGAAAGGGGGGACGACTGGAGCGGGCGTTCGGTTCGATCACGAAGGCGGATGAAGCGACGGCGGGGAAGAGCGTCACGCTCGAGGAGGAGCCGGGGGGGGAGGCGGAACCGTCGACGGCGGCATTTCTTCTCCGGATTGAAAAACGTCCCGGGGGTGATCGCAGTGCGTGGATGCCGGAGATCGTCGCTTCAGCCTTTGCCGTGTATGACGAGGTCAAGGTCCCGCTGAATCCCGGTGGGAACCTTCCACCGATCGTGCTCCCTGAGCGCAAGATCACGCGGGACCGGTCAGCGGAGACGGCGGCGTTGAACTGTCTTTACGCCTTGAGCTTTCTCCCCGGGGCGGAGGAACCGCCGCAGTCATTGCGGAAGCTGGATCGCCCGGAGGTGGAGGGCACGCTCTGGGCTCCTGACAAAAGTGAGTGGCCGGACGCGGAATTGTTCTGGCAGCGATTTCGTCATGAAGGGGTTCCCGCGCTCGAGAAGCGCGGATGGGAAGTTCGTTTCGCTCCCGATGTCGGGCACAAGCCGCTTGTTTTTAAGACAGAGACCTGGCAGGCGGAGATCGTGGAAGAGGGGAAGGGATGGTTTCACCTCTCCGCCGGATTTGAAATCGACGGGGAAAGCTTCGAACTCCAGCCCATTCTTGCCGCGCTCGTGAAGAATCGTTTTCTTGAAGTGACTGAGGGAATGATGTCGGGGCAGGAGTTCATGATCTTCCTGCCTGATGGTCGCGGTCTTGCGCTGCCGGTGGGGCGTTTCCGGAAACTGCTCACCACCCTCGGCGAGCTCCTCGACTTTAAGTTCAGCGATGGCCCGATTCGATTGAGCGGCGCTGATGCTGCTTTGTTAGTCGCTTCTGAGTCCGGCGGTGAAAAGCCGATCATCGCTCCGGCGGGGATGGAGAAGACGGGCGAGCGCTTACTTCATTTTGAGCGCATCGAGCGCGTTCCGACTCCTCCGGGGCTTCGAGCTGAGCTGCGTTCCTATCAACTTGAGGGCTACTACTGGATGCAGTTCCTTCTCGAGAACAATCTCAACGGAATTCTGGCTGATGACATGGGGCTGGGGAAAACGCTTCAGTCACTCACCCACGTCCTCGCCGAAGTTCAATCTGATCGCAATGAGGGAAAGCCTTCGCTCGTTCTTGCGCCGACGAGTGTGGTCATGAACTGGCAGCGGGAGGCCGAAAAATTCACCCCCGATCTCCGCGTGCTCGTCCTCCAGGGGGCAAAGCGGAAGAGTCAGTTCCGGAAAATGGAGGAGGCCGACCTCGTCTTGACCTCCTATGCCCTGCTTCATCGTGATATCGATATTCTTGCGGAGACGAGGTTTCATCTCGTGATTCTCGACGAGGCACAGCACATCAAGAATCCGGGAGCGCAGGTCACGCAGGCGGCGGCGCGTCTGCAGGCGGATCACCGGATTTGTCTTTCGGGAACGCCGATCGAGAATCATCTCGGGGAACTCTGGAGTCTCATGCAGTTTCTGATGCCGGGAATGCTGGGCTCGCAGGAGACCTTTCGTACGGTCTATCAAACTCCGATTGAGCGGGGCGGAAGTGACGCCAAACGCGAGGCGCTTGCGGACCGGATCGGGCCGCTCATTCTCCGGCGGACGAAGCATGACGTCGCCAAAGAGCTGCCGCCGAAAACTGAGATTCCTCATCAAATTGAGATGAGTGAAGCGCAGAAAGATCTCTACGAAACCGTTCGTTCAACGATGGATAAGCAGGTGCGTCAGGCGTTGGCGATCCGTGGTCAGGAGGCGCAGATCGTTTTTCTCGATGCTCTTTTAAAGCTGCGTCAGATCTGTTGTCATCCCGCCTTGCTGAGTGAGGAAAAAGCCGGCGCCGGTTCGGCGAAATTCGAGTACCTCATCGATTTGCTGGAAACGCTGCGGAGCGAAGGTCATCGCACCCTGATCTTTTCGCAGTTTACTTCGATGATTCGTCTCATTGAAGCTTACTTGCAGCAGGAGGAAATCGATTATCTCAAGCTCACCGGGGCGACAAAAGACCGTCAGGATCTGGTGGAGCGTTTTCAGAGCGGGGAAGGGGAAGTGTTTCTCATTTCGCTGAAAGCGGGCGGCACCGGGTTGACCCTGACGGGGGCGGACACGGTGATCCACTATGATCCGTGGTGGAACCCCGCAGCGGAGAACCAGGCGACGGACCGGGCGTATCGCATCGGGCAGGATAAGCCGGTTTTTGTTCACAAGTTGATCTGCCGGAATACGGTCGAGGAGAAGATTCAGGAGATGCAGGGAAAGAAAGACGATCTTGCCGGCGGGCTGCTTTCGGGAGCGACGAGTCAGCTCAATCTCACCGCCGAATCGATGGAGAAGCTGTTGGGGGAATCCTGATCTCACACGACTTTTTTGGCGCGGATGCGTTTTCAACAGGGTTGAGTGGAGGAGTTAAGAGGGTTCAACTTAGAGCTCTATGAAAAGCCTCTGTTTTCTCGTTCTCTTTGCCGTTCTTTCCCTGGTCAGCGTACAAGCTGATGAGAAGAAGCCGAATATCCTTTTCATCCTCGTGGATGATCAATCTCCTTTTGATCTCAAGATCTACAACGAGCGATCCATTCTCGATACGCCGAATATTGACAGGCTCGCCGGCGAAGGGGTCGTCATCGACGGGGCCTATCACATGGGGTCCTGGTCGGGAGCGGTCTGCACTCCTTCGCGCCACATGATCATGTCAGGGCGAACTGTCTGGCACATTCCGAACCGTAAGAAGAACAGAGGGGGGAATCCAAATTTCGGAAACACGGATTTGGTTCCGGAGAGGCTCGAGGAACAAACCATGGCCGCGGTCTTCAATCGTGCCGGCTTCGATACGATGCGGACCTGTAAGAAGGGAAACAGTTACGGCGCGGCGAACCAGCAGTTTACGGTTCTCCATGAGGCGACGAAGCGCGGTGGCACCGACGAAACCGGCAGCGCCTGGCATCGTGACCGTGTCATCGATTATCTGAATGAGCGCGAAGCCTCAAACGACGAGGATCCCTTTCTCATTTTCTACGGATTCTCTCATCCTCATGATGAGCGCGACGGGAGGCCGGAGCTGCTCGAAAAATATGGTGCGGTCAATCATACGGATAAAGAGTCACTGCCGCCATTGAATGAGAAGCAGCCCGCTCTTCCCATCAATTACCTCGAGGCACACCCTTTTGAACATGGACATCCGAACCTTCGCGACGAGGTCGCCGTCAGCGGGGTCTGGGAACGTCGTGACGAAGCGACGATTCGCAATGAGCTGGGGCGTGAATTTGCCTGCAACGAGAACATTGATATTCAGATTGGCGAGGTGTTGAAGAAGCTCGAGGAAATGGGTGAGCTGGATAATACCTACATCGTTTACACCGCCGATCACGGCATGGCGATCGGTCGTCACGGTCTTCAGGGAAAGCAGAACCTGTATGAGCACACCTGGCGCGTCCCCTACATCGTCAAAGGGCCGGGGATCGAGGCCGGGAAGCGGGTTCAGGGAAATATCTATCTTCTCGATACCCTCAGCACTCTTTGTGAGCTCGCCGGGATCGATGCGCCGGAAACGAATGAAGGGACCAGCTTTGCCCCGGTTCTTTTCGGGAAAGAGGAAACGGTTCGCGAGACCCTTTTCGGTGTTTACTGCGGTGGCACCAAGCCGGGAATGCGGAGTGTGAAACAGGGCGACTGGAAGTTGATCAAATACGATGTTCTCGATGGGGCGGTTCGTGAAACACAGCTCTTTAATCTCGCTGAGAATCCCCATGAGTACCTGCCGGAGCACGGGATGGAGGATCCTGCGTTGACCAACCTGGCAGACGATCCGGCCTACGCTGAAAAGCGCGCTGAAATGGAGGCTTTGCTGCTTTCCGAGATGGAGCGTCTCGATGATCCCTATCGACTCTGGGATCAGGAGCAGTGATCTTTTCTCCGGGGATCAGAGAAAGAGGTAGTCGTCTGCCATGCGATTCAGGGCCTGTCTCGTTTCGTTGAAGCAGCCGGCCAGCTGAGGGTAGAGCGCACGCAGGTCAAATTCGTCGGCGAGGGGGTGTTCCCCTGCGCTGAGGAAGGCCTGGCGGGCGACGCTTTCATAATAGTTCAGACCGGGCGCTCCGCGCCGGTTGGCCCGGTTTTCAATGAACTTCGGGAAGAGTCCTGTCAAAACCAGAAACTGATTTCCGCACTGAACCTGAAGAAAGAAGCGATCGTAGGCGCTGAGCCCCTCCATCGCCTGGAGAAAGTCCATCTGGTAGGTGAAATCAACCTCGGGGCGATCAGGGAAGGCGCCTTCCATGGGGTTGCCGGTCGCGTGGAGCGCGAGGGTGGCGGCGACATAGTCGGCGACCCGCAGGTCATTGATTCCGGCTTCGCTGAGAGAGCGGCGGACGAGAACAAAAAAGTAGAGTTCGGCGGAAACACCAAGCGGGTAGGGCATTTCAATGATGGCCTGGAAGAGCTTGTCTTCCTCGAGGAATGAGAGGAGTGACTCCCGTTTTTCGAAAAAGGAGGCGAAGGCCGGGCTCCCCGGGGTCCCGCTGCTTCCGAAGAAGATCGTTTCGATAAAGCAGAAGTCTTGCGGCGTGAGCCGCTCCAGGCAGGTCGAGTGGACAGTGTGCATGGTCGAGAGGCGTTGGTTGGAATTCTCACTTTGATGAACTAGCAATACTTGCGCCAATCGAATCTTTTCATGTTTGTCAGGTTATCATCAAGGTCGAATTCCTCTCCTAATCGTATTCGATGCCGAGGTCATTGCGGCGGACTTCCTCCAGCTTCGAGGCCAGTTTTCCCTGAAAGGCGTTGACGAGACCGGCGTGTTCCGGGCTCTCTGCGAGGTTGGTGTAGCCGTCAGGATCTTCGTGGACATCAAAGAGTTCGATTCCTCCTGAAGCATCTTCTTTGTATTGAATGAAGGAATGGTCCTGTGTCCTGAGGAGGAATCCTTTTCGCATCGGGGCGACGCTGAAGGCGGCGTCGCGAATCTCTGTCGTCGGATCGTCGAGGAGCGCGGCGATGTTTTTTCCCTGCAAGCTTTCCGGAACAGGAAGCCCGCAGAGAGCTGCGGTGGTGGGGTAGAGATCGATGAGCTCGACGAGGCTGTCGCAAACGGCGGGTTCTTTACCGGGGACACAGACAATGAGAGGAACGCCGGAGGATTCGTCGCGGAGGCTGACCTTGGCCCAGAAGTCATGCTCACCGAGATGGTATCCGTGGTCGCTCGTGAAAATGACGATGGTCTCGTCCTCAAGTCCTGCGGATTCGAGGGCATCGAGAACGACGCCGACCTGAGCGTCCATGTAGGCGACGGAAGCATAGTAGCCACCGACGGCCTTTTTCTGACGGCGGATATCCATCTTCATGTTTTCGCTCGTTTTGTAATTGATGCCGGCTTTAGGGATGTCATCCCAGTCGCCGGGGAGCTTGGGGGGCAGCACCATTTTCTCATAGGGTTTGAAAGCTTCGTAGTAGGCACGGGGCGCGACGAAAGGGACATGGGGGCGGACGAACCCAACGCCGAGCCAGAAAGGTTTGTCCCGGTGCGCATGAATCAGTTCCGCCGCTTTCTTTGCGGTCTTCCCGTCGGAATGAACGAGGTCATCGCCGTCCGCCTCGACGACAACAAAGGTGTTTCCGCCGACGGCCGGCTTTGCTCCATCGGGATTATTTTCGAGCGTTTCCCCGTCACCGGCGGCTTTCCATTCCGGCCCCGGACTGTTGAAGCGTTCTGTCCATGAGCGTTCATCATCCGCGCCGTTGTAGTTGTCATGATCGCGACCATCGCCTCCGTATTCGACGCCGCCGGGGATGCCCATGTGAAAGATTTTGCTGACCCGTGCCGCGTAGTAGCCGTTGTTTTTGAAATGCTGTGACCAGGTTGCGCGATCACCCAGTTGAGGGCGGGGATTCTTGTAGCCGAGAACCTCAGTGGCATGCGGATAGTAGCCGGACATGAAGGAGGCGCGGGAGGGGCCGCAGTAGGTCCCCTGGCAGTAGGCGCGGGTGAAGCGGGTGCCGCGGGCGGCGAGCCGGTCAATGTGGGGCGTTTCGCACACTTTATTCCCGTAGCAGGAGAGTGCCGTGTAGGTGAGGTCGTCGGAGATGATAAAGAGGACGTTGTAGTTCCGGCTCTCTCCGGTGAGCGGAAGCAGGAGGAGGAACGCGGAAAGGAGCGCAAATAACGAGGGACGGTTCATGCGACGGTTATAGCGGCGGGAATGGGTTAGCCCAAGCACGTCCGCTTACGCAGTTGCGCATTGTCGCGGTGAGGTTTACGGGATGCTGCTCATGGATTCCCCCGTCCTTCAAGTCACCGATCTTACTAAAGCCTTCGGGGAGGTGCGTTCGGTGGACGGCATTTCTTTTGAGGTCGGCAAAGGTGAAATTCTCGGGCTCCTCGGTGCGAACGGAGCAGGCAAGACCACTGCGATCAACATGATCCTCGGAATCGTCACGCCAAGTGCCGGTTCGGTTCAGGTCTTCGGTGAGGAGCTTCATGCGTCGCGGATCAAGATCCTCAGCCGCATGAATTTTTGCAGCACCTACACGCAGCTGCCCGGTAATCTCCGGGTCTGGCAGAATTTGAAAGTGTTCGGCAAAATTTACCGGGTGCCGCAGCTTTCCCGCCGGATCGATGAAGTGCTCGAGATGCTTGAGATTTCCCACCTCAAGAACCGCGTCAGCGGAGAGCTTTCAGCGGGGGAGGGAACCCGTCTCAATCTATGTAAAGCACTCCTGAACCGTCCCGAGTTGTTGCTTCTCGATGAACCGACCGCGAGTCTGGATCCGGATATTGCGGATAAGGTCCGGAAAGTGGTGAGTCGGATTCGGGAGGAGGAGGGAACGAGTATTCTCTACACTTCGCACAACATGCGGGACGTCGAGGAGGTGTGTGATCGCATCGTTTTCATGCACAAGGGCACGATTTTGTTCACCGGAACTTCTGAGGAAACCCTGAAACATTTTGAAAAGGACTCCCTCGAAGATGTCTTCATCGAAGTGGCGCGGAGTGGCGGCATCGCGAGCCGTAAAAAGGAGGGGGAGCCATGAATTTCGGAACGGTTCAGGCGCTCGTGATGCGCTACCTCTACCTTTACACGCGAACGCCGATTCGGGCGGTGGAACTGCTTTTCTGGCCTTTGGTGCATTTGTTAGTGTGGGGGTATCTCACGATGTTCCTCCAGCAGAATACCGATGACAGTTTTCCCTACGAGATTACTTTTCTGATCGGGGCGGTCATTCTCTGGGATGTGCTTTTCCGGGCCCAGCAGGGCGTTGCGATCTTTTTCCTCGAAGATGTCTGGTCGAGAAACCTGCTCAACGTGTTCGCCGCGCCGGTGACGAATGCCGATTACCTCGGGTCGACTTATGCGGTGGGGCTGATGCGCGCCGGGGTCACGGTGACGATGTTGTCCGTGCTTTCGATTTTTCTCTATTCCTTTAACATCTTTTCGCTTGGCTGGGCTTTGCTGCCGTTTATTTTCAACCTGCTCATTTTCGGCTGGGCCCTCGGGATGATTTCGACGGCCCTGATCGTGCGATGGGGGCCTGCCGCGGAGACCCTTGCCTGGGCGGTTCCGTTTTTCATTCAGCCGTTCGCGGCAGTCTATTATCCCGTGTCGGCCCTGCCGGTGGCCTTGCAGTGGGTCGCCAAGTCACTGCCGTGTTCCTACGTGTTTGAAGGCATGCGTGACACGCTGAAGACCGGTGAGGTCGACTGGGCTTCCCTCGGAATCGCGACAGGATTGAATGTTGTCTACCTCGCGGTGGCGGGGATTCTCTTTGTGCGGGTCATGAATGTCGCCCGGGAGAAAGGCCTTCTCACGAAGTTCTCCTCTCAGTGAAACTGACAGAAACCGGTGCGGGCACGATGCCCGCAGGGTGACGTCCGACGACCTGATGCCACTATTTGATGGCGCCGGGGACGCGATCGAAGAACTCAACGATGCCGGTTTCGAGCGAATACTCGGCTCCGACGACACAGAGGTTATCTTCTTCGATCCATCGTTCGACGATGGGAGAACCCGCTTTGAGATCCCGAACCGAAGATCTGATGTTGGCTCGCACCGCGTGCTCAACGATCTTGGCGGGGTCGTCACTGATGTCGGCATCGAGCAATGGCTGCACCGAAGGGCTGATCCGGCGCACGATGGACTCCAGATTCGGGGAACGGTTTTCACGGGGCACTTTCAGTTCATCCACCGTCGCGCGAACCGCGCCGCAGGATGAATGACCGAGGACGACGATCAAACGGACCCCGAGTGCTTCCACCGCGTACTCGATACTGCCGATCCCGGAAGGAGCGACAATGTTACCGGCAACCCGGATTACAAAAAGATCGCCGAGACCCTGATCGAACAGGATTTCAGCCGGGGCGCGGGAGTCAGAACAACCGAGAATGATCGCGGACGGAGCCTGTGATTCGACAAGTTGAGCGCGCCGTTCTTCGATCGAGAGATTGGTTGAAAGCGGTTTGCCGTCCGCGAAACGGCGGTTCCCCTCGACAAGTTCGTTGAAAGCGGTGATCGCCTTGTGCATGAGGCATCATGTAGCGTGGAAACACCACAGGTCAAGCGGGCGATGCCTGAAACTGACCGATTGATAGCCGTGAAAATCCCGCATTTTCCTTGAATGAACGGGCTGTTTTGAGGAAAAGGAAGGGCATTTCGGGGAAGCGGGATCGGGGCGCAGGCTCCGTTTTTACTATCCTGGGCTTCCCCGCAGGATAACGGGGGATGAATCCTCAGCATGATTCGCTTGCGTGGAAAGCAGGTTATGATTGGTTGTCCTGTTGCCCGAAAGATTCACCCGCAACGAATCAAGACCAATCTGTTTTCCCCCGTTCCAATTTTGCCTTCTCGCTATCGTGCTTTTATGCGGCGGGAATTGCTGGGGCACTGAGGAGATTGAGTTCACCAACCGGGAGGCACTGGAAACCGAAGTTTCCAGCAATGGAACCTTCACTCTGAAGTGGTCGAACCCTGAAAAGGTTGAAGTGTCCCTGGAGCAATCAGGCGATGAGTCGTTTCAGCCTTATGTCGTTCGCTACGTGGGACTTGATAACAGTTCGGTTCTGAGCGGGCTCGCGGAAGGAAAGCATTATTTCCGCGTCGGCCCGAAGGGGGCGGAGACCCGTTCGGACGTGGTCGGGGTTGAAGTGAAATTTTTCAGAAGAGATCACCTTCTCTGGCTCCTCGGTGCCGGCGGGATCGTGGTTTGCCTCACGATTGGAACGATCATTGGCGGCACGATGCAGCACCGGAAGGAGGACGTAAGATGACCGAAGATGTCTTTTCCATTTCCCGTTCGACCGGGTGGTTTGTCGTCATTCTGCTGGGAATCCTCTGGATCGCGTTGGGTATCTACTGGGGGCGTCGCGCCAAGAACGCGGAAGGCTTCATGCTCGCGGGCCGCAATGTCGGGCTCTCCCTCGGCTCGGCCACGGCGATGGCTACCTGGGTCACCTCCAATACCACGATGCTTGCCCCGGTATTTGCCCTCACGCTCGGGATCTGGGGGATGCTCGCCTATTCGACGGCAAGTTTCGGATTGATCCTCTTTGCTCTTTTCGTGCCGCGGATTCGCACGCTCCTTCCCGCCGGGGTGACGGCCGGGGATTTCTTCCGCCTTCGTTACGGGCGATTCGGGTGGTCGTTGTTTTTAATCATCACGATGCTCTACTCGCTTTCCTGGCTCGTGAGCATGGCGATTGCCGGTGGTGACCTTCTCGAGGCATTGGCGGGGATTCCCTATCTCCAGGGGATGACTTTGATTCTTGTGGTCTGCATTCTCTATACGCTTTTCGGTGGCCTCTATGCCGTGATCGGGACGGATTTTATTCAAAGCCTCATTATCCTGATTGGGATTGTTTTCATCGGGAGTCTTGTGATCGCGCGGCTCGATTTTTCCGAAGCCTACGAGCACATTTCGACGCACCAGCCTTCGCTCCTGAAGATTGCGATGCCGGCAGCCCTTCTCGCGGTGTTCAATAACATGCTCTTCGGTTTCGGAGAGGTCTTTCACAACAACGTGTGGTGGTCGCGCGCTTTCGCGATGAGAAAAGAGATCGCCCCGAAGGCATTTTTCCTGTCGGGTTTGCTGTGGTTTCCCATCCCCATCGCGGCCGGATTCATCGCCCTCGCGGCCGGTCCCCTCGGGATCAACATTCCGGATGAAAATCAGACCGGCCCCGTTGTTGCCTCCGCGGTCATGAATATGTCGGGCTTCGGCGCCATTGCCGGGGTGCTCATTCTTATCGTTCTCTTCTGTTCGATGGCTTCGTCGATCGATTCCCTGCTTGCCGCCACCTCCGATCTCTTGATCGAAGATGTTAAGAAGGGACTTTTTAAAGCGAAGGTGGACGAGGTGAACTTCCGGCGCTCGGCCGGGTTTGTGATCATTGGGGTAGGTGTGTTAGTGTGGCTCCTGGCGGTGCCGCACTGGCCGATCATCAACGCTCTGTTTATCTCCGGTCCGCTCGTCGGCAGCTTGATCTGGCCGGTCATCGCGGGACTCTTCTGGCGTAAGATCAATCGATCCATTGTTCTCGCGGGAATTATTGCCGGCAGTGCTGCCGGGGTCTGGGCCTACTTCGCCCTCGGATGGTTCACCGCATCGCTGATCGGAGCCGGGGTGTCGATGATCGCAACGATCCTGGCCCGTATCATAAGAGCGGAGACTTTTTCCGAGCCGTCTCCAACCGACTGATTATTTGATTCCATGTTCAGTGAAACTTTTTTACATTTCTTTATCTACGGCGCGCTCGTCTGGACCGGTCTGGGCGCCTTGGCCCTGATTGTGCTTTTACTGGTTGATTGGATCAAAGGAACTTTGTGGTAGCCCCGTTTTCTATTCAGATATTTGACTCCCTTTTGTCATGAAAGAGACCCCGTTTCCAGAGGATGCCCCGGAAGAGGCTGAACGCCCGAGTATTGAGCCTCCCGAAGGATCAGAAGCGATACGACCGGAGCCGGGGAATCTCTTCGAGAGTAATCCGATTAATCTCCCGGTGCTCAATGAGCTGAAGCATCAAAGTATTCTCGATGCAGGGCAGTTCACTTTTGAGCAGGTCACGGAGCTGTGTAAACTCGCCGCGGTTCTCGAGAAACTTGAGATCTGGCCCTATCATCCGCTCGATGGAAAGATCGTCGTGACGGCCTTTTTCGAGGCTTCCACGAGAACGCGCACGAGTTTTGAGAGCGCGATTTTGAGACTCGACGGCAAGGTCATCTCGATCGCCGACGGCAGCACGACAGGTCAGGCCAAAGGGGAGTCGCTCGCTGACATCGGTGAGATGTTTAACGCCTATGCCGATTGCATTGTGATGCGTCACACGGAGACCAATGCGCCGGAGGAAATGCTTCAGAATTTGAGGATACCGCTGATCAATGCGGGGAACGGATCGGGTGAGCACCCGACCCAGGCTCTCGCAGACTGGTTTGCTCTCCTGAAATGGAATCCGGCGCTGGCCTCGCCACGGGTGAAGAAGGCGAAGAGAATGAATCTCGGGATCCTCGGTACGCCGGGCTCAATGCGGGCAGTGAAGTCCTTTCTGTTGATGTCGCTTCTGTTTCAGGAGCACATTGGAAAGGTCACCGTCATTTCGGAAATGGCGGATCCTTTCGGCGAAGACGTCATCCAGCGTCTCACTGATGCGGGGATCGACTATGAAGTTTCCAATGATGTGCGTGAGCACCTTCCGGAGCTCGATGTCATTTACATGAACTCGATCGCTTTTCTGGGAGATTCCTATAAGAACATGGACAGTCGCTTCAAGCTGACTGCAGAGAGTCCGATTAAAGAAAGCGCCGTGATTTTACACCCCCTGGCACGGCTTGAGGAGCTCGATACTTCGCTCGATAAGACGCCGCACAATCTATATTTCTCCCAGGCTCATGGAGCGGTGTTTATCAGGCAGGCGCTGCTTCTCGCAGTGCTGGACCGACTCAAGGCATTGCCGAACATGATCGATTTAGACACCAATACGACCCCTTAAAAATACTATGTGCGGCATTGCCGGCCACTTTTCGGCCACCCCTCTTCCGGAAAATACTCCTGATATTCTCGACGGACAGCTTCAGACGATTGTTCACCGGGGTCCTGATGGAAATGGACATTTCGTTCTGCGCGATAAAGGCGTCGCGCTCGGACACACCCGTCTCGCGATCAATGATCTCGAGGGCGGCTGTCAGCCGCTCCATGCGGTCGATGATCGTTTTGTTCTGACCACGAACGGTGAATTTTATGATTTTAAACGGCACCGCTCGACGCTGATGGCGGAAGGGGATCGCTTTCTGACCAAGTCAGATTCTGAAATCGCGATCGGTCTCTACCGGAAATTCGGCCTCGATTTCACCGAGCATTTGCGCGGCGAGTTTGCCTTTGCTCTCTACGACCGGCAGGAAGACGAACTGATTCTTCTCCGCGACCGCTTCGGGGTGCGTCCGCTCTTCTACTGGCTCTCACCGGACCAGAGCACGATCGTTTACGGGTCGGAAGCGAAGTCCGTCCTCGCTCATCCCGATGTTCCCGCCAAGCTGGATTCGAAGGCAGCCCTGCATCAGCTCATGCAGACGATCGCCCCGGGAATGAGTGCCTTTGAAAATGTGGTTTCGTTAGCGCCCGGACATTTTCTCCGGATCAGGAAGCGTCGCGGCAAGCTTGAGATTCACGATGAATGTTACTGGGACTTTGATTTTCCTCATGAGGAGTCGAGACCGCATGAGGTCGACGAGCAGGAATACGTCGAACGCGTCCGGGACGAATTGATTAAAGCGATCGTGCTGCGCCTTGAGGCGGACGTTCCGGTGGGATGCTATTTGTCCGGCGGAATTGATTCGTGCTGCATTCTCGGCCTCGCGACCGGGGCGATGCAGTCCCCGACGAAGGCCTACACCATCTCCTTTGATGACGATGCCTACGACGAGGCTCCGATTGCGAAGGAAATGGCCGAGTCGATGGGAGCTGATCAGGAAGTGATCAATCTGAAGGCGGCGGATCTCTACGGGGAGAATTATGTGAAGACGGTCTGGCACGCAGAGAGGACATTTTACAACACCCTCGGGGTTGCGAAGAACCTGATGTCGAAGCGGGTGTGGGATTCCGGTTACCGCTGTGTCATCACCGGGGAAGGGGCTGACGAATTGTTCGCCGGTTATCCGGCATTGAAGCGGGACATGTTTCTTCACGGGTTGAGTCATGAGCCGGAGAGCGTGCGGGCCGAGTATCAGGCGGCACTGGAGAAAACGAATCAGCTCTTCAAAGGGGCGATCCTTGCCGAGAACCAGCGACACCATGCGAAGTGGGAATCACTCTGCGGTTTCACTCCCTCATGGATTCAGCCGTGGATGGACACCCTCGACCTCGCCCGGCCCCTGCTTTCCGATGAACTTCAGCGCGACCTCAAGGACTATGATCCGATCGAGGAGATCGCCTCCCGTCTTGACGGTTCGATGCTGGAGGGGCGTCACCCTCTCGACATCGCTCAATACACCTGGAGCAAGTGTCAGCTCGAAGGGCAGATTCTGAACTGGGGAGGGGACCGGGTCGACATGGCGAACTCAATGGAGTCCCGCCCTGCCTTCCTTGATCACCATCTCGCCGCCGTTGCCGTCGATGTTCCGCCGAGCCTTCGGATCAAAGGGAATATTGAAAAGCATGTCCTTCGCGAAGCGGTCAAAGGGGTTCTGCCTGAAGTCCTCTACAAACGTGAGAAGTTTGCTTTTATGGCTCCGCCTGCTCACACCGACAAATCGAAGATGGCGAAAGTGGAGGAGCTTATCCATGAGTACCTCGACGAGAACACGGTCGGCGAAGCGGGGATTTGCTCACCGGAGCGCGTCAGCCAGTTCCTTAGCGACTACCGGAGCGATACCGACTCGACCTCTCTTGTGCGAAAGGATACCCTGTTGAATCACCTTCTCACCCTGCACATTCTTCATCGTCAGTTCATCACCTCATGAGTGATCTTTCGGTCGACATTGAGCGCATTAAGAAAGACATCCTCGATCTCGCGAAGATCGGATACGAAGAACGCGACCGCGGCATCTACCGCCAGGCATTTTCGGACCGGGACATGGAGGCCAAGCACTGGTTGCTCCACCGGATCGAGGAATGCGATCTCACTACGGGAACTGACGGCGCCGCTAATATTTCGGGGATCCTGGAAGGGAAAGAGGATTCACCGCGTGTTTTTGTCGGCTCGCATATTGATACCGTTCCCTGCGCGGGGATGTTCGACGGCACCCTCGGCGTGGTCGTCGGTCTCGAATGCCTGCGCGTTCTGAGAGCATCCGGCCTTTCGCTCGAGAAGACGATCGAACTGATCGCCTTTTCCGACGAGGAAGGACGCTTCGGGGGAACTTTCGGTTCCGAGGCGTTCACCGGATTACTGACCCTGGAAAAGCTTCGCAGTGCTTCCGACCTCAGCGGAATCCCCCTGCAGGAGGCCATGCTCGAGCACGGCCTTGATCCCATGAAAGCACTCGATGCGCGTCGTCTCCCTGATGAGATCGATTCCTATCTCGAACTTCATATTGAGCAGGGGCCGGTTCTCGATGAGCAGCATCTTCAGGTCGGGATCGTCGAATCGATCACCGGATTGCAGTCCTGGTCACTGCGCTTTGACGGCGAGGCCAATCATGCCGGAACAACTCCGATGGATTATCGTAAAGATGCCTTCATGGGCCTGGCAGACTTTGCGCACGAAGTGCCCCGTATTCTCGAAGAGAACGGAGGAGAGAACAGTCGGGCCACGATCGGAAATGCGGAGATCCTTCCCGGTGCGCCCAACTCCGTACCCGGTGCGGTTGAGTTTTCTCTCGATTTCCGGGACCCTTCCACCGAGACCCTCGAACAGTTGTCGCATGCTTTTCAAAAGGCGATCGCGGCGATTTCGCGGCGGCGGGGACTGAAGTTTGAAATTCACCTGCAGGGTGAAATTCTCCCCGTCGAATCCGATGAGCGTCTCACCGGTATTCTGAAAGAGGAGGCGGAGCGCCTCAATCTCCGCCACATGACGATGCTCAGTGGTGCGGCCCACGATGCCCAGCTCGTCGGACGCATCGCCCCCATGGCGATGATCTTTGTTCCAAGTCGAAAAGGACTGAGCCATTCGCCGGATGAATGGACCCCGTGGGAAGACATTGAAGCAGGGGCAAATCTTATGCTCGCTGCCCTTTGCAAACTGGCGGGGTAAACTCTATCATCGGCACATGGCTATCCCTCCCCACGAAGATCCACTCAAGCAGATCTATCGGGATTCTTTCGTCGAGAACCCGAAGCACCAGACCGATCTCAGCAATCGTGACACCGCGCTCCTCTGCATCGACATGCAGTATCTCGACGCCGCTGAGGGGTATGGGCTCTTTAAGGATTACGAGAGCTCGCCGATTCCGCTCGAGGAGATGCGCTACTACTTTGACCGGCTCAAAGAGACGGTGCTCCCGAATGTT
The DNA here is from genome assembly GCA_029212615.1 of Verrucomicrobiales bacterium. Lineage (GTDB taxonomy): Bacteria > Verrucomicrobiota > Verrucomicrobiia > Verrucomicrobiales > DEV007 > Arctic95D-9. Next base: position 59,768 of record JARGPJ010000013.1, read on the forward strand.
CACAATTTGCAGAACTGTTTCCGTATGCACGGGATGGAGGTGATCCACGTCCGGATTCAATCACTGACTCAGGATGGGCGGGATCGTTCCAAGGGGCACAAGCGGCTGGAGCTTCATGCCGCGCCCGGATCCGGGGATGCCTGTTTTCTCGAGGAAGTGGCTCCGGTCGGGGATGAGATCATCATCAACAAAACGGCGAGCGGCGTTTTCTCCTCCACGAACTTGCACTACGTCCTGAACAATCTCGGGATCAGCTCGCTCTATGTTGTCGGCGTTTACACGAACGAGTGTGTCGAAACGACGGTCCGTGCGGCCTGTGATCTCGGTTACCTCGTGACGATGGTGGATGACTGTTGCGCGACACAAACCCCTGAGCTCCATGAGGCGAGCCTCAAGACGCTCCGCAATCGCTACGCCCGGATCGTGGATACGGTGGAGGCGATGGAGGATATCGAGCAGTACGTCAAAGGGCCAAATTCGCTCGCGGAAGCGGCGGAATGACCGAAGCGGAGAGAAGGCAGCTAGGTTTGCCGGTTGAAATAAAGGTTTCCCTTCGCTCTTTCCCGAAAAAGTAGGAAACAGGCTGGAGTTTTCAGATCGATGCGATATGATGAGGTAAGTAATACACAAGTCTGCCCCATTCGGGCGTTGTCCATTTGTTAGTTTTCTCATCAATCTCTGGCTGAAGCGCAATGCCCTCAACATCGAAGGGTTGCTTGTCGAGAAGAGAAAAAAATAGATTATATGAAGTTGTTCATCGGCAACCTGTCCTACGACACCAGCGAATCAGAGCTCCGCGATATCTTTGCAGAGTTCGAACCCATCCTTGAATTTGTCCGCCCGATCAATCGCGATACCGGCCAGCCTCGAGGATTCGCTTTTGTAACTCTCGTGGATCACGAAAAGGGACTCGCTGCGATCGAAGCACTCAATGGCAAAGAACTTGGCGGACGCCAGATTGCGATCAACGAAGCGGAGGAGCGTTCAAACTCCCGCCCGCCTCAGAATCGCTACCGCCCAACGGAAGAGGACGTCACCTCCGGTGCAGCTCCCCGTGTTGACGATCGCCCCACTGATAAAAAGGGCAACAAGGTCAAATACAAGTCGATCTGATTTGTACTGGCATTGGCGTTTCAGCCTTTGCGTTTCAGCCTTGGCAGCTGAGACCAGCTCAGCTGAGAGCCATGCCGAAAGCCGCGCCCGTTTTCAAAGGGCGCGATCGGTTGGAAGCGTTCATTTCTTCCACCACCGGGTACCACCGGGGCGTTGGCTCAGTCCTTCGTTTTTGACGCCCGTGGCTGATCTCCCCAACCTCTTGCGGGAGTGTAGTCGGGGTTCAGGAAGTTGGCGTGTTCCTTCTCGCGTTTCGGATTCCCCTCCGCCTCGAGTTGCGAAAGTTGTTTTTCGCGCATCGCGGCGTCAAACTTCGGATTTTCTGTTGGGAACTTTGCCCCGACGGTTGCCTGCCATGTTTTCACTGAGGTTTCCATTTCACGGACACGAAGCGGGTGCTGCGCGGCGACGTTGAATTGCTCTTCGAGATCATTGCCGAGGTGATAGAGTTCATTGCGGCCGTCTTCAAAATAGGTCACGAGCTTCCAATCGCCATCCATCATCATCGCTGAGGGTTCTCCTCCCTGGTTTCCGTAGTGCGGGTAGTGCCAGAAAAGGGGACGGGGAGGGAGGGATGTTCCTTTCAGCTCCGGAACGAGGCTGATGCCATCGAGGTGTTGGTCCGGCATTGCCTCCAGCCCGGCAATCTCGAGGATGGTCGGATAGAAGTCCATTCCCGTCGCAAGTGTGTCAGTGGTGCCCCCATTGGTGACGCCTGGCCAGTAGATGTAGTAAGGCTGGCGGATGCCGCCTTCCCACTGTCGTCCTTTACTGCCCCGCATCGGCAGCGCCGAAGTCGCGTATCCATCCCCCGAACTCACGCCTCCATTGTCGGAGGTGAAGATGACGACGGTGTTGTCTGCCGCTCCGCTTTCTTCGAGAGCGTCGAGGACCAGGCCGACGGCATCATCGAGGGCGGCCATCATCCCTGCGTAGACAGGGTGGTCCTGGACCTGTCGCACTTCCTGGGTGCGATCCATTTTAAAGCGGGGTTCGGTCCGTTTCGTCAGCCCCATTTTCTCAGCCTTGGCCTGAAATTTTTTGAAGCGTTCTTCGGAGCATTGAATCGGGCCGTGGACGGAGTAGAAAGAAAGCATCGCAAAGAAGGGCTCATCCGCTTCGGCTTTTCGCTGGATGAAGTCAGCTGTTTCGCGACCGAGACGGACCGGTAATTCTTCGCCGGGTTCTCCGTTTGTCAGCTTCGGGTTATTGTATGGGGAATGATAGCCGCCGGGAGGGGTGCCAAAATGATACCCGCCTTGATTCTCCTCGTAGCCCTGGTCTTCAGGGGTGAAACCGTCGTCGCCGAGGTGCCATTTCCCGGCGAAGAAAGTGCGGTAGTCATGCTGTTGAAGCGCTTCGGCGATCGTGATTTCTTCCAGCGCCAGCCGGGTTGAATATGCGGCGGGAAGCAGGGGCGTGTTCTTCGGCCAGTTCTCCGGCTGGTTGGTTGCTTTAATGGAGATAAAATCGGTGATCCCGGTCCGGACCGGCGACTTCCCGGTTTGGATCGCGGCCCGTGAAGGGCTGCAGACCTGACAGGCGGAATAGCCCCGTTCAAAGCGCAGGCTTCGTTCCCCGAGAGCATCAATATGAGGAGTCTCGTAGAAGGTGCTGCCTTCGATTCCAAGGTCCTCTTTCCCCAGGTCATCGACGAGGATGAAGACGAAATTTGGTTTGTCCGATGCCGGGGCCGCTGCGGGAAGGAGCGTGGCCAGGATCAGGGTCGTCAGCGAAAAGCAGTTCTTCAATCTCATGAGGCCGCCAAGGTGCCGAAAAGGAGCGGCTTTGCCAAGTGGCTTCATGCCGGAGCACGGGGAGATCCGGGATCTTGCGGATTCGGCGCTGTTGGAAGAGGACAGGCCGGCTCGCGGGTGGGGGAGGCAAAGCCCTCCCGCCCGGGAGCATCCACTGCGCCGCTATCTATGAGGCGACAGCTTCTTCTTCTTCAGGCACAGCATTCTTCGCCTCTTCTTTCACGGGGGTGAGATGTTTCACATCGTGGTGGGGAAGTTTTGTCGCCGCCTGTGGCATCAGTTTTCTCTTCGGCTTGGGATCGTTGAACTCGACGCGGCAGACCTTCTCAAGTTGCCCGCAGAGGATGTTCCAGTTCTTTTCGTAGAGACGGTGTGGCTGGAATTCGAGCATCTCACGGATCTCCTTCGGGTTGCGAACATAGACCTGTCCCTCGTCACGGTGATTCACGAGCCACCCCGGATAGGCCACCACTGCAATCACAGGGATGTCGTCGCCGCCGGTCCATTCGGTCGCGATGCGGCTGAGCCACTTTCCGTTTCTAAGCGCCTGAGAAATTGATTCGGTATCGTATGTGCCATCGGGAAAATCGACGCGAACTCCATCTGAGCTGAGCGCGTGGGCCTTCCCGTCGACATCCATTTTTTTCCGACGGGCTTTCGTCTCAATCGCGATGAGACCGCAGCGGGTCAGGATGACATGGTCGATGTTCCAGGTGGACCCTTTTTCCGTGATCACGAGATCGTGGAAGACGCGGACCATTTCGCTTTGCAGCATGTCGAGTTCACCTCCGGTCGCCTGCTCACCGCGAACCCCGAGCCAGTAGCCGGGGAGGGGCGCATAGGCCTTCCACATTTTCCAGAAAGTGAAGCTGCAGACAGCGGTGCCCAGAATGATCGATCCGGCGAGGAAACCTCCTTCGCTAGCAATGCTCATGAGCGCCGGGATCAATGCGGCAAAGACTGAGATCGAGAGCCAGAGGGAAAACTCATCCCAGAGTTCATTTGCTTCCCGTTGCAGGCTGTAGCCCGCCGGTCGGCGCATGGAGTAAACAGGTTGCTGTGCTGCATGCCGGTTCTTTGCGATGCGATTCATGAAGAATGCGAAAGCGAGGAAGGGCAGGCCCGGAAAGAGCAGGAAGAACCAGAGAGGAGTATTCATCGCCAATAACTTCATTTATCTAAAGTATAAAGTCCAGTCACTATTTATAAAAATTATAATAAATATGAAGGGAATCAGGCCATTGGCGGATTCTCGCCATGCTTCAGCCGGTGCGCGGACTTGGAAAACAGATCGTCAAGCGACAGGGTGTCGGGATGAAGATACCTATCTCGTTCCTGTTTACTTTTGGGATCCTGCTCCTGTCAGAGGCGGGTTTTTCGAAAGACATTAACATTCTCTTTCTGGGAAACAGCTACACGAACCGCCATGACATTCCTGATCTCGTTGAGGCGGTTCTGGAAGAGGGCGATCCGGAGACCGACGTCCACGTGAGTCGTGTCATTTACGGCGGGCAGAATATGTTTAAGCATTCGACCTATTACTTCAGTCAAAGTTTCCTCGAGCAGAGCACGATCACGAATGAGGAGATCGAGTCACGCATCGCGAAGATGAAAGGATTTCTCGAGTCGAAGAAAGCACCGGACGAAGAGGAGTGGAACACTCACTGGGCCTCGCTCGGAAAATCGAAGGTCTCCTTTGCTGATATCCACAGCCACATTAAGAAGGCGATTCTGAACCACGAGGCTCTTCTCAGCGATAATCCGAAAACGAAGTGGGACTACGTCGTCCTTCAGAGTTGGCGAGATACCACGCTCGAGCCCGATCAGGGTTACGCCAAATATGCGGCCAAACTCGCCGATATCGCAAGAGAGCAGGGAACGGGGGTGATTCTCTACCTGACATCGCCGGAGACCCAGAACATCACACCTGTCACTGAGGCTTATCAGCCCGAATCGGCTGAGCGTGACCTCAAGGTCGCGCTGACCCTGGCGAAAACGCTCGAGCCGAAGGCGGTCGTTCCGGTTCCTCTCGCGATTCGGAATATCCAGGAGGGTGGGACGAGACTGGCTTTCCGTTACCGGAATGATGGCCATCCCAACCAAACCTGCGCCTACCTCGTCGCGAACCTCTTCTACGCGGCGTTTACCGGGAAGAGTCCCGAAGGTCTTGCTTTTGACACCGTGACTGAAAACAAAGAGAAAGAGGGGAAAGATCCTGACGGAGGGGAATTGACCGTTGTTTTCAAAGGGAAGACAAAGCGCTACCTGCAGAGAATGGCGTTCGAAGCGGTGCAGGAGTTTGAGTCGATGGCAGAAGCCGAATAGACCGGCCCTCCCGGTTCTCTGGGCGGTTTTCGCTCATGGTTCAGTTCAAACATGAGACCTGGGTTTCATTGCCCTTTCTCGACGTGCTGATGCTTGATTTATAAATTATGTAAGTATCATATTTTCTATAATTATCAGTTGATCTGGTTATTAAATCATCCTTAATTAATGATGCGGCAGCTCACGCCGGGAGAATTTCCCGCCAAATGCCGCTCATTTTTTAAGACATGAGTGTTTCCCGAAGATCCTTTTTCAGATTGGCAACCGCAGCGGCGGGGGGCTTTCTCGGCAGTTGTGCAGCCCCGATGGGATCGAATCGTTCCTATTTGACGGGGATGATCATGCCGGGTGAAGAGATACCCGCTGATTACTACTGGAGTGACGTCATGTTTCAGGGCGTTCGTGATCAGGCGATCGGGCCGCCACTGGCCTCACGAATCTATGCGATGGGTCATCTCGCCGGCTTTCTCGCGGTGAACGCGATTGAAGGGCGGTATCACAATCCCTATTCGGAAATTGGACGCGCCCCTGCGGGGATTAATGCCGAGGCAGCCTACGCGGCCGCGGTGTCAATTGCGGCCTCGGAGGCCCTGCAAACGCCGATGGATCTCGATCTCATGCGACACCTCAAGTTGCTTCGAGACGGGCAGGGGGACATTGATGCCGGCGTTCGCTGGGGAAAATATGTCGGGAAAATTGTGCAGCAAAAACGCACCATCGATGGTGGGCACGCCGAGAAAGTGAATTTCTATTTCGATCCTTCCTACACCCCGCGGAAGACGATCGACAGCTGGTCTCAAACCGGTCCGTTCTACAAGACATCGATCGGTCCACGTTTCGAGACCTACGAAAGAGGGCTCTTTCCCAATCTTGGAAATATGGAGCCCTTTGCGATTCGCTCGAAAGAGCAGTTTGCGGCAAAGCCTTTCATTGACGTGCGATCGAAGGAGTTCGCTGATCAGTTCGAAGAAGTTTATCGATACGGCGGGACTGAATCCAGTGTCCGCACGGACGATCAGCACGAGATCGCCTTTTTCTGGGAGGATGGACCACGGGGAGGAACCGTCCCGGCGGCCTGGCTCAATATGGGGCTCGTGATCATGAAAAAGCGGGGGACCTACTCGCTGGTCGAGCGGGCACAGCTACTCGCTCAGATGAGTTGTGCGATGTCCGATGCCGGACTCTCCGCCTGGCACGCAAAGTACTTTCACGACATCCTGCGCCCTGAGACCGCGATCCGCTATACGGCCGATCAGTTGAAGAATCCGGATCCGAGGGTTCGATGTGACCCGAAGTGGACCACTCTCATTCCGACGCCGCCCTTTCCCTCCTATGTTTCAGGGCATTCGACATTCTCCGGGGCGGGAGCCCAGGTGATGCGCCGGTTCCTTGGAGGAGACAAGATTTCGATCACGCTCGAAGCGCTTGATACCGTCAACTGGCCGGATCAACTCCGCGGCGCGAAGCGGCATTATTCGGATATCACCACGCTCGAAGATGAAAACGGCATGAGTCGTATCTACGGGGGCGTTCACTGGCAGGCCGACAATATCGAGGGCCTGCGCATGGGGCGTGCTATCGGGGAGCACGTTCACCAAAACTATCTGAACCGTATCTAGTCCCTGTGCTCATCTTACTATGAAAAACAGTTTTCTCATGACGGGTTTGCACGGGCTGATTTTTGGTTTCGTCCTGTCGGCTGCCGCGCAAACGCCGAGTCGTCTCGTTTCAGACATCGACAGGCGCCTGGGGCCACGGACCACGTTTCAAAAACCGATCGCCTACGATATTGCCGATCATACCGTCCTGCTTGAAGGCGCAGTGTTCTCGGGCGGCACCTATCTCTTTGACTCCGTGAACAGCCAGGGCCTGGTTCAGGACACCGAGGGGTGGGATGGCTTCTACGGCGGGATCGTCGACCTGCGGATCGCGCGAAAAATGGGTAATGCTCTCTCCTACGGGATCGACGGGCGCACGATTTTTGAAGGAACCGGGTCCAGTGATTTCACCTTTGAAGACACTCGCTTTGATATCTACCTCCGCGGACGTTATGGACAAATCTCCTATGGGGATTTCGATGATCGTAATGCCCTTCTTCTTTCGAGTCGGTCCGCTCTATCCGGGGAAGCGACCCTATTCTACGATGGATTCTTCAATCCACCGGGAGGCAAAGCATTCCGTTATCGCGGCCGCTTCAGCAGCTTTCTGGTAGACGCCGCGGTTGATGACAACGGGGAGAATTACAATATCGGCTTTCTCTACCGGAGCCCGACCGCGACGAAGAAAGACTCGTGGTCGCTCGATTATCATGGAGGAGATTACCTGGAGAGATACGCCCGCAACGGCGTCACCGCGGGGTATGATATTGCCTACGGGAGTTGGGATTTTAAAGTCGCCGCCTCGTGGGACCAGTTTGATCCCTACGCCGACTTCGACAGTTTCGATCGCATCTCGGCGAGCTTCTGCGCCAGCTACAAGTTTCAGGCATTCACCTGGTCCGCCGGCCTGATGCTTTCCGAGACAAACGGAGGAGATCTTGAGACGACCTACACCGCCGGTATCCGTTACGACATGGCCCGGGGCCTCAGTCTTAACACAGGGTATTTCTACATCGATAGCGACAGCATCGGCACCGATGGAAATCCGATCGCGGCCGGGAATTTCTCGGGCATGAGAAGCTCGATCTCGTATCGATTTTAGAGAGGGGAGTGAGCAAGCACAAAGCCATCGCCCGAAGAGCTGCCGGTCCGCCTACTTCGTCAAAGACGGGGCAAGGGAAGGAACCGCAGTCTTCAGTTCGGCGATCACCAGCGAAGCGATTGCTTCGGCGCCCTCCTCGCTGAAATGCGTGACATCGCCCTCTTTAAAGTTGTAAGCGGCGCTGGCTTCCGGTCCGAGCTTCTGGTGATGCGCAACGCTGATGGAATACAGATCAATGAAGGGCACCGTCATCTCTTTCGCGACCGCTTCAGCGGCCTCTCCGAAGGCTTTTAAATCGCCGTGGAGAGGCGTTCCGGGTTCGAGCTCCGTTCTCGGTTGGATCGAACCGTCTTTATTAAAATTCCGTCGCGTCACCGAGCTGAGAATGACCGCTTTCCCGCCCGCCTCCCGGATGCGCTCGACGTAGGATCGAAGATTGGCGCGATACACCTCGGTGCCGTATCGCTTTTGATCATTATGACCAAACTGGATCAGGACATAGTCAGGTTTCTCTTTCAGTAATTCATCCAGGGTTTCGGAGAGGGATGCCGAGGTGGCGCCGTTTTTGGCCACGTTCCGCACCACCGTTTCCTCACTCACGTTCCCGGCAAAGGCGGGACCCCACCCATAGGTCGACGCCACCGTGGAATCTCCGATCAGGCCAATCGTCAGCGTTTTCCCCGGTTCAGCGGCGGCGAGGGGAAGCATCGAAGCGGTCAGAAGAATCGTGAGGAAGGTTAAGCGGGGAGGTTGGTTTGGGGGGGATTTCATGAGGGCTTTGAGGTTGAGGTCCATTTTCCCGGAGGAGTCCAGACCTGGTCGCTTACCTTGTCTGCAAGAACGGGAAGAAGAAAACGGGAAATATCTTTCATCACCTCTTCGAGCACTCCCGCCTCAAGTTTCCCTTTGCGGAGGAAGGCATTCCACTGAACAAGCTTCTGCTCGTCGTGATAGAACTCATTCGTGAACGCGATCGGGGGTTCACCGGGGACTTCGGTTCCGCGCCTCGCAAAAGTATTGGCGATGGCCTCTGTCATGACGGCACCATTGAAATTCAGATGTGATTGCAGCCAGTGGAGATCGTAGAAATCCTTCATGCGACTGTTGTCGGTTCCAAGGGAAACCGCTGCCTCCAGCTTCTCGGCGACGACCGTTTCGGGAGGATAAACAAGAAGCCGGGCGCTGGGAAAAGGAAGCAGTTCGTGCCATTCCTTCTCGGTCGCTTCGGGGGTGATGGCATCGCCGAAGCCGACATCGATCTGAATGCTCAGGCGGGCCCCGGCGAGATCGACATTCACCCTGGCTCGAAACCCACCGTAGGCCACCTCATCACGAATCGGCGACACCGTCACTTCGCCCCACTCAAGACCATCCGGTGGATCGACCTCGATCTGAGTCAGTTCCGTGAAAATGCTTTGAACGGCTTCTTCCGTGGCTTCCCCGCATCCGAGGAAATCCAGATCGCGAGTGGGCCGATGTTCCTCCGCCTCCCAAATGCGAAACAGCTGAGCCCCTTTGAGGATGAAACGCTCCCGATACTTGCTTGTGGACAGGCGATAGAGGAAGCGTCCGGTGGCGTATTGCTCCATCAGCGCATGGAGTGGCACGCTCTCAGCACGGGAAAGATTGAGGAGTTTGGCCCGAACGGAAGCCGCGACGTTTTTCATATCATTGCCTCCAGATACGGTCTCATCACTTTGTCGACGCGCAGGAGTCGGCCCATTTCGCTGATTTCCCCGATTTTAGCCAGGCGCGCGTTCAGCGTTTCCCTGAGTGCCTCGACGCAGACGTCGATTCCCAGCTTGTTGCGGTGTTTGAAGCAATCCGCCACCGTCCGGGCCGGCGTGGTGATGGCAACATCGGTTCCGCCGAGTGGGTGATGCTCCACTCCCGCGGTTTGAAGTGCCTTCACCCGGGTCCTGATGACCCGGATCGGTGGCCAGTCGATTTTGGGAACGCGGGTTTGCGCAGGCAGCTGAATCCAGACCTCATGGGGCGATTGCGTGCCGATTTCGTGAAACCTCAGCGCGCTGATCAGCACAATGACGGCGCGGGGGGCACTCTTGGCGACCTGAATCAGATCATGATGCTCACTCACCTCGCTATCGACATGCTCATAAATCCCCCGGCGCACCCGCACCAGGGTGCCCTTCTCGACAAGGCGGGTGATGCTCCGGTCGGAAATGCCTGCCTCCAGAAGCTGCGACGTCGTCAGCAGCTCGTTGGCCGCGGCGAGTGAACTCAGCGTTTGCTGGAGAGTGGAGGGCATGGGTATGTCGGTAAATGTCATACATTGTAGTATAATGTGTAACGTTTGGCAAGAGGAAGGGAGGTTGTGCCATCTCCGGGGCCTGTCCCTCCGTGGGCAAGGTGGGCACGCGGCATCCCCGGGGCCTGTTCCTCGTGGAGCTGGCGCTGTTCCCGTTTCGAGCGGTTCAGCGGTGCGGGAATTCGGTGAGATCGATGCCTTGTTCTTGAAAGCACTTGAGTGCTCTCTCGTAAAGTCCTTCGAGCCCGGTTGGGTAGGTTGAGGGCAGGGCTGCCTCTGCGTTGTCGACGCTGATCCGGTGTTCCCTGAGATAGCCCTGAAGTTTGGCGTCCCGAAAGTCATCGTAGAATGACACGATGCGACCAATTCCTCTTCGAATCGCCACGGCGCAGGTCAGGGCATTGGAAAAGTGGCAATCAAACTCTCGCGCTAATTGAAGAGAAAGTTCTGCATCGTGCTGCTGAAGCGGTTCGCGCTCTGTCTTCAAAAGCGAGTGGAAGCGATCCATGAACGGGAAAAACTCATCTTGCACCTCATTGGGCAGCCCCCACAGGGTATCATCTGTGTAACTGTTTTCTTCGAAGGTTTCGACCGCAATCCACTCCGACTCTTCCCGGGACCCCAATGGCGACAGTTTGCCTTTGGCCGTCTCACGCAGGATCTCATCGCTGATCGAGAACTGTCCGATGAAGGCACTGTGATCGATCAACACGTGTTCGCGATTCGTTCTCATGCTCATCAGTATGGGGTATCAGCTTAGGGAATCAAGCGGGGCAACGATAGCGCGGCTTGAGAGGAATAGGGGGGCGACAGCCCGATGAAGCTTGCGCAAGCCCTGCTGCGAGGGCTGCAGCAAAATCAGGGGGCATTCCCGGGGCCTGTCCCTGTGTGGGCATGAACCAGTAAGTCATCCTTACAAGTTGTCTCCAGGTCGACCTCACCCTTTGCTTGAACTAACTCACAACGCTGCAATCGCGATCGCCATGATCAGCATCAGCAGTGCGGGGACGGCTTTCACGAGTGGATCCCGCACCTTGAGATGCATCACACACGCACCGAACATCAACAGGGTGAGCAGTGAAGCGGCCGGCACGACGAGACCGGGCAGCCAGATGCCGGCGAGCAAGGCGATGGCAATGCCGACTTTGAGCACGCCCACCAGATACATCATCCCGACCGGCAGTCCGTAGGCGGCGAACTCCTCGCGTATTGACTTGGCATCGCCGCCCCGATAGCGGGTTGGTTTCCTCGCCCGGAGTAGCCAGACATTCAGCAAGCCGAGGGCGACAATCACTTGGAGAGCAAGGCGTAGAATTTCCATGCCGTGCAATCTATCAGGAATCTCGGGACAATACAATCTTCGTGAAAAAGCGTGGCGCGCCCGGAAAGAGCGCCCTGCCGGGGGGACATCGGGTCCTGTCCCTTGTGAGCGTGAGGGTGCCCTTCTCGCCAAGGCGGGTGATGCTCCGGTCAGAAATGCCGGCCTCCAGAAGCTGCGACGTCGTCAGCAGCTCGTCTTTGATGAGGACTGCCTGCGGCTGGCGCTCAAAATTGCCTCGCCCAACACGTACGGGTAGCCCTCGGCTTCGAGAAGCTCGATGACGGAGGATTCGAGTTGGGCTTCGGTGAATTTCATACGCTACCCTTCAGCGAAGATACTGTCTCAATCAGGCAGGACGGGAGAAGTTCGACGTACTTGCTCGTTTGGTAGTCAATGCTTTTGCGGGCTCCCTTGGATACAACGTTGCTCGTGAACGTGCCCTTGAAGGGCGGGGTGTTGTTGAACGCTCCCAAGATGAACGTCTCAAGGTCGTGGCCGCGCTCCATCACCCATCTATCGGACATCTGAACTCCTTTATGCTGATGGTAATCAACCGTGGTCACATTACTTTGGTCAATTCCAAGACTGGTTTCCAATTCGCTGATCAAGCTGGAGATTTCGTCAGCGGTCATTCCAAGGAGACAAGTAGTATTGTCATCTGAGCCTGACCAGCTGGGTAGTAGTGCAGAACCACCGTTGTCGATCATCAGCGCGAGAAGGGTTAATGGATCGTAGAGGTAGTTCTCCAAAGCGCTGCGTTTGATTACCTTAACGCAATCAGTCTCAGTATTACTGTTTCCCTCAGGATCCCAATCTACTAGGCCTTTGAATTTTGAGAGGCCCAAGTCGGACAGTTTTTGGGCCCATTGAGTTGTTTGATCACAGCCGCCACCAGTGCCTGAGTCACTCGTCGAAGAGGCTGGGATAAACCTCAATCCGGGGATAGCCTCAATAGTCCCCTTCGAAACCAAGCGATCGTGAATCTTTTGGTAGTATTCGGCATCGTCGTTGGCCTCCGTGATGATTATTCGATCGTCAGGAAGGACTGCGAGAAATCCCGATGTCAGAATGGATGACGCTTGAGATGTTGTGATTCTCTCAAGAGTCTTGTCGTTTCGCTTCAGCTCGTAGATCTCCGCCCCATTCGCCTCCCCCAAGGCTACAGTGCTAGGAGAATGCGTTGCAAAAATCACCGAAATACCCTGATCAACGAAGTATTTTTTCAGTGTTTGGAGAACGATGTCCGTAAACGAGGGGTGGAGATGTGCATCAATTTCATCAAGTAACAAGACCTCGGGAAGAGCTCTAATTCCGTTGTGGGCCTGCGACTGATATCTAAGAACGATCAAAGCCAACAGGTTTTTTTCTCCTGAAGAGAGCTCTTCTATTTTTACCGATTCGCCATTCTGCTGGTCAATCAGACGCAACTGGTAAGCTCCTTGCAGATCGTATATCGTTCCCTCAGGTTTATTGAACCTGTAGGGGAGGTTTGCGATTTCCAGAATATCATTTGCAGCAAGCCACGGCTCAATTCCGTAGCTCTTGAAGAACTCCTCGTCTTCTAGGTATTCAAAGTCTTTTCCCTCTTTCTTTGCGTAATATCGATTGATTTTGTTATACTCATAAGATCCAAGCCACGCTGAAAACTGTGACGCAAGTTTAAGCTGAATTGCGTTATCACTCACAATTCCCACTGGCGCCTTCTTTAGATCTGCTTCGGTAAGCGTCGCGATATGACACCCTTTTTCTTTGGCGACATGCTCGGCTAGGTATATCGATCCGCTCACGGAAGCAATCAGCTGCTCAGATATTTGCGCGAGCTTATTCTTAATCTGGTTTTTGTAGATGAGCGCTGTTTGTCCTTCTTTATTTGAAAGCGGAGCAGCTTCTAGTGCCGCTTCTAACTCCTCGTCATTGAGCGAAAAAAATCTCGGCTACATCAACTTCACTTCCGATGCCCCAGGCGTCCAACTGGCCTCGAAGACGTGTGAGTTGTTGATTTCTTTTTGAGAGGAAGTTTTTTAAGGTGGCTTCCCTCTCTTGGTAAGCCTGTGCTGGTGTAGCCGATACCTCGATTGAAGCCTGAAAGCTTGTGGAGTTGTAGTATTTTAGCTTTTGAGGAGCTATGCCGTCTATTCTCAAGTTTCCGCCAGCTAGAGCCTCAAGAAGGTGCGTTTTGCCCGATCCATTGACCCCTGTTACAATTACAAAGTCCCCAACCTCGTGAGGGGTGAATGTCTTGATGGATTTGTGCGATTTTTTGAAGCGGATGTGCATGCAAGTAGACAACAGTTTTGGTGAAGCAGTAACTACTTCAACCAGTGGAGAATCGAACGGAGAGGTCGCCGGAGATGAGTTTCGGAAGGAGTGTGTCGCGGAGTTTCGTGAGGGATCGTGACACCAACACACCATCTGCAATCATGTCGTAGATCGCGCCAGTTGTCTCCGTGAAGGCAGCTTTTGTCGCTTGGCGTGGAATGACGATTTCGAAAGGCCTTTTTGCTGATCTCTGAAAATGTGCTTACATCTGCTGCTCGCTTAATGTCGTCCATGCGTGAGTAGGCCCATTGGAGAATGAATTCTGGCGATAGCCGCTTGTTGCAGATCATGCCAATAAAGCCTTGGTTGATCGCGGTTTCTATCTTGGAAATTACAAGATTGCCGACTGGCGCGCGAGAGGGCATCAGGACAGTTTCTTTAGGCAGCAGTCCCGAGCTAGCTTTGTCTAGACCTGCTTGGGTTAAGAGTTTGCTGCTGGAAAGTAGTAATTTGTCCTGGAGAGCGGAAAAATCCTTGGGAGATCCCCAGGGAAACTCTCCGCCATCCCAAAAATCAGGGTTATTTGTGCTCGGTGTTCCTCCACCAACAATTTCGCATTCATCGTCAATCGTGCTCACCTCCCATACCTCAGGAATCCAATCCAGCTCTTCGGTGAATTCAAATGCTGCGGGAAAGAGGGATTGAGGATCAGACAGGGTTGGGTGGTCGAGGCAACCCTGTTGGGTAGTGTCGGGGGCGAGCGCATCGACGGAGCCGCGCAGCTTGTAGGTGTTTTCCCAGAACGTTTCCTCGAAGGACGTCTCCGCCTTCCCGGCAGAGGTTGGCTTATTATCGGCAGGCATGTGGGTCAGAGGAATCTCTTCCTTAAGCATGCCGAAAGGTAAGGCGAAGGAAAGGAAATATTCGGCGCGTATAACGGCCTTAACAATGCCTTTGCCGCTATTCTGAAATGCCCGCCGGGGCGAATGCGGGGAGGGGCCCCGGCATTCAGGCAACGAGCGCCGGAGAGAGACTAAAACCCCTGCTCCCAAACGACTTCGCCGTCGTTGATCACCTGTATCTCATCGATCTTCACTTCGCCGGCGGGCTGGATGAAATCGACGCGGAGGTGATTGATCGCGTTCGATGGGGTGAAGGGGATCTCGAGGGTCTGCCACTGGTTGGCGGGATACTGGCCTGAGCGTTCGAGGCGGTCGCGGTAGTAGCGTGGCTTGATGCCTTTTTCGGCCCAGCGGAGATCGATCCGACCGGGGGCTGAAGGGTGGAATTTGAGGTGCAGCTTCAGCTCGCCGGGGGAGGGGTTGGGCTTCAGGGTGAGCTCGATCATTCCATTGGCTTTGCCGGAAACAAAGGTGGCGATGCCCTCTTTGGCGCTGAGGGAGGCGTTTTTGAGGGGCTTGAGGCCGAGCTCGGTGAAGGCGGCGGCTTCCGGGTCGAAGTCGGGGTTTGCCCGGGGGTGAACCGCCCCGGTGTCGGCGAGGAAGGCATCGAGTCTGGCGGCGAGGTCGGCGGTCACCTCCGGCATGGTCTCCGCGAGGTCCTCGCGTTCACCAATGTCTGCGTTGAGGTCGAAGAGGAGGTCGCGGTGGGCGCCGTTCTCTCCATCGTGAAGGAGGCGGAGGAGCTTCCAGTCGCCTTCGTAGGCGGCCGCGCTGGGGGGCAGGGTGTCGGGGACGCCGGTGGAGTGGGGGAAGAAGGTGAAGATCGTTTCCCGGTCCTGTTTTTTGCCTTCCAGGGTGGGGATGAGGCTGATGCCGTCGAGCGGTGTCTCCGGGATGGCGATACCGGCGAGTTCGAGGAGGGTGGGGTAGAGATCCTGACTGACGAACCATTGATCGCTCGTGCTCCCGGCTTCTGTCATCCAGGGAACGACCGCCACCGTGGGAACGCGAACCCCGCCGTCCCAGTTGTTCCCTTTGCCGCCGCGAAGCGGGCGGTTCGAGGTCGGGGTGGTGTTGTCGACTTCGTTGTACATGTTGCCTCCGTTGTCGGAGGTGAAGATGATCACGGTTTTCTCCGCGAGGCCGAGACGGTCAACGGTGTCTAACACTTTACCGACATTCTCGTCGAGCGAGTGAACCATCGCGGCGTAGGTGGGGCTGCGTTGTTCATCGTCGGGATCGATCTTGCCGCGGTAGCTTTCGATGAGGTCCGCCTTGGCGTCGAAGGGGGCATGGACAGAGAACTGCCAGTAGTTGAGGAAGAAAGGTTCGTCCCGGTGTGCTTCGAGGAAGGCGACGGCTTCGTCACCCATGCGGTCTTCGATGTGCTCGCCGGGATACTTTTCCTTGAAGCCGTGTTTGAACTTCCAGGGGGCGACGAAGCTGCCGGCGGGACCGGGGCCGGCATGATGTGGAATGTCGATATCAAAGCCGTTCTCGAGGGGCGAATAGGGCGGAGCGCCGAGGTGCCATTTGCCGAGGTGGGCGGTGGTGTAGCCGCCTTCTTTGAGGAGTTCACCGAGGGTTTCATACTGGGGGTCAAGGCGTGAAACGGAAGTGTATCCGGTAATTTTCCGGTCGGGGGCGGCGGTCTTTTCGCTCGTCGCTTTGAGAATGATCGGCGGAACGTGGCAGTTGGGCGCGGTAAGCCCGGTGCGGGCGGGATGCTTTCCGGTAAGGATGCTGGATCGGGTCGGCGAGCAGAGCGGGTTGGGCGTATAGGCGCGCGTAAACGTCATCCCGCGTTTCGCAAGTCGTTCGAGATTGGGAGTCTCGTAAAGGGAGGTTTGACCGTAGAGGGTGGTGTCCGACCAGCCCAGGTCATCCGCGAGAATTAGAATGATGTTAGGACGATCGCCGGCGCTGAGGGAAAGGGTAGCGAGGGCAAGGAGAGGAATGAGGAAACGCATGAGGGGAGGAGTAGAGGGATTTTTGTTTGGAGGGGAGGGAAGGTTCACTTTTTATTTTGCTTCGGTGAAATCCAGGGCGCGGCATCGAAGGCATCGGTGAGGCGCGGGTCATTGGACTCTTTCATGAGTTTCTTCACGCGTCGGCGGAGCGAGGTGAGCGTCTTTCCGGCTCCCGGTTTCCCTGCGAGGTTGTTCATCTGGTGGGGGTCCTCGGTGAGGTCGTAGAGTTCTTCGGCGGGGCGCTTGTTCAGGGTCAGGGCGATGGTGTCCGCTGCTTCGGAGGAGCTGCGGTGCCCGAGGAGAAAGGCTTTGGTGAGGCTTCCGTCGAGGTCGCGATAGCCGGAGCCGGTTTCCTTGCCCATTTCGTAAAGTTCTTCACTGTCATTCGTTTTCGCGGTGTCAAAGGGGTCGCCCTGCGGCCATCGATCGGGTTTGAAATTCCGAATGTAGAGATGGTCTTTTGTCCTGATTGCCCGCATCGGATAGGGGAGGCCACCGGGGCGGGAGAGGTGGACATGTTGTTCGCGGCCGATCACGACTGAGTCGCGTGCGGGATCGATCCAGCCGCTCTCTTTACTGAGGAGTTGTTTGCGAAAGCTTCTTCCATCCATGGAGGCAGGCGGCTCCACCCCGGCGAGTTCGAGCAGGGTGGGGCCGAGATCGAGCACGCTGACGAGATCTTCGACGCGACGTCCTGCGGGGATTTTCCCGGGCCAGCGAACGATCATGGGCACTTGCGTGGCCAGGTCGTAGCAGTTGGTCTTGCCCCGGGGCACGCCGGGGATGCCGTGGTCGCCGGAGAGAATGATGACGGTATTGTCGAGCTCCCCGGCTTTCTCCAGTTCCTCGATCATTGCCCCGAGCATGAGGTCGAGGGCCTGTACTTCACCGAGGTAGTCAGAGAAATCGCGACGGATGTCATGCTCATCCGGCAGGAAAGGAGGGATCAATCCTTCGAGGGAGTCGGGTTCGATTCCCCAGAGCTCTTTCCCGGTGTCGGGGAGGTAGGGGCGATGAACGTTGACCGATCCGAAGGCGAAGAAAAAGGGCTGACCCTCCGGGGTCCCGACGAGGACGCGCTGCATTTCGCGGCGGGAGTTTTCGAGCACTTCCTTGTGGCGCTTTCTCCGGCCGGCTTTGTTGTTCGCGGCGCCGACGTAGAGCCCGTAGCGATGGTAGTCAGGTTTTCCGAAGGCCTTCCAATCCGCGCTTGGTTTTGAGGAGGTGAAGGCAAACGTCTTCTGGGAGCTTTGCGCGAAGTAGCCGCTTTCGCGGAGGAGGTCGACAAATTTCGGGAGCGTTTTCATCGGGTCATCGTGCCCGGTCCAGTCGCTCCCTTTTCCGTTGAGGAAGGCACCGCTCCCGCAGTTCCAGAAGTAGCGCCCGGTCGCGAGGGAGGCACGGCAGGGACCGCATGAGGCCACGTTCACGAAGGCGTTTTCAAAAACGACGCCTTCCTTCCCGATGCGGTCAATATGCGGGGTGTCGAGAGCATCGCTGAGGGAGGGGGTGTCAGGATCTGAGTAGATGCTCGCGTAACGTCCCCAGTCGTCGGCGAAAAAGAAGAAGATGTTGGGGCGGTCGTCTGCTCTGAGGAGAGACGTGCTCAGCACAAGAACTGGAATGATGAGGCGCATCGACAGGGAAAGGGGCGCAGTGCATGAAGCACACGCATGCGGTCTCTGCGGCCTTTGTGCAAAGGCCGTATTGAGGATGAACCGCAGGGGCGGTAACCTAGCAATGAGACTCTGCTTTTACAGCGCTAATTCTGTGTCGGAAGCGGCCTGTGAGATTCCATCATGCGACGTTCCATCGCGGCGACTTCATCGGGGAGAGTGGCGGCGAGGTTGTTCGTTTCGAAAGGGTCCTTCCCGAGATCGTAGAGCCTCGTCTTCCCGTCCTTCGCCTCGCGGTAGGCTTTCCAGTTTCCCTTGCGGACGGCTTGTGAAAAGATCTGCTGGTCCACTCCTTTGCAGAATTCCCAGTAGAGGTAGTCGTGTTTCTCCTGAGCGTCGGTCTCGCCTTTGAGAGTGGGGAGAAAGGAGAGGCCGTCATTCTGTTCCGGGACGGGTTGGGCGGTCAATTCGCAAACGGTGGGGAGGATGTCCTGAAAGCAGCTCATGTGATCGGTGGTCGTGTCAGGTGCGATCGTTCCGGGCCAGCGGGCGAGCATCGGCGCACGGATTCCGCCTTCGTGCATGTCACGTTTGTGGCCGCGCAGGCTGCCGGAGGAGTTCCAGAATTTCGGGTCGTGCCCGCCTTCTTTGTGTGCGCCGTTGTCACTTGTGAAAATGACAATGGTGTCTTCGTCGATCCCGAGCTCTGTGAGCATGTCGAGGATTTCACCCACCTGGTTGTCGAGGTTTTCCATCATCGCGGCGAAGCCGGCGATGGGGTTGATGACGTCAGGGCAGTCTTCGTCTCCGGCGGCATATTTGCCGATGGTGTCATCGAATTCAGGGAATTCTTTGCGCCATTTTTCGTGGAGCTCTTTCGGGGCCTGCATCGCGGCATGAGGCACTGCGGTCGGAATATAGGCAAAGAACGGGGTCTTCGATTTGGCGTTCTTTTCGATGAATTGAAGGGCTTTCTCCATGATGAGGTCATGGACGTAGGTCCCTTTATCGAGCGGAAGCTCTTCGCCGTTCACGACCCAGGTCGAGGGGTAGTAGGTGTGAGCGATGGTCTGACTTTTCCAGGCGGCGAATTCATCGAAGCCATGGGTGAGAGGGCTGTCGGCTCCGGTGTGATGTGTGGGGCCAAGTCCCCACTTTCCGTAGAGGCCGGTGGCGTATCCTGCCGCCTTGAAGACTTCAGGGAGAACCGTCATGTCCGGATCGAGTGCCGCGCCGATTTCAGACTTCAGGTTTCCTCGGACGTAGACATTTCCGGAGTGCTGTCCCGTCATGAGGACCGCCCGTGACGGGGTGCATACGGTGTTGCCGGAGTAGTGCGCGGTGAACTTCAGTCCTTCGCTCGCGAGGCGATCGATATTCGGGGTCGAGAATTTGTCCTGTCCGTAGCAGGAGAGGTCTCCGTAGCCGAGATCATCGGCGAGGATGTAAACGACATTGGGGGCGGCGTCTGCGGTGAGGCAAAGTCCGGTGAAAAGAGCGAGAATAGCGGCGATCTTCATGGAGTCAGTGAGCATGCAAATAGCAGTCCTGACCAGCGAAGAATAAGCCGCTATCACGGGGGCGGTTTACGGGATTTTACGGCTTGCCGGGGATTTCCCGAACCGTATAAACGACCATGGCGTGATCGGCGACGCTGAAATCAAACTCGTAGCAAAAATCGGCGCGGAGGGGTTCTTTCAAGTTCACGCGGAAAGTGGTTTCGTTCACTTTCTCGGGGTCGAAGGCTTCGGGTCTTTCGTCCATTTTGGGGGATCCGTAGTCTTTGTGATAGAGGTAGGTGAAGCTCGAAAGGGTCACTTCGCCCATCTCTGCGACGGGATGGAGGAAGGTCACTTCAAAGCCGTGAGGAGTGATCGTCAGGGAAGAAACCTCCTGAGGGGCCTGGCTGCCGTCATAAGTGATCTTGGACATGCCTTCGTCGCCGGCCCAGGAGAGATGGGTATGTCCGGTCCAGAGAACGTTCTCAGGGCCGAAGGCGAGTCGATTCACGCCGGAGGGAAGGCCGGAATCGTCGATGAAAGGAACGCAGGCTCCCTGGATCACGCCGTTCACTTCTTCCATCATGAGTCGCACGATACGGGGGCGGTTCATTTCCCCGATCAGCATCTGACCGGCAAAGGGACCGAACCCGTCCGGGATGAGAATCGGCTCGGTGGGGGAATTGGCCATCGTGCCATGGGGAAACCAGATCGCCGCGGGGGTGCGAAGTTCCTCCAGTTCCTCGACGGGGATGTCGAGCGGGGGACGACCGTCGTAATCGGGCATCCAGGGAAGGCTGGCGGGATGACCGTAGAACTTGCCTTCCTCGATATGATAGAGGGGACTCGTGCCGCGCCAGTCGCCCTGATTGTCAGAGGCGTAGAGGCGGCCGTGCCCGTCAAAACCGATCCCGTTGGGTGATCGGAATCCGTAGGCAAGAGGGGTGATCTTCCCGGTCTCATTGTCGATCGAAATGATGCATCCCCGCCAGGCGACGCGTGAATACATGCGCCCTGCTTTGTTTTTGACGGCTTTCCAATCGTCGACGTAGAAGTCATCGCGAGGCAGGCCGATCTCGAGGAAATCCCCCCGGATTTCGTCGCGGATCCCGGCACCGTTGGAGGCGACGTTAAGGGCCACGATCCAGTTGCCATCGGCGTCCTGAAGCGGGCCGAAGGCAAACTCGTGGTAGTTGCCTGAGATGCCGAAGTCGTCACTGATTTTCTGAAAGCGGTCCGCCTTTCCGTCCCCGTCGGTATCGCTCACGCGGGTGAGTTCAGGGCGCTGCACAATGACAACGGAAGATTCCGACTCGGCATGGATCCCGAGAGGTTCCTGAAGCCCTTTCGCAAAGATGGACCAGGTCGATGTTTCGGGATCAAAAAGACGAATCTCGCCCCGGTGAAAACAGGCAAAGACGCGTCCGTCCGGGAGGACATCAATCCCGCCAACCTGTTGGTCGCTCCCTTTTTCGAAGGGAAGCGGTTCGACCGTCCATGGAGATCCGGCAAGGGCAGGGAGGAGGCTCGCCCCTGAGGCGAAGGCGAGAATGGAGAGAAGGCGGATCATGATTCTTTCAGGGTGAGGGTAAAGGCGGAGGCGTGCTCCTGTGGGATGACCCACCAGTCGCCGTCACGTTCTCCGACTTCGGCGGTGATCGATATTTTGCCGGTGGCGGGGGCGAGGACGCGAATGTCAGTCGCGGGATCAGTGACGGTAAAACTCCAGCGGAGTGAATCTTCTGTGCTTGTCAGGGTTTCTGTGATGTCGATGCCATCGAGTTGGTAGCGGAAGACCGGCGTTTCCTCAACGAGGTCGTAGCCCAGGTAGTGATAATCACCGGGAGCGGTGTCGCCGAATTTCAATCCGTAGACTTTCTCACCCGCCCGGCTTTCCCAGATTCGGTCTCCCAGCACTCTGGCAAGAGCGTTTCCGTTCGATCGCCAAAGCCCGGTGGCGTCGATAAAGTCGCCTTTCCAGAGATAGCGGAGCCGCCCGTTGCCGGCGTCCCAGCAGTAGTTGAAGTCGTGAGGGAGGGCGACGGCGATGGCGGCGGGTCCGGCATCAGGCATGAAGAGCCGGAACATGCCGGGGCGTTCGACATTGAGAAGAGCTTCTTTCCGTTCTGCCTCGGCGTTCCTGGCGACGTCGGGAATATTCGGATCAGCTGCGAGCGATCCCTGTGAGACCCCCGCGTAGATCGCACCATACATGAGCATGGCATGTCCGGGAAAGGTGCACACGTAGTGGTAGACGCCTTTTTCCTTCGGTATATTAATGAGGAGCTCGTCTGAGCCGCCCGCGTCGAGAAGCCCACTCGAGGCAATGATATGTTCGCTCTCGGGAACGAATCCTTTCGCCTGCGAGTCACCGGTCACCATCATCGACGCGGCCTGGATTTCCTCGAGCGTTCCCGGCTTGATGATCACGATATTGTGAGGTTGATCATTCGGGTCCTCGTTTGAAAAAACGATGCGGAGCTTGTCGCCGGCGCGCGCCTTGATTCGAACCGGATCGAATTGCAGTCCTTCGACGGCCTTGATCGCGCTGTAGTGAGTTTTCTCCTCACCGCTGGCATGGGTGAGCAGGGCAATGGCAAGAAGCGGGAGAATGGTCGTTGAAAAGGATTTCATGAAATAGCGATGGCTTCGCGGCGAAGGTGAAAAAGTATGGCTCTAACGAATACAAACCAGTTCCCGAATCGTGTGCGCAAAAATGCAACCGTCGGCGAATGAAAGGCTCGCCCGGGTGTAGGATCGCCCGGCTGGGCCGAGATCGTTGATGGCAACAATGGCGGATTCATCGAGCGTTTCCGCGGTCCAGTCGAGGACATAGACGGTACCGTTCATGACAGGAAGATAGAGGTGATCCCCGGCCACGGTGGGGGAGGGCGAGGCGATGTGCCCCCAGCCGCTGCCCTGCGAACGTTTGTCCCCGAAGACAACAAAGCCGCGGGAATTTTTCATGTCATTGGGAGTGACGGTTTGCGCTTCGAGCCTGGTGTCTTTTTTGTTCGACGGCTCCGTGAACCAGAGGAGAGAATCTTCGGCGGATTCTTTCCGGGAGAGTTGGAGAGGAAGTTCGAGGTATTCGACGTCGCCGTTCTCGAGATTGACCCGTCCCAGCCAGGGCCGGGTGTAGCTGCGGAAGTAGTGCCATTTTCCCACGAGGAGATTGGAGCCCTGAGTGATCATGCGCTTTTTCTTCGGGGCTGGCAGGGAAAGGCGTTCGCTTGTCCGCTTTCCCTCCACGTAGCGCCGCACCGGGACATGTTCGATAATGGAGCTTCGGCTCAGGATTTTTCCGGTGAGCGCATCGAGGCAGAGATGTTCATCGTCGTGGAAAATAGGAGCGATATCGTTTTCGGTGATCCGGTAGCTCATCGTGGCCATGAATCCTTCAAGAGGCAGCGTCCAAATCGTTGATCCGTCTTTGAGGTCGACGAGTGAAACACCGTCCGGTTTCTCCGGAGGTCCATGCCCGCCGCCGCGTCCGACCATCGCCACCTTGCGGCCGTCACTCAGTGTTTGGGGAAGGATGACACAACCCATGTTGACCCCGCAGTCCGAGGTCCAGACAACTTCGCCCGTTTCAACCTTGAGCGCCTCCAGCTGGGTCCACTTTTCTTTGGGGGAATCCGCATAGTCGTGGGGAAAGATGCCGTCGGGACCGGGGGGATAGAGTTGACGGGTGAAGACGAATTTTCCATCGTCGAGAAAAGGCAGGGTGCGACCGGCGCTGAGGGTTTCTTTTGACCAGACGACGTTTCCTTTCAAATCGAAGCAGGCGATTCCGCCTGAGGCATTGGTGAAAATGACCCGTTCGCCATCGCAGACCGCGGGCGGTGAACTGCTGTCGCTGAAGCAGCCGGAGAGCCGGAGTGGATGGGTTCCTTCGATGGTGCGCTGCCAGAGGATTTCCCCGGATTCAGCGTCGACGCACCAGGCAATGATGTCTTTGCCGAGAGCGGAATCCTCCTCGACGGGCTTCAGGGTTGAGAAGAAGACCTTACCTTCGGCCACGACGGGGGTGTTCTGACCGGTCTCAGGAAGGGTGATTTTCCAGGAGATATTCCGGTCACGGACGACGCTCCATTCGGTCGCGGCCGGATTCGTGGTCGCGAGGTCTCCGCTCCGGCCAGCTCCCTGCGGCCAATCATCTTCAGCAAAGGAAGAAGCAGCGAGGGCGGAGAGTGTCAGGATGAGGCAAAGAGGGCTTTTCATGGGGGTGAAAGGACCATTGCTTTATCAGAGCGTAGAGGTCGTCACCAGTAATTTGTTCCCGTTCCCGGGATCCAACCCTCTCAGGTCATTGAGCTAAGAGGGTTGAGTCCGGCGTGGAACGTCGTAAGCTCCGGCTTTCTATGGCTTCCCCCACGATTCAGAACGATGCGGTCCTTTCCGCGACCGAACTCAACCTTTCTTTCGGCAACGATCCTATTCTGGACGGGGCGACTCTCGCGGTTTATGCAGGGGAGAAAGTCGGGTTGGTGGGCCGCAACGGCTGCGGAAAGTCCAGTTTTCTGCGTATCGTTGCCGGTGATGAAACGGCCGACGGGGGCAATATTTCCCGGAAGCAGGGGCTGGTGGTCGGCTATCTGCCGCAGGAATTCCGGCTCGATGATGAAGCAAGCGTTGAAGACAATATCCGGGCAGGTGCCGCCGATCTGATCGGAAAGATCGAGCGCTATGAAACGGCCGACAATCTGAGCCCGACGGAGGCGGACCGGCTCCTCGTCGAGATCGAACACGCCGACGGGTGGAATCTCGAAACGAGGATCGAAACCCTGATGCGGGAACTGGCGGCCCCTCCGGCGGATCGCCTCGTGAGGCATTTATCCGGGGGGGAGAAACGACGTGTGGGGCTCTGTCAGGCGCTCGTGAGCCAGCCTGATTTGATCATTCTCGATGAGCCGACCAACCACCTCGATGCCAAAGCGATTTCCTGGCTCGAGAGCTACCTCGCGACGATGCCGGGTGCCTGCCTTTTCGTGACGCACGATCGTTACTTTCTCGATCGTATCGCGACGCGCATTGTTGAGCTGGCGGAAGGTCGTTTCTTTTCCTACGACGGGAACTACAGTGATTACCTCATCGGTAAGTCTGAACGCCAGGAGCGGGATCAGGCCTCCGAGAAGAAACGGCAGAGTTTCCTTCGCCGCGAGATCAGCTGGGTGAGGGCAGGCGTTAAAGCGCGGGGGACGAAGCAGCGCAGCCGTCTCGACAATTTCTATGCGGTAAAAGGGCAGAAGGCGCCGGATCAGGAACTCAACATGGAGCTGGTTATTCCGACTCCGCCGCGGCTCGCCAATGTCGTGGTCGACTTGAAAGAGGTGGGCCACTTCTGGGATCGTGATCCGCTCTTTCTGGGGATCGATATCGAATTCAAAGCGGGCGAGTGTGTCGGTGTGGTCGGTCCCAACGGAGTCGGTAAGACAACGATGTTGAAAATCATTCTCGGGGAGCTTGAGCCCGCCGCCGGCAATGTCACGATCGGAAAGCGGACTGAGTTCAACTACGTCGATCAGACGCGGCTCGAACTCGACGAGGATAACAGTGTCATGGAGGAGGTTTCCCAGGGGATCGATTCCGTTCAGTTCGGTGAGGAAACGATTTCGGTGCGGGCTTACCTCAGTCGTTTCCTTTTCAGCAATGATCGAATCAATGATCGTATTGGTAATCTGTCAGGGGGTGAAAAGAACCGGGTTCTCCTCGCGAAGATCCTGAAGCGGGGCGGCAATTTTCTCGTGCTCGATGAGCCGACGAACGATCTGGATTTACAGACCTTGCGGGTTCTTGAGGAGGCTTTGATCAATTTTGGCGGGACCTCGCTGGTGGTCAGCCACGACCGCTGGTTTCTCGACCGGGTTTGCGACCGGGTCATCGTGTTTGAAGGCGATGGCATCGTCACGATCAACGAGGGGAACTATTCCTATTACCTCGAGAAGCGACGAGCGCTCGAAGCGACGGCTGCAGCGGCGAAAGTGAAGCCGGCTAAAAAGAAGCGGGAGCGCAACGACGATGATAAGCCCCGGAAGCTGAAGTGGAAAGAAGAGCGGGAGCTGGAGGGAATGGAGGAAACCATTCTCGGCGCGGAGACGGAGATCGAGGAGATCGAAGCGAAGCTCAATGATCCTGAGTTCTACATCGAGAACTCCGAACTGGCCGTCGGCATGAGTGCGGACCTCGAAGCGAAGAAGGCAGCGGTCAAGGCTCTCTATGAGCGATGGGAGGAACTGGAAGCGGTGAGGCTTGCCTGGGCCGCGGCGAACGGTGAGAGCTGAAGCTTATTTCTCCGCCCAGGTTCCCCGCTCGAAGAAGGAAATGAAGTCCTGATCGCCCCGGTTTGAATTGTCGGTGTAGTGGCGTTTGACTCCGAATTCAAGCAAACCGCCATGGATCGAGAGCGTGTAGATGGATTGAGAGAATCCATTGTCCTGTTCGACTGAGATGAAGTTATCCTTCGAGTATCGCTGGTCGAAGTAGGTCCGACTCATCTCAAATGAAGTGACCGTGGCGCCGTGGAGTTCACCGTCGTTGCCGAGCGAATGCCAGATCCGGAGTTTTACCTCGTCGCCCCATTCGTAGACTTCGAGCTGCCGCGCAAAGCGGTTTCCGCGGTCCTCAGCGCGCCACATGCCGAAGAGATTCGCTGAGGCGCCGGAGGCGGCAAGAGAGGGCGTCGCGGTTCCCATGAGACCGGCAAGGGCGACGAGTAAACATTGGATGCCGAGAACTACCGGGGTGAGGGGAGGCGATTGGCGGCTTGTTTCCGGCACGCGCTTCAGTCGGCTCAGGAGATTGCCGTCTTTTCGCAGGAGAGAAGGCGCGCTCAGGGAAGAGGGAACCAGTTCAAGAGCGACCCGGGCAATCGATTGTCGATAGGCATCGGCGCCGCCGAGGCGGGCGGCTTCAGCATCGCGGGCTTCTTCGCAGGAAACGAGGTGACGTGCCGCAAGCCACCAGGCAAGGGGGTGAAACCAGAAGATAGCGGTCATGGCTGAGAGCAGGGGAAACCAGAAATGGTCACCCGCTTTGAGATGTGCTGCTTCGTGGCGGAAGGCGTGGACAAGGTGTTCGCAGGAGTCCTCCTCTTTGAAAAGAGAAGCAGGGATCACGAGGGTGCCGTCGGGACAAAGGTGGGGGGAGAGTCGACCGGGAATGGTGGCGATACCCCGGGGTTTCACGCCGACTTCCGCACAGACATTTTTCCATAAAGCCACGGCAGTGTCCGGAGTTTGTACCGCGGAGGCGAGACGTTTTCGTTCGTTGATGAGAGTGATGCCGAGCCGAAGGAAGAGGAGAGCGGTGATCGAAAGCGACGAGATGAGAGTTATCGCCGGGAGAGGAACAGGAGGTGTCACAGAATTGCCCGCGACGGAGGAAAGGGATTCCGGGGAGGCATCACCGACCGATTCGTCCGGTGGTCGCGCCCGGGAAACTGAGATCATTTCTGTGGGCGGGGATTTTTCCCATCCGGGGATGGTCCAGCTGATTCCGCCTGCGGAGCAGAGGATCAGGAGAAGGCCGCCCGGAAAGATCCCGCGAATCAGGGCGATTCTCCAGGATGGTTCACTCCGGTGAAGAACCCGCAGTAAAATGATCGCTGCCACGAAGAGGAGCGTGAGACGGATCAGGGGGTGTTGGATGAGATCGATCATGGCAGGGGCGGTTTTGTAAGTGTCTTGTCAGGGTGTTGATTAGTCTTCCCAGGCACCGCGAACGAACTCGTATTCAAAGGTTTGATCTCCCCGGTCTGGATCTTTGTAGTCAGTTTCCGTTTCGAGATCCAATCCGTCCCGGTGGAGTTTCATGGAATACGTGATCTTTGCCCAGCCAAGATCTGTGGTCGCCTGGATCCGGCCTTTCGCATCCGCGGCTGATGCTTCCTCGCTGGTGAGGGGAAGGGCGACGGTGGTCCCGGGGCGCGATGAAATCCCGTTGCTCATGATGCCCCAGGTGCTCATGGTGACGGGGTCGAGGTCACGGATCGTGAGTTGAGCGATTCCCCTGGTGCTTTCATCCCGGTTCTTCCAGATGCCGAGCCAACCGGTCCCGGGGATGTCATCGCCCTTCTTTTGCGCCAGTGAATCGCTGTAGGAACCCCGCACAAAATGGAGTTCGGACGTTCTGGTTTCGCGTCCCGAATCATCGGTGTAATCATCGCTCGCGGTGATGTGAAGTCCATTTTCAGTGAGCGAGGTGACATAGTTGCTGTTTTTGAAACTGAACTGCTTTGAGGCGACGAAAGGGACGTCTCCCGGCTTTGCTGCGGCCGCTTCGCTTCCTGACAGCGAGGTTTTAACCACTTCGGCTTCGGAGGAAATCTCCCCTCCGTTCACCGAACTCCAGGTCCGCATTTCAACCTTGCCGCCCCGAACCACGAACTCCACCTGCTTGAAGTAGCCGCTATCCTGTTCGACGGCGCGCCATGTGCCGAGAATTCCGCTTTCATCGGCATGGCAGAAAAGCGCGGCGGCGGCGCTGACCAGGAAGAGGTTGAGAGAGATGGATTTCATTTTTCGGTGGGGTTTGGATGAGTAGAGGATTTTGCGAGTTCACGCAGTTGATTGATTTCTTCTTCACTGAGGGCGTCCTCCTGCATGAGTTGAGCGAGGAGCCCGACGCGGGAGCCGCTCCCGAACAGTTTTGCGAGTCCGGAAAGCATGTCGCTCACGGCGGCGTTCTTCCGCCTTTTTGGATAATAAAAATAGGCCCTGCCCCGTTTCTCCCGATCGATATCCCCGCGTTCTAACATGAGTGCTAAAACGGAGCGGAGGGTGGCGTTCTCGATGGGCCATTCAAAGCGGTCCTCGAGTTCCGCGGGCTTGAGAGCTTCCTCTGCATCCCAGAGCAGTTGCATGATGTGCAGCTGGGTTTTGTTGAAGTCCGGAATGGGCGCGTCGTCGGGAGATGAGGAGGGTGGCGAAGGTTTCATCTATCTGTGAGAAAATCACAGTTTGGAAAATTGAACAAGACTTATCTGTGATTTTTTCACAGATGGGGGGTCAGGGCGCTTATTTCCTGACCTGGGAGGACGAGTTTTCCCGGCTGCGAGTGATTCGTGAGCGGCTTCCGGGAGCTTTCGGAAAGCGGCTTATCCTTCGAATTTTTTAAGAATAAGTGAGGCATTGGTTCCTCCGAATCCGAAGGAATTCGTGAGGACCGCGTCGAGCCTGGACTCGCGTGCCGCGTGCGGGACAAAGTCGAGATCGCAGGCTGGATCGGGAGTATCGAGGTTGATCGTCGGGGGGATGACCTGATCCTGAATCGCGAGGGCGCAAATCGCCATCTCGACTCCGCCGGCACCGCCAAGGAGGTGGCCGGTCATCGACTTCGTCGAGCTGACTTGGAGGCCGTCTTTTGCATAGTCCCCGAAGCTGTTTTTAATCGCGAGAGTTTCCGCGACGTCACCAAAGGGGGTTGAGGTGCCGTGAGCATTCACATACTGAATCTGATCAGGATTCAGGCCCGCCCGCTTCAGGGAGCGGTTCATGCATTGAGAGGCACCACGCCCGTCCGGGTGCGGGGCGGTCGGGTGATAAGCGTCTGCCGAAGTTCCATAGCCGACGATCTCGGCGATGATATTCGCGCCGCGTTTTCTGGCATGTTCTAAATCCTCCATCACGACGACGCCGGCACCTTCTCCCATGACGAAGCCATCGCGGTCCTGATCAAAGGGGCGGGAGGCTTTCTCCGGTTCGTCGTTGCGAAGACTCAGCGCCCGCATGTTGCTGAAGCCTGAATAAGCAAGTTCGGTGATGGTGGCCTCCGATCCGCCCGCGATCATGACGTCAGCATCGCCGAGGAGGATTGTTTTCCAGGCTTCGCCGATGGCATGATTGCCGGTTGAGCAGGCTGAGGTCACACAGAAGTTGGGTCCGGTGATGTCGAAATCCATTGCCACGATTCCGCCGGCGGCGTTTCCAATCATCATGGGGATGGCGAAGGGGGAAACTTTCCCGGGGCCTCCGGCGGTGTAGGCTTTCTGGTTTTTCTCGACCGTTTTCAGCCCGCCGATTCCGGTGCCGAGAAAGACTCCGGAGCGTTCCGGGTCGCCGGTGGTGAAATCGAGTCCTGCATGGGCCGCCGCTTTCTTCGAGGCGGCTACTGAAAACTGGATGAAGCGCTCCGCTCGCTTCGCGTCGCGGGAGTTGTTGAAATACGGGGTGTGGTCAAATCCAATCACCTCCGCGCCGATTTTGCATTTGTGGATAGAGGGGTCGAAAGACTCCAGCCTTTTGATCCCACTCACGCCGGAGATGATATTTTTCCAGAAGACGTCGAGGTCCCACCCCAATGAGGTGACAACTCCCAGTCCTGTGATCACGATACGTCGGTCCATTAATCGGGGCATCGTCGGTCCGACGGATAAAGATGCAACTTCAGGTATAAATAAATGCCTGGAATGAGTTTTAGAAGCCGGGGATACAATTGCTGGAAAATGTTTATGAATTGATTCATGAAGAGTTTTTTGAGGCATGGCAAGGCAAGCGATGCGAGATAGTCGGAATTTATGCCCCGCCATCCAAAAGATGTTTCCCCCAAGACCCATTTCCGCGGCTACGCGATACCCGGAGATCCGGTCCCCGGGGATATTGAGCATCCGGAGCTGGTGATTGAAGACGGGGAAACCCTCGACGTCTTATGCGGACATTTCCGTATTTTTCAGCTGAAGAAAGGGCATCGCTATTCCACGGATGATATTCTCACGGCGTGGTATGGGACATCTTGGTGTCCCAGTGCCCGAAATATTCTCGATCTCGGAAGCGGAATCGGAACCGTCGCGATGACCGCTGCCTGGCGTTTACCGAAGGTGCCGGTCGTGACCGTGGAAGCGCAGGAGGAAAGTGTCCGGCTTGCGCGGAAGTCCGTTCGCTGGAACGGGCTTGAAGACAGGTTTGATATTCGAGAGGGGGATCTCCGGGATGAAACGGTCCTGGCTCCGGAGGAGAAATTCGATCTCGTTCTGGGGAGTCCTCCCTACTTTCCGCTCGGAACGGGCGTGGAAGGGGATCACCCGCAGAAGGTAGCCTGTCGCTTCGAAGTGCGGGGAACCATCGCCGACTATTGTGCAAGGGCGGCGGCGCACCTCGAGGTGGGCGGGGTCTTCGCCTGTGTTTTTCCGGTGAACCCTGCGGAGCAGGAGCAGCGGGTGGTCGACGGCGCACGGGCCGCGGGACTGACGATTCTTCGTCAGCGGGCTATTGTCCTGCGTGAACCGGAGCCACCTTTACTCGGTCTGTTTGTCATGATGAAGAACGCGGATCTTCCGGAGTCCATGCACGGGCGAACCTGGCGGGAGCCGACGCTCACGATCCGCTGTGAAGACGGTTCCATTCACCCGGAATATGCCGCTGTAAAACTGAGCTTCGGATTTCCGCCCTAGCTTTCAACGGCGGGGAGGAATCGGATGTCTTTGATGCCGATGTAGTTCAGATAGGTCGTTATCCATGGGGTTGCGAAATCGCGTTTACTGCCGATCGCGGTTCCTCCGGAGGCGACAGATATTTTGGTTGGCATGTCAGGCACTTGTCCGACAGGGCGGCCTTCCTCATTGTAAATCACGGTGACACCGACGCGGGCGACAAGGTCGGCCCAGGCCTTGAAACTGGCGGGGATGGAGAAATTATAGATCGGCATACCGATGACGAGAGCAGAGGCGTCCATGAGTTCAGCGACCAGTTCATCAGATGTTTTCAGGGCGGTCCGCTGCTCGTCTGTTCGTTGTTCATCCGGGGTGAAGTAGCCTTCGATCATGGTTTCGGTTACGAAGGGGAGGCCTTGAGAAAGGTCGCGATAGCGGATTTCCAGTCCGAGATCAGCGGCCAGTTGTTTAGCTTGTCGGCCGGAAGCGGCGCGTGAAGTAGAGGCGGCACGACGTCCGCTTGCGTCGAGGTGAAGTAGGTAGCTCATTTTGGATAGGGATATGGATTAGTCGAAACGTCGAAGGCTTCCTTCGACCCTCCAGTATCCGGTGAATCCACGGGGCAGGCCAATGCCGTGTCATTCACAAGTTCATGCGCTGAGGTTATGAACTTTGATGTTCAGTCATCTTTACCGTAGATTGGAAGAAGCCGGCATTCGGAATTCTTCTGTCAGCATCATGGCAGCTTTCTCTCCCGCTGCGGTTCTGGTGGCGAGGTAGAAATTGTCGATGGCTTCCTGGGCGCTTTTCGTCTCCTTGAGTTCGTCAGTCGATCCGATGAACTCCGTCAGAAAGCTCATCTGCTCATATTCCTCCATCAGGTTGATCAGAATGAGGCTGTAAATGAGGCGAAGTGAAATCGATTGGTCTCCGCTCTTGAAGGTGCCGGTGCTCATGGCCTCTTCCCAGGTTGTCTCCGACGTTTCGAAAATTGAAAACCCTCTTAACGCATTCTCCTTTATCTGAGCAATCGTCTGGTTGGAACTAACTTGCAACGCGGATTCCTCGAGGCCGGCCCGTTTGATGATATCGGTCAGAGCCTGACTCGAGTGCGATGAACGCAGGTCATGGGGATAGTCCAGTTTCTTCGAAAGGTCGAGTCTGATGCGTCCCAGTGAATGGTGAATGTAGGCGAGGGGGATATTCCCTTTTTCAATGAATGTCTCAAGTTGTTCCCGGGAAGCTTCACGGGAGAGTCCGGCGCGCGAATCTTCTCCCAGTGGCGTGATAGCGCCTCTTCTGGATCCTTTCATTTCGAAAATAACAACTTTCTCATGGTCTTTTCCCGAGAGATCGAAGTCCGTCAACGCTTCAACGGCTCTTTGATACTGGTCGAGGGCTGAAAGCACCGGAAGGATGGTTTCAGGTTTCCAGTCCGGATCAAGCAGTTGCAGTTCGACTTTCTCCCCTTTCCATACGTAGTAATCCGTTCCTTCGATCGTGTCTTTGCCGGGATTCTCTGTGGTTTCGGCTGTCGCCGGAGGAGCGGTGGAAGGAGGAGGGGAAACCTCCGCGGACATTGTCGCGAGAGACGGGATCTCCAACTGTTCATGGTAGGAGCTGATGAAACGGGCTTCCTCCAGCATCTCCTGTTTCACGAGATCGCTTTGGAGCTGAACGAGCGATTTCGAAAACAGGGAGAAGAGGTTCGCGTCAATTTTCGTGGCCTCGTCGGTGAAAATCGTATGGAGCCTCAGGATTGATTCAGGGGCGTTTTCATCGAGTGGAGCGAGTGGAGAAAGGGGGTGAGCAGGTTGTTGCCCGGGCAACCCGTCAACAAGGGCGGAGTAGTCCTCGACCTGCTTGATCGCTTTTTGAATGATATCAACCTGTTCGAGACTCCCTTCGCGGATCGCATCCGCTTTTGCCTTCTCAAGCGCTCCGGAATATTTGGCGGTGAGCCCGCCCAGCTGAGTCTGCCTTGCATTCTGAAAATTGAGATGACGACTCGCGAGGCCGGGAATACTGGCGAATTCGTCGGAGGCTTCCTCTGTCTCGTCTTGAGCTTCTGAAGCGGGCGCCGGGGGCGTTGGCTCACTGGAACTCATCGGGGCCGCTGCCACTGGAGTCGTTTCGGTTGCCGGCTCTTTCGGAATGCTTTTCACGGGTTTTTCGAGAGGCGCTGAGGATGCTTCTGCCGATCCGAAGATTTCATCGATGGCGGATTCAACCTCTGCGGACTCATGCGGGGACACATCTTCTTTGGCGGGCGGGGTATCAGGGGTGGCTTGTGACGGCACCTCCGGTGGTTGCGCTGCGGCCGACGATGGCGGGGAGTCCGGAGTGGCAGCGACTGTCGTGTCTTTGCTCTTCAGGAGGTAGAGGACCGCCAGGCCCAGTAAGACGAAGACCGGCAGCATGACGAGGCCGATCGGTAGCTTGAACTTTCGATCCTGTTGCGTCGTGGCCGGTCCCTGTGTTGTCCGGCGTTTTGTTCCGGGTGATTTTTCAACGGTTGATGGTTCGCTTTCATCGCCTGCTGCCGGTGTGATGAGGCTTTGAGAGACCACTTTTGATACTTCGCCGGATGATTGATCAGGCTCTATTTTTGAAATCGGTTTGCTCTGCAGTTCATCCAGTTTCGCTCTGAACTGAGTGGCATTTTGAAATCTTCCCTCCGGTGAACTTTCGATGGCGTAGGTAATGATTTCATCGAATCGAGGATCCAGATTTCCCATTTCTTCGCTGGGCATCCTGAAGAGTCCGCGCGGTAATTTTCCGGTCAGCATTTTGTATAGCATGACCCCGACGGCATAGAGGTCGGCCCGATGGTCGGGAGTGCTTCCCGTTACCAGTGCCTCGGGGGCAATGTAGTCCGGAGTTCCCATGGCGACGTTCTCCATCGTGAGCGCTGAGAGTTGTGCCGCGGATTCAGATCCGAATTGTTTGACCAGTCCGAAATCCGCTATTTTGACGCGCCCTTCCTGATTGATGAGAATGTTGGCGGGCTTGATATCCCGATGAACGATTCCTTTGGAGTGGGAATACTCAAGGGCGTCGAGGACGTGTGAAACAATTGCGACGGCGTGGTCGGGATCAACGATGCCGCCTGCTGCCGCTATGTATTGTTCCACGTCCATCCCGTCGACAAATTCCATGACGAAATAGAGGTGACCGACATCCGTTTGGCCGAAATCAAAGACTGAAACGATCGCAGGATGATCGAGATTGGCCATCGCCCGTGCTTCGAGTTTGAATCTTTCAACGTATTGGAGATCGTCGTCTCCCTGAATCAAAGTTTCCGGTAGAACCTTGATCGCGACGGGGCGCTGGAGCGTCACTTGACTGCCCTTGTAGACGGCTCCCATGCCTCCCTGGCCGAGGATCGACTCGATTTCATATTGAGGAAGGAGTTGCTGAAGTTCTTCGATCGAGGGAGGAGCCCAGGGGGCGCCGGCAGCGCTGGTCGGTTCGGTCATTGGGCGATACTACGAACCTCCATGCCATTGGGCAAACCGAAATAGTGGCAAGTGAGACTATGGCTCTGTGAATGAGGTTATCGCAGGGATCAATTCCCGCGGAAAGCGAACCAAGGAGGAATCAATCTTCGATCGTATCGCCAATACGCTCATTGAGGGCACGGCGGGCGATTCGGGTCACCAAGATGGTGACGGCGAGCGTTGCGGCGAGTCCCACCCCGTAGGCCATCCATTCAGTCGTCGTTCTGCTTTCGGCTTCGCTCGCTGCTTTGCCGAGCGAACCGATGTAGACATAGAGAACTGTGCCGGGAAACATTCCGATCCAGGAGGCGAGTAGGTAATGGGTGAACTTCACCCGGGTGACTCCGTAGGCATAGTTAAGGAGGGCGAAAGGAAAGATGGGGGAGAGTCGGGTGAGGGCGACAATTTTCCATCCCTCCCGGGCGACGGCGCCGTCAATCGCGGCAAAGGTTTCGTTCCCTTGAATCCGTTTTTCGACCCGGCTGCGGGCGATGAAACGAGCGATCAGAAAAGAGAGAGCTGCTCCCGCGACGGAGGCAATGGAAACGTAGAGAGAGCCGCGGACGACACCGAAGATGATGCCGGAAGCAGCGGTGAGAACCGAAGCGGGGACGAAGAAAACGACGGCGATGGCATAGATGACAATGAAGGCGAGCGGCGCCCAGAAACCCAGAGAATCGACCCGGTCGGTCGCTGCTTGCAGCCATTCACCGGTGGGGAGGAGGGCAAGCGCGGTGATAGCCGCTGCAAGAGCGCTGAGGAGGAGGATCAGTTTGAGCGGCGACTTCCTCCTGCTCATGTCGCTTGTTTCATCCATGCGTTATCAGGCGGCAAAGAAGCCCGGAAAGTTGAGCGCTTCGAGTGGTTGGTTCGTTGCTTCGCGAATCTTCTTTTCGCAGGACGAATCGTTGGAGATCGTTGATTCAGTTCGGCTGCGAAGCCCCCGGAGAGTGCAATCCTGAGATGTTTCCGATTGAGCGCGTGCCGTGGTATCGTTCAGAGGTGTGATCAAAGCATTCATGAGATGACTGAATTAGCAGACAAACTTGTCTGTTATGGCTTATTGGTGGTTCTTCGGGCAGAAACCTTTCAATTTTCAGGAAAAAATATGAAGGGGATAGCGTATGAAAAGTCTGTATCCCCCATTCCAACAGGGTTAAGTCGCGGACTCAACCCTGTTGGAAGCGCGGAAAGAATATTGTCTGTTCCGCTCCCGGTCGGAGAACTCATGCCGCTCTCTTCGTCAGGGTGATGATGAAGAGTGAAGCCGCGCCACACCCGAGACTGCCCCACCAGAGTGCCGCCGGATTTGTTTGATAGAGGAGCAGGCCCAGTCCGGGTGCGACAGCATGGCCGAAGTGCCAGGTCAAGCCGATCACCCCGTTGTAGCGGCCTCTCATGTCTTCCGGAGCTAACTCTGAGATGTAGGCACCGGACACCGGCATGGAAATCATTTCCCCGACTGTGAAGATGATGAGAGCAACACCGAGCCAGATCCATCCGGTGGCGAATCCGCAGAGAGCGACTCCGAGGCCACAGAGAAAAAAGCCGACCCCGATGACGCGCCGGGCATTAAACCTTTTGACCCAATGGCTCAGCGGGAGTTCTACCGCGACGATAAGGAATCCATTGAACGCCATGAGCATGCCGTAGACCCGCTCGGGATAGCCGAGGTCTTTGATGAGGAGCGCAATCGCACCGCCCCAGTGAAAGAAGAGAAACACGCCGAAGAGGCTTGAGAAAAACATCGCCACAAAGGCTTTGTTTCCCCAGATCGAGATCAAGGCCGGCATCCAGCCGCTCGCTTTTCCGGAGACCCCTTTTAAGCCGTGTGGCAAAAGAAAGAAGGAAATCGCCCCGTAGATACCGGTGGTCAGGGCATCGCCGACAAAGAGCAGGTCGTAGGAGATTTCCGCGAGGAATCCTCCCGCGGCCATGCCTCCGCCGAAGCCGAGATTGATCGCGAACCTGGAAAGGCCGAAGGCAATGACCCGCCGTTCCGGCGGAACGAGATCAGCCAGTAAAGAACTGGCCGCGGGGTGATAGGCACCGTGAGAGAGGCCGACACAGAAAGCGGCGATGACGTAGCTCGTGAGATTGTCAGCTTGCCAGAGCGCGAGGATAGAGGCGGCGGCGCTGATAAGCGCAATCGACATGGTATTCTTCCGTCCGATGCGATCGGCGAGCCATCCGCCGAGAATGGCTGAAGTCATGCCGCCTGCAGCGAGGGCGGCGAAGGTCTTCCAGATATCGCCCGGGCTGTACCCTGACTTTGTCATGTAGAGAGTGAGAAAGGGGATCACGAAGGAACCGAAACGGTTGATAAACACCCCGATGGCGAGGACCCAGACAGGTCGCGGCAACGAACGAAGTTCGGTCGCAAGTGAGGGAGAGGGATGGGTGGATGGAGTTTTCATAGGCGTCTCCGTTGGGGAGAAAAGGCAACAAAAAAGCCCTGATGACCGGAGGCTTGGTCAGCAGGGCTTTGTCGTCAGAAAGGGACTGTTTCAGAAAGAACTAGAAACCGGTAAAGAGGACAAAACCCGCAGGGGAGAGATAACGCTTCATCATGCCGACACGGATACGGGAGTTCGTATCAGTCGTGGCGTGCCGGGAATGGCATGATTGAAAGGCGTTGGGCTTCATTACTTTGTCGGGGAAAGGCTTCTTCAGTTCCCCCAATTTGGCAAGTTGATTTATGGACGGCGCCTCCGGAACCTTCCTTGTTGAATCTTCTCTTCCCTTTTTCCCTGTGAGGGATGATCAGTTCTCATGGTTAACTCAGAGCTCGAGTGGGTAGAGCATGGCGGTCATCGTATCGCGTGTTTGTCCCATCTAAACCCGGAAGCGAACCGGCTTCCGGTGGTTTGGATTCACGGCCTTACCATGAGCGTTCATTTCTGGGAGGCGGGGATGTTCGATCTCGCGACCGAAGGACGGTCCTGGTATTCGGTCAGCCTTCCGCTCCATGCGCCCAGTGCCTGCGAAGAAAATGCTGACCGTTGCGCGGTTGATGAACACCTGCTCGCGAGCATGCTGCTGGAGGCTCTTAAGCAATTGATTCCCGAGGGCAGGTGCCATCTCGTCGGGCATTCCCTTGGAGGTTTTGCGGCGATGAATCTCGCTGCGAAATTTCCGGACCGGATCGCTTCGGTCACTTCAGTGGGCGGCTTCATGACAGGGCGGGCCAGAGGACTGGAGGGAGCGCTTCAGTTTCTTGCCAGTGGCCACTTCGTGCGGAAGGCCCTCTTCTATGCAGGATTCTGGTTGCTGAAACGTCACGTCCTCATCCTGAAAGCGGCAACCTTTTCCTATGCACGGGACTGGCGCTCTCTCGCGACTTTTCCGGCGCTGGACGAAACGCTGGCACTGGTATTCCCGGATGTGAAGGCTCACTCGATTGGCGCACAGCGCGCCTTCTGCCGATACCTTCTTGAGATGGATTTGTTCGACGAAGTCTGTGATATCGAGACTCCGGTTCTGGTAGTGGCAGGGGAGAAAGATCCTATCATTCCCTACTGGCATCAGGTGAAGTGCGCCGCCGCGCTTCCGGCAGGGGAGTTGCTCTCTATTCCGGAGGTCGGGCACCTCGCTTTTGCGGAGGCGCCCGGGCGATTCGTCCCTGAATTGGTGGAATGGCTTGAACGCCACGAGTGAGAGGGACCCGTATTCTCTATTGGGTGAAAAGTTTGTTTCAAGGCCGTTCACTCAGGTGATTCAACCCTGTTGAGTGGATGACCCAACAGGGTTGACTGGAGTGGGCCTAGGCTACCTTGAAGGCGAATTTGCCCTCAGCGAAGTCCACTTGAATGACGTCGCCGTCTTTGAACTT
This sequence comes from Verrucomicrobiales bacterium, assembly GCA_029212615.1. GTDB lineage: Bacteria > Verrucomicrobiota > Verrucomicrobiia > Verrucomicrobiales > DEV007 > Arctic95D-9. The sequence continues at coordinate 98,199 of JARGPJ010000013.1, forward strand.
ACCTTCCAGTAGATCCAGACTGAGGGGATCGAGGAGACGGTTCTGGATGACCCGCTTGAGGGGGCGGGCGCCGTAGGCGGGGTCGTAGCCTTCGGTGGAAAGCTGAGAGAGGGCGGCATCACTCAACTCCAGGGCAAGGCCCTGAGCTTCGAGGCGTTTAAAGACCCGGGCGAGCTGGATCGTGACGATTGATTTGATGTCCTCCTCGGTGAGTCGATCGAAGATGATGGTTTCATCGATCCGGTTGAGGAATTCGGGGCGGAAATGTCCGCGCAGGGCCTCTGTGACAAGGGCCTCCCGCTGCTCCGGATTCGATTCGGACATGATGTATTCCGACCCGATGTTACTCGTCATGATGATGACGGTGTTCCGGAAATCGACCGTGCGTCCCTGTCCGTCGGTGATGCGACCATCATCGAGGACCTGGAGGAGAACGTTAAAGACATCCGGGTGCGCTTTCTCGACTTCGTCAAAAAGGACGACCGAGTAGGGCTTGCGGCGAACTGTTTCCGAAAGCTGGCCGCCTTCTTCGTAACCGACATAGCCCGGAGGCGCTCCGATGAGTCGGGCCACGGCGTGCTTCTCCATGTATTCCGACATGTCGATGCGGACCATTGCCTGATCGTCGTCGAAGAGGAATTCGGCGAGGGCACGGGAAAGTTCTGTCTTGCCGACGCCGGTGGGGCCGAGGAAAAGGAAGGAGCCAATGGGGCGGTTTTCATCCTGGAGGCCGGCACGGGCGCGGCGAACTGCATTCGACACCGCGGTGATCGCCTGTCGTTGTCCGATGACCCGGTCGCCGAGGCGGTCTTCCATCTTGATGAGCTTGGAGCGCTCGCCCTCCTGAAGGCGGGAGACGGGAATGTTAGTCCACGAACTCACCACTTCAGCGATGTCCTCTTCGGTGACCTCCTCTTTGAGAAGGCGGGAGTTCCCCTGCATCTTCTCCAGTTCGGCCTTGGCTTCGATGAGCGCTTCCTCCTGTTTGGGGATGACTCCATATTGAATCTCGCTGGCGCGACCGAGGTTTCCCTCTCGTTGAGCCTGCTCAAGTTCGGTTTTGAAGCGTTCGAGTTCCTCCTGAACTTCATTTGCCCTGACGATGACACCTTTTTCGTTCTGCCATTGTGCCTTGAGGGCGTCAGCCTGTTCTTTGAGATCGGCGATTTCCTTTTCGACTTTTTCGAGACGGTCTTTGCTCGCGTCGTCCTTTTCCTTCGCGAGAGCCTGGCGTTCCATTTCAAGCTGCATCGCCTGGCGGTCGAGCTGGTCGATTTCGGTGGGAAGGCTGTCGAGTTCGATTTTCAAACGCGAGGCCGCTTCGTCGATGAGATCGACGGCTTTGTCAGGAAGGAAGCGGTCGGAAATGTAGCGATCGCTGAGGGTGGCCGCAGCGACGATGGCGGAGTCTTTGATGCGAACCCCGTGGTGGACTTCGTAGCGGTCTTTGATGCCCCGCAGAATCGCGATGGTGTCCTCGGCAGAGGGTTCGTTGACGGTGACAGGCTGAAAGCGACGCTCGAGGGCGGCATCTTTCTCAATGTATTTCTTATACTCGTCGAGAGTGGTCGCACCGATGGTGCGCAGTTCGCCGCGGGCGAGTTGAGGTTTCAGCATGTTCGAGGCATCGACGGCACCTTCGCTGGCGCCCGCCCCCACGATGGTATGGAGCTCATCGATAAAGAGAATGATTTCCCCCTGACTGTCGGTGACTTCTTTGAGGAAAGCTTTGAGCCGGTCTTCGAATTCGCCACGATACTTGGCTCCGGCGATCATGGAACCGATATCAAGGACGATGAGGCGTTTGTTCTTGAGCGATTCAGGCACGTCACCGCTCACGATGCGTCGCGCGAGTCCTTCGGCGATCGCGGTTTTACCCACTCCCGGCTCCCCGATGAGAACAGGATTATTCTTCGTCCGTCGTGAGAGAATTTGCATGACCCGGCGAATCTCTTCATCGCGCCCGATAATGGGGTCGATCTTTCCTTCACGGGCGATCGCGGTGAGGTCGGTGCCGTATTTTTCCAGTGATTGATACTTTCCTTCCGGATCCTGGTCGGTGACCCGCTGGCTGCCGCGAATCGAAGCGATGGCTTCGAGAAGAGACTTTTCGGTGATCCCTTTGGCGCTGAGAAGGGCTTTCAGGTCAGAATTCCCCTCGCGCAGAATCGCGGTGAGGACATGCTCGACGCTGGTGTAATCGTCTTTCATCTCCGTTCTGATTTTCTCCGCGGTGTTCATGACCGCGCGGAGGTCAGTGCTGAGATAGACCTGCTGTCCGGCGTTGCCGGAAGAGGAGGGGAGTTTTTCGAGAAGGGCCGCGACCTCGGATTTGAGTGAAGCCGGGTCGGCGCCGAGTTTTAAGAGAATCGGTCCGGTGACGCCGTCACTTTGGTTCAATAAAGCGGAAAGAAGGTGAATACTGCTGAGTTCCGCGTGGCTTTTGTTGTTCGCCGAATTCTGAGCCTCCTGGAAGGCTTCCTGAAGTTTGAGAGTGAACTGATTTGGATTCATGGGCGGTTGCTTGAAATAAGGGTAATGAATGGAGCAAATTAAGCCAAGCAGGGCTTGTTCAGCAGTCTTCGCTTTTTGCGTTATTTGATGTGTTTGATGTTCATTGCAGCTTTTTGTTCAAAAGTTTCCGAAAGAAGTTGAGGAGTAGAGAAGAGAAAGAGATGAGGGTGTTCAGGCTGGAAGACCTTTGATGTCAGGGGCCGCTGTTCTGAGATGAGATCGCCGGATTCGACGTCTATCAGGGGTGAGACTTGAGCTGTTCCCGCCCGGCCCAATCTTCTTCGATGAGATTGCGAATCCATTCCTGATCGGGTCGAATCGCCAATCCCGTCGGTGTGACCTCAGCGCCGGCGGCCCGCCTGATCGACCCGGTCGCAGCATAGTTGACGCCGAGGAGCTCGCCCTTTTCATTGACGAAGGGTCCTCCGCTGTTGCCTCTTCTCACCGGAGATCTGTGCCAAATGAGTTGGAACTTTGTTTTCTCGAATTTTACTTCGCGCGATTTTTTCAACACTCCTGCGAAGCTGTCGGTTTTAAAATGAAAGGGGGGATCCTCGTCCCTGTTCACGTTGACGGTCGTGCCCGCAGAAAACACCGCCTCTTCGCTCTTGAATGACCCGGCCCACTTGAAGGTCCCGAATGGGTCCCCATCGACGCGGAACAGAGCAAAATCGATTTCTGAGAGGGAGGAGGCCCTCACCCAGACAGGATGCGCTTTTTCGATCACGACCTCTTTGTTCTTATTCGTATACAGGGCATAGATTTCCCGTCCATCGAGGCAGTGGCCTGCGGTGACAAAATATCCCCTCGCATCGATCGCGGCTGCCGTTCCGACTTCCATGCGTTCGCCTGAGTCTAACTTGACCCTGACGGAAATATCGCGTGTTTCTGAACTCCCGGAAGACGATTCCTCCTTCTCCTCATTGATTTCGAGGCCGTCAGCACCAATCAGGATTGCGGTTCGTCCGCTGAAATAGTCTTCAATCGCTGAGCCCTCAATCTTGTGATCGGAGTATGGCTTGAGGGAAGCCGATTGCTCTTCGTCAGAGACATCGGTTACTTTGCATGAGCCCAGTAAAACAAGCGCCACGATTGAGAGGGGCGCAGCCAGTGCAGTTGAGAATGATGGACTCATCGAGGTGAGAGAGTGTCCTCATTTGGACGACTGACGGCAACCTTCCGGTAGAAAAATCTTCCGGGGGCAGTCATTCGACTGATTAGAAAAAGAGCATGCGAACTCCCGCGATGGCCGAAAAGGCATACAGCAAAATCTCGAAAGTTCGCTGCGGGATGTGATCGATCAGTTTCCGGCCCAGGAATATCCCGGTGAGAAGGGCGGGGATGAGGATGAGGTTTAATCTCAGAGATTCGGCGTTGATGAGGTTGATCTGGCCGAGGAAAGGGATCTTAAACAGATTCACGAGCAGAAAAAAGCGGGCTCCGATTCCAAGAAACTGCATCTTGGGCATCTTGTGGACGAGTCCGTAGATGGAGTAGACGGGACCGGCAGCGTTGGCGAGCATTGTCGCGACGCCGATGAGGACGCAGCTGATCCAGCGAAACCATCGCGAGTCGGGGAGATGTTCGAGGAACTCCTTTTTAAATTCCCGGGTCAGTTGCAGGAAAAACATCAGGAGAATGATCCCTCCGATGACTCGCCGGGCGGTGAGGTCATCAAATGCTTTGAGAAGCCACCAGGCACCGAGGATGCTGACAAAGGTGACAGGCACGAGCGGCCAGATCATTTTCCAGGAGGCGTGCTTCCAGAAAAGCGGGAGCACGATGATGTCGCAAATCACGAGGAGAGGAAGAATGATTCCGACACTGTTTTTCGCGCCGAAGGTTTCAGCGATGATGAGCACGTTCACGATCGCGAGGCCGGGGATGCCGGCCTTGGATATACCGAGGCTGAGAGCGCCAAGGCAGGCCAGGGCGATTGCGATCCAGGTGACGTCGTAGGGAAGGTTCAAAGTGAATGACTGATTTAGTCGACGCAGGAAGGGGAGGCAATGCCTTTTCTCTCTCTCCCTGTGATCATCCGCGGCGGGAGGAAAGGGTGACCGGTCCCCAGGACAGAGGCCTTCCGGGAAGGCCCCGTCACGGAGCCGGTGTCCGATCTGTTTGCATCACTCTGCTATCTCAGGAAGGATGAAATCGCTCACGACAATGCGGTGTTTAGAGACGGAGTTCAATCGCGTGAAAGTCTGGTAGGGCTCAAGGTTTTGTGAAGCCCAGATCTGGTCAAATCGCAGTGCGGCGCAGTTGGCGGGATAGGTGTTTCCCCATCCTGTTCCGCTGGATTTAAAGGCGTCAGAGAGGCCGTTGCTTTCGAGAGGTCGGAAAACATCGTCACCCGCCGGGGTGTTGAATCCTCCACTGACAATGCGCCCGGTTGAGGCGCGTGTGATTTGGTTTTCACCCAGATTATTTCTGAGGAGCCTCCGGTTCTGAATTCGCCGTTGCGTGAGGTCTTTCCATGTTTCAGGTCTCCAGAGGTAGGGGGAGGGAAAGCACGGGGGGAGGTCGAGACTGGTAAGGTCGACGATGAAACCGCTGGGAATCCTGATGCGGGCATGGATCGCTGTTCCGTTCGATTCGGAAAGGGAGTTGAGAAGTTCCCCACTCGCGAGGATGGCCTGATTCGAGCCCACGAAGATAATCCTCTCGACCCCGAAAGCTTCGTTGGTCATTTCAGTGATGAGTTTTTCCTCAGGGCTGTCCTGAATAAAAACAATGTCAGGTTCCAGATCGAGGACTCTTTTCACGGCCTCCGGATTCCGCCCGGCGTTGAGATTGATGACGCGTAACTGCCTTTCTTCCTCTGGTGGAGATCGCCTGTTAATAGCCTGAACCAGTTCTCTGAAGATACCATGAGACTCTTCGGAAAAGGCGATGCCGACGATCAGCCAGGTGCAAAAAACGATCACCGCAGGCATCCCGCGAAAGGCAAGCCATGAAAGGATGCAGGAAAGCATGCCAACCGCTGCCCAGGCCCACACGGGGATCAAGGTGATTGCTGTCATGGAATCCCATCGGTTCAGATAGCAGACCATGACGATGAGAAACACCACCATGAGGAGAGCGGGGATGACGGTTGCGAGGGTTTTCTGGATTTTGCGCCACATAGGATTCCGGCGAAGTATAGTTCAGGATCGCACGGTTTTCCTGTCCGATTTGCTTACTTGCGACAGGCCTGTTTTCGCGTTCTGGTGGCGGATGCTTGAAGAGTTGAAAGAAGAGGTCCTGCAGGCCAACCTCATGTTAGTGAGCGAAGGACTCGTCCGGCTCACCTGGGGGAATGTTTCGGGGATTGACCGCGAGAAGGGGCTGTTCGTGATCAAGCCGAGCGGGGTCGCCTATGAGGATCTCACCCGTGACAGTCTTGTCGTACTCGATCTCGACGGAGAGATTGTCGAGGGATCGCTCCGGCCTTCTTCCGACACTCCGACGCACCGGATTCTCTACCGTGAGTTTCCGGAGATAGGGGGAGTCACCCATACCCACTCGGTTCATGCGACGATGTTTTCGCAAGCCGGGGTGGAACTGCCCTGCCAGGGAACAACCCACGCGGATCATTTTTTCGGGACGGTTCCCGTGGTGAGAGAGCTTTCCCCGGCTGAAGTCGAGGAAGATTACGAGACAAATACGGGCCGGGCGATCGCACAGCACTTTGAGAAAAACAGGATTTTCCCGATGGAAATGCCCGCCTGCTTTCAGAAATTTCACGCCCCCTTCACCTGGGGAAAAAGCGCGATTGATTCAGTGAAGAACTCGGTCGCTCTCGAAGTTTGCGCACAGATGGGGCTGGGAACCTGGCAGTTACATTCACAACAGTCAGGCCTGCCGCAGCACCTTCTCAATAAGCATTACCTGAGAAAGCACGGCGACGGCGCCTACTACGGTCAAAAGTGAGTCACTCCGCGTTCTCGGGACCCGCGCAGAGGTCAAAGAGCTTGTTGTAGACCTCAGTGGCCTCAATGGGCTCTTCATTTTCGCAATCGGGGAAGGCACCGGCAATGAAGGGGTAGTCTTCCCGGGACTCAGGGAGACAGCCGTGTGATCCTTTCACGAGCGAGGCATCGAGCGGGATCACGTCCATGAGCATTCTGAATCCGAGCATTTTCCGGAGGAGTTTGCCGGCAATCTTCAGTTTGGGAAATTTGATCTTCGGGTCGACGAAAAGCTCGACGGGGTCGTAGCCCGGCTTGCGATGAATGTCGACGCTGCGGGCGTAATCGGGCGCTTTGCGATCGCTTTTCCAGTAGTAGTAGGTGAACCAGCTTCGTTCATCGGACACCACGACGAGGTCACCGCTTCGTTCGTGGGCGAGGCCATTGGCCTCCTGCATCTCGCGAGTCATCACCGCGGTGATTCCTTCCACCCCGCGCAGCAATTCCGCGACCTCGTTGATAAGGTCGGGGTTCTTCACGTAGACGTGGGCCACCTGATGATCGGGGATCGCAAACACCTCACAATTTCCGGGATCGATCACTTCACGTTTCAGTTCCTGACGCCAGCTGAGCCAGCCTTTCTCGCGAAAGAGCCGGTTTAAGTGAATGGGGCGATCCACCTTGGTGATGCCGTATTCGCTGAGGAGAACGACCGCTACGCCGCGCTTCTCGAGGTGGGTGACGAGGTCGCGAACGATATCGTCAATCTCCCTGAGGTCGATCGCGATCGCGGGGTCTTCCGGGCCGAGTCGCTGGAGATTGTAGTCGAGGTGGGGGAGGTAGACGAGGTTGAGGTGCGGGGAGAATTTGTCTTCAAACCACTTGGCGGATTGAGCGATCCAGCGGCTCGAATCGATTCCCGCAGCAGGTCCCCAGAAGGCGGGAAACGGGAACTTGCCGAGTTTGCGTTTGATCTTGCTCCGCAGGTTCATCGGCCAGGTTTGAATGTCGAAGACCTTCTTTCCATCGGCACAGTAGATCGGGCGCGGCGTGATCTGGTAGTCCGCGCTGGAATACATGTTGTTCCACCAGAAGACCTTGGCGCAGGTGAAGTCCGGATGCCGCTCCTCGCGGATATGCTCCCAGAGTTTTCGTCCTTCCACGAGGTGATTTGATTGCTTCCAACAGCGGTGTTCCGCGTAGGCGCGGTCGTACCACATGTTGCCGACGATACCGTGGTCCCCCGGCGTTTTACCGGTGAGGAATGTTGCCTGCATCGTCGAAGTCACCGCGGGGATCGTCGGCTTCACTTCGGCAAAGGAAATGGAATCACGCTCGAGAAATTTCGCAATAAACGGAGTGTCTTCCCCGATGTGGCGACGGGTCAGTCCGACGATATTGAGAACAGCGGTGCGCGGAGGGGATGATTCAGATTGGCTCACAGAAAGTCAGGGGATTCCTGCGAACTTACATCGGCAAGGCGGAGATCGCCAGTCTCAGAGAATGGCGGATTCCGGATTGCTCCCGGTCGATGGACTCAGGCGCGAATTTTCTGCCCGAGCTTTTTCTCCGGAGCGGAAATGACCAACCATGAAGGAGTCTGCCGGGTTGATTCAGGCAGCGTTAGTGCATCAGGCGATCCGGGCGAAGCGGTCTGAGTAACTCCCCCTGTCAGAACGGTTTGGAAAGATGAAATTCTCAATCGTGTCACGGGAAGGGTGTCACGGACATTTCTCAGGGGACAATTACAGGGCAAAGAAGCTCAAGAATTAACAGCCGTTCTCGATGCTGTCATCCCGCCAGGTTTGAAACCTCAGGGGTGAGGGCATGGGAAAGGTAAAGAGCTTTCATCCCCCGAATTAACCCCTCCTGATACGATGAGAAACATCACTTCTTCCTTTCGCCGATACCTGGTGCTCCAGGTTCTCATTCTTGCATCTCTCTTCCCCGGGCTGGCCTTGTTTCCGACGCCGTTACGAGCCAATCCGGCCGGCGCTTCAGTGGTGCACGGTAATGTGGCATTCAACGGCCTGGGGACGAGCCAGCTCAATGTCATGCAGGGCTCGCAGAGTGCGATCATCAACTGGCAGAGCTTTTCTATTCAGTCAGGTGAAACGACCAACTTTGTTCAGCCGAATCAGAACTCGATCGCCCTCAACCGGGTCGTCGGGGCGGATCCTT
>JARGPJ010000006.1:0-274 GCA_029212615.1 Verrucomicrobiales bacterium
GCTTCGTCTGCTTCGTCTGCTTCGTCTGCTTCGTCTGCTTCGTCTGCTTCGTCTAAAGGCTCAGGTTCTTCTATCGGCTCCAGAGGGGGCGGAACCTCAAGATCCGACAGGTCGAGCGGGGAACTTTTCTCCTCTGTCGACCCGAAGAACTCTTCAAGATCACTGGCCACCTTATCCACACCTACAAGCTCCTCCTCAGTTTCCTCAGTTTCCTCAGGCTCCTCAGGCTCCTCAGGCTCCTCAGGCTCCTCAGGCTCCTCAGGCTCCTCAGGCT
>JARGPJ010000006.1:374-365287 GCA_029212615.1 Verrucomicrobiales bacterium
CTATTTCCGCGAGAATGGGCGTCAATGGCCGTATCGCCTGAAGAGGAACAACCCTTGGCTTTTCCACAAAATCAGGATCGGAGTCCTCTTTCGAGACAGAGTCCACCTTCCGGTTCCGGCGCCCTTCCTGCTCCTCGACAATCTCTTCATTCCACCATCTTTCGACGGGATCCAGAAGATCGCCCGCAGTTGGATCCACCGGGATTTCTTTCCCTTCAGGACCAGACGGTAAATCTGACTTCTCCTCGGGATCACGTTTCTCTGCGCCGTTACCGCTTGCCTTGTCACTCATCGGTTTGTTAACCATTCGGGTCGCAGTATATTCAACCCTTCAACATGATACGCAAACTGATCCTTTCCCTTGGTTTTCTTCTCCCGCTCATTGGATTTGAACGGGATTTCACCCTTCAGGCCCAGGATTCAACAAACTTTCCCACGATCGGGGAAGTGCTGAGATTTGATCCTGCCTTTGATGCGCTCATCTCCCCCGACGCAGAAATAGAGGTGCTATCCTCCGGTTTTCTCTGGTCTGAAGGCCCTGTCTGGGTTCCGGAAGATGATCACGAATTCGGTGGGTATATTCTTTTTTCAGACATCCCGAACAATCGCGTCGTCCGCTGGGATGAAGGAAAGGGAGCGGTGACCTGGCTGAAACCGGCCGGCTATACCGGCGTCGCTGAATACGGGGGCGAGCCCGGCAGCAACGGTCTCCTTCTCGACGAGAAAGGCCAACTCATCTCCTGCGAACACGGAGACCGCCGCCTCTCCCTCATGACTGAAGGCGGAGGGAAAAGAACCCTCGTCGACAACTACCGGGGCAAACGTCTCAACAGTCCCAACGATGCCTGTCTCGGACCGGACGGAAAATCAATTTACTTCACCGATCCGCCCTACGGTCTCCCCGGGCGCTGGGAGAGCCCTCACCGGGAGTTGGATTTCTGCGGGGTCTATCGTCTTGATCCTTCCGGTGAGCTCACGCTCCTCACCGACGAAATGACCCGCCCCAACGGGATCGCCTTTTCGCCGGATTTTCAAACCCTCTACGTCGCCCAGTCAGACTCCGGCGCGGCTCTATGGAAAGCGTTCCCCGTCAAAGAAGACGGAACTCTCGGTGAAAGCCGTATTTTTCACGACGCAACCGAAGCATTCAAAAGCGGGCTCGCGGGGCTTCCGGATGGACTCAAGGTTGATGCTAAAGGAAACCTCTGGGCGACCGGGCCCGGCGGGGTATCCGTTTTCACATCCGGAGGCAAGCTTCTCGGGCGGATTGCCACCGGCGAAAACATAGCAAACTGCAGCTGGGGCGACGACGGGTCGACCCTCTATCTCACTTCCGACATGTATCTCTGCCGGATAAAGACAACCACGAAAGGAGCCGGCCGGGAATAGCTCAAGCCCCTCTTGCAGGCTTCCCATCTCTCTGGCAACTTAACCGCGTTCCATGAGCCGAATCCTGCCCCTCATTTTCGCATCGACAGCACTTCTCCTCTCGCCTTCGTATGCCTCTGAATTTGAGGTGTCAGAGGAGTATGTTGTCACCCCTGCCGTGAAGCCGGGATTGGTTCAACACCCCCTCATGGCGACGCTCGACGACACCGGGCGCCTTTTCGTCGCCGATACTGAAGGCTTGAATTTAAACAAAGAAGAACTCCTCGCGCAGACCCCGGGGTCAATTCGTCTCCTCACCGACACCGATCACGACGGGGTGTACGACAAAGCGACGACCTTCGCTGACAATCTTACTTTTCCTCAGGGTGCTCTCTGGGTCTACGACTCCCTCTACGTGATGTCTCCGCCCGGCCTTTGGCGCTTTGCCGACCGTGACGGTGATGGATTCGCGGAGGAAAGGGAGGAACTTGCTACCGGCTTCGATTTCACCGGGAATGCGGCAGACGTTCACGGGCCTTTCCTCCATCCGAATGGACGTCTCTTCTGGTGTCATGGCAGGAAAGGATACGCTATTCCGGATAACGACACCGGTCAGATCATGCTCGAAGGAAAAGGAGCAAGAATCTGGTCATCACAACTCAGCGGGGGAGAAGTCGAAATCTTTGCCGGCGGTGGAATGGATAACCCGGTCGAACTCGATTTCACCGACGAAGGCGAAATCATTGGAACCGTCAACCTCTTCTACGGACGCCCCCGGGGAGATACCCTCACGCAATGGGTCCATGGAGGGGTTTACCCGCGCCACGATCAGGAGCAAGCCATCGAAAGCCTCCCGCGCACGGGAGACCTCTTGAAGGAAGTGCACAACTTCGGTCACGCCGCAGTCTCCGGGATGACTCGTTATCGAAGCGGAAAACTAAACCCTGAATGGACTGACGAGTGGCTGACCACGCACTTCAACACCGCGAGGCTCACCCGCACCAAACTCGTTCGCAACGGATCGGGATTTATCTCTGCGGGGACGGAGGATGTTTTGAGGATGACGAATCCTGACGCACATCTCACCGATGTATTGGAGGACCACGGGGGTGACCTTCTCGTGATTGATACCGGCAGTTGGTTTCGCATTGGTTGTCCAACTTCCCATCTCAATGAAACCACCGTCCCCGGGGGAATCTACCGCCTCGCCCGCGCCGGAGTCCCCTACGAGCCGACTCAGTATCCGAAATGGGAGACGCTCACGAGCGAGGCTGTTTCTCATTTTCTCGCCGCTGAAGAAGACTGGCTTCGCGAGCGGGCCGGTCTCGAACTGGCAGGGCGCGGGGATCCGGCGATTCCGGAGCTACGACGTATCCTGCAGTCAGATGAAGCCCCGGCTGTGGCAAAGCAGAACGCGGTCTGGGTTCTCGCCAAGCTTAAGTTTTCGGAATCGACCGACCTGATCCTCGACGCCCTCACGAGCCCCTATCCCGGCGTCCGCGAGGCAGCGGCCAATGCCATCAGCGTGACTCGTTCCTGGCAATCTATCGCCGCCAACGAACCGGACGAGATGGAAATCGAGCTGGCAAGAAACCGTACCATCACCGGGGCGCTCACGAACATTGTCCGGAGCGACGAGCCTGCCGTTGCGAGACAGGCTGCAGTGGCCCTGGGTAGAATGGCCGAAGCGAGGGCGATCGGCGCGATCATGGGGCGCCTTGGCCGGATAGAGAACGATAGCATGTTAGAGCATTCATTGATCTACTCACTCATCGAGATTGACGATATTGAATCCACCCGGGTTGGACTGGATTCTGAGAACCCCCGGATTCTCACTGGAATTCTTCGTGCCCTCGGTGAAATGCCTTCAGGCAACCTTGAGTTCACCGATATCCTCCCGCACCTGGATTCCTCCGACACAGAACTGCGCAGAACCGCTGCGGATCTGGTTCTTCAGGATCACTTCTGGGATGCCGCTCTCGCTAATCTCTTCTTCGGATGGATGGACGACCTCTCTGAGGAACGGCGAGAAACCCTGGAGACGATTGTTCCCGAATTCGCTGCCTTGCCACCCATGCAGGATTTCCTGACTTCCCTCCTCAACCATCAAGACCCATCAAACAAGCGATTGGGGTTGGAACTTATCTCGAAGACATTCGGGCTGGAAATTATCGATGAATGGAAAGCAGTTCTCCGGCAAAACCTATCGAAGGAAGCTCCCGAAGACTTGCAGTTTTTTTCTCTACGAGCTCTTTCTCAAGATCCCCGGCAACTCTTCGAACATGAACTGAATAAGATGATCGCTGATGAGAACCTTCCCCGTCTCAGAAGGCTCCTCGCGGCTCGCGCCCTCATCGGTGATCAGGCGGTGTTGAGTGAGCCGGCCTTCGCTCTTCTTGCTGAAATATTGATGAAAGAGGAAGATACGACCTTGCGTTCCAAAGCGGTCGCGATTCTCCGGATGGCAAAGCTCACCGCCGAAGAAAGGTTCAAGGTGGCGGAACTCGCCCACCGCTTCACCCCCGTCGAACTTCCGTCCCTCATGCAGATTTTCCGGCTCATTGAGAACGAAGAGGAAGCAACCGCGCTGGCTGAGGGATTGGCAAATTCCCCGGCTTTCGCAAGTATCGAAAGGGAACGCCTCAGAGAAATCTTCCGACCCTTTCCAACGGTTTTTGAACGGTTTTTGAAAAGCAAGCTCGAGGAACTGGAGTCGAAATCCTCCAAAAAAGCCAGGCGGCTCGACCTTCTTCTCAAGGAAGTGAAAAAGGGAGAACCTGCAGCCGGAAAACGGGTCTTCGAAAGTGGACGGGGATCCTGCATCGTCTGCCATCAAATCGGAGAGAAGGGAGGCCGTGTGGGACCGAATCTCTCCACCATTGGGAGAATACGCAATGCGCGGGAGCTCTACGAATCTATTGTCTATCCGAACGAATCCATTGCCCGTGATTTTAACACCTACGAAGTCAGGCGGACAAAGGGTAGGTCTCCGCTCATTGGCCTGATCGACAGACAATCCTCATCGACGATCCAACTCGTGGATGCCGGAGGACAGAGAATCCTCATCCCTCGAAACGAGATCGAATCACTGCTTGAAATCCCCACTTCGCTCATGCCCGGAGGTCTCGAGCAAACTCTGAGCAGCGAAGAACTGAGAGATCTGGTCAGTTATCTTTTAGGAAACCGGTAACCGGCCGTCGTAAAAATCGAATCAGCCGTCGTTGTCGCCGAACGACTCTTTGAAACGATTGGTAATCGTAATTTCGACCTCTTCCTCGTCGTCCCAACTCATGCTCGCCATCGCCGCTTCGTTGCTTCTGAACTCAGCGATCACTTCTTCGTGTCGAACCACCCGAACCCAAATACCTTTGATCTCGTCTTTGAGATACTCACGATCTCCCCGGTTCGGCACATACTCGTAGGTCTCAACCTCTACCGTTGGCGTTTGAAATTCAATCTCATCGTTGAACTCCATTTCCGGCAGGCTCACGGTGCGGCCGTCCCGCTGATTTTCGCCCTTCCCCGGCGTCGCCTGTGTTCTGACAAAACCAACATTGTCATCGTAAATAATTCGGTATTCCACCGTCGCACCATTGAGTTCGTTGCGAGTCTCATTGTGAATCGTGATCTGATAGCCCCACTCACTTTTCTTGAAAGAGCGCCCTGAAAGCTCGGTCGTGGTTGAATTAACCAGAAGGCGACTCGCGCTGATCGCCAACGAATAATCGACCGCTTCCGGATCCTCTTTGATCCAATAACGAATCCGCCCTTTCGTCTCGGAGTCGAACATAGCGATAGGAACGTCAAACTCCTGCTCGTTATCGATCCGTTGGATTTTCACCATATCTCCATGAGCAGAAAGCAGCATCGCCTGAATTTCCCTGCCATCGTTATCACGGAGGGTCCACCCGGGGTCAGGCATACCGCGTGACTTCATCAGATCCGGGTTAATTGATGCCACCTTTACCGCCGCTTTCACCTTCTTCTCAGCGAAAGCGCTGGGCACTATCAGGGCAGGCAATAGACTGGCCAGGACGACTGCAGGAGAGATCGGAATTTTCATGAGCGCGGTTCTTTGAACATGGATAAGGTCCTCTCGATTCCGACCCGCAACAATGGCGTTAAAGCGGATCACTTGATTCTGTCCTACCCGATTGCGGTATTCCCTTTCACTGAGAGTGTGAATTCCACCAAAATCGCGCGTTGCGACAGGGGTTCTATCAGGCTAGGTAACCCGTCTAAGCCCCCTTTCCTTTTCCGTTTTGACCTCCCCGACCAACACTGTTTCCCCTGAAATCGCGCGTGAAATTGATCGCCGCAGAACGTTTGCGATCATTTCCCACCCCGATGCCGGTAAAACTACCCTGACCGAAAAACTGCTCCTCTACGGAGGCGCGATCCACCTCGCAGGAAGCGTCACCGCGCGGAAGAACCAGAACTCCACTGCGAGTGACTGGATGGATATGGAGAAAGAGCGGGGAATTTCAGTCTCCTCCACCGTCCTTCAGTTCGAGTACGACGGAGCCTGCGTGAACCTGCTCGACACTCCCGGTCACCACGACTTCTCGGAAGACACCTACCGCGTCCTCTCTGCGGTCGACTCCGCGGTCATGGTTATCGACGCCGGTAAAGGGATCGAGGCCCAAACCCTGAAGCTCTTCGAAGTATGCCGGAAGCGCGGGGTCCCCATTTTTGTCTTCATCAACAAACTGGACCGGGCCGCGCGCCCGCCGCTGGAACTCATCGACGAACTCGAGCGCGTTCTCGGCCTCCCTCCGGTTCCCATCAACTGGCCGCTCGGCGACGGGCCCCGTTTCCGCGGAGTCTTCAATCGTGAGACAAACGAAGTGAACCTCTTCGAAAGAACCCCGCACGGTTCTTTCAAGGCCCCTCTCTCAGTGGGGGGCATCGACGATGAGAAGATCCTTGAATCGATCGATCAGGAAATCCACGAAACCGCGAAGCAGGAGATCGACCTGCTCGACGGCGTCACCGAGGAACTCGATATGGAACGGGTCCTCGCCGGAAAACAGATGCCTATCTTCTTCGGCAGTGCGATGAATAATTTCGGCGTTGAGCTGATGTTGAAACGCTTTCTCGAGCTCGCCCCCGGCCCCGCCCCGCGAAAGGCGGAATCAGGACCGGTCGAACCTCATCACAACGCCTTTTCCGGATTTGTGTTTAAGATTCAGGCAAACATGAACCCCCGGCACCGCGACCGGGCAGTTTTCATCCGTATCGTCTCAGGCGTCTTTGAACGCGACATGCAGGTCATCGACACCAAGTCGGGTAAAAAGGTTCGCCTCGGAAATGCCCAGAAGCTGTTCGGCAAGGATCGCGAAACGCTCGACGAAGCCTACGCCGGAGACATCCTCGCCCTTGTCGGCAACTACGACTTCCTCATCGGAGACACCCTCACGAGCGACAACAAAATCGTTTACAATGAAATGCCCCGCTTCAAGCCGGAGTGTTTTTCCTACCTCTTCAACAACGACACCGCGAACATCAAACGTTACCGATCAGGCATCGAGCAGCTCCTCAAAGAAGGAGTTGCCCAGGCTTACGACGTCCATGGAAGCGCTCAGCGTGTGCCTCTGTTAGGTGCAGTCGGACCGCTCCAGTTTGAGGTCATGAAGGCCCGCCTCGAAAACGAGTACAACGTCGACTGCCGACTGGAGAGTTCTCCCTGGAAGGTCGCTCAGTGGATGCGCGAGAAGGAACCCGACACCACCCGGAGTCACCTCGACCCGCCTCCGGTCACCCTCCCCTCAGGATCCTCCATCGCCCGTGACCAGGATGACCAATGGCTCGTCCTCCTCCCGGCGGAATACCTCGTCAGCATCCTCCACGACCGGAACGAAAAACTGGAGTTCAGCGACAGTCCCTTCGACTCCTGAGAACATGACGGGCATCCTCCTTGTCGCCGCCTCCGTGTTCATTTTCGGACTGGCGATCTACCTGGCGACGAAACGGATCCGACGGAGAAAAACACTCTCGACCACTCCTCTTCCTGAATCATGGAGAAAGGCGTTGCAGGAGGACTTCCCCAGGTTTTTTGAGCTGCCGGAGGACCTTCGCACCGACCTCATCGGCATTTCCCTCATCCTTGCCGCCGAGAAGAACTTTGAAGCCTGCGGCGGGCTCGATGAGGTGACAGAGGAAATGCGTGCCCTCATCTGCGTTCAGGCGGCCCTCCTTATCGTCCGCCTCCCGAAGCACCGCTTTTACCCTGAGTTGCAGTCCATCCTCGTCTACCCCACTGCCTTTCGCGACGGTGGACACCGCCGCTTCGGATTGCACGAGGAGGAAGATCCCGGCGCTCTTCTCGGTCAATCCTGGCAGACCGGCTCGATTATTCTCTCCTGGGAAAGTGTTCTTGCCGGTGCCCGCAATGCGGATGACGGCATGAATGTAACCTTTCACGAATTTGCCCATCAACTCGACCAGATCAACGGCACCGACGGCGTTCCTATTCTGAAGAATCGCGAGGCCTATCGTCAATGGGCGGAAGTCTTCGAACGAAACTACGAAGAACTCGTTGCGGAAGTGAACAACGGGAAAGGGCCGAAAACCCTGATCGATCCCTACGGGGCAACCAATCCCGCCGAGTTCTTTGCCGTCGCGACTGAGACCTTTTTCGAAGAGGCTGAAGAGCTGAAAGAAGAGCACTCCGATCTCTATTCGCAGTTAAAGAACTACTACCGGCTCGATCCCGTTTCGTGGAATTGAAAGCAGCACGAGCGGAGGTGAATCAAACCAGACAGGGTTGACTCATCGACCCGACAGGGTCACTCGCCGTGCCCCAGTGCCGCCTGACTCACGTCGGACAGATTCTCGACTGGATAAGGATAAACGGTGCCGTTGGCTAAACGTAGAAAGGCTTTTCCGTCTTCCACTTTCAGCAAGGTGGCGACAATCGTTTTACCTTCACGATTGGTCCATTCAGTCGGGAGCGGCCCGGGCGAGCTCATGACCTCCGGCTCAGCGGGCATCGACGCGGGCATCTCACCTTCGTCCCCGCGCACCCCGTTGATCGGTGCCCCTTCCGTAATCCAGCGCTGCACAAGTTCCACCTCTTCGGGGGTGAGGCGCTCCCCCTTGCCTGCAGGCGGCATCGCATCATCGTGATCGGCCGGACGATAAAGGGTGATAAAAAGATAACTCGCATCCCAGTCACCGGGAACAACGAGACTGTTTTTGCTGAGGCGCCCGAGAAGATGGTCCGGGTCATCGACCTTAAACCCACCTTTTGTTTTACCCGACTCGTTGCTGTGACAATCGGCACATTTCTCCATAAAAATCGGCATCACATCGCGCTCATAATCGAGCGCGATAAGCGACATGGGAAGAAGAAGACTGAGGATGGAAAGGAACGTTTTCACCGCCTGAAGATAACGGAACTACTCCTTTTCGTTACGGCCCGATTCACGCCGTCTCAAGACTTCCCGCTGCATCGACTTAAGGGTCCCGGGCATCGACTTTCTCATGCCACCCTTTACGACAACTTGCGGAGCAAAGATTCCGGGATCGATATGCAGCGAATAGACGACGAGAGAACGCTTCTCATCCGGCCCGTCAAAAATCCACCAGCTTCCGATCACATCACGCATCTCACCGCTCACAAATTTAAAATCTGATCGTGAGTATGGTGTCAGCTTGTGCCTGAGCTGATAGTAATAAGCGCCCTTGGGACCGCCGACGCGCGTTTTTTGCTCCACGAGAATTTCGGTCCCGCTCGACTCGATCACTTTGGATTCAAGGACACCATCGACGAAAAGCTCCGCGTCTTCTTTGTCATGAATGACGTCCCAGAGTTCTCTTCGGGTTCCCTCGAGAACTTGCGCGAGAGTCACGAAACGCTTGTCCGCTTCACCGGTTTCGTCGGGACGTTTTGAGAGTGCTACGACCTCCCCTTTCAGCAGCGACTCCTTCACCCCGGAATCGAGCGTTTCGTAGTCGAACGCGTCAAGGCGCGGGGAAATGCCGACGGTAAGCAACATGAACCAAACTCCAGCGTATCGTCTCTTCATTTCATCTCCCTCCGAAAAGGCTATCATCGATTCCCCTCACAAGCGAGAGATCAGGCTTTTTTCCCTTCGCGGAAACGAACAAGGGAGACAAGGACAAAGCTGAGCAGCATCAACAGATACCACGCCCAGAATTTCTGAATCGAGACCATCTCCCACCCCTCTTCCTGTCCGGGATAGATCCAGGCTCTGGCATAGGTGCCCAGATTTTCCGCCCCCCAGATTGCAAAAGCGACAAACCCCAAACCGGCGAGAAGAGGAATCCGGCGATATCGCTTTCCGGTTTTAAACAGAAGAGTGGTCCGTCCGAAAATGAGCATAGAGACAGCGATAAGAAACCACCGGATATCGACCACAAAATGATGAGTGAAGAAGTTTCCGTACGCGAGCAGTGCAAGAACCACTGTCATCCAGACCGGCGGGTAGCGGTGAAACTGAAAATCAAAAAGCCTCCATGAGCGCGCGATGTAACTCCCCACGGAGGAGTATAGGAATCCCGCAAAAAGCGGCACTTGATAGACCCGGAAAATCACCCCCTCATCCGGATAAGCCCACGAACCGATCGCCGGCGAGGTCTTGAACCATTCCATCAAGGTAGCGAGGAGGTGAAAGGCGAGAATCACAAGGACCTCTTCTTTGTGCTCGAGACGAAAGGCGATGAGAGCACCCTGCAGGAACAAGGCATAGAGAAAAAGCAGGTCAGAGCGGGAAAGCGATACATCCGGGAGCCAATAACGGCTCAGGAGGAGGCCGGCGAGGAGGAGCAGCCCGAATACGCAGGCGAGGATCTGTGTTTTACCGAACCAGAGCAATTCACGGAAAGCAATTGGTCCGACGGCGGGAGGAACAAGCGTTGAAACATTCATGCCCGGACTTTCTCAGTCCAGTGTGAATGCCCGATGAACGCTCCGGGAAAAGCCTGTGAAGACTCCGTGAACGGGGCACAAAAAAGGGCAGACTCAGCGCCTGCCCTTCTCCGTTTGAAAAATTCACCTATTCACCACCTGTCGTCGGCACCTTTAAACCCGCTTTCTCGAGTTTGGGAAAAAGGACGTTCTTGAGGTAGGGATTCTCCGGATTCACCCGGGCATAGTTCTGATGGTAATCCTCGGCGAGGTAGAACTCTCCCGCCTCCTCGACAGCGGTAACAATGGGATCTTCAAATTTCCCTGCTGCTGACAGTTCCTCGATTTTTTTAATCGAAGCGGCTTTCTGATCTTCGTCGCGGTAAAAAATCACCGATCGATACTGCGTCCCGCGGTCCGCCCCCTGACGGTTCAGCGTTGTCGGGTCGTGCAACTCGAAGAAGCGGTCAAGCAGCTGATCGAAAGAGATCACAGTTGGATCAAAGTAGACCTGAACCACCTCAACGTGATCCGTCCGGCCGGAAGCGACTTCCTTATACAGTGCCGTCTCTTTATCCCCTCCCATGTAACCGGAGAGGGTTGAAGCAACCCCGGGTGTCTGATGAAAAAACTCTTCAACACACCAGAAACAACCGGCCCCGAAGGTAACGACTTCGACGTTTTCGGGAAAATCTGTTTTATCAGGATTGACCTCCAGGTTTGTCGCAGGATCGGACTGGGCAAGGGCGGAAAGGGAGGCTGAGGCAAACAGGCCGATGAGAACTGGAAATAGATTTTTCATAAGGGAAACAGGAAACGATTCTTTACAGTAGGCGAAAGCAGAGGACGCGCGTCCCGGAAAAACAGGGAGTTTTACAGACCGGGCTACTCATCTTCGTAGCCTCAACAGCCGAAAGGTTCAATTTCGCAAACACGGGATCTAAAACCTGTCTCGCTGTTTAACGTCGCGACTGCTCAAGTCGACCCTCACCCCGGAGAAGGTCACCGCCCGGATAAAGACGGCGTGATCCCTTTCACGGTCGAGCTGGAGAGTCACTTGATATCCCCGCCCTTACCCTGCCTGGTGACAGTGATGGCTCAATCGCTGACGATTCCGTCAGCACAGCCAAAATCGAATTGAAAACGTCTTTTAAAATGGACTCCACCAGGCCGGGCGTCGCTCATTTGAGAGAAAGCGAATGCGCCATCACGCGAAAAATCACGTTTTACAGCCGGATTGGGCCACGCTTATGCTTCGATCTACTCCTTTAAGTCGGAAACAACGGCTCTACTCACCCAGCTACTCATCTCACTATCCATGGCGGAAACGGCAACACAATCAGACGCGGAACTTGGAAGTTCGGACAAGGAAGTCATCGAAGAACTCAAACAGGCCTATGAATCGATGCGTCAGCAGCTCGAGCTTGTCATCGTCGGCCAGGACGAAGTCATTGAGCAGCTTCTCATTTCCATCTTCTGCCGCTCACATGCGCTCCTTGTCGGTGTCCCCGGGCTCGCCAAGACACTTCTCGTTTCGACGCTTTCGGAGGTACTCGACCTCTCTTTTAAACGGGTCCAGTTCACTCCCGATCTCATGCCGGCAGACATCACGGGAACCGAAGTGCTCGAAGAAGACATGAGCACTGGAAAGCGGATCTTCAAATTTGTGAAAGGCCCCATCTTTGCCAACATGATCCTTGCGGATGAAATCAACCGCACCCCACCGAAAACGCAGGCCGCGCTTCTCGAGGCGATGCAGGAACATCACGTCACGATCGGTGAGGAAACCTTCCCCCTGCCAGAGCCCTTCTTCGTTCTCGCGACGCAGAACCCGATCGAGCAGGAAGGCACCTATCCCCTCCCGGAAGCTCAACTCGACCGCTTCATGTTTAATATCCGGGTCGACTATCCCAGTGTCTCAGAGGAGGAATCAATCATCAAGCGTGTCACCGGCACCTACAAAGCCGACATTTCGACGCAGATCACGGGAGAAACCGTTTTGAAGCTGCAGAAGGTCGTACGCCGTGTTCCGGTAGCTGATCATGTTGTTTCTTACGCCGCCAAGATCGCGCGCGCTTCGCGACCCAGGTCAGTGGAAGCACCTGACTTTGTCCGTGAAATGGTGAGCTGGGGTGCAGGACCGCGTGCCGGCATTTACCTCGTTCTTGCCGCGAAAGCCAGGGCGATCCTCCAGGGGCGCTTCCACGCCACCACTGCAGATGTTCGCGCCGTCGCCCATCCCGTCCTCCGCCATCGCATCCTCACGACCTTCAATGCCGAAGCCGCCGGAGTCACCAGCGACGAAATTGTATCCATGTTAGTAGAAAAGTTTCAGCCAAGCGCTGACCTCGAAATCTGAGCGAATGGCGGAGATTTCTTCTACTTCCTTTTCTGAGTTACTTCCGCCCGAGATCATTCAAATGATCGGGCGGCTCGAGTTCCTTGCGCGCTCGGCGAAAGAAGGCTCCATCAACGGACGCCACACCAGCCCGCACAAAGGGTTCTCCGTTGAGTTTGCCGAGCACCGCCAGTACGTATCCGGTGACGACCTTCGAAATCTCGATTGGCGGGTCTACGGGAAGAGTGATCGCTACTACATCAAGCAGTTCATTGAAGAGACTAACATGCGCGTCACCATTCTCGTGGATGCGTCGGGATCAATGGCCTACTCAGGCGACGCTTCAGCTCCCCTCAATGGAAAGGAAAACCTCTCGAAATTTGAATACGCCCGCTATCTCGCCTCGGCATTGAGCTACCTTCTCATTCGTCAACAGGATGCCGTGGGCCTCGTCACCTTTGACGAAGGCATCCGTAAATACATGCGTCCCGCCGCGAAACCCAGCCAGATTCGCGCAATCCTTGAAGAACTCAGCGAAACGAAACCCGACAGAGATACCCGTTGTGCCGAAACCTTTCACGAAATTGCCGAGCGCATCCCCTCGCGTGGACTGGTTATCGTCATCAGCGATCTCTTTGACGATGCCGAGGCAATCAAAAACGCCCTTCACCACTTTCGTTACAAAAACCACGAGCTCGTCGTTTTTCACCTCATGGCCGAAGAGGAAATCACCTTTCCTTTCGACAAATTTGATGATTTCAAATGCCTCGAAGTTGAAGGGCGTCGACTCAACATCGACCCGTCGACCATCCGGGCGTCCTATCTCGACCGGGTTAAAGAGCACCTCAAATCGATCGAACTCGCCTGCGGTCAGATGCAGGCAGACTACGTCCCCGTGAACACAAAGACACCCGTGCCGGAGGCGCTCTTCTCCTACTTTTCCCAGCGAAAAACATAGTTAAGTTTCCTGCTTTGCACGGCATCTCGACTGATCCACTCCCCGACTTTCCACCCCTTTGCTCTTCCTCAACACAGCCCTGCTTCTCGGAGCACTCGGAATCGCCATTCCGATCGTGATTCATCTTCTGAACCGGCGTTCCAACCGGATCGTCGAATGGGGCGCGATGAATTTCCTTCTCGAATCACTCGCGATCCGAAACCGCCGTATCCAGCTCGAGGAGGCACTACTCATGGCAACACGGTGTCTGCTCGTCGGCCTTCTTGCCCTTGCTCTGGCACGCCCCTTTATCCCGCCCGGCTCATCGATTCCCTGGGTCATCCTTCTCCCTCTCCTCCTCCTCGCCATCGTCGGGATCGGCGTCGCCGTGGTTCTCCATGATGAACCGAAATGGCGGCGCTGGATCGGACTGGGTTCGATAGCCCTGCTCGTCCTATGTATCAGTCTCGTCGTCTTTGAGAAATACCTCAACCTCTCCCGCTTCTCCCCCGGGGCGAAGCAGGACATCGCCCTCATTATCGACGGCTCCACCTCCATGTCCGTCCTCAACGACGGCGACACCAACTTCTACCGTGCCATCGAGGAAGCTAGGACACTGATCAAGCGTGCCCCGCGAGGCCACGCTTTCAGCCTCATTCTCGGCGGCCCCTCACCCACCGGCATCATTCTCGATCCCACAACAGACCGGACTGAACTCACCGGGGCTCTTGACGATCTTGCCCCCCTCGACGGAGCAATGGCGACTTACGAAGCTTTCACCCTCGCTTCACTGAGCCTTGCCCGGGGAGACAATCCTGCGAAGCAGATCGTCATCCTGACCGACGAACAAAACGTTGGCTGGGAAATCGGGAAGAGTGGACGGTGGAACTTCCTCCGGGAAGCCTTCCGAAATCTCCCGTCTGAACCTCAGATCATGCTGAGGCGGTTCCCTCTTCCTGAGTTCATTCGAAATCTCGCGGTAAGCGAGATCTCCCTCTCACGTGAAATCATCGGAGTGGATCGCCCTGTTGAAGTCACCGTAGTCGTGAAGAACACGGGGAATGAAGCGGTCACACCCAGTTCACTAACCCTTACCATCGACGATGGGCGTGAATATCGAGACCAGTCAATCGGTCAGCTCCAGCCCGGTGAACGGCAGTCAGTGACCTTCGATCATCAATTCTCTGAATCCGGCGCGCACTCGCTCACGGCTAAGCTTGAACTGGAGGATGACATCGGAACCGACAATCACGCCTCCTTTGCAACCAACGTCGCCGACGGCCTGAAGGTGCTCATTGTCGACGGCCGACCGTCGGCCCGCCCTTTTGACCGGGCTTCCGCCTTTGCCGCGATTGCGCTCGCGCCCTCCTCTCTCACCCTCGACCCCACCCTCGAAGCAAATAACTTCAGCGTCAGCGACGAAGCCTCCGACGACTTCGATATGAATTATGATCCAACCCTGGATCTGATTCGATTCCTTGTTGACCCCCTCGTGATTGACGCGCCGGATATCGGAACCATCGGCGACTTCAGTCACTTTGACGTGGTTCTGCTGGGCGACGTGCCGCGCCTCCCTGAGAAAACGGCCACAGCCCTTGCCGATTTCACCGAAAAAGGCGGCGGCCTCCTCATCACGGCAGGCTCTCAATCTCAGGCCGATTTTTACAACAACTGGACCATCAAAGAAGACCAGCCCTTTCTCCCTGCGGTTCTCACCCCGACTCCGGTGATTGCTTCCGGCGGAGAAGAGTTCAGCCCTTCTTCGCAAACGCTGACTCATCCCGCTCTCTCAAAAATCGCAGACCCGGCGAATAGCGATTTCGCCTCGACGGTATTCACCAGCTATCGAAAGCAAACCATTCCCGACACGCTCTCGAAAGAGACTTCAGTCGGAGCCCGCCTCAATAACGGCGATATTCTTCTATCATCCCGGGAAGTCGGCAAAGGCCGGATCATTCTTCTCGGCACTCCGCTCGATCTCAGCTCCGGGAACCTCGTGACCCGGCAATCGTTTCTCCCCTTCCTCCATGAACTCGTCTACCACCTCGCCGACCCCGCTGCCTACGAGTTGAATCTCGACCCCGGCTGGGAGGTAAATATAGCACTGAGCGGTAAAGGCGGGCGGGCCATCGGAGAAGGCCTAACAGGTCATTATTTTTCAAGCCCTTCGAATCAGGACCCTGCTTTTTCAAGAAATGACGACGCGATCCGTTTCGACTGGCTGAATGGCAGCCCGGCACCGGGAATTCCTGCAGATAACTTCCGTGTCGAGTGGACGGGCAGCCTCCAGCCCCCCCGTAGTGCTCAGTGGCACTTCTCGATGGAACTTGATGACTCCTTTGAACTTTGGATCGACGGGGAACGTCTCGGTGACTTTGCAGGGTCGGATCACCGGAAGACCTTAAAGCGAAAACTGGAAGCGGGGCGCTGGTATGACTTCCGCGGAGTCTTTCGTGAAACGACAGGCAACGCAAAGGCGATTCTCTATTGGGCTGCTGACAAAGAGGAACGCGAGGTCATCAGCACTGATTCCTTCCGAAGCTTTGACCCCCCTGCCACGGCGGTGACAGGCACATCAGAGTTAACCACCTACCAGGTCTCGGGCCCCGGAGGGCGCATGCGAACCGCCAGCCTCACCTCCGCGGGAGGAGCTTCATTATTGAAGCTGCGGGGCGAGATTTCCAGCGGACTCTATCACCTCCGGGTTCCTGAGGAGCAGAACCCGTTCTTCGCCAACTTTCTCCGGAGTGACCGGCAGACAATCCCCTTCACCGTCAAACGTAATGCCGCGGAGAGTCAACTCACCAAGCTCACCGAATCCGACTATACTTTTCTCGGCAATTTCATTACCCTGTCACAACCACAGACGCTCGAAGAACTGATCGGTTTCTTAAACGGAAATCAGTTTGGCGAAGAACTCTGGAAATATCTCGCTCTCGGCGCCCTCCTTTTCCTTCTAATCGAGACCGGCCTCTCCCGATGGATTGCCCGGAGCCGGAGAATGGGGGAGGAAATCACGATTCAATTCGAATCCAAAGATTCCCCCACCTCAGCCTTTCACGAACAACTCGTAAAGATGGGGAAAATTAAATCCTAACAACACCCTGTTTGAATTCAGAAGACTATAGCCGGGAAGACCTTCTCACTGCACTCCACCCCGGAGTGGCAGCAGCATCGTTGCTTCTTCTTCTCGCCCTCTGGCTGATTTCACTGAAATTACGCAAGCGCCCTGCCACCCCCGGCCTTTTCCTGCACCTGCCCGGGTTTCTTCTTATCTCGGGAGCGATCTGGTTCGGGCTCCAGTTTCTCGGGAAGACGCTGTCCCTTGCCACATCCTGGCCCCTGCCCGCGCTTGCCATTATTGGAGGCACCGCTGCTGAACTGATTATTTTTCTCTACGGATTCGAACGTCACCTCGTAAAGCCCGCTCAGGGAAGGTGGCTTCTCGCCCTTCGCCTCGGAGCGCTTGCCCTGCTCATTCTGATACTCGCACAGCCGGTTCGCTCCTTCCTCGAAACCCGGGAGATTGATCGAGAGATTGCCGTCCTCATCGACCAGTCGGATTCGATGCAGTTGGCAGATCAACGACTGAGCTCAACGGAAAAACTCGACCGTGCGGCGCTCTTTCATGTTGCCGTCTCTTCCGGTCGTCCGAATTTCCGGAAAATTGAGGAACTTACCACAGTCCTGAAAGACTCAATCAATCGGGAGATTGCGGCCCTTTCATCAGCACCTGACATTGCAACAGGACTCGAGAGTCGTGCCGCACAGCTTCCCGCCTTCTTCGAAGAGTCCAACGAAATCAACAACACCCTCACTGAATCCCTCAAAGAACTTGAGCTTCTGAATCTTCCTGACGAAGTGAAAGCAAGGGTTGATGATTACCTCAAACGCAGCCGGGACGGCCTCCGGAGAATCCTCTCAAAAGCCGAGGAAGCCGGCGCCAATGGTTCCGGAGAAGAACTCCTCAAGCAGCTCTCCGTCGCCAACGAAGAACTCGCAGGCATCACGAATACCCTCACAACTACCTACAGGAAAGCTGACGAGTGGTTTTACAACAGCCTCCCCGCTTCTTCGAAAAAGGAGATCGATACTGCAGCCGCGACTCCCCGACAGGAGATAGCCAGTCGCATCCTCTCCACAAATCACGAATGGAAGGAACAGGGTTCCGTGAGCGACCCAACCCTCCTGGATCAGCTGGGAAAGGACTACAACATCCGCCTCTACGGTTTTGCCAACGACACCATTCAGCTCAGCGAACTGGACGACGCAGAACGGGATCGTGAAATGGCGTCCTCAGCGGGAAGCTCGCAAACGGATTTGTCAGGCGCCCTTGCAACGGTGCTGGAAGAAACCTCACCGGAATCACTCGCCGGAGTTCTTCTCCTCAGTGATGGCCAACACAACGGGGCGACCCTTCCCGAGGATACCCTCCGACAGCTGGCCTTACAAAACACCCCCCTCTCAGCGGTTCCCATCGGCGGCGAACTCGGGCCGGTCGACATTTCCATCCTCAGCCTTCAAGCACCCGAATCAATCTATCTCGATGACCGGCTCGTCGTCACCGCAGAAGCAAAACTTGATGGATTCCTTGGAAAGAAGGTGAACGCTCAGTTGCTCACCAATGGATCCGTCGCTGAAGAGATCGAGATTGAAGTGACCGATATCAACTTCCGCACGGAACTTCGTTTTGTTCACCGGCCGGAAAAAAAAGGCATTCTCGACTACCAGATCAAACTGGAACCTGATGCCGCCGAAATTTTTCAAAGCAATAACACCTGGGATTTCAAAGTCGCCGTGACCGACGACCGCACCAATGTCCTTCTCGTCGACGGCTTTCCACGCTGGGAATTCCGCTACTTGAGAAATCTGTTCTACGGTCGCGACAAATCCGTCCACCTCCAGTCAGTCCTTCTTGACCCCGATGAAATCTATCGGGGCCCTCAAACGCAAAGCGTCGCCGCAAGCGCCACCCGGCCTTTCGGTGATGCTGAAGCAACAGACCTGCCTCGAACTGAGGATGAATGGGGGCTTTTCGATGTCATTATTCTCGGTGACGTCTCTCCGTCTGCCCTCCATCTTCGTGACTGGAAAGCAATTGAAGACGCGGTCACCCGGCGTGGCGCGCTACTGGTATGCGTCGCCGGCTTCCGCCACATGCCGCACGGACACGACAATGAGACCCTCCGGAACCTGCTGCCCGTGAACTACACTCCGGGGAATGCCGTTCAACTCACCAGCCCGGAGTCCGCCTACCGGATTGCTCTCACTCCGGCAGGACGAAATCACCCTGTCACGTCTCAATCGGCGAGTCGGGCCCTCAATCAGGATCGTTGGAATTCATTTCAGCCGATGCGTTGGCGCTTTCGGCACGACTCGGTCAAAGAGACCGCTGAAGTGCTGGCCTTTGCGCAAGCGATTGGCTCTCCGGGATCACTCGGCACACTCGCTTCCGATGGATCGCCTGAATCGGTGGAAGCCGCCATTGAACAACTCGCGAACCGCAAACAAATGGAGTCAGATGGCGCGCTCATCAGCACGATTCGGGCAGGACTGGGCAAAGTTCTCATGCTGAATTTTGACCAGACCTGGCGTTTCCGCTACGGGGTCGGTGACACCTACCATCACCGCTTCTGGGGACAGATCACCCGATGGGGCGCCGGCGAAAACCTGCGCTCCGGAAATGATCTCATCCGCCTCGGCTCTGATCGCCTCAGCTACACACCTGACGATCCCGTCAATGTTACCGCTAAGGTTCTCGACGAAAATCGACGTCCCATCGTGGACGCTCACATTGAAGTCGAAGTCTGGAGAGGTGAAGAGAGAATCTCAACACAGGAAATGAGCTATCGGACAGATTCGTCCGGGATCTACGAAACCAGCCTCGGCAGTCTCCCCGAAGCCGGCGAATATGAATTGAAACTGGTCGGGAATGAAGTGGAAGCCGCCCTCGCGATTTTTCCCGACGGGCCACAGGAACTCTCCACTGAACTGCTCGTGGTGACGACGCGAAACCCTGTCGAACTCGCCGAGCTTACTGCCGACCGCGACTTCCTGAACCGGGCCACAGGTCTCACCGGCGGAAAGATGGTTGAGCTCCATGAACTCGATTCTCTCCTTTCCTCTTTCGGCGCACCGAAGGAAACTCTCAAGGAACGACGTAACCTCACCCTGTGGGATACCTGGCCGGCACTCCTTTCCTTTCTCGGACTGGTCACTTCCGAATGGATCCTCCGACGACGAATCGGTTTAGTTTGATGTTAAACACTCACCTACCATGAGCACGCTGGAAGCCGCCTTCGAACATCTCCCTCAACCGATTCTCGACAAATTGCAGTCGATGATCCGGCGCGTGCGGCGACTCCTTTTCATCCGGGGGCTTTTCGCGACTCTCGCCGTAGCCCTCGCCTGCCTCCTCGCGATCATGGCGATCGACGCGACCCTGACACTCTTCTCCAACGGAACCCGCTGGGCGCTCAGCCTTGCCGGGCTCGGCCTTACCGGAATCGCCGCCTGGTGGTTTCTGGTGAGACCACTTTCCCGAAAATTCACGCTCACGCGCATGGCCCGGATTCTCGAAATCCGCCATCCTGAGCTACAGGAACGAATTTCAACGGCCGTTGAACTTCTCTCGAGCAATGACCCGGATTCAATCAAGGGATCAGAGGAACTCATCAGCGAGGTCGTTGATTCCGCAGTGAACGATGTCGGAACAGTCGATCCAAAGGCTGAGTTCCAAACTAAAAAAGGGAGGAAATTCATTTTCTCCGCAGCGGTTATTGCAGGGGTCATCCTTCTCACTCTCCTGATCTGGCCACGCCAGAGTTGGACCCTCCTCACTCGTGCCGTGGCCCCCTTCCTCGATATAGGAAATGCCTATGCAGAAACACTCGTGATTGACCCAGGCAATATCCGTATCGCCAGCGGGGACTCTCTCACCATCAACATGACGGTGAAGCATAAGCGGCTCCGCCGCGCCGAAATTCGTCGGCTTCTCCCTGACGGCACCGACTCCGTCGAGCGCATGGCACTGGTCGGGGAAGACAGGGACGGAACGAAACGCTTTTCGCTGACCTTCCCTTCGATCGAGAAAAACTTCCAGTATCGCATACGCGCCGGTGCCGCCCTGAGTCGCTACTACGAAGTCGAGGCGATTGATCCCCCGGCAATTGAGGGACTGAAAATCCGATATGAATATCCCGAATACACTTCGCGCACCCCTGATGAAGTCGAAACTGAAACGGGGGAAATCCGTGCCGTCGCTCACACCCGGGTGAAGGTTACCGCAACCGTCAACAAGGAGGTTCACACCTCAAAGTTAATCTTAAACGAAGCGACCGACCTCGGCTCACCGGAGGTCGACGGTAACAGGCTCACCTGGGAGACTGAATTACTTTCCGGAATGAACGGGAGCTGGCACCTCGAACTTTCAGACGTCAACAGCTTCACCAATCATCCCGTTTCCTACCCGCTGGAAGTGCTACCTGACAAATCTCCTATTGTTCAAATCACCCGGCCCGCTCTCCGCGAACTGAGACTGCGTCCCACCGAACGCCTCGTGATCGAATCTGACATCGTGGAGGACTTTGGCTTCGGGGATGCGGCGTTCCTCATCACCCCCGATGAAGCGACCCTCCCCCTCATACAGGAGCAGGAGTTGCCCCATCCCACTTCTCAACCCCAACAGTTCAAAAGCCGAAACACCCTTGATCTCGCCACCATCAAACTGAAAGGCAATCAACACAGGATTGCCGTGCAGTTACAGATCCGGGACAATCGTCCATCCGACTACGACGGACCCGGCGTCGGCTTGAGCGACCCCATTTTCATCACCATCGACAGCCGTGCCAAATCACTCGCCCAACAGGCCATCGAAACACAGAAAAAGGAGATCAGTGACCACCTTCAGGAAGCAAAGCGGGAACTCGAACGCGCTCGCGATGAAATGCGCCGGGTCGAGCAGGAAATGCAGAAATCCGATGAAGTAAATGACCGGATCCGCCGGGAACTCGACGACTTTTCAGAGCGGACCGAAGCGGCACGTGAAAACCTCGATGAAGTCGTCGCGACATTGAATCAAACGCTTTTTCAAGAGCAGGCGAATCAGGCGGCGAATATTTCCAATAAAACCATCCGCGAAGCTCATGAGAAAGCGGACCTCATTCCCGTAACCGATGACAAGCAGGAGCGCCTATATCAGGCCCGCCAGTCCCGCCGGAAAGTTGAGGAAGCGATCCGCGAAGTGGAAGCCGTTTCTGAAGCCATGAAAGAAGCCGATGACGAATATCGCATGATTTCAGAACTCAATGATCTCGCGAGCAAACAACAGGAGCTCGCGATGAACGCCGAAGAGTGGGCCCGGCGCGAGGAGGAAATCACGGAAGCTCAGGATGCCGCAAAACAACGGGCAGCCGAACAACAACAGCGCCAGGAAATGAATGCATTTCAGGCACAGCAGGGGAAGGTTCAGCAACAGCTCGGTCAAATGCTGAAGGACAACGCAGCAGCACTCGATGAAGTGCTCGAAGCCCAACAGGAGCAGGCAGAAGCCATGGCCGGTGAAGCGGCCAAACTCGCGGCCGAACAGGAAACGCTCAAGGAAATCAGTGAAGCCGCCACCAAGGCCTCATCTGAGCAGCAGGAGAAATTGAAGGAGGCCTTAGTGGATACCCTCAGGGAACGTCAGGAGGAGCTTGCCGGGTCCGCTCGTGAAATGGCCGGAGTCGAAGAAGCAATCGAAAGCTCCGAATCGGAGGCCCTCATGAAAGGAGCAGAGAAAGGCTTTGAGACCGCGAAGAATCTGGAAGGCGATCAGTTGAACGAAGCGGCCGAGTCCGCTGCCGCGGCGAGTGAGCAGCTTGCCGGCCCGGCTCCATCAGAAGGGGACGAGGGAGAACCTTCTCCCAAACGAAATGAACTGACCCGGAAGCAGGAAGCAATCACCGGGCAGATTGAAGCAGTGAAAAACGGAGACCTCCAGGAGGCGCTCAGCCTTCTCGAAGCACAACTCAACACAGAGGCCGCTCAACTCGGTGAAGCGGCAGGAGCCTTTGAAACGGCAATGGACAATCTCTCGCAGGAGAACGCAGGGAAATCTGCTGATCAAGCGCAGCAGGCCCTCAAGCAGGGAGCGCAAAAAGCGCAACAGTCCTCAAAACAATTATCCAGGGCACAGGCCCAACAGTCTCGCGCCGAATCAAACAATCAAGTTCAGGAAGGCGAGCTGTCCAATGCTTCGAAGTCGGCGATGCAACAAAGTCAGGCAGAACAGAACAAGGCAGCCAACCTTCTCAACCAGGCCGCGAAGGCCCTCGGCCAGTCCGCTGAATCCATCGGCAAAACGATGGAGGGCCTTGAACCTTCCGACGCGGACAACAGTATCGCCGACAGCAGTGAATTGGCAGAAGGGTTCGAGGAAGTTTCCGAATCCTCACAGTCACAGAATGCACAGGAAGCAGCGGAGCAATCCAGGGAGGCGGCGAACACCCTTCAACAGCTCGCTCAGTCGGCCATGCAAAAACTTGGAAACCCGGGTCAGGCACAACCCACTCCCCCCGGAGAAGGTGAAGCGGAGATGCCCCCTTCCCTGACCGGCGAGCCGGATTCAGATAACCTCAACGAATCCGGGGAGAAAGGGACCGATATCAATGGTGACGGGATTCCTCCTGAACTGGAAAAAATGGGCATCAGCCTCGAGGACTGGACCCGGTTCCGCGGGGCTCTCGTCGGCGGCAATGCCACGGCGATTGAAACCGAACTGCCGACCGAATACCGCGAACTGGTGGGGCGCTACTTTCAAGTCATCGCAAAAGAAGCCGGGAAAAAGCCATGAAACCGTTCTCCATTCTCATTCCCTTCCTCGTCCTCTCCTCTTTGTGCTCTCAGGGATTTCCCCAGGGCAGCGAAGCCCTCTCAAACTCAGTTTTCCAAAAACACCAGCCTGCGGTCGAGGCCGCGGTTGACCGTGCTCTTCGATACCTCGCCGCCAATCAATCAAGTGACGGTACGTTCAATGACTCCTACGGGCGCTCGGTCGGCGTTGTTTCGCTCGTGGGGATGGCCTTTCTCTCCGCCGGCCATACCCCCGGCTACGGGGAGTATGCCGGGAACATGGATCGCTGCCTCGCCTACGTCCTCGACAGTCAGCGCAGCAACGGCCTTCTCGACAAAGGTGACTCCGGTCACGGGCTCATGTATGCGCACACTATCGCGACGCTCTTTCTTTCCGAAGTCAGCGGCATGGTTGATCCTGCGACTCAGGAGAAACTCAGCCCTGTCCTCGCGAAAGCCACAAAGCTGATTCTTGAAGCTCAGTCCGTCCCGAAAAGCGAGAAGCATCAGGGCGGCTGGCGATACAAACCGGACTCCCGTGATTCTGACTTATCCTGTTCCGGCTGGGCGCTCATGGCGCTCCGTTCCGCCAAACTCAACGGTGCTCCCGTTCCTGACAAAGCCATCGAAGAAGCGGTCGGGTATGTTTTCAAAAACCACGACAAGGAGCAGGGACGCTTCGGCTACACCGACCCCTGGGGACACTCCGAAACCCTCACCGGATGCGGGCTTCTCTGCCTCGAACTGACCGGTTACCACGGAACAGATTCCACCTTCCGCTCCGGAGAATTTATTCTCAAGCATCGGCAAAGCATCGTTAAAAATGCTCATGAGTACTACGCCAACTACTACAACGCCCAGGGTATGTTTCAGCTCGGCAGTCGTTATTGGGCTCAGTATGCCGACTGGATGTATCTGGAGTACATCAGCAAACAGCAATCGAACGGCTCCTGGTCAAACGGCCGCAACGGAGGCACCTACGGCACCTCAATGATGGTCCTTTCTTTCACCGTCCCCTACCGGCAGCTCCCGATCTACCAGCGCGATGAAACGGTGGATGAAGTGCGGTGAATGAGGAGATCCGGGAACTTTTCCTGCTGACTCCGGAAGGAAGGGCTCGTTTTCCGGGAATCCGAATCATCAATCCGGATCAATTGTCCCCTGACAGCCAACTTTTCAGTTTGCGCAAATGTGCGATTTTTTTGCACAAAGCCACCATTGCGCGCGATCCCGCATCATCCACATTAAGAGATGATTCTGAGACACGCTAAGGCTGCCCCCGCGATTTTGATCGCCTTTCTTGTTTCACCGGCATTTGGTGAACCGCATCAGGCTCCGGCCTCGTTTTCCGGGCACCTGACTTACGACAACAAACCTCTTGGCACAGAGGATGCGCCTCTCGTTCTGCGGACTTACCTTCCCAATCCGGAACTGGATCATGAAGTCACCTCCCGTCACGGAACTGGTGCCGAAACACCTAACTACTCAGCAAAAACAGGTCTCTTTTCCACGGAGAGAAATGATCCGCCGATCACCGGCATTCCGGCGGCTTTTGCCATCAGCGCAGGACCGGGTCTCTCCTACGTCTGGGACACGACGGAGTGCCGCCTCCTCTATGCCTGGGCAAACGGTTTCCTTGATATGGAATCCTATTGGGGTGCACCGGACAACGGCCGCCGGAAGTCTAAAGACTATGTGCCGCGCCTCATCGGTCAGCTGTTTTACAAAGCGAAGGGATCCCACCCGCTGCAAATCAACTGCGAAGCTCTGGATGAAACCCTTCGCTACACAGGACACCGGCGCATCGCCGGCCACCCTCTTTTCTCTTTCGACAGCAATGGCAGGGTGATTTCAGTCTCCATCAGAAAAGGCACCTCCGATCAGACCGTAGAGGTGACCTACACCTCATCCAATGAAGGGGACACGCTGACTTACCTCGACCCCGGGACCCCTTTTGAAATCCTCGAAACATCAGGCGGAAAATTAAGAATCCTCATCCGGCCGAACGCGGCGGAAACCTACACCGGCTTCCAGCAGGAGGAGATTGAGATCACCGAAGTGAGTGCTGAAGTGGGAGAAAAACTATACGAAAGCTTCGGCTGTATGGCTTGCCACTCGATCGACGGCGGTCGCAACCATGGCCCGACCTTTCAAGGGTTAGCAGGCTCTGAGAGAGACTTCGCTGATCTCGGGAAAGTCACTGCCGATTCGAACTACCTGCGGGAATCGATCGTCAACCCGACCGCAAAATCCGTACCGGGATACCCCGTCGGAATGATGCCTGCCTATCCGCTCAACGAGAAGCAGGTCGACTCGCTCGTCCTCTACATCGAATCCCTTTCCCACTAACTTTTCACCCTTCCGGAAACCCTCATGAATCCTTTCATCCGCCTTTTCCTGCCTGCGCTTTGCCTCTGTGTTGCCGCTGCCCATGCGGCAGACGGATACACCGTGGAGTCGATCGCCTTTCCTTCCGATATCCCGCCGGAAGTGGGCGCGATCGAATTTGATGCCAACGGTGATCTCTACGTAGCCTTGCGACGCGGCGATATCCTCATCGCCAGGCCCACTGACGATCCCGCTGCTTTTGAATGGCGTCACTTTGCGAATGGCTTTCACAATGCCTGCGGCATTCATATTATCGAACCCGGTCATGTCATCATCAGCCAGATGGCAGAACTCACGGAGGTAATCGACACCGACAACGACGGCGTCGCCGATGAATACAAGGCACTGAGCCTCGATATCGGACTGAGCGGCAACTATCACGAAACCATGGATATCTGCCCCGACGGCGAAGGTGGTCTCTACCTCGCTCCGGGAACAGCCTCTCACAATGGCCCTACCTTTGAAACGCCTCGCGGTCGCTACTCCGAAGCAGGCAGACTCGGCCGGAACTATTCCTCAGTGGAATGGCGCGGATGGGTCCTCCATTGGAATCGCGAGAAAGGTCTCACTCCGATCTCCTCCGGATATCGAATGCACAACGGCATCGAGCGTGCCCCCGACGGCAGTATCTGGTGTGGAGACAACGAAGGTGACTGGAGAGCTTTCTCACCGGTCTACCATGTTACCAATGACAGCTTCTCAGGGCACCCGTCGAGCCTGACCTGGGACAGCCGCTTTGCGGAAATCGGGAACCCGCTCCTGATGCCGAGACTCCTTCTTGATGATCTGTGGAACAAACCCGCTTTCGCGCTTTCCCGCGACATGATCAATTCCTGCGCCGAGCCTGTCTTCGATACCACAGAAGGCAACTTCGGGCCCTTTGCCGGGCAGATGTTCATCCCCGATCAATCCGGAGAGCACATCGTGAGGCTGATGCGCGAATTGGTAGACGGAGCCTGGCAGGGTGCCGCACGCACCTTCATCGAGAAAGACGGACTTCGCCGGGGAAACAATCGCCTCGCTTTCTCTCCCTCCGGTGACACGCTCTACGTCGGTCAGACCGGCCGGGGCTGGGGCAATCTCAGTGAAGGCCTCCAACGCATTCGCTACACCGGTAAGGAACCCTTTGAGGTGCTCCAGTGCGCGCTTCGCGAAGACGGATTTCAGCTCCGGTTTACCCGGCCGATCAAAGACGGTGAAGCCATCACAGTGGAACGCTACCGCTATCTCTATGGCTACAGTTACGGCGGGGATGAACTGGAAACGGCGGAAATCGAGCTGGCATCGACAGCTCTTGATGAAGGCTCCAGTTCCGTGAACCTCATTTTTGCTGACACGGCTGAACTCCTCCCTAACCATCAATACCGCATCCGGGTCGATGGGGTTTCTTCAAAAGACGGCGAAGCAGAACTCAGCGGATCTCTCGTTTACACGCTTAACCGCCTCGTTCGCCCCGAAACCGGGCACCGCACAACCATCGAAGAGGACTCCGGCCGCTATCGCATCGAAATCAATGGTGAACTCTTCACCGAGTATCATACGGAAGGCTTTTCCAATCCGA
This sequence comes from Verrucomicrobiales bacterium, assembly GCA_029212615.1. Classification (GTDB taxonomy): domain Bacteria; phylum Verrucomicrobiota; class Verrucomicrobiia; order Verrucomicrobiales; family DEV007; genus Arctic95D-9. The sequence goes on from JARGPJ010000006.1 coordinate 27,670, forward strand.
TTCTTTACCCCATCCGAAATGCTGCCGGAACGGGCCTCACCCGCGACTGGCCTCTCCGCGAGGACGGACGGGACGGTGAGAGCCAGGACCACCCTCACCACAAATCACTTTTCATTGGTCATCAGAGCGTGAATGGAATCGATTTCTGGCACGAGAAAAAGGATTGCGGCACGATCCAACACGCCCGCACCATCGAGACTCGCAGTGGCGAAGATCGAGCTCTCGTTAAAAGCTTCAATCAATGGAAAAATGCCGACGGCGAGGTCATCGGATCGGACACACGCGAAATGCAATTTGGAGTCGCGGGAGAAGCTCGCTTCATTGATCTCGAACTGAACATTCACGCAAGCCATGGTGATCTCACTTTCGGCGCGATGAAAGACGGACTCATCGGGTTACGCACCCACCCGGACCTGCGCATCACTGCCGCCCCTGACAAAGGTGTTTCCGAGGTTTTTGGAAAGGCCTCGAACAGCAATGGGATCACCGGCAGGGAAATCTGGGGAGAGAAGGCCGACTGGGTCCACTACTATGGACAGGTCGACGGCAAAGATGCCGGCATCGCAATCCTCGCCCATCCTGAGAATCCAAGAAGCCCTACCTGGTGGCATGCACGGGACTACGGCCTCATCGCAGCGAACCCCTTTGCCCCGGAAGATATCGGTGGCGACGGAGAGCTTATCCTTCCCAATGGAGAGTCGCTGACCCTGCGCTACCGCTTCCTTTTTCACGATCAAGCCCCGGGCGAAGCTGACATCGCCGCCCGCTTTGAAGCCTACGCCGGCGCCCCTCTTTTCCCCCGCTCTCTCACCGCACCGATCCCCTCAGCCGATGGAGCATCCGAAGCTGTGAAGATTCCCGAAAATGTCATTCCGAGAGGAGCCGTCATTTCAAAGGTAAAACGCAGCGTCAACGGAAAGAAGGCCAAATCGCCCAAAGTCGTCACCCACGGGTTTGTGGAAGGAGCCCTGTTCTATGTTGATCGGGATATCAAGTTCACCAAGATCCCGGAATACCTCCACGGCGGCGATCTCGTCCGGACCTACAACGAAGATAAGGGTTCGAAGAAGACCGCCAGCTACCAGGTCACCGTGACCGAGCCGGGCATGCTTCACTTACTCATCGACCCGCAAGCCATTGACACGATCCCATGGCTGAAAGGCGAAGAAGGTGGATTATCATTCGAGAAAACATCTGAAATTGTTCAAACAACCGGAAAAATCGGATACGCCGTCTACACCGCCGAAGTCGACCCCGGAACCTATGATTTGGGCGATCAAATCGGTGGGAACTTCTATTCGATCATTGGAGTCAACCGCGACTGACACCCCATCTCCCCTTCCCGGCTGAGATACCCCCTGTTTTTCGTCCGGATGAATCCATTGACGAAACGCACGGAGCACCGGAGCGTATCGGCCATGGATTTTCGTTGGCTCGGGAGAGTGAATTATGCCGAAGGGCTGAGCTTGCAGGAGGAACTCGTTGAGCAGCGACATAAGGGGCTCATCGAGGATACCGTTCTGCTGCTGGAGCATGATCCGGTTTATACAATCGGGCGCACCCGGGATCGCTCCAGCCTGCGGAATCCTGATTCCCTTCCCTTTCCCGTCATCGAGACCAACCGCGGTGGTCAGGCGACGTTTCACGGCCCGGGACAACTCGTTGGCTATCTGATTCTTGACTTAAACGCCTATGGCCGGGATCTTCATCATTATCTCCGGGAATTGGAGTCCTTACTGATTGATTTCACAGCGAAATTTGGTATCACTGCCCAACGTAGAGACGGACTCACCGGCGTCTGGATCGACAACCGGAAGCTCGCCTCAATCGGGGTTGGTGTTCGCAAGTGGATTTCCATGCACGGTTTCGGCCTCAATATTTCCAGTGATCTCTCGGGCTATGAAGCCATTACCCCCTGCGGGATATCCGACGTCGTCATGACCTCACTTTCCATCGAATCCAGCCGCGACCTCTCTGTCGCAGAAGCCGCCTCCAGCATTGAACCCGTCATTCGAGATCACCTCAAGAACCTCCGCCTCGCCTGAATGAAAACGGGGGGACCTCCGCCAATCGCCTGACTCCACCATGTACCTGGTCGTCGTTAATCTGGAAAACCCGCTGGAGAAAGCTGTCATCAAGGCAGTCGAGGGAAGACCTGTCCGAATCGGTCGAAAGCCGGAAAGCCTTCCCGAAGAGGTGATCGACCTCATAAGAGTCACCTGGAGTGACCGCCTCGTGAGTCGAAACCACTGTGAAGCGGTCTCCTCCGGGAACAAGCTGGAACTCAACCGGCTTCCCGCTCTGACCGGACGCTCCACGCCAAATGCACTCTACACCCTCGCTCCTCCCCGCGAACGCGAGCTTATTGTTGAACCCGCAGTTATCGAACCCGGAACCGGACTGGTGATCGGTGCCAAGGGCCAGTCCGCAATCTTCTGGCTCGAAGATGTCCTCGACCTCGATGCGGCCATTATTGCCTACCACGACCAGCTTTCTCAGGAGCGCGACGGATACGAAGACAACCCTCTCCTGAATCAGAATTACGACGAAGTCGAACAGCTCGACGAATACGCCCTGAGGCTGCAATTGAAGTTGTTACAGAAGGACCTCCCCGAACAGGTTCTCGCAAACTGGACGGACAGTCGTGATCTCTTTACCCGTGCGTCCGTGTTCCTGGGTAATGCCCTCCCCGGTCAAAAAGGGGTTAGTTCAGTCTTTCTCAGCCTCGAGAAGGATAAAAACAATGAGGTCAACTACGAGCTGCTCAATCCGGACCCGCTTGCCCGCGCTGACTTTCGGCCGAGCCGTACTCTCCTGAGACACATCGACCTGGAAGTCCTCGACTATTCCAAGGCATACGTCTGGTCACTAAAAGAGCATCAGCGTGTCTTCCGCGCAGAAAGTCTTGGTGGTCAGGTTGACTGGGTCATCATTATCCCGGTGGCACGACTGGATGAATCCGCCGAAATCCACAAGGATGCCGTCGGGCGCCCCATTTTTCTCTACCTCGAAACGCGCCAGGCGTCAGAGGCCGCCGCGGCATCCTTTGTTCCCTTTCTCCGCCTCATCACCTCACTGGTAGCCAGCCTCCTCTCCGCTCGCGCCGAGCAGAAACTTCAGGATCAGATGGCGACTTACTTTTCGCCCGGGCTGAGAAAACTGATGCAGCGACAGGATCAGTCCGTGCTTGAGCCTGCGATGGTTGATTGCACCGTCATGTTCGCTGATCGACGCGGTCACTCCCGCATGCTGGAAGTCGCGAAGAGCGACGATGAAATCCTCGACCGCCTTGAGGAAAACCAGAAAGTCGTGGGACTGATCACTGATTCAGTTTTCAAGAGCAATGGCGTCATCACCGACTTCGCGGGAGACGGGGCGCTGGGACTCTGGGGCTGGCCGAATCTCGGTGATCAGGCGACAAATCACGCACTCGAAGCCGTCGAAGCAGCCGAATCAATCATCAACCAGCTCGCTGACCGCGTCGTTTACGAAGAGGAACACGACCGTCACATGGCGGCGGTTCGCATCGGCATCAGTACCGGTCGAATTGCGGTCGGCAAAACCGGCCCCGCCCAGCAGTGGCACATCAGTGTTTTCGGTAGCGTTGCGAATCTGGGGGCGCGACTCGAACGAATCGCAAAAGAGTTTCGCATCCCGGTGTTGATTTCAGACGATACCTACCACCGGATCAAAGACCTCGGAAATCGTCGATTCCGCCGCCTTTGCCTGATTCGGCCGGCGGGATTTGAAGAGAGTTATTCCATTCACGAACTGGTACTTCCGCCTTCCGTGGGAGGTTCAGGTATCAGCGATAAGGATATTAAAATCTACGAGGAAGCCCTCGAACTCTTTGTTTCCCGCAAATGGAGCGCTACCTTGGAGCTCCTTGATACCCTTCCGGGTGGAGATCCCCCCACTGCCTGGCTCAGAGAAAAGACCCTGAAATTCAAAGCGAAGCCCCCTCAGCCCGAGTGGCGGGGAGAAATTCAGAGCCTAAGTAAATAAGAACGATTTTACGCCCCGTGGTCGAAGAAGAATCCATCAAAATCAAAGACTACCAGATCCATTTCCCTCCCCTGGGAGAAGGAGCATATGGCCGTGTCTTTCGAGCGACCTATCGGGGTATTTCTGATCGCGCCTTGAAAATCTTCCGCCCCGGGGCGGTGGATCTCTCGACCATGGCAAGAGAGCTGGAGAAAATCTCTCAAGTGGCAGAGCACCAGGGAATCGTGACGCTGCATGACTTTGACCTCCTCAACGAGCCTCCCTATTACGCGATGGGGCTCCACGCCGATCAGACACAGGATGGAGCCTGGGAAACCCGAACCCTGGAGAGGCTCTGCGGTCACATTGACTACCGCGAAGGCTGGAGGCTGATTCGTGATATTGCGGACGCGCTCGCCTACCTGCACCGCAACCAGATCATTCACTGCGATGTGAAGCCCTCGAACATTCTGTTAACGGACGAGACTCCTTTCCACATCAAAATTTGTGACTTCGGTCAAAGTCGAGGTCTCGCTGCCGAGGGATTCGAACCGGTCGGAACCCCCCTCTACGCCAGCCCCGAACAACTCCGGAACCCGCGCGACTCAGCCGATGGACGCGGCTTCCGGTGGGATGTCTACAGCTTTGGCGTTCTTGCTTTCAAACTGCTCACCGGAGAGCTCCCGAGACTGCAGGCATTTTCAGCCGCTGAAACGGCGAGCTTTGACCCTGATTCGACCCTCGCTGAAGCGACCCTCGAAGCCACCCTCGCTGAAACAGGCAACGCGATTGACGGCGAACAGCTCGCGCTCATGACTGAGGCGGTTGAAGAGATTACCTGGCCTCATGATTTTTACGTTCCCAGTGCCTACAAAGAACTGATCGAACAGTGCCTGAAGCTGAATCCTGACGAACGCCCTGCTGACATGCGGGAAGTCTGGAACCGCATGCAACAGCTCGACCAGCTGAACGTGGTGAGACGGGCGCGGCGCCTCAACACCATCTTCGCCACTCTCCTTGTCGTCGCGATCTGGGCTTCCGGCTTTGCCTTCATCCAGGCGCGAAAGGCGAAAGCTGCAACTGAAGAAGCCATGATCGCCTCTGAAGCATCGCTGCAGAGTGCGGGGGCGGCGATGGATCTGATGAACCTCTTTGTCGACGAACTGAACAAAGGTGATATTTCAGGAAACGGAGCCGAGCGGCTTTACAGCATCGTCGCGGAAAACGCGAAAACCTTTCTCGAGAACCGGTTTAAGAATCAGAGAGCCTCCTCCCGTATTCTCAAATTCTCTGCGGAAACGGCCTCGCTGAGCGGCCGGCAATCAGTCGAGCAGGGCAACCTCGAAGAAGCACTCAAAAATTATACAAGCGCCTACGAAATCCGCTCGCAGCTCGCTGAAGACTCCAACGCCTCCGGTGATCTTGCCCTTCGCGCTTCACGCGATCTCATGGAGATCGGAAAAATCCGCGAACTGACCAATGAATACGATGAAGCGGAAGAAGCCTACACCGGCGCTCTCGAGTGGAGATCTCAAACGGCCCGGGGGGAGGAACTCTTCTCGCTCAGACAGGTTCGCGAACTCGCGATCACCTACAAAGCGTTGGCTCGTGTCCAGTTCATGCAGGGCGAAACCGGGACGGCCCTGAGCACGCTCGATGAAATCCATTCCATCGTCTCAGACAGAATTGAAGAAAGCCCTCCACTCGAGGCCTCCGGTTTTACAATGGAAGCCGTCCGCATCCTTGAACAGAAAGGCCTGATCGAATACACTGCAGAGAATCTCGACGGTGCGGCGAAGACCCAGCAACAGATCATGGTTTACGCCAACTCACTGGCAGAAGCCCCGCCCAGTGTTGCGGAAGAAGCCCGGGATAGCTACGTCAAAGCGGTCAACGCCCTCGGCCGGATCCAACATGATCAGAATCAACCGGAAGCTGCCCTGGTTCTGTTTCGCGAAGAAATCAAAATCCGGGAACAGATCACGAGACTGCGCCCCTACGATCCGGAGGAGAAAGTCGCTCTCGCGGATGCCTTTGCACTGGCGGCAAAGTGCCTCGACGGCGAACTGGAAATTGCGACTTCCAGATCGCTGGCGATCCTCTACCTCGAACAGTCGATCTCCCTGATCAGCCGCCTTCCTTCCGAAGTCAGGAATCGTTCAGACGTTCAGGCCAAATCAATTGCCTACAACGAAACTCTCTCCGGCATCCTTGAAATGGAAGAGTAGTTAAATCCTGACACTCCTCCACCATTCCACCTCCCCGGAGACCCCCACCCGACCGAGATTGAAAGCGATCTCATCGAGAGTTGGCTCCTTGACAGCCTCCTCTTTCAACTGCTTCTCATCAGCCGGGAAATCCGGAAAAATCTGACAGGCGTACCACCAACAAGCCCAGGCACGCCACGAGCGCAATTCCCTGCGTGGTTCCACCATGCGTGTCGCCAGATGTTGAAAATGACGACGGGGGTTCCCGACAAAATCATGGTCTCTTCGATTTTTCATGATCCACGCCATCGCCGCATAGGGCAGCGGCCAATCAGTAAGCACTGCCTCATCTCCTTTGAGGTCTGCGGAAAAGGCACGATTCAAGAGGAGCATTGCCTGAGCCGGTAAGCCCTGACGCCACAATGATTGAGCACACTGCAATGCCAACAGATAGAAGCACTCTCCCCGCTCACGACCGCATTGCTTCATGCTCGCCGCCCGCAAAGGCTCCGCCACCACCGGCAAAAACGGACAGATCTCAATGCCTCCCTCGTGATCCCACTTCATGACGAAGCGCCCGGACTTTTAAAAGGCTCCGGATGGTGGGAAGAGATCAGACGAACCACTTCGTCAGGGTCATCTGACAATCCTAACATTGCCTGATACTGCCTGCCTTCAGCAAGCTTCTGCAGCGTCTCAAAGATCCCCGTCTCCGGCCCGTAACGATCCTTTCCCAGAAAAATCATCGGACTGACAAAATCGAAAGTCCCATAGTGATTTTGTGCAGCATCCATGAAAACTTCCTGCGTCGTCCCGGCGCTTCCCGGGGCATAGACCACCCCGTATTTTGCAATCGCAAGCAACCCGTCCTCGCGCAAGCCGTTGCTAAAGTATTTCGCCACGTAAGTCGAAAACTGATTACTGGGTTCATGCCCATAAAACCAGGTTGGTATCGCGAGACTGGCAGCCCCGTGAGGATGCCATTCCCTGACGCGGGCAGCGGTTGCATGAAACCCCGGATCGGAATAGACGGGAGCTTTCCCCAGTTCATCGAGAGCCCGATCAATAAAATCATCCGGTGCATTGGATAGCCACGCCCCCAGATTGGACGCCTCCATGATTCCCGGCCCGCCGCCACTCGCCACGAAGTAACCTCTCCTCGTCAGATCACGCGCAATCTCAACGACCTTTCGGTAGTAGAGATCAGCCCGCGAGGTGCCGTGGCCTCCCATGATCGCGACGACCTGCTTCTCACTCCCTCCATCAACGCGTCCCTCAAGAAGGTCAGCAAGACCATCATCGATTGCATGATCATGCAAACGCTGACAAAGAGACTCCAGGATATTCGGCTTATGCCTCCCGCAGGCCACAAAGTGCTCATAGATCCGGAAATCAAGCGAACCGTCTTTCTCTTCGCTCCAGCCCTCCATGAGTTCATCCCTCGTGTAGAGAGAAGGTCGATACGGGTTATAGGGAATACGCGGGAGACGGGGAAAGATAAGAGCACCACCCTCCCGAAGTCGCTCCTGAAAGGCGAGCGATGGAAAGCGGCAGCCAAGGAAAACCGAGCCCGCCAGCTTGATGGAAGACCAATCAACTTCAACCTCACCGAGATCGAGACCCTGCACCACACAATCAATGAGATGGCTCTCCCGCTTAAGGAAACCAACCAACCCGTCTATTTCATGAATCTCTCTCATCATTTACCTTCGAGAACAAATTTTCCAAACGACGACGGCACATGAAAATCAGGTTTCTCAGTACCGGGATCGACCCAGCTGATCCAATCCTGCACCGTTTCCTCATCTCCATGCGAGAACTCAGCGCGATACACCCCCGCGATAATTTCGCGGCCCTGAAGCAAGTTCAATTCCTGTAACTCAGCCATCGAAAAACTCCCCTGCAGCCTGTATCCCTCTTCCACGATCTCCCCTTCGAACTGAAGTGACGAAAATTTCCATGCCGGATCAATCTTACGATAGAAAGTTGCCGCATAATCATATACCCGGCCTGACGGATCCATCTCTGCACCGTAGTAGGATTCTTGTAAATCAGGTGACGAGGCAAAGAACAACTCCACGCGATCCGACGCCAGAGCGCCCTGCCCCGCATCCGCGGCAGGTGGCAGGACGAGATCGTAATCGCACACCTCAAAAGAGAAAAGCAGCCGTTCTTCATTCCAAACCGCTTTAAACTCTGTCCCCGGACAATCGCAATCCTTCCAGGGAAACGAGAAATCAGATAGAGGCAGTCCATGCCCGATTTCAAGAGCAGCGGAATAAACGACAGGGTAACCTTTCATGAGATAAGACCCAGAACATCAATCAATTGCCGGAGGTCCGTCAAGACAACATCGGCGTGGTCGCACGCTTTCTGAGGAGACACCGTGCCGGTGCGGAAGCTCCTGGCATCTCCCGCAAAAAAAGCGGTTCGAAACCCCACCCGGGAAGCTGGCTCGATGTCTTTTCGAAAGTCGTTTCCCACATAGAGAATTTCATGAGGCTCTATCCCGTCTTTTCCCGCCGCCTCAGCAGCCTTGGAGAACAGGCGGAGCGAAGGCTTGCCTTCTCTTTCTTCGTAAGAGAAAACATTGAGTCGGGCGTCGGACTGAAGCTCCTCTATTCCGGGCTGAAGCAGCCCCGCAACCACCGCATGAGTGTAGAACTGTGCATTTGAAATAATGCCAAGCCGCAGCCCGCTCGTAGACAACTGCATCAGTAAATCTGAAGCGCCCGGCATTTCCCAACAGGGATTGACCGCGCACTCATACTCAAGAGCGGCCAACTCAATGAATGTAGCCTTCAGTCCGGCTCTCTCCGCAATCGCACCCCATACCTCCCGAATCTCAACCTCTGGATACTCAACTCCCTCTGCCCGCCTTTGCTCCTGCTGCGCACGAATCTCCGCCGCATAAACCTGAAGACTCGATCCCGTTAGTGAATCATCGACAGCCCCCCCCAGTGCCTTCAAAGCTCGTTCCATCCCCTGCATCGATACGTTTTCACTCACGAGACTGATATCCCCTGCCGCCGAAATAATCAGAGTTCCATATAGGTCAAAGATCACCGCCTTGATACCCGGGATCGGCTCAGCCCGGGCCTCTACCCCGATAGGTAAGGGCTCAAGGGGCCGCATTCTTTGCTTCACAATTGCAACGGGATTCATCGCTTAATCCCTCAACAGATTCAGCCTCGCCGGATTGAGGAACTGTGCCAGAACGCTGTCTGTCGATAAATGGGTAACCCGCCCCGCGTGACCCTTCATCGCCGCTTCATACAAAGCCTTTAAAGATTCCCCGTAGCGCTCGGGGCTGTATACCTCGGAAATCGTTCGACAATGATTTCGAACCGTCTCTTCAGAAGCCAGTTCCATCGACGGCATCGAAACAAAAGACATGAGCGATGGATCCTCTTTCAGTTTTCTCAGGACACTAAGCTGCATCGACTCGTTAAGAACCCCGAAATCAATCCTTCCCCGTTTGACCCATGATTTAAGAGCCTGCTTCACCGCATTCTTTGGAAGGACGGAATCATAAGCGAGATAACTGCGACGAAGCATCGATTCGACCGCCTCCTTCACTTCAACTTCATTGAGCCACTCGACCGGAAAATCAATTCTTGGATAGAGGTGATCAAGCTTCAGGTCATTCTTAACAAAATCCCTCGTAATCTCAGGCAGGTCCCTCCCGACAACACTCTTTCCCGCAGTCCAGGGCTCCAGAAAAGCGAGGCCAAATCCCTCACCAATACTCGTCGTCACGACAAAATCGGACCATCCTAACAAATCAAGGAACGAATATTTCCCGTCGTCAGCGATCCCGAGTGTTACCGGAAGTTCCAGCTCCTTAACAGCCGCCGCCCAGCCATCGTGAACCTCCTTCCACTCGGGATTCTCAGGACTCAGGGTTGTGGCAAACTCAATACGATCCCCATAGAGAAGGGCGAGAAGAAGAAGTTCCCCGATATTCTTCCGCCGGATGCCACGCGTCGGGTAAAGCGCGAAAAGCTTGTCCTGACAGAACGGCCGGTCTTCAGGCTTACTTTCAACCTTGAGTTCAGTAATCGCATTGGGGATCACATGAAGATTTGATCGATTGATCCCTGCCTTTCTCAAAAAATCGTGATCTCTCTGATTGATGGTCGCGTAGTGAATCTGTTTGGCGACGGGGTACAGCGTTGCTTCGAAACTTGCCTCTGAATCGAAGAATGACCTTTGTGAAGTGTAATTACCGGGGCGTCCATCTTCCGCAAAATCATGAAGCTGCAACACGATCCTTGCATCCTCTTCGGCCAGTTCTTTGATCACGGTCGGGATAAGAACGTTCTTCGCGAGTGTTGGATTGTGGAAGTGCCAGACATCCGGAAGGCTCCCGAAGTGCGCAATTGCCTCCTTCTTCAAAGCCTCGACCAGACTTCCGGCGATCACAGAATTTCCAGTCTTCCGGTAATTCAAACCGGAAACCACTCTGATATCTGTTTGATCAGCATCGTCCCGAGCGGCCTCTCCTGACAAGATCAAAACACGACTGCCGTTCGCCTTGAGAATATCCCTCGCTGACTCGATGACTCGAGTCACCCCGCCACGCTTCAAATGATAGTGAACAATGGCAACTTTGAGTTCCTGACTTTTATTTGCCATGACGTTCTCTGTATTCCGGAAGGGTAATGATGGGAGGCCTTTCCTCCTCGATAATTTCACGATTCAGGGTTTCATAACGACGCCCTTCAGCTTGCAACTGTCTGAATATCCCCGGCAAATCAGGCATCCCTTCCACGATGTCATAATGTTTGATACGATTCAAAAAGCTTTGCAGAATACCGAAAGACATCTTTCCGAGATTGATTGTCGATTGATTTCGATGAACGCGCCGGTCGAGGTCGGTTTGGGCAAAAGCATCAAGGCCATGAGCCTGGTATACATCGATAAGGTGGGACGTCTCGACACCATAACCGATCGGAAAAGGTAACTGTTCCAGGGTTTCACGCCGAACGGCATACTCACCCGAGAGCGGCTGCATCAGGGCTGAGAGTTCCGGGAAAAACATGGAAAACAGCGGGCGCACGAGGATCTCCGTAACGCGACCGCCGCCGGAGGGCCGAATGTCTCCCGACACCGCGAGGGGACGATCATAAAAAGCCTTCACATACTGAATCTCAGGTCGATAAATGAGTGGAGCGACAAGCCCGCTGACAAATTTCGAGTGAATATTCTTAATATCCGCATCGACATAACAAATGATGTCACCTTTCAGCTGATAGATCGCTTTCCAGAGGTTTTCACCCTTTCCTGCTTTTGAACCATGCCGCGGCAGAATGTCAGCTGAGAGATAAGTATCCGCCCCATAGCTCTTCGCAATCGCGAGAGTATCATCGGTTGAACCGGAGTCGATCACGGCTATTTCATCAACCAATGGATAACGATCCATCAGTTCACTTTTGAAGACAATGATCTCTTTTCCAATTGTCTTAGCTTCGTTCAGCGTCGGGATGCAGAGACTGATCGTGAGCCCCGACTCTTCTTTCGCCTTCACCAGGGCCTGAAGGTCCCAAAACTCGCTGTGATGATAGGTATTCGTCCCCAGCCATCGCTCAATTTTCTGATCGAGATTCGGCATCGTTAGAAAGGCTTTTGGTCGGTACGATCCATATAGCGCAAGACAGCGAGGAGCTGAGCAAGGCCGCTGAAAAGGGGAGAAAGCTCAATCGATTCACCGGGAGAATGGCGGTGACTGCCCCGGGTCAGACCGAGAGTCAGGGATGGAATGCGATGAGTGAGAAGCGCCGCTAACTCGGAAATACTCGGCTCGACCTTTGGCCTCACGTCCAATGTCTCGAGCACGCCCCTCGCGAATTCGACGAGGGGGTGCGTGTCTCCAAGGTTTCCCGGTGACCGGTGAGCAATCATTTCCACGCCCACAACAATCTCCTTCGAAACCTGATCAAACCGATCCGCCAGCGCAAAAAGTTTTTGTTCCATCGCCGCAACCGCTTCAGCTTCTTCACTGCGAATCTCAAAACAAATCCGACCCGATACCGGTGGCACGTTGTAACCCGAACCGGCATTGACGGCACCAATGAGAATCTTCAAGCCGGGCATTGAGTCCCCATTCAACCGGATCAATTCATGCAGAACTTCCTGCATCGTCGAGATCACACCCGTAGTCGTCACGTCAGGACGTTCCCCTTCCCCTGACCATTCAATTGAAATTTCTCCACGTGCCATCCCGAGGCTGGAAAAACTCAACCGGCCCAGATTCATGCCCTCCAGGCATAGAGCGGACTCAAATTTCCGATCTGTGTTTTCAAGAAAGAATCGCATTCCTCCGAGATTACCGCGGCCAAAACTCCTGGTGGTTCCGAGGAGGATGAGGTTTGACTCCAGTTTAATGTTCAGCCGCTCGAGGATAATTGGCATGGTTGCCAGTGTCGCAACGCCGAGTGCGTTATCTGCAAGTCCCCGCCCCCCCATTCTGCCCACCTCGACTGACACGGTATGATCGTCGGAGTCATTCCAGACCTTATCGACATGCGCTGCAAGCAGCAGATTACGCCCGGGGTTTCGTCCCGGAAGAACCGCTGCAATATTTCCAGCCTGATCAAACGCAATATCGTTCAACCCGCTCTCAGTAAATCGGTCGCTCAGAAAACGGGTCAGCATCTGCTCTCCACCGGTCGGCGCAGGAATCTCCCCGGCCATGACAATATTCGCGAACAAAATTTCACGCAGTCCTTTTAATTCCTTCTGATATTGCAGAAGCTCTTCACTGATCGCCGGTTGTTCCACTTTGCTCTTTGTTTTAAGGGCTACAACCTAAAGGTCATCGTCCCTGAGAAAAGCCATTTTCGCACAAAAACAGTGAATGATACGACACCTCATAGTACTGGCCCGAATTCTGCAATTTGTCCCCTTTAGATGATTTTCGGATTTGTATCGACTCGCTTTGCGGGCACCGACGGTGTTTCCCTTGAGTCCTCTAAATGGGCTGACGTTCTCCTGGAAATGGGGCATGAATGTCGCTGGTTCTCCGGAATGAGTGACCGGCCGACACCGGTATCCTACGTCGTGCCTGAAGCTCATTTCGAGCATCCCTCTATCATTGAGTCCCACCGTTCACTCTGGGGGCGAAATCAACTCGACAAGGCTGATGCAGAAAAGATCGAACTCCTGCGTTCACACCTCCGCGAAGAACTCTCCACATTCATCGCAAACCATCACATTGAGACCCTCGTTCCCCAGAATGCATTGACCATTCCGATGAATATCCCGCTCGGGCTGGCGCTGCACGATATTATTCGCGAGACAGGAATCAAGACGCTGGCTCATCATCACGATTTCTACTGGGAGCGGGAGAGGTTCTCAGGCGATGCGGTTAAGCACTGGCTCGACGAAGCCTTCCCGCCGGATCTCCCGTCGATCACTCATGTCGTGATCAACAGCGCCGCAAAAGAGGATCTCTTCACACGACGGGGAATCGCATCCACGGTGATTCCAAACGTGATGAAATTTTCCTCAAGCTGTCCGCCGGAGGACGCGTACAACGATGACCTCCGCGAGGCGATCGGACTGTCAGAAGGCGACCGGCTCATTCTTCAGCCGACGCGGGTCGTTCCCAGAAAAGGCATCGAATTATCGATCGATTTAATCGCCCGGCTGAATGACCCCCGAAACAAACTCGTCATTTCACATGATTCCGGCGACGAAGGTCATGAATACTTCGATCACCTCACCGCGCTCGCGGAAGAGAAGCAGGTCGATCTTCGCATGGTCGCCGACCGGATCAGGACGGAGCGCAGCCGGAATTCAAAAGGGGAAAAATGCTATACCCTGCGCGATCTCTATCCTGTCGCCGACTTCGTCACCTTTCCAAGCCTCTACGAAGGATTCGGAAATGCCCTTCTCGAAGCGATAGAATTCGGAAAGCCCACTCTCGTCAATCGTTACTCCGTCTTCAAAGATGACATCGAACCTCTCGGGTTGGATCTTGTCATCATCGACGGTACGATCACAGACAAAACTGTTTCACAGGTGAAATCCTGCCTCGAAAATGGATTCGATGGAGCAAAAAATCGCCGCCTCGCCTCAGAGCACTTCGGCTACGATGTTCTTAGAGCCAAAATCGAAGGGTTGATCTTAGACCTCTAATCTTTCACCTCAACTTCCTCTTCAGGAGCCGGGTCAAAGGGATTCCCCATGTAGGCACGGGCCACTGCGAATTGCACTGGCTCGCCTGAGAAGGGAGTCGCGACAAGGAAGGGACGGCCCGCCAGAGGAAAAAGGAGTTCATCGGAATACATTCGATAAGTGAACGCCGGTTCCTTAGGCCGATCGGCTTCATACTCCCAGACTCTTCCTGTGACCATCCAGTTTTCAGCGTCTTCCACCACATTTAACTCGATCTCATAGAGCGTCTCCGGATCAGCTTTGAACTCGACAGCTTTGATGACCATCCCTCTTCGGACCAGCTCCATCACTTGCTTTCCCTGATCAATACGGAGGCAAAATCCATTTTTCCCATAGAGCCCTGCGCCGAACCGTGACTTCAAACGCCCGCCTCCCGGCCCGCGAGCCAGCGCACAGATCGTGGCCCCCTTCTCTCGAATTTCAGGACCGAACTCAATCGATCCCATCACGAGCGGCTCCGCTTTCGCTTTTAACTTCACCGCGCTCTTTTCGGTGTACCAGCTCCCCGACAAAGGAGTCGCTCCACCGGGGTATGCGCCCTCAGCAGTGTTGGCGATATCAAGAGAGGCCACGGGCTCTAATTCAACTTGAGGAGATGGCGCTGCCTCCTCCGCTTTGACGAAAAAGGCGAAGATTACCCCCATCGAAAGCCATCCTGCAAAAGCCCTCATTCCTGCCTGATTGCCTCCATGAGATTGCCTTTCACTACCGCACGGGCCGCCATCCAGCAAAAGACCAATCCGCCGATAAGAACAGCTCCGTTTATTCCCAGTAGAAGGCCCCATGGCAACCCGGCTGCTCCTTTCGAAAGCTGCGGGATAATCGCAATCACCGCGGCGACAAGACCGAGAACCACCCCTGAGACATGCAGGAACCAATGTTCTGAGAGGACCATCCCGGAGAGACTCTTCCTCGAAAATCCCATCGCCTGCATCACCCCCAACTGACCGCGTCGCTCGAGCACATTCCGCCCCACGATAACAGCCAGTCCCAGCGTCCCCAGAAAAATCCCGAGGCCTCCCAGCGTCGAAAAAATACTCAAATAAGTATTCTGCACCGCGTTAAACTCATTGAGCCGGTCAGAGGCAGGACGCATCTCAAGCCCCAGATCCCCGAACATCCTCGTCATGTGCGCCGCCACTGTATCGAGAGCCTGACCCGTCGGGCTGTCGAGAAGAAAGAACCGATACCCCCCTGCATCAGGAAAAAACCGAATGAAGCTCTCTTCTGAGATAATGAGGCTACCCTGCAGAATTGAGGTATCCAGAAAGCCGACAATCTTAACCGCAAAGGATGCACCGGATACGGTTTCGTAGAGCACCGTGTCACCGATTCCTTTCTGCAAAGCATAGATCGCGGTGTTCTGATCAATGATCCCCGGCACAACAGGAACGCCATTCTCATCACTATCGTGCTTAGAACCAAGCGCCCCCCAACCACCGTCCACTTCCTCAGACTTAGTAAATGAAAAAGGATCCAACGTCACGATCTGTTCAAGATTCACTCCCATGAGACGCGGCCGCTGAGCCCGGTTGAGGTTAAGGCAGCTTGCATCTTCACCATCGCTCACTCGAAACGGAAGCACCTCGAAGATGACATCAAAATTGTTCAATCCGTATTTCTCTCTCCCGGCGTCGCCATTAAGATCTTCGTACACCGGTAAGGTTGATTCCCCCACAAAGGCAAAACCTCCTGTCCCCGAACTTCGGCGCTCCGCCCCGCGCTCTCCGTCGAGACGAAAGGAATTGATCGCCGTGACCATAAAAACTCCCGCCGCCATGAGAGCGATCACAGCAAGGCTGCGACCACGACGGCGAACCGTGTGCTGACGACCGAGGGCACCGAGTGACTTCAATACCTCTGAAGGCTTCAAGAATCCGCGAATCAGAAGGGAGCAAAGAGCGACCCCCGCACCGGTGAGCAAAAACCCGGCACCGAAAAACATTCCCTGTTCAGCAATCGTGCCCGGAACTTTCGGGGCGAGGAGACATCCCAGTCCACCCAAAACACCGACGAAGAGTGAGACCCAATCCCACTTCCCTTTCCCACTCGAAGAAAGCTCAAGATCTTCACTCCCTGAAATCAATTGGCTTGGCTGAACCGCTGACGCGCGACGGCTTGCCAACCAGACGACAAGAAGCGCGACAAACACCGTTCCTGAAAATGAAATAAGAAGCGTGGCCGGTTTCAGAAAATAGATAAACTCAATGCCTGCCGCCGCCTCCTGCCACACCCCTGACATCCCGTAGAGCGCTGAACGGGTATAAATATATCCACCGAGCAGCCCGAGCGCCGCTCCCGCCACGGAAAGAATCAGTGCTTCGGCGATAAAAAACCGACGCACAGCTTTCCTCGTAAATCCCATCGCAAGAAGTAAGCCGATCTGCGAGGCGCGCTGCTCGATGCCAAAAACGAAAACGAGACAGGTCAGAACAAGAGCGGCAACAATCAGAAAGAAACTCATGCTCGCAAAAAGTGCTCCGAAATCGAACGAACTCGATACAGCTGCATCGGCTTCAGCGGGAAGATCCCGAATCGTGATTCCGAGCGCCGCGGGATCGAGATGAACCCTCAACTGATCAACCAGGGGTGTCTTCTTATCACTCAGCTCAAATCTTACCGCCGTGGCACTGCCAAATCGATTCGCCCACATCTCACGGCCCGCCTCAAGATTCACGAACGCTTTCGGAGTGGCACGGTAATCATCCCAGAACTCATCATCCTTGTCGCGGATGCGATCCCGATCAACGGGCATACCGGGTTCCCACTCATCGAGATCCTCCACATCAAAAATCCCCGGAAAATCCGGAGTCCAGGATTGATCCCACCCCTTTTCACCAATGGGAAGAATCGCGGCGACCGTGAACTGCCTGGACTCCTCAATCAGCTTTCTTCCGGGACCAACTACATTATAAACCACCGTCACCTCATCCCCCTGCATTGCGTTCAAATCCTCCGCGATCCAGTCCGAGAGAATGATATCATCTTTGCCCACCGAAGATCCGAGGATACGGTTTAAAGTCGGCCCGACCGACGTCACCATTGAGTATGGCGTCGCCTTTTCACCGGATTGTATATCAGTCGCAAGATAAGTTAAAATCGGAGAGCTGACTTCAGCTACTTTCTCAAGCGCCGTCACAATCGCTTCATCAAAGAAGACCCGGGAGCTGGCGAGTTGCTTCGTCTCACCCGCCGCTTCAGTGACCGAAAGCTGAAGGTCTTCGAGACTCCACTGCTCCCGGAAAGCCCGGCTGAAGGCTGAAGTATCCGTCCCCGCTGAACTCAGAATGAGATTTACCCGACCGGTTTGTTCCAGCGTTTCTTCAAGGCGGGAACGCTTCACGAAAATCGTTGAAGGAGGCACCTGCTCCGCCCGTAAAGAAAAAAGACCAAACGCATCCCCACCGACCACGGCAGTGACTTTTGCGGTGAAAGGCGTGGTTTGCTCCGATTCACCCGACAAAGGAGCGTCCTTCGAAAGAGCACCCGGCAATTCCACCCGAACGACAAGGGTATCTCCTGACGAAGCCCCAATGCGCTGCGCGAGCGCTTCATTAATGCCCACCCAGCGATCATCTTCAAACCCTTCCGGGGCGACACCTCCCATCGAGAGCTTCCAGAACGATTCATCGACTCCAACCACCTGAACTTGATTCACCCGCGTCCCTCCATCGCGATTGGATGCCGTTGCATCAACAAGCAGGACCGGTGCAACCAGCGCACTCTCATCCAACTGTTCCGCGATCCGGCCCGCGAGCGAAACGCTGACGAAACGCTCTCCGCCCACCAGCACCGGTCCGATTCGAGAAAGGCGGGCCGCCGCATTCTGCCGGAGACTTTCCTTCACTGAATCCCCCACGACGAGCGCGCCGCTGAGAATCGCCGATGTCAGCGCGACCCCGATCAGAACCGACAGGTTGATCCACCGGTAGTGAAAGAGTGATTTCAGGATGAGTCGGACACCACTCATGAAGCTGATTCTATTTTACCGTGATCCAATGTTTTAATGCTTCCGACCGACTCCGCCACCGTGAGGTCGTGCGTCACGACAATGAGCGCCAAACCTTCGGATTCGTTCAGCTCAACGAGAAGCTGGATTAACCTCGCTGCGTTTTCTTCATCGAGCGCCCCCGTCGGTTCGTCAGCAAGAAGAAGCTTCGGCTCATTGATCAAAGACCTCACTACCGCCACCCGCTGACGCTCTCCTCCTGAGAGCTCCGAAGGCTGACTGTCGAATTTGTCCTCCAACCCGACGCGCGCCAGCAAATCCTTCGCCCGAACCGACGCCTCCACGGGACCCGGACCTCCCTTTCGCGCCAGCGTCGGCACTAACACGTTCTCCAAAGCGGTGCACTGTGGCAGAAGATGATGAAGCTGAAAGATGAATCCGATCTTCTCAGACCTGACCGCTGCCATTTCCGTCTCACTCAGGCCATTGGTGCCAATCCCGTCGACGACGACTTTTCCTTCCGAAGGCTCATCGAGTGTTCCCAGGATATTCAAGAGTGTGCTCTTACCGCACCCTGACGGACCAACAATCGAGAAGCGCTCCCCGGGGGAAACCTCCAGGTTCAGACCGTCAAGAATGCGACGTTCCGGCGAGGAGTCATACCATTTGGTGACATTTTCGAGGGCAAGAATAGCTTGAGACATGAGACGTTACTGTTTGATCCAACGTTTGGATTTAAATTCAAATCGGGGCAGGGCTCCCGCTTCTGTGAGACGAACCGGAATACGCAGAGTAAAAGCGTCAGCCAGCTCTTTCGCAACGCGGTCCGCAAGATCGGCCGGAGCCCTCGGACCGGCTTCAATGCTGACTTCCAATTCAGCCATGGACTGACGCGTCGTTTGGATAACCTGGAACTCGACCACATCCGAAAAGCCGCGAATGATCTTTTCGACCGCGGTGGGGTAAATATTGACTCCTCGAATCACGACCATTTCATCGACCCGCCCCAGAATGCCGCCCTTGAGGCAAACGACAGGTTCATCAGAATCAGAAGGCTGAAAGAAGCTCTTTTCAACGAGATCCCCGGTCCGATATCGCAAGAGGGGGCAGGCAGTTCTCGTCAAGGTCGTGAGCACAAGTTCCCCCTTCTCTCCGGGCAGCGCTTCTTCATGAGTCTCCCGGTTAATGACCTCGGCAAAATAGGCGTCTTCGATCACACAAAGATTCAAAGGATGCTCACGATGTTCGAAAGTCACGGGTCCGACTTCAGTCATGCCGTGATGGTCAAAAACCTCAGCGCCTTTCCAGAGATCGGAAATTCGCTGACGAACCTCAGGCAGACTTCCGCCCGGTTCTCCGGCGACAACGATCTTTTTCAAACGGTACGCCGCTATCTCTTCATTCTTCGTGTCAGCAAAAACTTCACCCAACCGGAGCGCATAGGTAGGCGTACAGCAAAGCACTTCGGCGTCATAGGTCACCATCGCCTGAAGTCTCGCTTTACTGCTGAGTCCCCCACCGGGAATCGCGAGATTACCGCGCCGGGTTGCCGATTCAAAGGCAGTCCAGAACCCCAGAAAAGGGCCGAAGGAAAAAGCGAAGAAAATCACCTCATCCGTCGTGATCCCAGCCGCTTCGAAAACTTTATCCCAGCAGTCGAGCATTGCCGACCAACTCTCATTCGTATCGAGCGAAGGTAGCGGTCCGCGAGTCGTACCGCTGCTTTGACAAAATCTTGAGTATTGATTGATCGGATAGGTGAGATTTGTTCCGTAGGGCGGAAACTCCTCCCGATCCCAAACGAGATCCATCTTCGTCGTGAAAGGCATCCGCGACGAAAAGTCCTGAAGCGATCCAGGCGATTCCCCGAGCCCGGCCTTTTTCAGGCGCGAACGATAAAATTCATTCCCCTCCCGAAGTTCTCCGAGGAGTTGCCGAAGCTTAGCGAGCTGTTCTCCTTCAATGCGTGGTCGATCTGCCATTCCCTGCAAAGATACGAGGCAAAGGGAGAGTCAATCAAGCAGGGAGACACCCTGATCACTCCGAAGTTTTCGGCAACGTGGCCGACGCCACCTTTTCAGCACCACCCCCGGGTGCCGGATCCGGCTTAAATTTGACGACAAGATAGCCACCGAGTGCCGCCATGAGAATCCCGAGAACAAACTGCCAGCGAATCCCGGCGAAGCCACCTGCAGGAGGGTGCATCACCATCGAAACAATCGCATTCACGATCGGAGCACCCGCGAAAATAATCGACATCACGATCGCAGGAGCACTCTTGTTGCCCTGGGCAAACAATGCTCCCAGCGAAAGAAGCACACAAAAAGCGCCAATCGCACCGAGAATTCCAGCGAGAAGCGAAAGCCAGAGCCCCTTCCCGGGAAAGCTCCAGTCAGAGCCCCGGGCGATCAAAATAAGGAGCGGAGCGAGCACCGCGGTGAGGAAATAAGCCACGCCGACGAAGAGAAATGCCTTATATCTTCCGTTCACCGGATCTCCCATGCCGACCTGCCCCATGTGAAGAAAAATGCCGTAGAGCCCCCAGGTAAGGACCGTTCCAAGGGCAAATAAAAGCCAGGAGTAACTATTCATATCTTCCATTGATTAAGAGGTTTTAGCCGGGATGAGACCATCCGGAGCGGCGCTCAGTTTCTCGCGCCATTCATCCGGGATCGCAACCGCTTTCATCCGACGCAATTCTTCATCAAACTTTACGCAAACCACGGTGAAACGGCCTGTTGCAGCGATCGCTTTCTGCGATTCGTCATCCGGACTCTTCCAGAAGTTAAAATAAAGTCCCACCGTTTTATTGCGAACCTCCTCGACAAGGAGCTCGATTTCGACCTCCTCTTCGAAGTTCAAGGGCAGCCGGTAATCCGCTGAAGCATGAACCCTCGGCCATCCCACCTTCGGACCGCCACCTTCGGTATCCTTGCGAAAAGGGTGCACTGAAAAACCCATGGAGCGATAGAAAGCATGCTCCGTCACCTCCATGAATTTGAAAAAATTCGAGAAATGCATGATTCCCGCGACGTCAGTATCAGCAAACTCAACCCGGCGGCGATAGGTGAATCGATGGCTCATAGGCTAGTTTGGCGCGAAGGAGTCGTTAAGAAAAGGACGATTTCTCAGGAAGCTTCCAGTTCAGCGAGGCGGTCCTCCATTTCAGCGGCCTGCATTGTCCCGATAATTTCATCGAGCGCCCCTGTCATGACTTGGTCCAGATTGTAGAGCGTCAGGTTCACGCGATGGTCAGTGAGACGGTTTTGCGGGAAATTATACGTCCTGATTTTCTCCTCCCGCCCCCCTGAACCGATCAGCTTTTTCCGGTGAGCCGAGTATTTATCGTGTTCCTCGCGAATCTTCGCTTCGAGCAGTTTCGCCCGCAAAATCTGGAGCGCCTTCTCCTTGTTCTTCCCCTGGCTCCGCCCGTCCTGGCATTTCACCATGATTCCGGTCGGCAGGTGAGTGACCTGAACCGCTGAGTCAGTCGTGTTGACATGCTGACCTCCCGGACCACCCGCTCTCGTCGCCTGAATATGCAATTCATCCGCCTTCAGCTCGACATCGACCTCTTCCGCCTCGGGCAAAACCGCTACGGTCGCTGTCGAGGTGTGAATGCGTCCCTGTGTTTCCGTATCGGGTACCCGTTGGACACGGTGAACCCCCGACTCATACTTCAGGAAGCGAAAAACTTCCTCCCCGGTCACCTTGAATACCACCTCTTTAAACCCACCGACTTCGCTCGGACTCGCCTCTACGGGTTCGACCTTCCAGCCGCGTGATTCCGCATAGCGCTGATACATTCGATAGAGGTCTCCTGCAAATAGGGAGGCCTCGTCACCACCGGTACCGGCGCGAAGCTCGACAATCGCATCCCTGTCCTCGGTCGGATCATGCGGAAGCAGGGCGTATTGAACCTTCGACTCCAGTTCTTCGATCCGCTTTTCAAGGCCCGGAATCTCTTCCGCAGCCATCTCAGCCATGTCCGCGTCATCAGACCTCGCGAGTTCCCGATTGTCTTCGAGTTCTTCGCGTGCTTTCGCGAGTGACTCCCAATCTTCGAGGAGCGCTTTTGTGCGGTTGTATTCACGCGTCAACTCACCAGCCTGGCGGGGGTCGTCAAAAAATCCATCCTGAGCCATCGATGATTCCAGCTCGGGAATGCGAAAACGCTTTTTCTCAATAAGAGGTCCGTAGTCCAAAAGTTTCTAAATAGTAAAGGTGATCGAGTGCCCGGAATACAAAAAAACGGCGATAACACCCCTCGAGGGTATCATCACCGTTCGCAAGTGACGGTCTCCCGTCAGAAAATCGCTAGAGATCGGAAAGCTTCGGCTTTTTGCGACGACCGGAAGCACCGGCAGCAGACTTGGAATCGCCAAAACGTTTCTGAAACTTATCAACACGTCCGGCAGTATCGACAAAACGCTGCTCACCTGTGAAAAATGGATGGCATGCGGAGCAAATACCAATGTGCAGGTCATTAACCGTGGAGCGAGTCTGAATGATGCTGCCACAAGTGCACTGGATCGTTGCCTCGTTGTAATCTGGATGAAGGTCCGCTTTCATGTCCGTCGTAAAATTAGAAGGGGCGGAAAGTAGACGCGATGAAACGCGGGATCAAGCGGAAAGTTGACCTGCTTAATATCAGTCGTTCTCACCGCAGCATCGCGCATTACCGGAAGGATATGCCTTGCTCAGCCAGGCGACACTCGTTTCACTCTCTTCATGCTCAGACAGCTCCTCTTTTCGACCCTTCTCAGCATTACTTTCACTGTGTCGGCCTTTTCAATTCCAGAGAAGCCCAACTTCATCATCATCTTTGCCGATGACCAGGGCTACGGCGACCTCGGTTGCTTCGGATCAACAACGATTGACACCCCAAACATCGACCGGATCGCGAAAGAAGGCCGCAAATTCACCAACTTCATGGTCGCCTCGCCGGTTTGCTCCCCTTCGCGGGCCGCTCTTCTCACCGGCTCCTACCCGAAGCGTGTCAGCATGCACGAACACGTTCTCTTTCCGCACTCGAGCAAAGGTTTGAACCCGGAGGAGTACACGATCGCCGACCTCCTCAAGTCTCAAGGGTACGCCACGGCATGCTTCGGCAAATGGCACCTGGGCCACCATCCGGAAACACTTCCCCGGCAACTGGGCTTCGATACTTACTTCGGAATTCCCTATTCCAACGACATGAATCATCCGGATAACAAAGGGAAACCCAGAGTGCCTTCAGATGAACTCTGGAAAGATCAGGGGACCGCCCTGACACTTTGGAAAACGCCCCTCATGGAGAATGAAGAAATCGTCGAACTCCCTGTCGATCAGCGTACCGTGACCCGTCGCTACACGGACAAGACCATCAATTTCATCAAGGATCACCGGGATTCCCCGTTCTTCGTCTACCTCCCCCACTCCATGCCACACATCCCGCTCTACGTGCCGGATGATGTCTACGATCCCGATCCGCAAAATGCCTACACCACTGTCATCGAGCATATCGATGCCGAAGTGGGCCGAATCATGGACACCCTCAGATCGCTGGAGCTGGATGAGAACACGATCGTTATTTACACCTCCGACAACGGTCCGTGGCTGAAATTTAGGAACCACGGAGGATCTGCAGGACCGCTTCGCGAAGGAAAAGGCACGACATTCGAAGGAGGGCAACGTGTCCCCTGTGTCATGTGGGGTCCCGGCCGAATTCCTGCGGGAACCGAATGCGACGAACTCATCGGCACTATCGACCTGCTTCCCACGATCGCCGCACTCACCGGGACCAAACTCCCCGGGAAAAATAAGATCGACGGCCTCGACGCCTCAGACCTCCTTCTCGGGACAGGCTCAACTCCGCGCGACGAATTCGTCTACTACTCCTCCCGCGGGGATCTCGAGGGTCTTCGACAGGGAAAATGGAAACTGCTTATCAAAAAGTCCCGGTCCCAAAAAACGGAGAAGCTTCTCTTCGACCTCCTCTCAGACATCGGTGAACAGAACAATCTCGCCGATAAAAACCCGGTAAGGGTCGCTCAACTGCATACCCGCATGATCGAACTCGACGCTGAGATCAGCGGGAACAGGCGCGCAGCCTGGACAAGGGAAGAATGAGGAAGCGGCCTCCCCGCCCGTATTCACGATCTGCTCTGCGACGTCTTCCCGACCTGCAAAGATAACAACAAAAGAGGCCGCATAACGGGACTTTTCTTTTTCTGAAAACCCATTCATGCTCCGACCATGCGCCTCATTCTATCGCTCACCCTTGCTCTTACTGCCGTCTTTTCGCTCCCGTCGCAGGCCGCTGACCGCCCAAACTTTGTCTGGATCGTTTCTGAAGACAACTCCAAACACTACCTGGATCTCTTCGACGAGGCCGGGGTGGAAACACCAAATATCGCGGCCCTCGCTGAACACGGGGTTCTCTACCCGCGGGCCTTTTCCAATTCGCCCGTCTGCTCGGTTGCACGAACAACCCTCGCGACAGGATGCTACGCCCCGCGCATTGGCACTCAGTTTCACCGACGATCAAAATCCGCCGGGCTCCCGGAAGGACTTTCACTCTTCTACGGAATCCTCACGAAAGCCGGTTACTTCACGACGAACAATTCCAAACAGGACTACAACACCAACCTGCCGGAAAACACCTGGAACGAATCCTCAAAAGGTGCGCACTGGCGCAACCGGCCCGAAACGTCTCAGCCGTTCTTTCATATGCAGAGCCACACGGAGACCCACGAGAGCAGCCTCCACTTTTCTCAAGAGTCCTATGAAAATGAAGCGACCACGAACGACCCTGCCACGGTAACGCTCCCCCCCTACTTCCCTGACACGCCACTCTTCCGATACACCTACGCACGCTATCTCGACAATATTCAAAAGATCGATGCGATTGTTGGAGACACCCTTGCTCAACTCGAAGAAGACGGCTTACTGGAAGACACCTTCGTTTTTTACTTCGGTGATCACGGCGGGGTTCTCCCCCGCGGAAAAGGCTACGTCTACGAATCCGGGCTTCATGTCCCGCTCGTGATTCGGGTGCCCGAAAAATGGAAGCACCTTGTTTCGGAGGAAATCGGCACGGAACAACCCGGCTTCGTTAGCTTCATCGACTTCGGTCCCACCGTTCTCAACCTCGCCGGAATCGAGGTCCCTCAGCAGATGGACGGATCCCCTTTTCTCGGTGAAAACGTGAATGCAGCAGATGTCGCACTGCAGAACAGCGCCTTCGGATACGCCGACCGATTCGACGAGAAATACGAAACGATCCGAACCCTTCGCGTCGGCGACTGGAAATACATCCGCAGCTTTCAACCCTGGTATCCTGACGGCCTCCAGAACAACTACCGCTACAAGATGCTCGCCTACCGCGAATGGAGAGAGCTCTTTGAGGCCGGAAAGCTGGGGTCGGATCAGCGACAATTCTTTGATTCCAAACCGGCTGAAATGCTCTTTGACCTCTCCGCTGACCCTCACGAGGTGAACGACCTCTCCTCTGATCCCGCGCAGTCAAGCAGGCTCAGGGAAATGCGCAACGCTCTGACCAAAAAGTTAAAAGCTCTCCCTGACCTCAGCCTCTTCCCGGAAAGTCAGCTCTATACAGAAGCGATGGAGAACCCGGTCGCCTTCGGTCAGAAAAACAAAGATCGAATCGGGAAAGCGATCGACACCGCCAACCTTGCGCTGCTTTCATTCGGTGAAGCCAGGGATGCGCTTACTGAAGCATTTACGTCCGACGATCCCCTGCAACGCCTCTGGGCGTCCAGCAGCTGCGCAGCTTTCGGAAGCGAAGCCGAAGAACTTGCAGAAGCGGCAATGCCACTCCTCAATGACAGCGATCCCATTGTTCGCGTGAGAACTGCGGAGTTTCTCGGCCAGATCGGAAAAACCGATCCAAGGGAAACACTCATCGATGTGATCAACAAGACCGACGAATATGTCGTCGCACTGATTGCTCTGAACGCGGTGATCTATTTCCACGACCATCAGGACCTCTCCTACCCCTTGAAGGTCGATGCGTTAACGATCGAATCTGATGACAGGGAAATCCAGAATCGGCTTGGCTATCTTCGTGGCGACTGGCTCACTTCGCCGCCAAAGTGGAAAAAGAAAAAGTCAAAAAAATAGCCTCCCGGGGAGATCACTCAACCAAATGCCCCTCGCCTTCTTCTCCCGCCGAAGCGAGAAGAACGGAGGCTTCATCAAAGCATCTCTTTGAGACTTCAGCTTCGCCGAGATTCTGACAAATTTCCCCGTACTGTCGAAGCAGTTCGGCTAACCGCTCATTCACCTGAGAGCGCAACGGTTCCCGCAATGTCGTCGATGCAAGGATGAGATCGCGCACCTTCTCACTTGTCTCGACACCTGAGAGAGCAATTTTAACAGCAGCTTCTTTCTCCTGCTCCAGAAACCCAAGGTGAATCGCCCTCGTTTCCGCAAGCACGATGAGTCCCCTGATATCGGTCGGTTCTTCGCTCAGGGCCTCCTTTAATAATTCGATCCCTCGAACAGAAAGCCGATATCCAGCACTCCACTGCCCTTCTTCGCGCTCGATTTCGCCAAGATGGCTCAGGCTGCGACAAAGCAAAATGGCGACCTCCACATCCGATGGAGTCTCAATATTCAAGGGAGTGAGGAGGCGAAGTGACTCGTTGTAAAGTTGATCAATCTCCTCGAGTGAGGCCTCTTTCTCAGCAAACAGCTCGCCCAATTCAACAAAACTGGACGCCAATTGAATCGACTGCAAGGGAGTGAATCCATTCACATTTCGCAACATCTCAATCGTTTCCATCGAGGCAATGTGAGCGTTGATCGACTCATCAGGACGCCCTGCAAGCCTCAGCGACTTTGCCGCCCGAAACTGGAGTTGCCCGATCAATTCGGTGAGCGATTCAGAGCCATCCCCGGCGCTGGCCCGAAGCTCTGTGGCGAGAGTTGCCGATCTGGAGTATGCGTCGATGGCTTTGTCGTATTGACGATGCGCCTCATACGCCTCGCCAAGATGAAAACTTGTTCCCGCAAGTCGGGTCACGACCTCCTGATCATCCGAACGAACCTCCAGAATCTTATCAAAATAACGCACTGCCTCCTGCAGTGACCCCAAGGCCTCCGGCCCTACTGGATTGCTCGCCAGTGAACTGATATTCTCAAAACTGTCGGCAAGTCGAAGTTGCAAGTCCCGACGCGCCTCCTCATCCAGATTACCGGGGGTGAGATTATCTTCAAAGACATTAATAGCCTCCCGGAAATGCTCGATTGACTTGTCCGGCAGCCCCAGCCGCTTTTCAATATGGGCAAGACTGTGGAGGGCGCGACCACGCTCGAGCGCGGTCTCTTCGCTCGCCTCAACGTCGTCGAGCGTCTTCAAATAATAGTCACGGGATTTTTCAAGATCCTTGCGCTTCAGCGAGGCAACGCCGCTTCCACCCGCGCTATCGCCCTGCGCCATTTTCTGAAAAAAGGAGTCAGCGGCTTCCCGTGATGTCTTGAGGTCAGTCACCGTCTCAGCCCATCGCTCATCGAGATGATCAATCGTCGCTTTCTGCGTAAGAACCATCTGATCGAGCTCCGAGACCTTGTTCCGAAAAAAGTAAGTCTTCCTGAGGTAATTAACGAGATAGAAAGTCGCGAGAAAAAAGAAGACCCCGAGACAGGCAGCAAGAGCACGGGCGCCGAAAAGTTTCGTCTTCTGTTTAAGCCGCTCCTTCACCACCCGGTCTTCCGCGTTCTCTATCGCAAACTGATGATCGAGAGCGCGAAACTGATTTCGAACTTCCCTCATATCAACCGGTCGATCAGCTGGATCAAGAGCGAGGCAACGATCAATAATCTCGCGATAGAGCTTAAACTCTCGGCTTAACCCCAGTGCCATTCCCCAGGAAACCCTGGGCGAATCGTAAATATCCTCAACGTAGGCAGCCGCGTTGATCGCGAGAGGCCGCCCTCCGCTTTGAGCCATCTCTTTATTCCGCAGTTTCAGAAAATTCAAACCGCGCGGAATGCGCTCATTGATGAGCCAGAAGGCAATCATCCCGAAACTGTAGACGTCCCACTTCTCAGCCCTCCCTTCGACCCACTCACTCCCACCACCGGTTAATTGCTCCGGAGCTGCATAAAGCGCGGATTCGCCCAAATCGATGTGATGGATATCTCCAATGATGCCCGTGCCGAAGTCCGTCACCACGGGCTTAACTACCCGCCCCTCTGTCTCCAGAAGAATATTGTCAGGATAAAGGTGCCCATGAAAAACACCGTGTTTGTGCGCGTGTCCAAGCGTATCGGAAAGCAGACGAATGACTTTCCAGGCAGCCCCTTCTTTGATCCCGGCAAGGGATGGAAGCTTTTCACCCCGAATGCGCTCGGCAAGCGCCTGATAAGGAGGACTGTCGAACTGAAAATCATAGACCTGAGCCATCCCGTCGACAGGGGGCATCGCCTTCAGCCTCTCAAAATTCCTCGATAAAAATCGACGATCAATCGCCATCGAATTAAACTTTTTGATGACAAGTGAATCCTCTCCGACAACCTCAAAAACAGTGCCACATGTGCCACCGCCAAGAGAGTTTCCTGGAGAAAATTGATCTAAACGCCGGTCTGACATGAAGGAAGAGGAATTGACCGTAACCGCTCTATTCTGAAATTTATAAATTCTTAAGTGGGCACCGCAACTTATTTAAAATTCATGACTCGAACAAGTGGAATATTAAAGAAATGATAGATATTGACTGTTATTTTGAAAATTTAAGACCTGACCCTCAGAAAAAAAATTACGTGCTACCACCCAGCCCAAGAAACATGAAAACGAAGCCTTTGCAACGAGTCGTCGCAGGTAACACACAAGTTTTGCGCAGGGTATCACCATAGATGCGGAGCAACTGCAGGAAAACACACCGAATCTTCCGACAATCAAGCCATAGAGAACCGCAAGCAGCATTCGAAGAATGGAAGTCATCTTTCTCACCACCTTGTTCAGCGTTGTCTTTGCAATCCTGTTTCTTCT
The DNA here is from genome assembly GCA_029212615.1 of Verrucomicrobiales bacterium. GTDB lineage: Bacteria > Verrucomicrobiota > Verrucomicrobiia > Verrucomicrobiales > DEV007 > Arctic95D-9. The sequence continues at coordinate 56,987 of JARGPJ010000006.1, forward strand.
CTTTTTCCTGAGAATGAGACAAAACGAAGATTCCTGTGCAGACCAGGATGCACTTCTTCCTTTTAAAGGTGACGAACTCGAGGTCACCACCGTAGACCCGACAAACCTTTCAACTGACCTGAACCCAGCCAATTCAAATGACCAGCGATAGTCCTGCTACCCGAAAGATCACGATAGAGTTCGATGACAAGACCACCCGAATGTTCATGGTCGCGTCTATCGGCTGGGGTGTGGTTGCGATGTTGGTTGGCGTTCTGATCGCTTTCCAGCTCAACTTCTGGCAGATGAACGGTCACTACTTCGAGGCCGTGACCCGCTTTCTCAATGAAACTCTCAAGCTGAGTTTCATCCCGGTCTTCGATGTCGACGGCATCCAGTATCTTACCTTCGGCCGCCTTCGCCCGCTTCACACCAATGCGGCCATCTTCGCCTTCGTCGGAAACATGATGTTCGCAGGGATCTATTACTCGACCCAGCGGCTCTGCCTCACCCGGATGTTTTCGGATACGCTTTCAAAGATTCACTTCTGGGGTTGGCAGCTGATTATTGTCTTCGCCGCGATCACTCTTCCCGCCGGCCTCACGCGGGGGAAAGAGTATGCTGAACTGATCTGGCCCATCAACCTCATGGTCGTCGTGATCTGGGTCATCTTCGCGCTGAATTTCTTCCTCACCCTCAAAATTCGACGGGAGAAATCGCTCTACGTTGCACTCTGGTTCTACATCGCGACAATCATCACGGTCGCGATGCTCTACATCGTAAACCACCTTCAGATTCCGACCAGTCTCACGCACGCTTATCCCGTCTTCGCAGGGGTTCAGGATGCACTTGTACAATGGTGGTATGGCCACAACGCGGTCGCTTTCTTTCTCACGACTCCGATCCTCGGCATCATGTATTATTTCCTGCCGAAAGCGGCAGGTCGCCCCGTTTACTCCTACCGGCTGTCGATCGTCCACTTCTGGTCACTGGTGTTCATCTATATCTGGGCCGGTCCCCACCACTTGCTGAACACAGCGCTTCCGCAGTGGCTGCAAATGCTCGGCGTCTTTTTCAGCCTCATGCTCTGGGCGCCATCGTGGGGCGGCATGCTCAATGGCCTCCTCACCCTGCGCGGCGCGTGGGACAAACTTCGCACCGACCCGGTGATTAAATTCTTTGTTGTCGGCATCACTTTCTACGGCATGTCGACCTTCGAAGGCCCGCTCCTCTCGATTCGTTCGGTCAGTGCCCTCGCACACTATACCGACTGGATCATCGGTCACGTTCACAGTGGAACGCTGGGTTGGAACGGCTTCATGGCTGCTGGTATGTTCTACTGGCTTGCCCCCAAGCTCTGGGGCAAAAAGCTCTGGTCAACGAACCTCGCGAACATGCATTTCTGGATCGGCCTCATCGGGATCCTCCTCTATGTCGCGTCCCTCTGGTTCGCCGGCATTATTCAGGGTCTCATGCTGAATGAGACGGATCCCACCGGAACCCGCGTCGTGAATGAATTCGTTCAGACCGTCGATAAGATTTCCCTCCTCATGCTTGCCCGGGCCATCGGCGGAACCTTCTATCTCGTGGGTTTCCTTCTTCTCGTCATCAACATCTGGAAAACAGCAAGATCCGGAGCACCGGTCAACGAGACACGCGAAGTGGTCGAAGACCCGTCGATGAAAAAAGACAGCATGACCTGGAAGGCAGCTTTCACGAATGAACCGATCGCCCTGACCTTCTGGGGGCTTTTCTTTGCCATCCTCTGGTTTTTCCTTCCCCCGGGGGCAAATCACATGGCCCTCCTCGTGACTCTGGGCTTCACCGCCTATGCCGTATACCAGTTTAAGAGGAACACTCAAAGCTGGTCGGACTGGTATGACAAGCTCTCGGAAAACTACCTGCCTTTCTCAGTGCTCGTTCTCATCGCTGTAATCCTCGGCGGAGCAATCCAGATTATCCCGACCGTCACTGTAAATCGGGCCATCAACGTGGAGGACCGGCTGCAGTCGGTCTACACCCCTCTCGAACTTGCCGGTCGCGATATCTATGTCAGTGAAGGCTGTTACAACTGTCACTCGCAGATGATCAGAACCCTGGTTCCGGATGTCCTCCGCTACGGTGATTACTCACGCCTTGGCGAGTCGATCTATGATCACCCCTTCCAGTGGGGCTCAAAACGAACCGGCCCCGACCTTGCCCGCGAAGGAGGCAAGCGCAGCGATTCATGGCACTACCTTCATATGCGGAATCCGCGGATGAATCAGGGCTCAAGAATGCCGGCATACCCCTGGCTGTTTCATAAGGAAACGAAGTTCAAAGATCTCCCCGGCAAGATTGCGGTTCAACAACGCCTCGGCGTTCCCTTCCCTATCATGACCCCGGAGGAAATTGAGCAACACGCCCGCGAACAGGCGCTCGAGATCGCCACCGGACTCGTTGCAGAGCAAGTCAAAATCGAAGTCCCCAAAGGAGAGAAAGAACCCACCAACGAAACCGAAGCCCGGGATCATCTTGCCGGCAAAGAGGTGATCGCTCTCATCTCCTACCTGCAAAAACTGGGCTCATTCGAAGAAGTGGCTCCGGACGACACCCCGGAAAAAATCGAACCGAGAATCTTCAAGCCCGGCATTCCTGACAATCAGCGAGTCCGCGCTCCGTCGGCACCTGCCGTCACCTCGACCCCTGACAAAGAGTCGACTCTTGCAACCCAACCCTAATTCCCGGAAATCATGTATCGACGAGTCATCCTCGAAAGCTGGCACGAAATAGTCCCCTACATCTGTTTTGCACTGATCGCGGGGGCTTTTCTGGTCATTCTTATACGCGCCCTCCGCATGAAGAAACCGGAGATTGATCACCTCTCAAACATGCCGCTCAGAGATGATTTTGAACTTCAATCCTCTTTAAAAAACCAATCCGATGAAGCCAAGTGATTCCAACAAAAACGACATCGTTCTTAAAGAGCACGTCTTCGACGGCATTCAGGAGTATGACCAGAAGCTCCCTAACTGGTGGCTGTTTACTCTCTATATTGCGATCGCCTGGTTCATTTTTGCCTGGGTAGCTTACTACCAGCTTCCCTTTAAAATGCCTGACTCGCATGAAAAGATCGATGCTCAAATGGCATTGATCGAGAGTAAGAAGCAGGAGGAACTCGACTCCATGATGGCATCGATCAGCAATGAGTCCTTGCAGGAAATGAGTCTCGACACTTCCCACCTCGATGCCGGCAGAGCCATTTTCGAAGCAAAGTGCATCGCCTGCCACGGGCAGGATCTCTCAGCGACGATGAACGGGATTCAGTTACCGGGTGTTCCCCTCAACGATTCCGAATGGAAATACGGTGCTGAACCTCTCAACATCATGAACATCGTCACCAACGGGTCGCCCGATGTCACCAAAGGGATGATCGCCTGGAACACTCAGTTAAGCCCTGCCGAAATAGCCCAGGTCGTCGCCTACATTCTCAGCCATCACTAGTCGTAGAAGCTTCATGTGATCCCAACCCTCCCCTCTCATGCCGCCCGTGACCAAGCCCAACCTCGAATCCCTCACCTCTATCAACAGGGACGGGTCGCGGAATTTTCTACATCCGGCTGATGCAAAAGGGCGGTTCACCCTCTGGCGGAGAGTTTTCGGAGGGCTGCTGCTCGCGATCTATGTCCTCCTCCCCTGGATACCCATTGGAGGATATCCCGCTGTTTTCCTCGACATCGAAGAACGCCGCTTTCACTTTTTCGGCCTGACCTTTCTCGCGGAAGACCTCTGGATTGGGTTCTTTCTCTTCAGTGGGCTCGGCTTTTCGCTATTCTACGTTACTGCCCTTTTCGGACGCCTCTGGTGTGGCTGGGCCTGCCCCTACACCGTCTTCCTGGAACACCTCTACCGCCGCGTCGAACGCTGGATCGACGGCGATGCCGTGAAACGCCGAAAACTCGACGCGGCTCCCTGGACGAAAAGCAAAGCCGTCAAACGCGTGTTGAAACACGGAATTTACGTGCTCATCTCGCTGATTCTTGCTCATATCTTCGTGTCTTATTTTGTCTCGATTCCGAGGCTCTATGACTACATGCAGCAGTCACCATTGAACAATGCGAAAGTGTTCGGTGTCATGATGTTCCTTACCGGGTGCCTCTATTTCTGCTTCAGTTGGTTCCGCGAGCAATTCTGCATCATCATGTGTCCTTATGGACGCATCCAGTCTGCGCTCACTGATGATGACACCATCATTATCGGCTATGATGAAAAGCGCGGGGAGCCACGCGGGAAAAAATCGGATCCCGACACCGGAAGCTGCATCGCCTGCAACCGTTGTGTCCAGGTCTGCCCCACCGGCATTGATATTCGAAACGGCCTTCAACTCGAATGCATCGGCTGTGCCAACTGCATCGACGCCTGCGACGATATCATGGATAAAACGAAGCAGCCCCGTGGACTGATTCGCTATGATTCTCTCAACGGCCTCCAGGGGAAAAACCGTCGCATCTGGCGGCCCCGTGTCATGCTATACACAGGATTCATGTGTATTGGCCTCGCTGTCATTGGTATTGTCGTGGGCGGCCTCCACTCCGCTAAAATAGAAATCATCCGGATGGCTGGAAAACCCTACTATTTCAATGACGACGGCGTGAGAAATCAGTATCGAGTCCAACTGGTCACTAAGCAGACAGTGCCGACCGAACTGACGATCCGATTCAAAGGACTCCCTGACGGAGCAACCGTTTCCGGGTTGGGTGATACGATCACACTCGACCCCGCCAAAGAAACGATGCAAACGGTTCTCGTTCAGGTTCCCACTGAGAACTACAAAGGTGAGTTCCAGTTCACGATCGAAGCGGATGTCTCACCCGGCGATTTTACGATCAGTGATACCATCGACTTTTTCGGCCCGAGCCCCTACACTCTTCAGAAACCAAACCCATGATCCGTTTTTTCCGTGACCGTCCCTGGATCTGGATCGTATTCGCTTTTACGATTCTGATTGCCGGATGGATTTTCCTTCTGAAAATCGCCGGAGAGAAACGGCCTGAATCTGTGGAAATCATTACCATCTCCCGCGATGAGCAGCCTGAACCCTGAGACCCTTACCCTTGGCGGACTCTTCGTTGCCGGTCTCGCTACAAGCCTCCACTGCGCCGGGATGTGTGGGCTCCTGACCTGCGGACTCGGCATCGCCGGTCGAGGGCCGGCCCTCGCTTCGGTTGGAATCTACCACGCCTGCCGACTCATCGGCTACGCCATTGCCGGAGCAGCCTTCGGATTCATTGGGAATCAGTTAGGTTTCAACATTTCCCTCTCCGGAGTTCCCTGGATCCCTGTTCTCCTCATTGCCTTTCTCATCGCGATTTTCTTTGGTCTCGACAAAAAACTCGGAGCAGTTCCCGGCCTCGGGAAGGTCGTCATGCAGATCAAAATCAAAACCCTCAAATTTCCCGTCAACTCACGAGCCGCGATCATCGGACTGGCGACTCCCCTCCTCCCCTGCGGACCACTCTACGCAATCCTTGCCCTCGCTCTTGCCAGTGGATCAGCGATTCGGGGAATGGAGATCATGCTCGCCTTTGGATTCGGCGCGCTCCCTGCCATCTGGGCTGTTCAAATTGGATCTGCCTGGGTGAACCGGAAGCTCGGGGCCCGGGGGTTCCTCATCGCAAAACGCACCCTCGCCGCCACCGCTGCTATTTCCCTGATGTGGCATTTTTCTTTCATCGGAGCTGCCCCGGGTGATGAAATGATCGACGGCCCGACCTGTCGATGCACGCTTGATTCCGAATGAGCCGGGCCGCCGCAGGAGACCCTCCTTCAGCCGTCGCAAGTGATGAGAAAAGACGCTGCATTCATTGCGGCAACCCTTTTCAGCCCCGCTTTGAGACGGAAACCTTCTGCTGTTCAGGCTGCCGCGTCGTCTACGAATTGATTCAGTCCGGCGGATTCGGTTCCTTCTACGACCTTCTCGGGCAGAAAGTTCTTCAGCCTGCCGAGAACGGCGACCCCGCCGCTGATCGAATTACTGAGCTGGAGGAAGCGATTGCTGAAGCTGAATCCATCCGGAGCGACGAAACGACTCCGGCACGTTTGAAACTTCGAATCGGCAATCTTTCCTGCACGGCCTGCGTCTGGCTCATCGATCATCTGTTCCGTCAATATCCCGGCTCGCTGAAAAGCGCTGCTGATACCGCCCGCTCAACCCTCACCCTGTGGTGGAACCCCGGTGAGTTTGATGCCATCGCCTTCGTGAGGGATCTGCACCGCTATGGATACCCTGCCAACCTCGTGAATGAGCTGGAAGACGATGCTCCGCAGGAAAGCCGCGCTCTTTTGACCCGGCTCGGCGTCACCGCGGGGCTCGCGATGAACACGATGGCGTTCACCCTTCCCTCCTATCTCGGGATGGAAACGACTGACGATCTCGCCCGCCTTTTTACGATGGTCGCCTTCGCTTCTGCCACGCTCGCCCTCGCCGTGGGAGGCTCCTACTTTTTCCAGCGGGCCCTCGGTGCGCTAAGGCTGAAATCACTGCACATGGACGTGCCGATTTCACTGGGGCTCCTCGCGGCATATCTCGGATCACTCGGCGGACTGGCCTTCGGAATCGAGGGAATGCTCTATTTTGATTTTGTCGCTATGTTCGCCTTTCTGATGCTCGGCGGCCGCTGGCTCCACCTGCGTTTGCTGGAGAGGAACCGGAGACAACTCTGGGCCCGGGAAAGAGACCTTTCCGCCACCTTCCGGCTCGACGAGGAAGGAAAACGTCAACGCATTCCCCTGCGGAAAATCGAAGCCGGCGACCGGCTCGAGATTGCTCCCGGAGCAATGGTTCCGGTCGACGCTGAACTGCTCGAGAACGCCGGTCGGTTTCATCTCGACTGGATCAATGGAGAACCTGATCCTGTTCCCTACCGCGCGGGGCAAACCCTTCCTGCCGGAGCAAAGAATGGCAATACCAGTCGAATCGAAGTCATCGCGGCGAACGCTTTCAAAGGTTCATTTCTCGAACAGCTTCTGGGGAACGATGATCAGGCGGACACCGGAGAGCAAGCCGGAGCGCACCCGGTTTTAAAATACTACCTCACCGTCGTCATCCTCGTCGCCATCTCCGGCGGTGCCGCCTGGCTCTATCAAGGCCATGGAATCGCCGACTCTCTCCAGGTTTTCATTTCCGTGCTCGTCGTCTCGTGCCCCTGCGCGCTCGGGCTCGCGCTGCCCCTCCTCGATGAAATGCTGCTTTCGCGCCTCAAGCAGGAGGGAATCTTCATTCGCCGGGCCTCGATCTGGCAACGGCTTAAATCAATCCACATTCTTGCCTTCGATAAAACAGGAACCCTGACCGAGCCGGTGAAACGGCTCAGCTCCCCTGAGGTGATCACCACCCTTGACGAGGCCTCCCTGCGTGCCCTTCGTCACCTCACGACAACCAATCATCATCCGGCAGGAAAAGCACTCCATGAGGAACTCACCTCCCGCTATGGACTTGCCTCAAATCCTTTGAGAACCCCCATCACCGAGGTGCCGGGCTCAGGAGTTTCTTCGATCATTGACGGCGTCACCTGGAAACTGGGGCGCGGTGACTGGGCCTGCGAAGACAGCAACGCGGCTCCCCATTGCTCACTCAGCCGTGAGGGAGAACTCGTCGCGACCTTTGTCCTCACGGAGTCGATTCGTGATGGAGCAGTGAAACAGCTGCGGCAGCTCTCACACCAGGGATATCTCCTCCGTATTCTAAGCGGTGACCCTGACCGGGAGCGGGTCGAGGCAACCGCCACCCAACTCGGCATTGCGACGGGGAACGTTTTCTCTGATCTCACTCCAGAAGAGAAAGCGGAAATCATTTCGAAAGACCCTGACAAGTCTACCTTATTCGTCGGGGATGGAGGAAACGACAGTCTCGCCTTTCGTGCCGCCGCCGCAACCGGAACCCCGGCAACCGGGATCCGCGCGATCGAAGGGCAAGCCGACTTCGTTTTCACCGGCCGGGGGTTTCATGCCATCAGTCTACTTCTCGCCAAAACCCGGAGAAGACATCGCTATGTCGCCTACATTTTCGCCACGGCACTGGTCTACAATCTCGTCGCGGTAAGCCTCTGCCTCACCGGTCACATGAACCCGCTCCTCGCCGCCGTCCTCATGCCTCTCAGTTCAATCGTAACGACGGCGATGGCGGCGCGGGTTTAAAAACTTACCCCGCTGATCTGCCGGATCATTCCAGGTTCACCTAAAACAACCCGACCTGTATCATTGCCTTCCAAACTTCATTCCTGGAGATCTTCACCTTCTCACGCATCACCACTCCACAACCTGCTGCGCGCAGTTCTGCGGCCGTTTTGACAGCCAACTTCATGGGAAGCCCGGTGCAGAAAGCGGCGCGATAGTTTCTGACCTTCTTTGAATACGGCTCTGCGTTTTCCAGAAAGCTTTCGCACTCACTCAACCATTGTTGAAAAACCGGATCCACTTGCTCAGCTTTCGGAGTCGAATCACCATCCCATCCTGCTGCTCTCAGTTCGTCACCCGGCAAATAAATACGTCCTCCCGGCAAATCTTCATGGAGGTCCCGCAAAATATTAATGAGTTGAAGCCCCTGCCCTAACTTTCTTCCACGGACCAACATCATGGCGGCATCGTCAGGGTGAGAGAACCCGGCTCCGAGATTGGTGAATCCGACCTTCGTCCAGAACTCCCCCACGCAGCCGGCGACCTGATAAGTGTACCGCAGCAACTCATCCCTGTTTCTGCTGGCTGTGATCTGACCTTCTTTAAAAAATGTCGTGTCCCAGATCTGACCGTGAATAATCGTAAGAATCACTTCGCTGAGATGTCCTTGATTGGCCGGATCGATTCCCCGGAACCACTCGATCAGTTCAGCGCTTCGACGCAGGAGCTCACGCTCCCCCGGATGAGAGATTTCCTCAGCCAGGTCGGCCACCGGCGCGATGAGAGAAGCCCGGGAACCTTCAACGACGGTTCTGATATCATTGAGAACATCGATTCGTTTTTCTTTCTCCAATCCTTCAGCATCAGCGATCGTATCAGTCAGTCTCGCGAGGAGATACCCCAGCGCGACGGGCTCACGCATGGCCGGCGGAAGGAAACGAATGCTCAGGTAGAAGGAACGGGAAACCGATTTCAACAACTGAAGGTGCGCGGCGGAAAGCATGACTTAAATCATCACCCCTTCGACGGGATCGCCAACTTCTACAAGCTGCCCGGGATCGAGCCGGACGAGGCAATTCGCCTGACTGAGTCCGAAAATAGCATGAGACTGCTGCGTCCCCGAAAGCCGAATTTTTCCCGCTTCGAAGATGCCCCGCAAATAATGAGGTCGCTCCCCCTGATTCGACATTGCCGTCCCCGCAATCCCCTTAACACGACTTTCGTTTAAACAACGATCCCCATGACCAAGGAGCGCTCGAATCACCGGCTTCACAAAAAGGGTAAACGTAACAAAAGCGGAAACCGGATTCCCCGGAAGGCCGAAAACGGGGGTTCCGTCAGGATGATGCCCGTAGAGAAACGGTTTCCCGGGCTTCATTTTCACCCGCCAGAAATCGGTGATCACTCCCAGTTCGTTTAGCACTTCTTTCACGTAGTCCCGCTCGCCGACAGAAACCCCACCGGCAATAACGACGAGATCAGAGGTCGCAAACGCACGACGTAAGGTATCTTCAAGAACGGCACGATCATCGCTCGCATGACTGAGCGCTACGACCCCTCCAGCCGATTGCACCGAAGCCTGCAACATGGGGCCGTTGCTGTTATAGATCTCTCCGGGAACGAGCGGGGCGCCGGGTTCGACGAGTTCGTCCCCGGTCGTGACGATCTGAACCAGAGGCCGAACGTGTACAGGCACTTCAGCGATCCCCTGGGAAGCCAGGAGTCCCACCCGGGCCGGCGTGATCAGGTCTCCACGGTTCAATAATTTCTGCCCTGAGCAAACATCACCTCCCCGTCGACGAATATTCTCACCGGCAACGACCCCGTCAGTGACAGCTATCGCCCCCCCTTCGCGCTCCACATCCTCCTGCATGATAACTGCATCCGCTCCCTCCGGAATCGGTGCCCCTGTAAAAATACGAATCGCCTCCCCGGGATTTAACTTCAGCCGGAGATCCACTCCCGCGGCCTGCTCGGAAAGAGCGAGCTCAAGAGTCATCCCCGTGGCCGACTCGGCAGCACGAACCGCATACCCATCCATGCTCGAATTATCAAACGGCGGTGAATCAATCACCCCGGCGATGTCCTGAGCGAGAATCTGGTCGAGCGCCAGTTCCACCGGAACCCAGATCACAGCTCCCGGCTCAACCGGTTCGAGGATTCGTTGCAGGGCTTCCGATTCTTCCAGCATGATGAGAGCAAAGGATCTTGAAACGGCGCTGTCAATGAGGATGTCGCCCGGCGTCTCACATCCGCCCCGCCAACAACTCCCGTTGAAAAATCAACTCTTTCGGCAAGTGGTCGTATAAATCCAGATAAAGATCCGCTTCCGAAAGAAGTTCCCCCCTGAATTCCTCCTGACTCACATTCATCAGCTCAGTAAACTGTTCCTGAGTGAAATCGAGCCCTTCGAAGTTCAACTCATCATAACGAGGGACCCAGCCGAGCTGAGCTTCGTGCCCCTTCGCACGACCGCGAACCCGATCAAAGATCCACTCGAGAACCCGCATGTTCTCTCCGAATCCGGGCCAGAGAAAATTCCCGTCCGCATCTTTGCGGAACCAGTTTACGTGAAAGATCCTCGGAAGATCACCAATATGTTTTCGCATCCCGAGCCAGTGAGCAAAGTAATCGCCCATGTTGTAGCCGCAAAACGGAAGCATCGCGAAGGGGTCGTGGCGGATTTTACCGACCGCACCTTCCGCCGCAGCCGTCATTTCAGATCCAAGGTTGGCCCCGAGAAAGACTCCGTGAACCCAGTTAAAGGCCTGAAAGACCAAAGGCATCGTGGTGGCACGACGGCCACCGAAGATGATTGCATCGATCGGAACGCCACCCGGGTTCTCCCAGTCGGGATCGATCGCAGGACACTGCGACGCCGGAGCGGTAAAACGGGAATTGGGATGCGCAGCCGGGGTTCCTGTATCAGGGGTCCAGGCGTTTCCTTTCCAATCGGTCAATTTAGCCGGCGGTTCTTTCGTCATCCCTTCCCACCAGACATCCCCGTCTTCCGTGAGCGCTACATTCGTAAAAATGGTATTAGCGCTTAGCGAAGCCATCGCATTCGGGTTCGACTGCTCAGATGTTCCCGGAGCAACGCCGAAATAGCCGGCTTCCGGATTGATCGCACGAAGGCGTCCATCGGGTCCGGGGCGCAACCAGGCAATATCGTCTCCCACCGTCGTCACTTTCCAGCCTTTCTCCGCATAGGTACGGGGCGGCACTAACATTGCAAAATTGGTCTTTCCACAGGCACTCGGAAAAGCCGCCGCAACATAGCGTTTTTCCCCTTCGGGATTCTCCACTCCACTGATGAGCATATGCTCAGCCATCCAGCCTTCATCCCGGGCCATGACGCTGGCGATACGGAGGGCCAGGCATTTCTTCCCGAGAAGCGCATTGCCACCGTAGCCGCTGCCGTAGGACCAGATTTCACGATCTTCGGGAAAGTGAACGATGTATTTGTCTTCGTTACAGGGCCAGGGAACGTCCTCCTGATCCGGCATCAGCGGCATGCCGACAGAGTGGACGCACGGAACAAAAACGCCATCCTCCCCGAGCTTATCGAGAACCGGCTGTCCCATCCGGGTCATCAACTTCATGTTCACGGCGACATAGGGGGAATCGGTGATCTCCACACCAAAGATCGCCATGTCCGAATCGATCGGCCCCATGCAAAAAGGAATCACATACATGGTGCGGCGCCACATGCAGCCGCGAAAGAGATCCGTGAGCGTCTCCCTCATTTCATCCGGAGCGACCCAGCGATTGCTCGGCCCGGCATCACTCTGACGAGTACTGCAAATGAAGGTCCTGTCCTCGACGCGGGCCACATCCTTAGGGTCCGACCAGGCGAGATAACTGTTCGGGCGCTTCTCTTCGTTCAATTTGATGAACGTTCCCGCCTCCACCATTTCGGAACAGAGCCGGTCATACTCTTCGTCTGACCCGTCACACCAGACCACATCAGCCGGCTGACAAAGTTCTTTCAATTCTTCGACCCAGGCCAAAAGACCGGCGTGTGAGGTGGGAGCATCGGACATAGGAAAGCCTATCGAGCGTGCTGCATTTGTCGAGTGATACCCGGCGAACAAATTGGTAAAGGTTGAGCATAAATTGCCGATCTTTACTCGAAACGCCGGCTTTAGAGGGGCAAATTCCACCTTGCCCGCAGTGCCTTTGCGGTCAGAGCTCAGCGGACAACGGGAACGTTGTCCCTCCAACCCGAACCCGGAAACCCGCGTCAATAGACCGCATCCGTGGCGTCAACGCCCGGGATCAATCGAAAATGCTGATCGTAGGTAAGAATGACCGCTCCGGCATGCAAGGCACAGGCAGCGATGTGAACATCCTGAACCGGAAGAATAATTCCCTTGCGATCCAGCGACCACGCGAGCGCGAGTGTATCCTCCCAACGCCTGTATCCGTCTTCAATATACAGCATGATATCCCAGGCGGCCTCATATCTCTCCAGCAGTTTCTGCGACCTGATTCCACGACCGACCTCCATTTTGATCAAACCACAGACCGCGATGTCACGGGACTCAGCGAAACAGGACAAGACTTCGAGAGGGTCGATGCCCTGCCTTGCTTTGGTAATATACCATGAGCTGTCGACCAGCAGGGGACGGCTCATTTGAGGCGGCCTCCGGAATCGGGCTTCGCATCGGTCACTTGATAGGGCGTCACCCCTTCAGCAACACGTAAAGCCATCGGATCCGAGGCGGGATCAAACATGTCTTTGAGCTCCCCGGGACTCGCCCCGGTACCTTTGCGCAGAACCTCGACGAGGCGTGCCCGTCTTACCACTTCCCTCAACGCAATGGTGACCGCCTCGGTCTTGGTTCCCGCCCCCGTAATCCTCACCACATCATCCAACAGCGATTCATCCAGGTTTATCGTTATCTTCATACCTCATTTATACCCCATCAATACCACTTTTCAACGTATCACATACATCCCTCTGAATTAAGGGTGGAGAAATTGCGAGGCGATAGGATAATCCCCCTCCCTATGTTCACCCTACTCAACACCGACACCCGGACCGCTGCACGTCGTGGACGCATGACCCTGGCCCACGGGGTAGTCGAGACACCGGCATTTATGCCGGTGGGAACAAAAGGAACCGTGAAATCCGTCCACCCGCAGGAGCTCACGACGCCGGAACTGGATTGCCGAATCATCCTCGGCAACACCTATCACCTCTACCTTCGTCCCGGCACTGACGTCCTTGACGAATTTGGTGGCCTGCACAACTTCATGCAGTGGGATCGCCCCATCCTCACCGACTCGGGAGGCTACCAGGTATTCTCCCTCTCTAAATTACGCAAAATCACAGAGGAAGGAGTCCGCTTCCAAAGCCACATCGACGGCAGCCCACTCTTTCTGACTCCGGAATCAGTGCTCGAGATCCAGCGTTCCATCGGTAGCGATATTTGCATGATTCTCGACGAATGCCCGCCTTTCCCTTGCGAGAGGGACTATGCGGCCAATTCACTTGCCCTGACCCAACGATGGGCGGAGCGGGCGCGCGACTGGATCGAATCCAACCGCCCTCCCGGCCAACACTATTTCGGCATTGTTCAGGGCAGCTGCTACGGTGACCTCCGTGAAAAAGCGGCCCGGGATCTCGTCGGACTTGATTTTGACGGCTATGCCATTGGTGGACTCTCCGTTGGGGAGCCGGTCCCGGATATGCTCAAGGCCGCTGATGTCGCCGCCCCTATCCTGCCGGAAAACAAGCCCCGCTATGCGATGGGGCTCGGGCAGCCCGACCAGCTCCTCGAATTGATCTCCCGCGGTATCGATATGTTCGACTGCGTGCTCCCGACCCGCGTCGCCCGCAACGGCACCGCCTACACCGCCGACGGCACCATTAACATCAAGAACGCGAAGTGGGAGAAAAGTCAGGAACTCCTCGCTCCCGCCGGAGAAACACACCCTCTCTGTGACGGATTCACGCGGGGCTACCTCCGACACCTCATCAAAAACGACGAAATCCTTGGCCTCAGGCTCCTCACGCTTCATAACGTGACCTTTTATCTGCACTTGATGAAACAAGTTCGTCATGCTATAGAGGCCGGATCGTTTGCCGATTTTAAGGCAGAATTTATCAGTCGATATCGAGGTGAAAAAATCGACGTCTGAACGTCAGGCGTCTTTTTTTGTCTCATCAGACCAGTTTTTACGAAGAACCAACCATGACAACCCTTACTTCCATTCTCGCTGAAGCCGCCCCCGCTGGCGGAGGACTCGGCATGTTCATCCCTATGATCCTGATCATGGTGATGTTCTACTTCATTTTAATTCGCCCTCAGCGAAAGCAGCAAAAAGCTCAGGAAGCCATGCGAAAGAACGTTCGCGTCGGTGACAAGGTAGTCTCGATCGGCGGGATTCACGGCATGGTTTCCGGCATGGCCGAGAAAACCATTTCCGTCAAAATCGCGGACGGGCTCAGCGTCAAATTCGACCGCTCCGCGATCGCTTCAGTCGAGCCTAAAGGTGGCAAGCCAAGCCCTGAAGAGGATAAGGCTGACGAAGATGAGTCCAAAGACTGAGTGAACCGGACTCAACCCCGGTGAGGGTCCCAAACCCTAATGAGGGCCCCAAGCACTGTTCAACCCCCGACCTAACCCTGTTGGATCAATCCATCCACTGATCCGGCCTTTCCCATTTCCCCCATGCCAGCTCAATCCGAAACGGAAACCATCGCTGAAACAGCCGCAGCCGCTGAAAAGGCCGCGCCCGTCATCCAGGACGCCGCAAGCGCGCCGGCAGCGGATGTCGCCGAAACCATCACTGAAACTGCTGATGTCGCCACTGACGCCGTTGGTTCAGCGGTTGAAGCAGCTACTGATGCGATCAGCGGCGTTCCTCCGCAGCTCGTCTTCCTCGGAGGCATTGCCCTCCTCGGGCTCTTTCTCTACTATCTCGCGACTGAGAAAACGAGGCTGAAGCAAATCGCCGGCTCGGCCCTTGCTGTTCTGATTACCGGCGTATGCGTCTGGCTCTACAGCTCACTTGGCATGGAACAGGGCATCGAACTCCAGGGCGGTGTCTCGATGGAGATTCAAATTCAACCCGGCGAGTCCGGCGAAGTGAGCGAAGGCGCTCAGCAACAGGCGATCGACGTGCTTGAAAGTCGTCTCAATGCCCTCGGTACCGGCGAAGTCATTCTCGCCCCTTCAGGAGACGACGGAATTTTCCTCCAGATGCCCGGCGTCGGTCAGGAAAAACTGCAGGAAATCAAAGCGGCACTTGAGAAAGTGGCCCGTCTCGAATTTTCGATTCTCCACCCGCAAAGCGCGATGCTTGCGATGCAGGTTGCCAACGGGGTCGAAGTAATCCCCGGCTACGAAGCGCTGCCCTACAAGGCATCTTTCGACGACGCAGGCAACGAGCTTCCCACCCGATATGGCCTCGTGAAGATCAAGCGCGACATGAAAGGGAAGTATGTCAGCAGTGCCGGCTACTTTTACGGTGGCTCCGGTCACTCAATCTCCGTCGACCTGACCGGTGAAGGAGCTAAGATCATGGGACCACTTTCCTCGGCAAACGTAGGGCAACCGATGGGAATCATCATGGATGACGTGATCCTTTCCTCTCCGGTGATCCGCGATGTGCTCACGAACAGCTTTTCCATCACCGGTGATTTCACTCAGGAAGAGGCAATCGGCCTTTCTTCCGCATTGGAGAACCCTCTCGAAAACCCTATCGAGATTGAATATTCAAATTTCATTACTCCAACCATGGGTAAAGCGACGGTCCAACAGGGCATCCTCGCCGGAGTTGCCGGCCTCGCTCTGACACTGCTCTTTATCCTCATCTACTACCGCTTCGCCGGTATTCTCGCCCTCATCGGTCTTTGCATCAGTATTGTGATCATCTTCGGAACGATGGCATTGTTCCAGTTCACGCTGACGCTTCCCGGAATTGCCGGAATCATTCTGACGATCGGTGTCGCGATCGATGCCAACGTCCTCATTTATGAGCGTCTCCGCGAGGAAATGGCAGCCGGGAAATCGATCAAAGCAGCGATCGATACCGCTTACGAGAAGGCCTTCTCTGCCATTATCGATGCGAACATCACTACCCTGATCACCGCCATCATCCTCTATGCCGTGGCGGCAGGAACCGTGAAGGGATTCGCGATCACGCTCATCATCGGTATTTTTGCGACGCTCTTCTCTTCACTCATCGTTACCCGCGTCTGTTTCAGTATCGGCACGGAATCCGGTATCGTTAAGAAGCTGAGCTTCATGAACCTCATCCCCGAGCAGCAAATCGACTTCCTCAGCAAGCGCAAAGCCTGCATCACCGGATCGATCATCCTACTCATCGCCTCTCTGATCCTTATTCCCCTCCTCGACCCTCGCGGGGTGGAACTCAAGGGAGGTGACTCAATCACCATTCAAACCACCGAAGGGCTTTCCAAAGAGAACCTGGAAGAATCACTTTCTGACCTCGACCTCGGCGGCGTGCCCCTCATTCAAGCACAAAAACCCGTTGGCGCACCCGGCGAGTTTTTCCTGATCCGCGCCCCCGACAACACCGCTCAGCAAATTGAAGCGGAGATTGAAAAAGATCTGAATGTCACCCTTGAAGACACCACGGTCAGCTCTGTCGGCTCAGCCGTCGGCAAAACCATGCTCCTCTCTTCCGCTCTGGCCCTCGCCATCGGGATGATCGCGATTCTGATCTACGTTACCATTCGATTTGAGTTCGCCTTCGCCCTCGGAGCGATCGTCGCCCTGATTCACGATCTCATTCTCGTGATCGGTATCGCGACTCTGCTGGGACAGGAAGTGACCCTGATCACCGTCGGCGCGTTCCTCACCATCGCCGGTTATTCGATCAACGACACCATCGTTGTCTTTGACCGGATCCGTGAAGGACTCGCGACTAAGCGGGGTAATGTGAAGGACATCATGAACTACTCACTGAATAAGACCCTTTCCCGGACCTTGCTCACGAGTATCACCACCTTGATTACTGTCGCGGTGCTCTACATTTTCGGTGGCCCCGGCCTTCGGAACTTCGCCGAAACACTGATCATCGGTGTTGTTGTCGGAACCTACTCCTCGATCTTCATCGCCTCTCCTATCGTTCTCTGGTGGGCTCGCAAATCAGGAACAAACCTCCGCCGCGAGGTTCTCGACACCGAGCAATCGAAAATCGATGCGCTGGGTGCGCCACAAGCCTAAGGCACGAGCATTGACGGGCGGGCGACGTGGAAGTCGCCCCTCCATTTCGTGACCGACTCACCCCTGGAGGGACACGGCCCCCCGTGTCCGCAGTGGCTCCTTCACCCCGGCTGATTAGCTGGCACGGGCGACGTGGAAGTCGCCCCTCCATTTCGTGACCGACTCATCCCTGGAGGGACACGGTTCTCCGTGTCCGCAGTGGCTCCTTCACCCGCACGACTCAGATAAAACGGCAAAACACCGCAGTCACAAAGGCCTCCAGGCCCTCTCTCACTCCCACTCGATACTCGCCGGTGGCTTGGTCGAGATATCGTAGAGGACGCGGTTCACACCGGGAACTTCGTTGAGAATGCGATTCGAAATCTCACCCAGCAACTCGTAGGGCAAGTGCACCCATTCGGCCGTCATCGCATCTTCGCTGGTGACCGCACGAATGCTCAGGGCATACTCGTAGCTCCGCTCATCGCCCTTCACTCCAACTGTCTTCGTCGGAATAATCGCAGCGTAGGCCTGCCAGACGCTGTCATACCAGTGCTTCTCGTGAAGAAGCCCGATAAAAATATCATCGGCTTCGCGAACGATACGAAGCTTCTCTTCAGTGACTTCACCGGGGCAGCGGACCGCGAGCCCGGGGCCCGGGAAAGGGTGACGGCCAACGACACGCTCAGGCAACCCGAGAACACGTCCCAGTTCGCGAACCTCGTCTTTAAACAACTCATCGAGCGGCTCGAGAACACGACCCTCCGCCTTCAACTCCATGATCCGGTCAACCCGGTTGTGGTGCGTTTTAATGGTTGAGGCGATCGATCCACTCGTCGCGCTTTCGATGACATCCGGATAGAGAGTCCCCTGTGCAAGCAGCTCGACATCGTCACCCACCGCATCGAAAAAGACATCCACAAAGAGCCGCCCGATGATCCGGCGCTTCTGCTCAGGATCCGTCTCGCCCTTCAGCGCGGTGAGGAAACGCTCCGAGGCATCAATGGTTTCAATCTCAATCCCCACTTCTTTAAAAAGTGATTCCACTTCCTTTGCCTCATCCTTCCGGAGGAGCCCCGTATCGACAAAGATATTCCGGGTGTTTACTCCGGCCTCATGCAGAAGCGCGGCAAGGACAGAGGAATCCACCCCTCCCGAAACGCCGCAGACAACACGCTTATCACCCACCGTTTCACGGACACGGGCGGCAAGCTCGTCCTTGAACGAAGCGATCTCAAATGCCGGAAGGTCGGAACCCATCTCGAGAAAGTTTTTCAGAATCTGGGTTCCCTCTTTCGTATGGGAAACTTCAGGGTGAAATTGAATCCCGTAAAAAAGGTCGTTCCATTTCAAGGCAACAGGAACCTGATCGAGGTTCCGGCCCATGACCTGACATCCTTCGGGAAGCTCACTCACCGTATCAGAGTGACTCATCCAGATCTGCGAATGCCCGGTGAGATCTTCAAAAATACCTTTCACCCCTTCCTCAGGCATCAGAGTTGCGGGACCGTATTCACGGGTATTTCCCGGAGCAACCTTGCCTCCGAATTTAGTATTGAGGAGCTGCATGCCGTAACAGACGCCGAGAACCGGGACACCAAGCTCAACGAGGTAGTCGAAATCAATATCCGGCGCGTCTGCTTCCAGCGTGGACCGCGGGCCACCCGAAAGGATCACCGCAGCGGGCTTTCCGGTATCACGAAGTTCGGATGGTTGGTAAAGACGTGAAAAATAGCCCAGCTCGCGAATGCGACGGACAATAAGCTGAGTGTACTGCGAGCCGAAATCGATAACGGCAATGGGATTATCCATGACAAAAAAGGTAAAAAATAGTCGTCGGCCGGTCTAGCTGGCCGGCTGATAGTTCACCGGCTCTTCGGTGATGGTGATATCGTGAGCGTGGCTTTCCTTGAGTCCGCCGGAAGTAATCCGAACAAACTTGGCGCGCTCACGGAGGTATTGAAGATTTTCCGCACCGACATAACCCATGCCGCTGCGGAGACCTCCGAGAAGCTGGAATACCGTATCGGAAAGATGGCCACGATAAGGAACCCGGGCCTCCACGCCTTCGGCAACCAATTTTCCGGATGAGTTCTGCCCATAGCGGTCGCCGGAACCTTTGCGCATCGCCTTAAGCGAGCCCATCCCCCGATACTCTTTCCAGGTTCGGCCCTGATAATTAACCATTTCGCCGGGGCTTTCACGACATCCCGCAAGAAGCGATCCGAGCATGACGAGATCTGCTCCCGCCGCCATCGCTTTAACGACGTCACCAGAGTAACGAATCCCGCCATCGGCGATGAGGGGCACGCCGTTATCCCGGCACACCTTGGAAACATTCTGAATCGCCGTGAATTGAGGCGTTCCGACACCGGCGATCACACGTGTCGTGCAGATCGATCCCGGGCCCACCCCCACTTTCACAGCGGAAGCGCCTGCTGAAATGAGATCGGCGGCGCCGTCAGCGGTGACGACATTGCCCGCAACCACGGCAGCGCCAAATTCGCTGCGAAGCTTTTCAATGACGGAAAGAACGCGCTCGGTGTGTCCCGTTGCCGCGTCAATAAAAACGGCGTCCGCTCCGGCGGCCACCATCGCAGCAGCACGATCAAAACAGTCCTCCCCGACACCGATCGCAGCGCCAACCCGAAGACGACCGAGATCATCTTTAGCGGAGTTTAAATACATGTCCCGCTTCTCGATATCCTGCGCCGTAATGAGACCGGCGAGACGCCCCTCTTCATCCACGAGAGGCAGCTTTTCAATACGGTGAAGCTGCAAAATGCGACGGGCTTCTTCCAATCCGGTCGCAATTGGAGCCATGATAAGACGCTCTTTCGGCGTCATCACCGCGGAAACAGGAGCACTCTCGTCTTCGACATGCCAGATGTCCCGGCTGGTTACCATGCCGATGAGGACACGGTTTTCATCAATCACCGGAAAGCCGTTCACACCCTTTTCCTGCATGACCTGCTGGAGACGCGAAAGACTGATATCAGCGGAGGTCGTGAAAGGATCGCTGATGACCGTATTCTCGGAACGCTTCACTTTGGCGACCATGTCAGCCTGATCTTCGATCGGCATATTCCGGTGAATCACCCCGATGCCGCCCTCCCGGGCGAGAGCGATCGCAAGACCGTCTTCTGTCACCGTATCCATCGCCGATGAGACGATGGGAATTTTCAGCGGAATGTCCGCTGTCAGATTCGTGGAAACATCCACTTCCGAAGGAAGAACCCCGCTCCGCTGCGGAACGAGAAGAACATCATCAAAACTAAGACCAAGAGGTAGATCACCCATAGATAATGTTTAGGAGAGACCACGGTAGGATCAAGCGAAAGTTTAGCGCCTGAACCGAAAAGTCACCCCTATTCCACCCGCTTCGTTCCCGGGCGGATCGCCTCAATCGCCGCCAGTTCCGCGGGAACGTCCTCCGGTTCGTAAACCGGAAACTGGATTTCCATGCAGCTCACCACCGGGTAGTCACCCACTTTTTCTTTGCCTGAACGGTTCACGATCACGAAAACACCGGCCACTTCACCACCCTGAGAGGCAATAAAATCAGTCAATTCAAGGAGAGTCCCTCCCGTCGTGATGACATCTTCGACGAGAAGAAGCCTTTCTCCCGGCTTGATCTCAAATCCGCGCTTCAGTTCGAGTTCATTTGTTTCCGGATTCCGCTCCGCATAGATCGTCCGGGCGTGAACCGCGAGACCGACTTGCTGTCCAACCGGAACACCACCCATCGCCGGGCTCAACACCACGTCAATCTGACCAAGCGCTTTCATCGCTTCGACGCGCTGCTCGATCATTTTCTGCAGCTCCCAGGGATGCTGTACGAGCTTCCCTTTTTTCACGTAAAACCCGGAATGCTTTCCGCTCGCGAGGATAAAATGTCCCTGTTCGACCGCTCCGTAGTCCTTAAGGAGATCGATCGTTTCTTCAGGTGATGCTGGCAATTCGGTTCGCATAGTCTTTGGCTTTTTCTGAAAAAGAGAGTTTTTCGTCGGCATAAAGGATGCCGCGGGAAACATTGATCACCGAAGGAGCTGAGCGCTGAGCTCCTCGTAAGGTCTCCAGATCCCCCCCCTGGGCTCCCAGGCCCGGAATCAGTAGCGGGACATCAGGCATCCGGGCAAGAACGTCATCAGAGACATTGGTAAGACCAAGAACCAGCCCTACGCTCCCTTCACCTGCCGGGGTCGAAGCAGCACGCCCCGCCATCTCCCCGACGAGTTCGAAAACCTTGCGCCCGTCCGCGAGATCGTGAAGCTCCAGATCGGCGGCGCCTTTGTTGGAAGTAACCCCGAGCAGGTACACTCCCTTGCCCGGATACTGCAGGAAAGGCTCTACCGAATCCCAACCCATATAAGGACTCAGCGTCACTGCATCGACATTCCAATTCTCGAAATAACCTTTCGCGTAGTGCTCCTGAGTCGTCCCGATATCGCCACGCTTCGCGTCGAGAACGATAGGGACACCGGTCTCTTTCATGCGCCGGATAAGGCGCTCGATCATGGCATATCCATCAACACCGAGCGCTTCGAAATAGGCGATATTCGGTTTAAAAACCGCCGCAAATTCCGCCGTCTCTGCAATGACCTGTTCACAAAAGGACTCAATCGCCGGAACGGAATCATGAAAATCCGGACGGGGATCAATACCTACGCAAAGGGCACTGCCGGTTTTCTCTATCCGTTTCTGCAGCAGCTCCGCGTAGGTCATCACTTATTCAACAGGGTTAAGTTCGCCAGTCAACAGGGTTGAAGCAAATTAGAGCTTCGCCACAATCGCATCACCCATCTCAGCGGTACCGACCTTTTTCTGATCATCGGAACCGGTGTAGATGTCGCCGGTGCGATATCCTTCGTCGATCACCGCTTTGACAGCTGCCTCAATCGCATCCGCTGCTTCTCCGAGCCCGAAAGAGAAACGAAGCAACATCGATGCTGACAAAATTTGAGCGATGGGGTTCGCAATCCCCTGCCCCGCGATGTCAGGAGCAGATCCACCACTCGGCTCGAAGAGACCGAAGTAGAGTCCATCGCCTTTACTCTCGCCCAGGCTGGCACTGGAGAGCATTCCGAGAGAACCGGCGATCATCGCCATTTCATCAGAAAGAATATCGCCGAAAAGGTTGGGAGCGAGCACCACATCGAAGTCGCGGGGACGGCTGATGAGCTGCATTGCCGCATTGTCGACATACAAATGGTCGAGTTTCACCTCCGGATAGTCCTTCGCAACCTCTTCAACCGTCTCGCGCCAGAGAATTCCATTCTGAAGCACGTTAGCTTTATCGATCGAAGTGATTCGCTTGTCGCGCTTTTGAGCCGCTGAAAAAGCGACGTGAGCAATACGGCGAATCTCACTCTGCGAGTAGGCCATCGTATCGATCGCGACTTTTTCACCATCGCGCTCTTCGATTCCTTTCGGCTGGCCGAAATAAATGCCCCCGGTGAGCTCACGCACACAGAGAACGTCAAAACCACCGGCGATACGGTCTTCCTTAACCGGCGAGGCGTGGGTCAAGGCAGGAAAACAAACGGCGGGACGAAGGTTCGCAAACAGGCCAAAGTGCTTTCGAAGAGGCAGGAGCGCACCGCGCTCAGGCTGGATCTCAGGAGGAAGCGTTTCCCACTTGGGGCCACCGACCGAACCGAAAAGGATCGCATCTGCCGCTTCGCAGGCTTTCACGGTGTCTTCCGGCAGCGGACCACCGGTTGCATCAATCGCCGCACCACCGACCAGTTTTTCATCCAGTTCAAAGCTTAGTCCATGCTTTTCAGCCACCCGGCCCAGCACCTTGCGGGCTTCATTCATCACCTCGGGGCCGATCCCGTCGCCGGGCAGGACTGCAATTTTGTACGCTTCACTCATGGGGCGAGACAAAAGGCGGGATCAGCCTCACCGCAAGTGGAAAAGGATCCTGATCAACTACCCTTTGGTTCACGCAGGGCGATCACTCCATCCCATGCCAACTCATCGATCTCCGCTCCGCCGAGCGATGTCTCAGAGAGAATGGATCCATCGCCCGATACCACCCGGACAATGACCCCCACGATTTCGTCGGCCCGGACAATGTCGCGGTAGTGAAACACCTCCTCGATCTCAAAAACATTCGTCGTGACTATCGCATCCTGATTGAAAGGAAGGTCACTCAGCTCAAACTCACCGGAAATTCGGGTGAGATTCTTTTCATCCTCATTTCCAATGCTGCTATAGGTCCACTCATCTTCAGACTCAAACACCCTGACTTTATCGTCCCACGCGATCACCCACTCCACCTTCGCCCCGGACAAAGTCTCACGGGACAGGTTCCGGAGGTTGATGACATAGGAGGAAAATTCCTCCTTCACCGTGTAGGTATTCGAAGTCTCGTAATCGTGTGAATCCGATGTCACGAGCTTCTTTGCGACATCCATTTCAAGTCGATACTCGACCTTTTCTTCAGGGATTTCCTGCAACTGTTCTTTAACGAACTGCTGGTCATCGAGACTGAGAATATTGATCACGAGGTCGAACTCAAGGCCGTCCTCCCGGCGAATCTTCATCGTCCGTTTATCCTCAGCAACACTGATTAACGAAGCGAGAATCTGCTTTCCGTTCTTGTCAGTGAAAAGATGCATCTCTGCCGTCAATTCGCCTTTTACCGGCAAAACGAAAGCAATGAAAATCAGGATAAACAGGCAACGGAACATGAACTGAGTGAAGATACGCTCATTTCGAACTCCGGCACGGCAAAATCTGCGCCTGGCACACCTGACTCGAACGAGTCGCGATCAGGGACACGGATTGGGGAAACGGTGATGAACGGTATCAATCGCTTTCCTGACCTCACCGGGAAGCTTGATCCCGGCACTGTCTATATTTGATTTGAGCTGCGCCATGCTTGTCGCGCCGATCAAATTACTCGCGACGTGATGGCGCTGATTGATCCAGGCAAGGCTCATTTGAGCGAGGTCGAGCCCTGCTTCATCCGCAATCTTCGCGTATTCTTCAATCGCCGCATCACTGTTCGGACCATTGTAGCGGGCAAACCTTTCCCATAACGAAAGGCGAGCTCCCTCCGGTCTTGCCCCGTTCCGGTATTTTCCGGAAAGACGGCCGAAAGCCAGCGGCGAATAGGGCAATGATCGAATTCCCTCCTCATGACAGATCTCTGAAAGCCCCATGTCAAAGGTGCGATTCAAGAGGTTGTAGGAATTCTGAATTGTGACGACCCGGGGCAAGCCGAGTGTCTCCGCGAGCTGTAAAAATTTCATCGCCCCCCACGGTGTTTCGTTGGAGAGCCCAATGTGTCGAACCTTCCCCGATTCGACAAGTTCGGCGAGGACGGCCAGGGTTTCCTCTATCGGAACCGTCTCGCTGTTTCTGGGAGGCGAATAGTCCCTCGTCCCGAACAAGGGCACCGGTCGGTCCGGCCAATGAAGTTGATAAAGATCAATGTAATCCGTCTGGAGGCGCTCAAGGCTTCCCTCCACTGCGCGTAAAATATGCTCGCGATTATGACGGGTCCCCTCGCGGACATGAGTCACATGCGGCCCCGGACCTACTACCTTGGTCGCGAGCACAACCTTTTCCCGGTTCTTTCGGGCGGCGAACCAGGTCCCGATGATGCGCTCGGTCTCATGACAAGTCTCCGCCGTCGGCGGAACCGGATACATCTCAGCGGTATCGAAAAAATTCACGCCCTGCTCCAGGGCATAGTCCATCTGCCCGTGACCTTCGGCTTCCGAGTTTTGCACGCCCCAGGTCATCGTGCCGAGGCCGATGACACTGACATTGAGATCGGTGTGGGGGATTTCGCGGTATTCCATGCCGCAGGATACGCCAAAAACGGCCTAACCGTTTCGAATGATGAGCTGATTTTCGCCACCGCGGCCTTTTTCCTCTCCCCAGACCCGACGGATATGATCGTAGATTTGACCGATTGTCTCTTTCGATTGCACCCGGTATTCAGAAGTCTTCGCGTGCGTCGTATCTGGGTAATGCTTCGTCACCATGGTGTCGACACTACCAACCCCCGCCTTGTCAGATACCTTGTTCGCGATGTCCTTCAGTCGATTGATCGTCGCACTCCCCGTCGTGACCGATGATCCTTCAGCTGCAGATTCGAGATAGTAAAACCGGCCAGTCTGCCCCCCGTCCGTCTCCACGGTGACCTCATAAACTTTCACCGCTCCGTCGATAAAATATTCGTGCTGACTCACCGAAGCAATCTTATCGAGCCTTGCAATGAAACGACCGCGAGCGGTAACCACTTCCCAGAACCCGGCGATCCCCTGCTGAGAGCCGTCTTCCTGTTCCCCGTCCTGAGCATGAGAAGGAATAATAAATACAAGTGAACTGAGAAACAGGGCCGCTGAAAAAAGGGGGTTCATGAAAAAAATCTTATCGTATTGGAAGCAGACTGTCTATTCGCACCTCTAAAATTCAGTCGATGACGCCATTGGAAAAAGAGACACGATCTGATCTACTGCACGCAATGATCAAAACCCGCCTTGCTCTAATCGTTTCACTTTTTCTCGGCCTCCACCCCGCCTCTGCCGCTGACCAGCCGAATATCATGGTCTTTCTTGTCGATGATATGGGCGTGATGGATACCTCCGTCCCCTTCCTCACCGACGAGAACGGAGAGCCTGAACGCTACCCCTTAAACGACTACTACCGAACCCCGTCGATGGAACGACTCGCCGCTCAGGGGATTCGCTTGAATCACGTTTACGCCATGAGTGTTTGCTCACCGACCCGCATTTCGATCATGACGGGCCAAAACGCCGCCCGTCACCACGCGACAAACTGGATAAACCCCTGGGAAAATAACGCCGGTGAGCAGGGACCCGCCGACTGGGATTGGGAAGGCCTCGGTATCGGCGACATCACCCTCCCCGGTCTTCTCAGGGACAAAGGCTACCGGACCATTCACGTCGGCAAAGCTCACTTCGGCCCCAACGACACCGAAGGCGAAGATCCCGCCAATCTCGGTTTTGACGTCAACATCGGAGGGCGCGCCGTGGGGGCGCCGGGCAGCTATTATGGAGAGAAAAATTATGGCCTCGGACAGGGAAAACGCGAGCGCAGCGCAGTGCCTCATCTCGACGCCTACCACGGCACCGAAACCTTTCTGACCGAGGCACTCACACTCGAAGCGAAGAAGGTCATCGCCGAAACCGTCGAGAGCGAAACGCCCTTCTACCTCTACTTTTCCCACTACGCGGTTCACAGCCCCTTTGAATCCGATCCCCGCTTTGCCGCTCACTACAAAGATTCCGGGAAGTCAAAGAATGCGCAGGCCTTTGCCACACTCGTTGAGGGAATGGACAAGTCTCTCGGCGACATGCTCGATCAGTTCGCCGAGCTCGATATTGCCGAAGACACTCTCATCGTCTTTCTCGGGGACAACGGCTCCGACGCTCCCCTTGGCGATCAGCATGTTGTCGCCTGCGCTGAGCCGCTGCGCGGCAAAAAGGGCGCTCACTATGAAGGCGGCATGAGAGTTCCATTCATCGCCGCATGGGCGAAACCGAACCCTGAAAACGCCTCGCAGAAAAAACTGCCCATTCCGGCAGGAGCGATTCAAAGCCAGGTCGCCAACGTGACCGACATTTTCCCCACCCTTCTGCATCTCGTCGGCGCGGAAGCTCCGGAAGACTACCCCGTGGACGGGCTTCGACTCGACACCCTCCTCACCGGTGAAGCCGACCCGGAGCGGAAAGAACAATTTCTCATGCACTATCCACACGGCCCCCACCGCAGTAATTATTTCAGCGTTTGGCGTGACGGCGACTGGAAGGTAATTTTCCATGCCCTTCCCGAAATCCCCACCCACGGCGGATTCCATCAATCCGGCGGAGCGCACTACGAACTCTTCAATCTCGCGAAAGATCCTTTCGAGCAAACCAACCTCGCAGAAGCCGAGCCGGAGAAACTCAAAGAAATGATCGACGCCCTCGCCATGCAGCTCGAAGCCAAAGGCGCTCAGTATCCTCTTGATGAAGCCGGAAACCCGATCAAGCCGGCCATACACTGAGCAAGATCGAAAATATTACGCTGCGAATTCGCAGTCATTGCGTATCTCCCCACCCCGTGCAGGATCCGATAGGATTCCCCCATGCGCCGCCGAAGTCTCCTGCTCTCTCTATGCTTCCTGAGCCTTTCCGAAATTGGCCGTGGCGGCGAGGGGGAGATTGATTTCGGGCGCGATATCCGTCCCATTCTTTCCGACAAATGCTTCTTCTGTCACGGCCCCGATGAAGAAAACAGAAAAGCGAAACTCCGTCTCGACCTCAAAACGGATGCCTTTGCAGTGAAAGATGGGATCGCCGCCTTCGTTGCGGGCGCCCCCCTGAAAAGCGAAGCATGGCATCGGATCTCCTCCGATGAGGAAGATGAAGTGATGCCGCCGCCCGAGGCCAAAAAACCCCTTTCGGCCAGGGAAAAAGAGCTCATCAGAAAGTGGGTCGAAAGCGGCGCGAACTGGACCGAACACTGGTCATTTATTGCCCCGCAGAAAACCGCCCCCCCTCTCGTCAATGGCAACCTGAGCGATGAAGTCGTAAACCCCATCGACGCATTCATCCTCGCCGAAGTGGAGGCTCATCAACTCAAACCTGCCGAACTCACTGACCGGCGCACCTTGATTCGCCGCATCACCTTCGACCTGAGCGGACTTCCGCCGACTCCCGGGGAAGTCGACGCCTTCGTCACCGACGAGTCCCCCGATGCCTACGCAAAGGTCGTCGACCGACTCCTTGCATCAAAACATTTCGGCGAACGAATGGCACTGATGTGGCTCGATGCCGCCCGCTACGGTGACACTTCCGTGATGCACGCCGACGGCCCGCGCGAAATGTGGCCCTGGCGCGACTGGGTCGTCCATGCGTTTAACGAAAACCAACCCTACGATCAATTTTCAATCGAACAGATCGCGGGCGACCTCCTACCGAACGCAAGCAACTCCCAGATCGTCGCCTCCGGATTCAACCGCAATCATCCGAGTTCCGACGAAGGAGGTGCCATTGCCGAAGAACTTCGCGTCGGGTATGTCGCCGACCGGGTCAAAACCACTTCGAATGTCTGGCTGGGGCTTTCGATGGAATGCGCGCAATGCCACGACCACAAATACGACCCGATTTCCCACAAAGAATATTTTCAGTTCTACGCCTATTTCAACAACACTGCCGATCCCGGCATGCAAACACGCAAAGGCAATCAGGCGCCCGTCGCCGAAGTCGTGACCGAGCTGGAGGAGGACAAACTCGCAGAACTGGAAACGAAACTTTCAACGCAATCCGGAGAAGTCGCTAAAATCAGAAAAGAAGCGCTCGCCACCAATGCTGCTGCTGGAAAAATCGAGCCATCTGCCGATCTTGAAAATAGTCTGAAACATCTCAAGCACTACTACTCCTTTGCCCATGCAGGAGGGAGACTTCTCATCGACTATATTGGCGGTGGTGACGCTCAGGGAGCCCGTGCTGTCCTCAAAAGTGCCGAAGGGAAATTTGATACCGCCTTGAAACTGGACGGTGACCGCGCCTTTGATGCCCTCTCTTTTTCAGAGGTCGACTACCGAAGCAATTTCACGCTCTCCGCATGGATCAAACTGGAATCAAAGGGCTCAAGCGGAGCCGTCCTTGCGAAAATGGATGACGCAAACAGGAACCGCGGCTTCGACCTCTGGATCCAGGGAGGGAAACCGGGGATGCACCTCATCAATACCTGGCCGTCCAACGCCGTAAAAGTGGTCTCCCAAAAAGCGCTCACGCCCGGACAATGGCAACACGTCGCAATCACCTACCGTGGAAAAGGAACTGCCGACAGCGTCTCCATCTTCATTGACGGAAAGCCGGTCGAGACGACAGACGAAGGAAAGAAGCTGACCAAAACGATTAAAACGGAGGTTCCTTTCCGCATCGGTGGACGATCCAGCGGAAGTCAGGCCAAAGTGGAAGTCGATGAGATTCAGTTTTACGAGCGGGCGCTTCTCCCCAATGAGATCAAATGGACGATGCGCGACCTCACAACGGAAGCGACGAACACGCTCCTTGCGAAACGAACTCCTGCACAGAGAAAGATTCTCGAAGGTCAAGTCCTCGGAAAAAACCGCGACTACCTCACTGCCCGCACCTCCGAACTCGAAACGGAAGTGAAGAAGCAAAAGCTCCTCAGCGGAAAAACCACGACGATGGTGATGCGGGATAATCCGCCTGCGGAGAGGCGGGAAACCTACCTCCTCGATCGGGGAATGTATGACGCCCCGAAAAAGGATGAAGTGATTCAGCCGGGCATCCCCGCCGCCCTTCCACCACTCCCGACCGAAGCGCCCGCGAATCGCCTCGGCCTCGCCAACTGGCTCTTTTCGAAAGGAAACCCGCTCACTGCCCGCGTCGCCACGAACCAACTCTGGCAGCTCTTTTTCTCGTATGGAATCGTTCGCACCCCTGCGGACTTCGGTGCACAGGGGGAATTCCCCAGTCATCCCGAACTCCTCGACTGGCTTGCGGTCGACTTTCGTGAGAGCGGATGGGATCTCAAACGCATGGTCCGGCAGATCGTGCTCTCGAGGACATACCAACAGTCCTCAAACCTGCGCCCTGACGACCGGGACCGCGACCCTGACAACCGCTTTCTCTCCCGTGCTCCGCGCTACCGGCTGCCTGCCGAAATGATTCGGGACAACGCTCTCGCCCTCAGCGGCCAACTCGTGAAAGATGCCGGCGGCCCCGGAGTTAAGCCCTACCAGCCCCCCGGCCTCTGGACCGAGGTCGGACTCTCGGGGAAGCCGAAGTTTGTTCAGGACAAAGGCGAACGCCTCTACCGAAGGTCGCTCTACACTTACTTCAAACGGTCATCCCCTCCCCCGGCGATGATCATTTTTGACGCCCCGAACCGCGAGACCTGCGTCATGCAGCGCCCCGTCACCAACACCCCCCTCCAAGCCCTTGCCGCGATGAACGACGTCCAAATGATGGAAGCGTCCCGTCATCTCGCCGCACGGGTTCTGAAGGAAGGGGGAACCAGCCCGATGACACGCGCCGGTTGGGCCTTTGAACTCGCCACCGCCCGTGAACCCGAAAGTGGTGAACTTGCCACCCTCCTCAATGTTTATGAGCACAGCCTCGCCAGATTCTCCGCCGGGAGAGAGAAAAGCCACCAACTCCTCAGTGCCGGCGAATCCCCGCGCGACGAAACCCTTCCTGCCGATGAACACGCCGCCTGGACAATCGTCGCCAGCATGATTCTGAACCTCGACGAAGTGCTCACGCGAAACTAGCCCGCGCCATTTGACCATGAATCCTGAACCCTATTTCCAAACCGAAGCGCGGAGAAACTTCCTCGGACGCTCCTGCAGCCTCCTTGGCGGAGCGGCACTTTCCTCACTCCTTCCCCGCGAACTCCAGGGTGCCTCCGCCCCGGTGCCTTCGGTCCCCCATTTTGCGCCGAAGGCAAAGCGGGTCATCTACCTCTTCATGGCGGGCGGGCCATCGCATATCGACATGTTCGACTACAAGCCGAAGATGCGTGATCTCCATGGGAGCGAGCTTCCCGAATCGATACGAAACGGTCAACGCATCACCGGGATGACGAGCGGACAGAGTTCATTCCCCTGCGTCGCCCCCATGTTTAACTTCGAACAGGTCGGTGAGCGCCGCACCTGGATGAATACCGACCTCCTCCCGCACACCGCAAAAATTGCCGACAAAATCAGCATCATCCGCTCGATGAATACGGAGGCGATCAATCACGATCCGGCGGTCACCTACATCAATACCGGCACACAGCAATTTGGTCACCCCAGCATGGGGTCCTGGCTCGCTTATGGCCTCGGTTCACTGAGCGATAACCTGCCCGCTTACGTCACGATGATCTCCGTTGGCAAAAAACCGGGACAGGCTCTCTACGCCCGACTCTGGGGCAGCGGATTTCTGCCCTCCAGGTATCAGGGAGTTCAGTTTCGCAGCGGCGAAGACGCGGTCCTCTATCTGAACGACCCCAAAGGGATGGATCGCGAACTGCGCCGCAAGATGCTTGACGGTCTCGGCGACTTAAACCGACAGCGTTTTCAGACAGTCCGGGATCCCGAGATCAACTCACGAATTTCTCAATACGAGATGGCTTTCCGTATGCAGTCCTCGGTCCCTGACCTCATGGACACGAGCGGCGAACCGGACTACGTCCTCGACAGCTACGGGCCTCAGGCACGGGAGAAAGGATCCTTCGCGGCCAACTGCCTTCTCGCCCGGCGCATGGCCGAGCGCGGCGTCCGCTTCATCCAGCTCTTCCATCGCGGCTGGGATCAACACAATAACCTTCCCAAAGATCTCGCACACAACTGTGAAAGCGTCGACCAGCCTGCCGCCGCTCTCGTCAAAGACCTCGAAGATCGCGGAATGCTGGAAGACACGGTCGTCGTTTTCGGAGGGGAATTCGGCCGGACGATATACGGGCAGGGAACCCTGACAAAAGACAATCATGGACGCGATCACCACGGCAGGTGTTTTTCAACCTGGGTCGCAGGAGGCGGGTTCAAGCCCGGCATCGACCATGGCGAAACGGACGACTACGCCTACAACATCGTGAAAGACCCCGTCCACATTAACGACTTCAACGCTACCGTGCTTCACAATCTCGGCATCGATCACGAACGCTTCAGTGTGAAACACCTCGGACTCGACACCAGGCTGACCGGAGTGGAAAAACGACGGGTGATCAAAGAATTGCTCGCATCGCCGGGATAGAGGAACGGCTTGTAAAAGCCCCCGTGCAACAGCGACCAATCACTCCCCCTGCATCGCCCGCCGGATGTCGCCGGGTTCGTAGCCGTAGAGGTTTTCCGGCAATTCGACATTCTCAATCTGAACAAGCCGCCAGCTTGCCGGCAAAAAACTCTGTTTTTCCCAAGTGAACTCGAAGGGGGTTTTGAGCCGGTTCAGACGACGGGTCACTTCATTTCCTCCCGGCCCAATCGGCTTTCCACTGACCCGTAAAAAAGCTTTCACCACCGCGCGACCTTCGTCACGATCAACGGTCATCTCTTCAAGCGTAAGGACGAGAGTGAGAAACTGACTTCCGACATCGACAACTGCTTCAGCAGCAGCGTTCCGGTCAAAGCCCCATCGATCCAGATAATCCTCAGCAAGAAGGCGCTCGATCCTCGAAGGGCTGCGTTTCTCGATCCCGCGGATGAGTGAATCCTGCTTCTTCGCGATCATGTTCGAGGGCCGTGTTTCCCAAAGAACCAGTGCTGCCAGTATCAAGAGGGCAGCTATCGAAACCATCACAATCCAACGTACACTTCCGTATGAATGATAGAGACCAGACTGAGATTTGCGTTGCGATTTCTTCACGTCGGCTATCTTCACAGAATCGGCAGGCAATGTAAATTCTGATCCTGCCGAAGAAGTTCCTCCATATGGCCACTTATCGACAAAACGTCGCTGCAATCCTGCGTCGGCCCGGCAGCGGAAAAATCCTCATCTGCGAGCGCTTGAATAATCGGGGAAGCTGGCAGTTTCCTCAGGGGGGAGTCGATAAAGGCGAAGATTTAATCGGAGCGCTCTTTCGCGAAGTCGACGAAGAAATCGGGGTCCCGCCCGAAATGTACCGCATCAAGGCCTGCCGTACGGACTACCGCTACAAGTTTCCGGAAGGACACCTGAAAAAAGGGCTCTTTTGCGGACAGACTCAAACTTACTTTCTTTGCGACTATCTGGGAAAAAAGAAGGCCATCAATCTGGATGCTCACGTCAGAGAATTTTCCAGATTCAAATGGATTCACCCCGAAGAATTCGACATCAATTGGGTTCCTGACTTCAAACAGCCGGTTTTTCGACGGGTGTTTCGGGATTTCTTCGGAATTCGTCGCCTCCCGTCACGCCGGTCCGATTGACCTTTTGATTCCAGTGAATCAGTGAGATACTTTATCCGTCTCTCTGTCACCACGTGATGTATTTTGGAATTCGAGGAAAAGTTGCCCTGTTGGTTATTATAGCCACGGCGGCGTCGGCGCTGCTGGTCGCCACCCTGCTCACTAAGCGCGCCACTGAAGTGCTCCGAGAGCACGAACTGGTTGATCTCGGCGATGAAGCATCACTAAAAGGCTGGGTAACAATCGATCAAATCGAAGGCCTCCGCGATGACCTCATCAATATTGCCTTCAGTCCGACCTTCCAGGATGATGTCGCGGCTGAAAAAACACAGGAGCACCTCCTCTCAATGGCAAGGGGGCTCTGCCGCCGAAACTGGGACAGTCACCTGCGCGTTGACCTCCTCACTTTCGACGGCGAAGAGGTGGAAACGACTTTGATCGCCGAGAAAGCGACCCTCGATGCAGATGATCTATGGTTCCCCGAACCGGATGCGAAGGCGGGCGAGCGCCTTCACCTTTCTCCCATTCAGCGACTCTACGTGACAAGAAAAGACCTTCCCGGACGCGATGAACTGTCGCGATGGGAACCCGTTGTGTGGGCCGTTGCCCCACTCGATCAATACGGCAAGAACACAGGGGGCAAGCCGACCTTTGTCCGCATTCTCATGACCCTCTTCACGGAGTCCTCTCCGCGCCACCTCTTCGCGATGGAAAACGCTGACGGGGCCCAGCTCATCCGCCACGATGAACACGATCCTCTCGAACGGGGTAATGATGCCGTCTTCCTTTCGCTGAGTGAATCCCCTGAACTAAAGGAAGCCCTTCTGAAACGCGAAGAGGAACGCAACTCACCTGACCGCACCGAGGAAACCCCGAAGGTTGATCGACTCGTTCGAATGGAGGATGTGAAACTGGCAAGCCCCTACTACTTTCAAGAGGGTAGTCCCCGCGAGGAGTTGCGTGGTGCCCTGCTCGCAATCGGAGAGGATAAACTGGATGAAATCCTGGAACGTCTTCAGATCGAAATCGAATCGATCGGAAAAGTCGGCGGCTTGTCACGCGGCGTCAAAGAAGTTCGACTACTTGCCCGCTCGCGCGAATCAATCGACGAACTGCGCAACATCGTCGAGGCGGCACTCAGGACCGAAACGGAAGACCTTGCGGGCCGGATTGACTGGCGCAACGTCGTTGAGTGCGACGAAATCCATTCCTGGGCCGTCAAACTTGTTGTCGGGCCGGGTGAAGATCATCGGGAATATCTCATCCACTACGCGGTTCTCGATGACGAGCTGGCCTCATCCATCGAATACGAGATGCAGGAAGTTCGCAGCGTTGCCCTCCTCATTGCCGCAGCCTTCGGTGTCATCGGGTTCCTCATCGCGATGCTCTTTATTCGTCCGCTGAGGCTCATGACGCGAACGGCACAAAAAATCACCGATACCCATTCGGAAGCACTTCTCTCACAAGTCGCCGGCATGGCAAGGCGGCTCGACATCAAACGCCGGGACGAAGTTGGAGATATCGCCCGGGCGTCGAAACGTCTTTTCGAGGAGCTTATTGCCTCGCAGGAACATCTCGAAAAACGTGTCAACGAAAGGACACGGGAACTTCGTCGCGCCAACACGGAAATGGAGAAGGCGAATGAAAAGCTCATGAGCCTGAGCCACGAGAAAGACGCCTTTGTCGCGAAGATCAGCCATGACCTCCGCCAACCCCTGAACGCCATTTTCCTTCAGGTGGAAGCGTTGAAACTCTCCGAGCTCGACGACGGCCAGAAAAAAGACGTCGAACGTATTCATGCTCACGCCGCGCGGGAACTGAATCTCGTCAACGACATCCTTGAGTATCAAAAAATTATCATGGGCGCGGAAACGCTCAACAAAGATGAGATCGATATTTCAAAGCTCTTTCAGGACATTGAAGAAGCACACAAGCCCGGACTGGATGCAAAAGGCGTTGGCTTCACGATCCGCCAGGACGAGGAAGTCAATCTCATCACGGCAGATGATCGCCGCCTCAGACAGATCCTCGGAAACCTCGTCGGCAACGCCTGCAAGTTCACCAAAGAAGGCGAGGTCACCCTCGAAGGCAGATCCAGAGAGATCAACAACGAGCCCTGGGTGGAATTCACGATAACTGATACCGGCCGCGGAATGAGCCCGAAAGAGCAGGCCAAGGCATTCGTCCCTTTCGTTTCGAATAAGAAAGACAACGCCGGCGGTAGCGGTCTAGGACTGTCGATCTGTAAAGAATTGGTCGGGCAAATGGGGGGACGAATCGGATTCGTCAGTGAACTGGATAAAGGCACTCACTTCAGCGTGTTCTTGCCGATCACACCCAGTTCCGAGCACTACGAGCCGAAACTGGATAATCCCACGATCCTTGCCAACGGAAACCCGCTGAACTCAGAAACGGCTTCCCTTCCCCGCGACGCAACCATCCTTGTGATCGACGATGACGTGGCCGTCCGTGACCTTCTTAAACGAATCTTTGAAGCCGAAGGCTACCACGTCATCACTGCCGGGGACGGCAACAGCGGCCTTGAGCTGGCAAATCAGCACCTCCCCGACGCAATCACCCTCGACGTTGTCATGCCGGGAGGAAAAGATGGGTGGGACGTACTTCAACAGCTCAAAGGCTCGGCGCGCACGCAATCGATTCCGGTGATCATGGTCTCAGTCATGGCCGAGCAGGAGAACGGACTCGCTCTCGACGTCGAAGACTACCTCGTCAAGCCCATCGACGTTGATCGCCTCTCCCGGGTGATCCTGCGTGTCACCGGGCAATCGCCGCAGCGAAACCTCCTCCTCGTCGATGACGACACCGAATCACTCGCCGCGATGAGCCGGGTCCTTGAAAGCTCCGGATGGCAAACCATCCTCGCTCACGATGGCGCCGAAGCACTGCAAATGCTTGAGAAAACCCGACCCGCAGCCATCGTTCTCGACCTCATCATGCCCGGCATGGACGGATTCGAATTTCTCCAGCACGTTCAGGAAGCCGAGCATCTCAAGTCTATTCCGGTGATTGTGATGACCGGACAGGAACCTTCCGAAACGGAGAAAGAGTTTCTCAGAAGGCGCGTCACCACGGTGCTGAAAAAAGGCAAGCACGCGGCAAGCAATCTCGTCACGAGCATCAATACGAGGATTCGCTCGAATGAAGACGCCCGCACTTCCTGAGGATTGACAGGCAACCCTTTAACTGTTCAAGTAAACAGTTAAATGCCTTTTCACCTTTCTCATCACGGTCGCGGTACAACGCAATCCCCTCCCAACCGCTTCGAAAAGCACGCGGTCATCTCAGACGACAGCGCCTGGGAGGAAATCCGGAAAGTTGATCCTGACTTTGAACCGAAGCGCCCGCGCACGGAATCACTCGAAGATCACAGCCAGTCGATCATCACATCCAACCGCAGTCCGGACATCGGCTTTTCGCACAGCCTTAATCCCTATCGGGGATGTGAGCACGGCTGCGCCTATTGCTATGCACGCCCTTACCACGAGTACCTGGGAATGAATGCCGGGATTGATTTTGAAACCCGCATCATGGTGAAATCTCAAGCCCCTCGACTTCTGGAGGAAAGCCTCGCAAAGCTGTCCTGGAAACCGGTTTCACTGGCGTGCAGCGGGGTGACGGACTGTTATCAGCCAATTGAGAAGACGCTGAAAATCACACGAGACTGTCTCGAAGTTCTTGCAGACTTCAGGAATCCTGTCGGGATCATCACGAAGAATGCCCTCGTGACGCGGGACATCGACCTTCTTTCCGCCCTCGCCGGATATGACGCATCCCTCGTCGTTGTTTCAATCACTTCTCTCGACACCCAACTGGCGGGAAAACTGGAACCCCGGGCCTCGAGACCGGCCGCCCGACTCGACGCGATCCGGCAGCTGAGTGAAGCGGGCATCCCCGCGGGCGTTTCGCTGGCTCCCATCATTCCGGGGCTCAATGATCACGAAATCCCCGCCATCCTCCAAGCAGCCGCCGACCACGGGGCCTCCTTCGCGTCGGGCACCTTGTTGCGCCTCCCCTACTCGGTCAGTGATATCTTTTCCTCCTGGCTCGACGAATATTTCCCTGAACGGAAAGATCTCGTCCTCGGTCGCATCCGCGAGCTGCGGGGCGGCAGGCTGAATGACAGCAACTTCGGGTCCCGCATGAGCGGAAGTGGCCCTTTGGCCTCTCAAATCCAGCAAATGCTTCAAGTATCAAAGCGCCGCTTCGGCCTGGATTCGCCGCGAAAATCACTCAATACCGATGCCTTTATTCGTCGTAGCCCGGGCCAATTGGAGCTGTTTTGACCTTTGTTTTCCGCAGTTTCCGCGATTCTACCCGATCCGGCGCTGAAAAGGCCCATCGCAAATAAAAAGGCAAATCCTGAATTCCGAGTTGCCTTCATGCCGCTTTGAATAACTATACCGGCTAATATACCGTTTCAACCTAGACTACAAAGGACGATGAAAAACCTCTCCAAATACAGAAACATTGGAATTTTTGCCCACGTTGATGCGGGCAAGACGACCACCACTGAGCGTATCCTCAAGCTCACAGGCAAAATTCACAAGACAGGTGAGGTCCACGATGGTGCTGCGACAACTGACTTCATGGAACAGGAGCAGGAGCGTGGTATCACGATTCAGTCCGCGGCAACGACTTGTTTCTGGGACGATCACCGTTTCAACATCATTGATACTCCCGGTCACGTCGACTTCACCATTGAAGTTTACCGTTCCTTGAAAGTTCTCGATGGCGGTGTCGGTGTTTTCTGTGGATCCGGCGGGGTTGAGCCTCAGTCTGAAACGAACTGGCGCTACGCAAACGAATCTGAAGTGGCACGGGTTATCCTCGTGAACAAGCTCGACCGTATCGGTGCTGACTTTTACCGCGTTGTAAAGCAGGTCAAAGAAGTGCTCGGAGCCAAGCCGCTCGTAATGGTCCTCCCTATCGGAATCGAAGATAACTTCACTGGAGTCGTCGATCTCCTCACCCGTAAGGCGTGGGTATGGGATGATTCCGGACTTCCTGAGAATTTCGAACTTCAGGATATTCCTGCTGACATGGTCGATAAGGTCGAGGAGTACCGCAGTGAGCTCATCGAAACTGCCGTGGAACAGGACGACGAAGTCATGGAAGCCTACCTTGAAGGCAACGAGCCGGATATCGACACGATCAAACGATGCATCCGCAAGGGAACGATCAATCTTGATTTCTTCCCTACCTACTGTGGTTCTGCTTTTAAAAACAAAGGTATCCAACTGCTCCTCAATGCAGTCGTCGATTACCTGCCAAGCCCTACTGAGGTGAAGCCTCAGCCGGAAGTGGACATGGAAGGTAACGAAACCGGTAAGTTTGCTATCGTCGATGATGCGAAGCCGCTCCGCGCGCTTGCCTTCAAGATCATGGATGATCAATACGGAGCCCTTACTTTCACTCGCATCTACTCAGGTGGCTTGAAGAAGGGAGACTCCATTCTGAATACCTTCACCGGAAAGACTGAGCGTGTCGGACGTATCGTTGAGATGCACGCGGACTCCCGTGAAGATCTCGACAGTGCAGGTGCCGGTGACATCGTCGCCCTCGTCGGCCTGAAGAATGTCCAGACAGGTCACACTCTCTGCGATCCGAAAGATGCCGCAACGCTTGAGCCGATGGTATTCCCGGAGCCGGTGATCTCAGTAGCCGTTTCCCCGAAGGATAAAGCCGCTTCCGAGAAACTCGGCGACGCGATCGGGAAAATGGTTCGTGAAGATCCCTCTTTCTACGTCGAATCGGACGCCGAAACAGGTGAAACGATTCTCAAAGGAATGGGTGAGCTCCACCTCGACATTAAAGTGGATATCCTTAAACGGACTCACGGCGTGGAAGTGGAAGTGGGAGCCCCTCAGGTGGCCTACCGCGAAACGATCACTCAACGTGTCGAAGATTCCTACACTCACAAAAAGCAGTCAGGTGGTTCCGGTCAGTTCGGTAAGATCGATTACATCATCGAGCCGCTTGAGCCGGGTAGCGAAGGCTTCGAGTTCGAGTCCAAGGTTGTTGGTGGTAATGTTCCAAAAGAATACTGGCCCGCGATTGAGAAAGGTTTCCGCCTCTCCAAAGACAAGGGTGTTCTTGCCGGCTTCCCTATGCTCGACTTCAAAGTGACCCTGATCGATGGTGGATTCCACGCCGTTGACTCCTCCGCGGTCGCTTTCGAAATCGCAGCGAAGTCAGGCTACCGCCAGACCATTCCAAAAGCAGGACCTCAGCTCCTCGAGCCAATCATGAAGCTGGATGTCTTTACTCCGGAAGATCACGTCGGTGACGTCATCGGTGACCTCAACCGCCGCCGCGGCATGATCAAAAGCCAGGACACAACTCCAACCGGTGTTCGCGTTAAAGCGGATGCCCCATTGAGCGAGATGTTCGGCTATATCGGCGATCTCCGTACCATGACCTCCGGTCGTGGTCAGTTCTCAATGGAATTCTCTCACTACGCCCCCTGCCCACGCAGTGTCTCTGAAGACATCATTGCCAAGGCCCAGGCGGAGAAGGAGGCAGCCCAGAAGTAAGCGATTCTGCTTCACTACTATTTCCAAAAAGCCGGACGAAAGTCCGGCTTTTTTGGTTTCCGGGCCAGACCTTAAGCCGATTCTGCCTCCAGCGTTTCCGGGATCCTATGATCGTGCAGTACAAAAATACGGGCGACGTGGAATTGAAATCCACCCCGCCCGTAAACCAAGGGACAAATATTCTAAAAGCGCTTTATCAAGCAGCAACCGGCTGCTCGAGAACGTCGAGACGAAGGCGTGACCAGACAGCTTGCTCGCTGCCGTTCCCATCTTTCTCCTGACCGACAAAAGCAGTAAGGCGGGCGGTGCCGTCCATCGAGAAGGCAGGATAAAGGAAAATCTCACCCTGAACACGAGCGCTGCAGACAAAGTTCGAACCGAAGCGGTAAAGAGTCAGGTCACAGGATACCGGGACACCCGGATTGAGCGGAGTCCGGGAAAGGTATCCGATAACACCCCCGCCGTTCGTTAAATCGCAGACTTCTCCCGTCGCAGGATAGATCGCAATTGAAATACCGCGCTTGCAGCTCTCATCCAGGATTCCCACAACGATCCGGCGAGTCACGCGGCTAGGCTCAATATCAACTTTAAAGCTGACTTCAGCATTTGGATTTTCGACAGGCGGAGTCTGTCCGAGTTCTTCGAGTTGGAATTGACTGAGATCTGGAATCAGGGCATTCATGATTCAATAGGGAGGAGATAAAACAGAATTGGTTAATCTGACTAAATGTCAGCGAGTGTTAAATATTTTAAAATTTTACGGTAAATTATACGGAAATTCAAACAAATTATTGTAATTATTAAAAATATTTCAATTTTAACGATAAAAACCGCTCAATTTACGGAAATTCAATGAAATTCCCGGGGTGTTTTCCCCATCAACTGCGCTAGACTTTCGCTTAATACCTTGATGGACGAACTCTTTGAAGCAGAGCCGGGTGACGACGCTCCCTCCCCCGGGTCTAAGCCGGCCCCCCTTGACCCCACCATGCCTCTTGCCGCCCGGATGCGGCCGCAAACCCTTGACCAGTATGCCGGGCAGTCTCATATCCTGGGGCCCGGGAAACTCCTGCGTCGCGCCGTTGAGGCTGACCGATTCTCTTCCCTGATATTCTATGGTCCTCCCGGTGTCGGTAAAACCAGCCTTGCCGAGCTGATTGCCCAGCGGACTGAATCGCGCTTCATCAATCTCTCAGGAGTCGAGAGTAATGTCGCCGAAATCCGCAAAGCGGTCGAAGGTGCCCGTCAATTTCAGCGAACCCGGGGTGAGATCACAACCCTGTTCGTAGATGAGATCCATCGCTTTAATAAATCGCAGCAGGATGTCCTCCTCCCCCATATCGAACGGGGCACGGTTCGATTCATCGGTGCGACGACTCACAATCCCTACTTTTACATCAACAGCCCACTGGTTTCGCGAAGCCAGGTTTTCCAACTGGAGCCGCTCTCGGAAGACGACCTCAGGGGCCTGCTCCAGGCTGCCGTGGCCGATCCGGAGCGGGGCTTCGGCAAAAAGCCCATCAATCTTGAAAACGATGCCGCAGAGCACCTCGTAAGAATGTGCGACGGGGATGCCCGCAAACTGCTTACCTCTTTCGAACTGGCGGTCCTTACGACTGAGCCCGATGACGAGACGGGGGAAATCCTCATCAACCTTGAGGTGGCAGAGGACTCGATTCAACGGAAAGTCGTCGTCTACGACGCCGACGGGGATGCTCACTACGACACCATCAGTGCCTTTATTAAATCTATACGTGGATGTGATCCCGATGCGACGCTCTACTGGCTCGCAAAAATGCTTTATGCAGGAGAGGACGTCCGCTTCATTGCCCGCCGCATCGTTATTTCGGCGAGCGAAGATATCGGACTAGCCGACTCAAATGCGTTGCGTGTCGCCATCGCCGCGCAGCAGGCAGTCGAGTTTATCGGCATGCCGGAAGCACGGATCTCTCTCGCCCACGCAGCGGTCTACATGGCGACGGCGCCGAAAAGCAACCGGGCCTACGCCGGCATCAATGCAGCCCTGAAAGACATTCAAGAAGGCCGAACTCTTGCGGTCCCTCCTCATTTGCGGACGAAATCACGCAAAAAGCTGGGCACCGAAGGTGGAGCCATCGCCGAAGGGGAAACCGTCTATCTCTATGGCCATGACTACGAGGAAGGTTACGTCCCACAGGCATACCTCCCTGAGGGACGCGTCTACTATGAGCCCTCTGAGAACGGTCTCGAGAAACGTATCGGAGAGAGACTCAGCTATTGGCGTCAACAGTTTGAAGAATCCGAACGGGAAAAGCCCTAGCGAAACTCCTGCTCTGTCGCATCAAGGTAGCGGGTAATGCGATC
This sequence comes from Verrucomicrobiales bacterium, assembly GCA_029212615.1. Classification (GTDB taxonomy): domain Bacteria; phylum Verrucomicrobiota; class Verrucomicrobiia; order Verrucomicrobiales; family DEV007; genus Arctic95D-9. The sequence goes on from JARGPJ010000006.1 coordinate 99,067, forward strand.
TTCACGCTGCGGCGTCTCGCGACGCTCAAGCTCTTTACGAATGCGCATATAGTCGTCGAATACATCACTACGCTGCGGAGACTGTGTCGCCTCAAAGTAATTCAAATAATCCTCAGAGCGCTCAATCGTATTACGTATCGTAGTCCTGAGTTGCTCCAGCGCCGCAAGTTCTTCCGCGACCCCCTTAATCTCGCCACGAGCAAGCTTGCCGAGGACGATCTCATAACGATCAAGTAAAGGACGATAGAGAGGAAAGCCCACCAGTTTCACATGCTGCAGTTGATTAAACGCCTGAGTAAACTTTTCCCGGGCGCCTTTCCGCCCGATAAACTCGGGAAACTGCCCTAGCTTTCCAACATAGGGCCCCGGAAGCTTTTCAGGTTCTTTCTCTTTCTTAAAACGCTCAAAGAGCCCCCGCTTTCCTTTCCTTTCCGCCTCAGGAGACTGCCCCTCGCTGCCATCGAAACGAATGGTCAGAACCTCAGTGAGCCACCTCTCAGTCTCTTTCCAGTCAAGAAACTCAAACCGCTGCTGTTGCCCCATCGTCGCCACTTGAAGCGTCCACCACTTCTCAAGACCCTGCTCCATTTCACGAAAAGCCGGAAAATGCTTTTTCATGAGTGCAAATTCCCCCACCCCTTTTGAAAGCGCAAGATCACCGAGAAACTCCCTCATTCCTGCATCCCCTTCCGGTTGATCCAACAAGGCGCTCACCATCGAAGAGGCCGAAATTTGAAAAATCGCATAGCTGATCGGATCGAGCTGCTCCGGTTCACTTACCGCAAACAGTCGATCGGGAGATAAAAACTGGCCACTCTTAAGAACCCCGGAATAGAAGACACTCCGCTGCCCTTTTCGCCGATGTTCAATCATGGAATCAAAGCCGTGTACGATCCACTCCGGCGCGATGAGTTCATCACTACTGAGCACGTAGGGGTCATGGACGAACGGCGCCAACATCTGCTCGACCACGAGAGCCCTGACCGCCTCAAGCCGAAACTCACTTTCTTCGAACCCATCGTGAAGCCGGGCCGCCAATCGAATGTATAACCGGTCGTCCGCGCGAAGTTCCACACTCATTCGCGCATCGTCTCCCCGATAGACGTCTTTCACGTCCCCCCATAACTCCACCTTGATCGGAATCTCCCAGTCATCCCGCCCTTCCGCAGGCTCACTGGACTGATGCCTCTTAAAAATCGACCACCTGAAATCTTTTCTCAACTCTCTTACATAGGCTCCGAACATCGCTCTCGCTTTCGGGTTCCCTCCGCTCACACTGACCTGGTCGTTTTCCCCCCACCGCTCAAACTCCGGAACTTCCTCAACCGAAGTACGTGAATCCATCGTCCCGATACGGGCACCCTCAGTCACCTCCTCCACGTCATCCTGGGATAACGACGAAAAAGGAGTCACTATGGCCATCAAGCTCGCTAGAAAGATGGCGCGCTGAAGAAGGCGGGACATGAAAAAACGTTATCAAAGTCTCCGCTCTCTGGCAACCTATCGTCCGGTACAGCAAAAACGGTCACCGCCCTGAAGCGATGACCGTTTCGCACACTACTACACCAAATTCGAGCAGATTACTGCACCTCGATTGTCCGGGGCTTGACCTCCTCCCGCAATGGTAGCGCCAGTTTGAGGACTCCATCCTCGAGACCGGCGGTAACCCCCGAGGGATCCACTTCCGGCCCCACATCGAGACGAAGCCGGTAATGTTTCTCCGCAGGATAGTCAGCCAGTGGCCTCCATCCTTCCGGAGTGTCAGCCAGCCGGGTCGCCTTCACCTGGAGAATCTCATTCTCAATCGTCACGTCCAGATGCTCTTTAAGCACTCCGGGAAGGTTGACCGATACTTCCCAGGCATTGTCGCTGTATCGCGATTGATAAGCGGGCTTGTAGGTAGCCCCCGGCCTCACTTGCAGAGCCGCAGGCTCATTGCCTTCAGATTTTGTTTGGCAGCAGATTTCATTATTTTCACTCATCTTCATTCCTTTCTGTTAATAGGTTGTATTAAGAAACCGTGATACTGACCGGCTTCCGTTCGGGAGCTTTGGGCAGGCTCAGTTCGAGGATTCCATCTTCCAGTTTCGCACCGATTGCGGCCACATCAGTGCCCTCAGGCGTTCTCAGGTGACGCTCAAAGCTCTCCCGCCGGGCCGATCCGTCGGTCGTGACCTCTTTCTCATAGCTGATGCGGACGAGACCGTCTTCAGCATCGAGATGAAGCTCACTTTTAGGGACACCGGGAAGCTCTACCCGCACGTAGAAGTTTTCATCATCCTCATACCACTCAACGCCGGCATCAGCCGGGCGGTAGGCTGAAGTACTGCGACCTGCAAGGAGAGGCGCGAAGGCACGAAACGGATCCGCAAAGAACGAATCCCAGTCGTTGAAGTCAGTTGTTGGGTTGCTATATCGAATCATTTTCATTTTAGTTCGGTTTGAGTTTTAGTTCACCAACCCATCAATGCATAAGACATGCCAGAATTCCATTAACACTCTCAACTCTCTCTTCATAAGCAAGTTAACCGAAAACAGACGATTAAGAACCCTTGCGAAATAGAGTCATAATGGCTCAACGCAGTCTCAACTCGTCCCACCATTTTGAGCCATTTTGACACACTTAACTCTGTTGTGCTCAAGACCTAACCCTGTTAAGTCCCACCATGGTTGAGGCCCTTCTCTTTGATATCGGAAACGTGATTATCGCCTTTGATTTTTCAAAGGCGGCGAAAAGGATCGAACCTCTGTGCGATAAATCATCAGACGAAATCCTCACCCTTGTTTCGTCTCTGACAGGTCCCCTTGAACGGGGGGAAATCACGCCTCACGAGTTCTACGAAAGCACCACGGATCTCATCAACTACCGCGGCGAACAAGACTTCATGGCACGGTCATTCGAAGACATTTTTGAGCTGAATGAAGCGATCGTTCAGTTCATTCACGAGCAAAAAACCGCCGGGAAAGCTCTCTTCCTGCTTTCAAACACCAATGGGATTCATGTCCCCTTCTTTGAGAGGACCTACCGTGTCTTCGATCAATTCGGAGGGCGAATCTACTCGCACGAAGTTGGCGTGATGAAACCCGACCCGAAGATCTATGAGATAGCGAAAGCAAAGCTGTCACTGGATCCATCGAAAACGCTTTATATCGATGATCTCCCCGACAATTGCGCAGCAGGCCGCGAAGCCGGTTTCAGAACGATCCAATATGATCGTCACCACCACGAAGCGTTCCTTGCAGCTGCCGCGGAGTGGCTTTGAGCGTCCAAATTCGCAGTGATCGCGTGCGGAAGCCCTTTTGACACTCCAATCATTCAGGGGAAGTTTTCCGGAAAAGTGAAGGCGCCCTCCCCTGTGGCGACGCTTTTATCTCTGACAAAAACGATATTTTATGAGCGAACAAACTGATCCCTCCCCCGCAGATACCTCACGACGCAGCTTCGTGAAGAAGACCGGAGCGATCGCTGCAACTGGCGCGGCGATTGGCTTTCCCTCCGTCACCTTTGGCGCCCCCAACGACAAAAAACTGAAGATCGGCGTCGTCGGAACCGGCGGACGTGGTGGCGGCGCAATGATGAACGCCATGAACGCCGACGACAACGTCGAGCTCTGGTCCATGGGCGACCTCTACATGGAAGCGGCAACGGAAAAACTCGAGATGGTTCGCAAGTATGCGTCAGTTCGAGACAAGGTCAGCGAGAGCATCGATGGACGCGTTTTCAGTGGCCTCGACTCCTACGAGAAAGTGATCGACTCCGGCGTGGATATCATCCTTCTCACGACCCCGCCCGCCTTCCGCCCCCAGCACTTCAAAGCTGCTGTCGATGCCGGGATTCACACCTTCGTCGAAAAGCCCTGCGCAACCGATATCGCGGGGGTACATGACTTCCTTAAGACCAGCGAAACCGCGGCTGAGAAGGGACTCTCCGTCCTCTGCGGATTCTGTTACCGTTACAGCCAACACGGCCGCCCACTCTTCGAGAAAATTCTCGACGGCGCGATCGGTGATGTCCGAAGCATTCACTCACAGTATTACGCCGGACCTGTCAAAGCGATGCCTGATCCTGAAAGTCGCCCTGACGGCATGAGCGACACTGAGTGGCAGCTTCAGAACTGGTATAACTTCACCTGGCTCAGCGGTGACGGCATCGTTGAACAAGGCTGCCACAACGTCGACCGGATTTCCTGGGCAATGAATGACACTGATCCCATCGCAGCCTTCGGCAGCGGCGGACGGACCCGCCCGAACAATGAGGGAAATATCTACGACCACTTCAGCGTCACCTACCAGTATGAAAACGACGTGAACTGCCACGTCGAATGGCGTCAATTCCTCGACTCATATAACTTCACCGGAGACACCATCTACGGCACCAAGGGCATCGCCAAGTTCGGCACCAGTTCGGCTGAAATTACCGGCGAAAACCCGTGGAACTGGCGTAAGCCACGCACAGTGAAGAGCATGTATGACCTTGAGCACGAAGAATTTTTCGGCGCGATCCGCACCGGTGACCGCAAAGACGATTCTCAGTGGATCGGTCATTCGACCACTCTCGCGATTCTCGGCCGCACCGCATGCTACTCCGGGAAACGCATCACCTGGGACGACATGACCTCCGCTGAGCAGAATCTCGTCCCCGACAATATCGACATCAACGGCGAGCTTCCCATCCGCCCGACACGCATTCCCGGCGTCCCTGAAACACAGGATACCGTCTTCCCTGAGGACAATCAGAACGTCTGATCCGGAATCACAACCGATCTATTGCGAAGAAGCTCCGCCCGAAAGGGCGGGGCTTTTTTTCAATCCCGGAAAAGGGAAATCGAGTTCCACCGGCACACGCCCCGCTTGCCCAGTGTGCCTTCCCCGTCGCGCCCCTACTGACACGGGCAGCGTGGAAGCTGCCCCTCCACCTCTTCTCTCAATCGCTGAAGAAGGAGAGTCGACCGCCATACCTCTGCCTTCGCGGAATTTCCTGACAGAATCATTGCGTTTTTCCGCAGTTTATCGTTTGATCGTCGGACCTTGAAACCTGACTTTTCTTCAAAACCCCTCGTCGTCGCGACGGTCACTCAACCGGCTGATCTGATTTATTTTTTCAATGGAGGCTCCTCAAAAGCGGATATCCTCGAGTTCCGCCTCGATAGTCTTCACTCCGAGATTCACGATGCCTACGTCACCGTCGTCGATTCCGAGTACCCGGTTCTCGCCACGGTCCGTCGATCCAAAGAGGGCGGCGACCTTAAGCTCAGCGACGAAGCCCGCATCGAACTCTACGAACGTTTTCTCCCTCAAGTGAACGTCGTTGATACGGAAATTGCTTCACTTGAATCGAAGGCCTTCAGCCAATTTCCCGCAAGCGTGAAGAAGAACGATGTTCAGCTCCTCGGCTCCTACCACAATTTTGAATCCTTCCCGGGCATTGACTTACTGAAGGATAAAGTCTCTCAGGCCTACGACCTTGGCGCAGACATCGCAAAAGTCGCCATCGTCATCTCTGAATTGTCAGATCTCTTCGCCCTCGTTGAGCTGGTCGAACATCATCGCCGGGAAGGCCGTCTCATTTCCGCGATGGGAATGGGGCCGCTCGGTAAACTTTCCCGACTTGTCCTCGCCAAAGCAGGCTCCTGCCTGAACTACGGCTATCTCCAATCGCCCAACGCCCCCGGACAGTGGCCGGCCGATGAGCTTTCCGCTCTCTTGAAGGAGATTTAAAAGGATTTCAGCGATTCCGGTCGGCGGCCCGTCAGTGAGTGGGTGCCGCTACCGTCCCGTCAACGAGTTCCTGCCGCCGCAACTCGACGATGCGGCCTGCAATTTCGAGAATCGTTTCCTCCAGCATCAATCGCAAATGACTTCCTGCCCGGTAGTCTGCAGGTGCAATATGTTTGATGCGCCCCGAAACACCCGCCAACTGAAAGGCTTTTCGAAAGCTCACCCGGGTCTCATCGGCCGGGTTGTACACCGCGATACTATGACCGCCGAATCGCTTCATGACGGTGAAGCAGGGAACATCAGTGGGCCCGTCACCAAGATAAATCATATTAGGAAACGGGATCGGGCGAAGTTCGTCTGCCATGTGATCGTTCACATCATCAGTCGGATCGAGCATGCCCTTGTTAATCCTGAAAAGGTACTGAGTCTTTGCCGTGTGGGAAATCACCCGCCTTGGAAATGAAATTCGACCCGCGCTGTTCTCAGCAAATTCGCAGCCGAAAACCTCCTTCAGATATGGCTTGAGACGACTGCCGTCGATCAACGGCTTGATACCACTTGAGACGATGTAATGCTCAATTTTGACGCCCATGGCGCGATGCTCATCGGAGAGCAAATCATTCAGCTCTTCAAACATATCCGGCAATCCCGGAAAGAACTGAAGCCCCTTCCCCAGTTCCTCGAGGTCCTTATTACTCGGACCGTCCATCTCAAGGTAGTCGATCATCGCCTTCAAATAGGCGAGTTCATTTTCGTAGCCCTCATCATCAACGAGCTTCTTACAGCGCTTCCAGAATTCAGCAGGATTGATCCCGAATTTAGGAAAAAGGACTTCGTCCTGCATGTAGGTCGGGCTGAGTGTCTGATCGTAGTCGTAGACGATGCCGATCACATTTTGGGGAGCTGCCATAAGTTATGAATAATTTATCACGAATCGTTACATTTGCAGCCAGTCTCAAAGATCACTTCCCCTCGACATCGCGAAGCGCATCTTCAAGAATCGAAAACTCCCATTCAAACCCGAAAGCTTTCAGGACCTGCGGATCAGCACGCTGACTCTCAAGGAAAAGCGAACTCATCCCCCCCGGAAGCCATTTCAGGATCATGGCAGGGACGGGAATAAATGCTTTTCGCCCGAGAACCCTCGCATAAATCTGAGTGAACTCCCGGTTGGTCGCCGGCGAAGGACTGACACAATTAACCCGTCCGCGAATACTCGATTCCCCATCGGCACAGTCGGCGAAAATCCTCGCCAGATCTTTGATATGAATCCAGGACATCCATTGATTTCCCCGACCGAGACGACCGGCAACTCCCGATTTAAAAACAGGTCGAAGGCGCTTCAGAAAACCGCCCTTTCCGAAAACAACCCCAATGCGTGGATTCACCACTCGAACACCCAGCTTGGCCGCCGGGGCCGACGCAGTTTCCCACTGGCGACATACTTCAGGAAGAAAACCGAATCCCACATCGGATTCTTCATCGAGCCACTCGTCGCCACGATCCCCATAGTATCCCACCGCCGAAGCACTGACAAAAGCTCCGGGGCGACGACTGCGCGAAATCTTAGCCATCGCTTCAACGAGATCCGTCGTAAGATCGACGCGACTTTCCCTGATCTTCCTCATCTTATCACGGGTCCAAAGCCCCACGATAGGCTCACCAGCGAGATGAATTAGCGAATCAATTCCGTCGAGATTGATATTCTCACGATCAGCGAGAGAACGTGTTTCTTCCGCCCCCTCAACCGGACGATCAGCATGTTGCGAGAAAGCGACCACGTTCCAGCCTCTCGATGAGGCCTCCTGAATAATAGCCGCACCTAGAAATCCGCTTGCTCCCGTAATTCCAATCTTCATCTCTACCTCATTCCCGCAACACCGCGGGGACTGAGAGTAGGCCTGATCAAACGATCTGAAAAGGCGGAATCGTTCCCGAGTGCGAGAGGAATCTACGCCCCGGCAGATGCCTTCTGATCGTCGAGCACTTCGACGAACTCGCGCGAACGTTCGCGAAGACGAGCCATTCCCTGACTGGACGTCTGCGAGATCCCCGGCTCCATCATGATCAATTCGGCAAAACCCGTCACTGACCCGATCATATTCCGAAAATCGTGACGGAGCTCTTTGTCATGAAGGGAAAAATCTTCCACCGAATTAAGCTTCTTACGAATCGCGACACCTGAAGTCTCAATGTATCCAAACAATTCAGGACCATCTTCGCCATATTCACCGAGGAACTCCTTGAGACGCTGGGTCGTCGAGACGATGTCCCTGACGATTTCGCGGAGCTTGTTCAACGAGGGATCCCGCGAGACAATGTCCTGAATCTCCCCTTCCGCAGGTTCCGCACTGGCCGCGGAACGGATATTGAGAGCTTCGATGATCCCTTTCGTTCCCTCGTGACTCGGGAAAACCATGGAGAACCCGGCCGCCTTCGCTTTTTCAAGAACCTGTGGATTCCCCGTCGATGAAAGACCGATCAGAGGAATATTGGCCAGTGTTCCGATCCCTTTCACCGCCTGAATAGCGCTCCAGAGGCCGTATTCAGCAAGATCGAGATCAGCAATGAGGAAATCAGGCTCGTGTTGACGACAAAACTCAACCATCTGCATCGGATTCCACACGACCGCTGTCTGATAGCCTGACTCTCCGAGAGCCTGTTGAAAGCGTTCTCCAGTGGTTCGCTCTCCGGCGACAATTAAAACACGGTTCATTTGCAAGGTATGAGTAAAATTGAGAATTACTGTTAAGAATCAAATTTCCATAAATTTACTGTTTATTGAACATTTTCCAAATCCTTTTTTTAAAATTTTCTATCTATTTCTTTCTAACGAAGCCGTTGCACCTTGCCGAGCCTAATCTAAAATACTTCATCAAGGGATCTCATCCCCCTAAACTTAGATAAGCATTTTATGAAAAGCACCCTGATGAGCGCTCTCGCTCTCACTATCCTCGCCGTCTCCTCTGCCGCAAAAGCAGAAGAAGTTTTCGAAGTCACCCTGACTGCCGACAAAGTGCAGTTCATTTATGACATCAAAGAATTCACCGTGAAGCCGGGACAGCAGGTCAAATTGACTCTCATTAACCCTTCTGACAGCGTGACTCGCCAGCCTCACAACGTCCTCATCGTAAAGCCCGGGAAAAAAGACGTGGTCGGAATGGCGGCGAATGCCGGCATGACTGATCCTGCATTTCTCACGGAAAAAAATGCGATTCCCGAGTCCGAAGATATCCTTTTTCACTCTAAATTGATCCAGGCCGGTGAAGAAGATGTCGTGGAATTTACGGCTCCTGAAGAAGCCGGAGAATACCCTTATCTTTGCACTTATCCAGGTCACTGGGCGATCATGAACGGAGTGATGACCGTCGCTGAGTAGGCCGCCTCATTCCTCCTGAACTTTCCCACCCCGGGTTCTTTCTCTCGTAGAAAGACCCGGGTTTTTTTATTATTAAATTCACTCAATCAACATTTCTTTAATTTAATTATTGTAATCGCCATAATTACCATTTATTATTAAGCTTACCCAGCGGCATGAAAACCACTATCCAAATCATCGACGACAACGTGGCCTTGACGACTTTACTCGCCAAGACCCTTGCCAAATTCGATTTTGAGCCGGTTGTGGAAAACAACCCTCTTCTCGCGATCAACACAGCCCGGCATTACCTGCCGGACTTGATTCTGCTTGATGTGATGATGCCTGAGCGTGACGGAGGACGCGTCCTTGCAGACCTGCGGGCCGATCTTTCGCTCCGCTACATTCCGGTTATTCTTCTCACCGGCATTGCCCGGGAAGTTCAGGGACTGGCCGAAACCGGAGGCATCCGCAGTGTCATTCTTGCTAAACCGGTCCAGCTCAAGGAACTCCTTGCCACGATTGAAAGTGAGCTCGCTGCGGCGCGGAACTATCAGGACGAAGAGGCGGCCTCATCCGAGCATCACGCTCTCGACAACAACGATGACCTCATCTCACTTCCCGATTTTGATCGCCTGGTCGGCCCCGATGAAGACTCTTTCGGCTCTCACTCATCTCCCAACGTCGACTTCACTTTTCCGGAACGCGGTAACGAAACCGAGCCTGAAAAGAAGAACGCCTGGTAGAAACGGAATCTCACGCAAGGCCCTTTTTCTCAAAGCAATTCAGGCACCAGTCGTATTCTGAAACAAGTTGATCAACAACATCCCGGGATCTGATTTCCTCAGGAAGCACTTCCCAGGTGTATGTTTCCATTTCAAAGTGACTGCACCAGCCCGGATCCTCACCGAGGATCGCGAGAACGCCGGGGATGTGGTCTCTGGTATCGTCAAAAAGCGCTTCCGGCTGGGCATGAATCGGAACATGAAAGTGTACGCGCCATTCGTCCCCCCGGCTTTGGGGCGACGCTCCTGCTGACCACTCAAGTGCCTCCGGGAGATCGCGAAACCGGCGCACGGCCTTCCCTTCCCCGCCGACGATGACCTGGTGCAGATAAACTTCGTCATGAAAGCTCTTTAACCGCTCAATTGATTCCGCTTCCGGCTTCAATCGAAGGGCGGAGCTCAAATGGATTTTACTGATTCGAATGTTCGCCGCCCTCAATCGCCCAATCGCATCGGCCGGTTCTTCAAACTCCACCGCGAGATGACAAGTGTCATAATTCACCCCTAGATTCCGTTGCAATCGCTCACTTTCAGCACGGCCCGCCCCCTCATGCAGGCGTTCAAAAAAGGACACCGTTTCGCTGCTGGTTTCAAAGAAGCCGAGAGGCTCCGGTTCAAGCCCGAGGTGAATATCACGACCACCGGCATCGCGGAGACGCTCAATATGATCTGAACAGGCCCTCAGGTTCTTCACCATCGCTTCGATCTGTTCTTTCTCCGTTTCCTGACTGATGAACTCCTTAAAGGACCCCGGCAAAGTACTCACACTGACTTCCTCCCCCGCCGGTGCCATTTTGTCGATAAGGTCGAACAACTGTGTCGTATAGGCGAGCCTCTCACCGCTTGTCCAGTCGGGCACGTAAACCTGCTCTTTGACACGGCTCCCGTGAAACGTGCCATATGGAAAACCGTTGATGGTAAACACATAGGACTGGTGCTCATCCATCCACCGCTTGAACTCATCGAGTCGTTCCGGATGGTCAGTCAGTTCCTGCGACGCGTTGGCGCTGAGACGTAAACCAATGCCGTAAGGCGCCTCAGGACAAACGCGCTGACGCACCTGATTCGTATATTCCTGCAAGCCGTGGAATGTCTCCGTCCAGGTTTCCCCCCGATGAATGTTAGTACAGTAAGCGAGATGAATGTCGTTCTTAAGGCGCATGAACCGGCAATCAAAACCCATCTCAGGCCGCTCGCAAGACAAAGGGAGGCCGTTCCATGTGATTCAGAATGAAGTTTTCCGTGCTGGACTTCCTTTTCTGAACTATCAACTATGAGAAAACACTTATTTCCCTCATGAGTATTGGACTACCCGACGAAGCCAGCCCGCTGGAATCTCTACCCACCCCCGGAAATGCCGGAATTCTGGTGGTCGATGAAGACCCCGCCTTTCAGTTGGGCCTGAAAACTTTTCTCCACGAGTATGTTGGATTCAGCGAAGTCTTCACAGCCCGCAGCGGTCCGGAAGCTCTCGCATTGATCGAGTCTGAAGAGACGATCGAAGTCGTCACGCTCGACTACCAAATGCCCGGCATGAATGGCATCGAAGTCATGGAAAAGCTTCGCGATGAAGCTCCCCGCCCCTTGAGCGTCCTCATGATCACCGGCTATCCTTCCGAAGAATTGGAAGCTGAGTTTAAGAGCTTTTCAAGCCCGGTCCTTCTCGCCGATCACTTCCTCCATAAACCCGTCGCTTTTGAAAAACTGGAGCCACTCGTGCTTCAGGCTCACGAGGAACTACTCGCTGCGAAAGTACGGGCGGAAAGCGTCGAAGAACTGAATTCGGACGAAACGGAGGAATCACTCTTTGAGGAGAGGTCTGATCTTGCGGATATCGAAAGCTCACTTTCCCGCCAGGAAACAAAAATAGACGCCCTTTCCGGACAAGTTCGAACCCTTCGTAGAAAAGCACGCCGTGACACCTGCCTTCTCGCTCTTCTCATCATTGCGATTGGCGCTGCGATTCATTTCGGCTGGTTTACAAAGGTCGAAGAAATCATTCAGGACGTCCGCCGCGATCTTACCCATATTTTCACGCCCGCGACTGATCCGGAAACGACTCCGGCAGAGATCGCTCCCACCGCTGAATCAGATTCAGCGTCTGAAGGAAGCCCTCTTTGATTACAATCCGGCGCGGCCTTTGTAATAGAGTCGTCGTATCTTTCCCTGAATACTGTCACCGTTATCAAACCACGACAGCGATGAATCAAGATCCTCCCCCTATTCCAGATCAGCCTGAGTCATTTTCCTCTGAAGAAGAAACGACGACGGAGAACCCTCAGTCCGAATCCACCGGCCGAACTTCCGGCGTCGATTTTGACGGCTTTGCTAAATCCGTTCAGGACGCGCTCGAAACCGGCAAAAAAGACGCGAAGAAACTCTTCGATGACAACCTTCCCAAGGTGAAAGAAGAGGTTTCCAAGGGCGCTCACGATGTCGCTTACGCCTTCGCCTTCGCCACTGCCTTCACCGGTGCCTTAATTCGGGAGGTGGCTCCCGATTCGCTCGTCGACGGATTACGTGACGGTGCTTCCGCCGGCCAGCGGGCTGCTGAAGAAGCAGTGAGAAAACGCCACGAAGAGAAAACTCCAGGGCCTGAAGCCTCCGACAACGATGTCGGGTCTGTCCCCGTCTGAAACTGAACAGGGTTAAGTCATCGACCTAACCCTGTTGAATCCGGCAGAAACTCACTCAGCCGCTTTGACCGTCACCTCCTGAACCGCGACCTCAGCGTCGGTAAGGAGATTCTCTTCGATCGCGGGAAACGTGACACTCCCCGTTGCGGCCCATTCGGTCCCCCGGAGAAGCGTCTCCTGAAAACCAAGTCCGCTCATTGCCGTGACATTGTGCCCGAGAGTCGTATGGAAAACACGCCCCTCTCCGAAATTGATGGCCATGAGTATCGGCTCGTTTTCACCTGATCCGCCGGTACCTTCATCTGAAAAAGCCGAGCCGAGCACGGTGACATTCCGCGCGGGACCGCGGAGCCGGTCATAAAGTTCATCTTCTGCGTGAAGAAATCTGTTCGGAAGGCCGGAGGTGACAGGGTGATCGATCTCCATGAGGTCGACAATAAACTCGTGACGCTTACCATGGGATCCCCCCTTGCCTTCCGTCGTGTCTTTCATCCACACTCCTTCGCGCTGCCTGAGGTAGGGCCCGGATAGTTCAGAGCGCCCGCCCCAGCCTCCGATTCCAATCATTTCATTGTAAGCAGCCCATTCGGGAAAGGCATTGTTCGCGGCGTGAACGCTAACGAATCCACCTCCGTTTTTCACAAATGCTTCAAACGACTTTTGCACTGCAGCAGGCCAGAGATCGCCATTGTAGTTCGAAACCACGACATCATAGGAGGCAAAATCCGGATTCCAATCCCCCCATGCTACAGCGCTGGCTTCCTTCGCAAGGGCAGCCTCTTTCTCCCATCTTTGAATTGCCTCCTTGAATGCCTGATCCGACTCCGGAGTCTTTTCTTTCGGCCGGCGAGGTGGTTTGGGCGCTCCCGCCGGCGAAGTCGAAACGGTCACTTCAAATCGCCCCGACTGCTCCATGAGAGCGACGAGGACAGGAGTCGTCTCTTTCCATGAATGATTGTTCTGCCCATCAATGAGCAGGACGCTGAGTTTTTCTTTGGCCGCGCCTGCCTCGGAGCAGCCCGGAGTGAACAGCATCGCCGCGATCAGAGCGAGGCCGGGAAGGATCGTGAGGAGAATCTTCTTCATGACACGAGCGTAGCCTGAAGGTTCTCGTTGAAAAGTCCTCAATCGTGCCTCCGACTCAGGGAAGCTTAAGGATGCGAATAATCTCGTTAATCCCCTCCTCGGTTCGATGCACCCCGTGAGGAGAATCGAAGACCACCTTTTCAGACAAAACTCCGTCCATGTGCGAACTGGAATACGGCACCACTCCGTCAGTCGACTCAGCGAGCGGTTTGCTTGAATCTTTATCCTTCCGGGCAATCACCGAATAAAACTCCACCGCAGGATTAAGAGGTTTGTTCAGATACTCTCCCGTCAGCTGAGAGGATGGACGGAGTTGATCAAGCGAAGTGACGCGATGCTTCGCCACTTCAAGCCCCAGAGGGGTAAGCGCATATCCGCTCTGTTTCACGATATCCGTGGTGAGTTGAGCGATCTGCTTTGGCACCTGTATCAGGTCTCCGACAATGCGGGCACCGGGATTCGCCGCAATCTGCGCACCACGATGAGGGACCGCGCAGAAAATGACCCTGTCGATCTCAGGAATCGGCTCGTAGTAAACCATATTTCTAAGAACCTCACGGTCCTCCGCACTCACCCTGAGATCCTCGATCGGAACCTTGAACAGTTTGCTCCAATCGTCATCACAGCCCCTCTGCGTGACCGCTTTGGAGAGAATCCCCCCCATGCTATGCCCCACGAGGGTAATATGCTGATCCGGAGCACCGTTTGCCGCTCTAAAAGCCAGCATCTCCTTTGTCGAATCACGTAGCTTGGCTGCCAGATAGGGAATCGGGGCTCCGGACGGGTACCCAAAACTCCAGAACTCATAGCGCTGACGAACTTCCTCATCTGCGAAGGTTTCGTTCAACGCCCTGTGCCAGGTATTCGGACTTGAGTTTATCCCGTGAATGAGAATGCAAACCTCCTTATTCGGATGAAAAGCGGAAAGCCGATATAGCCCGAGACGATCCGCAAACTTTTCGAAGCGTAAGAGCGCCGGCACTTTCAGAAACTGGAGCTGACGTTCCTGAAAGTCCCGGGCAAATGTCGCGGTATAATTCACGGAAAGCGGAAACTCCGTTCCCGCTTTCACAAGATTACTTTGTTCGGCGGGATCATAGAGACGCAACACAGGAGCCTCAGGCCGATCCAAATTCAAAATTCCGGTGACCGGATACCAGATCCCGGATTTAGGAATCATCGGATCCTGCTCTGACCATCCCTGCCTCACCATGAGGGCGGCCCCGACGCCTTCAATTGAAGCTTCCGATTCGAAGCCGCGCTTTACGTTGATGAAATCAGCGGGAACAACTTCTTCGATCATGTTCATGCCGGGAACATTGAACGCCTGGACATCCAAATTCACGTCTCCCTCCGTCGTATTAAGCAACGAGAGCGCACGCGATGGAGAAGCCCAGTTCTTCGCCACTTGCACAACGGATTGCTTGACCGCTTCGTTATAAGTCTTCAAGCCCGTTTCACTTGGCATCCTGCCCGCTGAAATTTCCTGCCAGACGGCGGTGACTTCACTGAGAGGGACTTCCTGAGGCCCCGAAACCTTCCAGTTTTCACTGACTTTGACCGGCAATGCACAGCTGCTGACACTCAAAAGCAAAGCGCTCGTGAGACTCAACTGTAACGGGCGATGTGCGTTTTCAGTCATTCCGGTTCGGATGGATACTGTCAGCTTCCTGATTAATCTTGCTATCAAAAAGGTTTTTTTAATATTTTTCTCGAAATCCTAACGAGTCCGCGTCTATGATGCGCTCCGCTTTTGCTGGTAGCCTCCAGTTTGAATGCGAAATACCTTTTCTCTTTACGAAATATCTTATGAATTTTGCTTGTCCGACCTGCAATATCACCCTGCAAGCCGAGCCCGATCTCGCCGGAAAAACCGTTAAGTGCCCCGGATGTGCCGGCCGGATTCAAATCCCGGAAGACTTCGGCCCTCCACCACCGACCGGAACCGAGAATGAGCACGCGGCCGAGGACATCGCAGATGAGCACTTCGATCAAATGCCTGAGCTGGAACTCTCCTCCGGAGCCCCCACAGCTCACCCTTCGTTTGTTAATGTATGGATTGCCGGAGGTGTCGGAATCGGGGCGACCTTTCTCTGGTTCCTCATCATGTATCTGCTCCCTGTCAGGGAGTCGGTCGACCAGGCGCACAGCGTTGGAAGCTACTTTCGCGAACTTTTCACCCAACGAGGCTGGCCGCAATATGTGACCACTCTTCTTATGTTCTGGTGCCTCGGTATTCTCGTCTTGAAATGGATGAATATTCAAAAGCAGCGCCGCGCCATGTTGATTCAGGCCCTGCCCACCGACATCAGTGAGGAAATCAATCCGGAGAACTTAAAAGAATTTCATGATCATGTGATCAACTTCCCCGGCCCACTACGCAATACCTACATCGTGAACCGTATCCGCAAGGCTCTGGAGTTCTTCTACGTTCGTCAAAACAACCCTGACGTGGTCCAGATGATCACGGCACAGTCCGAAATCGATGCCGCGAAAGTCGGCAGCAGTTACGCCATGGTGAAGGTTTTCCTCTGGGCGATTCCTATCATGGGATTCATCGGAACCGTTCTTGGTATCGGTGCCGCAATTGGTGGCTTCGGCGCTGTTTTCGGTGCTGGTGAAGGCGGAGACATGAGCCAGATCAAAGAACCGCTTCTCGCCGTTCTGAGCTCCATGGGGGTGGCGTTCGATACAACCCTCCTCGCCCTTGTCTTCAGTATTCTTCTCAGCTTTCCTGCGAGTGCACTCCAAAACCAGGAAGATGACCTCGTCACAGATGTCGACGAGTACTGCATCGATCACCTCCTCAAACGCCTCAACGATGGCGGAGCAGCCTCAAATTTCGGTTCTGATGCTGGACTTCTCAAGGCGGTGGGCGATGCCATGGCCGCGAACCAGCAGGATATCATGGGCCGCTTTGAATCCGTGCAGAAAGGCATGTCTCAAAGTCTTGGAAACCAAACGAAGCAGTACGAGAAAGTCGCCGAAGCGGTTGAAAAGCAGATCGCCGCAATCGATGAGCGCGCCGACAAGTATGGTTCCAAGCTTGATCGTTCCCTCGATTCACAGGTCGCCTCTCTCACCGAGGGCATCAAAAACCTCAATGAGGTGCTCAAAGAACTCAACGGCAAGCAAGTCGTTGTTCAGAAAAAAGGTTGGTTCAGCAAAGGGTGATTCTCTTCTCAGAGGTAATTTCTAATGGCTAGAAGATCACAGGACGACGGAGGCTCAGTCAGCCTCTTCCCCTTTCTCAGCATCCTGATTTGTATCATTGGGTGCCTGACTCTCATCATCGTAGTGATCAACCTCATTGCGATGAACAAAGGAGAGGGTCGAACCTCTGAAGAAGTCGAGCGAGCTCAGGAATACGTCCTTCTTGAGCAGGAGAAGATCGAGAAACAGAAGGAACTGGACAAGTTGCGCCAGCTCATCGAAAACCTCATCCAGAAGAACAAAGACACGCTTGCGACTCGCGACCGTCTCGTGAATCTCAAAGAGATGTTCGAAAATCAGGAGGAAATTGAGAAAAGCCGTGAAGAACTCATCGCGAAGTTTAATCTCCTTCAGCAAACGAACAAAGATCTCGTTCAGGACGAAGCGATTCTTCTTGCTGAGATTCAGGTGAAAGAGGAGGAGATAGCAAAGCGCAAGCTTCCTCCCGAGGCACAGGCGCTACGGGTTCAACCCAGCGGGAGCAGCACAAACACAAAGCCCTACTTCGCCGAAATTTCCGACCGCGGAGTCTACCTTCACACGAGCCTTTCCGAGGAAGCCACCGTCATTCCGGTGGCGACACTCAATCAGGACGAAAAATTCATCGAGCTTTTAAAAACAGTCGGCAGTAGTCGGCAGAACACGCTCATTTTCCTTGTCCGAGGCAGTCCCGCTGCCGTCTCGACGCTGAAAAAGGCGACGCAACTTGTCTCAGCCTACAATCGAGCGAACGGCACCGAAATCATCCCCGGGCGACTCCCTCTTCCCGGAGAGGGGAAAGTAGACCTTCAGATGTTCGCTCAATTTCTTGAGCCTTAACCTTTTCACTGAACTAAATAATGGCACGTAGAAGACGAGGAGAAGAAGAACGCAGCATGGACGCCCTCATGGACGCCCTCACCAATGTTGTCGGTATTCTCCTCCTGATCCTCATTGTGAGCAGCCTAGGGATCAGCGCGGCTGTGAAAAAAGTGGTCGAAAATCTTCCTGAGGTGACTCAGGAGGAGCTCGAGGCGATGCGCATCAGCCGGGACAAAACCCTGAAAAACTTTCAGGAGCTCGAGCAGACGCACAACACGACCCTTCAAAACCTCCCGACTGAGGAGGAGGCATTGGCACTCACCGCCGAGCTTGAAGACTTCGAGAAAGACAACTCTGAACTCGCTGAGAAAACATCCGACATTGAAGAGTGGATGAAAAAAGTGGAAGACGAGGAGGCAAAGAAAGAAGAGTTTGCCGAAAAGGTAGCCGTTGCCGACACCAAAAATCGTGAACTCGCGGCCATTCTCGCCCAAACACCTGAAGTCGAGGTGAAAGCCGCCAAGGTCGTCGCGATGCCAAACCCCAGAGTCGCAGACAAAGAGTCGAGCGCCTTCTACCTTATCTGTAAGTTCAACCGGCTCTACTACGTGGGGGATCCCTATGATCATGCCCTCAAAATCCGTGACGTGATTGAACAGAACTTCACCGATCTGGTTTATACAGGCAAAACGGTCGGCAGTTACACCTATGCCTTGAGGAAAAACAACGAAGATAAGGACCCTCTTGTGGAAACCTACCGTCTGAGTCGGCGCGAAAAAGAAACTCTTGCGGCATGGGATCAACTCAAACCTGTCTGGAAAACCCGGGCAGGAGTCGAAGCGAAAGAGGCCAGTGTCCTCGGTCGAATATTCGGAAATAACGAACAGGCTGATCTCACGGTCTCAAAATTTCGTTATGACATGAAAAAAATCACCGCCTTTTTCGGTGAGGGGAAACTCGGGCCGAAAGATTTTAAGTATCACGTCGTACCGGGCAATCAGGACCGCATCAAGCTGGCTCTGGAGCCCAAGCCGGAGGGCGGATGGACTCCCGAGGAATTCATGGCCGCAGGATCGCAGTTCGAACAATACTGCACTCAGGCCGCCAACAATCGACGGGTTCTCTTCTATTACTATGTCGCTCCTGACAGCTTCGATACTTATCTCCAGGCAAGATCGAAGTCAGAGCAGGCCCGCGTTCCCGCCGGCTGGACCGTCTGGAATGATGAAAGAGTTGAACCAAAGGCAATTCCGGCTCGCGAATCCTATCGTTATAACCTGGATGCTATCCCTGACGCCGAATACATGAAGATCGCCAATGCCGTCGGTCCGAACATGGTCACTGAGTTGAACAATGAAGCGAGAGAATTCGCTCAACGTGTTCAGGCAGCAGTCCCTGACGACGTGAAGGCCCCGGCCGCCAAAACCAAATTCATTGAGGATCTCACTGCCGAACGCAATGTCTGGAATGCGACACGCTTCCAGCCCTACGTGTTGAGCATTTTCCAGACAGCCCTCGCTGCTGAAGAAGCCTCAGGTGAAACGGAGCTGGCCTTTGAAATCACGCCGCCGGAAGTTCCCGGCATTCGGGTATTCACCCCTTCGCGCCCACCAAGCAAGCCCGCTCCCCCCGCCGACCCGAAAAAGCCGAAGCCTGCTAACAAGCCGCCTACCGCCGGTGGAAATACCCTCATTCTTGACTGAGGCGCTTCCCCCCGGAAACCGAATCCGGTTTCCGGGCAAATTTCCTCATCAAAAAGCGATCTGAATTCACGCTTCTTCCGGCACTTCGAGAGCCGCGATCGCTTCCATGATGCGACTTGAAATAAGGGCGTATTTTTCCTTCGCGCCGATCGACTTGTCGTTCACGAGGTCATCGAAATCAATGGGCTCACCTACCACGAGTTGCACCGGATGACGGTGCAGTTTCCCTCCGCCACGTGGCAGGGCCTTCTCCGCGCCGAAAATCCGGATCGGTAATACAGGCTTTCGCGCCTTGGAAACAATCATCCCGATCCCTGGCTGAGCCTCCATGTTCATGACTCCGTCCCAGCTCCGCTCTCCCTCGGGAAAAATAAGAACCTGCTCCTCCTCTTTGAGAAGCTGAATGACCTGCTTCAGAACGGAAATCTCAGGTTTGTCCTGGTTGACCGGCAACGCATTGCAGCGGGTGAAGAGATATCCGGACACTGGATGATCAAAAAGGGTCTTCCTGGCGAAGTAATAGATAGGCTGCTTGATCGCACTTCCAATAAGCGGAGGATCCAGAAAACTGACGTGATTAGAGGCAATAATCGTCCCGCCCTCCATCGCATCCAGAGGCCCCCGATTATAGACGCGATAGGAAAACATGAATTTTCCCAATAATTTGGCGATTGTATGCCCGATTCGATACCAGAAACCCATAACGATTCTAAGTGATTGGAAAGCAAAGGTCAGGAAAACATCGACAGGCGGTGAGGCCGTTCCATCTCGGGAATCCCATCGATAAAACGAACATCCAGCTCAGCCTTGAATGGAGCTGTCAGGAGGTTCTGTACATTCTTAACTTGATGAGCAACTAACCCGCAGGAACTGAGGGACATCGCACAACCGATAGAGAGAATCACGAGTGAAAGGGAGCGCATTATTTCAGTTCGCGGCGAACCTCCACTTTGTCAATTTCTTCGCACGGTTTCAACAATACTCCGATAGGTCGACACAGCATCATTGCTCTTCGGATCCTCTTCATGAGCCTTGAGCTTCCGCTGAATCTCCAACTCCATTTTCTCCGGCACAGGAGCACGGCGGGAATCCCTCCAAATTTCAAGGCATTGCCGAATGAGCACTTTCTGCTCAACACTCCGACGGAGCAGCCGAATCAGCCCACTACCGGTCTCCCTTCCTGAAACGGTTGCATTCCCCGCAATAAGACCGCGATCAAGATCATCATCTCCCGGCGCGAGCGGCGATGAACTTTTCCATGCCCACAGGGCAAGGAAAAGAAACAAGCCAAAGAATACACCGTGTATACGATACCGGCGCATCAACTTCATCGCCCCTCCACTCTCAATCGATCCGTGAATTGTCTCGTCAAAAATGATGTTGGTTTTCCCACCAAGCATCCAAAAAAGGAACTCAGGAACAGGTTCGAGGTGGAGTGCTTCATTGCTGACAAAGAAAGAATCGCTCATGAACACCACGGTTCCTTTTCCATACCGGCGCTCGATCACGACCGGCTTCCCCCCCGAGGTCGCGATGGTATTCCATGCCCTGGACCCACTCACCCAACGATATTGAGAATACCAACTCGGCATCACTTTCACCGGACTCTTCCTCGTCGCCTTGACCTCCCATCCTCCGTCCGGACGTTCAAAGTCATCGAGACTCTCGATATCGAACTCCATAAGGTCATAGATTCGCTTTCCAAGCGATTTCGAAATCTCATGCTCAAGTTCCTCTGCCTCCGTTTCCGCCTTTTGATCCGATTCGGAATCCTCCTCTTTTTCTCCAGCCTTCTCCTCGCGGCGGTCTGATCGAATGCGCTCTTCACGGAGTTGACGCCGCCTTTCAAACCAGTCGCCTTCTTCATCCGTTTTGGCCGGTTGAAATTTTTCGGGAACGAGCCCCGGATTCACGGTCACGACAAGACGCGCCCCCTCTTTCACCGCTTCCAACACCGGGGAATCAGCCCCTGAACGAAGATCCGGCAGATTCTCCCGCGGGTAGCCCAAAAGCAGCAACACGTTTGACTCACCAAGCCCTTTAATTGAATTCAAATGAGTGAGATTCCGCCCGACCTCGATCCCTTCCATTTCCTGCAGTGCCTCATAAAGAGCACTCGTACCAAGCGGGTCGGTTCGATAACTGGCGTAGTGGGGATAAACACCACCTTCCGCAAAACGCTTCTCCATCACTTCGAGAAAACCGACCGCAAGAACAATCGCGAGAACAGCGAGCCCAATCCAGGTAGTGAGTCTTCTCGACGGCATAACTTCAGACAGACACCGGCCCGGTATCCAATTGAAGGCGGCTCCGGCCCGCCTTTTTTGATTCCTTCACGATCGTTTCATGGTTTCCAAGAAAAGACTCGATGGTCTCATCCTCAACCTCATGCAGCCCATACCAGGCACGTTCGAAGAGACGCGTATTTGCATCAAAAGCAGCCCGAAGAGAATCCCACTTCCTCGCCTTTCTCGAAAGCTCCCGAAGGTAATCCCGGTTGGATTTAAACCTGGCTATCCGCAGCAATTCTTCATCGCCAAGATTGGCGAGCGACGCGAGAAAAAGCGCCCGAATCGCGAGGCGCCCTTCCCCCTTTTTCATTTGCTCGCGCGCAAGTTTCATCCATTCATCCTCGGGCAATTGTGTCGCGACGATATCTTCACTGGCGAGGTCGACAGTCTCGACGGAAGTCGCCTCTTCAATCACTTCGTGATCTGTGCGTCGATACTTTCGGTAGAGAATAAACGCGAGCCAGGTCAAGAGTCCTGCCACGAGCAAAATGAGGCCTATCGATAAAGCTGAGCTCAATCCTTCAAACATCCGGGCGTCAGGGTCCCTCGGCGCGACACGCCTGTTTTCACTCCGGTCAAAACGATCAAACATTTTCTCAATCCATTCAGAGAACGACTTTGCCCATCCGCGGATCGATTCACCGAACTCGATCATCTGCTGCGCCAGCCAGCTTCTTTCCGTTTCCTCCGGCGTGAGTTCATTGATACGCCGCGAGAGTTGCCACTGATATTTCTTTTGCTCGAGTGTCTCCGAAATCTTCTCTCCCAGAATCCCGGACGATCCCTCCTTCGCGCCCGGCCCCTCTTCCCCGCGAACCGTCGCCGAAAAATTCAAACTGATCAAAAGCCCGATGATCGCAGCACGATCAGCTGTTCTGCCACCCCTCTCTCTCTGATTCCGTTTCTCCCTGCATACGGCAAGGCGGCTGAGCAGATCAGCACCGGAACTCCTTGAGCCGGCATAAAAGCATCGGAGCGCGTAGGCCGCCTTCAGCATAGGGGACACCACCAGATAGGTGAGAAGGCAGGATCCGAGAGCAAACGTTGTGTTTAACATGGCCGCAAGCGGACTGATTGAAAAGACACTCTCCACTCCGAGAAAGGATTTAGCGAAGGATGCCAGAACGAGACAGGTTGCGACAAGGTTGATCCAGGTAAAAAACGTCACGAAGACAAAGATCAGGAGGATGGCGTGATTCTGAGCCCAGTCATCATGGGATCGACGAAGACTCAAGGCGCACAAGTCCCGGAAAGGCTTAGTTGCTGTCGGCTGTGACACGGCGAGAACCGTTGCATTTTGCAGGAAAGCAATGATCCACCCCAGTGGCAGAGCGATAAATAAACCGATCAACAACAGCGGGATTTGAAAAACCTGGATCAACCAGAGTGCCGCAAACTGCCGGAACCAATCTCCCCGCTTCCTGATCATAACGCTCTCAGGCTGAAGCGTTTTCCATAGCCCCCGGCAAAAGAGAGCCTGCCCTGCTCGATGCACAAAAAGTAATAAAACAAGAAACAACGAAGACTGCAAAATCGACTCTCCCGCGAGACTGCTTCGACTCATGTCCGCAGTGAAATATAGCAGCCCGATCACAAAAGGAACCGCCCCCGCGTAGAACGCCCAGTAATAGCGGAGATCGACGCTGCGAAGAA
Organism: Verrucomicrobiales bacterium; assembly: GCA_029212615.1. Taxonomy (GTDB): domain Bacteria; phylum Verrucomicrobiota; class Verrucomicrobiia; order Verrucomicrobiales; family DEV007; genus Arctic95D-9. Next base: position 122,311 of record JARGPJ010000006.1, read on the forward strand.
GATGGAAAGCTTCCTCCAAAATTTGCAGCGAAGATTTTTCCACCTTTCGGGATCGCTTTCTCCGGTTGGGAACACTCATCAAATTAACTCATTCCCAAATCGTCCCGTCGTGAAATTCATCCGGAATATCTGCCAGCGTTTGCGCGAAGAAATAGAAGAGCAGCCACGCTACCACAACTGCCATCACCATTTGAGCGATCGCAGCCATCGGAAACCGGGTTCGCTTCCGTGGTTCAATTACCGGTTTTGAAGCAGCACTGAGACAACTGGCACAAGTCATCCTGCCGTCGTGCTCGGTGATACACTCCGCACAGTAAAACTGCCGACATGACGGGCATCTTGCCGTCGAACGCCGATCCGCATGAATCGAGCAACTGGTGTCTCCCGGAAGTTCCGCCATGCTTAAGCTTTCACCGGAGGTTCAGGTTCCTTTTCCACCATCTTCGCCTGACGAATTCGGGTCCGCCATTTCATCGTGTTGAGAATACCTCCCAAGCCGGCACCGAAGAACCCGAGCGAAAGGATGACAAACACGAGATAGAATCCGATTCCCCCTCCGCTCGCGACACCGGTTAATGCTTCCAGCGGCCCCATAAAATCGAGGGTGTAAACCGGATCATTCACTGCTGAGATCAATAAATAGACGGTGGCCGTACCGAGAAAAACGAAGAGCAATCCAAGCATCACCCAAAGCAATGAGCGAATTGACTCCGGAGTAGGCTTTCTCACGGATGTGATCAGAGAGAAGGTGATTAAAAAACTCACGAGAAGGAGAACCAGAAGCATCATTCCGGTAAGGACGACACTCTCCAAATGAAGGGTAGCGAGAGCACCGAGGCCAAATGCCATCATTCCCGCAAAAGTCGGAACAACGGAAAGCGGAATCGAAAAACGCTCTCCCTCTCGAGGGTCCGCCTCCCGCACTGTCTCACTGTTCTTGCCTTCGGCGTCCTCCGTCATTCCTGACTGCGCCGCCCTGATATCGGACTCGATCGCAGCGACGCACTCCCGCGAAGCATGCAAACGGTTCAACGGGCGAATCCGGTCTCTTGAAAGGTTCGTCTGGAGATCACAAATGCAGACCGGGCCGAGAATCAAATGGCGCATGAGCAAACTCAAAAAAAACAGGGCCCCCAGGGTAAGGATCGAGATCGAAACCGCGGCACCTATTCCAAACGTCTCCCAGTTTATCAGTGACAGGACGAGAATCAGCGGGCCGGCGAAAAACAGCAGCCCCATCGAATGAACAATCGCCAATCCAATTCTCGATTTTTCTGAAATCGAGATCGCCTGAATATCCTCAAATCGATAGCGCTTATACTCCTCCGTCAGTGGAATGAGGTATCCACTCCCTTTGACATACACAAGATGATCTTTCCCCCGCCACAAACTCGACATTCCCAGGAAACCCTGAGCCAACCGTGAGTAGTCTTTCAATTGATCTTTCAAACCGTTTTCTACTCAACAACTTTGCAGGCAGGCCGGTCAAGTTCGCCTTCGCTTTTTTACGAACCAAAGCTCAGGAAGGGGTCTGTCCGGAAAGCGCCGAATAAGATGCCATCATCATTTTCATTTCCCGCACGGTACGACCCAACCCCAGAAAAACAGCTCGCGCGACGAGATGGTGCCCCACATTGAGTTCAGCCAGGTGTGGCAACTGCATCAACCTGGGAAGATTCGTCAGAGTGATCCCATGACCGGCGTTCACCTGCAACCCGGCGTCATGAGCAAGGACGCAGGACTCATAGAGTTTATCCCATTCCTCCGTGCCACCTTCAGGCGAAACATTCGCAAAGGCTCCAGTGTGCAACTCTATCATATCAGCTCCAATTTCCGCTGAAATTCGAACGGTCTCAGGATCCGGATCAACAAAGAGGCTCACCTTTGTCCCTCCGGCCTGAAGCTTCGCAATCGTTTCACTCAGAGCACTCGCCCCGGCGATCACATTCAATCCCCCTTCGGTCGTAATTTCCTCCCGGTTCTCCGGGACGAGACAGACAAAATCCGGCTTCACCTTGAGAGCGATATCAAGAATCTCAGCAGTGTTACCCATCTCAAGATTCAACTTGGTGTGGATCTTTTCTCGAAGTTCAAAAACATCGCGATCCTGAATGTGACGGCGATCCTGTCGAAGGTGCACAGTGATTGAATCAGCTCCTGCCGCTTCAGATTCATGGGCCGCCGCGACCAGGGAAGGCTCGGCGTTGTGTGCATCAGGCATCAGTGCATAGCGAGCCTGACGCAGCGTTGCAACATGATCAATATTTACTCCCAACTTCAGGGAGGAATCCAGGGGTTCACTCATTTCGATAGTCTACGCTGGAGACTCTCTCTAAAAAACAAAAAAGCGGCTCCCGCTACGGGCGCCGCTCTTCGATAGAACAGTTCGCTCCGAATCCAATCAGTGCTTAATCGTCACGGAAGTGCCAACACCCACCTTGGAATAGATCAAAGGCTGAATCGCACTGGGAACACGGATACAGCCATGACTCGCCGGATAATTCGGGACGTAGCCGATGTGCATTCCAATACCGCCATTGATTCGCATCCAATAAGGCATTTCTGCACCGACAAAACTTGAACCACCTGAGGGGCGATTACGGCTGTCTCCGCTGCTGCGAACCGTCGAACCGGATGAAGACATCCACGTTCCGTAAAGCGTCGAACGCTTATGAACGAGCTTTTCCTTGATCCTGAATGTTCCGGCCGGAGTGGAATGGCCCGACTTCCCTGAAGACACCGCCGTATCAATCACAAGTTGCCGACCACCTGCTCCGGTCTTGTAGACCCGTGCCCGCTGCTCACTGAGGTCGACCTCGATCTTCGCATTTGAAGGGCTGAGCGAACTCAGCAAACGCTGATTGACAAAAATATCGTGTCCGTCGCTCTTGTATTGACTTGGTGTTCCCACTGCAAGTCGTGAGAAAAATCCACCTCCTGAAGTGCGCTCGGCAACGGCTTCCACTTCACGCTCATTGCTGCGACTACGGGCCGCCAGCTTCCTCGCAGCGCGCTCCTCCTCAGCTTTCTTCTTCGCCGCCAGCTTTGCCTCCTCATGCTTCTTCGCTTCAGCAGCTTTCTCAGCGAGCATTTTTTCACGATCCTTTTTCGCCGCGAGTTCAGCCTTTTTCTTCGCCGCAAGTTCCTTCGCTCTCTCTTTGTCGGCCTCAGCTTTCGCTTTCTCACGTTCTTCACGGGCTGCTGCCATTCTTTCAGCAAAACTCGGTCCCGCCTCTTTAGCTTCCTTCTCCTCAGCCTTCTTCTTCGCGGCTAATTCCTTCGCTTTCTTTTCGGCGGCCTCTGCTTTTGCTTTCTCACGCTCTTCGCGTGCCGCTGCCATTCTCTCGGCAAAACTCGGTCCCGCCTCTTTGGCGGCCTTCTCTTCAGCCTTCTTCTTCGCAGCAAGATCTTTCGCTTTCTTTTCAGCTGCCTCAGCCTTCGCTTTTTCACGCTCTTCGCGAGCGGATTTCATTTTTTCAGCCCAGGACTGTTCCTCCCCCGTGCTGACTGTGGAAGTCTTCTTTTTCGTCGCGCTGCCTGATCCGTTGCCGGCGGCGAATAACGCGGCGTCCTGATCAACGGTGCAGGAGGAAAAAAGGAGCGCCGTTGCGAACACAAGGGCGATTGAGGAAACGACGCGGGAGAATGCGAAACTCATGAAAATGAAGTGGTTCATAGAGAGTCCCAGCTTTTAACCCCTAGTCAATCGCCATATCAGATTTTTTTCTAAGAATCACGCCATCAGATCGTGTCTCACGTTTTTGGCGTAAAACCCTGTTAAATCCTGGCCCTGAAGAAGTTGGACGCGGACTTGAATGACTCCTGCAAAATGCCACCTGAAAAGGAAAATCAGAATGCCGCCTCGCCCGTCTCAAGAGCAGATAAATCCTGATCATCGATCCCGCCTTCGGGCAGAATTTCATCGATGACCCGCTGAATCCCCTCCGTCGCAAATTCACTCTGGGGATATATCTGACGCGCCGAAAGAAACCACGTTAAACTGGAACCGAACTGCTTTCGGTTTTCAAGATTCTCTGCATTTTTCAACGCCTTCACAAAAGTCGCCACATCCGTCGCCAGATCAGACCGCCTCGAACTGAGGATGACATCATCCGGAAACCGCTGGAAAGTCCGTTCAACGATCTCCCACGCCGCGTGAGCATTTCCGGCCTTACTGAGCGTCTCCGCCTGCTTCATCACCGTCTCGATTTCCTGAATATTCCCCACGATCTGGTTTAAAGCCTCCTGCCGTTCAGTGTCATCCACCGTTGCCGCGATGAACCGGGCCTTGTTATCAAAGATCTGCCGGAAACTCTGCGTTCCAAGCAGACGGTCAAACTCCAGCTTGGCCTGCTGCTGAACATCTGCCGAGTCAGCAATGAGATTAAACTGCTCCTTCAGCATTGGATTTGACGGCCAGATCTGCGCTGCAGCCGTGATATTCTCCTGATACCCTTCCTCGTCGCCCTGAAGCGCTGCGTTCTTTGCCGTCCGAATCCGCATATTACTGCTGAGGCGGGCCGCTTCGATGGCTGCGGTTGGCTTTGAATAGTCAAAGTCGCGCGCCTGTGCCTTCATATTTCCGACCAGCTCTTCGGCGAGCGTGTAATCCTTCACTTCAATGGCATTCACGAGCTGAAAGGAATTCCGGGCGTAACCAAGGATCTCGCGCTTATTTTCCCGGGTGACACTTTGCACTGCCGGCAGGTGCTCTCCGGTCACAAAAGCCTGCTGCAACTGCCGCATCGCTCCGTCAATCTCACCCTGATTGAGCAGGAAGTGAAAGGACTCAATCTGTTGATTCACATCGCGAATCGCTTCGTTGGAAAACGTGTCCAGGGTCGTGATTGTGGGATTAAATCCAATCGTCTTACTGAAGGTCTGCTCAACTTCTGACCCTTCTTCAAACTCGAGTCTTCCCGCCCCATCCTGAAAGAACTCCGTGTAAAAACGAGCCGCCATGATGACGTGCTCAAAACGGCGTTGGACAAAAAACTGCACGACGAGAGCCTGAAATTCGATCTTCGCCTCAATTTCGGAAAGTTCCATCTTGGCACGGTTTGCAACCCGTTCTGCTTCGACTTCTGCAATTCGCTGCACGTAGCGGGATATGTGGCCGGAGTCGCCAATCTCAGGCGTCTCAGTCTGCTCGGGATCATCTTCCAGCTTTCTCTCTTTTCGCGTATTCGAAGGCTGTGTCCAGGTGTCAAATTTCCAATCGAGCTGATGCCGCTCTTTATCGAGTTGGCGATTCAATTCCTGCAACTGTCCCGCGCTTCGCTGAGCGAGGTAAACCCGGTAAACGGCATTGGCGAGCGAATCGCAAAGCCGCGCATCCTGAGGAAACTGAGAGGTAAACTGGAGTTTGGCGACGGCTTTTGGAAATTTCGCCCCGTCACGATTATGCGGCGAAAGGGTATCAATGATGGACTGCAAGGCCTCGCGATAGGCGAGATCCTGCTCCCCTGTCGCTGCTTCAGAGTTTAAGTATTTTTCGAACCGGGCCCGGAAGACCCGGTTGTCATTCACATTGAAGCTTTTCCCGTCGAAAGCGAAAACGTCTGTCGTCGGATCAAAGTAGGGAATGTCATTCCCGACCATTTGTTGATTTCCCTGCTGGCCGCCCGAAGAGCCGCCCTGATTGATCACCGTGGTTGAGCCGTTCCCCTGACTGCCTCCGCCGCCGGGCGACGAACCGGAAGTCGGCGGTGAATATACCTGAGCGTAAGCCGGAATGATTCCGCAAACGCCGATCAAAAGAAAAAATAGGGGGGGCTTCATGAAAAGAAATGGAACAGGTCACTGATCAATCGATTCGGCAACAAGCGTACCGTCACGGTCAACGCGCACCACAAGGTCGAGTTCCGACCCACGTTCGATATTAATATTGCTGAAATCTTCAGGAACAAGAATCGGAACCGGTATGGACATCGTCGCATCATTCGCTTCAAAACTGATGAGGCGGCCGCGGTCCGGGGTCCAGCGCAGGGTCTCCTCCACTTTGCCTTCGACGCGATAGACATTTCCGCGAAGACTGTTCCCGTTGTCACGGTAAGTCATCAGATTCAGGGCGGAAGCATTGCCCTGATAAGAGGCTTTACTCCCCTCGCCGCCACCGAACATGTCACCTGCGATCAGGCGAAAGAGCAGCGCTGCCACCACTATAAATCCGAGAATGGCAGCCGCTATTCCGGCAATCATTCCTACGTTGGCTCCTGAACTCGCTCTTCTCGGCATGGTATTGTGTAAACTCTTACCAAAAGCCTAGCACAATGAGTTTTCCAGAGGGAGAAAAAAGAACGCCCCCGTCGAGTTTATCAGACGGCTCTATCTAACAGGGCCGAAATTCAGTTCGACGCAGCGAACTGACCACCGACTTCACCGGCGGAGGCCGCACGCAAAAACTTATTCTGAACAATACCTGATGCTCCGCCGGGCACCTGAATTGATGCCCATTGCTCGCCCGGCTTGGTCATCTGGACAACTGTTCCCGCGGAAAGGGCTCTCACCTCAGACTGAAGTTGATCCTCACCATAGACCATGAACTGAGCGGTATCGGTAACCACATAGTAACTGTTACCTGAGCTGTTGACGGTCGTCAGCGTCGGCACCGAAGCCGCCGATGAGCCTCCGCCCTGGCTCATACCGGGAATCGACAGATTAGGCTTCGAGATAGAAGCCAAACTGGGCTTGGGAATGGAAAACCCCGGGCGCTTCTTTTCGACCGACTCTCCGGGGAGGTCGATGCTGCCCGTTGAGCTCGGAACTGCCATACTCTCCTCGACCACGTCGTCAGCCGTATAACCGCCACCCAGCGATCCGCCGGTAGGAGCTTGCGCCACAGAACCGGCCGGAAAGAGGCTGGCATCGATCGCCGGACCGGCAGGGGCCTTCTTTTTCCCGAATCCGAAAAAACCACCACCACCGGAATTTCCCGGCGTGGAACTGTCCGACTTAAACTTGGAGAAAAAGCCCGGCTTGTCGCTGCTCTCGTCAGGCAGACTTGTCGGAGCGGCGGCAAAAACAGGAGCACTGTTTGAAGAGCTTGCCGCGGGGGAAGAGTCTGCCGTTTGATTCACGGGAGAACTTCCATCAACCAACTCAGCACCGGAAATTCTGGGAACCACTCCCGGAGTCGTCACGACGGCAGGTTGAGATTGCGGAGGGGCAGAAGCCGCACTTGAAGCAACAAACTGCGGCTCTGCATTACCGGGATTAACAGGCTCATTATCTTTCTTGCCCCCGATCATCGGCACCTTGATTTTACTGAAGAATCCCCCGCCGGAACTTTCAGCGGCGGGAAGAGAGGAAGAGGAGGAAGCCGCCGTGGGCTCGACAAAAGTGGAGGCACTGGGCTCAGCCATACGTTGAAAGGGACTCGTCAGGACAGCACCCGCTGATTTAAGTGGATTGAAGCCCTTCTTCGGCTGCTCCGAAACGCCGCGTTCCATATTCCGGCGCTCCTCTTCAATCAGCGAAGAGAGAAATGGATCCGGAACATTTCTTTCCACCCGGACATTACCGTTTGTCGTGTTCCAGGCGGACATGTCAGCATTGGAGACCTTATTCACCTGAGTCTGGTTATTGGCTCGCTCCCACTTGAGGCGCTCCTGCATGCTCCGCTTGATCGCCTTGATTTCCCGGGCCGACTCCAGCGTCCGCTCACGACTCTGATTCTCGAGCGTCTCATCAACACTCCGCGCCATACTCGCAGCGACTGCATTCCCCTGAGCTGACTGTGCCTCTGTGCGAACCCGCATCATCTCAATTTGCTGGGCACTGAGCCCGTTGGGCATGCCACTTGTCATGCCCGCCGCTGCGCTCGGAGCCGTGGGATAAGTCACCACCGAATCCTGCGCCGTCAGATCACAGACACAAATAATCGAGACCATGCTCAGGCCAAGGAACACGTTCCAATGTGGGATGCGGGATTTACAAATCATGAGGCTCAATCCTGAAAAACTTTTAAAATTTACGCTGAAATACTCGATTCGTCCATGTTCAGACTGACTTTCTCTTCTGATTACTGTAATTTCCAATCAAGCTATATTAAGAAGCCTAACCAAAATTGAAGGTCAGCCGGGAAGGTGGGTCGAAGGGCGGTTTCGTTCCGCTGTAACGCATTTGCGTTTACATAACTTAGAGATTTTGATAGCCTCGATCCAGCAATTTAGGTCGAAGGCGTCCCTCTGATGGCCCTGTCTCAGAGGATGCAAGGTCGAAAAGCCAGCCCTCTCCCACCCCCAGCTCATTCCACTGAAAATGAAGTTCCCCCTCATTCTTGCCACCCTCGTCGCCACCTTTTTTCTAAGTTTCACTCCCGCTGCTCAGGGGCAAACACTCCAGCAGGTCTTTGATGATGGAGTCACCCTCTACAATCAGAAGGACTACACTGCCGCACTGCAAAAGTTCGAACAAGTCCTGCGCGCCAAACCCACCTATGTCTACGCCCGGAACTACATTGGAAAATGCAAAGCAGCCATTGCAAGCGGCGCCGGTCAGAAAAATGACACCGAAGCGCAGATCGCCCGGATATTGATCCCCGAAATCAATTTAACCGACGCCCCCATTGGCGACGTCCTTCTCTATCTCTCGAGCCGGGCGGAGGAACTCACCGGTGGTAAGCTGGTTCCTAATTTCATCTATGAGGGAACCAGTGAGCAACGTCAAAATACATTGATCTCGATTAATCTCCGAAACGTTCCCATGACCGAGGCGATCCGCTACATCGGGCAACTCAGCCGCTCTGACTTCCGCTACGAGGCACATGCGATCGTCGTGACGCCAAGAACCTCAACCATTTCCCATTCAGTGCCCACTCTGCCAACAGAAGCTCCCGGAACCGTCTTCGGCGAGCCGGTTAAACGCGTCTTTGACTAAGGTAAAAGCAGCCTTTTGTTCTTCAACACCGTCCCCTCCCTTTGAGCAGTCAAATCGCGGTCATCACCGGCGGCCTCGGAGATCTCGCCCGCGGCACCAAGGTAGCGCTGGAGTCGGCGGGCTACCTCGTCCATGCCCCCTCACGGCAGGAACTCGACGTCACCGACAGCGACGCCGTCGCCACATTTTTCGAGTCCTTCGACCGGATCGATCTACTCGTCAACAACGCCGGCATGACCCGCGACGGACTGTTTGCGCGACAGCATCCGGATGACTGGAACGAGGTGATCGATACCAACCTCAAAGGAACACATCTCTGCTCGCAGGCGGCTTCCCTCATCATGATGAGGCAACGCAACGGACACATCATTAATATAGGGTCCTACAGCGCCGACCATCCGCCCGCCGGACAAACCGCCTACGCCGCCGCCAAGGCCGGACTGATCGGCCTGACAAAAAGTTTTGCAAGAGAACTGGGAAAACGAAACCTCAGAATCAACTGCATCCTCCCCGGTTTTCTCGAAACGAAAATGACCGCCGGTATCTCAGGGGCAGCAAAAGACGCCGCCCTCAGGAGACACCAGCTGGGACGCTTCAACTCGATCGAAGAAGCCGCCCGGTTCATCACTTTCCTCGCCTCCACTGAAAACATCTCCGGACAGATCTTTCAGTTGGATTCCCGTGTTTGAAAAAGCGTTTCGCGACCTCTGCAACGCCAGAGAACAAACACTGCTGTCAGCCCCCATGAATAGAGGGAGAACAACACGCTCCACTCCAGGATCGCCACCCCCCAAATCGGCGGCCGTTCAACATGCTCCGGCTCCAGGATAAATTGAACCACTGATTCTTTTGGATAAATCAGAAAACTCAAGAGGCAGAAAGTGGCGAGGCACCCGACAGCGACCATCCATCGAGAAGGTCTTTGATTCCAACGCGGAAGGAAAGCGAGCAGGAACAGCAAGGCAGTTACCAGAAAAGACCAGAAAAAGACCAATGCCGCCATGAGATGCGCTTTGAGCACATCCAATGGAAACCACCCTACGGCGAGGCCGGATCCAAGCATCACGAAACCGGAGACCATCGCCGCGTATCCGATACGGGAACGGATTTCCCTTCCAAGCATCCACATCATCGGAAAATAGGTGATGCAGCAAATCATGAGGCTTCCGCTAAAGAAAGGGGCGGAGGGAGACACCTCCTTCCACCCCAGTTCGGAAATAAAATGCCTCGTGATCGAATACGGTTCTGACGAAAAGCGACGGCGCTGAGGAGTATTCCCGCCGCAAAAGTAATCCCCCCAACGATCGCCAGGAGGGCGGGTATCGTGATACGATTGGCATTCATCATCTCAAAAAACCAACGGATGAGCCTTCCTGAACACCCGGGTTAAGAAAGCGAACCGGAACACATTTCGCTGAGATCAGAACAGAGTGACCGCGTTGGTTCAAGACCCCGGTCGCAACGCGTCTTCACGCCGTTTGCTTCCCCATCCGCCTGTTTGCTCCTGAGCCATTCCGGAAATTGAAAAGGCCCGGTCACTCAGCAAAGCGAGTGACCGGGCCTTTTCAAACAGAGGGGGTGGGATTCGAACCCACGGTACCTTGCGGCACTTCGGTTTTCAAGACCGACGCATTCGACCACTCTGCCACCCCTCCGTGGTTTTGATCGAGCGCCAATTCTACATCATTTCGCGAAGGATTCAAACCGAAGCTTATCGAAGAAAATAATTCACTTCATCCGCCCTCATGCTTGACTAAGATTAATTAAATACTATATTTACCATAATTTTAAGCAACATTTTAATGTTTTCCCTCCTAAAGTGGGCCTGTGGATGTGTGATTCTCTGCCTGCCCTTCTCTTATGCCCTCCACCTCGGCTTTCTCGAAAAGTCGAACATGGAGGTGGCTGTCCCCGTTTCTTTTTCAAAGATCGAGACCCGGGTTAGCGAAATTGCAGAGAAAGTTCAGCGAAGATTTGCCGCGCAAGCTCCTCACCCCCGGGCAATGGGATCATCCTTTCTTGCCAGCGACCCGGCCCACCTGCCGGTTCGAGACCGCTTCATCATGGAGCATTTTCAGCCGGACAACGCGGGGAACTACTTTTGTAACCTGATGGTTAATGACCTCCCCCGCCGATGCGAGATTCGCGGTCTCAAACTGCGCGGCCCCTCCTTTCGGGAAGTCGACGAAACGGCAAAGACCGTAGGCATCTCCGGCTGCCTCGAATATTCATACTCGGCTGAAGCTCATCGCTTTGCCGGCCTGAACAGTTGGCAGGACGGACTTCCTCCTAACATGCACACCCTTTCATTTATCCGGCAAAACAACAACTGGATCATTGAATCGGACAAATTAAACCTCCTGAAGTGGGCAACACCTGATTGAGATGAAATTTCTATTCCGAATAATCATCGCTTCCGTCATCGCCTCAGGCGGCCTCGTCGGGTATTCCCTCACCATTGGAAAAGACACCCGTGTGGGATTGCAAACTCAACAGGTGATGGACGATCTCATCACCCTGGCAGGAGAGGGTATTGCCACCTTACAGGAATACCGTTCCAGAGATGCCGCTGAATTTATCGAAGCCCCCTACCAGGAGACTCTCGACGCCTGCATGCGGAACATGTTTTTCGTGAAAAACGGATACCATTTCTCTCAATCTAAATGGGGAGCCCAATCCGCTCCCTATCAGTTCCGCGGGCTTGAACTGATCGGACCGAAAGGAATGGTTATCAATCAACTCGACTACGCAAAGGGGATTGATGAGAGAATCACCTTCGAATTCTACGTCGAGGCCTATCGCAGCTACCATAAATCAACCGGTTGGAAAGACTGGGATGTAAGCCCGCCTCCAAACCTCGACAGCATCACTCTCGTCCTTCACAAAGGGACATGGAAGGTAGCGGCTTCCCCTCTGAAGTCCTACAACTTGCAGTGATGGCTGATCCAGCGGCTATTCTTTACCGGTAAAATCGGCCGGCTTCATCTTCTGCTTAAAGGCCTCATCGCCACTGGCTGAATTGTTAGGCTCGTATGCGCCGACGGTATCCGTATTAACCCCGCCCCCGGGAATCAACTTTTCCTCTTCAAGCGCCCAGAGAATCCCCTGTATGGCAAGGCGGCGCATGTTGGGATTCTTAAAATCATAGGGATGACCCAGCGTCGTCATAAAAACCCGACCTTTCGCTCCGTCGGCCCCCTCATGCATTTTCGTCCAGGCCACCGGATTAGTAAGCGGAAACTGGTCGGTCTGCTTTCGTTCAATCTTGCTGGACTGAAGGGCGCGGCCATTGAGCAGCAAATCAGGATCCCCTGCCATGGTATGTTCCCCCCCGTCGACATGATAAAGCCAGGAATAAGCATCAAAGGGCTCTACCCCGGTCAAAATAGAATGACTGGCTTTGCCTTCCCGAATTGTCACCTCAGTGAGTGGCTTTTCCCCATCGTCGAAATGACCATGGTGAGTAATCCATGACTGACCGAGAAGTTCACGGACCTTTTCTCCTCCGCCAAAACTATGGGTCTTTTCCGCATCCACCTGATAGCCCCACCCGTCTAAACCGGCATCGTGCGGAAAGCGGAAAGCATGGGTCGTGGTGCGGAAAGCCACCACCGGTTTTCCTGAAGCAAGGTAGTCCAGAATGTTCTGAAACTGCTCCCGCCCGGGCCTTCTAAAACGAAGGAACAACACAAGGAGATCAGCGTCCACAAGCTCCTCAGTCATGGTGAGAGATTCAATCTCCATGGGATCAACAAAGCCCTCTTCATCAACGGAGAATCCCACCACCGTCTCAAAACCGAAATCACGCTCCAGCATCCTCGCGAGCATTGGTTGTGATTCCTCGGAGCGATATTCCTCATCCCCGGTGAGAAAAACAACTTTAGTCGGCTCCTCAGCGGTCCATGCAAGACCATGGCTGCCAACAAGAATGAAAAGGAGAATGAGTAATTTTTTCATGTGCCATTATTAAGGCTAATGATAGCAAAGTAGGCAAGAAATTACCAAAAGCCGCCTTTCCCCGTGACTACGAATGGCCGAAACAACATAAGTTTAGGCCATCATCTTCAAGAAGTCATTGCGGTGAGGGGAGAAGATCATTGAGAGCACAGATCCCATTTTGACCATGAGTAACACCCTCGAAAAACCACGCATCGCAATTATCGGCCTCGGCTTTGGGGCCGAGTTCATCCCTATCTATCAACGGCATCCGGATGCGGAGATCACAGCCATCTGCCAGCGAAATCCTGAAACATTGAACGAGATCGCAGACAAATTCGGCATCGAAAAACGATTCACCGACTACAGCGAACTTCTTGCCGACCCTGACATCGACGCTGTCCATATCAACACACCAATCCCGGATCACGCGGAGCACACCCTCGCCGCTCTCCGGGCCGGAAAGCATGTCGCCTGCACCGTGCCAATGGCAACCTCGGAAGAAGACTGCGAAGCAATCGTTAAACTCTGCGCCGAAACCGGTCTCGAATACATGATGATGGAAACCGTCGTCTACGCGCGGGAATTCCTCTACATGAAGGAACTCTATGACACCGGCCAACTGGGAACTCTTCAGTTCCTCAAAGCCAGCCACCAACAGGACATGGATGGCTGGCCCGGCTACTGGCCCGGCCTTCCCCCGATGCACTATGCAACCCATTGTGTTGGGCCAGTGTTAGGGCTTGGCCGCCACGAAGCGGAGTATGTGAGTTGCTTCCCCAGTGGTACAATCCGCAAAGAGATGCACGACTGCTACGGCTCACCCTTTGCGGTGGAGACGACCCATATCAAATTTCACAACAGCGATCTCAGCGCACAGGTCTATCGATCCCTCTTTGATGTCGCACGACAATATCGCGAGAGCTTTGAGGTGTACGGCTCGAGAAAATCTGTCGAGTGGCCACTAATTGAAGGCGAGCCTCTCGTGGTTCACACCGCGAAGAAGCCGGAGCCGGAGATTCCCGAGAAAAAGGAATGCCCTGACTACGCGATGCTTCTCCCCGAAGAAATCGCCCCCTTCACCACGGGTGGCGTTTACGGCGGAGATGACGGCGAAGACCACCTCAGCTTCACGCAAGGTGCGGGACATGGCGGGTCGCACCCTCACCTCGTTCACCAGTTCATCGAGCTCCTCCGCGGAAAGGGCGAAGGCTACCCGAACGCGGTGCAATCCGCCAACATTACCCTGACAGGCATCCTTTCTCACGAAAGCGCCCTCGAAGGAGGCGCACTCAAGCAGTTGCCAAAGTGGAGTCTTTCCTCCTGAAGTAACCCTCTCAGGTGCCGGACCGGACCCTGTTATGCTTTACTTTAAATTCGCCGCCCCCCTATCCTCGTGAGCATCTTCCGATGCTATGCAACGTCGTCATTTCCTCAAAACCTCCCTCGCTGCCACAGCCTTCGCATCCAACGTCTCAACTCGAGCCGCGACGCCCGGCAAAAAGATTCTTCTGCGCTCTTCGTGGCAAACGGTGAACATTGGAGACATCGCTCACACCCCGGGCATGCTGAGCCTCCTCGAGAAGCATCTTCCCGAGTACGAAATTACCCTTTGGCCCAGCCATGTCGACAACGGCGTTGATGAGCTTTTGATGACGCGTTTCCCCAAATTAAAAATCATGGGGAAAACAGCCGCGGCCAAAGAGGAAGCCTTCGAGGCCTGCGACTTTCTACTTCACGGATCAGGCCCAGGGATTGTCGGACAAAAATCGATTATTGAATGGACCGAAGAAACCGGCAAACCCTACGGGATTGGTGGCGTGACCTGGAGCTACTCTGAGGCAGGGCTCAAAGTTATCAGCGATGCCGAGTTCACGTTTTTCCGTGACTCAGTTTCGCTTCAACTGGCCAGAGACAAAGGGGCCACCTGCCCCATCATGGAATTCGGCCCTGACGCAACCTTCGCCTGTGACCTCACCAACGACGAAGCGGCTGCCGCATGGCTTGGCGAAGTCGGCCTCGAAGAAGGCAACTTCATGTGCTGCATCCCCAAGCTTCGGAACACGCCGTATTGGGAAGTCAAAAAAGGCTATTCTTTCGACGGGGAAAAACACGCCCGGAATGAGGAGATGAAAGAGCACGACATCGCCCCGCTCCGCCAAGCTGTCATCGCCATCGTTAAAGAGACTGACATGAAGGTCCTCCTCTGCCCTGAAGACGCGACGCAAATGAAGCTCAACAAGGAAATGATCTATGACAAACTCCCCGAAGAAGTGAAAGGGAGAGTCGTCTGGCGGGAGGATTACTGGCTCACCGACTTCGCCACGAGCGTCTACACCCGCTGCGCGGGACTCTTCGGCAATGAGCAGCACAGCCCGATTCTCTGCATTGGTCACGGTATTCCCGCGATCGTCTGCCGCTACAAAGAACAGACAAGCAAAGGCTTCATGTGGAAAGACATCGGCCTCTCCGACTGGCTCTTCGACCATGACCTTGACGAAGCGGAGAAAGGTCTCACCCCGGCGGTTCTCTCGATCGCCACCGATCAGAATGCCGCCCGCGCCAAAGCACTCGAAGGAAAAGCAGTCGCCGATGATCGCATGAAACGAATGATGGATGTGCTTCGTGAAACAGTGGACAGCGCCTGAGTAAGCGCAGGACATATTCTTTCCAAAACGCGGAGAAATGCTTCACCTTCATCGAAGCAATGCTTTCATGCACCTGCTCCGCTGTTCCGACCGCTTCGCACGATGGACACACGGCGCGGAAGGATGACGAAGACACCGTTTTCAGTTTATCTGCCTCATTCCACCTTTCATTCGTCCCTTGTTTGAATGAATGAGAGAATCGCTATCATCGGAGCCGGAATTGGCGGGCTCACTCTTGCAGCTGCCCTTCAACGCACAGGTCATCGTGTCAAAATTTTCGAAAAAGCTCCAAAACTCGGCGAAGTCGGTTCAGGGGTTGGGCTCTGGTCAAATGCCATTGCATGCCTGAACACGATCGGAATCGAAGAAACTTTCTGGAAAAAATTCGGGTGCGAGGTTCACTCAGCGGAAATTGCCGAACCGGGGGGGAAGGTTCTTTCTCGTTGCGACGTTCGCCCTTTGACTGAAAAAATTGGCCATGGGGCCTACGTCGTTCACCGCGCCGACCTGCATCGCGCTCTACTTGGAAAAGTGGATCCCGATTCCATCTCCACGGGTTTGTCATGCACCGGACTGAACCAACAGAAAGACGGAAAGGTCAGACTGGACCTCTCGGATGGCTTAGAGCGCAGATTCGACATGGTCATCGGTTGCGATGGACTTCATTCCGCGGTCCGGGCCTCCCTGTTTGGCAGAATTCATCCCGTGTATTCCGGACAGACTTGCTATCGAGGAGTAGCGAACCTCAATCTGAAGGAACGTCACATCCTGAGAGAGGTGCAAGGACGGGGCATTCGATGCGCCGTCATTCCACTCGATGACGAGAGGGTATACTGGTGGGCGGTGGAGTCAGCTCAAGAGGGCGGGCACCACGCAGATCCCTCAGTACAGAGGGCGCACCTTCTCGCCCTCTTCTCCGGCTGGTCATTTGGCTTGCCTGAAGCTCTCGAGGCTACGCCTGCCGAATCCATCCTGAGAAACGACCTCTATGATCGTCCCCCGTTAAAAAATTGGTCGAGAGGAGCGGTTACTCTTCTTGGAGATGCAGCTCACCCCACCACGCCGAATCTCGGTCAAGGAGCCTGCATGGCGATAGAAGATGCTTACACTTTAAGCCATCTCCTGACTCGATATGAAATTTCCGGACACAGGGAGGCATTTTCAGCTTACGAAAACCTGCGCAAACATCGTTGCAATCGAATCGTCAGTGAATCCCGCCGTTTCGGCTGGATCGGAGGATGGAGAAGTCGAGCGGCCGTTTCTCTCCGCGAAATGATACTGGCAGCAACTCCGGAGGCCCTCGTAAAACGCTCACTCGAAAAACATATCAGCTGGGAATCCCCCTGAAGCAGGACACCTCATCACTGACAAACTGCCAGAGGTACAGGCAGTTATTCGAGCGATGCTTGCGCGGCGAAATGATGCTCCGGATACGCCCCGCCTCAGCAATCAGCCAGGTTCGCTGAGCCCGCGCAATCAGGCATCTTTAAACCTGCACTTTTTTGCACGAAATTACCCCGTGCATCGTCCCTTCATCCTCCTGACGGCCTTCTCTGCGGCCTTCCTTACATGCAATCACGCCTCCGCGATCGAGCTGGCGAGCGTGCCTGAGATCCATGGCCAGATCCTTGCTGATTATTGCTTCGAGTGTCATGATTCGCTGAGCGAGGAAGGCGGTGTCGACCTTGAATCGCTTTCCTACGAGATCGACTCCGTCGAATCTGCCGAAGCCTGGCAGAACGTGCTCAATGTTCTCAACTCGGGTGAAATGCCGCCGGAGGACGAACCGCAGCTTTCTTCCGATGAAAAAATCGCCTTCCTGAGAGACCTTTCTGACCAGCTCGTTGTCGCACGCGAGCTCCTCAGCGATACCGGCGGCATCACGACGATGCGACGCCTGAACAAGCGGGAATACGAAAACACCATCGAGTCACTCCTCGGCGTCAAAATCGATGCGGAGAATCTCCCGGACGATGCCAATTCCGGCGGCTTTGACACCAATGGGTCAGCGCTCTTCTTTTCCGCAGATCAATTCGAACAATATCTCGAAATTGCCCGGTCAGCACTCGATGAAGCGCTCCTCCTCGGCAAAGATAAGCCCAAGGTAACGACGCAAATTCTCGAACCGGAAGAAAGAGTTAACGCTTTTTACACGAAGGTCTCAAACAGCCTGAAAACCAATTTCGATAAAGCTCAAAATTGGCGGAATTCCGAAGGCAGTAAGCCGCCCAGCGCCTTCGGCATCCTTGACGAGTTTGAAGTGAAATTCGTCGAACGAATCTACAAGCAACAATACCCTACCTACCGCCGCTACCTCGATGACCCGCGTTCGCAAGAAGGCGTACTCCTTCTGCCGCTTTTTAACGGAACCAGTTTCGTTCGAGTTGAAATACCTCCAAAAGCAATGCCGGGAGACTATCAAATCAAGGTTCAGGCAAAACCGCTCAGTGGAGCCACGCGAAAGGACACCTACCTTGAGTATGGCTACCCCGGCGCCCGCTCTGGAGAGATCGAGCGACTGGGGCAGGTAAGGGTCACCGCAAAGAAGAATACTGACGATCCCATTATCCTGACGGTTCCGGTCACCAAGTCAGGGGAACGGGAGATTATTATCCGCCACCGTCAACACAACAGCCGTGATGCCGCGAGAGCAACTTTCAGCCGCAGCCAGGTAGTTGGAGGGTTCGGCCCCCTCCCGAAACTCATGATCGACCAGATCGAAGTCACCGGCCCCCACTACGAGACCTGGCCACCGAAAGCGGTTTCAGAAATCTATTTCAAAGGCATGTGGTGGACTCAACCGGACGAATCTACCTATGCGAAAGAGGTCATCGGGCGCTTCGCGAAGCGGGCCTTCCGCACCCGCGCTCCGGCCCCTGCCTTTCTCGAACGACTCCATAATCTCTACGAAGAAGAGACAAAGGCAGGGAAGAAATTTCACGAAGCAATTCGCGAACCTCTCGCCATCATTCTTGCCTCCCCCGGATTCCTATATCTGGCTGAACCGGTGAAACCTGAAAACAAAGGTAAGAGTGAACCGCTTTCCGAAATGGAACTGGCGATCCGGCTCAGCTATTTCCTCTGGTCTTCCCCGCCCGATCAAAAGCTTCTCGCGTCAGCGCGAAAGGGAGACCTCCACAAGCCCGGTGTGCTACGCAACCATGCCCTTCGCCTCCTCAAGGATCGCCGTTCTGATGCCTTCATTTCCTCCCTCGCGCATCAATGGCTTCATATGGATCGACTCGATTTTTTCCAGTTCGACGCCATGAAATTCCCGGAGTTTGATGACAGCGTCAAAGAGTCCGCCCGCTCTGAGGTTTTTGAAACACTACGACACGTCATCTCAGAAGCCCGCCCTCCGGGTGACCTCCTCAAGGCCGACTACGTCGTCGTCAATGACCTCCTCGCTGACTACTACGGCCTCCCGCCGGTCGAAGGGGGGCATTTCCGTGCCGTTTCAGTCGACGAAGAACTCCCCCGCGGAGGCCTCCTTGGCATGGCGGCTATCCATGCGATGGGCTCTGACGGGAACCATACATCCCTTGTCGAACGCGGTGTTTGGGTCGCTCGCTACCTCCTCAACAAGCCCCCTCCACCGGCTCCGCCGAATGTCCCGCAACTCAGTCGGGTTCAGGGCAAACTGCTTTCGCCGCGTGAGGAACTCGCCGCGCACATGGAGGAAGCGCAATGCGCCCAATGCCATCAGCGGATCGACCCCATCGGCTATGGACTGGAAAACTTCGATCCAACCGGCCAATGGCGTGAGGTTCTTCATCTTGAAACGCGCAAGGGCAAACGGGTCGTGGCAAAAAAGGAGCTCCCGATTGATCCGAGCGGAGCGCTTCCAGGCGGAGCCACTTTCAACAATTTCTTTGAACTCCGCGACCGGGTCGCAGAACAGGAAACGGCCTTTACCCGGGGATTTCTTGAAGCCCTCATTGAGTATGGACTCGGTCGACCCTATGGTTTCTCCGACGAAAGCCTCCGCGAACGTTTGCTGAAACGCGCCAGTGCAGGAGACGGATCCATGCGCGAACTTATCCTCGCGTTCATTGAATCGAAACCTTTCCAATTGAAGAAATGACTTCTCCTCTCACTCCTCCATCGCGTCGCGGCTTCCTCCGCAGCAGCTCAGCATTGATCGCGCTTCCGGCACTGGAATCGCTAGGGTTTCGCCGCTTTGCCTCTGCAGCCAAAATGGCAACTCCCCCGAAACGCTTCGTCTTTCTCGGCATGGGATTCGGAGTCACGAAAGAATCATGGTATCCGGATAAAAAGGATGTCGGCGCGGACTATACCCTGCCCGAAGGGCTTGCCCCGCTCGCGAAACATCGCGGGGACATGACGATCATTCAGAACCTCGCCAATCAATACAACAATGAAGCTCACTGGGGGAGCACCTTCTGGCTGACGGGAGCAAATCGCTACGCCGAACCGGGACAAAGCTTCCACAACACCATTTCAGTCGATCAAGTCGCCGCTGAGGCCCTTGGACATGAAACGCGTTTCTCCTCCGTGCAACTCAGCTATAAGGGTGGCGACAATTCAGGTCACGGCCCGGGTCTCTCCCTCGCCTGGAACCGACAGGGCAAACCAATGTCCGCATTGACCACTCCGGTGACGGCTTTTCACAAACTTTTCTCCGACGACAGTACCCCCCTCGAACTGCGCCAGGCCGACCTGCTGAAACAAAAAAGCGTTCTCGACACCGTCCTTGAAGATGCGAAGACAACTCAACGCGGCCTCACCAAGTCCGACCGCGAGAAACTCGATGAATACTTTCAATCGATTCGCGAAATCGAGCAACGCCTCGCGAAAGAACGTGAGTGGCTCGAAGTGCCAAAGCGCACCCCTGACCCCGCGCCCGTCGAACCTGACAAAAGCATCCAGGGCGTCGAGGAAATCAAAGTCATGTATGATCTCATGGCGGCCGCCCTTCAGGTCGATGCGACTCGTGTCTTCAGCTATCGCCAGCCTCTCGATTCCATGATCCGGAGCATGGGAGCCACGATCACCGCGCACAACATGAGCCATTACCAGCCGGGGAACCGTTTGGAAGTCTCGCAGCAGCGGGACCTCAAGCAGTCGGAGCTGCTTTCACATTTCATTGATCGCCTCAAAAGCACCAAAGAAGCAGACGGGTCTTCGCTCTTCGATCACACCACGATGACCCTCGGAAGTAATATTCACTCGATCCACTACCTGACGAACTGCCCGACCATTGTGACCGGTGGTGGCGCAGGCATCAAGCACGGCCGGCACATCGTTGCCGAACCAAAGACACCTTTGTGCAACCTGTGGGTCAGCCTGCTGAACGGATCGGGGATCGCCACCGAATCGCATGGCGACTCCAAAGGGCAGCTCACCGAGCTTTTCACAGCCTGAGATCGATCCACATCCCGGCGCTCACTGCTGTTGCAGCCGGATCACTTCCGCTTGCAGGCGTTGATGAGTCTGACGTGCCTTCTCAAGCGACTTCGAGAATTGAGCCACCAATTGCTCTTCCCCTTTGATCCTCGCCTGAATGTCACTCATTTCCCGTCTCCGATCCACGATCACTGACTGGCCATTCAGACGTTCAATGCGCACTCCTCCCGAACCCCGGTTCGACTCCTTCGCACGGATGGACTGTAGCTGAGCCCGGAGATCATTCAGGGTCAGAGAATGCCGGGACAGATCAGATTCCAATGTTCGAATTCCTTCAAGCTGAGCCCCGAGCATTTTTTCTTTCTGTGCCATTTCAGCAAATCGACTTCCTGACTCATCCGGTGCCCGACCACTAGGCAACGCGATAGAAGGCTGCACGAATTCTTCACGAGGCGATTGCGGCTTCACTGCATTCACTTTCTGATCACTTACTTCAGCGGCACGGTCGTATCCCCACAGCTCACGAACGTTCTCAGGAATGCCTGTCCACGACACACTCTCGACACCCCCTTCATGAGACACGATGATGGCCTGATCCGTGATATCGAGAATCTCCGCACTGGAGAACCCCCTTTCACCGAGGGTCAATCGTTCAAAAACGCGTCCCACTACAGCATCCCGCTTTTCGGAGATGGATAGCGGTTCCCCGTTTCGAATTGCCGGCTCACTCTCCTCTGCGGAGTCTTCACGAACCTCCGACTTCAACTTCGGCTTGCCACACCCCGTGAAGCACAACGAAACGCAGAGAGGAAGAACAGCTCTGAAAAAAATCGATTTCATCAGAAAGCAGGATATTACGCCTCCCTTCTCTATCGCAAGCTTGAAACGACCACCCCCTAATCACCTGCCCCGAGATTCTCATACTCAGCAAACAGGTTCATGCCCATCAAAACATAGTCATGAGAAACTGCCTGCATGTCTCGAATGTAATGGGGCAATCGAACCAGTTCGTGAAACCCGATTGTCGCCATCGACTCAATTGCCGCCTTCCGTTCACCGTTGAGTTCTGTTTCGAGTTTTGTCAGTCCGATCTGAGTTGAAATTTTCACGAGAACTCCGAGCAATTCATCCAAAATACCCAACCCCCTGAACTCCGGGTGAGTCAAAAAGTAGACCCTTCCAATGTGACGTTTCCAACCTCCGGGGCGCTGATGAAGTGACCCCATCGCAACCAACCGGCCATCAACAAAGGCAAGTAAAGCGAAGTGTTGTATGTTCTCTTTGTCTGAAATCCACTCCTTAAAGAGGCTGCCATCTTTGATCTGAGAGCGAATAAAAAGGCGCTCTTCTTCAGGGATCACTTCATGAAAACCTCGAAAACCGGGTTCGTCCGCTTCCATGATCGGCCGGATCGTACAGGAAGCCCCATTGGATAGATGAAAACGAATCGGGAACTGGTCTTTGAGCACCTCCAACATAGCTCACTGGAAAGCATAAGATATGCCATGAGTAAAAGGTGACTCAGGATCAAGGGGTCATAGAAAACGCCTCTTGCCATCGGCACGAGTTCTGCGACTCATCAATGAGTAGACCCTTCAATCCATGACTGCGGAAAAGAACGATCACGATAATGACGAATCACCCTCGTCGAACTCTCATCGTTTCAGCTTTCCCCTGCCTCTCTTAACGTCCAGGGCAGACACCCGTGCCGAATATCGACGTATCCTCGGACATCTCGAGTTTCACTCCGGATACGCACTGCTGAAGTTTCTCGGCTGTCTCATCGCCGCCGCAGCACTCGCCTTTCTGCCTGCCTATGAGGGGCTCGACCCGGCTGCTCAATGGACCCTGAGCATCATTCTCTTCTGTGGACTGCTCTGGATGACTGAAGCTATTCCCGCCTTTGCCGTCGCTCTGCTTGCGATTGGACTGCAGATCCTCATTCTCGGACAACCGGGGGGAGTGATGAACAAATCAGCAGACCCCGCGGCGTGGCAGAAATTCGTGATGCCATGGGCGAGTCCTTCGATGTGGCTTTTCTTCGGCGGATTCATCCTCGCAAAAGCGGCATCACGAACCGGCCTCGATCACTTTCTCGCGGGAAATATTCTGAGACTTGCCGGATCAAAACCCGAGACTGTTCTGCTCGTGGCAATGTCGACCACCTTTGTCTTTTCCATGTTCCTCTCAAACACGGCGACCGCTGCAATGATGCTCGCTATTCTAGGGCCGATGCTGGGGAATATGAAGGCAGTCGGCGCAGCCCGGGCGATGATTATCGGTGTCGCTTTCTCTGCCAATCTCGGAGGGATGGGAACTATCATCGGCACCCCGCCCAATGCCATTGCCTCAGGTCTTCTCGGCCAGGTCTATCCCGTCGATTTCCTGAAATGGATGCTCTTCGGTCTACCACCCGCGCTCCTCCTCCTCGCCGGGCTATGGTGGGCACTTTCGAAGCGAGTGAGCCTCGCTTCTTTTGAGCTGCAGGACAACGGAAGCAGTGCGGGCGACTCCACCGCGATGCCCGACTCCGAACACACCCCCAGATGGCAACGCTGGACAGTGCTCGCCGTTTTTACGGCGACGATCATCCTCTGGCTCAGTGGAAGCTGGCATGGGATGCCGACCGCGGTCGTCTCCTTTATTCCCATCGTCGCCTTGTCGATTACCGGTGTGATTCGAGCTCAGGACATCCGAACGCTCGACTGGGATATTCTAATCCTCCTCGCAGGCGGCCTCTCACTCGGTGTCGGCGTTCTCGAAAGCGGCCTCGCCGAGTGGATCGCCGGAAACCTCACCGCATTGGAAGTAGCGCCCTGGGCAATGGGGATGATTTTCGGCTTTCTGACTTTGATTCTCTCAAATTTCATGAGTAACACCGCCGCTTCGAACATTCTTATTCCCATCGGAATCGCGGCGGGATCAGCCAGTGGTGGCAGCGTCGAGTCAGCCGCTTTTGCAATCCCCATGGCTCTCAGTGCTTCAGCCGCCATGTGTCTCCCTATTTCAACGCCTCCCAACGCGATTGCCTACGCCAGCGGGAAAATTCGCTCCAAAGACTTTCTCGTGCCGGGCCTCATCGTTGGCTTGATCGCCTGTCCGCTCGTAACCGTCTGGTCACGATTGCTTCTCTCCTGGATCGGTTAGATGGCTGGATTCAATGCGCAGGCGCGTTCTGGACGAATCCCGTCATGATCGCTATAATCCGCGGCAATGAGCGATCCATCACTCCCCGGCCCTGACCCGTTTCAAAATTTCCGCCGCGAGTCGGCGACGCTGAAATGCCCTTTTCAGGGGGAAAATATTCCCATGATCCTTCGTCATGCGGATGTCCGGGAAGCCGCCAAAGACTGGAAAACGTTCAGCTCTGACGCCCCTTTTCGCGTGCCGATTCCCTCCGAAGAGGAAGTCCGGACAATGCGACAGCTTCCGATCGAAGTCGATCCCCCACTCCACGGCGAATACCGGACCATCGCAGAGCCTTTCTTCCAGCGAGCAAAAAAGCCCGAGGTCATCGCCCGGGTCAAATCCCTCATCGACAACATGTTGACCTCCGCGATCAGAGAGGAGTCGCTCGAAGTCGTCAATGAGTTTGCCCTCCCGATTCAATCCCATGCCCTGACCTACCTCCTGAATGTCCCTGAAACTGAAGCCAAAACCTGGATCAGCTGGGGCATGCATGTTTTCAAAGTTACCGGCGGGACGTTTAAGAAAGGCAATCAACTTGAAGACTATCTAAATGCTCAGTTTGACCGCTCCGAAGAGAATCCCGGAGAAGACTTTTTCAGTGCCCTGACACAAGCTGAATTTCAGGGACGAAAATTGACCCGGGAGGAAATGATGGGGTTCGGAAACCTCACTTTCGCCGGGGGGCGCGACACAATCATTCACAGCATCTCCTCCATCATCGCCTACTTTGGGGAGAACCCTGAAAAACTGAGTTTTCTTCGCGGGGATCCGAAACGTATTCGCCTCGCCTCAGAGGAATTCTTCCGGGTCTTCATGCCATTGACCCACATCGGTCGTGTCTGCCCTGTCGAAACTGATGTGCATGGAGTTACCGTCCCTGCGGATGGGCGCGTTTCTCTCTGCTGGAATTCTGCAAACCACGATGAAACGGTCTTCGAAAATCCTCACACCATTCAACTCGACCGCAAGCCGAACCCGCACGTTTCCTTTGGATTCGGCACCCACCTTTGCCTCGGAGCCCCCCATGCCAGACTCCTCGTCCGAACCCTGTTGGAATCTCTCGTCACGAAGGTCTCCGAAATCACGATCATTGATTCCCTGCCCCATGTCGAACGCGAGGCCGTCTATGAACGGGCAAATGGCTACGAGACGCTGAGCGTATCAATGAAAGGATCGGACTCAGCGAATCACTAAGCAGTTACCACGAAAGGCTTCTCCATTTCCCGCCAACAAAGAGTCACGCTATTTCAGCTGATAGACCTCGACAACGACCCGGCGACTGTGCTGCAGAACCGCGTCCGAATCATTAGTCGAATACCTGGATTGGCTATCGCCCTTTGAACTTACTTCAGCAGTAACCTGATCAGGGAGGTTTCCGGCAAAGATAAGGCTTTTAACCCGATTTGCCCGGGCAAGAGCAAGCTTCTGATTTAATTCGAAACTGCCGCGGTAATCTGAATATCCGGTGATGTAGACGATCGAACGGGAGTGGGAGGCCCGCTGAATTGCCCGTCGGATTTTTTCATGGTCAGACGCCGCAATTTCAGCAGATCCGGTTTCAAAATAGAAAATAAGAGGCTTCCCATCGTCGGGCACAGGATCAGAAGAGACCAACTCACCTTCAACTTCAGAGGCGTTACCACCGGCCGAGTCCGGCGTTTCCGATTCCGACACATGTATCACTTCCGGCTCTTCATCCACCGCTTGATTACCCGCCACAAAAGGGACCGTATGAACTTCGTAGAATTCATCAAAAGGCCCCATGAAGACTAACTCATCTTCACCTTTCGCCTCAACCGGAGCAACTTCCTCCTCCTGAATCTCCTCGACAGAAACCGGCAAGGGATCATCAGGCACGGCTTCAGTGATTTGCTCTCCATTCACTGCCGGCTCCGCCTGAGCAGGATTATCAGAATCAACAGCGGCCAACTTCTCCGGTATTTCCCCGATCTCCCCTTTCAAAGCGTCATCAACGTCGACGCTTTCAATGATGGCGAGGCCGTGTTGTCGAAACGGCTTCGTCCAGCCGATCACGATCTTCTTCGCCTCTTCGGACGCGACCGCTCCCGCGAGGATCAGTTTATCATCAACGATCGTGATTTCCCGGTCTCCTCCGGTGTACTCAAAGTAGCGGGCGAGAAAATCGGGAAGATAACTGATCCAAAGGCCACTTCGGGTGTCCGGGGAAAACTTCAACCTGTTCTCAAAAACTTCCTCCTCAAATACATTCGCAACAGCTTCCTCGATCGCAGCCTTTGCCTGTTGAGTCGGAATCGATCCCTGCAAGGTAACCCCCTCCTCTGCCCCGTTGATATTCAGAACAAAGGGTAAGACCGGCGCGGGAGGCCCAAAGACTTCCAGCGACGGTTTTCTTCCGGTCAACTGAAGCGGTTTCGGCTCCTCCATTTCACCCTGCACTTTCTCCGGCGGTTCCTCCTGAACTATTTCAGGAACTCTTTCGAGGGGAAATTCGGGAATTACCTCGACTTCAGTCTTCGCCACCGGCGCAGGACCCGGCTTCGATTCGACCGGCATTGGAGGATAGCTCCCGGGAGAGCGCCCCGGCATTTCCCCACCCAACCGAACCATTCCCCAACCGAACACGATCGCGCAAAGGACGCCGAGGAGGGATGAGGTAAAAAACGTCTTCATGGAGAAAATGAAGGGGGTCCTGTCAGAATAGAACATCCTCTCGTTGAGGAAACGAAAATCTCCCTCCAAAGCCAATCTTTTTGTGCTGAATTGGTCAAGACATCCGAACCAATCCGGCCTGCCCCCGGCACAGTCCTGCATGACGAGTTCCCGTAGTGGCATGAAACGCTCCCCCCCCTATGTTTGGGAACAATGAGAAAAATTCTTTCCGCTTCGATCACATCAGCCTTTCTCGCTACCGCCCAGGCTGAAGTCGATTTTGTTCATCAGGTCGTTCCGATTCTGAAAGAACACTGCAGCGAATGCCACTCCGGAGCGGAATCAAAGGGAGGTTTCTCAATGAACACTCGCGCGTTGTTCATCGATGACGAGACCGCCGTTCCCGGCAAATCTCACGAATCCTACTTCATTGATCTGATCCATGATTCTGATCCAGACTATCAAATGCCTCCCGGGGACTACCCCAGAATGCCTGCCGATCAGATTGCGATGCTCGAAATGTGGGTCAATGAGGGCATGAAATGGGAGGAGGACTTCACTTTCGGGACCCCCACCTACGAACCTCCCTTTTTACCCCGTCGCCCGAAACTGCCGACGATTACCGGAGGGACGAACCATCCTCTCGATCGGCTCATCGACGAATACCTCCTTCTCAACGACCTTGAAAAAATGGAGCCGGTTGATGATTCCACTTTCATTCGCCGGGTCACCCTCGACCTCACCGGACTCCTCCCCGGCCCCGACCGGGTCCGCTCATTCTGCGGGGACACCTCTCCCGGGAAACGGCAAGCACTGATCGATGAATTGCTGGCTGATGATCTGGCCTACACCGAACACTGGCTCACTTTCTGGAACGACCTTCTTCGCAATGACTACACCGGCACGGGGTTCATCACCGGAGGGCGAACCCAGATCAGCGAATGGCTCTATCAAGCACTGAAAGAGAATAAGCCATTCGACACCATGGTTCAGGAACTGATCGCGCCCGCAGACTCCGCCAGCGCAGGGTTCATCAATGGCATCAAATGGCGCGGCACCGTCAGTGCCGGGCAAACCCTTCCGGTTCAATTTTCCCAGAGCCTTTCGCAGGCCTTCCTCGGCATCAACATGAAGTGCGCTTCCTGCCATGACAGTTTCCTCGACCGATGGACCCTCGACGATGCCTACGGTCTCGCGGCCATCTATTCAGATGATCCCCTCGAACTTCATCGCTGTGACAAACCAACCGGAGCAACCGCAAAGGCAAACTGGATCTTCCCCGAGATAGGAAACATCAATCCAGCCGCAGGCAAAGAGGAACGGCTCAGTCAGCTCGCAGGCCTCATGACCCACCCGGAGAACGGACGCGTCCCCCGCACCATCGTTAACCGCCTTTGGGGACAACTCATGGGCCGCGGCATGGTGCATCCCCTGGATGCGATGCAAACCGAACCCTGGAACGAAGATTTACTCGATTGGATCGCTTCCGACTTTCAGGACAACGGCTACGACCTGAAACACACCCTGCGCCTCATCACAACCTCCGCTGCCTACCAAAGTAAAAGTGTCCCGCAGGAGGAGATAAATGACGCTGAATCCTATCAGTTCAGGGGTCCCCATCCGAAACGACTCACCGCAGAACAATTTGTAGACGCGATCTGGCAGATCACAGGTAACGCCCCCGCGTCCTATGACGCGCCGGTCGCCCGGGGAGTGATTGATCCTGCCCTCATCGAACAACTCAGCTTCGAAAGTTCATGGATATGGGGGCCCTCCGCCCGCCCCGGCCCCCCTCCCCATGGGGAGAAAATCCTCCTCAGGAAAAACTTTTCCCCGAACAATAAAGTGCGTTCGGCCGGCATCATCGCCGCCGCCGACAATGCCTACGTCCTCTATTTGAACGGACAAAAGATTCTGGACGGCAGCCAATGGAATGAGCTGGATGCCGCGCCCGTTGCCAATTCAATCAAGCAGGAGAACCAACTCCTTATCGTTGCTGAAAACCGGGGCGCCAAACCAAATGCCGCAGGCGCTTTCTGCGCCGTCCGAATCGAGTACGAGGACAACTCAGACGAAATCGTCATGACCGACGAAACCTGGCAGGTCAGCCAATCTGTTCCCCCGGGAAGCCGCCCCGGAAAATGGAATCTCGACGAGCTTACCTGGACGTCCTCCGTTTCCGTTAATGTCCCTCAATGGAAAAGCGCAACTGACAAACGAATCGGCAAAACGCTCGCACGTGCCTCGGCAGGGAGTGATCGCCCCGTTCGCGCATCGCTTCTCAAAGCAGATGAACTCATGAGGGCACTCGGGCGCCCTAACCGGGATCAAATTGTCACCTCCCGGCCTTCGGAGCTAACGACCCTTGAGGCGGTCAATCTTGCTACAAATGGTGACCTGGTCGCCAATTTGAAAAAAGGCGCTGAGAAACTCATTCGAGCGTTCCCCGCTGAAAAACTCGTCGAATCAATTTACCTCTCAACCCTTTCCCGCTACCCGGCTGAGTCAGAAGAAAACTTCGCGTCCGGAATCCTCGGGGATTCTCCTGACACAGCAACCGTAACAGACCTCCTCTGGGCCATCACCATGACCCCTGAATTCCTGATCGTGAGGTAAGGAACGCCTTCTCCCCCTACTCTACTCCAGCCTATCATGACCTTAAACATTGACCCGGAAGCACCCGACTCCATTGTCCGCCGTGACTTTCTGAAGAAGCTCAGCGCTGCCTCCGCTGCTGCCTGGATGTCAGGCTCTCCACAGCTCGTCCGCGGCGAAGGGATCGCGCGCCCCGAAGCGAAAGCTGACGCCTGCATTCTCCTCTGGATGGGAGGAGGAATGGCCGCCCCTGAAACCTTTGACCCCAAACTCTACACGCCCTTCAAAAAGGGCATGAAAGCAGATTCGGTCTTGAGCACCTTTCCCGCTATCGACACCTCAGTCGACAACATCAAAATATGCGCCGGAATGGAGAAGATCGCCGGCGTCATGGACCGGGGCACCCTCTTAAGGTCTGTGGTCCAGCCCGATCTGGGGAGCATCCTTCACAGCAGACACCAGTATCACTGGCACACCGGTTACGTCCCCCCCCAAACTGTCGCCGCTCCCCATATCGGATCATGGATGGCGAAAGTGCTGGGCCCCAACAATGAGGTGATGCCTTCCTTCATCAACATTGGCCAACGACTCGAAGGAGTCGGCGAGAAAGAAGAGCTGAAAGCCTTCACTACAGCCGGGTTCTTCGGTAGCGAATACGGCCCCATGAACCTTCCCTTTCCCGAAGAGGCAGCATCTGCAGTCCGACCGCCGGAAAGCATGACGGAATCCCGTTTTTCAAACCGTAATAAACTCTTCCGCCAACTCGTCGACAGGAACCCCCATCGTGACTTCGCGAGTGATTTCCAGCAGGAGTCGTTGATGCGCTCAATGGAGAACGCCTACCGCCTCCTCAGCTCCAAAGAGCGTGATGCCTTCGATATTGAAAGAGAACCCAAAGAAGTCCGCAAAAAATATGACACGGGGCGTTTTGGTCGCGGCTGCCTCCTTGCGAGACGCCTCGTCGAAAACGGAGCCCGCTTCGTCGAAGTCACCACGGAATATGTTCCTTTCCTTCATTGGGATACCCACGCAAACGGCCATGATACAGTGGATCGATTGCACAAAGAAATAGATGAACCGGTTGCCCAACTCATTCTCGACCTGGAAGAGCGGGGCATCCTTGATCGCACTCTTGTGATCGTTGCCTCCGAATTCAGTCGCGACGCGATGATGGAAGGAAAACCCGGCTCCACCGCCAATGACCAGGCCACTCATAAAGTCGACCAACTCACCGAGATGAAACACTACGGCCTTCATCGCCATTTCACTGGTGGCAGCAGTGTCATGATGTTCGGAGGCGGGGTGAAAAAAGGTCACCTCTACGGAGCAACCGCCGACGAACGTCCCCTTATCACCGTCGAAAATCCGGTGACTATCACCGACCTGCACGCCACGATCATGAGCGCCATGGGGATCAGCCCGAAGACTGAATTCACCGTTGAGGGGAGGCCTTTCTACGTCACGAAAGACGGCACGGGAAAGCCGGTAACAGAAATTTTCGCCTAGGCACCAGATATCCGCGGCAGTCCACCAGACAAGCCTACCAAACAAATTTCGGCACTGCCCGAAACAATTCCGGCTCGGCATCATTCGGCAGGGCAGTCCCCGGCCTCGAACGCCCCGCTTCGAAAACTTTCTCCAGGGCTTCCATCATCGCCTTTAATCGTTCCGGCTCCCGGGAGGACAGGTCATTCGATTCCTCAGGATCGACCGCTAAATGATAGAGCTGCACAAACTCAGCCACCTTCAAATCTTCAAGCCCCCCCGGCTTTCCACCATAGCTCTCCAAGGCATTCTTCCAGGCGGTATTTGAATCAGGCCGACTCGCAAACAGCCCGTTAGAGCCGCTCCCCGGTCCGACGATCAACTTCCATTCACCCTCTCGATAAGAGTGAGCACGGGACCCCCGGGCGACCAAACTTTCCCGCACCCCTTCAAACTCAGGATCTTCTAACAGGCCCAGGAAACTAATCGAGTCGGGTCCTTCATTATCAGCGGGAGCTTCCCCGGTCAGTTCGGCCAGAGTCGCCATCAGATCCACGGTGCTAATCAAGGCATCACTGACCCGCCCCGGGGCAATCACACCCGGCCAGACTGCCGCAAAGGGAACCCGCTGCCCGCCCTCCAGCGCGGAAAATTTATACCCACGCCATGGACCGTTCGCATGGTGCCCATCCTCGTGCATTTCTTCAGCCTGGAAGGCGGTCGCCTCATGCTTTCGCCCCGAGTAATGCCCCGGACCGTGATCCGACGTCACCATGATCAAGGTATCATCGTCGAGCCCGTGAGACCTCAGAGACTCCCGAATTCGACCAATGCAGGCATCTGCATTCATCACAAAATCACCATAGATCCCGATTCTGCTTTTTCCCAGAAACTCAGGCTCCGGAGAAGTCGGGGTGTGCGGAGCGGTCAATCCAACAAAGAGGAAGAAAGGTTCATCCTCCTTTGCCTGTTCCGAAATAAAACGATCAGCTTCCCTGCAAAATTCCCCGAGAACTTCATGATCAACAAAATCCTCCGCCGCAGGACCGAGGCGGTTAAACGCACTCCACCCTTTCTCGGCCGTAACCGACCCCTTCCACATTCCATTTTTAATGAAAGCATAGGGCGGCATGTCAAGGGAACCGGGCAGGATGAAAGTCTCATCAAATCCATAGTCATTCGGCCCGAGCTTTAAAGGCCTGGTAAAATCAACCGTCTCAGCGTTCTGCACTTCACCATTACGGGTCGTCATCTCTGTTCCGAGGTGCCACTTCCCGACGTATCCGGTCGCATACCCTGCACGTTTCATCAGGTCACCTAAGGTCAACCGGTCCGGGGAAAACTGAGGACCGAGAAACGCCCAGGGGCCACCGCTGTTCTGACTGTTAAACCTCAGCGCATAGCGACCGGTCATGATTGATACACGGCTCGGAATACAAACGGAATCGGTCACATGGGCATCCGTGAACTTGATGCCATCAGCACATAACTGATCAAAATGCGGGGTGTCTATATTACAGAATTCGCTCCCGAAGGACTCGATATCTCCATACCCCAGGTCATCCGCAAGAATAAAGACAACGTTAGGGCCGGCTGAAAGCGGCGCCGAAGCAAGCGTGAGAAGGGCAACGGAAAGAAAAAGGACAGATCGAAACATATGCGCAGAGTGTTTCCAAACGCTTACCTTTTTCAGAGCAAAGGCCAACCCGTATCCCATTGCGTCATTCCGGTAGCAATTTTATATCTCTTTTCGAATTTGGCTTATTCACGCTTTTGCGCATGATGAATTAGGCGCTTAGCTCCCCGACAATTCGTCATCTTCCTATGAGAATCATTTTTCAAACCCTATTCCTCCTCGTCAGCCTCTCCTTCGCCCCGGCTTTCGCCGACGAGCGACCGAACTTCATTGTCCTCATTTCCGACGACATCAGCTACAACGATCTCGGCTGCTACGGCAGTATTGACGCCCGCACGCCAAACATTGACGCTCTCGCCGAAGAAGGCATCCTCTTCAGCAACGCCTACCTCACCACGAGCAGTTGCAGCCCTAGCCGGTCGAGCATCATCACCGGTCGCTACCCCCACAACAATGGAGACGCCTCTGAACTTCACCGCCCCATCTCCTGGCACCTCCCGTCCGTAGGAGGAATTCTCCGGGACGCCGGATACTACACTGCTCTGGCCGGCAAGGATCACATGACCTGGCATGATGCCCCGGAAGGGGAAACCGCGCCCACTGATTCCTTTGACAAGCGCTACCTTCCTAAAGTTAAAGGAAACAGCGGCGGACACGGCAACTGGCTCAAGGCCCTCGCCGAGCGCCCGAAGGACAAGCCGTTTTTCTTCTGGCTTGCCGCACTCGACGCTCACCGCCCCTGGGACGGTCGTGAAGAATGGAAGGAAGATCTCTACGGCCCTCGATATGACCCTGCCAAACTCACCCTCCCTCCCGCGTTCGCAGACACTCCTGAAACCCGTGAAGATTTCGCAGCCTACCTTCTTGAAGTGACTCGTTTTGACTACTTCGTCGGACAAGTCGTCGATCAACTCAAAAAGGAAGGCGAGTTCGAGAACACCTACCTTTACGTCATCGCCGACAACGGACGCCCTTTCCCCCGTGCCAAAACCCGCCTGCACGATGACGGAATGAAAACGTATTTCATTGCCAGCGGCCCGACCATCTCCGAGCCCGGATCGAGAAGCCGTTCACTCATCAGTGTCATCGACATCGCTCCGACGATGACGGAACTCGCCGGCCTCGACCAGCCAGTGACCTTTCAAGGGCGTTCTCTGACCCCCCTTTATGCCGACAGCACCGTGTCAATCCGCCCTTTTGCCTTCTCCGAGCACAACTGGCACGACTACGAAGCGCACGGTCGCTCGGTTCGGGATGGTCGCTGGCTTTATATTCGAAACACACGCCCCCAACTCGCTCTCGAAGGACCCGCTGACTCCACGAGCTCCCCTACCTTTCAAGACCTTATCGCGGCATCCGAATCCTCGGAACCACTCACGCCTATTCAAGCCGATGTCTTCCTCAAACCGCGCCCGGAAAGCGAACTCTACGATACCGCTGCCGATCCGCGCCAAATCAGCAATCTCGCCGGCAATGAAACATATCGCGCCATTGAGAAACGCCTCTCTGATGTCCTCGATCACTGGATCGACAAAACAGGCGACTCCGCCCCCGACCAGATCAGCTCCGATGGATTTGACCGCAGAACGGGAGAGAAAACCTTTAAGTCACGCGACGACTATCAGCGTCCCCCTGCCGGATCAGACCGCGGCGCCGACAAAATCAATCACGAAGGTTTGTAGAGAAACTGTCATCGCAGGAGCAGCCGGTTGAAAGTTTCTTAAATAAACGGCCCCTCTTTCATGAGGGCTTCGGATCCACGAAGCGGTAGGCATCGATCACGGCTTTTTCCCCCTCAATGCCTTTTCCGGCATTTCCGTGCTCCATGCCGATGATCCCGTCAAACCCTGACGCGTGCACATGGCTGAAGACCTTGGCGTAATTAATCTCACCGGTTCCGGGCTCATTCCGGCCCGGATTGTCTCCTGCCTGTAGATAGGCAATCTGGTCCCGGCAGAGATCAAAAAGGGGAATCAAATTTCCACCCGCGATCTGCTGATGATAGAGATCATAAAGCACTTTGCAGTTGGGATGATCCACTGCTTCGCAAATCAGATACCCCTCTGTCACGGTCTGTAGAAACGAGCCCGGATGATTTTGAAACCGGTTCAGAGGCTCCATCACCATCGTGATATTGTGTGGCTCCACGATCTCACTCGCCTCCCTTAGAAGCTCAATGCAATTAGCAAACTGGATTTCACGGGGCCAGCGGGGATCGACCTGCCCTGAGACAAGAGTCATGTACCCCGCATTGACCCGCTTTGCGACCTCAACGGTCTCACGAATCTGTTCGAGGACGAGCTGTCTCGCCTCCTTGTCCCTCGATGCAAAATTCAGCGACTTGATGCCGGTCTTAGCTGAAACAACCCCCATCGTCATTCCCAGTTTTTCCATGAGATCGCCGATCGCTTTCTGATCCTTGAGGGAACGGGAAGCCATTCCGTTGTCCTCCCATCCCCTGAACCCCTGGTCAAAAGCGAATCGAAGCTCATCGAGCAATCCGCCCGGCGCCGATTCTTTAAACATCCCGAAATGCGGAGCATAGTTCAAGGTGAACGCCGCACGCCCCTCAGCGAAGACTCGCCCTGCGAAGAGGGCAGCGCCCGCGGCTGCCATCGTGGAAAGAAACTGTCGTCGCTCCATCATTTCCTTTCTCCGAAAGTGAGTGGTGTCTCCGGCGTCTCTGCCGGAAGCCGGCCCTGGGCAATATTCAACTTCGTCGTGTCGAGGCGGGGCAGGACATGCTTTGCGAAAAGTTCACACTCTTCGAGATGAGGATACCCTGAGAAAATGAACGCCCGGATTCCCATGTCGATATAGCCTTGGATCTTCTCGTACACTTGATCCGGATCCCCCACGATCGCACTCCCACAACCGGACCGTGCCCGACCGACCCCGGACCAGACGTGCTCTTCGATGTAGTCGTCATCCGATTGAGCCCTGAGTTCGTCCTGCCGGAGCACACCTGCGGACTTATTGTCCTGAGCACGGTTCTTAATCTCCTCGCCTTTCTCCGCATCCAGCTTCGAAATGAGTTTATCGGCCGCTGCACGGGCCTCTTCCTCCGTCTCGCGAACAATCATGTGAATACGGAGGCCAAAGTCAATCTTCCGGTCAAATCCCGCCGCAAGATCGCTCATCTCACTCATCGTTTCAGCAAGCCGATCCTGTGTCTCCGGCCACATCAGGAAGACATCGCAGTGCTCAGCACACAGGGCTTTTGCACCCGGTGAAATGCCACCGAAGTAAAGCAGCGGCCCTCCATTTTGCTGATAGGGCTTTGCTGCATCCGTCGAAGCAATCTCCAGTTGATAGTGATCGCCCTGAAAGGAAATCGAATCCTGCGTCCAGCACTGCTTGAGGATCTCGATGACCTCCCTTGCTTTGGCATAACGCGCCTCACTCTCGAATCGCTCACCGGGGAGGTCGGAGGAAATGATGTTCACGGTCAACCTCCCCTTTGCAATATGGTCAATCGTACTGAGATGCCGGGCCAACATGGGAGGATGAATCTCCCCCATTCTCACCGCAATGAGCTGGTTGATATTCTCCGTTTGCGCCGCCATCGCCGCAGCGAAAGGGATGGGTTCCTGACCAACGACAAACGACGAGGGTAACAGAATATTCTGATAACCAAGGCGGTCGGCCATTCTAACAATGTCACCGCAGTGATCATAGCTACTCCTCAGATACCCGTTGGGAACGCCAAGGTATTCGTAATCATCGCCGCACAAAGCGGAAAACCATGACACCTCAACCTTGCGTTCAGGGCTTCTAATCGGGATGGGGGGATCTTTAAAATTGGACATATGTAAGAGCTTTAAGTTAGAAGAAAGCACGAACCGCCGTAACAACAACAGCAGTCAGTAAAATGCTTGCGGTCACGGAAGCGACAAGAGGACGCCATCCCGTTTCCCGGACTTGAGAGAGGCGTGTCTGAAATCCCACACCTACCATGCCGGCGGCAAGAAAAAATGATGACATGACTTTCAGAGCGATTGAACTCTCGAAGTCAGCGCTGGTTCCGTCCCAATTCAGCGAAACTTGAGGAAAAAGGCCGAAAGTCTTCGCCAATGCCACCAAAAGGAATCCGATAGCAAAGAGCGGAACGAGGCGATACCAGGGACGGCGGACTGCATTCTCCGCCCCTTCGCGGCGCGACATCCACCAGCCAATCCCAACGGCTGCCGGGGCAAGGAGACACACCCGGGAGAGCTTGGCTACCGTCGCAATCTGTCCGGCTTCTTCGCCCACCGCAAAGCCGGCAGCAATCACCTGAGGGGTCTGATGAATCGTGAGTCCTGCCAGCAAACCAAATTGTGTTTCCGTAAGACCCAGCCATCCCGAAGCGAGAGGCAGAAGCAGCATCGCCGCGAGCCCGATAAACGTCACCAGCCCCACCGAAACGAGAACATGCCGGTCTCCGGCCTTTAAAAGCGGGGCAATCGCGACAATCGCCGTTCCTCCACATATTCCCGTCCCGACGCCAAGGAGGAGTGCCAGTTTCCGGTCGAGCCCGAGGAGACGCCCCATCCACGAGAGGAGCACGACTGACATCGTCACAACCCCGAGGCTCATGAGCATGCCGGGAGCACCGATGCGAAGCGCTTCCATGAAGTCCATTCTTGCCCCGAGGAGGATAATCCCCAATGGAAGCAGCTTTCTCACCGTGAAGCTTGCCCCGGGAAGCAGATGAGTCCCTGCAATGAAGTTTCCAGCGGCAAGCCCGAGCAGCATACTCAGAAGAACGGGATCGAGAAGTCTTGCCTGCGTCCAACCTGACCTGGAGATTCCCCATGCAATCAGAAATGCCGTCGCCGCAAGAAGCGTCGTCAGGATAACTCCCGGCCGGATCCGCTCCTTCTGTGAAGGTTCGACCGGCTCTCCACCCTCCATCCAAATGAGATGCTCAGCCCACGCATACTGCGCCGAGTCCCGGGATTTTGAAAGGAAGGCTGTCGTCATGATCATTAACTGAATAGAAGGGGAAATAAACTTCAATAATTTTATTTGCAACTATTTAATTCGTTTGGTAACGATTTCCTCTATGAAAGCCCCCCAATCTTCATCAAGAAGAGAATTCCTTGAACGCAGCAGCACCCTTTCCGCCGCTTCAGTAACTCTTGCCCTTGCTTCGAAAATGTCCGTTCACGCCGCAAACGGAAGTGATGAACTGAAACTGGGCCTCGTCGGCTGCGGTGGACGTGGTGCCGGCGCAGCGAATCAGGCACTCACCGCCGACGACGGAACGAAGCTTTTCGCGATGTGCGACGTGAACGGGGAAACCATGACCAAAGCGGCTGAAATCCTGGAAAAAAGAATGCCCGGACGGATCCACGTCCCCCCCGGGCGACGCTACGACGATTTCGAGGGTTACAAGCGCGTCATCGCCGACTGTGATGTCATCATTCTAGCGACTTCACCCGGCTTCCGCCCGCAACATTTCGAGGAGGCAGTGGCTCAGGGGAAACATGTTTTCATGGAGAAACCGGTCGCCACCGACGTGACCGGGATCAAACGGGTGCTGAAAGCAGCCAAAGTCGCCAGGGCGAAAAATCTAAAAGTCGGCGTCGGTCTGCAACGCCGACACCAGCCGGGCTATCAGGAGTGGCTGAAACGAATTCAGGACGGAGCCATTGGCGATATCACGACGATGCGGGCTCTTTGGAACGGATCCTCACGACCCGGCAAACCGCGTCTCGAAGGGGAATCGGAGTTGGAATATCAAATCCGAAACTGGTACTACTTCACCTGGTTATCCGGAGACCACAATGTCGAGCAGCACGTTCACAACCTCGACGTCGCCAACTGGATGATGGGAGACCAGCACCCCGTTGTCGCCCGTGGCATGGGTGGACGCGAAGTCCGCAATGCCCCTGAAAACGGACAAATCTATGATCATCACTTCGTGGAGTATGAGTACGCCGACGGCACTCTCCTCTACAGTCAGGCTCGCCAAATCCCGGGGTGCCTGCGCGACATCAGTGAAAGTGCCGTCGGCACTCTGGGACGCGCAAACCTGATGCAGCGCGAGTTCACCATCTCCGGCCCGAACGCTGATACGATGCGCTTTCGGAGTAATGAAGACGGGCATCAACTCGAACACTACCCCCTCTTCAAAGCGATCCGTGAAAACCTCGACTACAACGAAGCGGAGCGGGGAGCGATGGCAACGATGACGGGGATCCTCGGTCGTATGTCCAATTACTCCGGTCAGGAAGTCACCTGGGACGATGCGATGGCATCCAACCAGACACTCGTCCCGACCGATCTCGTCAACTACACCTCCCCTGCCCCCCTTCAACCGGACAATGACGGCCGCTACCCTGTCGCCGTCCCCGGAGCTACTGATCCCTTCAAGGTCTGGTATTAACCTCCCTGATCACGCCTCACACAAGAGGGTTTACTCCGTGACCTAACCCTGTTTAGTCCCTCATCCTCTCCCCAACCAAGCTCATGTCCAACGATCTCACCAAAAACGAAAAATGGTATCACGGCGTCACTCGCTATGAGTGGCTTGTCCTCATTATTGCCTGCGCCGGATGGATCTTCGATGTCTACGAAGGTCAAATTTTCAACCTGACACGGAATGACATGCTCGCCGATATTCTCGGCCAGGATCTCGGAAGCGCTGATGTTAAAAAATACGGGGAATGGTTTCTCGGCGTGTTTCTGTTGGGTGGAACAATTGGAGGACTTCTCTTCGGTTCGATGGCGGATCGCTACGGCCGCCGCCCCATCATGATCGTGACAATCCTGATGTACTCGATCTTCTCCGGACTCACCTTTTTCGCCACCGAACTGTGGCATGTCACCACTCTTCGCTTTTTCGTTGCCATGGGTGTAGGCGGCGAATGGGCTGTTGCCGCCGCCCTCGTCGCGGAAGTCTTTCCCAGAAAAGCGCGCGCACAAGCCTCCAGTATCTTTCACGCCTCCTCTGTCATCGGAACCTGGCTTGCGGCAATCGCGGCCTACCTCGTGAATACAAACTGGCAGTATGCCTACCTCGTGGGTGTCATTCCGGCGTTGCTGATCGTCTGGGTACGGGTCGCGGTGAAAGAGCCGAAGAAATGGGAGGAAGCGCGAGCCGCCGCCGCCGCCGGCACCGAAAAACAGGGCAGCTTCAAGGAACTGCTTACGGTTGCGCCCTGGCGGGGTAGAGCAATCGGCGCGATGCTGATGGCCGCCGTGGGTCTTGGCACCTTCTGGGCCGTGACGATCGCCGGTCAGGACCTGGCCCGCGAACAACTCATCGCCGATGGTGTAAGCCCGGAGGAAGCCTCACAAAAAGCCAAACTCGCCTACGGCATTATTCAAACGATTGGCGGAGGGATCGGGCTGGTCCTCTTTGGACCGATTGCCGCCCGGATCGGACGGAAGAAGGCCTTTGTAATCTTTCACCTCGCCGCATTCATTATCACTCCCATCGCCTGTTTTGCTCCCTCGAACTACACCATGCTTCTCGTGATCCTGCCCGTCTTCGGATTTTTCACTCTGGGAATGCACGCGGGATACGCCGTCTATTTTCCGGAACTCTTTCCGAACCGGCTCCGCGCAACAGGCATGAGCTGGGGATTCAATGGCGGACGGATCGTCGCCGTCTCTATCCTCCTCCTTTCGGGTAAAATGAAGGCCGCAATGGACCTTCCTGTCGCGATCAGCTGGCTGGGATGCTTTTTTCTCCTCGGGGCCGTGATTATCCTCTTTTTACCTGAAACAAAAGACAAAGAGCTTCCTGAGTAGTAGAGTGGTCCGCTTATGGACCCAGCTACGCTTGAACGTCTAATTGTCAGGGAGATTCGCAAGGCAACTGCGATCTCCCGGCGCGACCTCGCGGACCGGCTTGAAGTGGCCCGCTCCACTGCCGGACGCCGCGTCGACAGCCTGATCGCCCGCGGCCTTCTCAAAGAGAACGGCATCGAAGAAAAATCAGAAGCTGGCCGGCCAAAACGCTTCCTCGGAATTTGCGGAGAATTCGGACGATTCGTCGGATTCGACTTTGATGCCCGCCATGTCTATGCCGTCCTCACCGATTTCGCCCAATCGAAAATTTCGGAAAGGACGGTCCGCCTCGAGGCAAAACCAGCCAAAGATGAGGTTCTCACCATTCTGAAAGAGATCATCGAAGAATTCAGAGCTGAGTGTGGTGAGATTAAGATCCTCGGCTATGGCATCGGTGTCCCCGGAAGAATCAATCAAGCTGAACAGATTGGAATTTCCTACCCTTACATCGAGGGCTGGAAAGACATCAATCTCGGAAAGGAGTTGGGGCTCTCCAGCGGGGAGCTTCATATTGAAAACAACACCAAGGCGATCGCGCTAGGCGAGTACTGGCTGGGACATGATGTTCCGCCCGAAAACCTCGTCTGCATCAACATCCGAACCGGCATCTCGACTGCAATCCTGTCAAATGGCCACATGTTACGTGGATACCATGAAATGGCCGGCGAAATCCGGGGGTGGAAAATCACAGGAACAGACGAATCAGTCTGGCTCGAAGACGGAGCGACCGTGAGATCTGTCCTGAACAAAGACAGCCTCACCGGTTGGAGAGCCTACGTTGAGGCATGCCTCAACGGCGATGACACGGCGCTGAAAACACTGAATAAGCTGATCCCCTATCATGCCGACACCGTCTCACGCCTTGTTCAACTGGCTGATCCTGAAATGGTTGTCATTGCCGGATCTTTCAACGACCTCGGAGATACCTACTTAGAGCCCCTCCGCGCAGCCACCGAAGAAGCTCTCAGCAATCACTACTTTGCCCCTCCTCCGGTCAACTTCGTCTCTAAAGGTGAATTCACAGGAGCTCTCGGAGCCGCCGCTCTTTCCGCCAAATGTTACAAGCCCGACGGCACCACCGTCGCTATCTCTTCGCGGAAACGCGCCAGACGGAGGCGAGTATCAAAACCGCGCCCATCAACTGCCACATGACGAAAGATTCTTCGAACAGAAGAAATCCACCCATCGTCGTCATGACCGGCCACAACATCTGAATCGAAGCTCCCGCAGATACGGAAAGGCAGCGATAGCCTTCGTTCATCGCGAGCTGCCCCGATCCTGCCGCTGTCGCGGCAAGAGTGAGCAGAGCCCACTCCGAGCCGGTGAGCGCCCCTATCTTCGGTGCCGCCATGACAAGAAGTGGCAGAAAGATCCAGACACACTGCGCCAGATAGATCGTGCCGATCGAATAATCGACCACTAACTTTCGCACAAGAACAACGGATGCTGCCGCAAGCACCGCTCCGGCAAGGGCGATCACTTCATAGACCCCAATCTGAAATCCTTCGACGTCCGTGTTTGGCCCGACCAGGAAGACGATGCCGACAAAGGCGGTGGCAAGCCACACAAAACGTCGCGGCGTCAGCTTCTCACCGAGCGCGAGAACGGCGATCACTGAGGCGAAGATCACATAGGTATTGCAAATCAAGGTCGCCATTCCCGCGCCGAGCGCCGGAACCGTCCAGTAGTATGCCGCCGTTCCAAGCAATCCGGTCATCCCCCGCAGAATCAAAAGCCGGTTCACAAAAACCGGCCGAATCTGCGTGGGGCGCCGCCCGCGAAAGAAGACGAGCACGATAAAGATCCCCACAACTGCCCGAAAGAGCAGAGGCACATCCGGAGTGATCCCGTGAGCCGTCCCACTCAGATAACGAAGGAGCAATGTGTTCGCGGTAAAGGCGGCAACAGACCACAGCATGATGACCGTGCCGCGACGAGGATTGGCAGATTGAACAGATTCAAGACTGGGCGTTTTCATTGGCATGAACAACCCGGTGAGGTCGGTCATTCGAACACGCTGGAATCAAAAAGAGAACAAAAGCACAGAAACGATAAACAAACCTCAACCGGAGTTAACGAACACAAATTCGCCACGCGACGACGGCGACGCGGTGAATTCGTTTCAGATTGAGGGTTAGATTCATGTTCTCTTTCAAAGAGTGAATACTCCCGATCAGGGAAAATGCAAGCCCGTCGAGGGGACGCCGGGCGGCCTTCCGAATCAGTAAGGAAAGAATCTCCCTCCTTTTACCAGTCGAAAAACTGACGGTATCTGTCGTATTCAGTCAGCGATAATCCGCTCCATTAAGACTTTGGAGGACAGAATCCGACCAGTCCTTCAACGCCTCTTTCATCTTCGCAACACGCTCAGGTTCCTCCTCTGAAAGGTCCACTTCCTCGTACGGGTCCGACTTCAAATGATAGAGTTCGAAAGTCGCCTTTCCGGTTTTCTTATGAATGATGTGGTGAAGCTTCCAGTCGCCGTCAATCCAGGCGAGATGCCCTTTCAACTCTTCAAGAGTTTTTGGTGGGTCCGGAATCGCCATCGCGGCAACCACGTCTTCATTGGGCGGTAGATCCCGACCCTCCGCTTGCGCAGCTTTCAGTTCCTGCATCCACTCCTCACTGGGGGTACCGATCCCCCGCATGCTGGTGTCCCAGAACCCCATCGGTTTATTCCGGCTTTCGCCCTCCCCTTCCATCATCGAGATGAGACTCTCCCCGTCCAGGTCCGGCCCCTCCGGCAACGCAACTCCGACCGCCTCAAGAACGGTGGGGAAAATGTCAAAAGTATTCCCCCGGCTCTCAATCACCCGATGCTCAGGAAACCTTGCAGGCCACTCCACAATCGAAGGCACTAACAAACCACCTTCATAGATATGGCCCTTGTTTCCGCGAAAACCGCCACTGCTCCCCACCTTGGGAAGTGCTCCATTATCACTGCAGTACCAAAGCAGGGTATTTTCACGAATCCCCATCTCCTCCAACTCCTCCCTCAGCTTTCCGTAGGCGCGATCCATCCCGGTGACTTCCCCTAGGAAATTTTTTACCGCATCGTCTTCATCCGCATAGAGCGCTGCATCCTCATCCGCAGCGATGTGGGGGCTATGGGGGGAGCCAAACCAGATCACCGCAAAGATCGGCTTCTCTTCCTTGAGCGAATCCTTCATCCAATCCAGAGCGGAGTCGACCGCAATAAAGGAACTCTCGACCCCCTCGAAAGTAACCGCCCTGCCCTCATCAGAAAGCGTGGCGCCATTCTCGTAGAAATTCGGCGCACTCACCCATCGATCGAAGCCATGTGCACCGGGCCGGGATTCACTGCTTTCACGCACCGAACCCAGGTGCCATTTCCCGAAATGTCCTGTCGTATAGCCCTCGTGTTTCAGGACCTCTGCGAGCGTCACTTCCTGATTCCTGATCGGGAATCCCCACTGATAAACCCCGAGGCGATTCGGGTTCCTCCCGGTAAGGACACTTGCGCGCGTCGGGGAGCAAACCGGGGCAGCCGCATAAAAGCGATCAAACCGAAGTCCTCTGGCTGCGGCATCGTCAAAGTTCGGCGTCTTCACCAGCGGGTGACCATTGTAACCCATATCGCCCCAACCCTGGTCATCAGCCATCACGAGAATGACATGGGGGCGCTCTGCCGCCTGAGCAAGACAGGAGAGGGCCAGGAGCAGAAAAGAAAAAATTGGTTTCATTCAACCAGCCTATCCATGAATCACCACCGGCGACAAGACCGCGACCGCGCCCTCACCTATTCTGGACAGGGCATCAATCTTTTTTCTATGAGCGCATTCAGGAGTCTCTTCAAACTCAACGCCATAGAGACGCCTCCGCGGCCTTGATTTCTTCAAGGTGCCGCCGAAGGCGCGCGACCACTTCAGGATGCTCTTCGTACAAATTATTTTGCTCCCCGGGGTCATTCGCGAGGTTAAAAAGCTGGCCGTCCGGTTCACCTTTCTTTGCTTCCGGTAGGACCGGCTCAAAACTGAAGGGCTCATAGGTCCCGTCCTCATTCCGAATCACAACCGCCTCAGGATCTTTTAACCCGATTCTAAACTTTCCCGCCCCGGAACCGATTCCGTCGACCAGTTTCCAATCGCGGTCACGTATCGCAAAGAGCCCCTGCACCGAGTGGTGCACCAACGGGCGTCGAAT
Source organism: Verrucomicrobiales bacterium (assembly GCA_029212615.1). Classification (GTDB taxonomy): domain Bacteria; phylum Verrucomicrobiota; class Verrucomicrobiia; order Verrucomicrobiales; family DEV007; genus Arctic95D-9. The sequence goes on from JARGPJ010000006.1 coordinate 166,624, forward strand.
GAACTCCCCGGCGCTTGTTCCATCCAGTAGAGGCACCCAGCTGACGCTGTCTTCGGCGACTCCGAGGTCGAGAGTCGTGCCCGCAATCTCAGCACAGGTCGCGTAAATATCCTGCAGGGCTACCGGCTCGTCACAGACCGTTCCCGCCTCAACCTTTCCCGGCCAGCGAATCAGAAGCGGAACGCGATGCCCCCCTTCGTAAATTTGAGTCTTTTTACCGGACCATGGATCATTATTTCCTCCAAACTTCGGCAGCCCTCCATTGTCACTTGTAACCATGATGATCGTATTTTCGGCGAGACCAAGCCTGTCGAGCGTCTTCAAGACCTCGCCGACGGCCCAGTCAAACTCAGCCACAAATCCATCGTAAAGCCCCTCGAAATCATCTCCCCGCGCCCCCATTCGAAAGGCGGCATGGGGCGTGATCGGAAAATGAACATTAGTCGTCGGGTAATAGAGAAAGAACGGTTTGTTCCGGTTCTCACGGATAAAATTGACCGCTGCTGAAGAAAGATCGCCCGCGGTGTTCTCCAGCGACCGCCGCGCTGCCGTCAACCCGACGGGATCCCAAACGCGATGCCCTTCCGGCAAACCGACGATGCGATCATTCTCCATGAAAACCTCCATCTCCGGCGAGGAATTATGGCTGAAAGGAACCCCGAAAAAATAGTCAAAGCCCACTCTGTTCGGCCCGATCGAAAATTCGTTATTCTGATAGGCATCCATCTCGCGACCGAATCCGAGGTGCCACTTCCCGATGCAGGCTGTCTTATACCCGGCGGATCGCATCATCGCGGGTAGCGTCTCAATCCCCTCCTCAATCAGGAGCGGCATCCGCTCGCTGAGAACCCAATCCTGTAAATAGGAGCGCCATGCGTACCGTCCTGTCAGCAGCGAATAGCGGGTCGGCGTGCAGACAGCGGAGGGGGAATGAGCATCAGTGAAAAGCATGCCCTCCCCGGCGAGACGCTGTGCCGACGGGGTCGGCGGTGCTCCCTTCCGATAAGGGGAGAGATCTCCATAGCCCAAATCGTCGGCCATGATGATAATCACATTCGGTCGTTCATCTCCAAAAGCCGGAGCAATGAAAAACAGCAGAAAGAAGAAACAGGCACGAGTCATGATCCTACCCTCGTTTCCCACGACAACTTCTCAAGGGACTCAAAAAGGCGTCACGCAGAGTCAATCCTTCCTTTTGAGCCAATCCTGAAGTGTGACAATAAATCCACTTTCATCGGCTTTAATTCGCTCCATCCTATCCGATGGAAGGCTCCCCCACCCCTCACACACTTGAAGATTTTGATCTCGAGCTGCAAAGTATTCGAGGAGCGGTTCTTTCTATGGCCGCTACCGCCAAGCAAATGGTCGATGAGGTTGGTCAACTTCTCAGCGAAGACAAAAAGCCAAGCGCATCGAAAGCGAAACAGAGCGAAAAAAACCTCGATCAACTCGAAGCGGAAGTAGATCAGCAGGCGCGAATGATCCTTCTCAAGTATCAGCCTGTCGCGACCGATCTCCGCGAAGTCACCGGAGCAGTCCGCATCGCAACGGATTTCGAGCAAATTGGAGATGACGCCCGCAGCATCCTCCTTCACGCCAAAGATTTGAAGGCATGGATTTCCTACGATTCACATGAAGTTCTGGGTAAACAGTGGGATCAAAGCCATCAACTTCTGACTGATGCCTGTGACGCCTTTTCCGGGCATGATGCGGAAAAAGGAGAAATGATCGGAGATTCGAAATCATCGGTCCGAAAGCTTGCCAACGAATCCCGCGACCACATTTCCAGAGCAGTCGCCAACAACCATGGCCTGGCGCCCTCTTTTGTCGAAGCGGTCAATGCGATCCATGCGCTTGAAAACATCGGATTACACGCCTGCAGCCTCGGAGAAACCGTCGTCTTTATCGAAACGTCCACTGATCGACGCGATAAACGAACCCGCTGAGAGCGGTGCTGCGGCATAGGCGTCCCGCCCCATTACCGGCGAGCACGAAAAAGGAGGTGACCGTCATCCTGACGATTCACCTCTATAAAATAAATTTTCAGGAACTACGCCTTTCCTTCAGGAACCGCGCCGTTCCGAATGCGACCGATCTTACTGCCCTTCGCTTTCAGGTGCTTCCTCTTCAGAAGCAGGTGCAGCTTCGGCCGGAGACGAGCTACCGCCTTTCACCTCACTGAGGCGAAGTTGATGGCCCATGAAAAATTTCAGATCGATGACCTCAACCGCTTTCTGAGCAGCCTCGACCTCGGTGAACTCAATCGTCAGCTCACCGGTCGCGGCACCTTCCGCAGCTGAGAGCGCGGAAGTTTCCCGGACCTCGCCGATTCCTTCAAAAAGATCGGAAATATCTTCGCTCGTTGCGTCTTTGTTCAGGTTCGCAACGGTCAGCGTCGTCGACGTCACCACCGGGATTTCGGCCGGCTTAACCTGATGAGTCGGTTTTTCGATTCTCTCATCAGAAGAGCGGCCACCGCGACCACCACCACGGCGCTCACGATCACCGGAACGCCCTTCGCGGCGCGGTGGACGATCACCACCTTCGCGGCTGCGACGCTCGCGACCTCCGCCTTCACGTGGCCCACTATCACGACGCGGCTTTTCAGCCTTGGCACCGGAAACCAGCATCTGACGGCCCTTCAATTCGGTGTCATTCAGCTTTGAGACAGCCGCCTTCGCATCCTCTACGCTTGTCATCTCGACAAAGCCGAAGCCTTTCGAACGACCTGAATCGCCATGACGAACCACTGCCGCACTGATGACCTTGCCGATCGGGGCAAACGCCGCTTCCAGTTCCTCATCAGTGAGGTCGTAGTTCAGATTGCCAATGTAAAGGCGCGGAGTCGTTGGCTCTTCGATAATACGACGACGCTGCGGCCTTTTACCCGAAGGCTTTCCACCCTTCTTCTTCGATTTCGTTGGATCGACGAGACCGAAAGTGATCGCCTTGATGAATTTCTGAAAGCCGGTCGGCTTTGGTTCAGGGCGACGGGGACGCCCGCCGCTTCTGCGCTGACCACCACCGGAGCGGTTTTGATTACGATTACGGGAGTTACCGGAACGCGGTCTGCGGTTCCGATCTGACGATGAGGATTCTTCCATTAAATAAGTGAGTTCGTTCTACTAAGATTAACCCCCTCCAGAGTGACGGGGGCGATAGCATGAGAAGGAAAAGGAATCCCCCCCATGCCGGTAAGAGCCGCCATCCTAGTTCAGCGGCTCCGTTGAGCAAGTCATTTACCTGCAACAAAAAGGGGCGATTCGCCCCGTTTTCTAAAACGGGATATCGTCGTCAGACTCTTTCCCGTAATCGGCCGGCGGCTCGCTAAGATGAGCCGGAGGACTGTCAGCCCCGCCAAATCCGGCACCCGGATCAGCAGGAGCACCTTGCGCTCCGCCTGCTTTTTCAAGCTTCCAGGCATTCAAATTCACGTAATATTTGCCGTTGTACTCGTTGCCGCGGATGTCAAAATTCACCTTCACGGAATCGCCGATTGAAAGCCCGTCAGTCATTGAGGTCCTCTCTTTGACACATTCAAACTTGATCGACTGAGGGTATTTCCCATCCTCAACTTCGACGACGAACTCACGCTTCGAAAAGCCGCTCGCAAACGTCTGGATTTCACTGATGACCTTAACGGTCCCTTCTATCTCAAAACTCTTAGACATAACCTGATAGTTTAATCGATCTTGATCGGCCCAAATGAGCCTGAACGAAAGAGGAAAATAAAATTTCTACTCCTCGATGAGATGGTCTGCTGAACGGGAAACCCGGCCACGACTGCCCGCATTTCGCTCGCTGATCTGAGTATTCAAGGTGCAGAAGTCGTAGACCCAGCCCACTCCGGCAAGACCGGCGGTGCACAGATAAAGAATTCCCGTGAGCCATTTGCCCATGTACATCCGGTGAACGCCCAGGTATCCAATGAACGTCAGGAGAATCCAGGCGACGGAGTAATCGGTCGGTCCCGTCTTGTAGCGGAGCTCCGCTTTTCTCTCCATGCCAGGAATGAGAAAAAGGTCAATAATCCATCCCACGCCGAGCAGGCCGAGGGTGAAAAACCAGATCGCCCCGGTAATAGGACGACCGAAGTAAAAACGATGAGCCCCCGTAAATCCGAAAATCCAGAGGATGTATCCAATTGTTTTGCTATGTGTAGGTTCCATTTCATGACAACCTTCGCTGGCGTAGAGACGAATACCAATTATAAAAATGTCACGCCTTTAGACCGATGCCCACTTATCTCTACGCTCTCGTCGCTGCCTTCGTCCTCCTCGATATATTCATGTTCGGTGGACTCTGGTTTTTGGCCGCCTACTCAAAAGCCAACCGCCCTGAAAACGTCGGTCGCGGGCACCTTTCTGAAGGCCCCGTGAAACCGAACTGGGTTTCCAGTGTGACGCGGGATAAAGGAAAATTGATCACCCCCTTCAACTTTTCAGGAGACCCTGACGAAGCGTGGAAGGCAGCCAAGGAAGCCGTCGCGTCACTGCCGAAAACGAAAATCGTCAGCTCCGACGAAAAATTCCTCTACGCTGAATGCAGCAGTGCTATTTTCGGCTTTGTCGATGATCTTGAGTTGCTGCTCCGGCCTCATGAAGGCCGTATCGATGTTCGCTCAGCTTCGCGCGTCGGCCATTCCGACCTCGGCGCGAACAGGCAGCGCGTCGAAAAGTTGCGTGCCCTCATTGAGCGCCGCTGATGCCTTCCTTTCTGAGACGACTACGCCGGAACCTTCAGCTTTCCCCGCGACCTGCCCTCAAATGAGCGCTGAAACGGGGCCGATCGCCCTCCACTTCAGCACGACTTCGTCGCTTTCCTCCGAGGCTTCCAGGTCGACCCCGAGCCGGACCGACCAGTCATTGAACTCCTCCTGATCGACGAGAGCCTGCTCCACCTCCCAGAACTTCCCATCGTCACTCTCGGTAAGTCGACAATGCTTCGCATTCCGGGCCTCCGGATCGAGACGAATGAGACCGTGCTCCGCGAAGTAATCCGACATCAGCGATCCCAGCTCCGCCGGTTTCATCGCCTCATCACCACCTTCCGGAATAGCGAGAGCTTCCTCCCACTGTTGTCGTGAGATTGCTTTGACGACATCAAACACCTTTGCCCGAACGAGCCGCCTGAATGCCTCCTTGTTCCGAGTGATTGGAACCTTTTTCACCGGTTCTTCCTGCGTAGAATCCACCGGCTCGAAATCAGGATCCTTGAGACGCTCCCACTCATCGAGGAGACTCGAATCGATCCCCCGCAACATCGTTTCAAAATAAGATTCAGCTTCGAGCACCTCTTCTGTCTTCATGGACGGAGGCACGGTCTGAACGAGAACCTTAAAAACTTCGGACAAATGCCGCAGGAGAACCGCCTCACTTCGCTCGAGCCCGTACACTTTCACGTAGTCCTCGAATGACTGCCAGTTTTCGAACATCTCACGGGCGATCGATTTCGGACGAACCGAAGCCTCCTTCGCCCAGGGATGAGTGAGCACAAACTCGTTATAAGTCGCGTAGATGAACTCCTGCCCCGGCTTGGGGTGCTCCACTTCATCGAGCCTCTCGATTCGTTCATCGTATTCGATTCCCTCAGCCTTCATCTCAGCCATGAGTGCCGTTTTCACTTTGTCGACCTGCTTTCGAATCACCGCAGTCGGATCTTCGAGAATCGCTTCGATAAGAGAAAGAACCTGCAGGGGATACTGCGGGTCTTCGCGATCAAGTTTCGGTATCGCTTCGATGAGATAAAGTCCCAGCGCCTGGTTCAAAGAAAAATCCTCCTGAAGGTCAATATTCAGCGCGACCTTGTATGCCCCACCCCGATCTGCCTTCGGGATTATCTTGAGCACATTCCCCTCCACCAGCCCGCGGAAGAGAGAGAAAGCGCGCCGCCTCAGTTTCTTTTTGCCCGGCTCCGTCTCATGCGACGTCCGGATAATCTCACGCAAAGCGCCGCACCCGTCTTCGTGCGTCCGGCTGAGGACATTCAACAACATGCCATGATTCACCGAAAAGCTGGAACTCAGCTTCTCAGACCGGGACTCCCGCAGCTTCACAAAAGTGCTCTCGTCCCAGTTCACAAATCCCTTCTCCGGCGGCCTCTTTTTCACCGCCTTGCTTTTCTTCCCTTTATCCGCTGCCTTCTGCTCCGCCTTGATGTTATCGATAACATGCGCCGGAGCCTGAGCAACGACGTACCCGACTGAGTCGAATCCTCGACGCCCTGCGCGACCGCTGATCTGTTTGAAATCCCGCACCGCGAGCGTCTTCGTTTTTTGCCCGCCGTACTTAAAAAGCTGCGTGAAGAGAACCGTTCGAATGGGGACATTCACCCCAACCCCCAGTGTGTCCGTGCCGCAAATGACCTTGAGCAATCCCTGCTGCGCAAGCTTTTCAACCAGTACCCGGTACTTCGGAAGAAGCCCTGCATGATGAATGCCCAGTCCATGACGAAGAAGCTTCTTCATCTCTTTTCCGTAGGGGCTCCGGAAATCCGCCTCGACAAGATGAGAGGAAATCACTTCCTTCTCCTCCTTTGTGCAAAAATTCCGGCTCATCAGATTCTGTGCTGTTTTCGCACAGGAAAGCTGCGTGAAATGGACCAGATAAATCGGCGCACGATCCGCCTCGACGAGCTCCTCGACTTTTTCCTCGAGCATCGTGGTGCTGTACTCGTACTCAAGCGGGACGGGACGATCTTCCGACTTCACAAGAACGGTCGGCCTTCCATTCAATTCCGTGAGGCCCTCCTCAAAGAGTCCAGTCTCGCCCAGAGTTGCCGACATGAGGAGAAAGCGCGCCTGCGGCAAAGTCAGCAGGGGAACCTGCCAGGCGACACCGCGTTCGTGATCCGAGTAGTAATGAAACTCATCCATGATCACTTCATCAACCTTCGCCTGATCGCCTTCGCGGAGTGCCAGATTCGATAAGATTTCCGCAGTACAGCAAATGACCGGAGCATCGGGGTTCACTGTCGCATCACCGGTAATCATGCCCACATTCTCCGGACCAAACACCTGACATAGCGACAGAAACTTTTCGTTCGCGAGCGCCTTGACCGGTACCGTGTAAAAGGAACGCAGCCCGAGGCAGATCGAGCGATACTGCAGAGCCTGAGCAACAAGCGACTTCCCTGACCCGGTTGGCGTATTGAGAATCACATTATTCCCTGCAAAAAGCTCAAGAACAGCTTCCTCCTGATGATCATAGGGCTCAATCCCGCTCTCGACGAGATTGCCGAGAAACGCATCGAGAACTTCGTCGTTTGAAAGAGTGGGTGAACCCGGTTCAGGTAGAGGCAAAGGCATCGCTCTACCCATAAGGCCAATCCTGCGGGATAGAAAGGGACGGAAGAAACGAAACGCCCCTCACCGGCATTTGGCCGGCTCCCCCCCTCTTTCATCGGGACAAGCGGTAAATTTCATGAAACAATCACCGGGGCAACGCATCCGGGAACGAAGGTTTTAAGCATGGCAAAGAAGCGCAAAGTATCGGACGAAGAATTGACGGGGACCGCCCTCCTCAAGGAAACGACAAGACGTATTCGACTCGCCCGGACCTACTGGGACGCCCACAAAAACGGAGCCTGCCGCATGGAGCGGGAGCGCGCCCTGAAACTCTACGAGCGCCTCTCCAAAGCGGAGAAAGAGAAGATCCCGCAAGTCCTCCGCGTCTGGCTTCGCTACCGGAGCGAAAAATATTTCGGCGAACACCGCACTCCTCCGGGGAGCGGGCGGAAAAGGAAAAAATAACGACCGCAAAAGGTTCTCGCCGAAAAGTGCCGCGACCCGGACTCGCTGTCGCAATGCCTCTCAGCCCGGGCAACCCGACCCTGTCAGGTCGAGGGCTCAACCCTGTTCAATCGCCGCCCTCCCCAAGGCTATTCGGCGAGGGCATCGAGCACCGGAATCTTGAACTCCGCTGAAGGAACCCGCTCTGATTTCATGAGTCCTTCGATCGTAGCAAGCACCCCGGGATTCTCTGCTGCCACGTTTGTGCTTTCCGAAGGGTCCGTCTCAAGATTGAAGAGTTGAATCTCAAGCGGATTCTTGTTCCCTTTCTTCAGGAGATCGCGGCGAATTCCCTTCCATTGATGCCCCAGCCAGACGGCTTGCTGTCCGCCGTATCCGGTGAATTCACGATAGAGAAACTCCCGTTCCCCCTGGTCTTCCCCCAAAAGGGTTGGAGCTATACTGATTCCGCTGACCTCATCAGGCACTTCTGATTCGGCATCGATCAGCTCCAGCAGAGTCGGCAGCCAGTCCTCGAACCCGGTCACAAAATGGCTCACGCTTCCGGCCTCCACTCTGCCGGGCCACTTCACGATCTGCGGGACCCGGATCCCTCCTTCATAAAGATCCCCTTTGAGTCCACGAAGTTCCCCGACACTGGCAAAAAATTCATAATCCACCTCCTCACCAAGATGGGTCGTGCCGTTATCGGAAGTAAAAACAACGATCGTATTCTCGGTCAGCCCCAACTCCTCAATGAGATCCAATACTTTACCCACGTAGGTATCCAGCCGCGTGATCATTGCCGCGTAGGCCGCACGAGGGGTGAAATGCGGAGTGTAGCCATAGCCCCCTTCCCGGGTGAACGGCGGATCATTCCATTTCTCTTCCAGATAAGGCTCGAGATGCTCATCCGGAACATGCAGCGCAACGTGTGGAATCAAACTCGGATAATAGAGAAAGAAGGGGCGGTCTTTGTTTTCCCTGATGAACGCCAATGCCTCATCATTAATGTGATCAGAGGCATAGTCCTGACCCTTGAAAATCTCGTAGCTGGCGGCATCACCGGGATCCGCCCCTTTCTCCAGCCCCCCATGCCCGGGAACCGGAGGATCGTTCTTGAGAACAAATTTTTCCTCATTGTCCCAAAGTGTTTCCGGGTAGTAGGAGTGCGCATGACTCTGGCAGTTATACCCAAAAAAGCGGTCAAAACCCTGTCGATGCGGATTCCCTTCCGACCAGATATTGCCCAGTCCCCATTTACCGAAGGCGCCGCTGACATAGCCTTCGGAATCGAGAAGCTCCGCGATCGTGACTTCGCCGGAAGAGATCGGGAACTGGCCTTCCGGTTCAAATCCACCACGATTGGTCCGCACCTCGGCAAACCCGGGATGCTTCCCCGTCATGAGGACACAGCGCGAAGGCGCACAGACGGCGTTGCCTGAGTAGGCCCGCGTGAATCGCATCCCTTCGGCCGCCAACCGGTCAATCCTCGGCGTTTTGATCTTCGTCTGCCCGTAACAACCCAGTTCACGAAATCCGAGGTCATCCGCGAGAATAAAAACCACATTGGGCTTCCCGGCACCGGAAAGAGGAAAAGAGAGACCAAGAGCGAAGACAGCGGAAATCCATCGAAACATCATGAGGCGATTCAAGCGAAAGGTATGGACCGGGTAAAGGCTCATACAACCGGAATGATGCCACCTTCGACCTTCCGGCGCGCTCTCAACCGAATCCACGACCTTGCGTGGCGGGAGCGATCCGCCTATGATGATCAATGGCCCGACTCGGCAAAACAAACACCCTTCCTATCGTCCGCGATTCCGACTTCGGGTTCTATCTCGATGGCGGCGAACTGGGAGACATTCTCCTTCCCAATGCTGAAGTTCCTCAAGGGGTTGAACAGGGCGACGAAGTCGAAGTGTTTGTCAGTCGCGATTCCGAAGACCGCATCGTCGCCACGGTGCAGAAACCCTTCGTCGAAGTGGGTCAGTTTGCAGCGCTTGAGGTGATGTCGATTAATTCGAACATCGGGGCTTTTCTCAACTGGGGACTGAGCAAAGACCTCCTCCTGCCCTTTCGGGAACAACCCTTTCGCGTCCGCGTCGGACAACTCGCCCTCGTCTACGTCATGGTCGATGAAGTATCGAACCGGATCGTTGCCACCCTGCGAACCAACCGCTTCCTCGACAAGACGCGCGCCAACTACCAGACCGGCGAGCCCGTCACCTTCATCATTCAGGAGCGCACTCCGCTCGGCTACATGGCAATCGTGAATCAGGAGCACCGGGGACTCCTCCACGAAAGTCGCATTACCCGGCCCCTCAAAATCGGTGAAACCTTCGAAGGCTTCATCGCAGAAATGAAAGACGGGGGTAAAATCGACCTCTCCCTCGAACAGGTTGGCTACGGAAGGGTCACCGGACTGAGCGGACTGATCCTTGAAAAACTGGAGCAAAACGACGGTCACCTCATGGTGAGCGACAAAAGCTCCCCCGAAGAGATCCGGCGAATGTTTCAGACGAGTAAGAAGGCCTTCAAGCAGGCGCTTGGAGCACTCTATCGGAAACGACTCATTGAAATGAAAGACGGCTCAATCTCTCTTCTGAAAAAATCTTAGCACTGACAAATGATGAAAAACGCCCCCGTGTTTTCAACCCTCCTCATCCTCGCTACAGCGATAGCCCCCTCCCGGGCAGACGATCTCGAATTTGAAGATCCCGATCCTAAAATCTACCAGCTTTCCGCCCGGGCCAGCGAACTGGATCCGCGCGCGAAGTCGCATCCTGAAATCAACTTTGTCTTCGAAAACGAAAACGGGAAACCGGCAGACCTCGAGAACGCTTCCGTCGATACCTCGGTAAAACCGCGCGGTAAACTCGTGATCTGGCTCATGAGTCACAATGGAGAACTCTTCAAACGACTGAACAGCTACGGATTGCACGCAATCCAACCCCACTATGCGAACAAATGGTTCAGCATCATCTGTCAGGACAAGCCGGTCGGCCCGCATTGTCGTGGCAACGTCAGGCTCGAAGCGGCCACCGGCGAAGACTTCAGCGATGAGGTGAGCATTCCCGGGCCCGACGGCATGATGGAGCGCAGCTACCAGTTCGTGAAATGGCTCGCCACGGAAAACCCGGAAGGGAAATGGGACTACTTTCTCAGCGACGACGGAAAAGGGCTGCGTTGGGAAGACATCATCGTGTCAGGATCCTCTCACGGATCCACTACCGCGACCCGCTTTTCCAAACACGTCAAAGTGAGCCGTGTCGTCGCCCTCTGCGGCCCCCGGGACAATTATCAAACCTGGCAGAGCCTTCCCTCGGCGACTCCGTCGAACCGCATTTTCGGATTCTCTCACGTTCTCGACGGAGGATGGAAAGCCGACCACTACTGCCGTTCCTGGGAGATGCTCGGACTTCACGAACATGGGCGAATTGTCAATGTCGACGAAACCGAAGCGCCCTATGAAAATACCCGGCGGCTCATCACTGACTTTGACGTCAAGGGCAACGAAAAGACCGCTCACAGCTCCGTCAGTCCGGGCAAAAATTCAGCCAAAGATGCCGACGGCAATTTTCTCCACGAAGATGTCTGGCGCTACCTCTACACGCATCCCGTTGAGGAAACCGGAGAAGCCGTTCCACAGGACGACGACTGCCTCAAAGACCAAGTGCAGTAGAAGCCGGTTGTCGATACCACGGACCCGCGATAGGGTCCGCCACGATTTCATGAGTGACGAAGAACCTCCACAGCCCCCCCTCGATGCCATGTCTTTGCGGCTCGCCGCCGCGAACGCCCTGATCCGGCGCCGGCGTACCATCAAGCCGGTCGACATGTCAGAAAAGCCGGTCGAACCGAAAGTGCTCGCCGCGATCCTTGAAAACGGCAACTGGGCCCCGACCCACGGGGCCACCGAGCCCTGGCGCTTCTTTGTCTTCACCGGCGAAGGCCGCCAACGCCTAGCTGAATTCTGCCAAACCCTTTACCGGAAAGTGACGCCGGAAGATCAGGTTCGACCTGAAAAGCTGGAAAAGCTCGGTCAGCAACCACTCCTCGCACCCGTCGTGATCGGACTGGGCATGAAGCGGCAGGACATTGAAAAAATTCCGGAGATCGAAGAAATCGAAGCGGTCGCCTGTGCGGTCCAGAACATGCACCTGACTGCCTCAGCTCTCGGCATGGCCGCCTTCTGGTCTTCTCCCCCTATTTCCTACACCGATGAAATGCGTGAATGGCTTGGCTTGACCGACCCCCGCGACAAATGCCTCGGTTTTTTCTACCTCGGCTGGCCAACATCAGAGGAATGGCCGGAAAGCAAACGGGGGGATATCATGGAAAAAGTGACCCTGGTGCCCAAATAAGCAGGGCGGATGCGACGATGAAACTGGCCCGGATGCCGGATGGGAGTCCGGAAATATTTTATACCCTTCAGGGGGAAGGAAGAAACACAGGGCGGCCTTCTGTTTTCATCCGCTCATCTCTCTGCAATCTCCATTGCCGCTGGTGCGACACCGACTACACCTGGAACTGGGAAGGCACTGACTTCGTTCACGAAAGCGGCCGAAAATATCGCCGTGAAGAGCAGATTTTAGATTGTACAATCGAAGAAATCTGCGATGAAGTAAGTCGTTTTCCCTGCATCAACTACGTTCTCACAGGCGGGGAGCCACTCATCCAGGAAAAGGCATGGAGCGACTTGATGGAGTTACTCCCGGGCCATTTCGAAATCGAAACGAACGGCACCCTCCTGCCGTCCGAACCTTTTCTCCAACGAATTGACCAGATCAACGTGTCGCCGAAACTGAAAAATTCAGGCATCGAAGCCTCGCTTCGCTCAAAGCCGGATGTGCTTAGATCACTCGCCGCGACGGGAAAAGCCGACTTCAAGTTTGTCGTCGGCAGCGCGGAAGATTTCGACGAGATTCAAACACTCTCCGGATCCGCTGAAATTCCTGCCGCCCATATTTTCCTCATGCCGAAAGCGAACTCCGTCGCAGAGCTGGAAGCCAACCAGGGCTTCGTCGCGGAATTGGCTCAGGAGCACGGACTCAACTACTCCGACCGGCTTCACCTCCGCCTTTTCGGGGCGAAGCGCGGGGTCTAGAGCGGCCTGTTCTTTTGCAGAATGAGAAAAGGATAAAGAAAGAAGAATCACCCCTTCACCGCCGCCTTCTTCAATTTCTCGAGAAGCGCCTTCCCGACGCCACGATCCGGCATCGGCTCGGAGATAATCTCGTCAATTTCCTCCATCGCATCCAGCTGACGCAGGACATGGAAAAACCTCGTCCCGGCTTCGGCGACACGACCTGAACCGGGGCTGAGAACAGAAATGTGATCCCACTCGTAACTCTCCAGGTAACCGTCTTTGGCTTGTCCACGATAACTGAGGAGGGCATAGCGTTTTCCGTTCTCCGGAGAAAAATCCCCGGGGCTGGTGAGCAGCCTCAGAGGCTTGTTCGGCGCATAGTGATTCTCAAGCATACCGGGCGCTTCAGGTGAAGAGTCCTCCACCTCAGCGTTTCTCTCCGCAAAGACAACTTTGCCAAATTTCTTAAGTTCCACTTCGGTGATTGGCCCCGGACGCAGCACCGTGAAAAGTGGCTTTTTCTCGCCGGGCTCAATTTTCAGAATCGTCGACTCAAGCCCCCGCGAGCAGGCACCGCCGTCGATGATCAAAGGGATTCGTCCTTCCAGTTGATCCATTACCGCCTGAGCAGAGGTTGGGCTCATGCGACCGAACAGATTGGCGCTGGGCGCGGCAAGCGGACCGCCGAAATTTCGAATAATCCGATGAAACACCGGATGATCACATTGACGAACCGCCACAGTATCCAGCCCGCCTGTGACGGCCTTCGAAACGGCTGGTTTCTTCGGCAGCACCAGAGTCAACGGACCCGGCCAGAAAGTCTCGATCAATTGCACGACTGCTTTTTTGATCTCCTCCGGAATCTCGGCAACATCGCGAATCGCGTCTTTATGATGCACATGAACGATAAGGGGATCGAATGAAGGACGGTCCTTCGCGGCAAAGATCTTCTCTACCGCCGCAGGGCTGAACGCATCAGCAGCGAGCCCGTAAACCGTTTCCGTGGGCAGGGCCACGACTTCGCCTGACTGCAACGCACTGACGGCACTCCGGACCGCTTCATTGGTGTCGACTTCTGATTGTGTTCTCGCGATAACTGTTTCCATCTTTTTGCTGGCCTAAGCTTCGCGAAAAAGTTGGGAATCATTGCCTTTCTCGCTATGCTTGCGCTAGTGAATACGACAGGACAGCGTCCTCGCAATCTGATTTTGATCGGATTCATGGGCACCGGCAAAACAACGATCGGAAAACGAGTCGCGAAAAGCCTCGGTTTCAAGTTCGTGGACACGGACTCACTCATCGAAAAGAAGGCCGGGAAGCCAATTGTTCAGATCTTCAAAGACTCCGGTGAAGATGCCTTTCGCTCCCTTGAAACAGAAATTCTCAAGGAATGCGGCCGAAAATCAGGTCAAGTCATCTCGACAGGCGGCGGCATCGTGACCCGTCCTGAAAATTTGGAGCTTCTCAAAGAAGCGGGCTACGTCATCTGGCTCAAAGCGAGCCCGGAGATCATTTTCGAGCGTGTCAGTCGCAACCGCAGCCGTCCCCTTCTTCAAACGGGGAACCCGCAGAAAACGATCGACGACCTCCTTTCCAAACGCGCCGGTCTCTACGCTGGCGCTCAGCACCTGTCGATCAATACCGACGAGTTAACGATGGAAGAAACTTGTTTCGGCGTGACGGAGTCGACAAAGCTCGCCCTTGGCATCGATTGATTCCCCCCGTAAGCGAACGGAGCGAACGGGAAATTCCCCGGCAGAACGGACCGGCTAGGCGAGGGACTCAAGTGCCTTGCCAACAAAAAAAGCAGCGACCGCGGCAAGCCCGCCGAGTAAAAGCATTTCCGCGCCGGCACGCCACCAGGCACCGGCAGCAAATCGACTCTTCGCCACGCCGAGCCCGAAGAGCGTCAGACCGGTCAGAAGACAGGCCCACGGCATGCCCTCGAACTCCCATCCCGTGAAATGCATCAACACGAAGATCAACAAAGGAACAAAACCAAAGAGAACGAAGGCCGTAAAGGTCACCAGTCCGTTTTTCAACGGGGACTCATGCTCTTCAAAGATACCGAGCTCCAGGACCATCATGGTATCGACCATGACCTTGGGGTGCTTTTCAAGGATCTCAACGAGCGTGGTTGCATCCTCCTCTGAGAGTCCTTTTTCCTGATATATTTCGACAAGCTCCTGCTTTTCACCCTCGGGATAGCTCTCCAACTCCCACTCTTCCCGGCGGCGCTCCGAGGCGTGATATTGCTGCTCAGCCCTCGTGCTGAGAAAGTCCCCGAAGGCCATCGCAATGCCATCTGCGATAAGGTTGGCAAAGCCCAGAATAAGAATCACATTGGAACTCAGCGAGGCGCCCGCGACACCCGCAACCACCGCGAAGGTCGTAATCGTTCCATCGAGCCCCCCGTATACGAAACTCTTGATATATTGTCCCCCACCCGAACGGTGAGGCTCTCCACCCTCCTGATGCGCGAGCTTCGAAGCCTCTGCATTTCTTCCGGCATAGGCGGATCGGGCTTTTTCCAGTTTGCGCGAAATCATCAGGCATAAAAAAGCGCCGATTGCCTTGCTTGACAACCGGCGCTCAAAAGATCTTTGCTGCGTTCCTAGAGAACCGCGGGGACAACAAAAGGCTCACGATACTCACGGGTGGCGAGACGGTTCGCGAGCTCATCAAGTTCGCCATTTCCTTCGGCCCATTCCGTCTCCGGATTGAACTTCAGCATCGGCCCGAGGACGATGCTCTCTGCATTTACATCCACGCGATTCTTCGCAAGGTGCTCACCCATCGATTCGTATCGCCCGGTGAGAGTGGCGTCATCTTTGATCTGCTCAAGGATTTCTTCATTGCTCTTGAGAGCCCCGAGACGATGAGAGATCAGCCCGGTGTGACAGAGAGCACTCGAGATGTGTGTCTCCTCACAGTCAGCGTATTGATCCTCGACTTTCCGACTCTTCACCGCGGAAATAAAGTTCGTGAATATATCCTCTGTCTCAAATGCGACAGGCGCCTCGATCGGTTTTCCATCCGCATCTTTCATGAGAACATCCCCTCTTGCATTGGTGTAGACCGTTCCGCCCTCACAGACCACCACCAGCCCGATTCCACTTTCCCCGGGAAACTCATCAGGGGAATCCATATTCTTTCCCCAGTTATCCTCCTGAAACTTCTTCGCCTTCGGCAATCCGCGAGTTTCAAAAATCAAAGGAGCGGCCTCGTAGTCATGATAGACAATCTGAGTGTTCGGTGTTTCGCCGTCATCATCGTAGCCGAGACGTCCTCCGATACTCATCGAACGGGGGGCGATTTTATCCTCACCTAGGTACCAACGTGCCACATCCATTTGGTGAATCCCCTGGTTTCCCATGTCGCCGTTGCCGTATTCATAGAACCAGTGCCAATCATAGTGAAACCGTTGCCGCCCGAGTGGAGCTTCCTGCGCAGCGGGACCACACCAGAGATTATAATCGACGCCTTCAGGAATCTCACCGCCCCCGCCTTTTCCAATGGAAGCACGGGGTTTGTAGCACATTCCCTTTACATACTTGATCCTGCCAAGCTTTCCGTCCTGAACGAATTTCACCGCTGCCTGAATGGACCCCAGGGAACGGCTCTGCGTGCCACCCTGACAGATCTTCCCGCTCTTTCGGGCAAGCTTCACGAGCTGTCGCCCTTCCCATACATTGTGAGAAATGGGCTTCTCGACATAGGCGTCGAGCCCCGCCTGAATCGCCCAGAAGCCGGCCAAGGTGTGCCAATGGTTCGGCGTCGCCGTCGACATCACGTCAATTTCGCCTTTGTTGAACATGTCCCGCATGTCGGCAAAACCGGCAACACTGATTTTCTGAGCATCAGCCATCTTATTCACCCTCGCGTCAAGAACAGCGGGATCGGCATCACAGAGCGCGGTCACGCGAACCCCACTCATTTTGGAGAACGCATCCATGTGGCTCTTGCCTCGACCATTGACCCCGACAATCCCCACCCGGATATCATCATTTGCCCCGAGAACCCTTGAGTTCGGCCAGGCGAGAGCGAGACCGAAACCGGCTCCGTATTTAAGAACTTTGCGACGATCGATAGCAGCTGTAGTCGAAGGGATTTTCATGTCTGATAGCTTGTATTTCACTGAGGCTAGAAAAATCGGAGAAAACCGGCAATGAGTATCCCATCCCGCAGTCGCGCCGAAATCAGTGCTCAAAGACGGCGCATTTCTTCTGCTATGGTCTCGCCACGGCAGTGACGCCAACTCAACAATTCGACATGTTTCATCGACTGATTCTCCTCGCTGCGGCTGCTGCAACGCCCCATCTCTCCTCTGCAGAATTCCCCGCCCCCTACAATACGGAAGAGGCAGAAGCACCGCCCATGTCAGCAGAGGAGGCCGCAGCCAATGCTACTTTGCCGGAAGGGTTCCGGCTCGAAGTCTTCGCCGCTGAACCGGACGTCCAGCAACCGATCTCTATTGCCTTCGACAGTCAGGATAGGCTCTGGGTAGGCGAATGCTATACCTTCGCAGAGCGTCCAAAGCGCTGGGATCTGGAGTTGCAGGATAGAATCATCGTCCTGGAGGACACCACCGGCGACGGCAAAGCAGATTCACGAACCGTCTTTTGGGATGAAGGAAAGCGTCTCATGAGCGTGCTGCCCGGCGACGGCGGAATCTGGGCGCTCTGCCCGCCGCAACTACTCTTCATTCCCGACGCTGACAATGATCTCGTTCCCGATCAAACCCCGGTCGTCATGCTCGACGGGTTTGAGGCTGAAACTATTGGACACAATATTGCAAATGGCCTCAAGCAGGGGCCCGATGGCTGGATCTATGGCCGGCATGGCATCACCGCAACTTCTCTCGTCGGAACGCCGGGTATGCCCGATGACGACCGCGTCGCCCTCAATTGTTCGATCTGGAGGTTCCACCCCGATACCCATGAGTTTGAAGTTTTCTGCAACGGCGGCACCAATCCATGGGGGCTCGACTGGGACAAAAACGGCCAGCTTTTTTATACCAATACCGTCATCGGACATCTCTGGCATGGAATCCCCGGAGCCTACTACGAGCGAATGTTTGGGGCTCACCTCAACCGTCACGTATACGAAGTGATTCCCCACACTGCAGATCACTATCATTGGGACCGCGGCAGAGAAACATGGAACGACATTCGCGAAGGAGTCACCGACAGCACTTCACGCCTCGGTGGTGGCCATGCCCACATGGGATGTCTCATCTACGAGGGCGGCGTGTGGCCGGGGAAATATCACGGAAACCTCTTCACCTGCAATCTACACGGTCGCCGTATTAATCAGGAAAGGCTGGAGCGCGAAGGCGTCGGCTATGTCGCAAAACACGCAGAGGACTTCCTTATGATGGAAGACCCCTGGTTCCGTGGCCTCGATCTAATTACCGGGCCCGATGGCCAGGTCTGGATGAATGACTGGTCAGACACGGGCGAGTGTCACGACAACGATGCCATCCACCGTACCAGCGGCCGCATCTATCGCATCGTCTACGACGGCCCTGACAAAGGGACCGCCACGCCCGAACGACCCGACTGGCTTTCGACAAAAGGGAAGGCGGAGATTCACGCCCTCACCTCCTCCCCTCATGAAGCACAGCAGGCCATCGCAGTTCGCCGACTCGCCAGTCAATTCCCCGACGAAGCAACCACGTTTGAAACACTGAAAAAAGTCGCAGCAGGTCAGCCCCGACCACTCGTCCGCCTGGAACTGGCGGCGGCCCTGCAAAGACTCCCTGCGAATCAACGGCTTGATCTCGCGACGATTTTATGTGCTCACGCGGAAGATGTTGCGGACCGCCAACAACCACTGCTCATCTACTACGGCATCGAATCCATCATCCCAAACCACCAGGAGCGGGCGATGAACCTCGCCCTCACTTCGAAACTTTCACGGGTCTCTAAACTCATCGCATGGCGGATCGCCTCAGATCTTGAAACCGGCGAAAAGGCGCTCAGCACCCTGCTGACAAAAGCAACCAACGGGAACCGCGAAACACGAACCGCGATCCTTGAAGGTGTTTCAAAAGCCCTGCAAGGATGGAGTCAGGCGCCCATGCCTCCAGCCTGGAAGGACTTCTCCATCGCGGCCGGAAAGGACGGGGAAAAGTCGCAGGAAATGCTTCGTGAACTATCGCTCGTCTTCGGAGACGGTCGCGCGAGGGAGGAACTCATCAAAATAGCCAAAAATACAGAAGCCGATCCCGGAGCCCGGCGGGCCGCGCTCAAGAACCTCCTTAAACAACCTGACGAAGACCTCCTCGAGCTTCTGAAAACATGGACGACGGACAAAGTCATTTCCGAAGAAGCTGTTCGGGGCCTGGCCTCCTATGACAGCCCGGACATCCCGGTGCGCATCATCAATTTCTGGAAAAGAAATCCTCTGGGCCGCACCGCCGCGATCGACACCCTTGTCTCCCGGGCCAGCTACACCACCGGCCTCCTCAAAGCGATCGAAAACGAAAATATGCCGCGTGATGCCATCTCCCCTTTCCAAGCGAGGCAGATTGTCAGCCTCGGCGACCCGCAGCTCGAGAGACAGCTTACCAAAGTGTGGGGCGACATCAGGGAGACTCCCGCCGCCAGAAAAGCGGAAATCAAAAAGTGGAAGCTCCTGCTCCATGATGATGCCATCGCCTCCGCCAGCCCCGAAAGAGGAAAGACCGTCTTTTCTCAAGTCTGTGCCTCCTGTCACCGGCTCTATGGTGAAGGCGGGAAGCTCGGCCCCGACCTCACCGGCAGCGACCGGCACAATCTCGACTACCTCCTCAACAACACGGTCAACCCGAGTGATGTTGTCCCTGCCGACTACCGCCTGACCGTCTTCACCCTCAATGATAGTCGCGTGGTTTCCGGCGTTGTCCCTGAGGAAAACAAAAACACGGTTTCTGTGCAGTCGGCCGCCGGAATTGAAACGGTAGATAAAAACTCGATCAGGAAGAGAGAAACCCTTCCCGTCTCTCTCATGCCTGAAGGACTTCTCAACACCCTGAGTGAAGAAGCCGTCAAAGACCTCGTTGCCTACCTTAGAACGACAAGCCCCTTCCGTCAGGAACCATGAAACCCCTCTTCATTATCCTCACCTGTCTCACGGTCTCATTCGCCGCAGGACTCGACACCTCCCGTCCTAACATTGTCATTATTCTGGCAGATGACATGGGCTGGGGCGATCCGCAATGCTATCAGGCTGACTCAAGGATCCCTACCCCCGGTCTTGACCGGATCGCCGCTGAGGGAATGCGATTCACCGACGCCCATACTCCTTCATCCGTCTGCACACCGACCCGCTACACGCTTCTGACAGGGCGCTACTGCTGGAGAACCTCTTTGAAGAAAGGTGTCCTCGACGGGTTTGGTCCGCCCCTAATCGGGGAGAACGAAACCACTCTTGCGAGCCTCTTAAAGGCTGCCGGCTATCGCACCGCATGCGTCGGAAAGTGGCATTTGGGGATGCAATGGCACGACAAAGATGGAAACCCGGTCCCGGAACGGGGCGCACAAAGATTCCGCCCCGGGACTGATATTGATTTCGAACGGGACATCACCGGAGGACCGATGGATGTCGGCTTTGACAGCTACTTCGGCATCTCAGCATCGCTTGACATGAGCCCGTATTGCTATCTTCAGGGGCGGCGTGCTGAGACTCTTCCCACCGATCTTCACGAAGAGATCCCAGGCACCATCTTCCTCAATGGAGTATCGGGGGTGAAATCACCGGATTTCGATATTCATGATGTTCTCCCCCGCTTTGGCGATGAAGCGGTCAAAGTCATCACAGAGCAGAAGGACAGCGAAGAACCACTCTTTCTCTATCTCCCCCTGAATTCCCCGCACCTGCCAGTCTCTCCCTCCTCATCAGTAAAAGGAAAGAGTGAAGCAGGTGACTACGGGGACTTCGTCTGGGAAACCGACCATGTCGTAGGCCGCGTTCTCGATGCCCTCGATGAAACAGGAATCGCTGAGAACACCCTCGTTCTCTTTACCAGTGACAATGGCGGTCTCTGGCACTGGTGGGAATTCCCAGCGGACGATGATGGCGGGAAGATCCCCCTCACGCCACGCGGGCAATACGTGAAGGACTTCAGCCATCAAAGCAATGCACACTGGCGCGGGACAAAGGCAGACGTCTACGAGGGAGGCCATCGCGTCCCCTTTCTCGTCCGGTGGCCTGCCGTCGTCAAGGCCGGCGAAGTGAGCGATGCGCTCGTGGAACTTACCGATGTTTTTGACACCGTCGTTGAGATCACAGGGGCTTCCGCTGATTCCGGCACCTCGGGAATGGACAGCTTCTCTTTTCAAGCCATCCTCAAAGGAAGTAGCGAAGCATCGAGACCGTTCTCCGTTCATCACGGTCTCAGCGGCATGTTTGCGCTGCGAAAGGGGCCCTGGAAACTCATCGAGGGACGTGGCTCCGGAGGCTTCACCCGGCCAAGGAGCTTTCGCGAAATTCCCGGAAAACCGGCTGTCCCGGAAGGTCAGCTCTACGACCTCGTTAACGACCCACAGGAGAAAGTGAATCAGTGGGAGAGACAAAAAGAGCAGGTGGCGCTCATGCTCCCCCTGCTCAACGCGGTCCGCGAAACTTCAGCAAAGGAAGCCGCCTCCGCCAATTGAACCGCTAGTCGCGGCTCATGAAGAGTTGCAGGATGTAGTAGAAGAGAAGTGCGACACTTGAAAACAGGGAAAGCGCTGCTGAGACTGACTGATCCGTCCGGTAGTGATGAATGATATTCGACGTACTGTAGAGAATCGCAACCCCGGCAAATAAAGCCATCGCTCCGGCAAAAATAGTCCCCAGGGTGAAGCCAAACAGAATCGAGCAGACGATCAATCCAAGGGCGATAAAGCCGCCGAAAACGAGGATGCTCCGGAGAAAGGAGAAATCTTTTCTCGTGATAAAAGCAGTCGCGGTGAGAGCCGCAAAAATAGCCCCGGTCGTGATTCCCGCCTTGGTGAAAAGGAGCGCTCCCTCCCCTGATTTGAACGCGGCAAAATAAAGCAGCGGCAAAAAGACAAACGCCTCGGCAACGATGAAAAGCCCGAGACCGCCATATTGAACTCCCTTCGATGTCTCAGAACGGGCAAGCCGGTCTGCGATAAAAGAAACTCCCATGAACAACCCCATGACAAGAAGCCAGCCGAAACCCATCATTTTCTCAATGAGCATTGGCGTCCAGCTCTGCTGAAGAAGAAACCACTCCACTCCGATAAAGGCGAGAATCGCGATACCAAGATGAGTGTAGGTGCTGCGAATGAAGGCAGCGCGGTCCGACGGAGCCGCATCAGCGGCGAGAGTGTAGGGATTTGCGTAGGAAGTAGTCATATAAAGGGAAAATTGGGGTGATCAGGCAAACTCCTGCATCATTCGTTGGCGTACCGCTTCGAAAAGACAGACCGCCGCGGCATTGGAAACGTTCAAACATTCAACATGCCCTGCCATCGGGATACTGATGAGTTCATCACAGTTTTCACGAGTGAGTCGGCGCATTCCCTCCCCCTCTGCACCCAGGGCAATCGCGAGCGGGCCGGTCATCTCACATTCATACAACTCGCAATCGGACTGGTCGGCAGTTCCAATAACCCGGACACCATATTCCTCGCGAATTTTCTTGAGAAAACGTGCCATATTTCCAACTGACACAACCGGGACGTGCTCAGCCCCACCGCAGGAAACACGGACCACGGTTTCCGTCACCGGAGCCGACTTGTGACGCGGCACAACGACCGCCTGAACTCCCGCTCCCTCGGCAGAGCGAATGCACGCCCCGAGGTTATGAGGGTCTTGCACTCCATCCAGAATGAGAAGCAGAGGAACCACTCCCTCAGGATTCTCGAGGAAAGAATAAAGAGTATCCTCGGTGCAGCGGGCAACCTTCCGGATATCACTGGAGTGCACATTCGTCCTCGCTTCACGCGGGCGATTGCCGGGAGTCTTTTGACGACGGGGTCTTGGCATGGGTCGGATTTGAATCAGGCGAAAATTTCAGGCTGGCCGAGCTGCTTGTGAATCTGGTTGCAGGCATCACCATCGAGACCCAGTCCATTCGCCAGCTTTCCGAAGTATTCAGCCTCTTTCTGCGTATCGAGTTTGATCGCCATCAGGGAAAAGGCATAAACCTGCTCGTCCATGTCATCGGGAACATTTGAGGTAAATTCGTCGAGATTAACCGGTCCGGAAAGGTGTTCTTTCAGGTAAGCCACCTCCTGCTCATCGAGTTCTCCGAGACGACCGAGAATGGCCTCCTTCTCCGCCCCATCGATGGTGCCGTCAGCTTTTGCGGCATTACACATTGCCGCGATCAAAATCTCCGCCTCCTCCTGAGCTTCTTTGGGAGGAGCCGCCTGCTCACCTCCACCCATCAGCATACCGAGAAGGTCGGAACCGCTGGTTCCCCCACCCTGAGCGGCTGCCCCGAGGATGCCGCTGAGAGGATTGCTTCCGCCACCACTAGTCGCCGCGCCCAGAAGAGAGCCAAGTAAGTCACCCGCACCGCCACCGGCGGGAGCCGCTGTTTTCCGCCCACCTCCGAGGAGGCTGCCAAGCATTCCGCTCAGCCCGCCACCTGATTTCGAAGCAGGCGCACTGCCACCGAGAAGACTGCCGAGAACACTTGAACCTCCGCCGCCGCTTCCGAGAAGGGAACCGAGAATATCCATCCCCCCGCCACTGCCGCCACCCTTCGCGGCCGCTGCCGCAGCAAGGATTGCGCCCAATGCGCCGAGCCCTCCGCCTCCTCCGCCACGTTTCTGACCGCCCAGAAGCGTCCCTAGAATGTCCCCGGCTCCTGAGGAGGACGAGCCTCCCCCAAGAAGGCTGCCGAGAATATTTCCGCCGGCCGGTGAGCCCATGGCATTGTTGCTGAGTAGTGTTCCAAGAATCTTAATGGCGTCCATGTTAAAAATATAAGGGTTATGTCCGGGCGAGAGTATAGCGGAGCCGACGAGTGAGCGAGTCATTTCTTGTCAGGGATTCGCCATTTTCGACCCACGACCACGCTATCACGTAAAGGGGAGGATTGACCCGCTGCACTCTTTACCGGCAGGGTCACTTCATGGCCGAAGACGAAACCACTTCTGTAGCAACGACTCCGCCTCCGGTGACAGAACGACTTCTCTCGCTCGATGTCTACCGGGGAATGGTCATGCTACTCCTTGCCTCCAGTGGATTCGGCATCGCCAAATACGCAGCCAGGCTGGAAGGGCCTTTCGCAGAGTGGCTCGTTTTTCAAGGAACCCATCCCGATTGGAACAGCCAGTTCAGCCTCTTCGGCCTCGCCCTTTGGGACCTCATCCAACCGGCTTTCATGTTCATCGTCGGTGTCTCTATGCCCTTCTCCTATGAAAAAAGAGCGAAACTCGGCGAGAGCTACCTCTCCCGAATGAGGCATGCCTGGACACGGGCCATTCTCCTCACTCTTCTCGGGGTCTTTCTACAATCACTCAGACAGGACCAGACCAACTGGCTCTTCACAAATGTCCTCAGCCAAATCGGCCTCGGCTACGGCTTCCTCTTTTTCTTTGTCGGGAAATCCTCGCGGACCCAGTTCATCGGCGGCGGTATCATTCTCGCCGGATACTATATTCTCATGCTTCTTCTCCCCCGTGGCCTCGAGGAATGGAGGATGCATTTCGAAAATGGTTCCAGTTTTCCCCAGCAATTCGACAACTGGTTTCTCAACCTCTTCCCCCGGGAGAAGCCATTCACCGGGCATGTCTATTCCACCCTGAACTTTGTTCCTTCTATCGTCACCATGCTGATGGGACTCATGTCAGGACAAGTCCTCAAGAACAACACAATCCCCGCGAAAGAGAAACTAAAGCGCCTCTACCTCACCGCCGGCATTCTTCTTCTCACGGGAGCCATTCTCGGACTCACCATTTGTCCGGTGGTTAAGAAACTCTGGACCCCTTCCTGGGTGCTCTACAGCGGCGGTTGGGCCATCGCCATTCTCGCTCTTTGCTACTGGATCATTGACATCAGAAAGTGGAACAGGTGGGCCATTCCTTTTGTCGTCGTCGGATTGAACCCCCTCACCATGTATCTACTCGGGATGCTTTCACGCGGCTGGTTTCTGGAAAACTTCAGACGGCATCTGCCGGAATCATTCTTCGCCGGTCCAACCCGCCCCATCGTCGAAGCCACCCTCCTTGTGATCACTTTCTGGCTCATCACCTGGTGGATGTACCGCCGGAAGATCTTCCTCAGGCTCTAACAAACCATTATGAAACTGTTTCTACTTCTCCTCACACTCTCCGCAGCGACGCTTCTTCCTGCGACTGAAAAAAAGAACGTGCTCTTTCTCATCTCAGACAACCAGACATGGAGCGACCTTGGCTGCTACGGCCACCCCGTCGTGAAGACTCCCCACATCGATCAACTCGCCGCCGAAGGGGTCCGCTTTGAGCAGGCCTTCGCCACGACTGCCTCCTGCGGCCCCAGTCGCGCCGTCATGTATACAGGACTACTCACGCACTCGAACGGACAGTATGCCCACCCCCACCGCGAGCACAACCAGCAGATCCGTGAGGACGTTACTTCCGTCTTCGCGATGCTGAAGGGCGCGGGGTATCGCACCGGCCTCATCGGTAAAGATCACGTCAAACCGCTCGAAAAATACCCCATGGACTTCAAGCCGCGAACACGCGGGCGCGATGTGGTGGGAATGGCGGAACTCGCCGACGAATTTTTCAGCACGAGCGATTCCCCCTTTTTTCTGGTCGTGTCATGGCACGATCCACACCCTGTCTCGATCGACGGGAAAGGCTGGGGCATCCCCGAATCGCAAGACGGTTATGCCCCCCTTCCCTACGATCCTGCAGAGGTCGTCGTCCCGCCCTTTCTTCCGGACACCCCTGAAGTTCGTGAAGGTATCGCCGGCTACTATCAGCAAATCAGCCGGATGGATCACGGTCTCGGGCTTGTCCTCAAGTCGCTGGAAGAACGCGGACACAAAGACGATACCCTCATCATTTTCATCTCCGACCATGGAACCTCCGAGCCGGGCGCAATGGGAACCCACTACGAACCCGGAGTGAGAGTCCCATTCATTGTCCGTAATCCGGAATTGAATCAACCTGCCTCACCTAACAAAGCCCTTGTCGCCTTTACCGACATCACCCCGACGATCCTCGACTGGACCGGGGTGACTTTCGACGAATACCCCTTTCATGGACGCAGCCTGCTCCCCGTCCTCACCGAGAGAAATCCCCGGGACCGGGACGAAGTTCTTCTCAGCCACGTCGGACATGACATCTTTGCCTACTACCCGATGCGGACCTTGAGACAACGTGACTACAAATTGATTTGGAATGTGACTCCCGGCGCGGAATACCCCCTCCCCATCGACACGGTTCAGCGCCGCACCTGGACAATGCTACGGGAACGGGGCGATGAGATGATCGGCGGTCGACGCGTCGAAGATTTCCTCCATCGCCCCAGGCTCGAACTCTACGACCTCAAGGCTGACCCCTGGGAGACCAACAACCTCGCAGAAGACCCCGCACACGCTGATCGATTAAACGAAATGGTGACCCGGCTCATGGAACAGCTCGAGACACAGGGGGATCCCTGGATTCGAAAATTTCACCCACTCGGACGGGAACAATAGTCAGGCCTTCGGCTTTGCCATCTGACCGCGAATTGCAAAAAACAACCCTATCACTACCACTACTGCTCCGAGAGCCTGCATAGAAACAAGCGGCTGACTGAGCAGCCAGACGCCGAGCAGTCCGGTCGCGACCGGCTGCACCAGCAGGCTGACTGATGCGAGACTGGCAGGCACACCCCCGAGTCCATAAGCGATCAGCCCCTGACCACAGGCATGTGAAATCACGCCCAGCCCGAGAAGTGGAAGCCAGGCTTCAACACTGCCGGGGAGAAAGGGATCCTCATGAAGGATCGCCAGCGGAAACAAAACAATCGCACCGACAAGGCTGGCCCAGAACATGAGAACCGGCGCCGAATGTTCACGCCGGAATCGTTTCATCGACAACTGATAGGCCGCGTAGAATCCTGCCGTCAGCAAAGAAAGGAAGTCCCCGAAAACCGGATTCCCCGCCGTTGGCGCTTCGCGAGTGGTTGAGCTCAACATGAGCACTACCATTCCGGTGAAAGCGACGCCCGCTCCGATCACAAACAGCTTTGTGATCCTTTCCTTCCAGACGAACCACGCAAACAGGGTCACCCAGAGGATTGCCGTATTCGCCAGAAGCGTCGAATTGGCGACTGAGGTGTGCTCGAAGGACCAGTGCCACGCCCAGAAATCGAAGGCAAAGACCAAACCGGGAAACCAAATCCAGAGATGACCTGATTGAAAATCAGCTTTTGTGGGAAGAATCCGCCTCCTCCTCACCCCGAAAGACAAACCCAGCGCTATCGCCCCGATCGCAACCCGCCAGAATGCAGCGTCCCACATTCCCACGCCGTCATCCCCTCTCCCGCTCATGACGGCGAAAATGGGAGCAAAGGCGATACACAACGCCCCCAGAATCAGCCCGAGGTAATGCCGGAGTGAAACAACCGGACCGGGTATAGGTGGGGCCAAACTCATGAAAATCGCGAAAATAGAACGGCTTTACGTCAGGGAACAGGAGAAGTTTCCCCTCGAATTGCAGAACTCCTTTGATAGCGTTCCCGCATGCGAATGCTTTTTCTCTATGCCCTCATTCTTTTCTCGGCAGCTCAGTCCTTTGCCGAAACCGAACCGGTAGATATCAAAGGGTCCACTTCGGAAGTCTACAAAACGGCCTCCGGTGATGATCTCCTCATCCACCGCCTCGACCCGCCGGATCACGACCCTTCGACAGACAAGGCACCCGCCATAGTCCTGTTCTTCGGCGGCGGCTGGAAGAGCGGTTCCCCGACCCACCTTGAACCACAGGGCCGCTACCTGGCTCACCGGGGCATGGTCGTTTTCCTCGCCGACTATCGAGTCGAGAAACGCCAGGGGACTACCCCCCGTGAATGTGTCGCGGACGGAAAGTCCGCGGTTCGCTGGGTCAGAAAGAATGCAGCCCGTTTAGGGATAGATCCTGATCGCATCGCCGCAGGCGGCGGCTCTGCCGGGGGGCACGTTGCTGCTGCCACCGGAATGTGTGACGGACTGGATGAACCCGGCGAGAACACCGCTGTCAGTGCTAAACCCAATGCTCTCGTGCTTTTCAATCCGGTCTACCACAACGGGCCTGAGGGCGGCTACGGGTACAGCCGCGTTGAAGAATGGTTCCCCGCAATTTCCCCCGCTCACAACATCACGAAGGACGATCCACCCGCGATTGTCTTCCTCGGAACCAAAGACAAACTCATTCCTGTCGCGCACGCTGAGGCCTTCAAGGCGGAGCAGACCGCGCTCGGCATCCCCTCCGAGCTCTTCCTCTATGAAGGCGAGCCGCATGGCTTCTTCAACCTCTCCGTCGGTCAGGGGAAAAAGGAGCATTTCGTGCATTCCGTCCTCAAAGTGGATGACTTCCTCACTTCCCTCGGTTTTCTCGAAGGCGACCCCGACCCTGAATTTCTCGATCAAATCGCCAATGGCGAGGTGCCGTGAACCATCCTCTGACTCATCCCTCGATCTGGCAGGGCGAAGCACTCACTTCCCGCCCTGACTGGATCGGAAACTTTAGAGAAGCCGATCCGGACAAGATTCGTGATCGCCTCGAAAACGGCAGCGGCACGCTGCTCCTGCGCGGATTCCCCGTTGACCGCCACACCAAAAACAGCGCCCGGGAAGCGTTTCGTGAATGGTGCTGCACCCTGGGCACGCTGGTCTCGCAGAATGAAAAGGGTGATACCGTCTTCGATGTTTCAGACGCCGCCTTTGGTCAAAACGATCCCCGCACCCGCGGCCCGAACACCAATCAAAAGCTCTCTTTTCACACGGACCGTTGCGATGTGATCGGCTTTCTCTGCTGGAATCAGGCGATATCCGGGGGTGAAAACGAACTCGTGAGCTCGATGCATCTCTACAATGAGATTGCCCGGCGCCGCCCCGATCTCCTCAAGGTCCTGAAAGAGCCCTTTCTCTACAAACGTCATTCCGTCGATCTCGGAAATGAGGAGAACTTTTGTGAACAGCCCGTCTTTTCGTTTCGGGACGGGCATTTTGCCTGCAGCTTTTTGCGCGTCCTCATCAACCGGGCTCACGCCGACCCTCAACTTCCGAATCTCTCGCCAGCGCAGATTGAGGCAATGGATTTTCTGGAATCGGTTGCGAACGAAGAAGATGTCGCCTTCCGGTTCCGGCAGGAGCGGGGCGACGTTCTTCTTCTGAACAATTGGGTCACCCTGCATCGGCGTTCCGCTTTTGTCGACGCAGCTGACCCCGATCAAAAACGCTGCCTTTTCCGCACCTGGCTGGCGATGCCAAACAGTCGTCCCCTCGATCCACTCTTTGCGGCAAACTTCGGTGCCACCGGTGCCGGTGAAATCAGGGGAGGCTTCCGGGTTTCAGCTTAACTATTGATTCACACAGCATTCATTCCCGCAACCCCATGAAAACTCCCCTGCTTCATTTTGGCCTCTCAATCCTCACCGCCTTCTTCTTTACGACCAGTTCATCTGCCGAACCTCTCCTGACCGGGGAAGCGCCAAAGATAAAATCCTATCCCTACAAAACTTCAGCAAATGTCCCCCGGAAAATGGAAGTCTACTTTCCTCCGGGCCACGACCCGTCCAAATCCAAAGTGCCCGGATTGATTCTCTTTCATGGCGGAGGCTGGGCCAAGGGATCATTGGATCAATTCCGCGACGCCTGCGCTTACTTTGCCAGCCGGGGTCTTGTCTGTGCGACGGCGGAATACAGGATGCTAACGAAGAAGGAAGCAAAGGCCCTCCCCGACGGGGAAACAAGGAAACGGGCCTGCATCATCGACGCCAAAAGCGCGATTCGCTGGTACAAAGAAAACGCCTCCGAACTCGGAATCGATCCTGAACGCATCATCACCGGCGGCGGTTCCGCCGGCGGACACATTTCCACCCTCGCCACCTTAAACCCGGGGCTTAATGACCCCGCTGACCCGAAAGGCTTTGATACAGGCGTGGTCGCCTATCTACTGTTCAATCCGGCCTATTCGGACACAGATGAAAAAGACCCTCAAGTCGATGTCCTTCGCCATCTCACCCCCTCGATGGCCCCGGCCATCGTTTTCTTTGGCGACGATGACAAATGGAAAGCGGGATTCGACACTGCCTACGCAAAACTGAGAAAACTCGGGAACACGTCGATGGAGCTTCACCTTGCGGAAGGGCAGGGACACAGTTTCTTCAACAAAGAACCATGGAAGACAGTCACATTGCTTGCTGCTGATCGTTTCCTGATCAAAGAAGGCCTCCTCAGTGGTGAACCGACATTGGACTCTCCTGAAACAGGAGAAGCGCTCCTACATGAAAGTTAAATCCTGTTCCCCTTCTGCACGAAACTGTTAATTATGTCAGAATCGCCGATGTTGGGCCGGCAATACCCGCTTACCTTATCTCATTGAGACAGCGCAAGCTCAACTCCCGTTCGCCAACAGCCAACCTCTCAACGCCCAACGCTTTCACTCATGACTCTCACCGGAAAACAACTCATCGGCACCACAGAATCAGCCGATTCATCAGAAACCTTCCAGGGGGTAAACCCCGCGACAGGGAAGCCGCTCGACACCAAATTTCACGAAGCCACCGCTGCCGAGATCGACCGGGCCGCGACGATGGCCGACGAAGTCTTCGGCACCTTTCGCGATATGCTCGCGGAACGACGGGCTGATTTCCTTGAAGCCATCGTCGAGGAAACGCTCGCGATGGGAGATGAATTTCTGGAGATCGCCTCCGCCGAGACCGGACATCCCCTCCCCCGTTGCACGATGGAACGCGACCGGGCGGTGAATCAGGCCCGCCTCTTTGCCAATCTCCTGCGTGAAGGTTCCTGGGTGGATGCCCGGATTGACCTGGGTGACGCTTCACGCACCCCGGCGCCCAAACCGGACGTCCGCAGCCTCCTCCAGCCGATTGGTCCGGTAGCCGTTTTCGGCGCCAGCAATTTTCCCATCGCTATCTCCGTCCTCGGTGCCGATACCATTTCCGCCCTTGCCTCCGGATGCCCCGTCATTGTGAAAGCTCACCCCGCCCATCCCGGCACCTGCGAGATGGCCGCCCGGGCGATTCTCAAAGCGGCGGAAAAAATGCGGATGCCCGAAGGAGTCTTCTCTCTCGTTCAGGGAAAAGGAATCGAGTCGGGAACCACGCTGGTGCAGCACCCGAAAATCATGGCTGCCGCCTTCACCGGATCGCTCAAAGGAGGGCGCGCTCTCATGGATGTCGCCGCAGCCCGCCCCCACCCGATCCCTTTTTACGCTGAAATGGGCAGTGTGAATCCAATCTTTATTCTCCCCGGAGCACTGAAAGAAAATCCGGAAACCCTTGCTGACGGCTTCGTGAATGCCCTCACCCTGGGCGTGGGGCAGTTCTGCACCAACCCCGGTCTCGCCCTGGGCATTCAATCGGATGAATGGGATCGATTTTCACAACTCGTCAGCGAAAGGGTTGCTCAGTACACACCTTCAACAATGCTTCACGCCGGGATCCATGCCGCCTACACTGATGGCATTCTCGCCCGGGCTGACAATGAGGAACTTCTTCTACTCGGCGAATCCGAAGCAGAAGCCGATCCGAACGCCTGCGAGGCTGCTGCCTACGTCTATGAAACGACGCAACAGGGTTTACTCAATGACCCTACCCTGTTGGAAGAACTCTTCGGACCTTCCTCAACTCTCGTGAGTTGCGGCAAACTTACGGACATGGTCGAGATCGCCGAAAAGCTAGAAGGCAGTCTCAGCATCACCGTGCACGGCACCGAAGCCGACCTCGCCGAGTTTAAGCCGCTCCTCAAGATCCTCCAGCGAAAGGCGGGACGCCTCATTTTCAACGGGTTTCCCGTCGGCATCGAAGTTTGCCACAGCATGCACCACGGCGGCCCCTTCCCCGCCGCGAGCCACAGCTTTTTCACAAGCATCGGAACCCGCTGCATCCAGCGCTTCGTCCGACCGGTTTGTTATCAGAATTGGCCGAACAGCCAGCTCCCTCTCGCCCTTCAGAACGAAAACCCGCGCGGTGTCTGGCGAATGATCGACGGAGTGATGACGAGGGACGAGGTGTGAAGATTAAATTTCGTTGAAAAAGGTCTCGCACATAGCGCGCTAAGTCAGCTGATTAACTCCTGCAACGCATCAACTCCATGAGCCATCCAATGCACCCTTCAGTTCAAGGTGACTTTGAAAATTTCCCAAAGTCCCTACAAGCGGAATTGCCACGTGTGTGGCACAGTGTTCTACAGCTCAAGCAAGGAATGATAGCTTATCGCTATCTCTTTATGGAGGAGAGATCCCGAACAGAGACAATGGGAGAAAGTCTTGGCGGCGTCCTGGGATGGACTCAGGGGCTACTGGAGGAATGGATTATTCTCGCAATTGCCAGAATGCTAGACAAGCCGAACGGCAAAAATAAAAATCTCAATGTTCGACATATTTATGATATCGCGATTGATGATCCTTTTTTCGAATCAGATCACGCGAAACTAAAGAATCTTTGGATTAAAACAGAGGCACTTGAGAAGGACTACGCCATCGCAAAATTTCGAAACAAGACTATCGCTCATACCGATGAAGCCGTTGCACTCGGCAAAGAAATTTTTCCTGAGCCAATTTGGTCACAACTCGATGAAACAGCTACGGCAATTGAAGAAATAGTCACACTAATCTGGGAAAAATGCCAGGGCATGAAAACACAAACGGTTATCGACCCCAGAGACATCTGCTGGAAAAGCGAAAAGACCGTTTATAAGGCCAAAGCATATGACCGCCTTACGGAACAAGGGGTCATCAACGGCGACGAATGGCACCCCATGCCTACGCAATAAGGGGCTGGTCTTTACAGTCCGAAACCGCTTAGGGTATTTTCATGACTCAACGGCGCCAATTTCTCTCAACTTCCGCTCTCGCCCTCGGGGGAGTCACCGTCGCTCCCCACCTTACTCCCACCACCGAAGCCGCCGAAATGACGGGGATTCTGAAAAAAGGGGTCAAGTTCTCGATGGTGAAGGAGCCGGATCTTTCCATTCTTGATCAATTCAAAATGCTCAAAGAAGTCGGGTTTCACGGCACTGAGCTGCGAACAGACAACCACACAGACTTCAAAACCTACCGGGAAGCGGTCGATAAATCCGGTTTTCCCGTTCACGGAATCGTCAATTCTGACAACCCGGACCTCGAAACAGCCGTTAAGTTCGCCAGTGACATGGGCGGGGACTCCGTTCTCTATGTCGCCAAATACGACCGGAAACGCCCTCTCATGGAAAGTTGGGATGAAACCATCGCCGTGATTCGCACCGGCCTCGCCGCCGCGGAAAAGCATCAGGTGAAGATTCTCGTCGAGAATGTCTGGGCCAGCTTTCTCATCAGCGCCCTCGACATGGAGCGCTACGTCGATGAGGTCAATCACCCCTGGTTTGGCGCCTATTTTGACGTCGGGAACAACGTCCGCTGGGGGGTTCCCCAGCACTGGATCGAAATTCTGGGAGACCGGATCGGAAAACTCGACATTAAGGAGTGGAACGAAAAAAAACACAGCAGCGAAGGCCTCCGGCAGGGATTCAGTTCCCCTCTCGGTGAGGGAACCATCGATTGGGCCGCCGTCAGAACCGCACTGCGCGGGATCGGATACAAGGGATGGGCGACTGCCGAGGTTGGCGGTGGTGATCGCACAAAACTCGCTGAAATCTCCCGGAGAATGGATCAAGTGCTCGGCCTTGTCTAAGTTTTGTATTACGCGATTTTCGTCAAATTCCCTTGGCTTATAAGGAAAAGTGGTAGACTCTAACCTTGTTCAGCACCGGTCGTTACGACTCACTTCTGCGTCGATTTCATTGACCTAAGTCACTGAAATTGCCCGAATCAGGACCTTTCGTCCGGGCAGCGCTGACGGCCCCTAGCTAGTTATTAAATGAAACTGTATATCGGCAATTTGCCCTACGAATCCTCGGAAATTGAACTTCGCGAATTTCTTTCCGATTTTGAGCCCATCGTTGACTTTCATATGCCCCTTGATCGGGACACCGGCCGCCCTCGCGGATTTGCATTTGTTACCCTCTCCAGCCGTGAAATCGGTGAAAGCGCTGTCGAAAATCTCGACGGTGTCGACTTCAACGGACGCCCCGTCCGGATCCGTGAAGCCGAAGACCGCCCCCGTGGAGGCGGCGGAGGCGGAGGCGGTGGCGGTGGTTATGACCGCGGCAATGATCGCGGCGGCGGTGGGGGTGGGGGTTACGACCGTGGTAATGATCGCGGCGGTGGTGGCTATGATCGTGACCGACGTGGTGGCGGACGCCGTGATGACCGTGGCGGTGGAAAACGACATCGCAGCCTTTAATTTTTTAGAGTTCCCTATTCTTGGGAGCTCCTATTTCGCCTTCAATTGGCGCTCAGGATGAGTTCTGCACAAAAAATGCGTAGCAAATCATCTTTCATCTTGGACTATAAAGTCTAACCAAAACATATCATGTTCTCTAATATTCCGTTCAATCGAGTAAACTGGTTCACCAGTGGATTCCTCATTGTTACCTTTTTGACAGCAGTGATTGGGACTCCCCTCTACTTCTATCACTTCGGATTCGACCCTTTTCTGATCGTTCTCTTCGTTGCCTACTTCATCGCAACCGGCATGAGCATCACGCTCGGGTATCACCGCCTTTTCGCTCACAAAGCATTCAAGGCGAGCAAATCAGTAAAACTGTTCACCCTTATCTTCGGTGCCGCTGCATTTGAAGATTCCGCCCTCGACTGGGCCTCGGATCACCGACAGCACCATAAGCACGTTGACCACGAGGATGATGATCCCTATGCCATCTCAAAAGGCTTTTTCTGGGCCCACATGGGTTGGATCTTCTTTAAGCTTTACCCTCGCGAGCTTGCCAACGTGAACGATCTCAGAAAAGATCCTCTCGTGATGTGGCAGCACAAGCATCACCAGATCATTGGAGTCCTCGCCGGCATCGTGGCGCCGGCGCTTATTGGCGCAGCTTTCAACGGCTGGGTTGGTCTCCTTGGAGGCTTCCTCATTGGCGGTATCGCCCGCCTTGTGGCCGTGCAGCACTGCACTTTTCTCATCAACTCGCTCTGCCACACGATCGGTAACCGTCCCTACGATTCAGGCACAAGCGCCCGTGACAGCTGGCTCATGGCCATCTTCACCTTTGGTGAGGGCTACCACAATTATCACCACTCATTCCAGCACGACTACCGCAACGGGGTGAAGGACTGGCAGTGGGATCCCACCAAGTGGGCAATCTGGACGCTTAGCAAACTCGGTCTCGCCGAAGACCTCCGCCGTGTTCCCGAGGAAAAAATCGTCCTTGCTGAGCTTCGCGAGACACAGCGCCTTGCCGAAGAACAGCTCGTAAAAACGAAGCAGTGGAACATCAGCTGCCCGGACTACAAAGCCGCGATGCGAACCCTCTCCGAAATGACTGAAAAACTCGGCGAAGGCTACTCCGAAATTGAAACGGCCGTATCCGACCGCGTCGATCTCTCCCGGGAAAAGATTTCCTACTGGCGCGAACAGGCCGCCAACACGGTTGAGCAGCTTTCCATCATGGATCGCCTGCAGCCGGCCATGGCGTAAAGACCTACCAGTCTCTACAGTCAAATTTTACGACGGGGCTTTTCGGAGCCCCGTTTTTGTTTTCATCCGGAATTTACTCTTGTCGCGTCCGACGGACCCTGCGAAAGTCACGCCACTAAAACCTCACTAATCACTTTCCATGGCAGAAACAATCACGCTCAAAACGGATGTCGAACTCGGTATCGTGCCGACCCATATCAAATTCGTCGGAGGACTCGTTCCCGACGATGACGGTCGCCTCCCCCGTGGTGATGATGGAGCCCTTCTCATTGTCACCGAGATGGCAAAACTGACTGCCGCCTCTCCCGTCAAAATTCAAAGCGCTCAGATCACGATCTTCCCGGGGGTTGATGCCGGTGACACCGATGACCTCATGAAGGGCCTCGCTGCTCTCGACCTCAAGGTTCACCTCATCATGATGGTCGGAGGAGCCGACCCGATGAACCCTGCAGATGAGGATGCCATCGTTGAAATGCTCGTTGCCGGTATCGAAGTCGCCAAGAAATATGATATCACCCAGGTTGCCTCGACCTCGATTGAGGCCTGGATGCAGCCGGGAGCAACTCCTAAAACAGGTGCTGATTTTGAAGCCGCGGTCGCGCAGAATGTCTCTGCTCACTGCCGCGCTTATCGTGAAGCAGACATCGCCAACAGCTGCATTGAAAGCTGGCACATCGAGTTTCTCCGTGGCGGGGAATTTCAGACCTTTACGGACATCGCCAAATGCTGGGAATTCGTCAAAGCGGCCAACGCGGAACTTGGCACAAAGTTTTTCAAGATCATGGTCGATGCCGCTCACTGCGGAAATTCCACTCTCTCAATCCCTGAGAACGAAGCGCTTGTTGCTCAAATCGCAGAATCTGACGAAATGGGAATGTTCCACGCCTCAGCCAAGACCACTCGCGGCTGCCTCAGCACAGACGACGGATGGATCGGGGCGCTCATGGCGGCGGCAGCAAAGACAGGAAAACTTGAGTATGTTTTCGTCGAACTCTTCCATCATGAAGACCCCGCGCTTGAAGGACTCCGCAACCTCGACCCCGGCCACGGCAT
Organism: Verrucomicrobiales bacterium; assembly: GCA_029212615.1. GTDB lineage: Bacteria > Verrucomicrobiota > Verrucomicrobiia > Verrucomicrobiales > DEV007 > Arctic95D-9. Next base: position 203,175 of record JARGPJ010000006.1, read on the forward strand.
CGACACGACCGATGGACGGACCTACAGTGAAGCAGTCCTTGACGGCGTCGAATGGGTTGCGCGACGACTCAACAACCTCGTCGCCCGCGGCCTCCTGAAAAACTGAAGCCCCCGGCTCACGTGGACTTATGATCGTCAGTGTCGCCCTCCCGCTGATTCTGGCGTTCATCATGTTCTCTCTGGGCCTCGGCCTCAGGGTGAATGACTTCACCCGCGTCGCGAAGTTTCCGAAAGCTTTCGGAACCGGGTTGGTCAATCAGCTGATCTTCCTGCCGCTCATCGCTTTCGGGATTGCGAGCCTGCTCGTCAAATCCCCTGAAATGGCGGTTGGCGTCATGATCCTTGCTTTTTGCCCCGGCGGGGTGACCTCGAATGTGCTCACCCGTCTCGCCGGTGGCAACACTCCTCTTTCGATTTCCCTCACCGCGGTGACGAGCCTTGTTTCGATCATCTCGGTCCCGGTTCTTGTTGCTGTTGCGGTGCGGCACTTCCTTGGCAATGATGCACCGGAAGTCGATGTTGCAGGGTTGGGGATCAAAATGTTCCTCCTCACTGCCGTTCCCGTGTTTCTCGGTATGTGGCTGACCACTGCGAGGCCGGGCCTTGCCTCTAAGATTTCCGGCACCGTATCGAGAATAGCGCTCGCCCTCTTCGTCTTCATCATTCTCGCCGCGATCGCAAAAAACAGCGTCGTCTTTTTCGGCAATCTCCCGACACTGGGCCCGGCATTGATTCTGTTAAATGTCATCATGCTGGCCCTCGGCCTTCTCAGCAGCCGCCTCGCCCGGCTCGACTACAAGGAAGGCACCTCCATCTCCCTGGAATCAGGCGTGCAGAACGGAACTCTCGGGATAGCGGTCGGCGCGATGATTGCAGTCGGCGCAACGGAGAGCCTCCCGCCGGTCACAGTGCCGTCAGCCGTTTACGGGATCACCATGTATTTCGTTTCAATCCCCTTCGTGCTCTGGAGACGCAACGCAAAAAAGACCTGATCCCGCTGGATTCTGATCACCGTTTTCTGTCAGGCTGTCGGCATGAAAATCCAACGCTTATGCTGTCTCCTCTCGTTTATCCTCCTGCAGGGAAACGCAGCTGAAGAATTTTTTCTCCCCGCCTTTAGCTGGACCACCGAAGAAATCGATCAGATCGAAATCGGGTACGGCCTTCAACTCGTCGATATCAACGGCGATGGAAAAACGGACATCCTCCTCGCGGATAAAAGCACCGTTCAATGGTACGAAAACCCGGGCTGGGAAAAACACATCATTGCCGAAAACTTAACGGTTCGCGACAACGTCTGCATCGCCGCCCGTGACATCGACGGTGACGGGAAGGCGGAAATCGCTGTCGGCGGACAGTGGAATTTTCTTGAGACGATGAAAGACGGAGCCGTTCACTATCTCGTCGCCCCCGAAGATCGAACCCGACCCTGGAAGCCGGTCAAACTCTACAATGATCCCAGCGTCCATCGAATGCACTGGATCACCGGGGCGAACGGCGGGCATTCTCTCGCCGTCAAGCCACTGCGTGGAAAGGGAAGTATCGACGGCGTTGGCCCGGGCCTTCGTATCCTCAACTACTTCGTCCCCGGGGACCCGACCGCAGAATGGGAAACCGAAGTGATCAGCGATTTTCTGCACCTCTCTCACAACTTTCATCCCGTGAACTGGGACGAAGACCCGGAGGAGGAATTAATCGTCGCCGCCAAAGAAGGCGTCTGGTATCACGACCGGGTCGAAGATGTGTGGGAAACCGGGCAACTCACCGATGAGTTCGCCGGCGAAGTCCGTGACGGCACACTCCCCAACGGTCGACGTTTCATTGCCACGGTCGAACCCATGCACGGCACCGCCTGCGCTGTCTACCTCGAACCCGAAAACGGAAAAGGAATCTGGCCGCGTTTATCGCTTCTCGACGATGCTATTAAAGATGGCCACGCGCTTGCCTGCGCTGACTTCCTGGGGAATGGATCCGACCAAATCATGGTCGGCTGGCGCGCCATGCATCCAAAGGAGGTGCCCGGCGAACCCGGCATCAAACTGTTCTATCCTCTCAACGCCTCCGGAAACGAGTGGGGTGAAACAAGCATTTCAGGAGAGGAGATCGCAGTGGAAGACATCAAAGCAGCAGACCTCAACGGCGACAACAAACCCGACCTCGTGGCTGCGGGACGAAAGACAAAGAACCTGAGAATCTTCTTCAACACCACACCGACGTTCTAGAGTTGCTTCGATTGAATTTCGACCTGCATACCGGCGGCACCGAACCCCGGGCTTTCAAACCGACCTGTGATCGGCATAACGCCGCGTGGATGGTGGCTGAATCCGACGGCGACATGGCCCATCCCGACGGATTCTCCAATCGACGGGTCAAAACCGACCCAACCCCGATCAGGCAGGTAGACTTCTGCCCAGGCGTGAGTTGAACCTCGCCCATTGGCGGAATTTTCACTTTCCAGATAGCCGCTCACGAACCGTGTCGCATACCCGATACAGCGACCCGCCTCCATCATCAGGACTGCTGTATCACGGCAGGACCCGGTCCCTTTTCTCAAGGTTTCAATCGGTGTCTGAACACCTGATTCCTCACGCCGTTGATAGCCTATCGTCTCGTGAATTTTTCTAGCGAGAGGGGCAAAGATCGCCTTCTTCTCACCCGGCAAAGGAAGGATACCGAGACCTCTCAACCAACGACGAATCTCTTCCACTTCCGGCGGATATACCGACTGCCGGTAAAGGTGAGTCGCCGCCTCTTCAATACCGGGGTAGTAAGCCGGATAGTCTTCCCCGAGCGGCGCGCCGGAGCCATCCATCCATCCCGGTTTCATCACTTTATTAACGACAAACTCGCTTCGAATGAGGAGACGGTTTGCCGCTTCCTTAAACTCGGCTCGCGCCAGAATGTTGCCGTAAATGTCCTGATACCAATGAAGAACAGAGGCCGGCTCCGTCTCGATCTCCATGCTTTCAAGACGCTCAAAATGGCTCTCGCGCGGGCGCAGGACAAGTCGATGAGGCCCGAAAGTGACAGGCCCTGAGTATTGGTAGGTGGTGGTGTGAATGAAGTGAAGCCGAACACTCGTTTCACTCGCAGCATTAATGATCTCCATCTGACTTTCTTTTTCTACTCCATGTAAATTGCCTCAGCATTCGCCTCAAGGCCGGCGCGGGTCAGAGGGGTGAATTTCTCGTCCGCATCGTAGGAAATCTGACAATGGACGGACATTCCAGTGCCTGAAATATTGCCGAACAAGGTCGCCACCGCAGCATCGCAGGCATCGCGCCCAAAGGCAATCCTAACAAAACCATTCAGCGGAGCAATCCTTGTCCCGTCGATGAGGTACCATCGCCCATCAACAAAAACTTCGAACACCGCATGGAAATCCTGCGGCTCCAACTGATAGGCGTAGACCGTGACATAGCGCGCCGGAATCGTCAACGCACGGCAAAATGCAATCCCAAGGTGGGCAAAATCGCGACATACCCCCGAGCGTGTCAGGAAAGTCTCAAGCGCGCCGGACTGTTCATCCGAGGCCCCCGGCACATAGGAAATATGCTCATGAAGCCAATCTTCGATCGCCAGAGCCTGGTTGAGGTGACCTTGAATATCACCGAACAAATCCCAGGCGAGTCCGCGCATGCGGTCTGAGGGAGCGTAGCGACTCGGGAACAGGTAAGGAATCACGACAGCATCCAGAGTCTGCACCCCCGCCGTCTGGATCTCACGCTTCGGCTTGATACCAACGGTTGTCTTGGCAATGGCTTCATACTCCACCGTGAGTTCCCCCACTTCAGAAGTCTCCAGTTTGGTGAAACGATTCTCCTCCAATCCCACCGAGAGGTCGGTTCGAAAAGCTTCACCCTGCAGGGTCAGATACTCTTCGAAAATAGATTGCCCCGGCGTCTTGAGGCAGCGCAACGAACACAACAGGGTCGACGGACCTGACACCTGATACTGTAGAGAACTCTTAACGTAAAATCGCATATGCCTTTTGGAAAGCGGTAAGCATGCCATGCGGCAATATGCTCTTAAACCGATAAAAGCCGAGTTTAGCGGCTTTCATCTAAAGAGCGATTCTTTCCTTCAAGAAGATGAGCGGCCGCTACTTCCAAAAATCGCTGATGAGTCTCAATTCGCCGCCTCAGGTCCATCTCACTGGGAGTCTCAAAGGTGAAAGAATTCAACGCATGGTTGAGATACAGATAAACCGCCTCGGGCATTCCCCCGTCTAGATTCTCTTCCACCATCTCGCGTAACCTGCTCTCGTCAACATCGTGACTGAGAAGACCATCTCTAAACTCAACCCCATCCACAGAAGGGGCTGTCTCCCGGGGGATCAAATCCTGACAGGATGAAAGAAAAGACCCGCCCGGTGATCCCTCACTGGCGATCTCATAAAGGTATATCCCTGTCGCGTCGTAATCTTCATGGAGATTCAGCGCCATCGAAAACTCCCGCCCCTTAAGAAAATCCTGCCAGGCTGACATGAGAGGTAACCCCCGGTTCTGAAAGTGACGGTTGAGGTCGACCCGGTCCCCGTCGCTCCGTGTGTTCTCAACGAACCCGACAGGATTAAAACACGGGATAACAACGAGCGGCACCTCGTCAAAAAGAGGAGGATTCGATTCCGCCCACCGAAGGAGCCCCCACGGGGGCGCGCACTCATCTCCGTGCACCCCGCTCGAAACATAAAGGCCGCCGTTTTCACGACACCCGGATTTCCTGTTTTGAAAGACACAAACAGGATACCCCCCTGCTTCAGCAAGGACAATCGTCTCCCAGTCGTTGGCACGGGCAAGCTTCTCCCATCGTGAAAGCAGCTGTTCAATATCGTGTCCTGAGTGTTCCATGCATCTTCCGGCTAACGCCACCTTTCATCAAAAAAACCAGCCTCAATTATACGCCCGGGAGCTTCTGCATCGGGAAACTGATTGAGTCCAATCACCGACCAGTCAGGCAGCTTCGGGTTCTGCTGAGAATTTGTCCGGTCGTGATTCTCCCGAAAAGTAAGCCCGGAATTAAGGACTACATACCGGTCAGGGTTAAGTGGGTTGGGGAAAATAAAGACAGGCACGGCTTCATTCAAATGATAATCCCTGCCTCGAAAGAAGAAAGACTCCCCTTCCCACTTCACGGGAAGTTGCTCTGCCATTTTAGCCAGCATCTTATTCGAAGCGGGGTCTCCCCAGAGAATCAGATTCGCTTCGCTGATATCCTCCGGGGTCAGTTTATCGGAACTCTTTTCCATTAAAACACCCCGCATCAACGCTTTCCACCGGGAACGAAAATGGCCGAGTTCAAAATCCAGCCACCGCGCGAAGATTGGCGAAGCGGGAACGGTATCCGGCGGCACGACAATAAACCGGCTCATAAATGCATCATCAATCGGCCCCTGAAGACCGGGTTTCTTTCGCGGCTCTCCCGCTTCCCCGACGCGCCATCCTCCGGCCTCTTTCACCAGACTGATTCCCTCGACCTTGAACCCCGGGTCGGCCCCTTTGATCGTTTCATCGTCAATGGAAATGGAGACGCCTGACAAATCGGTATCCGGCCCTGCAAGGAGTTTGAGAGCCGTCACATTTTCCGACTCGATGCTGATCACCTTCTCTTCCCGGCTCCAGTTCGCCCGCGCAGAGGCAGATACCCAGTGTTTCCCCAAACCGGTCAGTTGAAGCCAGTGATCCCCCGGATACCTCAAGGTTGGTGTTTGCCAACGACGCTCTTCCGGAGCCCCCGGGCGCCCTTCTTTCCATGCCCCCCGGAGCCACTTCCAAATCTCATCGACAGACTCCTGATTGTATTTGTGCCCCATCCCCGCCCCGATGATGTGATTCAACTCAATGCCAAGCGATCTCAGTTCCCGGGCCATGAGGTCAGCCGCCTGCTTCTGTTTATCCTCTTCCCCTGAATAGGCAAGTAGCGGACCCCGGGTCAGATTCCCGACATACGAAGGAACATCATAGAGCTGCCAAAGCGTCTGCACATAATCGGGCGGATAAAGCTCCGGAGTGAGCTGGTTGTATTCCCTCGTTTCCGCAAAACCGGCACCTGCATGAACCGCACAGAAGCGATCCCGGTAATGCGCGCCGATATGCCAGGCGCCGGCACCTCCCATCGAAAATCCGGCGAGAGCCACCCGGTCCGGATCCACCGGATAGTCTTCCATCACCGCGACGATCGCTTCGAAAACATCCACTTCCCCGGCATGCTTCCATCCCACGCACTGGCGGCCGAAAGGATGAAGAACAATGACTTCCTCCTGATCTCCAATGAAACCGCCCAGCGCCTGACTCTTTGTCAGGCAGCGTTTCAGAAAATGCAGATCGCTTACCTGCTCACCCCTTCCGTGGAGCCAAACCAGCATCGGGACCGGCTGCGATAAATCGAGCGCCTCCGGAACTTCGAGACCGTAGGGCTGGTAGGATTCATCAATGCTGGATTCGTATCCACGAACAAGGAGTCCACGTTCCTGCAGCCACGCGGGACTGTCGCTCTGCTTCAGGTCAACCAGCCTCGCTTCGGCAAGGGCCAGCATTTCACGGGCGACCTCAACGTCTTTCTCTGCGTAAAACTCCCTGTGATCGAGAGCAAAACGCACTGCTTTAACCAGCACACCGACATCACCCGCATGCTCTTTGAAATCGACCTCCCAAATCGCCGACTCCAATGCTTCAAGACGGTACTCCAGCGCGACCGTCTCATCAGGAGACAGCTCAATCCCCCCGCCTCGCGGCAATATTCGTTCAATCGGCGGAATGGGCTCCAATGCGAAACCCACACTGACTCCTCCGAGGACCAAAGCTGAAAGGCACTTCAATAATCTGCTCATGAGGGCAAGTGAGATACGGAACAGCCTAAACCGGATCTTCCGTCACCGGGTCAATCCAGGCGATAACACGCCCGCCTTTGAGAAGGCATTTGTAGTTCACGGGAAAGGTTCCAAAAATTGTCGAGACTTCGAATCTAACCGTGGCTGTTTCGTAGGTTCCGGCAAAGTCCCCCGCCACGGTCTCTGTCCCGTTCCAGACAAATGAGATCGCCTCCTCGAGAGTCACGCTCGCGACATCGCCCGCCTTGAGACTCGCCTTAACCGGCCCGAAGTTCGGATTCCCCGGATCAGAAGCAGCAGCGGGTTGAGCCTGCCCCGTCAGAACCGCCATCTTCGCGGGATCCGCTTCCAGCGCCTGCTTCACCCGGGATCGCTTCGCCATCACTTCAGCACGGACTTTGTCCACATACTCATTGTAGCGTTGTATGATTCGCTGTTTGAAATCTGTCTTCTCAACCAGAATCGTGGTACTCATGCCCGGATTCGCAGCATTGGCGATGATCAGTTGATCCCCGCTCAGGCTTTGCGGTTTCAACGGTGTCCCCGGAGCAACACTGCTTGAACCAACGGCCTCCCCGTCGATAACAAGTTGAAAAGTGACAGGCTCATTCGCGAGTACTTCAACCGGGAACGCCCTCCGGGGAACATTTTTCCATTCATCCACAATCTCCTCCAGCGGAATGATATCCGGCATCGGATACTTTTCTTCAATGATCAGATCAATATCCGGTACAACCAGTGATGGCGCAGCGTTCGGAGCTATCGGCCCGGAGACAGCAGGGGATTGATTCGCTTCTTCAAGTGGAGCTCCCTCAGGATCACCCGGCTCCCCCACCGGTAACAGGTCAGGCAGAGTAATCCCCTTCTCCTCCAGAAGAGGCTTGAGATATGGCTCGTAAGCAAGCCAGGCGCCTCCAACAAGAAGGCAGACGACGAAGAGCGTGGAGAAAAATCCTTTCATGGGGCAGAAACGTTCTCCAAAGGATTAGGGGGTTCGCTCCCTGAATGCAAGTCACCTCATCCCTCACAATTCTTTTGACCTTCCCGCGTCCTGACCTTGAATAGAGGCTCTATGCGTCTTGTCTTTATGGGAACCGGGGAGATCGCACTCCCTTCATTGCGCTGGCTCCTCGATTCTCAGGAATCAGAGGGCTATCGTGTCGTCGGCGTTTACACCCAGCCCGACAAACGAATTGGCCGGAAACAGATCCTCACCGCTCCCGGGGTCAAAGTGCTCGCGGAAGCGGCGGGCATTCCGGTTTATCAGCCGGAAACCCTCCGCAAAAACGAAGCCGCCGTGAAAGAGTTCACCGAACTCCGCCCCGATCTCGCCGTCGTCATGGCCTACGGCCAGATCCTCCCGAAGGCGATTATCGAGGCCCCCACCTATGCCTGCGTCAACCTACACGCCTCTCTGCTCCCCCGGCACCGCGGGGCCTCACCGATTCAGGCGGCGATTCGCGACGGAGATGCCGAGACAGGGATCACTCTGATGCACGTTGTCCCCAAGCTCGATGCCGGGAACATGATTCTCAAGGAACTCATCCCGATTGAAGAAGGAGACACCGGGGGCATTCTTCACGATAAGCTGGCAGAGCTTGGCCCGGCACTGCTTGAGAAAGGACTCCCCCTGCTCCGGACCGCGGAAATCGACAGTGAATCACAGGAGGAAGCCAGGGTGACCTACTCCGGTAAACTCGAGCGCGACCACGGCCATCTCGACTGGTCCGCCAGCGCCTCCTCGCTTGAACGCCTCATTCGTGCCTACGACCCCTGGCCCGGCACCTACACCGGGCTTTTACAGGGAAATCAGTCGAAAAAGCTGAAAATTTTCCCACACTCCCTTGTCGCAGCAGGCTCCAGCGACGCTCCCGGAACGGTGCTGAGCACAGAGAACGGGCTCCAGGTAAGCTGCGGTGAGGGGTCTCTCATTCTACAGGGAGATCTCCAACTGGAGGGACGCCGGCGCCTCCCCGGATCCGAACTCCTGCGGGGACTCGACATCCCGAAGGGAACGATTCTTCAATGAGAGCGACATTGGCCTTTGAAAATCCGTACAGTTAGCGGAAGATGAACGCACTACGAGCAAGTCATTATGGCGAGAGATTTCAAAAGAGTGATCCTTAAACTCAGCGGAGAAGCTCTCCGTGAGCCGGGAAGTCAGGACAATATTTCCCCCGAGATTGTCGAAGGGATCGCCAACCAGATCAAAGCAGCCCATCAGTCAGGCCTGGAAATCGCTATTGTCGTCGGAGGAGGCAACTTCTGGCGCGGGGCAGCCGCCGCCGGGCGCGGCATGGATCGAGCCACCGCAGACTACGTCGGCATGCTCGCCACGGTCATGAATGCCCTCGCGGTCCAGAGCATGCTTGAAGCGGTCGGAGTTCCAAGCCGGGTACAAACCGCAATCGAGATGAAAAACGTCGCCGAAAGCTTCATTCGCCGCCTTGCGATTCGCCACCTTGAGAAAGGGCGTGTCATTATTTTCGGAGCAGGCACCGGCAATCCCTTTTTCACGACCGACACCACCGCTGCGCTTCGCGCGAGTGAGATTGGTGCTGACATCATTTTTAAAGCAACCAACGTCGATGGGGTCTACGACAAGGACCCGAACGTTCACGATGACGCGGTACGCTACGAGACCCTCACCTACAATCAGGCACTCACCGAGAACCTGAAAGTCATGGACGGCACCGCCTTCACTCTCTGCCAGGACAACAATATTCCCATCGTTGTGTTTAACATGAACGAAGGCGATAATATCCGTCGTGCCCTCACCGGGGAGGACATCGGAACGATCGTCTGCTCTGAAGACGACAGCGACGACTGACCCCCGAAAATTTCACTCGAAAAGCACCCTTCATGGATACCGAAACCTTCCTCCTCGAAACGGACGAGAGCATGCAAAAGTCAGTCGACTTTGTCTCTTCCGAGATGTCCAGCATCCGGACCGGCAAAGCGAGCCCCGCCCTCCTCGATAACATCAACGTAAACGTAGAAGCCTACGGTTCATCGATGAACCTGAAACAGCTCGCGATCGTCTCCGCTCCGGAACCCCGCATGCTCACGGTGCAGCCGCACGATCCCAGCATTATCGGAGACGTCGAACGTGCCCTCCGTGAATCGAAGCTCGGCATCAACCCGAACTCCGACGGACGCCTCATTCGTCTTCCCATCCCTGAGCTCTCCGAAGAGCGCCGCAAGGACCTCGTCAAAATCATCCGGGACATGGCTGAACAGGGTCGGGTCCGTATTCGCTCCGCGAGGAAAGACGGCATGGACCAACTCAAAGCAGCACTCAAAGAGAGCAGCATCACCGAGGATCAATTCCGCGACATGGAAAAGGAAGTCCAGGACCTCACGAATAAGCACGTCAAAGGCATCGACGAGCATCTTGCGAAGAAAGAAGAAGATGTCATGACGGTCTAAATGCCGGAATTGAGGGAAAAGAAGAAGAGAAACTTCCTTCCACCGCCTCTTTCTCCTGGTTTTACTCCTTTACCTGCTCCAACCCTGTCAGGCCGCGGGGCCTACCCTGTTGAATGGATTTTCCAGCTGAGGCATACCTCGATTTTGAACAAACCGATCACCGGGATCTCTTCCGGCCAGACGAACCGGTTTGGTCGGCCTTATCTCACATCAAGGGGTATCTCGCCGGTCTCCTCGACTCCGTCGAGGGAGATCTCATCCGGGGAACTGTTGATCCACGCGCCGTGGTGGGAGAACAGGTCTACCTCGCTCCGGGCGCGACCGTCGAAGCAAATGCGATCATCAAAGGCCCGGCCTGGATCGGCGAAGGCACCACCGTCCGCAGCGGTGCCTACCTCCGTGAAAACGTCATCGTCGGTAAGGGTTGCACCCTCGGCAACTCCTCCGAGTTCAAGAACTGCCTCCTCTTCAACGACTGCGAGGTCCCCCACTTCAACTATGTCGGGGACTCCATTCTCGGGCACAAAGCCCACCTCGGGGCAGGCGTGATCTGCTCCAACGTCCGGCTCGACCGGGCAAATGTCCGCGTCAAAGACGACGCGAACGGCTTCCTCGACACCGGCCTGCGCAAATTCGGTGCAATTGTCGGAGACAGAACCGAAGTAGGTTGCAACTCCGTCCTCAGTCCCGGGTCCATCCTCGGGCGCGAATGCATCGTCTACCCCCTCACGAGTTGGTCAGGGGTCCTCAATGACCGGCAAATCGTGAAAACGAAACAGCCTTCTGAAGTCGTCACGCGGCACTAGACCTTCTTCCAGCGCTTGTGCATCCAGGTCCCCGGTTCAGGATGACGAAGCACGATCGCCTCATTGAAACGCTTCGTGTTTTTTGAAATGATGTCGCGGGTCCGTCCCTCTGACCGGTGCGCTCCCCAAATCCTGTTTTCCGAATCCAAAACTTAAGTTCGTCACAAACGCCCCCTATGAATCGCAAACCATCAGGCGCCCGCCTTCCTCTTCTCGCCTTCATCGGCCCCGGCCTGATGCTCGCCGCGACGGGCGTAGGCGCAGGTGATCTCGCAGGCGGTGCCTTCGCAGGAATGAACCTCGGCGTTGCCGTGCTATGGGCTATCGTGCTGGGAGCGCTTTTCAAATACGTCATCACCGAGGGGCTCGCCCGCTGGCAGATAGCCACCGAAACAACTCTGCTCGAAGGCGCAGTGCTCCGACTTGGTCCCGCGATCAGGTGGGGATTCCTCGTTTATCTGCTCCTCTGGTCCTTCGTCGTCGGAACGGCACTGATTGGAGCCTGCGGCGTAGCGATGCACGCCCTTTTCCCAATCTTCGAAGAGGCCTCGTCCGCAAAAATCGTTTTCGGGACGCTCCATTCGCTTCTCGGCCTCGCGCTCGTCTGGTTGGGAACCTTCCGCTTTCTCGAACGAATCATGGCCGTGCTTGTGTCCGTCATGATCGTGATCGTCCTCGCAACCGGCGCGTTTGTCGGGGCCGAATGGGGCGCCGTTCTCCGCGGACTCACGATCCCGAAAATCCCCGATCACCCCGAAGGGATTGCGTGGACCCTGGCACTCATGGGCGGCGTCGGCGGCACCTTGACGGTTCTTTGCTATGGGTACTGGATTCGCGAAAAAAACCGGTCCGGTGCCGAAGATCTTCGCCTCTGCCGGTGGGACATCGCGATCGCCTATTTTCTCATGGCACTCTTCGGCATCGCCATGGTGATTCTTTCCGACGGGCTTCAACTCAGCGGCAGGGGGGCCACTCTCGTCGTCGATCTCGCCCACCGGATCGGCGAAAAGACGCATCCCTCCGTCGAGATGCTCTTCCTCATTGGAGCGTGGTCCGCCGTTTTCAGCAGCCTTCTCGGAGTCTGGCAGGCAGTTCCCTACCTCTTCGCTGACTTCTGGCACTTGCAAACCCATAGAAAATCGCTCTCCCCACTTCAGTTCACACCTTACCGCGTCGACACCCGGGGCAAATCATATCGCGGCTACCTCCTCGCCCTTGCGCTGGTTCCCCTTTCAGGCCTCGGCTACGATTTCCAATTGGTTCAAAAGGCCTATTCCGTTTTCGGAGCCCTTGTCATGCCATTAGTCGCCTTAACCTTGCTCCTCCTCAATGGGAGAGAAGCCTGGGTCGGGAAATCTTATCGGAACCGCTGGTGGACCTCACTGGCCCTCGTCATCATTCTCGGGTTCTTCGCGTGGATCGGTCTTCCAAAATTGCTGGAGACGTTCGGGCTTCAGTTTCAACTCAACTGAAACGTCCGGAAACGCATCGGACAGTCGCATTTACCATCTCAGGCATTCCCTCTCAATCGCTGCGACACTCAAATTCCCTACACCTTCTTCCAGCGCTTGTGCATCCAGATCCACTGTTCAGGATGACGAAGCACGATCTGCTCGAGCGCCTCGTTGAAACGCTTCGTGTTTTTGGAAATGATGTCGCGGGTCCGTCCCTCGGTCACAATCTCAATCGGAGCATCGAATTTCAGCACGTGCTTTCCATTCGGTTCACGCCAGCTCGAAGCCGGTATCACCGGCGCACCGGTGAACTGGGCAAGCACCGCCGCACTCTTAAAGGTATGGGCAGGATGACCAAAGAACTCTGACATGACCCCGAATTGCTTGATCGCAAATTGATCAAAAATCGAGACAACGATGTGATTCTTCTCTAACAGGTCAAGAATATCATCGAGCGTTCCCGCTTTATCAATCGTCCCGAAGCCGGCCTTTCGAAAGCGCCGCATCACAAAATCATTCAGCCACTGTGGCTTTAAAGGACGGCGAATAAAATGAAAGAGCCCGTGGTATTCTTTGAACTGAGCGATCCCTGCCACGGTCGAAACCTCCCAGTTTCCGAAATGCCCGGTAAGAAGAAGAACCCCTTTCCCCTGCTCCCTCGCCTGCTCGACGTGCTCACTACCTTCGATGCGAATGAGCGCCTCCTTCTTTTCCTGAGAGAGAAAAGGCATGCGAATAAACTCAACAAGGCACTTTAAATGATGCCCGTAAAAGGCCTGGGCGAGGGAAACGATCTCACCCTCCGGAAGAGTTTCACCAAAGACCCGGTTCAAATTATCCATCACCACTTTCCGGCGGAGCGGAACAACATGGTAAAATACTTTCCCATACCAGGGTGCCTTGACCGGGGATATCTCCGCCGAAGTGATCGCAGTGGCGCTGGAAGTCGTGTGTGTCATGGATAGATTAATTTCTTTGACCCGGTGGAGATCCATGACGGCACGGCCTTTCGCACTTGGCTCGATCATGGGTTGTCCATAGCCATTCTTGACGACAGAAAAGTCGACCGGTTCAATCGTGCCCAGACAGATCTCTTTGGGAAAAAGCTTAGAGCAGGCTTCCTTGGCCGCAAAGCGTGCCGCCAGTTTCTGGGCGCGTCCGGGACCGTCTCCGGAGTCATTGAGTTCAGCTTCCGTAAAGAAACGGCGTAGGCCATCCTCATCAAGATCTTCGAGAAGCTTCCCGATTCGCTCTATTTCAACGGTGTCGATTCCCTGACGCATGACTATCTTTCTCCTCCTCCCGATCCTAACCTTATCCTCCCGTCAGTTCACTTTGTTCTACAGGATTAAGAAGAAGGCGAAGGATTGGACTGAGAGCCTCAGACCCGGACCACCACCACCACATTCATCCCGCCGAATCCCCGGCAGATGACGAGGGCGTTCCGGCTCGTTGGTTTGACTGCTGTTCTCGCGACAGGAAAATCGCCCATGTCAGGATCGACCTCATTCAAGGTTCCGATTCCAGGCAATACTTCGCGCTTCAGCGCTTCGAGGGTCATGACCAGATCAGCAATGCCGGAGGCACCGATGAGATGTCCATAAGCCCATTTGAATCCCGTCACCGGGGGGATCCCCTCACCGAAGACTTCACGAATCCCAATCGATTCAGTGAGGTCACTTGCCGGAGTTCCATTGCCGTGCGCGCAAATCATGCCGATGTCTGAAGGGCTGAGTTCAGCATCATCAAGGGCCTGTTCAATCGCTCTCTGAACACCGTTACCATCCGGGCTCAAATCAAGAATGCCGGTCGCTTCAGTGCAGCAACCGAATCCGAGAAACTCACCGAGGATTTCAGCTCCACGCGCTTTCGCTTCCTCTTCCCGCTCCAGGACGACGGCAGCTGCCCCCTCACCGAAAACGGTTCCGGAACGCTCTTTATCGAATGGCTTCGGCGCTTCGCCCGACATCAACCCGAGCTTGTGATAATAATAGACCATCTCCGGCTCGAAGGGCGCATCGTGCCCCGCGGCAACAATCCGATCCGCCTCCCCGTTCCAGATCGCAGAAGCCGATTCAGCGACAGCCATGATACCGCTCGCGCACTGATTGGTGATGCAGGCATTGGTGCCCTTGAGTTGACCTCGAATCCCCACGTGGCAAAGCACATTGTTAGGAAGATTCTTCAAAAGCCACATCGGGGTGACCTGATTGCTGAGCTCTTTTCCAAACTCATGAAGCTCACCCTTCGCTTCCGTGATGAGGGGAAGGTAATCGTAGTTGCTCGTGTAATTGCCGCCCCCGGAACCGACAACGAGCCCGGTGCGATCATTATAGCCATCCTGCTCCGCCTCGTCGAGTCCGTCACGGTGAGCGAGAACCCCCGAATTCTCTATGGCCTGCTCTGCTGCATAGATCCCGAACATATCGGTGCGGGAAATCGTTTTATGAAGCTTGCGATCAGGAACGAGCGTGCGGTTGTTCTCCTTCACCTCAGCGGCGACTTTGACCGGCCAGTTCTCCCCGTCCCATTGGGAATAGGGCCCCACTGCCGTCTCACCACTTTCGAGAACATCCCAAATGTCATTCACCTGAGCTCCGGCTCCGCAGACGATGCCGCTACCGGTAAAGACGATTTTTTCCGAAGCATTTTTCATACGGAGACCTCCTCAGGGTTACGAAAAACAAGAGAACTGTTTGATCCGCCGAAGCCCAGCGAATTGGAAAGCGCCGCGCGAATACGGCCCGGCTTGGCTTCACCCAGAACCAGATTAACGTCGCAGTCAGGGTCCGTCTCAGCATGATTGGCATTGAGAGGAGCGATACTGTCGCGAATTGAAAGACAGCAAACCGCCGCCTCAACCGCTCCGGCCGCGGCAATAAGATGCCCCATGCAACTCTTCGTCGAGCTGACCCGAATACTGTCGTGAATCCGATCGGGGAAAACCGCTTTCATCGCGGCGCATTCGCTGCGGTCATTCATCTGCGTCGACGTGCCATGGGCATTGATGTAATCGATCTCGTCCACCGTCACCCCGGCATCACCAAGCGCTTGCTGGATCGCCTGAATCGGACCGTTTCCGTCGGGCGGGGAATCGGTGATCCGGTAGGCGCTGAGCGAGTTTCCGTCACCGGCAAGCTCCGCGTAAATGTTGGCGCCGCGCTCTTTTGCTTTCTCCCAGTCTTCAAGGACCAGAAAACCCGCGCCTTCTCCAAGGACGAAACCGTTTCGCGATTTGTCGAAAGGACGGCTCGCCCCCTCCGGATTATCGTTGTCAGTAGAAAGCGCACCAAGCAGGCAAAACCCGGAAATACCAATCGGATTCAGCATCGAATCAAAGCCACCGGCGAGCATTCGGTCGCACTGTCCGCGTCGCATCGCTTTGAGCGCCGACCCGATCGCCTGACCACCTGAGGCACAGGCAGTATGGACTGAAGTGGCATAACCGCGAATCCCGAATTGCTTGGCGAGAAGCCCAAGGCCTGCATTCGACTGCCATCGACAAAAATTCACCGGATTGCCCGGAAAATCGGGTTTCAGCATCCCGTCTGCGTCAAAATACCCGTTCTCATCGGTGGCGTAGTCGTGAATGACCTTGAGATCGTCGTAGGCGACCGACATCATCCCCGCCCCGACGGTGAGCCCCCAGCGATGAGAGTCTTCAGGCGTGGGCGCAACGCCGGCATCGGCAAGCGCTTCCGCAGCGGCGGCAAGTGCAAAGGCGTGAGACCGGGAAGCGTACTTGAGGAGTTTCTTATCCGGCACCGCTTCTTCACGATCGAAGTTTTTCACCTCGGCGCCAATCGTCGTCGAAAAGCCGCTCGCATCGAAACTGGCAATTTGATCGGCCCCGCTTTTACCGGCCCGTAAAGCCGCCCAGGTTTCCTCGGTGGAATTGCCAACCGGGGTGACCAGTCCAATGCCGGTCACCGCGATACGGCGTTTTTCTTTAAAAGCCATTCTCGAACTGAAAGGTTAAGTCTGCTGAAGCAGCACCCGTGCGCTGCTGTTCAATCGTTTTCCACGCCGACTTTGCACGAGGATCGTCGCTTTGTCGCCCTCGATTTCCTCGACCTCCGCAGAGAGTGAAAGAGATTCGCCCGGCGGCATAAATGCACGAAGCTTCATGCTCCTCATCCCCGTGGGAGTCCACGTTCCGGCACCTTCAAGGGTCCCGGCGAGCGCGAGAACAAATTGAAGGTTCAAATTCATGAGCAAAGTCCCCGGAAAAACCGGTTTACGGGGAAAATGATCCCCGAAAAAGGGAGCCGATTCAGGAATCTGAAACGAGCCGCTGGCGCTCTCGCCGGCAACGATCTCTCCGGCTTCATAGGGAAAATCCGGAACACCGGGGAAGACATCCACCTCAGCGCCCTCACCACTCAATAAATCATAACGGGCCTTCACCGCTTCAGGATCATCAAAGTCATCCATCGGCACCATGGGCCCGAGACAATCACGCAACCGCACCACCGGTTCACCGTTCACCGTGGCAAGACCGTCATATCCGACCGCCTCTTCATCCGCCTTGACGAGAGTTGCCTCCAACTCAAGCGTATCCCCCGGCTTCACTCCCCCGCAAAATTCCACCGCCCCCGCGATCCCCGCAACCGGGCGATAGCGGAAATCGACGGCCTTCATCGAAGACATCGCGGCACACTGCCCGATCGCTTCGCCAACGAGAGAGAGGGGAAAGGAATCAATTCCTTCGGGAATATGATAACTCGCCGCGATGCGTTGACCCACCTCATCCGAATGGATGCGGTCGACAAAGGAGAAGGCTCGAAAGTGTTCGCTCATGGCGGAAATGAAACGAGGCGGGACAATGCCCACCTCCTGCTTCGCTCGAGCTGAAAAGCTGAATCAGCCCTTCTGCTCACGAATGACCATCTTGCAGAAAGTCTCTGTCGTGAAAAGCTTGGGAATCTCCGCTGATTTCATCGGACTGGAGAAACGATCTGCAGGCACTTCAGTCATGTAGCCTTTGATTTTTTCAAACCCGGCGTCTGTGACGACTCCACCCTGCTCAAATTCCTCTTCAGAAAGCTCACCGCGTGCCTCCTCAACTGCTTTACCGCGTGGGATCTTCACTTTGAACTCCCGCTCAAGGCGGAAAACGATGTCAAGAAAGTCAATCGACTCAGCGTCGAGATCATTGATCAACGAAGAATTCGGTTTCACTTCATCTTCATCGCAACCGAGTGCGTCGGCGATGATTTCAGCCACCTGTGGGTAGATGGCATCGATTTCTTCCTGTGTGATTTCAGTACTCATGTTTTTTACATTTTAAATCCGCCGTCCACGCTCAAAATTTGACCCGTGATGTAACTCGCAAGATCAGAGCTGAGAAACCAGACGGCGTTTGCGATTTCCGAGGGCTGACCATAACGCTTCAAAACGATATTGGAAGTGATTTCATCACCCGCAAGATCGCGAACATCTTTGGACATTTCCGTCTCAATAACGCCCGGGGCGACCGCATTGACGAGGATCTTGCGCCGACCCAGCTCGACAGCGAGCGCTTTCGTGAAAGAGTTAATCGCGCCTTTGCTGGCCGCGTAGTTGGTTTGACCGCGCCCGCCCTTTTCGGCGCTCACGGAACTGATGTTGATGATGCGCCCGGTCCGCTTCGACATCATAAAAGGAACGACGGCACGGCAGAAGTTAAAAACCCCCTCAATATTCGTTTCAAACACCGTTGAAAGATCATCGTCTTCCAGCATCGGAAGAAGATTGTCGCGAATCACCCCCGCATTATTGACGAGGACATCAATCGTCTCAACACGCTCAACGACGGCTTCGACACAGGCGCGGGCAGCTTCAGAGTCACGAACGTCAACTTTCACCGCCGTGATTTTCAGGCCGGGATTGGCTGAAATGACTTCATTCGCCGCCTCTTCGTTGCTGACGTAGGTGAAAGTCACATCCATACCGGACGAAGCGAGGCGCTCCACGATGGCGCGACCGATCCCCCGGCTGCCTCCGGTGACAAGTGCATTTTTACCGGCAAGACCGGGATCAGGTTGGGCAGGAGAATCACTCATCCGGAAATAGCGTAACCGCCGTCGACAAAAAGGGTGTGGCCGGTGACCATCGCGGACTCAGGCAGGCAGAGAAGATAGACGGCATCCGCGACCTGCTCTGGACTCAGGGTCGGTCCGAGCGGGGTGCGCTCTTTATACTCGTCGAGCAAATGCTCGCGATTGGGGAAATGTTTGAGTGCATCGGTGTCGACGACGCCGGCGCTGACGCAGTTCACACGGATGTTTTTGGGGCCCAACTCCTGGGCGAGACCGCGTGAAAGCGCTTCGAGGGCCGCTTTCGAAGCGCCGATGAAGGTATAATTGGGGATCGCCCGCTCCGAACCGAGGCTCGTCAGTCCGATGATACTGCCGCCATTGTCCATCATGGGAACGGCATTCTGCGCGAGCGTATTCAGCGCAAGTGCATTGGTCTCCATGCAGCGCCGAAAATGTTTCAAGGTCATGTCCATGGCTGGTTTGAGCACTCCCAGAGCAGCATTACTGACCACAAAATCGACGCGATCGAACTCCTTTTTAAACTCATCAAAGGCCTCACCGACACTGCCGGGATTACTGACATCGGCCTGCACCGCGAGAGCTTTTCGGCCCATTCCGCGAATCGTTTCGCAAACGGCCTCCGCCTCTTCGTGGCTGTTGTAATACAAAATCGCGACATCACATCCTGCCGTCGCAAGTTTCAGCGCGGTGGCTCGCCCAATTCCCCGGGATCCACCGGAGATGAAGGCCACTTTTCCTTTGAGTGTTTCGGACATAAAAATAGAGCGTTCACCTATACAAAGATGCTTTCGCGAGTCAAGGGCGGTGCGTTCACTCGAATATCTCTTCGATGAGCGGCTCCAACTGCTGCGCACCGAAAGGCGAAAGATGGTGGTCATCGCTATAAAGTGCTTTCCCGTTACGTGCCATCGGAAGTATTCCATCGGCATCAGTCAACAAAGGCACCGGATCGAGGCGCCGAACCGGCAATCCAACGAGACTGCGGTCAATGATTTCAGCAATCTCGTGATTCCACTCCTGATACGCCTCAAGGCTTCGTGCCGCCCCGTTCAGATTCCTCCCCTGAATCGAGGCGAGCATCACGGTTTCAGGCACGCTGTGCGGCTGAAAAGGAACATCCTCGATAAACCAAACCTCAACCCCGAGCCCCGCGAGCCTTGCCAACGACCTCCTCACGGCTCTCTCAAACACTTCCGCAGGCAAATCTGTCCCTGCCTCATCAGAAATCAGATTGCGTTGATCCCCATCCGGCGTCGCCCTGAGATAGAAATCCCAGCGCCCCACAATAATCACCTTCTCGATCCCAAGTGAATCCACCTGCTCTAAAACAGCCTCGCCCCACTCCAGGAAATCCTTTCCGATTCTCGGGGTCCAGGTCCCCGCCAACGGCGGCGTCGCCGGCTGCACCGCCGCATACACCGTTGTCCCGTGTTTTTTACCGAGCACATCAAAAGCGGGCAGGAGCGATATAGCATGGCTGTCCCCCCAGACCAGCATCGGGGGTGATGAGGCCTCATCCTGCAGCTCTCCGACTACCGGAAGCGTCCCGTTTTCCTCCAGAAAACTCCGGGAACGCATCAGAGAGAAAGGGGAATCGACGCGCCTCAATTCCAGCGTCTCTGCCGAAAAACGCTTCGGGAGTCCCTCCGATTCCGAGAACGCCACTCCCAGGCCCAGCGTGAAGATCGAAGTCACCGCCCCTATCGCGAGCACCTTTCGTGTCGCTCCCTTTGCCTCGCGCTCCTTCGCTTTTCGAAATGGTTTTTCAATGAATCGCCACGAAAGCGTCGCGCAAATCAGCGAAAGAAGAAGGATCACCACCTTCATCGTCACCGAAAGCTCGCCCGCGGACTGATAACGGGCAAACACGATCAAAGGCCAATGCCAGAGGTAAAGGGAGTAGGAGATCAATCCCACAAAACGAATCGGTCCCCATCCGAGCAGCGCCGAGGACGAGGTCGCTTGCTGTGCGTTCCCGAAAATCACCAGAGCCGCCCCCAGGCACGGGAGTAGTGCCGTATAGCCCGGAAAAGGCGTGTTGAGGCTGAAGGTGAAAACAGCGGTGAGAATACAGCCAATCCCTCCCCAGCTCAGCACCTCATTGATCCAGCGGGGACGGTCACGCTTGATCTGGAGAAGTGCGAGGATCACCCCGAGGTCCAACTCCCAGATCCGCGAAGGAAGCAGGTAGAAAGAAAGAGACGGGTACACTTTCGTGCTGAAAACAGACCACCCCAGCGAGAGCGCAATGAGGATCAATACCCCGATGAGAGCAGCGCGGCGCCCGAGCTTGAAAAACAGGATCATGACGAGCGGGAAAAACAGATAAAACTGCTCCTCGACGGCGAGTGACCAGGTCTGAAGCAGGGGCTGATATTCCGACGCGACCTCAAAATAACCGGACTCCTGCCAGAAGTAGACGTTCGCGACAAGGGCGGGTTGCGCCATGATCGATTTCCCCAGTTCCTCAAGGTGGGCTGGAATCATCCAGACACAGCCGGCGACGGCTGTGGCAACGACCACGGCAGTGAGAGCAGGCAGAATTCTCCGTACCCGCCGCTCCCAGAATCGCAGCAAACTGAAAGATCCGGACTCGACCTCGCGGATCACGATGGACCCGATCAAAAAACCCGAGATCACAAAAAAGACATCCACTCCGATATAGCCTCCCGGCGCCCCCCACCCGAGATGGAAGAATACAACCGGCAGGACCGCGAGTGCCCGCAAACCGTCAATGTCTTTGCGATAAGGCATGAATGCCCTTTTCCTCGCCCGCTTCGGACGTTTTTTCAAGGAGCCTTCAGAAAACAGAAAAAGCGCCCCGAATCACTGTGGCAGGATCGAGGCGCTTTTATAAGATTCCCACCTGTGCCGTCTCCGATGTTGAGGCTCACGTTCCCGTAACTCTACAGGGTGGGTGCCGCTCATCGACTTTTGCCTTCCAGCGAAGGCGTGACAGCCAACGATTCGCTTAGCTCCCAATAACGTATCAACGGTCCGGGCCTTTAGGTAATCGGTAAGGGGCGAGCACTGCAGGAAATTCTAAAAATCTTTTGTGTATTTGTTCTCTAACGGAACTCTACGTTCAATCTTGATTTAAGGGAATTCAAAAGTTTTGCATGAGCGGTTTCGACTTCGTTCGCTTCGAGAGTCCGGTCCGCCGCCCGGTAGGTCACCGAATAAGCGAGCGACTTTTTATCGGCCGGCAGTTTTTCTCCGGAGGAGTCTTGAAAGACATCAAAAAGCTCCACGGACTGGAGGAGTTTCTCCTCATAAGCGGCAAAAAACTCAGCCACGGAACCCGCCGCGAGATCAGCCGGAACCAGCATCGCCATGTCACGTGAACTGCCGGGAAACTTGGGAAGCTCCGCATACTTGAGTTCATCGCTGAACGCAGCAATGAGCTTCTTCAGATTAATCTCAGCGACCATCACCGGCGCACCGAGATCGAGCTCCCTGGCCCTCGCCGGAGGAACGATGCCGGCCAATCCGAGCTTGGCTGATTTTTTACCGCGGCCGATTTCAATACTGCAACCACAAAGAAGGCGCTCGTCATCCACCGGAACAAGATTCAGGCCCGGAGGACAAATCGCCTCCAGAGCAGCACGCAGATCGTGAATATCGAGATTCGACGGCTTCCCGTCCGCCCAGCTCCGCGTCGTGCGTCCACCGGTCATGAGAAGCGCAAGATGCTCATGCTCGACCTCGCCCCCTTTGGGTGTGGCGGTAAAAACACGGCCCAGTTCAAAAAGCCGGAGGTCCGCATTCCCGAAGCGCTGATTTCTCTCCGCAGAAGCGAGAAGCCCGGGAACGAGGCCGGGGCGCAGGTAGTCCTGTTCATCGTTCAGGGGATTCTTAAGACGAATCGGGCTCATGCCCCGGTGCGTCGTGGCCCGGTCATCAGAGAGCTGGGCCTCTGAAATAAGCTTTAAGTTCCGCGTTTCAAAAAAGCCGAGCCCGCTGAGTGTCGTTTGAATCTTCCGGGCGAAATCGTAGGACTCATCCGCCTTCGATTTCGGAGAAAACCAGGACTGCTGATTGGAAGGCACCTTATCGAGACCGTAGACCCGGGCAACTTCTTCGACGAGATCGACCGGACGGGGCAGATCTAGCCGATAGCTGGGAATCGTCCATTTCCCGCCACTCCCGCTGAGGCCGAGGGAGCTGAGAATACCGGAAATCGTCTCGTCGGAAATCTCCGCTCCAATTACGGAACGAACATACTCGTTATCCAGCTCAACCGGCGCCGGCGCATCCGGCTTCTCCCCTGCCACGATCATTTCGTCCTCCGCAGTGCCGCCCGCGAGATCGAGGATCATTTTAATGGCCAGATCTGATGCGCCGTTCACCTGATAGGCATCCGCTCCACGCTCGAAACGATAACTGGAATCGGAGTGCAGATTCAAGCGCCGCGCCGTACGTCGAATGTCGGAAGAGACAAACCAGGCCGACTCGAGAAGGACATCCGTCGTCGTCTCCGTGACCCCGGAATCTTCGCCACCCATGACTCCGCCAATCGCGACCGCTTTTTTACCGTCGGCAATGACCATGTCCTCCGCCGTGAGCGGGTAGGTTTCGCCATCAAGCGCGACGAATTTTTCACCCTCCGCCGCCTGACGGACATTGATCCCACCCTCGAGCTTTGCCATGTCAAAGGCATGGAGCGGCTGGCCCATTTCCATGAGCACGTAGTTGGTGATATCGACAATGTTGTTAATCGGCCGCAGCCCGATCGATTCGAGCTTTTCCTTCAACCAGGCGGGCGATTCACCCACTTTCACCCCGCGAACGATACGGGCAGTGTAATAAGGGCAGGAATCCGTTGAGAGGGTGATCTCGTCCGCTTTGGCGACACGGGTCGGGGTTTTTGAGTCGGCGTGATGCGCCGCCCCCGTCAGCTTTTTACCGGAGAGTGCCGCGAGCTCGCGGGCCACGCCAAGGTGGCTGAGGCAATCGGGACGGTTCGGTGTGATTTCGAGTTCAAACACGGCCGGATAAATCTCGCTCAACGGCGTCCCCGGCTTGAGATCAGGCGAAAGAATCATGAGCCCGTCGGCGTCATCAGTGAGCCCGATCTCAGCCGCGGCACACATCATTCCCAGCGACGGAACCCCGCGCAGCTTGCCTTCTTTGATCTCAAAAGTCTTGCCGTCACCCGCATCGAGAACGCAGCCGGGGAGAGCAAGCGGCACCTTGTCGCCAACCTTGTAGTTTTTTGCCCCGCAAACAATCTGGCGCGGACTGCCTGACCCGTCATCAACCTGACAGACCGAAAGTTTGTCCGCATCCGGATGAGGATCGGAGGAAAGAACTTCCGCGACGACGAGGTGATCAGGAAGGCTCTGAATGCCCTCGACTTCAATTCCGGTGAAGGTGAGCAGATCATCCAACTCCTGCATGGAGTAGTCTGAAAAATCGATGTGATCGCTAAGCCACTTAAGTGAAACGTTCATAAAATTTAAATCTTGGTGATTGGACCCTGGATTTCGGTGGTCATGATTCCGATGAATGGTGCGGCAACAGGCTCAGGAAAACTGTCCCAGAAACCGCACGTCATTTTCGATCAACAAACGGAGGTCGGGAATGCCATACATGATCATGGCGAGACGATCGATCCCCATGCCGAACGCGAACCCACTGACCTCGGAGGGATCGTAGGCCGCATCGCCCCGTTTCGTCGTGACTTCGCTGAAGACGGCAGGATCAACGATGCCGCATCCGGCAATCTCAATCCACTTCGCCGCTTTGCCGGTGGCGTGAAGTTTTAAATCGACCTCAAAGCTGGGCTCCGTGAACGGGAAGAAATGGGGACGAAAACGAACCTCAGTCTTCGATCCGAAAATCTCGCGGAAGAAATACTCCAGGGTTCCCTTGAGATCGGCGAGCGTCACGTTTTTATCGACGTAGAGGCCTTCGAGCTGATTAAAGGCGCTCAAGTGAGTGGCATCAATCTCATCACGCCGGAAAGCGCTGCCGGGAGCGATGATGCGGACGGGCGGCACCTCTTTCTGCATCGTTCGAATCTGCACCGATGAAGTATGAGTCCTGAGAAGCTTACCATTTTCAAAGTAGAAGGTGTCACTCTCATTCCGGGCCGGATGATCCTCAGGCGTATTGAGCGCATCGAAACAATGCCACTCAGTCTCGATCTCGGGCCCTTCAGCCAGAGCAAACCCCATGCGGCGAAGCACGGAAACTGCTTCATCGAGAACCAGTGAAAGCGGATGCAAACCTCCGGTCGGCAGCGGTCGTGACGGCAGGGTGGCATCAATCGAGGCAAACGCCGCCGCATCGCGGGCCGCGGTAAGAGCCGCGCCTTTTTCATCGAGCGCAGTCGTGATCGCTGTGCGGACTTCGTTCAGCTTTTGACCGACATCTTTCTTCAGTTCCTTCGGGACGTCACGCATCCCCGCGCTGGCGGCGGTGAGACGTCCTTTTTTACCGAGAAAGCCGATTCTGACCTCTTCGAGTCCGGATTCGTCGGACACGGGGCCGATCGCAGTCAATGCGTCGGTTTTGATGACCTCAAGTTCTTCAAGCATAACGGGCAAACAGGGTTGAGTCGGGGACTTAACAGGGTTGAGTCCCCTCTTTATCCTTTTCTTAATCGTAAATATTTTCTGCTTTAAGCCTTTTCCCCACTCTTGCGACCGGGAAAAGGAAAAAGATCAGGAAAAATGGAAAGGAGACATAAAAAACGGGCGTCCACTTTCGTAGAACGCCCGCTCGTTAAAATTCAGGTTCTGACCGGATGATCAGGAAGCCTGCTTCGCTTTCTCTTCCAAAGCTGACTTCGCCTGCTCAACGATCGCAGTGAAAGCCGCTTCGTCGTTAATAGCGATGTCAGAGAGGACCTTGCGATCAAGCTCGATTCCAGCAGCTGAAAGACCTTCCATGAGACGGGAATAGGTGATTCCATTGTTCCGCGCTCCGGCATTGATCCGGGCGATCCAAAGCTGGCGGAAGGTGCGCTTGCGATTCTTGCGATCGCGGTAAGCCCACTGCTGGGATTTAGTGACAGCATCCTTCGCAGTACGAAAGAGCTTTGAACGGGATCCACGAAAGCCTTTGGCCTTCTTCAGGATACGATTTCTGCGCTTCCGACTGGCGGGCGCGTTAGTTGCACGTGGCATTTTGTATTATTCCTCTGATCGGGTTGTTTTTTTACTTCAACCGGCTGACTCACCCTCTCATCAGGTAGCGGTAGGCTTATTGCCGCGCCACCAGTCAGCTCAGTTGTGGATCGAATCACTCGATCCTTGCGTTTTCCACAGCTTACTTGCCGCAGAAAGGAAGATCCATTTTCACGTTCTTCTCATCGCATTTAGCCACCAGGGTTGATTGACCAAGACGACGCATGCGCTTCGCGTTTTTACGACGGTTAAGGTGTCTTTTACCTTGTTTCCGACGCAAAACCCGACCGCTTCCAGTCACCTTGAATCTCTTGGAGACTCCTTTTCGTGTTTTTGCTTTTCCAGCAGTACGTGCCATAGCGCGCCGAATCTAAATGCCTTTTACAGAATTGCAACGTGATTTGAAACGCTTTCGTGACAGCCCCGCACGTTTTCCGGCTAAAAATTTCAATTCCCTAGCGCCGCTCCAACCGCTACATTCG
Organism: Verrucomicrobiales bacterium; assembly: GCA_029212615.1. Classification (GTDB taxonomy): domain Bacteria; phylum Verrucomicrobiota; class Verrucomicrobiia; order Verrucomicrobiales; family DEV007; genus Arctic95D-9. Next base: position 229,349 of record JARGPJ010000006.1, read on the forward strand.
CGCCACCTTACTTATGAGCGAAGATACCTCCGAGAGCGAAATGGAATCCAAACAGCCTGAGGTCGTCGATATCGAGCAGGAAATGGCGGAGAAACTTGCTCAAGCACGGGACCTGATCGGGAAAGAGTTGAGAAAAGTCATTATCGGTCAGGATGAGGTCGTCGACCAGATGCTCATCGCCCTGCTTTCCGGTGGTCACTGCCTCATTACCGGAGCACCGGGACTGGCGAAAACGCTTCTGGTCAGCACGCTCGCCAGAGTTTTCGACCTCTCCTTTAACCGGATTCAGTTCACTCCTGACCTGATGCCTTCGGACATCACCGGAACCGAGATCCTCGAAGACACACCCGAAGGTGGCAGGGAGCTGGTCTTCAGCAAGGGCCCGATTTTTGCCAACCTCATTCTTGCCGACGAAATTAACCGGACCCCTCCGAAAACGCAGGCGGCGCTGCTTGAAGCGATGCAGGAAAAGCAGGTCTCCGTCGCGGGAAACACGATGACTCTCGACAAACCTTTCTTTGTCCTCGCCACGCAGAACCCCATCGAAATGGAGGGCACCTACCCCCTTCCCGAGGCTCAGCTGGACCGTTTCATGTTTAACATCGTGATCGACTACCTCACTGAGGACGAGGAAGTCATGGTCGTCTCCCAAACCACCGGCGCCGGATCAGGCGAAGTGAAACCCGTTTTCTCCGGGGAAGACCTTCTCAAATGCCATGAAGTCGTCCGCCGCGTCCCCATCGCCGAAGAAGTCGTCCGGTTTGCGGTGCGCCTCGCCGCGAACTCCCGCCCCGGTCAGGATCATACGAGCGACTACGTCAACGAATGGGTGAACTGGGGCGCCGGAACCCGCGCCGGACAGAGCCTTGTTCTCGGCGCAAAAACAAAGGCGCTTCTCGACGGCCGCTCCCATGTCACCTACGACGATATTCGAGCCATGGCAGGTCCTGTTCTTCGCCACCGGATTCTAACGAATTACCGCGCCGAAGCCGAAGGCATTTCGATTGATCAAGTCATCGAAAAACTGATCGCGATGACTTCTGAAAAGGCGTGATTGCCAGAGACTCCTTTTCCGTTTCTGACCCTTGCGCGATGCGGAAGAGGAAAGCGGTCAGGAAAGAGAAGAAGACCTTGATATGACCAGCACCGATTTCATCGATCCCGCCACTCTCATGCGGGTGAAGTCATTGGAATTGCGGGCAAAAATGGTCATGGAAGGCTTCTGGAAGGGATTACATAAATCCCCCTTCCACGGTTTTTCGGTCGAATTCAGTGAATACCGCCCCTACACCCGTGGCGATGACCCCCGCTTTCTTGACTGGAAGGTGATGGCGCGAAACGATCGCGCTTTCATCAAAAAATTCGAAGACGAAACCAATCTCAGGGCGCATCTCCTGGTCGATCGCAGCAAATCAATGGAATACGGGTCCGGCGAGGTCATCAAATCCGACTATGCCGCCACTTTCGCCGCCACGATGGCCTACTTTCTCATGGGACAGCAGGACGCCGTCGGGCTGACGACCTTTGACGAACATGTCGACCAGCACATCCCCGCGCGCAATCGTCCGGGTCAACTGAGAAGACTGATGCTGCAGCTGGAAAAAGCGCCCTCAGGCCATGGCACGGACCTGGGAGCGGCCATGAAAGGCCTGCACGAGCTAATCCGGAAGCGCAGCTTCATCGTTCTCCTCTCTGATCTCCTCGCTCCGCTTGAAGAGCTCGAAAAACAAATCGGCTACCTCGCCGCGGGAAAACACGACCTCGCTATTTTCCAGATTCTCGATCCCCGCGAACTCGACTTCGAATTCTCGAAGGCAACCCACTACCGTGACAGCGAAACGGGAACAGATCTCTTCGTCGACCCCGCCACCGCCCGCCGCGACTACCTCGATCGTTTCAACGCCCACCAGGACGCCGTCCGCAGGATGTGCGGCCGACATGGCGTCAATCACCGCCTTGTCTCCACCGAAGAACCTCTCGAAAGTGTCCTTTTCGAATTTGTCTCAGGCCGAGCCAATTAAAATCCCCATGAACCTGACTCCCGACCAAGAAGCAAAACTCACCACTCTCGCGAGTGAACTGATCAATCAAACGAAAGCCCGCATCCTTGTTGAACCACAGGCCCCCGACACCGGCTACTGGTTCGGCGGCGGCAATGTCATCCAGGACCGCGACGGGTCCATTCTCGTTTGTGGTCGTTACCGGAACTACGGCGATTCCCGAACCGGAGTGGGCTCAGGTGAGCGTGGACTCGAACTGGCGGTTTTCCGGGCGCCTGACGTTCACAGCGAATTCGAGAAAATCCTCTCCTTCTCCAAAGCCGACCTCGCTCATCACGGGATGGATGTGGTCTCGATCGAAGGGGTAGCCCTCCATCTTTGCAGAGAGGGCATTGAACTCTTCATTTCAACGGAGAAAGACGCCAAATACCCTGAACGAATTGCTGATTTTCAAAAGCCCGGCGCCGGCGTCTGGAGCATCGATCGAATCCATGCCTCAACCGTCGAAGACCTCAGTCCGGCAAATATTGAGGAGATCATTCCTTTCGGCAGTGAAGACATCGGACGCCTGCACTGCAAAGATCCCTGGGTTTTCGATCTCCCTAACGGTGATCTCGTTCTTGGCTACTGCACCCACCCGTTCACCTGGTCGAGCAGCGGCACCGCTCTCATGATCCGCAAAGCCGGTGATTCCTCCTACGAAAAGATCACTGATGACCTCCTTCAACGTGGCCCGGTCTGGGATATTGCCGCGGCACGAGTCACCGAACGTCTCGCCGTGCCTCAGTTGGGAACCTTCGCAGGGCACTCCGACCTTTCCCTCTACTTCTACGACAGCTGCGAAAGCCTGCGCCAGCTTGACGAAAATCCGAAAGCTTCATCCCGTCCGCGAGGCTGGTCCTGCGAAGAAATCGGGGGGATCGCCATCGGAAACGACCGGGATCTCAGCACCATCGAAAGCCTCTCGAAGGAGAGCGCCCTCTTCGTTTCACCAAACGGCACCGGTTGCTCCCGCTACATTGCCACGCTCGTGACCGATGAAGGCATCTTCGCCAACTGGCAGCAAAGTCAGGAAAACCTTTCCCAACCTCTCGTCGGCCATTTCCTGCCGATGGATCGCGTTAAAGAAATCCTCAGCTGAGTCTTCCATGAAACTTTCGCTCAACTCCTCAACGATAAAACCCACCCCCCTGCTCGACAAAATTCGAGTCGCGGGGGAAGCCGGCTACAAAGGGATCGAACTCTGGGCCGTCGAACTCTACGAACACGTCGGCCGCGGCGGCGAGATCTCCGACGTCGAAAAGGCACTCGCTGATCACGGGCTCGAAGTCCCCTGTTTCATCGCGGTGCGGAACTGGGGCGAATCCGAAGGCTGGGAATACAAACTTTCGATGGATGAAGCCAGGCGCCGCTTCGAGCTCGCCGCCCGCCTCGGATCTCCCCTCATGGTTTGCACCCCTCCAATCGAACGCCCCGGGCTCGAGGGCCTTCACGAAGGCTACACCGACCTCTTGAAAATCGGACAGGAAACCGGGGTTCAAGCCGTTCTCGAATACATCAGTTTCTTTGCGAGCCTGAACAATGTTCCTGACACTGTCACGGTGATGAATCGCTGCGACCCCGCTCTGAATCCCGTCACCATCCTCGATGCCTTTCACAACTGGAACAACAAAACCACGCTCGAAGACATCGCTGCACTTCCACTCGAACAGATCGCCCACTATCACATCGACGATGCGGCAAAGGACATTCCGGCCGGACAGCAAAAAGATCCCGACCGTGTCATGGTCGGAGATGGAGCGATCGACCTCACCTCCGAACTGACTCTTCTAAAAGAGAAAGGCTACAATAAGTGGCTCAGCCTCGAACTCTTCAGCGAAGCCTGGTGGACAAAAGACCCACTCGAATGTGCTAAAATCGGACTCGAAAGGATGGAGGCACTCTGCTCCGAAGTGGGAATCGTTGTCGACTGAGTTCACGGCCATTTCTCTTTCATTTCATTTTTCCTTCATCCTCTGCTGCGAAGCTTCTTTCATGAAAACATCGCGCCGCAACTTTCTTGTCCGACTTGCCCTCTACGGATCTCCTCTTGCCGGCTTCAGTTACGGGAGCCTCATTGAGAAAAACTTTCTCACCGTCAATCGCACTGATATCCCCGTCTCCGGGGGGCGATCCGGCCTGCATGGGCTCAAAGTTGCGCTGATGGCAGACTTTCACCATGACGACTACGGAAACGATGGACTGATCCGGCGGGCCGTCGAGGCAATCAACGCTGAAAACGTCGACGTCGTCATGCTCGCGGGAGATTATATCTCCGATCAAACCGCGGCGATGGAATCACTTTGCGGTGCCTTGAGTGGACTCCGTCCCCGACTCGGCAGTTTCGGAGTTCTCGGAAATCATGACGGTTGGCATTTCGACGAATCCATTCCCCGCCTCCTCGGCGAAGCAGGTATTCGACTCCTCGTCAACGAATCCGCCGACTTTAGCGAGTTCGCTGTCGCCGGTGCCGACAGTTACTGGGCCGGCCGGCCGGACCTTGCGCACGCCCTCGGCGACACCGACAAAGACAAGCCGGTTATTCTCGGATGGCACGAACCTGACACTTTCGACTCCTACGGGGACCGGAGAATTGCCCTGCAGCTCTCCGGTCACACCCACGGCGGCCAAATTTGTGCCCCTTTTCATGGCCCTGTCACCCTGCCTCGCTACGGAAAGAAATATCCGTTCGGCCACTACAAACAGGCGAACCGCTCGCTCTATGTTACTCGCGGCATGGGCACCGTCAACATTCCCGCACGGTTCCTCTGCGCACCTGAGGTGGCAATCCTCACGATGCGCGATTCTTCAATCACCACGCAAACGTAGCGAGCGTCCCGCTTTCGCACTCTCAAAGGCCGTATCAACAATCTGCTGACCAATCCTCGAAACCGCTGGACTGAGAGGTCCCTCCACCGACCGGCCATTTTCAAGGCAATCGATGAAATACGCAACGGGATCAGCCTGCGCCCCCATCAGGGCCTCTGCCTCCACCCTTTTTCCTGCAGGACACTCAAAGGTCTGAACGGTAACAAACTCATCGTAGTCATAGCTGGAAATCGTTCCCCCGGTTCCTTTGATAACAAACCCGCATTTCGGTTGGGGTTGATGCGTCCACGGATCAGAAAAAGTGCCCCACCTCGTTTCGAATTTCGACAAGCCGGAAGCGTATCTCGCTACCACGACACTATGCTGATCCACTTCGATCGCTCCATTCTTTCGATCCCACATCGCCATTACTTCGATCGGCTTCTGCCCCCCGTTGAACCAGGTACCCAGTGTCGTCCCGTAACCAAGGTAGTCCTGTAGACTGCCCCCTCCTTCCGAGTCTTTGTAAAACCAACTGGCGGACTTTTCCGCTTCGGAAGGTTCCTTCTCAATTTTATCAGCGCCATGCCAGAGCGGCCCGCGATTGCCATCATAAAAATGGACTTCAGTGACCGCTCCGATTTGTTCTGATTGAATCACTTCATGACATTTCACATGAGACCGACACCACGCAAGAGGCCAGTTAATCGCAAGAGGCTGCCCTGAATGCTTCATCGCTGAAATCATGCGATCCGCCTCAGAGAGCGTCGACGCAAATGGCTTTTCCATGAGAATCGGAACGTCAAAGGCGGCCACTTTCTCCGTCCACTCAGCATGCCGGGCAGCAGCAGGGCACAGAATCACCAGGTCCGGCTTTGTCACCTCCAGACACCTTCGATAATCGGTGAAAACGCGGTCATCTGAGATCGCGAAATTTTCTCGTGCCTCCTCCATGCGGCAAGCTTGACGGTCACAGATACCGACGATCTCCGCAGCAGGATGATGATGCGCCATCCGGAGGAGGTCCCCCATGTGAAAGTGATCAAAGTTGATACCGGCGATACGAAATGTCATGCGTAAAAATCACCGGTTCCGGCTCCCTTATTTCCGTTTCACGAAGCCTTTCGACCCGACAGGAGGCCGCTGACATTGCCATCCCGGCGGTATCTCTCAGCGACCCGGACTTGCCCTGTCACAATAGATCACTTCGCCGTCACATCGTAAGCAACGATGTATTCCTGATCACGAAGAAACAGCTTTCCGCCGATGACGACAGGGTGAGTCCAGATTTTTCCTTTGGGATTCCGATTTGAACTCTGCGGTTCCAACTGAAACTGCCCCTTCTGTTCAAAACCATCCGGCGTCGCGGTCGCGAGAGTGATCGTTCCGTCCTCCTCATTCAACGCATAAAGGTTTCCTTCCGCGACGTGAACCGATCCCTTCGTGGTGAAGCGGGCCTTTTCATTCCAGGTCATTTCCCCACTCTCCCAGTCCTGACAGATGAGACCGCCACCATCCGAAAAGCCGTAGAGATGATCCCCCACCTTGATGACCCCGCCGTGATGATTCTTCATCGTTGTATTCACCCAGACATCTTTGGTTGAGTTCGAAGCATCGATTTCAATCAATTTCGAACCAACGCCATAGCCGGAGGTAATGTAGACCTGATTACCGCTCACAATCGGAGTCGGGATCACCGCGGTTTTACCAGCCCACTCAGAGCTCCAGAGAAGCGATCCATCCGCCGCCGATACACCGACGAGGGCGCTCTCGAAGAGCTTCACATATTGCTTCACTCCATTGATTTCCGTCCGGATAATCGATGCATACTCCGCCTTACCCGGCTGCACCTCATCCGCTTTCCAGACAGTTGCCCCGGATGTCTTATCGAGACAGACGATGCCGGCCTCACTTCCACCCGGAGCAACGATGAGATGGTCCCCTTCGACGAGAGGGGATTCTGAAAAGCCCCATCCTCCGGATTTCCCTTTAAAATCATCGACGAGATGCTTATCCCAGACCTTTTTTCCATCAGTAGCATTGAGGCAGGCGAGCGTTCCTTTCGGCCCGAGAACATAAAGATGACCGTCGGAAATGGTCGGTGTGGATCGTGGGCCGTGCCCCCACCCCGCGTTGTATCCCTCCTGATCGTCTTCAGCAATCCCGGTCGACCAGACCTCGCCCCCTGTTTCAACATCAAGGCAGATCACCGTGAGATCTTCACCGCGCGTCCCCATTGTGTAGAGTTTTCCGCCGCTGATGGAGTAACCGGAGTATCCCATACCGGCCTCATTGTAGACCCACAACTGATCCGGACCATCTTCCGGCCAGGCATCCAGCAGGCCCGTATCTGTCGAAACTCCATCTCCGTTGGGCCCGCGAAAAGTCGGCCACTCGCCCCCCGAAGTCGCCCCCGGCGAAGAAGCATTCTCTACGGAAGTCAGGTAGGCCTGGTCCTCGAGGCTCAGGGATAAAACCTCGACCTGACCGACCCTTCCATCCGGAAGTTTTAAGTGCGCTTTGCCATCCTCCACCTTAATCAGATCAGCAACGATCTCTTTTCCGGTCGCCGCCTGCTTCCAGGTTCGAGCCGAAAGAGAAAAAGGAATAAACAGGCTAAAAACCAGCAGAATGAGAACAGCACGCATGCCCGGAGAATCGCTGATTTCAAAGTGAATCGCAAGCATTCTCCATTCCGCCATCGTGCCCGCAGGCACAAAAAAGGGCCGCCCTGCTTGCGCGGGACGGCCCTGGGAAATTGAGAAAACTTACCGGCGTCTAATTAGTAGTTAAAGCGGGCACCGAAAGTAAAAGCGGTATCAGCTTCGTCGACTTCAGCGCCAACCTTAAGAGCGAGGACATCATTCATGTGGAAGAGCACTCCCGGAGTGAAGAGCCATCCGTCCTGATCAACCCGGCGGTGAACCGTCGTGTGGTGGCTGAGGTATTCCTGACTCGCATTGCCCTCACTGCTCACAAAAAGAAGTTTGGCATAAGCTTCGAATTTACCGGCACGGGCACGAATGCCGGGGCCGACATAGTAACCCCATGAATCGTAATCGTGATCGGCATATCCTGAGCCGAACTCTGCGTCAAGATGCTGTGCGCCCCCTTCAAAGGTAAGGTCAACACACTCGCCGATGCTGGCACGTGCCCCTAGGCCGAGACGAAAGCGCTGCGTATCGACCGGAACATAGTGCCCGACCCAATCGTAGTCATAGCTGCTATCAGCAAACGAACCGGTCAGAAAAAGGTTACAGGTCAATGACTTGGAGAAACCGATATCGAAACCGCCTCCATCATCGAAGTATGGAGTGCCATAATCGGTCATGAGATACTCCAAATCGATGAAATCGTAGGAGAGACAGGTATTGCAGTCAGAGACTGGTGGGGCGAGCGGAGCGATACCCTTTCCGAGGCCACCCCAGTCGCCAGCAGCCACAACTCCGGGAAGGAGCAGTGAAGCCATTGCCAATTGGATCAGTTGTTTTTTCATAATTTTAGACAGTTTATTGAGCTTGAGGGGCTACAAAGAACCTCAATTCCCATTGTTTTTAAAATAAACTACTAAAATTATAAAAGGTCAAGGAATATTAAAATTTCCGTAATTGCGATATTATTTCATTACTCTCTTTCCCAAACCCTTACGTAATCGATTTCCAACACGGCCGGAAACACAGTCGAAGCATCAGGAGCTTCCGCCCATCCTCCAACGGCGAGGTTTACGAGGATATACATCGGCTCTTCGGGAACATTCTTCAGTGCCTTGTGCCGCAACACTCCGTCAACATACCAACGAATTTCACCCGACTCCCACTCCACACCAAACGTGTGAAAGTCTTCCGAGAAATCAGGCCCCTTATATTCGCCGGTCTGAGATCCTGAATCTCCGTCAGGGTTGTCTGGATCAATCCAATGATTCGACAGGTAAACACGATCCGTTTCATGCCCGAGAATTTCCAGAATATCGATCTCCGGCGGCCACGCGAGTGGATCAGGAAGAAGCCAGATCGCCGGCCACAACCCCTGTCCGCGGGGAACACGGCAACGCATCTCAAATTTCCCGAAGGTCTGCGAAAACTTCCGGTAGGTCGTCATCATCCCCGACCGGTAATCACGTTTCCTTCCGTCATAGAAGGTGGGCTTCTTCTCGCACCGAATTTGGAGAATGCCCTCATTCTGCTCAAATGCCTGGATCACATAGCCCTGAAGCTCATCATTTCTCTCCACCCCCCACGGGTCCTCGGGCGTCCATTTGTCGTAATCGAGTTTCGGACCATCAAATTCATCCTCGAAAGTAAGGACCCACGCCGCCGCGTTTTCCCCGGCAATCAGGTGGCCTGTGACTGATAACAGAAGAAGACCTGAAAAAAATCGGCATATCATGACGAAATTTCCGGACTTACCGCATAAATCGCAACTTAATTCACAAGAGCACAAGGACTTCGATAAACACCCTGCCCTTCCTGAGCCCCTCTCATCGCACCGATCCTAATAATCATTCTCCCGCCAGGAGATTAACCGTGATTCATCGTCTTCGTCGCTCTTGGCGAGAATGCCCTTCTCATCCAGAAAACGATTCACTTCAGCCAGCGCCGCCTCATAAGACACCGGGTCGGTGTTCATGTTGAAGAAATTTTGATCACGCCCCTCGAATTCGACGAGCTCGAACGGTGCTCTTTTTCGTTCGAGCCTTTCGGCAAACAGCCTCGCCTCACGAATAGAAACAAACCGGTCGAGGGTGCCGTGGATCATCAGCATCGGCGGTATATTTCCTGAGATGTATCTCGAAAGACTGAGTCGGCGCGCATCTCCTGAGTCTCCGAACAAATCCGATCCAAAATTCTCCTTCTGAATATCAATGATCGTGCTGAAAAGAACCGCCGCATCAGGACAGCGTTTCGACAAATTGTAAGGGCTCTCCTCCGGACGAAGGTGGGCTTGCATCGCAGCACAGGCAGCGATATTCGCTCCGGCTCCTCCACCAAAGACAACCAGCCGGTCCGGATCGACATGAAGACTTTCCGCATGATGACGAACAAACTGAATTGCGAGCTGGCAGTCCTGCGCTGATTGAATCGGATCTGAATCCGGATGCGAAGCCTTATTCCGATACTCGACAAGGCCACAAACAGCGCCTCTATCAACGTAGTAAAGCGCATGAGGAGCAAACTGAATCACACTGCCCCTGTCCCACGCGCCGCTGTTGAAAAATAAAAAGACAGGGCCGGGAGATTTATCTTTCAGCTCTTTAGGGAAGTAAAAATGGATGACAAGGTCCTCCCCCTCCTTCAGAGGCCGATAAGTCAGCGACTGAGCACTCTCGAGGAGTTGCTTTTCCCTTTCACCCAACAGTTTTATCGACTTCTGCATCTTCCCTCAGGTCCAGAAAGTAAAAGCTTGTGCGATCTATTCAAGCCTGATGTTTGCTCGAGGAAACATCTCTGTTCAATTCAGAGACGCGATGATAGATTCACGCATGCGTCGCCGGATTTTTTCCCCCACCCTTCTCGCTGTCACCGCCCTCATTTTTCAAAGCTTCACCTCGCAGGCGCAAACGCCTGCGCAGTCCGACCCCGCGCTGCGCCCCACCCTGGAAAGCGCTTTTCAGGCCTGGCGTGCGGCGATTGCTTCCAACAACCTTGCGCAATGGGAGGCGGCAACGGCTTACTCCCGTCAGATTGAAATCAGAAACCGAATCGTTTCACAGAAGCTGCCCTTTCCTCAGGCTCTCTTTGACGACCCTATCGGGACCCCCGGCCTTGAGGGACTGATCGCCCTCGGTGTCTTCAGCACCGGAAATACCGCCACTTCAACCTACTTCGGAAAGGCCAACTTCGGCGCCGCAGACGGAGTAGCGGTGAGCGACAATATCCTCGTCCTTCACTTTCTCCGTGAGGAAGGCGTCTGGAAGTTCGACAATCTTCGCATCGTCAAAATCGGGAACGATGCCGAGATTTTACTCCAGATCAGAAACTCAGACTTCTCCTTTCTCAACGACATTGAATTCCAGCCTACCGCCCAACTCCCCCTCGTTCCGCAACCAGTGAACACGCCGGACTACGTGGCCGAAGCCTGGGTCGATGCGACGGGTTATGAGGTCACCATCGAAGTGAACGGGCACCCGACAGGAACTTTCACGAACATCAAAAGGTCGGAACTTGTCATGGGCGGTGTGCGCAACGGGCAAAATGTCATCCGCCTCACCACGAAGCGGCTGAAGAATACCGGCGCAGCCACGCCCAAAGTTGAAGTGGCAATTTATGCAGCCAGCGATCCTGCGTCTCCCGCAGATCGAGTTTACCACTATCGTCCCGGCGCCTCAATCGAACCCGTCATCACCGAAAATTTCACGGTGAGTGATTAAAACCGCGGAAGCCACTCCCGAAAAGAGCGAAGAAAGAGGATTCCTCAGAGAAGATTTGATCCGACCTATTATTCGGACGGCATCAAAACGACACGAAACCCCACATCGTAGCGGTCTTCCGCCGAAGGGCGAGCCGCCATCCGGTTCGCTACCTCCAGATCAAATTGCGACGATCTGTTCCAGGCTCCTCCACGAAGAACTTTTCGATCTGTTCCGATCCACTCCGTCACCGGAGTCGCCCCCTCTTTACGGATGCGATTCACAATTGTCTGGGAATACCAGTCACTGACCCACTCCCAGACATTGCCCCGGGCATCATAGATCCCGTACTCATTCGGTGCCAGCGTCCCGACCGGGGCTGTCGATTTTTTCCGATCGAAGAGACTCGAAATCGCCCCATCAAGCTTCTGCACGCCGACATAGGCAGACCACTCCAGATCAGTGGGAAGACGATAACGGAATCCTTCCGGAAGATTGCCAAGAGACTGCTCCCGGACCGTAAGCCCTTCGCAGAACTTTGTCGCCTCGTACCAGTTCACGCTGTCAACCGGGTGATTCGAGGCAGGGAAATAACTGGGATTTGTTCCCGTGACCTGCTCGTACTGCGCCTGCGTCGTTTCATGACTGGCAACCCAACCGCCGAGACGCCCTATCCAGACGAGTTGCTGCCCGAGACCGTTCGTAAAATTTCGACTCGCCACCGGGGTCGCATCATAAATGAGAGTCGCCGCGACGTTGAGAACCCCGCCCGCCTCGAGATTTCCATTCACTTCACTGCTCCGGTATCGCTCTTTCCTTAACTCATAAGCATAGCTGCCCGGAGCTACCACGGGAAGAGTTAATGGCGTTTTACCAATCGGAAGTCCCCGGGAAAGAACCGCCGCTCCGGGAGGCTCGCTCGTCAGGGTCACTGATCCAAACTCGTAGGGGAAGTGAACCACATTTGTTCCCTTCTCATCGTCGATATACTGACCAATGCGGGATTCACCCAGTATCTCGTGAGTTGCGGAGAAGACGTAATCCCCCTCCGGAAGCTCAAGCTGAAAAGGAGTGACTTCGCGACCGTTTCCAAGTCGCTTCCCGTTGAGAAACACAGCGGCACCGGAAGGATCACTTTCAAACGAAACAAGGGCGCGTTCCCATGAAAAGTCGAAAACCTCGGTCACCCCCAGGCTGACATCAACGGTTCGGGCAATCGGTTCCCAATCGCGGTAGCGAAGCTCGAGGCGATGCTGCCCCACCGGGAGTTCTTCCAGATTCAATGGGGTCACCCCTACCTTTTCCTGCTCGCGACCCTCTGATTTAATCCAAACTTCAGCTCCGGATGGATCACTTTTCACCTGAAGTCCGCCCCTCGCAAAAACAGCAGAAACGGAAGTGTTCCGATTGTTCTCCACCCGAACTCGCTCAGAATACTCAGGCCACCCCTCCACCGCCATGAGGATTTCATAATCACCGGGATCGAGGCGCTCGATCAGCGCGGGAGTGCTTCCAATTTCGACGAGCTTCTTCTGATTATTCTCAATTGTTTTAAGCAGCTTAAACTCGGCCCCCTTTGGTTCGCTCACCACTTCAAGATTCCCCGCCGTTTTTTTCAGTCGTATCGTCGCCAACGCAACTGTCTCCTCCCCTGTCAGCTCAATTTCTCTTTCGACGTGCTCAAAGCCGTTTTTAAAAATCGAAACCCTGTGCCGTCCCATTGGTAATTGGTGGATCGTGACCGGGCTTTCGTACGTCCCTGAACCTTCGACAATGATTTCAGCCCCGTCGGGAACCGTCTCCACCCGGATACTGCCTCGCGCTTCATCAAGCCGACGGTCAATCAATGGCAAAGACGCGATCGCATCAGCATTCTTCGGGTCCATGATTTTCACCGCTTCAAACAGCCGACGCGCTTCGAGCCAGTTCCCATCAGCGATCGCCGCCCGTGCCTCTTTGATTTTCTGATTCACCTGCTCAGAGTTTCCCGGGGCAGCTTCCTCTATGGTATCCGGTTCGACAGCTTTCTCCTTTCCCATCCAGAGACCGGCCCCGGCGCCCAAAGAGAGCGCCACCAGGACCATGACCATCCAGACCCACGGAGGAACCCGTGGGGGACGCGACTTAACTGCCCTCCGGGGAGGTAAGTCGATGCTGGTGGTTTCGCGATTCATGCGTTTTCAAGAAAACCTACTAAGGTGCATCCAAAACCTATTTTCGCAAAGGCATGAAATGTGACCCCTTTTCTTCAAAATCACACCGTGCGGACACAAAAAAAGCAGGGCGATTGCCCTGCTTTTGTTTGAAATAGGTTATCGGGAGAGATCCCGACGGGATGAAGATTAATCTTCGTCTTCTTCCGTCGCGCCTTCCTCTTCGCCACCTGGACGCCATTCCTCGCTCGCAAGGTTGAACGCCTGCTCGAGACCAACAAGGTCGGAACTTGGACGAAGTGCATCGAATGCAGCAGTCTCTTTCTTGAGCTGTTCTTCGGAATATTCCGCAGCCTTGATCGAAAGACCGATACGACGCTCGACTTTGTCGACCTTGATGACGCGGGCCTCAACGTCGTCACCGACCTTGATAACATCCTTAACCTTGGCGACATGATCTTCGCTAAGCTGCGAGATGTGGACGAGTCCATCGATGTCGTCTTCGAGCTGAATGAAAGCACCGAAGCTTGCGATCTTGGCAACCGTTCCTTTGACAAGGTCTCCGACCTTGAACCGGCCGTCGATCTCGCTCCATGGATCGTTCTCAAGCTGCTTGACACCCAGGCTGATGCGCTGGTTTGTCTTGTCGATTTCGAGAACAGCTGCCTCGACTTCTTCGCCTTTCTTGAGGATCTCGCTCGGGTGATTGATTTTGCGTGTCCAACTGAGGTCGGATACGTGAATCATGCCGTCGATTCCATCTTCGAGCTCCACGAAAGCACCGTAAGGAGTGAGGTTGCGGATCTCGCCCTTGATCGTCGTTCCGATCGGGTAACGGCTTTCGACTTCGTCCCATGGGTTTGGCTCGAGTTGGCGAACGCCGAGAGAAATCTTCTGCTCGTCGGTGTTGATCGCAAGAACCACCGCTTTGACTTCCTGCTCGAGAGTAAGCACGTCGCTCGGGCGGGTGATACGCTTGGTCCAGGAAAGCTCGGAAACGTGAATGAGTCCTTCGACGCCCTGCTCGATCTCGACGAAGGCACCGTAAGGAACCAGCTTCGTGATACGACCGGCGACCTCGTGGCCGATAGGATATTTGGCTTCGATCGCTTCCCATGGGTTGCTCTGAAGCTGCTTGAATCCGAGAGAAACACGCTCTTTTTCTTTGTCGACGTCGAGAATAACGACTTCAACAGGCTGCCCGATGACGAGCATTTCGCTTGGGTGATTAATACGACCCCAGCTCATGTCGGTGATATGAAGAAGACCGTCCATTCCCTGGAGGTCGATGAATGCACCGAAGTCGGTGATGTTCTTGACGAGACCTTCAACCTTGTCGCCGATCTTGACGGAGTCGAGGAACTCGGCCCGCTGCTCAGCACGCTCAGCTTCGATAACTTCGCGGCGGCTCAAAACGATGTTCTTACGAATGTCGTTCACCTTGACGATCTTGAACTCGTAGACGTTGCCGACATACTCGTTGAGATCCTTTGGAGGAATAATGTCAATTTGTGAACCGGGGAGGAATGCCTCGACGCCCACGTTGACCATGAGGCCACCTTTGACGACTGACTTAACCTTACCTTTAACAAGACCGCCGTCTTCGTAGACCTTAACGATTTTGTCCCAGTTCTGTTTGTGGGCAGCCTTCTCTTTAGAAAGAACGACCATTCCTTCGTCGTTCTCGAGCTTTTCGAGGAGAACTTCGATTTCGTCGCCGACGGAAAACTCTTCGTCTTCGAACTCAGAGATAGCGATCACGCCCTCTGATTTAGCAGCGATATCGACGACCACCACCTGCGGGCGGATCTCGATGATGTTTCCCCGCACGATAGAATTCTCGCGGTGGGAGTGAAAGGATTTTTCAATCTGAGCAAAAAGCTCAGGATTTTTCGGGATAATAGTGGCTGCCATGGTTAATTTTTAAGTTAGTTAATTGGTTAATTGGCCTTCCGGTGTTGCTTCTCAGTTTCATCCCCCGTCCCAACGAGAAGCGCCTTCCGGGGCGGGGGGCGCAAATTTAAGGGGTTTTGCCCATATCACAAGCGAATTTACGAAGATCGAAGAAGCAATCCTACCTCCACTTTCAATGGAAACCTATCCCGTTACCTGCCCGACCTGCTTCGAGATTTTTGATGTACCGGTTCCACCTCCCGGCGAAACACCGAGTGAAGTGGACTACGACTGCGAAGTTTGCTGCCGCCCCATGGTCATTCATTTTTACGAAGAAGCGGATGAAATCGTCGCCGAGGCCGCGGGCATTCACGACTGAAGCGTCTTCAATTCTTCGAAAATTTCCTGATTGAGCACCCGCTCCAGGTCTTCGAGCACTTCAGCGATGAACCATCCATCCATAAGCCGGTGGTCATAGTGAAGGGTGACCCGGGACTTTCCCGTTTCATCCATCGGGCCGTAGGTCAGTGTGGTCGTGTGAACTCCCGGCGGAAACTGAATTTCCGCTCCACGGCTGGATACCGTCGTGATCCCGAAGGTACCCATGCGCTTGACCCGCCTTTTCGCAAAACAACGAAACCAGGACCCGATAATAAGACGTCGAAGAAAGGTAGGAAGGAAGGCGGAACGGTATTGCGTTCTGAACACTTCATCCACCGGCTCTCGCTGATAACTGTCAAGACGGGCCTGGAGCTGATCAAGAGACTTTCCCTCCGGCCGGCTGAAAGGAGCGAAACACAGCCATTCTTCATCGTCGTGAGTCCTTTTCACCGGAAGGTAGGCGATACTTTCCGGGTTTTGATAGAGCCGCGGGAAGGGATATTTCATCCAGGCCTGCCGCAGCACCGGACGCTCCCTTGCGATGATCGCAAAAGCTTTGATAAAAATCACGGTCCAGGAAACTCGCGCCGACAATGACTTTCTAACCGCCTCAACCTTACTGAGGTCTATCTCACGACTGTGGGGAAAGGTCGGCACCTCCCGGTCAAAATACAGAAGATCACAGACCATTGCCCGACTCCGGGGAATGGGATACCAACGGCGACCGGGATCGGCCTTTTCGTCAGCTCGTTGTGCCTCAATGCCGCGCAAAACTACTCCCCCCCTTTGTTCCCGGGTGATGCCCCGCCGATGATTCGCGGGGTTGCCCGATCAGAGGCGATCCGAAATCCCGTCCAGAAATTTCGCTCATCAGCCGATTCACCGGCCCGCCGTGCCGTCAGTTCAAAACCCGATTTTGTCGCAAACGAAGCGCCACGTTTGATTGGAACCTGCTTGTCAGGAGAATCGGGATGCGAGTCCCAGGTTCCCGTCCACTCGCTGACATTACCGGCAAGCCCTATCACGCCATACCGACTTTCATCTGCCAAAATTGCATCCACCGGACTCCAAAAGCGATAACCATCAATCTGTCCCCCTTCCACCGCTCCGCCTGCTTCGTGATCGAGGCCTGAATTGAAATTTGAATTCACCATTTCGTCTCCCCATGGAAAGATGCTCCCGGCCCGGCCTCTCGCCGCCTTCTCCCACTCCTGCTCGGTCGGGAGGCGACCGCCACGCCATTTTGCATACGCATAGGCATCCCACCAGTCGACCCCGGTAACAGGACTGTTCGGGTCAATCTCGCCACCGTAAAACTTCCCGCCTTTCACCGCTTTCTCGTAAATCTCGTCCCACTTTTCCGGCTTGAAAGTCACTTTCGATTCCGGTTGCTCCGGATGCCTGATCTTTCGAATCTTCCCGGGATTTAATGAAATATCCTCAAGAAACGCCGCATAATCAGAAATCGTCACCTCATACTGTCCGATCCAGAACTCGGACACTTCAGTCTCTTCTCCATCCTGATAGGGAAAAACACCCTCCGGGATTTTCGACATGCCGCTGAGATCACGTACTTCCGGTTTACTCCCGAGAAAGAAATAAGCAGCGGCAAATCCTGCGAGCATGAGAACCCCGAAGGCAGTCCCCACGACAATTGCGGTTCGGTCAGTCTTCTGCTCATTTAATTTCGCAATCTCAGCTCCGGTGAGATCATCTTCCGGCGTCGAAGGTGAAAGAACCCGACTCAAACCATCAATCGAATTGACGGCATCGATTCTGTCCGACCCCAGACGCTCCACGAGAAGGTGGAGCTGAGGGTCACCACCGCTTTTTTTCAAAAAGGGCGCGATCGCATCGGCCAGTGACTCCATTTGCTCACGCTCCTGCTCAACCGTCAACCCCGCCCCGCGTCCGCGAACCGGATTGGCAATACGTGCCTGACCACTTCGTAGCATGAGAATACTCTGTGCCGAAATAAGACGATGTGACATCCCGCTCTCCCGCAGATACACAAGCGCACTCGAACATGCTTCTACGATTTTCCAAATCACTGACTCATCCAACTCGCTGCGTCGACGCGCGAGATCAGCAAGGCTGGGCGCATCGACCAATTCAAGCGTGTAGAAATTAACCCCCATCTCCTGATCGCACTCATACACGAGTGATATTGCGGGGTGATTCACGGATGCCCGGGCACTCGCTTCGTTCACGAATCCCTGCACCCATCTAATGTCTTTGCGATGCTTCCGGTATAGGGTCTTCAACGCAACCTTCCTCCCAATCGAAGTCTGTTCCGCTTCAAAAAGCGCAAAATCAGCATCCTGTTGGATCTCGCGAAGCAACTTGTAATCCCCGAGGCGCGTCCCGACAGGAAGAGCCTCCTCGGGCAATTGAACCGATGATGTCTCGTGAGGTTGAACCGGCGTCTCAGCAGGCTCATGAGAAGGTGCCGTCTCTATCTCCGGCGGCGGGGCACTCACCGGGCCCGCGTCAACCGATCCCGATTCGATCACGGCAGCAACATCGATCTGTGAGGCCGCTTCAAACCATTCGAGAAGCACCCCACGATTGACCGGTTTAAAAAAGAGGCGGTCTATCTCCAGAACACGCGGATAAAACGCCGTCATGTCATCCCGACTGCAAATCATCGAAGGGAAAAGGCCGATCTCAATATGTAAGTGATCGCGCAGATCCAGGATTTCCTCCCCGGTTCCAGCATCGACGCCCGCAATCATCATCGTGAGGCGGCGCCGGTCAGTGACTTTTTCCCAGGCTTCCGCAGCAGTCGCCGCCTCAATTACTTCACCCACTCGATCGCCAAGGACAGAGAGGATCGCAGCCCGGTCTTTGGGGACCGGATCTATCAAGAGTATACTGATCACATCTGACATAAACAACAGGCCTAAAAATCGGGACTCGTGGGAAACAGGGTATTCTGCGGGCCTATCGGTTCGGGTTCAGCGGATGCCTCCACCCGAAACTCACTTAACTCCTCAGGCATCTCGATTCTATCTTGTAAGCGATCACGATAATATAACTCAATCACATATCCGTAATATCTCCTGATGCCAAGTTCTCTTACCTCTTCTTCCGTAAAAACCGGCTGCTGATAATCAACGATGATCTCCTCCTTACCGCCATCGATCCAATCGTATGGAACTGAAGGATAATCATAGGAAGTATCTGCGGTCGAGGGATTAATCGTCGTGCCATCCACCTCATCATAAAAGTAGACGAGAAGCGACATCTCAGACCCCTCAAGTCGATTGGCCGGATCTGCATCAACTACAATCCGCAATGACACTTTCTGACCGTGCTCACCGGGTGACTCTTCCTCCACCTTTATCTCTCCAATCCTCATGAGCTGACCCGATGCGCCCTCAGCGGGAGCCTGCTCCCCCTTCAACTGCCTCTCAGCCAATTCATAGTATGCCCCGGCCCGCACCGCACCCAGTGACATAAGTTTTTCCCAATAAACCGTGGCCCTCTCATCAAGCCCCATCTGACTGAAAGTCGCGCCCATCTCCGCAAGGATGCGAGGATGCTCAGGCAGAGCTGACTCCGCTTCACGGAGAGCTTGCAGCGCGCCTGACATATTCCCCGCCGCCCGCAGTTCCTCGCCTGCAGAAACAAGGCGCTCAAGAATCGGATCCTGAATCGCCTCAGCCTCAAAAGCGGCGGAGGAAAGCGACTCTGACAGGGAGGGGGCAGCGGTATCAGCCGGACCAACAAAGGACAGCCCCTGCATCGGGTTCGTCGACTGAGTCGGTGACCGCAGAGACTGCTCTGATTCGGGAACAGGCTCCAACGCAATCGACTCCAATGGCCCCGGTGGCATCTGCGCCGGCTTCTCAGCCACCTCGCTACTCAGCTCCGACACCGCTTCCGTCATCGGCGAGATTTGCACCGGATCTTGCGCACGGGTTGCCATTAGGGGCTCCGGGAATGGCTGAGTAAGAGCTGGAGGAGCCGTCCCTGCCGTGACGACAAAAGATTGCTCCGGCTTTGTCATGACCGCCCAGATCACCGCGAACAACTGCACCGCGGCAACGAGACCAATGGTCCACATTGCCGTGTGAAAAGTCCGCCCGTAGACAGGTCGATTCGATAACATGTTTTCCGCCATAAACTTATCCAGATCACCTACATTAAAAGCTTCACTCCTTCAGACCTGCTTGAGCCCGTCGAAACATAAGGGCTGCCATCCTATTTTCAACTGACACCATCAGCACTGTTCGCAGGCGAAAACAGGTGCCAATGGCAGATTTTAAAAAAAAGACTCAACATCCTGACATTTCGACGCTAAATTCCAAACGACTCGGATCGGAATCAGCCGTTCGCGAGCTTCTTATTTGAATCCAAACGATTTCATCACGTGAGCAGTCATTTATCTAGCGACATCCAGATCGAAGGAGATCTGAATTGTTCCACCGATCTTATTTTCGACGGGGCAATCACCGGCAATATCAACTCCAAAGGAAGTCTCACGATCGGGCAGAATGCCTCCGTAAAAGGCGACCTGAAGGCTGAAAAAGCAGTTATCGAAGGCAAGGTCAACGGAAGTGGAAGCTTCAGTTCCTGCCGCCTCTCCCCTACTTCCGTTATCACCGGCTCGGTTAGCACCGTCAGCCTTCAGATGGAAGAGGGTGCCTCTCTCGAGGGCCAGTGCAAAGTGGGCAAAGCCAAGGCGTAATCCTCTTTTCACCACATCCATTTCAAGAACACCCCGGAGCAATCCGGGGTTTTTTGTGCCCTCTTGAACAGAGTCCGGGAGATAAGCGCAGGATAAGAATTTTCGAAGTCGAAACACGGAAGAGATCACAACCAGCTATCTCACTGACAGAGAACGTAAAAGCTCGACCTCACCAAAGTGGAGCACCAATCACGTCCTTCTGAAGATCACGAAGGACCCGTAGCTCCCCCCAATCGGCACCCCGCATCTTTCGCGCGCCCGTTTCACGCGTTTCCCCGTAGCGCTGCCGTCGTTTCTGCTCACGGGAAAAAACTTCGTTCACAAAACCCGCCGTTCCGAGGATGGCTCCATCGCAAAAATACCTCACTCGATGCCGCAAGATTCGACGAACCGGAATCATACCCTGGTTCGGCAATCCCTCGTCTACCTGTGCACCCGTAACCCCACGACGGCCGCGATCGCACCCCGCTTCGTCTGCACCCTGCTCCTGCCCATCATCATAAAGGAACAGGCGGTAGCGATTCTGCGTTCGACGCCAATCGGCTTTATAGCCCCCATCTTGCAGCGATTCGCTCAAGGCAGTGCCCAGACCGACTCTAGCCTGCTTCGCTCCCCGCGTTGCTGATACCGCTTCGGCATACCCACACCAACGATAGTCCTCCGGATTCTTTACGATTCCGGCCCTCACCGGATTGAGATCAATGTATGCAGCCACGGTAACGAGAGCGCTCTCACGCCCCTCCACCAGAACACTCTTGTAACGCCCTTCCCACAAGGTACCGCTCCGGTTGAGGCGTTTATTCATGTAGAGCGTAACCCGTTGTTTTAGGTCCTTGAGAAATAACCCCAGGTCACCGCGTCGCCTTTCGTAGCGGGAAAGAATTTCCTGCCGCCACGCTTCGTTCCCCGACTCGCGGGCCCGACTCAGCTCCTCTTGAACCCCGAGAACGGTAAACGCGTCATTCAGGAGCGGGAGGACACGAAGTAACTCCTCCTCAGTGAGAGGGGCTAATTCTTCCTTCTCCGGCACATCGAGGAGAAGATGAAAGTGGTTCGTCATCACGCAATAAGTCACCACGCGAACTCCCGTAAAAGCCTCCAGACCTCGCATGATCTTCCTGAAAAGCTCTTTGTCCTTCGCCTCAAAAATCATCCGCCGGTCTACCACCCGCGACATGACATGATAAAACGAACGCCCCTCTCCAAGCAGTCTAGCCGTTCTCATGAGATACAAATAGACTGTTCTTAAGAACACTTCAAGAAAAATCAATTGTAGGTCTGTCCCTTAAAGGGAGAGCGCACGATATCCGAATGGCTCCAGATTCTCTCAGGGCAAAAATTTTGCGGGATCGGACTCGGCAAGGTTCCGGATTAATTCGTTCCGTTTCATGAGCAGAGCAGTCATGTAATTCTTCAAGAAAAGAACGTCTGCAAAACGACCGATAAGGCCGAAGGGCGACGTGTAATCGAATCGGTCTGTCATGACCGTTTTTCCATCCTCTTCAGCGAAATGGTGATCGTGATCGAACCGCTCGAACGCTCCGAAAATCATGGAATCCCGAAAATGTCGTGGACGATCAAATGCTGTGATTTCCGACCCCAGGCGCTGCCGTATCCCGAAGTGGGTGGCCTCCCAGGTAACGCGCTCCCCCATTTCGATGAGGCCTGTCGTTCGTCCTTCAATCGCTTTCTCATTTGTCTGCGCCGTTGATGCCTCATGAAGGTCAATGCTCCGGGAGAGGTCGAATGCGACTTCAATCGGACAATCGATTTTCGTGATAAGGCTAATTATCGGCACTTTACCCGGGTTTGTGGAGTTGGCGTATCGGAGGGCAACGGTACATGACCGCGCGGGTCTTGAAACTTGGAGATCAGGGAATAAACCTTCACGACCACTCTTCCAAAATCAGTGAGGCCCAGACGACCAGGAGCACGGTCCACCCAATGATCAGACCGATCGATAGAATCAAAGCCAGCCACCAGCGCCAGCGGCTCCGCGGAAAAATGCCGGCGGCGCCTTTTCGGTTTCTCAGAAGCAGCCAAAGCGCAACGGGGGCAGTGATCAAACTCATGGGCGCGAGCAGGGTCACGAGAGCAAGAGCCCGATTGTCGTTCAGGGCGGATTTCGCGAGAAAAGGAGGCGATTTCACTTCCTCTCTGAGACGATGTAAACAGGGGAGGCAAATGTCTTCGTCACCCCATCTTGCTGAGGCTTTCTCTGACATAAGGCAGCCACATTCGTCGCAAACTTTGTCGGCCTTGAGTTCCGGGAAAAAGGTACAGGCAGCCTCGTCATCTCCGGGGGCTTTCGTCTCGATCTTCCTTACCGGCTCACGAAAGAGACGCGGAAATACTTTGATGTCGACGCCACGGTGGCAAACAGGACACTCCTCATTGAGTGAAGTGACTTCGCGATTCACACTGAGGACATTGCGACAAGTCGGGCACTGGAGAAGGGCTTCGGTCGTTTGGGATTCCATGAATGGTCTTCTCTATTTTTTTACGACCCGCGTCGCCGCAACCCGGTCGTGAAGTGCTCTTTTTTCAGGATCAAACGCGGCCATCCAGTAGACACCTGAACCGAGGACCGAAACGACAACGCATCCGATGATCCCACCGATAATCGCCGCCCCCATCGTTGCTCCACCCTGCGCCTCCGAAGACGCAGCTACTATCGCCCCTACGAGGATCGACACCCCGATGGTGATCGGAACATAAAAAAGCAGGTAATTCAGCGGCTTCTTGGCGAGCCAACGTACAAACGCCTGCTTGTAGCTCAGCTTTCCGCCGTCCGGCTTGATCACCTTCGCGCCGATGATGAGCTTTCCAAGCGTGCCACCGTATTTCCCCACCATCCAGGTCTCGTAAAAAATGCTCACGGCCATCATTCCAATCATCCCGACTCCGTAGGCTACCGCTATTGACACAATCGCACCGGTGGAGGGATCATTCTCCAGATCCTCCAACCCTCCGGTGAAAACGACGATGTAATAGGGGATCATGCAGATCCAGGTCGGCACCATTTTGATGAGGTAGTCCAGAAATGAGGATAAACAGCGCCACCAGAATCCAATGTATTCAAAATGCTTAACGGTCGCGTCGGTGATCCCCGTCCTCCCCTTTTCAAGGAGGTGCTGCACGAAATGTTCTTTCTGATCCGCCCCGATGAGCGCCTGCCCGTATGGCAGCATCTGAGAGACTGGATAGACACGATCCGACTGAGCACACACCCCGAGCGCTACTTCCTCCACATCGGCTCCCTCAGGAAAAAAGCCGGAAGCCATATCCCCCCATCGCTCCCAGTTTTCCATGCCATCCTCCCACACAAGAGTGCTCGCAACAATCCCGCCATCACTGCTGAGACCCAAGAGGGTTAGCTTGTCGACTGGACCCTGTTGCTTCGCTTCTTTGTCCGTGTAAAACCAGGTATTCATGCCTCTTGGATACGGGATTCTACCGTTCGCCGGCTGTAGAGGAAGCGGAAAGTGTGCAGAGCTATCCTCCCTGAACCGGGGGCATCAACGCCAACTCATCTCCCGCCTTCAACGCGACGTCCGGTTTCGCAAATTCGCAATTAACAGCCAAAAGCATCTTATCGCTCCAACTTTCCAGCTCTGAGTATTTCTCAAAAACCAACCGCATCGCGTCAGCAACCGTCGTTGCCCCTTTCGGCAACTCGAGCAGGATCGAGTCAGCCCCGGTTTTGTCCCGGAAGAGTGAGAAAAACAGCACGGTGATTGTCATTCAGTGCAGAATGTATTCAGGCTTAAGGACACCAATCATAGGAAGATTTCGATATTCGCCCTGATAATCAAGACCGTAACCAACCACAAATTCGTTGCCGACTTCAAACCCGACATAATCAGCCTCCACCTCGACGGCTCGCTCGACTTTTTTGGAAAGGAGCACCGCCGACCTGACCGAACGAGGTGAACACTCCGCCTCCAATTTTCTTCGAATGGCAGCGAGAGTCCGACCTGTGTCGAGGATGTCATCGAGAATGAGAACATCGCGCCCCTCAACTGCCGGCATCCGAGTTTGGTGAAACGTAACATCCCCACTGCTAACGGTCCCGCCATGGTAACTCGCCACGGAAATTGAATCGATTTGAATGGGAAGGTTTATCTCGCGAATCAAATCCGCCATAAAGAGAATCCCCCCCTGGAGAACCGTAATCACGGAAAGAGCCCCTCCGTTCAGATCGTCCGTGATTTCCTGCCCCATTTCAGCGACGCGCGTGCGAATGGCACTCTGTTCAAAAAGGGTTCGTTCGAGGTGCGAAGTTTGGTCTCGTGGCATAACGCGGGCGTTCGCCCCGCTCAGGAGACAACCATCCGCTGAGTGCTTCAACCAAATATTTGCCCGCCCCGCGGAAGCGCTGCATCGTAATGTCGGAAAAGAACTCACTACCACGCCATGAGCGACTCCTTCAAACAATCCATCGCAGAAATGCGACAAGACTACCGGGCCGGCGATCTCTATCGCAACGACCTCGCTGATTCACCGATTGATCAATTCGCAGAATGGTTCGACCAGGCGGTGAAATCGGAAATTCGCGAGCCGAACACCATGACGCTCTGCACCGTCGGCGACGACGGCATCCCCAACGCCCGGACCGTTCTCATGAAAGACTTCGGCACCCACGGTGTCACTTTTTACACCAACTACGAAAGCCGCAAAGGTCGTGAACTATTGGCAAACCCCGGGGCCTCGGTACTCTTTTTCTGGAAAGAGCTGGAGCGACAGGTTCATGTCCGTGGACGGGTTTCGCGTGCCTCTCACGCGGATTCGGAAGCCTACTTCTTTTCCCGCCCCTACGATGCCCGCATCGGCGCGTGGGCCTCGATACAGAGCCGTGAAATCCCCAACCGCCGTTGGCTGGCAGATCGAGCCGCAGAATTTGAAGCCAAGTTCCCCGACGACGGCACCCCCGGCTGCGTTCCCCTGCCCGATTTCTGGGGAGGATACTACCTTGAGCCGGTCACGGTTGAATTCTGGCAGGGGCAACCGGGACGAAAGCATGACCGCTTCATCTATTCGCTCGAAGGGGGCAATTGGCGCATCTCGCGCCTGAGTCCCTGAGCCGGGTACAGAAAAACGCTCCCGGTGTTGAGCCGGGAGCGTTTCTAAAATCGCTTAATTATTGGAGGAGCTTGGTTTCCAGGTAAGGCTGAAAGATGTGTTTCGTGTGGATTGCGGAGCTGAAAAGCTTCGCATTCAGCGCTTATCGGGATGCAAGGAACTCTCGCAATTGCGAGTAAATGGGCTGAATGTCTTCTTCAGATCCACTTTCCTGTGCCACCATGACATCGGCGATGCTCTCTGCAATGGAGTTGCGGAGACGAGTCACCATTTCGATCCCTTTGCGGGTGATCTGGACCATCACCTTGCGGCGGTCATCGGCGGCGTGAAGTCTTTGGACATACCCGAGCTTCTCGAGACGATCCACCAATCCAGTCGCCGCAGCGGTGGAATGACCCATCTTCTTAGAGATGTCGGTCATGGTGAGATAGTCTTCGTTTGCCAGATATCCCAAAAGGAAAAATTGGGCATACGAGACGTTTCCTTTATTTAACTCCTTCGACAAGTCGAGGAGAAAGGAGCGTTGGGCGAACATAATAAAGTCCGCCAAACGGTCTGCGTTGGGCTCTACGGCCGCTGTTTCTTCTGATATTTGCATGATATTACCTCCAAGCGATTTTAGATTTACTGAATGTGATTATAAATTAAACACTCCAAAACACCTTGCGCAACCAAATTGTTATAGTTTTCATAATTATTAGGTAAGAATACTGTTCCGGTCGCGCAAACTTTCAAAATAGATTCCGCTTTATTTACAATTTCGCAATCACAAATTGTAAATCTGCGTTAATTTTCAAATATGAGAGGATTCTCTCTCCCGGGAATTTAAAGACATTCCCAACAGTAAAGCGAGCCTATTTGTCTTCCAATTCTATGGCGAAATCGTAAACCGTGATATGATTGCCTCTTCAGTCAGCGGCCTGCGTTAGCCGCCGGATCAAGAGACAACACGAATCTTTTCATGCGATTTCAACTCAACGAAGACCACTGGTCACTCGATGCCCTGTCCCCTACGGAATGGCATCTCGTCGCTGAACTCCCCTCGACAGCGGCGGGAGAGCCTTTCTGTGAAGAAACTAAAGAACGACTTTTCCCATCTCATCTCTCTCCCGACGCCCTCGCTGACGAAGAATCACTGGAAAGCGTCGAAGACTGGAAAAACTTTGTTCGACCGGATCTCGAAAACACTTTCCGTGAAGCGCGTGAGATCGTGCAGCAGGATCTGGATAAAGTGGAAATCGTCTCGATGGAGGAATACTTTACCCCGGAACAATTTGCTTCGATCCAGAAAGAACTGCCCGAGCTTCGACGGGTTCGGGTTCCCCGACGACATACCGAGGCATGGTACAATGCCCTGAATCAGGCGAGGCTCCTCATGAACGAAGAACATGATATCGCCTCTTCAGAAGAATGGATGCTCATGCGAATGCAGAACAATGAAAGCGTAGACCCTGACCGTTTTCTGATATTTGCCCAGTACGAACTCTACTCAGCGGTGCAGGGAATGCTCGTGGAGAACGTAATGGAGCTCTAACGCTGCCACCTGCGAGTCGGCGCTTCGCATCGTGGAAGGGCATGCAACTAACTCCAAACTTCGCGCCTATTCTTATGCCACCGGAGGAAGCGACGTGTATTCGTGTTCCCAGATTGGGCTGAATGCGTATACTGAACAGGTGAAATCCGGGAATGAGCGAAACTGAGATCAGAACTGACCGCGGAATCTGGATTCCGATCGGAGAACCACCCAACTCGCTCTACCGGGAAACGTTTGACGAACTCATGGCCGCAGCCCGCGAAGTGAAGGAAAGAGCCTACGCCCCCTACTCAGGCTTCAAAGTCGGATCCGCTGCCCTGATTGACGATAAGGTCTCGGTCGGCAGCAACGTGGAAAATGCCAGCTACGGGGGAACCATGTGCGCTGAACGAACCGCTATCTTCACGGGCATTTCAACAGGAGGACGCCAACTGCAGGCTATCGCGATCTCTACGGATGCGTTTGAGCAGCCGGAAATAGAAGCTCGCTCACCCTGCGGGTTCTGTCGTCAAGTCATCTCCGAATTCGCGGACTCCCATACCGTGATCCTTCTCGATTCCGGAAGACGGGGGGATTTTCTTTTCTCCGGAGAAGCCATCCTGATCGACACGCTCCTCCCCTGGCGCTTCGAACTGGGTATCGGCGATAGCTGATTTTCAGAAGCTGCCGACGCTCCAGCGCCCCAACCAGGCTTCGCTTCTGCGGCCAGCCTTCGGGCGATCCGCCTGCTCCTTTCACCTGCCATTTTTGGCATTCTTGCGATTATTTTATATTTTTAGCGTTTCATTCTTGAAACTTTTATCAAAAACGCCTATTAATTATGATAATTCGAGAACGCTTGCATGACCTCCTTCCTTTTCTCCCTGTTTTCCAAGCTCAGTTTATTCGTGGTTTCTGCAGGAGTAGGGATGGTGGCCTACTTCTTATTTGCCGGCACTGACAGCAGCGGAGCAGGAAACGAGATCAAACTGGGATCAATCAGTATCCCCTCGATTGAGACGCGACTGCAGCTGCCCATGGAGCCATCGCTTCTCGCGAAGACGGATTCACCGGTAGACGTGAGCGGCGATGCGTATGGCATTCTCTACGTTCTACAGCAGGACGGAAAAATCGTCCGTATCGGAAACGAAGGATCCTCTCTTTCCGTTTCGACCCGCTATGCCGACCTGAGTGACGAGAAAACCGAAACGTCGATTGGGCACTCAGCGATTGCATTTCATCCTGAATTTCTGGTGCGTGAAAGCCCCGGATTCGGCAAATTCTACGTCGTCGTCGCTGAGAAACCCAAGAGCGGCATGCCTGACTTCATCCCGCAATTCGGATTCGGATCGGAGAACCACCAGGATGTCGTCTATGAATACCGGACCGACTTTCCCCTCGCCTCCAATTTTAAAGGAACCCGTCGCGAGGTGATGCGTTTCAGTCAGCCGGGAAAGGAACACAATGTCACGAGCATTGTTTTCGACTCACTCGGGTACCTCTACCTTTCCGTTGGTGATGGCGCAGAAGCCAAAGTCGAGGGGCGCAGCCCTTCCAAAAATGCCTCGTCACTGAGTAACGCCTATGGAAAAGTGCTCCGCATTGACCCCCGGGGTCGCAACTCCATGAACGGCAAATACGGCATTCCCCGGACCAATCCGTTTCTTCTCGTATCCGGGGCGATGCCTGAGCTCTGGGCATTTGGCTTGCGCGCTCCGAGCCACCTTTCCTTTGATCCCTTTCATCGAAACCTTTGCATCGGTGAAACCGGCGACAACGGTCAGGATAAAGTAAATGTAAGCAGCTACGGAGGCGAGCATTTCGGCTGGGATCTTCTCCACGGAAGAGGAATGTTCAGCCTTGTTTCCAGCTCTCAAATCGCCGAGGCGGTGACGAGCCCGATCTTTTCAATTGACCGGAATTCGCAAACCGTCGGGGGCAGTGCCGGCAACGTCGTCTACCGCGGCGAGAATTTTCCCTCTCTCGCAGGGCGACTCATCGTGGCGAGCGAATCAGGAGAGCTGATCGTCTCACAGCCGGAGAATGGCAGTCAGATAAGCCTTCTCGATCTGGGGCTTGTGTCTGAAAAAGGGATCAAAAATCTTCGCACGACCCCCACCGGTGAACTCGTGATTCTCTGTCGTGACGGCAGCATCTACGAGCTGCGAAAAGTCGAGTCCACCACCGACGGGAGCTGGAAAAGAAAGCCGCTCTACTGCTTTCGGCCCATCGCCTGCGAAGGTCGAATCTAGAGATCAAAGCGGGGACATAGCCGAAGCGGTTCCATTCGATCATTGCGGCCTAGAATTCGGCTGAACCGGGCGTCCTCGGAAAAGGAATCACATCCCTGATGTTCGCGACCCCGGTTACAAACATGAGGAGTCGCTCAAACCCGAGGCCAAATCCGGCGTGAGGTACCGAGCCATAGCGTCGAAGATCGACATACCAGGAGTAATCCGCCTCATCGAGGTTGTGGGCCGCCATGTTTGCCCTGAGAACATCAAGCCGTTCTTCGCGCTGACTTCCCCCGACGATCTCTCCGATACCGGGAACGAGCAGGTCCATCGCCGCGACGGTTTTTCCATCATCATTCGTGCGCATATAGAACGGCTTGATCTCTTTCGGGTAATCAAAAACTGTAGTCGGGCAATTGAAATGAGTCTCCGTGAGATAACGCTCGTGCTCAGACTGCAAGTTGTGCCCGTACTCGACCGGGTATTCAAATTTTTCACCACTTGCCTGAAGGATCTTTACCGCTTCGGTGTAGCTCACCCGCTCAAATGAACGATCACGAACGGACTCGAGTCGACTGATGAGCCCTTTGTCGATGAACTTATCGAAGAAGGTTAAATCTTCGAGGCAGGACTCCAGGGCATCAGCAACGAGATATTTCATCATCGCCTCGGCGAGATCCATGTCCGCGGAAAGATCGCAGAAAGCGATCTCAGGCTCGATCATCCAGAACTCCGAGGCATGCCTGGAAGTATGAGAATTCTCCGCCCGAAAGGTCGGGCCAAAGGTATAAATATT
The DNA here is from genome assembly GCA_029212615.1 of Verrucomicrobiales bacterium. GTDB lineage: Bacteria > Verrucomicrobiota > Verrucomicrobiia > Verrucomicrobiales > DEV007 > Arctic95D-9. The sequence continues at coordinate 259,287 of JARGPJ010000006.1, forward strand.
CGATAATGCACAGGCAAAGGTCTCACCCTCCAATTGTCCACTCACAGTGAGGTAACTCGGTTTGCCGAAAAACTCTTCATCTCCGAGGCGTATCTCCTCTCCATCAGTCGTGACCACGCGAAACATCTCCCCTGCGCCTTCACAGTCGGATGCCGTGATGATCGGCGTGTGAACGTATACGAACCCCTGCTCCTGAAAGAACCGGTGAATCGAATAGGCCATTCGGCTCCGCACCCTGAACACCGCCCCGAAGAGATTCGAACGAGGCCTGAGATGCGCAATCGAACGAAGAAATTCCATTGAATGGCCCTTCTTCTGTAGAGGGAAGTCACCCTCCGCGGCGCCAAGCATCTCCACGGAGAGAGCTTGAATCTCCCACTTCTGGCCCTTGCCCTGAGACTCGACCATTTTACCGCGAATCGAAATCGATGCCCCGGTGGTCAGCGGGAGAACTGATTCAGCGTAGCCATCAAGCGTCGCATCGGCCACGACCTGCAAATTGGAAAGGCAGCTACCATCATTCACTTCGATAAACGAAAAGGCTTTCGAATCGCGTTTCGTCCTGACCCAGCCTTCAATGAGAATTTCCGGAACTGGAGAATCGCTCTGAAGGACTTCTCGAATGGGGGTGCGCATCATATCGTGAAGTATCGAAACCACGCCACGATTTTCAACTGGATTCAACGCTCATTCTCCACCGACACGAGAATAAATCGAAAGCCATAGGACCCCACCCTTGAACCGGCCGGGACGGGATTCCGGTAGGAAAGCCGCAGCACATTCGGGTCGTAGGAATCCCATCCTCCACCACGCAGAACGCCAAGCCCCGGGCCGTTCCCGTTATATGAGTCACTGACCCATTCCCAAACATTCCCGGAGAGATCGAGAAGTCCATTCGGACCTGCTGGAAAACTTCCAACCGGAGCGGTCGCGGTAAACCCGTCGTTATACCCTTCAATGATATATTGCCCGAAAGTCCCCGCTGAAGCGAGGTCGGCGAGATTCCCGGCCGCGGGAGGCGGAGGCCATTCCGCCCCCCAGAGAAAAGCGTCCCCTCCGTTTTTCCCACGCTCTTCCGGAGTGTCTCCCGCACTGTCGGTATCGCCTGCAAAAAGGCTCCATTCCAGGTCCGTAGGCAATCGATAGTATTGATCTCTCCGGATGAGACCCGTCGCCTGCTCACGCAGTGTAAGCCAGTCACAAAAAGCCCGGGCCTCAGCCGCCGTCACCGACGTGACCGGATGATTCAAGGCCTGTGGAAATCCCGACGACGGCATCGCCACGGTTCCCGCCTCCGTCACGAACTCCCGGAAATCGCTCACCCGGGTCTCCATCTGCGCAACCATAAGCGACCCGACCGGGATCATAGGCATGCCCAGGCTGTTGCTCCACGTTGTGCCGTAAACCAGCGAAGCATCACGATTCAAAGACGCGACCACCGGAATCGGTTCGGGCCCTTCAACATCTTTTTCACTCTTCACTACCGTCGGAGCGTATCCATCCGCCTTGAGCACGACTTCAAACGGCCCCAAACGCACATCAGAAACCGTGACCGGCGTTGGGTCAGCATAGGGCCTTCCATTGACCATCACCTTCGCGCCGGGCGGTTCCGAATTGATCAGGAGCGATCCAAAGCGGTCGTCGATCCGACAGAAAAATATCTCACCGCCACCGATCGATTCAATTCGATCCGGCCGGTAATAGGAATCCGTTCCGAGGTATCCGGTGCGACGGTCCTGCTCGGTCATCCAGTCGCAAAATTTCCACATGGCGTCTCGCGAAAGCACGATAGCAATCCCCTGCTGACCGGTTCTCGGAATTTCCAGGCCCGTCGCTGTCGTAAACGCATCAAAAAGCTGCGTCGAAACAGGACTATTCGTGATGTGCCCCGTTGGAATATCCGCCGAGAAACTAACCCCAATCGAATTAATCCACGAATTCCCCTCGACTGGCCCAAGGTCGGGAAGAAGAGGGACTTCGAGCAGCTGAAAGCCCTCTTTCACCTCGACAATGCGTGAAGTATCACGATAGCGCGGATGCTTAAGAACCACCTCGACAGGTCCAACCTGAAGCTCCAGGGGCGGAGTTTCTGTTCTCGCCACCTCTTCCCCGTCAATCCAAACAGTAGCCCCGCCGGGATCGCTCATGATCTTGAGTTGCCCCGTGATAAGGCTCGCAACGATCATGGGTTTCTCCTTCTCAGAAATTGACTCGTCTTCAGCGACCTCTTCCTCCGGTTCCTCCTTTTCAGGGGCTTTCTCTTCCGGCTCCTTTTCCTCTTCCGGATCAGGTTTCTCCGTCGCTGAATCGTTAATGACAACCTTCTCTGCCTCTTCGCCGGGGATATCGTCCAGCGTTTCACCCGGGGAGTCTTCTGCCTCATCAAGGCTGTAATCATCGGAGTTCATGTCCTCAGCCGTCTCCCCTACCGGATCCTTCAGGGGGCCATCCTCTCCGCTCGATTCATCACTCTCATTCGAAACAAGGTGATTGGAATTTTTATCCGCAAAAGACTGATTGTCCTTCCAGAGCCAGTAACCTCCAAATCCTGCCACTGCCAGAAATGCGAAAACAAGCACGGTCACCAGAATACGAACTCCGCCCCCTTTCTTTCTCCCGCCACCGGGAAGGTTCGACGCGATCACTCCACGTAGTGCCAGAGCAAAGGAATGCGCCGAATCGTAACGCTTCCTCGGATCAGGAGACCCGGCCCGGCAAATCACCGCATTGAGCGAACGCCATTCGTCCCGGTTTACTGTCGGTGGAACTTCAAGATTGGTCGGAAGCTCAGGAAAATCCATCCGGTCTTTACCGGTATGCATCTCATAAAGCACCATCGCGAGAGAGTAGAGGTCCGCCGAACTGGTTCCGGGACCTTCGGGAGGAACATACCCCTCCGTCCCGACAAATGTGCGCTGCCCCGTCGCCGCGACCAACCCGACGTCAGCAAGCTTCGGCACTCCTTTTACAAAGATGATATTCGAAGGCTTCACATCGCGGTGAGTGAGACCTGCGAGGTGAAGGTGCCCCAGCGCTCCGGCGAGTGAAATACCGATATTCACACAATCACTCACTTCACGACTGGAATTTCGTCTCAGCTCAGAGGAGAGCGTCTTTGCCTTGTAGGTCTCAGGATCGACTGCTTCCAATCCACCGGCCTCGTCGTCCGCCAGTTCCATGACGTAATAGTAAAATCCAGCTTCATCATTCCGGCCGACATGAAGAACATCAACCAACCCGGGGTGGTCCTGAGACACCTGCTCATATCGTTGAATCCCCTCAAACTCACGCTCGAAAGTCCGCTCGTATTCAAAGTCTTCACGGCGAACCACTTTAACCGCCCGGTACATGCCGGTGACCGATCGACCTAGAAACACCTCACCGTACGCTCCGCCGCCAATGCGACCGAGGATCTCAAAATTAGGAATCGAGGGTTTGTCTGAGGAGTCTGGGATGTGGGAAATCTAAACGATTCCACGCGGGATTCCAGTCCCTTCCGCACCGCTTATGACTGTCCGAGACTGAGCCCCGAATTACTCTTTGCGAATTCAAGAACCTCATCCTTCCCGCTCAGTTCCGGAAGCTCCGCATAAATAACCACTTCAAAAACGGTCTCCGGAGAAATTTCTCTCCCCGCCCAACCGGAAGCCTGCAGCACCTCTTCCGATTCGTTCATCTCACTGACACGGTGGCCGAACCCCCACCCCCCATAGGTGAAACGGGTTTCTACTTCGTTCGGACAGGAGTCAGAAAACATACCGAGATGCCTCGCTCCGTAGAATTTCTCATGACTTCCGTTAAACCCGACAGGCCCCGGAACCTCGGCATTGGAGAGGCTCACTAGCTCAGTAGGAGCAAAAACAGCTTCCCCGGTGTCAAGACGACGTATCGAAATCCACTCCGCCCAATCAGGAATCACCTTCACCGCACGCGCCCGCTGATTCCCGCCCTGATAGACATCTCGCCCCCAAAGCTCGGCATTATTCGAACGAAAAAGAACCAGACTTCCCTCCTCCGGAAGCGGAATATCCGGGAGAGGACGGGCATTCCCCCCGGCACCGGGAGGCACTCGATCATGATGCCCGTTCATTCCCTTTGCGGAAACAAATCCGGTCGACGGTCGCAAGTCTGAAGCCGGATCGGGAAAAACAACGGGGTCGTCCCCATTCTCCTCCAGGAGGCCCAGCAAATCATCGATTTTCCGTCTGAGACTGTCTTCCTCTTCATGAACAAGAGATTCAGTATCCCCCCCATCTACTAACAACACGTCAACAAGGGGAGTGTACTCCGGTTCACCGCCGGCGGATAAAATACCCCTTATTTGTCGATCTGCTTCGCAGGAAAGAACACGCCAGTCTCCCGAGCCATCACTCAGCATTGACTTCATTCCGTTGAGCTCTCCCGTAAGCTTTTTCATCGACTCAGGATTACTCTGCTCAAACGATTCATCCAATTTGATCAAAACCTGTCCGACATGGCGCATCCGTTCCCTCGCCGATTCGAGACGAGCCAGTTGTGACGCTGCCATCTCAAGACAAGTCTGAACGGCCTCCGGTCTGGACAAATCCCCATTCGCAATTTCTTCGAGACGACTCCTCAGTAGCGTAAATCGCGAATAATCAGTTCCCAGACACTGACGGATCTCCCGCGATTCTTCCGCTAAATCAGACAAACTCATCTTCACTTTCCCTTCCAGAGTTGGCAGGGTTGCCAGAATCCACTTCACCAGAGCATCGCGCCGGGAGCGACGCTCCGACTCCTGACGCTCAAGAAGAACAAGCTTTTCGTGCCGCCATTGAAATTCCCGGTTCCCCTGCCCGGATGAAACATTTTCAGCGGAGACTTTCTTTGCCCCTGAAAGCTTTCCGACAACAAACCCCAGTAGCGCAACAACGGCCAAAACAATCCAGGCCTGAGGGGGTACGGATTCGACCCAGCGGGCAAGAGTCTCCCCAACTGCTGGATTTAGCGGAGAAACCTGGCCTTCAATGGCAGAAAATGTCGAGGATAGAGGCATGATGAGAACTCCAGAAACTCTACCTTTAATGATGATTCTGCCTCCGCCAAGCCAATAATTCGGCCAGGACAGCGCAAAACCTGATTCGCGGATCAAAATGCGAGACTGGAGTCCGTTCATTTCGGAGTTGTCCGCTGATTTAATTCCCGATAGAATTTTGAAATGAAACCCCGATTCATCTTTCTGTTTGGCTTTCTCGCCTGCCTTCCAGCATCTTCCACTTCAGGTGCTGACCTCACCCTCGAACAGCTCGATTCCCTCAAAAAACAGGCAGCAGCAATCAAAGAGAACCTCGATGCTCACCTCACCTCCAGGAACAGCGGGGCAGGTGAGCGCTTCGCCGCCGCCGCATCAGATCCGAAGGCTGCACTCTCGCTCTACCTCGATTGCTACAAGCTGGTCAACTTTGATCGCAACGGTCGGCCTGATGCCGATTTTCGAGCCTGGAAAGACGGCCAGGAAGATCGACTTAAAGAGCCCGCTAATTTGGAGTCATTGCAAATGCAACTGCGCTACCTCGCTCTCACCTGCCAGGCAGCTCAATCTGATAAAATTGAGACCGTCTTTGCCCCGCTCATGAGTTTCGCCGACAGCCTCAGCCGACTTGAAGAACTTCCGACCTACGCCCTGACCTCGTCGGTCACCTCTTCCGTTTTCGTGAAAGCCTACTATCTGGAGAACCTCCTCAACAACGGATCAGGCTGGGAACCTATCCCATTTAATGTTGGGGGCATCTATGAAAAGACAATTTTCCCCTACCTTCGGACCGAGAACCCTGCCGGACTCATGGCTGCCTGGGACAAACGAATCGAACAGCAATCCCGCCTCGTTCAAATGATCGAAGCTCACAACGAGTCAGCGATGCGAGGATTGGATCGCGACGAGCAACGCCGCGCTCGCGGCAACCAGGAACGCAAAGGCGGCGTCATGCGAGAGCTCGACAAAGACGATTTCGTCGCCCGTGTTCTCCCCCGGCTCAAATGGGACAAACTGAAAGACATGTTCTCCTACGTCAATGAAATGGAAGCGGCTCAGGCGATGCTTCCTTTCCTGAAAGAACATCTCACTCACGAACTGGGTGCCGATTTCTACAGCGAGTTTAATCAACTGATCGAAGATGCCTCTATCGGCTCAAACCGCCTCCCCGGCGCCGTCTCCGAGTGATCGTCAACCGGCCAATCTGATGAGAAACCTTTTCCTCCCGGTCGCTTTCGCTGCCGCCGCCCTTCACGGTTCACTTTCAGCTGCTCCTCCAGCGCCGGAAGGAATCAAAACGCTTGAGATCGGTGCGGCGGCCCCGACCTTTGATTTGCCGGGAGTCGACGGAAAACAACACACTCTCAGCGACTACGACTCGGCTGATATTCTCGCCATTCTCTTCACCTGCAATCATTGCCCCAGCGCCCAGGGGGCCGAGTCCCGCATCAAGTCGATCGTCAAAGACTACGCTGACGAGAGCTTTCAACTGGTAGCCATTTCTCCCAACGACCCGGAATCAGTCAGACTGAATGAACTTGGCTACTCCGTCTACGGCGACACGCTTGAAGACATGAAGAAACATGCCGCGGATTTTGAGTTCACCTTTCCCTTCCTCTACGACGGGGAAACCCAGGGCGTCACGAAAGCCTTCGGAGCCACGGCAACACCCCACCTTTTTATCTTTGATAGAGAGCGGACCCTTCGCTATGTCGGCCGAATCGACGACTCTAAATACGGCGATCCGAAAACCATCGAATCCCACGATGCGCGGAATGCCATCGATGCACTCCTCGCCGGGGAGGAAGTCGAAACACCAACCACTCGTGCACACGGATGCTCAACCAAATGGGCCTTTAAGAAACACCTCGTCACCGAATACAACGAGGAGTTTTCCTCCAGAGAAGTGACTCTTGAATCGATCGATGAAGCCGGAATCCAGTCGCTTCGTGAGAACCCCACTGACAAACTCCGCCTCATCAATCTCTGGGCAACCTGGTGTGGGCCCTGCCTTGGGGAAATGCCTCACCTTGTCGACATAGGCCGCCAGTTTGAAACACGTGGTTTCGACATGATCACCGTGAGCACGGACAGTCCGGAAGCAATGGAAAAAGCACAAACACTTCTGCGACGATTCAGCGCCGCGATGCCCCGGCTCACCGAAGCATCAGTCAAAGACGAAGGCCGCACGACAAACAACTACCTCTTCGATGGCAGCACCGATGAACTGGCCGAAGCTCTCGATCCCGAGTGGCAGGGAACACTGCCACACACCGTCATCCTTGCGCCGGGTGGAGAGGTTATCTATCGAACCTCAGGCGAGATTGATCCCGATGAAGTGAAACGCGTTATTGTTGAAAAGTTAGGGCGATGGTACTCACCCCGGTGATTCACCGACGAGTTTCTTTAAATCCCAGCCTTCGCGATATTCACGAGTGAGGTAGCGGTTCGCCTCATCGTTGTTAGTGATTTTCATTTTTTCAGCATCCCACTTCAGGGTTTCCTTCGGAAAGCGTACCGCAATGTTGGCGAGAAGAATCACTTCAGTAAGTCGACCGCCGTACTGAAAATCATCCGAAGGCTGCTCTTCGAGAATGCAGCCATCGATCCATCCATGATAGTGATCGAGGTCTTCAGCCATCTCAAAATCCTGCGTCACCTTTCCGCCGTCACGAAAGATTTTCGGAGTGGCAACATGAGGAACCAGCAAGGTGCCTGTTTCCCCGATTAAGAAAGAACCACTACTGGGAAGCTGCTCACGCGAGGGAATGTGCGAACCCTTCCTGGAAGGGGCAAGGGAACCGTCGCTCCAGGTTATGCGGAGACGATCTTCAGCCGTGTATTCCGTACCCGGAACCGTGAAGTGGTACATTGTCTGCGCCGGCCATACTTCATCATTCATTCCTGAATGTGTCGCGAAAAATTCATCCGCCGGACCAGTGATATCCAAGGCCGTAAAGACAGGATCAAAAATATGGCAACCGATGTCTCCAATGGCACCGCTCCCGAAATCCTGCCAGTCCCGCCACCCCCACGGGTGATAGCAGCGGTGTTCACCACTGTATGGACGCATCGGTGCAACCCCGATCCAACTGTCCCAATTGAGCGACTCCGGAACCGGATCAACCCTCGTCGGGCGGTTGAGAAATCCGCTCCGCCCGTGCCCTGTGTTGCGAACCCAACTTTGAACCTCCTTCACCTTGCCGATCGCGCCTGACTGCACCAACTGAACTGCCGTGCGATAAAACATGTGCGAGTGAATCTGATTTCCAAGCCGGGTGATCACGCCGGCTTCTTCCGCCACCCGCATCATCTCCCGATTCTCCCAGACATTGTGAGTCATCGGCTTCTGGCAATAGACATGCTTACCCAGCTTCATTGCGCTGATCGCGCAGTAGGCATGCATATGATCCGGTGTTGAAACAGTGACGGCATCTATCTCGTCCCCCTTCTCGGAGAACATCTCGCGAAAATCCTGATAGATTGGTGTCTCCGGGCTGAGCTTTTTCACATTTAAAGTGCGCTCAGTATCAACATCACAAAAAGCGACATACTGCTGATATCCATGAGACGACATCGCTTTGATATCGCTAAAGCCTTTCCCGTCAGATCCGATTGAGGCGAGCTGCAATTTCGAATTGAGATTCTGCCCTCGAACGATTGCCGGTGCTGCCACGATAGCAGAGGCGGAAGCCGCCCCCTGAAGAAAACGTCGTCTTGTCGTCATCCACTCAGGACAACGAATCCACCCCCCGGGGTCGAGCCGTATTCAGGCGCAACTGCGTCTCACTCAAGCTCTCCTTCAGGCAATTCATACTGACGCCTGAGACGATCCAGTTCTGCTTTTAAACCCTTTTGAATCGCTTCGAGCGCGGGATCACCGTATCGGCTTTCCAGTTCGAGTGGATCAGCCTGCACGTCAAACAGCTCCCATTCATCAATCTCCTTCTCAGGAAACCTGATCAACTTATAACGGCCATCCGTCACACCGAAGTGCAGCGGCACCCCGTGCCCACCGGACTCGTAGTAATGATAGTAGTGGCTGGTTCTCCAGTCTTCCGGCGTTTTCCCTTTGAAAACCGGCACAAGCGACGCGCCCTGAAGATCCTCAGGAATCTCAGCGGAAACCGCCTCTAGAAAAGTCGGCGCAAAATCCAGATTCGAGACAAGGTCAGTTTCATTCACCGTCCCCTCAGCAACAACACCCGGCCAGCGAACGAGCAGAGGCGTGCGGAAACTTTCCTCATACATCCAGCGCTTGTCGAACCAGCCATGCTCCCCGAGATAGAACCCCTGATCGGAGCTGTAGATAACAATCGTATTCTCAGTGAGGCCATTGTCATCCAGATACCCTAAGAGTCGCCCCACACTTTCATCGACGGCTTTGACACATCGAAGGTAGTTCTTAATGTATCTTTGATAGTGCCAGCGGGTGCGATCCTTCCCTTCAAGGCCTGAGGCGAGAAATGCTTCATTCTTCGGACGGAAAAATCCGTCGAACCTGGCAAACTGCTCAGGGGTAAATTTACTCGAGTACTCCAGCATGAGCCGCCCCTCGCCCATGTGATCAGCGATTCCCATTTCGTGCAGGGAAGCCGCCTTGCTACGGCCGGAATAATCATCAAAAAGTGTCGGCGGCTCCGGCACTTCAACGCCTTCAAGAAATTCGAAATGACGAAAAGCCGGCTCCCATTTTCCGTGGGGCGCTTTGTGCTGACTCATCAGAAAAAACGGTTTTTCAGGGTCACGCTGCTCAAGCCAATTCAAACTCTGATCGGTAATGATATCCGTCGTATAACCTTCGTGACTCACCATTTTTCCGTTCGAGTTGAGCCGGGGGTTATAATATTGCCCCTGTCCCTTCAGCACCTCGAAATGGTCAAATCCAGTCGGCTCCGACTTCAGGTGCCATTTCCCGACAATGGCCGTTTGATACCCCTCCGCCCCGAGGAGCTTCGGCACCGTTTGCTGCGAACCGTCGAAAGTATCACGGTTGTTCCGGAAGCCATTGAGGTGAGAATACTTTCCCGTGAGAACGACAGCCCGCGAAGGACCGCAAATGGAGTTCGTCACATAGCATTTCCGGAAAAGCATGCCCTCCTTCGCGATGCGATCAATATTAGGAGTAGGAGCCAGTCCGGCAAGAGGACCTCCATAGGCGCTGATCGCCTGAGTGGCATGATCATCACAAAAAATGAAGAGAATATTAGGGCGCTCCGCACCGCTCGCGAGTGGAGCGATTCCCCAAATAAAAAGAACAATAAACGTCAGACGATGCATACAGACCGATACATGATGACGCATCGACTTCGCAAGCAAAGCCGACTAACTTCATCGCGATGAAATCCCCCGTTTTCTCCATTCAACCCTCCTGGGTCATCGGCCTGACCCTGTTCGCCCTTTCCCTCTCAGCTCAGGAGAGAAAGCAGAAGCCGGCAAACCCGCTTCCGGGAACAGCTGTGAAGAGGGACATCCACTATGCCACTCATGATGACGTTGAGTTGAAACTCGACCTCTACCGTCCCCAACCTCTTCCTGAAGCGCCTCTTCCCGTTGTCCTCTGGATCCATGGCGGAGGTTGGCTCAACGGAAGCAAAGACAAATGCCGGGCAGATTTTCTCGCTCAGAAAGGATTCGCTGTCGTCAGTGTCGGCTACCGGCTAACCGATGTAGCCCGGTGGCCGGGCCAGATCGACGACTGCTCAGCCGCAGTCAAATGGGTGAGAGACCACGCCGAAGCCTTCCAATTAGATCCTGACGCTGTCGGGGCATGGGGAAGTTCAGCCGGAGGGCATCTCGTCGCACTCATGGGAACACGCCCGACAAGCGATGACACCACCATCAAATTACAGGCAGTATGCGACTGGTTCGGACCGACCGATCTTCTCACGATGCCTCCCAACGTCGTTAGTGAAACACGGACCTACGAGCAGGTGAGTCAATCAAACGGCGCGAAACTACTCGGCTCCCCGGTTCCGGAAGCACGCGATCTCGCGAAGGATGCGAGCGCACTCTATCATGTCTCCAGCGATGATTCTCCCTTCCTTATTATGCATGGCAGCGAGGACCCCGGCGTTCCGCTTGTCCAGAGCGCCCGGTTTCATGAGGCCCTCAAAGCCGCCGGTGTCGACTCATCATTCGTCATTATCGAAGGTGCCGCGCATGGCGGCAGGGAATTCAGAACTGAGGAAGTAAAGAGTCAGGTGATCAATTTCTTCAACGAACACTTGAAGCCGTAAGCTTTATTCGAAGAATCATGAATGCTTCTCAATTCTGATATTTTTATTCATTGCAAAAATACCCATTGTAGGCCGCGGCATCCATGGTATTTTTCATAAATACCATCATGAGCATCCTTCCCATTTCAGGCGACCGCGTCTCTCTAAAGAGCCTGATCCCTCTCCTTCCTCAAGGCCTTCAGCAGCGGCTTCGAGATGCCCATTATCTCTCAAAGCTCAAGTCGGCAAAAATCTCTGATGAAATTGATCTCGGCGTGATCGAACTCCTTGTTAATCCCGGCGATACAGTAATGGACATCGGAGCGAACTTTGGACTGTTCACCCGCTTCCTCTCCGAACGCGTCGGCGCCGACGGCAAAGTTTTCTCCTTCGAGCCAACGGAAACGATGTCACGAGTCCTGAACCACAATGTCACTTCGATGGACCTCAAGAACGTGGAGACATCCCGGTACGCCCTCTCTGACAAGAAAGGATCTGCGCAAATTAAAGTGCCACTCCACAACAACCACAGCCCGAACTATTACGAGGCATCACTGTGCTCCGTGGAGGAATCCGAAGCAGGTGAAATTGATACGATCGAAACAACAACCCTCGATGCATTCTGCGACGACGAGGCAATCAAGGACCTCGCCTTCATCAAAATTGATGTCGAAGGACACGAGATCGCTGTCCTCAACGGGGCCCGCATCACGCTGGAGAGATTCCGTCCCACCATCCTTCTTGAAGTCAACGAGCCACTGGATGAGGAAGGGCACGGACGCGAAGTCCGCGATCTGACCGGATACCTCGGCTACAAGATCAACGTCTTCGAGAACGGCACAATTCGTAAGCGGGAAAGCGGAGAGTCCCTCGTGAATTACGTTCTCACCCCGGCCTGATATTCCGGAGAGATATTCAGTCGTTTGGAAACACCCACTCGAAGGAATCAGTGTGAGAGTAGATTTCCTCCCGTATCTGCCCGCAGAGCCCGTGCAAACCGGGAAACAAAGTACGACTGTCAAAACCCATCACCGCGAGTCGGCGGCGGATAAATTCTTTCTCGGCCGCCGGGATAACAATCTTCGAAAGATGAAGGCGATCCGTTCCAAGCTCAAAGAATTCTTCAAAACTCTCCGGAGTGGCATCCTCTGAGGGAAGCGGGTGGGACAGATAGCAGGTCTTCTGATTTAACATCGCGGGAGTAGACCTTTGCGGCAAATAGACCCGGGGCCTTTCAGGGATCTGCTCGTAATCGTGGGTAATCACCAGGTCGGCGTCGCCGGGCAGAATCCTCCAGACCACACCGTCATCATCACAATTCGGAGCCGTCGCAAAATACAAGGCTACGAGAGCATTTTCAGACCATGTTGAAAAACGCGTCGGAAGCCCATAGTGCTCCGCGACCGACATCCACTCCAGCTCCGTGGTGGGCTCATATCCGACCTCGCCACGACCCTTCTGTTTCAGAGAAAGGAGGAGAGCCCCTTCCAGCTCCGCCCATGATTTGAATTGAGTTTTCGCCACTTCCTCTCGAAACAGAGTCGGGAGCAAAGTCCATCCTTCAGAAGCCTGGCCTCGATAAATCGGATTCCGCTGAAATCCCAGTCGGGGCACCATTTCATTGAGAAACCCTTCGATGCTTTCTACAAAAATATTCTCAATCTCTCTCATCACACTTAATTTTTCGACCTAATTTGTAATATTTTGAGCTAATCGGATGACAAGTTTACAAAATAATGGATATTAACCCAGAAGTTCTTCGCTCACACGATTTTATTCTCATTTCTGATACAGTTTCGCAACAAGAATTTGCATTATTTTTCATTTTTTAACTTTCCTTGAGACAAAATGAGTAAAATTGAACTGAAAGATCTTGTCTCCCTTATTCCGGGCCTTGAACTGAACGAGCTGCGAGCTCTTGAAATGTCAGTCAAAGTGGCGATTGATATTCGTACACAGGGACAACTCTCGACCGAGACCTCACTTCCCCCCCGTGCCGCCGACGAAGGACCGGGATTAAATGACCAGGCCCTCGCGATTCTTGAAGGAGTCGATACCTTTGAGCTTTCTCTCGCCGACCAGGCGCTCCTCGGAGCGCTCGTTCTCAGCGAAGGATACCACCAGGACGTCTTTTCCAGTCGCGATGTGAACGACATCATCGAAGAGTGCGGTCGCCCGCGTATTGCCCATATCACCTCGGCGATTTCCGGCCTCACAGATCGGGCCTACCTGACCGGCTCCACGAAAGCTCTATCGATGTCAAAAGAAGGTCGGGCGAAAGCCCGCGGCCTCATCGGCATGGTCCGTCGAAAAGCGGCTTAACGCTTCTTCGTTTTACCCAGCAGCTGAATAAACAATTCGGCCGTCGCACTGATCCGGTCACGGTGAGCCACCGCATGAGTCATCTTAAGGCGCTTTCTCCTCGCACCGAGAAGAGGAACCCCGTTCCCGGTAATCCGGTTCAATGACTCCGGCAGAATCGCAATGCCGGAACCCGCCACCGTCATCGCTGCAACGGCTTGAGCCCTTCGTGCCTCCTGAACAATACGCGGCCGAAAGCCCTCTTCGAGGCAAAGCTCTCTCAGATAAGCCGCGTAGGCCGGTGCCGCATCAGAAGAAATCATCACGAAAGGTTCACCCTTCAAGTCCTTGATACGGGCGCCCCCCTTCGCTCCGAGCGGATGCCGCGGCGGGAGATAAACGCTAAGCGGCTCCTCCATCCAGTTTGTACAGCGAATCCCGTCAGGAATCCGCTGCGGAGTGATCCCAATGAAACCGATCTCCAGCTCACCATTCACCAGAGCCTCGAATTGATCAGCCGGCAATCGGTCATGTAGATTCAATTGAATATCGGCATGCCCCCTCCTGAAATCAGCGAAGACCCGCACCAGCTCAGGTGACAGAACAGCACTAACAAAACCAATATCAAGCCTCCCGGTTTCCCCGGCACCAGCCCGGCGCGCAGCTTCCCCGGCCCGGCGGATCTGCAAAAGAATCTCCTTTGCTTCACCTCTGAAGGCCTCACCGGGAGAAGTCAGAAGGACCCGACGATTCGTCCGCTCAAACAATTGCACTCCCAGCTTCTCCTCCAAACTCCGGATATGTCTCGAGAGTGGGGGTTGCGCAAGATGAAGACGCTCCGCTGCTCTGGTAAATGAGAGTTCTTCTGAAACGGCGAGAAAGCATTCCAGTTCGCGGAAGGAAAATTCATTCATATCAAAAAAGTATCATACTCGATTTGAATTAGTATTTCCATCATCCAATAAATCCTGCCATCTTTTAACCATGGCTAAGAAACCCACTGTGATCCCCGCTCATCGACAATTCTCATCCCCCATGCTCGACGGCCCTGACCGCGCTCCGAGCCGGGCGATGCTACACCCTGTCGGATTCACCAACGAAGACTTTCAAAAATCCATCATCGGAGTGGCATCAACCTGGAGCATGGTGACACCCTGCAACATGCATATCGACAAACTTGCCAAAGAGTCCGTCAAAGGTGCCGACGCCGCCGGAGGAAAAGGAGTCGAGTTTAATACGATCACCATCTCCGATGGTATCTCAATGGGAACAGAGGGAATGAAGTATTCTCTCGTGAGTCGCGAAGTGATCGCGGACTCAATCGAAACGGTCGTGGGATGCGAAGGCATGGATGGCGTCGTCGCGATCGGCGGGTGCGACAAGAATATGCCGGGCTGCATGATGGCGATCGCCCGCATGAACCGCCCCGGAATCTTTGTTTACGGTGGAACAATCAAGCCCGGCTGTTTCAAAGGTGAGGATGTCGATATCGTTTCTGTTTTTGAAGCAGTTGGAAAACATAGCGCCGGAAAAATTGATAATAAAGAACTCGAGGGCGTTACCGAGACCGCTATTCCCGGCCCCGGGTCCTGTGGCGGTATGTATACGGCCAACACCATGGGCAGTGCGATCGAAGCTCTCGGCATGAGCCTGCCGAACAGCTCCGCTCAGGCCGCTGTCAGTGACGAAAAGCTGATGGACTGTTTCGATGCCGGTGCCGCCGTCGTGAATCTCATCAACAAAAACATTCGTCCCCGCGACATCATGACGAAGAAAGCTTTCGAAAATGCGATCACCGTCGTGACTGCACTCGGAGGATCAACCAACGCCGTCCTTCACCTCCTCGCGATCGCAGACGCAGCCGGTGTAAAACTCTCTATTAATGACTTCACCCGTATCGGAAAACGTGTTCCCGTAATCGCTGATCTCAAACCCAGTGGCGCCAACGTCATGATGAAACTCGTTGAGATTGGAGGAACGCTTCCGCTGATGAAAATGCTGCTCAACGCCGGACTTCTCCATGGCGACGTCATGACCGTGACCGGCAAGACCATGAAGCAGAATCTTGCCAAGGTGAAATCTACCTACCCGAAGGGGCAGACCATTATCCGCAGCCTGAAAAATCCGATCAAACCGGAAGGTCATCTCGTCGTGCTTTACGGCAATCTCGCCCCTGAAGGAGCCGTGGCGAAAATTTCCGGTAAAGAGGGCCTCACCTTCACCGGTAAAGCCAAAGTGTATGACTCTGAAGAGAAAGCAATGACAGCGATCCTTGGTGGCAAAATCAAGAGCGGTGATGTCATTGTCATCCGCATGGAAGGTCCCAAAGGCGGCCCCGGGATGCGGGAGATGCTTGGACCCACCGGAGCAATCATGGGGGCAGGACTGGGCAAAGAAGTTGCCCTCATCACCGACGGTAGATTCTCAGGCGGGAGCCACGGTTTCGTGATCGGTCATGTCACCCCGGAAGCGTTTGTTGGCGGCCCCCTCGCTCTCGTGAAGAACGGAGATCAAATCTCGATCGATGCCGAGAGCCGGGAGATGACGCTTCACATCACGAAGAAGGAAATGGCTGAGCGGAAGAAAAAATGGAAACAACCGAAGCCACGCTACACCAAGGGCGTTCTCGCCAAGTATGCAAAGCTCGTGAACTCAGCCTCTCAAGGCGCCGTCACGGACAGCAATCTGTAAGCCTTCAGGAAATGGCGGTCTCACCGGGTTACCAGGGAGATCGTCATTTCCACACCTTCTTCGCCGACAGCAAAAGAGCAGTCGTCGAATTCAGGCTTCCCCCGGGGAATCTCCGGGATCACCGAAAAAGCGAGCGGTTCTTTCGGCATACCGACGAAAGACTTATCGAGCTTACCATTCCCGTTCAGATCTTGAACGACTGAAACAGCATAGGTTCCCGGTTTCACATTCGGAATCTCTACGACAAGATCATCGGTCGATACCACTTTCACCTTTGGAGAAACCGCCATCGGACTTTTCGTGAAGGACTTTTCTGAATCGAAAAGCCCCACGAGGAGATTCCCCTTCACCCCGGGGATATTACTCACCGTTATTCTGAGAGTAACCCCCGCCTCATCAGCGATAAGCAGACACGGGAGCGCCAGGACAAACAGGGCGGAAATTACTTTCATAGGAGAACGATAAAGAGGAATCAGCTCCCGCATTCTATCTGAAGTTCCCCTCTTACTCAATCAACTAAAACCCGGGCAAAATTCACGAACCCGGGTTTTCTGAATAGCCCTGATAGAAAAGAGGATCCCTGCTCCCATCCTCAGACGTGCCCGCTTCAATTTCAAATCGTTACTTGAACGAAAAACGCGCCTGAGGTACACCCTGTCGTCAGCCATGCCCGGAATTCCCCCTGTTCTCGATCCCGCCTCCTGCCGACTGCGTCAGGAAACACTTAGAGCCTACCTCGACACCCGGAAACTTGACGGTGCCGTCTTTTATAACCGCCACTATGTCTACGCCCTCACCGGCTACTGGCATGAGCAAGTACTGACCCCAACGGCGTTACTTGTCGAAACATCGGGTAACGCCACCCTTATCACCCATGACCAGAGCCCGGCCGCCCCGGCCGCCGATGAAATTCTCCCCTACGTTCCGAATCACCTTTTCACGCTCAAACCCAACCTGAGCGGGTGCGTTGCCGACGTCCTGAATCCCCTCCTCTTATCGCTGAAAGAAATCGGCACCGACGAGCAAACGCCGGCGGCAATGCTTACCGGAACTGTTTGCCGGGACATCACCGAAGACTACCAGTATCTAAGACGCTTCAAGCATGACGACGAGGTTGCGTCACTGGAGTTCCCGATTCTTTGCACGGAACGTGCCTACGCTGCGGCCCTCCAACTGATTGAGCCCGGACTCGGAGAGATCGAACTCATGACCGCGATGCAGGAGGAGGTGACGATCGCTGCCGGCGAAACCCTTTCAGGCTGGGGGCAGGATTTTCAATGCGGGGTCCCCGGTGGATTCGCACTCCGGGGTAAGCAAGCAAAAGCAGGAGAGCTTTGGGTTCTTGATGTCGGGGTAGGCGTGCGCGGATACAGGAGCGATCTCTGCCGTACCTTCGCTGTCAACGGAACCCCTACCGATGAACAACTGGCCGCACATTCCAGGATCGTCGAAGTGATGAAAGCCGGCGAAGCTTTTCTCAAGCCGGGGCAGTCCTGTCAGGAAATGTATGAAGCCGTCCATTCTGAGTTGGACGGCTGGAACGGTTACGATTTCTTTCACCACGCGGGACATGGCATCGGGCTGGATGCCCACGAAGTTCCCCGCATCAATCCGGCATGGGACGATACCTTTCAAGTCGGCGATGTCGTCGCATTTGAACCCGGTCTCTACGGCGAGTCACTGCACGGCGGAATTCGCCTCGAAAACAACTACCTCATCATCGAATCCGGGTTCCGCCAACTTTCTCACTTCCCTCTCGACCTCACCGCTCCCAACACCTAACTCAACGACGCCCCCCCCTTACTGAAGATCAGTCACACCACATTATTTTCATTTGACATTATTACCCTGACTAAGGAGTAATAGAGCATGATTGAGCTCCCGATGAATCAAACGGCAGGACTGTTCATTCTAATTTCATCTATCCTCTCTCTCGCCCCGGCGAGAGAATTCACGTCAGCAGACGGCAAAACGATTGAGGGCGAAGTCATTTCGATCCGCAACGACCAGGTCGTTCTCCAGATCGGCACGAAACAGTACACCCTGCCGACCACCCGATTCTCTGAAGCGGATCAATCCTACTTCGATGAGTGGAAAATTGCTGAAGCGAAGAATATCATCCCCAAGCTCGATGTGGATGTATCTACCGGAAAATCCAACCGTCTTGACACAGCCGATGAGTTTGACGACCGGAAAGGATCTTTCCAGTTCTCGGTCAAAATACAAAACAATGAGCGCAACTACGATATTGAGGGAGCCACCGCCAGGCTCGTCGTCATCGGTGAACATTGCGAGGAGAGGAAGAAATATGCCATCATGCAGACGACCGATTTTCAGCTTTCGGTCAAGGAAGGCGACACCTTCAGCTGGCAGGGCGATACCGTGAGCTACAAGTTCGATGACTCGGAACCTTCACGCTGGGGCCATCAATACTACGGCTACGTTCTCCAAATCAGCAACGCATCCGGCAAGATCATTTTCACGAAGACCCTCCCGAAAAAGTTTGAAGGAGACGAAGCAAAAATCCTTGCCCTGAAACGAAGTACCGGCTTCGACGATCAGATGAAAAATCTGGGCAACGCCAGCATCTACTTTGAATAGAGATCACTGATCGGGACTTACCTCGAGTCCGCGGGCTTGACACCAGGCAACCGCACTTTGGTAATCCAGTGCGGCAGCCATCTTGATCCATCTCGTTGCTTCCGTAAAATCGGCCGGCTTCCCAAATCCGATTTCATAACACCTCCCGAGGGCGAACATGGAACGAACATCCCCCCGAACGGCTGCGGCTTCGAACATCCCTGCCGCGGCCCGCGGATCAACGGAGCCACCTGTTCCATTCGCTTCAAACAGACCCAAATGGTACTGTGACCCCAGGTGATCTTTCCCCGCCGCCGCTTCAATCTGTCTCCGCGCCTCTCCCGGTTTCCCCTCATCAAGCAGCAGGATTCCCAGAAGTTCTTTCGAATTGAGATTCCCTGACTTCGCCGACCTTACTAACATTTCTCTAACACTTTCCGGATCTGCATTTCCCAGTCCTTTCACCAGTGAAAGAACAGCGAGGTCAAACTGCGCGCTCAAATCACCGAGCCGGGCGGCTTCTTCAAAACGTTGCACAACTTCACCGATCGGCGCACCATCCAATCCGACGAGAAGAGCATTCAGTCTTGCCGCCGTCGCGTCTCCCTCCTCAATCTGACCGTTTAGAAACTCATCCACGATAGAACGACTTTCAGGCGACCCTAGTTCACTGGTATAGGGAAGCAAATCGGGTTGCGATTCCTCCACAAGATAGGTCTCCAGATCGGCAACTACTTCCGCAGGAGTCGGAGCCGCAGGAACCAGGTAGTCACTCACTGGAAACCTCACGCCGTCGCGATCTTCAAAGTTACCGAGACGACTGTTCCATCCGGCAAAAAAATAGCCGGCAAAAAGCGCAACTACTACCGCCCACAAGGCGAGCCACCATCCCCGGAAAAACCGGGCTGCGCCGGTCATTTCAGGAGCGTCAAACTCATCCTCCCAATCCGGCTCATTGATTCCTTCACCACCTTCATTGATCTCGCTGGAAGTGACTATCGGGTCCGCAGGCTCAGTCAGTTCGATTTTTTCCTGAAAGAGGGTCGATTCTAACATCGAATCAAATCCATCATCAAGCGGCTCTTCCGGAGACTTCTCTTCACCTGCTGAATGATCTTCTTCCACAGAAGAATCTGAGTTCAAGAATTCGAGAAACAGATCATTCTCCACCGCCTCGGGATTCTGAAGAAGCTTCTCCCGAAATGATTCCAATAGATTACTCAATGATTCAGGTAAATCAGATTGATCCCGGACCGGACGGCGCCATCTGAAACGGTAGGTCGTTAGAGCAAAAAAGATCAATGGCAGAGCCAAGGCAGAGCGTCTCGCCGCTTCGTTATTCTTACCGGGAACTCTTGAGAGACTTCTCACGGCTCCGGGTAAATTAACTCCTTCTCTCAGCGTTGAAGTGGTTTGATGCAGGCGGAGCTTCATCCCCCACTCTCTCCAAACCTCGCCCCCCTTCCTTTCGAGAAGATGCACGGAAGCCGGGACCGAACGAGTTCCCGAGAGCAGCAGAATATTCTCAGGCGGAAGCCACCAGACCGCGCAGGATCCGGTATTCTTTTCCAGCGAATCGACCGTCGACGAAACACGGCTCATTATTTGAACAACCTCCTCGGGTGCTCGTGGCCCGACACGAAGAAGAAGACTCGCAAGACTCACTCCTTCAATACTTTCCTCCCCCACCAGGGTCAGCGAGTCCCGATCTTCCAGGTAATTCACGTGAAGCTGGTGAAGCATGGGGCGCCCCAGCCGCCGGGTCGCATCATGATGCTGATTCAGCCATCCTTCCCTCGGAATAGAAAGTGGCCCCGGCAACAGCTGCACAAAGCTCTCCTTGCCGCGGATCACCGCTTGAGTGGCATATCGCTCCCTTTCGGGATCTCGGAAGTCCACTATTTCAAATTCAGGGGATCCCTGGTAGGAGGCGGCAAGATCTTCTCTCATCCACTCCCGGACAAGAAATCTCGGCAGCCGAACCAGGGCGCGTTGCTCTTCCGCGTCCTGGGCAAGTATCTCCATCGCCGACCGAAGCCGCTCAAAAGAAACCTGTGAATTCTCAGAAAGAGCGCCGAGAACCACCTCCCTCGAATGCTCATCCAACTCATCAAAATTGCGGGGAAGCGACGCCTCATAAAAAGTTCTCACGGGAACACCGGCAATAAGAGAACAAAAGATCTGTGCCAGATACCACTCCCGGGCATGGTCCTGCACTTGCGCTCCCGGCCTGGTCCATCCATAAAATTCGGAAAAAACGGGACGAACCTGATGAAACCGGTCGATCACTACCTGAAAATTCAAGGTCGTGAACCGATCGAAGGAGGGAAGACCGGTTGGAACCTTTTCTAAAAAGTCGCAAAGCTGAACAATCCAGTGGGCGGCAACGGAAAACGGAACGCCACCGCAACGGTCTAGATACTCAGGAAGAGGTTCCCCATCCTGCATTTCATCAGCGTAAAACAACTCTTCCGAGTCTCGTCCCCAGGTGATAAGCCGTGTCACCGAGTCGCTTCTTAAATCGGCGATTTGCTTTAACTCACCTTGAAACGCCTCCAGCTTATCCTCCCGCACGGCAGCACCTTCGAAAATGTGAAGACGCGCGAGCCCCCACCGCTCACAGTCAAGGACCAGCAGGTTTTTCTCATCGATCCCCTGCGATGGAAGCGGAATCACTCCACCTTCCGCATCCCTTACGAAACGAAACTGGGCAAACTCGGCGTTTGGAGGACTTTTCATAAACAATTCCTGAAGGCAGCCGAACAACAATCGGTTGAGGTATTCAATGAAAAGGTAGACATTATCCAACGGTTCGTCATCACGAAACCGAAAACTATCATGGCGGAAGCAACACGCACCAGCACGATCAACCGTTCTACCAGCGAAACTGACATTCAGCTTTCGCTGGACGTCGACGGCACCGGTCAATCATCCATCGACACAGGAGTACCCTTCTTCGATCACATGCTCACCCTTTTTGCGAAGCATGGACGATTTGATCTTGAAGTGAAGGTCAAAGGCGACATCGAAATCGACTTTCACCACACCGTCGAAGACACCGGCATCGTTCTCGGTCAGGCCTTTCGCGAAGCGCTCGGTGAAAAACGCGGGCTTTTCCGCTATGGATCAGGACTCTTCCCCATGGATGAAACACTGGTTCAAGTTGCCCTCGACATGAGCGGCCGTCCCTTCCTCGAATATCGTGGACCGGAGAATGTTCCCCACATCGGCGACAAGTTTAACTTCACCCTCGTCGAAGAGTTTCTTCGTGCCTTTTCGTTCAATTCCCTCTGCAACCTTCACGTGCAGATTCAGTATGGCCGCGACCCCCACCACATGGCCGAGGCTGTATTTAAAGGTCTGAGCCGCAGCCTCGATGACGCTACGACGATCGATGATCGTATCATCGACATCATTCCGAGCACAAAAGACGTGCTTTAAATCATCAGCTCCTGAGCTACAGATCAGCATGGCAGACCGGGTCGGCGTTATCGATTATGGAGGGGGAAACCTCCAGAATGTATTGAATGTGCTCAAATTCCTCGGGCACGAGGGTTCACTTGTGTCTCAAGAGGGAGATCTCGACTCCGTCGACCGCCTCCTCTTTCCCGGCGTCGGGTCATTTGGCGACTGCGTTGAAGACCTCGATCGCAAACAACTTCGCGCTCCATTGGAACAGTGGCTCAAAGAAGACCGCCCCTATTTCGGTATTTGCCTCGGTTATCAGGTTCTCTTCGAAAAATCTGCCGAGTCCCCCGGCGCCAAAGGCCTCGGCTTTCTTGACGGGGAAGTTGTCCGCTTCGACGATTCACACAGCCTCAAGATCCCTCACATGGGCTGGAACGAAGTCAATCCAGTCGATCCCGAATACTACATCTGGAAAGAGGCCCCCTCGCCCCTGCATCTTTACTTTGTGCACTCGTTTTATCCGCAGCCGTCAGACCCGGCCTTGATCAGCTCGACAGCAGAATACGGAAACTCATTCGCTTCGAGCATCGCGCAGGGCAATATCTTTGCCGGACAGTTCCACCCGGAACGCAGCCAGGACGCGGGACTGAAATTGATCTCCAACTTTCTGAACGCCTAAGCGCCCCGGCCACGGGTGCTCCGGGGCCGTCTTCGCGATCTTTCGTGCCCTGTCTTTACGGAAATACTCCCGGGAACGTCTCGGGACCCGTCGATCAGTTCGCGACACGCATCGGCATGATGACGTAAAGGAACGGTTCGTCGATCTTGATGACACCGGGGCTGCTTTCATCGATCAGGTCGATAAAAATCTCATCCTGATCAAGGTTTCGAAGCGGAGCCATCACAAATTCAGGATTAAAGGCAACCACGATACGTGGACCTTCATACCGGACGTCGATCGATTCCTCAGCCTCACCGATATCAGGTGAATTCGCCGAAATCGCAAGCTTGTTGTCATCGAAGGCAAACTTGATCGAGTTCGTCTTCTCATTCGCAAGAAGGCTGACACGCTTTACCGCATTAAGAAAAACTTCGCGTTCAATCGTGACGCGATGATTGGCAGCCCCGGGAATGACCTGGCGGAAATTCGGGTAGTTTCCTTCGATCAATTTGGTGATGAGGTGGCTCTCGTTCAGCTCAAAGCTCGCCTGACTGTTCGTCAGAGCGATCTTCAGCTCACCGGAATCACCGAGCAGTCGCTGAAGTTCATTCACCGCTTTCGTGGGGATGATCACTGCTGTCTCATTTCCCGCGGGAAACTCAAGATCCTGTTCGACCATCGCAAGACGGCGACCGTCGGTTGCGACAAGTGTCAGCATGCCTTCACCGATGAGGCAATTTACGCCATTGAGGACGTAGCGGGTCTCATCAGTCGAAATCGCATAGGCAGTCTTGCGAAGGGCATCCTTCAGCAACTTCTGATCAATCGTGAACTCCTTCGCTTCACCGAACTCGCCGATCACCGGAAACTCGTCACTGGGGAGCCCCAGAATCTTGAAGAAACTCGGCCCGCTCTTCACGGTGGCCGCATTGTCTTCATTCACTTCGAAATTGATCTCACTGGTCGGCAACTCCCTGACAATGCTGGCAAGGCGCCGGGCGGGAAGCGTTGTCTTTCCGACAGTTGTCACGGTTGCCGCAATTCGCTTGGTAATCGTGACATCCAGATCCGTCGTCGACAACTGCAACCCCAGTTCGTCAGCCTCAATGAGAACATTCGACAAAATAGGGAGCGTTGTCCGCGTGCTGACAACGTGCTGAACCTGGTTCAGTGCGTCTTGAAATACGTCTTTTTCGATCTGAAATTTCATGCTGGAGCAAACGTGAAGGTGAACGCGAAAGCCCGACCTGTCCACGGCAAACTTCAGCCTGAATACTTCTCACGATAACGATTTGCATCGAGCTTGTCGCTCTTGCCTTTGGGCCGGCTTGAACGCCGGTTTCGCTTGGATTCAATTGAAGACCCGCCCCGCAAAAGACGGCGCTTGATCAACTCCACCGATCCCTTGAATGAGGTCGATGTCTGAAACTTTGCTTTCACCCGCTTCACCGCATGGATCACCGTTCCGTGATCCTTTCCGAAGCTGGCGGCAACATCCATGAGCGAAAGATCCGTGAGTTCCCGCATCAAATACATGGCAACATGGCGAGCCTCAGCCACCCGTGCGGTGCGTTTTTTACCGTTCAACACCGAAACCTCGATGTCGTAATGCTCCGACACAGCCTGCTTAATCTCTTCGATACCAAGCTGAGAAGAGGAAGCACTGCCCCCGATAATGTCGGAAAGTATCTCATCAATCTTCGAAGGATCGACCTCAGCATCATTCATCGTGGTGACCATCGCCACGCGGATCAAGGCCCCTTCGAGAACGCGGACGTTCCCTTTCACCCGCTCTACGATCGCATTAATCAGCTCATCGGAGACCTGCATATTCCAGTCATCGCGCTTCCGGCGGAGGATGGCAGCGCGAGTCTCGAGTTCAGGGCGGTGGATCTCGACACTGAGCCCCCATTGAAAGCGCGATATAAGACGGTCTTCGAGCGCACTGATTTCACCGGCAGGGCAATCACTGGCCAAAACGATCTGGCGCCCGAGATCGGAAAGGCGGTTGAAGGTATGAAAAAATTCCTGCTGCAATCCTTCCTTGCGACCGAAAAACTGAACGTCATCGATCAAGAGCAAATCGGCTTCACGGTATTTCTTCCGGAACGAAACGAGCGCATTCTTCTGAATCGCGTCGATGTAGTCATTCGAGAATTGCTCAGCAGTGACGAAAATGATCTTCGACTTGGGGCGTTTCTCCAGAGAAGCCCATCCAATGCCGTGAAGGAGATGAGTCTTTCCGAGTCCGCAGGCAGAGTGAAAGAAAAGAGGCTGGTAGGTCTTTCCGGGCTCATTGGCGACGGCTTGCGATGCTGCCCAGGCAAGTTCGCTGTTTTCCCCCGGAACAAAGTTATCGAACCTGAAAAGCTCCACGAGTCCGGCGGCGCGACCTCGCTCAAGTAGCTTTTTCTCACTGATCTTCTCCGTGAGAACGCGACTTTTAACTTTCGTTACTTTGTTTTTGTTTTTGTCAGACTTCGGCTTCTTCTCAACCACTGTCTCCTCTTCATCCAGAACATCGAAGCGAAAGCTCTCGCAAACCGGGATATGTTTCTGAAGAGTTAATAATATAGTTTCTTTAAAATTTGACTCCGCCCAGAAAGCGTAGCCCGAACCCGGGACTTCGATAACAGCCTCCGTATTGTCCATTGTGGACAGCTTGAAGTTGGGAAGAAAGAGTTCGTAGGTAGAGTCACCTAGCGCATTTCGAAGATCGTCTGAAATGCGGTTCCAAAGGGTTTTAAGATTTTGTTTTTCAGTAGGTTGTCGGGGTTCAGAATCGGAATCGGGGTGCATGAGGGAACGGAATTTCTCGGGTTCGGAGCGTGTGTCTTGTGCGTGGGCATCGCCTCGGCCGCCAGGTAATGGAAATTCAAACTGTTGATAATGAACGAGTTACATACAAGACTAATCAAGTATCCCTCAGAGCAAATTTCAATAGCGTGTTCCATCCCTTCGACATGACGGATCTGCTGCTACCTTACTTTCAAGCTGGAAACGATGGCTTGAAAGGGAGTGGAAGAACTTTTCCGCGCTGTGCGAGACGCGAGACTCAGAGTGACATTCCCGTCAAAGAAGAACAACCGGAAATTGTCATTTTCGACAGATTTTTTCCACCGCCCGAGTCTTCAACCTAGAAGAAAT
The DNA here is from genome assembly GCA_029212615.1 of Verrucomicrobiales bacterium. Taxonomy (GTDB): domain Bacteria; phylum Verrucomicrobiota; class Verrucomicrobiia; order Verrucomicrobiales; family DEV007; genus Arctic95D-9. The sequence continues at coordinate 285,286 of JARGPJ010000006.1, forward strand.
TCGACGGTTTCCCAAAAGCTAAAATTTTGAGAAAACCGCTAAATAAACCTAAATGATTTACAAACTTGAAGAATCACGTTTTCCAATCATGAGCCCGAAAGCAATCGTAATAACCGTCGTCACGGGCCACATCCACGCAGAGGCAATCGTCGATTTCACTGACTTTACCTCGTCACCAGTGAGCTCGTAGGTTGGCAAACGGCTCAGAAACTCAGCTAAGTCGTTGTTCATGAAGAGAACCCACACATCGGTTCTCACGAAGACCACGAGAACGAAGGAAATCGCGGCGCCAATGACCAGTCCACGCACGCTGCCCCTTCGCTTTGCCAACAGAGCGACGAGGAACATGCCCAGCAACGGGCCGACCGTATAGGTCGTCATTCCAAAGGCGAGCGGGAGTACATTCACGTCAGTTTTCTCTTTCACTGCATAGAGAACAAAAGTAAAGCCGGTCAGAAAGGCCCCCCAGACAAGGACGAGAACTCGAGATAGCCTCACGAGACGCAACTGTTCCTCGTCAGTGTGTTCACGGTCTGTCCGGCGCATGAGCGACAGGGTCGTTTGGCTCAGCGCCGCGAGAATTGAATCAAGACTGGATATCGCCGCGGCAAAGATCCCGGCAAGGATCAATCCACGCAACGCGGTAGGCAGCTCTGTGACAATCCATACCGGGAAAACATTATCCGGATTCTTCGGCTGACCACCCTCCCACTTCAACGCATCCATGATGAGCGGATCTGTCGGCGGGTTCTTCTGATAAAAGACAAAGAGAGCAGCTCCCACAAAAAGCATCAGAACCGTCACGAATTGGCCGAATGAACTCCAGATAATCGCCTTCTTCGCGTCTGACGGGTTCTTACAGCAAAACATTCGCTGCGCGTTGAGCTGATCAACGCCAAAGGCATTGAGATTGAGAAACGGCACCGCAATGAGAGCGACCCAGAAGGTGAACTCCACCGCCGGATCGAGCGAGAAGTTCAGAACCTGCATCTTATTCACCGTCGACCCGTCAAATTGCTCTGCAGCGGTGGCACCACTGAACAAGGTCGCCCATCCCCCATCGAAGCTGGAAACCATCCAGAAAAGCGCGACGAGCCCTCCAATCACAAAGAGAAAGAACTGCATCACGTCTGTCCAGATAACAGTCCTCATGCCCCCCATGAGTGTCCAGCCGATCGCAAACACGCCAATGACGACAATGCACCATTCAAAGGGCAAAGGCGTCACCACCTTAAGAGGTAGCGCGGCAACGAGAACCCGGACACTCTGTGCAAGGATACTGCCTACCGTAAAGAGAACCGTCGCCAGCTTCTTGACGCCCTCCCCCAACTTGTTCCCCATGTAGTCATAGGGACTGTAGATATCCTTTTCATAAAAAACCTTCACAAAGAACAGCCCCACAATGATCCGTGCCACGATCGAGCCTGCCGCCCACTGCAGATAGGTGAAATCCCCCTGCAGTGCCATGACCGCCCCGGGGACGCCAATAAAGGTCACCCCACTGATCTCTGTCGCAATGATCGAGCCTGAAACGGCCGGCCAGGGAAGGGATCGCCCTCCAAGAAAGAAATCGTTGATGCTCGCCTGCTTTCCGCGCAGACGATGGCCCACCATCGTGGTGAGAAGAAGATAGCCAAAGACCACCAGCCAGTCGACCGGAGTGAAAAAATGATTAAGTCCGTTCATAGAAAAAGGGAGACCAGGGGCTCGGCTCTCACCTTGAAACCATGAGCGGGTTCCAGAAAGGAAAATCTCGCGAAATCACTCCATTCGCGAACACAGAGCGCTCCGGGAAGTGGGATTCCGTAAGGATCGGTCTTAGAGACGACGGCGGCGACGCTTGATGTGAAGCTGCGCGAGCGACTTCTGTATCGACACCTGAACAGCGGCAACCTCTTCAGGCGTGCTGATCTCTTTCATCGAGTCCTGTGCACGAGCGAGGGCTTTCTCTACCGCGTCCTCATCAATCTCAGACTCACCCAGGGCCATGTCAGTCAGGACAGAAACACGATCGTTTGAAATCTCGACGACTCCCGTTCCGATGGCGAGAGAATGCTCTTCGCCCTCTTTGAGGTAACGCAACTCTCCCGGTTGAAGAGTGGTGACAAGAGGGGCGTGAGATTTAAGAATCCCCATTTCCCCCTGCACACCGGGAACGACAACACTGTCGATCTCATCAGAGAACGCCTTACTTTCGGGAGTGACGATGTCTAGCTGCATGCAGTGGGATAATCAGAGTTCCAGAAAAGCTTACTTCTCGACAGAGTCGATGCCGGCCTTCATGTAGAAATTGTTCTCCGGAACATTGTCGTGCTTTCCATCGAGAATTTCTTTGAATCCCTTCACCGTATCCGCAACAGAAACGTAAACACCGTCAATACCGGTGAAAACTTTACCGACGAAGAATGGCTGGCTGAGGAATTTCTGAACCTTACGGGCACGGAAAACAGTCAACTTGTCTTCAGGGTTCAACTCATCCATTCCGAGAATCGCAATGATGTCCTGAAGATCCTTATAGCGCTGAAGCACGTTCTGGACGCCACGGGCCACTTCGTAGTGCTCCTCACCGACTACCTCAGGCTGAAGCGCCGTGGAAGTCGAAGCGAGAGGGTCAACCGCCGGGTAAATACCCAGCTCAGCAAGAGAACGCTCAAGAACAACGGTTGAATCGAGGTGGGCAAAGGTGTTTGCCGGAGCCGGGTCAGTCAAATCATCCGCAGGAACGTAAACCGCCTGGAAAGAAGTAATGGAACCTTTGTTCGTCGAAGTGATCCGCTCCTGAAGCTGGGCCATCTCGGAGGCAAGTGTCGGTTGATATCCCACCGCAGAAGGTGTCCGGCCGAGAAGCGCGGAAACCTCAGAACCGGCCTGAGAGAAACGGAATACATTATCAACAAAAAGGAGAACATCCTGATTCTTCTCGTCACGGAAGTACTCCGCCATCGCGAGAGCAGAAAGGGCAACACGGAGACGGGCACCGGGGGGCTCATTCATCTGACCGTAGACCAAAGCCACCTTGGACTTGGAGAGGTCATCCTGATCAATAACACCCGCTTCGGACATCTCCCAGTAGAGATCGTTACCCTCACGAGTACGCTCACCCACACCGGCGAAAATCGAGTAACCACCGTGCGCCTTCGCAATGTTGTTAATCAACTCCATGATCACAACAGTCTTTCCGACACCGGCACCACCGAATGCACCAACCTTACCACCCTTAGTAAACGGGCAAATGAGGTCGATCACCTTGATTCCTGTTTCGAGAATCTCAGTGGAGTTGGCCTGATCGATCAAGGAAGGAGCAGGACGGTGAATGGGATATCGCTTCACCGCATCAACGGGCCCGCGCTCATCAACAACATCTCCGGTCACGTTAAAAATACGACCGAGAACACCTTCACCTACCGGCACCGAAATCGGAGCGCGAGTGTCTGTGATGGGAAGCCCCCGCTTGAGACCCTCTGTCGAAGACATCGCCACGGCGCGCACCCAGCCGTCACCAAGGTGCTGCTGAACTTCGAGAGTCAGCTTTACGGTTTCGCCGCTGACATCGTAGTCCACCTGAAGGGCGTTGTAGATCTCCGGCAACTGCTCCGCGTCTGAAAAGTCGGCGTCGATCACGGGGCCGATCACCTGGACGATTTTACCTACGTTACTCATCTGATTATTGTCCTACTCGTTGAGGGTCTTAGTTGTTTATAAAGGGGTTCGGGATCACCACGATTACTCGAGGGCTTTCATCGCTGTGGTGATTTCAAGCAACTCGGCCGTAATAGCCGCCTGGCGCTGCTTGTTGTATTCCAGAGTGAGATCTTTGATCATCTGCTCCGCATTATCGGTTGCGGCTTTCATCGCAACCATACGGGCACTGTGCTCGGAAGCACGTGACTCAAGAATCATCTGGTAAAGCTGGTAGTTCACATACTGTGGAACAATAGAATCGAGGACCGCACTGGCACTTGGCTCAAAAAGATAGCCACCATACTCAGGTCCGGGATTCACCTCAATGGGGCCGGGATCTTTGCCGACACCGACGAAATCCTTATCGCGACCAAGGTCAATCGGACGGATCGGAAGCAATGTCTCAACCGTTGCCTCCTGGCTGATCGTGTTAATGAAATTGGTGAAAGCGACCTTCACCCGATCGTATTCGCCACTCAAAAATTTCTCGATCGCAAACTCAGAGATCTGCTTCGTCTCAAGAAAAGCCACCGGGTCTTTGACTTGAAAATCGGCAAGCAACTCCCGCTTCATGCGAGAGAGAGCCTGACTCCCCTTGCGTCCCACGGTGAGGAAAACCGCCTCCCGGGAAACCTTCTCATCACTGGAGACGAGACGGAGAAGGTTGGTGTTCAGAGGACCGCAAAGCCCTTTGTCCGTGGTAATAACAATGACGAGTTCTTTCTCACCGTCACGCTCTTGCAGGAGAGGATGATCCTCTTCGCTCGTCTGCTCCTTGAGATTCACGAGCACCTTATTCAACAGATCAGCATAAGGGCGCCCGGACATAGCCTGGTCCTGCGCCTTCTTCATCTTCGAAGCCGCGACCAATTGCATGGCCTTGGTAATCTGGGCCGTGTTTTTGACCGACTTAATACGTCGGCGGATGTCGCGAAGGTTAGCCATGTCTCAGTGAAACAGTCGTCAGATCAATCGAATTAAGAAGCTTTGTAGCCGGACTTGAAGTCCTCAATAGCCTGCGCCAGTTCTTCCTTAACCTGGTCAGTCAGAGCTTTTTCGTCCCGGATTAGACCAAGAAGGCCATCCTTACGAGTCGTGAGGAATTCCATCATTTTCTGCTGGCAGTCTTTAATGTGAGCAACCGATACGTTATCGAAATGCCCATTTTGAATCGCCCAGAGAACACAGACCTGAACTTCGACCGGAATCGGAGAATACTGCTTCTGCTTGAAGAGCTCAACAATGCGCTGACCACGCTCGATCTGCGCCTTTGTTTTATCATCCAGATCAGAACCGAACTGGGCGAACGCCTGCAGTTCACGGAACTGAGCAAGATCCAGCTTAATCGTTCCCGCCACTTTCTTGACAGCCTTCGTCTGCGCCGCGGAACCAACTCGGCTCACGGAAAGACCCACGGAGATCGCCGGACGAATGCCCTGATAGAAAAGATCAGTCTCGAGATAAATCTGACCATCCGTGATTGAAATCACGTTTGTCGGAATATAAGCGGAAACATCACCAGCCTGCGTCTCAATAATAGGCAGAGCAGTCAACGATCCGCCACCATTCGCCTCACTGAGTCGAGCGGAGCGCTCAAGAAGACGGCTGTGAAGATAGAAAACATCACCGGGATATGCCTCACGACCGGATGGGCGACGAAGAACGAGTGAAACCTGACGATAAGCAACCGCGTGCTTGGAAAGATCATCATAGACGATGAGGGCATCCATGCCCTGATCCATGAACCATTCACCGATGGCGCAACCACCGTAAGGAGCAAGATACTGATTCGTTGCCGAATCGGAAGCAGGAGCGGAAACCACCGTCGTGTATTCCATGGCACCGGCTTCTTCTAGAATAGCGATGTTACGGGCAACATTCGCCTGCTTCTGACCGACGGCCACATAGATACAATAGAGAGGCTTATGATCCTTAAGTTTCCCTTCCTCGGCTGCCTTGTTCTGCTGTGCCTGGGAAATGATCGTATCGATCGCAACCGTCGTCTTACCAGTCGAGCGGTCACCAATGATAAGCTCACGCTGTCCACGACCAACAGGGATCATCGCATCGATCGCCATGATACCGGTCTGAACCGGAACCGAAACAGACTGTCGGGGAATGATGCCCGGCGCAATCTTCTCTACCGGATACGTTTCCGTGGAATCAATATCACCTTTGCCATCGAGAGGCTGGCCAAGTGCGTTCACGACGCGACCAAGGAGACCTTTACCGACTGGAACAGAGAGAAGCTCACCAGTCGACTTCACCTCATCCCCTTCTTTGACGTTGAGCCCTTCACCAAGAAGAATACAACCAACCTCAGTTTCCTCGAGGTTAAGAGCAAGCCCGTAGAGTCCGCCGGGGAACTCAAGCTTTTCGTTCAGCATGACATCACTGAGGCCTTCGACCTTAGCGACACCATCACCAATTTCCCGAACAATCCCCACATTTGACTTCGATACAGAAGTCTTGAGGGATGCGATTTCGGATTCCAGTTCCTGGAGAATGTTACTCATGACGTTTCGTCAGGTGAATCGTTTCGATTAAGTTACTTAGTTAAATTTTTCCTCGAGACGCTGGATCCGATTCTTCACCGAACCATCCCATACGTCACTACCAATCTTGATGCGAATCCCGCCGAGGAGCTCGGGACGAATCGCGTATTCCGCGGTGACCTGATCACCGTATTTTTTCTTCAAATCACCTTCAACCTGATTCTTCGTCGCGACATCCAGTTCGATAGCGCTCTCGATCACCGCGCTATTTCGCTGGATCTCAAGGCGAACGAGACGCCAGTAGGCGGTCACCACCTGAAGATAGCCACGCGGCTTCGCATCAGACAACTTGCGCACGACCTTCTGAACCGTCTCCGGATCGAGGACGCCATCCACCAAAGAAGCTTGAAACAACTTCTTCGCAATGCGCTTTAATTCCTTGCCTGACTTCATTATAAAATTCCGATACCTACTAAAGGGAAACCTGACCGGCAGTCTCTTCGTTGATCCGCTTCTGATCCCCGTCGTCGAGCACTTTCCCGGTCACCTTTGACGTTGCCTCAATCACGAGATGTCCGAAGTCCCGCTTCAATTCATTCATCGCAGTCTGATGCTCAAGCTTTGAAGCTTCGCGAGCCTTCTCGATGATTGCCTGCGCCTCGTTAATCGCTTCCTGACTTTTCTGAGAACGAAGAGCCTCACTACTTTCACGAGCCTCCGCAATGAGACGCTCAGCATCACCATTTGCCTCGTCCAACAGCGCCTGAACCTTCTGCTCAGCCTTCGCCATATTTTCCTCAACCTCCTTGAGGTTCTTCTCACCTGCCTCGATGCGGGCACGTCGCTCTTCAAGCATCGCCAAAACAGGGCCAAACGCATACTTGGAAAGAATGATGTAGACCACCACTACAATAAGGCACTGAGCGATAAACTTTCCCCAGTCGAGGCCGAAAGTCGTTAAGATGTCGTTCATTGGTTCGTTAAAGGCTGCTTGAGACGCAAAGAGAGTTCCCGGTGTAAGGCGACCTGCGGCAACCGGAGCTGCCGCAGGCCAAAAACCTTAGATCATCGATTCGAATTAACGAAGAGCAATGATAAGAGCGTAAATCGCAATCGCCTCTGCAAGCGCCATTCCAATAATACCGATGGTAAGAATATTACCAAATGCACTTGGGTTACGGCCCACTGCTTGAGCTGATGCCATTCCGATCATTCCAATACCGATCGCAGCACCCGCACCGGCAATAGCCAGCGTGAAGTTACCATCGAAGTTGGAAGCAACAGCGGCCGCATCACTTGCAGCAGCTGCCATCATGGGAAGGATTTCCAGGGTCATAGCTTTTATTTTGTTACTGTTTCTCTGCCACCGCCCACACTTTTATACACATGGTCCCGATGGCAAAATTGGTTTTCGCCACTCAGTGTTCCTCGTGACTGGTTGAAAGTTTAATATACACAGCGCAAAGCAAGGCAAACACAGTCGCCTGCAGCGCGCCGATAAGGATTTCAAGAAAATAGAATGGAAGCGGGAAGGCCACTGAACTGATCGCTGAGAGCCAACCGGGAAATCCAAGCGTCGTGCCAAGCGTCTGCATCGTCGCCAGAAGCGTCTCACCCGCATAAACGTTCCCGAAGAGTCGAAGCGAGAGCGACATGGGACGGAAAACGATGGAGATCACCTCGATCAACCCCACGAAGAAAAAGATAGGCATCAGCGCCCACATGAGAGCCCCTTTAAGACCGCCCTTTGGTCCGAAGATATGAAGAAAGGTCCCCAAGACACCCAACTCCGCAATGGACACCCACAGCCATACAAACATGAAAACCACCGCAAGAGCGAGCGTCATGTTCAAGTCTGCCGTTGCCGGACGGAGAAGCGGAGTCTCCATGTGCTCGATACTGAGAGGAGCGTTCGTCTCACCCCAACCGATCGTTCCGACACCGGGAACCAACCCGAACCAGTTGGCCGTAATCACAAAGATGAAAATAGTCGCCAGAAGAGGAAAGGCCTTTGGTGCAACGTGCTTCCCCACAATGCCCTCCACCTGATTATAAAGAAACTCGATCACGAGCTCGACGAAATTCTGCTTCCCGTCAGGAATCAGCTTCATGCTCTTCGTCGCCATCCGCGTAAAAAGAAGCACGCCGACCGTGACGATGAGGGCAACAAAAATGGAATTAGTGAACCACGCAAGAGACGGCAGCTCGGGGGCATTCAAACCACCGGCGGCAATAAGCGGACTCAACGAGTTGAGCGAAATCATGGGGGGATTAAGATCCATCGTTCACGACAGAAAGGAGGTTCACCAGGGGGTATAATTGATGGCGGTGAAACCTTCCTTCAGCGCGCACCCTAAACAATGGAAATGGTCGCGCAACAGCAATTTGTGAAAAATTTCACAAAGTCTGTGTCGGCCTCGACACCAAACCGAATATCAGCGCTCAAGGGCGCTTCAGGAAAGGGCTCAGCATATCCAGCAGGGGCTTGGCCTGCTCAATCAAATCCGAAGGGTCGGCGGCAGAATCATCGCCATCAGGGTTCGTCGGAAGAAACTTATATGCTTCCTTGAGAATCCCTTCCGGAAGGGCGTTTAGAATTTCTTCACCCGCTGCCGCAATAAGTCGCCCGCTTAAGTCCTCGCGCGGCTCACTCACGGTGCCGGTAAGATTAAGCGGCGCCCAGAGAAAGCCGTCCTTACTCTCTGTGAAAACCTCCTGCTCCGCCCCGGGGATCCATCGCAGTGTTCCCGGGCTCACTCCAACACGGCAGACCCCCTCCAGACTTTCCCCCAGGATAGTGATATCGCCCTCCACTCTCACCAATCCATCCGACTGCAACACGAGTTCATTCAACTCGATCACCTCCCCCTCCCGCTTGAACTCCGTCTTCGCCTCACTGAAAACAAGCTGCTTAAAACGATCATTCCGCGTGTATTCCGCGATCAGCGAGAGCACCGGCATCGATTTCGCCGTCGCCTCCCTGACGCTCAATTGCCCCTCATAAATGAGAGCGCCCGGTTGGCCGGTGACTTTGACGGGACCTTCGACGATGCCATCAAGCCGCTCCTTCCATTCGCCGGTCAGCAGGTCATCCACGTTGATCGACGAAAGATCGAGATCAATATCGAATAGCCCCTCATCACCAAAGCTGATCTCACCGGCAGCATCGATATTGCCATCATCGAAAATCGTGAGTGAACACCGATCAAGGAAAAGCTCCGACCGCTTCCATCTCATCGCCAGTTCCCGGATCCCGATCTCCTCCTGATTCGGCACCTGAATCGACCCGCCCTGCATCAACACCTCCCAGATTTGGGTCTGAAAATCAGGCCGCACCTTTCCCCGGGCGCCTTTCAGCAGGAAAACAGGTTCCTTACTGCTGTTTAACACCGAGATTTGGGTCGAACCGATCGAAATTTGATCAACTTCAGCGCGATGAGGGAGAAATTGACGCGCCCATTCCGGAACCCCCGGACCGCCCGCCGGATCAAGATTGATCACTTCGCTTTCCCGGGGAGCATCGCGCCTCCGCTCGGAGAACTCCATTCCCAATCGATTCACCGAGGCCTCGGGCACCCGGAAGGCACCACCTTTCACCCCTCCGGTTTTCACCCTGACTCCGTCCAGATTCAGCTCAGCGAAAGGCGCGCCCTCATAGCCCACCGCCCTGAACTGATCCGCATAGACCTCGGCCCCCTGCCACTTCATTTCCGAAAGGTGAATCTCCGAGGTCATCGCAGATGACGCTTTATTCACGATCAACTGACGAAACCCTTCCCCGCGCAGCCAGCCATCGACACTCGACTTCACGATAAGAAGAACCACGACCATGAGGAGAAGCAGCGTGAGACCGGTGATCAGCACCATCTTAAGCGGATTAAATCCACGGGATTGTTTTTTGGGTTTTCGGGGCATGATGGAATGAGTTTAAGTATTCCGTTACGCGGCGGCATGGCAAGTCTTTCGTGTACAGGCCACCGCCGCCCCCTTCTGCTCATGGCCGCGAATTTGCCCCTCTCCAGTATTGCAGATATTCCGCAAAGCTCCTAAAAGTGACGCGTGCTAGAACTCAACAACATCCATTTTACCATTCAGAAGGGTAAGGAAGACATCCACCTGCTGGAGAAAATCGACCTTCGCGTGCCCACCGGCCATTTCATGGCCATCGTCGGGCCCTCCGGTTGCGGCAAGTCCACTCTCCTGAAACTCATCGCCGGGATCAACCAGGAGAGCGATGGCAGCATCCACTGGAACGGCCGAAACCTTTCTGATGAAGGCGACCTTGAATGCTCCGAAATCGGCTATGTCCCCCAGTTCAGCATTGCCTACGAAGAACTCACCGTAGAGGAAAACATCGAATCAACCGTCCGCCTCCGCGCCAAAACTGAAAACCGCAAAGCGTTCGAAGAACTCGTCGATGGCATCCTCAACTCCACCGGTCTTGATGCCTTGCGGGATCGCCCTGTGAAAGTCCTTTCCGGCGGTCAAAAGCGACGCCTCTCTCTCGCGCTGGAGCTCGCAACAGATCCCGTCCTCCTTCTCTGCGATGAAGTCACGAGCGGACTCGACCCCAAAAGTGAGCAGGAAATCGTCTCCCTCATGCACGACCTGAGCCGGAACGAGCACCGCATCGTCGTCAACGTGACCCACAGCCTTGCCAATCTCGAGCTCTACGACTCCGTCCTCGTTCTCGATGCAGGGCGCGTCGTTTACCACGGCCCTCCCCGCGCCCTCGAACACTACTTCAGCGTCGATCAGGCCGAAGATGTTTACCCCCAACTCGCTAAACGCGACAAAAACGCCTGGGCTGAAAGCTGGTCCAAACATCGTGAAGCCTACTACGAAAACCTCCCCGCCAGCAATTCAGGTGATCCCGACATTTCAGTCTCTGCCGTGACACCGGGAGCTGTGACCCAATTTTTTGCCCTCTTTGCCCGCCGCTGGAAGATCTTCTTCCGCGACTGGGGCGGGCTCATACTCCAAGCATCTATTCTGCTCGGATTCCCTTTTCTTGTTGTCGTCTTTGAACTTGAAGGGGTCGAACAGACGAAGCGATTGGCTGACTCCATCCCGGTCACCAAAGCCGCCTTCGAACAGGAACAGGAGGCGATGACATTCAACCTGAATCTCGGCGGCGTTGTTTCCGGACTGGTCATGTTTCAGGTTATTCTCCTGACCCTGATGGGCTCGAACAACTCCTCGAGGGAGATCGCGGGTGAGCGGCAGATTTTTGAGAAAGAAAAACTCGGCGGCGTTCGTCCGCTGGTTTACCTCGGAAGCAAACTCGCCTTCCTTTCGGTCCTCGTCATCATCCAGTCCGTCTGGATGGCGATCTTCGTGCAGAGTATCTGCAAGCTCCCCCTCGAATCTTTCCTGCCACACATCGTCATGCTACTGCTAGTCAACGGAGCCATGACCGCGATCTGTCTCGGCATTTCCTCGATGGCAAAGACCGCCGATCAGGCATCCTTGTTAAGTATTTACCTCGTGGGTTTTCAGCTTCCACTCTCCGGGGCCGTCCTCGCGCTCCCTGAATGGGCAGGATGGCTCACCCGTCCCTTTATCTCCGCCTACTGGAGTTGGGCTGGAAGCATGGACGGCATGGAGAACAATTATCTTCGCTACATCAAAGAAGTGACCGATACCTGGCTTGGCCCCATGTGGCTTTGCATGCTCGTTCTTCTCGCCCATGTCGCCGTCGGTCTCTTTATCGCCTACATCGGAGTGAAACGTCCACGCTGGGAAAACTGATCTTTTCAATCATGACAGCAAACGAGGAAATCACCGAGTACCTGGCGGACTTTATCACCGGGAACAAGCAGGAGAAAATAGCACGAGTACTGGGAGAACGAACCCGCCACCTCACCATCATGCTTGAGGATATTTACCAACCTCACAACGCTTCCGCCTGTCTCCGCAGCTGTGAATGCCTTGGCTTGCAGGATGTCCATATCGTCGAGACGAGAAACGAATACCGACCGAACAACGAGGTCAGCATGGGAAGCTCGAAATGGCTCACGATGCACCGTTACCGGACGACCGCGTCAGCGATAGAGACGGTTAAGAATCGGGGCTATCGGGTTGTCGCCACCACCCCGAACGAAAACGGCTACGACCTCACGACGCTTCCTCTCGACAAACCGGTCGCCCTGCTCTTCGGCACCGAAGAGGAAGGCCTCACCGATGAAGCGCTGGCCGCAGCCGACGGCACGATGCGCCTGCCTATGTACGGGTTTACCCAGAGCTACAACATTTCCGTAACCGTCGCCGTGTCACTCTCCCAACTGATCGAACGCCTTCGGCAGTCGAATCTGGACTGGCGCCTAACAGACGCAGAAAAGGCTGAACTCACTCTCGAGTTTTACCGCAAAATCATTAAACGCCACGACCTCATCGAAGCAAATTTCTGGGATAGCCGGGAAGGCTGAATTCATATCACACGATGCCTGAAGAGCCGCTCCCCCAACAGTCCGAATTCTTTTTTGAAGAAGCCTCCCCTTCGACAACCTCTCCGGGAGTATCGAGGCGATTCATGGGATGGGAGAAGCCGATTCTCACCGCCATCTCCGAATACATCCTCCCCGCCTCAACCGGGGAGCGCATTCTCGACCTGTCCTCCCTCCTCGTTGTTGTCCCGACTCGACATGCCGGACGGCGGCTGAGAGAGACCCTCGCCCTCGAGGCGTCCAAACGGGACGCCGCTGTCTTCCCTCCCCTCGTCGTGACGCCGGACTATTTCTCGTCTCCCGACCGAATCCCAGAAGGCGATCCGGTCGCGGATCGCGAAACGACCCGCCTCATCTGGGCAGCCCTTCTCCTCGATCTTGATCTGCGACAATTTCGCTATGTCTTCCCGGTCGACCCCATCGAACGGGATCTGACCTGGGCAATGAAGACAGCGGATGAGCTGCTCGAAGTGCGCAACCTCCTCACCGAATCAGGCCTCACCTTCGATTCAGCATCCGGACCGCTTCACGATCATGACATGGAACCGCTTCGCTGGAAGGAACTGGCGGACCTCGAATCGCTCGCGATTCGTCGCACGAAGGATCTGGACCTGCGCGATGAAACCCTCTCCCGGCTCGATGCCGTTCAGTCCGGAAAACTCCCTCCTGAAGTTGAAAAAATTCTCGTCGCGGGATGCCCCGATCTGAATCCGCTCACCATCATCGCGCTGGACCGCTTAGCCGGGCAACAAGCGGTCGAAATCGCAATCCATGCGCCGGAAAGCGAAGCTCACCGCTTCGACGAGTGGGGACGCCTCATCTCAAAGCACTGGCTGGAAGCGGAAATCAACATCCCCGATGCCACCCGCTCGATTCACGATGCCGCCACCCCGACTCAACAGGCGGAACTCGCCTGTAATCTCCTAACACATACCAAAGAACCTGCCGCCTACGCCGCCGTCGGCGTCCCGGATCCTGAAGTGATCGCCCCACTCGAGCAGTCCTCTGAAAAACGAGGCTGGTCCACCTACGACCCCGCAGGACAACCTGTCTCACGACACGGCATTTACTATCTCCTCGACCAAACCGCGGCACTTCTTTCGACCCGTTCTTTTGAGGCCGTGACGAGACTCCTTCACTGCCCCGACTTCACCAGAACGCTCGTCTCCCAACTCTCGCCGAAGGGAGAGGACCAGGCGCACCCGGAACCTCCGTCCGGAGCCACCGCCTTCCTCGCCCTCATCGATGAACTCCGCGAGCGGTGCCTCCCCGATCAGCTCGAAGATGCCCTCTCCGCCGCGAAACGAAATTTCTCCCGACACCCCGAACTTGAAGAGGGACTCCAGTGGATCGATGACTGGATGCAGCGATTCCGGAGAGAATCCTTCGGCACCGTTCTCATCGACTACCTTTCTGCGATTTTTGCAGACCGGAGCTTCACTCCGCAGGAAACCGCTCACGGGGCCTTTTCCGAAGTGGCGACCGCGATCCTCGAAGCCGAGGCCGCCTTCGAGGCGACGCGCAAAGCCTTCAGCAAAAAGCTTCAACCCTCCGGCCGTTTTCACCTCCTCCTCGAACTGATTCGTCAACGCCACCTCTACGACGAGCGGGAGCCGGAAAACATCGATCTCGAAGGCTGGCTCGAGCTGCTCTGGGAAGATGCACCGCACCTCATCGTCACAGGGATGAATGACCACGTCGTCCCCGAAGCGATCATCGGACACGCCTTTCTCCCCGACTCCGCCCGCAGGGCCCTGGGCAGCCCTGACAATGACACACGATTTGCCCGCGACGCCTACCTCCTCACCGCCCTCATCGAGACACGGCGTGAGAACGGACGCCTTGACCTCATCTTCGGGCGACAAAGCGAAAGCGGAGATCCACTGCGACCTTCGCGCCTCCTTTTCCAATGCTCCGACAAAGAACTGCCCGATCGAACCCTCCAGTTTTTCGGCGGCGAATCCCCGGCGAGCCAACCCCTTCCGTGGGCGCTCCCATGGCAACTGAAACCCGCTCAGCTCCCCGACGACGCCAAAGTTTTCCAGCGGCTCAGTGTGACTCAGTTCCGCAGCTACCTCACCTGCCCCTTCCGCTTCTACCTCCAGCACGGACTGCGCATGGAGGAGGTCGATCCGGAGAAATCGGAGATGGACGCGCGGGACTTCGGCAATCTCATCCACGATGCCCTGGAACGGTTTGCGCTCGATCCCGGGGCAAGTGTCTCCACTGAAGCAAACACGATCCGTGCCTCCTTCGAAAAAGAGATCGACGCCCTCCTCGCGCAGCGCTACGGCCCGCAACTCTCCACCCCCCTTCTCATTCAGCGTGAAGCCGCCCGCCGCCGCCTTGCCTGGTGGGCGGAAATGGAAGCCGAAGAGCGCGCCGCCGGATGGCGCATCCTCGAACCCGAGACCAACATCTCAACCGAAGACCATCCGTTCGAGCTGGCGGGGCTTCCGATTTCAGGGCGGATCGATCGCATCGAGGAGCATGAGGACGGACGCCTCCGTGTTTTCGATTTCAAAACGCATGCCGTCTACGAGGCAGGAAAGCATCGGAACAAGCGGGTCGATGAATATCACATCGCACCGATCAAGCGAACTGAGGAGGCAGCGAATTTTCCCGAGTGGTCTCTGGTAGAGAACCTGGAGGGAAAACCCGCTCGCTGGGTGGATTTGCAACTTCCGATCTACCTCCTCGCTCTCGCGAAGCGCTTCCCCGGTCGTGAAATCACCGCCGGGCATATCGCCCTGGGACCGACCGGGGCCGAGATCGTCCTCGATCTGTGGGAGGGACTGGATGCCGCGTTGCTCGAGTCGGCGAAGAAGTGCGCCGAGGGCGTCATCGATGCCGTTCGGGAGCGGACCTTCTGGCCGCCTGCGGAGAGGTTACCGTGGAGCGATCCGTTTGAGGAGTTACTGTTTGGCGAGGCAACGGAGAGCGTGGATGCGACGGGCTTGGGTGGGTGACTGCCCGCGACGGTTGTGAAAGGTGCGACTACTCAGCCTCAAACTCGAATTGACGCGTTGAAGAGAACGCCATCACGGGTGGATCTAAGGTCAACCACCTGGAAAGTGCATCGGGCAGGATTTCATCACACTCTTTGCGATAAGTAGCGGACGAGGCAGAATCCACGGTTTCGAAGCTCAATGGGGTCACTTATAAAAAAGCCACCACCTCACGGACCTTGGACGCCGTGTCGGGATTCTGCTCCAGAAACTGGTGAAAGTGCCTCAGTCCCGGCCACGCGCAACGATGAACGCGTCGGCCGTGAGATTGCCGCCGCCCCTTCCCTCCCGAAGCGTCGTCTTCAGCGGGTTCCAATGGTCCTGCACGGGCCGGCCGCCCTCTACAGGTCACCTCCTCAGTTCGCACTTGTCCCGCCCAGCTTTCTTTTCACGAGACGCCAGACCTGGAGCAAACCATGACCGGCTTCCCGCCAGATTGCGGAGGTGGGGACACGATCAACCGACGCCTCTTTCGTGACCTCATCCGGCTGCTCGTCGGAAGTAGCCTTTTCGTCTCCAAGGTCTTCGAGGAAACCGAGGGAGTCGAGAGAAGACGGTCCGAGATCCCAGGTCTCGATGAGTTCGTAGGGACGTCGGCGGACCAACCGATACATCGGCGACCCTGAAAAATTGAGACAATCTTCGATCCGTTGACGATTCAGTCCGCATTTGATGGATGCCGTAATCGACTCGAGTGGGAACCAGTTCACCTTCGAGATCTCGCCCGGTTCGGGGCGCAATTCTCCTCCCTCTTCCCGCCCGATAAAGACGAAATAAAGCCCATCCTGACGGGAACACTTGTAGAGAGCCGTCATCGCCTCAAGTCGTACGCGGATCCCGGTTTCCTCAAGCACCTCTCGGACAGCCCCGGCAGGCAGGGACTCGCGACGGTCGATTTTGCCTCCGGGAAGTTCCCAGCTTTTCCGCCGCTTACTGGGCTTGATGAGGAGCCCGCTCTTACCGTCTTTCGACACCACCAGGACGGTTGCGTTGAGCAGGGCGACAGCGGGCTTGGTTTTCATCAGTGGCGTAACAACATCGTGCCGGGGATACGGTCACGATCAAACCTTTCCCTGTGAAAATCCAGTTCCTGATCCGGTTATTCCCGCGAAACACCTGAAATGGACGAAGACAGAGAAGAATACACAAAACCAATCACGCCCTCAGCGCTTCCACCTCAACCACCGCTTCCGCTCCTCCGGTGCCATTTTTTCAATCGAGTAGCGCAACATGACGCGGGGCATCACGGCGGCATGCTCCTGCAGAAAAACACGCAGTATTTCCAGGTCGCGTTTCCCGGCCTCGCGCAACATCCAGCCGACCGCTTTCTGAATGAGGTCGTGGGGATGCGCTATAAAGGTCTCGGCGAGCCAGAGGATCTCCGAAAACTGCGAACGTCTGATCAGGGGAAAACACGCGACCACCGCTACTCTCTGCCGTGACCACTCGTCTGATTCCGCGAGCGGCTCGAGAACGGCGAGGCGTTCTGCCGGTGAACGATCGACGAGCCATTCCCCGAGAATTTTGTGGGCTGAGACATCGACGAGGTCCCAGTAATTCACCGCCTCGAGATGAGCGAGATAGAAATCCTTCAACCGTGTCTTTTCATCGTCCCCCTTTGACCTGGTAAAACGATTCACCAGGATAATCAGAGCGGTCAATCGAAACTCGTGGGTGCTTTCGGCGAGAAGTTTCTCCAGTTCTTCCAGCGGAAGATCCCGAAACTCCTTCGCGACCGCGCGTTGCTGCGGCACGGTCACCCCGATAAACAGATCGCCTTCGCTCCGGTTGTCCGGATCACTCTTGAAGAAACGCGGAAAAAACGCCGCTTTCTCCCGGTTCGAGAACTTACGCAACGCGTTCTGCACCTCGACCGCAGTGGGTTCCCGGCTCCCACCGTTTGTCTCTTCATTCATATCAACGGATTCTCTTCATGATGGCGACCTCAAAGAATCCTGCAAGAACGTAAGGGGAACGAGCGGCACCATCATACGCATTACCAGGTTCAGATTTGAATGATCGCGCCGGATTCACGGTCGTTCGAAAGGCTTTGGAAGGAAAGCTCCCTGCCGAAGCATTCCCTTGCCTCAAGGACCTGCTGGGACACCCATTCGATCACCACTCATTTTCGCCCTGCTGTCCTGCCAACTGATCGCCCGGAGCTCATCGGCAACTACACGAGAGAACGCAGCCATTTCACCAGCTCCGTTGATTCCTCCCGGATGTAGGAAGAATGAGTCCCCGCCACCTTCCGGTGGAACAGCGTTGCCTTCGTCCTTCTCCTCCAGAAAGAAATCGTCCGTCGATTCAAGGGAAATTCGGCACTGCTCACGAGATGAATATCACAGCCAATTCGCGGGACCGGGGAAGCTCTGAGGAGAGCGTAATACTCACTGACTGATGATGGAAGGTCACCGGGCGATTCCTCTACCGCTGATGAGAAAACTGAACCCAGAGGCGAAGGTCTCTCAGGGTCCAGCAAAATGACCCGCCTCAGCGGGATCCCCGCCTCCTCCATCTGCAAGGCCAGTTCCATCGCCGCCACCGCTGCGACGCATTCCCCGACCAGGGTGAATCCTTCATCGGTGACCATCGATAGTTCGACCTCCCTGAGCACCTCGGATACATGCGCTCTCAACGTCCGTTTGGTAAAGTCAGGCCTCACTCCCGACAGCTCCATCGCCCCGGAGCGAATCGCCCGAATATCAAGATTGTCCGGCATACGGCGGGCAATCGCAGCAAACACAAGGATTTCCGTGTCACCTCCCCACCCTCCGGGAACAAAAAGAAGCGGCTCCCGGTTTCTCTCTCCACAGAGGCGCACCAGGTATCGGTTTTCAGCCTCCTCCGGTTCGACTTCACACGCGCGCCCCTCAGCGCGGGCTGCCATGCTCGCTATCGTAAATGCCTCAAACACATCAATCGCCGTGAACGAGACGCCGTGGTTCTTTTCAATTTCCGCGAACAAGCTGAGCGCCATCAGCGAATCTCCACCCACTGCCACAAAATCATCCTCAAGATCGAGATCATCTCTTTCCAGTATTTTACTCCATAACTGCGCTATTTTCCGCTCCCACTCTGAAGTATGAAGAAACGGTGAGGAAGAGGAGGCACCCTCTGAGTGCGTCGACAACGCGTCTCCCGGCTTGATCATTTCCTGTAAAGCGACCCGATCCAGCTTCTGGTTCAGAAGATAGGGAAACTCAGGCAGAACCTGAAGCTGCTGAGGAACCATGTAACCGGGAAGCCTCTCCGAAAGAAATACCTGTAGTGCCCCGACCTCCACCGAATCCCCGTGTTTCACGAGGACAAAGGCCGCAATCCGCTCCGTCCCGGTCGGATCCTGAAAGGGAACCACCACCGCATCGCAGACCCCCGGGGCACTTCTGAGGACGCTCTCAATTTCAGAAAAGTCGACAAGGAAACCCCGGATTTTATGACACTGATCTATCCGTCCAAGATGAAATAGAAGCCCGCTCTCTCCTCTTTTCACCAAATCCCGGGTCCGATAACAGGTGAACTCGCCATCATCAGGATCAGGATAAAATCGATCTTCGGACAGCTCGGGCCGCTGCCAGTACTCCTTCGCAATGGTTCGACTGCGAATCACCATTTCACCGGGCGCTCCCTCAACCACCTCAGCCCCTTCGTCATTGAGAACGAGCACTTCCTTTCCATCGACGGGGAACCCGATCGTGACCCGCTCCTCGTCAAAGGCGGGTGGCAGGCTTTTGTGGGTGTAACTATGCGTCACGGTGCGGGTCTCACTTGTCCCGAAGGCATTCTGAAAAACACAGTTATCGGAAAAATATTTCACATAGAGTTCATAATCGATCCGGTGAACAGGCTCACTCCCCGGAGCTAAAATCCTGAGACGGGGAAACTGTTTTCCATGCTCCAGCAGATCGCCCAACTGCCGAAAGGTAGACACGTTGATGTCAAAGATCGTGATCGACTCCGAATTCAGCCAGTCGATCAAGTCATGCAGATTTGACCGTGACATATCCAGGGGGCACAAGGTCGCACCATTCAACAGGGCTCCACCGAGATGACAGATAGCAGCACTGCTACTAAGAGGGAAAATGAGACCATATCGATCCTCCTGCGTGACCATGAGATCCCGCGACTGTCGCTGAATGTCTGCGAGGACGTTCCCGTGCGACTGTGCCACGCCCTTGGGAACCCCCGTCGAACCGGAAGTGTAAATAATGTAAGCAAGACTCTGCGCCGTGGCGGAACACCTCACGTCTCGCTCTTCAAAAGCCCGGCTCCCCCATGCAGGGAGGGAAAACACCTTTGCTCCCCCCTGCCCGTGAGGAATGCGAAACACCTCAGGAACGAAGGGATACTCAGGGCCATAGGCGAGAATAGAGCAATCAGTATCCGAGATGACATGATTGACGCGCGCGGGAGGCAAATCCGGATGAATAAACACATAGGGCCGCCCCAGTTTGAAACAAGCGAGCATCGCCGCAATCATGGAGACGCCGGTCCTACCGCATAAGGCTACGGGCGAATGCCTATCGACCGTCAATGTCTCGAACGAACGGCAGAACGTATCCACAAACTCACGCAATTCGCGATAAGTGACGGCATCCCCTTCAAACGAAATCGCAATATTCTCCGGAACCTGCCCCGCCACATAATCAAACCGCTCACCGATCGAACGAAAAGTTTCCGCCTCCTCAAACGGCAATCGCTCCCCCTGAGGAGTTTCGATACCGACCCGTTCGATCAAATCACACAGAGTTTCCGGGATCCCTGAGAGAAGACATCGATTATTCACCTCTTCCGCAGGCACCTGATAGGAGTATGGCATATTCTATTGAGGTAAAATCGCCGGGGTAATGATTGCTTAGATCCGGCTCCAGCCCCGGGGGGCGGCATGTCATACTTCACATCAAAGCCATCCACAACCGTTGTCGAGCCCACTATCCTAGCGGCGGTAGCGATCCGCGCAAATAGCGAATCCGGCCTCCCTCCGAATTCTCCGGCTCGAAAACTCTCCCCGCCCTGCTCACCCCCTGGCCATTCCAGGCAACCGTCCCCTCTATCGGCCCTCCACGAGTCACTTCCCCGCTTGAAAGCTTTGGTCTTTTCCTGCAGCATCCCGTTGTTCCTTATCAGCGCATGCCAATCCTTCACAACGAAATGATCCTCGCCTCGGCGGGCTCAGGTAAAACCTACCAACTCACGAACCGCTACATCGGCATCATGGCGATGCAGCTGCTCGCGGAGCGACCGGTCACTCCGGAAAGGATCATTGCGGTGACGTTCACGCGGAAAGCGGCAGGCGAATTTTTTGATTCCATCCTCGAGAAACTGGCCGAAGCAGCGAAGGACACTGACAAAGCACCTCAACTCGATACCGACGACGCGCTGGCGAAAGCGGTTGCCAAGCTGGACAAAGAGGAATTCACCCGACTCTTACGAATCTTCATCAGCCGGATGCCGAGGCTCTTTCTCGGTACCCTCGACAGCTTTTACTCGAATATCCTCCGTTCCTTTCCGGGAGAATTCGGACTCGCGGGAGATTTTGAAATTCTCGATCCCCACCTGGAAAGCATTGCCCGTCGCGATGTCTATCGAACCGTCTTTCAGCGAAGATTCGATAAGGAACAAAAAGGGGATGAAGCGCAGCGTGAATTTCTGGAAGCTTTTCGCCAGGCAACTTTCGGGAAAGAGGAGTCACGGATCAGAAGTGAGCTTGATCAGTTTATTTCCGACCTCCACGGCACTTATCTCGAAGCCTCAGACAGCACCCGCTGGGGACAGGAGCATGCGATCTGGCCGCAGGGCTGCCGCTTTCTCGGGGGTGAAGTAAATCTCGAGAAAGACTTCGCCTCCCTCTTCGACCTTTTTCAGAAGACCGATGACCCTGACGGCGGCAAGGATGCCGCCGTGAGAGTGAACTGGGACTACTGGAATCAATTTCGCGAAGAAGCTCCCGCTCATGTTCCCGGGGCCAAGCTGACGACTCGGATCGCCTATATGTTTAAGACGCTCCTGCCGCATTGGTCTGATCTCACCGCGGGCCACGCCACCATTTCCTTCAACCGGAAAAGTCACGAATTCGGCCCCTCGGAGTGCACCCTCATCGTACGCATCCTGCAGCACCTTGTCGGCAACGAAATCGAGGCCAAGCTTCGTCGCACTCACGGTGTCTGGCATCTACTCCATCGCTACGAATCCACCTACGCCGAACGCGTCCGCCGCCAGGGCAAACTGACCTTTCAGGATCTCGCCTTGCTACTTTCAGGAACGTCGACCGCCGGCCAATCGGAAACGCCGCTCCTCAGTCAGGTGCCGGGCGAAGACGACCGGCTCCGGATCGACTATCGGCTCGACGCCCGTTACGACCATTGGCTTCTCGACGAATTCCAGGACACAAGCCACCTTCAGTGGAAAGTCATCGCCAATCTCATCGATGAAACGGTGCAGGATACCTCAGGCGAGCGCTCACTCTTCCAGGTCGGTGACATCAAGCAATCGATCTACTCCTGGCGGGGTGGCGATCCGACACTCTTTCGCGACATCTATCGTCACTACAACCAACACGGGGAACGAATCATCCGTCGCGATCTTGATGTCTCCTGGCGCTCCGGGCACGATGTGATTGACCCGGTGAATCAGATTTTCGGGAACCGGACTGTCCTCGAGGAACTCGAGATCCCAACGGAAGCGCTCGACCGCTGGGAGTGGAACGATCACGAAGTCGCTGAAAAACACAACAAGGTCGCGGGCTACACCGCGCTCCTCAATCCGGTGACGCCGAAGGGTGCGAAACCCGAAGAGGAAGACCGATTCGCACTCGTCGTCGCCATTCTTGAAGAAATGCAGCCGATCAACCGGGGGATTGAGTGCGCCATTCTCGTGCAAACGAACAAGGTGGGGCGGCGCCTTGTCGACTACATCCGCTCCCAATCAGACACGCCCGTGATGAGTGAAGCCGACGTCCCCATGGCGACGGACAATGCCTTGAACCGGGCGGCACTGAGCTACCTCAAACTCGCGGCCCACCCCGGCGACACCTTTTCGTGGCAGCACCTTCTCCTCACTCCCTTTCGCGCCGTGATCGAAAAAGCCGGCATGACTTCCCGGCAGTTATCGTCGCGCATCCGGAAACAAGTTTTTGAAGAAGGCTTCGAGCAGGTAATCCGGGACTTTATCAAACAGCTGGAATCGCTCCCGGGCCTCGAACTCGACGAATTCAGTCGCCAACGCGGCGAAAATCTGGCGCTTTCCGCCCGCCTCTTCGACGAGGACGGGTCGCGCGATATCGACGAATTTCTTTCCTATGCCCGCAATCGAACCGTTCGCGAGCCCGACACCCGCAGTGCCGTTCAGGTGATGACGATCCACAAATCGAAAGGCCTCACTTTCGACGCCGTCATTCTACCCGACCTCGGCGGCAATTCATTGACGACGGCGCGAAATGATATCGGGGCGAAAAAAGGCAACAACCGCGAAATCGAATGGGTTTTCGACCTCCCCCGTAAAGAAATCTACGAGGCAGACGAAACGCTCAGCACCTATCACGCGGAGCGCGAAGCCGAGGCCGCTTTCGAAAATCTCTGCAAACTCTACGTCGCGATGACCCGTGCCCGTTGCGCGAATTATCTCATCACCGAACCACGCGGTAAATCGGCGAAGTCGAACAACTTTGTGAAGTTACTCGAAACCGCACTGAGCGCGGGAGATCCCGTCGAGGACCAGATCGGCAAGTGCCCCGTCTCTGTTCTGTTCGAGGTCGACACGCCAACAACAGACCGAAACTGGCATCAGCACTACAGCCTCTCCGCAGAAGAAGAGCAGAAACCGGCGCAGGAGATCCCTGATATTTCCAGCCATCTCGCCCGGCAACGTCCCAAGCGGAGAACTCCCAGCGGCTCCGAACAGTCAGTTATCAGCGCTGCTCAAATTTTCTCCTCTGATTCTGCCACCGCCCGCGACTTCGGAAACCTGGTCCACGAGATCTTTGAGTCCATCGAATGGTGGTCGGCCGAAACTCCGGACAAGCTCCCCGACTGCCCCGGAAACGAAGAGGCACTCAGGCAGGTTGAACAGTGCCTCCGGGACCCTGCGGTACAATCAGCCCTCAGCCCCCCCAACGGGGACGCTTTACTTTGGCGGGAGAAGAGCTTCGAAATCCTCCTCGAGAACGAATGGCTCTCAGGGACTTTTGATCGCGTCACGATCGAATACGACAAAGCAGGTAACCCTGTCAGTGCTGCGATTCTGGATTTCAAAACCGACCGCGTCACCTCCCCGGCCGACATCGAAAAATCAATCAAGGTCTATCGGCCTCAACTGGAGACCTATCGGCAAGTGCTGTCCCTCATGCTCCAACTGCCGGGCGGAGCCATCTCGACCTCATTGTTGTTCACTCGACTGTCGACATTAATTGAGCTCTAAGAAAAAGCATTACCCCCAACTCAGCCCCATCGATCATCATGAATTCAATTCAATCACAGGTAAGTGAAGCGGAATGGGACCTGCGCGTGGAATTGGCCGCAGCCTACCAGGTTTTTGCTATGTTAGGCTGGACACACCTCATTCACACGCACATTACGGTTAAGGTCCCCGACGAGAATCAGTTTCTGATCAATCCCTTCGGATTGCTTTGGGAGGAGATCACCGCGAGCTCTCTGGTGAAAGTGGATGCCGCCGGCGTCATTCTCGATCAAGGTTCGACGGGATACGGAATCAACCCGGCAGGATTCAAAATTCACTCCGCGATCCACACCTCCGAAAGGAAGTCAAAATGGGTCATTCACATTCACGTTCCCGAGGTCGTCGCTGTTTCGAACTTGAAAGAGGGATTGATCCGCGGGTTCTCCACCTACTCGATGGATCTGGGGGCTATTTCATATCACGGATATGATCATGCCACGAACGAGAAGAGCGACGTATGTGAAAGGATGGTCTCCGATCTCGGCCCGACGAATAAAGTGCTGCTCTTAAGAAATCATGGTTCCATCACCATTGGGGACACGCTTCACGAAGCCTTCTTCCTCACCTTTCAGCTCGTCGAAGCCTGCCGCGTCCAGCTGTTGACTTTATCGGCAGCAAAGTCAGACGCCGACTACATCGTTGTTCCTGAAAAAATCGTTCAGGAAACCTATGAAATCGTCCAGGCAAAGTATACCGGCGAAGATTTTGGAAAACTCGAGTGGGAAGCCGCGAAACGACAAATGGAATCGAAAGCAGGCCTCGACTATCAGAGCTGACCCGCGTTTCTCAGTCAGCGAAATGCCAACGGGGCGGGGTTTCGCACGACGCATTCGCGAGCAATCGATCATTTCACCGCACGTCAGCTTTAGAAGGGTTGAAGAAAAGAACGAGACCGCCAAAACGATTCACTGCATCCATTAACCCTCATCCATCTATACCGACCCTCGCTCTATAGCTCCCACTAAACCCTGACATCCACCTTCGAATGACAACTGACAAATCTGAGGCCACAAGAATCGAATGCGATACCATGGGAAAGATGGAGGTTCCTGCGGAGGCGCTTTGGGGGGCCTCAACACAGCGGGCGGTGTTGAATTTCCCGATTTCAGACGTGACCATAGATCCGGGCATTATCCATGCCTACGGACTTATCAAATGGGCAGCAGCGCGAGCAAATCGTAAGCTCGGAACGGTGGACTCCGAGAAAGCGGATCTCATTGAGAAAGCCTCGAAAGAGGTTTTCAAAGGAGAGCTGGATAGGCATTTTGTGGTCGACGTCTTCCAGACGGGATCGGGGACGAGTACGAATATGAATGCGAACGAGGTGATCGCGAACCGGTGCTCCCAATTGGCCGGAACGGAAATCGGCTCGAAAACACCGGTTCATCCGAATGATCATGTAAATCAATCGCAGTCTTCGAATGATACATTCCCCTCTGCATTGCATATCGCGATTGCACAGGCCTTGCACAAAGACCTGCTTCCTGCGCTGCAGGAAGTCAGAAACTCGCTCGGAGCAAAGGCCAATGAGTTTCATGACGTGTTAAAAATCGGGAGGACGCATTTAATGGATGCGACCCCCTTGCGACTCGGACAGGAATTTGGTGGCTATGCCAGGCAACTGGATCTCGCAATGGAACGCGTCAACAAGGCACTGGAAGCAATTTTTGAACTGCCGCTGGGCGGCACCGCCGTGGGTACTGGCCTCAATTGTCATGCGGATTTTCCGAAACTGGCGATTGCTTTGATTGCAGAAAAGACGGGATTGAATTTTGTGGAGGCGGAAAATCACTTTGAAGCCCAGGCGGCAAAGGACGGGTTGGTGGAGGTGTCAGGGCAATTAAAAACGATCGCGGTCTCGCTTTTCAAAATCGCCAATGACCTTCGCTGGCTCAACTCGGGACCGCGTTGCGGGATTGGCGAAATTTCCCTGCCTGAGACTCAGCCGGGGTCATCCATCATGCCGGGCAAAGTCAACCCGGTGATCAGTGAAGCAATGATGCAGGTCTGCGCGCAGGTGATTGGCAATGACACGGCAGTGACCTGGGGCGGAGCAAACGGAAATTTCGAGCTCAATGTGATGATGCCGATGATCGGACAGAATTTACTGAACTCGATCAAACTACTGACGAACGCGTCGACGAGTTTGGCGACGCGGTGTCTTGACGGAATCACGGCGAATGAGGAACACTGTGCTGAGTTAGTCGAGTGGTCCATGAGCATGGTGACGAGTCTCGCTCCCATCATCGGATATGAAACGGCGGCGAAAATCGCAAAGCGATCAGTGGAGGAGAAAAAGACCGTCAGAGAGGTCTGCATGGAAATGGAAATCCTGCCCCTCGATGAGCTGGAGAAAGCCCTCGATCCCGCAGCAATGACGGAGTCTCGTGGTTGACCCCTCAATATTTTGAAGGAGAAAAGCAGTCTCTACCCCGGCCAGAGCAACTTGATCGCCATAAATAAAAGAGCGACGTAAAGTGCGTTTCGGATCCAGTTTTCTCCCTTGAGCACACTCAACCGGGACCCTATCCAGCCTCCGAGGGAGTTTCCAACCGCCAGCGCAAGACCCGGGAGCCACAGGACCTGGCCCCGTGCCGCGAAAATAATCAAAGCGGCGAAAGTGAACATCCCCACAATGAACACCTTGTGCATATTCACCCGGACGAGGTCCAGCCCGAGAACACGATGCAATGCCGCCATGAGGAGAAAGCCAACGCCGGCCTGAATGAATCCTCCATAGAACCCCACCCCTACCATCGCAAGGTGCCCCAGAATAAGTTGCTGCCGTGACGGCGGCACTTTCCCACTTTCTTCCGTGCCATCCCGTTCACTCCCCCCTTTTCCGGCTTGTAACATTCGCTGGACGGTCATGAGGATTAACACCCCGATGAGGACAGCGCCGAGAATCCTGTTAAAGAGTTCCCCGCGTACCATCGTACCCAGCAACGCTCCGCAAATCCCTCCCGGCAAAGCGGCCAGGGCGAGAGAGAAACTCAGTTTCATGTCGGAAAACCCGAGCGCGCGAAAGCTCCCTACCGCAGTCACATTCTGAGCAAAAATCGCGACACGATTCGTACCGTTCGCAACCGCTCCATCAAGTCCGAGAAAAACCATTGCCGGCAGGGTCAGAAGTGACCCGCCACCGGCAAGAACATTCAGGGTTCCCGCGATGACTCCTAGACCGGCGAGAAGTAGATAGTGCCATAATTCCATGAATTGAATATTCTACCTCCATTTGGTCTAAGTGCTGCTCACAATTAAGGAAACCAGAACTCGCTAATCACTTATCATGCCGGGACTATCAAGTCCCCATGACCATTAAGGCAAAAATCACCCATCAGTGTGCCAAATCCGCCTTTTTTGCGAATGAGGATTGCCAGCGGTTCGTCGCTTTGTTATAAGCCATTCCCAAGCTCAACGACTTCTTCCTGTGTACGAAAAATATCCCATCTCAGGTATCAAACAGTCCTATCGCCACACCCGCGATACACCCACAGTCGTGATGCCCATTCTCATTGGAGCGCTCTTCATTGCGATGGTCACTTTTTTCATCCGCACAAAACCGGCAGAAGAGCCCCCTCATCAGGAAGTCGTCAGTCACACGGAAGAACCGCCTTCGCTTTCCGGCGACTCTGCCGCAAAGCCTGAAATCGTGGAGCCTGCCCCGGAGAAGGACGCAGGAGATGCCATCATTCCCGCGAAGACTGAATCAGATTCAACGAAACCTCAGGATTCAAACCGTGGTATCAACACGGTATCAGCGCCCATCGAAGCGACAGGTTCGTTCACCGCCTGGATGACTCCACTCGCGCTCGACACCTACATTCGCCAGAAAAATAGAGGGTATAGTGAAAGCTTCTGGCAACGCGGGCATTGGATCACTGCGATCGAAGGCCGGTGGGCTAACGGCAGCCGGGAATTTCGCATCTCACTCGACAAGATCCCTGACCTGAATCGCTGGCAGTGGCAGTACCGCGTGAACCAGTCTGCCGACGAATTTGTGAACACATCGAGGGAATTTGCGGATCAGGGATTCGAACTGGTTCAAACTCAGACGTTTTCCGAACCGGACGGCGACACCAAATTTCAAGCCGTCTGGCAACGCAAGGTCCCCGAATCGGCTCCCGTCGTGGAAACGATGGCGACAACCTCTTCCTCCAGCGACTCGGCGCAAACGCTCGACGTGAATAACCTGCGTTTTCGCTGATTGTCGAAAACTTCGCACTCAGCACCCTCAGCCGAAGGCAACGGATTCCCTGCCCTTCACCCGATCAGATCATCAATCACGGTCCCTCCAAACTGGGAGAGCTGCTTGTGTCGTCCGGCATGATAATACGTCAGCTTATTGTCATCCAACCCCATTAGGTGCAGCAAGGTGACGTGGACATCGCGGATGTGATGAACGCATTCCACGGCTTCAGCACCAATCTCATCAGTCGCACCAATGGTGTGCCCGGCCCTGGTGCCGCCACCGGCAAACCACATCGTCATCGCCTTCGCATTGTGATCCCGTCCGTATGACTGTCCGCCACCGCGGATTCCATTATCCGGCGTCCTCCCGAACTCTCCGCACCAAACTACGAGGGTGTCATCGAGCATCGAACGTTCCTTCAAATCGCTAAGCAGTGCCGCGATCGGTTTATCAACCGAACGAATCAAGGAACCATGAGCCTTGGCGATGTAATCGTGGCTGTCCCAGTTTCCTGCGTAAGCCTGAACAAACCGAACCCCCTGTTCCACGAGGCGACGGGCTAACAAACACTTGCGACCGAATGCCTCCGTGACAGGATTATTCACCCCGTAGGCCTCCAGGGTGCTTTCTTTCTCCCCCGCCAGATCAATCACTCCCGGGACTTCCATCTGCATGCGATACGCCAGTTCGTAGGATTTCATTCTCGCATCCAACTCTCCGCGATCCGGACGTGAAGCAAGATGCTCCCCGTTCAGCTCCGCCATTAAATCGAGGTTGGATCGCTGACGCTCACGAGTCACTCCCGGGGGAGGAGTTAAGTTCAGAATAGGGCTCCCCTGTGCTCGTAGGGGTGTCCCCTGAAAGTCAGCAGGCAAATAGCCATTCGACCAGTTTCCCGGTCCACCCTGGGGATAGCTTGTTCGGGGCAGGACCACGAAACCCGGTAAATTGTCGTTGAGGGAACCCAATCCGTAATTAATCCAGGCCCCTACGGCAGGATCACCTCCAAAGCGATTACCGGTATTCAGCTGATAACACGCCGTCGGGTGATTGACCGACTCGACCTGAGCCCCGCGATAGAAACAGATGTCATCCACCATCTCTTTGAGGTTCTCCCATTCAGTGCAGATATCCGCCCCACTCTCCCCTGCCCTGATAAACTCGAAAGGGCTCTTCACAAAATAACGCTCACCGGAAGACATCGCGCTCTCCATCTCCCCGGAACGATTAAACTTCTTCAAATGCTGTTTCGTCAGGATCGGCTTCGGGTCAAAAGTATCAATATGGGATGGACCACCCTCCATCATGAGGAAAATGCATCTTTTGGCTTTGGCAGGATGATGGGCCACGCCGAATGGCGAGCCTTTTTCAGCTGCCTGGAGCAGTGAATTCAGGGCCACCGTTCCAATGCCGGCGCCTATTCCATAAAGGGCTTCGCGTCTGGAGAGTGAGGCAAATCGGTTATTCATGAGGCAATCAGCAGTTGGGAATCAATCGAGATAGGCAAATTCATTCAGGTTAAAAAGAACGAGACAGACATGGGAGAGGCCACGTGTGCGTGCATCGACATCCGCCATTTGCAAGTCCGGCACATAAGTGTTGTAGGCTGGCATCGACTCGATAAAGCTGTAGGGCTCACCTGTTTTTTCCGCCATCACCGTACGTTTGATCCAGGTGGACAATTCTTTCACTTCATAAACTTTCCCTTCTTCTTCGCTGACCGCTTCGGACCAGTGCTTTAAGCAGGCCTTCAACTCTACAGGACTGCAGCGGCGCCCCAGAGCTAACTCAAAGGCGCGATCTACCGTTGCCTCGTCATTCAATCCTTCTTTGATGAGGCGATGCGCAAAAGCAATAGAACGATCCCGAACTTCACCGGCATTGAACAGGGTCAAGGCCTGAGGAGCTACCGTCGACGTTTCGCGCAATTCACAGGAGTTATCAGGCCCCGGCTGATTGAAGGTTTCGAGAAAGGGATCCCGCAGCCCCCTCGCGCGCTCTGCGTAGAGGCTGCGACGATTGCGCATCTCAGGCCTGGAATCAGGCTCAAATACAGAAGCGGTTCCGCCCATGATCTGCCTTGGTTGAGTCGCCACTTCCGGGTTCATATCCGGCCGCGCGGGGATGCCGCCGACTTGAAAATTCATCTCCCCGCTGGCAACTAACATCGCATCACGAATCTCCTCTGCCGCGAGACGGCGCGGGGCAAAGGTGGCATAAAGCTCCCGAGCGGGATCCAACTCCCCAACCAGAGAATCCTGTGGATGCCGGGAGCTGCGTCGATACGCGTTCGAACTGACAATAAGCTGATTCAACCGCTTCACCGACCACCCATTTTCCACGAACCAGTGAGCGAGGTAATCGAGAAGCCCGGGGTGAGTCGGAAACAAACCGGTTCCACCGAAATTGTTTGGATTCCCCGCCAGCCCTTTGCCGAAGTGCCAGGACCAGACACGGTTTACGATGACGCGGGCGGTCAGCGGATTCTTTTCATTCACTATCCATTCGGCGAGGGCGAGGCGTCTCTTCCCCTGCCCCGCCGGAAACGGATTCACCTCCATTCCGCCAAGCGATACCGCCGCGCTCAGCGCTCCCGGCTTCACCGGTTCATCAGGAGCGTAAACGCTGCCACCGCTGTAAATGACATCTTTATCAAACTTCCCGGCTCCCCATGGATTCTCAGGTAGCCTAACACGCGCGCCGACACTCTTTCGCTCAATCGTCTTCCCCGTGTAGACCGAAAAAGCAATCGGCCGGGTCCGGTCAAACTCCCACTGGTGACGGGACATATTTTTTTTCATCCGGCTCAGGGAAGCTTCGTCGCCGGGATCCAGACCGTTGTCCCCTGTCCTGGCTTCGCCTGTTTCCTGTTTTCTCCGGGCCTTCACTCTTTCGTCCAACTTCGTCTGCTGGCGCCGGTAGCCTGCAAGCTTCGCTTTCACCCACCGGTCTGAGGCGGCAAAGTAAGAGCGATTTTCCTCTGGCAGAAAGTCCGCATCGCGCTCGGCAAACTGAGTCGTCGAGAACACTGCCATCATGCTGTAGTAATCGCGCGTCGGGACAGGATCGAACTTATGATCGTGACACTTGGCACACTGCATCGCGTGAGCGAGAAAGGTCTGTCCCACAGAATCGGTGACGTCATCAAGCCACATCTGACGAGTCTCAGCAAAGACACTCATTCCGGTTTGCTCCCAGGGGCCCATTCGCAGAAAACCCACCGCGATGAGATTCTCCGGATCATCGGCATCAATTTCGTCTCCGGCGACCTGCTCCCTGACAAAGTCATCATAGGGCTTATCCTCATTAAAAGACCGCACCACGTAGTCACGATAGCGCCAGGCATTCGGGCGGGCGTAGTCGTTAGCAAAACCGGAGGTATCCGCATAGCGTGTTACATCCAGCCAATGCCCCGCGAATCGCTCCCCGTATTGTGGCGTTGCCATGAGGCGATCCGCAAAATCTTTCACTGCTTTGCCCGGATCATCAGCGTACGCTTCTGAAAACGATTTCACCGCTTCCGGTTCCGGAGGCAATCCGGTTAGACCGAAACTCATTCTCCGAACCATCTCAACCGGAGCGGCATCCGGAGCAGGATCCAAACCTGCCTCGGCCAGCTTGCGATCAATAAACCAATCAATCGCATTCCTGCTCCCGGGCACTTCCTCCACTTGCAAGGGACGATAGGCCCACAATTTATCAGGATCATAACGACGGTTTTGCCAATCCTCTGAAAGGGCCCTCGAAGTCGTCACCTGCACGCCTTCCGCATAGTCGTCCTGTATCGCAGCGACCTGCTTGTCATCGAGCCAGGGAGCCCCTTCATCGATCCAGTCCCTGATCCACCACTGCTGCTCTTCCGTGATCCTGTCCGCCTCCTTCGGAGGCATCTCGTAGTCCTCCTCGGCCCGGGTCGTCGTGAGGTATAGGTAACTCTCTTCACCCTTTCCGGGGATGAGAACATCCGCTCCAAAATACTCTCCCCCCGCGAGGATCGATTCGCGCGTCCGCATGTCAAAGCCCCCTTTAAGCTTGTCCGGTTCATCCCCATGACAGGCACTACACTTTTCGGCAAAAAGCGGCTTCACCTGAAGAGCAAAGAGCTTTTCGCCTCTACCTACCTCTTCTCCGACAAGCAGGACGGGGAGGGCGGACACAAGAACTAGAAAGATACTCTTCATGGTTTTCCCCATTCGTAGATTGCCCGGATCTCTTCTCCGGTGAGCGGGACGTCGAAGAGTGCAAACTCATCAACACGACCGTTCAGCGTGCGCAGGGCCGTCTCCCAGATCGGCTCGCTCCAGTTTCCGAGGTCTGCCTCACCAATGCACAAATATTCCAGAGGCTTATGCATTTGAGTGCCGCCACTGAAACCAACGGGGCGCCCGTTAATGTAGTGAGTCACTCCTCCAACCCCCATTTTCACCGTCGTGGCGAGGTGAAACCACTGCCCGCTTTTTCCCGGGTCCCAAAACACATCGGAATAGTAGCGGCGATTGTGTTCCCCTATGTCACGGGGACCTTCAGGACTCGTTGCAAAGTGAAGCGCCCCTTTCCGGGAAAGCTGCCAGTGAATTTCATGCTCATCAAAGAAGTCGGTGACGAAGAGCGAATTCAAGTTCCGGTCGAGAGCATCAATGCGAACCCACGCATAAATCGTAAGCCCCTCAAACACGCCGGGAATCCGAAAGCGGACGCGATCCCCTTCAAGTCGAAAATCAAGCGCCGTCTTGCCGCCCCACCGCCCTTCGGCAACCCTGGCACCCACGATGCCTCCATCGAACTCTGCGCCTGTTGGGGCACGGTTCTTAAGTCTGCGCGAAACCGGAGTCAGATTTTCAAAATCATAGTAAGCAATCAGCCGGGGATCACTTCGCAGCATGAGGCTCGCCTCCTTCCAGTTTGCATACCGGAGCTCTTCACGGTTCCCGGAACCGGCAAAGACGTCTTCGATATCAGGAAAACTCCCTGCTTCGCTGACCGATTGACGCCTCGCCTCGCCATTCATCAAACTCGCCGCCTCCCCGTCTTTTAACGAAACCGGTTTTCCATCCAGCCCGGTCGCAACGACCTCCCCGTCAAACACGATCAAATCTGCTGTCGAATCTTCGTCAACCGAAAGCCCGAAGGTCGTTCCAAGATCTTCAAGAAGGACATCACCGGTCTGGATTTCAAACCCGCGAGCCGCCGGAGGAACGTCAGCTTTGAGACTCCCCCGATTGAGCACTGCCTTGTCCCGCGTCACCAGCTCGATCTCGGCAGGCCCGGAAAGACTGATGGAGGCCCCTCCGAAAAAATCAATCTGCGCGAGTCCCTCAGTCAGACGAAGGGTTCCCGGCTCCAGTGGGACACCTTTCCGAATGGGCGGTCCCTCTTCCTCCTCCCAGACGGCATTGGCTTCTGCTGTGATCACGGCGACCCCTTTCGTTCTCGGTGCAGCTTCGGCAAAAGTCTCCGTTTCAGGCCCCTTCCACAAGCTCCAGGAAACCAGGGCGAGTACCGTGATCGCCGCCGCCATCGCCAGAAATCCGGCCTGCGGGAATCCCATGGCAGGAAGCCTCGTCACCCCGCGGCTCTCGGCCTCGACCATGACAAGGTCACGAAGGCCTGAATCAAGATTACCAAGGCGAATAAACTCTCTTCGCCATCGCGGTGAAGCGCGAAGAGCATCCTGAAGCTTCGCAAACTCCTCATCACTCAGGTCCCCGTTCAGCCAGTTCTGGCACACCTCTTCAAATTCTTCCCGATTCATGCACGCCCCCTTTCTTCTGAAACGACCTGACTTTCGACACACTTCAAGAGTCCCTTCCGGGCTCTATTCAGTGTTTTGTAGAAAGCCGTCGCGGTTTTCCCCAAAGCTTCAGCGACTTGATTCAATCTCACTCCGGGCTCGTAGGCGGCCATGATGATGCGGCGTTGCTTCTCCGGAAGTTTCTTCAGACAAAACTCAAGTGCCCGCCGCTCCCTGGAGAGCGCCTCGTGCACTTCGGTCGCTTCGTCAGCGAGCAGGTTTACGAGGTCCTCATCAAAAACATGACGGTCCCGTGCTTTATCCCGCCGCCATGAGAGAACTTCAAACCGGGCAACCACACAGGCCCACCGCATGAAGTCGGTATTCTGATCAAACGAATCAAACTTTCGCCAAAGAACGAGACCGGTGTTCTGCATCACGTCATTCGCGTCATCCCACGAAAACACGAGAGAACGCACAAAAGCGCGAAGGCCGGGCTCATGTCGGGTAAAGAGTGAAACGAACTGTTCGTAACGCTCATCGCTGGATTCGTTCTGCATAGGGATTCACTGAATTACTCCAGCTCTCGAAGAGATTGCCCAACATTTCTCAACTTATCACGAGAATAAGGACGCCTGTTTGCACCACTTGCGCTCACCTCTCAATTCAGAGACTGCCGTCTCGATGCCGGCTCCGGCACACCAATATTTGATCGAAAGTAATCCCGTGTATGAGAGGAACCCTAAGGTAAGGGAACAGTCTTCACTCGACGACTTTTAATCAGTCGATTTAACAAGTGAATGAGAAGGCTAAAAAGAATGATCGCCGAAAAGGCGGAAATCGGAAGTTTAGGGTGCTGTGTCAGGACCTCGATCCACTGACTTTTCGTCGCGAAGCTGCTCGCCTTCCATGAAGCATTTACAAACATAAATGCTTGAGGTCGCAGGGGCGCTGTCGATGCAACGTCTGCTTTTCCCTTCGCTTCCTTCAGAAGATAACCGGTGCCCGTGGATTCACTGCCGCTCAATCCTGTCGTGAAATTCGCCAGCTCAACCCCATCGGGAAGCTGAAGATTAAAGTTCACCTCGTCAATTCGGTAACTCCGGAACGACTCCGTGACTTCGTATGCCCAGTTTGCCATCCCGTCCCGAAAGCTCCAGCTTCCGATTCTCGTGTATCGAATGGTGTAGCGCTGTTCTTTTCTTTCAAGAAACACGTCGCTGCTACCGCACGTGATCTGCGTAACTCCCCCCTGAGAGAGAACGCTGAAAGGCTCGACCTGTCCATTTCGAAGCACCTCTTGAACCTGCATCTTCTGATCCAGAACCAGACCGCCAATACCTTTATATACAGTTACATACGAAAGGATAGGCCCGCGTTTAATACCGTTCCCACTAAGGGAAATCACAAAGTCCTGTTCGACGTCAATCTTCCCGTTTCGATCAACACGAACAGAGACACGAAGAGATTTGATCGCATCCTTCGCCTCATCGCCCTCAGGAAGCGCCGTTTGCGCGGCAAAAGACAAATTTGCCGCCACGATCATAACCATCGCATAGAGTATCCGGCGCTTCATGGAGAGAAGACTAAACCAGAAACACCCTGAGGCGATGAAAATTATAATACCTTCAACAGTTTATCGTGAATACCGCCAAATCCGCCATTGCTGAAAACGATAATCACATCACCATCCTGAGCCTCTTTTGAAAGGCGTTCGACGATGGTATCGGCATCCGGCTCGTAGTAGGCCGGGTTGCCTTTGCTGCGAAGCGTCTCCATGAGCAGATCGGTATCGAGCCGCTCACCTTCCGCCAATTGATCGGCTCTTGCCACTTCGGCAATACAGACGGCATCGGCCTGCCCGAGTGCTTCAGGAAGCGCCTCCTGAAAGATATTTCGTCGTGTCGTATTCGAGCGCGGCTCAAAAACAGCCCACATCCTTGCGCCTTCGTATTTCCGGCGAAGGCCGCTGATTGCTTCACGAATCGCGGTAGGGTGATGCCCGAAATCATCGATCACGGTGATATTTCGCGCCGTGACCCCGCGAACTTCCTGACGACGTTTAATCCCCGAAAAAGCGAAAAGAGCTTCCCGTATCGCCGTCGGCTCGACACCTCCAAAGCGGGCTGCCGTAATCGCCATCGCTCCGTTTCTCACATTAAATTCCCCATTCAGCGGGATCGTGTAAACCTCCCCTTCAATCTCAAAGGTCGTCGATTCCGGCGCGTATTCGACCTTGGTGATCCGTGCCTCACAACTTTCTGCAAAACCCACCCGCTTCATCGGGGAATGTCCCTCGGCTTCAAAGACGTCGAGGCAGTTTTGATCATCTCCGTTCAATAGAACGATACCATTTTCCGGCACGAGGCGGACCATATGGCCGAAGGAGCGCTTGATCGCTTCAAGGCTGTCAAAAATATCAGCGTGATCGAACTCAATATTGTTCACGATCGCCACCTCGGGGAGGTAGTTGATGAACTTCGAACGCTTATCAAAAAAAGCAGAATCATACTCATCGCCCTCGAGCACCGTGATGTCCGACTCAGTGAATCGTGCGCCCTGACCGAGATTTCCCGGCAATCCCCCGATGATAAAACCCGGATTTCGCCCCGCAGACTCAAAAATCCAGGCGAGAAGAGATGAAGTCGTCGTTTTGCCGTGTGTTCCACTCACCACAAAGTTCCTCTTTCCGCGGAGGACCTGGTCACGAAGCAACTCAGGCAGGGAGACGTAGTGGAGCTTCCGGCGCATCACCTCCTCAACCTCTGGATTCCCGCGGCTCTGCGCATTCCCGATAACAAACAGATCAACGTCATCGGAGAGATTTTCGGCGGCATAGCCATTCAGGATTTCAATGCCACGACTTTCGAGGAAAGACTTCATCGGATCGTAAACATGGGCATCAGATCCGGTGACCCGGTATCCCGCATCCCTGAAGGCAGCGGCGACAGATCCCATCGCTGTTCCACAAATACCCATGAAATATAGGTGCTTCCCGTTTCCTGAATTGTCACTCATCACAAAAAAGACCGGCCGCGTGAGCCGGGGAGCGCTTGTTTACGATGAAATCCCCGTTGCCGCAATGTCTTTCCCCGTCTACGAAGAGAGATCATCCCCTCTTTCAAACAATCGAAAAGAAGGTCGTAAGACGGTATTTGAGCGGTTCACGTCATCCCACTACGATTCTTATCGAAAAAAACTGGACGCTAACACGCGATTGACCCTTTAGGGGACCGGAACGAATCTATTTTATGAGCACCTTTGTGAAACATCAACGCCCCAGGCCGCAAGGCATCAGACTGGCCCTGGCCCTTGGAGTGATCTGGCTGGTGCTTCTCGCCATCATGTGGTTCGCCTACCGGAACAGCGAAGGTGACGGCGGCGGCATCATGAACTTTATCGGACGGTTTCACATTCTGATCGTGCACCTGCCGATCGGAGTCATTTTCCTCGCGGTGGCAATGGATGTTCTTTCGAAGCTGACGGCTTTTTCGCACCTGGCGAGAAGCCTTCCCTTCGTTCTCTGGATTGCCTTTCTTGGATCGATTGGAGCCACCCTCGTCGGCTACCTCCTCATGAGCGTTGAAGGTTTCGCGGGTCATGCCATGGACATGCACCTTTACTTCGGTCTAGGCGTTGTCGTCGCCACTTTCCTGGCACTTTTCTTCTCCCTTCGCAACCAGGCGCTCCTTTCGACACTTGCCATCTTTGCCTCGGTCGGAGCGTCGATGGCGACCGGGCACTTTGGCGGCGCCATGGTGCACGAAGGTGATTATCTCGTTGAACATGCCCCCGAGCCACTGAAACCACTTCTCCTCGCCGGTCTGAAGACGCAAAGCGATGCCACCGCCAGTAACGACAGTGGGAACGGAACAGAAGAAGCCGTCGAAATTCCACTCAGTGACCGCCTTGTCTATTCTGATTTTGTTGTCCCGATCCTCGAAGGTAAATGCAACGAATGTCACAACGAAAACAAGATTAAGGGTAAGCTCCGCATGGATACCCACGAACTCCTGCTCGCGGGCGCTGACGGGTCTGATTTTCCGACCGTGATCCCAGGTGATGCCGATGAGTCTGAATTAATCGTGCGGGTCACCCTGCCGGATGACCACGACGAATTCATGCCTCCCAAGGGCGATCCGCTTACGGCGGAAGAGATTCAGCTTCTCAGTCTCTGGATTAAAGCCGGTGCCGGTACTGACCTCAAGATTGCCGACCTTGGTGACGACTCATCGATTGAAGCCACCGCTCTGATCGTCGAGTCGGGATTCGAAGGAGCGGAAGAAATCGCCGGGACAGCCATCGCGACTTACGAATCGGTTTGGGACACTCTCTCTCCCGAAGAACAGGAGGAACGCCTCGAGGAGGTCAATGACGCCGCCGCCAAATATCACTTTTCAATCATGCCGATCTCCGCGGAGGACGACCGTCTTCGCGTCAACGTCATCAACGCAGCTAAAGATTTTGGGGATGATCAACTCGCTCTCCTCGAACCGGTTGCCGACCGGATTGTCTGGCTGGATCTCGCCCGGAGCCAAATCACTGACAACGGACTGAAAGTGGTCAGTAAAATGAATGCGCTCGAACGACTGCACCTTGAAAACACATCAGTGACCGATGAAGGCATTACTCACCTCGGAAACCTGACCGGCCTTGAATACCTGAACCTCTACAACACAAAGGTCGGCAATGGAATCTTCACTACCCTTGCCGCCCTCCCGAACCTGAAAAAACTTTATGTTTGGCAAACCGAAGTCGACCCCGCTGAAGCGAGGGCATTCGAGCGCAGCGTCAATCTGGAGATCAATACCGGGGTAGCCCCGGCGTCACCGGCTGCGGTCGAAGAAACAGCCGCTGATTCGCCCAAGCCGGCTCCTGAGAAAAAGGACGAATCAACTCCGGCGGCAACTAAACCGACCACCCAACCAGCTCCGGCAGCTAAAAAAGAGGCAAAAACACCGGAAAAACCGGCTGCTCCTGCCGCAAAAAAGGCAGCCCCGACTACTCCGGCAAAAAAAGAAGCGACCGCAGCGAAAAAGGCCGCCGATACCCCTCCTGAGCCAAAAGCGAAGGCAACTCCCAAGGCGAAAGCAGCCAAAGACTAAGCCCTTCAACCACCCTTTCTTTCAACATTTCCATGGCTGTGCTTTCTTATCGAAAGTCAGTTTTTCAGTATGAGATTCCTCCCCTCTTTCATCCTCCTTACCACCGCGACCATGCTCGTCAGTTGCGGCGACTCCGGCCCGTCCGGCGCTCAAATTGTGACTCGTGAGCTTCCCGGGTCGCATCAGTCATTCCGACTTGTCGATTCCAGCGCGGAACGTTTCCGCTACCAGAAACGCGATGCCGCCACCGCAGCAGGGGCGACCCCGGCCAGCACAGCTCCTGATCTGGTCTACACGACGCCCGAGGGCTGGAAAGAACAGGCAGGCTCCATGATGCGTGACGTGAACCTGACATTCGGCGACAACGATGAAGGTGAATGCTACGTCGCCCGTCTCCCCGGAGCTGGAGGAGGACTCCTCGCAAACGTCAACCGCTGGCGTACCCAGATGGGGGCTGAGGCCCTCACGGCAGAGGAAGTTGAAGCCCTGCCGAAAAAGCCACTCTTTGGCCAGCCCGCGACCTTCATGACAGTCGATGGCGACTTCTCCCCCGGCATGGGATCGACTGAGGTGAAGAAAAACCATCGACTCCTCGGACTGATTCTCGCCTCTGAGGCAGGAGCCGTTTTCGTCAAAATGACCGGCCCCAAAGAACTCGTCACTGAAAATGAGGCCGCTTTCGATGTTTTCACCTCATCGCTCGACGTTTCACTGAACTGATCTACTGCGTATCCCTTTCTATATCATGGCCCGAAAACCCATCGACTGGTCCCCCTCAAACTGGCCCAAACTTCTCTACCAGTTTTTCACTTCGTTCAAAGTGGCGACAGCCGTTTTTGTCCTCATGACGCTGGTCACGCTTCTCGGCACGCTGGCTCAGGTCGACCAGGGCCTCTACGCGGCGAAAGTGAAGTACTTTCATTCCTTCTTTTTTACGGACAAAATCTTCGGCATTCCTGTTCTTCTTCCGGGCGGACTGCTTCTCATGATCATTCTCACGATCAACATGATCCTGGGAGCTCTCGTAAAAGTTCGGAAAAGATGGCGCGGCGCCGGTCTTCTTGTCTCGCACTTCGGCATGATC
Organism: Verrucomicrobiales bacterium; assembly: GCA_029212615.1. Taxonomy (GTDB): domain Bacteria; phylum Verrucomicrobiota; class Verrucomicrobiia; order Verrucomicrobiales; family DEV007; genus Arctic95D-9. The sequence goes on from JARGPJ010000006.1 coordinate 325,482, forward strand.
ATGCTGCTTGCCGGCGGATTCGTCACCTGGGCCTTCGCCACCGACGGCTACATGGCGCTCTACCCGGGCATGTCTTCCAACCGCGTCGAGAGCTACCGGGACTGGCAACTCGAAGTGTTCCCTCTCGATGAAAACGGCCGGGCGAAGCAGTCGTGGATCCTCCCTTCGGACGAACTTCAGAGCATCCGCGTCGATGAACAGCGCAGCTACGACGCCGACGGTCTTCCCTTTCACGTGATCATCAACGGCTTCACGAAGAATGCCACGCCGATCCCGACGGCTTCGATCAAATCATCCAGCGGCAAAGGCAAAGAGATAGACGGCTTCAAGCTGGTCCCACAGGACGCTTCCAAAGAGGCCGAACAAAACCTTCCCGGAGCCTATGTCGCCTTCGACCCTGATGGCGAAGGAGAAGGGATCGAAGCCATCCTCTGGGCCGGCTCCTACCGTTTCGACCCCGGAGAGGACCCCATGCCCTTTCCGTTCACTATCGATGGCCAGCTATATGGAGCCATGCTCGCAAAGAAATCATGGAACGTCCCTTTTGAAGTCCGCCTCGATGAATTCATCTTCGAACGCCACCCCGGCGTGAGCACCGCCCGCAATTACGAAAGTCGGGTGACCCGCGTTGAGGGAGAGAAAGAAACCTCTCTCGAAATCAAAATGAATGAGCCGATGCGCTTTGCCGGTTACACCTTTTTCCAGGAATCCTTCGGCCCCTCAGACGGAAAGCCCGGCGAAATGTTCTCCCAGTTCGCGGTCGCCAACAATCCTGCGGACCAGTGGCCGCTCTGGTCGCTCGTCGTCACCACCATCGGCCTCATGATTCATTTCTGCGTCATGCTGGTCGACTTCATTATTCGTTCCCGCAGGAAAACCGCTGCCGCCACTCAGTCATGAAACGCCTCTTTCTTTCTCTGATTCTCCCTGTTCTGGCTCTTCCCGGAATCGCTTCAGCCCGCGATTTACCGAAGACCCCACTCCCCTCCTATGAGCCATGGGATGAGGAAGTGGTTCACACCTTCGAAAACCTTCTTGTTCAGGAAGGCGGCCGGGTCAAACCGCTCTACTCGGTGGCCAGGTTCACGCTGCTCCAGTACAGCGGAAAAACGACCGCAGCCTTTCAAACCGCCGACGGTGTCGATCACAAGCTTCACTACGCCGAGTGGCTCCTCAACGTCCTCTTCAAGGGCGAAGTCGCTAAAGATCTTCCCGTTTTTATTGTCGATGACTCTGCCGCCGTTGTTCAAATCGGCGTGTCCCCCAAATCAAAGCGCGACCGGTATTCCTACAACGAACTCTTCGCCGGACGCGCCAAGCTCGCTGAATTGAGCGCTCAATTCGCCGAGAAACAGAAGAAATATCAAGAGAGTGAGAAAGACCCCCAATTTGAACTGGGCCGTGTCGAGGGCATGATCCTTACGCTGGGGCGAAACATCAGTTCCTTTGAATATCTGCTTGGCCAGTTTGGTTTCGCCCGCAAAGGGGAGCTCATCGTGAATGAGAACATCCTGCCGGATGAACTCATCGATCTCGCGAAACGCCTCGATGTCGTCGAAATGCTCAACAAGATGCCGGAGATGTCCATCAACCAGCTCATGCAGGCGATCAGCACACCGCCGGGAAGCTCACAGGATGAAATCATGTTTTCCGGAGCGCTCCGCCTTTTCTTCTTTCACGCCAACACCGCGCGGGGAATGAATCTCTTTCCACCCCGGGAAACCGACAATGAGGTCTGGCTCTCCGCCAGCGACCTCATGATTGAGGCACTCGGCGACAAAGATGCCCGCCCCTGGGCGGGAGAACAGCTGGGGAAAATTCAATCGCTCGTCGATGCGAAAAATGAAAGCCCCGAAGCTTTTGCCAAAGAACTTACCGAATTTTCCAAGTGGCAGCACGCTATCTCCGACCCTCGCGGTGAAGGCCTTCACTCCGACCTCGAGGTGAAGATGTATCGCGGCAAGTATTTCATGAACTCACTGGTCTGTTTCATTTTTGCCTTTGTGGTCATGGCATTCAGCTGGCTCACTCCCGGAAGCAAAATCGGCAAAACCCTCATCATCGTAGCGAGCCTCATCGCCCTGCTGGGGCTTTACTTCAACGTGCACGGCATCACTTTGCGCAGCATCATCCGCCAGCGCCCCCCGATCACGAATCTCTACGACACCGTGCTTTTCATCACGGGAACGGCCGTCCTCCTCGGACTCCTCATTGAGTATTTCACCCGCCTCGGCGTGGGCACCCTGGTCGCAATTCTTTCAGGCGTGCTGGGCATGTTTCTTTCCATGAAATACGAGGCCAAGGAGGCGACCGACACGATCACCCAACTCGTCGCGGTGCTCGACACCAACTTCTGGCTCGCGACTCACGTCACGATCATCAATATTGGCTACGCGGCCGGGCTGGTCTCCGCGATCATCGGAATCATTTACCTGACGGGGCGATTCGTCTTCATGCTCATCGGAAGAAAGTCGAAAGACTTTTTCAAGACCCTCACCCGCATGAACTACGGAGTGATCTGCTTCTGCCTCTTCTTCGCATTGGTGGGAACCGTCCTCGGCGGAATCTGGGCAAATTACAGCTGGGGTCGATTCTGGGGTTGGGACCCGAAAGAAAATGGCGCACTCATGATTTGCCTCTGGACCCTGGTGATCCTCCACGGTCGCATGGCCGGCTGGATCCGCGATCTCGGCGTACACATGAACGCCATCGTCCTCGCAATCATCACCACATTCAGCTGGTGGGGGGTGAATAATCTGGGAGTTGGCCTTCACAGCTACGGATTTACCGACGGCGTCTGGGGTGCCCTCTACAGCACCTGGATGATTTTTGGCGCGTTCATGCTCATGGGGGTGATCGTCTGGTTTCGTGAACGGCAGAGCAAATTGCGAAAAAAGGACTCATCAAAGACCGCTGAAACCCTTCCCGCCTAGTCCCCGCAAATTTTAGTCTTTCCATCTTCCCGCTGGCATTCGCGGTGAGATTGTCTACTATTTTCGCATGGCTATTTTTCTAGGAATCTTCATCGCAGTTATCTTTCTCCTGGCAGGCGTTCTCGCCTTTCAGTATCTCTTGAATGGCAAGAGCTAACGTTCATTGAGCCGGCGAACGCCCAACGAATCTTCTCCGTATAACCCTCTCGAAATATGTCAGGTTTTCAGATCCGAAACGATATTGGAGCAACTGTCTTCGCCATTCTCTCCGGAATTTCCGCCCTTTTTCTTACCGCCTGGGTCTTCAGCCCCGGTGGATGTGCCGGCCCGAAAGACCCCCCGATCACTCCGATTCCGCTTAGCTCGGAGGATACATCCGGTCTCCATAAAAAACTGGCAGAGGCCAAAGCGAGCCTCACAGCAGAATCAGAAAGACGCGCAGAACTTGCCGGTGAACTTCGCCTAAGCCGCGCAGACGCCGCCAAATTAGGGGCTCTCAAAGCAGAATTCGAAGCAAAATCGGCAACACTCAGCGAAGCGAACGCTGCGCTTAAGGCCAAGCTGAACGCGGGGGCGCCTGAGGCCGGGAAGCTTTCAGCCCTGCAAGCTCAACTGGCGGACTTCAAGACCAGCTCAGCCGACCTCAACATTAAAATCGATCAGCTGAGCGCGGAGAAAGCAAGCCTGACGAAAAAACTCGCCGCAGCGACCGCCGCGGCAGCCGCAGCAAAAGCAACGGCGCCGATGCCGGCTCCAAAGGTCGATACCGGGAAACTCGATGCACTCAAAGCTGAAACGGAAAAACTTAAGAAGCAGCTCGCTGATGAAAAGAAAGCCTGTGCCAAGTCGAAAGCAGCCATGGCCGGAGCAAACGAGAAGCTCAAGAAAGAGATCGAGAAACTTAAGCAGCAAATTGATGAAGCCCTCTACGGAGAAAAACTGAAAGCGGCCGCCGACCTTCCGGCACTCGACTTTCCCTTCCTCATCAATGAGCCGATCCAGCTGGATGGCAAGGTCCGCCCGGTCTTTATTGAACTCCGCGGCATGGAAGACACTCCCGAAGCCCTTGAAAAAGTATATGCCACCCTCTCCAAAGACGGCAACACGAATGCCCTTCACCGGGTTCCTTTTGATTCGGGATCTGCCGAAGTAACACCGGCTGAGGTAACCAGGCTCAACGAACTGCTTAAAGGTTCTCCCAAAGGAGCCAGGTTTCTTGTCGTCGGCTACGCGTCAACTGACGGAGACGCCAAATCCAACCACGAGCTCTCTTCAAAGCGTGCCTCAAATGTCGCGGCTCAAGTCGCCGGTATCCCGGGCGTCGATAAGAACGGCGTGCAAGCCGTCTACTTCGGTCAAACGAAACGCTTCAATGCCAACTACCTCTCACCCAACCGCGTCGTCGAAGTTTGGCGTGTCAAATAACGCGGCGCCCCGTAAATTCTGAAATCTTGAAAGCAGTCCCCGTCGCAAGACCGGACTGCTTTTTTGTGTCAAAAAGGTGAATCGCTTCTTCCACCGTTAGGCTTAACTTTCCAATTCCTTCCACCACCATGAGTACCCGTAAGACCAAAATCATCGCCACCCTTGGCCCCGCGACTCAATCGCCCGAGATGATCGCTAAACTGATCAAAGCCGGAGCGAACGTCTTCCGCCTCAACATGAGCCATGCCGCCCATGACTGGACCCGTGAGATCGTGAAGAATATCAGAGAGCAATCTGAAACTCTCGACATGAGCGTGGCGACTTTAATTGACCTGCAGGGGCCTTCTATCAGAACCGGTGATGTCGACGGGAAGCTCGATTTGAAGAAAGGCGATGTGGTTGAATTCAGAAACGCCAACCTCGAGGCCGGCAGCAAAATTTCGGTGACGACGAACTACGACGGTCTTCACGACGACGTTTCCGTCGGCGATGTCATGCTCGTCGATAACGGGGAAATTCACTTCCGCGTCGATCGAATCGACGACGGACGCCTTACCTGCGAAGTTCTCACGGACGGACTCATGGGATCCCGCCGTCACATCAACCTCCCCGGTATCCGCGTCAATCTCCCGCCCTTAACGAAAAAGGATCTGCGCGATCTTGAACTCGCCGCTGAACTTCAAGTCGATTTCGTGGCAATCAGTTTTGTGAGAGATGCCGGACACGTAAAGTATTTACGTGAAAAGCTCGATGAGCAGGACTGCACGGCCCGCATCGTGTCGAAAATCGAGGACCAGGAAGCGGTCAAGAACCTCTCCGAAATCATTGTCGAATCTGATGCCGTGATGGTCGCCCGGGGAGATCTCGGGATCGAAGTTCATATCGAAGAGCTTCCCGTCGTTCAGCGCACCATCCTGAAGGAATCTGCGCGGATCGGACGAAAAGTCATCGTGGCAACCCACATGCTCGAGTCCATGATCGAAAACCCGGTCCCGACCCGCGCTGAAGTCACCGATGTTGCCAACGCCATTTTTGAGCAGGCTGACGCCGTCATGGTAAGTGGTGAAACTTCCGTCGGCCAGTATCCCGTAAAATGCATCGAAGTGCTCGACCGCATCGCCTGCCGCATGGAGCGCGAACCCTCCGCCCGGTTCAGCAAGGACATCGAGCTGCGCACCGAGAAGCAGCATACCGTCCGTTCCGCCGTCGGCCTCGCAGACTCCCTGCAGGATGCGACAATCATTATCTTCACGGCCCGCGGCGTCCTCGCCAATTACGCCGCGCACATGCGGCCTCATCACTCCGGCATTTTCGCCTTCTGCCCCGACGCCTCCGTCGTTCGCTCGCTGCACATGAACCGCAGCGTCTTCCCCTTCGTCATGGAATTCGCGGATGATCCCGAAGAGAGCATTCGCCAGGCCATTAGCTTTCTCAAAGAAAAGGAACTGATTGAATCCGGCGATCAGGTCGTGATCTTGAGCGATGTCCTCAATCGCGAATTCGATACAGAGGCCATCCTTCTTCGACGGGCATGAACCTGAGCAACTTTGATCAACTGGACCCCAATCTCCTTCCGGGGCTTCTCAACACGGCCCTGCGAAATGACTGCGAGAGCCTTGACGACCTCGCGCGAACTCACGATCTCGATCAGGAAGCCCTCGAGCAAAAACTAAAACACCTCGGCTACCACTACGTGGCCGAGGTGAATCAATTCCGTCCCCTGCGCGGGACGGAGTAAGTTGAGTAAGTTGAGTAAGCTTACTGGTGAGCGTCGACAATCGTCTGGAGCTCTGCTCGCTTCACTCCGGCAGGAGCGTCCACCGCAGCGAACTTAGCACGTGCAGCAGCAGCTTCTTCAACCGTAACCGCAGGCGCGCTGTTTCCCCACTCATTGCGAGTGTAGGTGAGAACACCGGCTAGTTTTTCATCGTCAAGACCGGCTCCGAGAGGGGCCATCATGCCCATAAAATCCATGTTCTCTTTTGCAATTCCCTTGAGAACGATCAACAGAGCAGTATCAGGATCACCGAGAAGCAATTCTGATCCAACAAGGCTGGGTGCCATCAACATCGGCCCGGCCTTGAGCCCGGTTCCATCTGCCCCGTGGCAGGCAGCACAGGTTGCGTAAGCAGCTTTACCCGCGGCCATCAACGCAGGGTCCGGTTCAGCACCGGCAGGGGCTGCCACGGTTGCTTCCTCAGCCGCAGGAGCTGGAGCATTTGTTTCAGGGGCAGCAGCCGCTACTTCAGTGTCACCTTCGGGAGCTGCAGGAGCCGGTGCTGCCGCAGCGACCGGCTTGGCTGCTTCTTCAGGTTCCACTTTCACTCCGGAACCGCTGAGAAAAGCAAAGCCGACAATGCCGAGCATCACAATAAGTGCCGCCGGCACGATAAAAAGGAAGGCCGTGCCGATAAAAGAAAGCACCGGATTCTTAGGGTCGTTAGTTTGGTCGCTCATGTCCGCGTGAAAAAAGCCTGATTCTGCCGGAAGTCAATTGTTTGCTCGTCTCCGGCATGGTTGATTTACGGGTGATGATCGCCTCAGGATACCTTTCATGTTCCTATTTCAGCTATATTTGATCCATGACCCCCGGTTTCCGCTTTGTCAGCTTTGATCCCGTCGAACCGTCAGACCTCTGTGAATTACGGGAAATGGCCCGAAAAATCTGGCCTGTCGTCTATCGGGACATCATCTCCGATGAGCAAATTGAATACATGCTTGAGCTGATGTACTCGCCAACCCGCATCGCAGAGGAAATCAAAAAATCCGGGATTCACTATGATTGGATTCTAAAGCACAGAGAAAGGGTTGGATTTCTCGCCTACGGTCCGGTTTGCAAAAGTAAAGTTTGTGACCTCCACAAACTTTACCTCCTCCCCGGACACCGGGGAATGGGCCTGGGATCATTCACCCTTCAATCCCTCTTCAGGAAGCTGCGCGCCGCCGAAGTATGCCGGTTGAGCCTTCGGGTAAACCGGCACAACACCTCCGCGATTCGCTGCTACGAACACAACGGTTTCCGGAAAACAGGGGAAGACTGCCTCGACATTGGGGGAGGTCACGTCATGGATGACTTCCTCATGAGCCGACAAATGATAGCCTGACAAAGTCGATTTTTACATCGCGCGCGCGCACGGTACGGGCGACAGTAACGAAATGTCTTCCGTCACCAGCCAGGCCATTCTTTCCCTGCTCTATCGCGACCTCGGTCCCGCGGCTGAGCAGCTCAGCCGGCTCATCAATGAGTTACCTGAAACCGTTCCAGAAGAAGATATCGAGGGCCAGATCAAGGATGACATCGGGAAATTGCTCGAGGAGGCCGACGCCTTTCAAGCTGACGTCAAAGACTGGTGTGGAGGTGCCTACCACGGGGAAAAGGACTCTTTCGAGGGATACATGCGACATTCACGACACGAAGTTCGCAATCGCTTAAACCATCTCTTCGGCATCATTCAGCTGGTGCAAATGATGCCTCCAACGCCCGCTTTTTCAGAAAAATGCATCGAAATCGTGGGCGTCCTCGAGCGCTGCCTCAGTTTTGTAACCGGCACTTCAAAAGCGGTCGAAGAAGCAGCTTCGCGAGCCGGGGAACAACCTCACGCTTTGCCGTCCCATTGCGAACCGGGCGAAGTGCGTGGCTGCCTCCTCATCGCAGATGATGATGCCGACAACCGCCTCATTCTCGACCGGCTTCTCTCACCCTGCGGTTTCGAAATTGTTTTTGCGGTGAATGGCCTCGAAGCAGTCGAACAGATGTCGGAAAACGACTTTGACGCGGTGCTTCTCGATATCGAAATGCCGGAAATGAACGGATTCGAAGTCCTCGAGAGCCTGCGTTCGACCGGTCACCTTCGACACACTCCGGTGATCGTGGTGACGGGGCTCCAGGAGGAAACTGATGCCGTTCGATGCATTGAAATCGGGGCTGAAGATTTTCTCTCCCGCCCGATTCGTCCCGCTCTCCTTATGGCCCGCCTCAATGCCAGTCTCGAGAAAAAGAAATTGCGCGAAAAAGTCTTCGAACAGCACTTCACTCCTGAACTTGCCCGCGAGTTGGCCCGCAACCCCGATCCGATGAAGATGCAGGCCCGTCAGGCTGAAGTATCGGTCCTCTTCTGCGATATTCGTGGATTCTCAACGATCAGCGAACGGCTCGGTCCCTCTCAGACCATTGACTGGCTCAGCGGTGTCATGGGGGAATTTTCCACCATCGTCATTGAACTCGGAGGGGTACTTGTGGACTATACCGGCGACGAACTGATGGCGATGTGGGGCGCTCCCAACCGCCAGCCCAATCATGCTGCCCTCGCCTGTCAGGCAGCGCTCGACATCATGGCGAGCCTCCCGAAGCTCAATGAGAAATGGGAGGAACTGATCGGCGCGGAAACCTCAGTCGGAATCGGGGTCAATACCGGTGACTCCCTTGTCGGCAATGTGGGAACCCATCGAAAGTTCAAGTATGGCCCTCTCGGCACCGCCGTGAACCTTGCCAGTCGCGTGCAGGGGGCGACCAAATATCTCAAGACCTCGTTACTGATCACCGGGGAAACCGCTTCGCAACTTCCGGTGCACTTTGGGAAACGACGCCTCTGCCAGGTCGTCGTTAAGAACATTCGTAAACCCGTGAACCTTGTTGAGCTCGAACCACCGGGTTCCTGCGACGATTGGAGTGAATTTGCGGCGCAATATGAACATGCTCTGAAAGAGTTTGAGGAGAGCAACTTCAGGCGGGCGTCTTCCATCCTCAGTGATGTCCTCATGAACATTCCCAACGACGGCCCCTGCCTTCAGCTCATGTCACGTGTCGTCGAAGCAATGCTGAACGAAGGGAAAGACTTCTCACCAACGTGGACCTTACCCGGGAAGTAGCGGAATGCCGCTTCAAGCGGAATGCCGACTAGGCCGCTTCGCACTGACAGATCGCCGAGACACAGCCGCAGCCGCCGCAAAGGTCAAACCGGCCGCCACACGCTGCCGGCAGACCATCGAGGACGCGATTAATCCGGCAACGGCAGGCTCCGCATCCTGTCCCTGCACCCGTTTGATGCATGACTTCCTGGACGCTTTCGACGCTACCTGCCTGAACCAGTTCGTGAACCGCTGCTTCTTTCACACCGGTGCAATGACACAGAACGCCCCCCGTCTCACCTGCGGCAGCAAAGCGGCAGGTGGGGATGAGGTTTGCGGTCTGTGTCTTCATGGCTGATGGACGATTTTACTCGCCTTCTGATTCACCGAAATGCTGTGAAAGGTATCGCTCGAGGCCTACCATCTTGATCATATCGAATTGTGTTTCACACCAGTCGACACTCTCTTCTGACTCGACCACCATGCGCTCCATGAGCTCGCGGGAGCCTGCATCCTTCACTTCTATACAAAGCTGAATCGCTTCGTTGTAGGTCGCGACTCCCTTGGACTCCAGCGTGTGGCTGTCTTTAATCTGCTGCTCAGGATTCTCGCCCACGAGAATCTTGTCATAACGGGCGATTTCAGGAACTCCATCGAGATAGAGGATCCGGTCAATGACTTCGTCCGCGTGCTTCATCTCCTCGATCGACTCGTCGTAAAAGTGCTTAGCGAGCTTATTCAGCCCCCAGTCTGCGCACATTTTGGAGCAAATAAAATACTGATTAATCGCTGTCAGCTCGATCGTGAGACCGGCATTCAACGCGTCGATAACTTCTTGGTTTCCTTTCATATTAATATCGTTGGTCGGGTTAATCCGACGGAAGCATCACCCTAGAAACAATGCCTCATTTCTCCAACGACTATTCTCTGTATCATCCCGCGCTCCTTATTGCTATCGAGACGTAATCTCAATAAAGGCGTTTCTCAAGAAAAATTCAAGAGGAAAGCGCATACGCATTGAAGGCAGGCTCTTCTGAGGCGTGCTTCCCGGTCATTCGGGGCAAACAGGTCACCCCGGCATTGCATTTTCACCACCGCCGCTCATCTTTAAACGATGAGCAAAGTCACGATCTACCACTACCCGCACTGAGGTTCTTCGACCAATGCGCTGACGGTCGCCAGCGAACTTGGAATCGAACACGAGGTCATCCTTTACATTAAAACCCCTCCCGGAAAGGAGGAGCTGGAGGCAATTGTCGCCAAGCTCGAAGATCCGGTCGAGGACCTGGTGCGAAAGGACTCCAAATTCAAGAAACTCGAACTTAATCCCGATGATTTCGTCGGGAATCCCGAGGCGGTAGTCAATATCCTCGTGAAGCACAAGCAACTCCTGCAGCGCCCTGTTATCGTCAAAGACAACAGAGCCATCATCGGCAGGCCGAAAGCGAAGATCATTGAGTTTCTGTCTTCTTGAGCCGGGGCAACAAGCCCCACTCAAGGTTCAGAAATCACCGTGTCCCCTTTTCGTTAAACAGGAGAGACAAAGGATTATTTCGCTTCGAAATCCCAGGCCTTTACGACCTTGTTGCTATCCGTAAACTCAATGGCATCGAACTCGACTATTTCGTCCCCCTCAGGCAGATACAGCCGAATCGTCGCCGATGTTCCGCGCACCGGAAGCTCGACGGTGACAATTTCCCACTCCGCGCCCCCGGACAGGGTATAATCGACGACTTGACCCTCTTCAGGAAAGGTCTCCTGCCCCGACGAGCGCCACTGGATACGCCCCGCGCCACCTGAAGCCCGACGGACTTTCATCTCCAATTTCAGAGGCCCTTTGAGTTTCACCTGCGCCGTGCCCAGAAAAGGCACCCGCCCCGTTGGCTTCACGGTGAGAACACCATTCTTCACTTCAGACGCTGAGTGTTTCGGAATTAACCCGAAATCCGGCACGCGTTCCAGCTGAGCCGCATCCTCGCGAAAATCCGGATTCAACTTCGGTACAAGAGCCCCGGTCTCTTCGACGAATTGATCAATAAGGCGCGAAAGTTCTTCGACCTTCCCGGGCATCTCTGTCGCGAGGTCATTGACCTCCCCGAGGTCGGACTTCAGATCGTAGAGTTCCACCAAATTTGGGAAACCAGGACGAGCTTCCCAGCGTTTAATCAGCTTGAAGTTCCCTTTCCTGACAGAAACCCCTCCATTTGAAAACGGAAACCAGGCAAAAACAGCTTCCCGGTCCAAGCTTGCTTTCTCTTGAAGAAGCGGCAGCAATGAAACCCCATCAAGGGCTTGCTCCACGTCGGAAGTGACTCCCGCCGCATCGAGGATCGTCGGATAGAGATCAACGGCATGAACGACTTCAGCGGTCAGGCTTCCTTCTTCGATCCTGCCCGGCCAGCGAACCATGAGCGGCACACGCTGCCCTCCCTCATAGATGCTAGCTTTCCCTTCACGAAGCGGCGCATTGTTAGTCGGTACCTCTCCCCCGGCCCACTTTCTCCAATCCTGAAGAGAATCATACTTGGGATGTCCCGGCTTCACCTTCTCAAGCTTTCGATCACCCAGCTTATTACTGTGAACATTTCCACCGTTATCCGAGAAAAAGATGAACAGCGTGTTTCCGGTGAGTCCCTCTGCATCAAGCGTATCCAGAATCCGGCCGAGGCTGTCATCAACGCTTTTCAGCATCGAGGCCATGATGGGGTTTCGTTGCTCACCGCGGGGATCTTTCTTCTTCGCAAATTCACGGGTGTATTCCTCTTTATGCCCCCAGGGGCCATGAACTCCATACTGCCATAGGTTTAGAAAGAACGGGGACTCGCGATTTTTCTGAATAAACGCTATCGCCTCGTCGGTGAGCCGGTCCGTGATGTACTCGCCATCGGGCCCGTCAGTGATGTTCCCAACGCGGCTCTTAGATGTCGGGATTCCTTCGCTTGATACGCCATAGGGAGAAAAATAGCTGGGTGGTCCGGGATCCGGCGTGGCAATCCATATTTCATCGAACCCCTGTTTGTCCGGCCAGTGGGGTTGCATCGCTCCGAGATGCCATTTCCCGAAATGCCCGGTATCATAGCCCGTTTCGCGAAGCACTTCAGCAATCGTGAGAATGTCAGGATCGAGATAATTTTTACTCTCCGCATAGATATAGCGCTTCGTCGGCGAAACCTTCTCCGGATAAAATGAGGCACCTTCCTCTTGAGGAGGCTGATGCCCGCTCGCCGTCGTAACCCCATGTCGCGCCGGGTACTGGCCACTCAGGATGGTTGCCCGGGTCGGGGAACAAAGCGGCATCGCGTAGGCATCAGTGAAGCGCATCGAAAGTTTCGCGAGCCGGTTCATGTTCGGAGTTTCGTAGTACTCGGAACCATAAGGCTCCGAATCCATCCATCCCATGTCATCGACCAGAAAGAGGACAACGTTAGGAAGGGACTCTTCGGAAACGGCGACACGGGGAGCCGTCAGCAAAGCGGCGAAAATCAGGGGCAGAAAATAAATTTTCATCACGTTTTTCCCACTTGATCTCTCTTTGGAAGAAAGATCAAGTGGCTTGATACATGCTTAATTCGGCCCCTGCGGGAACAAACCACAGACAGGCCATCTCCCAAACGCCCCTCACTACGTTAACCAAAAAACCTCCTCTATGATCTCCCGCCACTCTCTCCACCTTCGCCTGCTCTCTTCTGTTCTGGCACTCACCTCTTCGCTCGCGATAACAGCGGAAGACGAAAACTGGTTACCACTTTTCAACGGCAAAGACCTGACAGGATGGACCCCCAAAATTCGCTACGAAGAATACGGCAACGACTCCAGGAAAACGTTCAGAGTGGAAGACGGGGTTCTCAAGGTCAGCTATGAAAACTACACGGAATTTAACGAATCATTCGGACATCTCTTTTACGAAACTCCCTATTCTCATTACCGGTTGAGGCTGGAGTACCGCTTCACGGGAGAACAGGTCAAAGGCGGCCCCCGCTGGGCGTTTCGAAACAGCGGCATCATGGTGCACGGGCAGGACCCGGCAACCATGATAGCGAATCAGGATTTCCCTGTTTCAATCGAAGTGCAACTTCTCGGAGGAGATGGCAAGAGAGACCGCACCAACGCCAACCTCTGCACTCCCGGCACTCATGTGTTTATGAAAGAGAAACTGGTGAAGAAGCACTGCATCAATTCGAGTTCGAAAACATTCCATGGCGATGATTGGGTGACCGTTGAAGTAGAAGTCCGCGGCCATGAAGTCATTCGACACTTTGCAGAGGGAGATCTGGTCCTCTCCTACCAAAAACCCGTGCTGGATGCCGAAGACGCTAATGCGGAAAAAATCATCGATAAAGCCGGGGGGAATATTGAATTGTCCGGCGGCACTATCTCTCTTCAATCGGAGAGCCACCCCGTGGAATTTCGGAAAGTGGAAATACTCGTCCTCGTCGACTAACAGACTCAAAATTCAAAAAGGCTCACTTCCGGGGTCATTCCCCTGAAACAAACTCCCGGAGATGGTCCCTCATGCTTTTGACCCACTTGCTTTGATAGCGATACGGGTTCCAGAGCATTGCCACTGTTCGCATCGGTTCGGGGGCATCAAAAGAGCGATAAACGCGGCGATCACTTTGATCAAGTTGACGGGCCATTTCGGGAATAATCGAAACGCCGTGACCGAGGGCAACTAACTCCTGCACCGTAGTGAGTTGACTGATACGCTCAACTGAGACTGGCTGAACGGACTGCTGCCGGCAATACGAGGCGATATTGTCAGCAAGACAATGCGCCTCGTTCAAGGTCACGAAAGGAAATTCCTCGACCGCTTCAGGAGTAATCAAGTCACGCGAGACGAGTTCGTGATCAGCCGGGACGACGAGAAGGAGTTCTTCATCAAAGAGCACTTCCGATTCGAGATACTTTGCGATGATCGGCATGGCGAGAATCGCGAGATCGATCTCTCCGTGACTGCACCGCTTGACTAAATTCTCCGTGGTGTCTTCCTGAACGATCACCGAGACATCAGGATTCGCCTTCGCAAAACTGCTCAGAAAGCGCGGCAGGAAGTACGGCGCAACCGTCGGAATGGCCCCCAGCCGGATTCGACCATGTCGTCCTGCTTCGGAAAGAGCCGAAAAAGTGTCTTCCGCGAGCTTAAGAATCTCTTTTGCCCGTTCCAGGAACAGTTCGCCATGGTCAGTCAGCACGACTTCACGCGGCTTTCTCTCAAAGAGTGGCTGCCCGATTTGATCCTCCAACTTCTGAACGGCACGGCTCAGGGAAGACTGGGAAAGATTCAATTCTGCCGCCGCCCTCGTGAAGTTCCCGGTTCGGGCAACGGCAACAAATTGCTCCAAGTGGTGAAATTCGATATCGTAGCGCATTCCTGAGCTTAACCATGCACCGAAAGCATAGCAAACATTCTAACGATGCATTGGATGCATCCGGTGCTTTCTGTCAGTAATTTAAGGGAAAGAGTCGCCCCGACGATTCCCCTCTTCTTAACCCTGATGAACAACCCAATATGTCAAACGGCTCCCATGCTTGCGCCGGGCGCACCGGCATCCGCCCGGTAGAGTTCATCTCAATCCCCAGAAAAACCTATGAATGATATCAGTCAATGCCCCGTGATGGGCCAACAAGCTCAATCCTATCGCCACACTGCCGCCTCAGCCCTTTCCAACAGAGACTGGTGGCCCAACCAGCTGAACCTTCAAATCCTTCACCAGAATTCCTCGAAAAGTCACCCCTACGGTGAAGATTTCGACTACGCAAAAGAGTTCGCGAAGCTGGATCTCGAAGCCATCAAAAGCGATCTCGAAAAACTCATGACCACTCGACAGGACTGGTGGCCAGCCGACTTCGGACACTACGGCCCTCTCTTTATCCGCATGGCATGGCACAGCGCGGGCACCTACCGGGTCACCGACGGACGTGGCGGTGCCACAGACGGCACCCAGCGATTCGCTCCCCTGAACAGCTGGCCGGACAACGCCAATCTCGACAAAGCACGACGCCTTCTCTGGCCCATCAAACAAAAGTATGGCGCCAGCATTTCATGGGCTGACCTCATGGTCCTGACTGGAAATGTCGCCCTCGAATCAATGGGTTTTGAGACCTTCGGCTTCGCAGGCGGACGTGAAGACGTTTGGGAGCCACAGATTGACGTATACTGGGGGGCTGAAAGTAAGTGGCTCGGTGATACCCGTCACAACGACGACCGCGAACTTGAACGTTCTCTCGGCGCCACTGAAATGGGCTTAATCTATGTCAATCCTGAAGGTCCGAACGGAAATCCCGACCCGCTCGCTTCGGCCGTGGATATTCGTCAAACTTTCGCCCGCATGGCGATGAACGATGAAGAAACTGTCGCACTCATTGCCGGAGGTCACACCTTCGGAAAAGCACACGGAGCGGCAAACCCTGATGAACATGTCGGGCGTGAACCGGAAGCTGCCACTCTCGAAGAAATGGGATTGGGCTGGAAGAACGCCTATGGCAAGGGGAATTCCGAAAACACAATCACGAGCGGCCTCGAAGGGGCCTGGACAAGCACTCCATCGACATGGTCTCACGGCTATTTCACCAATCTATTCCTCTATGACTGGGAGCTCACCGAGAGTCCTGCCGGAGCGAAACAGTGGAAGCCGAAAAACGGTGGTGGCGAAGGCACTGTGCCGGACGCGCACGACCCATCGATTCGTCATGCTCCCATGATGTTCACCACGGATATCGCACTGAAGACAGATCCTGCTTATGCCAGAATCTCGAAACGCTTTCTCGACAATCCTGACGAATTTGCCACCGCTTTCGCAAAGGCCTGGTATAAACTGACTCATCGCGACATGGGCCCCGTTTCCCGCCTGCTCGGACCGGAGGTCGCCGCGCCGCAACTCTGGCAGGATCCTGTGCCTGAGCTCGTTCACGAAGTAATTGGCGAAAAGGAAATCGCGACCTTGAAAACAGCACTGCTTAGTTCCGGCCTCAGCATTTCCGAGCTTGTCTCCACCGCCTGGGCTTCGGCATCATCCTTTCGGGGGTCAGACAACCGGGGGGGCGCCAACGGAGCCCGTATCCGGCTTGCTCCGGCGAAAGACTGGGCAGTGAATCAGCCTGAACAACTCGCCAGCGTCCTCGAAACGATGGAGGAAATTCAAAAAGAATTCAACACAGGCCGATCAGACAACATACTGGTTTCCCTTGCTGACCTCATCGTTCTCGGTGGATCCGCCGCCATCGAAGAAGCTGCCCGCAAAGCCGGGCACGATATCGAGGTCGCTTTCGCACCCGGTCGGACTGACGCGACACAGGAAATGACCGAAGTGGATTCCTACGCCATGCTCGAGCCCGCTCAGGATGGCTTTCGCAACTACCTCGGTGACGACCTCGATCGTCCAGCCCCGGAAAGCCTCATCGACCGGGCACAATTGCTGACCCTGACAGCGCCTGAAATGACAGCGCTGGTGGGCGGCATGCGAGTGCTTGGAACCACGGTCGGTCATCCTGATCTCGGTGTCCTCACAGAAAACCGTTCAGTCTTGAGCAATGACTTCTTCGTCAATCTTCTTGATATGGGGATCGAATGGAAGGTATCCCCGATGTGCGAACACTTCTACGAAGGTCGCGACCTCACCAATGGGGAAATGAAATGGATGGCCACCTCAGTCGATCTTGTCTTCGGATCCAACTCGCAACTCCGCGCCATTGCTGAAGTCTACGCCAGCGAACATGGGAATGCTAAGTTCGTTGAAGACTTCGTTGCCGCCTGGACAAAGGTGATGAACCTCGACCGCTTCGACCTGCCGGCTAACTCCTAGAACCATCGGCAAAAAGCAAAAACCTCTGATGCCGCAGTCTTCCGGGACTGCGGCATTTTGCGTTCCCGGGAAAAGACATCTCTCTCGGAACCACGTAGACGATTGGTGAGTTCATCACCACAACCCCGCATCATTCAACGGATAAGGGGCGCCGGAATCCGATTTCACGCCCGGGCCACCGCCGGACTCCGTCACGGCTTACGTTTTTTCTTATTCTTTGCCTGACCGAACTCCCAGTTCGGAGAAGGAACATGAGCTTCCGCAAAAATCTCTTTAGCACGCTTCACCAGATCCGGACGAAGCTCCGCAAGGTTATTCTCCTCTCCCGGATCCCGGGAGAGATCGTAAATTTCGATGGGGCTGTCGAGCGACTTATTGACCTCAAGCTGCAGGGCCTTCCAGTCTCCCCAGCGGGCCGCTTTTTTGCCGCCACGCTCATAGAATTCCCAATAGAGATATTCATGCTCAACCTGCCCGTCCTCACCAAGAAGGGTTGGCAAAAATGAAACCCCGCTAATCTCAGAGGGGGCCTCTGCTCCCGCAAGATCCATCGTCGTTGGCAGCACATCCCAGTGAGCAGAGACATGGTCCGTGATCGAACCGGCCGCAATTTTCCCCGGCCAGCGAGCCAGCATGTGAGTGCGAATTCCGCCCTCGGAAAGGTCACGTTTGTGACCTCGAAACGGGCCGTTGCTATCAAAAAAATCAGGGGCGTGCCCCCCTTCCTGATGGGGACCATTATCCGAGCTCAACATGACAATAGTGTCTTCATCCAACTCCAGTTCATCGAGAAGAGCCAGCAGCTCTCCCACCCCTTCATCCAGAAGCGTCATCATGCCGGCGAAACTTGCAATCGGGTTGCTCACTTCGGTACCGGCATACTTTCCAATCTTCTTCTCAAACTCCGGAAATTTTTCACGCCATGGCTTCGCGTACGGCTCGGGAACCTGCATCGCCGCATGAGGAATTGCGACGGCAAGGTAGACAAAGAATGGATCCTCTTTGTTATCCCTCACGAAATCCAGCGCTTCGCCCATGATGAGGTCATGGGTGTAGACTTCTTTATTCAGCTCGATTTTCTCCCTGTTCTTCCAAAGGTGAGTGGGATAGTAGTCGTGAGCCTGTCGCTGACAGTTGTAACCATAAAACAGGTCAAAATGCTCGGCTGGATCACTCACCGAACCGGGTGCACCCAGCCCCCACTTCCCGAAGGCGCCGGTGGTATAACCTGCCTCCGAAAGAAGACGGGGCATCGTCACAATATCGGCAGGCATCGGCGACTGTCCTTCAGGTTCGACTTCTCGATTCCCCCGCACAAAGGTTCTTCCCGTATGAAGCCCGGTGAGAAGAGAACACCGGGTCGGAGCGCAAACCGTGCTGCCGGAGTAATGGTTGGTAAACTTCATCCCCTCGGCAGCGAGGCGGTCGATATTCGGCGTCGAAAACTTCTTCTGACCGTAGCAGCTCAAGTCTGCGTAGCCGGCATCATCGAGAAGAATATAAATAATATTAGGCTGCTCGGCCGCCGATACGGAAAGAAAAAGACTGCCGAAAACGGCAAGCGGGAGAATGAGGAATTTCTTCATAAAGGGGTCGCCACAATGACGGGGAGAAGGCACCACGTCAAACCACGTAGACGCGCCCTTTCCGACACCGCTGATATTTCGACCACTTCAATGAAGTCAGTTCCCGACCGAGGCAATCACCTTGGTCGCGAGATCGCGAAAAGCAGCCGAAACGGAGTTCGTTTCCGGATCTTCTGTCGCGATGGGAGTCCCTTCATCAGCCGCCTTTCGAGTTGGCGGGTCGAGCGGGATCTGCCCCATGAGCGGCACTCCCTGCTTCTCTGCCTCAGCCGCTCCTCCATTCTCACCGAAGATGAAATACTTCTTCCCTAGATCGCACTCGAACCAGGCCATGTTTTCAATCATACCGGCGATGGGAACATTCACTTTCCTGAACATCCCGATGGCCTTCCGTGCATCGATCAGCGCGACTTCCTGAGGAGTCGTCACAATCAACGCCGCATCGACAGCAACCGTCTGAACGATCGTAAGCTGAATGTCTCCGGTGCCCGGAGGCAGATCGAGGACAAGATAGTCTAGATCCCCCCAGAGGCACTGACGCAAAAACTGCTGCGTATAACGAGTCGCGAGCGGCCCCCGGACAATCACAGGGGAATCATCGCTGAGAAGAAAGCCCATTGAAATCGCCTTAATCCCCTGAGCTTCGATGGGAACGATCTCGTTGTCCTCCGTTGCCATCGGCTGCTGGTCTTCCGCACCGAGCATCATGGCAATACTTGGACCGTACAGGTCACAATCACAGAGGCCGACTTTTGCTCCGGTTTTACTGAGCGCAATCGCAAGATTCGTCGAAACAGTCGACTTCCCGACGCCACCTTTACCACTCGCCACCGCAATGATCTTCTTCACCCCGGGAATGCTGGATTGTCCTGCCGCAGGGTTTCCACCGGTTACCGGTTCCGGTGGATCCTGAATATCAAAGTCCACATTCACCTTCCCGATTCCCTCGAGAGAACTGATCGCGCTCTCAATCCCTTCATGAATCCCGCGCGGAACATTTGGATCTTTCGTCGCGATGCTGATTTTAACAATCACATCCGCTCCGTGAACTTGAACTTCTTTCACCAGTCCAAAAGACACAATGTCACGGCTGAAGCCGGGATAGTTCACCTCTTTCAGTTTCTCTCGAATATTTTCTTCGGTAATCATTTCAATTTGTCTGCGGGCAAGTCTGATAGGCCATTACGGCAAGAAGTCCAACCCGGAGGCGCTATTCATCGTTTTCACCGGCGATAAATGTTGAACTTCCATGCACCTTTTCCTCCGCCTCAATGATCGCCTCCCGGCTGATCACAGGCAACTCATGGGGCGAATGAGACAGCTTCGGCGATGTCGCAAGAAACTCACGGGTGTAGGAAAAATCAGGCTTCGAAATCAAAAGTGCGGCCGGCCCCGACTCGAGAATCCCTCCTTCAAAAAACATCGCAAGGTGATCCGCAAAACGCTCTGCATTTCGCAAGCTGCCCATTGACAGCACAAAGGTCACCCCTCTTTCCTCCCGTATTTGACTGATCAAATCGACGAACTGCCCTTCAGCGATGCGATCAAGATTACAAGTCGCCTCGTCACAAACAATCACGCGGGACTGTGCCATGAGGGCACGCATCAGGGAAAGGCGCTGAAGCATCATGAGCGGCAAATCACTGATGACCCGGGGAAGAATCCGCTCCGGCTCGATAATTCCCACGGCGTAAAACTCTTCATTCCAATCGAGTTCCTTCCCCCGACGCCCCGACCTCCCGATCAGTCTCGAAAACTCCCGCAGCGAGTGCTCAACACTGTGATGTGGATTAAAGGCCGCTTCCGGCTCACGCCCGATAAATGAAACCAGCGGCGACCGCTGCAGGTACGGCTTTCCCTTTGAAGTTCTCCCGTCGATCAAAACCTGCCCGCCGGTCACTTTTGTCCGCCGACGCGCGACACCTGCAATGTATTCGCACAGCATCGACTTACCCGAGCCGGCTTCTCCTCCGAACACCCAGATCTCTCCCGCATTTATGGTCAGAGAAATCCGTCGCAACCTCAGGTTGCGATCATCAAAGCCTCCTGATTTCTCGACGGAAAAATCATGAATCTCAATCAATGCGTGATTTTCGGTTTCCTCCATGGGTCGATCAAACTAGATGAATCGCCTTATCGGTTCAGATTTCAATGCCCGCGAAGTCAACCATCCAAGAAGAGTCAGAAACATCGTGACGACTGAGGCAAAAATCCCGGGGTAGATGGCAAGCCACGGAGCCTCAATAATGACCTGCTGCCCGTAGGAAATCAGGCCTCCGATACTGAGCCTTTCACTCCCCATCCCTAAAAAAGAAACCCCCATTTCGACTAAGGCGACCTGCGGAATCAAGGTCGCAAAAATACCGATCAGCTTTCGGATGACCGTCGGCACAATCCGGTTCGTGACAATCTCGGATCGCGAAAGCCCTACCACATAAGCCGAAAGAATATCGTGTCCCTTCTCTCCTTTTTCAAACCACTCCGCCATCGCCGGAGCGCTGTGGATGGAAATCAAAAGAGAAGTCGCCACGACAAAGGAAGTGATCCCCCCGCCCGCTCCCGCCTGCACGATCAGAAGCACAAGAGCACACGGCATCAGCACGCCGACACGCCCCCATGATTTCAGGAGGGAAAATCGCCGTTCACCCGGATCAAAGGCGAACAGCATCACCGTGAGAAAGGCGAGAGCGAGCCCCAGAGCAGTTGCAATCGCGGCCACAGCCACGGCCCTCGCCATCGCGATACGGCAAAGATGAAAGAGATCAAGCCCTGTCGCCGTCGTTCCAAACAAGTGTCCGTCACCCGGTGTTTTCCAAAGCGGCTCGCCCGGTGTCACGAGAATTTCAGAAGGACGAATATCAACATCGGTTCCGGCGGAGAAAAGCCACCCGAATGAAATCAGATAAGCAAACGCCAGAACAATAACATAACGGGTCTCCCAGGCCCTCGCCAATGCGCTGAGGGAGTGCCGGGAAGCCCTGGATTGTCGACG
Organism: Verrucomicrobiales bacterium; assembly: GCA_029212615.1. GTDB lineage: Bacteria > Verrucomicrobiota > Verrucomicrobiia > Verrucomicrobiales > DEV007 > Arctic95D-9. Next base: position 347,068 of record JARGPJ010000006.1, read on the forward strand.
ATTCATCATGATTCAATCGGATGTCAGACTGTGCACCATTATCTCCCGTATCAACGCAACGATACCAATGATTCCAGCCATCCATAGACCCGCTACCAGAATCCCCGGAAAATAACTCACCTCCAGAGAACGAAGCAGAAAATTGCCCATCCCCTCGTAGCGAAACGCCGCTTCCACAAAAATAAGACCTCCAAGGATCAACGGCAGGGTGCGGTCAGAGAGATGAACTAAATCTCCTGAAAGACGGCGAAGGATGTTTTGATAAAAAATCTCCCGATTCGAATACCCCGATTGATATAAACCTCTCACAAAAGGAAGCACTGACTCTTTCTGAATACGGGCATTCACCGCACGAATCTGCACCGCTACGCCGAGAACAATGAGCGGAGCAGCCACCACCACCGCGTTCCACCACCGCATCAAATCAGGCCCTGACTCAACTACAATTTCATTGGCGAACCCGGGACGTTCCCATTCAAAATATGAATAAATCGCCACTTGTATGACCCACCAGAATCCGGGGACACAGGCGAACACGAGCCACGGCAGGACAATGAGATTCCGAAAAGGGAAGCGCTGAATGCGAGCCGTGAGAATCCCCCACGAGTACCCCGTGAGGAGAACCACGCCCCAGGTGATGCCAATGACCAGAGAGGAATTCGCGACCGGTTCGAGAACCGACTCCCAACCACCGTGCCCCGTCAGCATCAGGGACGGCTCTACCGGCGCAGTGAAATCCATTTGCCAAACATGCACCTCCGAACCTCCAAAGACGCCGTAACTCAATTCGATCACCACGGAGAGAATCGCAAAGACCAAAATAAGCCGGATCAAAAGCACGAAAATGCGCTGTCCCAGAAACCGAATCATGGATTCTCCTCTCCGGACAATATTTCGAGAGACAGGGGCTTCGGCGACGCTTTGCTCCGCGCCCACCACGGCCTCGACCTTTCCAGGCCTGCCTTACCAATGCCTGCCGGCGACCGGATCGGATCTTTTCCAACAACCGGCCTTGCCACTTCGACCGCCCCGTCCCGGAGCGTCATTATTCTCCCTGACTGAGCAATAAAATAGCAGGGTTGAAGCGCTGATATCTCATCCTGGAGGCGATGAGCGAGAGTTTTTGCCTCTTCGAGGTCCTCCTCATCCCGCAACTTGATAAGCAACTCATCCACCACCTGATTCCGGAGGCCGAAGAGGTTGCCGCCCCCCTCTTCGATTCCGGTCGAATGCCAGGTTTCAAAACGGTCACGCTTCAATGGGATTTCCCAACTCAGAAGGACTCCCTCATAGTCGCGAGTGAGAAGGCGATCGTTCAAAATTTCGTCCCATGGCATTTCTTCAATCTCAACGATCACCCCAATCACAGCCCATTGGTTCCTGAGGGCGCGGGCGAGTCGAATCTGCTCAGAATCAGATTCATTGACCGAAATCCTCAACGTGAGCGAGTCGCCGGAGGGGGAAACACGAGCACCTCGACTTTCATCAAAAACATATCCGGCATCAGTTAGAAGCTTTTCCGCCTTCCTTAAATCAAGGAGGGGAAGTGCCATCATCTTCTCGACATAGGGCACCCCGGGGAAAAAGAGACTACTTACCGGTTCCTGGTATGTTGTCGCCGTGTCGGCAAGAACATCTTCGAGATTCACCGAAGTGGCGAGAGCCTCTCGAACGGGAGCGAGATCAAGCGGCTCAACATCGAGATTCCATGCGATGAAATACTGAAACCTGGGCAGGCACCTTATCTCGCGAACGATGCCGGGGTTCCTTCGGGTCCAATCACTGAAACGCTCATCGGGGACAAGGCTGTCAACCCTTCCTGAGCGGAGTGCCAGAAGCTTCGACTCAAGTGAGTCGAAACGCCGGTAAACGTTCCACTCCTGCACCGGCCGGGCGCCGAAGTAGGCCTCAAACGACCGAAGGACAATTCCTCCGTCGCTCCGTCGTTTATCCACTCGATAGGGACCGGTACCGATTGGTGCTTCTGAAAATCTTTCCCACCGTGTCTGATCACTTTGATCGCCGAGAAGGTGGAACGGCAAGACCGGAAGTGACTCGAAACCTTCCATCATGACCGCAGGGGTGCTCCGGCAGGCGGCCCTGAGAGAGTAATCATCCACCACCTCCAGAGCTTCGACGAACCAAAACGTGCCTTTCATCGGCATCATCGATCCCTCACGGGTCAGCTCCTCGTAACTGAAGAGGACATCCTTTGCCGTAAAAGGCCGCCCATCATGCCACTTCACATCACTCCGCAGCTTGATCGAAAGCTCGCGCGAGCTCGTGAAACTCTGTTCACCCACCACCTCAATCTCGGGAGACAGGCTCAAATTTGATTCATAGTAGAGCTTCAACTCGCGGAGAAACAGGTCAGTATCCCCTTTCACGAACAAATTAGCCACCTCATCGCCCTCATAATCGAGCATTTTAATCTGCCCCTTCTCGACCGATGAATTCAAAAAAGTGGAAAGCGAATCTCGAATGGAATGCTTCAGGCGAAGACGAACGAGAAGGTAATCGCCCAGCAGGTCGGGATCAAAATTGGCAATCAGTTGCCGTTCCAGATCCGGCGAGAACCCCTCAAGCGCAATCGTAAGGACACTCCCCTCCCGATTCAGAGCGAGAACCTCCATCGTCTCATCGAGATACTCTCCGGAAAGAATCATGGCCTCAGCCTCCCCGGCCGACTCTTCACTGAAGCACCGGACGACAATCACCGTCTGCCTGTCCCAATCGGAAATGAGGTGAGGTCGCAAATTCAAGTCATCATCCCGAACCAGAAGCGGGTCGAAAACGAGATCGCGCACCTCGCGGGTCGGCCCACTGATAGGGACAAGAGGATTTAACGGCCCAATCGGTTCACGTATCGATGTCGTAAGCGCCTCCCCTACACCGGGGAGCGCAAGGTGACTCACCTCGCGGAACAACAGAACGACTGCGAACGCCACCGCCAGAGGCGACACGTAAAAAAGGATTCGCAGCCAGAACATGGCCACGACCTTACTCAAGGCACCGCCTTTTGCCAATCCGAGACTGGCAAAGAGAGCGCTTTCTAAGGATCAATTCAGATCAAGGCACCTCACCATATTCTGCGCCCGCATCACGAGATGGCCGTTACTCAGCGCCATTGGAGACCAGAACTTAAAATCAGGCATCTTAATGCGATCCCGACCCGCCTGCTTCGCAATTTGCTCGTCGACCTCGGGCTTCTTTCCGAAAACATCGAGGAACGCAATCTCCTTATACCCTTCCGGCGACGGGTCGATGACACGCAAATAGCCAACTTCTCCGTCCTGAATCAGAATGACCCCGTCGACAAGAAGCATGTTCCCACGCCCCATAAACGGCTGATCGCCGGTATGCCATTTGATGTTTCCGTCAAAGTCCATGCACATGAGCCCGCCTGTTTTGCGAGCCTCACCCTTGTGATTTGCGTTTTCGTTCGCCAGAAAATAGAGGTGCTCATCAATCACAAACGGCGGATGAATTTGAGTTCCCTGAGTCATTTCAAACACCTTCTCAACATCCCACTGCCCGCCCTCGTTTTTCGTGACCTCGATCATGCAACTGCCGTTCTCGTAGCCACCGGTCAGGAAGACGAGATTCTCAGTGACCTTGTTAGGGAAAGGAATCGGAATCTTGTTGAAGTACACATCAGTTTTCCAAAGCACTTCGCCGGTCTCAGGAACAACACTGATCGTGGTTCCGATACCGGAGTCATCTTCATCCCGCTTCGTCGCTATGAAAGCTACCTGCTCCACTCCTTGTAGAGTCATCACCGTTGGCGTCGAATGCGAATCACCGAAAGCCTCAGTTCGCCATTTTTCCTCTCCCGTGTTCTTGTCGAGCCCGACTAAGCCGACTTCTTCACTCATCGCCGGAACAACGAGGATATCACCGATCACGACAGGACTCTGCGCCCAGCCCCACTTAGGTGGCGCCGCGCTGTATTCCTCCTGAATCGACACCATCCAGTCAGCATCGTGCGATTCACGGTTAATGCGAAAGACCTGACCAAATCCACTGATGTAATAAACGGCATCCTCCTCAACCAATGGCACCCCGCGACTCCCGGGGAATGAAAGTTTGCCCGCATAGTCGAAACTGAACTCCCATTTCGTCTCGCCATCTTCAAGCGAAAGACAGAGGAGCCGGTCACGCTCCCCCAGATCGCGATCCACCATAAAAACTTCATTGCCGTGAATCGAGGCACCACCGAAACCCTCGTTCAACTCTTTCTCCCACAGCACTGCAGGAGCATTTTCATCCCAACCGGAAAGATTCAACCCCGTCTCAGGCGAGGTTCCGTTTCGAGCAGGGCCCTGAAACTGTGACCAATCGCCGGCATTGAGCTCAGCGATCAGACCGGAAACAAGGAGAAGTGGGAGCAAGACAGCTTTCATCCGCCCAAACTGCCAAACGCTCCCGATGAATTCAAACCTCAATTCTGTATCAATCGCGCTAACAAATGCAGCGCCTGTGGATCAATAGCTGCGACGCATATGACTGGGGAGAATGTGCAGCTCCTCACGGTATTTCGCGACAGTGCGCCGGGCGATTTTCAGCCCCTTTTTCTCCAGCTCCTCAACCAGCTTCTGATCGCTGAGAGGTTTCTTGGGATCTTCAGCCCCAATCAGATCGCCAAGAGTCTGCTTCACGCTGGTATTACTCATCGTTTCTCCACCTTCAGTCTGATAGCCTGTTGTGAAGAAATATTTCATTTCAAAGACCCCGTGCGGAGTCGACATGTACTTCCCTGAAACGGCGCGACTCACCGTCGTCTCATGAACACCCACTTCATCTGCAATCTGAGCCATGTTCATCGGCTTCAGCTTTGATGATCCATGCTCAAGAAACTCGATTTGGCGCTTCACGATCTCAATCGCAATCGATTTGATCGTCTGCTGGCGCTGATGGATACTCTTGATAAGGAACTTTCCGGCGCGAATCTTATCCCGAATGTAGGCCTTTGCATCGCGACCGCTTCCCGCCGCCATCATGTCCTTGTATGTGTTGCTGATGCGAAGACGCGGGATCTGCTCATCATTCATGCTCACGACCCATTCATCGCCGATACGCTCGATCGCCACATCAGGGCTCACATAGGTGTTACTGTCCGTTCCGAAACGACTGCCGGGCCGCGGATCCAGCGTTGAAATAAACTCAGCCGATTTCGTGATCTGTTCAGGAGAAACACTGAGCTTTTTCCCAATCTGTGGATACCGCTTCCTTGCGAGATCGTCGAGATGGTGATCCACAATCCGGTACTCGAGACTGTGATGCTTTCCCAGTCGCTCCAGCTGGATCAATAAACAGTCACGCAAATCAGAAGCACCCACCCCAACCGGATCGAATGACTGGACGAGGGCCCGGCCCTCCTCGAGCTCGTCGTAGGGAATACCCATGTCAAAACTCAGTTCCTCAAGATCCAGAGAGAGAAAGCCGGTATCGTCAATGTTCCCAATCAGCATTTCTGTCACTTCCTGGAGCTCTTTCGAGGTATCCGTAAAATGAAGCTGATTGAGGAGGTGATCATGCAAAGTGATTGGCTCCACGATCGAATCCATCACGAACTGGTAACGCTCATCCGCGTCGTCCCGTCGCGGAGAAGCCACACGCGACTGCTGCATGTATTCGCGCCATTCCTCATCGAGCTGGGAAAGTTCCGCGAACTCCTTATCAAATTCATCGTCCTCTCCCGGAGTCGAAGCTTCATCAAGCGACACGTCGGTTGACTCCTCTTCGAGGGTAGGGTTTTCCACCATCTCCTGCTGCACAAGGTGGCGGAGTTCCAAGGTGGGCGTTTGCAGCAGCTGCAAACTCTGCTGCATTTGTGGAGCAATAGTTTGCTGCTGAAGCAACGACTGAGACTGATCAAATCGCTGTTCGGGCATAAGTATGCGCTCTCGACTTACGGGGGCGTAAACCGACGTTAGCACATTTCAGGCCATGCCAAACAACTTTTTTAAATCAAGGGTCATTTCGGACCTGGGGGCCACACCGAAATTCCGGAACCTCTCCCTTATTCCTCTCGAAGTAAAAATGATTAATAAATTTGATTATTATGATTTTTATAATAAATTAGATAATCTGATCGTTTAGATAAGCGAATCACCCATCCATGAAGGCCTCCCTTGTCATCGCTATCCTGTTGCTGCTCCAGCCATATTTTCTGGGGGCGCAAGAGCATCGACTCCGCATTTCACCACCCGTGATTCCCGGGCCGGCTGAGTATTGGGAAGAGCTTGAACCAGCTCCTATGGCGGAAAAAACGCGCCCGGTCGAGAAACGGGTTATTCCAACCACCGTTCCCTCCTGGCAGACCCGCTACACCCTTGGTGCAGGCGATACCTTGAATTTTTCTATTTATAACCGCCCTGACCTGTCGCGCGAGAATGTCCAGATTGCACCTGATGGCACCGTCAGCTACTTACAGGCGGTTGCGGTTCGCGCCGAAGGACTTACCCTCGACCAGCTTCGCCATCGCCTTGAAGATGCCCTCGCTGACTATCAGGAAGCCAAGGTCATCATCTCCCCCGTCGAAATCGCGAGCAAAGACTTTGCGATCATCGGACGGGTCCGGAAACCGGGCAGCTACACCCTTGATCGCCCTACCTCCATCCTCGAAGCCATTGCCCGCGCTGAGGGCATGCAAGTAGGCACAGTTCGCGGTTCCGCCTTCGAACTGGCCGATCTTGAAAGGTCCTTTGTCGCAAGGAACGGAAAGAAACTCGATGTCGACCTTGCCCGACTCTATTTCGAGGGGGATTTCAGTCAGAACGCCTTCCTTGAGCCCGACGACTACATCTATGTGGCCTCCGCGCTGGAGAACGAAATCTACGTTCTCGGCGAAGTTGCTGATCCCGGTCGTCGCAAAATGCTGGCGAAACTCACCCTCACCCAGGCCATCGGCGAAGCGGGTGGCTTTGGAGACTACGCCTTCCGCAAAAAGGTGCTTCTCATTCGCGGCAGCATTCATGCTCCTGAAACTCAGATCATCGACATGCGGGACATCCTCACCGGCAAAGCCGCTGACGTAAAACTCGAAAATCGGGACATCATCTTTGTCAACAAGCGCCCCTTCGAACTTCTCGAGCGCGCCCTCGACGACGCCATCGTCACTTTTGTCCAAACTGTCACGGCTGAAGCCATGAACCAGAACTACAACCCGATCCTCCTCGGAAACTGATCCACCCCGGTATGAAATCCATTATCAACCTCCTGTTCCGCAGTTTCGCGGCCATGACACTCCTCGTGTCCTTCAGTGCGTGCGTTCATCTCAAACCGGCTGACCGTGAATTCAAAACCTCCGCCCACTTCGCTCCCGAAGACTTTGACGAATCGGAATCACTCACTGCCGAGGACGCCCTCAAACAGCTCCCGAAAGAACCCGACTTCGAGCAACTGAACTTCGAAAAGACGATCAAAGCTGAATATCTTCGCACTCCTTCCGGCCCCTACCGTGTTGGCCCCGGGGACATTCTCGATATCGAAGTGGCAGAAAAAGAGGAGACCCGGGCTCAGACGAAGGTCCTCCCCGATGGCATGCTTCACTACAGTGTTGCCGATGGTGTCCGCGTCAGCGGCATGACCCTCAAAGAAGTCTCCGACGTTCTCTCAAAAAAGCTCGCGGACGATTACATCAACCCCGTCGTGACCGTGAATGTATCCCGTGCTGAAAGTCAGCGCTTCTGGATGCTGGGCCAGGTGAGCCGCCCCGGTGCCTACCCCATCCAGAAACCAACCACCGTGATCGATGCAATCTCTCAAGGAGGCGGTCTTCTCTCAAACCGCGACGGCATTGAAATCACCAATCCGGAAGCCGCCGACCTCGAGCGCGCCATCCTGATCCGAAACGGCGATCTTATCCCGGTCGATTTCGAAGCCCTCATCCGCGAAGGTGACATGTCGCAGAACGTCTACGTCAAAGGCGGGGACTACGTCTTTGTCCCCTCACTCAATGCGCAGTCGATTTACGTTCTCGGTGATGTCTCCCGCCCCGGTCCGGTTTTCTATGAAAAAGGCGTCTCCCTGCTTTCCTCTGTCGCGGTTGCGGGGGGAACCCGTCCCGACGCGATTGTCACGAAGGTGCTCATCATCCGTGGAGGAACCCACCGCCCAAAAGTGGCGGTCGTCGATCTTCGTGCCGTCATGCGCGGGAAAGAGCCTGACCTCGCCCTTGAGGGCGGCGATATCGTCTGGGTTCCCGAAAGCCCGTGGACAAAACTCAAGGAATACACTGAGTCTGTCCTCATCACCGCAGCTCAAGCAGTTGCGGTTCAGGAAGGCCTCGGCGTCCTCGGAACAGAGGGTGGCACCGGGATCACGATCAATGCGGGCGGAAACTGACTTCCGCCCCGGGATAGCCTAAAATCCGTCTCCGTCGATCATCCGACCGATCCCTCCAAGAACACTGCCCTCTCCCTGCGATTTTCCGCCGGCTGAGGGAGCCATCCGGAGGATACGATCGGCGAGTCTGGAAAACGGCAGGCTCTGCAACCAGACGCGACCGTGACCGCTCAGCGTCGCGACAAACAACCCTTCGCCCCCGAAGAACATCGATTTCAGATTCCCTGACCGTTCAATGTTGTATTCGATTCCCGGTGAAAAAGCGACGAGGCAGCCCGTATCGACCCGCAACTTCTGACCTGTTAACTCCCGCTCGATGATCGTGCCTCCGGCGTGCATGAAAGCTTTTCCATCCCCTTTCAACTTCTGAAGAATAAACCCTTCGCCACCGAAAAATCCGGCCCCCAGCTTCCGGTTGAAAGCGATCGTCACCTGAGTGCCCTTTGCCGCACAAAGAAAAGAATCCTTCTGGCAGGTGATCTCACCGCCAATTTTTGAAAGGTCCACCGGAATGATTTTTCCGGGAAAAGGAGCCGCAAACGCGACCCTGCGCTTCCCCTGCCCCCCCTGATGGGTGAAATGAGTCATGAAAATCGACTCACCGGTGAGGGCCCGTTTTCCGACCGCCAGTAATTTACCCATGACGCCTTCATTCGGCGTGCTGCCATCCCCCATTTTCGCCTCGAAAGTGATATCCTCCTCGACGTAGTTCATCGCTCCCGCCTCCGCGATAACCGTCTCCCCGGGATCGAGTTCGACCTCGACAATCTGCATGTCGTCACCAAAGATCTCATAATCGATCTCATGAGACTGCTGCCTCACCGCAGGAGGTGCCGACTGCATCGGGGGAGGCCCCGCCTGGCTTGCCGCGCCGCCAAACAACTGAGGGAGCACTTCCGCCGCAGGCGTCCAGTTCGCCATCCCTGAACTCCAAATTCGAGTTTGAGGGCTGATTGCTCCGCTTTGAATGAGAGCCGGCAATTCCGCCTCCGTTGTTTGAAGTTGTTCGTTTGTTGCCGTTGCGTAGTGCCAGGTAGTCATGGGTTAAATAGGGGTTGGTAAAACTATTTCCGAAGCTGGCCTGCAAGGTCAACGAGTAAATCCCGAAGTTTCCATACATCCGTGGATATCGAAGGGTCCACTTCCGCTTTGAAAAATTCGAGGGTCTTATTGACGCGCTGACTCCTCGCAATCTCACGCTTCACATGGGCAATAAGAAAACCGCGTTCAAAGCAGCTGCCGTCACTGGCAACCATTTCCGCTGCTGTTTGTGACTTCACCATAAGCGTGAGAAACTCGCCATGAGCCGGCATACCGATGAGGGCCTCGTAATACTCTTCGATAAGCTGCTTTCCGTGATTCTGAATCGCCTCACAAAGTTGTCTCGTCGACTCATCCGCTTCGTAGGCCTGAATTTCGACCTCTTCCTCTGCAAGACCGAAATCGGGCTCCTGATCTTCGCTGAGGTCAGCGTAGGCACGCTCCGCCAGTGCCTCCATTTCTTCCGGGGTGCGGGCTTCTTCCATGAGAGCATGAAAGGCATCCGCCCGCTTATCCGACTCCTGAAGTCGCTTCTCCCAGGTAAATTCATCCTTCGCCTTCGGGTCAATCTCATCCTCGGCAGCGCGAATTTCCTCGTTCGTTTCCTGAAAAATCTCGATCGCGAAGTTGAGATGCATATCCATCGCCGCCTTCGCCAGTTCCGCCTGCTCGACGATGTCCTCTTCCCCCAAGGTCCAGCGGGGAAGATCGATATCCCATTGGTAATCAACTGCTTCGATCACGATACGACCGTTGTAGTGGCTGAACCACTCAAGGTAGAGCGTATTCTTCCAGACAGTCGCCGCCTCGCGTTCCTCTTCCGTCGCGGTCGAAAAATCCTCAAGTGGCATCGAGAGAACTTTCCGCTTCTGAGCGGCACTCATGTCGCCGGCAAATCCGGTCTGCCTTAATTCGAGATAATCGGCAATCTCTCCATCCAGCACATCAATCTCAGGATTGGAAAATGTTAGAACGCAACCGGCAATGTCAGGGTGCGGGGTTCCCTTTAACTCCAACTCCATCGGCTTCTGCATCCCCTCGACAAAGATCTCGCCGGTGATCACGCCCTTCACAGAACAGTCTATCGTTCCTGAACGAACAAATTCTCCGAGACGAATCGCCATGTCATAATCTGCCTACCCCTCCGCATTTGTCATCCGCGAAAATGAACGAATCCCAGGACATTTCGGCATTGAAAGCGATCACGATCCGGCAAAGACTGTCACCGCACATGATTTCACCGCTCCGCGACAGGACCCGGCAGGGTTCGAACCCTCGAGAGAGTTCCCTTCAATCGTCCTTGCTCAGGAATGGGGTCGCTCGCTTGATTCCGATACAAGGCGGACACGGTGGAACTTGTCCCTCCAGCGACTCACTCCCCGCCCGCCGGGGCTCGAGTCAACAGGGTTACCTCCGGAACCTGACCCTGTTAAGTCTTGCTCTCGCCGTCACCTTCTTCACCTCCGCATGCAATCGCGAACGCAAAGTCGATATCGCAACGCGGGAGAAAATCCTCCTCCTCGGGAATGGCGGGGAACCTAAAGCGCTCGACCCCCACCTCGTTTCAGCGGTAGGCGATGCCAATATTCTACGCGCCATCTTCGAAGGGCTCGTCGCCTACCACCCTGAGGACGACACCCTCAACGAGCCGGGTGTCGCTGAGCGCTGGGAAGCGAACGAAGACTTTTCCGAGTGGCGCTTTTTTCTCCGTGACGACGCCCGCTGGTCGAACGGCGATCCCGTCACCGCCCACGACTTCGTCTATTCCTACCATCGCATCCTGCATCCGGACTTCGCCGCCCCCTATTCCTCAATGCTCTATTTCCTCAAGAACGCCGAACAATTCAATAAGGGGGAGATCGAAGATTTTAGCAAAGTGGGGGTTAAAGCAGTGAATGATTTTGAACTCGTCTGCACTCTTGAGAGCCCGACTCCGTTCTTCCCTGACGTCGTCAAACACACTACCTGGCTCCCTGTTCACGGACCAACTCTGGAAAAGTTCGGCAGCATGACCGATACCTTCACCGACTGGCAGAAGCCGGGCAATCACGTCAGCAACGGAGCCTTCCGACTCACCGACTGGCGCATCAATGCCTACATCAAAGTCCGCCGCAACCCGCACTATTGGGATGCAGCGAATGTAAAACTGAACGGCCTGAATTTTTACCCCATCGACAACACTTTCACCGAGGAAAAAGCCTTCCGGGGAGGGCTCCTGCACTACACCTATGTTCTCCCCAACAACCTCATTCCCCGCTACATCGCAAAGGAGGACCCGAACCTGCGGACCGAGACCTACGCCGGAAGCTACTTCTATCGCTGTAACGTTCTTGAGGAACCGACCAATGATGTGAATTTCCGGCGTGCTCTCGCCTACTCAATCAATCAGGAAACAATCGTGAAATACGTCACCCAGGGCGGGCAGCAGCCGGCCTATGGCTTCACTCCGCCCTCCGAAGCGGGCTACGATCCCCCCAATGTGATCGCCTACGACCCTGACAAAGCCCGGGAATTCCTTAAAAAAGCAGGATACGAAGACGGCGCAGGAGTGCCGGAGTTTACCATCATTCTCAATACCTCGGACGCACACAAATCCATCGCCGTCGCGATTCAGGACATGTGGAAGAAGACCCTCGGAATCGAAAAAGTTAAAATCGAAAATCAGGAGTGGAAAGTCTACCAGCAAACCGTGATCGACAGAAAATACGATGTCGCCCGTGCCGGGTGGATCGGTGACTACGTCGACCCCACCACCTTCCTTGGAATTTGGCGCGGCGGAGACTCAAACAATAATACAGGATGGGCAAACGCGGACTACGATCGCCTCCTCCGTGAAAGTTCACTCCTGAGCGACACACAGGCCCGCTACGCGAAGCTGTCCGAAGCGGAATCCATCCTTCTCGACGAATTGCCGGTCCTGCCGATCTATTGGTACACCCGCGTTTACCTGCTGCACGGGGATGTCAAAAACTGGAACCCGCTCCTCCTCGACAACCATCCCTACAAGCACATCGATCTGGAGCGAACTGAGGAGGCGCCGAAATAATGGATACCCTGCGCTACATTCTCTCGCGATTCGGCCAGTCGATCTTCGCCCTCCTGTGTATCATCACGATCACCTTCTTCCTCGCCCGCCTCGCACCGGGGGGGCCATTCCTCGATGACAAAGCGGTTCCCGAACATCTCATCGAGCAGATGAACCGGAACTACGGCTTCGATAAACCGCTCATCGTTCAGTATGGCCTTTACCTCGGTCGACTCATCACCGGGGACCTTGGGCCCTCACTCGGAAACAAAGGGTTCACCGTCAACGAAGTCATCGCCGAAGGATTCCCCGTCTCCTTCATGCTCGGTATCAGCGGTCTCGTCATCGCTTTGATCATCGGAGTTCCCGTGGGGGTCTTTGCTGCCGCGAGACGAAATACGGCCATCGACTACATCCTGATGACTGCCGCAATGCTGGGCATCTGCCTGCCGACCTTTGTCATCGCCCCCCTCCTCGGTGAAGTGTTTGCCCTGAAGCTGGAATGGTTTGATGTCGCGATGTGGGAAAACAGTTCCGCCTGGTTCCTGGGAGCGCTCACCCTCGGACTCTACTACTCCGCCTACATCGCCCGCCTCACGAGAGGAAGCATGCTCGATGTCCTGAGTCAGGACTTCATTCGCACCGCTCACGCGAAGGGTGTTGCCCCCTTTAAAGTTCTCTTTAAGCATGCTTTCCGTGGCGGCATCACTCCCGTCGTGGCCTATCTCGGACCAGCCCTCGCCGGACTCATCGGAGGTTCTTTTGTCGTCGAGACTGTTTTCGGGCTTCCCGGTCTGGGTCAGCATTTCATCAAGGCGGCCACGAACCGCGACTACTGGCTCATCAACGGGACCGTCACTGTTTTTGCGGTACTGATTTTAGTGATGAACTTCCTCGTCGACGTGATCCAGGCATGGCTCGACCCCAGAACTAAATCGAAATAACGAGACAAGGACATTCCTCCCCACCTTCTTTCCTCCCGACGCACAGCGGCAAACCAAATGATCTCCACCTCACATCGCCAGAGCGACACCATCGAGAAAGGTTCCTCTCTCGGCCGGGATGCCTGGTTGCGTCTCAAAAAAAACCACGTCGCGATGGCGAGTCTCTGGTTCTTTCTCGCGGTGGTCCTGCTCTGTTTTCTCCTCCCCTTCGCCCCCGGCATTCCAAACCCGAATGTTACGCATCCGGATTTGCAGTCGATGAAACCATTCTCATCGGCCACTTCGATTGAAGGCGAGGAGGTCTTCTACCTGCTCGGAAGCGATCATCTGGGACGGGACATTCTTTCCCGCATCCTGCACGGGGGACGCGTCTCTCTCGCGGTCGGCTTTCTCGCTACCGCCGTCTCTCTCACCATCGGTGTCGTCTACGGAGCGGTCTCCGGATTCATCGGCGGACGCCTCGACTCGGTGATGATGCGTATCGTCGATATCCTCTACGCGCTCCCCTTCATGATCATTGTGATCATCCTCACGACCTATTTCGGAAACAATCTCTGGCTGCTCTTTGTATGCATCGGTGCTGTCGAGTGGCTCACGATGTCACGAATCGTCCGCGGTCAGGTCATCTCCCTCAAGAATCAGGAATTTGTCGAAGCCGCCCGCAGTCTCGGGCTCTCACAATGGCGCATCATTTTCCGCCACCTCATCCCGAACACGGTCGGCCCCGTCATCGTCTACACGACCCTTACCGTTCCTGCCGTGATGAGACTGGAAGCCATCCTCAGCTTCCTCGGACTCGGGGTTCAACCGCCTGACGCCAGCTGGGGCTCCCTCATTAAAGAAGGCGCTGACCGCATGGCGAGCGATCCGGGGCTACTGATCTACCCTGCGATCATCTTTGGCCTGACCCTTTTCTGCCTGAACTTCCTGGGAGACGGACTGCGCGATGCGCTTGACCCGAAGAGTTCGAAGGACTAAGCGAAGAACAGATCACGCCCATCCGCGCTACTTTATTGTTGCAACTGCGTCTCAATTGCGGACTTTATAGGACGATGTCCCACCCATTGGTTCAAGAACTGAAATCCGACAGCCTGCAGAGTTTATCTCAGGCCAAGGTGGGCTGTGATTTTCAAATTCGTCGATTAGAGGGCCCCGGCTGCGACCAGCTCCGCAATCTCGGCTTCTGCGAGTCGCTTCAAGTCCGCAAGCTGGCCAACGGCCGAAATCTTATCTGCTCAGTCTGTGGTACCCGCGTCGCCCTCAGTAGCGATCTCGCCGATCAGGTCAAAGTGGAAGCAGCCAGCTCCTGATTCCTGCTCTTTCATGGAAACCTCGAACGAGCTTATCGCCCTCGCCGGCAATCCCAATGCCGGGAAAACGACCCTTTTCAACGCTCTCACCGGTTCCGCCGCCAAAGTCGGCAACTATGCAGGGGTCACCGTTTCCGTGAAACACGGGGAAATGCGTAACAGCCACGGCAAAGCGCTCGACCTCATTGATCTCCCCGGCACTTACAGCCTTTCAGGCGGTTCGCCGGACCAGCAAATCGCCCGCGGCGTTCTTCTGGGGGAAAACGACAAAATCGCGAAGCCGGATCTGGTCGTCTGCGTTCTCGATGCCTCCAACCTTGAGCGCCATCTCCAGATCGCCCTCGAAGTGATCGAATTGGAGATTCCTGTAGTGGTCGCCCTCAACATGATCGATCAGGCCGAGAAGACAGGCCTGAGGCTCGACCCGGTCAAACTGTCCGAAGAACTCGGCGTGCCCGTTGTACCGATCCAGGCTGACAAAGGCAAAGGAATCATTGAGCTGAAGCAGGCCCTCGGCCACCCCTTTCCCCCAACCCCTGAAGCATCCTGGGAAAAAGGCGACGAAGCCTCACGACGTGCTTTCGGCCTTCAAGTTGCCGAGCTCGCTGCCCGCCGCCCCGAAGCCCACACCTCGACCCTGTCCGACAAGCTTGACCGTGTCCTCCTCCACCCCGTCCTCGGCTGGGTTTGCTTCATCGGCATCATGTTCGCCCTTTTCTGGTCGATCTTTTCCTTTGCCAGCATTCCCATGGGCTGGATCGAAAGCCTGCAGGACTGGGCCAGCGGCACCGTGGAAAACACCATGGCGGAAGGAGATCTCCGTGATCTCCTCACCCAGGGAATCATCGGAGGCGTTGGCTCCGTCATCATCTTCCTCCCTCAGATCATCCTCCTCTTTTTCTTCATCGGGCTCATGGAGAGCTCCGGCTACATGGCCCGGGCCGCCTTTCTCATGGATGGCTTCATGGCTAAAGTCGGCCTCAGCGGCAAAGCATTCCTCCCCCTCCTCAGCTCCTACGCCTGCGCCATTCCCGGCGTCATGGCGGCCCGGACGATTGATTCCCCGAAAGAACGCCTCGTGACGATCTTTGTCGCCCCCTGGATGAGTTGCTCGGCGCGTCTCCCCGTCTACCTCCTCCTCGTCCCCATGCTCCTTGGCGGAAGCGAAGGTGGAGCGAAACAGGCTCTCATCTTTCTCAGCATCTACGTTCTCGGCACTCTCACCGCGTTCGTGGTCGCCCGCATCCTCCGGGGCAAACTCGGACCGGACGATATCCAGTCACATTTCCTCCTTGAGCTCCCCCCCTACCGGCTCCCTCAGTGGAAATACATCCTCCGTCACGTTCTCGACCGCGCCTGGGCCTTTCTTAGGAATGCCGGCACCGTCATTCTCGGGATCATGATCCTCCTCTGGGCTGCGACCACCTATCCGAAACTTGATAGCGACGACCCCGGCGAAGTGCTTTCCCACAGTATTGTCGGACGCGTCAGCGTCGCGATTGAGCCCATCGTGAAACCCATGGGATTCGACGGTCGCACCGGCACCGCGATCCTCACCTCCTTCGCCGCCCGCGAAGTCTTCGTCGGCTCCATGGCTCAGCTCTTCCATGTCAACGAAGCCGACGACGATGCCGAGACCCGCAACAGCATTCGCGAAATCCTCGCCGCCCAGACCTGGCCTGATGGACGGAAAATGTTCAGTCCCGCCGCCGTCATCTCGCTCCTGATCTTCTACATCTACGCACTCCAGTGCCTCCCCACCACTGCCGTTGTTGCCCGGGAAACCGGCTCGTGGAAATGGGGCATCGGCCAGTTCATTTTCATGACCGTCTTTGCCGGATTGGCTTCGCTCCTCGTTTACCAGGTCGCCAAACTTTTCGGCCTGTCATGAGCGAAAGCTCCGACTGGCAAACCTGGGCCGCCCTGAGCCTTGTTGCGATCACCCTCCTTACCTTTGTGATTCGCGGACACCGAAAGAAGAACTCCGGCTGCAATCATTGCGGCCCCGAGAACGACTGCTAACAGCGAGCCTACCGGGCGAGCCCCCGTATGCGCTCACACTCAAGGCTTGATCGCAATCTTCAGCACCCCGTCACGCTGATTGGCGAAGAGATCATAGGCTTCGACAATATTCTCGAGAGGATACTCGTGCGTCACCAATACCCCGAGGTCGAGGCGGTCAGCAGAGATCACATTCATGAGACGACGCATGCGTCCCTTTCCTCCCGGGCAGAGCGCTGTGTTAATACGATGATCCCCGAGACCTGCGGCGAAAGCCGCCAAAGGAACACTCAAGTCTGAGGAATAGACCCCCAGACTCGAAAGCGTCCCCCCGGGCCGGATTACCTTCATCGCAGACTCAAAGGTGCTCTGCAGCCCGAGAGCTTCGATCGCCGAATCCACTCCGCGACCACCGGTGAGCTTCATCACTTCATCAACCACATCGCAATTTTTGAAATTCAGCGTCACGTCAGCGCCCAGCTTTTCGGCGATGCCGAGACGTTCATCATTTCCATCCACCGCAATAATCGTTGTCGCCCCCAGCAATCTCGCCCCCGCAGTGGCGCACAGCCCAATCGGGCCCTGCGCAAAGATCACGACGGTATCGCCGATACGTATGTTCGCATTCTCAGCGCCTTTGAAACCTGTCGACATGATGTCCGGACACATCAAAACCTGCTCGTCCGTGAGTCCATCCGGAATCGGTGCGAGATTCGCCGCCGCATCAGGAACGAGGACATACTCCGCCTGAGTGCCATCAATGAGATTACCAAATCGCCAACCCGCCGTCGCCTTGAAACCGTGGGATCCACAGGCGCCGCCCGCTATGAGGTAACTCCCATCCTGAGAAGCCGCACCATCCTGTGCCGCGTAGGAGTTAAAATTCGGGCAAATGGCACCGGCGATGACCCGCTGTCCCTCCTCGTATCCCTCAACCGCACTACCCAGCTTTTCGATCACCCCGACCGGTTCATGCCCAACCGTCAGTCCTTTCTCCACCGGATATTCACCCTTCAAAATGTGAACATCAGTCCCGCAAATCGTCGTCGTCGTGATGCGGATCAGCGCATCGTTCGCCCCTACTCCGGGGACCGGTTTGTCATCGATTTCAATTCTTCCGGGTTCAAGGAAAATGGCAGCTTTCATGTTGAGATCTCGTTCGAGGGTCCGGGGTTGATTCACGTGGCGTTCCTGCTTCAAAGATAGAGCACTGGATCAACTCAACTCCGCATCATTTGCGCTGCTCTCCGCGTCGAATGTCTGCCCTTTGGCAAATTTTCCATGACCGCGACCGCCTTCGTAGAAGCCACTGCACTCGTAAAATACAAGCTCGCTAAACCCAGCGCACAGCCTTTCACACGCCCACCATTCAGAGGTAGACGAACTGCGGGAAACAGACGGGAATTGATGCTTCGTCGTAAGAGTCTTGAGCTTGTCGAATTGACCTGGTTACAAGATGTGAGGTGGCACAAGAAATGAACCCCTGTCCGTATTGGGTAAGCGTCAAGCCGAGCGCCTCTTGACGTTCTCGTGATTGGCCTTCGCCCACG
>JARGPJ010000014.1 GCA_029212615.1 Verrucomicrobiales bacterium
CGTGGGCGAAGGCCAATCACGAGAACGTCAAGAGGCGCTCGGCTTGACGCTTACGTTGCTTCCACTCTTGAGGTGATCCTATTCGATCTTGCTTCCGCTATTGAGGGGAAGGACAGAAGCACAGGATGTTAAGAGCAGAGCGATGGCTGCGGGCTCAGTTCTATTCACGTTCAATCCGGGCGAGCGATATCCTTTGTGCTCCCGGATGGGCTCATGCGATTACCTTTTTCACTGGCCCTCTATGGCGCGGGGACAACAGGCAGGCGATGCATTCACCCGAACGCGTCAGGACCTTATTGATGGGGAGGGCATGAGAATTACCACTTTTCCCGATCGAGGGCGCAAGGGCCCCGGATCCAGAAAGAAATATTACTACGGCAATGTGGCAGCGGAACTGAGTCGGGCGTCATTCCGGGAATCCGGCCAGGTTGAATCAGGAACGGTTGAAGGAACGAATTCAAGCCGGCGGGGACATGGCTGAGCGTCTATACACGGTGGCATCAGATTCCCTTCGAACGAAAGAGGGGAGTGAGGTGGCGAGCACGGATACGCCGGGACGGGAAAGCCTCCGAATTAACCTGAAATTTCGAAACGGGCGAAGGGCTTGATGCCTTCACCGCATCAGACCGCGCAAGGTGGTGAACGAAATGCCTACGGGTTGCCCGGGTGTCCGGGAACAGTCAAAGTGGTAGGCATTTCTCAACGGATAGCGAGCCCCCTACTCAACCGGGGTCTCTCCGTCTTCATCCTCATCCTTTTTCGCCCCGATACCGAGAAATTTAAGGACAAGGACGGTGACGAGGAGAAGGACCGTGACAATCGGGATAATCAAGCCGAGTGAGAAGCCGCCTCCTTCATCAACCGTCACCGGTCTGGGGCGCTCCTTTTCCTCATCATCGGTGGGCTTTTTCTTTGAAGGGGATTTTTCTTTCGGCTTTTCGTTTTTGCCGCTGTCAGATAGAGCTGAAAAAAGGTCCTGCGGATCTTTTTCCACGGTTCCTTCTGCTTCTTCGCCCTCGGGGGATTCCGTCTCATTTTCAGGGTCCGCTTCGCTTGATGAAGACTTTTTCTTGGCCGCTTTGCTCAGGTTTTCCGCTAGCGCCTGAGATTCAGCTGCTTCGGCTCTGGCCTTCTCTTTGGCAGTTTCCTCTGCGACCCTGTCATTTAATTTGGTATTCAATGCCGCGATGTAGCTTGAGCTTCCTTTTGAAGAAGATTTTTTGGATGAAGCTTTCCTTCCGGTAATAGCGGCCGCTTCAGTTAATTTCGTCCGGGCAAGCTCGTAGTTTCCCTTGGCGATCAACTCGTCAACTTGAACCAGTTTCTCAGCTTGTAATTTCAGCTGCTCGACATCGTATTCTTTGATCCGGTTCAATTCAGATCCGGCGAGCTTCAGATAGCCTTCAATCGAGGGTTTTGATCTTGGATTGAGACGTACCCACTTAATGCCGGCCTTCTTGTCGGCAGCGATCCCCGCCTGGTAGTTGGCTTCTTCGCGTTGGAGCGCTGCTTCCACCTGAGCCGTAGCGACCTCATCCAACGCTGCCTTGTTGCGTTCGTACTCCGCATTCCGGTATTCAACGTCGCGTAACATTCCGGTTAGTTGTCTCCCTAGCGCAGGTACTGCGACGAGTGCTAACTCAACAGCTTTGGGGAAGGCAGGGGTTCCGTAATACTTTTCCTCGATTACCTCGAACTCGCGCATCGCGCTGATAATTCCGTTGTAGTTTCCGGATCTGGAAGCTGCTTCCATTTTCAGCATTTGAACGCGGGATTTCACCAGCGTTTCGAACTCGGCTTGTTCTTTTGGGGAAAGCCAGTCACCTTCAAGCTTAATGAAGCCGCGTTCCACCTTGTCGAGTTCTTCGTCCAGTTGTGTTTTGATTTCTGTGACTTTATCGGCGTGGACGCTGTCAGGATATAAACGGAGGAATGAATTCGGTCCCGTTTCTATCATGCTTTTGTAACTGCTGGCACCCGTGAGCGATCGGACGGGAAGCATTTCGCTAATCTTTTTGAAGGCGACGCTGTCGGGTGCCTCTTTGGCAATCTTTGCGATATCACTTCGACTGATGATCTTGGTTTCCTTGATCGACGCGGAGACGGCTACTTCGATTTTGACAATATCGTCAGCTTCGTAGGTGATTCGGCCGGTTAACAGTTCACCGTTTTTCAGTTGAATTTCATCCCCTCGGAGAGAGGAGGTGAAGACAACAAGGAGAAGAGAAATGACAGGGAGGAAGGTAGATTTCTTTTGCATGGGAGGGTAATCTCAGATCAAAGTCTAAAATGTACTTGATGGATTGGGGATGATACGAAACCGGAAAGGCAAAGACAATGTTTTTGCGATCTAAACGGAGTTGATTATCGAAATTAGTCGTTCAATCTAAACTTTTGGGGTATGTTTATAAAATTTAAGATAAGGTTTTGACAAGTGTTGTAATTAATAGCCAGAAGGGTGGCGTTGGGAAGACCACTATTGCAGTCAATCTGAGCTATTCTTTAGCCAAGCGCGGTTGGAAGGTTCTCGTCGTTGATGCTGATGTTCAGGGTGGGCTGGGTTTTTCTTTAACTGAGAAGGCGAAAGATGCTCCGGGCTTCTTTGATTTTTTGTCTTCTGAGGATCAACTCGATTTTGAGACTGTCCAATCGGCTATCATGGGGACTAAGCTTGATGGCCTCTCCCTCTTGACGAGAGGAAGTCGCGAGGCAACTGATCGTCTTATTGGTACCCGCGAATCGGCTCTCTACGAATTTAACCGTCTCCGAATGATGGACGGAATCCTGAGAAGCCTGCCCTATGATCTGGTCCTCTTCGACACCGCGACAGGGTTGGGCCCCGCTTCACTCGACCTTTGTCGTTGTGCTGATTATATTCTGGTCCCTGAACGACCTGAGCAGTTGTGTCTACGCAGTCTTCCGCAGATCCTGCGCCTTGTGGCCACGGCGAGGTCAAATCATGCCGGTGAAGGGGAAGGGCCGCGACTGGCCGGTTTTGTGCTTTCGATCGCTGACTCTTCCGATCCAAGTAATCTGGCAGATCAGCAGGAATTTCGTGATCTTTTGCCAAGTGAAATGGTCTTTGAAACAGTGATCCCTGAGCACCCTGATTTTCGCGAGGCGAGCCGGGCCGCTATTCCTGTTGCCCTACTTCGCGAAAGACCTTCGCAATCCTCTTTGATCTTTGATCGCCTCGCTGCCGAGTTCGAGGAGAGAACTGACCTTTACGACGAAGCGGAGAACCCCGAACCCATTGATTATGAGCAGTTCGTGGATTGACCGGGAAGAGTTGGATAAACTGGTGGGCGCTTGTTCAAAGAGGAAGCCGGGAAAGAAGAGGAGGAATCGCAGGGAGAAGCCTGATTCTGCGGAGGATGAGGTATCTCCTCAAGCAGTCTCTGAAGAGGCTCCTGAAGCAGTGCCTTCAGTGTTTGAGGTGACGCCAGAAACGAAGGAAGTAGCTGAGGCGGAATTTGAGGTGGAATTTGAGGTGGAGTCTGAGGAGAATGTCAGAAAGGAGCCAGACATAGAGGACGAACCCGAGCCCGAATCAGAGGGCGAACCCGAACTGGAAGAGGAGCCCGGGGCAACTGTCACGCGCGATGGAGATGTCTTTCTGGAATCTATCCCCGGTCTGCTTATTTCATCGCCGCTTTTGGCGCATGGAGAGGGGATTGATCTCGATCAGATCGAAACAGAGAATGATTTGCCTACGGCTGAGCCGGAGGATTCCGGTGACGATAGAGAAGAGGCTGTTGGCCCTCCTCCGGTGATCGAAACAATCAAAAATCTTGTGATCGAAGAGCCTGCTGGCGAAGGGAGAAACGATAGTGATACCCGATTTCTTGGCGAATCCGTTGAGGTGATTCCTGATGAGGAGCCAGCTCTTCTCGAAACAGAAGCCAGAAGGGCCATTCAATCGCTAGCGGAAGCCCGCGAACAAGTTGATTCCAGTCAGCTCCTGAAATTAGCTCGTGAGAGCACAGGAGATTCTGAAGGTGATCATTTGGAGACATTTTTCATCGATGATTCAGAGGCGGAGGCTCAAGGCGGGAAAGAGGAAGAGACGGATGACTTTTTTGCTTCATTTCCAAGAGATCTTCCGGTTTCCCTGCATGAACGTCTAAAAATACTGATACGGCATTTGGAAGCGCATTTCTCCGCCGGGAATTCGATTGTGTTCGATCAAGACGGTTTCCCTCTCTTTCTCAGCGAAGAGTCCGGAGAAGGTATCGAAAAGTGGAATTTGAGCGCCTTGCGATCATGGCCGGGTATCAACGAGAGCGATCGAACCGCATATGCGACTCAAGTTAAACCGGGCGTAGACGAGTCGTGGATGTGTCATGTAAGAGGGGCTTCTCCCGCTGCTCACTTGAGCGTTTGCTTTGAGAGGGCGGAACCGGCAGAGGGAAAAGGGTTGCTCGATCTGTCACGGATGCTTGCAGAGACCGTTTATTCGTTCAAGACTAACGAATAACTGTTGAGTCCATTTTGAGCATTTTTGACGAACTATCTGTCTCCTTCGAGAACCCCGCCACCGATGCGATGGGCTACGATGTTGTTGAGGGACAGCTTCTCTGCCGGTCTGATGAGCTGGTTCTCCAGTTTAAACAAAAGGACAGGGCCTTTCGGAAAAACCCGATCCAATCAGTAGCTTTCTCATACTCAGAAATCGAGGGGGTTGAGTTTCATGGCGGATGGTTTAAGCCAAAGCGTCTCGTTCTCAGGACAGATTCCCCTGAAAAGTTATCCGGGTTTCCGGGAGCGGGTGTTGGATCGGTTGAGCTCTTCGTCCAGCCTGAATCAGTTCCGGGGGCAAAGAAAGTTTTCGGGATTGTCGACTTTCGAAAATCAGAAAACAGGCTGGCAGCGTCGGAAGCTCGACTGAATGATCGCAGCGAAAAATCATGAGTGAGGCATCATCCGTGGAAAGCGCTGCTCTCGCCTCTTCAATGAAGCGGAAGTCATGGGGGAAATGGTATCTATTCCTCGGATTTCTAATGCTCTACACCTGGGCTTATACCTTTCTCGGGACAATCCTGATCATCGAGAAAAACTCCTCCCGGATCGGAAATCCTCAATCGACCCACATCGAATCAGTCTACCAGTCTTTTCCTGCGAAGGATGTTGACGGAGCGGGCGGAACAGTCATTTCCGGAAGGGCAAGTCAATGGCTTCCTCACTATACAGACGGTATTGTTCACCCGCTCTGGCCATGGATCATGGGTTCCTTTGCCAGTGAGCCACCCGATGAACTCTTTATGAGTGGCAAGTGGCTCAATATGTTCATGTCGTGTGCTTTAATGGTTCTGTTAGGTGTTGTTGCTGCGAGGGCTTTTTCTTTCACGGGGTCTGCTGCCATTATCTTAATGGGGGGGTTCGGAGTGATTCTCGAGCGATCCGCCTTTTTCAGTCCCGATGCCCTTTACTATTTACTGGTCGTTTTGACCTGGCTTTGCGGATTAAGTCTTATTCGTCAGAACAGGCTATGGTTGTATGCCGTCTTCGGGGTGTTTCTGGGCCTGACTTTTTTAACTCGCCCGCCCATTTGGCCGCTTGTGACTTCGTTCGTTATTGTTTCCTTTCTACGGACAATTTTCGAAGCGGTAGGCCCGGAAGCCGGGAAGACGGATGAAACGAGCTGGGTGAATTCGAATCAGTTGGTTGGCTTTGCCATGCTTGTTACCGCTTTTTTAATTGTTGCCGGCCCCCGCCTCAGTTTCGCTAACGAGCGCTTCGGTAATCCTATGCATTCCTATCAGAATTATTTTGTGTGGATGGAGAACGGGGCTGAGGCGGCTCGTTTCCAACGGACATATCCTGATCGTGAATCACTTGAGTCTCTCACGGTTGTAACTCGACCGGGAGTGATCCGCTACCTTCGCGAGAATGGGGCAGGTTCGCTGCTGAAGCGGGCGAGCGAGGGCATAGCAAAGGAAGTGAAGGCCAGTGCCTTGGGTCGAAGTAGCTGGATTCTCTTTTACGGATTCTTCGTTTTCATAGTGGTCGCGTTGATCCATCGATGGGTCATGGCCCGCCAACGGGATGAGGTGTGGAGAGTGAGAGGAGCGAGCGCACGGTGGATGCTCCTTTTCGTGGCCCTGATGTCGGGTCTCACGCTTTTCTATGCGGGCGTGGCGAATCCGGTGATTCAGGGGAACTCGATGACAACTGCGCTTTTTGTTCCGCTCCTGCTGACGTTTATTTGGATTGCTGAACGATATAGACGCCAGCTTCAGCGGTCACACTACGCGACTCTGGTGAACAGGGTTTATTTGGCGCTGATGATTGTTCCGATCCTCTGGATCATCGTTCGAATCATTGAGGCGGTCAAAGTTCCGGTCGCCTAGGTTCAGCTTCCTGCATCCTGCAGCTTTCTGACCAGAGTCTTAATTTCCTTCGCTGCCCAGGCGTCAGTGAAGCTAACTTCAGGATGATCACCGATCGTAAAAAAGTCGACCTTGCCTACCCCGAAAATCCCCGGGATTCCTTCACAGGTTACGTTGACTGCCCGAATGTCCGTGATGCGAACCTCTTTTGAGCTGCGGGCAATCAAGCCGGTCACCAGTTCCACCCGGCGGTTGGTGATGAAATACTCACGGGTATACCGGGTAAGGCTTAAGTAAGTGAGTGAAAGGACCGCAATGACCATTCCAGACAGGGGGTAAAGTGCGCCAGCGGGGTAGAGCCAAACGGCACCGACGATACCTCCAACGAGCCCGAGAAAGGGCAGCGGAAATGCGATGATGGAACGATGGCCGTGGTATAGCGCTACCCGTGATGAAGTTTGTTTCTCCTCCGGTTCCGGGTCATTGGGTCCGGGTTCATCCCCGGCGTCCTGAGTCGCCGATGGTAGGGGTGGCGAGGCCTTGTGATCGTCCCAATCCAGGATTTGTCGAATCCGTTCCGTTTCTCCAGCGCCCTCGCGCAGGCAGACATCGTCGTAGCGAAGTTCTCCCCGCTCCAGCCCCTCGAAGATTTCATCAATTTCGAAGGGGCCCAGCGTTTCGTCGCCTTTGAGGATGAAGATCCTTTCGTTAACTGGGTAACCGGAAGCCATTCGATGTGTTTCAGGAGGAGGTCTCTTCAGATTCCACAGGCGGGAGGAGGTCTTCTCTGTTCATCATGTTTCTAACGTCCAGAGCTGCGAGAGCAGGGCCTTCGCTTTGGTGTATCAAGCTGATCAATGGAGCAATTCGATCCATTTCGCCGACCGTGTTGTGGATCAGGCCCTGAATAATGGAAATATCACCCGAGGCATCGGGGAAGATGTTGCTCAGGCGAAACATGAGGCGACCGGAGTCCCAGTCCATTTCGAAATTGCCTACTGTCAGGGTTTGATTGACCCGCATCGCCAACTCAGCGAGCCGTTCCCGCTTTGCCGGGTCAGTCGTCTCCTGTAGAGACTCTGAGACCACGGACGCCGTTGAAAGTTTTTCGAAAGCCTGAACATGAAGATCGACTCTAGTGTGATGGGCTTCAAATCCGGCTCTGATCACTTCTCTGTCAGCCACTTCGGCATAAGACCAGCCGGCTGAGTCGAAGGCGTTTTTAATGGATGAATACAAGGGGGAGGTCGACATCTTTGAGGAAGGTTGCCAGGGCAGGTAAGGCTCACCTGGAATGTAAAAAGAACTGTTCCCTGTTGCGCTCAATGCTCAATGAGAGAGTGCGCTATCGGGGGGGGAAGTTGTGAGCAATATACCCGTTTCCTGCAAAATCTCAGGGGGGAAGCTCGTTGAAATACGATTGAGCGAGCTTGATTCAATTTGCCGGAAAAAAGGGCCGGCTGGAGCCCTCTCATCGTGAAGAGTGTCCTCCGTCGAAACTCAGGATTTAGGCGTGAGGACGATTTTCTGGATATCCATCACCGCTTTTGCGGCTTTCGTTTGAGGAACGATCGCCAGCCTGTTTTTGCCGGTGGCATCCAGGTTTACCTCACCGAGGTTCAGTTCTTTCCATGACTGAAATCCGCCTGTGTCTTCAACCGTAAATTCGTAGGTTTTGTCATTTACGTATACGGCTACTTCGCTGCCTCCGCTGCCGTCTCCACATCCATAGAAAACACTGATCTGAAACTCTCCCGTCGAAGTTACATCGAAGAGCCATTCGGCCCAGTCTTCGACGTTGGTCCAGAAGCCAAGGCAGTTTTTCTCCTCTTTTGGTTCGTACCTCATGTTATCCGAGTAAGTCGTTGCTGTCGCGGCGTCGAGAATGATCGTGCCATCGATGGACTGACCGTGCGGTTCGTTCTCGGGGGCGGGGGAAAAGTGCAGGCCTTTCACCTGAAAGGCGGGAATATTCGACTGATCCCCGGTTAGCATCGTGATGTTGTATTTTCCCGGTTTAGAAATGTAAGCCTTTCCGAGAACCATGGGGTCCTTTTCCATCAGGGCATTCGTTCGCGGCGCATACCCTTTCAGCACCGAGTCACCGATTTTAACCTGTACTCCCAGTTTGGGGCGGGCGGACTGGTAGAGCAGCCCAACATAGTAGTTTCCCCAGCGATTGATCTCGGTGTTCCAATACCAGTTGGCGAAATGACTGCCCGGTTGATACTCCCCTTCATCCGCGCCGAGGGTGAAAGATCCACGGGTGCGATCTAGTTCAACCGGGTAATCGGCAGAAGTCGTTACTTCATCTAAACCTCCGAACGGATCGGGCGGCAGATTGCTTGTCCCGGCCTCTTCAGCTAGCAGAACGGCGTGCGTGAGGATGAAGGGAATCAGTGCAGTAAGGGGCTTCATGGGGCGAAGCATAGCGAAATCAATGAAACGTCGCAACCGCGTAAACGCCCCTCGTTGGCGCGATCAGGTTTTGCCGGAAGGGCGGGACCTACCTTAGGATGCGTGGCATCATGAACCGCATTTTCTTATTTCTTCTCTTCATTTCGGGGGCCGCACTAACGACTACGGAAGGCAACGAATTGCCGCGACCAAATATCGTTTTGATCATGGCTGATGACATGGGCTGGTCTGACATTGGATGTTTTGGCAGTGAAATCGATACGCCTAATATTGATCGTATTGCTGAGGAGGGATTGAAGTTCACTCAGTTTTACAACAATGGAAAATGCACCACGACACGGGCGAGCCTGCTCTCGGGGTTGTATCCCAGAATGGGGGGGAAGGGGCAGGAGTTGTTGAACGAAAACATGCTGACGCTGGGGGAGGCGTTGGGAATGGCAGGATACCGGACAGGGCTGAGCGGAAAGTGGCACAACGGAAGTAGAGCTCCCCATCGTCCTATCGACCGGGGATTTGATTCCAGCTACGGCCTCTGGGACGGTTGTTGCAATTTTTTTGATCCTTCCATCCCTGATCCGGCCTTCAAAAAAGGGAGTGTTCGTTTCTTTGGGGAAGACGATCGCCGTATCGA
Source organism: Verrucomicrobiales bacterium (assembly GCA_029212615.1). GTDB lineage: Bacteria > Verrucomicrobiota > Verrucomicrobiia > Verrucomicrobiales > DEV007 > Arctic95D-9. The sequence continues at coordinate 9,379 of JARGPJ010000014.1, forward strand.
GGAGTTTCCGGAAGATTTTTTCACAACAAGGGCTTTTACGGATCATGCGATTGCTACGATCAAAAAAAATGTCGCCAGTGGAGAACCCTTTTTCCACTATATTGCCCATACCGCCCCACATTATCCGATCCATGCTGAACCGGAAGACATCGCTCTTTTCGAAGGGCGTTATGCGGGAGGTTGGGATGAGCTGAGAGAAGCCCGTTATCAACGACAGGTGAAAATGGGATTGATCGATCCGGCAACCTATCCTGAGCCGGGACCGAACCCGAACAATGGAGCGTGGGTAGAGGCGGATCCCTCGATGCGGGACTGGGAGGAGCGTCGCATGGAGGTATATGCCGCGATGGTCTATCGCATGGATGCTGAAATCGGTCGCGTTCTTGATACGCTTGATGAGTTGAATGTGGCAGAGAATACACTCGTCATTTTTCTTTCCGACAATGGCGCCTGCGCCGAGGAACCCGGGGGGCGCAATCCTGAGCAGGTGCCGGGTCCCCGTGAGTTCTACAGTCATGTCGGTCCGGACTGGGCTTATGCGCAGAACACTCCGTTTCGCCGTTATAAGTCAACGACGCACGAAGGCGGTATCGGAACACCAATGGTGGCTAGGTGGCCGGCCGGAATTGAGCCCGGGAAGACGACATCAGCCGTCGGGCATATCATTGATTTCCTGCCTACCTTTCTTGAGTTAGCCGGGGCTGAATATCCTCTTTCCCGCGCCGGGCAGCCTCTGATCAGGGAGGAAGGCATCTCTCTCGTTCCTGTTTTCAACGGGAATGAGGGGCCTGCGATACGACCTGCTCCGCTTTTCTGGAACTGGGCGGGAAACCGTGCCATCCGCGATGGTGACTGGAAACTTGTCTGGGAAGCAAAAGGAGCGAAAAAGTGGGAGCTTTATCAGCTTGGGCGTGACCGAACTGAAACCATCGACCTCGCGGCTGAAAACCCGGATCTCGTTCTCAGGCTCGCCCGGAAATGGGAGGCATGGGCGACATTGACGGGAGTTAAATATTGAGATCAGTCGAACGCCGGCTTGAGCAGCAAGATTAAGCGTGTATTTTCTGTGCTCTCCAAGTCCCCGTAGTTCAACGGATAGAACAAGGGTTTCCTAAACCTTAGATACAGGTTCGATTCCTGTCGGGGACGTTATTCTTCAGCCGGACCTTTCGAGGCGATATTCTCCGGAAAGAATCGATTTCCACCACGATTGGTTGTCGAGATACCACTGAACGGTTTTCTTCAATCCTGTCTCGAAGGTTTCGGATGGATACCAGCCTAACTCGTTCTGAATGACAGTCGTGTCGACTGCATAACGCTGGTCGTGTCCCGGCCGCTCTCTGACGAAGGTGATAAGGTCTTCATAGCGATCAATGTCTTCCCCTTTCTGATCAGAGGCCAGCTCTTCGAGAAGCTGACAAATTATTCTGACGGTATCGATATTGCTGCTCTCTCGACGCCCCCCGACATGATAGGTCTGTCCCTCTATTCCCCGGTGGAAGAGCGATACCAGCGCTGAAGCATGGTCCTCGACATGCAGCCAGTCCCGAATATGGGAGCCGTCACCGTAGAGGGGGAGGGGATTTCCGGCCAGAGCATTGAGGATCATGTGAGGAATCAGTTTCTCGGGAAACTGACGGGGGCCGTAGTTGTTTGAGCTGTTTGAAATCAGGATCGGCAATCCGTAAGTCCGCCCCCAGGCCCGGACAAGATGGTCTGATGCGGCCTTGCTTGCGGAATAGGGGGAGCTCGGATGATAGGGCGATTCTTCGGTAAAGGGGGCGTTGCCAGCTCCGAGATCGCCATAGACTTCATCTGTTGAGACATGATGAAAGCGGAAGCCTGTCTTCTTTCTGCCTTTGAGTGTTTTCAAATAGTCACGGGCTGTCTCGAGGAGCGAAAAGGTTCCCATGATATTGGTTTGCATGAAGGTATCCGGGCCTTCGATGGCTCGATCGACGTGAGACTCTGCTGCGAGATGAATGAGGCCGACCGGGGAGCTTTCCGTGAAAAGGGAGCCTAGTTTCTCGCGGTCGTTGATGTCTGCCTGTACAAACCTGAATCGTTCGTGATCAGAAACTTCGCTCAGAGATTGAAGGTTTCCTGCGTAAGTAAGCTTGTCGATTCCGATGACATAGACCTCACTGTCTTTCAGCAGTTCGCGGACGAGGCAGGATCCGATAAACCCGGCAGCGCCTGTGACGATGATTACCTTCATGTTCAGAAGAATCGGGATGACTGGATTCGAACCAGCGACCTCCTGGTCCCAAACCAGGCGCACTACCAAGCTGTGCTACATCCCGTCAATTTAGCCCTCGACGGTGAGGGCGGGTAATCTCCGCGTTTTATTCAGGGATTCAAGAGTTAATTTATCAATGAAGCCAGGAAGTTGGAAACTTTCGTTCAATAAGGCTGAATCAGGCATCATTCTCGTTTGTAATTGCTGTAAAATAAGTACGTTGAGCGCCCCAGTTAAAATTAACCATGCCGGAATCACCAGAAAATCAGAGGAAGACGCTCGAAGAGCGCCACCAAATGTCAGACCTTGACCGTCTTCGTCATTCAACGGCACACGTTCTTGCTACCGCGATCTGTCGGATTTGGCCGGATGCTCAGTTTGCGGCAGGTCCGCCGGTTGAGAATGGTTTCTATTATGATGTCGATTTAGAGCACCGGATCAGCCCGGATGATTTTGAAAAGATCGAGGCTGAGATGAAGAAGGTGGTAAAGGAGAACCAGGTTTTCGAAAGAATGGTGGTGACCCGTGACGAGGCGATGGAGATGGCACAGAAAGGGCGCCTTGCGGCCGAGACGGAGCGTGGTGTGCCGAGCCAGTTCAAAATCGATTTGCTTAAGGATATTCCTGAGGACGAAGAAATTTCCATTTTTAAGAATGGTGAGTTCTGGGACTTATGTGCCGGACCTCATGTCGGACGAACCGGAAACTGCAAGGCTTACAAGCTCATGAGTGTTGCCAGCGCCTTCTACAAAGGGGATGCGGCTAATCCACAACTTCAGCGCGTCTATGGCACGGCTTTTAAGAATAAAACTGAACTAGGTGAGCATCTTGAGCGCCTCGAAGAAGCCAAACAGCGTGACCACCGGAAGCTCGGCAAGGAACTCGATCTCTTTCATATCGATGAAGCCGTAGGCCAGGGGCTCGTTCTCTGGAAGCCGAATGGCGCGGTGATTCGTCAGGAGCTTCAGAACTTCATCAGTGAGCATCTCGAGCGTCAGGGCTACAGCCAGGTGTTCACTCCGCACATTGGTAAACTCGATCTCTACCGTACGTCAGGGCATTTTCCATACTACGCGGACTCTCAGTTCCCGCCTCTCGCTGAACGTGAGGCGATGAAAGCTCTTTCGGATGAGGGATGTAGCTGTGGTGAGCTATCGAATAAACTCGAGTCGGGGGAGGTTGCCGGTTTCATGCTGAAGCCGATGAATTGCCCTCACCACATCAAAATTTTCCAAAGCAACCATCATAGCTATCGTGATCTGCCGGTCCGCCTGGCGGAATTCGGAACGGTTTACCGATGGGAGCAATCAGGTGAACTGGGGGGGATGACCCGTGTTCGGGGATTTACCCAGGATGACGCTCATCTCTTTTGCACCGAAGATCAGGTTAAAGAGGAAATCATGGGGTGCCTTGAGCTCGTCAAAATTGTTCTCGGAACGCTGGGAATGGAGGACTACCGCGTTCGCGTTGGGCTGAGGGATCCCGATTCGACGAAGTATGTGGGAGACAGTGATAAGTGGGACCGGGCCGAACAGGCTTTGCGTGAAGCGGCTTCAACACTGGGGACTGAATTTGCTGAAGAGCCGGGAGAAGCCGCGTTCTATGGACCTAAAATCGATTTTGTCGTCAAAGACGTCATCGGTCGGGAGTGGCAGCTGGGGACGGTTCAGGTGGATTACAATTTACCGGAGCGGTTTGGCCTCGAGTACATCGGTGCTGATAATGCACCTCATCGTCCGGTTATGATCCATCGTGCACCTTTTGGTTCGATGGAGCGTTTTGTCGGCGTCTTGATCGAACATTTTGCCGGTAAGTTTCCGACCTGGCTTTCACCTGAGCAGGTAAGGATCCTTCCGATTTCGGAAAAATTCGTCGATGATGCCGATGTTGTATACGAAAAGCTCCGTGAAGCGGGAATTCGTGTCACCTGCGATAAAGCGGATGAGAAAGTTGGTGCGAAAATTCGGCTTGCTCAGTTGGATAGGATTCCGTATATGTTAATCATAGGAGCGAAAGAACAGGAATCGAATCAAGTTTCCATTCGCCACCGCGACCGCGGTGACGAAGGGGCTATGCCCGTCGACGAATTCACCAATCGAATTGTCGATGAGGTTCGCTCCCGCAGTTTATGATCGGGGCTTCCTTCCATCGAACTCAAGCCTGCCAGCGCCTGAGCGAAATTCCATCCCGGGAGCCGTTCTTCTCCGGGAGAGGCCCCAATTTCTATTTTCAGATTCTCCGCCTTTTGCGGGGAATCTGTCTGTCCACCCATCAAATCAATCCATTGGAGGTAAAAAGCCATCGCTAAGAGACCCATGAAACGAAGACCGCGTGAGCCAAGAACGCGGGTAAACGACCGAATTCGGGCTCCCGAAATTCGCGTCATCTATGGTGAACACAATGTTGTTCTCCCCACTCACAAAGCGCTGAGCAAAGCGAAAGAGTTGGGGTTGGACCTCGTTGAGATTGCACCTCATGCACGTCCTCCGGTATGCCGGATTGTGGATTACGGAAAGTATAAGTACGAGCAGTCGAAGCAGAAGAAGGCCGACAAGCCTAAGAAGCGCGAAAAAGAAGTGAAGTTCCGTGTGAACATCGATCCTCATGATTATGGGATCAAAATGATGCACGCTGAAGACTTTCTTGCTCATGGCTTCAAGGTTCGAGTTCAGCTGCAGTTCCGCGGCCGCCAAATGGCACACAAGGAGCTCGGCTTCGAGTTGATGAAGCGTGTTAAAGAGGATCTTTCGACGGTCGCTAACTGCGATCTTGAGCCTAAGCTCAACAATCGAAACATCCTCATGATGCTTTCCCCCCTGCCTCCTGAGAAGCAGGTTCGGAAATTCCGGAAGGATGACGAAGAATACGACCTCGAGGAAACTGAGGCAGCGCACGCGGAACATGAGGAGGAAGATCCTCATGATGATGACGATGATGTAACCTCCGCAGAGGATTCTTCTGTAGAAGAGGATTCCGAAGAGACCGGGAAGGATTAACGTTTCGGTTTCCTTCCGGATTCAGATACTTCCTGAATGCCTGCCGAGAAGCTTCTGCTTTTTGATATAGACGGCACCCTCATTGATACTGAGGGTGCCGGTCTTTACTCTCTCGCCGAGGGTTTTTTCAACGCGTTCCCCGAGTTTCAGGGAAAGCCTTTTCCCGCCCTTGATTTAGGTGGGGCGACTGACGGTAGCGTGGTTGCTTTCCTTTTTGAATCATTCGGCATTGAGGATCACGAGGAGCATCGCACCCGGTTTTTCGCCGCGTACTCCGTTGCTCTTGAGGAGAAGCTCGGGCGTTTTGAAAGAGAGGGAAAGGGGCGGCTGCTTGAAGGTGTTCCATCTCTGCTTGAAGAACTTCGTGGCGGAGATCACCCGTACCATATCGCTTTACTCACCGGGAACACTTGCGAGGGGGCGGGTATTAAGCTGCGTCATTATGGTATCGATCACCATTTTTCCTTTGGCGCTTATGGTGATGATCACCCGGATAGAAATGCGCTTGGACCGGTGGCACTGAAGCGCGCCGAAGAAGTGCACGGGCTCGGTCTTTCGCCTGAAAATGTTGTTATTATCGGGGATACCCCGAAAGATATCGCCTGTGCCCGCGCCTTTGGTGCCAGGGTTATTGCCGTTGCGACCGGTGGCTCCTCAGAACAGGATCTCAGGGATTGTGCCCCGGATTTTCTTTTGTCTTCGCTTTCCGATACCGCGGCCGTCATTGCTGCTTTGGCTCAAGTGTTTACTCAGGGGGAAACATAGAAGCTAAGCCTTTACAGCGGCCGTGAAATTTGTTGAAGTTCACCCCTCACTCAAAAAAACTCCCCACCTCCTTTATATGAAAAATACGATTATCGCTCTTTTGGTCACCATTCTTTTAGTCAGCATCGTGAACTTATTGGCATCTTTAGGTTTCCTCGGCGGAAATGCCGGTGGATCTGGCCGGGCTGAGTACAAAGCGCTCAATTCCCAGCAGATGGATGCGATTGGATTTCGTGCCATCGCCGAGGAAGAGGGAATTGAAGTGTCTGAAGAGGGAGAGATTAATTTCCCGCAGGAATTGGTCGATAAGATTGCGAAGGTGAACATGCTTCCACGCACGATCACGGAGGTGGAGAAGGACGGTGACTGGTCCTTCGTCGGCGTCACCGCTGATAATCACTACCTGTTTAAACGATAAAATCCCACCGGGGCTTTCTTCTCATTTAGCGAGAAGGAAGCCTGCCCAAACCGCGAGCAATCCGAAGACAATGCTTGCGGTGACATTGCCGACGGCGAGAGCGGCGTGCCCGTTTCGAAGCAATTCCAGAGTATTCCAGCTGAAGGTCGAAAAGGTGGTGAAACTTCCGAGGAAGCCGGTGAAGACCGCGAGCTGAATCGCGTCTGAAAACCAGGCTTTGTTTTCGAAGAGGGCAAAGAGCCACCCGAAGAGGAAGCAGCCAACCACATTGACGATGAGGATTCCCCAGGGAAAGGTCCCCTGGCTCAAACGGGAATCAATCCAGTAGTGAAGCCCCCATCGCGAAAGGGCCCCGAGAGAGCCCCCTAACATGAGCGCAGCGACGGCTTTGATCATTTCCGGAGGCAGAAAAGGTGCTGTTCAGTAATTAAGGATCTGGAGCGACTTTGGAATGAACTGACCATTTTTTCGGATCAGCTTTCCGTCGAAATAGATTTCGCCACCACCATAGTCAGGGCGCTGAATATTGACGAGATCCCAGTGAACCGAGCTCCGGTTTGAATTGTCAGCGACCTCGTAGGCCTGGCCCGGAGTGAAGTGGAAACTTCCGGCAATCTTTTCGTCGAAGAGGATGTCGCGCATCGGTTCCTTGATTTCGGGGTTAAATCCGATTGCAAATTCACCGATGTAGCGGGCGCCGGGGTCTGTGTCAAAAATCTTATTGATCGCCTTTGTGTTGTTGGCGGTTGCCTTGACGATTTTACCTTCGTTGAATTCCAGCTTTACGTTGTCGAAGGCGATTCCCTGATAGATTGAGGGGGCGTTGTAGCTGACGACCCCTTCGACGGAGTTTTTGACGGGGGCGGTGAAACATTCGCCGTCCGGAATGTTGTGAGTGCCACCGCAGGCGATGCCGGGAAGTCCCTTGATGCTGAAGCGGAGATCTGTACCCGGTCCCATGATGTGTACGTCATCCGTCTCCGTCATGAGTTTGGCGAGCGCAGACATGCCCCGCTTCAGTTTGGCGTAGTCGAGGAGGCAGACTTTAAAGTAAAAGTCTTCGAAGGCTTCGGTCGACATGCCGGCACTCTGTGCCATTGAGGAGTGAGGCCAGCGAAGAACGCACCATCGGGTCTTATTCACGCGCTCGTTAAGGACAGGGCGCATTTTTGTCGAAAGCATCTGCATCTTTGCTGATGGAACATCGGAGAGTTCATTGACGTTGTAGCTCCCGCGAATCGCAATGTAGCAGTCCATGTTCTTCATCTGATGCATGGCATGCTTCGCGATGTCCGCATACTGCTCCTCGGTTGCCCCCCGGCTCATTTCACGGGTGATGCGGGCATTGTGGATATTGATAAAAGGAGTCGCTTTGACCGCGCGGACTTCTCTAATGAGAGCGATTCCCATTTCCTCGGGAACATCAAAGAGCTCGATGAGAACATTCTCTCCTTTCTTTGTTTCGGTGGAATACCTCACTAACTGGCGGGCGAGCTCGTTAAAACGCGGATCTTGCATGGCGCTAGTGTCCGTGGAAAACCGGATTGTGAAAAGCGGAAATTGTGGCGTAGTTGGAGGTCATGGCAGATTCGTTTCTCAGCACGATTGAAGAAATTAAAACCTTACGAGCTCAGCTTGAGGGGGATGGAGGGAAGCTCGTTCTCACCAATGGCGCGTTTGATATCCTGCACGTCGGGCATGTAAGGTATCTGAAAGAGGCGGCAGCTCTCGGAGACAGGCTGGTCGTTGCCATCAACAGCGATGAATCAGTTCGTGAGCTGAAAGGTTCCGGTCGCCCCATCAATAGTGTTTTTGAAAGAGCCGAGATGCTGAGAGCTCTGGAATGCGTGGACCGGGTTGTCGAGTTCAGAGAGCGCCGTGCCACCGGAGTGATCGAGGCGATCAATCCTCATGTTTACACCAAGGGGGGGGACTACACCGCCGATTCGTTGATCGATGAAGAAAAGGACCTCCTGGATCGTCTTGGGTGCGAAATCCGGATTCTCTCCCTGGTGCCGGGAAAATCGACCAGTTCGACTTTGTCAAAATTGTCCGGGAATGAAGAGAAACGGGCAAAAATCGCGATTCTGGGTTCGGGTAAAGGATCGAATGCACAGGCGATTCTCAGTGCTGCTGAAAGCGGAGCGCTCGGAGGTGAGGTCGCGGTAGTGATGTCCGATGTCGCCGATTCGGGCATTCTCGATATCGCCCGCGGATTCGATGTGCCGGCTTTGTTTGTTGATCCGGGAACGCAGAAGGCCGGTCAACTAACCGATGCAGCATTGAAGGAGATCGGCGACCGGCTCAATTCCTACGGCGTTGATCTCGTGGTCCTGGCTGGTTTTATGAGGGTGATTCGAGAGCCACTCCTCAGTGTCTTTCAGGGAAGGATCCTGAATCTTCATCCTTCGTTGCTTCCGGAATTCCCCGGACTGAATCCGGTCGCGAAAGCGCTCGATGCGAATGTCAGGGAGACCGGATGTACCGTTCATCTTGTCGATGCCGGAATTGATAGCGGGAAAATATTGAGGCAGGAAAGCCTCCCTGTTTACCCCGATGATTCGGTGGAATCGCTCACCGCGCGAATCCACGAAATCGAGCACCAAATCTATCCGGAAGTCATTGCCGGGCAGCTTGCGAAGTTGGTCTAGATCTCAACCGCGAAGCGATCGTCACTTTTGATCGATTTCACGACGGCCGTCATGAGATCGATGACTTCTTCCACGTCGCCAAAATCCGCCATTTCAACAATGGAGTGCATGTACCGAAGCGGAAGAGAAATCAAACCGCAGGGAATGCCGCTTCTGAGATGATAGATCGAATCGGTATCAGTTCCGGAGTAGCGGGATGATGATTCGTGCTGCAGCGTGATCCGGCTCGCTGCGGCTTGTTCGATGATGCGTTCTACCACCTGAGGGTGATTGCAGGTGCCGTGGGTGATGGAAGGACCTCCGCCGAGGGTGATTTTACCGTGCTGAGCATGCTTGATCTCAGGACTGTCAGTTGCATGCGTCACGTCAAGAACGAGGCAGATGTCAGGCTGCAGGCGGTAGGCTGCCATTTTGGCGCCATACCCGCCGATTTCCTCCTGAACGGCGTTAAGAGCAATGCATGTTGCGGTGGGCCTGTTATCGGCAAGACGTCGCGTCACTTCCGAAATAATGAAGCCGCCAATTCGGTTGTCGAGAGCACGACCCACGATCTGGTTTTTGCCGAAGGGGACGGCACTGTCGGAATAGACGGAGGGATGGCCGACTCGAATCCCCATCTCTTCGACTTCTTTGGCGGATTTCGCCCCGATGTCGACATAAAGTTCGTGAACTTCAGGCGCCTTTTCACCGTCCTTCCGGTCCCTGATGTGAATGGCGGTGTTACCGATAATACCTAAGACATCCCCTTTGTCCCCGAAGATGGTGAGGCGACGACCCCGGGCGGTGGCCCAGTCGGATCCCCCGATGCGGTCGACGTGCAGGTATCCATCGTCCGTGATGTACTTGACGATGAATCCGATTTCGTCGGCATGCGCTTCGATCATGATCGTCGGTGCCTCTTCGTCGGTGCCTTTGACGGTAGCCCAGGCGCTACCATAGGTATCGCTCTCGACCGAGTCGGCGAATTCTCGGCACCGCTTGGCCCAGACTCGTTGGCCTTTCACTTCAAACCCGGTTGGGCTGGGGGTGTTGAGAAGTTCGTAGAGAAATGATTCAGCTGCTTTGTCCATAGGAAAATAAGTGATGTCCGCGGATTACGACTGATCCTGTTCCTCCGTCGCCGGTGGGGTTTCGGCTCCTGCCTCGGCTTCGGTGGAAAGTTCCTCCTCCTCTTCCTCATTCACGACGCGGGCAATGTCCTGGATCGACTCTCCGTCTTTCGTTTTCATGAGAATGACGCCCTGAGCGTTTCGACCGGTGAGTCTTGCGCTCGATGCTTTGATGCGGACAGACTGTCCCTTGTTCGTCATGAGCATGACGTCATCATCTTCCGCGACGCGGAGCGCTTTGACAACACGACCGGTTTTCTCGGTCACTTTCATGGTGATGACTCCTTTGCCGCCGCGACCTTTCGTGGGGTAGTCCTCAAAAGGCGTTCGTTTGCCGAGACCTTTCTCACTGACAACGAGAAGTTGCTCAGTGCTGTCGACCACGGCAAGGGAGACGAGAAAGTCATCCGGTCCCGGTCGAATGCCGGCGACACCTGATGAAGGGCGCCCCATCGAGCGGATATTCGATTCGTTGGTCCGAACGGCGTAACCTTTACTGGTCACCAGTGAAATATCATCGGTGCCATCGGTCATCTTCACATCGATGAGCTCGTTGCCCTCTTCGATCTTGATGGCGATGATTCCATCTTTTCGGAAGTTACGGAAATCAGACAGTTTCGTCTTTTTCACTTTGCCGCTTCGGGTCGCGAAAAGAACGAACTGGTCATCAACGAAGGTGGCGTCTTTGTCTTCATTACCCACTGCGACAATGCGGAGGACTGAGGCGATCGACTCTTCGGGTTTGAGATTGAGCAGGTTCTTAATCGAACGGCCTTTTGCAATACGGCTGCCCTCCGGAATTTGGAAAACGCGCTCGATGTAGACCCGTCCCGTGTTCGTGAAGAACATGAGGTAGTCGTGCGAGGTCGCAGCGAAAAGGTGCTCAACGAAGTCAGCTTCCTCCTCCTCGTTGATCACTTCACGCGTTTCCATGCCTTTGAGGCCTTTCCCGCCGCGGGCCTGGGTGCGGAACTCAGTCGCGAGAGTGCGCTTGATGTATCCGCGGTGTGAAATGGTGATCATGTTAGACTCATTTGCAATGAGGTCCACATTGGCGATCTCCCCCTCGTAGGCGGCGAAATCCGTCTTTCTCGGGGTTGCCCATTTCTCCTGGATCTCGCGAAGCTCGTCCTTGATAATTTGAAGAACACGCTCTTCACGGGCGATAATATCGAGGAGGTCCTTGATCGTCTCAATGAGTTCATCATAGTCCGCCTTGATCTTGTCGCGTTCGAGTCCAACGAGTTGATAGAGACGAAGCTCAAGGATGTGGTTCACTTGCGTGTCGGTGAAAACGTAACGGCCTTCTTCAATCTGGAGGCTGGGCTGATCGCGGAGGAGGATGCCGAGGGCTTCGACCTCTGTCGGAGTGAAGGTGTATGCCTTGATCTTTTCCCGTGCTTCATCGCGCGTTTTCGAGTCGCGAATCATCCGGATGAAGTCATCCAGGTTTCCGAGAGCAAGAAGGTAGGCCTCCAGCTTCTCTGCGTTCTTTTCCGCTTGAGCAAGCAGCCAGCGGGTTCGGCGGAGAATCACTTCGCGACGATGCTCAATGTAACAAACGAGAGCATCTTTCACTGACAGGAGCTTCGGACGACGGTCGTCGATCGCCAGCATGTTGGCGGAGTAGGATGACTCGAGCGCCGTGTGCTTGTAGAGATTGTTCAGAACAACCTGAGCACGTGAGTCACGCTTGAGGTCAACGACGACGCGGGTGTTTTCATCGGACTCATCACGGACTGCGGAGATTTCAGGGAGAATCTTCAGGTTGGCAAGTTCGGCAATTCGTTCCACGAGACGCGCCCGGTTCACGACGTAGGGGATTTCCGTGATAATGATTTGTTCACGCCCCGTTTTCGTTTCTTCAACCGTGGCACGACCTCTTACGCGAATCGATCCGCGCCCCGTCCGTGAGTAGTCTTGTATGCCCTTCTGCCCGAGAATGGTACAGCCGGTAGGGAAGTCAGGTCCTTTGATCAGTTGAAGAAGTTCTTCATGAGTGATGTCCGGATTGTCGATTGTCGCGCAGACTCCATCAATCACCTCGCCGAGGTTGTGTGGGGGAATATTCGTCGCCATTCCGACCGCGATACCCGTGCCTCCGTTGACGAGAAGGTTGGGGACTGCGGCGGGAAACACGACAGGCTCCTGACGGGTTTCGTCGTAGTTCTGAATGAAGTCGACCGTGTCCTTCTCCATGTCCGTCATGAGAACATGACCGACATGAGTGAGGCGGGCCTCGGTATATCGCATCGCTGCAGGAGGATCGCCTTCGACCGAACCGAAGTTACCCTGGCCTTGAATCAGGATTTCGCGCATCGTCCATGGCTGCGCCATGTTCACGAGGGTCGGGTAAATCGTCGCTTCACCGTGCGGGTGATAGTTACCGGAGGTATCACCACAAATCTTAGCGCACTTCCGGTAGTGTTTTCCCGGGGCAAGACCGAGGTCATTCATCGCAAGGAGAATGCGCCGCTGGGAAGGTTTCAAGCCATCACGGGCGTCAGGCAGGGCCCGTGAAATGATGACCGACATCGAATAGTCGAGAAATGAATTCGACATTTCGTCGGCCACGGAGATGGGCTCGATGTCTCTGTCATGGGGTGGTATTTCGGGGGCAGGATCGTTGTCAGCCATAGGAAATTTTTGTGTAAACGGGACAGTCTGAGATCATGCCCCGGGGAGGCGTTGAACTCTGTGATGAAAATACTTAATGTTGCTTTCCTGAAAAAGGGGGAAGGCCTGTTGTCCAGCCCGTCCCGGTATTCAGTCTCTTAGATATCGAGGTTTCGAACGGAGAGCGCGTTGTCTTCGATGAAGCGTCGACGCGGCTCAACCACATCGCCCATGAGGATGGTGAACATTTTGTCCGCCTCGACCATGTTATCGTCGTCCATTTTGACGCGGAGGAGTTTGCGGTTCTCCTTCTCCATTGTCGTGGTATAAAGCTCTTTTGCATTCATCTCACCGAGACCCTTGAATCGCTGCAACTGCATGCCGCGTTTCCCGATTTCAGTCACTGTTTCGAGAATTTCAGGGACACTGAAGACAGGGTGTGCCTTGGCGTTATCGCTGTCGCTCTCGAGCACTTCAAAGAGAGGGCTGTCCTGTGAGGAGAAATGTTCGATTGGCAGTCCCAGTTCCAAGAGGCGCGCGAGCACTTTCTGAATGGGTTTTGCTTCGTGAATCTCAATGAGTCGGCCGCGACGGGTCACTCCCCGCTCGGCGGCTGCGGAAGCGGCAGGTGGTGCGGATGGATCGACAGCTTCTTCGGGTTCGTCTCCTTCAGGGGCGATCTCCACCTCTTTTTCCACGTCGATGACTTCGACCTCCTTCCGGCCGAAAAGATGAAGATCGCGGTTTTCCGCGGCAAAGTCGCGCAGCTCAGACTCCTCGACGAAATACTTCACGTGGATCTCGTTCCCGTCGCGGATCTGAACCAGATACTCAGGGAGCTCCTCGCCTTTGCCTGCGGCGAGGTAGTCTTCAAAGTCTCCGGAATTCCGCGCGATGATATCGTTGTAGCGGCTCAGCTTGGAGAGCAGGGTCAGGATTTCACGGAGGGCCTCGGAGCCGACTTCCTTGTCGTTCCCGATGATTCTCAAGCGGGCATCCTCTGAACCAAGGTCGATCAAAATTTTGTTCAAATCCTCATCATCCGCGACGTACTGTTCCTTCTTCTTTCTCGTAATCTTGTAGAGAGGGGGCTGTGCAATGTAGACATAGCCGGCCTTCACGAGGGGAAGCATCTGGCGGCAGAAGAACGTGAGGAGCAAGGTTCGAATGTGGGAGCCATCGACATCCGCATCCGTCATGATGATCACTTTGTGGTAGCGGACTTTCTCGATGTCGAAGGCGCCTTCCTGATCACCATCGCCAATTCCGGCACCGAGGGCAGTGATCATCGTCTGAATCTCTTTGTTCTGCAGCACCTTGTCGAGTCGGGCCTTTTCCACGTTGATCAGCTTGCCTCGAATCGGAAGGATGGCCTGAGTTCGGCGATCGCGACCCTGTTTTGCAGAGCCTCCCGCGGAGTCACCCTCCACAATATAGATTTCAGATTCCTTCGGATCGCGTGAGGAACAATCCGCCAGTTTTCCAGGTAAGCCTCCGCCGGTCATGGCAGACTTCCTTACCGTTTCGCGAGCTTTCCGGGCGGCTTCCCGGGCGCGGGCTGCGTTTAGAACCTTTTCGACCAATTTCTTGGCGAGAGCGGGATTCTCCTCAAAAAAGGTCGTCATGCCTTCGTAGACAATGGAGCTGACAACGCCTTCGACCTCGTTATTGACCAGCTTTTCCTTCGTCTGCGAACTGAAGCGCGGATTCGGGTGTTTTACGGAGATCACCGCCATGATGCCCTCGCGGGCGTCTTCACCGGAAAGTGCGGGATCTTTGTCCTTCAGGAGCTTGTTAGCCTTCGCGTAATTGTTGATCGCGCGGGTCAAGGCACCACGGAAACCGGAGAGGTGAGCACCGCCGTCCCCGTTTGGAATTGAGTTGGCAAAACAAAGAATGTTCTCGTGGTAGTCGCCTGTGTATTGGAGGACGACATCGGCATAACACTCGTCTTCGAGGGTTTTGCCATCGTCGTCGATCTCGACCATGCGCTTGCCGTTCAGGACGATCGGGTTCTCATGCGCGAGCTCTTTATTTTCGCCCATCTGACGGACGAACTCCACGATGCCGTCTTCGTAATAAAATTCCTTGGAGCGTTCCGTCTCGCCCCGTTCATCGATGAGGTTGATGCGGACGCCGGGGTTGAGGAAGGCGAGCTCGCGGAGGCGGGCAAGAAGATAGTCGAAATTGAATTCGATCCCGCCGGTGAAGATGGTGGTATCGGGGAAGAATGTGATTTTCGTCCCTGTCTCGGATTTATCATCCAACTCACCGATCACTTCGAGAGGTCTTGTCGTTTTCCCTCTTTCAAATTCGATGAGGTGGACTTTACCGTCGCGGCGGATCTCAGCTTTGAACCAGTCTGAAAGCGCGTTCACACATTTTGCGCCCACCCCGTGGAGACCGCCGGAGAACTTGTAGGCGCCCTGTCCGAACTTACCGCCGGCATGGAGTCTTGTTAGAACCAGCTCAACCGCGGGGATGCCGGACTTTTCGTGGATGTCGACCGGTATGCCGCGGCCATCATCCTCAACCGTGAGGGAGCCATCTGAATTCAGTGAAATCGTGATGAAGTTACAATGCCCGGCGAGGTGCTCATCGATCGAGTTGTCGAGGACCTCAAAAACAGCATGGTGGAGTCCGCGTTCGGTGGCGGGGTCCCCGATATACATTCCGGGGCGTTTCCGGACCGCGTCGAGACCTTCCAGCTGGTTGATTTGACTGGCATCGTAGTCTCCGGTGGGCTTCGGTGGGGTGGTGTCTTCAGCGGGGTCTGACATAAGAAATTCCTCAAGGGTGAAAAACGGGAAGCAGCGCCGGGAAAAAGGTAAAAAACCTTCACAGAAAAAGCGCGTTCCGATCTTGTCACTATGGCGAGTAAGCCAGAAATATCAACGGTTTGCGGCTTTTTCAGGGGGCAAAAAAGCCCATTTTTGAGCTATTTCTGCGATCTGTCCTCATGAACGCCATTTTTGGAGGATTTCGACCGGAAGAGGAGATGAAATCAGTACAGAAAACAGGGTTGGATCAGCGATCCAACCCTGCTGAATAGAGCGCTGAAAAGAGGGCTCTTCAGCCTTCTTTCATGTAGGCAATGAGGTCGGCGACATCCTGAGCGGTGAGGCCGAGTTGCGCGGCTGACATCATGAGTGATCGTGTCATTTTCCGCTTCGCTTTGATCTTGCCTTTGGGGACCATCTGGGTAACGCCGCCCATGCTCACGGTGATGGTGGGGTTTCCTTCCTGAATCACCATGCCGTGGATCGTTTTTCCATCCTGCATTTTGATCTCAACCCCGTCAAAGCCGTGCGCGATATCGGCACTGGGGTCAATGATAGAGCGGGCGATGACTTCATTGGTTTGTGTCAGGCCCCAGCCGTCGAGGGCAGGCCCGAACTGAACACCCATGCCGCCGATCTCGTGGCACATGATGCATCGCGCTGAGGTTGCCTTGCCTTTGGCGGGATCGCCGGTGAGGGCGAGGACCTCTTCGACCGTGATCGCATTCTTCATTGCTTCGTCAGGCTCCGGCGTCGTGATTTCCTGAATCACTACTTTGGCGGGATTGTAAATTCCCCGTTCCCTGAGTTGGGTCATGAGGTCGTAGGATTGCCAATGATTGTTTGCCCGGTTCATGAGCCACCAGATCGCATCGGATTTCAGGGGGGTATCCAGCATCGCCAGGTTGAGCATGGCATCGACCGCTGTCTTCGAGTTGATAAATGCGATCGCATCCAGGGCCTGCTTCCGGAGCTTCTGGCTGAGGCCTTCGTTCTTCACGCGCATCGTGAAATCCTCGACCGCGGAGGCGGGATGCAAACGCCACGCAATCGCTGCGAAAGGTTCGCTCCAGGCGCGGGCATCCTCGCTGCCCATCGCCGCTTTGATCGCCTCGTAGACTTCCTTCTCTTTGCCGGTCGCTCCGGTGCCGAGAGCTTCAAGATAGCTGCGGTCTTCGCCATCGAAACCTGAGGCAATCATCACGAGGATGTCTTTTGAGGTTTCGATTGTTTCGTTTCGCATGGAGAGAGCCACTTCACGACGAACGGCAGGGCTTTCATCGGCCGCAAGGCGCATTGCGCTCGCAAGGAAGTCGAGATTCGCCCGGCGCATTGCGCGGTAGGCTGCGATCTTGAGTTCAGGTGTTGTCTGGTCGGCGGGATACCCGGCGACACGTGGCCCGCTCACGCCGAGTTGATAGAGAAGATAAACAGCGCGCGCCTGAATGTAGGGGTTTTCGTCTTTGAGAAGTTCAGCCACGGGATCAAGGGCGGCACGCCCCTGTGCCTTGAGCCTTTCAAAGCCCAGTGAGCGGACATTCGGAGCAGGGGATTTCAGAGCGAGGATTTGTCCTTCGATGGTCTCGAGATCGATCTCAGGGACGACTGATGTAAAGCCCTTCGGGGCGATACGGTAGATGGCACCTGAGCAGGTTTCGTCAAGGTCCTGGTGGCCGCCAACGCGGGGATCATACCAGTCGGAAACGTAAAGCGCGCCGTCAGGTCCCACTGCGATATCGGAAGGGCGGAAAAGCGTTTTGGTGTCGTCGACGACACTGTCGCTGCCACCGAGGAAGTCGGATCCGGCAAATTCTCCGGCGGCGTTACTGGTGATGAAGTCCATGCGCTCGAGCTTCATTCCTGCGCCATCCAGTTCAGGTTGGTATCCGAAGACGACGTTTCGTCCGGCCTCGCAGGCGAGGAAGGTTCCGATCCACTCATCGCCGAGTGCGCCGTTTTCATAGTAGACGTTGCCGGTCGGAGAGCCGCCGCCGTAGACGTCGCCGGCAGGAGTGATTCCGGGATCGTCCTGACGCCACTCAGCGACGGGAATGGTTTGGCCGGGTCGTTTGTCGACGCGCCAGGTGCGTTGACCGTCGTTGGAGGAGAAGCCGAAGTTGGCATACTCCATGACCCAGCTCACGCGGCAGGCAGGGGGGTCATCATTGTCATTCTGAAAGACATCCCCGAAAGAATTGATCGACTGCTCATAGGAGTTCCGGTAGTTGAAGCCGATGATTTCCACGTCGCTGCCGTCCGGATTCATCCGTGCGGTGAATCCACCGACATAAGTGTGCCCGTCATCACTCGGCGTTCCGGCGAGTGATGCTCCGTCGTAAGGAAACTCGAACGGTCCGATCGCCTTGGGGCGGTAGGATCCGAAAATGGTAAAAGTTTTCCCCGATTTGTCGGTGAATTTACCCCCGCAGTTTCCCTGGTTGAAATACCATTTCCCGTCCGGGCCCACCGTGACGGAATGGAGTGAGTGGTCATGGTTTTGACCGTTGAATCCGGTGAGGAGAACGTCGCGTTTATCAACCGCGGGATCGAATTTCAGGTCGCGATCTTCGTCGGTGTAGACGAGAAGGTGAGGGGGCTGCGAAACGACGATTTGGTTGTCAATGACGGCGACTCCGAGAGGGGCGATGAGGAGCGGTTCCCGGACGAAGGTGTGACTGGAGTCAGCCTTGCCGTCCCCATCTGTGTCTTCGAGCACCTTGATGCAGTCGCCTTCGGGCTGTCGGTCGAAGTTACGACGGTAGCGAACCCCTTCTGCCACCCAGATGCGGCCGTCCTTGTCGATATCAATGTTTGTCGGATTGTAGAGATGAGGAGAACTGGCCCAGAGTGTCACTTCGAGTCCCTCGGGAACAACGAACATGTCTTCCGGAACGATCTCCGCCCCGGCCTCAGGGTAGGTGGCGACCTCTTCCTGGGCGTGCGAAGTGAGCGGGAGTTGGGAGGTGGTGAACAGGCAGAACGCCGCTGCGACCGGAAGGGGGAATAGGAGGAGTGAAGGTTTCATGAGATATTCAGAAAGCCCATTTTGATACAGAAGTATCGCATATCAAGCGATCGGATAGGCCGGTTGACGCCAACGGAAGTTGGAAATCTCCGCAAAGTGAGCTTGCCAATTGAAGCGTGCGATTGAGACTGTTCTGTCATGGCCGCGCCTTCCAAGCCTTTACTGATCTTTGACTTCGACGGAACTCTGGCTAATACGCTGGAAGCCGGAATCGCGATCTTCAATGATCTTTCCGGAAGCTATGGGCTGAAGGCCGTAACTGTCGACGAAGTGGAGGAGTTGCGGAAGTTGAACACAAGAGCACTCCTCGACCAGCTCGGCATCTCAAGAATCATGGCGGTGAAGCTGGGGGCCCATATCCGAAAGGTCCTGCATCAACAGATGGATCAAGTCGAAATGATTCAGGGGGTGAAGGAAGCGGTTCTCGACCTTCACGGAGCCGGGTATCAGCTGGGTATTCTCAGTTCCAATTCCGCGGGAAATGTCCGCATGGTTCTCGAACGTTTTGAGCTTCTCGATTGTTTTAACTTCATCGAGGCCGGGGTGAGCCTATTCGGAAAATCCCATCGCATTCTCAGCGTGTTGCGGAAGGAGAATATTTCGGCGGAGTCGGCGATTTACGTGGGGGATGAGACCCGGGATATGGAGGCTGCGCGGGACAGTAAAGTCACCGCGCTCGCCGTTTGCTGGGGGGCTAACGGGCGGGAGGCGATGGAGACAGAGGGACCGGAATTTTGTATCGATCACCCGCGTGAGTTGATCGGCTGCGCGTCGACTTTTGAAAAGTCATCGGCGATCTAGGCATCATTCCCAGACCCAATATTTAAGTCTCATTTCTTCGGCAACACGGGAAGCTTCGATCGCGCGTGGACCGCTTTTACGGGAGAGGTCGTCGGCCATTTTGATGGCCGCTTTCCAATCCTCTTTTTCCTGCAGCAGGTTGATCGCAAAGAAGCCGGCTCTGAAGATCCACTCCTGTGAGCGGATATCGGAATCAAGTGCGAGGCCGGGCCCCGAATCTGCAGCACCAGCGACGATGGAGCGGTAAATTTCCAATGCCACTTCCTGATTTTCCGTCGCCTCGAGGCAGCGGGCCCGTCTCAGGGCAGCAGAGTATCGCCAATGGGGAGGGGCTTCGGGGAGGCTTGAAAGTTGGGAAAAGGTTTCAGCAGCTTTCGCGAGAAGTGTCTCGTCCTGGTTGAGTGCCAGCGCCTCCAGGTAATAGGTGAATCCCAGATCGGCGAGGGCGGCCATTTGAATTTCGGGGTCCGCGGCTTCCGCATTGATGATGGCTTCAAAGGCATCGCGCGCCTCTGTAAACTGATCCAGTTTCAGATAGAGGAGACCCAGCTCGTGTTGGGCACTGAGTGCATACGGGCCGTTGCCTTTTGCCATTGTCTGCCAAACAGAAATTGAATCTTCGCCCGGTGGACTCGATTTGGCGGCAAAGAAAACCGCGAGATCGGCGAAGTCAGATTCAGGGAAGCGGTTCGCAACGGTTTCGAAGAGAATGTTGGATTCCTCAAGTCTCTTTTCGGAAAATAATTGCTTGGCAAGGAGCATTGAGACTTCAGGGAAGTAAGCGGAACCGGGCCAGTCATTGAGAAACGATTCGGCCTTCGCAGTGAAAGCGGGGAAATTCGAATTAATCAATTCAAGCCAGACGCTGGTGTAATCGAGGCGTTCGTTCTGAGTGAGTGACAAAGGCTGGGTTTGCAGACTTTCGAAAATCTGGCGGGCGGCTTTGGGGCGGGCAGGCGCCTGATTGAGATGGATTTCCGCGAGGGCGAGCTGGGCTTCAACCCGGTGCGGATGATTCGGGTTTTCGCGAATGAAGTTCTGGAGATAAGTGAGAGCATCACTCTCGGCGCGCGCGGCCCGGAAAAGGCCTGCGAGGTAGTTTAAATCAGCAACCCATTGTGAGCGGGGAACCTGGTTGCGGAGTTCTTCCTTCGCCGAGAGAAAAGACGTAAAGTCCTCGTCCTGCAAAGAGGCGAGGGCGGAGTTGTAGAGGCTTCGGTGACGATTCTCGAGGCTTCCTTCTTTGGCGAGATCGAGGAAAGTATCGCCCGCTTCTGAGAAAGATTCTTCCTGGAAGTTCCGGATCGCGCGGTCGAAGGCGTGGAGGTAGTCAAAGTCCGGGAGAACACTTTCGGGATGATCATCCTCCGGCTCATAGTTCCCTTGAGATCGAGCCAGGTAGAAAGCCGCCGACTCCGAATGCGGAGAAGTGGCGTCGTCCGCGCGGGATTGAATCCATTCACGTGGCGCTTCGATGCCGGCGGCATTCTCCGCCGATTCGAGGAGGAGGAATTTCTCGCGCTGTGAGCGGCTTTCCTCATCGTTCATGATCGAGGCAAGGATTTGGTCGAAGGCTTCATCAGTCTTTCCTGATTGAATCAGATTCCATGATGCCAGATTCAGATAGAGAAGGGAATCGCTCGGGCCGGGGCTTCCCAGCCATTGCAGGGCAAGGTCAGGGCGGGAGGCTTTCGTGGCGACAAGGGCGGCTCGTAATTTTTCCTCCGGCGTCGAGAGATTAGTTAGGGCTTCGACTCGTTGAAGGGCTTCGACCACTTCACCGCTGAGCGCCTGGCAGACAGAGAGATCCAGTGCAAAGGCGGAATCGTTTTCTTTCAGTGTTCCTCGAAGCAGAGTGTATGTCTCGGCGGCATCAGCGAAGCGATGCTGCTGCTGAAAAGCGACCGCAGACCAGCGAAGGCGTTCGCGAGACGGGTTCAGTGCAGGGTTTGCATCAACCCACTGAACGGCACGATCGGACTCGCCATTCTTAACCCATGCTTCAAGGAGGCGTGAAGCGACAAATTCTTTTTCGACTTCGCCGGTGCCGTCAGCCTCGAATATTTCCCAGATGGTTTCGAAGTGGTCCGCCGCAGTTCCAAAACGGGAATCGGTCAGGGCGCGGCAGCCGTCACGGAAGGCCTGGAGGTCGGAAAGGCTGTCCTGGGCGGAGCCGGAGAGGAGAGAAGAAAGCCAAACTCCGCCGGCGAGCGCAAGGCTGATCCATCTGTTCGCGCCGGTCATGATTCCAGGTCACTCGGGGGAGTGACTTTTTACGAATTCCACCATTTTATCGGCTTCGCCTCCCGTGCTCCAAATGGCCCGGAGAAAATCTGCCGGGGCTATTTGATGCGTTCTGAGGAAATTTCGGTCGCCGCCGCAGCAGAACATGATGTCCGGATCGAGTTCGCCCCGCAGCTTGCCGACCGCCTTCATGATGATGCGGGGAAGCCAAGTGTATCCATCGAGAGCTTCACCTTTGCCGGGGAGGTCAGAAGGTTTGATTTCCCGGGAACTCAACTCCCCGTTCATCTCCCACTTGAAGTAGTCGCGGCGCGCGCTCGCAATCAGGATCGCGGTGGAAAGTGTTGGCTCGCCGCCGTCACCGAAGTCTTCGACGAAATCGAAAAATTCCCGTGTTTTGTAGCCGATCGATCTCAGGAATGCGAGGTCAGCGTCATTGTAGTAGCCGTTGAAATCAGTATCCCCGCTCTGGTAGCGCGTGAGGCACCGGTTGAAGAGTTCGGTGAATTGAGAATCCCACTGGTAGTTGCTCATGCTGAGTTAGACGTTCGGATTCGATCCTACTTACTGAGTTCGAGCATTCGCATGATCGGTGCCTTGGCCCGTTCGCGAGTGGTTTCGTCGAGTTGGACTTCCGGCGTGAGGTCGCGAAGACAAAGGTAGAGTTTCTCCATTGTGTTCATCATCATGTAGCGACACTCAGCGCAGGCACAGTTGTCGGTTGGCCCGGGAATGAGGTTTTTACCGGGAACCTCCCGTCGGAGGCGGTGAAGCATGTTTGCTTCAGTTACAACGATGATGTTTTGTGAGGGCGTTTCCCTGCAGAAGTCGACCATCTTCTCGGTTGAGCAAACTTCATCGGCGAGGAGTCGGACCGCTGTCGTGCATTCCGGGTGTGCCACGGTGACCGCGTCCGGATGCTCATCTTTGATTCGCTGAATGCTGTCGCGAGTGAACTCGACGTGCACATAACAGTTTCCGTTCCAGAAATCCATTTCCCGGCCGGTCTGCTGCGAAACCCAGGCGCCGAGGTTTTGATCGGGAACAAACAAAATGGGGCGATCCGCGGGGGCCGCTTCAACGATACGGACCGCGTTGCCGCTCGTGCAGATAACATCCGAGAGCGCTTTCACGGCGGCTGAGGAGTTGATGTAAGTGATGACGTAGTAGTTCTTCTCATTATTCTCTTCGAGAAAAGCTCCCAGGTCTTCGGCGGGGCAGGAATCTTCCAGCGAACAGCCGGCATTCGCATCGGGAAGGATAACGGTCTTCTCCGGATTGATCATTTTCGCCGTTTCCGCCATAAAATGAACGCCGCAGAAGGCGATCACATCAGCCTCAGTTTCCTGAGCGCGAAAGGCGAGGCCCAGCGAGTCACCGACGTAGTCAGCGATTTCCTGAATTTCAGCGATTTGATAGTTATGTGCGAGGATCACCGCATTCCGCTCCTTTTTGAGGGCAAGAATATCGGCTCGCAGATCAGTAGAGGTCAACGTCGTCGTCATGGGGGGTTATCCGATCACGGAAGGATTGAAGCCCACTTTCATGGGCAGGTCGGTGGATGTGTCAGGGTCAATACGGGCCTGTCCGGAAATAGTAGCGCCGTCTTTTAAATCGATCTCAACTGCCTGGACATCGCCGCTCACTGAGCCGGTTCGATTGATGCGAACCTGACCGGAACAAGTCAGGTCTCCTTCGAGTTGGCCCTGTATCTCCGCTTTTTCCGCTTTGACTCCGTCGGGGAATTCGACCACGCAGTTTTTTTCGATGAGAAGCTTCCGGCAGTAGAGGTTTCCCCGAACCACGCCTGAATGGCGGAAAACAGCATCTCCCGAGCAATCGACAAAAGCATCAATGACGCCATTCACGGTGAGGTGATGACAGGCGATTTCGCATTTCCTGAGACCTCCGCGCCGTCCAATCACGATGTCGCCGCGGGTTCTAAGCGTGTGGTTCTTCTGGGTCTTGATTTCGTAGTTCGCCAGGCTGATATAGACGCTGCAGCGCTCGCACTGGGTCGATTTGGCAAAACGTGAAACCTGTTGAATATGGTAGCAACGGAAGCAGCGAACCTCGAGTTCCGTCGCGGCATCGGAGGCGCGACGCCGCTTTTCCTGCGGTTGGTAATTGGGCGGCATTTTCTCCGCATCGCCGTGGATTGCGGGGGATTGTGATTGAATTAAAGCGGCCATGGAGCCTTCGGCGAGAGCCTCCTTGCTTTGCGCCTGATTCCCGAGCGATGAAGTGCCGGCTGTTTCGGGTTCCTCTTCTTCAGTGGCAAGACCAAAGAAAGCACCGGCGGAAATCCCCCCGGCTTCTTCGGGGAAATCTTCTTCGGGGCGGGGGAGGGGCTTCGCTTTACGGTCTTTGTCCTCTGCCGAAATGACCCAGGCGTCTTCTGGAGGTTCCTCTGTCTCCTCCGGTTCATTCCAGACGAAGGGGGCTTCGAGGCCCTTCTCTTCATCGACCCGGACTTCGGCGAGGCCGCTGACACGCAGTCCCGGATTGGGAATCGCTTTCCCCTTGAGAACGCGAAAATGTTCCCCGCAGGATTTACAAAAGGAGGAAATGACAAGCGCAGGCTCTTCCTGTTCTTCCCCACAGGAGGGGCAGGTCAGCGTGATCCTTTTAATCTTGTTCAGTTTGCGAAACACAACGTATTCGAAGGGGGATGATACGAAAAACGCGCCGGAGTTAATCGGCGCGCCTCCGTTACCGAAATCCTAGCACGGAAATCGGATGATGTGGTTGAGAAAATTACTTCGGTCCACCGTCGCTGGAAGAGCCCTGGGACGGACCACTTGACGGCGTGGACGGCGACGATGCTTTTGGTGTGCTGATTTTAGCGGGAGCTCCAACGGTGGAGGCACCCATGAACGCAGCGCCTTCTTCGATGGCGAGCTTGCCGGCGACGACGTCTCCGTGGAGTTCGGCGTTCTGCTTTAATTCGCATCGGTCAGTCACCGTGATATTGCCCTGAACTTTACCGAAGACAACGACGGAGCGTGTCTTGATATCGCCGACAATTTGAGCATTCTCGCCCACGGTGAGATCGCCTTCAGAATTCACTTCCCCTTCGATGCGGCCATCGATGATAAGGTCATTCGAAAAGCGGAGCTTTCCCTTAATTTCAACGTCGCTGGAGAGAATGTTTTTGCTCGAAGTCATGGAAGTTGAAGGAGAAGAGCTTCTTGGTTTGATGGATGAATCTCCGCCTGTAGAGGAAGAGGATTTGTTACCGGAGTTCGGTTCGTCGTCTTGGTTGATGATTTGCTTAAGCACGGCGAGAAAATTTTAAATTTCAGTCTGGTTGGTCAGGCGGATTCCTGATGTCCCTTTAAATATACGTTCATCATTCAGAAATTAAAAGGTCTTCTGCGGGATAACTCCATATTTCGCTCAAAGTTGGGTGATAATGTGGGATTTTCAGGAATTCATGCGTCGTCGAGCGGAAATGCATTGCAACAACGAGCTCATGGATGATCTCCACGGCCTCGGGACCGACTACCGCCGCCCCGAGAATTTCACCGGTTTTCGTATCGGCCATCATCTTGACGAAGCCGTGAAGTTCGCCTTTCACCATCGACTTTCCATGGTCATCGAAAGGGTAGGTGGCGGTCGCGAATTCCCGTCCTGCCGCTTTCGCTTCCGCTTCTGACATCCCGACCATGGCGACGGGGGGATCCGTGAAAATACCGAGAAGTTTCAGGCGATAGTTAATTTCCTTTTTCGGGGCCTTAGTGAACCCGAGGGAGACAGCTGCATTATGTGCCGCGAGCTCTCCCTGTTCGATGGCGATGTGAACGATCTCGTGCGGGCCGCAGACATCGCCGGCGGCATAGATGTGCCCGGCAGATGTTTCCTGAAAGAAATTGCAGTCAATGTGCGGCCCCTGCTCCGTGAGCTCAACCCCTGCGGTTTCAAGGTTGAGACCCTGTGTGTTGGGTTCACGTCCCAGCGCCTGGAGGATTTCGTCAGCGATCACGGTGATCTCTTCGCCGCCCCGTTCAAAAATCACGGCCTTCTTTCCCGTCGTTTCGTCCCGGTAGATCCGCTTCAGGCTTGTGCCGGTATAAATTTCGAGGCCGTCGCGACTTTGCATGGCCTCTTCGAGAGCCTTGGCAAGATCGGGATCCGAGCCGGAAAGCAGTTGCCCGCTTCGCTGAATCACGGTGACCTTGCGGCCGATTCCCTCCAGGTAGCAGGCCATCTCGAGGGCGATCGCTCCTCCTCCTAGAACGATGATGCTTTCAGGGACGCTTTCAGCGTTGAGGACATCGTCACTGATCCAGTAGCCGGTTTCCTCGAGTCCTTCGATCGGGATTCTGTTGACCCGGGACCCGGTTGCGATGAGCACGGAGCGAAAGGTGATCTCCCGGATCGTGCCGTCTTTCATCGTGGCGGTGACGGAGTTCTTTCCGGAGAAGGCGGCGCTTCCGCGAATGAGGTCAAACCGTCCGTCCGCCAGTTGCTCCTGACGATACTCGGCGAACTCCCCGATGAGCTGTCGCTTTCGGGCGATGATTTCGGAGGGGTGGGTTTCGACCCTGCCGGCGCGAAGCCCGAACTCTTCGGCGCGGCGCATCGCCCGCGCCCGGTCCGCTGATTCAATTAGGGTTTTCGAGGGCATGCAGCCGCGGAGAATGCAGAGACCCCCAAGTTCATCGGCCCCGTCGACCACTGCAGTCTTCATGCCCAGTTCGTGAGCGGTCCGTGCAGCGGCGTATCCGGCACTCCCTCCTCCGATCACTAAAAAATCGTATTCTAATTTCATGCTGGTTTGTGTATCGACAATTTCTGGACTTGGGTCAATGCCCGACGCAATTTGCACGCCGGTGTCATCCCGGAATGAATACGACGAAATGATAGACCTATCCTTAACGCATTCTCTTTCCTGTCACGATTTGAAAGTAAACTTCGATCACTCCCGTTCTAACTGATGTCCCTGCGTCTCGAAATGCTGCAGGTCGCGAGACTTGCCCCCTCTGTTCTTGGAGAAGAAGCCTCGGCATTGATTCGTGACTTTGTTCTTTCCCAGGCTCATCCTGAAGGGGGCTTTTGTGATCGCGACGGGGAAGCTGATCTCTATTACTCCAGTTTTGCGATTGATTGTCTCACCGCTTTGCAGGCGGAGTTGCCGGAGGCGTCGCTGAAGCATTACCTCACCGGGCGCCTCGGGAAGCTCGATGAACTCGACTTCGTTCATCTCTGTTGTCTTGCCCGCTGTTTTTCCGCGTTGAAAGACAAGCCTTCGCCGGATGAACTCGCCCCGGTGTTTCTGGCGATTGAAAAATATCGGACCGGGGAGGGGGGCTACAATCAGAGTGATGAAGCGGAAACGGGATCCGCCTACGCCGGTTTTCTCGCCTACGGTGCCTACGCCGATCACGGGCTTCCGGTTCCGAATGAGGAAGGGCTGGGGCGCTCTCTTGATCAGCTTAAGGTCGAAGGCGGTGCCTGGGCGAACGATGTTGAGCTGCCGATTCCCAATGTTCCCTCGACGGCGGCGGCGATCACTTTGTGCCGCAACCTCCGGCTTCCGATTCCCCGGGAAACCCCGGGCTGGATTTTAAACTCGCTCCACCCCACCGGCGGGTTCCTTCCCTTTCCGATGGCGCCGCTACCGGATCTGCTTTCGACGGCGGTTGCGCTTCATGCCCTCGACGGCCTTCAGGTTTCCTACGAGGGGAAAAAGGAACGCATCCTCGATTTTGTCGACAGTCTCTGGACCGCGGCGGGTGGGTTTCATGGCACCTGGGATGATGATGATCTTGATATCGAATACACCTACTACGGCCTCCTCGCGCTCGGACATCTCGCTCTTTAGACGACCATGATTGAAGCTTTACAGAATGCGCGTCAAAAGCTTCTCGACGGACGGGTCGAGGCCGGGCACTGGGAGGGGGAACTGTCCACCTCTGCGCTCTCGACCGCGACCGCAGTGGTCGCTCTCGGCTCTGTTGATGAAAAAAAATATGCCCGCTCTCTCGACGCGGCGACAGCGTGGCTCATCGAAAATCAAAATGAGGACGGCGGTTGGGGGGATACGGTGAAGAGTTTCTCGAACATCTCAACGACGCTTCTCTGTTGGTCTGCCCTCACCCGGTTTGGAAGGGAGTCGGCGGGGCCGGCAGTGAGTGCTGCCCGTGGATGGATTCATGATTATGTCGGTTCGTTGAGTCCTCATCTCATCGCTGAGACAGTTAAAGCCCGTTATGGTAAGGACCGGACTTTTTCCGTACCGATTCTCATGCTTTGTGCGATCTGCGGAACGCTGGGGCCAAAGGGGTGGAGGCTCGTGCTACGCCTACCTTTTGAACTCGCCGCTTTCCCCCGCGAGTGGTTTGCGGTGATGAGGCTCCCCGTGGTCAGTTATGCCCTGCCTGCCTTGATTGCGATTGGATACGCGGGGCATCGCCGGGGTTTTTCGGGATGGATTAATCATCCTCTTTGGCCTCGCGTTTCACGACTTCTCGAAGAGATACAACCGGCCTCGGGTGGATTTCTTGAAGCGGCTCCGCTAACCAGTTTTGTCACGATGGCACTCGTTGCGGCGGGTGAGAAGAACCATCCCGTTGCCGGGCGGGGCGTCGATTTTCTTCTGAATACCGTCCGGCCGGACGGGAGCTGGCCGATCGACACCAATCTTGCGACCTGGTCCACGACTCTCTCGGTAAAGGCTCTCGCCGCGACTCAAGAGGGTCAAGTGAGGGGCTCAACCCTGTTTGAAGGACAGGAGAAAGTTCTCGATTGGCTTCTCGGGCAGCAATATCAGGAAGTTCATCCTTTCACGAACAGTGCCCCGGGTGGTTGGGCGTGGACTGACTTGAGCGGTGGGGTTCCTGATGCGGACGACACTCCCGGAGCTCTTCTTGCGCTCGCTCTTCTCGATGACGGGAGTCGGCGGGAAGAGATCAGAAACGCGGCTGGGAAAGGGGTCGTCTGGCTTCTCGATTTGCAGAACCGGGACGGTGGCATTCCGACCTTTTGCCGCGGATGGGGTGCCCTTCCTTTCGATCGTTCATCCGAAGATCTCACCGCACACACCCTGCGGGCGTGGCACCGGTGGAAGCCTTTTCTAAACGAAGAAGTTTCGGCGCGAGTCGATGAGGCGACGAAGTCTGCACTTCGCTATTTAAAGAAACAGCAGCGCTCTGACGGATCGTGGTGCCCGCTCTGGTTTGGAAATCAATATCGTCTCGTCGATGAAGAGAACCCGACTTACGGCACCGCCATGGTGGTGCGGGCGCTGGATGAAATCGGGGAGTCCTCTCTGGCTCAAGGAGGCGTTCGATGGCTCCTTGAGCATCAAAACGAGGACGGCGGCTGGGGGGCATTAAAGGGCGACACGCCGTCAACAATTGAGGAGACGGCTCTTGCTGTTTCCACGCTCGCCTCTCGCCGTGAGGCCTCAGCAGCCGTGGCTGACGGAATTAAATGGCTCGTTCGAGAGACCGAAGAGGGAACCTGCTTTGAGGCGAGCCCGATCGGTTTCTATTTTGCGAGACTCTGGTACTTTGAGCAGAGCTACCCGGTGATTTGGACGGCAGAAGCCTTCGGCCGGGCTTCCCGTTTTCAAGCTATTGAGGGATAGGCGGCGGGGGAATCCGTTCGCTGGATCCGCTGCCGCTACCGGTGGGGACGTCGATGGGTGGTTTGGTGGGATCCGGACGGGTCGCAGCGGGGACATCGTCTCTGAGATCGACCATGCCTCCGGGAGCGGGAGCAGGAGCAGAGGTGGTCGGTGGGGTTGAAATAGCAGGGGGCTCAGGGATTGCGCCCGTATCATTCATGACGCTGCCACTCGGGGGCACAGGACGATAGACCGGCGGGGATGCAGGCTGTTGAGGAACGCTCGAAATTGGCGGGGTTGTCATGCGGGGAGTAGGTGGAGCCGGCTGGTGTGGCATTCCTGTGATGCCCGTATCAGCGCCCGGGGAGGGCGGAGTGACGGGGTAGTCATTTCCGGTGATTCCGGTATGAGTTGAACGCTGTGTCGGTGCGAAAGAGTCGAGGATGAGTGGTTCTCCATCGGAGCGGGCCCGTTGATCACGGTAAACCCAAATTGTCCGGAGGACGGCCCCGCTGTTGGCAGAGAGAAAAATTTTACCCACGACGGCCCGTCTCGTATCCACCAGTTCAAGCTGCCAGATCGGTTCGGTGGAGAAGTCTCTGGCATTGAGAATGTAGTTGCAGCTGTCGAAAGCCATTTTTGCTTTGCGGGCCTCTCCTTCGGCAATCGTGAAGGCGGCAACACTGTCGACACCGATCTGGTTGGGGCTGAAGTAGCCGGCGGGAGCGAGGTCAGGATAAATCTGCCGGTCGAGGCCCATGTCTGTGGCTCTCCCGCCTCCGGCACGAAAGCGGTAAAGGAGTCTGGGGGCTCGTTCGTCGAAGGCAACGATATCCCATTCATAGGGTTGCGGCACGCCGCCGGTCCCCCGCATTTCGGCAAGCCACTGGGTGGAGCGGGGGCCGAATTGAGCGGAGATTACTCCGAGCGCCTCGCGGGCGGAATTACTTTGGGCCTCTGCGGAGAGGCTGAGTGAGAGAACGGCAGCGAAGAGCGAAACACGGAGACAGGTTTTCATGAGGGTGAAGGAAAGTTGAGGCAGAATCGGTTCAGAAACAACACGTTTCAATAGCTGCCCCTCTTAGGAAAACGATCCAATGGATGTGCCCTGTGATACGTTAAGGAACTATTGATTCTTTCAAACTAATGATGACGGCACGTTTTATTCTCTTTTTCAGCACTCTTTCCATTCTTTGCTTGTCTTCCGGTTCCGTGTTGGGTGCTCCGCCGGTGATCATTATCGATCCCGGGCACGGCGGTCGATCGATCGCCGGTTCTCTCGCTGAGAGAAGTAACAGTTCGCCGAATAATGCGACGTCGCCGGGCGGCCTCCGGGAAAAAGATCTCACGCTCGAGTTCAGCCGGATTCTCCATGATGAAATTTTGAAAGAGGCGGGGAGAGCCGGAATCAATGTCGGCGTCCTCATGACCCGGAATGACGATCGGAATTTGAATTTTGTCGAACGTGCTGCGATCGCGAATCGTCCCGACACCGCCTGCGTCGTGAGTATT
Organism: Verrucomicrobiales bacterium; assembly: GCA_029212615.1. Taxonomy (GTDB): domain Bacteria; phylum Verrucomicrobiota; class Verrucomicrobiia; order Verrucomicrobiales; family DEV007; genus Arctic95D-9. Next base: position 40,108 of record JARGPJ010000014.1, read on the forward strand.
CATTTTAATGCGGGTGGCGGAGGAAAAGCTCTCGGGAGTCTTGCTCTTATTTCCTCTCAGCAACGAAATACAAACTACGCCGTCGACGAGGCCTTCGGCCGTGCTATTGCCGAAGCCTGCAATGCCGGTGTCAGGAAGTATATTCCCTCTTCGAAGAGTCGCGGCATCATGACTGACGGGCATCTGCACGGAGGGCTCGGTTCAAATTTCTTTTTTCAAATGGCGAGGCACCGGAACCTGCGCACCGTCCCAAAGTGTTTCCTTGAAGTCGAGTTTATCGATAATCCTGCCGTCGAGAAGGCGCTCCTGCGGGACGGAAGGGCGGAAAAATTTCAGACGATTGCCCGGTCGGTGGCCATTTTCCTCGTTGAGTGGGCTGAGCCTAAGGCGAAGCAGCGGTAGTTGGTGCAGGAGAATTGATCATGCCAATGAAGGCCCGTTTCTCAGTCAGCCTGAAAGTTGTCTCGGATAGGTCGCCGGGCCCCGGATGTTCCGTGTTCCCAGGATGAGACAGGAATCCCGGTCTTTTGCCAAAGGCCTGCTATGACAATCAAATAGATATTGGCGGGAGATCGTTTTCTACACCTTACGATCTAACACTTCCCTCGCCCGTCGGGCATTTTCCTCGATCGTTGACCAGTCGCGGGCTTTGATTGCCTCCCGCGGGGCGAGCCAGCTTCCCCCGACCGCGGCGATGAGGGGGTCGCCGAGGTAGTCGCTCATGTTTTCGAGCGTGACGCCTCCGAGAGGGATGAATTGAATGCTGAGATGAGTAAAGGGGGCGGCGATATTTTTGAGGTGAGCCAGTCCACCGGATGAACCTGCCGGGAAGAATTTGAGGAGACGGGCGCCTTCCCGGATCGCGATGTCGATGTCGGTGGGAGTCATCACGCCGGGCCCAAAGGGAAGGCCGGCTATCGCCGCATGGCGCATTACGTCAGGGTTCACTCCCGGAGAGACGCCGAAAGCTGCTCCGGCGGCTTTTGCCTGGTCGACCTGATCGCAGGTCAGGATGGTGCCAATGCCAACTCTCATCTCCGGGACAGCCTCTGTGATTTGGCGGGCAGCATCGAGTGCGACCGGTGTCCTCAGGGTTAATTCCATGGAGTCGACGCCTCCCCGTAGAAGGGCTTCGGCCAATGGAACGGCAGTATCGAGTTCGTCGACGACGAGGACGGCGAGGAGTCGGCTTGCCACTAGTTCAGCTCCGGTGCCTGAGGTAGGGGTGAGAGAAGGCATAGGGCAATTGTCGACTGGGGATTTGCGCAAAAAAAGCGATTTTTACGCCTGTTTAGGCCGGTTGAAAACCGATCTCATGAAACGAGGGTTATTTTCATGACGACAAAACCCTTCGCGTTCATCAGTAAGTCTCTTCTCCTGGTTCTCCCGTTCGCTATGCTTTTCAGCGACGCAAATGCACAGACGGTTGCGGTGAAGAAGAAGGCGCCAAATCCGGCACTCGCTCCTGTCGAGGATGTTGAAGGGGTGCCTCGCGTTCTCCTCATTGGCGACTCCATTTCGATCGGATACACCGTGGCAGTTCGCGATCTCATGAAGGGAAAGGCTAACGTTCATCGTCCGCTGACTAATTGCGGTCCGACCACAAAGGGGCTTGAAAGTATCGATGACTGGTTGAAGACGGGTGGTGAAGGGAAGAGCTGGGATGTGATTCATTTTAACTGGGGGCTGCATGATCTGAAATACATGGGGCCGGAGGGGGAAAACCTTTCAGACCCTGACTCCCCGAAAAGTGCACCTCAGGTGTCTCAGGAAGACTATCGTAAAAATTTAACGTCCCTTGTTGAGACCATGAAAGCCACGGGCGCGACGCTCATCTTCCGCAACACGACCCCCGTGCCGGCCGGGGCACGAGGTCGCGTTGTGGGTGATTCGGTTATTTACAATGCGATTGCCGCTGAGGTGATGAATGAGGCCGGGGTGCAGGTGCACGATCTTTATTCTTTCGCCAAAGAGCACGAGGCGGAGATTCAGAAGAAGGCCGATGTGCACTACACTCCCGAGGGATCCATCGCCCTCGCTGAAGAGGTCGTTCGCGTCATCAGCGCGGCCCTCGCCGAGTAACTTTCCGATTTTCCTTCGATGAAGCTGCTTTCTCTCTTCTTTTTTTCACTGTCAGGCATTCTCTTGCCTTCGTTCGTGCTTGCCCAGAATGGTGATCGGGAAGGACATGTCATGACGCCTCCTCCGGAGCACTGGGAGATCCCGGAGGCTCCGGTGGTGAATGCGGACAAAGCACTGTCGACTTTTGAAATAGAGGATGGATTCAAGCTGGAACTCGTTGCTGCTGAGCCGATGATTCATGATCCGGTGGCCCTCACCTTCGATGGGAACGGGCGCATGTGGGTCGCGGAGATGCAGGGATACATGCCTGACATCGACGGGAAGAAAGAAGCCGACACATACGGGCGGATTTCGGTTCTTGAAGATACCGACGGGGACGGAAAGGCTGACAAGCACACCGTTTTTCTGGAGGACTACCTTCTTCCGAGAGCTGTCTCCCTCGTTGATGGAGATAAGTCCCTTTTATTTGCGGATAACCTCCAGCTCTACGAAGCAGAGATTCTGATCGACGAAAAGGGAGCGATCTCGGCGGGAGAGGTCAAAGTGGTCGATCCCACATACGCTGAGGGTGGTAACCCGGAGCATAAGTCAAACGGGCTCATCTACGGGCTCGATAACTGGCTCTACAGCGCGAAATGCAATCTTCGCTATAAAAAGGTGAACGGCGAATGGATCAGCGAAGAAACCGAGGATCGGGGGCAGTGGGGAATTAAGCAGGATAATTACGGGCGCCTTCTCACGAATACGAATTCGAATCTAATCTCAGTCGAGGAAGTTCCTCCGGGAGTGACGATTCGAAATAAGGCCTATCAGTTTCGCTCCAGAGTGAAATCCAGCATTAAGGATCAGGCGGTGTGGCCTGCTCGAATGAACCCGGGAATTAACCGGGGATACATGGATGGCATGTTGAATGAGGAGGGTTTTCTTACGAAGCCGACTGCGGTGTCGGGCCTCGCAATTTACCGGGGCGATCAGTTCCCGGCAGAATATGACGGCAACCTTTTTATCCCCGAGCCATCCGGTAACCTCGTGAAGCGTGCCGTCGTCACGGAGGATTTAGACGGGATGAGAACAGTAAAAAGTGCCTTGGAAAAAGCCGAGTTCTTGACCTCCACCGACGAACGTTCCCGCATCGTCGATGCCATGATCGCCCCTGATGGCAGTCTCTATCTGCTGGATTTTTACCGGGGCATTATTCAGCACGAGGTTTATATGACTTCCTATCTTCGGGCGCAGGTCATTGAGAGGAAGCTCGACACGCCGGTCGGCCTCGGACGAATTTGGAGAGTGAGTCATGATGATGGCAAGGCCCCGGGAGCACAGCCACGAATGCAGGAAGAGGATTCGGTTGCTCTGGTGGCGCACCTTTCTCATGCTAATGGCTGGTGGCGTGATACGGCCCAGCGAATTCTCGTCGAGAGAGGTGATTCGGAAGCTGTTCCCGCCCTTAAGGCACTGGTGGCGGACACTGGAAATCATCTCGCGCAGATCCATGCGATCTGGACGCTCGAAGGATTGAGCGCGCTGGATGCGGACACGGTCGGAGTTTCTCTGGCGGATTCTCATCCTCGAGTCGTTGCTGAAGTGGTGCGAGCTGCTGAGTCACTCGTTGATACCGGTTCGGCTGAACGGGTTTTTCAACTGCTTTCATCAAAGGCGGAGACGTCGGATAATCTCATGGTCAACCGCCAACTTGCGGCAAGTCTGGGGTTGTTCGGGGATCAGGCCGTTCCAGTTATTTCGAAGATGTTGCAAGGGGAGAAAGAGGATACTCTTCTCGGGGATTTGGCGGTGAGCGGACTCAGTGGTCACGAGTTGGCGCTGTTCTCAGCTCTTCCTGAATCACATTCTCTGAGAGCACCTCTGATTCAGACGCTTGTCTCATCAAACGATCGCAAGACTCTCAGTAAACTGTTCGACATCTTGAAAACGCCGTCTGAGTGGCGGGTGTTTGCTCGCAGCATTGTATCGATGCGGCGGACTGGCGAAGCCCGGGACCTGCTCTCGAAGGCCGTTTCTGTGGAAACGAATGCAAAGATAAGTTCCGCCATTGCTGAAGGCATGATTTCGGGCGGGAAAGATAAGAAGTTCAAGCGAATGCCGGTAAAAGACCTTGCGATGCTCGATGGGGTGAAAGCAGAGCCGTTTAAGAAACTCAGGAAACTCTTTGAGATCGGCTCCGGAAAAGAGGCCAATTTTCTGGTCACGGAGAAGCAGCGAAGCCAGTTCAAAGAGGGGGAGCTTCACTATCAGAGAATTTGCATGGGATGCCATCAGGTCCATGGAAACGGGCAACAATACCTTGCTCCACCGCTGGTGGGCTCGGAATGGGTGCTGGGATCGACGAAGCGGCTCTTTGCTCTTGTGCTGGATGGCGTCGAAGGCCCTATTGAGGTGCTCGGTAAAACCTATAAAGCTCCCGAGATTCAACCGCTGATGCCCGGACTCAGGCTCAACCCCGAGATCAACGATGAGCAATTGGCGGCAATTCTCACCTATGTGCGGAATGCCTGGGGAAATGCCGCGACCACGGTCGAAGCGAAAGAGCTCTCCGCCTATCGTGAGTCTTCGGAAGCTCGGGCGCCATGGCCGGCACACGAACTGGGAAAAGTGCATTAGCATTCTACCTCCGGAGAGGTAGATTTTGACGATGTCAGCCAGTTCAGAATCAGCCTTCAGCTCTTTTACTCGACACCTTCCGGACGCTCCCGAACTGAGTGCGCAGATTCTGGACCTGTTTTCGAGATCACAGGAGGTGAATCTCGATTCTTTACTCGAAGAGATCGATTCCTCCGATTATTCAGCGGTCGATTGGGCTGAGGCTCTGGTCGAATTTGACCGTTGGCTTGCGTCTGAAAAGGAGGAGGCGAGGCCTTTTCCGGCGATGATCGGCTATGTGCACTGCTGCACTCTCACGAATGCACCGCAAATTAATTTACCTTCGTTAAAAGTCATTGTTTATCAATCACTTACTAATTTTGGATTTGAGGCGATTTCCGAAACTCATATTTGAGAATATCCAGTTTTTGCGAAATCTAGAGAGAAATCAATAGGCATAAGGTGCCGATTGTGGTATACTGGCAGCCATGTCAACCACACGCAGAACACGATTTTCACGCCGAGTCCCAGACCACGTGACAGACGAACTCGTCACCGTCCTCTCCGACAAGAAGACTTTCGGATTCAACGACCTCTTTGAAGTTGTTTACGAAAATCTGAAGGCTCGCAATGCAGTTAGCGGAGGAGAAGAAATGCTCCGTCTCCGTGCTTATGAGAAGCTTCAGAATCTCGTCACTCGAGGTCTTGTCGAGAAAAACGGTAAGGAATACCGTGGTCTCGAGAATATCGGCGACGCCTCCAGTGCCGCTGCTGCTGCCAGCAGTTAGTAAGGTTTGATGGGGCGCCCTCAAGGGGTGCTTCCTCATTTCTTCCCGTTCCGACGAAATCGTCTGGACGACACCGCTTATTTCAATACATTCCGGTGCCTCGACTTTGTTGAGGCACCGGAATTTTTTTTGCCATGTTGTCAGATTACATCCCAGTCGTTATTCAGATCCTTCTCGCTTCAGGTTTTGCTGTGGCGACGCTGATTGCCAGTGCACTCCTTGGCAAGCGGGCTGTGAGGAATCAAACAAAAGATTCAGCCTACGAATGCGGAATGCTTCCTATCGGCGGCGGACAGGCGAGGTTCAGTGTTAAATTCTACCTCGTCGCGATGCTTTTCGTCCTTTTCGATATTGAGGTTGTGTTTCTTTATCCCTGGGCAGCCGTTTATAAAGAGCAGATTGCGAGCGGAGCGTCGGTCTTTTTCTGGTCGATGTTCAGCTTTGTTATGATTCTGTTTGTTGCCTACCTCTACGCCCTTAAAAAAGGGGCTCTCGAATGGCGTAACTGATCACGCATTGCTGCTGCGGAGTTTTTCCCGTTTTCTATCTGTTATGGTTCACTTCATCGCCCTTTTTAGACTCCAGAAAGGAACGTCCGAGGAGGAAATCGAAGAGATGATCCGTTTGAGCAGAACCTGCTTTCACCGGGTGAATGAGGCGCACAATTTCCGTTCCGGCCGGAATATTGAAAAAGAGAACGAATTCGAGTTTTTCATCTCGGCTGATTTTGAAAGCAAAGACAAGCTTTCAATGTTTCGTGAAGACCCTAACTATCTTCGATTTGAGACCGAGGTGATCAAGCCTCATACTTCGGCCCGGCGGGAGTTCCTCTACGAGACGGAGCCGGGGAAAGACCCGAAGTATTCCTGATTCCCGGCGGGATCAGTGAGGGCGGCTCAGGGAAGTTATTCGTGAGCGGCATTATAATCTTCTTTCAGGCAATAGTCTGAGAAGAAGTTGCAAGCACGCGCATTTGGTTCGTCCAACCTGCAACTACCCGCCGCTGATGAGAAGAATTGCCGCTATTCTAACCCGCCTCCTCGTGGTCGCGTCCTTTGTCTCCGGGGCTGAAGTAAACGCCCAAAAACAAGCTCTCGTGATCGGAAACAGTGAGTATTTGCATGCCCGGCCCCTCGCTAATCCGGGTAATGATGCGACTGCGATGGCGACCTTATTGAGGCAAATCGGCTTCGAGGTCACTTTTCGAATCGACGCGGACTTAAGGTCGATGCGCGGAGCCCTTCGCGAGTTTGTTGATGCCCTGCCTGTCGATCCGGAACCGGATTCAGTGGCCCTTGTCTACTTCGCGGGACATGGCGTGCAGATGAAAGGTGAAAATTTTCTCATTCCTGTCGATGCGGAAATGGCCCGTGACTACGAAGTCCCTGATGAAACCCTGTCGATGAATCTGATCATGCAGGGGCTTGAATCGGCAGGTGCCGGTCTGAACCTGCTCATTCTTGACTGTTGCCGGAATGACCCTTTTTCCAGGTCCTGGCGCGGCTCCCGAAGTACTTCGAGCGGGGGACTTGCGATGCCGGGAGGAGCCCCTCAGGGAATGTTTATCGCCTTCTCCACTTCTCCGAACGATGTCGCGGAGGATGGGAAAGGTCGCAACAGTCCCTATACAAGCGCCCTTCTAAAGCACCTTCCGAAACCGGGGAGACCATTCGAAGAGGTGTTCAAGGCTGTCGGAGGAGAGGTCGCCCGAACGACGTCGGGAGCGCAGGAGCCCTGGTTCAACAGTAAGTTCTACGGGGATTTTCAATTTGTCCCGGAAGGGAATTCAATCGCCGGATTCGCATCGACACCTGCAGAAGCGACCAGAGAGAGGCCATGGGTCAACACGCTCGGGATGGAGTTTCGACCTCTTCCGGGCAATGAAGGCGTTCTCATGGCCGTTAAAGAAACCCGGGTGAGAGATTTTCGGGCTTTTGTTGAGGCAACGGACTACGTGCAGAAGGGGGGAGCGCATCTCATTTCAATTGTTGAGAAGTCAGGCGGGGGTCACACCACTGAATGGGTTCTTCGTCCTGAGGGTTCGTGGGAGAATCCGGGAGCGAAGCAAAGCGAGGATCATCCTGTGGTGTGCGTGAATTGGGATGAGGCGAAAGATTTTGCTAATTGGTTGTCGGACGAAGAGGGCTTGACCTACCGCCTTCCGAAAGACGCTGAGTGGTCGGCTGCTGCGGGGACGAAACGTTTTCCGTGGGGAAACGAATGGCCGCCTCCTGCCAACGCGGGTAATTTCTGGGACACGAGAGCAATTGCAGACCTCCCCGGGGACTGGAGGAAATCAATTGTCGGGGGCGCCGGCTATGATGACGGCGCGGAACGTACTTCCCGGGTGGGGAGTTATTCGGCGAATGAACATGGATTCTTCGACTTGGCCGGGAATGTTTGGGAGTGGATCCAGGAGGACTATCGACCAGACCTGAATCCGCCTTCACTTCTCGATGAGAGCGCCGCTTTACGCGAGCCCGGGGCGGGTTTGAAAGTGCTTCGAGGAGGTGCATGGGATAATTTTACAGAACTCGATTTTCGAACTGAACTGAGAGATTTTGACCAGCGCGACCGGCGTGATGACGACTACGGATTTCGTGTGGTCCTTGAAGTGAATTAGTTGCCTTCCGGTTCGCGTGCTTGGTATGGAGCCGTGAGAATATTTCATCGGATTTATATTCGGATATCGAGTGCCTTCGAGGGTATCCTTCCGGATGATTATTCTCGTCGTTGGAGCCAGTGGTGCGACCGGTCGCCTTCTTGTTGAACGCCTCCTGGGTGAAGGACATAAGGTAAGGGCCGTGGTCAGGTCGGCGGGAAGTTTGCCGGAGCGCCTTACCGGAAACAGCAATCTAACCGTTATTGAAGCGACTTTGCTGGACTTAAGTGATCCGGAATTCTCTGAACTGGTGGGAGACTGCGACTCTGTCGCTTCATGTCTGGGGCACACCCTTTCATTCAAAGGGATCTATGGACAGCCCCGAAGGCTTGTTACTGAGGCGGTGTCCAGATTGTGTCATGCTTGCCGAACCGTTGAGCGGGAAGCGCCGGTTAAACTGGTCCTCATGAATACGGCGGGGAACCGGAACCGGGGCCTTGATGAGCCGATCTCTCTCGCGCAGCGGGCGATCATTGGTGCGTTGCGGTTTCTTGTTCCTCCGCATAGAGATAACGAGGAGGCGGCAGAGTATTTACGGTCGAAAATCGGCGTGGAGGACGGGGCGGTTGAATGGGCTGTGGTCAGGCCGGACACCCTGCTTAATGAGGAGTCGGTTTCCGACTTTCAGGTGTTTGAGTCGCCCATCCGAAGTGCCATCTTTGATCCCGGGAAAACGAGTCGGGTTAATGTCGCATCCTTCATGAGTAAGCTACTTCTCGACGATTCCCTATGGGAAGAATGGAAGGGGCGAATGCCGGTGATCTATAACACAGAAAAACCGGGGCTCGCGGAAAGCTGAGCGCCCGGTTTACTCTTTTCAGTCAGCCAGTTTAAAGACAACGACCTGACGATCCTGTGCGAGGAGGTACTCCGGATCACTGGAGCGAAAGCGAGCTTGGGATTCTCCGTGTCCGACCGCAAGAAGGCGATCTGGAGAGACTCCCTGACTCATGAGGAAATCAAAAATAGCGTTGGAGCGCCGCTGCGACAGGAGGAGGTTCGCATACTCAGAACCGTCTGCGGACGCGTGCCCTTCGACTACAAAGCGATTTTTTTCGAGGGAGGAGTCCTGGAGGGCTGAGGCGAGGTTCTGAAGATACTGGTAGGAGTATTCGTCGGCGAGTTCGGTGCTGCCCTTCAGGAATCTAACCGCACTTGTCGCGAGCTGGGAACTGGAATCAACACGGTAGCTGAGGTTTGCCGGCGGGGTGGCGGGGTAGCTTGCTTTGGGCGCGTTGCTGCCGGGCGGTCTTGAAGTGGAAGGGCGGTGGGAAGATGTTGGAGGAGGGCTTGCTTCCCCGCTGGCCATGGGGCGGCCATCTTTGACCCGGGTGGCGTAGGCAGGAGGCGAAGCGATTCCTTCAGGTTTTTCGCGCCCCTGTTTCATGCGGTAGGTTTCGTATCCTTTAGGCATGACCTTTGGATCGATCCTGGTGGTTCGATTCGAAAATGAGGAGGAAGAGCTGGAGGCGATTGATTTTCCCTTGAGGACCGTAATCATTTTGCTCACATCAATGGGTGCTGGTTGTGGCGCAGGCTTCGGCCTTGGCTTGTAGGAAGGTGCCGGCTTCGGCGTTGGCTTGTAGGAGGGCGCAGGCTTCGGCGTTGGCTTGTAGGAGGGCGCCGGCTTCGGTGTCGGCTTGTAGGAAGGTGCAGGCTTCGGTGTTGGCTTGTAGGAGGGCACCGGCTTCGGCGTTGGCTTGTAGGTGGGCGCAGGTCTCGGTGTCGGCTTGTAGGAGGGCACCGGCTTCGGCGTTGGCTTGTAGGAGGGCGCAGGTCTCGGTGTTGGACGCTGGTTGTTGTGCTGATGAACCTCGATTCCCTTTTGAATGGCTTTCCCAAGGTTGAATTCGGCGCTGGCCGGAAAGGTCAGCGCAAGAATCACCGTGGCGAGGAGGGGAATGGAATAAGTGGATTTCATCTCGAAAAGTAGCTGAGGATTGCTTTCCTAAATGAGACGAACCATTCACACGTTCATGCAGAGAGTTTAACGGACAAGCCCCGTTGCTTGAACATCACAAGGCCTCTGATCGTGTTGCCCTGGCGAGAGGTCAGGGGCGAAGTCGACCCCTTGAAATTAAAAAAAATCGACGTCGCGTAGGAGTCCGTCGAAATCAAAAATGAGGAGCTCAGGAATCGGTATCACTTTTCCGACGCTTCCTTTTGCTGTCGAGAAGCGATGCCTGTTCGCCTGCCAGATCGATGAAACGTTTCGCCACTTTTTTGAGATCGCCGGAGTGAAGTGCTCCGATAGAAAGAGGGGGGAAGTCAGATGGCAGTTTAATCTTTTTGGTTCCTTTCGGAAGGGTCGCGCCGGGAATGTCGACGGTGACGCCATAGCCAAATCCTTTGGCGGCATAGTTGGCAATGAGCCCGATTTCGGAGACTTCGACTGAAGTTTCCCATGAGAGATTGCGCGAGGTGAGTCCCTGCTGGAAAAGCTGCGCAACCGGCTCATGTCCGGGAAGGGAAACCAATGGGTGAAGGATCTGTCCGCCGGGGGCTTTGGAGCTCAGTTCTCTAAACTTGGAAAAGGGTGAAGCCTCCGGTGCGACGATTGCGAGAGGTAGGTCGATGAGTTTTTCCGATTTGATTCCCGGTCCACACTTGCGATGGAGAATAGCGATAGCGACATCGGCTTCCTGTTTTCGGAGGGCTTCTTCGATATCCCCGTTATTGTGTTCGCGCAGTGTTAGTCTCAGGGTCGGGAACTCGCTGCGGAGTGATTGCAGCACGTCCGGAAGATGGTTCGTCAAGGCAGCCGCCGAGGCAGCGAGGCGGAGGTGGCAGCTCTCTTCACCGCTCAGCAGTTCCTGCATCTGACCGAGACGGGAAAAGAAGGGGTAAACAAAGTCGTAGAGTTCCTCTCCCGCCGGAGTCAGGGCGAAAGGGCGCCGGTGAAAGAGTTTCACGCCGAGGCTTTTCTCCAATTGGAGAATTTGACCGCTGACGGCGGGCTGTTGAATTCCATAAGGCATCTTTCGAACGGCTTCAGTGATGCCTTCGAATTTTGCTACAAAATAGAACAGCTCAAGGTGATGAACGTTCATGCAGGCAGGTGTGTGTGTTTTCGGGAAGGGGGAACGTAAGCTAAACGGATGCACTGCAATCGTGTAAACCGAAAAGTAGCTTCAAAAGCTGCAATTTTTCCTGAAACGATCTGAGAGACGTCGGTTGACGTAATCAGCGGAACAGGATTGAGTGACGTCTTATGTCTAAACGTGATCTGTCGTCAAAATTATTCCGTGCTGCGAAGGAAGTAATCCCCGGAGGGGTTAATTCTCCTGTCCGTGCCTTCAAAAATGTCGACGGTGATCCTTTCTTTGTTCAGCGGGCACGGGGATGCCGGATTTGGGATGTCGATGGCAATGAGATGATCGACTATGTCGGCACCTGGGGGCCTGCGATCCTTGGCCATGCGCCCTCAGCGGTGATCGATGCGGTGAGTCATGCCGCGAAGGAGGGGATTAGTTTCGGTATTCCCAACCGGCACGAAATTGAATTGGCACGGATGGTTTGTGACTATGTCCCGTCGGTTGAAAAAGTTCGAATGGTGAGCAGTGGCACTGAGGCGACGATGACGGCGATTCGTCTCGCGCGCGGCTATACCGGGCGTGACAAGATAATTAAATTCGACGGGTGTTATCATGGTCATGTTGATTCGCTTCTCGTTGCGGCGGGGAGCGGGGCATTGACTCTTGGAAAACCTGACAGCGCAGGTGTGCCGAAAGACCTCGCCAGTCTTACGATCACGCTCCCTTTCAATCAGCCTGAAGCGGTCGAAGAGGCTTTTCGTCTCGATGGTGAAAATATTGCCGCCATTATCCTTGAGCCGATTCCAGCGAACGCCGGGCTCATTTTTCCGAAGGACGGCTATCTACAGTTCCTTCGCGAGATTACGGAAAAATATGGTGCCGTTTTGATTTTTGACGAGGTCATGACCGGGTTTCGTCTTGCCAGGGGAGGGGTTCAGGAAAGAGTTGGGATCACTCCGGATCTTACCGCGATGGGTAAAGTGATTGGAGGAGGCTTACCGGTAGGTGCCTTTGGAGGAAAGGCTGAGATCATGGATTACCTCGCACCTGACGGCCCTGTCTATCAGGCGGGAACCCTTTCCGGGAACCCTCTCGCAATGGTGGCGGGGATCACGCAGCTCAAAGAAATGGAGCGTCACAATGGGTGGGAAAGGCTTGAGGAAATCGGGCAACAGTTTGAGGACGGCGTTCGCGCCGTTCTTAAAGAAGCTGGCCGTGATCTGACCCTGAACCGAATCGGCTCGATGTTTTGCCTCTTCTTCACGGAAGAGGAGATCGTCAATGTGGATGACGTAAAGAAATCTGACTTTGAGGCCTTTAAGCGATTCTTCTGGGCGGCGCTGGATCGGGGAGTATATTTTGCCCCTTCCCAATATGAGGCCGGTTTTATCTCTCTGGCACATGGTCCCGATGAGATGGAAAAAACGGCTGAAGTCACCGCTGAAGCGCTTAAGGTAGCTCTCAGTTAATCGAAGCCGGTTGGTTCTCTCTATTGAGCAAAGTGACAATTTTGCTATCTGCTGCCAATCTATCTGCAGTGTAAGATCTGACCGCGACCTGATTCCAATCGAGTATTATAAGGCAGGAGTAAATTCCGGCCAATCCATCATGAGTGACGAAGACAAGCCCCTGGAATTTTCCGCTTTAGACCTGATGCCCCAATGGGCGCAGGAATCATCTAAGCCGAAAGATAAAAAACAGCGTCCTGCGGAGAATCGTGATGGAGGGAAACGTGGTGATCGCCGCGACTCCCGGGAAGGTGGCGACCGGCGTGGATTCAGTGGAGATCGTCGCGGAGGGGGCCAGGGACGTCGCGATTTTGGAGGGGGAGATCGTCGTGGCGGAGGCGGCGGACGAAATGATCGCCGTGGCGGAGGCGGACAGCGACGGGGCGGCCGGGATGACCGTGGTAGAAATGAGCGTCCGCCGGAAGACAAGCCGACAGCCAATGTTAAAGCGACCCTTGAGCCAACCGAGTCAGCGGTTAAGGGGCTTGCAAAGCATATTCGCGAAACGCAGCGTGCTTTTCCTCTGGCCGATTTGGCGAAGACGATTTTGAGCGGGCGGGACCGTTATCAGATCTGCTTTGAGACCACTGATGAGAGTGTTCGATTGTTTCAATGCACAGACGACAAGACCGTGTGGGTCACTCGCGATGAAGCGATGAAGCATATTTTGAGTTCTGATATTCTCGAAAAGTATTATGAAGTGGAGGAGGTCGAGGTCGGTGCTCCTTCGGGAAACTTTTCGGTCATCGCCGTTTGTGGCATGAGTGGAGAAATTCTCGGTCCACCTAATCATCATGAGTATCAGCGCAATGTGGCGAAACTTCATGCTGAGCGGTTTTCGAATATGCCGCTGGAGCGATTCAAGTCCCGCATCGTCATGGAGAGCGGCGAGGAGATCGTTGAGAAGTGGAAAGAGAAAGTCAGTAAGCGGAAGCAGTATCGCCTGAAGTCTGAAGGAACGGGTAACCCTGAAGCGGCACCGGCCGATGAGGCTCCGCCGGTCCCTGCTGAATCAGATTCTCCCGAGAACGAGGTTGAGTCGGCAGAAGCGCCGGAAGCGCCGGAAGCGCCGGAAGCGCCGGAAGCGGAAGCGTCCACAGATGAGGCATCAGAGGGTGGCGAGGCTGCGGAAGGAGCAGCAGAGGAAGGCGAGGCAGTGGAAGCCTCTGCGGCAGAGGAGGCCTCTGAAGCAACGACGGAAGTGAAGGAAGAGGGGGCCGTTCTTAAATCGCCGGAAGAGCTTGCCCGGCATTTCCGTGAGCATTTTGCGGAGCTTGCCCTGATTGAGTCGACCCGCGCGGTGGTTCGCGGCGATATTCAGGGACGCGATCTCTCCCGGGGGCTCCTTGTTCACCTGAAGCAGGAAAGTGAGAAGCTGCGCCGTGGTTTTCCGCTTCCGATGATTCAAGCTCTTTGTCGTGACTTTGAGAAAGAAGGGCTGCGGTTTTTTAAACGAGGTAAGAAGGCGTTGCACGTCTCTTCGATTCGTCCGAAAGCAATAAGTGATTCAGTGTCGTTAACGGGATCTATTCAGGCAATCATTGATCAGATTCTGAAGACTCCGGGGATCAAGGTAGCCAACCTGCTTGCTGAACTGGCTGACGATTTCGCCAAACCTGAGAAAGACCGGGCCCCTGAAACACTCGAGCTGACCGATAAGGCAAAGTCTGTTCTCAAAGATTTGCGGTGGCTTACTTCTGAAGGCTACGTGATCGAATTCCCGGATTCAAAATTGGCTCTCGGTAAACAGCCGCAGCCACCATCGAAGAAAGCGGCGGCGAAGAAAGCAGCCCCGCAGAAGAAAATCGCGGAGGAATCAACGGTGACAACCGTCGAGGCGAAAACCGAACCTGCCATCGAAGGGGAGAAGCCGAAGGCTGAGGAAGAGCCGAAGGAAGAGCCGAAGGAAGAGCCGAAGGAAGAGCCGAAGGAAGCTGCTGAGGAGGTCGCTGAGAAGGTAGTGACTCAGGAGGTGCCGGTTGAAACGCCGTCCCCTGTTCTTGAAGAAACGGAATCTACCGGGAAAGAGACGCTTGTATCTGCTGAACCCGACGGAGAGATTGCTCCGGATGAGGCAGATGAAAAACCGGCAGAGTAACGTCGTCTGTCCCGGGAGCTTATTCTCCAGGGTCTCAGGAAATAATGTGGTGCGCTGTGAGGATACGGTGCACGGCAGCGCGAAGCTCGCTCGGGGCGTAGGGTTTTGGCAGAACGGCGCGAAAGCCGAAGGCCGAAGGATTTGCCATTGCGGGTGCGTCTGAGTAGCCGCTGGAAACGATCGCAAGAATAGCAGGGTCCAGTTCCGTGAGTTGTCTCATCGTCTCGACTCCTCCGAGACCATTTTCGATCGTGAGATCGCAAATGAGGAGGTGAAAGCGCGCCTCACCTTCCATTGCTTCGCGATACGCGGCGATGGTTTCATTGCCGTCTTTCGTTTCAACGACTTCGTGGCCTGCGCGTCGAAGGGTTGCTGCCATGAGGCGGCGAATAGGGGCATCATCTTCAAGAATGAGAATTCGGGTCCCGACGAGGAAGTTTTCGGCTTCAGTTCCGTTGAGTGGTCCGAGGGCGGGAAGCTCGAGGTTTGCCATTGGCAACTCTCCGCCGGTAGTGAGATCCAGTTCACCTTCGGTTTCGCCGGTGGGGCGCTTTCCAAGAGGGGCGCAGAAGGTGGCAATGGTACCTTTGCCCTCTTTCGATTGAAGTTGGATGAATCCGGAATGCGCCTTGGCAATCGATTCACAAACGGTAAGACCGATACCGCTGGCATTGTTTTCAGGGCGGGTGGTGAAGTAGGGTTCGAAGACCTGGTCAAGTGCTTCGGGCTTCATGCCGTGCCCGGTATCAATGACTTCAATGAGCAAATGGTCTTCTTTCGTAGGCGAGTGTGAGCCTTTGATTTTTTTGACTTCATCCGGGGAAATACGAGCTGACCTCACGATGAGGACACCGCCCTGAGACATCGCGAGTGCGGAATTGGCAATCAAATTCTCGATGAGACGGCTTACTTGAGCCGGGTCAATATTGGCGATCAACTCAGGGTCAGCCCCTTGAAACTGATATCGGATATCGGGGTGTTGAATTCGGTGCTCGGTCAGGATACGCCGAATAAGATCAGAAACCCTGGTCTGCTTACGGATGGGACGCCCGCCCTGAGCAAAGGTCATGAGCTGCTGCACTAAGCCCGTGGCGTGCGCTGCTGCTGTCTGTGCTTCCCCCAGCAGATTCTGGAGTTCGATGTCTTCAGGTTGCCTTTCGCGTGCGAGGCTGATGTTGCCGGTGATCGCGGTGAGTCGATTGTTGAAGTCGTGTGCGAAACCACGCGCGAGGAGCCCTAAGCCTTCGAGGCGTTGTTGCCGGATCGACTCGGCATCCTCCATTTTTCCGGAGGTGATGTCAGAGAACAGGGCGAGAACGCCACCATCCGTACGATAGGAGCGAACTTCAAACCAGAGATCCCGCGAGGTATCGTGAAATTCAAAGCGATGTTTCCGGCCGGTCGTCAGGGGGCGGTGGAGTATTTCGTCATACTCTTCAAACTCACTGGTTGAAAACCGATCCCAGAAGGCCAACCCGACGAGGCTCTTACCGTTGCCGAAGAGAGTGGTCGCTTCGCTGTTCGCATACGTGATTTTTCCGGACGTGTCTATTTTCACGAGCGGGTCAGTGACATCCTCGATCAGCGGAAGGTCGGAAGGAAGTTGGCTTTCAACTGCCGGCGGGACCGGAGCTCCGGTCGGTTCTTCTTTTAATGCGGGGGTGAATCCGCCGGGAATTGTTCTTTTCCGCTCACGAATGAGTTCGCGGAAGGCAGGATTGCTCGAAATGGCGGCAATTTTCTTGAGCGCATCCGCCCGCGCCGGAGGAAGGTCGGAACGCGGCGCTTCGAGATCGTCTGCAGCGAATTCTGATGCGGCAATATCAGGAAGGGACTCCCCCCGTTTAGCGCTGGTGAGAATCGTAATGACCCCGACGACCTCTCCGTCTCCTGAACGAATCGCAGCAGATCTTTCGGTGACTTCAGTTGAATCACCCTCGCGTGTCACAAGGATTGATTCGGTTCCGTCCGTTTTGGTTAGAGGAAGAATTTCCTCCTGGGGTTTCTCGATTGCTTCGGAACACCTCCACCCCGTTAGGGATTCAGCGGCGGCGTTTAGATAGGCGATCTCTCCATCGCGATTCGCGACAATGACGGCATCACTCAGTTCCGCTGAAACTGCCTGAATGCCGGGAAGTTTCGCGGCCAGCTCCTCGACGGCGATGCCCTGTTCGGCAACTGCTTCAAGGCAGGCAGCGAGTTCCGCTTCGCTGAATGGTTTGCGAATGAAGGCTGCGGGACGGGCTTCCCTGGCTTTTTCAAAGACGGCATCTTCGGAATAGCCGGTCACAAAAACGATCGCGAGATGGTGTTTCGCTTTGAGGATCTTTGCAATCTCGGTGCCACTGTTCACCGTCCCGAGCTTGATATCGATCAAGGCGATCTGCGGCTTTTCCGCAGCTGCGGCCTGGAGCGCCTGTTCCCGGCTGTTCACGATCGCGCTGACTGAAAATCCACGTTTCTTCAGGATAGCCTCGATGTTGCGCGCCGTGACCACATCGTCTTCGACGATGAGAACTTTTGGGCTGGAGTTAGGGGGGGAATCCATCGAGTTCGGGCTGGCTGTAGCTTTCGGACGCTAGCGTGAAAACTGTGATATTTACAGACGAAATTCCCTGCGACGAGAGAAGCTTGAGCATTTTCTCTGTTACCGACTCGCTATCAGCTGATTAAGCCGGAAAATCAAATATCCAACCCCGTGCTGATTCGGTGACCAGTGGGGACACTTTTCCTCCTAATTGACTCGTGAGAAGCTGGATGCTTTCGGTGGCCTTATGACGATTACTTCCCGGACGGGTGTTTTCTGCCAGGAACTCAAGAAGGATACCGTTGGCTTTGCCCGGTTCGAAAGAAAAATAGAGCTTCGGCTGCCGACCGGGCTTTCGATTGCTCACCGATTCGCGGATCAATTCGCCGATGAGAAGTGCCATCGGAGTCGATTTTTCAGTGCTTACTTCAATATCCCGCGAACCATGAAGAGAAATGAGCCGCTCCAGAGGTCCCAGGAGCATGAGTCTCGCCGCTTCGTTGCTGACCTGATGAATCAACTGACTGAAACTGATTCCGCTACCGGATTGAATGGCTGTGGCAAGGGCGCGGAGTCGGAGCTGCCATTTGATAAAGTTATCATCTTCGATGGCCTCCTTCGTTTCGACGCTGAACAGGCTGGTTACCATTTGCAGCTGATTCCTGAATTGATGCTGCAGCTTTTCAGCCGGCATTTTTAATATTTCAGGAGTGGGGAGGCCCTCTTCGCGGATAAACAGGGCAAAGGTGACCGGTTCGTCGGCGCGTGAGAGGGAGCAGATCTCTAAACTTGTTTGCAAGGGGGTGTCTCTGCGACGTCTCACGGTTGCCTCGAGGGCTGCGACTTCCCCCTCATCGGATCCAGTGGGAAGATGTTGAGCGACGAGCATGCAGGAAGTTTCATCCAGCAGGGCAGTGAGAGGGGCGCCGACGAGTTCGTCTTCAGTATCATTGACGAGACGGCGAATCGCGGCATTGGCTTCCAGGATGGTGCCGGTCCCGTCGACGATGACGGCAGAGTTTCCAATCTTCTGAAATGCTCTTTGCAGTTGCTCTTTATCGTTTTGAGTCTGTCTAAGTAAGGATTGATTTCGAACCACCGCGAGGATTTGACCGTCTCCGGCCGAAGAGAGAGTGACACCAAACTCGACAAGTTTCTCCTGTTGGCTCTGAAGATCGGCATGCACTACTTTTCCTGAGCGAATCAGATCACAGCGAGGGCCTGAAAGCAGCTCTCCGAGTGAGGGCCAGATCGCGGCCACATGTTGACCGTGCCAGGAATCCATCATTTCAAGCTCCTTCCACGGTTGAGGGGGAGGGGCAAAATCGGCGACGGTAAGATCCTCGTCGATGAGGAAGATTAAGTCAGGAACGGCGTCGAGAAGTGATTTGGCTTTGCGGGCCACGAGTTGGAGGCGCTCGGTAAGAATCGCTTCCCGGCCTCCCGGAGCGCTTCCGGTCAGGTAGAGCGACATGAGCGGGTTTTTCGCTTCTTCTCCAATAGCGTGAAAAGTCAGAGGCGTTCTCCGGTCACCGGCTCTACCACGGATCCTGACGTCGAGATGCGGAGGGGAAGCGTGATCAGCAACTGTCGCAAAGGCGGATTCTGCCTCTTCCAGAGCCGCCGCATCCTCCGGGTGAAGCAACTCGAGGAAAGCGGAGCGGCGAATCTCCCGAAGGGAAAGGTCGGTAAGGCTGAGAAAAGCAGGGTTTGCGTCTATGATGCGCCCGGTCCGATCAACGAGAATCGCTCCTTGAGTTGTTCCTGCGAAGAGGGCTCGAAACTTCAACTTTCCATGACGCTGAGTCTCCTGGGCACGAAGGCTTTCAGTGACATCCTGCAGGACGATGGTTATTCCGCCGTCTTGATGGAGGGATGAGCGGAATTCGATTTCTTTGAGTTTCCCGTTTTCGTTTTTTAACGAAAAGACTCTCGTGAGTTGGTTGCGCCAGACGTGATCTCGAAAGGAGGTCAGGACCCGTGTACGGTGTTCGTCATCCGGACAGAGGGCCCCAATCCATGCTTCGATGCTCCCGCGTTCTCTAATCGTAGTCCCGAGCAATTCTTTACAGACAGCATTTTCGTGCCGTAGTTCCTGCCGCGGTCCGAGAACGATGAGGCCGAACGGAAATTGATCGGCGATGAGCGTCCAGTCGAGCTCTTCCTGAACTGATGAGGGATTATCCGTTTCGAGGGGAGCTTCATGGTGAGCTGCCGACTGATCACTCGAACCTTTCCCGCCGGGCACACCAAAAACATTCGGGGTACGACTCAATGAATCGCGGCCCTTCGAGCCGGGCTTTTCACCAGTTGGTTCGTGAATGGACAAAAACGTTGCAGGAGACTGAGTGGAAGTGATTTAGTTAAGAAAACTTAATCAACTCCTGCAAGCGATTTATTGCTCGTCCGGCTACGTATCCCGTTAAATGTGACGATTTATTTCGAAATGGGCTCTTTTGAGCGTTTCAAGGCAGGAAGGAGGAGATAAACAACCACTCCAATACCGAGGGTAAGCAGCCCGAAAAGGAACTCTGTGGTTCGATCTTTGATCTGAAACCAGAGCACGTAGCCGCTGATGAGAGCAAAGATCGCCGGTGTGAAGGGGAATCCCCACGCTCGATAGGGGCGGGGAATATCCGGGCGTTTGAGTCGGAGATAGAACACGCCGATGACGACCATGAGCGACGAAATGGTGAGGAGCGCCTGCACGTAGTTGATGAGTTGTTCGAAAGTCGCTGACATCAGAAGGATCAGGACAATGACGCTTTGAATTAAAATGGCGATGGCGGGGACTCCGTTGCGGTTGACCCGGCTAAGGAGGCTGAACCCTTTGTGATCACGCCCAATCGCCGAAGAGACCCGGGGGCCGGCCCAAACCATTGAACTGATCGAGGAGATCAGCCCGAAGCTGATGAGAATTCCCATCGCCACGCTGCCTTTCGGCCCGAGGAAAGATTCGGCGGCGATGAGCCCGACTTCAGCCTCACCTTTCATGTCGTTGATCGGAGTCGAATAGAGAAACGAAGCGTTCACAAAAAGATAGAGCGCGGTCACGACCGAGGTGCCGATGAGGAGGGCGAGAGGGACGTTGCGTTCCGGTTTCCTGACTTCATCCATCATGTAGGTGGCCGCATTCCATCCTGTGTAGGCGTAGAGGACGTAGACGAGTGAGATGGCGAAAGATCCTGAAGTGATCAGCTCAAGATCCCCGTCGGCAGGAAGAAATGAAACCGGCTGCCGCGTTCCGAGGATAAATCCAAGGAGGCCCAGGACGATGATGAGAGCGACCTTTCCGTAGGTGAACAATTCCTGGAATTTTCCAATGAAGGAGACCCGCCCGAGATGAATCAGGGTCACAAGTAGGACTGCAGGAACAGAAAACCAGAGGGAGGAGCATTCGAAAATATTGCCAAGGTAGGTTCCGAGGAGTGTTGCGTTGAGTGCGATGGGAGCCGCAAAGCCGACGGTGACGGAGAGCCACCCTGAGAGGAATCCGATGAAAGGGTTCCATGTTTCAGAGAGGAGATGATATTCGCCTCCGGATTGCGGAAACATTGAGGCGAGCTCCGCATAGCAAAGCGCTCCGCAGAAAGAAATAATACCGCCGATGAACCAGAGGAGAAGTATTGGAAACCCGGAGGGAATTCCGGCAACCTGGTAGCCGAGGCTTCCAAAGACGCCGGTGCCGACCATGCTTGCGATGACGATGGCCGTGGCAGTTAAAAGGCCGACCTTTGAGGTGGACGCTGAAGTGCTCATGAAGATAAGAAAACCCTGAGTGAATCTTGAGGGGAATCGTCGAAAGTCGAGCGCGAACTGATGCGCTTGAAGGGGGGATTCGCTTAGTCACCGGCGCTTTGCGCCTTGCGGGAAAGTCATCTCGAGGGGGCGGCTTCTTCCGGAGATCGAGGCACCTCATGGTATTCCAGCGACCACTCCCGCATAAACCTGATTTGTTCAGGGCATATTCGATAGAGGATAAACTCGGGGTTGTCGGGTGTTCCCAGGTATTGCTTTAAGAGAGGATTCTTTTCCCAGATCCCTTCAATGACGTTGGCGTCGGTCACGATGTCCGCTTTCCCGGAGATTCGAACCTGATCGTGGTTCGGAGCGAGATAGGCGAGTTCGACGGCAGGGTTCGCTGCGATCTCTTCCGTTTTGTGATAGGACGCAAGATTGGCAATATAGACGGAGAAATCCGGGTCGACCTGAACGGGTGAGACCGGTCGGACGTGCGGTTGCAATCCGTTTTCCACGGTTGCCAGCATCGGAAATTTTGCCGCCCGAATTGTTTCGTGAGCTACTTCGTGGAGGCGATTGATGTCAACGGGTTCAGGCCGGGGTTTCATGAAAAATCAGACTCGGGACGGGGCGGGTTGTGCTAGGTAAGTCGAGGTGGCCCCGGGCCAATCTTCGTTCTGATGAAGCGACTTTTCCTTCTTTTTATCGTTTTGGCCTTACTTGTGGTCGTCCCGTTTTTGATCTGGGGTGATCGATTCGAAGGCACCATGACCCACGGAAATATGGTCGATTGGATGCGATCAGCGGGTTCCTGGGCCTGGGCGCTTGGGATTGGCTTGCTCTTGATTGATCTTTTCCTGCCGATTCCCGGAACGGTCGTGATGTCGGCACTTGGCTTGGTCTATGGATGGTTTACGGGCGGTTTGCTTTCAGCGATTGGCTCAATGGCGGCAGGCATTTTAGCCTACTGGCTTTGCCGGAAGCTCGGTCGCCGGGCAGCTCGATGGCTCGCCAGTGATGAAGGAATAGCGGAAGGGGAGCAACTTTTTACGGGAGAGACAGGTGGTTGGCTTGTCGCACTCTCCCGATGGATGCCTGTGCTGGCGGAAGTGGTGGCCTGCATGGCGGGATTGTCGCGGATGGACTTCAGGCGTTTTTTTGCCGCTCTCTGCGTGGGAAGTATTCCCATGGGGTTTGTGTTTGCCTGGATCGGTCACGCGGGTGAAGACACTCCCGGCACTGCTTTGCTTTTGAGCGCTGTTCTTCCGCCGCTGATCTGGGGTTTTTTCAGACTGATCTATCTGCGGATACGATAGGCCTTCAGCTGGAAAGTGAGATCTCACCCGGAGGGAGCTCGATGAAGTGCTTCCAACTGGTATGAGCGATCCGTTGCACCGAGGCTTGTAAAAAGAAGGGGCGCCAGCGCGGCTTCCTGGGCTCGTTCAGGGGTCTCATGTTCGCCTGTGCGGGAAGTTTATTTGCTTTGCGGGTGTTACAGCGAATGCAGGAGCAGACAACATTCTCCCACGACGTTTCGCCGCCCTTCTGGCGCGGGATGACGTGATCCAGATTCAGCTCGTGATTCTCGAATTTTTCACCGCAGTACTGGCAGGTGAATTTATCCCTTTCAAAGACGGTTTGCCGGCAAAATTTAAGGTCCTGTTTAGGGAGCCTGTCGTAGTGCGTCAGGACGATGATCGACGGGATTCGCAGTTGATGAGAAACCGAGTGAAGAACCTCGGAGCCCTTGTAGCTCTCTGAATGGCTCATCCATGAATCCGCGTCATGAGTTTGAAAGCCTGCCTCTTTATCCGTGTCAACGACATCAGCATGGCCGACGAATAACAAACTTACCGCCCTTTTGACGTCACAGATATTCACCGGCTGCCAAAGCCGATTCAGCACCAGAACCTGACTTGAGAGAGCGTTCATGGACGACGAAAATCACGTGAGATTAGATCGAAAAAAGAGTGCATCAAAATCGTTTTTCTGATAAATCTCTCGCCCCTCCGGAAATTTTGCCGAATGAGTCAGCGGGAGAATCGCATTTTTTAGACCGGATTATGAGATTTTTCTGCTTGGCTGACAACGCATTAGGTTGCACAGTTCCGCCTCACACACTTTCGAAACTTACGAGAATATAGACAGTTACATGACTTCCCTGATCGGCCTTATGATGAGACCGCAGGCGATGGCTGGCGCCATGGTGGCGTTTTGTTGTGTACTGATCGGGCCGACATTGATCGCGCAGGATAATCTGGACCCGAACGACATTTGGTATCGTGGTTTTCTTCTCGTTCAGGCTTCGGAGGATTCAGAGGATCAGCGCGATTATTTGAATGCTCTGGCAAAGCTGAATGAGGCGAAGCCCCTGTATGATCACCTTGCTCAGGTTTTCCCCGATTTTCAGCCGGAGATCGTGCGGGAGAGAAGGCATCTTATTGCAGAGAAGCGCGATGAGATAAAGCAGGCGATGAGAAATCCGCAGAAGGCTGCCCCTGTTCCTGCTGCTCAGCCTCTTTCTCCGGCAGGTTCACCAAGTTTTGCGCAGTCGATTCCCTCCCCGCCAATTCCCTCTCACGGTGCCCGCTCGCGATCAATGGAGATTGAAGAGCCGGATCGGGAGTTTTCTCTGCCGAGTTGGAACGATGGCTCCAGTCAGGCGCTCCCGAGGGTTGCCACTGCGCCCGGATCCGGAATGCCGCGCGTCGAAACCCGGCGGGCTCCGTCTGTTGGTGCGATCGCTAATTCGCTCCATGAAGACCTTTCCCAGAAAGACTCGCTCATCAGCTGGTTGAATAACGAAAATTTGAAGCTTCGCACGGAGCTGGCACAGCGGGAGGCGGAGTTGAGTAGCGCTCGCCATTCACTGACTAAAGCGCAGGCCGATGTGCTCGAACTGAATCGACGTGTTGCCGCTGCGGAGAGCGGTCAAGGGGCGGCCACTCAGGCGAAAGTTGACGAATTGAAGTCACTGCTGAGGGATGCGACCACTCAGCTGCAGGAGTCAGTGGAGCGGAATTCGAAACTGGTCGCAGCGCTTGATCATTCCCAGGCGGAAATGAGCAAGCTGCGAAACCGTCTCGCCGAAGTCGAGCGTGACCGCGACAATCTCGCTGAAGTCGTTCGTGGCGAAGGCAACGGGGGCAAGGCGCTGAAGGAACTCATGGAGCGCAATAAGACGCTTACCGGTCAGCTTGATCGTGCCGAGCAGTTAGCGACCAGTCTTTCAGAGCTTTCCAAAGGTAAGGATCAGGACATTGCGATGCTGAAGTCGGAGATCAACCGGATCAAATTTGAGCGTGATAAGCTGCTTTCCGAGAACATGCGTCACCAGCAAAGTATTGAGGAGTTGGAGCGTAAGTTGGAGCTTCTTTCAGACGGGCTTACTCAGGAGGAGAAAGCGGCGATTGCATCAGCCAGCCCGGTGGAGCGTCAGGAAAACGAACTGCTCCGTTCGATTGTTTTAAAGCAATTGCGACGTCAGGCGCAAATGAAGCAGGCAAAGGAACTTCTCTTAAGTCAGCTCGATAAAGTGGGTTCCCGTTCAGATACCTTACTCGGCCTGGTTGATGACATGGCGAGGGGTTCTCAACTTACCGATGAAGAGAAAGCGCTTTTCAAATCCCCCCGATTTCAGGAAATAGTGGACGCGGCTTCCGCCGAAGAGCCTTTCGATCCGGCGGCTGCGGCGGCGGAGTCCATCGAGGGGAGTCGGAACAGCATGTCCGCGACACTGGTTGCGGCGGGAGCGGGGCCGGCTGAAGATGGCGTGATTCGTGAGCAAAAGGTGTCTATCGAGCTCTCCCAGATAGAAAAAGCGGCACGGCTTGATTTCAGTGAAGAGCGATACAGTGAGGCCGAAGCCGGCTTTCTCGAGTATCTTCGTTTTCGTCCCCGCAACATCGCCTGTCTCTGCAATCTCGGAGTGCTTAAGATTGCCGTGAAAAACTATTCGGAGGCTGAATATTATCTGGAGAAGGCTCTCGCGATTGAGAGTGACTCCGGTCTTGCTCATTACCTTCTCGGTCGCACCTATTATCTTCAGGGGAAACTGGATGAGGCGCTCACAAAGCTGGAAGAGGGCCTGACTTTTGACCCTCAGAACGCCAAGGCTCATAACACGGTCGGTGTCATTTCCACACAAAAAGGCTGGGTGGCACGGGCAGAGAAAGCGTTTACCAGCGCTGTTTCAATCAATCCGGAGTATGGTGATGCGCATTTCAACCTCGCTGTTCTTTACGTAACTCGTGATGAGCCGAACCCGAAAGCAGCGGAAAAGCATTACTTTGAAGCGCTTCATCTGGGTGTTCCCCGCGATGCTTCGATTGAGAATTTTCTCAAGGAAGCGGAGGCAGCAGGTCCTTCCATCGGGATGCTGCCGTGACGTTGACAGGTCAAGGCGCGATCACTGACTTTGATCGCTGCAGTGGGTTGTAACCTTTTCGCTGAAGCAGTTCGATGACGCTGTCGTCTCCGGCTAGATGTGCGGCTCCGACGAGAAACATGACGTTTTTCTGACCGCCGAGCGCCTTTTCAATGGGGGGAATCCAGTTTTTGTTTCTCTGCACGAGAAGGAGGTTTTTAATCTCTTCTTCTTCGGCCAGCTCCGCGACAATGATCTCTTCGATTTGCTTTGGATCGCCACTCTTCCAGGCGGCGATAACCCGATCCAGAGCTTCCGGAGAATCCTCTTTCTCATCAATCATTTCATTGATGAGGCGCTGAATCGTTTCCGTTTGGATTTGGTGGAAAAGAGACATTTGATAATCAATTGTCTCAAGCCCGCGGGTTGGTTTCTCTTCATCCCTTGCTTTGCGGTGAAACTGTATTTCCAGCCCCAGTTCAGCCTTCGCTCCCTGTTTAGTGGCTGTCATTGAAGTTAAACTCAGGTAGAGCGTTCCCGGTTTCATGCGATCCAGGGCGTTGGCGGGAACGCCCAGACCTTTGAGGTAGGAGTGAATCGCGGAGACGGTTTTTTCATCAAAATGGTCCGCGATGGTTTCCCCCTCGGGAAGGAGGCCCGCCTCGCGGATTCTCTGCATGGTGGCGGGATTCATCATGTCGGCGATATCGAGTTCGAAGATGACTTCGTCGGCAAGTTCGTAAACTTCATCAAATCCGGTCGGAATCGGGAGATCCTTTTCGCGAAGGAGATGCACAGAGCCCGCTAGGTAGATCGTCGCATGCGGGCCTTTTAATTCCCATATCGGGGCTCGTCCCGGCATCTCTTTCCCCCGCAGAGATGGGACGACGATAAAAAAGAGAAGGATGATGATAATGACGAAACGGTTGGATCGACTCATGAAAGGGGGGGGGCGGAATTGCGACGGTGCAAGGGAGTGACAGGAGGATACGGAACTGCTCTAGTTAGGCGGCACGTTAACCGCATTGGAAAAAAATGAAACGCTTCTACCTTACCATCTGGCTGATCATCGTGACGGGGCAACTCTATGCCGGGGAATGGAGGAAGCATCTCGTGATGGAGAGTGGACAGAATACCTCTGCCGTTGCTGCTGATTACAATGGAGACGGACAGGTGGATGTGATCACCAGTTATAATGGAAAGGTGAGCTTGTTCTTAGCGCCTTCATGGAAGGAGATAGTCCTGCATCGCTTCCCGAATTTAAAGGCCCGTTGTATTCACAGTGAAACTTTCGATGTCGACGGGGATGGGGACATGGACTGGGTAGGTAGCGAAGCATGGAACAGTCCCTTCTGGCTTGAGAATCCTGGTGACGGAACCGGGGCCTGGGCGGCCCGGATCATTGATCATGAAATCAGGGGGATTCATTGCATTCTAAAGGCGGATGTCGACAATGACGGAAGCGTCGATGTGATTATCAATAATTTTGATCCGGATGGACCGCTCGGCGATTCGGTGGCCTGGTTCAGTATGCCAAAAAAATTGAAGTCGGCGGAGCAGTGGGATCGCCATATTTTCGCGGACGGTGATGCCCGGGGGGGGAGTCATTATTTTGGATTCGGCGATATCGACGGCGATGGGTGGGGCGAGATCGCGATGGGGGCGAAGGGTGCTCCTTTTGAAGATGGGAACTGGTTCGCTTACTGGAGAAATCCGGGTGGAAAGGCCGTCAGGGATTCCTGGGAAAAGGTCGTCATCGCAGAGGGTCAACTCGCAGCAACCAACATTCTTCCCGGAGATATCAATGGAGATGGAACGATGGATTTTCTTGCCTCACGGGGGCACAGTGCCGGTGTGATTTGGTTTGAGGGGCCGGATTGGAGTGAGCATGAAATCGATTTGGAGACTAAATCTCCACACTCTCTGGTTCTCGCTGATCTCGACGAAGACGGGGATCTCGATGGGGCCAGCTGCGGATTCGAAAGCCTTCGCCTCTCTCTTTACCTCAATGATGGTGCTGGAGAATTTGAGCGATTAGATCTCGATCTTGATCAACAGTCATACGATTTGCGGGCCGTAGACATGGATGGTGATGGCGACCTCGATTTACTGAATGCCGGCCGCGGGACCGGCAATGTTCTCTGGTACGAGAATCCGCTTCGCTGATCAATTAGGCAGGGCGATATCCGTTGACCCCTCTTCTCCGGATGTGCCTTTGATGTCTGCGATGAGTCGGTCAAAGGCCGCTTTCTCCGGTTGATCTCCGGGTTCACGATTCTTGACCAGAATCGTGCGGCGGTTCGGTGTCCAGACCGGGAGTTGCGCACCAAAGGTGGAGCCCTGTCCGAGTTTACTGATGCAGAAAGTGTTTCCACCCATCCCGGTGGCCAGTTTTCGAGCAATCCACAGGCCGAGACCGGTTGAGTGTTCTTTTCCGGTAGGGCGGGGCGTGAGGCGGGTGAATTTACTCCAAAGCAGATCCTGGTCCTCCTGCGAAAGCCCCGGTCCCGTATCCGTAATGTTAATGATAACTTCTTCTTCGGTATGCTCTGCGGTGATCCGAACGACGCCAAGTTCCGGCGTGTAAATGACGGCATTGGAGATCAGATTGTCGAGAATCTGTCGAGTGGCCCCGGGGTCGGCCCAGGAGGAGTGGGTTTCGCTGGAGACTTCGTTAATGATATCGATTTGCTTCCGGGAGGCTAAATTTTCAAATCCGCTCACGGAGTCTGACACGATCTGATGCAGGGAGCATTCTTCTTTACTGAGTTCCCGGTGACCGTCTTCAATCTCCCTGACATCGAGGATATTCCGGATGACGCCGAGCATGTGGGTGCCCGATCGGAGTATTTCTGAAGCTTGATCTTGAATGTCTTCGAGCGTCGGGCTCTCAATTTCTCTCAGAAGGTCAGCGTAGCCGCAAATGATTGACAGGGGGTTCTTAAGGTCATGGGCCGCGATATTAAGAAATTCATTCTTCTGACGGTTCAAATTGATCAGTTCCTGGTTCGCGAGGGAGAGCTGCTCGCTGGCATGTTGTAACCGGAGCGTCGCCTCAAGTCGGCTTTTCTCGAAGAGAAGGGCAAGAAAGGTCATGTAAATGATGAGACCGAAGCCACTTGCCGAGCCGACCGCTGAGTTCAAATATTTGGGAAAGAAAGTCGGGAACACGACCCCCTTCATGTCGAGATAGATCAGGGCCATCGACGTGGCGAGGCAGACGGCGCCCCACCAAATGGCTTCGCGCAGATTCATGAGCATGAGCGCACAAATGGGGACGGAGGCCATCCAGAGAAACATGGGACTCTCTTTTCCACCGTCAATCACACAAAGTGAGGTGATAGCGAGGAGGATGGTTCCGCCATAGAGGTGCCCGCTTAAAGCGAGGTTGCCTGTCCTTCTTACGATCCAGGGAACCTGAGTGATAGCAAGACCTGCGACTCCAAAAATGATGCCGCCCAGGTGATGCCCGAGTAGAAAGAGCAGGCCCGAGTAGATCAGCGCCATGAAGCCGCTGAAGAGACCGAATCGGATCTGGAGCCGCCCCCGGCGCAGCGTTTCTTCTTTCATCTTCAGCGAAGCGTGAAGGTATCCATCCAGTGGGGCGGGCTGGTGAGAGGATTTGGAAGATGTGGACGCGAAGAGCACCCCTTAATTTCGTTTATAATACGAATATGTAAAATGTAATTTTTATGAAAATTATATAAAAACCGTCTTCTTCAGGGATTAGATCTCGAGGAAATTCTTGAGAAGCTTTTTTCCTTCCTCGGTGAGGATGGATTCCGGATGAAACTGAACCCCGTAGACCGGGAGTTCTTTATGTTTCAGTCCCATGATTTCCCCTTCTTTTGTCTCTGCGGTGATTTCGAGGCAATCGGGAAGAGTTTCACGTTTTACAATCAGCGAGTGATATCGAGTCGCTTCAAATGGAGATGGCAGGCCTTTAAACAGGTCAGTCCCGTGATGATAGACGGGAGATGTCTTTCCGTGCATGAGCCGCTCCGCCCTGACGACATCTCCGCCGAAAACCTGGCCGATACTTTGATGACCGAGACAAACACCGAACACGGGAATGGATGCTCCGAATTCCCGGATCACGTCGCAGCTGATGCCGGCTTCAGTCGGGGTGCATGGCCCGGGAGAGACGCAGATACGCTCAGGGGATTTTTCACGGATTTCATCAAGGGTGATTTGATCGTTCCGATGAATCTCCATCTCACTGCCCAGTTCACCGAAGTACTGGACAATGTTGTAGGTAAAGGAATCGTAGTTGTCGATCACGAGGAGCATCTCCATGAGTTTAGGAGGCGCCTCCCTTCCGGTCAACTGACTCTCTCTAATTCCCTCTTTGTTGCCCTTGTAACATGCCTTGATATGAGGGACATCAAGTTTTACTCTCAACGCGAGGGTTCTTACCTTCCCATCTTATCGTGAACCTCCGAATTCCAAGACTTCTTCATCTTCATCTCCTCCTGTTCGGTGGGGTGATGACGGCATTGTCGTGGGGTCAGGATAAGGAGGGTGGGGAATCAGCGGAAGCGCTCGTGGAGGCGGAGATCCCCACTAAGCCTGTTGTGATGGCTGATGCGATTGATTTTGGCCCGACCCCGATGCTCTCGATGCCTGAAGGTCATGCGAAATCATTCACGCTGCCGGCACCGCGCGGAATGATTATTTCGCGGGATGGCGAACCTCTTGCGGTGAATGAAGTGAAACATCGAATCGTGCTTCGACTACCTGCTGTAGCCAAGACCGCGGAAGAGGCGATTCAATTCATGGAGAGACTTTCCGGTGAAATTGAGGCTCCGTGGCTCAAGTTGTCGAAAAGTGAATTCATTCGTCACCTTGAGCATCGTCCCTGGGTCCCGGTCCCTGTTTCAGGAACACTTCCCGATGAGATCGCCACTCTGGTGGAGGGCCAGTTGCCTGATGGGTTATCGCTGGAGCCAATTTACGTAAGGTCCTATCCGCAGAAGGAGCTGACGGCCCACCTCATCGGCTACATCGGTGATTCTCTTCCGGATCAGCATGGCCCGATCGGAAAGGTGGAATATGCCTGGCCTCCGCTTATCGGGCGCGCCGGAATAGAGAAAACACTCGATGAGAAGTTGCAGGGGGAAGATGGCGAGTTACATCGCCTCTACGATGAAAAAGGAAATCTTCTGAATCAGGAAATCGCCCGCCCTGCCCGCCCTGGAAAGACGATGGTGCTGTCGATCAATATGGCACTCCAGAAGCGTGCCGAAGCGGCGCTCGCAAAGACGGGGCGTCCCGGTGCTTTCGTCGCCGTTGATGCCGATACGGGAGATATTCTCGCCATGGTTTCCTACCCTTCTTTTGATCCGAATCTATTTATCGGTGGGATTCCGACCTCCGTCTACCGGGAGCTCGCTGATCGCGAAGATGCGCCTTTCTTTGATCGCGCGGTGATTGGCGAATATCCCCCCGGTTCGACTTTCAAGCCTTTTGTCGCTCTGGCGGGCCTGGAATGGGGCAGTCTTGATGGGTTGGAAACCAAGTACGTTGGTCCTCCTGTCGTTCTTATCGACGGGAGACCGTTCAAAAACTGGAGTAGCGAAAGCGAAGGGATGATGGATCTGCGCTACGCCCTGACGCGGTCCTGTAATACCTGGTTTTATCAGGCGGCGATCCAAATGGGTGCCTATCCGATTGCGGATGTAAGTCGACGATTTGGCCTCGGGATTAAGCCTGAAATCCCTCTGCCGGCTGTCGCTGCAGGGACGATTCCTGATCCTGATGTGTATGGCGATGCGAAGAGTCTCGCCAACTTTTCAATTGGTCAGGGCCGCGTCCTGGCCTCACCTCTGCAGATGGCGCTCGCAATGGCAGCTCTGGCAAACGGAACTCATGTCCCGAAACCCAGGCTGGTAATGGAGTCACTTGATCCGTTGAGTAACGAGCTGATCGAGCGAACTGAACCGGCTGTTGCCCATTCTCTCCACCTTGATCCCGATGACGTTAATCATGTCCAGGAAGGAATGTGGGGGGTCGTCAATCATGGCCGGGGAACGGCAGGGCGCGCCGCCATGTCGAAACCGGTTGTCTATGGTAAGACCGGGACATCGCAGTGGGCTGAGGATTCTGAAAAGCGATCGCTCGCGTGGTTTACGGGATGGGTCGATGCTGAAAAACCCAGAATCGCGTTTGCGTCGATCACTCACGGGCGGCGCTGGGAAACTCTCAGCGGTGGTCGCAATGCCGCGCCAATCGCTGCAGACGTTCTCAGGGAAGCCTATCGGAATCCCGAGCAGTATGCGGTCACGGTGCCTGAATCGAGATCACGGCCTAATCCCCGGCTTTCCATGCCTGTTTCGGTGATTGCTGAAATCGTACCGGTTGACTCCAAGCCCAGGAGACGGAGCGGCGGGCTCTTTCAAATGTTATTCGGCCAGCGAAGATCGGAACCGATTGAAGAAGAGCCGCCGCCGTCCACCTACATCATGGAACTAAGCGCCCCCTGATTTGATAACCAGTGATTCAGATACTGTTGAAGCAGAGGTGAGCGAGCTTTCCCCGGAGGCTTCGGCAGCACCGTCGTCAAAGCGGCGGCGGTGGCTTGCCATTCTGGCAGGCTTTGCTCTCACGATCCTCTACCTCATTGGCGGAGTGTTCGCGGCAGGAGCCGGGGTTGGATGGTATTATCTGGATGCGAATGATGGTTATGACCTGGCTAAAGTCCGGGAAATCAGCGCCGGTGCCGAAGTGGTCGATACTCAGGGTCGTTTGATCGGTCGCATCGGGGCTACTGACCGGAAGATGATTGAGCGGGATGACATCTCCCCTGAGTTCATTGCCGCTCTTCTCGCTTCGGAGGATCAACGGTTCTTTTATCATCCGGGGTTTGATCCCGTAGGAACGATGAGGGCTGCCTGGGCCAATTATCGGGCTGAGTCAATCCAGGAAGGAGGCAGCACCCTGACCCAACAACTGGCGCGGGATGTCTACGGTCTCGAAGGGCGGCACATTGAAAGGAAGCTGAACGAGATCGCTCTCGCCGTATGGATCGAGAGGGAGTATTCGAAAGACGAGATTCTGGTTCATTACTTGAACCGGATCTATTTCGGAAGTGGTTTCTACGGGGTGGGTGCTGCTGCGAAAGGATATTTTGGTAAAGAGTTAGAGCAACTTGAGGTCGACGAGGCAGCCATGATTTGCGGGCTGATTCGTTCTCCGAGCCGCTTTTCTCCGTTTGTGAGTAGAGAGCGGGCGATTGCGGCGAGGGACCAAACGCTGCGCCGCATGAATGCTAACGGCCAGCTTTCGAGTGATGAGATGGAGTCTTTTCTGGAGGCGCCGACACCGGTCGCGAATGATCGGGATGAGCGAATTCACCGCGGCCAGGCTTCTTTCCTCCTTTCACGGATCGAGAAGGAGGTTCGCCAGATTATCGGTGACCGCTCTCTTGAAGGGCTTAAGGTTCGGAGCTCGGTTGATCTCGAACTTCAGCAGAAAGCAGCTTTTGAGATAGATCAGCACCTCACCTCACTTCAGGAAGGGCAGCCTGAAGAGGCCGGGGTTAGGGAACTTGAGGGGGCTGCCGTGGTCATTGAAAATAAGACCGGCCGTATTCTCCTCACGGTTGGAAGCCGGGATTTTCTCGGGAGTGAATATGATCGTTCGCTTGATATGAAACGTCCGTCAGGATCTGCCTTTTTCCCATTCGTCTACGCGGCGGCTTTCGAGCAGGAAAATTTTGATGCGTCTTCGCCAGTCGTTGACGCCCCTTTTGACAATCGTGAGATGGGACTCGGCGGGACTTCCGGCGTCCTCGGGGAGTGGAGTACTGAAAATCCGGAAAACCGCTGGGAAGGTTCGATCACGGCAGGTGAGGCGCTTCGCCTTTCGAAAAATTCTCCGACCGCAAGACTGGGGCTTCAGATCGGTCTGCAGGAAGTCAGCCGGCTTTCGAAAGCTGTTGGAATTGAGTCGGACCTGAGGCCTTTGTCAGGCAGCCTTCTCGGAGCAAGTGAGATGAATTTAAGTGAGCTGACGAGGGCCTACAGCGTTTTCCCGAACCGGGGGAAACCTTCGCCGCGACTTCATTTGATCGATTCAATCTCCGCTGAAGGTGAGGAATTGAAAATCCGGACTGAGGAGGTAGATCCGGAGGAAGTGATCTCTCCCCGGAATGCTGAGTTGATTGCCGGGTTGATTGACCGGGGGAAATCGGGCACGACACCGGCCTACACCGACGCGTGGCATTTCGGATTCAATGAGCGCTTCACCTGGGGGGTATGGGTAGGTAAGGATAGCTTCGAAACCATTTTCCCCATGGCGTTTGGCGGAACCGTGGCGCGCCCGGTCGCTGATGCCATTATTGCAGAATCGGATTTGGCTGATACTGGATCGGTTGAAAAGAAAGGCATGGGGAAACCGTCACGGGAGTTTGAACCGGCCATGATGCGGCGCAGAGCTTCGGTGGTCCCGGTCGTGCCTGCTCTTATCGGGCCGGATCCGTATGCAACGCTCGGGATGAAGTGAATGCTCTCCTTTCAGCCGTATTAGCTCTCTTCGGAAACGAGATGAATTTAGTGAATCGAACAGGGTTATGCCGGAGATCCAACAGGGTTGGGATGCTCCTGGGGATCTTCTTTTTCTGTTACTCGGCGTCTTATGCAGGGAAGATGAGGGCTGAGAAGCTCAGAGAGTTGGATCTCGTCATCGAACAGTCAATTGAGAAAGGGGATATTCCCGGAGCAGTGCTGTGGATTGAGTCGAAAGGGGAAGTTTATCAGCGGGCGTACGGGCGTCGGGTCGTTTCTCCGGGATCGGAGGAAATGACGGTGGACACGATTTTTGACGTGGCCAGTCTCACGAAGGTGATGGCAACGACTCCGGCAATTCTTCACCTCAGCGAGGGTGGTCGTCTCGCGCTCGACGCCCCCGTATCAGACTACTTACCGGAGTTTTCCGATGGCGGGATTAGATCTGAGCCGGTCGATCCGGAAGTCACGGCGAAAGATCGGGAAAGAATCACCGTGCGTGACCTCTTGACTCATCAGAGCGGCCTTCCTCCGGGGATATTTTTGAGTGAGAAGGACTTCTGGGGACACGAAGAAGGTGCGCGACGTGCGGCCGCGATCGGATTGATTGAGCGACCTCGCCAACGTTTCCGATACAGTGATGTGAATTTCATTCTCCTGGGGGAGATCGTGGCAAGAGTTTCCGGTCAACGTCTCGACGAATATGCAGAGGCCCATCTTTTCGGTCCATTAGGCATGCAAAGCAGTGGCTTTCTGCCGACGGTTCGGGCGCAGTCCCGAATCGCCCCGACTAATGAAATAGAAGGTTACGGCCTTCTTCGCGGAATAGTCCATGACCCGACCGCACGACGGATGCAGGGAGTAGCGGGACATGCAGGCCTTTTTTCGACAGCGGAAGATCTTGCCACCTTCCTCAGAGTTCTCATGAGGGGGGAAGCGGTGAGTGGGATTCCGATTCTCGACGATGACTCTCTTTCTGCGATGACAACAAATCAGCTGGCGCCATCTGCCGGCATGGAGCGGGGGCTCGGCTGGGATATCTCGTCGAACTTCGCTTATCAACGAGGCACGAAATTTCCTCTCAATGGATACGGGCATACCGGGCATACCGGGTGGACGGGGTCTTCGATCTGGGTTGATCCGGCGTCAGATACGTTTGTGATTTTGCTGGCGAACCGCAATCATCCTTCGGAATCAGGTCGTATCAAACAGCTTCGAATCGAGGTCGGGACGCTGGCTGCTGAAGCCGTGGGTTATACGAAAGAGGTTATTCTTTCCGGTGGTAGAGAGATGGCGCCTGAAAAACCGGCAGTGCAAACTGCGGCAGGCGGGAGCGAGTTTGTTCTCAACGGAGTGGATGTGTTAGAGCGTGACCGGTTCTCCGCTTTGAAGGGCTTGAAAATTGGATTGATCACTAATCAAACCGGGATCACGAGAACGCGGCGTTCTACGATTGACCTGTTGGCTTCAGCTAAAGGGGTGAAGTTGAAAGCTCTGTTCTCCCCGGAGCATGGTATTCGCGGTGTTCTCGATCAGGACCTTGTCGACGATTCCCGTGATGCCGCGACGCGTCTCCCTGTCTACAGTCTCTACAAATCAGAATTCCGAAAGCCAACCGCTGAACAAATGGCAGGACTCGATGCTCTTGTTTTTGATATTCAGGATATCGGCTGTCGCTTTTATACCTATGTATCAACGATGGGGCTTGCGATGGAGGCAGCGGCAGAGCAGGGGCTGAAATTCATTGTACTCGACAGGGTGAATCCGATCGGGGGAGAGGTCGTCGATGGTCCCGTCAGGCGGGGTGAGGGGAATGACTTTGTTGCCTTTCACTCTATTCCTGTTCAGCATGGCATGACCGTGGGGGAGCTTGCCCGAATGTTCAATGCCGAGCGGAATGTCGGGGCTGATCTTACGGTGATTCCGGTTGCAGGGTGGATTCCGTCGATGTTTTTTGATGAGACAGGGCTTCCCTGGGTTAATCCGTCACCTAATATCCGGAGCGTCACTGAGGCGATGCTCTATCCGGGAGTGGGGCTGATC
Source organism: Verrucomicrobiales bacterium (assembly GCA_029212615.1). Lineage (GTDB taxonomy): Bacteria > Verrucomicrobiota > Verrucomicrobiia > Verrucomicrobiales > DEV007 > Arctic95D-9. The sequence continues at coordinate 76,060 of JARGPJ010000014.1, forward strand.
GAGTTTACCAATGTTTCGGTAGGCCGCGGTACCCAAACACCTTTTGAGCATGTCGGTGCACCGTGGATTCACGATGGAAAGCTGGCCATTGAAATGAGGGATGAAGGGCTCTCCGGGATAGATTTTTACCCGACGCGATTTACTCCTGATTCGAGTGTCTTCGGTGGCGAAGATTGTGGAGGAATTCGGTTCGTGCTCACCGATCGAAACCGGTTTCGGCCAATCGATCTAGGGCTCGCGTTGAAGCGGGTTCTTCATCGATCACATCCCGATACATTTAATCTCATGGAGAAAGGGAATATCCTCCTTCGCCATGAGGAAACTCTTGAGGCGATTTCGGACGGCGAAAGCGCAGAGGATATCAGATCCCGCTGGAAAGAAGATCTGGATGAGTTCTTGAATCGGCGCGAAGCGTTCTTAATTTACCCTAGGAAAAATCAGTAGCTATCAAATGGGACGACGAGCAAAAAACGGAAATGGCGAGGACAGGAATGACATGTCCCGCTTTTCAGAGGAAAATTACGAGCGCCCAGTGCTTGATTCGCCAAATGACTCCAAGCGTATCCTCATGCATTCCTGCTGTGCTCCCTGTGCCGCGGAAGTTATGGATGCGCTGGCGGCTTCAGATATTGAAACGACGATCTTTTTTTATAATCCGAATATTCATCCCCGGGATGAATATGAAATCCGGAAGCAGGAAAATATTCGCTATGCGGAGAAGCTCGGGATGGAGTTCATCGATTGGGATTACAATGCGAGAGACTGGTTTGACCGGACTAAGGGGATGGAGAATGAACCGGAGCGGGGGATTCGCTGCACGGAGTGTTTTGATATGCGTTTTGAAGTCACCGCTGATTACGCTGCCGAAAACGGGTTTGATTTGATTTCCAGCACCCTCGGTATTTCCCGGTGGAAGAACATGGCGCAGATCAATGGATGCGGGGAGCGTGTTGCTGCCCGCCACCCGGGGATGCACTACTGGACCTATAACTGGCGCAAGCAGGGGGGGGCTCAGCGCATGATCGAAATTTCCAAGCGTGAGGAATTTTATCAGCAGGAGTACTGCGGCTGTGTTTACAGCCTTCGAGATACCAATGATTGGCGTGAGCAGAACGGCCGTGACAAGATCAAGCGGAAGGTGAAATTTTACGGTCGCGATGCAGTGGTCGACGATTGAGGCTGAGAAAGCAGTCCGCCGCGAAAGCGGTTGTTGAAAGCGAAGCCAAACGGCATAGAGTGCGAAGCTCTCAATCCGGAGGACGAAGTCTCCCGGAACGAGGTGGAGGGATGGCTGTTTGCCCCGCCGCGAAAGCGGTTGATAAAAGCGAAGCCATCCCGCATATGTTGCGAAGAAACATAATCCGGAGGACGAAGTCTCCCGGAGCGAAGTGGAGGGATGGCTG
>JARGPJ010000015.1 GCA_029212615.1 Verrucomicrobiales bacterium
GGGCGGAATTTAGACGCCTTTTCGGCTGGAAACAAGCAGTCGTCCGCGTAATTTCGCGCTGTGTCCGAAGATTCAAACCAGGAAGAACCATCCGTATCGGAAGAAGCAGCCGCCGATCCGGGGGTGAAGAATCAGCTCCTCGCCCTGTTTACCCTGCTTCCAGTGCTGGGCCTACTTTGGCTTCTGATTCAGTATCTGCCTGCAGTGGGTGACTGGATGGGAGAAGCCGCGGATAAAGTGGTGGGAACTGAGGAGCCTGGAGATCGGGAGGACAAGGCTTCACCATCAGAACCGGATATCCCCGTGCTTGCTTCCGGGACCGTGGAAGCGACCGCTGACACAAAAGGTTCGTATCGTGAACAGATTGTGGAGCAGCTCGGTGGGTCGGGTACTGTCGAACTCCGCCATCTTGCGATATCTGATGACAGGGAAAAGATGGTGGCAGCACTGGAACTTGCGGAGGAATCCGGTGGGAAGCGCCTGATTGAGATTTTTTTCGAGCGGGACGAGTTCGGGCGTTATTTGTCGACGGAGGATTCGCCTCTCGATTTCCAAATAAAGCTATGGGGCGAATGAAGCCCCGTGAGGCGTTTGTTTGAACGGTGCGGGACAGAGCTAGCCGCCTTCCGCGATGGATGCGCGAGGGCGAAAACTTTTGGCCGGCGAATTTTTTTTCATGGAAGGAAAAAGAGAAGGTAGAGCCAGTTCAGGAGGAGGAGGGCGAAGAAAAGAACAGCGCCTCTTTTGAGCCTGCGGTTCTGAATTTCCGTCGAGGGCATGACGTCCCCCCGAAGAAATTGATTCAGTCCAAGGGCGAACCAGAGCGGAGAGGCTAGAACCAAAGCGGAAAACAGCGGATGAAACATGAAGGCTTCCCTCCATTTGCCGTGAGCAAGAGATTGCATCGCCCGTGTGCCTCCGCAGGCGAGACAGGGGATTCCGGTGTGTTCCCGAAAACCGCAGGCAGGAAATTGAGCGGGCAGTTTCTCATAAAAGTGTGCGGTGACTAACATTATCACTATTGCAATGAACGTGATACAGGGCGCGACGAGAACTGCGATCTGTCGATGAGATGGCCTCTGACTCACGGCGCCGAAAGTTGAACGAGCATCAATCTCGCGACCGCGTTTCCGGTTTCGGAGGTGGTGATTTTCGCCTCGGGAAGGCATCTTGATTCGTCAATATCCCTCCCATCAAAGAGAGCTGAACGGATCGCTTTGATCTGAGGCGTTTCACGATCGGTGAGCGTGAGTTGCATCACCGGAAGCGGAAGATCTGATTTTCTGCAGACATCGTCAAGGTCGATGAGGAGGCGGCGGATGCGGTCGAGGTGGACGAGTTCCCCGTCGAGGTTTGTCTCAAGAAGGTTGGTGTTCTCGATATCGTTGCGGAGTGTCCTGGTTCTGGTTTCTGTTAAATTGATTAAACCGGTGTAGTCGACATCCCCTTCAATAATGTATTGGGGCGACTCGGCGAGAAAGGTTTCGAGATCGGGGGCGTAGAGTTCGCCTTCGACAAACCAGGACCCGCGTTCCCAATTGATCCTTACCGTTTTCATCGATTCAGGGAATCGGGCCTCGAAAAGCATTTGAGTGATCTTTTCAAGATCCTGCTCACGCTGCTCCTTCAGGCCCGCCGCAAAGTCACCGACCGTTTTGACCAGGTCGTCACGGATTTGTTTTACTTCCTCTGCGTTCTTCTCGTTTCGTTCGATTGCATAGGGAGTATTGAGGGAATGATATTCGGCGAGGGCGATATCGACCGAATGAGCACCGATATTGTGTTTTCTGAGGTAGCTCTCGGCGGAAGGGGCGAGCGGGTCGCGAAGGCCGCGGAGTCGCTTTTTGAAAAATCCGACGCGTTCAACGCTGAGAATTTCGATTCCCGGTTCTGCTCTGAGATCAGATAGGGCGCCGCGCCATTGGAAACCACGAATAAGAAGAAAGAGTGTGAAGCCGAGGACAATGGCGGCGAGGCACGCCGAGAACACAATATAGCGAGTCGAGTGCTTCGGTGGTGATACTGGCGGTTCCTGCTCAGTCATTGGCTTTCATTCTAGCTGGAGTTTCTCAGGGATCGAGTGTTTTTGATCTCTTGAGGCCTAAAAAAATGTCGAGCTCGGGGATATCTCCGTCGTGGACCACGGCGAGCGGTCCGCCTATGGCGGATTCAGGAGCGGGATGAAGAACGCAGGCGCCATAGCTCGTGCCGCTCATGCGTGCGTTGCAGATTCTGAGCATGTTCCGCACCCTCTGTATCATGAGGTCGTCAGGAATAGGTACCATTCCCCGCTCAGGAATCCCAGGGGCGACGATTGGGAAGGCGAAAAGGCTTCGGGTCCGTTAAGACGTAGTTGTCGGAGTCCGCTTGTGATCTGAGGATAGAGCAATGCGCTGCTTTCCTGTTTTGATTTTCCTGGCTCTATTTCGTTTCGACGGAGCAGCGTTTGATCCTGCGAACCAGGATGACTCACTATCATTGGTGAGACATTTCCAACCTCGATCCCGACCGCTTGGACCGGGCTTTCACGAGGCGGGGTTCGAGCCTGTGCAGGGGGAGACGATTTCGCTAATGGGCGGGACAGAGGTATTTCAGATGCAGGACAGCGGGCATTTTGAGCGGTCCCTGCACCGCAACTTCCCTGAACACTCGCTGAAAGTCCGAAATCTTGGGTGGCCGGCTGACACGGTTTTCAGGCAGCAGCGACCGATGTATTTCTATACGGATGTGGGCGACTCGCAGCAGGGTAGCATTCCTGACAGCCGCAAAAAGGTCACTCCCGGAACGTTCATCCTTCAATTTGGAAAAATGGAATCGCTCGATGGAATTGAGGCTCTGGAGTCATTCACGACGAGCTATGGGAAATTGTTAACTGAGCTCTTAAAAATCAGCGGGCGAATCATTCTAGTTCAACCTTCCCCCTTCCCGGAAGATGGTCCTGCGGGTTCCCTCGCGGCGGAGCGAAACAGCGTTCTGGAGGATTACCGCGAAGCGATCCGGAAATTGGCGACGAAGCATCGAGTCATCTCGGTGGAATCATTTGATGATCTATCTGCGCGGGTCGATTCAGATACTGAGGGGTCGAGTTTACAGAGGGCCATCCTCCGAAAAAACAAGTTATGGGATCAGTATTATCGACCGACGAATTGGGCTTTTCTATTTGGTGATCGTCAGCATGTCCCCAGTTCACGGGACCACCGCGATGCAAACCGGCGATGGTTTGTAGAAGAGATAGAGAAAATCCCGCCTCTCATCGCGGCCGAAGAGGCGGTTATCCGGGATCTTGCTAAAGGGGGTGAAAATGAATAATCGTATCCTGCTTCTGCTCAGTTTCCTCTTTCTCAGCCTTTCGAGCAATGTGCTCAAGGCGGTCTCAGTCGGGGACGCCGCCGCTGACAATTCGGTGGATGCTCAGCTCCGGGCCTTCGAGGTTCATCCCGAATTTGAGATTAATATTTTTGCTGATGAGTCGATGGGGATTGCTAATCCCATCGCGATGCACTGGGATGACAGGGGGCGCCTCTGGGTCCTGACAACCCTGACCTACGCGCAACTGGAGCCGGGTGAAAACCCGAATGATACGCTCGTGATTCTCGAAGATACTGACAGTGACGGGCGTGCCGATCAATCCACGGTCTTCGCTGATCAGCTGAATATGCCGATGGGGTTTGCCATTGGAAAGGAAGGGGTCTATCTCGGAGAAGGACCGGACCTGCTGCTTCTGAAAGATACTGACGGGGATGATCAGGCTGACTCGAGAGAGGTATTGCTGACGGGATTCGGAACAGGAGATACGCATCAGAATATCTCCAATTTCACCTGGGGCCCGCAAGGGTGTCTCTATTTTGCGCAGGGGCTGCACTGTTATTCACGCGTCGAAACGCCCTGGGGAATTGTCCGGGGAGATACTGCCGGATTTTGGAGGTTTCATCCGGAGACATTCAAGCTGGAGCCGTTTTGTTTTCCGGCGCTTGCCAGTGCCAATCCCTGCGGGATGGCTTTTGATAAAACCGGGGCTTTGTTCCTTAAGTCGAATAACCGTGAACTCATCTACGTTTCGCCGGGACTGATTCCGACGACCCACCCTGAAAACCTGGTGCCGGTTGCATCGATCGGGGTGACTCCGGGGAAATCGATGGGGGCGGAGTATGTCGAGTCTGCTCATCTCCCTGACTGGATTCAGAATCATATCCTGGTGTCCGGCTACTATGCGAATCGCGTCACCGCTTTTCCGCTCATCGAAGAAGGCGCGGGGTATGCAAGAGTGGAACCGGTTGAACTACTGGCTTCAAAGCATTCAAGTTTTCGACCGGTTGAGACCCGGATCGGACCTGACGGTGCGATTTATGTGGCTGACTGGTTTAATCCCGTCATTGGTCATTATCAGGCTTCGTTGCGGCATCCCGATCGCGACAAAGAGCATGGAAGGGTTTGGCGACTTACCGCAAAAGGTCGGGAACTGATTTCCCGGGAGGTACCAGAGAGAAGAAATGAACTGATCAAACCGGACATTGATGGCGATCACCCGCGCGAACGGTTGGAGGCAATCATTCAGGCTGCAGGTAGGGGTAGTTCAGGAGCAGTGGTAGAGGCACTGAAAGCTTTGGATCATCCCCGTGATCGATTCATTGACTATGCGCTTGAGCAAACCGTCCATGCCTTGTCCCCCCGGTGGATGCCCTTGATTGCCGAAGGAGAACCGCTCTTTGAGAATCCGGAACATCTCGTATTTGCCCTTGAAACGGTCGGAGGCAGTGCGGCGGCAATAGTAGCGATTCGTGAGATGAAGAAAGATCATCTCGAGGGCGATCTTCGGGTTCGCCTTGCCAGGTTGATCGCCCGCCATGGTGGTGAGAAGGCGGTGGTGGATTTGCTGAAGGAGTTTGAGGGGAATGCCACCGTACTCGAGGCGATTGCTGAAACGGCGAAGGCACCCGGGGTGGATGTTTCCTCTCTCGTGAAGAGATTGCTGGAAAGTGGTGAAGAGCCCATTCGGATTCAGGCTCTCAGAATGATCTCCCGGTGGAGGATCAGATCGTTGAAAGAAGAAGTGATCACCCTGTGTGAGGATGAAGCCGAATCCACCGCCGTTCAGGTGGCGGCGATTCGAGCTCGAGCCAGGGTGGAGGGGCCTGCTTCCGCTGCTCGTATTTTGAATTCAATGGGATCCGCTTCTCCGGCGGTGAGAGTTGCGATGGTGGAGTCACTCGTCATGTTTGCGCCGGATGAGGTTGCTGAAGCCGCGGCTCCTTTCCTGATGAATGGCGAATCCAAGGCAGAAGTGAAGTCCCTGCTCGCGCCGTTCTTTCTCAGGGAGGAAGGGAGGACTGCCATCAGGGAAGTTCTTTCCGGGACGGACATGAGTAAGGATTCAGCCGGGCGCATGGTCGCTGCGATGAGCGAGTTGGGGCAAAGTGATGAGGCTTTGTTAGGTGTGCTGCAGGACGCGATGGGGGTTGTTTCCGGAAACCGTGCCTATTCCGTCGATTTCGTCGCCTCTCTCGTAAAAGAGGTTCAAACGAGAGGGGATGCCTTAACGGGGAAAGAAATCTACGCGAAGGCTGAGCTGACGTGTGCGGCTTGCCATCAGATCGGGAAGGTTGGTGGCGTTGTTGGTCCGCCGCTGGATGCTGTTGGTGCAGGCCTCTCGACTGATCTCCTCATTGAATCAGTGCTCTGGCCCAACCGTCAGTTAAAAGAGGGATATTTCGCGGTTACGGTGACGAGTAAATCCGGTGACAAATATTCCGGCTACCGTGAGAAGGAGGTGGATGGTGTGTTTTTCCTCCGCGATACCGCGACCGGCCAGGTCAGGGAGATTCCGCGAGTCGAGATTTCCCGAATTCAGGATATCGGGTCGCTCATGCCGCAGGGGATTACCAATGGGTTGAGCCGTGAGGAGCTCCGTGACCTGATTGCCTACCTTGGAACGCTCAAAGGGTGATCACCAGGTGTGAACAACGCTTTCGGAGGAGACCCCTCCCATTTCGCCGAGAAGCTTAATCACTTCCTCCCGCCAAACCGCCAGATCAGGCTCTGCGGCAGGGGCACGGGTGCCGGGGAAAACGAGGTAGCTTACCGAAACGTCATTGATCGCACGGACCCGACCGGAAGCGTTGGGATTCAAACTCCGGGCAATCTTAAGCGATGCCTCACCAACTTTTGATTCAGGACCGGAGTCGCCGAGGATCGCGGGATAGATCTTTCCTTCGTAGACCACCGCTGCGTAGTTGCCTGCTTTGGGAGTCCATGAGGAGCTGCCGCTCAGCCATGAATTCGGGAGCACGACAAAGGGGTCGGTAGTCGCCACGACATAGCGGCGATCATTTGTCCATTGTTGAAAGGTGGTTCCGTTGCCTCTTCCTTTCGCATATTTCAATTGAGCTTCGCAGGTCGCGAGCATTTCCCGCCAGATGAGGCCTTTGTCTTCGGCTGCCTTTTCGATGAGGGTTTCTCTCACTTTCTCGAGTTCTTTGATCACTTCGGGGTAGTAGTCGACGAAAGGGTTCTGCGGCGTGCTGCCACTCTTCGACCAGCCGTATTTGGTGAAGGGAAGAAAAGAATTGGACGTTCTCGCGAGATCGTAATCACTGAGATTGGCGGCGCGGCCCGGATCGCTCCCATCCGTAACCACATCCATGTCTCCCTGAAGCCAGAACACCTTGCGGCCACTTTTCGGATCAGTGAGTTGCAGGACCGTTTCACAGTCAAAGTAGTTGTGCGTCGTCGGAAAAACGCCGCCCTTCATGTATTTGATTTTGGTGTCGTAGAGTTGCTTGTACCGGGGGGAGACTTCCGCCGATTCGAAAAGGGCGGGAAGGCCGGGAAGGACCGTTTTCAACGACGGGTTGATCTTCAACAGTTCTTCCAGCGTGGTTGCCGGACTGGGAACCGAAAACTGGATCTCCTTGAGGAAGGTTTTTCCTGAACCGCGAAGTTCATTGGCGGTGGCGCTTTCCTTGACTTCGACCCAGTTTTTCAGGTTGGCGGATTCGGCATGGCTCCATTGGCAGAATACCGGAAGAAGAGAGATGAGGAGGGCGGTCGTGCGCATGGTTTTGTCAGGACTGAGCGTTTAACTTTGTAATGATAGCATCGACATCGTAGACGCATCCACCCCGGGTGCCACCGCTAACATTCAGCATCGCTGCCCGGAGTCGGGAAGATGGGGAAGGGGGCGGATCAATTTGTTCATGGGGTGGGTGAGAAGTTCCTCGATATCTCCTGTAGAATCAACTGTCCCGGTCGTCGCCGGATATAGGAAGGGGATGTCTTGGGGGCGCAATCCAAATTGTTTTCTTATACTTCCTCTACGGTGTTGGTCAGGGTTCCGATACCTTCGATCGTGATGGTGATTTCGTCGTCGATTTCGAGAGTGAAATCCGAATCAGGAACGATGCCGGTGCCGGTCATGAGGTAAGCCCCCCGGGCGAAATCATTGCAGCGGAAAAGGAATTCTGTGAGTTCTTCAAAGCTGCGTTTGATTTGGTTGAGCGCAGTTTCACCTGAGAACACTTCGTTGCCATCTCTATGAATGGAAATAGCGATGCTGCTGTCGAGGGAGGGAGTTTCGCCGACGAGGAGACATGGGCCAATCGCGCAGGCGCCGGTGTAGCTTTTGGCCTGAGGGAGGTAGAGCGGATTCTCGCCCTCAATCGAGCGTGAGCTCATGTCGTTGCCGATAGTACACCCGAAAATTTCACCCTGACTGGATATGGCGAGGGTAAATTCAGGTTCGGGAACATCCCAGGTCGAATCGTGCCGGATGCCGACTTTATCGAGGTGGCCCCGGGTCCGACTCGCGCTGGATTTAAAGAAGAGTTCAGGACGCTCTGCGTCGTAGACCTTGTCGTAGAAAATATCTCCCCCGGCGCTTTCCGCTTCTTCCATGCGGGCGGTCCGGCTGCGAAAGTAGGTCACTCCTGAAGCCCAGACTTCCTGATCCTCAATGGGTGGTTGATAGGGGATCTCAGGATTGAAGGATGCTGCGTCTGAAGCCGATTCGAGCTGCCCGGTGAGATAAGTCGAAGGGGAGTCCGAGGTGAAGAGATCGTTGAAAGAGAATTCCGGTGAAAGGTGCTTAAAGAGGCCGGGAGTGTGGGTATCTTCGACAAATACTGAACTGGCAGTGCGGAAAATTCGATACGGCATGGCGCGAGCATAGCGGAAAACTGAAGGGGTTCCAGTCTGGAGGGAGACGGGGTTGTGGGATGAGCTTTTTCCTTCTAGAGTGTCGGCGTGAAGTATTTCGTTCAACCCTGTTGGGTCCTTGGCTTAACCCTGTTCAGTCAGATGGCATTGGCGCTCGAGCCCGCTTCGGTGGCGTCGATTTCTCCGGAGGATCTGGTCGAGTTTGATACCCAGCCGGCTCCGGTTCAGGAACTGATTCGTCAGGCGCTGACGCTCACTGAGAAAAAGCTCACGTATCAGTTCGGGTCAAATTCACCGGGCAATGCAGGGATGGACTGCTCAGGATCAGTCCAGTGTGTCTTGAAGGCGTCGGGAGTTGATGAGTTGCCGAGAACTTCTTTTGGGTTCTATGAGTGGGCGCGGGATAAGGGCGACCTCGTGGAAACCAGGGCGGTTCATTCAACCGACGACCCGGCTTTTGATGAACTGAAGCCGGGGGATTTACTTTTTTGGACGGGGACTTATTCGACCACGAAACGAAACCCTCCGATTTCTCATGTCATGATTTTTCTGGGGCGGCTCAAGACAGACGGGCAGGGGGTTGTTTTTGGATCGAGTGACGGGAGACGCTTCCGGGGGAAGCGAATCACCGGAGTGAGTGTCTTTGACTGGAGGGTGCCGTCGGCTGAATCAAAATCAAAGTTCGTTGCCTATGGCCCGATCCCCGGGTTTGAAGACTTGCGGGAAGTGCCCGTCGTTGAAGAAGAGGAACCCCGGAAACCACTTAAATCGATTTTCGATAGGTTATTGAAAAAGCAGGCAGATTGAAGTGTCCCGGCGATGAGGAAAGCGATACGGACAATGGCTTTCGTTTTCTGCCTCATCGGGAAGCTTGCAAATGGGGCCCGGTTTGTCCTTGCGGAAGTGAAACGCCTTGGAATAGAGGCCACAGCCTGGTCAGCCATCACCGCTCTTATCACTGATATTTTTCAACGAATCGTTGTCCCCGGGGCCTGTCCAGAGGAGGCGTTTCTGTTTCAGAAGACACCTGATTGATCGCTTGCGCCGGAGAGACGCAGGCGGGAGGCTTCGCCTACATGAGAAACTTACCGCTCTTTGCCTTTACCCTTGCCTCTCTAAGTTTCAACATGGCATGCACTTCAGGCCAAAAGGGGGCAGCCACAGGAGTTGCGGCTGGTGCAGGGATCGGTGCTTTGATCTCAGGTGATGGTAACAGAGGTCGCGGAGCGTTGATTGGAGGTGCGGCAGGTGGCGTTGCGGGCGGGGGCGTTGGTGGATCAGACAACGCGGAGCCGCGCTACTACGGTCCGCAGTAGGGCATTTACTCACCTGTGGTGTATAGTGCGCGGGGGGCGGTCAGGCGGAAAACGTCGAGAGGGAATTTTTATCCCAGGCAGAGGCATCCAGGCTGCATTCCTCAGCGAGTTCGATGAAGCCCTGAATTTCGGCTTCGGTGAAAAGGAGTCCGTCAGCGGCGACGCTGAGCTTGGCATTGTTTGCTTCGATTGTCCCGGGGAGCATGCAGGTGTTATTTCCGTGGCCGAGAATATCCTGGACAACCGCAGTAATGTTTTCCGCCTGGTTTCGTCCGTTTGCGAAGTCCTCTCCGCTGATCGCATCCGGATGAATGATCTGGAAATAGAAGGCGGAGGTAGTTTTTTCCCCGGTTCCCTGCGCTTTTTCCGCGCGCCCCCGCAGTGTAGGAATCGAGCCGCCGATCGCTCCTCCATAGAGCTCATTGAGAAGGCCGAGACCGTATCCTTTGTGGCGGCCGAAAGGAAGAAGGGCTTTCACGGCAAACGGGTCATCGGTTGGATTGCCGTTCTCATCAACGCCGAATTTAGATTCGAGCTTTTTGCCTTCGCGTTTGTACTGCTCGACCTTTCCCATGGCGATTTCTGAAGTTGCCCAGTCGATCACGACCGGATAGCCGACCGCATCCATGGTGGGGAATCCCCAACTGTGCGGATTGGTTCCCAGGGTCGGGAATTTGCCGCCAAAGGGAACGACCTCTGCGAGAGTCGAGGTGCAATTCGTGTAGGCGATGTAGCCGCGTTTCGCCGCATCCATGACGTAGCCTCCGCCCCAGAGGTAGTGGAACGCATTGTCAATCGCGACAGTGCCTGAGCCATATTCATCGGCGAGACGGATGCAGGTTTCGACCGCTTCGCAGGCGACGGCCTGGCCGAGTTTCAGATGGGCGTTCCAGCTCTGGACAGCAGGAAAGCGGGATTCTTTTACTTCGATTTCTGCACCGGGAACACAGCCTCCGCTACCGCTGCCGAAGAGCTCATCGAGGTGAAGTGCTTTCAGGGCGTTGTGAGTTCGAATCCCGTGCCAGGATGCTTCGGAACACATCCGTGCCGCTGCGGCAGCTTCGTCCTCGGCATAGCCACGGTGAACGTAGGCAGCGGAGACAAGGTCTTCGTGTTGTTCGCGTGAGACGACAAAGTAGGTAGGATTCGACATGGGAATCCTATGCGCCGTTTTGGCATTTGGTGCCAGTGGTTTTTCGCGACGGGAAAAGGGTGGAGGATTTGCGCGTTTTTACTCGCGGGTTCCGGTCCAGGGGCCGCCATTGGTTTTTGATTCGCCTCCGCCCCAGGTGCCGATGAGCTTTTTACCCTCATCTGAAACAGTGAAGACGCCCGAGCCCCATTCAGCGTTCGTCTGTTTCCAGACAAAGTGAAATTCCCCTTCGGTCACTTTGCCTTCAATGGTACCGACGAAAGGGCCGCTGTATTTACCGGTGAGTTTTTCTTCGCTTCCCTTGATGACGAGGATGCCCCAGTCAGTACTCCAGGTTCCGACAAAAGGGGAGTCTTCGGCGAAAGTCAGGGAGGTGGTGATAACGAAGGCGAAAAGAGCGGCGGCGAGAGATTTCATGTGATGTTTTTAATACGTGACGATGTTTTGACGAACTGATACGAGGGATATGCACGCCGATAGTGTCACGGTCCGGAATCTACAAAATCGAACTCGATCTCTCCAAGCAACTTGAGGGGTTCCGTTTTATCTTCGGGGATGCGACGGTTTCTTTTTATCTGCTTTCTTGCCTTGATTACGTGTCCTGCAGTTGTCCCGGCGGGAGATCGACCTCATCTCTTTGTCTACCTTTCTGACGATCATTCCTATTTTGACACCAGTCTTTACGGGGCCACTGATATTCCGATGCCGGAGATGGAGAGGCTCGCGGCTGACGGGATTTCGTTTACCCACGCCTTTGTCGCGTCTCCGGCCTGTGCTCCGAGTCGGGCGGCAATGTTGACGGGGCTGATGCCGGCCCGGAATGGTGCGGAGGCGAATCACACCTACCCGGCTGAAGGAACTCATTTCCTGATCGAAGACTTGAAGGCTGCAGGATATCGAGTGGCTGCTTTCGGGAAAGTGGCTCATGCGAAGGATCTTGAACCATACGGGTTTGATTACAGCAGTCCGGCACGTGAGCATGCCCTGCTCCTTCAGGAGGTAAACGAATTCATCGAAAGGGAGGGGAGTGATTCCCCCCTCTGTCTTTTCGTCGGAACGAGTAATCCGCACGTTCCATGGCCGTTGAAAAATACCTTCGATCCATCAGAGGTCGAAATCCCCGGGGTGCATCTCGATACCCCTGAAACGCGAAAACTTCGGGCGGCCTACTATCAGGAGATCAGTGATCTCGATACGCTGCTCGGGGATTTGAGAGAGATCGCTGCGGAGGAACTTGGGGATAATACCGTCTTTGTGCATACGAGTGATCACGGGAGTCAATGGCCTTTCGGTAAATGGAATCTCTACGATTACGGTATTCGCGTGCCGCTTCTGGTTTCGTGGCCGGGGGTGATCGAGGCAGGGGTAAGGACTGACGCGATGGTCAGCTGGATTGACTTGCTTCCCACTTTGATGGATCTCGCGGGGGGCGCTCCCCGGCCCGGGATTGACGGGGAGTCTTTTCTAGGTGTTCTCACCGGTGAGGAGAAGAGCCATCGTGATACCATTTTCACGACTCATTCCGGTGATGGTGAGATGAATGTATTTCCGATCCGGGCGATTCGGACCGGTGATTGGAAATTGATTCACAATCTCAGGCCTGATCTCGCGCACACCAATCACTCTGATGTTCTTCGTAAGCGGAGTGCCGGGTCATACTGGAACGAGTGGGCTGCGCTGGCGAAAGAAGAGGCGGAGGCTCAGGCGGTCTTGGAGCGTTACTTTCAGCGGCCTGAGTTTGAACTCTATCATGTTTCCGTTGATCCATGGGAAACGGAGAACTTGATCGATTTGCCGTCTCAGCAGGACCGGGTGGAGCGTTTAAAGGAACGACTGCTCGATTGGATGACGTCGCAGGGTGATACCGGTGAAATTTTTGACGAACCGAGGCCGCTTGCGAAACCGGAGCGCTGGCATCCCGATTTTTTCAAGAAGCCCGCTGCGTTTAAGAAAAAGAAAAGCAAGGGTGAGTAGCCCGGCGGGGAAGGCGTCATTGCGGTGCCTGGTGAGCTTGAGCATTTATTCCTTTTTCTGCTAAAACGCAGCCCATGAAAAAAATGATCTTCTCTACTGTGTTGCTGTTCGTTTCTCTTTTTACCGTTTCGGCGGGAGAAAAAACGTCGGAGGATTTTTCGAGCGGGGAGATGCCTCAGGGCTGGAAGGGAGTGAAAGGCGCCTGGGAGATTTCCGGGGGAGCGATGTCCGGAAAAGAACTGGAAGCAGACCATCATGGCGCGGTGTTCATGATTCCGGATGCACATACTGATTCCAGTTTTTCCTGCCGCTTTCAGTTGAATGGGGCGAAAGGGTTCGGCCTCAGTTACAATCATCTGAAAGGGCATTTGTTTCGCGTGAAGGTCAATCGTGGGGGTGTTGAATTGTCGCTGGATAAAGACAAAAAGGACCCGGCTTCCAAGCCGATGAGCTTTGGCAAAGCTGAGGTTAAGATTGAGCCGGGTGTGTGGTATGAACTCACCTGTGAGGTCAAAGGTGATACCGTTGAACTTGAGTGTGCCGGCGAGAAGCTGTCAGGCACTCATGACAAGCTTGCGATGGAGAAAACCGGTTACCGTTTTGTTGTCGCCGGTGAGTCCGTTTTGATCGACGAGGTGAGCTTTTCGAGCTCAAAGTAAGTGTTCTCTCCACCGCAGGGAAGGTGTGAGAAACCCGCTTGAATCGGGCTGATTTTGAAATAGTGTTCAAGTAAACACTTTATCAGAATCAGCCGGATATGACAGGGAAAGACAAAGCTGCTGCTTTAGCGGCGATACGTGACCAGCTGGGGGGACGAATTCGCTCAGGAAGCGACCTCTTACGGGTTCAGGAGACTCAGCAGTTTCAGGCCGCGACAGGATTGGATGGTCTCAATCAGCATCTGGGCGGAGGCTTGCCGAAAGGGCAACTCACCGAGATCATCAGTGAGGCGGGCTCCTGCGGTGGTGGCGGGCTCGTGATGGCGGCGATGCTTTCCCGGGCGCGACGGGAACAGCAGTATGTGATGCTGTTCGATGTGGGGGGCAGTTTCACGGTGGAGAGTTTCCCACCGGTGGACCTGGAAGCATTGCTCTGGGTTGGGTGTTCGTCACCCCGTGAGTCGCTGGAGGCTCTGGATGTGGCTTCGCGCGATGAAAATTTCGGCCTCTTTCTACTCGATTGGCGGAACTGTACCGCTTCTGATTGGAGAGGGCTGAGGTCGAGCCTGTGGTATCGTATTCTCGGGCAGTTGCGTGAGCGGGGAACTCCTGCGGTCCTGTTTGCCCCGGAAAGCGTGACGTCGGTCGCGAAGCGGAAGTTGGAGGTCAGTATCCCCGTGACGTGCCGGGGGCTGGATGAAGAACGCGAACTTCTCTGGAAAAAAATGGCCTTCGAAACCTTCAGGCCGGCGGTGAAGCAGGGGCAGAGAGTGCCTGGAATATCAGGAATGGGCGCGGCATAGCCTCATCATCTTAATCTCCGGCCTTGTTCTTAATTCCCGGTAGAATGAGACAGGCTGAGGCGCGTTAACAGAGTAATATAGATTGGAATGGGATTCACCTGTCAGACTCACTCCTCCGGCTACGCCGTCGTCTGGTGTGTTGATTTTAAATTGCAGGCCGTTGTCCGTCGGGTTCACACGGCGGCGGAGCCGGTGGCCCTGGTTGATGACACTCAGCGGCAATCGGTGGTGCTTTCCTGTAATGAGGTGGCGGGGCGGCTCGGGGTTGAAAGGGGAATGAAAACAGTGCAGGCCCTGGCGCGGTGCCCGGGGCTTCAGATCGAGCGTCCTTCTCTTTCCGCCGAGATTGCCGCATCGCGCCTTCTCCTCGAAACGGCGCTTACCTGGGTGCCTGGAATCGAGGAAACGGAGGACGGCATGCTGACCCTCGACCTTTCTTCGCAACGGGAAGAGGAGCGGTCCGATGGGGCGAGATTTGTGCGGGGCCGGCTTTACGATGCCGGACTCGAAGTGGTGACCGGATTGGGAGAGACACCTTCGCTCGCCCGTGTCGCGGCCTTCGCGGCGAGGGAAAAGGGCGAAAGCTTCTGTCATCTTGTTCCGGAACGGCGTCTCGAAATGCTCGACCGTCTTCCCCTCGCTGTGGCCGGGACAAGCGCGGAGCTTAAAGAGCGCCTGTCTCTCTGGGGCGTCTCGACCCTCGGTGCATTCGCCCGGTTTTCCCGTGAAGCGGTGGCGGCGCGACTCGGTGATGAAGGGGTTGAACTCTGGTTGCGACTGACGGGGAGGATTCAGCGGCCGCTTCGTTTTGCGAAGCTGGAAGAGCTTTTCGAACTGCATGAGGATTTTGATGATGAGCTGTGTGAGCGTGAGCCGCTTCTGTTTGTCGTGAATCGTTTCCTTGATCAGCTTATTGTCAGGGTCGCGCGGACGGGGCGGGCGGCGATCGCGGTTCATGTTCTCTTGCGCTTTACGAACGGAAGCTGTGAGGCGCGGCGTTTGGCTTTGCCGGAGCCTCTGCTGGATCACGAAATTCTTTTTCATCTCGTGAGTGGGTATCTTGATTCTCTCGAGTGGAAAGCTCCGGTGGAATCCCTGCGCCTGCGTTTCGAGCCTTCTGACCCGGTGGCTTCCCAGCGATTGCTTTTCGGGGTCGGACTGAGGAATCGCTTTCAGTTTGAAGACACCATGAAGCGGCTTCGAGCGCTCGTCGGGAGTGAGCGGGTGGGATCGCCGAGAGGATTGAATACGCACCGGCCGGGGGCGTTTGAGTTGCTCCCCCTGCCGTCGGAAATTGAAACGGTTCCGGAAAGCGCCGGGCCTCCTCTGATGGGATTTACTTTGTGTCGTTTGCAGGGTCACGTTCGTACGTCGGTGCGGTGGCGGAGCGGGCGACCTGAGAGGATTGAGTCCCGCCTCGTCTCAGGTGTGGTCACGCAGGTGGCAGGGCCATGGCACGGTGGCGGTGACTGGTGGCATCAGGGAAAGCAGTGGCAGCGGCGGGAATGGGATATCGAATTGCCGGGGAAGGGCGTTTTCCGGCTCGTCGAAAGTGAAGGGGAGTGTTTTCTGGAGGGCCGGTATGACTGAGATCTGATGGCTGTGTATCATGAACTTCATGCCCGTAGCGCTTTCAGTTTCTTGCGGGGAGCTTCCGCACCGGAGGCGCTCGCGGATCGGGGAGGTCAGATTGAACTGCCGGGGATTGCTTTGCAGGATCGTGACGGGTTTTATGGATCGGTCAGGTTTCATCAGCGGGCTGAGGAGAATGGATTCCGTGCTTTTGTCGGGACAGAACTGACGATGGAGGACGAGACGGTGCTTCCGGTTTTAATTCAGACACGGGAGGCTTATCGCCGTGTTTCACGGTTACTGACGAAAGCTCAGTTGCGTGCCGCGAAAGGGGAGTGCCGCATCGAATGGGCGGAGTTGGAGGAAGTGAATGAGGGGATGGCGGTACTCACCGGTGATGCTGAGGGCCTGCTTGAATCCGGGTGGAGGCGCGACGGGCATCGCGGGATGGAGGCTGCGATGAAGCGACTGAAACGGTATATACCGGAGCGTCACCTCTGGGTGGAAGTGCAGCGTCATGCGATCCGGGGGGAAGAGTCACTCGTTCGCGCGAAGCGGGATCTCGCCCGGGCCGAGGGGCTGCCGCTACTTGCCACCAACGGGGTTTCCTACGCGGTGCCACAGAACCGGCAGGTGCAGGATGTTTTCACTTGTTTGAGGCGGCACACAACGCTTGATGCCGCGGGTCGGGAACTGGCCGTGAACGGTCAGAGTCATCTTAAGTCTGCCCGGGAAATGGCGGCCCTCTTTGTTGATCTTCCTGAAGCGATTGAGAGCACGGAGCGTCTTGCTGAGACCCTGGAGTTCTCCCTCGAGAATTTGGGCTATGAATTTCCGAAGCTCCCGGTGCCGGAGGGGCACACGATGGATACCTACCTCGCAAACCGGACCTGGCAGGGGGCGAAGAAGCGTTACGGGAAACTTTCCCGCGCCGTTAAAACTCAGATTCAGCGTGAGTTGGATCTCATCACCCAATTGGGGTTCAGCGGGTATTTCCTCATCGTTTGGAGTCTCGTGAATTACTGTCGCGAGAACGATATCATGGTGCAGGGGCGGGGGAGTGCCGCGAACAGTGCGGTGTGCTATTCTCTTGGGATCACACCGGTTGACCCTGTTGGGAGTAAGTTGCTTTTCGAGCGTTTTCTCAGCGAGGGGCGCAAGTCGTGGCCTGACATTGATCTTGATCTTCCGAGCGGGGATCAGCGTGAGCAGGTGATCCAGGAAGTCTACCGGCGCTATGGCCGGCATGGTGCTGCCATGACCGCTAATGTGATCACCTATCGCGGACGGAGCGCGGTAAGGGAGATCGGAAAGGTCCTGGAGTTTCCGGAGGAAATGCTGAGCCGGTTTTCAGATCTGTATGCGAGTGGCGACTACAGGCACACGATCACTTTTGAAGAGCAGGTTGCGAAATCAGGGATCACCGCAGAGCATCCCCGTGCTCATGCCCTCGCCACACTATATGAGCAGATTTACGGGCTTCCGCGGCATCTTGGTCAGCACTCCGGTGGGATGATTATCTGCCAGGGTGAACTCGATGCGGTGATGCCTCTGGAGAATGCAAGCATGCCGGGGCGTACGGTTGCGCAGTGGGACAAGAACGATTGCGAGGAGATGGGGATCATTAAAGTGGATTTGTTAGGGCTTGGGATGATGGCGGTGTTGCAGGAAACTCTCCAGCTTTCGGAGAAGCGGGGGCGTCCCGTCGATCTCGCTCAGATTCCGAAGGATGACGAAGCGACTTATGATTTGATGTGTTCAGCGGACACCATCGGCGTTTTTC
Organism: Verrucomicrobiales bacterium; assembly: GCA_029212615.1. GTDB lineage: Bacteria > Verrucomicrobiota > Verrucomicrobiia > Verrucomicrobiales > DEV007 > Arctic95D-9. Next base: position 17,412 of record JARGPJ010000015.1, read on the forward strand.
AGATCGAGAGCCGCGCCCAGATGAATACCCTGCGCCGAATGCGGCCCCGATGCTTCTACGATGTCGTTGTCGAGGTCGCGATTGTACGTCCCGGCCCGATTGTGGGAGGGTTGGCTCATCCGTATTTGAACCGCCGTGACGGAAACGAGCCGATTGACTACATTGATGACAAACTTCAGCCGACCCTGGAGCGAACGCTTGGGGTGCCGATGTTTCAGGAACAGGTTTTGAAAATGGCGATGGTCATGGCTGATTTCACCGGGAGCGAAGCAGAGGAACTTCGTAAGGCACTGAGTTTTCATCGTTCCCATGAAAAGATGCAGCGAGTTGAGGTAAAGTTGCGACGGGCGCTCGAAGAGCGAGGTGTTGAGGGGGGAAAGGTCGAGCAGATCGTGAAAGTGATCGGTTCTTTTGCGTTGTATGGATTTCCCGAATCACATGCGATCAGCTTCGGGATTCTCGCTTATGCGAGCAGTTATCTGAAGGTGCACCGGGCTGCTGAGTTCTATACCGGTTTGCTCAATAACCAGCCGATGGGTTTTTATTCGCCCTCCACTCTGATTCAGGAGGCAAAGCGTCGCGGATTGAGATTTCGATCGCCCAGTGTTGTCAACTCGGGGTGGCGGTGTGAAATGCTCGAGGGTGATATGGTTCAGTTAGGGTTAATTACCGTGAAAGGGGTGAGCGAATCGGCGGTTGCGCAGATGATCAATGAACGGGAGCGGGAACCTTTTCGATCATTGGAGGACTTCCGGCAACGAACGGGGTTTGATCGTCGTCAGATGCGGCAACTGGCGGCGGTGGGAGCGCTCAATGATTATGGACTGACAAGACGACAATCACTTTGGGAGGTCGAGGCGGAAGAGCTGGAGCAGGGCGATCTCTTTGCCGGGGAGAAGTCGGGCTCTGCGGTGGTGAAAGAGAGTCCCTTGCCGGAGATGTCGTATCCTGAAAGGGTACAGGCGGATTTTGCCGGCCTTGGCTTGACCGCGGGGAAACATCCGATGGCTCTGGTGAGACCTCAATTGCCCGGTTCAATCTTAACTGCGATGCAGCTGAGAGCGTTGCCGCAGGGGGCCTCGGCCTCGACTGCCGGTGCCGTGATTTGCCGTCAACGACCGGGAACCGCAAAGGGGGTGGTTTTTATCACGCTGGAAGATGAGACCGGCCTGTCGAATGCGGTTGTATACGCCGATCATTTTGAGGAGTTTCGCCTCACGATCACCACGGAGCCGTTTTTATTGATCACCGGAAAGATTCAGCAGGCTGAGGGAACCACGCATCTCATGGCCGGGCGGATTGAGCCCTTGCGAACGCCATCGGAGTTGCCTTCTGCCGCGTCGCATGATTTTCATTGAGGGAGGGAATGACCGCGGTGAAGGCGGGATCCTGCCTCTTACGGATGTCGACGCGATCGCTCCTCTTTGATAAGGTCGAGACATGAAGAAAAAGCTTTTCATAGTGCTCTTCGTTTTTGGCGTCATTTCAGTGGGATGGCACCTTTTCGAAGGGCGTTGGGACCAGTCGCTTTTTCCCAAAAATTCAGTCGAAATGAAAAGTAAAAACATCGGAGTGAGTGAGCTCCGGAAATTGATGAGGGAAATGCCTGAGCTTCAGTTCGCTGACGTCCGTCCGCGGGGCAGCTATGAATCAGCGCATCTTCCCGGCGCAGTTCATTCCCCCTATCGCAAGGGTGCATTGGAGATGGCTGACCCGGCAGCACTAGATCCTGCAAAGCCCGTCGTGGTATACTGTGATGGTGGGTACCGAAGCCGCATTTCTCTTCCCGCTTTTAAAGCGGCAGGGTTTCAGGAGATCTATCATCTCCACCGGGGGATTCTTTCGTGGCGGTTGCGGGGTGGTGAATGTGAATCGGAAAAAGGAGGCGGTGAAGGATAAGGCGATCGAGGGAGGGAATGCCACGCGAACGCGTGATCTTCGGAAAGCCCGATTTGGCGCATTTTTACAAAAATGGACCCAGAGGCTACAATATCTGACCTCGAACCATGTTAAGGTGAGCGTATGCTGACTGTCGGCTAAACCCTCTTTGATCGATGACTCAACCCTGTTGCTCTTTAATCTCTCTCCAGCGCTTATTCGCACTTGGGGTTGCCTTTTCCGGGAGCATTCTTGCGCCGGTTTATGCCGATGAAGGGGAGGGAGGAGCCTTCTACAGGGACAAGGTTTATCCGATCCTGAAGGAGAATTGTTTTAAGTGCCATGGCGCGGAGGAACACTTGAAAAGTGATTTCCGACTCACGAGTCGGGAAGGGCTCGTTCACGGGGGACATTTTGGTCCGGGATATAACGAGGAGGATCCGGCCGCGAGCGTTCTTCTCGCGATGATCAGTTACGACGACGCTGATCATGAGATGCCGCCGAAGGGAAAGCTTTCTGAAGAGCATCTTGCCACATTGCGGGAATGGATGGCAGCCGGTGCTCCTTATGATCCTGAGCTCGAGATTAAGGGAAGTGCTCAAGAGCGGCGTGGTTTTACCGTTTCCGACGAAGACAGGCAATGGTGGGCGTACCTCCCGATTGCTGAAGATGACCCGCCGGCCGTCGAAGAGGAATGGAGTCGCAACGGGATTGATGCTTTCATCAAAGCACAATTGGATCGCGAAAAACTGGTTCCGAACGAGCGGGCAACGCCCGGAGTTTTGGTTCGTCGTCTCTTCTTCGATCTTATCGGCCTTCCTCCCACGCCCCGCGAGGTGGATGCCTTTGTTGCCGCCAGCGAGGTTGATTCAGAGGCGGCCTACACGGCTCTGGTTGAGGATTTGCTTTCTCGTCCTCAGTATGGTGAGAAGTGGGCGCGTCACTGGCTGGACGTGGTTCGATACGCTGAGACAAACGGTTTTGAGCGCGACGCTTCGAAGCCCCATATCTGGCGATATCGGGATTATGTGATCGATGCGTTTAACAACGATAAGCCTTATGATCAGTTCGTGATCGAGCAGATCGCCGGTGACGAAATTGCTGAGCCGACGATGGAGTCAATGATCGCCACCGGGTATCACCGCCTCATGCAATGGGATGATGAACCGGCTGACCGGAAGCAGCATGTCTACGATGTTCTTGCTGACAATGTTCAAGTCACGACAGAGACATTTCTGGCAACGACGGTAGGATGCGCTCGCTGCCATGACCACAAAGCAGACCCTGTTTCTCAGAAGGACTTCTATTCCTTTATGGCCCTCTATAGCGGGGTGACGCATTACAGCTCGGAGGGGACGCTCGTTTCCTGGGCCGGCTCTGTGGAGAAAAAGCGTTTTGAGAAGGAGAGGGAGGCAGCTCTCGCACGCCTCACCCTTGAAAAGAATGAACAGGAAGCGGAGCTCATGACTTATCTGAGTCGCAAGGGCGGCAGCAGGAACCGTATCGCGACCGAGCCGATCACTTACCTTGAGGATGCGAGAGGCGGGGGGGATTCCTGGTTTTATACGACGAAACAGCCGACCGATGACTGGAGCGAAATCGGGTTTCTCAATAAATCCTGGTTTAAGGCGAAGGGGGGATTCGGCGCCGGCGATCCTCCCCGGTCAATTATCAAGACAGAGTGGAAGACGAATGACATCTGGATGCGAACGACCTTTGGCCTCACCGCCGTCCCTGATTCGCTCACGCTGGAAATATACCACGATGAAGAAGTCGAGGTTTACCTCAACGGGCAACTTGTCTACGAGGCTGGTGGATACACTACTGACTACGAGGTGATCGAACTGGGTGAGAAAGCACTGGGTGCCATTCAAACGGGCAAAAATGTCGTCGCGGTCCACTGCCGAAATTCAGGTGGCGGACAGAACATCGATCTGTCTTTGCGAACTTCCTCCTCGACGGCAGGTTTGCAGGAACTCGTTTCCGGAAAGAAAGGGAAGCGTTTCGCTCAGGAAGTGAAAAAGAACCTGGGCCGGGATCTTGCCGGTGACTACGCGGCAACGCTGGATGAAATTTCCCGCTGGCGAACGAGGACGCCGGGCGTGCAGCTGAACGTTGTCACTGAGAGACGAAAGAATGCGCCGGCAATGCACATTCATCTGCGTGGCAGTGCTCATGCTTTAGGGGAAGAGGTTTATCCCGGATTGCCCGCTGTTCTCGCCAGTGATGATTCTGAGCCGCTTCCGGTTGAGGCGACCCCGGTGGAGAGAGACGGTCGCGCTTCAGCAGGGCGTCGGCTCCAGCTCGCCAACTGGATCGTCAGCCCGGAGAATGTGATCACTCCACGGGTCATGGTGAATCGTCTGTGGCACCACCATTTTGGAAGGGGAATCGTTCCAAGTACTTCGGATTTTGGTCAGCTCGGAGAGAAACCGACTCATCCGGAATTGCTCGATTGGCTTGCGGGGCAGTTCGTCGCGAAGGGATGGAGCATCAAGGAAATGCATCGACTCATGCTCCACAGCAGGACCTATCAAATGTCTTCGGAGCCGAACAGTGCGAACCTCGCTTCAGACCCGCAGAACAATCATTTCTGGAGATTTTCGATGAGGCGTCTCACGGCGGAGGAGTTGCGTGACACGATGCTCTCCGTCACCGGAAGTCTGAATCCGTCCACTCACGGAGAGTGGGTTTTCCCTCCTCTCCCGCCGGAGGTTCTCGCGACTTCTTCAAAGCCTGAGAAGGTCTGGCCGGTTTCGGCGAAGGAAGAGGATCACACGAGGCGGTCACTTTATGTCCACGTGAAGCGAAGCCTTCGTCACCAGATGTTGGCGGATTTTGATCAGGCGGATACGGACACAGCCTGCGCGGTGAGGTTTGCGACAACGGTTCCCACTCAGGCGCTGACGATGTTGAACTCCCGTTTTGTGAATGATCAGGCGAAAATTTTTGCCGGGAGGATGCGTGAGACGGGCGGAAGTGTTCGTGAACAGATCGCGGCCGGACTTCGACTGGCGCTGCAGCGCAGGGCGACGGAGGATGAACTTGAATACCTGGTAAATTTTCAGGAGTCCCTTCAGCGCGAGATGAATCTTTCCGCTGACGAGGCGCTCGATCGCGTCGCTTTGCTTGCCCTGAATCTCAACGAATTCATCTACCTGGATTGATCATGAAAAGAAAGAAGACGACAGATTTTTGCGGGAATGTGAATCGCCGTGAGTTTCTCAATACGGTCGGCGGAGGTTTTCCGGCACTCGCGTTGACGGGGATGTTGGGACAGGAGGGGTTTTTCAATAAGGCGAAGGCTGCTACCTCGATGAATCCTCTCGCGGAGCAGGCGCCGAGGTTCAAAGGAAAGGCGAAGAGTGTCATCTTTCTCTTCATGTACGGGGGCCCCAGTCACATTGATACCTTCGACTACAAACCTCAGATGGTGGGCATGGACGGGAAGACGATCCAGGTCAAAACTTTCGGTCGAGGTGGGAAGAAGAACGAAGGGCGTATCGTCGAGCCGAAGTGGGGATTCAAGCAATACGGGGAATCGGGAAAATACGTTTCCGATCTCTTCCCGCATGTCGGGAGCTGTGTGGATGATATTTCCTTTATCCATTCGATGACGGCGGATTCTCCGATCCATGGTTCCGCCCTTCTCATGATGAACAGTGGTTCGCTGCTGAGCGGTCACCCTTCACTTGGTTCCTGGGTGAACTACGGGCTCGGTTCAGTTAATGAGAATCTCCCCGGTTATGTTGTGATGTTAGATCAGAGTGGAGGGCCTATTTCCGGGGCGAAAAACTGGAGTTCCGGTTTCATGCCGGCCAGCTATCAGGGAACCGTTTTTCGATCGCAGGGAAGTCCGATTTTGAATCTGGATCACGTAAACGGGATGCCGGCATCAGAACAGAAGATGCTCATCGATTCGTTGAATCATCTCAATTCACAGCATCTTTCTCCACGCTTTGATAACACCAATCTTGCGGCGCGGATTGCGAGTTACGAGCTGGCGTATCGAATGCAGGCAACCGCTCCGGAGGCGATTGATCTCGATGATGAGCCGGAGGAGACCCGGTCACTTTATGGTATTGACCGGACCGAGACAGAGGACTTCGGCCGTAAGTGCCTCCTTGCCCGTCGTCTCGTAGAGAGGGGCACCCGCTTTATTCAAATCTATTCCGGGGGCGCGCATAATGATCACAACTGGGATGCTCATGGTGATCTGGAGAAGAATCACAATTTGCATGCGGGGGCGACGGACAAGCCGATTGCCGGCCTTCTCAAGGATTTGAAACGCCGGGGAATGCTCGAGGATACCCTGGTCGTCTGGGGTGGCGAGTTCGGGCGGCAGCCCACTGCGGAGTACGAGTACGGTACTGGCCGTGACCATAACAGCTTTGGCTTCACGATGTGGATGGCCGGAGGTGGCGCAAAGGGCGGTGTTTCAGTTGGTCAGACCGATGAATTGGGGGCGACAGCGGTTGAGAACCGTTATCACGTCCGGAACTTTCACGCGACGATCTTAAGCCTGATGGGACTTGATCCAAATGATCTCAGTTTCTTTTTCGGCGGGTTGGATCACAAGCTCGTCGGAGTCGAAGGGGCAGACCCAATCCCGGAGATCATGGCCTGAGCGGGCCGGCACAATGCCGGCTATCCCGCCTTTACCCTACCCAGGCGAAGACCACTGCCTTCTCGATATCAGGATGCAGGCTGAGGTAGACAGGACAACCCATTGCTGATTTTTCGATGGCTCGGCGTTGAGGGTGGTCTTCGGGCAGGGGCACTTCGACGTCGACGACGAAGCGCGCAATTCGGCGGGGTGGCTCAGGCGTCATGTGTTTTTCGACACGGATTTTTGTTCCGGTCATATCAACTTCATGACGCGAGGCGAAGATACCCATGATGGTCATCATGCAGGTGCCGAGTGCGGTCGCGACCAGATCAGTGGGGGAATAGCGTTCTCCACGGCCGTGGTTGTCAACAGGGGCATCCGTTTCGACGACGGATCCGGAAGGTCCGTGTGTCGCCGAGCACCTCAGGGTTCCTTCGTAGACTGCATTGATTTCTACCATGATATTCAGGGGGAGAGACTTGTCATCGCTCTTCCTTTGAGCTCACCTTTCAGATCGACTCCTTCGTCGGAAAATTCTGCCGCATACACTTCGAGATCGCCGGTCACCGTCGTAGAAGATTTTAAGAAGACTTTCACGGCAGAGACGCTGAGATCTTTGCCGAAGTAACCTGAAACGACAACCTCGGTGCCGAGGATGGCGATGGGAACGCCGGTGGACGGAGCGTTGTATTCAATTTCCTGCCCGATGTAGTAAGTGGGCTTGTCAGGAGCAGTGGTGATCATGGTTTTCTCTTCATTGAAGCTAACCACTTCGTAGCCTTCAAACAGATAACGACCGGGGCCGAACCACCCGATGACGACAGCCAGGGCGATCAACAGCACAACGGCCATTCCCAATATTCCACCAAGGCAGCCACAGCAGCCTCCACATCCTTTTTTCTTTTTCAATGGTTCGTAGGGGTCTAGTGGGTGAGAGCGTGTTCCACGCCTTTTTCGAGATTTCTTATTTCTGTTCGGATCTCCTCCGTAAGTGGCACCCTGTTTCCTCGGGTCAACAATGTCCGGCGTAGGCATTGTGATGGGGGGCGGTGGCGGAATCTCGTCCGGTTTTCCAGTGTTCGCGTCGTCCGACGACCCATCCTTATCGTTCATGTTCTTTGTTTCCGATAGAGTATCCGGATGAACTCATAAAACCTATCGCGAATCAACGAAAAAGAACTCATGGTCACGTCATGAATCGAACCTCTGTCATTGTCCCTGCATTCAACCGGGAGGAAATGTTGGTGCGGGCCCTGGCCAGTGTCTTTCGACAATCGCGTCCGCCGGACGAAGTTGTCGTGGTTGATGATGCCTCTACTGATGACCTTTCTGAGGCGAAGAGGTTTGCCGAATCCGAAGGTGCGGTGTGGGTCCAACTAGATGAGAATAAAGGGCCTGCATTTGCGAGGAATCGTGGAGCCGCGGAAGTAGCGGGCGATTGGATTTGTTTTCTCGATTCCGATGATGTGTGGGAGGAGACAAAACTGGAACGTCAACTTGAGTGGCATGAACATCATCCGGAGGTTCCGATTTCTCAGGTTGAGGAAGGATGGATTCGAAACGGTGTCGGCGTAAATAAGCCGAAACACTGGGAGCAGAAGTCCGGTGATCTCTTTGCTGAATCGGTGGAGCGATGTTCAATCGGTCCCTCTTGCGTCATGATGTCCCGTCAGCGGTGGGAGGCAGCTGGAGGGTTTGATCCCCGGTTTCGAGTTTGTGAAGACTATGAGCTATGGCTGCGAGTGTGTTCCTCCGGGATAGTCGGCTTGGTTAATGGGGGCCCTCTTGTGCAAAAGCATGCAGGGCATAAGGATCAGCTTTCAGTGTGTACTCCGGCGATGGATCGTTTCCGTGTCGTCGCTCTGTTGGAACATTTCCTGAGCAGGGGCTTCACTGCAGCGCATCGGGATCTCATGGCGAAGGGGATTGAATCCAAGTCAGCCATTCTTTCGGCAGGAGCGCAAAAGAGGGGCGCGCATGAGAGGGCGGCTTTCTATAGTGAGTTGGCCGGGGGTGCATTTATCACCTCCAACGATAAGGGCGTAGAGAACCTGATCTTTCGGGCCTGGCGTCATGCCACTGATCAGAGTTCGTCCAAAATTCGATTCAGTCCGTAGCGAATGGCAACTGCTATGCCCCGATATCAACGTGTGATTCACTGGTTTCGTCGCGACCTTCGATTGTCGGACAACACCGCTCTTTCCCATGCGTCGCGAGACGCCGGGAAGGTTCTTCCTGTTTATATCTCTTCTGATTGGAAGGGAGAGCATCACTGGACCGGGCCGGCGCGCCAGGCCTTTCTTTGTGGATGTCTCGAATCGCTTTCAAAGAATGTCGAACATGCCGGAGGGAGACTCATTTTTCGACGGGGAGATTTTGTCGAAGAATTGAGGCAACTGATCGATGAAAGTAAGGCAGAGGCTGTCTACGTAAACCGTGACCCGGACCCCTTCGGGCGCGAGACTGAAAAGCGGGTCAAAGAACTCTGCCGGGAAAAGGGCATCGAGTTTCACGATTTTCAGGATGTCGTTTTACATGATCCGAGTGACGTTCTCACCGGTTCGGGGACCCCCTACAAGGTCTACACTCCCTATTCGAGAACGTGGTTTGACCAGCCGAAGCCGGAGTCGGTGAACGCCGTGCGGAGGATCCATACCTTGACCACGATCCAAAAAGGAGAGGTTCCGAGGGTGGCGGACTGGGGACTGAGTTTTGAAGGGGAATTGCTCCGGGAGCCCGGAGAGAAGGCGGCCCGTAAGCGCCTGAAGGCTGCCGTCAGGGAATCAATGGGGGATTACGCTGAGACTCGAAATGATCCTGCCGCGGACGCGACTTCCCATCTCGGGGCGGATCTGAGATATGGAACGCTCTCTGTCCGGGAAGTATTTCATCGTGCCGAGAAAGCGCGGCAGGCCGCTTCTTCAGAATCTGAACGCCTCTCGATTCATGCGTTTCAGAAGCAGCTCGCCTGGCGTGAATTTTTCATGGCAATCCTGCATCACTTTCCTGAAGTGCAGGAAACAGATTTTAACGCTGATTGGCGCGGGTTGGAATGGGATGACCCGGGTGAGGGGGATAAATTTGAGAGATGGAAGGAAGGCCGGACCGGGTTTCCGATCATCGATGCTGGGATGAGGCAGCTGGCGGAGACCGGCTACATGCACAACCGGGTCAGAATGATCACGGCGATGTTTCTGACGAAAGACCTGCATCTTCACTGGCGGCACGGGGAGGCCCACTTCATACAGCACCTCCTTGACGGTGAGATTGCCAATAATAACGGGGGATGGCAGTGGTCGGCGGGGACGGGAGCAGACGCGGCTCCCTACTTTCGGATTCAAAACCCGTGGACTCAGACACAACGGTACGATGGGGAAGGTGAATATATTAAGCGCTGGGTCCCGGAGTTGGAGAAGGTTGATGCAAAACGGCTGAAGAAGCCCCCGGAAGAATCCCCGAAGCTTTGTGCTGACTATGTTGCGCCCGTCGTGGATCATAAGACGGAACGCGATGAAACCTTGCGACGATTTCAGAAGCACAAAGAGGGGTGAAATTTTTCTGATTCTTCATTTTCCTTCGACGAATATTCTCTAAGGTGGGGGCGTGAGTTCCAACTACCAGGTTTTTGCCCGAAAATACCGTCCCCGCACCTTTGAAGACGTGCTGGGCCAGGATCACGTCGTGCAGACATTGCGCAACGCGATCGAGAAAGAGCGCCTCGCACACGCTTATCTCTTTGTCGGGCCGCGCGGGACAGGGAAGACGTCAACAGCACGCATTCTTGCAAAAGCACTCAATTGCCCGAACGGCCCGAGCGCTAAGTTTGATCCGGATGACCCGATTTGTGTGGAGATTGCCGAGGGCAACAGCCTCGACGTTCTCGAGATCGATGGTGCTTCGAACAACGGTGTGGAGCAGGTGCGGGAGCTGCGGGATACCGTGAAATTCGCGCCAAGCTCGGGTCAGTTTAAGATTTACTATATCGATGAGGTTCACATGCTCACGACGGCGGCATTCAATGCCCTGTTGAAGACGCTGGAAGAGCCTCCTGCCCACGTGAAGTTCATTTTTGCGACGACCGAACCGCAGAAAATTTTACCGACGATTATCAGCCGCTGCCAGCGTTTTGACTTGCGACGTATTCCGACCGATATCATCGCGAAACACTTGCAGTTTATCGCGAGTGAGGAAGGTATCACGCTGAATGAAGTTGCTGCCTTTGCGATTGCCAAAGGGGCCGAAGGGGGGATGCGTGATGCCCAGTCCATGCTCGATCAGCTGGTCGCTTTTTGTGGCAACAGTATCGATGAGTCCAATGTCCTCGAGATTTTCGGATTCAACTCCGCGGAGTCGATTTCTGAGCTGGCCGGGAAGATCCTTGAGAAAAATAACTCGGTGGCTCTCGAGCTGATTCATTCCTACAGCGATGCGGGGAAGGACCTTTCCAAACTTCTCTCTGACCTCATCAGCCACTATCGAAACGTCCTTCTGATCAAGGTGGATCCGAAAGCGAATACAGGTGAGTTGCCGGCCGAGATTCTCTCTGCGATTCATGCACAGGCAGAGCAAGTCGATACGCAGCGTCTCCTCAATCTGATTGACCTTTTTGCGGAAACCGATGCCCGCATGAAATGGGCTCCCAACAAGAAACTTCATTTTGAGATCGGTATCATTAAGGCGATACAAACCTTAAGTGAAGCTTCGATCGACGACGTTATCTCGATGATTTCCGGAGCAGCCAGTGCCGCGCAGCAGTTGCCGCCGGTCGCAGCATCGCCTGCGGTTGAATCGGAGCGCAATCCGATGCCGGAATCCTCTGCCAAAGCGGTCGAGGCGGTCGAGAATGTCGCTGCTATGGTGCTTCCGGAAACGAATGATTCGCCACCTCCAGAGCCTGCCCCGGTCGCGTCCCCCCTTCCGGAAGAAGCGCCAACACCCGCGGTTACTGCTGCTCCAGTTGCTCCGGCAGGGGATCTTTCAGGAGCGGCGCTCTGGGAGGCTGCCCAGGCGGCCTTGATTGCGGAGCGGCCCCTGTTCGAAATGTGGCTTGCCGCAGCTCAGTTTCTGAGTCACGAAGGTAGCCAGTTTACGATTGGCTTTTCCTCAGCTCAGCGCTTTTTCAGAGATTCGCTTTCCCGTTACGAAAAAGAAATGGCCGGGAAGATCAGCTCTCTCGCGGGTGGGCCGGTTGAACTCGTGATCGAGGTTCGTGATGACCTCGCTCCCTCCGAGATGGAAGTCGAAGAGGAGGAACCTCCCGTGGAAGAAGTCGCACCTGAGCCGCCGGCACCAGAGGTTCCGGATCCGGTACCCGTGGAAGAGACTCCAGCCGAGAAGGAGGAAAAATTTAAAAAGGACCCGCTCATTGCCGAAGCACTTGATGTGTTTCAGGCGCGGGTGATTGAATCTTAAAACCAGTAAAGAGTAGACTTATGAATATTGCTAAAATGATGAAGCAAGCCCAGCAGATGCAAAAGAAAATGGGCGAGATGCAGGCTGAAATGGCGGACAAGGAGTTTGAGGCCTCCGTCGGTGGCGGAAAAGTGACGGTGATCGCCAACGGGGCGGGGGATGTTGTTTCAATTAAAATTGACCCCTCAGTTGTTGACCCAGACGATGTGGAAATGCTTGAAGATCTTGTTCTCAGCGGTGTGAAGCAGGCAATCGAGCAGGGGAAAAAAGTGAATCAGGAAGAGATGAGTAAGATGACTGAAGGTCTCGGACTTCCTCCCGGTCTCGGATTCTAGCCGCTCGGTTTTCCCGCGATAGCGGCAAAGGTAAAATATTCCCGGGGCGCTTGCAGAGGAGGTCATCCGGCGGTAAAAGCGGGTATGCTTGCTATCGTTGTTACTATTGAAGCCGTGCCCGGAAAGGCTGATGATCTCATTGCCGCGCTGAATGCAAACGGAAGCCATTCAAGAGAGGAACCTTCCTGTCTGAAATGGGAATGGTCGCGACACATCGACGATCCTGACAAGTTCGCCATTTACGAGCTTTACACGGATCGTGATGCTTTCCTCACTCATAAGGCGAGTGATCATTTTGCGGCCTGGGTGAAGGCATCGACTCCCTGCATTGCGAAAAAGGTGGCAGGGCAATACCTTGTCGAAGGTCCGGATATTCGCTAGGCGGCTTCTTTAAAGCGGTACTGAAGTTCAAGATGCTTCGAAATCACGGAAAAGAGTTCATGTGATCGGAAAGGCTTCGCGACAAAGTCGTTACACCCGGCCTCGATCGCGCTGTTTTTCGCCTGGGCGAGCGCATAGGCCGTCAGTGAAACGATCACAGGATTATTGCTTCCATCTGAAAGTGATTTGATTTCCCGGGTCGCGTCGCTGCCTTTCTTCACGGGCATGTCTTCGTCCATCAGAATGAGGTCAGGCTTCCATTCACGGCATTTTTCAATCGCTTCCTGCCCGTTCTCAGCTTCGGCAAGGCTGAAGCCGGCTTTGCCAAGAATTTTCCTGAGAAGAAGTCGGTTGGTAGGTTGATCTTCTGCAATGAGGATACGGATTTCTTTCTTGGGAGAGTCAAAACCGATGATCCGTTGCGCGGTCGTTTCGTCGAGGATGACTCCGAGTTGATTCTCTTCTGCTGCAGCGTAGGCCAGTTCTTCGCATTCGATGTGAAATCGGAAGCAGGTTCCCTCACCGACGACAGATTCCACCTTAACGTCGCCCCCGAGCAATTGAATGAAGTTGCGCGCAATCGGCAGTCCAAGGCCTGTTCCTTCGGAGGAGCGGCGACCGCTTTCCGTCTGGGAGTATCTCTCAAAGAGTTTTGGAATTTCGTTCCGGGTGATGCCTCGACCGGTATCTCTTACTTCGAACTCGATACGGACGGTACGGCGGAGGCGGTGGTCGACCTCTACAGGTTCAGTGATGGGAATGGTGCGAACGGAAAGGCTGACACTGCCTTGAGCCGTAAATTTGATCGCATTTCCGATGAGGTTAATCAGGATTTGCCTTAACTTACTGCGATCGGTCATGATCTCGCCCGGCATGGCTGAACCTGCCGAGAAATTGAACGCGATACGTTTGGCTTCCGCCTTCATGGAAAGCATCTCATAGACGGACTTCAGCATCGGTACGAAGGCAAAAGCCTCTTCGTTTTTCTCCATTTTGCCCGCTTCAATCTTGGAGAGGTCCAGGATTTCGTTGATGACATCAAGAAGGTGTTCTCCACTGTTGTTGATGATGTCGAGTGTTTCCCGCTGGCGTGAATTCAGGGTTCGGTCTTCTCCGAGAATTTCTGAGAATCCGATAATGGCGTTGAGCGGCGTTCGCAGCTCGTGTGTCATCTTGGCGAGGAAGTCGCTTTTGGCACGGTTTGCCACTTCCGCATCGTGTTTCGCTTCTTCGAGGTGAAGGCGATACTTTTCTTCCGTCGCAGCGGTGTCGAGCTGGGCAATCGCAATGCCAAACTGCCCGGTTAGCGCTTCAAGTAGTTTCACGTCTTCCGCGGTCCAGGTTTTCTCGCGATTGACGCAGAGAAGGGTGACAAAGCCATTGGAGACATTAAGAAAGTCTGTTCGCGCGGAGATGAAGGAGATTTTGGCCCCGTCTTCGAACCGGTTCCGGATGGAGTCGGGAAGCTCTGCTGCGCGCGAGATAATGATTGGCTCCTTTGATTCGAGAATCGTGTGAACGATCGGCTCATTTCCAGTGAAGGCAGGAGCGACCTGTCCGGGGTGAGTCTGGTCTTCTCCAAAGTAGCCGATGCGCATTAATTTGATCGATTCCTTTGGGCCGGGTTGTTCAGTGCTTGATCTCGATACACGGTGAACGAGGCAGTGGGTTGCTCCAAACTGTTTCGTAATACCTTCGAGAGGATCATTGAGAATTTGATCTTCGCGAACCTCCCGGTGGAGTTCCTTTGCTGTTCTCTCGATGAGAATCCGGTTCTGAAGTTGGCGGGCGAGGGCTGCTTCAGCATGATCCCGCTGAGAAGTAATTCGTTGTTCGCGCCGCTGGAGGTGTCGAAGTCGCGAGCGAATCGCGGTTTTTGTGAGAATAACGGTGAAGCAGAGAATTGAGAAGAAACCAAAGGAGCGAAACCACCAGGACCCCCACCACGGCGGGGTCACGATAATTCGCACCTTTGCCGTGACATCAGGCCATTCCCGGCCATCGATTGAGCTCTGCACCTGAAACGTGTATGTGTCAGGTTGAAGTCCTGAAAAAGAGACTCTTCTGTTTTCAGGTGCCGGTTGCCAGTCACTTTCGAGGGGATGCAGCTTGTAGCGGAATTGGCTGCTGTTCGGATAATTGTAGTCGAGCGTTCCGAAGTGGATGGCAAACCGGCTCCTTTTATCGAAGGCGATTCGAAATTCTTCAGTCGCAGCGAGTCGCTTTTCCAGAATCCCGCCGGGTTTGGGAATGACTTCTTCGCCGTAGTACTCCAGCCCTGTCAGAATGGGGTAGGGAGTGACGTCCTCTTTAGGTAAATCCTGTGGATCGACGATGTTGAATCCTTCGGAGCCTCCAAAATAGAGGTTTCCGTCTTCCACCAGTGCTATTGAGGTAGGGGAGAATCCATTGCTCTGAAGCCCATGCTTCTCCGAGAATGTCCGAACACTGTTTTGCATCGGGTTGAGCTTCGAAATACCATCGCGCGTCACGATCCAGAGCGAGTTGTTTTTGTCTCTGATGAGAGAGCGGACGCTGTTGTCCGGAAGGCCGGGAAAAGCGGAGTCAAAGTTGGTGACTTCACCGGTATTCGGGTTGAAGCGATCCAGCCCTGCCTTGTCGGTTCCTATCCAGACGATTCCGTTGGAATCGTGGAGAACCGTTTGAGCGCCCTCAGTCGAGAGAGCCTGAGCGTTGGGGAAGTGTTGATCAAATGATTGCATTCGATCCTCTCCCGGAGAGTGGATGTAGAGGGCACTTTTGCTGGCGACCCAGATGTTTCCCAGGCCATCTTCGGAGAGGTGCTCAATGAGTTCGCTTCTGTTTTCGTCCTCGCAGGAGATGGCGGTAAATCGCTCCGTTTCCGGATCAAACCGTTGCAGGCCTGAACCGTGGGTGCCGACATAAAGCTGGCCCTCGCTGGATTCGAGCAGGGCGGAGATGTTGTCGTGGCCCACAGATCCCCGGACCCCGGGGTCATGATGGAAATAGGTTTTCTTCCCGTTTGTTGAGATTCTGAGAAGACCGTTTCCGCGTTTTCCAAGCCATTGATTGCCGTTTCGGTCCCAGAGGATGGCTGAGATCCAGCTTTCATTGTCTTCAATGTTCTCAGGCAGTTTTTTGAACTGACCTGCTTCGTGATCCCATCTTGCCATTCCTCTTTTCGTTCCAAACCAGAGATCATTGTCAGGGCTCACGGCGATCGTTTGAATCGAAGGATGAGGGAGGCCGTATGGTTGCTGAAGGTTGGACCGAACATGAGTGAACCATTCCTGATTGAGGCTGAAGCGGCTCGTTCCGCCTCCTTCAGTTCCAATCCATAAGAATTTTTTATGGTCCTCGAAAATCGAAGTGATTTGATTGTCGGTAAGGCTGTCGCTGCGGTGGGGGGAGTGTTTCAGTCGGATAAAACTACCATCTCCCCTCGAATGAACGGCAATGCCGCTTCGGGTCCCTATCCAGATATTTCCGCGTTCGCTGTCAACATGCAGGGCTGTGATCGTTCTGGAATCAAGATCGACGGATTCGACCTTGTGGGTTTTGCGGTCGGTCATTCGAAAGAGACCTTTGCCTAAGGTACCGATCCACAATTGATTCTTTGTATCACTGGCAACGCAGCTGACAGGGACGGAAGTTTCCCACCGTTGGTGAAAGCGTGATTCTTCGGCGCTCCATTCGAATAGTCCGCCCGCTTCGGTGCCTACCCAGACGTCTGCATCGCTCCGGCTGCGAACAAATGAAATCGCCGTTTCACCGAGAGGACCCTGTGTTCTGGCAATTTTACCGCTAGGTAAATCCATGATGGATAGTCCACGGTCCGTTGCGATCCAGAGACGTTTTCCGCCATAGATGGCGAGGTCAACGATGCGGTCGCTGGAGAGATCGTGACCGGCTTCCCTGCTATAGCGGGAAATCTCCCCTGTCTTCGAATTCAGTTTTAGAAGTCCGCTGTTTGTTCCCGCCCATATCGTGGATCCTGCTCCCTCGGCCTTGGTGATGGCGACAGCAAGGACGGTCTTGGCTGCAGTCTCGGGCTTGTTCTTATCTTCAGTCAGATAGTGTCTGATCTTCCCGAAATCGAAGGCGGAAAGTCCCTGGTCGGTTGCGATCCAGAGCATGCCGGTGTTGTCCTGGGCAAAATCGTTAACAAAATCAGATCTCAGACCAAATTGAGTCGATTTAGACAGGGTTCTGAAACGGATATCGTATGGATTTCCGGCGTCAGCGACGGCATTTTCCCCGGCAACAAAAAGTAGCGAGAGGATACTACAGGGCAGGAATAGAAGGGACTGGAGGTTTGCCGTCACGGTGCGAACGAAATAAATTGCCCTGTTTTCTTATAAAAATGACACTTTTAAGCTTTTACTAAGCTTACGAATGCGTTAGAAATTATCTTAAATTGATTTAATTTCAAGATTCTTCTAATAATTATTAAGAGTTGAAATAAATGTTAGTTCAATCCAATCACCTTGGAACAAAGACTTACGGACTGTCTCTGACAGAGCTACTTCTGGTCGTTGCAGTGATTGGTGTGATTGCATCGATCGCGATACCTGCCGTTTCAAATATGCGTGAGTCGGCGAAGACTGCTGCCGCGACCCAGAATGCAAAAAATATCGCCCAGATGTCAGAAGCCCTGGCAGCGCTTGGGGTTGCTCACGTTATTCCCGATTCAATGGGGGGCGCTGAAGCCACTGCACGCCTCCTCCGTGAGGGCGTGGTTGTTCCAGAAGGCCCGATGGCAGGGGAGCGTTTTATTCTCTCGGGGATGCGGGAAAGTGATATTGAAGAAACCGCAGAGTATCTGCGCATCGAATACGATGCCACTAACCTGCGTCTCGTCTTTTCGGAACCTGTCCCTGATCAAACCCGGTTCGATATTTTTTCAGGATCCCGACTTTGGTGTGCTCGACATCCCTCCATCAGGGAGAGGTCGTTGCGTGAATCTGATGCCGGGAAAGCCCTCAGTGTCCGGCGTCCCCGTCACCTGTTTCAGCGGCGACTTCTTCGATTGTGCTCTCTGATTTGATCTCTTCGATCACGTCTTCAATCGCCCGGTTTCTTTTCTCGAGTTCGGCATTGGCCTCAATTCCGTTGAGCTCTTCGATGGGGATCAGTTTGGGAAGTTTCCTATCGGTGACTTTGAACAGGTGAAAGCCATAGTGGGTCGCCACAACCGGACTGATCTCACCGATTCGCATCGAAAAGGTGATCGCTTCGATTTCGGGCATTGTTTCGCCCTGCTTCATGAAGCCGAGATCAATTTCACGGTTTTCGTCAGAACCGTGTTCCTTTGCCGCTTCGTCAAAATCTTTGCCTTCCAGTAATTCTTCCCGCAGTTCGCGCAGAGCGATGAAAGCTTCCGCCGCGGCTTCCTGACTTGATGGCTCGATGAAGATCTGGCTGACTCTGACTTCCTCTTTACTCATGAACTCCGCCTCATGGCGTTGATAGTAGTCGACGACTTCAACCTCGGTGATCCCGAGCGAGCCTTCGATTTTTGAATCCAGGTACCGATCAATCGTAAGGCTGCTCTTCAGCTTTTTGAGAATCATCGGCAGATCGCCGGCGTTGAAACCGGTATTGTCGAGAAATTCGCTCTCACCGCCGTGCTCTGCTTTCAGCTCTTCAAATCGCGCCGTGACTTCCTCGTCGCTGATCGGTCCATACTCGGCATTCGATCGTTGCTCAATCAGAGTGCGATTGATGACATTGTTTTTGGCATACTGCCAGAATTCATCGTCGCGATCACAGCAGACGGTTTCGCCCATGGATTGGTAATGCTCTTTGATCGATTCAAATTCTTCCTCCAATTCCTGATCGTCAATGCGCTCGCCGTTGATGATGTATGCCATGACTTAGTCTGGAGTCGATTCGACGGGCCTGCAAATAGCTTGGATGCCGTATCGACGTCTAGCTATGTAAAGCGGGTTCGGAAAGAGCGGTTTCCTGCGGGATTGATTCGATTCGGTATGCCTGAACAGGCTTGGAGAATCCTTTCAGAGCCAGTTCCGAGAGTAGCTCAACTTCCGGCGGGGGAGAGATCCGGGCAACGGTTTCGTCGTCTGTTACGACTTCGAGAGGGCCGGCCGCACTGCAAAGGCGTGCCGCGAGGTTTACTCTCGCTCCGAGAACGGTGTAGTTCAGCCGATCGACCGAGCCCATGCATCCGGCGACGACTTCTCCGGTCGCCACACCAACCCCGATGTGAATCGGATGGCCCGCCTGTTCGTTCATTCTCTTTCGTTCTTCGATCATTTCGAGGGCGCAGGAGGCAGCATTCAGGGCATCGTTGCCGTACGATTTCAGGGCGCCGAAGACTGCCATGATTTCGTCTCCGACAAATTTATCGACGACCCCGCCATGCTTTCTAACCAGAGTGGTCATCGCGGTCATGTGATCGTTGAGTAGTTCAATGACTTCGCCGGGATGCATTTCCTCGGTGAGTTGAGTGAAGCCCCGAATGTCGCAGAAAAGGACGGAAACATCTTTGATTTCCCCGCCGAGTTCAAGGTCCAGTGACCCGCTCACGAGAGCCTGAGCGACTGTCTCGTCGCTTACTTTTCCGAGGAGTTCGCGATACATGGCTTTCTGTTTGAGTTCTTCAGCCATTTCGTTGAAGGAGGAGGCAAGTTCACCAATTTCATCAGAGGATCTGATTTTGACTTGATGATCAAGGTTGCCATTTCTGATCGCTTCCGTTCCTGCGGCCAGTTCTTTTAAGGGGATGGAAAGGCCGCGCGCGAGAAGGAAAGCGATTCCTATCGCGAGAAGGAGGATGGAACCGCCGATTCCTGAGCCCCGAAGCCTGATTTCAGCGAGGTCGGCCCGCAGGGCGGAAATGGGGAAGGCTGCCATCTGGTAGGCGGGCAGGATCGCATGGTCAGCGCTGATGGCGTCCAGATAGATCATGTAATCCTCTTCGCCGATGGTGACTTCAAAACGTCTTTCCTCAGAGCCTGAGCTTTCGGAATTCAGCTGTGAGGCAATGTGCTTCGCCATTGCCGCTGAGAAATCAGGGGTGAGGGTTCGGGAAAAGACTTCGCCACCGACATAGATGCCGCTCTTGATTCGATCGTTGATTCCGAATTCCTCCTGATAGCGTTCGAGGGATCTTTCCGCGTCTGTTTCAGCCGCGGTGGAGCGAAGGAGGAAGCCGAGAATCTCCCCCGTTTCCGGGTCTTTTACCGGAGTGCTCACCATTTCAAGTACTGCCGCTTTCCGGTCAGCCAGCTCGATGGGGCGATACAGCGTCTGTTGGCTGTCCTCTTCAAGAAAGCGTTCAAAGGCTGCTTCAGCCTGTGTTGTCTGAATATTGAGCTTTCGATATTGCCCTCTTTTCGCGCTGGCGCCGGTCGGGCCGGGGCTGGGCA
This sequence comes from Verrucomicrobiales bacterium, assembly GCA_029212615.1. Classification (GTDB taxonomy): domain Bacteria; phylum Verrucomicrobiota; class Verrucomicrobiia; order Verrucomicrobiales; family DEV007; genus Arctic95D-9. The sequence goes on from JARGPJ010000015.1 coordinate 37,400, forward strand.
GGTCATGGACTTCGCCGTCGAGGTTCATCAGGGCGATCTTACCCATCTTGTTCAGGAGGTCGCCATTGCCGGCAGTTCTCTTCCCGTTCCCGGGGGGCTGCCCCTTCGCGCGGGGTTCTTCCATGCTGAATACACTCTTCCGGTAGTGTTCCCAGAATTCACCCGAGGTCGCTGTCGTTTTGCCTCCCTTGAGCGATTCAACGATAAAGGAATGGCTGGCAAGTCCGCGGCAAAGTTCGAGGAAGTCATCCGACCGCTTTTGGCGCGATCGCTCCACTCCTGCCATGAGGAATTGGAATTCATTCGAGAATCGTTCGACATAGCTCTGTCGGACTTTTGCTTCGATCGCGGTGACGAGAGCGATCGAGACACCTGTCACCACTAACGCCAGGGTAATAACCAGCTTGGTCTGGAATCGCATGCCTCGTTTCATCGTTTTCATAGAACACCGCAAGTAGAGTATTGTTCTGCCGTGAAATTCTTTTACCGGCAATGATCAAATTCTCTTTACCCTTGACTCGATCCTCGTTTTTCGCGAAGGGATAAGGGTCCCTTCCCGCCGCGCCTATGGAAAAACCGAACTTCGATGAAGCTGTAAAATCGATAATCTTGAAAGATCGTCGATTCGAGGCGGATGCCTATCATTTCCTTCGCGAAGCACTTGACCATACGGTCAGCAAGCTGCGTGAGGATGAGTTGGAAGAGCATCGCCACGTGAGCGGACCTGAGCTATTGCAGGGCGTTGTAGAACACGGGCTTCGCGAATTCGGATCGATGGCGGTGACAGTGCTCGATTCCTGGGGGATTCGTTCAGGTGAGGACGTCGGGAAAATGGTTTTCCTACTCATTGACGCGGGTGCATTCGGCCGATCAGAAGAAGACTCACCGGCAGATTTTGTTGATGTGGTGAATCTCAAAGAAGAGCTCATGGCTCCTTTCAAGCCGTCACGTCAGGTGATCAAAGCGTCGCTTTCGGACAATGATACGGACCCGCCTGCACGGGGCAATCAACCTGCCAAGCCGACCGAAATTTGAAGCGCAGATCTGAGCCGCTCGAATTTCCGTCGACTGCCGCCCGTGTCTGGACACTCGGGAACGGGCTCGAGATCATCATTGCTGAGGATCATTCGGCCCCCGTCGTGAGCCTCCAGGCCTGGTGCCGTGCGGGGAGTATTCACGAAGGTCCACTTCTCGGTGCGGGACTTTCCCATTTCCTTGAGCACATGCTCTTTAAGGGAACCGAACGTCGCGATGCGAATGAGATCGCGCAAACAGTGCAGGCAGAGGGGGGATACATAAATGCCTACACTTCTTTTGATCGAACGGTTTACTGGATCGACGCGCCGTCGAGCGGCACGGAAGTCTGCCTCGATGTGCTTTGCGATGTCGTTGGGTTTGCTCAGCTCCCCGAAGACGAATTTGCGAACGAATCCGATGTCATTCGCCGGGAGATCGCGATGGGTGAGGACAGCCCCGAGCAGGTCCTGAGCAGGGCACTCTTCAATACGGCTTATGCTTCACATCCGTGTCGCTACCCGGTCATCGGCCACCTTGATCTCTTTAATCAGCTGACGCGTGATGAGCTTTACGCCTATTACCGGGAGAAGTATTCCCCTGACAATCTCTTCATCGTCGTCGCAGGTGATGTCGACAGCGAAACGATTGTCGAGGCGATCACGGCACAACTGGGCGGGCTCGAACGGCGACGGCGTTCGCCCGTGGTAATCCCCGGTGAGCCGGTTCAAATGGGGATACGCCGGGAACAGGTTGAGTTTTCGACTGATCTTCATCGCTGTCGTCTCGCCTGGCCGATTCCCGATGGAAGTCATCCTGACGTTCCCGCCATTGACCTCCTCGTTTCGATCCTCGGCGATGGAAGAAGTTCACGATTGTACCGGGATATTCGCGAGGATAAGCAACTGGCTCACTCTGTCGGGGCCTATGCTTATACCCCTTCCTTTCCCGGCCAGCTCATCGTGAGTTTTGACACCGAAGGGGAAAAGAGTGAAGCCGCTGAGAACGCGGTGATTGAAGTCCTTGAGCGTTTTAAGAATGCCGGGGCAACCAAAGCAGAACTGGAGAAAGCTAAATACCAGTCTCTTGCCTCTCAGTTCTCGACGCTGACAGACATGAGGGGGCAGGCTTCGGACCTGGGATCAAACTGGCTGCTGACTCGCAATCTCGACTACACCGGGGACTACGTGCGTGATTTGCAGAAAGTGACGCTCGAAGATCTCACGAGAGTGGCGGCGCAATACCTGACTCCACACCGTTTTACCCGGGTCAGCCTGATCCCGAAAGAGGAGCCTAAGTCTTCCGGGACATCCGGAAAAAAATCCAGTCGCTCTGAAGAAATTCGAAAAGTGGAGCTGGAGAACGGGCTTACCGTTTTGCTTCTTGCTGATCACCGGTTGCCGTTTGTGCAGAGCACCGGAGTCTTCAGAGGGGGGCTTCTCGCCGAGACCGAATCTCTTCAGGGCCTTACCCGGCTCATGTCGCGACTCCTCGTGAAAGATACGAAGAAGCAGTCCGCCGCTTCGCTCGCCGACCGTATTGAATCGGTCGGAGGTGGCATTGGCAGTTCAATCGGAAACAACACCTTCGGGGTGTCGATTAATGCGATGCGCCCTGATCTCGAACTGATTGTTGATTTGCTCGGGGAAACGCTCCTTGAACCGGCTTTCTTCGACGAAGTGGTCACCCGGGAAAAAGAATTTCAGCTGGCGCAGATTAAGGCGGAACGGGATCGCCCTTTTTCCGTGGCGATGAAAAGTCTGCGAAAAGCGATCTACGGTGATCACCCCTACGGTCTTGAAATCAGCGGAAGCGAAGCATCGCTGGATCGTATAGGCAGAGCGGAGGTCATCGCAATGCACGAGCGGCTCGTTTGTGGCGGAAACGGAGTCGTCGGGGTATTCGGTGACCTTGACTTGAACGAGACTGAAGATCTCGTTCGCGCCCGTCTCGGCCCGTCACTGCGGGCGGGGGCGAGAGAGTTTACCGAGCGCCTGGAAATGAAATGGCCGGAGACCGGCGGTCGTATCATCGATCTGGAGCATGATAAGGAGCAGGCCGTTCTTCTGATCGGCTATCGCACGGTTGATCTCGTGCATGAAGATAACCCGGCGCTTGAACTGATTGATGAAGCCTGCAGCGATATGGCATCACGACTTTTTATCCGGATTCGTGAGGAACTCGGTCTCGCTTATTCCGTGGGATCCACCCGTCTCCTCGGTCTTGAGCCCGGGATGATTGTTTTCTACGCCTCGACGGCTCCGGAGAAACTCGATTTAGTGCAGGAGGAAATGCTTTCCGAGATTGAGCTCATGAGAAAAGAAGGTCTCATTCCGGAAGAGTTCGAGCGGGCTAAAGCCTCATGGCTGGGTAAGGAAGTGATTCACCTTCAGGGCGTGCGCGAACTTGCCGGGACCGCTGCGATCGATGAGCTTGTCGGACTGGGCTGGGATAATTATCGCACCGCTCCGGATACGATCCGGAACGTCAGCGCTGAAGCCGTGCAGGCCGCCGCCGTCCGATACCTTGATCCCGAAAATCAAGTCATCGTCCGCCTCAGTGCCAAGGGTTAGGCCTTCTTTTCAACCCCGCCGATGCCGGGAATGGCAGTCACTCCGGGAACTGCCGCAGGAGGGGGAGAGAAGGAGTCGTCCCACTGCATTCCGCCTTCGTTGACGAAGAGATCTTCCCCTGCTGTCATCGCTTCTTCCCAGGTGATCTCTTTCCCGGTATGTGCAGACATGCGTCCCATGATCGCCATCATGCTGGAGTGCAGCATACGCGGACCGTCATTGATGTGCTGACCGCTTCGGATCGAGGCGAAGAGTTCGTCATGTTCGACCTGGTACATGTTAGGCTCGCCTTTGGATGGCTTCCGGTAACGCCAGATCAGCTTGCCATCGTTGTCCTCGATGTAGGGATCTGAACCACGACCGATGATGAGGCTTCCTTTGGTTCCTCTCACATAGTCAGCATTTTCGTTGAGGCATCCCGGCGTTTTTCTCGAGGCAAGGTGGCACCAGACGTTGTTCGGATACTCGTAGGCGACGTGGTAGTGGTCGAAAATATTCCCTGAACCCACCTGCGGGGCCGAGACGCCTCCGGTAGCACGGCACCGGATCGGGTCGGTGTCACCCATGACCCATCCGATCTTGTCGACACTGTGAACAGCCTGTTCGACGAGACCTCCGCCGCCCAGCCAGGTGTAGTTATACCAGTTCCGGATTTGCCATTCGATGTCGGTCATTCCGTCGGTTTTCAAGGACGGGTCTAAATGCGGCTTGGAATGACCGGAGTAATAAGTCGCGTAGATGCTCGTGACATCGCCGATGAGACCTTCTTCCATCACTTTCCGGTAGGCTTCCACCCGGCTCGGGGCATAGCGCCAGCAGAACCCGGCGACAATGGAAAGAGGACGGCCTTCCGCCATGTTGAGGGTCTCGTAGGAATGTCGAATCCCGGCGGCGTCAACCGCCATGGGTTTCTCGGCGAAGACATGTTTTCCGGCTTCGATGGCGGCCCGAAAATGGAGGGGGCGGAAGCCCGGGCTCGTCGTGAGAATGACAACGTCAACATCGGAGTCAAGGACACGCTGGTAGGCATCGAGGCCCACAAATTTCCGGTCGTCAGGGACGTTCAGCTTCCCTTCAAAGGCTTTATTTTTGGAAAGGGTGGCAAGAGATTTGTCGATCTTTTCGGGAAAGACATCGGCCATGCAGTGAAGCTCTAGATTGTCATCGGCACTGAGGGCCTGCGCCGCTGCTCCGGTGCCGCGGCCCCCGGTTCCTATGAATCCAATCTTCAGCTTTTTGGAGGGATCCACACCTGCGCCGTTGGCGGCACCTGCAAAGGCAGCGGTGGCTGCCGTTGCTCCAGCCGCGGTTCGGATAAAGTTTCGTCGATCGAATTCGGTTTGATTTGGCTGAGACATCATGGCTTGGGTTTTCGGAAGTGTCTTCAATTCGGCGCCTTCAGAGCAAGAGTAAAGCCGTGGCGTGATCGAGCAGCCTGATCTGCGGAGAAATAGGCGTGCAAGAGAAGAGGAGAAGGCTAGGATGGCAGGAGATGACTACCGGAAGAGGATCACGCGAAAGAAACCGTTTCAGTTTGATCAGGGCAAGGAGCCTCGCTCTTTTCCTTGTCATTCTTTTCTACTCGGGAGGCGCGCTCGCGCACAAGGTGTCTTCGGTTTCATTGATTTCGCGCCTCGAAGTCAATGAGGGAACCTATCTGCTCGATGCCGCGATGGAAGTCATCCCCAGCGAAGAGGAGGTTCTGAATGAGCAGATTCCGCCGGAAGAGGCTGCCCGTCAGTTTGCGGAGGACTTTCTTGTGGTCATGTTTGATCAGGTGGAAGAAAGTCCGGAGCTGGAAATTTCGATCGAGACGGCGAGCGATGAAATTACGCCGGAAGAGCTTCAGCGGAAGCAGGTCATCGTAAAAATGACCGGGTCAATTCCCGAAGGGGCAAAGGAATTCCTTCTCTACCTCGAACCCACCTGTCCCATGGCCGTGGTCATGGTGGTGATCAAGGACGATAAGCCTTCCCGCCGGATGCAGGTCATTCTTCCGGGAGAATTCAGCCGTCCGGTGAATATCCAGCCGGTCCTGAAGGGCGATCCGTTTGTGGAGGCGGTCGCAGCAAAAGCGCCGCCGCTTGAGGAGGTATCAACAAAGGCTGTCGACTCAGTATTTCTCGCCGGATTCTCTGCTTTTTGGAATGTCTCATGGCTCCCTCTGGCATTGACGGTTTCTCTCTTCCTGCTCTCGACCGTGAAGAGAGCTGTCTTTCTTCAGATGGCTGCCTTGATGATGGGAATGAGTCTCGCCCTTTCGTTGGCAGCCTGGGGGCTGATACCACTTCGCTCATGGATGGTGCCGGCGACGGCCCTGCTACTGGTGGTGTTGAGTGGGGAAAGCCTGTTCCGGCATGCCTTTCATTTGTGGAGGTGTCTAGCGGCGCTTTTCGCAGGAATGGGGATTGGCGTGATGATCGCAGGAAGCGGATTCTTCCGCGTGGCGGTACCCACGGGCGGAAATGTCGAGGTGAGCTCCCTGATTGGATTTGTTGTCGGGGCGGAGGTTTCCCTCGTCGTCTGCGGAATGGTCGCGGCCTGTTTTTTTCTCATGATGGGGCGCTTTGACTGGTATCGGAGAACGGTTGTCACGCCGATAGCGGTGGTCCTTGTCGCATTCGGTGTCTTTAAGTCAGTTGAGGCATTTTTGTGAGAATTTGGAATCGACAAACGCAGCTTTTCGCGGCTGAGTGAAGCCCTTGAATGACACCGACAGAGAACGGGATGATGGAACGAGAATGAGGTCCGTCGCCATGGCAGTGATCAGCATGTTGTTGCTGAGCTCTCTCACCGGCTGTGTCCTTGTGAATCAGGAGAAATCGATCGCCGGTGACATGGTTGGGGATTTACCGGAGACCTGGACCGGGGGGCATCGCGAAATCCCGGGAGGGGCGATCACCGGATGGTTATCCGATTTTCAAAGTCCGGAACTCACGAAACTGGTTCATGAAGCGGTCGAACGAAACTATGATTTAGCCGCGACCTACGCCCGGGTTGAGCAGGCGCAGGAGCGCGCACGCATCGCAGGGTCGGACCGGGTGCCGTCGCTGGATTCAGGGATTCAGACAACCCGGTCGCAAAATTTGAGAGGTGCTTCGTTTCAGAGTGTCCGTGCCAATAGTTTCAATTTTTCCCTGGATGTTTCCTGGGAGGTTGATCTTTGGGGGCGGGTGAAAAACCTCCGTGATTCTCAGTGGGATCTGGTCACCGCGCAGTCGAACCTTTACGAAGCATCGCGGCTCTCCCTTGCTGCCAATGTTGCAAAGACCGCGTTTGAGATTCTGGAGTCCCAGGCTCAGATTCGTCTCACCCGCCGGAATATTTCCAGTTTGCGTACCAATCTTGATATTCTGGATTCGAAACTCGAGGCGGGGGATGCGGATGACGGTACCGCTCTCGAGATCAGCTTGAGTCGTGCTGACATTGCGCGGGCGGATTCCAATCTTCTCGCGGAGCAGCAACAGGAGGATGCCGCCCGCCGAACACTGGAAACGCTGCTCGGTCGCTATCCGGCCGGATCCATTAAAGCGCTCGGTTCGCTTCCGCGGCCGTCGCGAGAGGTGCCTGTCGGCCTCCCCAGTGATTTGTTATTGCGTCGCCCCGATTTGCTGGAGGCGGAAGCGAGGGTGGACTCTTCTTTAAAAGAACTCGCGGCGAGCCGAAAAGCACTCTTGCCCGCCGTGGCGATCACGGGCGGGGCGGGCACATCGACGACGGATGAGTTCAGTGACATCTTTGATATTCAAAATCTGGTGTGGAATCTGGGTCAAAATTTAACTCGACCGATCTATCAGGGCGGTCGCCTCAAGGCGAATATCCGACTCGATGAGAGTGAAAAAGATGAACTGATCTCAAGTTACGCTGAAACGGCGTTGACTGCTTTTCGTGAAGTTGAGACAGCCCTGGCCGCGGAAAACTACCTCCTCGGCCAGGTGAATGCCCTCGCACAAGCCTCTGAAGAGTCGCGTTTGGCGGAGGGGCTCAGCCGGAGCCAGTATGAACAGGGTTTGGTCGATATCATTACCCTGTTGGAAAGTCAGCGCCGATCCTTTGATGCTCAAAGTTCGCTTTTAGCGGTCAAGCTTGAATTACTTCGTAACCGTGTTGATCTCTACCTTGCTCTTGGAGGTGATTTTGACCATCCTCTCATCGAGAAATGAGGTATCTCGACGATGGTGCGTTTCGTGTTGCAGGCGTATTTTTTGAATCTATCTGAAACCCCATACGTTTCATTGGGTTGAATCCTGAGTCCCCGTTTTATGAAGTTAGTTTTTCGAATCCTTGCCCCCTTGCTCATTATTGTTTTGGCAGGATTGCTGGCGCGGCATTTCGTGGTGAGTAAACCGGAGGCGAAGACTTTTGAAGTGCCGCCTCAGGTGACCAAAGTTGATGCGACGCGATTGATTCCCTCCTCCTATCAGGTTTTGTTGGAGACGCAGGGGACGGTCCGGCCGCGTACGACAAGCAATCTTATTCCGGAGGTGAGCGGGCGCATTATCGAGGTGTCTCCGAACTTTCGAGATGGAGGGTTCTTCGAGGAGGGGGAAGTCCTCCTGAAGATTGACCCGGTCAATTACGAGACAGCTGTCGTCGTGGATGAAAGTGCGGTGGCTGAGGCGAAACGTGCTTTGCAGGAGGAAATTGTTCGCGGTGAGCAGGCGCTTGAGAACTGGCGGCGCCTTGGAAAGCGTGGAGAACCCAGTGAACTGGTCGCACGGAAGCCGCAGTTGATGGAGGCGGAGGCTCGGCTTTTTGCTGCGGAAGCCGAGCTCGAGCAGGCTCGCCGTGATTTGGAGCGGACGGAAGTTCGCGCCCCTTTCGCCGGTAGAATTATCGAGCAAAACGTCGATGTGGGGCAGTTTGTGAATTCGAATACACAGCTGGGCCGTGCGTTTGCGACTGATGTCATGGAAGTGCGCCTCCCCTTGACGAATCGTCAGCTGGAGTTCGTCGATTTGCCTGACGGGTTTCGGGGTGAATCGGAGACTGAAAAGGGTCCTGCGGTCGCCATTTCGGGAAGGATCGGGCGGAATGCGAGTGAATGGGCGGGGGAAATTGTTCGGGTGGACAGCTCAATTGATGAGTCCTCCCGGCAGCTCTTTGTGGTTGCTGAGGTGGACGATCCCTACCGTCGCCGTGAAGGGGCGAACAGCCTTCCTTTGAAGATTGGAATGTTTGTTGATGCTCTTGTTGAAGGGCATCAGCTCGAAGGTGTTTTTGTGATCCCGCGGAAAGCGGTTCGTGTCGGTGGCGAGGTCATCGTCATCGGTGAGGACAATCGCATCAGGAGGCAGGCCGTCTCACCGATCTGGTCCGAGGAGGAACAAATCGTGATACCCGGAGAAGGCGGAGGATTATCGGCGGGGGATATCATTTGCCTGACGCCGCTCGCTTATCCCACGAATGGCGCACTGGTCCTTCCCACAATTGACGGAATAACGCCGGAGATCGAAACGCCGGCTGGCAGTCCCGGGTCGATGTTCGGCAAAGGGGGAAAAGGCAAAGACGGGAAAGGGAAAAAGGGAGGTAAGAAGGGCAGTCCGTCTGAAAACTCCTGAGTGAGTCAATCCTTCCTGAAAACATGATCGCCTTTTTTGCCAGAAACGGAGTTGCCGCGAATTTGCTGCTCGTTGGAATTGTTCTCGCAGGAGTGTATGCCCTGGCTTCGCGTCAGATTCCTCTCGAAGTGTTTCCGGAGTTTGAGAGCCGGACTATCACCGTTTCGGTGAATTACCGGGGAGCGACACCTGAAGAAGTTGAGGAGTCCGTCGTCATTCGTATCGAAGAAGCGATTTCCGACGTTGAAGGTATCGAAGATATGCTGTCCACCGCGAACTCGAGCGGCGGGAATGTGAGTATCGAAGTAGATGATGACTACGATATCCGTGAGGTAAGGGATAACATCGAAGCGCGCATCGATGCTCTTGAAGATTTCCCGCCGGGTGATGCGGAGAATGTGGTGGTTAAAACAACGGAGCCGAGTCGCTGGGTCATCAGTGTCGTCATCAGCGGGGACTTGAGTGAGCACGACATGACGGAACTCGGGATTCAGATCCGGGATGTCGTTGTCGGGCTACCGGAAATCACCAATGCTCAGCTTCAGGGAACGCGGCCGTACGAGGTCTCCATCGAAATTGATGAATCCGCTCTCTTGAAGTACAACCTGACGTTCAATCAGGTGGCTCAGGCGCTGAGACTGTCCTCGATCGATGTTCCGGCGGGGACGCTTGAAACCATTTCAGGGGAGGTGGCGTTGCGTACGAAAGGTCGCGCCTATAATCAGAAGCAGTTCGAGGACATCACCCTCGTTGCAAGGGAGGATGGAACTCGCGTCACGGTCGGGGATGTCGCGAAGGTGAACGACGGATTTGATGAGAATCCCTTTGTCGCAAGGATGAACGGGGAGCGTTGTGTCCTTGTTCCTGTTTTTCGAGAGGGGAATCAAAGTGCGATCCGGATCGCGGACGAAGTGAAAAGTTTCATGGCGGAATATGAGAAGAAGTTGCCTCAGGGGATTTCAATCACCTACTGGAGCGACCAATCGGAGATCGTTCGCGGCCGTCTCGACACGCTCCTCGACTCCGCGTGGAAATCGATGCTCTTTGTCTTTATTCTTCTCACCCTGTTCCTTCGACCAAGCCTCGCTCTCTGGGTTGTCCTGGGCATCCCGGTTTGTTTCATGGGGGCGATCGCTCTCATGCCGGTGGTGGGAGTGTCGATCAACATCGTGAGTCTTTTCGGATTCATCCTCGTTCTCGGGGTCGTGGTCGATGATGCCATCGTTACCGGCGAGAATATTTACACGAAGCAAAAGGAAATCAGCGATCCCGTTGAAGCAGCGATCGTGGGGACGCATGAAGTGACGCTGCCTGTTATTTTCGGGGTGCTCACGACGATGCTTGCCTTCGTTCCTCTCTTCTTTATGACGGGCTTTCAAGGGGCGTGGATGCCACAGATTGCGACCATTGTCATTCTGGTTCTCGCCTTTTCGCTGATTGAGTCAAAGCTCATTCTTCCGTCGCATTTGACGCATAGTCCGCGGCGTTGGATTAAGGTGTTACTTCGATTTTTTGTGGGTGAAAATCTCACCCGCCTGGCGGCGAAACTTTACGGATACTTCTCGCGCTTTCAGCAGGCCGTTGCCGGGAGTATTGAGTGGTTCGTCAGGAGGTTCTTTCAGCCCGCCCTGAACTTTGTGCTTAGGAACCGGTATACCGTTCTCGCGGTCTTCATGGCGACTCTCATTGTTCTCGTGGGGGCTTTTCAAGGAGGGCGGATCAAGCAGGTCAGCTTCCCCCGGGTCGAGAGCGAGAAGGCGACCTGTCGTCTCACGATGCAGGAGGGAACGCCCTACGAAGTGACCGAATCCTATGTCCTCATGATGGAGGATATCGTCATGGACATGAGGGCAAAGTACGTTGGTCCCGATGGAGTCTCTGTGATCGAGAGCGTATTTTCCAGCATAGGTGGACAGGGCGTTTCTTCATCCAAAGCATCCAACCGGACGGGACAAAGTCACCGTGGAGAGGTCGTGTTTGAGATCACCCCGCCGGAAGATCGTGAGCTGGAAATAGGGACACGTGAACTTGCGAGTGAGTGGCGTGAAGAGATTCAGAAACGGGGGGGGATCGTTGGTGCGAAGGAACTTTACTTCCGCGCTGAGATTGGCCGGGGCCGTGATCCGATCGAGGTTCAGTTGCGCGGAAAAGATGTCGACGGGCTCGCTGAAGTGGCGGCGATGGTGCGTGATCGCATGGGAACATACGAGGGTCTATTTGATATTTCAGACAGCCTCGACGAAAGCCGGGAGGAGATCCAATTGCGGATTCGTCCGGAGGCGGAGCTCGTCGGATTGACGATGTCCGATCTTGCCCGTCAGGTTCGCCAGGCTTTCTTTGGAGAGGAGATTCAGAAGATCCAGCGTGATCGGGATGAAGTGCGGGTCATGCTGCGTTATCCGCTCGAGGACCGTCGCTCGATTGCCGCCCTTGAGTCCATGATGATCCGGACAGCGGATGGACTTGCCGTACCGTTCACCAGTGTCGCGGATGCGGTGATCGAGAAGAGCTTTCCACGGATTGAGCGGATTGACCGGAACCGGGCCGTTGAGATCTCGGCGGATGCGGACAAAGAAGTTGTCGATCTTGCTCTCGTGAGGGAAGACCTCGCCGCGTGGATTCCGACCATCCTGACTGACTACCCCGATATCAGTTTCAGTTTTGAAGGGGAAGCCCGTGAGGAGCGGGAGAGCTCCGGCGGAATCCTGATTGGCTCGTTCATTATTGTTTTCGGGATTTACGCCATGTTAGCGATTCCTTTCCGCTCCTACGTGCAGCCGCTCATGGTCATGGCCGTGATTCCCTATGGCCTCATCGGAGCCGTCGCGGGGCATCTCATCGAGGATTTTATTAAAGGTGACACCGGAGGGATGCCCTTGAGTTTCCTCAGCTATTTCGGAATGCTCGCTCTTTCCGGCGTGGTCGTGAATGACAGCCTCGTTCTTGTCGATTACATCAACCGCCGCCGCCGTGCCGGGGACGATGTCTTCACCGCGGTGAGCACCTCAGGAGCAGCGAGATTCAGAGCGATTATTCTGACATCGGCGACCACTTTTGCGGGGCTCTTTCCTTTGATCCGGATGGAGGCGACTCAGGCTCAGTTTCTGATCCCCATGGCGGTGAGTCTTGGCTATGGCATTCTCTTTGCCACCGCCATCACCCTGTTTCTTGTGCCGATCAACTATCTGATTCTCAATGATATCAGCTGCCTTTTCTCGAAGATGTATTCGGAAGAGGAGGATGCGGAGCTGACCCCGGTGGAAAGTTAGGCTTCGATTTGTGCCTGTGATTTGGTCGTGAACGCCTCACGACACCACGAGGCTGACGCTTTTAATCCCCGGATAGCGGGGTGATCCTGCGTTGGAATTTCGAGGTGTTCGCTCAACTCATTGAGGGAATGGCGAAACCTTGGAAGCAGATGGATGATCGTCACCCAGGAAGTGTCATCGTCATTTCTCATTTGGATCACGGGAAAAGGAAAGCCCTTCGTAATGACGAGCCGGTGCGTGGAAGGGAGCAGGAGTTGCTGCTCCGGTCCGATAAAGAACCGCCGACGTTGAAAGGCTACCCGATCTCCGAAGAGGAAGAGCCTCCCGAAGGAGCGGACTTTCATGCGTTCATTGCCACGACGGGCAAGAAAGTAGCGGAGCTTGCCTGGATCGAAGGGCTTCTTCCAAATGAGGGAATGGAAAAAGTCAGCGCTTACCACTGTTCCGAAGACACTGAAACGGAAGGCACGCGGAGCGAGGAAGCAGCAGGTCGTGATGAGGAGGACCGCGAGGAGAGCCGCAATCACAGGGCTGACGAGGTAGAGAAGTCCGATCAATCCAAGAAGGGCTAGACGGGCCAGTTTGAGAATCGTCGAAAAGATGCGTGAGGGTGACAGGGTTGCGAGAACGGTAATGGCATGGCTGACGATCCAGACGACGAGAAATCCAGCAAAGGCCAGAGGCAGGAGAAACCACGCCGGTTCGATGAGGGCGATGAATCCGGGCGTAGCGGCGGCGAGTTGAGTGTCAGGAACCGGAGGGAACGCCACGGCCTCAGCGCTCGATAGCTGGTTCGCTGAGTACTGCCGAATGAGAAAGGGGATGAATCCGACGCTCGCCACGATCGCGCTGAGTTTGTCTTCAAACAGTTCGATGAGATCGAGAGGTTTTTTGGCAAAGGCAGGAAGCAGATTTCCGAACGAGTCTTTGAAAAAGCAGAGAAGAAGCACGCTGAGTCCAGTGAGCCAGGCGGCGGGATGACATATCCAGGGAAGCTTTCCCCGACTGGCCTCCTCCGTGCGAAAATAGTTCCATGCGCCGACGACGGAAACCCCCAGCAGTGGAGAAATAGCGACTCCGGTGAGTTGAGAAACCCCTTCGGCGAGTTTTACTCCCGGAAAAGGTTCGGCTGAATTGCTGATTCCAATCTTTTCGATCAGGGCCATGGAATCCTGATCAGCGGATGGCGTCACTTCGGCCCGGGCTGGAGGGGCGCTGATGAAAAACAGGAAGGCAAGGCCGGGGAGGAATAGTCGTCTCATTGCTCCCCGGATATTGGAACGATTCGGTTTCCTGATCAAGCCTACAACTTTTCGGTCGCGGCGGGAAGGGTCACGTCTTCGATGCGCAGCTGGCAACGGAGGAACTTCACCTGATCCAGTTCGCCGGGAACAAGAATTGTCGTCCGATTCCAGCGAAAGTTTGAGACTTTCGAGGAAACCATGGCCTCAAAGGGTTGCAGGGCGGCGCTCCATGAGCGCATCTGTTCATTATACTCGTCGGAGGTTTCGTTTTCGCTGCGCTCGGGAAGTGCAGGCCCGTGATCTCCGACGAGCCGGCACTGGTTGATCGTGAATCCGTAAGGATTTCCGATTTCAAGGGTGAGCTTGGTTCCCAGATCTGTCTGTTCAGCATTCTTTACTGAAATAAGGAAGGCTCCGTAGTCGGTGCGGAGAACCGAGGCCCCTTCTGAATCGACCTGAATATGAGCGTAACTTCCTCCTCCGCTCCCTGAATCCTGACGCTTGAGACGGGCGTTTTCGATGTTCATCGAAAAACGGAGCATCTCGAGGTCTTCTCGAGTTTCAGCGGGAAGTTCAATGTCGAAAGGGGTCCATGAGAAAGGCTCCAGGGTTCGTGTCACCCGGGTTTCGAAGGGCTGCAGGGTATTTTGCCATTCACGGATTTTCGGATTGTTGAGGGTATACTCCTCCCCCTCAGCCAGTTCAGGGGTGCCTCCTCCGAAGTCGCCGGTGAGTGAGAACTGCTCGACGGCAACGGCGTGAGGGTTGCCGATGTTGAGGTGAACGGTGTAGCCTTCGCGGCCGATGTTCAGGTCCATCCCCTCCATGCGGACGAGGAAGGTGCCGTGATCCGTGAGCAGGGGGGCATGCCCCTGAAGGTTGGGCCGGAGGTAGACCATGTTGTTGGTCGCGCCTTTCATCGCGATGACCTGGCTCAGTGAGCCTTCGAGATCGGCAAGTCTTTCATCGAATGAACGACCGTCACCGGAGACGCCGACACTGGTCTCGGCAGCGATGACCCGGCCTTTCAGGGCTTCCACCTCATCGCGGGTGTCGGAGCGGACTCCGCGGAGCTCGGCTTCAAGCCGGTCGACCCGCTCTTGCAAATCCTTGTCGCAGCCTGTCATGACTAAGCTCAGCATGAGGAGAGAAAGGGTTCGAGGGGAAAGGGAAATCATGTTGGAAAAGGGTAGAGCGCCGCGTCGTGAGATTCAAGAAAGGAAAGGCTACTGTCTTCGCAGAACCGTGGGCACGGAGAGTATTCCGGTGGCACTGACGTGGCGGACCGCTACTTCTTCAGGTTCCTTATCGAGGTGATAACTGCTTTGGCTCGCGGGAATGCGTCGAAGGGTGATCCATTGGCGGCCTTCTTTCACCTGAATGACTTTCCAGCGGGCCTGTGCTCCCGGTTTGAAGGCAAGGGTGAGCCCTCCGTTCTCCATTACAGGTGCAACGTAGACAGGTTCAGGAGCGCTCGATCCGAGCCAGGGCGAAGCGGGGGGAATCGCGGTCTCGGCGTAGGCGCTGCCAAGTCGGCTTCGCAGTCCACCCCGATCCTCCTTGATCGCTTTGATGCTCCAGTGAAGGTGTCCCGGGCCCATCGGTGAGGGTTTATTCCGGGTCACTTCTATCTGCTTGATCGTTTCGGTTGAAGGTCGGCCTTTATCGTCCGAGCTGAGAATACGACTCGAGGCAATTCCGGGCCAAAGGTGGCGACGTTGAGAGTTTTGGTCTGTCCACCAGCTTTGAAGGGCAGTGAAGCTCTGATCGGCGGGATAAATTCTCCAGTATAGCTGGGGGGAAAAATAGTCGAGCCACCCGTTTTGAAGCCATTTTCTGGAATCGGCGAAAATGTGATCATAGGCGTCGAGACCGGCTTTCACCGTGCTTGGATAGCCCGGTCTCCAAATGCCGAAGGGGCTGACACCCACCTGAACCCACGGCTTGGTGGATTTCACGGAAGAATACATCGATTGAACGAAACTATCGATGTTCGACCGCCGCCAATAGCGCACGTCGAGTTTCCCTCCTTTGGCCTGATAGGCGCGAAATGCAGCAGAGTCGTCAAACTGGTCGTAGGTTTTGCCGCTTACGGTTTTGGGATAGGGGTAAAAGTAGTCATCAATGTGTACGGCATCGACGTCGTAGCGTTTCGTGACGTCGACCATGACGGCGATCGCGCGGTTGCGCACATAGTCGGAAGAGGGGTTTGCCCATTTCTGTGAACCGACAGAAAGCATTAATGACGAGTGCGTCTTCGAAATGTGTTTGGAGGATTTGGGAGAGCGTTCCGTGGCACTGGCGCGAAAAGGATTGAACCAGGCGTGCAATTCAATGCCGCGGCGATGGGCTTCCTGCACTGCGAATTCGAGCGGGTCATAACCATCGGAAGGGGCGGAACCCATTTTACCGGTGAGAAACCAGGACCAGGGTTCGATCGATGATTTGTAAAAGGCGTCACATTCCGTACGGACCTGAAGGACGACCGCATTGAGACCGGTAGCGGCAGCGAGATCAAGCAACCCGATCAGCTCCGCTCTCTGTTGGGCGGGAGAAAGTGTATAAGTCGAGGGCCAGTCGATGTTGTGTACCGTGGCGATCCATGCTGCTCTGAATTCGCGTTTTGGATCCGGCACTTTCGCCTTCACCGGTAGATATTCCCCCGGTGACAACTGTGGCAGAAAAACGGCTAGAAGACTAAGCAGTAAAAAGCGGTATGGAGCGCTCATGAAGTAGTTAAGAAAAGTTAAGCATACCTTCTCGGAGCAATCACGGCAAACTCAATCCATCACTCAAATCGGGGCTGTTTGCCATGTCTGAAAGTAAGGGGAACTGCCTGATGAGTTCGCGGTCTGAGGCAACGAGCTGGTCGAGGAGGATCGTGAAAAGCTGCCCGTCCTTCCGGCGGCGAACCTTGATTGAGTCCTCCGTCTCGCGGCGCAACAGTGTAACGGGCAGAGTGATGCCCCTGTCGTTTACGAGGGTGCAATAGTGGGGGAAGGTGAACCGGCTGCCCGGCGGGGTAAGGGGCGTTTCAAACGGGTGAACTGCTGAGGTGAAAGGGCGGCCGGGCGCGGGGTCCGGCAATCGCTGAGCAAGGGCACTGCTTGAAGGCGCGAGGGTATCCAGCTCTAAGATGAAGGTGCGACCGTCGCTCTGCCGTTGGATCGCCAGCTGAGCCGGCGTCGGGCGGCTGATGAGAGTGGCATCGATTGTTCTCCCGTCACGGTGTCTCAGGGTGGCGTCACAGGGAAACGTCAGGGGAGGGAGTTCAGAATCAAAAGCCCCCGGGGATTCGTCTGCGTCTTCCGGGGTTTCGAGGGTGCGGTCGAGTATCACAGTGGCTCCCCACAAGCCGAGGAGCACCGTACCGACGCCGAAAAGCTGGACGAAAACGCGGCCACCGCTTCGTATCACAGAAAGCTCACTGAGGGTGAAGGGAAGCCTCATTCGCCGACCCCGTCATTCCCCCGGCATCGCTTTCTCGAGAATGCCATTTACTACTGATGTCCATTTTTGATAGCCGAAGGCACTGAGGTGAAGGCCGTCCTTGATGAACCATTTCGCCGGAGGGACTTCTTTACCGTCTTTCAGCATCGGAGCGGAGATATCAGCAAAAAACCAATACTTTTGCTCATTGCAGAGGGCGGCGATGAGGTCGTTGGCCTGTTTCATTTCAGGCCAGAGTTCCCGGCGGGCGATGCTGGGTTTAATGGCTATATAGATCACGGGGACCTCAGGAAAGGCAGATTGAATGAGGGAGGCCAGCGTTTCAAAATCGCGGGCCACTTCAGGGGCATTCAGTCCTTTTTTGATGTCGTTGTCTCCGGCGTAGAGCACGATTGCCCCGGGCGAGTAAGGCGTGAAGAGCCGGTCAAAGTGGTGAATGGAATCGGCAAGGGTGGAGCCGCCGAAGCCGTTGTTGATCGTTGATTTGTCAGGCCAGGATCTCTTTAAATCCCACATGCGAATACTCGAACTACCAACGAAGAGAAGCGCCTCCGTTGGTGGCGGTGAGGCCGCATCTCTGGTTTCGAAGGCTGAGATGCTGGATTCCCATTTTTCGGGTCCGGCTGAGTTTCCTGTTTGAGCCCCGGCCTGGAGAGGGATGAGAAAAACGGAGAGGATAAGAAGTCGGCGTGTCATAGAACGAAGAGGAGAATAGTCTTGAGGGGGCGCCGGGTTCAATATTCGAATCACGTTCTTTTTCGGGTGAGGTGTTTTCGTCAACTTGCGTTTTGAATCGCGGCGACGACAATGCGCCCCTATGGGTGAGGATAAGACACAGAGCGCTATAACAGTGGAAGTTGAGGCTATTCTCGATGCATTAGAAAGTCGCTCCGTGGACAAAGTCCATGAACTTGTGAGGCAGGCTCATCCCGGCGATATTGAGCAGGCCTTTGAACGACTCGACGACCAGTCGCGTGAGAGAGTGCTGGACCAGCTTTCATCGGAGGTGCTCGCCGAGTGGGCTGATTACCTTCCCGCTGCTGACGTGGAGCGACGTCTTAATACGCTTCCAAAAGGGGAGCAGCGGGAGGTTCTCGATTCGCTCTCTGACGATGAGCTTGTCGACCTCCTTCAGGAAATCGAGGAGAAGGATCGCCCCCAATACATCGAGCTTTTGCCGGAGGAAAAACGCGAGGTTTCCGAGAACCTCATGCAGTATCCCGAGGAGACGGCGGGTGGCCGGATGACGATGGCCATGGCCACGATTCCCGTCGGCCTCACCGTGAAAGAGGCTCTTGAAGAACTCCGGGCAATCAAAGAGGACGCAGAACTTTTAAGTCGTATTTACGTCCTCGATGATGAACGGAGGATCACCGGGAAAGTGAGACTGCGTGATCTTGCTTTTTCAACCTGGGATACCCCGATCGCAGAGTTGATGGACAGCGATCAGCTGAGTATTAATGCGATGGAGGATCAGGAGGCCGCCGCTCAGATGATCGCCCGCTACGACCTTGTCGCTCTGCCGGTGGTAGATGATGAAAGCCGCCTCGTCGGGGTGATTACCCACGATGATGCGCTCGAAATTCTCGAAGAGGAATCGACCGAGGACATGGAGAAAATCTCCGGTATCGGTGGTGATCGCGGGGATTCCGCCTACCTGCAGATGTCGGTCTTTTCGCATTTTAAGCGCCGCGCCGGATGGGTGGTCATTCTCGCTTTTCTAGCGTTAACTTCAGGCTGGGTTCTGTTGAAATACGAGGACGTTCTTACTGCCGTCTACTTGCTCGCCCTGTATCTCCCGATGGTCGTCGCTGCCGGAGGGAACACGGGGGCGCAGTCGGCGACGATGGTGATTCGAGCGATGTCGCTGGGAGAATTGGATACGCGTGAGTTCGGCCGCGTCGTTTGGAAAGAATCCAGAATCGGGGTGCTTCTCGGCGGAATGTTAGGCGTGCTCGTAGCCATGCAGATTTGCCTCTTTCTCCCTGAGTTTCTTCTTCCGGGATCTTTAGATTTGAGCAGTTTCAGCATGCTTGATGTGGCTGCGGTCGTGGGGCTGGCGATTACGGCCCAGGTTTTCTCGTCGACTTTGATTGGTGCGATGCTTCCGATCGGGGCAAGGGCGATGAAGCTGGACCCGGCTGTGGTGGCTTCCCCTGCAATCACCACCATCGTCGATGTCAGTGGAGCGGTGATCTTCTTCACTCTCGCGAAAGTGTTTTTCTTTTAGGAATCTCTTTGAGAAGCATCTGATCCGTGGTCAGACTGGGGACATGTCGGAAATTTCAGAACGCCTCCTCGGCGGTGCCTATCATATCGGTGAAATGCCTTCGGGCGCATTGCTGTTGAAAGACAACGCTCATTACCCATGGTTGATGATCGTCCCCCGGGGGGAGTTTGTTGAATGGGTCGACATTCCTCAGGATGTTCAGCAGAAGATGATGGCGGATATCAATTCGCTCTCGAACTTCCTTATCGAAGATTCAGGACTTCCCGTGGGAAAGATTAATGTGGGGGCGATCGGTAATATCGTCCCGCAGTTTCATCTTCATATTGTCGGTCGTCACGCGGAGGACCCTGCCTGGCCGGGTCCGGTCTGGGGGCACGGTGAACATCGCCATTATCAGGCAGGTGAGAAAGAGGCGCTGATCGAGAGGCTTAGCGGAACCGTGGGTGATTTCCAACATGGGTGAGGCTGACAAAAAGGAGGCGAACCTTCCCCGCCTCAAGCTTACGCTCCGCCCGACCGCTGAATCGATCGTAAGGAGCGGGCATCCCTGGGTTTATTCGGATAGCATCCGGAAACAGAGCAGGGAAGGAGAGGCGGGGGAAGTCGCGGTGATCTACGACCGTAAGGACAAGTTTCTCGCTCTGGGATTTTTCGATCCGGACTCTCCGCTGCGGGTTCGGATTCTGCATGTCGGTAAGCCGGTGCAGTTGAACGACGCGTGGTGGCAGGCGAAGCTTGAGGAAACTCTCGATCGACGAAGCGGAATCCTGAGTGAGGAAACGAACGGCCTCAGGCTCATCAATGGGGAAAGCGACGGCTGGCCGGGGCTTGTCATGGATCGCTACGACTCAACGCTTGTTCTGAAGCTATACACGCCGGCCTGGGTAGGGCTCATCAACAGCTTGGTGCCGATGATGGTCGGCGCGATCGCTCCGGAGCGAATTGTCCTGAGGATGAGCCGGAATCTGCAGGCGTGGGTGTCCGCGAACGGTGGACAGAAGGATGGAGAGATCCTGCATGGTCCGCCGCTCGACGGAGTCGTTACCTTTCTGGAGAACGGGCTTCTTTTTGAGTCGGATGTTATCCGGGGGCAGAAGACCGGATTTTTCCTCGACCAGCGTGAGAACCGTCAGCGGGTGGGGGAGTTATCGAAAGGGCTGGATGTTTTGAATGCTTTCAGTTTTTCAGGCGGTTTTTCTCTCTACGCGGCCCGCGGTGGTGCCAGGTCTGTCACTGATCTTGATATCAGTGCCCACGCCCTCGAGGCGGCTAAGAGGAATTTTGCTTTGAATGAAGAGGATCCCATGGTTGCCGCCTGTGTCTACAGGAGTGTCCAGGATGATGCTTTTAAGTGGATTGAATCAGGGAAGCCATCTTCCTTTGATCTCGTGATCGTGGATCCGCCGTCACTTGCCAAGCGGGAGGCCGAGCGGGAGCGGGCAGTTCAGGCATATGGGAAACTGAATTCGAACGCGATACGACTTTTGCGACGCGGGGGGATTCTCGTAGCTGCATCCTGTTCAGGCCACGTCAGTGAGGTGGAATTTTTCGATGCAGTGCGGTCGGCGGCGAGGAAGTCCGGCCGGGCTTTTCAAGAGATCGAAACGAGGCTGCATGCCCCGGATCACCGGGCGACTTTTCCGGAAGCGCAGTACTTGAAGTGTTTTTATCTCAAGTTTTCGTAGCGTCAGATTCGCTCGCTGAAATCGATAACCTGTTCAGCTGGTAGAATTTAGACGCTGAGCATCGCGTTCTCCGATCTCTTCGCAATCCGGTCAGGCCAAAGAATGATGGAGAATTTATTGACGGTTACCATAAATTATACAATATTCATAATTTAAATCATAATGAGAATTTAAGTATTCCGTAGAAGTTACTTCGATTCAGACCCTCACTTGCTTGATGAAATCGGATTGAGAAAACGGGTCTCCCAAATGAACAAAACAATTCTGAACATAGCAATTCTGGGGGATAGCCCGGCATTCGCGTCCCGTGTCGAAGAGATGTTCGGAGTAGAACCTGTTTTAGCTGCAGCTGTCGTCTTCTATTCCAGCTTTGAAGAATTTTCTGACGACGTTGATCGAGCGGCGTCGTTCGATTTGTTGCTACTTGAATTGGCCGGCAGTGAAGCGTTCCCAAATTTTGTTGAGCTATCGAGACGTTATCCAGCTCTACCGAAGATTGTTTTCGGAGAGGTTGAGGATATTGAATTTTCAGAAAGAATTCTCTCAGCCGGCGCTCACGATTTTCTTATCAAAAATCAAACCAGTGCGGAAATTCTGAAACGGACGATTTCGCATGCGTTGGTGAGACAGGATTTTCATCACCGCCTAATCACGAAAACGGATCAGTTTCAGATGGCTGCCAAGATGGCCCGTCTCGGAAACTGGGAGGTCGACTTTGAACCGACTACCGTATTTTGGTCGGAAGAAGTTTGCATGATTCACGATGTGAAATCGAACTTTGTCCCTACCCTGGAGGAAGCGATCGGTTACTATGTTCCTGAGCATCAGGATCAAGTTAAGAGTGCGTTTGAGGAATGTCTTGCGACCGGAAATCCGTTTTCCGGAGAGTGGGAGATTATCTCGGCGAAGGGGAATCAGGTCTGGGTGAAGGTGATGGGAAGTTGCGTTCGGGACGGGACAGGAAAGGTCATCAAGGTTCATGGAACCCTTCAGGACGTGACTGACCGGGTTCTGAGTAGAACTCACCTCCAGTTGCTGCAGGAATGTATCAGGCATCTCAATGATGCGGTGATCGTCTGTGATGTGGCCGAAATGGGGGGCGATGCCCCGAAGATACGTTTCGTTAATGAGGCCTTCACAGAGATGACCGGATATTCATCCGGCGAGGTGGTCGGGTTGACTCCGGATTTTCTTCAGGGAGAGGAAACCGATAAGAATGTGGTTCGGGCAATTGGCCGGGCACTTTACCGGGCGAAACCGATTCGAAAGGAACTGGTCATCTATGATAAAGAGGGCAAGCCCTGCTGGATCGAAACTGAAATCAGCCCGATTTCTGACAGCCACGGGAAGTTGAGTCATTTCGTCGGCGTCCAAAGGGATATCTCCGAGCGGAAAATGCGTGAAAGCACCGCGAGTTTTCAGGCCCGTATCCTCGATACGGTAAGCCAATCTGTTCTCGTAACGGATCCGGCGGGGGCGATTATTCATGCGAACGGGACGGCTGAAAAATATTTCGGATATTCCATCGCGGAGCTGGTCGGCAGACAGGTCACCGATGTCAGCGTTGCAGACAGCGATGTTGAATCGGCCCGTGGAGCCCTCGCGAAGGTGCGGCAGGGGGGGGATTGGACCGGCGAAATTCTTGCGAAGCATTCCAGTGGTCGGGAATTCCCGGTGTTGCTCTCTGCTTCCGCCATTCATGATGAGGACGGAAGCCTGGACAAGATGTTGGTTTTTGCGACCGACATCACCGACAGCCGGGAAATCAAGGAGGCGTTACGCCGAAGCTTGAAGGACAATATCGACCTCAAGCAGGCTTTGAATCGTCATGTTATCGTGTCTGTCACCAATCTCGATGGAGTGATCACTTTTGTGAATGAGAAGTTCTGTGAGATATCCGGGTACAGTGAAGAGGAGTTAGTGGGGAACTGTCACTTTATTCTCGACGGTGACCGGAAGGCTCCCGCCTACTCTGCGGAAATGCTGGCAGCATTGACTTCGGGCAATTCCTGGAAAGGAGAGATCAAGAGCTATCGAAAAGACGGCACCATTTTCTGGACCGATACGACAGTCGTACCCTTTCTCGATGATAGCGGTCGGCCCCGTCAGTACCTTTCGCTCCGCTCCGATATCACGGCGCGGAAGAAGGCTGAAGAAGAACTCAGATTTCAAGCCTCATTCATTGCCCGGTCTCATGATGCCATCATGGCGACCGATTTGAACAATCGGATCACCTTCTGGAATCAGGCTGCCGAAAAGACGTATGGATGGACGTCAAAAGAGGCGGACGGAAGATTGCTTTGTGAACTTTTGAAATGTCGGGGCGAGGAATTTGAGAATGCTTTTAACACGGTTAAAAAAGCAGGGGAGTGGAGTGGTGAGTTAACTTTTCTCACCAAATCCGGGGCCGATGTGATTGTCGAAGCGAGCTGGACTCTCGTTTCGGGGGACGGAGTGCGTGAAGATTCGATCTTTTCGATCAACAAGGACATCACCGGTGCTCGCGAACTGGAAAGGCAGTTTTTCCGATCACAGCGGATGGAAAGTGTCGGGAGGCTGGCTGGCGGCATCGCCCATGATCTCAATAACATGCTGACGCCGATTCTGTTGTCAGTTGATATATTGCGTGAGGCAGCCATTCCCAAGTCGAGCATGGCGATCATGGATACCCTCGAAGGCAGCGCGAGGAGAGCGGCAGAACTCGTGAAGCAAGTATTGATGTTTTCTAAAGGAGTGGAAGGAAAACGCAAGCCGGTCCGGATTGAAGAAATCATTGATGAGGTCGCATCGATCAGTGCCGAAACGTTCCCGAAGAATATCACGGTGCATCGGGATGTTGAGGAAACGGTGAATCAAATTCTCGGAGACAGGACTCAGATTCACCAGATTCTGATGAATCTCTGTGTGAACGCCTGCGACGCGATGGAAGAGGGCGGACACTTGAGTATTCATCTCGGTATGGCTTCAATCGATTCGAGTGAAGCAAATGTTCTTCAGGATGTGGAGGAAGGGCGGTATGTCGTGGTGTCGGTTGAAGATACCGGCATGGGAATACCTCCGGAAACGATGGATAAAATATTCGACCCTTTCTTTACGACCAAGGAAATCGGAAAAGGAAGCGGGATCGGGCTGTCGACAAGCCTGGCCATCGTGAAGTCTCACGGTGGATTCATGGATGTTCGGAGTGAGGCGGGCAAGGGAACGAATTTCAAAGTCTACCTACCTGCCTCGGAGTCGGTGGAAAGTTCCGTGGAAGCCCCTCCCTGTATTGATTCTTTGCAGCGCGGATCCGGAGAATTGATTCTCCTCATTGATGATGAGATCGCGATTCGGACGATAGGGAAAAAAATACTGGAGCGATCCGGCTATCGTGTTCTCATCGCTAACAATGGGGCGGAAGGGGTTGCCATGTTTGCGAAACAAAAGGATGAGATCAGTGCTGTGATCACCGATATGGCCATGCCGGTCATGGACGGAAATGCATTAGTCGTCGCCCTGAGGAGGATCGATCCCCACGTGCGGACGCTGGTGATGAGCGGTCATACCACGAGCGGAAGATACCTCGGCGAAGGAACTGAGACGATTCATCATTTTATTCCCAAGCCGTTTTCAACTGAAACGTTGCTACCGGCTGTTGCGAAACTGCTCTCAGAGGATGCAGACGAGCCAGTAGCGCTCGCCCAGTAGCGCTCGCCCAGTAGCGCTCGCCCAGTAGCGCTCGCCCAGTAGCGCTCGCCCAGTAGCGGAGGGGAAGGTGTTCTGAAGCCATCGCAAAGAGCTTCCATCACCGTTGGGTCGCGCCGCTCTTTCTGTGTGCGTGTTAGAACGGTAGACCACCGCCCTTGCCGCCGCCGAATTGTTTCATCATCTGATTCATTTTGCCTTTGTTGCGCATCATTTTACGCATCTGGCCGAACTGCTTCAGGAGTGAGTTAACCTGCGCGACACTGGTGCCGCTTCCGGAGGCGATACGCTTCCGGCGCGATGCTTTGATGATCTCAGGCCGGTTGCGTTCTTTCGGGGTCATGGAGAGGACAATCGCTTCGACGTGCTTCATGCGTTTTTCGTCGAGGTCGACCCCTTTCATCTTGTCGCCCATGCCGGGAATCATGCCCATGATTGAACCGAGGCCTCCCATCTTATTCATCATGCGGATCTGAGCGAGGAAATCGTCGAAGTCGAAGCTCTTCTTCTTCATCCGCTCCGCCATTCGCATGGCTTCATCTTCGTCGATCGCCTCTGCCGCTTTCTCAACGAGACCGACAACGTCACCCATCCCGAGGATGCGCCCGGCCATGCGGTCGGGAACAAAGGCTTCAAAGTCAGAAAGCTTCTCGCCGATCCCGGCAAACTTAATCGGTTGTCCCGTCACCGAGCGCATCGAGAGGGCGGCGCCGCCACGCGCATCGCCATCGAGCTTGGTGAGGACGAGCCCGGTCAGTCCGATCACTTCGTTAAAGGTCTGGGCAACACTCACGGCCTGTTGGCCGGTCGCGGAGTCGGCGACGAGGAGGGTTTCTTTCGGATCGAGAAACTGGTGCAGCGACTTCAGTTCTCCGATGAGTGCGTCGTCGACTTCCTGGCGTCCCGCAGTATCGAAAATGATGACCGTTCCCCCTTGATCGTCAGCCCATTTGAGCGCCGCTTTCGCGACCTTGAGGACATCGGTTTCGCCCGGCTCCGGCTGAAAAACAGGGATGTCAATCTGTTTGCCCAGGGTGACCAGCTGATCGACCGCGGCGGGGCGGTAGAGGTCACAGGCGACGAGGAGAGGACGTCTCCCTTCTTTCCTCAAATGAAGCGCGAGCTTCGCTGAGGTGGTCGTTTTACCGGCACCATTGAGGCCGACGAGGAGAAGCCGGGCCGGTGGATTGAGATCGAGCGGTGCCGCGTCACCTCCGAGAAGGGCGGCGAGCTCGTCGTTGAAAATCTTAACGATCTGCTGACCGGGCTTGATGCTTCGCATCACCGTCTCACCCATGGCCTGCTCTTTGACCCGGGCAATAAAGTCTTTCGCGACTGAAAATTCGACGTCGGCTTCGAGGAGGGCCAGCCGAATCTGACGCAGGGCGTCCGAGATGTTCTTTTCACTGAGCTTGCCGTGCCCCCGCAGTTTCTTAAACGTTTCCTGCAGGTTGTCGGAGAGGGAGTTAAACATGGGGATGAAAATAGTCGGGGAAGTTAGAGGGATGCGGTCGGAGTCTCTGCTTCAGATTCTTTCTCTTGGCTGAGAGGCTCGATCGTTTCGTTGGAACCTGGTTCGGTGGCGTCGGAGGAAAAGTAGTCCGCAAGTCTTTCCACCTGAAATCCCCAACCGATCGTTTCGTGTTCTTCCTGGCCGTCGTGCCGGAAGCTGACCTGAACCCCGCATTGGTCAAGTCGAAGTCGTTGCGGGATCTGATAGGAGAGAAGACCTGTCAGGGGATCAAATTCGTGGGGCACCTTGCCGAAGCCGCTGATGCGCATCGAGAGGCTTTCCGTATCGAGATCGGTTAGTTTTGATAAATCGACTTCAATGAGCGGGAGGCGGTTGCCGATCGTCGAGCCGTCGGGAGGTCTCACCGTGACGAGCGGGGCTTCAACTTCCCCTTCTTCCGTCTTTGTCGCCGACATGAGTTTGCGTCCGGACGAGGTCACGGTGCCGCCACCGAAATTGATCGAGGGCTCGAAATTGGCGAGGGTGGTTCCGTGAACAACATAGCGCCCGATTTCCATGTCCTCGACTTCCCAGATCGTCTTTTTGCCGTTCACGGTGAAGGCGGCCTCATAGCCGACCTCGGTTGCCAGTTCGATGACGCGGTCATTGTAAATGCCGTAGGGGTAGGCAAATGCTTTAATGACGGCCCCTGTGTCGCCGAAGTGCTCTTCGAGAAAGCGGTGCGATTCCTCCAGTTCCTCTAAAATCCACGCATCGTAGGCCTCCGTCGATTTGTCACCGCGATTCGACATGTTCTGGTGGCTCACGGAGTGACTGCAGATCGTGGCTCCGTTCGCGGCCAGTTCACGGATCTCGTCATGGGTCATCGAGCGTCCGCCGACGCCGATGTAATTTTTGTAGAGAAAGATGGTGAAGGGGTAACCGAACTCTTTGAAGACGTCGAGCGCGAGGGTGTGCGTTGCTTTCCAGCCGTCGTCAATCGTGAGGAGGACACATTTTTCGGGTATCTTAGCTTTGCCCTGCTTCCAGTCGAGAAACTCACGCATTGAGATGACGGGTAGATCGGCATCTTTGATCGTCTGCAACTGGCGACGGAAATCCTCGATGTTGAGAATCATGT
Organism: Verrucomicrobiales bacterium; assembly: GCA_029212615.1. Taxonomy (GTDB): domain Bacteria; phylum Verrucomicrobiota; class Verrucomicrobiia; order Verrucomicrobiales; family DEV007; genus Arctic95D-9. Next base: position 64,704 of record JARGPJ010000015.1, read on the forward strand.
CATTGTTGGAGACTTCTTCCGTAAAATCATGATACCCGAGGATTCCGACCCGGGCGTCTTTGTTGACGATGGGCTCCATCGCGACCGGTTCCGGGGGAGGGGGGATATCAGCCGGATCGATTTTCGCGATTTTATCCTCCACCGGCTCACGGTCGAGAGCTTCTTTCAAGGCGTCGAGAACGGGAGCCGCTTTTTCACAGCCGGTGAGGGCGATGGAAAGGGCGATCATCGCGATGAGGGCGAAGGCGGTGGGAAGTCCTGTTTTCATGGGGCCTGAAAGTGACGGGAGTCAGTCTAGTATAGAACGGGCACGATCTGATTCAAACCGCGATTTACCCTTGGGATTCAGCACTGGAATAGGGGGCAATGCTATTTGCGTAAGGCTGAGCGTTGGCTTATGAATGAGAAACCTGTAATCCTATTTATCATGGCAGAACAAAATCTCGAAATCACCGCGTATCTGAAGACTTTTTGCGGCTGGAGCGAAGGCGTCCGGGCGATCTTCCGCAAATACGATCTCGAATTCACGGAGAAGGATATCATCAAGAATCCCGCCCTCCGGTGGGAAATGGAGCAAAAGAGCGGTCAGCCCCTCTCTCCCTGTGTCGAAATTAACGGGACGATGCTCGCTGATGTGAGCGGGGAGGAAGTCGAAGCCTGGATGATCGAAAACAACATCCTGAGCAAGAGCGAAGAGCAGCCCGATGCGCCGATTGATTCGGCCTGCACTGACGAGCAGCACGCTGCGATGGAAGCCGGGATTCACTCAAATGCCGGAGGTTCCCCTAACGTCCGTATCATCGAGTAAGCGAAAGCTTTCGACCTTTTACGCCCGCGCTCATGCCACCGGCCAAGACACCTAAAAAAGGCCTCGGAAAGGGGCTGAACGCTCTCATCAAAGCCCCGGGAGCCGTCACGGTTGCGCCCTCGGGTAAGGAAGAGTCGGCGGATACCGGCGAACGTGTCTTGCGGGTCGCCCTCGATGCAGTGGTCCCATCGCCGCTTCAGCCGAGGAAACGTTTTCATGAGGAAAATCTCGACGAACTCGTCGAGTCGATTCGTGAGCACGGGGTGATTCAGCCTCTCGTCGTTCGCGAAGTCGATGGGAAATATGAGCTCATCGCCGGTGAGCGCCGCTGGCGGGCTTCGACGAAGCTGGGGCTCAAGGAAGTGCCGATTATTTTGCGGGAGGCATCGGATCGCGATGTCCTCGAGATGGCGCTGATTGAGAACCTTCAGCGTGAAGATCTTGACCCTCTCGAAGAGGCGGAAGCCTACGCCCGGCTTGCTCAGGATTTCGGTCTGAAGCAGGAGGAGATTGCCCAGCGCGTCGGGAAAAATCGCGCCACGGTTTCCAATGCGATTCGCCTTCTTGACCTGGATGAGCAGGTTCAGACTTTAATTTCGAGAAAGATGCTCAGTCAGGGGCATGCGAAAGCCATCCTCGGCATCAAAACGAAAGCCGAGCAGCGTCTCCTTGCTGACATGGTCGTTCGGAAAAAGCTGAATGTCCGTGATACCGAGAAGCTTGTTTCCGAGCAGATCAATGGCAAGACGACGTCAAAAGTAGCGAAGAAAGCCAAGGTTTCGCCGCAGGCGGAAGCTTACCTGCGGCAGATCCAGGATGAGTTGCGCGGTCGCTACTCAACGAATATTGCGATTCAGCACACCGATAAAAAGGGGAAGATTGAGATCGAGTACTACGGAAACGAAGACCTCAGCCGTATCCTCGAACTCATGGGTATCAGTTTGGACTGAGATGAAATTCGGTCTTATTCCGGTCTTCTTTTTTCTGGGAGGCTCACTCATCAGCTGCTCGGACGCGCCGAAGCCCTTCGACCCGGCCAGCGCCCTCGAAAAAAGTGTCTCCGGGCAGAATGCTTACGATCATGTCAAAGCACTCGTCGGGTTCGGGCCGCGTCCTGCCGGATCAAAAGCACTTGAGCGATCCCGCCTTTACCTGATTGAGCAGCTCGCTCAGGTGGGGTGGACGACTCAGCGCCAGACCTTTACGGCTCAAACGACACAGGGCGAGATTGAGTTTACCAACCTCCGGGCCCGTTTCGGAGAGGGGCGTTGGAACGAAAAAGTGTCGGGACTGCTTTGTTCCCATTTTGATACGAAGCTCTATACCCGCTTTGAATTTGTCGGCGCCAACGATGGCGGGTCGAGCACCGGATTACTCGTGGAGCTGGCACGAGTCCTTCAGACCCGGCCCGATCTGGCGGAGGAACTGGAGCTTGTTTTCTTTGATGGTGAGGAAGCTTTCGGCCCTAACATTACGCCGCGGGATGGTCTCTACGGCAGTAAGCATTACGCGAAGGAATTGCTCATGGTGCAGGACTTGATCCCTGACTGGGGCATCCTCCTCGACATGGTCGGTGACAAGGACCTCAAGATAAGGGCAGGTGTTCAGATCCCCGGGTCATCGATCAAAGACCTTGCCAAAGCCCGCGAGGAAGACGGCTACACGGTCGACATGAGGGCGGTGCAGGCGACGGTTCAGGAGATGTCCCGTCATCTGTTATCCGCGGCCGAAGACCTCGATGTCAGAAAGGAAGTGGGAATCAGCCCGGACTACATCATTGATGATCATATCCCGCTGAACGTAGTTGCCGGCATTCCTGCGATTGATTTGATCGACTTTGACTTTCCCTATTGGCATACACCGGGAGACACCCTCGACAAGATCAGCGCGGAGAGCCTCGCCATCAGCGGGCGGGTGACCTTGCAGCTGGTGGAGAAGTATTTGTTTCAATGAGTTGGGGGCGGTTCTCCGCTGCGGAGAACGCTCACATAAATGAGCTCTGCTGTCCCTGAAGGCGCTGCCAGTTTCCCCAGGCGAGCATCCCGAAGAGGATCGCCATGAAGAGTTGTTTTGAGAGCAGTCCTCCCAGCGCCAGAATTGCTGCGACGATCAACCCGGTCCAGAGAACCAGCTTGAAATTTTTCGGTCCGGCGATGCCGGCAAAAATTTGACCGCCGTCGAGCGGGTAGATGGGGAAAAGGTTTAAGATGGCCCAACCGATGTTGACCCAGAGCATCCAGCCGATCCCAAAGGCGAGGAGTGAGTCACTGACGCCGGAGGCTTTGGCGAGGAGAAAGGTCGCCAGCCCGAGGGCGATGCTTGCGGCAGGGCCGGCCGCCGCAATAAAAACCGACTGGCTTCGCGTGAAGCTTCCCGGACCGGAGCAAACGCCCCCGAAACCGTGCAGCATGATCTCCGAATAGGGGGCTCCGGATTTCTTTCTCGCCCAGGCATGGCCGAGTTCGTGCCAGAGAATCGAGCCGAAAACGATCGCGGTGATGATGAGCGCCTTGAGCACCCCGTTCGGTCCGCCCGATTGAAGATAATTCATGCTGAGAACAAGACAGAGGACCCAGAAGATCCATTGAACGCGAACGGGGAAGCCAAAAAGACGGAAACTCAACATGAGTAATGATACGCCCTTTTTCATGGACGGGTAGGGACAAAAGGGCACCTGGATGAGCGGGCTGTTCGAGGTGTTGAAATCACCCGCAGAAAAGTTTCAATGCCGCGATTTCGTTGTTTATCGAGGGTGGATTTTTCATGACTAGGCTCCACCTTTTACGGAAATGATCCCCCTGTTTCCCAAAATTCTCACGTCCTTGGTCCTGACTTTTTTTGTCAGCACCCTTTCCGCCAGTGATCTCGCGGTAAATCCTCTCTTCTCAGATTACGCGGTCCTGCAGCAGGATGCCCCGATCCCGGTCTGGGGTGTCGCCGAAGCAAACGAAACCGTTTCGGTCGTCTTCGGTGAGCGGAAAGGTGAAGCGAAAGCAGATGAGAAGGGGAAATGGATGGTCGTGATTGATGCCCTTCCGGCGAGCTTCGACCCGGAAGTCATGACCATCACCGCCGGTGAAGAGAGCATTGTCTTGAATGATCTCCTCGTTGGAGAGGTCTGGGTAGGTTCAGGCCAGTCGAACATGGGATGGCCGGTGCATCGCAGCCTTGATGCTGAGGCGACTGCTAAAAAGGCGGCACAGGGAGGCTTTCCCAACCTTCGTCTTTTTAAAGTGCCGGTGAATGGAAGTGACACCCGGGCGACGGAAGTCAACGCGACCTGGACCCTTCCGACCGAAGCCAATGTTGCCACCTTTTCAGCGGCCGCTTTTTACTTCGCCTCCAAGCTGGCGGAAGATAGAAATGTTCCGGTGGGAATCATTCAATCCGCCAACGGGGGGACGAATGCCTTTTCCTGGATCAATAATGAAACCCTGCAAAGTGACCCTGCGGCCGAAACGATTCGCACTTACTGGGCAGCGGCGCTGAAGAATCATCCGGAGGCGATGGAAAGATACAAGACCGCTCTCGAAGCGTGGCGCGCCAAATCAGCCGCGGCGAAAGAAGCAGGTAAAGCCTTTGCCGAGCGGGCGCCGAATGAACCTCTCGGGGAGACCCATGTGAAGCGCCCGACGGGTCACTACAATGCGATGATCGCACCGCTCCAGCCCTACGCGATTCGCGGCGTGATCTGGTATCAGGGGGAGGCCAATTCACGTGAGCCTTTCAATACAGGATACAAGGATCTCATGCTCGCGCTCACTGAAGACTGGCGTTCTGATTGGGCTCAGGCAGCCAATGGCCTCGTCGAGCGAACCGACTTTCCCTTTTATCTCGTGCAGTTGCCGAATTTTGCGGGCGGAAGCCCCGAAGGCTGGCCTCTCGTGCGTGAGCAAATGCTCAAGTTCTGGCAGGAGGGGGAAAACACCGGAATGGTGGTGACAATCGATACCGGGGACCCTGATGATATTCACCCGGCCAACAAGACCCCGGTTGGCCATCGTCTTGCCCGCTTCGCCCGTGCCAATACCTATGGGGAAAATATTGTCTATTCCGGTCCGATTTACGATTCACTCCGGATCGAGGGAAGCAGGGCGATCGTTAGCTTTACCGAAGTCGGAAGTGGCCTCGCGTCGTTAAATGAAGAGCCTCTCGCTGAATTTGAAATCGCCGGAGCCGACGGTGCATTCGTTCCCGCGACGGCGGAGATTAAAGGGGATGAATTGATCGTCACGGCGGAGTCGATCACTGAACCGCGCGCGGTTCGTTATGCCTGGAAGGCTAATCCGGAAGCAGTGAACTTCGGGAACGAAGAGGGACTTCCGGCGAGTCCGTTCCGGACAGACTCCTGGTAATCACTCGCTTCCGGCTCTCAGGTCGTAACAGATGAGACGGGGGCCGTTGCCGTCCACGTCATTTTCATGTTGCGACACATAGAGCAGGCCTCGGTGCAGGACGGGGAGGGACCAGGTGGATCGGGCGAGAAAAAGCTGCGTCCGGTCAAGGAGTTCAGCTCCTTCAGAAGTGAGATTGAAAATGCCGAGGCTGCCGAGCTCACCGAGGGCGTAGGTTCTGTTATCGGCGTGGAGAAGGCTGCCGCGGAGATACTTCATGCGGTAGTCGCGCCCGCTTTCGAGTGGGATGTTCCATTCAAAGTCCTCACGCCAGTTCTCTTTACCGGTGGCGACGCTGTAACTGGCGAGCCAGGCATCGGGCTCATTGCGGCCTCTGAAACCGTATAGATGGCCGTCGAGGAGCAAAGGGGTCGTCCAGTGCAGGCCGAACTCCGGTGCCTTCCAGACCGTTTCCCATTTCAGGGAATCATTCAGTCTCAGAAGGATGGCGCCGTGCTGGTAGGAGCTGCTTAAAAACACCTGATCGTCTCCGACCGCCACCGGAGTGGAGCCATTGACACTCTCATACTTGTCGGGCCGCCACGGAAAGGCGTCGAGCAATTCTCCCGTCTCCGGATTGATCGCGAGGAGTCCGCCGAATGCAGGATCACTTTCCCCACCCTGAAAGACCAGCAGGCGGGGTTCACCTCGGAGCTCCGCAATGATGGGGGATGCGTAGCTCGCGTTCCATTCGTGCTCTGTCGTCCAGACAAGTATGCCGGTGTCTGCATCAAAGGCCGCGACGCTTATTCCTTTGTCCTCAGAATCAGTTCCCAGAGGGACAATCACTTTACCATTGAAAATAAGCGGGCAACTCCCATGCCCGAAGAAGAAATCCGCGACATGAAACTCCGCCTTCAGATTTCGCTGCCAAATCAAAGAGCCGCTCGCCAGATCGAGGCAGGTCAGCATGCTCCTGACCCCAAGCGTGTAGACCTTGCCATCCGAGAGAATGGCGCTCGCTCTCGGGCCATTGTTAAAGCCGTAGCGGTCAGTGTAGTCGACCGGGTAAGAGAAGGTCCAGAAGCGACGGCCCGTTTCAGGATCAAGGCAGTCGATTGTTTCCTCATCTCCCCGCCGATCAAAAAAGACGAGCCTCCCGTCGGCGATGACCGGGGAGGTGTAGCCGCTTCCTTTCTCCATTTCCCAAACCTTTGCCGGCCCACCTTCAGGAAACGAAGAGAGCAGGTGTGTTTCAGGGGAAATACAGTTATCCATTGGTCCGAGAAAGCGCGGCCAGTCTGCATTCACCGCCTCAGGGGGGCGCGGAGCAGGAGGGGCGATCCCGGTGAGGCGAGCGAAAGACGCGGGCTCTCCTCGCTCAGTGACCGGGACTTCAAAGACCGTCGGCGGGGCGGGATCAGCCACCGTCTCCGCCTCAAGGCAGGAAGTAACCAGCAGGGTTATGAGCATGACCCAACCCTGTTGAGCCACTGACCTGATAGGGTGGGGTCGGGAGAATACCTCTCGTCGCAAAGGACTTCTCGACATGAGGCAGAACCGGGGAGGGTGAGGGCGCATCTGAGTAGGCTACGATTGGAAACTGTCGCGAGCCAGTGCGTTTTCGAGGGCAATGCCCTCCCGTCATGATGAGCGAATAAGTCAAACCGGGCGGCGCAGTGCAATGAACAGATGAATAAATGAATGGTGATGGTAACCACCTGGCCGTCGCAAGCGGGGGGCTGATCTCACCCCCCCACCGGGTGATATCAGCTTGAGCAGGCACCTTATCAAGGCTTGCCATCACCCTGCCTGATAGAAGCACTTGTCTCCGGAAAAGCCTTGCTAAATCAAGGGCTGCAGAACATTTTGACTGGTAAATGCCTGACGTGATATCACTTCGTGAGGTGATACTAATAAATACTGTTGTGCCAAGAAAAATGATTCGAGCAGGTAGCGTAGCGAGACACTGTATGGTTGCTTGGTTCGCAGGTGCATCAATCCTCCTTTTGGGCAGTGTGGGATCCGGGCCTGCTGATCAACTGATCGAGCTACTCTTCATTGCGATCTATTCGATCGTAGTCACTTTCGTGGTTGGGTTTCGACTGGCCCTGTGTGCAAGCCGACTCGTAGCGAAGTATGACTACAGGCCATCACCGATTTTGGGAGCTCTTGTTGGATCGTTAACTGCAGTGGGCGTTTTGATTGTTGTTGCCCTTCCATTTTACGGGTTCGAATCGGTCTCCATCGTCTTTCGATTTTTCTTTTCCCCGATTGTTGGTTCTTTCGCCGTGATCGGAGGCGTTACCGGATTGCTAGTCGCTCTCGAAATGCGGGGCACAACAAGCCGGAGATCTCAAGCCAGATCACGTCCCGAGTCGATTGACTTTCCTGATTTGAATCCTTAATCTCCAATCGGAATCGCGCCGTCAGATCTGGCTGAGATTCCTCAAACGTTCGCCAATAAAAATGAGCCTTGAGGTGACATCAGA
>JARGPJ010000007.1 GCA_029212615.1 Verrucomicrobiales bacterium
AATTCCCTGAGTTTACTCGCGCATCAGGATATCAATATTGAGGCCGATGTGATGACTGGAGGCACGGGGAGTATCAATCTCGTGGCGGGATGGGATGGGGTGACGAATGACCCCGGGGCCGGCAGTATTTCCGGTGGAGGCCCCATCACTGCAAGCGGTTTTGCGGTCGGTCAATTCGGAATCAATAATGGAACAGTGAGGATAGGGAGTGATACTCAGCGGGTGGCAGTGGCAAGCCTCAAGGGAGCCACCGACGTCGCTGCAGGATCGCTGGTGATCCAGGGGAGTGACAATCTGGAGGATGCCGGGGCCCAGCTGGGATTCTTCCGTTATGATGTCAATGCTTTTGGCGCAGACCCAACTGATAAATTGGACACTCCGGGTGACATTATTGTTCGCATCGACGGTGGAAGCGTTTCTTTGGACGGCGGTGATATGGATGGTTCTTTTGCGCAGCTTGGTCATGGTGGCCTTAACGCCGGTGATAACCGTCAGAACGGACTGGCTAATCAGTCAATCAGTATATCCTTTGTCGATGAGGCAGGAGATGTGTTGCTGAGTGGCGGAGATGGTGAGCAGAGCTATGCACAGATCGGTCATGGCTCTGTTGTTTCAACAGACCGAAACCGGGTTGGTCATATTACGATCAGTAACGCGAAGGATGTTCGTTTGGATGGAGGCGACGAAATTGGCAGCTTTGCTCAGATAGGTAATGGTGGCACCGGTATTGGTGGATCTAAAGTTGGAGATATTACAATCACAGCTTCAGGTTCTCTCGAGGTCAATGGCGGCGACGCAGATGATTCCTATGCTCAGATTGGAAATGGGGGGGGGGCTGCTACGGGTAGTAAGACGGGATCTATTTCGATCAAGGCCGGGAGCGTGTCCTTACAGACGGGAGATGCTGCTCGTGCCTATGCGCAGATCGGAAATGGTGGTCATAACGCTGATTTTGGAAATAACAGCACCACTGCTGATGATTATATTTCAGTCATTTCGGATGGCGATATATCTCTGAGTGCTGAGCTTGTTGACACGGACTCGGGTGCAGACTCAAGTCAAGCATACGCTCAAATTGGTCATGGCGGACAGTACACTTCTACCAATGAGACACTTGAGGGCGATATCACGGTGACTTCTGAAAACGGAGCAATCACCCTCGAAGGGGGGCGTAGCAATCAAAACACTGTTCAGATCGGACATGGAGGTCTGTTCAATGGGGCTGCGGCAGGAGGAGATCAATCAGGGCTCATTACCGTTTCTGCAAAAAATGACATTTCGTTAACGGGCGGAGGAGGAGAGCGGTCTATTGCTCAGATCGGTCATGGAGGCCACGGAAATATAGGTAATACGACTGATGGGCATATCAGTGTTATTTCGAAGGACGGGGGAATTTCGCTGAAGACCTTGAGGATAGAGGGGGATGCTACCTCTTCAAATGATTCCTATGTGCAGATTGGTAACGGTGGCAGACTGAGTGATGGTACACGAACCGGCGATATTTACGTTCAGGCTGAAACAGGAATAGACCTGAATGCGTATGGTGAAGAGCTTAATGAGGATAATGACGGGGGCACTGGGAACCGGATTCGCAGTTACGTTCAAATTGGTCATGGAGGAGTCGGAGCGACGGGGGATCACGCGGGATTCGTGACCGTCGTGAATGAGGGGAGTGGAGTGATTTCTTTGACTGCTGGAGATGATAATTATAATAATCGATATGTGCAGATCGGTCATGGGGGGAATGCCCTCGAAGCGAGTGATCTTTCCGGAAGTATCTCGGTGGTGAATTTAGGGGGCGGGATTACTCTTGAATCGGGAGATCAGAATAGTAGTAGCGGTGCTATGATCGGGCATGGCGATTCGAGAAACGCTGGATCGGGTGGCACAAGAACCGGTGGTCTGAATGTGTATGCGGATGGTGTCATTTCGATGACTGACGGAGACGCCATAGGTGCCTACATTTCCCATCAGACTTCAGATGGTATTAGCTCGGTAAGCTACGCCGGGTCGGGGATACAGGCGGATGGAGACAGTGGCTATTCTCTGGTCGCGACCGGTGGTATTACTTTTGGGGATGCGCAACTTTCAGGTCAGGGGAATTCTATCACCCTGGGCGAGACCCTCGGAGCCGCCATTGTCGATGGAGATGTCACCCTTGCATCGGGTGGGGCGACCAGTGATCTGGATCTCAGAGGGTTGATCGATGTGGCCGCTTTGAACGGTTACACAAGCAGTTTTGAGCTGAGTTTTGCGGCTGGTCGGGATCTCATGTTGGATTTCAGTGTGCAGAATGCCGGCGATGGAAATGTGAACCTGATGGCGGGATGGGATTCCGATATCACCGGGGCATTCATTGCTCCAACGATGACTAATACTGGAGTGGTGTTCAATTCTGCCGTTCTGCCTGATTTCGAACCGGTTTTTGCCGCGGTGACAGATGATGACGAATATGGGGAGAACAGTGGAGTCGTGACGCTTGGCGCGGTGGATCAAGCAACGAGAGTTTCGGTGGGATCACGGCTCGGAACGACGACAGTGCTCGGTTCGGGCCTGGTGCTTCAGGCAGGGAATTCGACCGACAACGCAGCGACACAGCTTGGTTATTTTTTCTCAGGAGCTGATGTAGACGGGGCGATAGATGTGGGGCTGTTTTCAGACGGCCTCATCCTGAACTCGGGAGATACGGTGGGTTCCTTTACTCAGATCGGCCATGGTGGATTTACGTGGGACGCGGCGACGGGGACTTTGGATGGAAATTTGAATGGAGATATTACGATTTCATTTAGTGAGACCGGTGAGGTGGAGTTGAACAGTGGAGTCGGTCAAAATGCCTATGCACAAATTGGCCACGGAATCACTTCGGAAGATCAAAGCGGGGGAACTCCGGAAAACAACGTAAGGCAGGCAGGGAAGAAGACCGGCGACGTTGAGATCACGAATTTCAGCTCTATTACGATGCAGGGCGGGGAAGCCCGGGATTCTTATGCTCAAATTGGGCATGGAGGTGCTGATGGAGACGGAATCAAGACTGGCGATATTATTCTTACAGGAGCGACTGAATCCCTCGAACGGGGGAGTATTGTCATGAACGGGGGAGGGAATAATGATTCCTATGCTCAAATTGGTCACGGAGGCCAGGAGTCAAACGATGCGAAGACCGGCAGCATTGCCATTTCGAAGATCGTCAATTTTGATATGAACGGGGGAGCGGGGATTGACTCTCATGTTCAGGTTGGTCACGGTGGGAATGATGGCAGTAACGGTGTCGTTAGCGGGCACATTGTAATGGATCTTTCCGGAAACCTCACCATGGATGCCGGTTTGGAGAACGAGACTTATGCCCAAATAGGTCACGGAGGTCACACTCAGACGAATGGTGTCATGAATGAAGGGGAGTCTGATATCACGATTACCACGGGGGGATACGTTTCCCTGGCCGGAACTGCAGCAGGTTCACCAAGTAGCAGCCCGGATGAAAATATTGCGCCCCAGGCTTTTGCTCAGATTGGTCATGGCGGGCGAGGTTCGCGAGGGGGGGATTCCGGAAGTTCGGCTCGCGAACGCTACGGCGATATCACAATCACTGCCAATGGTGTTGATGTCTCCGGAAATGCGATTTCTCTTCAAGGAGGAAACAGCAACGAAAGTTACGCGCAGATTGGCCACGGTGGGCGTGAAGCGGATTCCTACTACAAGGGAGACATTATCCTGATAGCAGACGGAAATGTCGAAGTGAAGGCGGGAAACCGTTCCCGTGCTTACGCCATGATAGGTCATGGCGGGGATGAATCTGAAAAAGTGGAGGGGGTTATTGGCGCTGATGTCTATGGGACACTTAACGGCAATGAGGGACTAATTTCGGTCACGACGACGAGTGGTGGAAATTTATTGGTTCAAGGAAGTCAGGGGACACTGGGCTCGGGAACAGATATTCTTGATGCAAATGCGATGGTCGGTCACGGCGGCCATGGGACCTTCGGAGATCATAGCGGAACGATCACGATAGATGTAGAAGGAAGTGTGACGGTTGAAGCCGGCGTCGATACGGATAGTAACAGCGATGACCGGAATTATGCGCAGATCGGTCATGGTGGAGATAATGCTGATGGTGATCACAGCGGGGACATCTCGGTGACTGCGGCGGAAAGTATTTCTGTTACTGGTGGAACAGGAACTTTCAGTTATGCCCAGATTGGTCACGGAGGGAAGAATGCGGAGGGTGATAAATCAGGAGCAGTCACCGTTACCGCGACCACAGGAAGTGTCGAAGTCGTTGCGGGGAAAAATGACGAATCTTATGCTCAGATCGGCCACGGTGGACACGAAGCGGATTTTATTACCGGAGCAACAGTTGCCGACGTGATCAATATCACTGCAGGAACGTCAGTGAGTGTCGTCGGTGCTCAGATTGATAATTCCAGTGTGGCTTCGCAAGCATATGCTCAGATCGGGCATGGAGGGCAGTATAGTTTTGGCGACCACAATGCAGCGATCAATGTGACTGCGAATGGTGGCAGTGTTGAGGTGACTGGAGGAATGAGTAATCAGACAACCGCCCAGATTGGACATGGGGGGTTATTTAACGGGAATAATTCAGATTCAACTTTCGCGCAAGGGGGGAGTTCTGCAGGGGATATCACGGTTATTGGGGAGACAGATGTGGTTGTTGAAGGGGGACAGAATTTGAGGGCTTATGCTCAGATTGGTCACGGTGGCTTTGACCACGACGGCGATCAGACGGGCGATGTGAAGGTGACCGCTCTGACAGGGAAAGTGGAGGTCGATTCCCAGGCTCCAAGTGCCGCTGAAGATGCGTATGCGCAGATCGGTCACGGTGGAACGAATCTCAATGGGAACTTGAGTGGAGATATCACTGTATCCGGTAACACTGAGGTCAATGTGCTCGGCACACAGAATCAAGGGAGCCGTGCCTATGCCCAGATCGGACATGGTGGCGACAGTTCTCAGAAGGCCGGAAATACAATCGGCGGAGCAATTGATGTAACGGCAGTAACGGGAAGTGTTTTGATGCAGGGGAACAGTCAGTTCAGCGGCCAGGCATACGTGCAGATTGGCCATGGGGGAAATAATAACGGGGCGACGGTAGGTGGAGCGGCGATTAATGTGAGTGCAACCGGGACGGGTGGAACGATTACGGTGAAAGGTTCAGGAGCACAGAATCATGTGCAAATCGGGCATGGAGGAGAGAAATCATCAGGATCGCTCAGCGGTGACATTCTCGTCGAGGCTGATCAGGATATTACACTGACCGGGGGGACGAACACAGATGCGATGACCCAGATTGGTCATGGGGGCGCAGATTCGACGGGGGCATCGTTAGCAGGCCGAATTCAGGTGCAGAGCGCTAATGGGGCTGTTGTCCTTGCTGGTGCCGGGGGAAATGAGGGGGCTGCGGTTCAAATTGGTCACGGAGGTGTCCATAGTTCGGTGAGAACGACCAACATCACAGGTGACATTGCGGTGGACGCAGGCACTGATGTTTTTCTGAATGCTTCAAGCGGAGGCGCGAGTGAAAGCTATGCTCAAATCGGCCATGGCGGTCTAAATCTTCAGGGAGGTAAATCCGGTAAAGTGACCGTTTTTGCGGGTCAATCCGCCTCTGGCAGTATTTCCCTGATTGCCGGTAACGATTCGAGTGAATATGCTCAGATTGGTCACGGTGGTGTCAATGCCGGGGGTGACCTGTCCGGCGGTATTTATGTTTCCGTTGAGAATGATGGAGATATCATTTTGAAAGGCGGATCGGAGGAAAATTCATATGCGATCGTCGGCCATGGGGGCGTGGATGCCGACAGCAATATTAGCGGTGATATCCTCGTGGAATCGACCGGTGGCAGTCTGGATCTTGATGCAGGGACAGGGGATCTGACCTTTGCACAAGTCGGGCATGGCGGGCATTCGACCGATGGGACCTTCCTGGGTGATCTCCTCATCGAGGTGGGAAGCGGAATCAGTATCACAGGCGGCTCCGGTGACGAGGCGTATGCGCAGATTGGTCTGGGTGGTGCAAGGTCCAGCGGCTATATTAGTGGTGATATTAATGTCGTGTCAGGAGAGAGTATTTCTATCTCCTCTCTCGACGGCGATCTCGGGGCCTATTCTAAGATTGGCCATGGAGATGATCTCTTCTCAACAGCCAACACGATTGATACTCTGTCCGGAAGCGGTAACCGAATTGGCGATATCAACGTCTCCGCTGTGTCTGATATTGTGTTAAGCAATGGAATGATCGGGCATGTGAATCATGCCTCTCAATTAAGTGGTGCCGGGGCCAGTGCGCTTGGCGGGATCACTCAGATTGCCGTAAGCGCAGCGGCACCGACTGACCCCACTGGTGGAAGTCTCATTGCTGACAGTGAGAGTGAATTCTCGGGTGCGGATGAATTGCGTTTTTATCTGCCTGAACGGTCAAATAATCAGATTGCGGTCGATGCACTGCTCAATGGCGAATCATTTGTCGGTGCCGAAGTTGATCCTTCAGCAACGCAGCGGGATGACGAGTTTACTGTGGATATCACCGGCGTCATCCCTTCCAGCCCGAATGAGCATGACAACGCCTTCGGAACCGGTCCGTCGCCGACCAATGCCGCGGGCTTTGCTTTCTATTACAACTCGATCGAACTGACCGATCCTCCGGTTGAGGTTTCGACCGAAGGCGGTGGCACTTCAGGTGGATCATTCCTCTTTACCCTTGCAGATTTTCTGAACCTGCGTCCGGAAGATAAGACGGAGGGGGACTGGCTGCGTGAAAATGAGCGGCGTATTACCGGATTCAACTCCTTCGAGATGTATTACGAGGGGTATGAGCAATACGATGTGAATGGGAGATCGGTGTATCATCTCATTTTCACTAATCACGTGGATTCCCGGCTGGAGGTGGAAGTGGATTTTGAGGATATCTTGAGTCTTCAGGATCGTTTTTCGGAATAGTGTGGAATCGCGTCAGGATCTCCCCATTTTTTTCGTCGAAGCGGAGAGGGGTGAGTGTTAGCCGGTTTTTCCAGCGGAGACTGACCGTCCCGGCTTACCCCGGGGGACAGGCGGTCTGCGTACTGCGTAGGCTTACTGTCTCTCCGTTTTTGAAAAGCGGAGTTAATACAAAATATTGTATTGGCAGGCAGGGATCCTGCTAAACCGGTGTATTGAGGGCAGGAATTCCTGCTCTGCTCGTGGCCAATTGGCTTCGCAACTATCCAACTTCCTCCTCCTTATTACAATGCGTTCCGGAAACAACTCCGAACTAAGGCGAGCACGTGCTCGTTTCGAAACAGCAATAGCAATTCTGCTTCTGCCCGGCATGTTTCTTTGGAATCAGCCATTGAATGCAAATCCTTCAGGCGCGGTCATCGCGCATGGTGACATCAGTTTTGCCGGCAGTCAGGGGAATTTGCAGATTAATCAATTGTCGCAGCGGGCGATCATCAATTGGGATGATTTCTCCATTGATGCTGGAGAGTTGGCGCAGTTCAATCAGCCGGGCGCTTCGGCTGCGATTCTAAATCGCATTACCGGAGGAAATCCGACAGAGATTCATGGAGCGTTGCGCGCGAATGGAAACGTGTTTGTGATTAATCCGAATGGAATTCTCATTGGACCCGGCGGCATGATCGATACAAACGGGCTTGTGCTTTCCACTTTGAATGTCAGCGACGGAGAGTTCCTTGCCGGTGGGGATATGGAGTTTAAAGGGGCAGGTGAAGGCGTTACCAACCTGGGGCGGATTAATGCAATCGGCGGGGATGTCTTTTTGATCGGAAAAACGGTGAGAAACTCCGGATCCATCTCAGCGAGAGGTGGTCTTGTCGGAATGGCTGCTGGAGAAGAGGTTCTATTGAAGGCCGCTGCTGATGTGAACGGTGAGCGGATCTTCGTCCGGGCAGGTGGTGCAGGGGTGAGTGGAACCGGTATTTTGAATGACGGCACCATTGAAGGGGCGGCGGTGGAATTAAAAGCACATGGCAATATCTATGCGCTTGCTATCAATAATAAGGGTTCGATACGGGCGACTGGCGCAACAAACTCTGGAGGTCGTGTTGTCTTGCACGGAGTAGGCGGTGCCATTCACAACAGTGGATCGATCAGGGCAACAGCGCCGAGTGTAGGAAATTCAGCAAGGGTCCTGATTGAGGCTGCCTATGCTAAAGTGGATGGAGAGATCATCGCTGAAGGCGGGGAAATCCGCATCGCGGCAGAGGAAGAGCTGGAGATAGGCGGTTCAGTTCATGCGGCGAGTACAAGTGGAGCAGGCGGATCGATCATCGCAGAAGCTCGAAGTATCGAGTTAAGCTCGACCGCCGAGATTGATGCGAGCGGGGTGGATGGTGGAGGCCAAGTCATGATTGGCGGAGGCCTTCGCGGGGATGATGCTGAAATTCGTAACGCAGAAACACTTACCGTTGCGGACGGGGTCAGGATCACCGCTGACTCTCTGGGAAGTGGCAGCGGGAATGCAGGAACGGTTGTTCTGTGGTCAGATGATGAGACGCTATTCGGAGGAGCGATCAGTGCCACTGCTGCCGGAGTGGGGAACGGAGGATTCGTCGAGGTGAGTGGACGACAGTTACTTGATTTCCGGGGAGTGGTTTCCACCTTGTCCGCCGGTGGAGAGAACGGGACCTTACTCTTGGATCCGACGGACTTTGAGGTGGTGACAACAGTGACGGATTCGAATCAAATTTCGAACACCGCTTTGATTGGGCTTCTCGCTTCGAATAATGTGGCGATCACGACTTCAGATCCCGGCTCTGACCCGGAAGAGGCGGGAACAATCACGATCGATGATGGTGCTGATGTATCCTGGAATAGCGGGAACTCGCTGAGTTTGCTGGCGCATCAGGATATTGATGTCAGGGCGGACGTGTTGAATGCAGGGACGGGAAGCATCAATTTGATCGCCGGATGGGACGGGACAACGAACAATCCAGGCGCCGGGGATGTATCCGGGGGTTCTGTTATCACTGCTTCCAGTTTCCTGGCAGGAGAATTCGGTATCAACAATGGAACGGTCACCATTGGGAGTGATACTCAAAGGGTCGCGGTAGGAAGCAGCAAAGGAACCACGGATGTGGCGGCGGGCGCTTTGGTGATTCAGGGAAGCGATGTGTTGGCTGATGCCGGCGCTCAGTTGGGTTTCTTCTACGATGTGCCCGATACTCCTACTCCAGCGAGGATGGACACTACGGGCCATATCATTGTGCGTATCGATGGAGGGAATGTGTCGCTGAGTGGTGGTGAGGAGAATCGTTCTTTTGCGCAGTTGGGGCACGGCGGGTTGGGCGCCGGTGATAACCGGCAGAATGGCCTCACGAATCAATCCATATCAATTACCTTTGTTGATGAAGCTGGAGACGTCCTCCTGAGCGGTGGTGAGGGGACTGACAGCTACGCGCAAATTGGACACGGTTCACGGGATTCGATTGTGCGAAATCGTCAGGGCCATATTACGATTCAGGGGTTCGATGATATAGTCATGGCTTCGGGGCTTGGAGAGGGTGCGATGACGATGATCGGGAACGGCGGTTTCGATGTAGACGGCATAAATCAGGGGAATATCACTCTGACCGGAACAGGCACGGCGGATGCGAATGCAGAGGGAGACGGCGGAAGCAATATCACCATTTTAGCGGGGATCGAATCTTCAGAGGGAGCAGACGATGCGCAGGTCGATTCATTCTCTCAGATTGGCAACGGCGGGCATTCATCCAGGCTCAATAAATGGGGCAATATTACGATCAGTGAAGTGAATGACCTCACCCTCGCGGCCGGGAGTGCGGAACGGAATTATGTCCAGGTTGGACATGGCGGATACGATAGCGATAGCAATTCGATTGGGGATATCACCATCTCGATGGCCGGTGCCTTGAGTTTGAGTGGCGGTACCGATTCCACCTCAATAGATGCTTCTGCTCAATTGGGGCATGGGGGGCGGATCACGGATGGAACTAGAAGCGGGAATATTACGGTTACGGGGGCATCGAGTGTCACCCTTAACGGTGGTGCCGCTAACTCGGCTTCGGCCCATATCGGGCACGGAGGCCAGGCATCGACGGGTGCTGTGGGGAGTGCAGGCATTGCCGATACCATTACCATCACTACCTCGGGCGACATCGATTTGAATGCGGGTGTACTGAATACGGAGGCTAGTCGACCTTTTTCATCGTGGGTGATGATTGGAATGGGGGGGCGGAATGCTGACGGAGTGATTCAGGGAAATATCGTCCTGAATGCCGGAGGCGATATTACTCTAGACGGAGGATTTGAAGGAATAAGCGGGACAACCCCGCTCGATGAGGATGATGCCTGGGCCATGATTGGTAACGGCGGTCATGACAGTGATGGAACCAAAGATGGCAACATCCTGATCGATGCCGCGAACGTTAAACTGAATACGCAGACTGAATTTCAGCAGGGAGACTACAGCAGTGCTCAGATTGGTCATGGTGGGCGTGCTTCGACCGGCAACATCGGAACGACAGCTGGATTAATTGATATTGATGTGACCGGTGGAATCATGGTGCATGCGAATGACTCGGGTGACGGCAATATTGCCTATGGCCAGATTGGTCATGGAGGTTTTGAATCAGGTGGCAGTGGAGAAACGATCGAAGGTTCTATTCTCCTGAATGCTCAGAGCGGCAGCATCGAGGTCAGCGGCGGCCTCGGAGGTGCGTGGGGGTCGTATTCGCAGGTTGGTTTCGGTGGACGGAGCAGTAATTACGCCGGCGACGGTGACATTACAGTTAACGCCACGCTTGGCAGTGTTAGTGTAGACGGTGGAGATTCCACTGATGGGTATGCTCAGATTGGTCACGGAGGTATTTATGTCACCGGCACCCAGAGTGGAAACATTGCAGTTCGATCAGGAACTAAGGTATCAATTGAAGGGGGGTCGGAGGAGAATGCATACAGCCAGATCGGTCATGGAGGGTTAGGTGCGAATGCCAATTTGTCAGGAGATATACACCTTGATGTGGGAAGCGCACTTACTGTCACCGGAGGCGTTGATGGCTATGATGTGGGAACGGAGAAATATGCCCTCCTCGGGCATGGCGGGATCCTGGAAGGGTTTGATCCGGCTTCGCCTACTGCTCTCACGACGGGTAGTCGTCAGGGCGATATCCTCCTGAATGTGGGAGGCGCTACTGCTATTACTGACCGGGAGAGCATCGCCTTCATGGGGCATCTCGGAACAGCAACCGTTTCGGCTGGCTCAAGCTTTGCTTTGATCACAGATCAACTTGATACAAGCGACTCCGCTCCGGGGATTACCGGCACGATTCAGACGATGGGCAACGGAGGGCGTGTCGAAATTGGTGTTACCGGTGGTGATCTTGATATTGATGGAAGCGGTGCTTTTCTGGATTCAGCGGATCAGGTTAATTTGTTTGCGTCGGGTGAGGTGGAGGTTTCCGCCTCTGTCTTGAACGGTGGTTCGGGTGCGGTGAATCTGGTAGGGGGATGGTTCGGGCAGGCTGGTTTAGCCCGCACCGTTGATCATGGCAGCAACCCGCTCATCACTGAGCTCACTATTGATTTTTCGGCGATCAAGTCTGATGAGGGAAATTACGGGTCTTCCGGCAATGGCGTCGTGGTCGGAGATGGAAACCAACTGGCCGCCATCGCGGTTGGCTCAGCCGGGGGTGAAACGAATGTGCTTGGCTATGAAGTTGAAGTAAACGGCTCGAATGCCGCGATTGAATCCAGCGCTCAGGTAGGCTTCAATGAAGAGCTTTTTGCAGCAGGACGAGGTCCTGACGGGATTTCAGCGACGGGAGCGATCACCGTTTTTTCAAAGGATGGAGGCCTTTCTCTTGAAGCGGGGAACCGTGCCGGATCTTTTTCCCAGGTGGGTCATGGTGGAGCTGATACCGCAGCTTCATTCGGAGGGGCTCTTGTGATCGATCTATCGAAAGGAAATATCGATGGCGCGCTGCGGGTCGCGGGAGACGGTGAGGATTCCTATGCTCAGATTGGCCACGGAGGAAATGGTTCGGCAGGAACAAAGGGTGGTAGCATTAACCTGATCGCAGCCTCAGCGCATGTGGAAGGTGGGTATGAAGAGAACGCCTCAGCTCGTATCGGCCATGGCGGGATTCAGGGGAGTGGTGATATCTCCGGGGATGTGATCCTCGAAGCGACCACGAGAGTCGTCGCACTCGAAGGAGGAAGCGGAGACTTTGCCGAAGCGGCAATTGGAGCGGGGGGATATCAATATAATGCGTCCGAAATCCTCAGTGCCACCTCGGTGACTTCTGAACTCGAGGTCACGGTGAGTGCCGGAACGGGGATGCAGGCGAATAGTCAAATCGGGGCAGGGGGTTCTGAATCGACGGTTAGTGAGATCGCCGGTGACATTGCGGTTACCTCAGGCGGCGATATCGATCTGACCGGTGGATCGGACTATTTCAGTTTCAGTCAGATCGGTAATGGAGGTGCTTCTGCCAGTGGCAATTTCACCGGCATGATCAATGTGGTATCAGGAAATGATATATCCCTCACTGCGACGAACGCAGAATCGGGCGCCTACGCGAAAATTGGTCATGGAGACGACTTTCTTCCATCTTCTGCGGAAATCTTGTTTGTATCAGGAGGCGGGGATCGAAGTGGGAATATCAATGTATCAGCATCCGCTGACATTGCTTTGTCAGACGGGATGATTGGCCATGTCAATAGTGTCGCGCTCGATGCGGGTGTGACCGGCAGTGGAATCACTCAGATAGCTGTAAGCACTTCGGACCCGACTGATCCGACGCAGGGGAGCCTGGTCGCTGATAGCAACAGTGAGTTTGCCGGTCCGGATGAGTTGCGAATCTATTTGCCGGAGCGCTCAAACAATGAAGTCGAAGCTGGAGTGCTCATGAACGCCGTTTCATTTGCCGGTGGCGAAACTGATCCATCCCTCACGCAAGGGGAGGATGAGTTCACGGTGAACATTACCGGGGTTGCTCCATCCACTCCGGGGGAACATGGGAATGTTTTCGGAAGCGGGTTTGCACCGACAAATGCAGGCCGTTTTGCTTTCTATTATAATTCGATTGAACTGACCGACTCCCTGGTCGTCGAATCAGCAGAAAGCGGGAGTCCTATCGAAGTGGCATCGTCTCCGTTCACTCTGGCTGATTTTCTCAGGATTCGTCCTGAGGATAGAGCGGAAAGCGATTGGCTGCGTGAAAAAGAGCGCCTCTTCTCGGGCTTTAATGCCTTTGCGATGTATTACGAGGGATACGAGCAATACGATGTGAACGGGAACCCTGTCTACCAGCTTGTATTCTCCAATCACCTGGGTGCCCAGGTGAGGATTGAAGTTGGCTTTGGGGCTGTTTTAAGTATTCAGGATAGTCTCTTTGAGACGGGCGAAAATATTGAGTAAGTGTTTCCTGATCGTGAGACTCTACTGATCGTGCGGGTGCTCTTTGAGGAGGTCGGCAGGATGATACATGGCCTGCTGACCTTTCAGTGCGGCGCGAACTCTGGCAATGTCGGCGGGACGAACCGGACTTGCTTTGTTCCCGAACGAATTTCTCACGTAGGTGAGTGCCGCGGCGAGTTCATCGTCCTTGAGGATATGTTCAAAAGGAGTCATCGGGACGTGACCCGGATACTCTTTGCCCAGCACTTCAATAGGCCCGACGAGCCCTTTGAGAGACAGTTTGATAAGCCTCTCGGGGTCTCCATTTGCCCACTTGGTTCCGGCGAGTGGGGGGAATCCTGCATCCGGTAATCCTTTGCCGTTGGCTTGGTGACAGGTGCCGCAGTGCGCTTCCCGGTTGTAAACTTCGGCGCCTTGAATGTAGAGTTTCCTGTCAATCCCGGTGAGGCGCTTTGGTGCCTGAACTCTAAGGTTGGCATCGGGATTCGCCATGATTTTGCCCTCGAGTGCGGATGTTGATGCTTCGAAGGATTGCTTAGAATACTCATCGATTCCTTTTGCTTCCGCCGCGGCAAGAATTTTAAGGCCCAGTTCTTTAGCTTCGCGGGATCCGGCGGTGATGGCTTCAAGCCGGACTCGCCCGTGGTCATCGCCGGCGGCGGCGAGAAGTAATTCATCCCGCTCCGAAACTTCCGGATTAAAGCGGAGAACACGAACCGCCGCCGAGCGGACTCGGTGATCTTCGGACTGCAGCAGTTCGGCGAGAAGCGCTTCATCGACTTTATCTGCGCCCCAGCTCACCCAGAGGGCTTCGAGTTTCTGCCGGTCATCATTCACCGTGGCGAGCCATGGCTTAAGCGCTGAGAGAACCGCCCCCGTGTTGCGGCCGCGGAGTTCACGTCTCGTGCGATAGCGGGTGCGATATTCGTGCAGTTTAAGATTGTCGAGCAATTCAGGAATCGTTGCCCCGGCAACTTTGGCCGGTTTGACGAGGGGTCGTGAAGGGTAGGTAACCCGGTAGATCCGTCCGTGCAGGTGATCGCGGAGGGGGTCCCGGGCGCTGTGCTGCATATGTCCGATCAGTGCATTGTGCCAATCGACGACATAGAGCGAGCCATCCGGAGCAAATTCGATATCGACGGGGCGGAAGTTGAGGTCTTCCGAGTAGAAGAGATCCAGGCGGTGTTCGGTCGTGAAGCCTGTGCCATCTTCGATGACCTGGTGTTGTTTGGCCCCGAGGTAGCCAATCGCGTTGGTGAGGAGAATGTCGCCCTGGACCTCATCGGGGAAGTGACGGCTGGAGACGAATTCAAGTCCGGAAGTGGGGCGGACGGAGTTTGACGTGATGATGTCTGGTGCCTTGAGGTTAACGCCGTACACCGGCTTTACCGTTCCCGGAAGCATCCACGAGAGGCTGGTCCCCGAGGTATGAAGAAAGAAATCCTGCCCATAATCGTCGAAAGCGATTCCCCAGGGATTCGGAATACTGACCTGAGCGTGCCGTTGGAGTTGTTTCCGTTGAGGGCTGTAGCGGTAGAAGCCTCCGTTTGTCCCGCGGGTGGTGCCGTAGGCACTCTCAATATTGCTGTGGAGGAAGAGGCCTTCCGCCATTTGAATGGCCCCGGAGGGGTCGGCGCAGAAGGCGGAGATGGCGTGGTGGGTGTCATGATCGTCAAAACCGCTCAGGAGGATTTCCTTGCTGTCGTAGTGATCATCACCATCTGTGTCTTTTAAAAAGACGAGGCTACCGCTTTGCGAAACGTAAACGCCGTCGTGGGCGATTTCGAAGCCGATCGGAATGTGGAGATCATCGGCAAAGACCGTTTGTTTGTCTGCCTTTCCGTCATTGTCGGTGTCCTCAAAAATGATGAGTTTGTCCTTCGGGAGGGGATCGCCGATACGGTAGTGGGGGTAGCTCTGCATCGTGGAAACCCAGAGGCGGCCTTTGTTGTCGAAGGAGAGCTGGACGGGGTTGGCCAGATCAGGGAATTCTTTTTCTGAAGCGAAGAGTTCAATTTTATATCCCCCGGCAGTAACCAGTTTTGTTTCGACGGTATCGCCGGACCGGTAGGTGACGGTGCCGCTCTTTTTGTTGTCAGGATCGTAGTTTGTTTCGACAGGAGGCAGCTCGTAGGTTTTTGCATCCGCTGCCGCGAGATCAAAGCTTTCCCCTTTGAGAGCAGACCAGATTGCCTGATCCCGAAGCAGCGTCATTTCCCGGGTTTTCTTTAATTCATGCGGGTAGTTATCAGGGCCGTAGGGATTGAATCGACGCCCGTACACGTGAACCCCGTTGGGGATCTTAAAATCATTGAGCCAGGCCCAGTTCTTTTCGGTGACAGCAGCGAGAATGCCGGTCCGGGCGGCCTCATCCACCTCTGCTTCACCGAAGAGCAGATCGGCGAGAGTCGGGGCAAGCGTGCGATAACCCAGGTCATTGAGGAGTGCTCCATCCCCCGTGTATTCCTTTCCGTCAGCATACCAGCCTGCGCTCGGGGTGAATGCATCAACGAACACGATCCCATTCGCTTCCGCGACCTCCTGCGAGGCTTGGGTGTAAAGTTGGAGGTTTTCGTTTTCTACTTTGCCGTCGGGGAGGTTGTAGCTGGAGGAAAGGTCCTGGAAAGCAGTGGGGGATACGAGGGCCAGTTGAGGCGGCGTTTCCCCGTTGTATTTTTGATTCAGGGTGTGCTTGATAAAGGCATCGAGTTCCTTTTTATAGCGCTCCAGACCTTCCGGCCCTTCGAAAGAGGAATTGAATCCGAAGAAGGCAATGATCGTGTCGGCCTTGAGCCTGCTGAGCCACTGATCCGGAGTTTCAAAAAATCCCTGGGGTTTGGAATCCGTCTGAAGTTCGGGTCGAAGAAGTTCCTTCGCGCCGGGAAAGGCATACTGGTTGGCATAATCGCGACCTGGGTGTGGGCGGAATGCTGGTGTGTTGCCCTCGTCGCCCATGTTACGAATCGTGAGGTCCAAGTCTGGAAAACGAAGGAAAAGCTCGGTTTCGAAATGACCGAAGTGATTCATGCGGCTCGCCATGCCGGCTCCGATAAGAACGATGTGATCGCCCTTTTTAACCGTGAGTTTTTTGCTTTCAGCCTGACTCAATGTAGTCAGTAAGAGAGCGGCGACGAGAAGAGTGTAGAGGGATTTCATTTTGAACAGCGAGGTGCAACCCTACCATAATTGAGCGCTGATCTAAAAAGAGGAATTGAGCGATGGCATGACGGCATAGCGCCGGATTTTTGCTCAATTTTTATGTGATAGATCGCAATAGCCGGACATGCGACTGCCATCAAGCGAACAGGGTTCGATCCCTTGCTGAACAGGGTTAAGTCCCCTTTAAAAGCGGAAGTAACACTTTCAGAAAGAGAAGCTTCGAGATCACCTCTGCGATGACAATCGCGAGAATAAAGGTCACGATGGCCCTCCCGCCACGGGCATCGCACGAAATTCGAAAGGACTTCCAGGCAAGGGCGACGAACCAGATTGTCACGAAGATCATGACTAAGGCCGCGCCCCAGAATGACGCCAATTCGGTCGGTGTTCCAGCCGGGGGAAGGAGAACCGTTTCCCCGGATTTCGCCAGAGCAAGCAGCTTTTTCTGATAGGTTTGAACGCCCGGAAGCAGGCAAACCAGCGCGGTGATGATGAAGGGCCAGCGGGCGAGGGCCTGAGTTCCGAAGAGGTCAAGGGCCCGGAAAGCTCTCTTTTCTCTGAGAAGGACAGCTCCCAGCCAGAGGCAGGACGCTAGGCTGATCCAGTTGACAATGCCTTCGAGGAGGAAGAACCAAAGGGGGGCCGGGAAGCCAACATGGGTGTCGAGAACGCCGTCGAAGTGTGTACTTGAAACTGAGGCGATTGCTCCCGTTGCGAGAACGATTCCGATTCCGGAGATAAGAGCCGTCGATCCTGCGAAGAATCGAAAAGGATTCCAGAGCGCTGACCAAACTGAAAAAGCGGGGGTGGATGGAAGCGGGTTTGTCATTCAGTTTGGAGTTTCCCGATGACTTCATTGAGCCGGTTTCTCACGGTTGGGTAACTGACCCCAAGGTGGTTTGCCATTTCTTTAAGACTCCCGCTGCATTGAACAAAATGAAGAATGAAGGACTGATCGGCGGGGGGAAGGCGGACAAGGTCGGGCAGGGGATAGTGCCCCGACACCTCGGTTTCGCAGTCATCGCAGCGAAGGCATGTCACTGAAAGGGAGTGGTGACAACTGGGGCACGAAACGGGCAGTGATTTAACTTTATTGATCAACGGATTAAAATAATTGAGTGTTCATTCAATAAAGTAAATGAATTTTTTCAAAGGAGCTCCTCTGAAGACCTGCGGGAAGCTCTCCCTGCAGGAAGAGCCCTCCGCTTTGCAGCTTTGAATATCAGTGCTTTTCACCGACGGGAGCGTTCTCTGCTCCTTCGAGAGTTTTCATCCATTCCCAGACCGCTTTGAATTGTTTTTCAGCAATGCCGTCATAGAAGGTCGGATTCAGCGCAGTCGTTTTGTCCGCCGTGTATTTTGGCATAATTGTAGTCGGGACAAAGCGCTGAGGCCAATGCATCCAGGCTAGATAATAGTCTTCACGAAGACGTTCGGCGGCCAGTTGCAGGTTTGGTCCCTGCCCTTCGAAGGCCTGAAGAGCACCGGTCGATCCCGCGGCATGGCAGGTTATGCAGGCGTATCCTGTGAGGCCGGCAATATCGGTTCCTTCTTCGAGCAGGCTTTCATCGAGAGGGGTCTCGCCGACTCCGGTGTCGACTCCGGCGCGATGGGCGATTCCTTTGGCGAGTTTGTCGGCCCGGCTCACAAAGCCCGGCATCCGGGCGTCCTGATAGGGACGAATCCGAAGGACGTCCCCGTGGAAAAGGCCTGCGAGCCACTCGTCACGGAGTTTTTCACCGGCGAGAGCAATGTCAGGCAGTGTGTTGTCTCCCGAATGACACTGGTAACAGTTAAGCTTCTCTATGGTTCGGGTGGCATACTCGTGAGCAACGAATCGATTTAATGATTTCAGGCCCTGATTGCTGTCGACATTTCGAAAAGCGAGAAGCGCCTGTTTCTCCTCGAGGGTGAGCCTGAGTTCCGGTTGGTTGGCCTCGTTGGTGGAAAGGCAGCCCGTGTTGAGCCATTCGACCTCCCACATTTCAGAAAGGGGACTCGCGGTGAATTCATAGCTGGCTCCCTTTTCATCGCCGTGACAGACAAGGCAACGCTTTGAGACCATTGCCTTTCCTTTCTCCGGATCGCCGACAGTTGCGGCGGCGACCTTCGGGCTGCCGGATCTGAGCCAGGCGGCAAGATCGGCGGCCTCTTCCTCTTTAAGGTGAAGGTCCGGGAAGGTGGTGGCAGTGTGGTGCTCTGCCGGATTCTGAAGAAACGCGACAAGCCCTCCCTCGGTGAATTTCGTTTCACCGTTGAGCTTTTCGGCCCAGGGTTCAAAATGCAGTGTTTTCGCCAGTTCCTCCCCTTTGGCTGCATTCCCCGGTTTGGCGTCGAGAGCTTCAGTTTTCAGAGTCGCGAGGTAGGCGGCGATGTGCTGGGCATCGTCAGGGGCAACTGTGGGACAATCGTTCTGAGGTTTTCGTACCCACTGCTCAATCCATCCCTGTTCCAAACGGTTTCCAATGTTGGTAAAGCGGGGCGCCTTCTCGAGTAATTCGGGCATCGCATTGTCGGGATTAATGAGTTTTTTGTCAGCGGTGTGACAGCTTGCGCAGTTCTTTGAAGCGAAAAGATGACGACCGTGCCGGGTCTTGTTTTTCGCATCGAGTAGATCATTCGGAAGGTATCGGAATGACGAAGGTTTAACGGGTTCCCAGATGAAATCGTTTCCGCTCCAGAGCAGTTGAATTCTCCCCGGCATTGGAATCGCCTTTCTTCCTTCGCCCTCGATGACACGACGGAAGTTGCAGAAGAGCTGTTGAGGTCCCGCTTCAAGAGCAAGAGGTGGTGATTCAAGGGGAAGATCACCTTCAAGGATCGTTTCTCCATTGATCTTAAGACTGGCCCATCCGTCTCCGTCGAGTTTGAAGGCAAACTCGTCGCGGGATTCAACGATGAGACTGCTTTCGAATACCACCTCGTTGCCTCGTTTCGGATCGATAAAAGGGGAAAAGACATCGCGTTCTCCCAGGGTCAGGGCAAGGCGATCGAGGACGAGGGAATCATCGGTGGATCCATGTGCCATGCTGAGAATAACACCCGGCTCTCCGATGGGGGCGGTATTGATTTCGGGCAGGTTGGTGAGGTCAAGCCCATGTTCTTCGAAGGCCGGGCGAAGATTGTGAACGGTGTTCCAGATGGTTTCACGGAATGAGGTTTCCTCTTTGGTGGCAAGATCCATTTTAATTTCCATCTGCATCGCTGGTGTCATGTCAGGGATGTAGAGGAAGACTGATTTTCCATCCTTGAGGAGAGAGGCGGCTCTGACGTGCACGGCATCAATCTGGTTTTGCGAGCCCTTTGATGGTTCGGAGAGGGCCGCAATTCGCGCTTCATCGTCATAGTCATCGATTGAGAAACGTCCGGACCCATACTGGGGGCCCCAGACATAATCCCACTTGCTGACCGAATATCGGCGGGGGTCGCTGGCAACGGATGGATCGAGCTCGTCACTGAATTCAACAACGATGCCATTGTCATGCGCTTTGAGGCCCATGGGGACGGGGGAGGTTCCGCCATTAAAACGGACCCGCTGAAACCCGGTGCCACCATTGGTCTGCCATCCCCGAAATCCGATCAAATAGAGGTCTCCGGTGACAGGATGAAAGCGGCCTCGCATCGCTGCTGTGGTGAGTTCGATAGGCAATCGGTAAACGCCTCCTTGAACCTGACCGTCCACTTCGTCGACAAGGGCTCGATAGACGGCGCTCTTGCCGTAGGAAAGGTGGAGCATGTTGCCGGCGTGGTCATTCCAGCCGCTGTCTTCAGGGACCCAGAACTGAGAGCCGCTTGAATTGTCGACGTAGTAGGGGAGCCAGCAAAGGGGGCGCTCGTAGTCGGTGGGGGCACCGGGGAGCGTGTTGACGAATGTCTTCTCATCCCAGGCTGAGGGAACGACCCCGTGAAAACTTATTTCGCCCTCCTGCCCGAGATCCGGTCGTTTGCTCCAGGTGATCTTGCAGCGGGGTACATAGCTGCCTTCGTTTTCCCCGGTAGTGAGTTCTCCATTCGGGCCGAGGCCAATTCCGCCCGGAGCTCTTAGTCCCCAGCCAAGGCGTTCGAGTTTTTCTCCATCAGAAGTGACCTTTAAGATAGTGCCGTTGTGTTCCGTCCAGGGAGCAAATCCCCGTCCGCCCCCGAGGACAGGTTGGCTTTTCGTGAAATAGAAGTGACCGTCTTTGTCCGTTTGAAGATCAAAAGCAAACTCGTGAAAGCCGTCAGTGATGTTGACGTCATTGTTGAAGCACTCGTAATAATCCGCTTCGCCGTCGTCGTTGAGATCGTGGAGTCTCGTAAGTTGGTCGCGTCCATGGGTATAGATGACGTTGTCGACAATCTTGATTCCAAGCGTTTGAAAGAGACCACTCGCATAGCGGCGCCACGTGATTTTTGATAGATCGCCGTCGATTCCATCTGCAATCCAGACGTCACCGTTCCAGGTTGAGCAGGCAACACGCTTTCCATCAGGGAAGAAGTCGTAGGCACCAAAGCGGATTTCCGACTTCCACGGATTGTCGGTTGGAAGAGGAATTGAATCGACGGAGTAGATTTCGTTGTCCGGTCCCATTCGCCCTGAAACTTCGATAGTTTCGGGGAAGAGTGACGGTCCCCCTTTGAGGTAGGTGGCAAAGTCAGGTGCTTCCAGTTCCGGGGCGTTCCCATCATTCTTTGAATAGATCACATTGAGGTGACCGGCATGGCCCGCGGGGATGTTGACGATTTGACGGCCGGATTCCAGCGTTCTGATCTCAGTGCCTTCCAGTCCTTCCGTGGAGATCGAAACGTTCCCCGTCCGGATTCCTTCTACCTGATCACTGACAAGGAGTTGAAGCGGTTTGAGGACCTTGGAGAATTTGAAAGAACGAACGAGGTTACCATTGACTTCGCGGGGGATTTCTAAAATCCCTGTTCCGCCCACGGTGTAATCGAGAACAATTGCATCGGCGTGGCGATAGAGTCCGATATACTCTGCTTGATCATCCGGAAGTGGTCCGTTGGGAATGCCGTTGTCGAGTTCGCGGGTGTCTGACCAATCACCGTCAACGGCCCAGCCCGGGCCCCGGTTAGCCATGAAAAAGTAGTTGGATCGATCGGTTGGGAGTGAAGAATTTCCACCGTGCTTTCCATCCCAGGGCGTGCCGCCGAGCGCGACGCGACCGCTGAACCCGGCGACCATGCGCATGGTTTCGGTATCGAAAACGAAGGTGTGATTTTCCTCCTTGCCAACTTTAATGGCAATGCCTTTGAGAACACAAATTTCACCTTCATCTCCAAAGCTCCGGAAGGTGTCGCTGATGAACGGCCCCGTATCCATGACCTCCCACCATTTGGCGTCTGGTTTGTCCGCTACTTCAGCCTGTACTTTGTCAGCACGGGATTGAGACAGTCCGACTTGAGTCACGAGAAGGAGGCTAAGGAATAGAATTCGCATGTTAGATGGGGACTTGGGATCCGGGAGGAGGGACGATGCACGGAAAATCACGGGATGCAACAAGCGGAAAGGCGTGTATCGAATCAGGAAGGCGGGAAATCTGGCGCGATATCGCCCTTGTGAGCGGTAGAGCCAGCCAGTAGCCTCGGCAGATGTGCTACCGAATCGTTTTTCTTCTTCTTCTTTTGACGCTCAGCCCGCTGCGGGCCGATCCTGAAATCAGGAATGTTTTGTTCCTCGTCGCAGATGATCTGAAAGCGAGCGTGCTTGGTTGCTATGGAGACGAAGTGTGCGCGACTCCTCATCTCGATGCGCTCGCCGCGCGGTCGATGGTTTTTGATCGCGCCTATTGCCAGGGGACCTGGTGTCAGCCTTCGCGGGAGTCTTTCATGCACAGCCGTTATGTGGGCGATCACGGGCCGACCCTGGGCAAGCACCTGATTGATCAGGGTTTTTACAGTGCCCGTGTCGGCAAGATTTTTCACATGAGAGTTCCGGGTGACATCATTGACGGAACCGATGGGAATGACGTGCCGGATACCTGGACCGAAAAATTTAACTGTCGGGGGCAGGAGGCTCATACGCCGGGACTTTACCGGTTACTGAATCAGAATATCGAGACGCGGGCTCTTGAAAACAGGCAGTCTACGAAGATGCCTTTCCGGATGTTTGCGAGCGTCGAGTCTGATGGCGACGGCACGGAGCAGCCGGATTGGAAGGCGGCCGGGAAAACAGTCGAACTGTTGAAGAAGCACGGGAAGTCAGATAAGCCGTTCTTTCTCGCCACAGGATTTGTGAGACCTCATTATCCAAGTGTCGCACCGGCGAGCTATTTTGAGGACTATCCAATCAGTAAAATTGATGCTCCGGAGGTGCCTGAAGGAGATCTCTCTGACATCCCGAAACCCGCCCGGGCGGGGAGCACCTCCGAGAACACGGGGATCTCAAAATTTCCTGACAATATTAAAAGAATGTGGTCAGACTACTATGCAACCGTCACCTTCATGGATGAGCAATTGGGAAGAGTGATGAATGAACTGGACCGTCAGGGGCTTCGGGATTCGACCCTCGTGATTTTTGCAAGTGATCACGGTTATCATCTCGGCGAGCACCACTTTTGGCAGAAATCAAAGTTTCATGAAGAGGTCACCCGGGTGCCTCTGATGGTGGCTGCGCCGGGATTTGAAACGGGGCGGACGAAGGCGCTTGCTGAACTGGTGGATATCTACCCCACGGTTTGTGATCTAGTGGGCGTTGGGATGCCTGACTCAGTTCAGGGAAAAAGCCTCCGCCCTGTCCTTCGTGATCCAGGGGCTTCGGTGAGGGAGGTGGCTTATTCCACCAATCGCAAGCAGGGGGACTTTGTCCGTTCGGATCGCTGGGCCTACATGAAATATCATGACGGGAGCGAGGAACTCTATGATATGGAGAAGGATCCCGGACAGTTCACCAACCTGGCAGGCATGAAAGCAGTGGCTGCAGAGCAGGCGATGATGGCTGTTTTTCTTGAGGGTCGAATGGCTGAAGCGGTTCCGAAGTAAACTACCATTCTTCCATCCAGACAAGATTGTCCCACCATAGAGTATCGTTCTCACTTTGTTTTCCCGGGATCGTTGCCCCGGACCGGACGATTTCGGTCAAGGCCTCAACGAGGCGGGCTTCAATCCCGGGGTGCTGCTTGATCACGTTGGCGGTTTCAGAAGGGTCGACGGAGAGCTGGTAGAGTTCCCGTTGATCTTTCGGTGATTTTGACTCCATCACGAGTTTCCATTCGCCGTCTCTGATGGCGAAGCGTCCCTTTATATCGTGATGCACAATCGGGTGACGTTCTGTTATGTGAGGTGCGCCTGTTAGTGCCGGAAGAAAACTCTCACTGTCTTCAGCAGCATCGGAGGGGAGTTCCTGCTCAAGAAGATCCGCGAGGGTCGCAATCACATCCATTTGGGAGATAGGCTCATCCCACGAGGAGCCCGCTTGAACACGGGCCGGCCAGCGAACAAAGAACGGGACGCGGTGCCCTCCTTCATAGATCGAACGCTTTCCTTCGCGATAGATGCCGTTGCTCGCGTGTTCGAATTTCTTCTTTCGTTCCGGCCAGGTCACCTCGGGACCATTGTCGCTGGAGAAGATGATGATTGTGTTCTCCGCGAGGCCAAACTCATCGAGGTGATCCAGAATGCGCCCGATATGCCAATCCGTTTCCATCATGAAATCACCATAAGCACCTGCCTCACTTTTCCCGAGAAACTGATCAATCGGAATGACCGGTTTGTGGGGAGAGGTGTAGGGAAGATAGACAAAGAAGGGCTTCTCTTCGTCGCGGTTCGTGATCCACTCGATTGTTTTATCAGTGAACCGGGTGAGGCACTCATGGTCGACAAAATCGGGCGCGATCTCGAGCATGCCTTTGATGTTCCCTTCATCGTCGGGAAGGTCCGGGTTGTTGATCCCGGTTTTGTAGGGCGGCATGATGCGATAATCGCTGATCGCCACGTCATTAGGCTTCTTTTTGGTGTAGAGCGTCGGAGGAACCTCCGCGTGGCGACCTTCGAACCAGGCGAGGACCCCGTAATTGAGGGAGGCGGGGATGCCGTAGAAATATTCAAAGCCTTTATCGAGCGGCATGTCTTTTACCGGCTTTGACCAGTCACGATGGCGACGGTCACCGGGGAAATCCATCCCGAGGTGCCATTTACCGATCATGGCGGTGGCATAACCGCTTCTTTTCAGAAGAGAGGCAATAGTCTCCCGGCCGTCTTCGATGAGACACGGAGTCTCTGCGCCAAAGACTCCCCTTTTGAGTCGGGTTCTCCAGGAGTAACGTCCCGTCAGGATCGAATATCGACTCGGGGTGCAGACGGAGTCACTGGTGTGAGCGTCGGTGAAAGTCATGCCCTCTTTCGCGAGCCGGTCGAGGGCGGGAGTCTGGAATTTGGAATCTGGATTGAGACAGCTCGCGTCGCCGTAGCCCTGGTCGTCAGTGTAAATGAGAATGACATTCGGTTTATCGGCGGCGTAGAGAGTGACGCAGCTCAGGGCCAGGAAGATAATGGTGGTTTTCATCTGCTGATCTCGATTTAGTAAGGTTGGTTTATTCACGGGTTGCCGCCGCGGGCTTGATCTTGCCGCCGCGATCGACTCCGCTCGGTTTCTCCGGATCGTAAAGAGGATTTCGCGTCGGCATCTGGGCGCCGACTGAGGCTCTCCAGACAGCGAGTTCGGTATAGAGCTTCTTCGCTTTGTCGAGCTCCCGGTTCACAAGGTTCCTGTTCTCGTGAATGTCGCTCGCCAGATCATAGAGTTCGATTTGATCGTGCCCGATAACCTCGATTAATTTCCAGTTCCCTGAACGGATTGCACTGTAAGGCTGGGCGCCCATGGAATGGTAGTGAGGATAGTGCCAGTAGAGGCTTCTTGGTTCGGTCCCGGCGCGCGGGTTCCTGATCAGCGGGAGAATAGATCGCCCGTCCTGGACAGCGGCAACCTCTTCCGGAAGCTCAAGTTCCAGTGCTTCAAAAATGGTCGGCAATAGATCCATGGTGATGACCGGTTCATGGCAGAGTTCGCCAGTGGCACCTCCCTCAGGTAGATGGACGATGAATGGAACTCTCACCCCTCCTTCATAGATGCCGCCTTTACCCTGGCGGATCGGTGTATTGTCTGTTGCGGCCGGCTTGAGGCCGCCGTTGTCGGAGGTGAAAACAATCAGAGTTTCCCCGGCGAGATTGTGTTCTTTCAGTTTGGAAACCACGCGCCCAACCGCTTCGTCCACGCTTTCAACCATGGCGGCGTATGCAGCATTGGTGTGCTTCCGCTCCGGATTCTCTTTGAGTTTTGCTTCGTATTTCTCGACGAGGTCAGGACGGCCCTGGATAGGAGTGTGCACGTTGTAGAACCAGAAATTCAGGAGGAAGGGAGTCTCGTCCCGGGCAAAGCGGTCGATGAGCCTTTCCGCTTCTTCAGCGAGCCGGTCAGTGAGATACTCGCCTTCGAGTTCTGCATCGGATTTCCCGTTGTCGGGAAGCGTTTCATAGATCGTATTCTGCTTTCTCTCTTCAAGGGTTTTCCCTTTTCCGTAGGGCCAGAAGTAACTGGGCGGCGCCCCTTTTTCGCAGCCTCCGATGTTGATATCGAATCCGTGGGCATTTGGGTAATTGTCAGGATCTGCTTCATCCGGCTTTCCGGTGCGGTAGCCATTCCGCTCCGCAAGGTGCCATTTTCCGAGGTGGGCACTGGTGTAGCCATGTGGCTTGAGAAGTTCCGGTAGCGTTTGATGCTCTTTCTTTAATACTCTGGTCCAGTCAGGAATCGTCAAAGGGGTATTCACAAAGGGGTGGCCGGGAATAAAATCAGTGACGTGGAGTCGGGCGGGTGACTGGCCCGTGAGGAGAGCGGCCCGGCTCGGGGAGCAAACGGTGCAGGCTGCATACCCACTGGTGAATCGAACGCTGTTTTCGGAAAGAGCGTCAATGTTAGGGGTTTCATAGAGGTCGCTACCAGTGCAGGTGAGGTCGGTCCATCCCATGTCATCGACAAAAAAGAGGACCACGTTCTTTGGCTCAGCATGTAACCTCTCTTCTGTTGTGAAGCTCAACAGGAGGAGGGCGATGGAAATACGCAGTGAGAATTTTATCATGGTCAAATGCTACAGGCAGGGGTATTTCCTTCCATGAAGAAGCGAGGCGCGATGAGGGAGGGGGGCTCCCGGGATGAGGGGAACCCCGGATTAATGACTCCAAAGCCATTTCAACATTTCGGGCAGCATCGCTGCAGCGTGTCGGCTCCCGTGAAATCCTTCACCCCACCAGTAGTGGTAGTCATAGTTTGCAAAGGCCAGCGCCGTTTCCATCTGATGGTTTGCCAGAGGCCAGTTTCCGAACTGATTGTCGAGATCGTTGGCTTCTCCGAGGAGGGCCGCGCGAATGGGTTTTTTCTCTGTCTTGCGGATAAGGGAGGGATAGGCATTGGCGCCACGGATATCGACAAATGTGCCAACCCAGCCGAGGACTTTTCCAAACTTGTCGGGGCGTTCCCAGGCCGCCGTCCATGCGCAGGCGCAGCCACTGGACCCACCGGCAATGGCCCACTGTGAAGGATCCTTGCTGATCTTGAGCCCGTGTTCTTTGATGATAAAGGGGATGATTTCTTCGAGGAGAAAACTGACGTAGGTGTCTCCGAGAGAGTCGTATTCGAGAGAACGGTTTCGCGGTTTTGTTCCCGGAGGCTGAGTCAGGGCGCTCCCGGGATTGATGAAAAGGCCAATGGTGACCGGCATGTCACCGCTTGCGATGAGGTTGTCGAAGACGAGGGGGGCGCGGAGTCCACCCGTCAAATTGATGTCCGCATGCCGGAGCCCGTCTTGAAAGACCATCAACGCGGCAGCTTCGGTTCCGTTATACTGATCCGGAATATAGACAATGAATTCACGCCTGGTATCGGGATAGATTTTTGAGTCACTCCATTCGTGAGTATAAAGGGAGCCTTTGGGGATGTCAGGGTTCGGCTGGGACTCGGTGGGAGAGGGGTAGAATTCGAGCTTTACGGCTCCGCCACCAAGACGTTTCCCTGAGTCGCTTTTCAGATCGTAGGAGAATTCCTGACAGTTTCCAATATCGGCGGCGAAGGCATAGAGTCCGCCATCATCGATTTTCGTGAGGTCGCCGAGTCTGGTGCCATCGGATTTGAAGGCTGAAACAGGCTCGTCAGAGGTGACGGCAAGGAGGAGGGTGGTTTCCTCCACCCCTCTGATTGTACCGCCCGCCAGTTTCTCCTTTCCATAGGAAGATCGAATTTTATCAGCGGCGAGGGCGTTGTCCTTTCCTATCAATATTGATAGCTCGACCGGGGAAGGAGGAGGCCATTTTTTTTCCTGTGAAAATGAGGTGGCACAGAGAACGGTGAAGAGAACGGCTGGCAGAAAAAGTCGAATCATCAGGGAGCTATCGTAAAGCTTCCACGAGGCTTTCCCAGCACGCAATGACGGAGCCGGCCTAGCTTAGAATGTCTTTTACGACATGCCCATGGACATCAGTGAGCCGGAAGTGCCTGCCCTGATATTTGTAGGTGAGCCGTTCATGGTCGATTCCGAGCAGGTGCATCATAGTGGCATGAAAATCATGAACATGGACCCCGCCTTCGGTAACATTGTAGGAGTAATCATCTGTTTCGCCATAGGTCATGCCGCCTTTGATCCCTCCTCCGGCCATCCAGATGGAAAAGCAACGCGGGTGATGGTCGCGCCCGAAATTTGACAGGGTGAATTTTCCCTGACAGTAGTTTGTGCGTCCGAATTCTCCGCCCCAAACGACGAGGGTATCCTCGAGTAGTCCGCGTTGTTTCAAATCGGTGACAAGCGCCGCTGATGCTTTATCGGTTTCGAGGCATTGTCTTTTGATGCCCCCGGGGACGTTGCCATGATGATCCCATCCCTGATGATAAAGTTGAATGAACTGAACGCCCTTTTCGGCAAGCCGACGTGCCATGAGACAGTTGGCGGCGTAAGTGCCGGGCGTGCGCGCTTCCTCCCCGTAGAGATTGAAGACGTGATCCGGTTCGCTTGAAAGGTCGGTGACCTCGGGAATGGATGATTGCATTCGAAAGCCCATCTCGTACTGAGCGATTCTCGTTTCAAGCTCGGTGTCACCGGATTCTGCAAGCTGGAGATGATGAAGTTCCTCAAGGCGATCCAGCATGAGGCGGCGCGATCTGCGGTCGAGGCCTTCAGGATTGTTCAGATAGAGGACGGCGTCTTTGTCGGCGCGAAAGCGAACTCCATCGTGCTTACCGGGGAGGAAACCGCTGCCCCAGAGACGACTCACGAGAGGTTGGCCTTTCTTGTTCTTCGTGACGAGGACAACAAAGGCGGGAAGGTTTTCATTGGTTGAACCGAGTCCGTAGGAAAGCCATGATCCAATGCTGGGCCGTCCCGCAATCTGCGATCCTGACTGCATGAAAGTCACTCCGGGACCGTGATTGATCGCTTCGGTGTACATCGATTTGACGACAGTGATGTCGTCTGCGATGGCGGCGGTGTGAGGAAGCCTGTCGCTCATCCAGGTTCCGCCCTGACCGTGTTGGGCGAAAGGGTAGGCCGATCCGACAAGGGGGAGGCTGGCCTGATTCCCTGACATACCGGTGAGGCGTTGTCCCATGCGAATTGAGTCCGGGAGCTCCTGTCCCTGCTCCTTTGTGAGACGGGGCTTGTGGTCGAAGAGTTCGACCTGCGAGGGGCCGCCGGCCTGAAAGAGAAAAATGACGCGCTTTGCTTTAGGCGCATTCGTGAGAAAGTCGGGGGCGGAATCCGCGGCCCCGGCATTGCTGAGGAGATTTCCAAGAGCGAGACTACCGAGTCCGCCACCGAAGCTGGCGAGAGCGGATCGACGACTCATTCCGGGAGGGGATTCGTATCCTGTGCAAATCATAATAGAGTAATGTTAGGTTTATGGGCGCTACCGTTTCGTGATGCACTCGTCGAAGTTCATTAAGGTTGAAATCAGCGTCGTGACCGCGGCGGTCTTGATCGCGTTCCCGTTCCCCGGCGGTTTCGAATCGCCCGTTTTGATGAGGAGCTCCGCTTTCCCGGGATCTTTCTCGAAATGCTGAAACTGTTCCTTGAGGAGCCTTTCGAGGATGATCGTTTCGTCAGGGGTCGGCATCCGGCTCGTGAAGGTCAGGAAGGCTTCGTCGATAATCTTTCGATCCTCTTTGCCGTGTTTCTCGACCAGTTTCGCGGCGAGGGTGCGTGCTGCCTCTACGAACTGGGGGGAGTTCAGGAGGACTAATCCCTGAAGCGGGGAGTCGGTCTTCTCAAGACGAACGCGACAAACGTCGCGTTTGGACGCATTCAGTGTCGTCATGAGCGGAGCGGGAGCGGTTTGTTTCCAGTAGGTGTATAAGCTCCTCCGGTAGAGACCTTCCCCTTGGTCTGGTTCTGCAGGTTTGAAAGACACTGCGATTTCATAGGGTTTAACGGAAGGTCCCCCGACCTTCGAAACGAGAAGTCCGCTGGTGGCGAGTGCATTGTCCCGGATTGCTTCGGCGGGGAGCCGGGGGGCGGGGTAGCGATAGAGGAGTGTATTTTCAGGATCACGTTCATTCAATTCGCCTGAAGAGAGGTGAGAGCTCTGCCGGTAGGTTGCTGAGAGGACGATTTCTTTGAGCAGCGCCTGGAGGTCCCATCCTGATGTCATGAAGCGCTTTGCGAGCCAATCGAGCAGTTCGGGGTGAGTGGGGAGTTGTCCCTGACTGCCGAAATCCTCAGAGGTGGCGACGAGTCCTCTTCCGAAGAGCATCTGCCAGTAGCGATTGACGGTGACGCGGGCGGTAAGAGGATTCTCCGGTGAGGTGGTCCACCGGGCGAGTCCGAGGCGGTTCCGGGGCAGTTCCTCCTGCATCGGGGGGAGGAAGTGTGGTGTCCCCGCTGAGACGGGTTCGCCGCGGTTTTCGTAGTGGCCGCGATCAAGAAGGTAGGTCTGGTGAGGCTGAGGGGTCTCTTTCATCACCATGATCTCAGGTATTTCCCCGACCAGTTTGCTCCGTTTACCACGAAGCGTTTTCAGCTTTTCGAGTGCTTTCCGGTAGTCTGTATTCAGGGTCGCGAGATGGGCCGATAGCTCTTTTTCGACAGGGGCGGTCCCTGCATCGATCGCTACTTCTGCAGAGGAGAGTTTGCGATCGAAAATCTGGAAGTTGTCGACCAGTCCGTTTTTGAAGCCGTTGTCCCGCATCCGCTGTCCAATGACTATGGTATCGCTTCCTCCGCCGGTAATTTCTCTGGTGAGGGCGTCCCGGACAATCTCTGTCTCCAATTCTTTGCCTGCGAGAAAGAGCGTTAAGCCGGCCGCCCGGCTTGAACCGTCATAGGTCACGGCGACGTGTTTCCACTGGTTCAGCGGCAATTCAGTTTTGCTTCGTATTTGTATCGCATTGCCGGGATAGAAATGAATCAGGGCGGCGCTGAGCTTCCCGTTCTCGATGAGTAGTTCGTAGCCCCGGCTGGCTGCATCGGTCCAGGCTTTCGAGCGGCTGAAGACAACGGCTCGTTGATGTTGCTCAGCTGTCTTCAGCCAGAGCGAGATCGAGAAGGGTTCGTCGCGAGTGAAGTTACCGGTGGGCAGGGTAACGGGATCGTCGCCGGAGAGTTTGACGGCTTTTCCTGATTTGCCCTCAACGAGATGGTTATTTGTGCTGCTCTTCGCAGGCTCTCCCGCGTGAATGGCGTTGGTGAGTGTCTCCGGATTGTCGTCATCAAAATGGAAGGCGGCGATGGGGAGAGGTGCTTTCAACGGCTCTTGATTCTGCGTCCTCCCGGGAGGCGGTACCGCTGTCGATTCCTCCAGCTTCGTCAGTTCTGCCTCAGCTTCTTCTATCCTTTGATTGAGCTGCTCGAGGGATTCACTCTGCTTCTTGTCCGGGAGCCAGAGAGTGGGTGTCGGAACGGCGGGAGTGAAATAGGAATAGAGCCCGGCTTCATCGATATTGTCGAAGAAGGCGCTGAGTTGGAAATAGTCTTTCGCAGTGATCGGGTCATACTTGTGATCGTGGCAGCGTGAGCATTCCATGGTGAGCCCGAGAAAGGCCGTGCCGTAGGTATGGAGTCGATCGGAGACGTATTCGATGCGGAATTCTTCGGGAACGCTGCCGCCTTCCACTTTTTGCGGGTGGAGGCGATTGAAGGTGGTTGCGAGAATCTGGTCCCGTGTTGGATTAGGAAGAAGATCGCCTGCGACCTGAAGGGTAACGAATTCATCGTAGGGCATGTTTTCACTGAAGGAGTCGATGACCCAGTCACGCCAGGGCCAGACGTTCCGGTCGCGGTCTACCTGGAAGCCGTAGCTGTCAGAGTAGCGTGCGACATTCATCCATTCAGCAGCAAGGCGCTCGGCAAAAGCGTCGGAGGTAAATAGACGATCGACGACTTTCGCGTAGGCCCCGGTCGCGTTGTCAGCCAGAAATCGGTCGAGTTCGTTCAGGGTGGGAGGGAGGCCGGTGAGATCAAAAGTGACCCGGCGCAGCCATTTTTCGCGACTTGTCTCAGGGGCGGGGGACATGTCCTCTTCCTCGAGGCGGGAGAGAATGAAGGAATCGATATCGTTTTTAATCCAGCTGGATTTGACGGAGGGAACGGCAATTTCTTCACGAAGGGGGACAAAGGACCAATGCTCAGCATACTCTGCGCCCTCGATAATCCATTGATCGAGCACTTCGATTTCGTGTTTCGTTAGTGGCATCTTGGCCTCGGCGGGAGGCATGATGTCGGCGGGGTCCTGAGAATGGATGCGCCAGTGCGTTTCACTGGCTTTCAGCTCTCCGGGGGACACGCCAACGTAACCTCCGAGGTCTTCTGTGGCATGTTCGAAGGTATCGATTCGGAAGTCTGATTTTTGATTTTTTGCATCCGGACCGTGGCATTTGAAGCATTTGTCAGAGAGGATTGGCCGAACGTCTCGATTGAAATCGAGTGGTTTCGCCGCGAGAGATGAAGCGATCGATGAAATGACTATAAGCAAGGCAAGACGCATAAGGAGACTGGGAGGGGGCTACAGGGTAACCGCAGCCGAAGACGGTTTCTCACGAAAGAACCTTGTGTCATGAGTGACGTTATTGCGGCCTACCCGGAGACTTACGAGTTTCTCAGTGATACGGTTCGGGGGATGTCACTGGACATAGAGGCGCTGAAGCGGCCGTTGAGCCGATGTGAACTGTCTTCCTGTGGGGGGAATTGTTGCCACGACGGGGTCTACCTGTCATCGGAGGAGGCGGGAGTGATTCGTGAACTCGTCGAGACGGACCGGGTGGGAATCGAGGCTGCCGGCGTTTCCCTGCCGGAGAAGGTAGTGGTTTACGGAAAGTGGAGGGATATCACTTCCGGTCCGAAAACAGCTACAAAACCGGTCGCGATGCGTGACCGGGTTGCGGGGTATCCGGACCACTTTCCGGAGACAAACTGCGTGTTTTTGATGGAAGATGCCCGATGTGCCCTGCAGGCTTATTCATTGAAGAAGGGCTTGCATCCGTGGTACCACAAGCCGCTCACCTGCTGGCTTCACCCCCTCTCGATCACAGGGGGCTCAGATCATAAACCCCGTTTGACGCTTTACAGTGAAGAAACAGATCCACAGCGTTTCCCTGACTACGACGGGTTCGTCTGTCGCACCCACTGTGGATTGACGAGGGCGGGCGGTCTTCCGGCCTGGCAGGTTCTGAGAGAGGAAATCGAGGCTCTCGGGGAGATAGGGGGGCGGGATTTGCTTTCCGAGATAGAAGCGTCCCTCTGATGTCCTGGATTTTACTGTCGGTCATGTCTGCCGTCGTCCTCGGACTGTATGACTTGCTCAAAAAAATGGCAGTGAAGGAGAACGCCGTTCCTCCGGTGTTATTTTTTGGTGTGGTGACCGGGGCAGGGTGTTGGTTGCTTCTTCGCCTGTTGACGCCGCTGCTTCCGATGACCTGGCAAAATGGCCTGTCGATTGATGCGCTCACGGCAGCGGAGCATGGGTTCCTTTTCGGGAAAGGGGTTCTCGTCTCAGGATCCTGGATTTTTGGCTATTTCGCGTTGAAACATCTTCCGATGACCATTGCCGGGCCGATCCGCTCTACCGCTCCGATCTGGACGATTCTCTTTGCCGTTCTCCTCATGGGCGAAATGCCGACGCCATGGCAGTGGGGCGGGGTCTGTTTGATTCTCGCCGCGTTCTATGCCTTTTCACTGTTAGGAAAGGCTGAGGGGATTGTGTTTCATCGCGATAAATGGGTCTTTTTCCTCCTCGTGGCGACGGTTCTCGGGGCTTTCAGCGCCCTTTACGATAAGTTTCTTTTACAGACTCTGGGGATCCGCGTGGCGACTCTCCAGTTCTGGTTTTCCGTCTACCTCGTTGCGGTAATGCTGCCCTTCGTTCTGATTTGGCGATACGGCATGAGGGTTCGAACGCCCTTTGAGTGGCGGTGGATGATTCCCGCTGTCGGTGTCGGACTACTGATTGCCGATGCGTTTTACTTTCTCGCGATCGCTCAGGATGATGCCTTGATCTCGGTGATTTCACCGATCCGGCGGACCTCTGTGATCATCGGATTTATTGGAGGAGTCTGGATTCTGCGGGAGCGGCACAGCGTTGCGAAGAAAGGTTTCGCGCTCGCCTTGATGCTCGCTGGTGTCATCCTTCTCAATTGGAAGGGCCAATGACAGGCTCGGTTGGCTCGTTGATTTCGAGGCCCATTTTCGTCGCCCGTGTCTTCCACAGGTTGCGGGCGAACTCCTGCATATCTTCGCGCGTGTCTGCCTCGTCGACGATTTCCAGGCCGAGAAGGGTTTCAACGACGTCTTCCATCGTCACGAGTCCGCTCAGTCCGCCGTACTCATCGAGGACAATGGCGACGTGGTGGCGATTCGCGACGAGGTGTTGGAAGGCGTCAGTCAATTTGGTGGTGTGAGGAATCGCGGCGATGTCACGGCGAAGTTCCTTGAGTTCCATCTCATAGTTGTCGTTCGCCGCCGCGAGGAGGATGTCGTGTTTTAACACGAAGCCTTTGATGTCGTCGCGATTCTCGCTGTAGATGGGAATGCGGGAAAAGGGGGAGCTGTTGTGACGATCCAGATAATACTGAACCGTGGTGTCCTCGGTCAGGGCGAAAACGACGATGCGGGGCGTCATTACTTCGCGAACGGATATTTCGCCGAGCCGGAGAAGGTTTTCGAGGATGCGTGATTCGTCCTCTTTCAGTTTGCCCTGGCGGGTTCCCAGTTCAGCCATGACGCGGAGTTCGTCGCGGGAGAAAGCGGCTTCACCGTGATGTCCTTTACTGAAAATCTCGATGAACCAAACCACCGGGGTCATGAATTTGGAGAGCCAAAGGAGACAGAAACTTACCCAGGGCGCCCAGGTGCGCCAGTAACGCGCCCCGAGATTCTTGGGAATGATTTCGGAGGCGATGAGTATCGCGAGAGTCATCAGGGCGCCGGCGAGAGCATCC
This sequence comes from Verrucomicrobiales bacterium, assembly GCA_029212615.1. Classification (GTDB taxonomy): domain Bacteria; phylum Verrucomicrobiota; class Verrucomicrobiia; order Verrucomicrobiales; family DEV007; genus Arctic95D-9. Next base: position 34,956 of record JARGPJ010000007.1, read on the forward strand.
CACTTGCCACCGCCGAGTGCGGATACCTGAGCCGCAACCCCCATCGCACCGACGGTGTGAGAGATCGTGTTGAGCGTCAGGATTGAGGTGAGGGGGCGTCCGATTCTCGTCTTCAGATAATCAAGGCGCTCCCCGACTTTGGGGCGCTTGTTCTTGAGGTTTGCGACGTAAGGGTTCGTCACGCTGAGAATTACTGCTTCCCAGACGGAGCAGAAAAAAGACACGCCAATGGCGACGAAAAAGTAGACTGCCAGCATGGTCCAGGATCCGGTAGCGTTTGGATCAACGCTGACAGGTCCCGCCGCTGCGACGATAGAGTGAAACATGGTTCCTTTTACGATGCGATGTTTTGCCCGCGCTTCAAGTGCAAACCGGTGAAGGTTTTCATCGTGGTGAGATGACGAAAGAAGGTAACTACCGCTTGTTTTCCCTTTCCTGAATCAGGACAATAGGGTTCCGTAATCAATTCATGAGCGATCACATTCATATCAAGGGGCTTCGAGTAGTTACCACGGTAGGTGTCCCCGGGGAGGAGAGGGCACGGCCTCAGACGGTTTCGGTCAGTGTTTCTATTACTCTCGCGAAGTCGTTTAAAGGGTTCGATGACCGGCTTGATCATACCATTGATTACTACGCGGTTTCAGAGAAGCTGAGGGAAATTGCCGCGAGCGGAGAGCGGAAGCTCATTGAAACGTTGGCGGAGGATCTCGCTGCCGCAGTGGTTGCCTTTGACGGCGTTTGCGCGGTCACCCTTGAGGTGGAGAAGTTTATTCTCGCCGATTGTGACAGCGTCAGTGTTGTCATTACCCGTGCACGCGAGCACGGTTGATTCCTTCATCACGGAATTGCTGTCGAAGAGGCGAGGGGTCAAACTGCCCCATGGTATCGAGAAGAGACTGGATTAAAACTGCTGGCCTTGCGATTTCCGCCGGAGGTGTCGCGAGCGCGAAGGAGGAAGGGTGCGGGATCGCTATTGGCACTTATGGACTTCAGTCGATGCCGTTGGCTGAGGCCGTTCAACTCATCGCAAAAACCGGCTTCAATGCCTTTGAAATCACTGTTTTCCCGGGGACAACGGGGGATCCTGTGAAGTTTTTGAAAACACAGGATCAGATCCATACCCTGCGCGATCAGATTGCTGATTCCGGGTTGCGTCTCAGTGCACTCATGGGGGATCTTAAGCCGGAGGAGGATGATCAGAAGCATGTTGAGCAGTTGTCGGAATTGCGTACCATGATTGAGTTGGCCCGCGCCCTCAGTCCGAATGATCCTCCTGTCATTCAAACGATTCTCGGTGGAAAGGTCTGGGAGACGTCGAAATTCCTGTTCCGTGACCGGCTCGCTGACTGGAACCGGATTCTGGCCGATCAGAAGGGGTATCTTTCGATTAAGCCTCACCGGAGCCATGCGATGGGGGTTCCTGAGGATGCAAAATGGCTTCTCGACCAGCTGGGTAATCCGCGACGGCTACGCATGGTCTACGATTACAGTCACTACGCATTTCTCGAGCCGAGGCGGGAGATCCCGGAAACTGTGGAGGTCGCTCTCCCGATTACCAATTATGTTGCGGTAAAGGATGCGGTTGAAGTGGAGGGAAAGGTCAGGTTTGCTCTGGCAGGTGAGTCGGGAAATTGGGACCATGCTGACATTATTGAGGCATTCTACGATGGAGGTTACCGCGGTGATTTCTGCTGTGAAGTCAGTAGCCAGATATGGCGAAATGATCCGAAATATAGTCCAGTCGCTGCGACGGAGCGGTGTTATCAAAATTTGAAGTCGGCTTTCGACCGGGCCGGCGTCACTGCGCTCTAACTTAACTCTATTCTTATGTATCGTTTTCTCTCTCTTCTTTTCATTCTCTGTGTTCTTTCGGTAGGAACGCTTTCTGCAGAGCCCTCGTGGCCCCGGTTCCGCGGGCCGAATGGATCCGGTCTCGGGAGCGGTGGTGCGGTTACGACAGCGTTTCAGAAAGAGAACTCCCTTTGGAAAGTGGAGGTCCCCGGGATTGGACATGGCTCTCCGGTGATATTCGGTGATCGTCTTTTCGTCCTGAGTGCTGTCGCTGCAGAGGTGGGGGAGACTCCGGCAAAAGGGAAAAAGGCGGGAAAGAAGGCGGTGCCCTATCAGTGGCTCGCTCTTTGTCTTGACCGCGAGACGGGGGAGACTCTCTGGTCGAAGAACTTCGACCAGGGGAAATTCAAGGGGCACCGATTCAACAGTCCGGCGACGTCGACGCCGGCAGTCGATGCGGAGCGGGTTGTCTTTGCCTGGGGCACGGCGGAAAAATTGACCGTGGTTTCAATGTCCCACGACGGGGAGGTTCAATGGGAGTCTGATCTTGGTCCGGTAGTGGGTGGGCATGGATTTGGTGGGTCGCCCATGCTGCACGATGGATTGGTCGTGATCAATAATGATCAGGAAAAGCAGAACGGCAATCTCTTTGCCCTTCACGCAGAGAGTGGCGAGGTGGCCTGGGAAGTGGAACGCCGCAGCGAACGGATCTCCTACTCGGTGCCGTGCGTGTATGAGGCGGAGGGTAGAGATCTCTTCGTGTTCACTAACTGGCAGCATGGGTTCACGGCGATAGATCCGGCGGACGGTTCGGTCGTGGATGAGAAGTCAGTCTTTTACCTTGAAACGAATGAGCGGGCGATCAGTTCTCCTGTTGTCACCCAGGGAATGGTCATCGGAACCTGTGGGTTCACGGCTAATCCGAAGCATTGCGTCGCCATGGCGATGAAAGACGGAAAATGGGAGGAAATCTGGCGTATTGAACGGAGCGTTCCCCACATTCCTTCGGTGATAGCGGTGGGTGATTATTGCTATCTGATCGATGATTCCGGCATCGCGACCTGTGTTGAAATAACGACCGGGAAACAGATCTGGATGAAGCGGCTTCCCGGAATTGAAGGGCCGGTCATGGGGTCACCCGTCAGTGACGGGGTGAATATTTTCTTCGCTGACGAGAGCGGAAACCTTCACGTTCTCGCAGCCAGCCCGGAGTTCACCCCGGTTTCGTCGACCCGACTTGGGGAGCTTTGCCGGAGTACCCCGGCGATTGTTGATGGAACGATCTACGTGAGGACGGAAAAAACGCTCCACGCGTTTCGATAGGTATCAGTCCTCAATATCGAGGCGGCTCCTCAGCCGGGGGGCTTCCTTCTCCCAGTTTTCGTTCCGGGTCGCCTCCCAGATCGAAAGATTGCGGAATCCAACGGATTCACCACTGACGACGAAACCCCACTTCGCCTTCTCGCCGGCGAGGGCGGGATCACTACCCATACTGATATAGTCGCCGGCCTGGGCGAGCATCTCTTCGCCAAGAAGCTCAATGCGGACAGTTTGCCACTCGTCGGTTTCGAAGTCGGCCTCGACCGCATTGAACATCCTGGCGGTGTCGGGCCCCGCTTTGTCGCTGTCGTCTTTCTTTGCCTGAAAAAGTTGCTGTGACATCGTGAGGCGGCAGAGGTGGCCGTTGCCATCGATCCCGAACATGGCGCTTTTTGACTCACCAATTTTGATGTCGAACTCGATGATGACGTCCTTGAGTGGCTGCGAGCGTTTAAAAACGGCGGCATGATTATCCGCCTCCACTTCTGCACCGGTGAGACCCGTGGAAGTCGCTTCCCACTTTCCGCAGGGGATGCTCCAGTCGCTGGCTATTGTTTTGAGGTCGGAATGATAGAGAAGTTTTCCGGGGACGCTCATGAGAGGCTCGGTTGCCGGGGAAGGAGTATTGGCAATAGCGTTCTGCTCTTCCTGCCATGAGGTAGCGAAGGCCTGATCGTCTTCTGACAGGGTGTTCAGTGGAATGGTGTATTCCCGTCCGTTATCCAGCTTCAAGGTGACGGAATCATCTCTTACGCCGAGTAATTCGGCGGTGATTGTTTTCCCGGCGGAATTGGTCCAGTCGCGGGGTTCGCTTCGGGCATCCGTGAGGGAGCAGAAAATAACCAGGAGTGAAAAAAGACAACAGCGATTCTTCATAGGGCATTTATATCGCGTCGTTGAGTTGAAAAGCGATGAGAAAATCACCCCTGAGTCGGGCGTTGACGGTCCAGCGATTCGGCGATTTCGCGGCGTTGTTCGGGCATCTTTCCGAATATGTCATCGAGACAGCGAATGGGATCGATTCCCGGTTCGATGACGCCAAGGGAGCTGGCGAGTTGCTTCTCGAAATGAAGCAGGGCCTTCCAGCTTGCGTCATTCTCTTCGAGGAAATTCAGTCCCCGATCCAGTAGGTCAGCGATCTCGGGAAGTGGTGTTTCCAGCTCACTGACGCGATCCACCAACTTGACGAAGTAGGAGGCTGTCAGCGTCTGGAGGTAGTTTTTCCGAAGTCCAAAGCGGGCTCTTTCGATCGAGAGGTCTTTCAGAAGGTGGAGATCACCCGATCTGGCGGGGTGGATTTCCAGTTCGCAGAGAAAGAAGAGATCAAGTTTTCCCGCGAAAGGACTCTTCGGGCGGCGTGCCCCTTTAGCGACAGTTTTGACGATGCCGTTCTCATGGGTACACCAGTGCACGATGAGGCTGGTCTCGGTAAGAGGAGACCGCCGGATCAGTGTGCCACGTGCTTTCATGAATGCGGGAAGGTGGATCAGTAATCGAATGATTGAAAGTTTCGAAATTTGTGGAACATCTTAACGCCCCGATGAAAGAGGAACTCCAAGCAATCGACACAGAATCCCTAAAAGCCCGGCTCACTGAGCTGAGGCGGTATCTTTGACTTCGATAAACTGGAACGAGAGTTAGAGGCCTTCGAGGCCGAAATGAGTGCCCCGGGATTCTGGGACAATAAGGAAAAGGCACAGTCCCGTATGGGTGAGGTGTCGGTCCTCAAAAACAAGATCACTCCGGTCAAAGAACTGGACGCACGGATTGACGATTTCGCAGTCCTTGTCGAGATTGCCGGAGAGGAAGAGGATGGCGCCGCGGCTCTTGAAGAAGTGCAGGCGGAACTCGAGGCAATTAATGCCGAACTTGATAAGATCGAGTTGCGAACGCTGTTGAGCGGTCCTCACGATTCCGAGAGCGCCTTCATCACGATTAATGCCGGTGCTGGCGGTACCGAAGCCTGCGACTGGGCAGACATGCTCGTCCGCATGTTTCAACGGTGGGCGCGGCAGCAGGATTTCAATGTCGAGATGGTCGACATGCAGGAGGGTGAGGAAGCCGGGGTACGCGGAGCGACGATGCGGATTGAAGGCGAGAATGCCTATGGCTATCTCAGTTGTGAGCGCGGCGTGCATCGACTCGTCAGGATTTCCCCCTTCGATTCCCAGTCCCGTCGGCATACCTCCTTTGCGAGCGTTGATGTGGTACCTGATTTAGCCGATGAGCCTGAACTCGAGATCGATGAAAAAGATATCGAAATCAAGACAGCTCGAAGTGGTGGTAAAGGGGGACAGAACGTGAACAAGGTCGAAACGGCAGTTCATTTGACGCACTTTCCATCAGGCATTCAGATTCGATGCACCGTTGAGCGAAGTCAGCATAAAAACCGTCAGGTGGCGATGAAGCTCTTAAAGACCAAGCTTCTTCAAATCGAGGAGGACAAGAAGCGTTCCCAGATGGAGCAGACTTACGGCGAAAAAGGCGAGATCGGCTTTGGAAGTCAGATTCGATCCTACGTTTTCCAACCCTATCAGATGGTTAAAGATCACCGAACCGGTTGTGAAACGGCGAACATTCAAAGCGTGATGGATGGCGCGCTCGATCCATTTATCGAGGCCAAGCTTCGCGGCCTCGTGGCGGGGGAAAGCAGCGACGACGTTTGATTCGCCCGGTCATGAGAGGGATGATGCTCGCGGGCCTTCTTCAGGGGATCGCCTGGGTTTCTCTGCTTCCGGCCGAAGAGATTACGATTGTTGATCAGCGTGACTATCAGGATTCGAGGAATGCCTGTGGTCCGGCATCTGTTCTGAATTTGCTGAAATTCAGCCAGTCTCCCTATCGGGGTATCTACGGGGATATTCTAGGGGCGACCGATGGAGTGAAGATGCGATTCGTGGTGGACCGATACTTTCGTCATCGCGATTCTCTCGTTTATCCGGGGCAGAAGCGGTGGGGGGTCCACGGAGTCGCGGCGGCGGATTTGATTACCGGACTAAATGAACTTCTCGCAGATCATGAAGTGAATCAGCTCAATGCTTCCTACCTTGACCGAAGGGACGGAGAACCCGGTCTGGACTTCGCGCATCGAATCAGGATAAGCTTGGAGACATCACTCGACAATGGTGTGGCACCCATTCTCAGTCTACGTTCGTACGTGGTGAGGGAGCAGGATGATGCCGCGGGCGAGTTTGCCTGGGAGACGGCGGTTCACCACAATGTGGTCGTGACAGAGGTGGGTCCCTTTCAGGCGGAATCGGGATTCCGGGTCACGGCCCTTGATCCCTGGAGAGGAAAAGCGATTTCGATTTTTCTCTATCGGGAGGGCGCGCAGTCGTTTCGGGCGATTAAGGGAGTGCAACCGACAGGGAAGTGGCTCGATGGGCGGCCCTTCCTTGTGGCGGCGGCACCGGAGGCTGTCTCGCTGGTGCCGGTGAATCTTGAGTGGCACGAGCGTTTCATCATCGTCGCCAATTTTCTCATCGGGGATTTCTGACGGGGTCAGGTCAGGATGAAGGCTTGAATTGATGCGTTAAAATGTAGAAACTAAACCGTTCTCCTGTGGTTTAATCCACGTGTTCTATCCAAATTTATGTCAGCCCAGTTAACAGCCTTTCCGGCCGCCACCTCAGGATGGCTTCTTTTGAAAGGGAGTGAAGTGATCGCGCGGGCCGATACTCCCGTTGAACTCGCGGGGCGTCGCGCTGATGTCGTGATCGGGTTGCCTGCGGCGTTCGTATCAACCTTTTCGGTAGTTCTGCCGGTGACCGATTCCTCGCTGCATGGCAGTATGATCTACGCTCAGCTTGAGAAGCGGGGCTTCGCCGCCCCTGCGGGGCAGGAGACCGTCTACGACTTTGTCTCGGTTAAGCGGGATGCGTCTGAAGAGACTTTTGCTGTGTCGGTGGTTTCCAACCTGCCTGAAGAATTGATCCTCGGGAATGCCACCGGCTATGCGCCGACGGCTTCCTTACAGCCGGCTCCTGCCGGCGGGGCCCGACTCTGGTGTGAGCACGGGCGTCTTGTTTTCGGGATCTATGCCGGTGATGTGCCTGTCCAGGTGCAGAAACTGAGTGGAGTTGCTGAGGTGAATGCGGCGACCGCACGCGAGATATCACTTATTCTACTCAGTCTCAGTGGTGATGAGGCCCTGAAATCAAGCCTTCCGACGGGGGTCGAAATGAATGTCCCTGATGTCGGTGTTGAAGCGCTGGCTCAGTTCGAAGAGGCCCTGGGTCTCCCTCTTTCGGGCCGACACGAGGGAGTGGCCTCGAGATCAAATCCGGAAGGACGGGAACGGCTTCTCCCGACAAGCGTTCTCCAATCGCGCCGTAGCAAACGCACGAAAAGGAAAGTTTTTGCCACCCTCAGTGTTCTCCTGGTGGCTTATCTCGTTCTCGCGTCATGGCTCTGGGTGAAGGGAAAGGGCGCGGTGCGGGAAATAGAATCACTGGAGCGGCAGATTGCGATCGTGGAGCCTGATGTGACCAGAATTCAACAGGTGGAGCAGCGTTGGCTTCGCCTTGAGCCCGCCTTTGAGAAATCCTGGTTTCCTCTCGTTCAGCTAAACCGTTTCACTTCCGCCCTTCCCGGTAGCGGTGTTGTGGTGCGTGAATTCAGAACGAGTGGTCGCAGTATCCGGATCCGGGGGCAGGCCCGGGATGTTCAGCTCGCCAATCGCCTCATCGAAGATTTGAGGGGGATGGATGGATTTGCCTCCTATGAGTGGAGCATGCCGAATCCATCGGTGGATAAGAATAACACCGCGACATTTGAGATAGAAGGGAAGCCAAAAAATGCGGGCGCTGACAGTTAGAGAAAAGTGGCTCCTGGGCCTTTGTGGTGCGGTAGTATTTCTCGTGTTAAACGGGTTTGCGGCGCGGGGCATTGTGAAAAATCTACGCGGTAGCGGGGATCGAATCACTGCGCTGAAGAACGAACTGGCTGATCAGGAGATGTGGCTTCAAGAAGCGGAGAAGGCTGAAGTGAGATCGCGTTGGCTTGCCGAAAACATGCCCGGTCTCGACTCGACACTTGGCAAGGCACAGGGAGACCTCCTCCAGTCGATGCAGGACGCATTGTTTGAGCGAAAGCTGACGATTCAACAGCAGAGTTTGCAGGATATTGAGAACGATCCTTTCTTTACTGAAGTCGCGGTTCGCCTGACCGTCCGCGGGAACGAAGCAGATGTGATCGACTGGCTCATTTCACTTCAGGGCCCTGATAAATTTCAGGTCATCAAAGCGTTGGAACTGGAGATCGATTCGAAGGCGGACGAAGAGGAACCACAGGCGGTCTGTCAAATCACCGTGGCGCGATGGTTTGCTCCTGATGACGGGAGCCAAGCCCTCACCGGAGGTGACGAAATGAAGAGCGGGAATGAACAGGGTTAAGTCCATCACCCGGGAGGGTTGTTTTGTTGCCTGTGTCCTGCTCATGCCGGGCGCGGGAGCGAGTGATGGAATCACCCCCAATCCGGCAGAGGAGAGCGATTTTGATTCTTTGAAGCGAGCCAGCCCCTTTGTCCGTGTTCTTGACCCTTCTGAGACTTATGTGTTGAGGGGCGTTGCTGAAGTGGAAGATGTTTCCGTGGCGACCTTGCTTGATCGTCGAACGGAGAAGACGCTCGTGGTGACGCGTGATGAGGTGAACGACGCAGGAATTCAACTCGTTGAGATAAGTTCAGGCGGCCCGCTGGATGCAGTGAAAGCGACTGTTTCCTTTGCGGGAGAGGAGGTCGAACTTGGTTACGATGTAACTCAGTTTGTGGCAGCGCCGCGAAGCGCTTCCAACGCCGGAAAAGGAAAAGGAAGAGGGAAGGGTGGTGGCGACGGGAGACGTCGCGGGCCTTCCCCGGAGGAAGTCGAGCGCTACAAAGCGCTTGGTCCGGAAAAGCAGAAAGTGTTTCAACAATATATTCGGGAGGTCGTTGAAAAGTATCCTGACATGCCCCGCGAAGAGCGTGGAAACATGATCCGCGGAGCGCTGATCCGCCTGACCGACGGACAGGACCTCGACCTGAATGCTCCCGCTGATCGGAAGTAGGGGCGGCTATTTCGTGAGTTTAATCGCCCCAATATCCATCATGCGCGGTTGCACTTTCCTACCTGCTTTGAGAATGAGAGTGTAAATTTTGTCCGCCTGAAGCTGAACTTTTCCATCTGTCTTGACGGTCGTGAAGTCTTCAAGCGTCTTCGTTTTCTGTGACCTGCCTCGAAAGGTTTGGCCATTCAGATAGATTTCGAATTCGCTGGATTCCTGTTCAAGGCTAGCTTGAAGCACTTCAATGCTGTAATTCCCCGGTTGGTCGATTTTAAAACTCCAGGTGAACCAGCTTTCAGGGGAAACCCACTTGGTGAGCGAACCGAGTGAAGAATTGATCGCTGCGCCATTGTCGCCCTGCACCCGGGATTTGTTTCCTTTGAGGGCTTCGCCGGGAGTAATCGTCGGAACGGTTTTGATCGCCAGGTTAAGAGTCGGTAGTGATCCTTTTGCGTAAGATCCGAAGGTATCGTGCTTCGCCCACTTTTGGAGAAGCTGAAGCGATTCCCTGGAAGGGTTGGCGATCACTGTGCGAACAAGGCGTTGAATGTCACTGGATGAACCAACGGTGTTAAATGCCCGGTCCCAGAGTTCTACGGATGCAGTAATCGGTTCCGGAGCGGGAAGCATCGCAAGGCGTGCAAAGGCACGTTCCGCAGCCGAACGGAGCGCTTCGTCTGAGGTCTCGTTGATGATTTTGGCGAGCTGCGGGACGGCTTGTCGGTTCGGCCAGTTGAGAAAGGCAATCATTGCATCCCGCTGATACGCCGGGTCATTGTCAGTGCTGTATATGCTCGTGAGCCGTGTCAGAGTTTTATCATCGCCCAGGGCTCCCAGAAGGCGGAAGAGGCTCTTTCGCGGATCTCCACTGGTCGATGATATACGGGTGAGAAGGTCGTCAACGAAGGAGGCGGGAATTTCAGATTTACGGAGGACTGCGAGGACCGTATCTTCGAACGCGCGACGGACCTTAAGACTGTGGCTCCGGAGCATCGACTCAAGCAGCAGTTCAATGTGTGCGAACCCGGCAAGCGGACGAATGGAGCCGAGAAACTCCAATCGCTGATCGTCTGTTGCCGCGTTGTTGAAGCCTTCAATGATTGCTGGAACAGCCGCGGTGTAGGCTCTTTCGGAAAGAATTCCTGAGAGAAGTAATTGAAGGGGAGGATTGTCGGAGGATTGCAGGGAGCTGAGGATGATTTCGTCGGCCCCTGTTGTGTCGACCTGCTTAAGAACGGAGATCGCATCTTTTTTCACCGGAACTGAAAGTTCTTTCTCAGCGAGGAGGCTGAGAGCGGTCTCGATGTCATCGGAAGTGGCTCCGGCTGCATCAGCTTCAGCGAGGGTGACGATTCGTTGTTCAGCCTTTTTTGCCCCTGCGCTGGAAATAACTTTGAGTGCGACGAACGCAAGAATAACGGCACCGATACCGGCAAAGAGATAGAGCTTCACCTTCGGATTACCTCCTTCTTCGGATGACTTCCTGACATTCGGGCGGTTCCGGCCCGGAGTTCCGGTGAGTGGTCCGGTGGCTCCTCGCGGGCGAACCGGCTGGCTCCCGGAAAGGCGGCCGGTGCGGGAACCCACGATGGGAGCAGAATCACTGGAGGGAACGATGAGGGAGGGTGGGGCTGCCGCTTTGCTTGCCGTTACAATTTTAATCTCGCCCGTGGAAACACTCGGAGTGTCTTCGACGAGAAGGGCTTTTGCGGTAGGGATTTCACCTGCTGGATCCGGATTCCTGGGCCAGCGTTTCAGGGCATCACGGGCATCAGCGGGGCGGTGATCAATATCGCGATTGATGAGCCACATGACCCATTGGCAGATCGCAGGTGGAAGGTCCGGGCGCACTTGCTCCAGCGGAATGACCTTATGCTGCAAGTGAGCATTCATCACTTGCGGAGCGGTTTCCCCGTTGAAGGGATACTGACCGGTGAGCGCATTGTAGAAAACACAGCCCATTTGGTAGATGTCAGTCCGCGCATCGAGTTCGCCGCGTTCAAACTGTTCCGGCGCCATAAAGAAGATCGAACCGAGGACTGATTCCTCCTGGTCCATCGTCTGAACGGATGGACTTTTGCTGAATTTGGCGAGGCCGAAATCCAGAATCTTAATCTGGAATTTCCCCGAGGCCTGCCAAATCACCATGATGTTGGTTGGCTTGATGTCGCGGTGGATCACATTGCTCGCTTGTGCGGCGATAAGAGCCTCCATCGACTGGTAAACGACTTCGGTGAAATCATTTTGAGTCAAGACGCCACGTTCGATTGTGTCGTCCAGGGTTTCTCCCTTGAGTAACTCCATGACCACGAAGCCGCCCTGATCATCCTGCCCGACATCAAATACCGTAATGATGTTCGGGTGGTTGAGGGTGGAAAGCGTTTGCGCTTCAGCGATGAGTTTCTTCGCTGCCTCTTCGACCTCCTCCTCAGTGGCCTGGTCGGGGGAGAGAACGCGCTTGATGGCGACCTCTCGTTGCAGCTGGGTATCAAACGCTTTGTAAACAGCTCCAAGACCGCCTTTACCGATTTGCTCGCGGATTTCGTAACGGTCGCTCATGAGTATTTCAGGACGCCAATCGGTCTTGCACCGATTTCAAATAGGCGTGTGGGCGGAATATAAAGGCCAACAAACAATAATTCACGGGTAAATAAAGAATTCTGGGGAAATCGGCGATCTTATCATCGTTGGCGATTGCGACCCTCCTTAAGCTCGTTTTGCACAAAAATGCTAAGCTTGTCGAACCTTAAAATGGGATGACACGGGAAGAGCTGCGGCCTAGCGTGTGAACTGACTATGACCCGTGACGATTTAGCTGACACGCTGGAGGAAATTGCCCTGCTTCTCGAACTGAAAGGGGAGAACCCGTTCAAAATACGCGCCTATCGTGGTGGTGCTGAGATTGTCCGGCAATTCTCCGGCGATATTGTTCTATTGGCGAAAAATAACGAGTTGAAGGGCATCAAGGGAATTGGCGATGCGCTTCAACAAAAGCTGCACGAACTCGCTTCGACGGGAAAGCTGGATTTCTACGAAAACCTGCGGGCAGAGTTCCCGGAAACGCTCTTCGACCTGTTTAAGATCCCCGGACTGGGTCCTAAGAAGATCAAGGCGCTCTACGAAGCTCTCGCTGTCGACTCTGTGGCTAAGCTGAAGGAGGTCGCTGAATCCGGCGAAATGGCAAAGCTTTCCGGTTTCGGGGCGAAAACAGCGGAGAAAATACTCGAGGCAATCGCTTTTCGTGAATCAAACGCCGATCGTTTCCGGCTTGGGGATGTCGCCGGAGCCGTCGCTTCGATTCTGGATGATCTAAAGGCTCACCCCGAGTGTCTTCGGGCGGAGGCTGCCGGCAGCTATCGGCGGGCCAAAGAGACCGTACATGATATTGATTTTCTCGTTGCCTCTTCAAAACCGGAACTCATCATCAAGTACTTCGTTTCTCTTGAAGGCGTTCAGAAGGTGATCGCAGAGGGGGCGACGAAGGCGAGTGTCTACCTGGAGAGTGGACTGCAATGTGATCTTCGTGTCGTCAGTAACGAGGAATATGTCTGTGCTCTTGCCTATTTTACGGGAAGCAAAGAGCATAATGTGGTGATGCGTGGACGGGCGCTGGAGCAGGGGTATACCCTGAATGAATATCGTCTCGGGGTAAAAGAGGGGAGTGATAAAGAGGTTCCTCCCGCCTTTGAGACGGAAGCTCAATTGTATGAATTCCTGGGGCTGGAATACATCCCGCCGGAGCTTCGTGAGAACACCGGCGAGGTGGAAGCGGCCGAAGAGGGGGATCTTCCCCGTTTGATCGAGGTCGAAAATCTACGGGGGACATTTCATAATCACACCGTTGCCAGCGACGGGAAGAACACGCTTGAAGAAATGGCGGGGGCTGCGATCGAACTTGGACTTCAATACCTCGGGATTGCTGACCATTCGAAAAGTTCCTTTCAGGCGAACGGGCTCGACGCAAGCCGTCTCCGAAAGCAGCTCAACGAGATCAAAGCGCTGAATCAAAAGTTTACTGAAGAAGGGACGAAGTTTCGGGTTTTTGCCGGTAGTGAGGTCGATATCCTGAAGGATGGCTCACTGGATTTCGACGATGAGATGTTAGGTGAACTCGACTATGTCGTTGCTTCGGTGCACAACGCGATGACTCTTTCTGAAAAGGACATGACTGACCGCCTCATCAAGGCGGTGAACCACCCTTCCGTGACGATGCTGGGGCACCTCACCGGACGGCTTCTCCTTCGTCGCGAGCCTTATGCCGTGAATATTCCCGCAGTCATTGATGCCTGTGCTGAGACGGGGACCATCATCGAATTAAACGCGAACCCCTGGCGACTCGATATGGACTGGCGCTGGTGGAAACTTGCCACTGAAAAGGGAGTGAAATGCTCGATCAACCCCGATGCGCACTCGATCGATCATCTCGACTTTCTCTGGTTCGGGGTACGACTAGCGCGAAAAGGCTGGCTCACGCGGGAGGATGTTATCAACACTCGTGACCTCACTGATATCGAAACTTTCCTCAATGTGGATCCCGTTTCGTGAAGCGCTGACGACTGAGGGGCATTCCGGAAAACCTGCTCATTCCGGAAAGGCCGTGATCCTGAAGCAGGTGCCGGTCTGATGGATTTATCCCGCTACTTCACGACGATTTCATCTCCGATAGGGGACCTCACGGTCACCGCGACAGAGAGGGGATTGTCTGGTGTTTACTTTGATAATCATTTGCATCCTCCCTGCGGGAGAGAGGAATGGATCTGCGATGACGGCATTCGTTTCGATGAGGTGAAGTCGTGGTTTTCAGCCTATATGAAACGACGAAAACCGGAGTTTCTTCCGAAACTTGACCTCAGTGACGGGACTGCTTTTCAGCAGCGGGTCTGGAAGGCTCTGATGCAAATTACTCCCGGTGGGACGGTAACTTATCAGGAGATCGCGAAACGGGTTGAGTCACCGAAGGCTGTTCGTGCCGTCGGGGCTGCGATTGGGCGAAATCCGCTTTCTATCATCATTCCCTGTCACCGCGTTCTGGGTAGCGATGGAAAGCTCACCGGTTTCGCCGGTGGACTTGAGCGCAAGCGGTGGCTTCTCGTTCATGAGGGAATCCTCTGTTTATGAGTGCCTTTTCAGTGCCTGAGGAAGCTTTGAAAACATGAGCGGTTCAAATTTCCGAAACCTACAAGATTTGATCTGATCTTTAGCGGGAATCCGATGGAAAACCTGGCAGGACGAAGTGAGCGTGGAAGTCCCCATGAAACTTCACGCTATCTTTTCCCTGTTCGCAGCACTTCTACTGACGACGGCTGTCGCTGATGCCGCGCCCCGACAGAACGTGCTTTTCATCGCGATTGATGATCTGAATGATTACATTTCACCCCTGGGGGGAAATCCGGCAGTGAAAACTCCGAATTTTGAGCGCCTTGCTGAAATGAGCATGACTTTCACCAATGCTCATTGCTCAAGTCCTGTGTGCACCTCTTCACGAACGGCCGTGATGACCGGAGTTGAGCCGTTTCAAAGCGGCGTTTATACGAATAAGGTAGAGTTCCTTCCGACGGTGAAAAGGCTCGGGTCCCTGAATCGTGAGTTTCTGGAGGATGGATATTTCACCGCGGGTGCGGGGAAGATTTATCACGCCTTTAAATTCATCGATGATGACTGGAGCGAGACCTTCCGGCCCGGCAAGTGGCCTTCGGTGCCGAAGAAGCGTCAGCGCAGCTATGCCGGCGGGTTTACTCAGGTTGGCTCCTACCTGGACAAGGTGGAACCAAAAACCGGGGACTACCGTGCAACGGAATGGGCCATTGAACGGCTTCAGCATCAGCGGGATGAACCCTTCTTTATCGCGTGCGGGATCTACCGGCCGCACGTTCCGTGGAATGTGCCTCAAAAGTATTACGACCTTTATCCACTCGACCAGATCAAGGTTCCGGAAGCGCTCCTTGAGAACACCGATCTCGATGATGTTCCTGAATTCGGTCGGATGCTGGCGTGGACAGGTCTGGGCGAGAAAGTGCACGAAAGTTATGAAGAGAGCCCTCACGCCGCGATTCTTCGCGACGGCGACTTTGAGGAGTTGCTGCAGGCGTACTATGCAGGGATCAGCTACGCCGATGCCATGTTGGGTCGATTGCTCGATTCATACGAAGCACATCCGGAGAGGGATAACACAGCCCTCGTTGTCTGGTCTGATCACGGCTGGCACCTTGGAGAGAAGGCGCACTGGCGAAAGAGCACGCTCTGGGACCAGGCAACGCGTGTCCCGTTTTTCGTCCGTGTTCCGGGGATAACGACCGGAGGGAGCAGGTGTGACCGTCCCGTCAGCTTGATCGATATTTATCCGACCTTGCGGGAGGTTTGCGAACTGGGCGGTGATCGCGAACTGGCCGGCGATTCACTTGTTCCTCTGCTGAGAGACCCCGAGGGAGGGCGTTGGCGGGACTACGCGCTCACTTCCTACCTTGATCAATCTATTGCGGTCAGGACGCCGGACTACCGGTTGATACGTTATCCTGACGGTACCGCTGAATTCTACGATCACCGGGTTGATCCTGAAGAATTGGAGAATCGCTATGGCGAACCGGACTACAGCGAAGCCCTCACAGAGCTTGAGGGTTTGCTGCCGTCACAAATGGTTGACCCGCTGCCGCGCATCGATGGTGAAGCTAAGAAATCACCTCATTCAGCCGGAAGCTCGTCCCCGGCGGAAACCGGGTCGACCCGACCCGACATTCTTTGGATCGTTGCGGACGACATGGGATACGGTGATACCGGTTTTAACGGGCTCGAGGATTTCCAGACTCCGTCTCTCGATGCTCTTGCTGCTGCCGGCGCAGTTTGCACTGACGGTTATGCCACGCACCCTTTCTGCGGGCCATCGCGGGCCGCCCTCATGGCGGGGCGCTACCAGCAGCGGTTTCAGTTCTACGGGAATCCGATGCCGAAGGGGTCGAAAAACTACGATCCAGCTTTCGGCCTCCCTCCCACTGAGATGACCGCGGCAAAGCACTTGTCGACTCTGGGCTATCGAACCGGAATGATCGGCAAGTGGCACCTTGGATCAGAAGAGATTCATCACCCTCTCAATCACGGATTCACTGACTTTCTCGGCTTTCTCGAAGGTCACCGGAATTACTATCGCACCGATATCGATTGGATGGTCCGGGAATCAGCAGGCAAAGAGATCACGACAGTTCCAGTTCATGAGTCGTATCGAGACGACTACCTGACTGATTTTCTGACAGATGGTGCTGTCGATTTGATTCAATCAACTGAAAGAGAGCAGCCTTTGTTTCTCTACCTGGCCTACAATGCGCCACACACACCGATGCAGGCAACTCAGCCGTGGTTGGATAAAGTTCCCGGGATTGAGGATCCGTTGCGTCGCATTTACGCGGCGATGGTAACTTCGATGGATGACGGTATCGGAAAAGTGATCGAGGCGCTCAAAGAGACCGGCCGCTATGAAAATACTCTGATCTTTTTCTTCAGTGATAACGGTGGGATACCGGTGGTCAATGGGGCTGACAACGGAGGCCTGAATGGCATGAAAGGAAATTTGCTGGAGGGGGGGATTCGCGTGCCTTTCAGCGTTAGCTGGCCCAACCGTATCGAAGGGGGAGCGAGGTTTGAGAAACCGATTGTCACAATTGATGCCTATGCCACCTCTCTCGCTGCTGCCGGAATAGAGAATCCCTCTCCTGACTCGGTGAATTTGCTGCCCTATTTGACGGGTCGAAGGGAGGGAGATCCTCACAAAGCCCTTTTCTGGCGGACTGGGGGAAAGGCTCAATTCGCAGTTCGTGCAGGTGATCACAAGATCCTCGGCGTTCGCACGCTCGAAACGCGCCATTTTAATTTGGAAAGCGATTCCGGAGAAAAACGTCCTCTTGATCTGAGCGATCAAACCGCGGACCGGCTTCAGGATTATTACCGGGACTGGGAGTCGGGTCTGCCGGCTACCAACAAAGTCAGCAGTCCTGATTCGAAATGGCCTGAGCAGGAGAAGGCGCTGGGACTTCCTGTCAGCCGCGCGGCGCGGGAGAATGTGAAACGACGCATTCAATTGCAATCCAATCTACTCAAAAAGGCTCTCCCTCCGGCAGGGAATTAAGTTTCGCACGAACATTCTATGATGAAAAATTCTCTACTTATCCTGGTCACTGCCGGGGGACTTCTCTCCTGTCCTGTTTTTGCTGATGAAGCGAACTTCCTACGATGGGGGGATCAGGGCGACGGGACCTATGCCAATCCGATTCTCAATGGGGATTTTGCTGATTCGGACGTCGAGAAACACGGGGACCGTTGGTATCTCATCACTTCGACGAATCACTTGTCGCCGGGGATGACGATCATGGAATCGACGGATCTCGTGAACTGGTCCTATACCGGGCATGCTATCCCGCATTTGAGTTGGGATCCACGCTATCAGGCTGATGAGATGGATGGCTACCGCTGGGGAGTCTGGGCCGGCGATCTTACCTGGCACGAAGAGAGAGAAGAATGGCTTTGCTATCAAATCGACTTCCAGTCGGGGCTCTATCTGACCCGCGCCAAGCAAATTGAAGGCCCATGGTCAGAGCCGGAGTGTCTGCTCAAGAGGGCGCACTGGACTGATCCAACCGTCTATTTCGATCATGAAAAGAAAGAAGCATGGCTCCTTGTGAACTGGGGGAAGGGCTCGCCGCCGGTACGAGGAGCAGATCACGACCTGAAGTTATTTCAGCTTTCGTGGGATGGGGGGGAACTGCTTGATGAAGGAAAGGTGATCTGGTCAGGGCAGGCGGTTGAGGCCGCGAAGATCAGACGGTTTAACGATCAATGGTATATCATGATGATCGAGTGGCAGGGTGAAGGTGAGGCTGAAGATCGCAAGCAACTGTGTCTTCGCGCGACGACGGATTCGATCTACGGCCCCTACGAATCACGCACCGTGATGGAGCGTGAAAAAAATTCAGACCGTTCAGCCTGTCAGGGCTCACTGATTGAGGCCCCGGACGGGCGGTGGTGGTTCATGCACCAGCTCGTTCAGAATGGTGAGCCTGTCTTTCACGGCCGGCCGCAGTGTCTCCAGCCGGTCACCTGGGAGGACGGTTGGCCCATGATCGGTAAGGACGTTGACGGGGATGGAATCGGGGAGCCGGTCTGGTCCCACGGGAAGCCGATCAAAAGTTCCTCTGATTTGATGCTCCAGACATCAGATGAATTCGATTCTGAGAGCCCTGGCGCACAGTGGAACTGGAACCATGAGCCGAGAAGTGATCGCTATTCTTTTACGGATCGTCCCGGATACCTGCGCCTCACGGCTTCGAAGCCTGTCGCTAAAAAACGTGGCGCGCTCAAGGGGGCATTCTGGGGAGCGCCGAACACCCTTTCGCAACGACAGATCGGGATTGGAGAAACAAGCTCTGAGGCTAGACTGGAGCTCACAGGGCTCAAGCCGGGGCTCCGGACCGGGATCACTCACTTTTCCGGCTCATTTGCCGGCTACAAAGGCCAGTACGCGATGTTTGGAATTCGCGCCGAACCGGACGGTCGGCGGGTCATCTTTTTCGCCGACGCAAACTCTTCGGCAACCGGACCTGAGATCAAAGGCGACACGGTTTATTTGAAATCAGACACCCGGTTCGACGAAGCGCGATTCGCCTGGAGCATCGATGGGGAAACCTGGAATGAAACTGACTACACCTACACGCTTAAGTTCGGAAACTGGCGGGGAAACCGGACCGGGTTGTTTTGCTGGAACCTCAAAACTGACGACGTCGAAGACGCCGGCTACGTTGACGTGGACTGGTTCCACTACACTCCTTCGGAACGATAGTTCCGGTTTGGCGGCGGCGAAATTTCTCAATACTCCGTCACGACGCAGGGGCGGGCTGGAAACCGGGGGACATAATCCCCCGGGGGATGGGCCTCGTTGAAAGTCAGCGTCAGTCAGTCGTGATGGGACTCGCTTCTGTCAGGGAGGGCATCGTCAAGCATTCTTGGATGAACCTCGCTGACGATAAAAGCGTAGAAGGATTTCGGAGTTCAATCCTTTGATGAGTCCTTACTCCCGGCGGCGATCAAACCAGCCAGAATTTTCTCCGAAACCGGGAAAGGGGTTCCGTGGCGCATGCCCTCGGGCACAACAAGCTGCTCCGTGATCGATGTCCAGTTTTCAAAATCACGAGTTTTCAGCCCCTCGTATACCTTCCTGGTGTAGGCATCGAAGTAGAGGAGCCATTCGTCGCCGACCTTCAGTAAGGATTGACCTTCGACCCAGTGGGGGGAGATGGGATCCGAACTCTCTCCCCAGGGGCCGAAGGGGCTTTCAGCGAATGCGATACGAAGATCCTTCCTCGGCTCCGGAAACTTCTCCTCGTCTTTGAGCACCATCACGTAACGCTCGCGCTCTTCGTCTCGAACGATAAAGGCGTCGATGCAGTTGTAGCCGTCGTCATAGAAAAGTTCCGTCGGGCTGTAGGTCTTAAAGTCTTTGGTCGTGGTCAAGTACATGCGGTGGGAAGCCTTCACTCCCTTCACGGCCGGCTTGGTGAAAGTCTCCCCCTTGCCCTCGGTCCCGGGGAATTTCCCCGGAATCGTCGATGCCCAGAAGATCAAGTAGGTCTCTGTGATCTCGTCATAGAAGATTTCAGGCGCCCAGCAATTGGTATAGCCGGGGAAGTTTTCCATCACATCCAGATACTCCTGCTTCGACCAGTTAATAAGATCATTGGAATGGGCAATGCCGATTCCGTGATGCCACCAGTCAGTGGTCCAGACCATATGGAATGTACCGTCGGGACCCTCTACGATCGATGGATCCCGCAGCAGCTTACCGCCAACTTCAGGCCTGAGAAATGTCCCCTCAGGGGATTCAATCTTCTGCCATTGGTAGCCGTCCCGGCTGTAGGCATACTGCAAGCCCTGGCTTTGCCCCTCGGGGCCGGTGTTGAAGTAGGTAAACACGTAGGCCTCCGCGTCAGCTGCCTTGAGGATAGGCGATGCAAGCAGGAACATAACGGAGAGCGCCGAGGGAAGGAGCGTAGAAAGGAAGTTGGATTTCATGCCGATAATCGTATTTATGTATCAGGTTAGCCGGGGAAGTATGCACCATGGTTGCCAGTGCTATCCGTCGAGTTGATAGGAATCCATTTCAGGTCATGAATCAACCGTTGCCTTCAGAGGTTTTTGCCCATTTTTTGTAGAAACTGGACTTCTGAAAACAGAGGGTGACCTGATCCCGCAGGCGGGACATTTCAAAACTAAAGTTCTGCCTGCGTTATGTTTCAGTTAGGCTTTAAGCGTGATGTGTGACTGCGAGATTTCCCGTCGATGAACGGACTGACGACAAAGAGTAGAAACAGTGAAACTCCGACAAAAATCCAGCCGGAACCGCCGAAGACTTCGGGGAACCCAAATCTGCAAAACAGAACAAAATAAGCAATAGCTGATATAAAGTAGGAAAGGCGACCTCGGAGCGAAAGCGAAGTCCCGTCAAGATCGTGTCGCTGGATCGCAAATGAGGCATGGATCGACGAAAATACAGCTCCACACACAGCCAGAACATTCAAAAAGACCTGTGAAGGCGATCCTGACTTGTATAGAATAACAAGCAATAAACCCATCATCGCATAGCATACGAAATACGAAAACGGTTCCCTGCGAAAGCTCGCCCGGAATTTTGAGAATGGGTTCCGTTTCATTTTAGGTGTTAGAGTTATCCTTCGCCTGTTGGGGGTTGAATGGTCATGAGATTTCCGAGCAGGGTTGTGTCAGGCTTACGGTTGGGGGCTTGTTGAACAGAGCCGCTACGCTGCGATGTTCTGATTTCTGATGTTTATCGAGCGAAGCGACTTGCGCATTCTTGCAGCGCTATTCTAACCTGTCCCTGTGTATTTGTGTATTCATTCGTCTTGAAACTATCATGCTGGGTTTAGCGGCTCTTTCGAATCGCAGTCCTATGATTTAGCGACCTTCTCCAGCCATAAACGGTAATGCTGAATCCATTCGTGGTTTGGATTTACCTCCCACCGGGATTCGGAAGGACTGCGTTGGTCAATCGCATAAAAAATAACCCGCTCCCCTTTCGCCTCGATACTCACCTGAGCGACTGCATGTGGTATCTTCAACCCCCTGCCGTAGGCGTGCACCCGCGCATCCTCGCCGGATCCAACTCTGCTTATCTTCGTGATTGAAGCCAAGGCCTCGTGAAAGCCCCACTCTTCTGCGGGATCGAAGTCAATCACCTCAAAGAGAAGCTGCCCTAAATTTGATTTTTCTGAGTCATCCTGTTTCATGTGGATCGAGCGTCGAAATAGCCTCTGTGACTTCCAATTCGTTGAATCCTTTTTCAGGGACGATATGGCTGGAGTTCGGAGTCAGGCCATAATGTCACGGATTTAAGGGCACTCTTCGTTGAACAGGGGCATGAAAAACCCGGCGCAATGAGTGAGTGAGTTAGAGTGTGAAAAAACAAACCCGTTACATACCGGAGATTCTGGTGGACGAGCGAGGCGTCGTCAACTTGAAGCCCTTCTCATGTTGCGACAAACCCTTCGGGCCGAATTGATCGCTGATATTGGGAGTTTCTTCGTTGGCATCCTCCCGCCTGAAACGCTTGCCGAAGTTCTAAAGGATATTCGGGAACGAACTTTTCCTGAAATAATTATGTTTTGGGCATGGGTTCCGCAACTATGGGAGTGCACCGGATCCTGTGTCACTGCCCTGACTTTTGTTCAAAACTGGTATACTTCAGCCTATCTTAAAGTGCCTGCGTTTGACACTTCGACTTATTGCCGCGCCCGGAAGCTTCTCCCACTTCGTGGTCTTCCCGGTACGTAATCTCCGCAGCGGTCCATTGGTCATCATAGCGCGCGAACAATATCCGCTGTCCTGCAGCGGTTTCTGCTCGCCGAAGAGATCCAGAACCTCTCCGGTCATCGGCCGGGTTGCACGTTTCCTGGGCAAATGGGGCTGTCCCTGCGAATGTTCGGGGATAGCTGATGACGTGGGCCCGGCCTGGTTCGAGGCGGTGTTGCTGTTTTCAGGAAGGGTTGAAAAGCAGCTTCTCCCCTTCGATGCGCGCGGGTGATCCGAAGGGCAGGGGAATGTTTTCGTCAATATGACCGGCGGAGAATCCGGTCAGAACCGGGAACGGGGCGCCGTCGAAATGACGACGAAAGACATCGTCAACTGATACCCCGTCTTTTCCGGGGTCGCCTTCGGTGAAGGCGCCGATCACGAGGCCGCCAATGCGTTCGAACCATCCTGATTGTGACAGGGTCGTCAGCATTCTGTCTACCCGGTAGGGGCGTTCTCCCACGTCTTCGATAAAGAGGATCGCTCCATCGAGAGGCGGGGTGTAAGGGGTGCCGTTCAGTGCGCCGAGCACGGCAAGGTTACCGCCGATGAGCGTCCCCTGGACAGCTTTCGGTGAAGCACAGTTGAAGGCGGAGAGAGACCACTGGCGGGACCGTTCAGGATACTCAAGGGTCGAGACCCAGTCCTTGCGGATTGCTTCACTGGCTCTGCTCAGGGCGGCGACCATTGGTGCATGAATAGAGCGGACTCCCGCAGAGGCCCAGAGAGAATGGAGCGCGGTGACGTCGCTGAAACCGACGATCATTTTGTTTGCTTCGTGAATAGCGGGGACGTCAAGATGAGGGATCAGCCGGGTCGCACCAAAACCGCCCCTGGCGCAGAGGATGGCATCGATGGATGGATCGTTGATTGCCTCAGCTAAATCATGGAGGCGATGTTCGTCGCTGCCGGCAAGATAGCCGAATCGGGAATAGATATTGTCGCTGTAAACGACTTCATATCGTTCCCGGAGCCAGCCAACACCAAGCCGGAACGCTTCTTCGTCAAAGGGGCCTGACGGAGCGACAATAGCAAGGCGGGATCCCTCCGTGACCGGTCGGGCAGAGGGTGGAAACTTCGCGGTCATAGACGCTTTGGCTGTTGTATCGCGGACAGCGTGCAAGCTGGTCTCTCCAGAAGAGGGCGGAGACTACCGTGCCGAACCGATGAAGGCTCAACAGGGTTAGGTCATCGACTTAACCCTGTTCGGTCGCAAAACGAGATCAGACGTCTTCGACGGGCGCAACCTTTGCGTAGTCCCCGTCTTCGCGACGATAGATGATTGAGAGGACGTCGGATTTTGCATCATGATAGAGAATGAACGGTCTTTCATTCATTTCCATGTCCATGATGGCTTCGTCGGAAAAGAGGTGTTTCACCTTATACTTTTCCTGGTGAATGATCACCGGTTCGTGTTCGTCCTCTGGTTCTTCAGGGATTTCCCCTGTATAGATCGCCTCAGTGAGGTGCCTGATCTGCTTCTGATTACGCTTGGGACGGTGTGATTTGAGCATGCGGGTTTTGTGTTTCCGCATGCGGCGCGCGATCTTGGAAATCGTTTCGTCAATCGAGGCATACATGTCCGCCGTTGTCGTGTCGGCTTCAATCACGATGTGATTGGCGCAAAAGAGAATGATCTCAGCAATATGCCTGTCCTGCTCGACATTGAGGAGAACTTTGGCTTCGATAATCTTCGGGTAATCAAGGTGCAGGCCTTCCACTTTTTTGTAGGCGTGGTCGCGCATCGCTTCAGTAACGGAGACGTGGCGACCGGTGACAGTGATTGGTAGATTAACGTTTTGGGTTTGCATAATTTAGCTGTTTTAAACTGAGCGAATTCGGCTCAAAAGGTAGCTGGAAGAGTACCAACTCCCCACGGGGTTTGACAAGCTTTCTCTCCGATTCGTTCAAGCGTGAACTGACTTTCAAGGCTTCTCTCTCAGTGCCTTACATCGTGAACCGATCACCGAGATAAAGCTCGCGACTCACCGGATCATTGATGAGGAAATCGCGTGAACCTTCCCGGAGTACTTTTCCTTCATAGATGAGGTAGGCACGATCGACCAGCTCCAGGGTTTGCCTGGCGTTGTGGTCGGTGATGAGGATAGCGAGTCCGGATTTCCGAAGGTCTTCGACGATCGTTTGAATCTCGTTCACGGCGATGGGATCAACTCCGGAAAAGGGTTCGTCGAGCATAAGGAGGCTGGGCTCGGTGACGAGTGATCGAGCGATCGTGAGACGTCGTTTTTCACCGCCGGAGCAGGTCAGGGCCACGTTTTTCCGGATGTGGGTGATGCTGAACCGTTCGAGAAGTTCGTCGCACCGTTCCTTACGTTCTTTTTTCGAAATTGGAATCGTCTCCATCACCGCCATGATGTTTTCCTCGACGGTGAGTTTTCGAAAAATGGATTCCTCCTGAGGAAGATAACCCATGCCGAGGCGGGCTCGCTGATACATGGGTTCTTTGGTAACGTCTTCTCCATTAAAGAGCACCTGTCCTCCGTTGGGTGGAACGAGGCCTACGATCATGTAAAAGCTGGTGGTCTTACCCGCTCCGTTCGGTCCGAGAAGGCCGACGATCTCGCCGGGGCGGACGTTGATATCGACACCATTCACCACGGTTCGGCCATCGTAAATTTTGATGAGTCCGTGAGTGTCGAGCAGCAGTTTGTCCGAAGTCGGTTTTCCACGACCGTCAGCAAAAGGGGAGTCACCAGAGGATGGCGTTTGCGTTGGAGCCGCCTGAGCTGTCGCCGGCGTGGCAACCGGTTGAGACCTTGGGGCTGCCACGGCTGGGTTTTCCTTGCGGGCGGCGGGAGCTGGAGCCGCAGTCCGGGCCGGAGGCATCCCAGAGGGCTGCTGTTTTACCGGTGCAGGGGCGGCTTGCCGTTTCACAGGGGGGCGAGCGGTAGATTTAGCTTTTTGCCTGAGCGGCGTTGCGTCGAGGTCGTCGAAATCCAGCATGCTGAGGTCGGGAGCGCTGGAGTCGTAGCTCGAAATTTCCTCATCTTCGACGACTCGATGCGGTTCAGACGGGGGAGTTCTCTTTTTTTCAAGAGGAGGGGGAACATCGGCGTTCGGCTGACGTTTTTTGACCGGTCTTCCGCCTTCGACTTCGGCCCTCGTAGACTGACGGGGTTGAGGCAGCGTTTCGCGTCGCGGGGCGGGAGTCCCTGTCGGTTGTGCGGCGGGCTTTGCAGGAGCGGCAGGAGTTTTCGTCACCTTCTGCTGAGGTGCCTGAGACGGTTTGGGGGTAGCCTTTGTCTCCTGGATCTCCTCGGAGTAGCCAGTTTTGGGCTTGGGGTCGATGCCCAGTAATTCGGCGAGATCGTCTCGATCGTCTGTGTAACTCATGAAAAAGGGAGGCGAATTGGTTAAACTATCTTAACGACCCCTGTCAAGAATGCCACCCAATCCTCCACCGATTCCAGCGTCTTTGTTCTGGCCGGTGTCTTTCACGGGAATGACGATGCGGCTTCGGCCTTTTGTGCCGGCATCTGATCCGGTGATTTCATATTTGCCGTTTCCGCGCATGATAATTTTTGCGTCAACCGATTTGGTTTCGACAAAACTTTCCCCGTCTTGAATATAGGGCGGACCTCCTGAGAGAACGACGTCCTTGGTGATATTGTCGAACTCCGCCCTTTGCGCCATCGCGACCTGCTTCTTACCGCCGGGGGCGAAGCGCCGTATCTCGACCATTCCGCCGGATGCGACGGCTTTCTTGAAGGCGCCTCCTCCTTCTGTTGGCGCCGCTCCGGGAGCTTTGTCCATGAAGATCTCGAGACGCTCACATTTGATGTCGAAATCGGGGTAATCGACAAAGACGTCCCCCGTGAAGGTGAGCAACCCTGAATTATTATCCATGACCGAGTTGCGGGATGTGATGACCATCTGATTGTCACTGCCACCGCTGTAGCCACCTGATTTTGTATCGTACTTCGGAGAGAGTGGCTGCGGCTCGGGGATGTCTCCGTTGGTAAGGGCGGGAGAATCCGGAATGTGTTGCTCGGTGGGGGCCGCACTGGCAATGGGCTCAATGGAGGCGGTTTGCACGACGGGGGAAGGCATCGCGTCAGAGGCTAATGCGGTTGGAGTGCTGTCGTCGGGCATTGCGATCGGAGTGACGAAACGAGTCGATGAATTCGCTGGGCGGGTCGCAGGGACGTCTGCGGGAGGGGCATCGACAGGAGTGGCGACCGGCTCGGCAACTACCGGTGCGACTCCGGATCCCGTTGCGCTTTCGATCGCTTCCTGGACGCTGGAAGCCGCTTCCGGATTCGATTCGGCCATTTCCGTGACGGTGCTCACGGCGGTGTTGGTAAGTTCACGGGCTTTGGCGCGATTCTCCGGGGTGTCGATTCCGCTGGCTTCGACTTTCTCTTTCGCCTGCATGAACAACTGAGTGGCATCGCGGACTGAGTCTTCCGGATCATTTTTGAGATCCGCCACGGCTGCTTCGGGATCGTTCTTGACCGAGCGAAGCATGTTTTGAAGGCGGGGATCAGCGAGGATGGAGCGTCCGGTTGACTCGATCTGCTCGGTGTCCTGTGCAAAAATCACAGCACACGGTGAGGTGCAGAGGAGCACGGCGATCGCTAGCGGAGAATATTTCATGTGGAAAAAGGGGGTTATTTGCCTCCCATGCCGGGAAGTCCAAATTGAGGGAGCATTTTGCCAGCGTTAGGGACAACAACTCTTACGTTGCCTTCGAGTTCACTGACCTGAGTGTTGGAGTCAAAAAGCATTTGGTCGCCCGTCATGGTGAAGCGAGGCTGTTCGATTTTAGCCGGCGTTTTACTGGTGAGGAGTCCAATCGTGAGGTCGTAGGCGGCTTCGTCCATGCTGATGGTGGTTTCCGGCTCTCCTGCCCCGTTGTAGACCTGGATCACCAGATTGACAAGATCAAGGAACTGATCATCAATTCGAACGATGGAGTCGGCGTTCATGACGGATTTCAGCCTTGTGCCGTCGTAGGAAGGAATCGCGACGCCCTTGAATGGGCGACCGATTGGGAAAAGTGCGGTCAGCTGTGCCGGAAGCGCCTGCTGGAGCACCGCATTCGCCTTACCTTTTGCCTTTGCTTCAGCGGAGGGCGACGGAGCCTCGTCTTCCCCGTTGGCTTCGGGAATGAAGGCGGAAAGAAGCACCGCCGTAACGGGGATTAAAATGGAGGGGCGAAAACGCATTAAAGGGGAAGGCCGCGAACGAGGCGGAAAATCTGAGTCAGCGAGGTAAGAACTTCGGCAAGCTTGTCGAGCGGGACTTGATTGGGGCCGTCGCTGAGGGCTTTTGACGGGTCGGGATGCGTCTCCATGAAGACACCGTCGCAGCCAGCCGCGATTGCTGATCTCGCGAGAACAGGAGCGAGGTAGCCGTCGCCGCCGCTCGAGGTGCCGTCGCCGCCGGGGCGCTGCACTGAGTGGGTCGCGTCGAAGACCACTTTGAGCCCATCTTCTTGCATCCAGGGAATTGATCGCATATCTGCCACGAGGGTGTTGTAGCCGAAACTACTGCCGCGTTCGGTGAAAAAGTAGTTCTCACATTTAAAAGCATCCAGCTTAACGGCTATGTTCTTAACGTCCCAGGGCGCAAGAAATTGGCCTTTTTTCACATTCACGACGCGCCCGGTCTTTGCGGCAGCTTCGATGAGGTCTGTCTGCCGGCAGAGAAAAGCCGGAATTTGCAGCACGTCGATGAACTCTCCGGCGATGGTAGCTTCTTCGATGGTGTGGACGTCGGTGGTGACGGGAACTCCGAGCTCCTGCCCGATTTGATGAAGGAGCTCGCAGCCGGGGCGGCAGCCCATGCCGCGGAATGAAGAGACTGAACTGCGATTAGCCTTGTCATAACTGGCCTTGAATACCAGGTCGACGCCGACCTCATCGGCGATCGCTTTGATTTTTGGCGCGAGATCACGAATAAAGGGTTCTGATTCAATCACGCAGGGGCCGAGGATGAAAACAGGGCGGTCGCCGCCGAGTTGATAGTCTCCGATCGAGACAGGTAATGAAGAGTTTCCCATAGAGCTGCCATTCTAGCGTGAGGCCTCACGCCCCGCAACTTCTCGTGGTTCGGGATTGACCTTCCCGGCTGAAGTCGTAGCGAGGAGGGAGGGAATTGCTTTCTTTCGTTCATTTTATGAAAAATTACTTCGTCCGGGCTCTCACTGTTGCGATTCTGGCTTTTGTTGTTCTTTATTTTCTGGGTCCGTATGAAGAGGGGCTTGATGCGGGAGATGAAGTGAATTTGATCAAAATGGTCGATGCGATCATTGATTCCGGGATTGAGAATCAGCCGGATGTTGCGGATCCCGGCTTCCTCGCGGGCCGGAGGATAGTGGTCACGACCGATGTGAATGCTGCTTTTTCCCGCTCGGTCATCAATCAGTTTCTTGCGCTTGATCGTGATAATGCGCAGAAGCCGATCGATCTATTCCTGCGAACGGAAGGGGGCTGGGAAGCTGATGCTTTTGCCGTGATTGATCTCATGAGATCTCTCAAGTCGCCGGTCAACGTTCACGCTCTGGGGGAAGTGCATTCCGCCGGGGCAATGATTCTGACTGCGGGTACAGGAAGACGGATTGTATACGAAAATACCTTGCTTGGCTTTCATGCTCTCGCGGATGATGAAGAGCCGCCCTTCGATACCCGTTATCTTGAGTTCTGGAGGCAGCATGCGGAACTGCCTGAGGAATGGTTGGCGCGGACAGATAATGAGTTGATTTACTTCACGTCAGAGGATGCGATCGAGATGGGCCTGGCGGATGAAGTTTTCCCTTCGCCGTAAGCGATTGAATCTTCGGTTTTTCTGAAAGGATTAGTCTGGACCTACTATTTGCGGAGCTTACACTGTCTAGTTTTTCTGAGCCTTTCGGGGCGATGGATGCTGAATATGGAAGAGATTGATCCAACAAGCCCCGTGGTTGAAAACTGCCCGGATTGCTCACAGGCAATCGATGTTTCCACGCTTTCCCCTTTCACTGAGATTGTTTGCCCTCAATGCAACGCTTCGGTGAGGGTTCGAACGACGATGGGGCCTTATCACCTCGTCGGCATACTTGGCGAAGGAGGCATGAGTCAGGTTTTCAAAGCGGTCGATCTTCACTTGCAGCGTGAGGTAGCTCTGAAGGTTTTGCATCAATCATTGAGTCTCGACAGCACCTTGACGGCAATGTTTGAGCGTGAGGCCAAGCTGACTGCCTCGATCCTGCACCCCAACGTGGTGAAGGTTTACACCGTGGGGAGAGACCAGGGATACTTCTTCATTGCGATGGAGATCATCGACGCACTGAGTCTCGAGCAACTGATCGTCGATAAGGGCTGCCTCTCTGAAAAGGAGGTGCTGAATATTGCCCATGATGTCACGAGTGGTCTGAAAGCGGCTTATGAAGAAGGCTTGATCCACCGGGACATCAAGCCGGGTAACATGCTTGTGATGGAGGATGGCACCGCCAAGCTTGTCGATTTTGGTCTCGCCGTGAATCAGGACGCTGAAGATGAGTTGGAAGAGCTGTGGGCGACACCGTTCTATGTCCCGCCGGAGAAACTGGATGGCGATGCCGACACTCATCTTGGTGACATTTACAGTCTAGGGGCCACGCTTTATCATGCCATTTCAGGTCACCCGCCTTTCGAAGCGAACACCTCTTCGATGGATGAACTGAAGGAGATCAAGAAACAGTCTCTCAACCTCAAAGGGGAGGCGCCCAGCCTCAGCAAGGCAACCTTGAGGCTCATTGAGAAGATGATGGCCTACCGCCCCGCTGAGCGCTTGGCAAGCTATGACGAGATCCTTGAAAAAATTGAGGAGATCGCGGAAAAGCAGTTTGGCGCTTCGCCGAGATCCCGGGTTTCCAAATCCGACGGTACGAAGCCAAAATTGATCTTCGCCGGAGTGCTGGGGCTCGTCGTCATCGTCTGGGCGCTCGTCGCCTCGCGGGGTGAAAAGGAGGATGGCCTGAACGAAGGACTTGGGATCAGTGCAGAGGAGCGGGTTATCAGTGCCGGTGATAACAGCAACACCATAAAATTTCTTGAGGGACGTGACTGGGTTGTGGCGGGAAACTTCCGCAAAGCAGAACCAATCTTTGACGAACTGGCGGATGAAACCGGGATGGCGTCGGCTACCCGTATGTGGAGCCTCTATTTTCAGGGGCTTTCGCGCCTCTTTCTCGGTAAACTCGACGACTCGCGTGAATCGTTTGCCTATCTTGCCGCGGTTCCTGATGCCGAGGGGCCTGAGATGGATGAAATTCGCGATTTTATGGAGGTGGCGGCGCGGGCTTTCTCGAGTTCGCTCCCGATTGTGGATGGAAGTGAGCTTTTTGCCGGCCACCCTCTGGAGGGGCTTGGCCTTTTCACTGCCGGTGTGAAGAACTGGCAGCATGGACAATTTGCTTCCGGGCTCCGCTTATTGCGTGCCTACGGGGAAAGGGAAGTGCCGACGGAGTTCAGCTGGATCGGGGAGCTGAAGGAGGCGGTCGGGCCGTTCCGGAGTGATTGGGAGATTCTGAAAGATCTTCCCAATCCGAGTCGGAAAAATGAGGGGCAACTAAGTGCTGATCGAAAGACGCTTGAATCTTATCTCGGGAAATTCCAATCAAAGGGGGCGGCGGATAAGCTTTTGAAATCGCGCCTCGCGAGGGTTGAGGCGATTCAAGAGATGGTCCGCATGGAGAAAGCGGAGCCCCGTCCGGCCGTGGATGCGCCTACAGAGGGGGAATCGCACCGGATGTCAAAGGCTGAGAGAAATGAGCAGGAGGAGAAGGATCTCACTTTACTCAGAGATTTGCTGGGCGGGTTTGATGAAAGCCTCGCGCCTCTGCAATTTGAGGAGCTTGTTTCTCAAATCGTCGCGGCGGATGTGAGTACATCGAAGGGTTTTGCCTGGCAGGAGGAGTTGGCTGACGGATTTGGAAAAGCCACTGAATTTGTTGATCTGCTTTCACGTGAATTCGGCAGTAAGGGGTATACCGGTATCGTCCATCGGCGTGAAGGGGTTCCTCTGGATGTGATGATTACCGGAGCGACTCCCACATTTTTCACCCTCGATCTCGGGTTTGGTCCGAATGAAGTTCCCGTTGAATATTTTGATCCCACATGGATGAGGGAAGCGGCGGAGTCAGTTCTGGATCCACTGAGCACGTCGAATCTCGCAGACTGGGAGAAAGTTCTGTTCTTTGCGCTTGCGACAGGTCAGGTAAGTGAGGCGGAACGTATCGGGGAGGCGGCGGCTGATGAGGACGGCGCATTCAAAAAACGCTGGCGCGTGCTACGAGAAGTCGCATTCTTTGAAGAGAGCGGGTAGTTACAATTAGCTGCTTCGCTTGTAATCGCGGAAGGGGGCGGGCGTCGTAAGCTTTCTTCGAGAACTAAGAAACATTGCTATGGCTGATAAAGATGACGAACCACCCTTTCCTGATCCGCAGGAAATTTCCAAACGGCTCTCCGAATTTTTGAAATCGAATTTCGGAGACCAGGTTTCATTTTCAACGATGGATGGTGCTGAGAATCCGTTCACTCCGAATGATGAGACCGGCGGCGAGACTCATGACCTCCGTGATGATACGGTTGATGTTTTCGATTTTGACCTTCTTCCGCGTGAGATTAAGGATCATCTTGATCGTTTTGTGATTCGTCAGGACGAGGCGAAGAAGGCACTTTCGATTGCTGTTTGTGATCACTATAACCATGCGAAATACCTTCAGCGCCTTGAGAGGGCTGATCCTGAGGAGGCTGCGAAAGTTGAGTTTGCAAAACAGAATGTGATCGTGGTAGGACCGACTGGAGTGGGTAAGACCTATCTTGTGAAGCATATCGCGGAATTGATCGGAGTGCCGTTTGTGAAGGCGGATGCCACCAAGTTTTCAGAGACCGGCTACGTGGGTGCCGACGTGGATGATCTCGTTCGTGAGCTTGTCAGGAAAGCGGACGGCGATGTGAACCTCGCTGAGTACGGGATTGTCTACATTGATGAGATTGACAAAATAGCATCCGCTTCGAACTCCGGCGGTCGCGATGTGAGCGGTCGCGGGGTGCAGACAACGCTTCTCAAGTTGATGGAGGAAACTGAGGTGGCGGTTCGCAACCCTCAGGATATGCAGTCACAGATGCAGGCAATGTTCGACATGAGTCGTGGTGGCAAGCCGAGTCGCGACACGATCAATACCCGGCACATTCTCTTCATTGTCAGCGGAGCTTTCTCCGGACTCGAAAAAATCGTCGAACGACGCCTTCGTCAGGGGGCAATCGGGTTTGGTGCTGAGCCTTCCATAGCAACTGAAGACGTGGCGTTACTTCAGGATTCGGTTGGGACTCAGGACTTCATTGAATTCGGATTCGAAGCGGAATTCATCGGGCGTCTTCCGGTAAGGGTTGTGTGTGACCATCTTGAATCCGGTGATCTCTTTGATATCATGAAGCACTCCGAAGGGAGTCTGATCCGTCAATATGAGCGTGAGTTTGAAGCCTATGGTATTCAGGCTCAGTTTGCTGATTCCGCCTTGGAGAAGATTGCTGACGAAGCAGCTGAAGAGAAGACGGGTGCACGAGGGCTCATGACAGTGTGTGAGCGGCTTTTCCGACAGTTTAAATTCGAGCTTCCCGGCACGCCGGTGACTGAGTTGGTGATCGACGGCGAACTGGTCGCAGATCCTGCAGGAGCTTTGGCGCAGACCCTCGAAAAGGCCGGATCGGTTGAGGACTCCAGACTCATTGGAGAAGTGTCAGCTTTCCGCCGAAAGTTTGAAGAGGAGCATGGCTGCCGTCTTCTTTTTGAAAGCGGCGCGATCAATCGTCTCGGCGAACTGGCGTCGGAGCAGGGCAGGAGCGTGTTGCAGCTTTGTGAGGAGCTGTTTCGCGACTATAAATTTGGATTGAGTTTGATCCGGCAGAACACGGGGCAGCAGAGTTTTACTCTTCCGGTGGCGGCAATTGATGATCCTGACAAATACTTAAGTGGACTCGTTGTGACCAGTTATCAGGAGGAAGAGGATTCATCGCTTAACGAAGATGTCTGAAACGATTGAGCCGCCCGCCCCGGTCGTGATCCCGTCGCTTCCGCAGGCGAAGCCGTTGCCCTGGAGTTTCTGGCCGACGACAGGCCTGGGCTTTGCGATCGGTTTTGTTTTCCTATCTGTGCAGACGGCGGTGGCGGTGATCGCCGTGTTTGCCTTCAACACTGATTTGCTCGGGGAAGCTGAGAAGATTGCTCTTGAATTTGAACGTCTCGCGATGGATGGGCGGGTTCTTTCAGTGTCGATGTTAGTGTCGTTTCCGGTAATGTTGCTTGGCTGCCTCCTTTTCGCGAAGATGCGGAAAGGGATTACCTCGAAAAATTATTTCTCGTTGCGCCCGATGCGGGCGGGCTGGTGGATCGGGTTGCCGCTCTTCACGATAGGGTTTTCACTTTTGATGGGGTGGTTTTTGCAATGGGTGGGCGCGCCGGAGACAAACCCGTTCATGCTTCAGATGGCAAAGTCTGTCAGGGAAGTTCCACTCATGTTGGTAGGAGTGGTTCTCTTTGCCCCGGTTGCCGAAGAGTTTCTCTTTCGTGGGTTTCTTTTCCGGGGCTGGGAGGAGTCACGGCTCCGCCTTGCGGGGACGATCGTGCTGACTTCTGTTACCTGGGCCTTGATTCACGGGCAGTATGACGTTTACGGGCTGATCTATATTTTCGTTCTCGGGGTCGTCCTCGGTCTTTCCCGCGTCATCACGAAATCACTCTACGGGCCGATTCTGATTCATCTCGTGAACAACGCCTTTGCGATGTACATGGTCATGGGCCTGCCGGTGGAGGAAGCGCCTGTCGGATTAAGCCTGTTTGGCCTTTAAACTGACCGTGTTTGCTTGAATTCCGGAGAGCTTTTTTCGTTGCAGCAACGGGCGTGGTGTGAGAACTACGCCCCATGAGCGAATTTAAAGATCGAGTCGTCGTCGTCACTGGTTCCGGTCGCGGGATCGGAAAGGAAATTGCGAAGCGTTTCGTGGAAGCCGGGGCGAAGGTTGCCGTGGCAAGCCGGACCGAGGCAAATTCTCAGGCTGCAGCTGAGGAAATGAATGCGGTGGGTCCCGGTGAGGCCAGGGGATACGCGGTGGATATTGCTGATTATGAATCAACGATCGCTTTTGGAAAGCAAGTCGTCGGGGACCTCGGTCCTGTCAGCATTCTCGTGAATAACGCGGGAGTGACTCGTGACGGTCTTGCGCTTCGGATGAGCGAGGAGGACTGGGACACGGTGTTGGACACCAATCTCAAGGGTGCCTTCAATGCGGTAAAGGCCTTTCAGCGGGGATTGTTGAAGTCGGATGGCGGGCGTATCATCAATATCAGCTCCGTCATTGGCCTCATGGGGAATGCGGGGCAGTCCAACTACGCGGCGAGTAAGGCGGGGCTGATCGGTTATACGAAAGCACTGGCAAAAGAGTTTTCGGCTCGTCAGGTTTGTGTGAACGCGGTGGCTCCCGGATTCATTGTTACCGATATGACTGACGAACTGACGGAAGAGATTCAGGAGGCGATCAAGAAAGACATTCCTCTCGGCACATTCGGGGAGACGGATGACATAGCGAACGCGGTCCTTTTTCTCGCCGGAGGCGGTGCCCGTTACA
Organism: Verrucomicrobiales bacterium; assembly: GCA_029212615.1. Lineage (GTDB taxonomy): Bacteria > Verrucomicrobiota > Verrucomicrobiia > Verrucomicrobiales > DEV007 > Arctic95D-9. Next base: position 69,563 of record JARGPJ010000007.1, read on the forward strand.
TCACGGGGCAGGTGCTGACGGTCGATGGCGGGATGGTGATGTGAGAGCGTTTTCCCTCATTGGGGGAATGAATAGCGTTGCCAAAGGGGCCATCCTTCGATAAACCGCAAGGATGTTCTCGCTCCGGCCGATGCTCGCAAAGGACTTTGATCAAGTCGCTGAACTGATTTTTCTTTCGACGAATTCCTGGTATCAACAACACCTGGGAAATCGTGTTTTTCAGGGGAAGCCGGAGGACTGTCGACTCTTCTGCGAGGTCTACGAAGATCTGGATCCCGGCTGCGGAATTGTCGTGGAGAAGGTGAAAACGGGATCCCTTGTCGGATCTGGATTTTATCATCCGAGAGAGACGCACGTTTCGTTGGGAATCATGAATGTGCACCCGAGTCACTTCGGTGACGGTGTCGCAGGGCGGCTCATGCGCCATATCATCAAAGAAGCAGAGGTGAGACAGCTTCCCTTGCGCTTGATCTCGAGCGCATTGAATCTGGATTCCTTTTCCCTGTACAGTCGTTGTGGATTTACGCCGACCGATATTTATCAGGACATGCTCATGGAGGTCCCGAGGGAAGGGTTGCCGAATCCGGGGAAGAGTTTGCCGACGGTGCGGGAGGCGGAATTGACTGATCTCGTCGCAATGGGCCGTGTTGAATTCGAAGTCAGCGGTATCTCTCGGGAACGTGACTACTGCTATTTTCTCGAAAACACCGGGGATCGCTGGACGACGCTCGTTTCCGAGAGCGAAGAGGGAGAGGTCGATGGTTTTCTTGTCTCAATCAATGAACCGGCGACCCGAATGATCGGGCCGGGGGTCGCGAGTTCACCGGAAGCAGCAGAGGCCCTGCTCCGGGGGCAGCTTGACCGTTTTCGAGATGAAACGGTCGTCTTTCTTGTCCCGGGTTCCTGCCGCGAACTTATCGAAGCAGCCTACGGATGGGGGGCGCGAAATATTGAGATTCACTTCACCCAGGTAAGGGGTGAGGCGCAACCTGTTGCCGGGATTGTCATCCCTGCTTTCCTGCCGGAGTCGGCTTAAAGGTCCTGAGCTATTGTCCGCTGAGCTTCTTTGCGAGAGACTGACTCTCCGCGCTGAGCTTGTCGAGGGCGTAGGGGATCTCCTGTCCGTTCTCCATCTTGATGACGACGTTGGAGCCGTCGAGCCGGATAAAGGAAGCCTTGATCGTGTTCCCTTCGAAATTGGTCCAGCTGTGAACTTCGTTGGTCATGGCAGGCTCGGCAGGTGCCGCTTCAGTGGCCTTGACTTCCCCGGCTTCGAATTTGGCGCCGAGAGCAATCCATTGTTTCACGAGATTCAGTTCCACTGCCGTCATTGGCTCCGCTCCACGGGCGCGGGCCGGGGGCGGGGGCATTGCGTCGCCATCTTCCCGGGGGAGGCCGGCTTTGATTGCGAGGAGGCTGGTCGCTGCGTCGCCGGGAATAATGACGGGATCGTTGCCACCGATGCGGTCCGCGAAATTGTCCTCAGAATCCATGCGTAACTTCCCTTTAGCACGAGGTCCGCTGTGGCATTTGAAGCACTTGTCATTCAGGATCGGGCGTATCTCTTCCTGATAGTCAATGGCGCTGCCTGTCTCCGGCAGACAGAAAGTGGCAAAGCCAAGGCCCAGAATAGAAAAGATCGATTTGTTCATGACGCTTTAATAGATCCCGGATGATAACAAAGCTGCGTAGCGAGTCAATCTCCTGCCGCAGATGCGCCGAATTCACACGGGTTTTTTCTTTGCGGATTTAGAGAGGGGAAGGTAAACCGAAGGTCATGCAATTTTTCAGCCGTTTCGTCGTTCTCATTGTTCTCGTCGGGTTTTCATCACTCCTTCGCGCCGGGGATCAACCGAACATTCTTTTCATCTTCACGGATGATCATTGCGAGCAGGCCTTAAGCGCCTACGACGACACCCGGATCGCGACGCCGAATCTGGATCGCATTGCCAATGATGGGATGAAGTTCACGCGCTGCTATGTCACCAACGGTATTTGCGGTCCGAGCAGAGCGGTCATACAGACGGGGAAATACAGTCATCTTAACGGTTTCATTCGGAACGGAAATACGTTCGACGGTTCACAGCAAACCTTTCCGAAATTAATGAGAGGAGCCGGCTACGAGACAGCCGTGATTGGGAAATGGCATTTAAAGTCGACTCCGCAGGGATTTGACTATTTCGACGTTCTTGTCGGTCAGGGGCCGTATTATAACCCGCCGATGATTCATGGTGGGATTGAAGCCAAAGGAACCCAGCGTAGCCACACCGGCTATACGACTGACATCATTAAGGACAAAGCGCTTGCCTGGCTCAAAGAGTCTCGGGATCCGGAGAAACCGTTCATGCTCATGTTCCAGCACAAAGCTCCGCATCGCAACTGGCAGCCCGGTCCAAAGTACCTGAACTGGCTCGACGATGTCACGATCCCCGAGCCGGAAACGCTTTTTGATGACTATTCAAACCGGGCCAGTGCTGCCGCAAACCAGACGATGACAATCAAGGAGCACCTTACCCCCGTGGATTTGAAACTGGTCGCGCCGACAAATCTTGATCCCTACCAGCTCGAAGTTTGGAATAAGGCATATCACAAAAAGAACCTCGACTATCTTTCACGCCGCGATTCGATGACTGAAAAGGAAGTGATTCAATGGAAGTATCAGCGTTACGTGAAAGATTATCTCCGATGCGTTAAGTCCGTGGACGATTCAGTTGGTGAGGTTCTTGATTACCTCAAAGCGGAGGGACTTGAGGAGAATACCCTCGTTATCTACTCCAGTGATCAGGGGTGGTATCTCGGCGAACACGGCTGGTTTGATAAACGTTGGATGTATGAGGAGTCACTGACGACCCCCCTTCTTGCGAAATGGCCGGGCGTGATCGAGGCGGGGACAACGAACGATTCAATTGTTTCAAATCTCGATTTTGCGGAGACCTTTCTCGATGCTGCAGGAGTGGACGTGCCCGCTGATATGCAGGGAGAGAGCCTCGTGCCTCTTTTCAAAGGGGAAACACCGGGGGATTGGAGGAGCTCTTTCTATTATCACTACTATGAGTTCCCGGGGGCACACAGCGTCGCTCGTCATTTCGGAGTGACCGACGGATCTCATAAGCTGATTCACTACTATCACCTCGATGAATGGGAACTGTTCGATCTCGAGGCTGATCCCGAGGAACTCAATTCTGTCTACGGAACTTCCGATTACGCCGGGAAAGAGGCTGAGTTGAAAGCTGAGCTGGATCGCCTGCGCGAATATTACAAGGTTCCGGAGGATCCGATGCCACAGCCCGGGGAGTTTGACCGGAAGCCCAAGGGGAAAAAGGGAAAGAAAAAGGCGGCCTGAAAAGGCAGGGCGTCTCCGTTTCTGCACCTCTTCATGAGAGGTGAGCAGGTGACTGAATTGTAACCTTCCTGTTCAGGGTGACACGAGTTCGTGTCACCCTTTTTTGTGTCTGCTAGATGCGTTTTGAGGAGTGTTATCCTCGTAACTGATTGATAAGCAGGCATTAAATTTTGTTGCAAATAAACAAAATTAGAATGGACACAAGTCAGGGCTTTTCATTATTCTTCATCAAAATGTCCTCGGTGTCCCTGCGACACAGGGCACTTTCCCCTCCCCCAAAACCCCCTCAGATCATGAATAATAGCGGTCCTCAGAAGAGGTATCTGTGCACTAAGTGGCGCAAATCCTCACGTTTTAACACTGTCATTGTTGCCTGTCTCGCGCCGGGCTTATTGTTTTTCGCGGTTCCAATTCAGGCGAATCCGAGTGGTGGAGTGGTTGTGCACGGTGATATTCATATTGGTGCCGGTTCCGGTGGAAATCTTCAGATTAATCAAAACTCGCTGAAGGCAATCATTAATTGGGATGACTTTTCCATTGATGCCGGTGAATTGACTCAATTCAACCAGTCGAGCATCAATGCGGCGGTGCTGAACCGGGTCACGGGTGGAAATCCGAGTGAAATTCACGGCGCACTCAAAGCGAATGGAAGTGTGTTTGTGATCAATCCGAATGGTATTCTCGTGGGGGCGACGGGTACTATCGATGTGCACGGTCTTGTTCTTTCAACGCTGGATGTCAGCAATGGAGAGTTTCTTGCCGGGGGGGACATGGTTTTCGAAGGAGATGGTGAAGGGGTCACAAATCTGGGGCGGATTAATGCGATTGGCGGAGATGTCTTTCTGATCGGTAAGACGGTGACAAACTCCGGATCGATCACTGCATCAGGGACGGTAGGCCTGGGAGCGGGTGAAGAGGTTCTCATTACTGCCAGCGAGACCTCTACCGGTGAGCGGATGTTTGTTCGCTCTACCGGAGCCGGGGCGAGTGGAACCGGGGTCTTGAATGACGGCACGATTCAGGGGGCTGCGATTGAACTGAAGGCCCACGGCAATATGTATGCCCTCGCAATCAATAATAAAGGTTCGGTCAGAGCGACGGGAGCGGTTAATTCCGGCGGGCGCGTTTTTCTGAGGGGGGTCGGAGGATCGATCAGTAACTCGGGATCGATTCGTGCCTCCAGTCCGGGGGCCGGCCGGGCTGGTCGTATTCTGATCGAGGCGGCCTACGCAAAAGTGGACGGCATGCTCCGCGCTGAAGCTGGTAAAGTTAGTATTGCCGCGACACATGCCGCGGATCTGGGTGGTTCTGTGGATGTTTCCTCTCTTTCCGGTCGAGGTGGAGCGGTGACAGTGGAGGCTCCTGATATTTCTCTTTCCGGGACTTCGTCGGTCAATGCCTCAGGCCAAACCGGCGGTGGGGTGATACAGATTGGTGGTGGTTTTCAGGGAAAGAATGCTGAAATCGAAAACGCGGAAACGCTATCGGTTGCTGCGGGATCAACGATCACTGCCGATTCCCTGGAAAGTGGAAGTGGTGGAGCGGTTATTTTCTGGTCCGACGACGTTACCGTTTTTCAGGGGGATCTTTCCGCGCGCGGAACCACCGGGAATGGCGGATTTGCCGAGATCTCCGGCAAGAACACACTTGGTTTTCATGGTTCGGTGGACCTCGGGTCGGATTCCGGAGCTGGAGGCATGTTGCTCCTGGATCCGACGGATATCACGATTTCCGATAGTCCGGACACCATCGGCAATGTCGACAGTGTTGCGCTTTCAAACACGCTCGATACAGGCACGGATGTGATTATCACGAGTAATTTCGGGGCTGCCGGGCCAAACGGGGACATCACGGTGAATGATCGCGTCGAGTGGTATCAGGACTCGGCGGCGATTACGGGTGGCACGCTTTCTCTTCTCGCAATGGGGGATGTGATCATCAATGATTCGGTCAGGAGCGCGGGTGAAGGTGGGATAAATATTGTCGCGGGATGGGACGGCGAAACCGGATTGGCTAATCCTCTCACGGATCTTGATGGTGATGCGCAGAGCAACGGTGTGCTCTTTAGTATGCAGGATGTCCTCGATACAATGGTGGGAGGTGATTCTGAAGGGCTGGATGACGCGGCGGGAAATGCCGTTGGTACTGCGAGCGGCTCGATTTTTATCGGGAGTAGTGCCGCGAATGTTCAGATAAATGTGGGCTCCCGCTTCGGAGACACGCTTGTGGCGGGACACGATTTGTTCATGCAGGGCGACACCAACACGACCGAGGCCTTTGTGCAGTTGGGGTTCACGGACAACGGGACCGAGTATCAGATATCTGCAGCGAACCGGAACGGTCATGGTGTGAATAATGGTCTCGTGAATGAGTGGTGGGGGAGTGATGGGTCAGCCACCGGTGCTGATGATGCGACCTCGACGCTCAATGTAACGGGTAAAAATTACATTAACCTTCTTGGTGGTACGGAGTTCAGTGGAACGGGCGATGCCGCTTTCCTCGGGGCTGGCAGTGGAGCTACGGGTGACATCGTGACGCGACTCAGTGGTCGATTGGACATGAAGGCCGGTAGCACGAGGAGTTATGTTCAGATCGGACATGGCGGGAGTGCCGAGGAAGGTTTTGAGGATCGAGCACGAACCCAGCCGGAGTCATTGGCGACTCGTGACGGATTCACACTCGATACGAGAAATGCTCGTCAGTTTTTCAGCACCACTTGGAAGACGAATACTGAAGCTGATCCGTTCAATGGCTCTGCCTACCGGGTTGATGGGGATATCACGATCGAAACGGAAGGCGATATCCTCGTCTTAGCGGCTCCCGCATTATCTGAAGATCCGAATAATGTAGCGAACGGCAATACTAATCCGGGTAATTATGCCATGATCGGTCATGGTGGATCAGAGAATCATGGTAGCTACCATGGTGATATTTCGGTAATTGCCAATGGGGCAGTCGGAGATGGAGCTGAGGGGGCGGATGTGACCGGGTCGCGACTTGAAGGGATTGGTATTGATCTCATCGCGGGACGGGACAGTAACCGCTTTGCTCGAATCGGTCATGGATCATCAGGCGAGGGTAACCCCAGTTCAATCTACGATCAGAAGCGAAGTGGGGAAATCACGGTCAGGGCAGAGGTGGGCGCGATCCGGATGCAGGGATACGAGGAGCCTTTAACAACCAGTCGTTCTGATCAATATTCCGGCGTTCAAATCGGCCACGGGGGGGCCTACGCTGAGGCGCCCCGAACGGACGGGAATTTTACCGGTAATAGCCTGGTTCCTGATATTTCAGGCTCACAGGCCGATACCTCTTCCTGGGGTGATATTACTGTCCTGGCGAACGGAACCTATGAGGATCCTAATGATGCCTCATCGTTGATTGGAATTGGAGTCAGGGCGGGGAATGGGCGTTATGCCTATGGTAAAATTGGTCACGGGGGAGCGAATCAGCGGGCCTTGAGTTCCGGCGCCGAGGGGTATCAGGGGGACATCGATGTACAAGCGCCCCTTGGGGACATCGTCTTCCAGGGAGCTGCGGACAAGTATTCATCCAATGACTTCGGCTACGGTCGGAACCACCTTCAAATTGGTCACGGTGGAACTGACGTTGATGGTGTAAAGGGAGGGCTGATCACGGTCCTGGCAGGTCAAGGCACCGGTGCGACAGATGGTGATATTTTGTTCTCTGCCGGAAAGCACTATGAGAGTTTCGCCCAAATCGGTCATGGGGGATATGCGGCGTCGGGAGGTGTAGACAGCCTTGCGAATGAAGCTGACATCAGGGTGAATGCCTATGGTGAGATTTCGTTTGTCTCGGGGGCCTCGGGGACAACAGATGCCATGTTGGTTTCCCAAGCGTATGCGAATGATTATTTTAATCGCATCACTGCGGGGACTTCGTTTCGGCTTGGCTATTATCAGGCCCAGGACCGTTATGTCATGATTGGGCACGGGGGGCGGGATGCTGATGGGGTGATTCCGAACGAGCAGGATATCGAAGTGATATCAGGAACCGGGGATGCTGATAATGCCGATGGTGATACGACGACGGGAGGCATTACTTTTGTGAGCGGTGACCAGGACAGGGACTTTGCTCAAATTGGTCACGGTGGCTATGCTAATGGAGCAAATGATGCCGATGGATTCTCCGGTGATATCAACATCGATGCCAGAGGTGGTAGCGTCATTTTCGACGGAAGTATTGTCGGGGCCACCGACTATGAGCTCCGCACTGATGCTTCGTATGACGGAGTGAACACCGGCATTCGAACCGTGTCTGCCCTGGAAGGTGGTGCTCGAGCTTACATTCAAATTGGTCATGGTGGCTATGTCACTCGCGGGGATCACTCCGGTGAGATAACCATCATTTCCAACGGTTCCGTTGAAATGATTGGAGCTGTTAACAACCCGACTTTCGTTCAGAGTTATACTTCAACGGATGATTTTTCTGCGATAGAAGCGGGTATTTTGAATCCGGGGGAGAACAAATGGATTAATCTCAATCCCCGCGTGACGACCGCGACTACCCGGACGGACGGGTTTGATCTTTCTCTCGGGCCGGTAAATGTGAAACCGGGAACACTTACGATCACTCTGGACGATGGGACAGTGATCACAGATTCGCCTGATTTGGCCAGTGATGAGCTGACCAGTAACATCGTGGATGCTAGTACTGGCAAAGTGCTCGGAACGATCAATTACCAGCGCGCCCGGATTCGTTTCAATACGGATCAAGTAGGTACGGGTTCGGGAACGGTCGATTCGATGGAGTTCACTTCAATCGAAGGATATAAGCAGGAAGCATACGCCCAGATCGGGCATGGCGGATTGGACGCCGATGGACCGAACGATGCCACTAGCGACAATCACATTCTTCCCGGGAATTCCGGTGAGATCACGATTGAAATGGTGGATGGCCTAACTCTCAGCGCGGGGGCTTTTTATCGCAGCTACGCTCAAATCGGTCATGGAGGTCTCTCCACGAAAGGGCAGCATTCCGATGACATTTCGATCACGGGTATCGGAGGAGTCAATGCCGCGGGAGGAGTTCTTGCCGTAGCCGGCAACGGTGGGCATCGGAATTATGATAGCCAGGCTTATGTCCTGATTGGTCATGGGGGGCATGAGGCGGATGGAACAAAAGAGGGGGACATCACAATTCTGGCTGGAGAGAACGGGGATGGCGTCGGTCTTCTGCTGAAAGCGGGGACAAAAGAAGACAATTCCGCGATCATTGGTCATGGTGGATATTCTGCCCGGACCGGTGAAGCTGGTGCTGATCTTTCTGAGGGATCCGAAGGCGATATCACGATTGATGTAAGCGGCGATGTCAGTGTCATCGCCGGTGTTCTCGGAAAGACTCCGGGAACAGATCTCGCGAACAATAACCAGGACGGGCGTCTTTATGCGCAGATTGGTCACGGTGGTTACGATGCGGATACTAACCAGGATGATGTTGCTGCCGATGCGGCATCAGAAGGGCACCGGGGGGATATTTCGCTCGTGTCTTCGGCAGGCAGCGTCTTTATCGGGGCCGGCGATTTTCTCAGAGACTCAAACGCCAGTTTCGGGATTGAAGACGGTCAAGTCGCAGGAGGTCGATTAGGCTACGCAATGGTAGGTCACGGCGGCTACTCAGCGAGAGGAAACCACTATGGTGATATCACTGTACATGCAGGTTTTAACTCAGCGGGCGTGGAGACGGACACGGGTGCTGACGTTTCAGGCATCACCGTTGTCGGCGGCATGAATACTCAGGACAACAGCAACGAGCGATTCAGTTTTGCGATGATTGGTCATGGCGGGCGAAGCTCTAATGGTAATATGGGAAGGGAAGATGACTTGATCTCCGTGATGGCTGACGGCGATATCGAGTTTCGAGGTGGAGAAGGGCAGGAGAATTTTGTTCAGTTGGGGAACGGGGGGCGCGCTTCCCGCGGGGATCATCAGGGGGATATCCAGGTGATTGCTTCCGGGGATATTAGCTTCACGGCTGGAGGTGCTCTCCGGGAAGGCGAGGAGCCTTTTTCCGCCGCTTATTCGGGGGTGAGCAGTCGTGGCAACTTAAGTATTGATCGCGCGGCGGATACGGATCTGGTGGCAACTCGAAGTAATGGAACGAATGAAGGGCGGGGGATTGGTGAAGTTAATCTAATCCATCGGGATGTGGTGCCGGGGACACTTCGGTTGACGACGCCTGATGGTGTCGTGGTGATCGATGAAGACGGTGACGGTAGTCTATACGTTGTATCGACCGGCGATTTCACTTCGGCCGATCTGGAAAAATCAGGAGTGACTGCGCTCGTGCTGCACGGCGATCCAGGGGCAACCGCGGTGGGCTCGATTGACTATGATACCGGTGTGGTTACCTTCGATGCTGATTTTGACATAGATCCAAACTCAGCAGGTGGCGGTACCGATCCGACCTATGCAGCGCGCATTATCGCAAATTTTGACCATGCGGCTGACAGTGATCACAGTTATGCCCAGTTGGGACATGGTGGATCGGAGTCGGACAATCCGAATGGAGATGTGACTTTGGGACACCGCGGAAGTATCAGCGTCGGTTCATTGAATGGTTCGATATCATTCTCCGGAGGGGATGGAACGGCCAGCTACACTCAACTTGGGCATGGTGGGGATTCCAGCAGGGGTTCCAACGAGGGGGATATAACGGTTCGCGCTGCGCAAAATATCGAGTTCATCGCCGGGAGCGGGATACGGGCTTCGGCGCAATTGGGACATGGGGGGTATGATGCCGATGCTGACTCGGGAGCGAACGCAGGGCATTCGGGAATTATCAAGGTTTCGGCGGGATCCGGTTCGCTCTTCACTTCTCTGGGAGTGGGGCAATTCAATGATCTCGGTGATTTCAATTTCGATAGCGTGGCAGATAGTTTCACCTTCGGGGAGACGAATGTGGATTCGGGAGATGTGCTGATTTCAGGAGGTGATGGAACTGATTCATATGGAATGCTGGGTCATGGGGGACGTGCCGCGGGTGGTGATCATGAAGGAGTGATCGCGGTATCAAGCTTCGGAGATATATCGCTTATCGCAGGGGGCGCTACGAGATCATATGCTCAAGTCGGGCATGGCGGACATGCTTCAGCCGGTGATCTTTCGGGTGATATCCATATCATTGCCGAAGAAGGCGATATTCTAGTGGATGCAAATGTTGGCAGTGAGGCGTATGCCTTGATCGGTCATGGTGATGACCGGGGTAACAACATCAATAACGCTGCCGGAAGTCGGGAAGGGGGGATTCAGGTTATTGGCAATACGATCACGCTTGATCGACATGGAAACCGGGCGGCCTGGATTGGTCACAGTTTCAAACGGACCGGTAACGTGAATAACACTTTTGCGGCAGCGAATGTGGATTTGACTAATGTTTTCCTGGATGGTGGCATTTTGAGTGATGTATATAAAGGCGGTGGATACCAGGTGATCGCTCTTGATGGATTCGTCGCTACCAACGATGGAGCTGCTGTGTCGAGTGATATTGTGATCACGGACGCATATCGGGACAATTTCATCACGCCAAACATCCAGTCGGGGGATTTTGCCCTGAGTGCCGGAAACATCACGGTGGACAGTGATCTGGACAGTACGACAACCTTCGCAACAACGGCGGCTCGAAGTAACTATTTCAGTCTCTTTGCGACAGGGAATATCGATGTGAATGAGAGCATTTTGAATCCCGGCACCGGTCACATTAATCTGATTGCAGGGGCTCAATTGGGGGCGGCGAGTGATTCGGTTCTTCTGGTCGATGCTCCTTCGATCGGTGTCGACGATTACCAGCGAATCAACCACCTCTATTGCCCGCCGACGGGAAGGCTTTCCTTCAGTGAAGTGAAGGGCGATGGCTTCACTTTTGGCGATTCGACCGGAAGGGTTCAAATCAGTGCTGCGGTGAATGACACCGCAGTCGGTGATTTTCTTGCCGTCGGTTCCCGCGACGGGGAAACCAATGTCTTTGGTCAGTCAGTGATTGTCACAGGTGGTAATCATACGGGCAACTATGCTCAAATTGGTTTCAACAGTATTTCTGCGGAAATTGTCGGGTTTGAGGACACGACGGGAAATGCGACAGGTGATATCATGGTGGAGGCCGGCGCGGGTGGCGTCTCACTTACCGGAGGTACTATCAATGAGACCTATGCGATGATTGGTCACGGGGGCGATGATATCAATGATACTTCCGGGACCACTGACGATCCGACTCATAGCGGAATGATCTCGGTACGTGCTGATCGGGTGCTGAGCGGGAATGCCGGCGATATCACGATGACGTCGATTGGCGGAAGTCGATGGACGATGATCGGTCACGGCGGTGATAGTCTTTCCGGTGATCATTCAGGAGACATTGTGGTGATTGGTCATGATATTACGATGACTGGCGGAAATTTCGGATCACCTTCTCAAATTGGGCATGGTGGACTGGGCGTTGAGGGGAACCTGAGTGGAGATATTTACGTTAATTTTGATCCTGACCCTGATCATGATCCGTTGACCGATGATGGCGAAGTTCGCGGTGGAACCGGGGAAATTACCCTGAATCGCTCGGGGAATGGTACAGATTCATATCTTCAGATTGGTCATGGTGGACGTCTTTCTAACGGCTCCAAGGACGGCGAAATCTATATCGGAAAAGCGGCAGGCGTATCGGTTCTGGCCGGCGGAAGACTCGCTTCAAACAGCGCAAGAAGCTATGCTCAGATTGGGCACGGTGGTTCCGGCTCTTCGGGGGATGTGGGGAGTCTTTCCAATTCAGATATCACGATCAAGGTGGACGGTACCGCCGGCTCGGACAGTGTTGTGGTCAGCGGAGGGCTGGACCAGTTGAATTACGCGATGATCGGTCATGGCGGGGATTCGGCCACTGCCGGTGGTTCCGGATACTTTGGTGATATCAGCGTGATGGCAGATGCGGGTAATATTGTGCTGGAAGCAAACTCCGGAGCTGATAATGAGAACACACGTGCTTTTGCGATGGTCGGTCACGGAGGTTATGCCAATGGCGCGCTCAATGGGGACGCGGATGGAGATATCACGCTGACGACAGAGGATGGCGGTCTCACGATGACAGGAGGCGCAGACGCCGGCAACAATTTTGCGCAAGTGGGCCACGGAGGATCGAATGTCGATGCGACGAATGGTTTTACCGGGAATATCACGGTGTCGACCACTGGTGACATCAGTGCGACAGCGGGAACTGAAGATCTTGACGAAGGGGCCAGTGAAAATCGCTACGTCATGATCGGCCACGGCGGATTCGGGAGTAATGGAAGTCATGGAGCCGCTGATGAGGAGATTCGGGTCACTTCTTCTTTGGGGAGTATCAATTTTTCAGGGGGCCCGCATTCGAATCATTTCGCTCAGCTAGGTAATGGTGGACGCGGCTCATTGGGAGATCATCAGGGATCGATCTTTGTCAGCGCAGGAGCAGCCATCAATTTCATTGCCGGGAGCGGAAATGATTCTTATGTGCAGTTGGGGCATGGCGGATATGGCGCTCGCGGAGATCATGGCGGAACTCGCTTGGTGGAAGGGGTGACGGTCAATCAGGTGATCGACGTTCAGGCGGCGACGGGGATTACTTTTACTGCCGGTCTGGATACCGATACTCTTGAGACAGATGCAAATGCAGGCAATATGAGAGCCTATGCTCAGCTCGGTCACGGAGGACGCGACGCCGACAATCCGAATCCGGGGAACTATGCCGACAACACTGCAGGTACCGCAGGTTTCCCGACGGTGGCACAGCGGGTGGGGAATACTGCTGACATTAGTGTCGTGACGACTGGTGGTGACATTTCAGTGCGGAGTGGAACGCAACGGGAGAGCTACGCGCAGTTCGGACATGGAGGAGCGTATACGGATGGGGACCACACAGGTGACATGGTCGTTCGTGCGGATGAGGGATCGATCACCTTTGACGCGAAGACCAGCGTATCCACCGATCCGGATGACCCGACTGATCCAGGCAGTGCGACAGGGTCGAACAATCCAAACGCCCGCTACGTCATGATGGGGCACGGAGGATATTATGCGTCGGGCAGTCATCACGGCGATATCACTGCCACGGCCGGGACTGACGGAAGCATTTCCTTCTCAGGTGGAAACGGAGATGGAAATGCCTATGCTCAACTGGGGCATGGAGGAAGGAATGACGACCGGAAGGCCTCGAATGAGAACAACTACAATGATCGCTATTATTCGGGCACTTTGTCCGGTGATATTACGGTGACCGCCGATGTGAATATTACTTTTGAGGGAGGTAGCGGAGGTAGCACATATGCTCAGATCGGGCATGGAGGGCTTCGCTCCTCTGCTGATGTCGATGAAGGGCATGAAGGCACCATTGGGGTTACGGCTTTGAATGGATCGGTTTCCCTGATCGGGGGAACCGGTAGCAATGCCTTTGCCATTGCCGGTCACGGAGGATTTCAGTCGATGGGAAATCACGGGATGTTCGATGCGGACGGTTCCGGAATGATTGAGAATGCGATCACGGTTACGGGAGAGACAGGGGTAATCGTTCAGGGCCGCAGTACTTACGCTTTCGCCCAAATTGGGCATGGAGGATTCAGCTCTTCGTTCGATTCAAGTTTTCTTGGTTCTCCAGAACAAGGTGCAACAAATTACCACCTCAATATACCGGTTGCGACGCCGCTCGGTACAGCCGGGAATGTGACGGTGACGTCGAATAGCGGAGGATTGATTCTCGGAGGAGCGTCTACGGGGACGGATGGCTATAGTCAGATCGGAAATGGAGGTAGGGCAACCTTCGGTTCGCACACCGGAAATATCACCGTTGATGTTAAGAATAGCATCGATATCGAAGCAGGTAGTGGTAGTCGAACCTACGCGATGATCGGAAACGGAGGAAATTCTACGACTGGGACAAACTCAGTAAATGATGGAACGATCACCGTGAAAAGTTCTGCCGGCTCGCTGTCGCTCGATGGGGGAAGCAGTGGTTCCGCCGGAGCCCAGATTGGGCACGGCGGAGTGAATACGAGATCTGCCACCGGGCTTACGACAGATAGTGCGAGGATAGAAGTCAGTATTGCCGGCGCGATCGATCTAACGGCCGGGAGCGGTAACAATGCTTTTGCGCAAATCGGACATGGCGGCACGAATTCTAACAGGGATCACCTGGGTAATATTTGTGTCCATGCCGGGAGCACGATCACTCTGGATGCTTATGATAAAGAGGAAACGTCGGGCACGAACTCATATGTTCAGATCGGAAACGGGGGATTCAATGCGTGGGCAGACCACAGCGGAAATATCACTGTCGTTTCCGGAACCTCTGCGGCAGGCGGGATTTCTCTTCTTGGTGGCGGGGACAAAGGGCGCTCAGCGCAGATTGGGCATGGGGGCGCAAACGCCGCAGCTCGTATCGTTAATCTTGCCGGCGAAATCGTGGTCGTTTCAGACAACGGAGGGGGACTTACGATGAAGGGCGGAAATGAGATTGAGAGTTTCTCTATGGTGGGTCATGGCGATGGTTACGGCACCTATGGAGATCCTGACAGTGGAAACACCGGAGGAACCCGTCAGGGAGGTATTCAGTACTATATCGATGATGCCTATTCCTTCACGGCGGGGGGGACGGACAGCAATGTTTATCTACATCACCGGACAAACACGGATGGAGGGTTAAACCTGGACAGCCCGAGCCCGACTTATCTTGGCGGTAGTGGATATCAATTCCTCGTGAATGATATCGGAAACAGTGTTGATTCGACAAGTGGCGGGGCCTTTGAAGGAAACAACGTGATGATCGGTGGGAACGTTGGCCTTGGCGATGTGGTCGTGACGTTCGATGGTGATCTCACGGTGGATGTTCCAGATTCCTTTGTTTTTGACAGTGTGGACCACGATTTCAACTTCGTGGTGCTTGCGACGGGTAATCTGAATTTTAATCGGAATTATCAGAATGCCGGCACCGGAGATGTTGCTCTCGTGGCCGGTTGGAGTGGTGTTCAGGCTCCTTCGAGCGTTACTTATGTGGAAGTTGACGGGGAACTCAGTTTCTGTGATCCGATTCTCTCAGCCGGAGCTGCAGATTATGACGATAAGACCTCATGGGGAAATATTGCCGGTGGTGATCATGCCGGGGCGGGCGCTTCCGGAGGTAGGCTGACGATAGGGGATGCTGCGAATACCGGTTCGGTCGTCGTTGGAACACAAGGTGGATCGACTATTCTACGCGGCTATGAGATTGAGATTCTCGGTGGTGCAAGTGCCGACGCATTCACTCAGGTTGGTTTTATTACAAGTGTAGGGAGCGTTGCCGGTGCCGATCCTGCCCTGGCGGGATATAGGCCTTCGATAGACATTCAAGCCCGCGAGGGAGGCCTCACTTTGCAGGGGGGAGAAGGAGCTGGAGCTTATGCGCAGATCGGTCACGGTGGTGCAGACTCCACCGCTACGCAGATTGGCGATACTTTCGGTGCTGATATCGTGATTTCGTTTTGCGAGCCGGGTGATCTCATCCTCGGTTCGCTTACTGCCGGAGGCTATGCCCAGATTGGCCACGGAGGTAGTGGTGCTTCGTTTACCGGGATCGATGGCGATATCACGATTGGCGGGGCCCGGGAAGTGGATCTTCAGGGAGGAGATACTGCCGGTGCCTATGTGCAAATTGGGCACGGGGGAGACAACACCGGTGTCGCGACTGTAGGTGCAAAAGAAGGTCTCATCCAGATCTCCGAATCGACCAGTATCACCGTGGAAGGGGGATCGACTTCCGATACTTTTGCTCAGATTGGGCATGGTGGTAACGAGAACCTCGGAGATAGCAGTGGCAATATTGAACTTACCACGACCGGTAAACTTGAGATTATGTCAGGATCCGGAACTGATTCATACGCTCAGGTGGGGCACGGAGGGCGCCTCGCTGACGGAGATCACGGAGTGGCCGGTGATAAGATTGACGTAAAGGCCGCTTCGCTGAATGTGCAGGCGGTGGGAACCACTGCGCATGCTCAGCTCGGTCATGGTGGATATCAGACAGAGGGGAATTACACGGCCGACATTCTGGTGAACTTTAACTCGACTCCGGCGGCCCCGGGAGCGCTTGAGGTCACGGCGAGTGACGGTTCGAACGCTTACGCTCAAATCGGACATGGTGGTGCCATTAATGTGACGGGAAATGACAATACTAAAGGCGGCGATATTGATGTCAGTGGTTTCAGTAGTGTGGCTCTGACGGGGGGGAGTGGATTTGACGCCTTTGCTCAAATTGGACACGGTGGTGACGGGAATGATGGCGATATCACGGGTGACGTCCGCGTCGATACGACAGGGGCAGTGACCCTTCAGGGGGATGCGGCGGCAGTAGATGATCGTGGAGATGGCTATGTTCAGATTGGACACGGTGGTCACGAAGTGGATGGCATCATCGGTGCAGCTGATGGATCGAACGAGACAGTGGTGATCGCTGATGGCGGTGTCTCACTGGCGGGTGGAGGACGCCCCCGGGCCTATGCTCAAATCGGATTCGGTGGCAATGGTAGCGACGCAAGCACGATCATTACCGGCGGAACCTATGTTAATTTTGATCCTGCTACGATGTCTGAGGACGGCGGTGGGGCAATCAGCCTGACAGGAGGAGCCGGTGAATCGGCTTCGGCGATGATCGGCATGGGAGGCGTTGACTCTGCTGCGGCTCTTGAAGGGGATGTGACCGTCTATGGGGCAAGTCTCGGTCTCACGGCAACGACTTCTGCTGGTGCAGAGAGCTCAAGTGCTCAAATCGGTCATCGTGGCGATGGCGTTGAAGGAGAGATTCTGGTTGAGGTGGACGGAAATGCCACGATATCGGCAGCCTCCGGAATCAGGGGCTTTGCTACGGTCGGTCACGGCGATGCCAATAATTCTGATGGAGTGACGGAGGGAAATATTCACCTTGGAGTGGGTGGAAACCTGCAGCTCAATTCCGGTGACGGTTCCGGTGGAAATTTCGCTACGGTTGGGCATGCACGGAATTCCGAAGGAAGCATCGGCGGAGATATTTTCGCTCATGTGGACGGCAGTGCTATCTTGAATGCAGCGGCGGCGAACTCTTCCAGTTCGAACAGTCAGATCGGCCACTTCGGCTTCAGTGGCGAGGTCGACTCGACAGGAGTTGTCACGCTGCTGGCGACTGATGGTGTTGTATTGACGGCTTCAGCAGGAAGCATGGGTGCCGCACAAGTAGGGCACAGCAGTCTCGGCGGGGGAGATTTCTCCGGAAGTGTCTCTGTGGTTTCAGAAGGCAATATTGCTCTGACGGGAGGATCTGATGCTTCCAGCGTTGCCGCAATCGGGCACGGATTAGCCTCAGTTTCCGGAACGCACACGGGGGGTGTCAATGTCTACACTACCGGTTCGATCACGATGAGTGATGGCGCCAGCGGCGGAGCCCTGATATCGCACCAGACGTCCGAGGGTGTTGCTGAGGTTGACTATCTCGCTTCTGAGGGAGGTGATAGCGGTTACTCTATCGTTGCCCTTGGCGGCCTTGATCTGGCGGATACCCTCGATCAGCAGACCGGAGACAGCGGCGTCATTACTTTGACGGAGACCATCGCCAAAGCGCTCGTTGCCGATGATGTCACGATTGCGTCGGGTGGCACAGCAAACAATCTTGTGATCGGTGATGGAACGCAGTCGGTCACCTACGATTCAGACAATAACCTTGCGATTCTCTCGGGAGGCGATTTGACGATTAACTCAGGGATTCAAAACACCGGGGAGGGAGCGATCGGCCTGCTCGCCGGGTGGAGCAACAGTGGAAGCACGGCGGCGTTGGCTCCGCTCATGGCAGGACTGCATGACAAGGCGGTTCCTGTTCTGGGTGATCTGGCGCTTCCCGATTTTTCCTCGATCAGTATCAACGGTCCGGTCGCGGCGACGGAATTTGGTGACGACAGTGCGATTGTCCGCATTGGTGACGGGACTCAGACAACCGGTATCAGTGTAGGTTCAAGAAATGGCGTCACTGAGATTCTGGGTGACGGAATTGAGGTGACCGGAAGCATGGCTGATGATGCCTATGCGCAGCTTGGATACTTCAGTCCGGACGCAACGACGGACACTTCGACAATCGATGGCGATCTGAACCTTTCATCCGGCGCCGGCGGCATCACGGTGGAAGGAGGGCGTGGGGAGAATACCTTTGCTCAAGTCGGTCACGGGGGCATCCTCGAAGGGCCTGAAATTGACGCTGATATCGATGTGCGGCTCACTGCGGCGGGTGCAATCAGTGTTTCAGGCGGGGGTGATGAATTTGCCTATGCTCAGCTTGGACACGGCGGATCTGGTTATGTGGGTGACCTTGGTGGTTCGATCATCACCGATGGAAATGTCACGACTGCCACCGTCGAAGGAGGGACTTCAACCGGTGCTTACGCTCAGTTGGGTCATGGCGGGGCCGAATCGGAAGGCGCGAAGACAGGCGTGATCACTCTGGAAGCTGAATCTATTCTCGTGGATGGTGGTTCACTTGGGCTTGCCAGTGCTCAGATCGGTCATGGCGGTAATGCGTCGAGCGGCACGCTTGAGGGAGCGCTTACAGTGACCTCAACGGTGGGCGATGTGACAGTGTCCGGAGGAGATTTTTCCGGGGCAAATGCTCAGATCGGACATGGCGGGTTGGAGTTCAGTGGTGCGGTAACTTCACAGCCTCTCACCATTACTTCAGCCAATGACGTTCTTGTTTCAGGTGGAACGACAACGAGTGGAATGATTGGGCATGGCGGGACCCTGGCTTCAGGCGGGCCGATTCGCAGTGATATCACGGTCACGGCGGCAGGGGACGTGACCCTGAACGATGGAAGCGGCGCCCTCGCCTTTGCCCAGATCGGAAATGGAGGTGCTGTTGCCGGCGGTACGCAGGGCGGGGATATTTCAGTCACTGGAGTTAATGTTAATCTGACGTCCACGGGGACCATTGCGGGGACTTACACGAAGATTGGCCATGGAGATTATTACCGTGGGGCCCTGGCGAGCTTCGGTGGTACAGGAGCCCGTGAGGGGGATATTGAAGTGAGTGCAACAGGAGATGTCATCCTCTCGAAATCCCTGATCGGTCATGGAAGCGCAAACAGTCAGGCGTTGATTGACCCTGCGAGCAGCACTCAGATCAAAGCGGGTGATGACCTTATCGCCAATGCAGATTCCCAGTTGAACGGGGGATCGGAGTTTCGAGCCTATCTCAATGAGCGTAAGGACAACAAGGTGGCATCCGGTGTCGTCATTAATGGCGATGCTACGTGGACAGGTGCTGAGACGGACCCCTCTCCTCAAGTCGACAGTGAATTCACTCGCTCCATCACCGGTGAGAATCCAAGTTCACCTTTGGAGCACACGGGGGCGTTTGACAGTGGGCCGGAACCGACCAACCCTGCTGGATTTGCCTTCTATTACGACACAATTGCCATCGGCGTTGCCGATGGAACGGATCCCGATCCCGGTCCAGGAGGCGGTCCGGATCCTGTGCCAGGAGGTGGCGGTACCGGAGGAGATCCTCTTGGCGAGGTGGCTAATACTGCAAATCAAGGAAGTACTTCATTCTGGAGCGATGTTATTGCAGCAATAGGTGGGAGTGATGAGTTGTCTCCTGAAGATCGACTTATCCGGGAGAATCAGAAAGCGCAGGAGGAATACATCACACGATTCAACAACTTCATCATCGAGTACCGGGGGTTTGATCAATATTCTCCTTCAGGTGAAAGCATCTATTCCTACATTTTATCAAGCGGCAGACTGCTTGAGGCCGGAGCAGAGGCAGATGCGGATGAAGAAGATGCCCTTCGTCGACTGCGCCGCACGATGCAGCAAATTCAGGCGTCTGAGGAAGCTCAGGAAGAGAATGCCGCTCAGGAGCAAGCGAGTGAAGAGATGGGAGATGTTCCTCTCGCGGTGCGTTAGTCAAAATTGGATCGTCGCTCTACCGCGATGAGATAGGGCGGCGAATTCCGTTGATTAATGGTCTGATAAAGGATCACGGTAAAGATCGATTGATCCAGTTCAGTTGCCCACGCTTCTACTTGTTTTGCTTCTCTCTCTCCTTCCGGGTGTCCGGGGTAAAGAACAACAGTAATAATTCCGCCAGCTTCGAGGAGTGCGATCACCGAATTCAGCGCTGCGACAGTCGTTTCCCCACCGGTCGTGATCTGCTTATCGCCGGCAGGGAGATAGCCGAGGTTAAATGTCGCGGCCTTTACGGGAGAGTGGATGATCTCCGGGATATTTTCGTGACCGGTATGATGGAGTGCCACCTGTTGCATGCCGTTGGTTCGTTCCCGGGTATTCCGAATCGCAGCCTCTTGAATATCGAAACACGAGACGAGACCATTTCCTCCCACGGTTTGAGCAAGAAAGAGCGAGTCGTGCCCGTTGCCGGCGGTGGCATCGATGACCGAGTCTCCGGGCTGCACCCGCTCACGAATGAGGGAGTGAGCCATTTGAATCGCTCTCTTGAGTTGAGGAGGTTTTCCCATGCCTTAGACTAGATTGCTTTGAATGTCGGATTCAGGAGGCAGGGGGATTCCGTCTTCCAGTAACTGAGTGAAACGTTCGGCGTACCATGGACCGTTGACGACTCCCTTGGATCCCAGTCCATTGAAAAAAGCGACGGAGTCATGTGCGGGGTGAATTCCGGCGAAAATCTGGCTGCGATGGATGATGGGACGAACTGCGCAACGGTGATCGATCACTTCGAAGGGAAGCGGAGTGATTGATCTGAGCTTTTCGATAATCTCTTCGCGTCCTGCGTGGTCCGGATCGAGAGAAGCCAGTTGGTGCCTGTAGTTCGATCCCGTCCGAAAGCGGTCCCCTCCGACCGGCAGGAGCCAGGCTCCCTTATTGATGATCAGCTCGAGACCGTCGAGCCCCGGAATTCTGACGTCCAGTATGTCACCCAGTGCAGAGTGCATCCGGATCCAGTCGAAGAACTGGTTTTCGTGGTTTCGCCAGCCTTCAGCAAAGATGATTTGTTTCGCGTTAATATTCTTCCATTGGACCCCGGTGGAGTGGGGATGAACCTCTGCTGAGTTGACTTTGCCAATCGCATAGGACGCTCGTTCAAGGAGGTGCTGTCGGGTTGTCTCGAGAAATGCCGGGACATCAAGCCACCCGCCCCCTTTCATCTCAAAGCCGCCGTTTTCCGCATGAAGGAGACTGGGATCCAGGTCGAGTGGACCCCGGTAGGGATGATCCGAGCTTTCTTCACTGCGATCAATCGCTTCCCAGTTGTCCTTCTCTTTCACATTGCGAAGGAGCTTCGCGATACGCTGCTCGTGAAAGAACGGAGTCCCCGTGGCCAGCTCCAGGTCGCGGTAGAACTGGCGCGCGAAATTGAGGCGTTCTTCGAAGGCTGGTGAAATTGAAAATTTCGAACCCGTGATCGGGGTTACGAGGCCGGCTGCGATTTTGGAGGAGGTAACCGTCTCGTCGCGATCAACGACGAGGATTCGTTTATTCCGGCGGAGTAGCTGCCATGCCAGGAGCGAACCGGCAAGGCCTTGCCCAACGATGAGATAGTCAACTTTCACGTTCAGAAGAGTGGCAGACAATCTGTTCTATTTTTAACAAAATGCGAGTGATTGCCGAACCGCAGGGAGATATACAGGCATAAAAATTGATATTTCAGAAAATATGATAGTTAATTTTTATAAAATAATGATTGTCATGGTTCCCTAATGAAGTCAGAATGCAATTGAATCGAATTGTCATATCGAATCAAATTATGAAAACACCAGTTTTTTCCGCGATTTTTACAATTGGAACATTGATGCTTGCTCTGATCGCGACCAGCTGTAGTGATCCGCAGAAGCAGGCCCGCAAAGCCCTTGAGGAGAAAGGCTATGGCACTTCCGTAAATGATCTCATCATGGCGGCGGGCGCCGGGGACACGGAGAGTCTCGACTTGTTTGTCCAAACCGGAATGGACATTGACAGTAAGGACCGGGTGGGGAACACGGCGTTGATTAAGGCTGCCGGTGGCGGTCACGCCCGGGCGGTAGAGCGCATTCTTGGAATGGGGGCGGACCCGCGTCACCGAAATAGCGTGGGACGGGATGCTCTCATGACATCTTCTGCGAAAGGCTTTGAGCAGGTATCCCGTATGTTGCTGAGTCGAGGGGGAGATATCACGATCAAAGATTCCGAGGGGTGGAGCTCTCTTTCTATCGCGGCCTTTAATGGTCATGCTGACGTCGTCTCATTGCTTTCCAGTCAGGCATCTCCCACAGCGCTTGATGACGCCCTGCTCGTCGCCAGTTTTAACGGGGATGAAGAGGTCATTAGTCGACTCCTCGGGGCCGGAGCAAATATTAATGCCCGGAGTCCTGCCAGCATGACCCCGCTAATGATCGCGGCCGAAGGGGGAAAAGCAGGGGCTGTTCGGACACTGTTGCAGAATCAGGCAAATCCATATTCTGAGACGAATGAAGGTCAGACAGCAGCGATGCTTGCGGGAAACAAAGGATTTACAGAGGTTCAGGATTTAATCATGGAACCGGGGCAATGGGGTTCGAGTCCGGAAAGCGAAGAAGTTCTTCGCGAGATGGCTGAAGCTCAGAAGGCACTTCTTGCCGGCGCGGCTGTCGAGGAGACGTTGGTTGAGGACGCTTTATCTGAGGATGATCTCACCCCGGTTGAGTCTCATGATGCTGAGGTCGGGGAGCGAATGAGTGTCGCTGAAAAAGCGAATGCCTCGACCACAAGGGACATGACGCAGTCTCGCACCTCGCGCGTTCGTGAGGAAGCAAAGTCCAAACCTATTGCCGCTCTCAATGGTTCCACCATTCACTCACGCAGCATTGAAGCCGCGCCGGTGAAGTCAATGATCCTGGCGGCCTATCATGAAGAGCCGATTCCTCTCTCCGTATCAAAAGTCGATGGAGACACGGCGGAAATTCGCCGGCTGGATCAGAAGAGCGAGCCGATTGAGGTCGAAGTAGGGACCACGATTCCCGGAACCCCCTTTGAGGTGAAGGAAGTCACTCGCAAGTTCGTCAGTTCGAAAGAGGGAAAAGGACGCATGGTCGACGTCTCCCGTGTGAAAGTGGAGAACACTCACAGCGGGGCGACTCATCTCCTCGTGAACGATATTTCCGGTCAGTCTGCTGATGCCTATGCCATTTTGACCTCTCCTGACAGCAAGTATCGCTATGTCGTGAAGTCCGGGGATGTCTTCCGGACTTCTCAGCCGAACACCGGCACGAAAGATTACCAAGTGCTCGATATCCGGGCCAGCGGGGTCGTTGTGAAAGACCTCGCGACGGAGGACGTCCTCACAATTGCCCGCGATGGCATTGTTGCACCACGCTAGGTCGATCGCCTAGACGACGGTGTTGTCGGGAATGGAAATACTTTTCGGGACGACTACGATACCATCGCGAACATAACACCATTCGCAGTCTTCGTTGACGCGGTCTCCGGGGTGAATGACCACTCCGCTTCCGATGGTTGCGTTTTTATCAATGATCGCCCGGTGAATTCTTGTGTTTTCGCCAATTCGAATCGGGGTCTTCTGCGGCTTTTCATTGCCGGGGACGATCGTAGTCCTGTTGTAGTAGTCAGATCCCATGATAATGGCTTCACTGATGTCGCAGCCTTTCTCGATGACAGAGCGAACTCCGATGATCGAATTCCTAATTCGGGCACCGGTGATGATACAGCCATCCGAGAGCAGGGCTTCTTCAATCCTTGCTTCGTTAATCTTGCTCGCAGGGAGAAGGCGGGCGCGGGTATAGATAGGATTCGCGGGATCAAAAAAGTTAAAAGCCGGAACAATTTTGGTGCACTCGATATTTGCTTCGAAGAATGACTTAATAGTCCCGATATCCTCCCAGTAGCCACGAAAAATGTAGCTGTAGACGTCTTCATTCTCGATGATGGAGGGGATGATATCTTTGCCGAAATCCTGAAGATCATTGGCGAGCGCTTTTTCAAGCACTTCGCGATTGAAGAGGTAAATACCCATGGATGCTTGAAATCGCTCGTCGTCGGGTTCCAAACCGACTGACTCAAGAAGTGGCGCGGGCATGGCGAGTTGGTCCAGGGCAGCATCATCATCGCCCGGCTTTTCAACAAACTGCGTGATGCGACTGTCGTTGTCGCTGTGCATGAGGCCGAAAGCACGTGCTGGATCCCGTTCTACCGGAGTCGTTGCAATGGTGAGATCGGCTCCTGTCTGGAGGTGGCGTTTCAGCATTTTCCGGAAATCCATCCGGTAGAGCTGATCGCCGCTGAGAATAAGGAAATGCTTGTATGGCTGTTCGAGGAAGTAGCTCAGGTTCTGGCGGACGGCATCGGCGGTGCCTTGATACCAGTTGTCGTCGCCCGGAGTCTGTTGCGCGGCGAGGATGTGTACAAAATTATCTCCGAAGTGGTCAAATTTGTAACCGCTTGTGACATGGCGGTTCAGTGACTCGCTGTTAAACTGAGTCAGGACATACATCTGACGAATGCCTGAGTTGATGCAGTTACTGATTGGGATATCCACGATGCGATACTTACCGGCAAGTGGAACGGCGGGTTTTGAACGACTGTCAGTGAGGGGAAAAAGTCGGCTACCCTGTCCGCCTCCCATGATGATGGCGAGAGTGCTGTGAAGAGATTTTTCGGTGGATATATTGGACATGGCGACGCCGTAATCTAAAGGAAGATGAAAGAGATGGGCACTGTTTTCGTGACAAATTTTTTGATTGAGCAAGATTTCGAACTTAGGTTTCTTTGAATTTTAGATTTTATAATAATTATGTGTGGTATCATTGGATACGTAGGCAAAGCTTCTGCCGCTCCCATCCTGATTGAAGGGCTTCGTCGTCTTGAGTATCGGGGTTATGACTCTTCGGGCATTGCGATTTTGAATGGTTCCAACACCATTGAGTTGCGTAAGCGAAGCGGGCGCCTTGATAACCTGAAGGACTTGCTCCTTGAGAATCCTGCGACCGGGAGTTGCGGGATCAGTCATACGCGCTGGGCGACGCACGGCGAACCTTCTGATGAGAACGCTCACCCGCATTCTGATCAGAGCGGCCGGCTCGCAGTGGTTCACAACGGGGTCATTGAAAACTACAAGATTCTCAAAGATCGACTGACTGAAGAAGGACATGAGTTTGTCTCGCAGACGGACTCGGAGGTGCTCGCTCACCTCATCGGGAAATGCTACGATTCCAGCACAGTGAGCGAT
Organism: Verrucomicrobiales bacterium; assembly: GCA_029212615.1. Taxonomy (GTDB): domain Bacteria; phylum Verrucomicrobiota; class Verrucomicrobiia; order Verrucomicrobiales; family DEV007; genus Arctic95D-9. The sequence continues at coordinate 95,112 of JARGPJ010000007.1, forward strand.
TCGAAAGACCGCCTTGTCTCCGCCGTCCGGGAGGCACTCCCCCAGGTCTCAGGGACTTACGGAATTGCTGTGTTGCATGCTGATATTCCCGAATTCCTCGTGGGGGCACGGCTCGGGAGTCCCCTTGTTCTTGGCCTTGGAAGAGGTGAGAACTTTCTCGCTTCGGATGTTGGTGCGATTGTTACCCACACTAAGGATGCGGTGTATTTGCAGGATCGCGATTTGGTTTGCCTGACTCCGGATGATTTTAATATTGAGAAGATTGACGGTGCTGATTCAACGTATGAGGTAAGCACGGTTGACTACACGCCGGAGCAAGCTGAGAAAGGCGAGTATCCTCATTTCATGCTCAAAGAAATTTTTGAGCAGCCCACTTCGATCGGGAATGCTTTTCGTGGACGTCTCGTTGATGATCAGGCTTCTGCGATTCTCGGTGGACTGGGATTGACGCCTCGTGAACTTCGCGACATCGACCGGATCGTTCTTTGCGGCTGCGGGACGGCATCCCATGCCGCGATGGCAGGCGAGTACATCATTGAATCGCTCGCCCGGATTCCCACTGAAGTTGAGATCGCGAGTGAGTTCAGGTATCGAAATCCGCCCCTCGACAAAAACACGCTTGTGTTCGTGATCAGTCAGAGTGGTGAAACGATCGATACCCTGGCTGCGATGCGGGAAGGGCAGCGCAAAGGGCATCGTGTTCTCGGGATTGTGAATTCTGTAGGATCAACTATTGCCCGCGAATCAGACGGGGGAAGCTATCTTCACTCCGGTCCTGAGATCGGGGTCGCGGCAACCAAGTCATTCACTTCACAGGTGACCGTTCTTGCGCTCCTTGGACTGCTTCTCGGTCGGATGAAGCATCTTTCTGTCGAGTATGGTCAGAATGTTTTGAAAGAACTGCGTGAATTGCCCGCAAAGGTTGAGCAGGTCTTGCTGCAGAGCGAGCGGATTCGACAGATTGCAATCAAGTATAACGACGTTCCCGCGATGCTGTTTCTCGGGCGTCAGTTTCATTACGCGACGGCGCTGGAAGGTGCTTTAAAAATGAAGGAGATTTCCTACATCTTTGCGAGTGGCCATGCCGCGGCTGAGCTGAAGCACGGTATTATTGCCCTTGTCAGCGAAGAGGTTCCCAGTGTTTTTATCATGCCGAAGGACTCGGTTTATGAGAAAAACGTGAGCACGCTTGAGGAAGTGAAGGCACGCAAAGGGCCGACCATCGCAATCACGACGGAAGGCAATACCGAGTTGGAGGAATTGGCGGACGAAGTGATCTACATCCCGCCGGTAATGGAATGTCTCAGCCCGATTCTAGCAGCGATTCCGCTCCAACTCTTGAGTTATCACTTTTCCGTTGAGCGTGGCTGTGATGTCGATAAGCCCCGTAATCTAGCCAAGAGTGTAACGGTTGAGTGAACCTCGAATTTGGGCTGACAACGGCCTGTTTCAGGTCCATCTTCCCACGGTAAAATGAGCATGGATAACGACTCCAATTCGCCAAGTGTAAAAGACGGGACTCCCATTCGTCAGATTGCGGTTTTTCTGCCAAACCGGACCGGAGCGTTTGTTGCGATCCTTGATTTAATGAAGAGCAACCATGTCCTTGTGTTGGGACTCTCGGTTCAGGACTCAATCGATAATACGGTTGTCCGTCTTATCGTGAGCGATCCGGACACCGTTGAGACGGTTTTCATTGAAAGAGGTATTCCGTTTAATTCAACTGACCTTGTCGTTGTTGAGCTTCGCGACGGCGCCGATCAGATGCCTGCCTGTCTGCGCACCCTCCTGAATGCTGAGACAAATATTCATTTTATCTACCCGCTCCTCACTCAGCCGAATGGCAATCCTGCTCTCGCGCTTTGTGTGGAAGACAATCAGTTCGGGGATTCCATTCTATCGAAGGCTGGATTTCGAGTGCTTCGTCAGGAAGACCTCAGTCGCTGAGCGTTCAAACACGCGCTCGTCGAAAGAGCGTATCAGCGACATTCCTCACGTACTGTTCGTCCGAGAGGCCTGCAGTGACTTCGTCGGGAAACTCAGCTACTTCACGAAAATGATTCGCGATCTGTGAAAAGAGATGAAGGCGATTGTCGGGGGAAAGTTCATTTCTTCTAGCGACAGCATCCAGCGCGATACGGGCCTCTTCCGGTGAGGTATTTTGGCGCAAGCGTGCTTCGAGAAGCGGCTTCGTTGAAAAGGAATTCTCGCCCGGAGCAAGCATCTCTTCGAATTCAGGGGGCTTCGCCTCTATTTCACGAATCACGAGGGTTCCGGCGGCAATGTCACCGATTCTCTGGCATCGTTTGGTGATCAGGCAGGAGATGCTGCCGATGAGATAAAAGGTCGAAGGAAGAATATCGAGGAGGCGGAAGAGATTCCGGATTACGATCTGTTTCACTCCCAGCGAGAGACCCCGGTCATCGATGACGCGCAGTTTAAAGAGACGCTTTCCAACAGTTTGGCCTGACCAGAGCCACTCAGTCACCATCCCGTAGAAAGTGAAAACAATGAATTGGAGCAGGATGGTCGCCCCTGCGCCGAAGTCGCTCAGAATTGAGCCGATCACCGGAATCTCAGCGACGGAAGATTGAAAAATACCGATGAATTGCGAGATCAACAGGGTAAGCGCGACGACGACCGCAAAATCCACGGCAAGGGCGAGGCAGCGGCTGAAAGGCGAAGCGATCGGGACGGAGAAGGTAACTCCCTCCAGGGTGCGAACTTCGAGGCTGGTGGTTTGTCCAAGCATCAGGCGGCAGGGGTTCCGGTCGACCGGTGGCGTCCCGAGAGACTGAGGTAGAGAATCAGTGCGAGGAGCTGAATTGAGCCGAATCCAATTTTCCAGGGATAGAACCGGTCGGAATGGTACTGGGAGAGAAAAGACTCGACGATGCCTGCCCAGATGAGGAGAAGCGCTGCTCCGGTGATTAAAGTGAGCAAATCGCCGCGGATCCTTGCGAGTCGCTGTCTCAGTTTCAGATTTGTTCCCCAGCCGAACATGGCTCGTGCGATGATGAGTCCTGCCTGTCCCCCGATGAAGATGGCGGGAAGCTCAAATGAACCGTGCGGAAGGAGCCAGGCGGTGAGGAAAATTCCCTCTCCATCGCTGAGGTAGTCAAACATGACGATGCCAATGATTGTACCGTTGTAGAAGAGAAGGATGAGAGTGAAAATTCCCCAGAAGAATCCGCTCACCATGGTCATGATTGTGACCTTGGTGTTGTGAGTCATCAGTTGTGACGAGAAGGTGTGGCGCCCCTGGAAGGCGTCAAAGTCCTGCTTCTCTTCGCGTTCGACCCGTTTTGAGGGCTTTTCGTTGAGGTGGGCAAACTGAGGGGGGATAAAATCCGCCTTGAGGTCGTAGTTGATCTTCAGTGCTGCCGCGCCAAATAATGCGCCGATGGCGAAGGTGCCGATTGAAAGGGCAAAGGCCCGCCAGTGCTGGCGAAAGGTGCAGGGGAACGTTTTGGTGATCCAATTGAGGGGGCGGAATGGCATCGATTCTCCGCCGCTTGAATGTAGCTGGCTGTATGCTTTTGCGACGATATTTTCGAGGAAGCGTGCCGTTTCAGCTTCCCCCGCAAAGGTTTTCAACTTCACGAGATCCGCTGCCGCTCTCTGGTAGAGATAGTAGAATCGTCGCGCTTCGGAAAGTGGAGGGGTTCTTCCGGCATCCTCGCTTTGAACCCGCAGTAGCTCCGCGAGTTCCTCCCAGAACGGGCGCTCTTTAGCGATGAACTTGTCGAGGTCGAGGATCACGTGGGGAATATGGAGAACGCTTTCAGTTGAGGCAAGGCGCGATTGCCGTTTGAACGTGCAACTGACGGCTAAGGCCGGGGTTGACTCGTTGGCTATCTCCACGTCATTCTCTCAAGCGTATCATGTCACTTATTCCACTTCTCACCCGGGTATCACTTAATAGCGGATGCGCTGACACCCTTCGTTGTGAAGCCGTCCTTGCTGAGGCTGCGGCGAAACACAGTTCCTTGATCGATGCTCTTTTCGATGCGGGAATCGTGGAGGAGGAGTCTTTCGCGGCGCAATTGGCGGAGGAGGCAAACCTTTCCTACATCAGTGAGCCCGGCTCCGATGATTCAAGTTCGCTCCATCGGAAGTTTCCCGCAAAAGTGGCCCTGAGGCACCGGCTTTTGCCGATCGTGGGGGAAGACGGAGCGCTGACCTTGCTCACTTATGATCCGTTTGATCTGGCGGCGCGACAGGCTGTTGGACAGGAGTGGACGAAACCGGTTTCCTGGGCTGTCGGAACCCGATACCGGATTCTCGAGGGGCTCCGCCAGGGATATGGTGTCGGAGCGGAGCAGTTCGATGAACTTATCGAAGGGCGGGATCCCAATGCGGATGATGATTTTGAGCAGGAAGTGACTCAGCTCGATGAAGAGGAGGAAGAGGCTTCGGTCATGAACTTTGTGAATCAGATTTTTCGCGAGGCTCTTCGCGAAAGGGCGACTGATATTCATATTGAACCACTTGAAAAGAATCTTCGGATTCGCTACCGCATCGATGGTGCGCTTCAGGAAGTAACCGTACCGCCTGACATCAGAGCGCTACAGGCTTCTCTTGTCTCACGCTTGAAGATCATGGCCCAGCTCGATATCGCAGAGCGTCGCCTTCCGCAGGATGGACGAATCAATCTCGAGCTCGATGGGAATCCGGTCGATGTCCGGGTCGCGACGATTCCGTCAGTAAACGGTGAGAGTGTCAGTCTTCGACTACTGACCCGGCAGAATTTTGACATGGGAATGTTAGGGCTCGATGACGCGACTCGCGCTACGATTGAAGGACTGCTTAAGCAGCCGAACGGTATTATTCTCGTGACAGGGCCGACGGGTTCCGGAAAGTCGACAACGCTCTATACGTTTCTGAAGCAGCTGAATACCAAAGATACCCGTATCGTTACGGTTGAAGATCCGGTGGAGAACCGACTCGACGGGGTTGTCCAGATTGCGATGAAGCCGGAGATCGGGCTGACTTTTGCGACAGGACTTCGCGCGATTTTGCGGGGCGATCCGAACATTATTATGGTCGGTGAAATGCGAGACCTGGAGACCACCGAGATTGCGGTTCGGGGGGCCCTCACCGGCCACCTCGTTTTTTCGACTCTGCACACGAATGATGCGGTGTCAGGAATTACCCGTCTTCTCGACATGGGGGTCGAGCCCTTTCTTATCGCTTCGTCGGTTCGAGCCTTTCTGGCGCAGCGCCTCGTCCGTAAGCTTTGTCCGGATTGCAGGCGTCCAGCCGATCTTGAAGACAGTTATCTCACCGAGGTTGGCTTTCCGCTCGAACTGAAAGCCGGGATCAATGAAGCGGTGGGGTGTCGTTCCTGCCGGGACACGGGGTATAAGGGGCGCATGGCGATTCTTGAAATCTGCACGATCAGTCCTTCAATGTCCGAGCTGATTACCTCTCATGCCTCCTACGCTGCGTTAAAGAAGGACGCTCTCGATGGGGGGATGACCACTCTTCGACAGTATGGTTGGAACAAAGTGGCGAGTGGGGAAACCACGATTGAAGAAGTGCTCAGCAACGTGGACCACTGAGGAGGAGGTTCATGTCGACCGCGCTTTCCGGGCGGTTTGAAACCAGAAGAAGACCGCGAGACCGAGTAGTCCGGCGATCCCGCCGATAAGAAAGCCTCTTCCTGATTCCCGGTTCTCAACAGCGGCGAAAGTGATGGGAGGTGAATCATTCAGTAATTCGATCCCATTGGGTTCGAGTGGTTCCCATTGCTTGTCGCTATTTTTGCGAAGCCACATGCGGAAGCTTGATCCATCGGCCGGAATATCTGAATGACCGCCTGGACCGACGAGATTGCTTTTTCTCATTTTCCAGCAGCGAACGTCGAGCGTTCTTTCGCCTTTCAGAATTGCTTCGCCTTTTTCGACTGACTTCACGAGGACGCTGAGTCGCACAAGGTAGATTGAGGCGCTTGGTTTTCGGTGCACAAGGACGCGCGAAGCCAATACTTCACCGGTGATGGTAACCTCGGCGGCATTCTCCAACTCACCGGGTGAAAGCGGGGGAAGTGCTGAAAAAGCCGGCGGGCAGAGCCCGGCGATGAAGCCGGTGAGCAGCAGTTTTTTCACCCCTCCGCCTCCCGTTTCGCGAAGCCGTCTTTACACGCGCTGCTGCAGAAGAGCCCGTGTTCGGCGCGGCAATCGGGACAGACAAAAATCTGTTCATTGCAATCCGGCCACTTGCAGTTGCCATAATGAGGTTCTTCTACTCCGCAGTAGCGGCAGTGGGAAATGACTTTCCTCGTCTCGGTGCGGTTCACTTCGACACCAACGCGTTCGTCGAAGACGTAGCAGAGCCCTTCGAAATCACGCCCCTGGACCTCGGGATCCTTCCCGTATTTCACGATACCTCCATCGAGCTGATAGACTTCATCGAAGCCTTCCCCTTTGATGAGGCCGGAGAGTTTTTCGCAGCGAATACCGCCGGTGCAGTAGGTGAGGATTTTCTTGCCTTTGAGTTTCTCAGCGTTCTCTCGGAGCCAGTCGGGGAATTCCCTGAAATTTTCCACAGTCGGGCAGATCGCATTTTTGAATTTCCCCAGTTCTGCTTCGTAGTCGTTCCGTCCATCGATGATGACGACTTCCTCTTCCTGCATCTTTTGGTAGAACTGCGCAGGGGAAAGCCGTTTACCGGTAAGTCTGTTCGGGTCGATATCGGTCGTCGCATCGAGGCCGAGCCTTACGATTTCATCCCTTACTTTGATCGACATTTTCGGGAAAACGTGGTCGTCAGAGGCGTCGATCTTGAACTCCATCTCAGCGAATCTGGGATCGGCATGCATTGTCGCGATGTAGGCGTTGGTGGCTTCATTCGTACCGGAAACGGTTCCGTTGATGCCTTCTTCACCGATAATGATGCGACCACGAAGCCCTAGCTCCCGGCAGAGGATACGATGCTCGGTCATGTAGGCTTCCGGATTATCGATACGAACATATCGGTAATAGAGAAGCACTTGAAAAGTGGCTGAATCCGCAGGGCTGGTGAGTTCTGATTTCACTCCGAGAGAATATGGATTTTTCTTTCAGGCTCAAGTCACAGCTTCACGTTGAGGTGGAAACCTTTTCAGGATTGATTCTCAAATTTTAGAAAATTTTCAAAAATGACGATAAATTCTGGATTTGTCGTTGAGTTGGGGTCTATATAGCTGCGTGAGCTCATTGGATGTCAGCACCAGAGACCGTGTCATCAGCAGGATCTGTTTCTATTTGCTGGTGCTGGCTGTTTTCTGGACGACGAACCGCCTTCTTCCTGATTGGGAATCTATCGAGCGGGAAAAATGGGAGGCGAGGGGGGTTGTCACGCCACTTATCGCAGTGCCGTCATCGGAGCTGTCCTTCAATCGCCCCGGCTCACGTTGATTCAGGCTATGTCGCTTGAGATTCTTTTTCAGGATCAGTGGATCGTTGCGATGAATAAGCCGGCGGGTCTGCTGGTTCATCCGGGGCGTGATCCGGAGCCTCCCGACCAGATTGCGATGAAGGTGTTGCGGGATCAAATCGGGCATCGCGTATCGACTGTTCATCGACTGGATCGTCCCACCTCGGGCGTTCTTATCTTTGCCCTGGATCAAAAGGTGGAGTCCGTGTTGAGGCTGCAGTTTGAGCAACAGACCGTGAAAAAGGTCTATGAGGCGATTGTGGCGGGAAAGACGCCGGAAAATTGGACAAACAATAGTCCGCTTCAGAAACTGCCGGAGGAACCCTTCAGGGAAGCTTCGACAGGCTTTGAGCGAATTCGGGAGGCTGAGTTGAAGGGGGAAGTGTTTTCTCATCTCAGAATCAATCCGGAAAGCGGCCGATATCATCAAATTCGAAAGCATCTTGCGATCGATGAATTTCCGATTGTGGGAGATTATTTGTATGGGGAGGTGGAGATGATGAATCGCATCGCGGACCTCAGCGGACAAACGCGGTTGATGCTTCACGCCTGCGAGCTGACTTTCTTTCATCCGGTTGAGGGTGTGGAGATGACGCTTGGCTGTTCTCTTCCGGAAAGGTTTTCCCCGTTCATTTCAGGGTGACGTTTACCCGTAAATTTCAGTGCTGCGTTCAGCATGCGAGGCGGGATAGGGTCGTCGAATGAAAAAAGTCTTTGTCCTCCTTCTGGCTCCTCTTCAGATCGCAGTCGCCTCGGAAGCCAACTACGATGAAGCAAAGGTCCCGGACTACGTTCTGCCGGAGATCATGACGTTTGAAAGCGGCGAACAGGTAGAGTCGATCGACGATTGGAAGCAACGGCGAAGCGAATTGCTCGCTCTTTTTTCCGCTCATGTTTATGGCGAAGTTCCGAAGCTTGCCGAAGAGACCCGTCTTCAGTCACGCGTTACCCGGGAGGTTGCCGGCTTTCTTGACGGGAAAGCGGTTCTTAAAGAGGTCGATCTGACCTTCCCTGAGGAGTCCGGCGGGCCGGCGATTCAAATGTTAGTCATTTCCCCGAGCGGGGGAGGGGGTGCGCCCGCGTTTCTGGGCTACAATTTTAGAGGCAATCACACCATTCATTCAGATCCCCGGATCACACTCTCTGAAGCGTGGATGCGTCCAGACAAGGAAGGTCGCGTTGTCGGAAACCGGTCGATGGAGAAGTCACGTGGGACATCGGCAAATCGATGGCCGGTTGAGAAAATCATCGATCGTGGATTCGCGCTCGTGGTGATGTACTACGGCGATATTGATCCGGATTTTGATGACGGGTTTGAAAATGGAGTTCACCGGGTTTTCGGTCAGCCGGAAGAGGCGCAGTGGGGCTCGATCGGGGCATGGGCGTGGGGACTGAGAAGGGCGCTCGATTATCTGGAGGAGGAAGATGGGGTTGATGCTGCGAGAGTGGCCGTTTTTGGCCACTCCCGCCTCGGGAAAACAAGCCTTTGGGCCGGAGCGCAGGATGAACGGTTCGCGCTGGTTATTTCGAACAACTCCGGTTGTGGTGGCGCGGCCCTGAGTCGGAGGGCTTTTGGCGAAACCGTGAAGAGGATTAATACCAATTTTCCTCATTGGTTTAATGACCGTTTTCCTTCCTACGATGACGACCTGGACGCCCTGCCTGTCGATCAGCATCAACTGATCGCGCTCATGGCGCCCCGCCCTGTTTATGTGGCTAGCGCGACTGAAGATGAGTGGGCTGATCCGCGCGGGGAATTTCTCGCTGCTAAGCTAGGGAGCGAGGCCTGGGCCCTCTATGGCAAGCGGGGGCTTGAGGCCGGGAAGATGCCGCCTCCTAACCAATCGATCGGTGACTCTGTCGGCTATCACCTTCGCGAGGGGAAGCACGATGTCACCGACTTCGATTGGGAATGCTATCTTGATTTTGCAGAGAGGCATTTACAATGAGGACAGAATGAAGCTTCCGGATAAATATGCCGTTAGTTTTCTTCAGCAACGGCAGTGATAGGATGAAGCGCATGAAGCCCGAAGCCACATTGTCTAATTCTGAAGATGATCGTTATGAGACGTTCGTGAGTTGCTTTGCGCATCACGAGCCGGATTTGAGACGTTTCATTCGTTCGCTGCTCCCCACCTGGACGGATACCGATGAGGTTCTTCAACAGACCGCGATCGTGATCTGGCGAAAGTTTGATCAGTACGATCCGGCAACCAATTTCATGAAGTGGGCCTGTGTCATCGCCCGGTTTGAGTCGCTTGCTTATCGGCGGAAGATGGCTCGTGACCGACTTGTCTTTCGGGAGGATGTGCTGGAGCTGATGGCTGATGAAGGTATTGAGGAAATAGATAGTCGCCGAACGGAGCATGAAGCACTTGAGGCCTGTCTACTTGCGATGCCGGAAAAGCAGCGACAGTTTCTGACGCTCGCTTATACGCCCGGGGTAAAAGTAAAAGAGATGGCGGAGGAAGCGGGATCCAGCGCGGCCTCTTTCTACATGCGTTTGAAGAGATTGAGGCGTCAACTGATGGAGTGCATGGAAAGCAAAACGAATACGGCGGGAGCAATGCCATGAGCCCTTCCTTTAATCAGCTTTCGGAAGAGGAGCGGAATTGGCTCGATGACTATTTGGGCGGGACGATTTCCGTGTCCGACTTTGATGCCCTTCAGGATCGTCTCCTTGAAAGTCCTGAACTGCGTTGTGTGATGCGCCGCTATCTCTCGCTCGATACGACCCTGCAGAGTGAATGTAATGAGTCGGGGTTTGCGTCTGAAATGGCGGCGTCACCCTGGTTAAGAGTAGTGAAACCCGCCGCGAGCTTTTCAAAGCCGGCGCGATTTCCCGGTATGATTCGATTGGCGACGGCGGCAGTGGTTGCCTTTTTCCTGGGAACGGCGGCGATGCATCTCAATGGCTTGAAAAAGAGTGCTTCTGATGATCGTGTCGAACTGGAGGAGCCTTCTGCGCAAGGGTTTGCAGTGATCGGGCGGCTCTTTGATGTCGATTGGAAAGACGGTGGAGCGACTCACCGTGAAGGTGATATGTTAGGGGCTGAAGTGTTCCGGATTGCTGCCGGCGTTGCTGAGATTCAATTTTTCTCGGGCGCGAAAATGGTCGTCGAAGGTCCGGCGGAGATTTCACTGAAGTCGGCCTGGGAAGCTCTATGCAACGAGGGATCCGTGAGGATGAAGGTTCCGCCCGCTGCCCGTGGTTTCAAATTACAGGCTCCCTCAACCGAAATCATTGACCTCGGGACAGAGTTTGGCCTGGTCGTGAAAGACGGTGAAGGTCATGTTGAAGTCATTGATGGAGAGATCGAGGTTCGCCATCGAAGAGAAGGGGAAAAGCGTCTCTTAAAGAATGACGCGCTAAGTCTGGGCGCTAACGCTGCCGCGGTTGAAACAGCAGGTGGACAGGTCGTTTTTCCTGACCTGACTCGTTACGGGGAGCGTTCCGAGAACCGGGACCGTTTGGACTTTCAGCGGTGGAGAAATCATCGCGATTCCCTGGCTGCGGATGAGCGGCTCATTGCTTACTATACGTTCGATGAGGACGCGAGCACCCCGCTGGTCCCTAACCTTACGATCCCGAGGAATACGGAACTGGATGGAGCCGCGATATTAGCAGAGCCGGTTGCAGGCCGTTGGCCAGCCCTCAAGTCGGCGCTCGAATTCAGACGGCCCGGCGCCCGGGTAAGGGTCAATATTCCCGGCGAGTTCTCTGCGTTCACTTTTACCGCCTGGGTTCGTATCGATAGTCTTGATCGTTGGTACAATGCTCTTTTCATGGGGGACGGCTATGAAACCGGCGAGCCCCACTGGCAGATTCGCGATGACGGGAAAATGATGCTTTCGATCATGGTGGATGATTCACGGCCGAATCCCGGGCGGGCGAACGATGCCGGGTTTCATCGCGTCTATTTCTCACCGCCGATGTGGGACCTTTCCATGAGTGGCGAGTGGATGCATCTCGCGTCGGTCTATGACCCCGCGATGCGAATGGTTTCCCATTTTGTGAACGGTGCTCAGATTTCCGGGCAGGAGATTGAAGATGATTTCTTCATTGATACGCTCAGGATAGGAAATGCCGAAGTCGGAAACTGGGGGCAGCCGTTTCGAGAAGATTCCACCTTTGCGATTCGCAATTTGAATGGCCGGATGGACGAAATGGCGATTTTTAAGGAGGCACTATCCGCTGCAGAAATTGCCCGCCTGTTTGAGGCAAGTCGTTCTGACCGCAGGTGATTTGTTTCCGGGCCGAACGGCGATCCTGAATTTCTCCCGAATTTTACCGGAACGCAGTATCTCACAGGTGATGCCTCTGCTTCATGTTGAGATAGACAATGTTTGAAACTTCACGGATAACATCCGCCCGGCGTGAAATCCAAGTACTGTAAGAGGTGTTTCGGGTTCCACTTTCGATGATTCCAATCACCACGTAGGGGTAGGAACGCCCATTGCGCCCCCGTGCCACGAGGATACCCATGTCACCGCAGCACATCGCGGTGCTCCCTGTTTTGTTATACACAGCCGTTCCTGCGGGAACACGTTTCGCGTCAGTGTAGAGCCGGTCGATTCCCGGCAGTGACATTACCCGCAGGATCTCTTTTGAATAGGGTAGGGTTCCTTTCCAAAGAGCCTCAAGAAAGCGTGCATAGTCTCCTGCTGACCCGCGATTTCCGTAGGTGCGTCCGCCTTTGGGAATATATTCGATCAGGCTTATGTGCTGGCAGAGCGATGGGTAGTGTCGTTTCAGGAGAGCCTGCGTAGCGGAAGGTCCACCGGTTTGTCGCATGATCCAGTTGGTGGAATCGTTGTTCGACTTTTGAATCATCAACTCCATGTGGCGACGGCTGGTTGGTCCATAGATGATGCGCCCTGCCTGAACCTGATGAAAGAACGCGAGGGCCAGATAGGGTTTGATCATGCTTGCCGCCTGAAGGGGCGTATTTTCATTGATGCTCGCTAATTTGGAACCGGTCGTTAGATCATAGACGAGCCACGCGGTCCGTTCGTCGCGGCGGATGACCCCCTGTCCCCGCAGACCTTTGATGTAGCTCTCGATCTGACTTTCCGTGTCTGCACCGGATGCCCAATCAATCCCGAACAGGGGAAGGGTAATCAGGCAGAAAAGAAGGAGAAAATGGAGAGAAAGCGACTTCTGGTTGAGGGTCATGGAATTCGGCGATTCAATTTTAGTTAACAAATCTTAATAATATCGCAACTTTTTATAAAAATTCCAGCCTTTATCTGGCGTGATCACTTGAGCGCAATCAGAGAATCATTCCTGTTCGATTCGCTCGGATTCCTGCGTAGAATGCGTTCATGACGAAAGATTGGAGCGATAAAGTGGTGATAGTGACCGGTGGTGCCGGTGGCATGGGGCAGGCTGCTGCGCAACGCTTTGCGGCGGCGGGGGCAAAGACTTTTATTTTCGGAAGGACCCTGAAGTCCCTCGAAGCCACTGCGGTTTTGTCTTCTAACATGATTCCCGTTGTCTGCGACGTGGCGAGCTCGGCGAGTATTGCCGGGGCGATGGAGGTCGTTCTTGAGGCAGGGGCGCCGGATCTCTTAGTGCACACGGCAGGAATCAACACGGCGGATCGTTTCATGGCTCATAAAGATCCGGCGCGAATTGCGTCGGAAGAAACCTGGAAAAGAATGCTCGATATCAATGTTCTCGGGGTCGTGAACATGATTCAAGCAGTGGTGAAGCCGATGGCCGACGCCGGAGGGGGACGCATTGTCGTGGTTTCCTCTACCGCCGGGCACGGATTTGATTCCTATGCAGGGGTTCCTTATACCGCCGGCAAGTGGGCTGTTCACGGTCTCCTGTTCACCGCGAGAGCTCAGCTCAGTGCGCATGGAATTGTCCTTTCGGAGTATGCTCCGGGCGAAGCGAATACTCCATTGGTCGATCAGCGGCCTGTCCTTCCGACGGAGGAGCATCGCAGTGCGATGATTCAAGCTGAGGACTGTGGAGAAACGCTTTTCTTTATGGGTTCGCAAGCTCACAGCATGAGTGTGATCCAGCTCCCTGTCTATCAGCCCTTCGGCGGGATGCCCCCGGAAATCACGGCCCCATGGCTCGCGGGGATGGGGCTTTAGGCCTGATTTGATGGTTGTGTTAATTACTGAAATTCAGTGAATTGAGAGAAAAATTCTGTTTGATCCTGGGTTAGGGCATCGGTTATACAAGGGGCGTTACCATTTTTTTATGAGGTCCTCTTATTCTGCTGTTGCGGCGTTATTGCTGTCTTGTTTTGTTTTAGCCCTGACGCCGGCCGATTTATATGCGCAGGTGACGACGACAGGGCTGGAATATAATTTTGATGCCAATGCTGACCAGACATTGGATGACGGCTGGGAAAGCAGTGTTAATTCGGGAATCAGGGACTGGGAGTTCACTCTGGATACCCGGGTAGGAACGGGAAATGATATTCTTCAGAGCAATACGCTATTGGGAGATTTACATGGTATTTCAGGGCGGTTGAACTTTCCCCGGACGAGTAGCGGATTAAGTGACAGTCGCGATAACGGCGGGGCAACGACCTATAATTCCGCGCCCGGTTTTTCCACTGACGACGCCTCCTGGGAGTTTTGGATTCGTTTGGATAACGTGACTGATAACCAGATCATTTGGGAATCAGGAGGCAGTGGTTCCGGATCGGCATTCACGATTTCGGGAGGCAATTTAGAATGGGTGATTAAGAATGGGGCGGCAACGGACTTCGTCTCAAGCGCGATTACCGCGGGTGAGTATCACCATGTCGTAGGTGTCTATGAGAGGGACGACGCAGCGGCAACGGTCAACTCCGGCTCCGCTGATACGATGACGCTCTATATCGATGGCGTTCTGGTTGGAACGACGCGGGACAACGGAGCTGAAACGGCAATGCATTTGTGGGATGGGGGTGACCATGCCGGTTTGGGAGGTGGGGGAGCGTCGACGGGATTTGCTTCAAACGGCGCGGTGGGAGGATCGGATGGTGCCCTCGGTAACATCGCGTCATACACGAACCTCGATGGCAGAATCGCGGCCTACCGTTTCTACGATGGCGCACTGACTTCTGCAGACGTAGCAAATAATATTGCTGCTGTTCAGGCTGAGTTTGTCTACTTCGATGACGGGTTTGGTACCCCCGGAACAGATACGCTGTGGCGAAACGAAACCAATTGGGACACAAACTTAGTGAGCAGCCAAAACCAGAATACGGTGATTAATGCGGATCAGACCGTGGTCATTGATGCTCAAACAACGGCAAATACGCAGACGCTTTACATCGGCGATGATGGTGTTTCCTCTCTCTCCGGGTATGTGAGCGATGGAACGACTCCGGCAGGGGGCGACGGCACTCTCGTAATGAATGGCGGGACCTTGAATGCAACCCAGATCATCCTGGGAGACAACGGTCACATCGGGACCTTTGACTTCATTGATGGAACGATCAATGTGGCTAAGAATGCCGATGCGGATGTTTCGGGGCAGGAGGCATTTCAGGTGGGTTTTTCCGATTCGGGGACGGGCACAAATGTCTTAACGATGGGAATGCTGGATGGCAGCACGACACCTGTCCTCAATATTTCGGGAGGCCGGTTGGAGATTGGCGACAACGGCAATGATGTTGGTAGTTCAAAGGTCGACGCCACCTTCAACATGAGAAGTGGCATTCTGAACGTCAACGGTCAGAATATGATCCTGGGGCAAAGCAACATTGCTGATGATTCAGCGATTCGCTTTAATCTAAGTGGTGGAGAAGTGAATGTCGGTTCTGACATGAATTTTAATGATGGCAGTGTCGTTATGACTCAAACTGGTGGCGTGATTTCTGTCAGGGATCTTCAAACACAAAACACAGGAGCCGCCACCGATGTGGTCAATTTGAACGGTGGGATTTTTGAAATCAGGGATGACCTGAATGATCGAAATGGAACTTCGACTCTGAATATTGATGGGGGGCGGCTCGAGTTGGATGGGGCTGTCGTCGCGACTCGCGAGGTCGAAAATATCAATTTTTCGTCAGGAGTGATTGAATTTTCAATTGCTGATGCCGGGGATGGAACCACCGCATTAACCGTTGGATCGGGATCGGATCCCAACGGAGCCGGGGTTTTTACAGGAACAGGCCAAATCGACATCGAGTTGGACAATATTGATATAGGAATCTCCTCAGCTTCTACCACTACGTGGGGTGTCGGGTCCGGCTCGGGTGAGTGGACGAAGACAAACAATACTGAGTGGAGTGCTGCCAATCCGATTCAGTATATTCTGAGCGGAACTCAGTATACCCTGATTCAGGGAAACAACGCGGCAACGGTGATGACTGATTTGGGGGATCTAACTTCGGCCAATGCTGACTGGGTTTTAGAGACTTTTAACACGCACAATACAGACGATTCGTTGAGAGCTGTTGCGGCAAATAATGTCGCCTTGACCCCTATTAAAGCGGTCATTGACGCAGCGGGACAAACCATTACCCGGAACAGCACTTTGATCATTTCTTCAGAAGTGGGGGCGGATGCAGCAGAATTAGACCTGATCGATGGCACGCTGGATCTGGGCACGTCAGGTAGCGATCTTCGAATTGGTGGTGAAGGGGAGGGGAATTTGAGTCAGAGTGGCGGAATCCTCACCGTGAATAACATAATTTTCGGTGGGGGAGAAGATACCACGGGTGGGACCATTGAATTGACCGGCGGAGTTTTAACGGTGGATGGTTCAATCGTTGAGGGGGCTCTCGGTGCGCCGACGTCGACGGTCGATACTGCTCAACTCCTGTTGAGTAATGGTCACGAATTGACCGTGGCCGGGGATATTTTTGTTCAACAGTTTAATGTGGGCGCACTGTCAGGCGGGGCGGCGACGACCTATACCGCAACGAATCAAACCGTAGCATCTTCAGGCACGACTGCTGTCGGCGATGCCGGGACGGGTATCTATACGATGGATGGTTCGACTCATGCGGCTTCTAATTTCACGATAGGAAGCACCGCGACAGGGGTTGGTACGGTGACACAGCGCGGAGGTTCGATCGAGACATCAGGTGAGTTTGCCGCGGGAAAGAGCGGCGATGGAACTTACACTCTGGAAAGACATGGCTATTTCCAAAGTGGAACATTGACGGTGGGTGGCGAGTTTGTTGTCGGCACCGGTGGGACTGGAACAGTAAACATCCTCGATGGGGTGGTTGATATTAATGGCGCAGGACTTGATGTCGCCAGCGGTGTTGGTTCCACCGGGAATTTCACACTGGGAAGCAGTGCAGGCGTCTACAACCCTCTCGTGAACGTGGGTGGCGGAAACTTTGAGACAGCGAATCAGGGAACAGGGAATGTAAATCTCTTGAGCGGTCAGGTCGTTCTTGAAACTAATAACCTGATCACCGGTCAGTCGGCGGCCTCTGTTGCCAATGTGATCATGGGTGGAGGTCAGGGCAAGTTTGTCATGAACAGCCTCGTCAGTAATGATTGGAATACAAACGATGGTCAGGGGAACGTTGATGTCCTGAAGAACGCAACGATCAACCTCGGAAGAAACCTCAATCTCGGGACCGGCGGAGCACTTGATCTCGACCTTATCGGCGGGGCGATCAATATAGGCGTGAACAACGGCGGGGGAGATCTGGATTATCGGGGGGGAACCGGAACCACAGATATCATCAAGGTGACGGATGCTCTACTCACGATCGCCGATGATTTTATTTTCGACGATGGAACAGGGGTTTTTCAGGTGAATGGAAGTGGGAGTAAAATTACAGTGGGCGATGCATACACTCAGGCGGCGGGCAATGAACTCATTGCAGCCTTCGATCCCCTGGGGGTCACCGCTATTGAGGTGGGAGGAGACGTGACGCTGGCAGGCTCACTGAATATCGATGAAACCAGGATCGGAACGGTGGCACCCAATTCGGCATCGACGCTGGGAGTCGCGGGAGCCTGGGATGCAACGCCGACGAACTGGGATGAAGGTAACCCGTCAGCCGTCGGGATCTTGACCGGTGATCGAGTTGTTGTGATCGAATACGGCGGTGTTTTAACCGACAACGGTTATGCGCTCGATGCAGGAGATGCAGCCAATTGGACGTTGGATACCGGCACGGCAGGAGAAGTCGCCGTCATCGCTCAAACGGATTTCGGAAGCGCACCGGTTAATGCAATTCTGGATAGCGATGGAACGACGACTCGCGCATCGAATCTCACGATTGATGCGTCGGGTGCAGCTGCCGATGCCGCCGGCTTGACGGTGACTTCAGGTGACACCCTGGCTCTCGGTGGAAATACGCTCACTGTTCAAGGGGGCGCGACTCTGGCAGGGGAAGGAACCGTTAGCGGAGGAAACACCACCATTACGAGCGGGGCTTTTCTGAGTTCAGGCGCGACGGAGACAGGATTGGTGGGCGGCGGCTCAACGGCGGGAACGATGACTTTCAGTGGTGATCTGACCATGGATTCCGGATCGACCTGGCTGGTGGATATTGTCGATTCGACCACGGCTGACAAGATTGATGTCAGCGGTGCGCTCACGATTGGGGGAGCGAACCTTGAGTTTGGCGGTTTCGCCCCGGACACAGAAACAACCTATGCGGTGGCCTCTTATGGGAGCCTTTCCGGAACCTTCAGCGGTCTTGCTGAGGGGGCAATGATTAATGGCTATGAGATCAACTATGGGACCCGGGCCGGTTATTCGAACCAGATTACCCTGACAGCTGTTCCCGAGCCGTTGACGATGATTCCGATGATTCTGGGGGCGCTGACCGCCGGGTTCTTTGCCCGGCGCAGGAAGCGCGCGAAAGAGTGAAACTGTCGCCCGAAGTCGTTGGCCTGCATTTTTTCGGTTAACTTTTTCACCCGTCGGCAGTGATAGGGTGATGAGATTTACATCGCCGATTATTCTTCTGCTTACTGCGATTCCCTTTTCCTTGTCGGCGATCGACTACGAGACGGATATTGCCCCGATCTTTGAAGCGAACTGCCTCGATTGTCATGGTCCTGATAAGGAAAAGTCAGGTTTCCGTGTGGATATGCGGGCGCAAATGCTAAAAGGGGGGGACACCGGTTTCCCTGCGATCGTTCCCGGCGACTGGGAGGCCGGCTATCTCATGGAAGTGGTGACGCACCTTGATGAAGAGATGGCGATGCCTCCAAAAGGGGACAAGCTCGCGGATGATGATATTAAGTTGCTGAAAGAGTGGGTCAATGCCGGTGCAGAATGGCCGGGTCAGATGGATGCGGTTCTGGATGATGGAACCGATCATTGGTCTTTTCACCCCGTGGTCCGTCCTGAAGTTCCTGAAGGCGGGAGCACCCCTATTGATTCCTTTCTCGAAGAAAAGTTGAATGAAGCAGGCGTCGTCCCGAATGGCCCTGCTGACGCGAGGGCACTTATTCGCCGGGCCGCGGTCACCCTGACAGGGTTGCCTCCGACACCTGACAGGGTTGAGTCATTCATCGTGGAATACGAAACGGACGGGGAGCTCGCATACGGGGAGTTGGTGGATGAATTGCTTGCTTCAAATCATTTTGGAGAGCGGTGGGCACAGCATTGGCTGGACTCAATCCGGTGGGCGGAGACGAATGGGTCGGAAGCAAATCTCTACCGCAAGAATGCCTGGATCTACCGGGATTATGTCGTTCGGGCTTTTAACGACGATGTGCCATATCATCAATTTATCACCGAGCAGTTGGCTGGTGACCAGTTAGGGGTGGGAGAGGCGACCGGGTTTCTCGTCGCGGGACCGCATGTCCCAGCTGCGACGGTCGGGCGTGAGCCTGCAGCTATTCGCCAGGCGAGGGCTGACCGCGTTGATGAGGTGATGCAGACGATAGGTGCGTCTATGTTAGGCATGACGGTGAGCTGTGCCCGTTGTCATAATCACAAGTTCGACCCTATTTCAATTCAGGACTATTATGCTCTCACGGCTGTGTTTCAGGGAGTGGAGTTCGGGGGGCGCTATCCGGAGTTTGCCGAGGATCATCCAAGAAGAGAGCGTGCCAAAGAGATTCGTAAGGAGATGTTTCAACTGCGCGAGATTCTTCGCAAGGGTTCGGGACAATGGAAGGAGGACTGGGGCGGGTTCGTGGAGTTCCAGTTTCCCGCTACTGAGACGAGTGCCCTTCGTGTTGAGTTTTCGGCTAGGAATGTCGGAATTGATGAGTTGCAGCTCTTTGGCCCGGAGAACTATAACGAAAATCTCGCCCTTGCTTCAAACGGCGCGGAGTTGGTGAGCGGTGAGGGGATGACGAAGGATGGGAACGAATTGTGGAAAGCCAATGATGGTCAGTTCGGAACGATGGCGTGGCGGACTGCTTTGCCGAAAGGAAGCAAAGAGAAACCCTGGATCGAGATCCGCTTGCCAGTGGCCGCGGAGGTGAGTCGATTCCGCTTCAGCAGTAACCGCGAATACTATTTCGAAACAGACTATCTGGAGGGCGGAACGAAGAAGAACCTCCCCGGGTTTAAGGTTCTGGCGAAGCAGGAGGACGGAAGTTGGAAAGAGCTTGGCAACACGGGGTGGGCGGATCAGAACATTACATCGAATCCGGCTTTGAAGAAGGTATCAGATCGTCTTCATGAACTCATCGAACTCCTCGGAGAGGAAGGGCCACAGCATAGCTTTGTCGGTAGCTTTACGGCGATGCCGGAAGTGACTCATGTTCTGCACCGAGGGAGTCCGGAGAACCCCCGGGATGAAGTGGTGCCGGCCGGGTTCGCGCTCATGAACGGTGATCTCGGGCTTGATTCGACAGCTCCGGATTCTCAGCGACGACTCCGGTTTGCAGAGTGGCTTATTGATGAATCAAACCCTTTAACGGCGCGCGTCATGGTCAATCGAATCTGGCATCATGTTTTTGGCGCCGGCATAGTTCCTACCGCGACCGATTTCGGGCATGCCGGCGCAGCACCTTCCCATCCGGAACTCCTCGACTGGCTTGCCTCTGAATTTGTCGAAGATGGATGGTCGATGAAGAGGGTGATCAAAATGCTGGTCATGACAGATGCCTTCCAACGATCAAGCGCACCGTCGGAAGCGGGAATCGCTGCCGATGCGGGGGCTTCCCTGCTTTGGCGTTTTCCTCCACGCCGGATCGAGGCGGAGGTGATTCGTGATGGTATTCTCCAGGCATCGGGGAATCTCAATCCTGAAGTCGGTGGCAGAAGTTTTCGGATTCATAACGTTAAGAAGACTTATGCCCAATGGGAGGTAGTTGACAATCACGGTCCGGAGACATGGAGGCGGATGCTTTACCAGGAGCGCATGCGGCGTGTTGATGATAGGATTTTCACGGCCTTCGACTTCCCTGATTGTGGGCAGGTTAGAGCGAGACGGCCTGTTTCGACGACGCCGCTTCAGGCTCTTAATCTGATGAACAGCGATTTTGTGATCGAGCAGTCCGAATATATCTCGGAACGCGCGATACGGGAGGTGGGTGATGATGCTGAAGAACGGATCCGGAGGGTGTTTGAGCTGCTTCTCGTTCGTGAACCGGACTCCGATGAAATCAATGCCTGCGCAGGTATTGACTTAAACCTCGTCTGTCGAAGCCTGATTAATTCCAATGAGTATGCCTTTTTACCATGAAACAAATCCCCTTAGTTCTTCTCTTCTTTCTCGCGAGTTTTGCTCTTCAGCCTTCTGCCTCGGGGAAGCCGAATGTGCTCTTTATTGCCATTGATGACTTGCGGCCCGAGCTGGGGTGCTATGGCTCTCCGGCGGTGAAATCCCCGAATCTGGATGCTCTTGCGGCAAGGGGACTTCGCTTCGATCGCGCCTACTGTCAGCAGGCGATCTGTTCGCCTTCCCGGGCCAGCCTTCTTTCCGGGCTTCGTCCTGATGACACTGGCATTACTCATAACTATGTAGCGTTTCGAGATCTGAATCCTGATGTGATCACGATTCCTCAGCATTTCAGGGCTCACGGTTACGAAACAGTGTCGAGCGGGAAGATATTCCACCGGCCGAAGGACGATCCTCAGTCATGGAGCCGGGATCCCGCATACAAAATGACGCCGTTTAAGAAGCCTAACTACACTTTTGCTTTGCCAGAGAATTACGCCCTCCACATGCAGCAGAAGAAGGAGATGCTGGAGAAATATGGAGAGGCATCGAAACGGGGGTTAGCCAGTGGCCCTGCCTATGAAAGTGCAGATGTTCCTGATCATGCCTATATCGACGGATACAATACCGAGGCGGCGATCGCGACTCTGAAGGAAATGGGGGGAGATGATGAGAAGCCATTTTTCCTGGCGATGGGATACAAGCTCCCGCATCTTAACTGGTGTGCACCGCAGAAATACTGGGACCTTTATGAGCGGGATGAAATAGCGCTTCCGGCCCAAACCGAAGGCCCGGAAGGCGGTGCTATGATTGGGTTGCACCCCTCTTTTGAGTTGCGTGTCAGAGCAAATATTCCAAAGATAGGGCCGATGGGGGATGAACTTTCCCGAACGTTGCTTCACGCCTACTATGCCAGCGCGAGTTATGTCGATGCGCTGATTGGAAAGTTGCTCAAGACGCTCGACGAGGTGGGGGAACGTGATAATACGATCATCATCGTCTGGGGCGATCATGGCTGGCATCTCGGTGACATGGGAATCTGGGGCAAAGCGACCAATCATGAGATCGCGACCCGCGTTCCTCTCATCGTTTCGACGCCGGAGATGAGAGCGAAAGGGGAGGGCACGCAGGCGCTGGTCGAACTTGTCGATATCTATCCGACGCTGTGTGAGCTGGCGGGTCTCCCTGCGCCGGAGCATGTCGTCGGAAAGAGTTTTGCACCGCTTCTCGACGATCCGGATTTGAAGTGGAAAGAAGTTGCCCTCAGTCAGTTTCCCAGCCCGGCTTTGCGTGAGTGGGCTGCGAATCCGCTCTCACCCGAAATGAGGGAAACATTCTTCGGGCCACTCATCGAGGAGGTGGAGACGCGTGTGAGTCAACAGCAGGGCGAACTCTGGGATCGTGATCTTTTTGAGAACCACCTCATGGGATACAGTGTTCGAACCGATCAGTACCGTTTCGTAACCTGGTTGGACTATCGTGACCTGAAGGCAGCCCCCGTTTTTGTGGAGCTTTACGATCATGAAGCGGATCCTGCCGAAACAGTAAATGTGGCAGCCACTCATCCGGAGGTGGTCACAGAGTTGACCGCTAAACTCTTCCAAATTTTGAACCCATGAACGAAGCAGAAACTATTTCCCCTTTTGGACATCGACTCCTGGATCGCCGCCATTTTCTAAAGAATACAGCGGGCGCTCTCGGCGGTCTCGGGCTCGCGCAGTTACTTTCCGCAAAGGAGGACGATCCGACCGCTTTCAGTGGGAAGCTTCCGATTCGCCCGCAGTTTGATCCGGACAACCCCTACGCGCCAAGGGCCGGACATTTCGATGCCCCCGCTAAGCAAGTGCTCGTAATCTATTGCCCCGGAGCAGTGAGTCACGTCGATACTTTCGATTACAAGCCGGATCTCTATCAGTTTCACGGGCAGAAGCCTCCCGGAATGCCTGCGGTCACTTTCGAGGGGCCGACGGGTAATATTGCGAAGCCGTTCTGGGATTTCAAACCTCGCGGGGAAAGCGGGAAGATGACCTCTGACCTGCTTCCAAGGATGGGTTCTCTCGCCGATGATTTTTGTTTCATTCATTCACTGCATACTCAGACCAGTGCGCACCCTCAGGGGGAGAACTTCATGAATACGGGTTTCACGATGGAGGGCTTTCCTTCGTTTGGTGCCTGGGTGACTTACGCTCTCGGTTCCGCCTGTGAAGAACTCCCTGCGTTCGTGGCGATCAATGACCCGCGCGGGCTGGCGCGTTCCGGTAAGAACAACTTTGGGAACGGGTTTCTTCCCGCCGCCTTTCAGGGGACCGATTTCAATGCAAAGAATCCACCGGCCAATCTGCGGCGCCCTCAGGGTTTCTCGGCTTCTGATGACAGAAAGACAGTTGATTTGCTGAAGCGCCTGAATGCAAAGCATTTGGAGAGCTTTCCGAAGGATGCCGATCTGGCCGCCCGGATTGCGAGCTATGAATTGGCCGGCCAGATGCAGACCTCCGTTCCGGATATGATGGATCTTTCTAAAGAGCCTGAGTCAATACATAAAGAATACGGCACTGATACCGGTACCGAGCTGAAGCGTGAGTATGCAAAAAATTGTATCCTCGCTCGCCGCCTCATCGAAAAAGGGGTTCGCGTGGTTCAACTGTTCAATGGCAGTGATCCCAGTGGTGGTAACGGGATCACAAACTGGGACTCTCATTCTAACATTGCGGAGACACACGCGATGCAGGCTGAGATCATGGATCAACCGACGGCGGCGATGATCAACGACATGAAACGTCGCGGTTTGCTTGAAGATACGCTTATTGTCTGGGCTACTGAGTTCGGGCGGATGCCGTTTTTGCAGGGGAATGGAACGGGGCGTGATCACAATCCCGAGGCTTTTACCTGTTTCCTCGCGGGAGCGGGGGTGAAGAAGGGTTTCAGCTATGGACAAAGCGATGAATTCGGGTTCAAGACTGCCGTTGATCCTGTTGAGGTATACGACTTCAATGCCACGATTCTTCATCTGATGGGTTTGGATCATGAGCGATTGAGCTACTATCACAACGGGTTGGAGCGAAGACTCACCAATGTACATGGCCATGTCATCAAGGATGTATTGGCTTAGCTAACGCATACAGGTGAGCAGAATCACAACGAAAGATGCAGGATTGAAGCGATGGTTGCTCACCGCGAAGAGTAGTTCAACGCATCATTAAATCCCGTTTCCTCGAATGAATAGTCGTCTCAATTTTTTTATTCTGTGTTTCTTTCTCAGCCCTTTATCCAGTAACACTCATGCGGATAAGGGGATACCGAAGGCTCTTGCCGCGAAGGGGGAGGTGCTTTTTGAGGATGACTTCGAAAGAAGTGATCTCGGTGGCTGGAAGGTGATTATTCCGGGATTCAAGGTGAAGGACGGAGTGCTTGTGGGAACGCAGGACCGGGATAATCATGGGGCGGTCGGCCGCGTCTATGTTCCCATGTCAGATTTGGTGATGTCTTTTCGTTTTCGATTGGCGGGATCACCAACCTTTAATGTGGTTTTTGATGACAAAAATTTTAAGGGGTCTCATGCCGGGCACATTGCGAGGGTCGCTATTTCGATGAAGCAAATTCGACTTGGTGACGACAAGGAGGGCATCATGAGAAATGATATTTTTGAAATGAAGAGAGACCCTGCGAGGAAGGCTGCGGCTGAGAAGTTGCTCGAAGGTCGCGGGGAAACGATCAAATGTGAGCTGGAATCCAATCGGTGGTATGAAATGCAAATCGAGATCGTCGGTGACGAAATGCGGGTTGTTCTCGATGGCGAAGCAATAGGTTTCCTGAAATCTCCGGGCCTTGCTCACTCGACGAAAGAGAGTGTTCATTTCACGGTGAACGGGACTGCGACACAGTTTGACGAGGTGAAAATCTGGAGAGCGGAACCGGCGAATTAGGGCGCGGTGGTGCAAGGATTGACAGCAATCGGCGCTTTCCCGTACACTTGATCCTCATGTCCTCGCAACTCTACAATCTTGTCGTTGAAATCCCGGGTCGGCCGCCCCGGCACTATCAGCTTTCGGCGTCTGTGATTTCGATTGGGCGGGGAGATCAGAATTCTATCATCGTTGAGGATGATGCTGTGTCAGGGAGTCACTGTGAACTCCGACTTCATGAGCGGAACTATCGGATTGTCGATTCAGGTTCCACGAACGGGACCCTCTTGAACGGGGAAAGGATTTCGGGTGTGCCGAAGAAGCTTAGAGACGGGGACCGACTATCTCTCGGTTTGACCGCAACAGCCCGGTTCGTAAGGGTTATTGAAGTGAAGGATAGACTCGATCAGCCCGTTGCTGAGGCAGGGGCGACAACGATGCGGCTTCGGCGTTCTCCGTCGCGACCGGCGATCAATCCTGTGGCTGCGGCAGTCGCGAAGGCGGCAAAGTCGAAGCCGCATCGTTAGGATGTTCCCCGATTGTTCGTGGCGGGGCTATGGCTGCGAAGGTTTTAGCTGGATATGTTGTTCCTTTCCTTCCCTGCTCTGAAGGTTGAAGGTGAGGCTCCATTGCTGCGATGCCGCGTCGAAGTCTGTCTGCCAAAAGTCGTTTCCGTGAGTGGATTGATCCAGAGGGATTCCATTGATCGTGAGGAGCCAATGATCGGGGGAGCTTAATCCCCTGAAGGTGACGGGGACGAAACCGAGGCCTCCCGTGAGAAAAAAGTCGGCAGCTCCTTTGTCAGCCTTTATCTTGATGGCAGGGTATTTGGAAAGAAATTCGCCGGTGTTGATTCTCAATTGCCGGTCATTTTTAATCGCTTCCCGCATGACCATTTGAGAGGAATTTCCGTGTTTCGAGAGGGCCTTTCGAAGCGCGGCGTTCGGGCCGTAGTAGTCATCCGCGAATTTGGGAAGGATGAGGTGTTCGATCGTTGCTTCAATGAAGTCTCCCGCTTCGAGCCGCGTCACGTCCGGAGGTGAAAGAATATCCATCGTCGAGGTGTCGTGCCCCCGCGCCTTCACTCCGTGTTCAGCTGCCCACGGTGCCGCCTCTTTTCCTCCAAGCCGTGCCTTCCAGGAACGGATTACAATGCCGCGATTCGGCCAGGACCCTTCCTCGTCAGGGGGGAGTCTTGAGACCGATTCATGTAGCGAGATCCATGGAATCCGGCCGGTCAGTTTGAGAGGGGTGGTGCGGTAAGTGTTGCTACCCCAATGGGTTTCCCACTCTCTTGTGACCCCGGATTCATTGCCGACAGTCATTATCTTTTCGCCCGTGCTGCTGTAGGTGTCTGCTCCAATTTGAAAGATCACGAATCGCGAAAAATCAGCCGGCCGGGTCACGTCAAGCCGAATACGGTAGGTCCCGCGGACGAGATCATCGCTGCGGCCCAGGCTCACTGTCGTTGAGTGGTTGATACCGTTTGCGATCTGTCCAGTATAGGTCACCTCCGTGAGGCAGGGGCCCTGGCGATGGTAGGTCGCCCTCATGTCGGCGTGAGGTTCCCGGTCCCCGTCAGGACTGAACCAGCGGAAAAAATCCCCTCCTCCGACGTTAACGGTCCAGGCATATTCGCCTCCATTTTTCTTGCCTTTGACAAGAAGGGGGCGGACGTCAGTAATGGTTGCCCCGCCCTGTATTTGATCCGGTTCGTAGCAGAGGGTTTCCCCCCACGATCCCAGCGCACTTTGATCCCATCGCTGATTTGCGCCCCAGCCGATCAGGCTCAGTTGGGAATGAGAAACGGCAGGAAGACCTCCCCAGTGACCGTAAACGATACTGAGTTCCAGTTGGAGGGTGCTGCCGGGCGGGAGGTTTATTTGAGAGATGCCGTGGAACCATATTCCGGAGTAGATTGTCGCTTCGGCAGAGAGATGCCAGTTTTTACTCAATTGCACTGGAATCCCGGTCGGCTTTCCGGAGGAATCGCGAAGGATTGCAGAGATTCCGGTGATGGGAAATCCGATGCGTTGTCTAAATCCTTTGGCACTCTTTGCGAAAAGCAGGCGGGCTGATTGAGGCTCTTCGGAGGGGTTGGAAAGGGTGAGTCGGACACGTTCCATGGAATCATTTTCGATTCCGCGGCCCTCTCCGGGAGGTAGGACGGGTTCGACTCGATCGATGTCTACCCGGTGCCAACTCTTCAATTGGTCATACTCGACGGGGAGATCCCGACCCGTAGATTTGTCAACGGCAGTGACCGAAACAGGGGAATGACCGGCCCGGCTCATGGTTTCCGGGATGATGGTGATTCCAACGTCCTCCCATTCGGTCGACCAAAGTCCTGCCTCGTCAATGAGACGGGAGTTGGATATCGTTTCGCCGCCGGAGCGAAACGTGATCTTTAAGGCCGCTTCCTTCCAACTCTCCTGTGGCCTTGTTTCTGCGGATATCCCGTTCGAATCAAAGCTCCACTCGGCGGACGGTTTCAGAGTCGGGGAGTTCTTGTCTGAACCTCGAAACTTCGCCAATGCCTGTTGGGGCGTGAGGGCGTGCCTCCGAACATGAATCTCGTCAACTGCACCAATGAAGTGGCGGCCGTCTCCGTGGCCATCACCGCGGCGCCCGAAGATAAGAGGGCTGCTTTCAAGAGTGCGGGGTTCTCCTATTTCCTGCGCTCCGACGAGTTGTCCATTTTCATAGAAGGTAAAATCAGTGCCGTCATAGCTAATCGCGAAATGGTTCCACCTGTTGATTTGGAAATCTCTCACGGAAGTGATCGAAGTCTGGTTCTCCTTACCGCCTCCAACGTTTATTCTCGCGGTGGCCTTTCCTCTCGAGAGGGTGATCCCAAGGTTTCCATCGACATTTTCGTTGAGACTCTTGCAGACAAGCCAGGGTGAGGACCTGGTAGCGTCATTGTATTCGGGGGGGATGAATGCCCAGAAGTCGAGGGTGAATGAATCCGTATCGAATTCCCTTCGATGGGCAATCTCAAATTCGTTTGCTCCGGTGAGGCCAAACCCGCCGCCGGTCTTTCCAAAGCAGCGTTCGCCGGCAGGGAAATCAATGACTCCCGGGCGGGCTGAGAGGACTAGTCCCAATCGATCCGGCCAGGCCAGGGTTTCGAGACGGGCCTCAACATTGAGGTCGCTGCCGTCTTCGGAGATAAAAGTCAGGTCTGTGACATCGCTCCGCTGAAAGAATCGGCCTGACTCGATGAGGCGGGGTCCGGAATGACGCTTCCATTCCCCACCACTGATTGCCCGGTAATCCTTTCCATCGACAGTGAGATGGAGGGCCATCTCCGCTGCCGGCAGCTCTTTCCATGTCGAGGTTTGAGAGCGAGCGCTTTCTGCATAGCCGGGAGCGCTGGAGGTGATGCCGAAATGTGGCACCTCGAGAGTCTCGGTATTGAGCACAAAGGCGAACCGTCCTGTTTCAAAAACCCGCAACCAGGGGTTTGACCCTTCATTGCCCGGAAATCCGTCTGCCCACCATTGGCGGGTGTAATCTTTAAGTCCGGGCATGAAAGGGAGCAGGGGTGACTCCCGGTCGCGACTTGTCGAGAGCACCGTGATTGCCGTGAGGAGGGCAATCAGTGCGGCGGCGACTTTGCAGTGGGTTGAGCTAAGGGATTTCATGAGACACCATCTTTACTGTCCCGGACTCCGGAGTGGGTTCAAGACATTCGATGTATCCCGGAGGGTTAAACCGGTATCATTTTCTATCCCGGCCTGTGACACGGAGGCTCAATCCTTTTTGCTCTCAAGGATACGTTTGATCCCTGCCTTATTGAGGTCCCAGGCTTTCTGAATCTCATTAGCCCGGTTGTTCCAGAGTTCAATGTCATCCGGTACCCATTGGTAATTCATGGCGGTGAACATCCGGTCTTTGAGTAGATCAAATTCTGCGGTAGCGCCGGCTTCGTCTTTTCCGGTGACGACAATCTTGTTCACGATTTCGTTTTCTTCGTCGGAAAGGTCTTCATGAATTTTGAGCCATGATTCTATCGTTTCGGTTGCGACGGCCTGATTGAGTGTTGCCCCTTTTTCACGAGCTGATTTCATGATCAGTTCGATTCCCGGAGATTCCGCCTGCGCGGCGCTGAGAATGACCTGGCGGGTGTTTGAGTCGATTTCCTCCATCGTTGTCATTGCGTCCACGACAGTGGAGGCGATATGGATTTTTCGAATCACGGGCAGGGTTTTAACTTTAGTCATGTCAGTGGGCCTGAGGACCGGCTTGATCTCGACTTCGCCGCTCACATCCGCGACTCGCTTGAAGTAGCGGGAAAGCTGAGAACTGGTTACCGCCTTGCTGTTTCGTTGCAGGACGAGAACTGAGGTCTCAAAGTCGTAGTAAAAGGCGGCGCACTCGGCCATTCCTTCGTCTTTGTTGAGATTGACCGGCACGACTTCGCCGTTGAGGTTGGCGCGGAAGCCGGCCGGAGCCATCGAGATTCTCATCATGTCGCCGAGATAGCCGCTCTCTTTGACGGTTCCTCTGGCGAGACGAATCCAGTCGTCATTGATTTCCTCGTTTCTTTTTCCGCTATCCCCGGGAAGCGCGTGAAGCTTTTTTAGAATAATTTCAAGATCAGTGGAGTCGCCGATCTCGACGGTGAAGAAGTCAATTTTGGAGGTTTTGTGCATGGGCGCCCTCCTAATCTCGAACGCGAAAAGGGTCAAACGCTTCGTGAGAAATTGGCGCTGTTCGTTCCTGAGTTCCAGCCTCCCCGCGGCTCCTCTAGCGGGATGCGGCGTTTATTCGTCGCCGAATCTTCTTTGTTTTAGGAGTGGGTTTCGAGAGAGTCCTTTCATGAGCCCCCGAATGCTGTGTTTCTTCTTATTCTCTTTCTTCGTGGCGTTCCTCCCGGCCGCCGAGAAACCGAATATTCTTTATATCCTGGCCGATGATCTAGGCTTCAGTGACCTGGGCTGTTTTGGAGGAGAGATTGAGACTCCGGTGCTCGATGCGATGGCTGCTGAAGGGGTTCGGCTTACTCAGTTCTACAATACGGGGCGCTGCTGCCCGAGTCGGGCCTCGCTGCTTTCCGGGCAGTACCCGCATCGCGTCGGTTTGGGACACATGACAACCAATGATCTCGGGCTTCCCGGCTTCCGTGGCGTCATTTCAGAGCAGGCAACCCTGGTTGCCGAAGCGCTCGCGCCGGCAGGTTACCGGTCGTTCATCTCGGGGAAATGGCATCTTGGAACAGATGATCCGACAAAGCATGGCTTTGAAGAATTTTACGGGACTCTGGTCAGTGCCAAGCGCTTCTTTGATCCTGATCATCTGATTCGCCTGCCCCGGGGAAGAACTGCCCGCACCTATGAAAAAGGGACGTTTTACGCGACTGATGCGGTCACGGATCACGCCCTCGACTTTCTGGGTCTGGCCCGTGAAACGCCTGATCGGCCCTGGTTCCTCTATTTGTCTTATCATGCCCCGCACTTTCCGCTGCATGCCCCCGACGAGGAGATCGCAGAGTACGCCGAGCGCTATCTGGAAGGGTGGGACAAGCTCCGCGAGGAGCGTCTTCGCAGGATGAAGGAACTGGGGGTCGTGCCTGATTCCACCTTATTAAGCCCCCGGTCTACCTGGCAGAACTACGGAGAGACAAAGACGGGGACGAATCCTGCGTGGGATAGCCTGCCGCGGAGGCGCCAGCTTGATCTGGCGAGAAGGATGGCCATCTACGCGGCAATGATTGATCGTCTTGATCAACAGATCGGACGGGTCGTCGAGGATTTGAAAAATGCAGGGGAGTGGGAGAATACGCTTATCGTTTTCACTTCCGATAATGGAGCCTGTTTCGAGTGGGATCCTTTCGGCTTCGATATCGAGTCAGGAAATCATAATATCCTGCACACCGGCGAGGAGATTGAAACAATGGGAAGTGAAGGCACCTTTCACAGTCTGGGGTCGGGCTGGGCGAACGCCGGAAATACGCCCTGGCGAATGTACAAACACTTTAATCACGAAGGAGGGATTGCCTCCCCGGGAATCGTGCACTGGCCTGCGGGGTTGAGCGTGCCTCCCGGAACGATTAACAGCGAACCGGCCCATCTCATCGATCTCCTGCCAACGGCAGTGGCTGCGGGTGGGGCCACCTACGGAGGAGAGCTTACCCTGCCGGGCGCCGATCTTATCGCGCAGTTGAATGACGGAAACGCAGGAGAGCGGACTCTCTTTTTTGAGCATCAGGGAAACAGGGCGTTGCGAAAGGGAAAATGGAAGCTTGTCGCGTTTGATGACCAAGCCTGGGAACTCTATGATTTCTCCGTTGATCGCACCGAGATGAATGACCTTTCCGCGAAGTATCCTGAAAAAGTAGTGGAACTCAATGCAGAGTGGGAAGCGTGGGCTGACGAAAACCAGGTCACTCCGCTTCCAAAGGACCTGGGCGTGAAATACCTGAAAGCGGACTGACTTTCTCTTTCGCGTGAGGTCGGAAATTTCGATGCCTTTCTCCTGGTTCGTTGTAGGGTGCGGGCATGTCGTCTTTCCATGCTTTTGAACTACTTCCCTCTCTCCAGACCACTTTGGACGAGTTGGGTTTTGATACGCCGACGGAGATTCAGGGGCGGACTATTCCACCTCTCCTGCGAGGGGAGTCAGTTGTCGGAGTCGCCGAAACCGGGAGCGGTAAAACGCTGGCCTATGCTCTGCCTGTAATGCAGGAAATGAAGGAGCTTGAACTGGCAGGGAATCGCGTCACTGAAGCCGGGCAACCGCGTGCCCTTGTCCTCGTTCCTTCGAGCGATTTGGGTGAGCAGGTGGCCAAGGCGTTCAAGGCTTTTACTCACGATACCCGACTCCGCGTTCGTTCTGCCCTGGGTGGTACTGCGATGAAGATTGCGAGGAAGAATGTCGCGGGGCCTTTTGAAATTTTACTGGCGACTCCGGGAAGGTTGGAACAGCTCATGCAATTGAAGCTGCTTAATTTGACTGATCTCCAGTTTCTCGTTCTCGACGAAGCCGATCAAATTCTGGACCAGGGCTTCCTTCCCGGAATTAAGCGGATTCTGAAGCGCAGTCCTGCTGAGAAGCAGCTCGCCCTTTTTACGGCGACGGCATCGGATGGAGTGCAGGATCTCATCGGCGAAATGTTCAGCGGAGCGGAGATTATTGAGACGACCGGGCGCCACCGGCTTGTGTCGACTCTGATCACGGACAATCGTGCGGTGCCGAATGGGAAGCGCTTTCCTCTTCTTGAAGAGGTCCTTGCTGAGCCGGTTGAAGGGGGTACGCTCCTTTTTGCAAACACCCGCGGGCAATGTGATAAGCTGGCGGAGGAGCTTGTCGAAAACGGCTACCCCTGTGCGATCTACCGCGGGGACATGGATAAGAAAGAGCGGCGTAAAAATCTAAGCGATTTCAGGGATGGGAGGCTGGAAATTCTGATATCAACCGACCTCGCCGCGAGAGGCCTTGATGTGGAGAATATCGGTCGCGTTATTAACTATCATCTTCCCAAAGAGTTGAAGAATTACCTACACCGTGCCGGGAGGACGGCCCGCGCCGGCCGCGAAGGAACGGTCATTAATTTCGTGACGGAGCGCGATCAGAATCTGATTAAGCGTCTTGATACCATTCAGTAGGTTTCCCATGATGAATTGCGAGCGGGGCCGTTTGCTGTCCGTTGGCAGTGACAGAGAGATCGTGATGATGAAACCGCTTATCGAACGTGCTTCCAGCGGGTATTTCTAAAATGAGGGCAACGCAGCTTGCTTGAGAAAGATGATTTCATGAGTGACGAGATTAATTCCAGGTACCCATCTATTGAACATCTTCGTGAGCGGGCGCGGCAGCGAATGCCACGATTCGCTTTTGAGTACCTGGAGGGGGGATGTAATTCCGAAATCAACCTCAAGCGAAACACCCGGGAGATTCGCGAGGTGCAACTCAAGCCGTGGTACCTTCGTGACTACGCGGGGTCCGATCAAAGAACCGAGCTGTTCGGGAGGACGTATGACGCTCCTTTTGGCATTTCACCGATCGGTCTCCAGGGGTTGATGTGGCCGCGAGCGACAGAGATTCTCGCGAAGGCAGCGCATGTCCACAACGTACCGTTCATTCTCAGTACCGTTGGAACGGCGAGTATCGAAACCGTAGCGGAACTCACCGATGGCAAGGCCTGGTTTCAACTTTATCATCCGGCGGAGGATGAGCTACGGGACAAGTTGATCAATCGGGCTGCTGATGCAGGACTGCCTGTCCTGTTGATTCTGGCTGATACACCCACTTTTGCGTACCGTCCGAAAGAGATTAAAAACGGTCTCTCAATTCCTCCGCAGATGTCGATTGGAAATGTGATTCAGATGATGACGCACCCGACCTGGTCTCTCGGCCAGCTTGCGGCGGGTGCGCCCGAGTTTAAAACGATGACCCCATATTTACCCAAAGGGCTCAGTATGAAGCATCTGGGGCTTTTCATGAATAAGACTTTCTCCGGGCGTTTGAATCCTGACAAAATCGGGGCACTGAGGGATCGATGGAAGGGGAAACTTGTGATCAAGGGCATTGTTAATCCGGAGGATGCGGAGAAGGCAATCAGCCTCGGTGTTGATGGCATGATCGTGTCGAATCATGGAGGGCGTCAGCTGGATGCAGGACAATCTACGATCAAGCCGCTGACGGAGTTGGCGAAGGAGTTCGGCGATAGAACGACGATGATGATCGACAGCGGACTTCGAGGAGGGCCGGACATCGCCAATGCTCTTGCGAGCGGGGCCCGGTTTGCTTTCATGGGCCGCTCTTTTATGTATGGAGTGGGAGCACTGGGAGAGGAAGGCGGCACCCATACGATTGCGATGTTGAAGAAGCAGCTTCAGCAGGTGATGGAGCAGGTCGGGTGTGAAAAAGTATCCGATTTTCCGGGGCATCTCCTTTCCGGAGAGTAGGGGGAATATTCTGATGAACTCAGCGGTGTCCGATTTCTTCAGAAATTCCGCTGAAGTCATCAATCAGTGTTCTTGATAAGTCGGGCGGTGCGGTCGATCGAGGGTCATCCCGATGACCTTCCCGATCTGATGAAGCTTCGATCTATTACTGCCGCCATACCACTGTTCATCATCCTGTTTGCGGCCATTTTTCCTCTGAATGGGGCTGGTGACTCCGATGCCGGAATATACTTCAACCGTGCACCCCTGCTGGAAAAGCGATACGCTGAGCTTCCTCTTGGATCGATCAAGCCGGAAGGGTGGTTGAAGCATCAGCTTGAGACAATGGCGTCAGGGTTGACCGGACATCTCGACAAGGCATACGAAGAAGTGTGTGGACCCCGTAACGCATGGCTCGGGGGAGATGGTGATGCCTGGGAGCGCGGCCCATACTGGATCGACGGCCTCTATCCTCTTGCGAAACTTCTGGATGACAAAACTCTTGAAGCCAAGGCGATGAAGTGGATCGAATGGACCCTCCAGAATCAGCGCCCCAATGGACAGATTGGTCCGTATCAATTGAGCGATGAGGATCGATCTGAAGCACCGCCCAAAGGAGCGCAGACCGGCGATGCTGATGATTGGTGGCCCCGCATGGTGATGCTGAAGATCCTCCAGCAGCACTATCTGGCGACGGGCGATGGTCGTGCCCTTGAGGCAATGCTCCGATACTCACGCTATCAATTGTCGGAGCTGGGGAAACGTCCCGTCTATGATCCTGGAAATCCCGAAAGCGGATCCTGGTGGGCCGGCCGCCGGGGAGGTGACAATGTCATGAGTGTCTACTGGCTTTATAATGTGACCGGGGAGTCCTTTCTTCTTGAGTTGGCCGATCTCATTCGGGAGCAGTCTTATCCCTGGGTCAGTGACTTTGAGAGCGGAGAGAATTTGAAGCTCTTCCGATACAGTGAGCACCACGGTGAAGGGAATGCCTATCACTGCGTGAATCTTGCGCATGCGTTGAAATACCCACTAATTTTCGGTCAGCGAAAGGGGTTGGATGAAGCCATGAAGGTGACGAAGAAGACCCTCGCCGGGATTCGAAGACACCACGGCCAGCCACACGGTCTCTGGGGCGGAGACGAGGGGATGCACGGTACTGATCCGACCCGGGGGAGCGAGCTTTGCACGATTTCGGAGACCTTGTTTTCGTTGGAGAAGAATTTCGAAATCACGGGGGAGGTCCAGTTCGCCGACCTGTTGGAAAGGGTGGCTTTTAACGCCCTTCCCACGCAGGCGGATGAAGCATTTACGACGCGACAGTATTTTCAGCAGGCAAACCAGATATCGTGCACGCACAGTCCTCACCCGTTCACTAATCACCCCCGGACATCGAATCTCTTTGGTCTCTTGACTGGCTACCCGTGTTGCACGTGTAACATGCATCAAGCCTGGCCGAAGTTTACTGCTCATCTCTGGATGGCGACAAAAGACGGCGGGGTTGCGGCCATGGCATACGCTCCGTCTACGGTAACGAGGTCCCTGCCGGAAGAGGTCGAGTTATCGATCAGAGCTGAGACCGGGTATCCGTTCAAAGAGGAAGTTAAACTGACAATCGACTTGTCGAAGCCGGCGGTGTTTCCGCTTCACCTTCGTATTCCGGAATGGTGTGAGGATGCTACGGTCGTGATAAATGACGAAATCGCGATTGAGCCGGAGCGCGGGAAAATGGCCGTGATTAAACGGAGGTGGGAGAAAGGGGATACCGTGCAAGTTCGGTTGCCTATGCAAATTCGTTCCGAGCGGGGGCACGAAAACAGTGTTTCGATTTTACGTGGACCTCTCGTCTTTGCTTTGAAGATGGATGAGAAATGGGAAAAGAAAGATGGGTATTTTGAGGTTCGTTCTGACTCACCCTGGAATTTTTCGCTCTTCGACCGGGACCTCGAATCAGGCCGCAAAGTGATGCGGAAAAAGTTTAAGCTGGTTCAAAAAGAGGGGCCGCTTCCTTCCAATCCATGGAACACAAAGAACGCACCGGTTCAATTGGAGGCCTACGGGGTTCGAAACCCCTTATGGGGCACCTATCATGACGAGGCGGGCCCTTTGCCCTGGAGTCCTGCAGCCTTCCCCAAAGGCGGGCAGCCGGAAGCGATAACCTTACTGCCATACGGATGCACTACTCTTCGTATCAGTGCTTTTCCGACCGTTCTCTAATTAACTTTCTGATGTCTTTGTTCTTACGCTGTCTCTCTGGTCTTTCCTTTTGTTGGCTCATGTTCCCATGTGGGGCTCAGGAGAAGCCTCCTCAATTTGTGTTCTTTATCACAGACGATATTTCACAGGGGGATACAGCGACCTACGGTGGTCCGGTTCCCACTCCGAACATGGACCGCCTCGCTTCAATGGGAATGACGTTCGAGAATGCGTATGTAACCGCAAGCAGTTGCAGCCCAAGCCGGAATAGCATTATCACGAGTCGATACCCTCACAACACCGGTGCTTCCGAACTCCATACACCACTTCCACGAAATCAGTGGAAGTTTCCGGGGAGGCTGCGCCGATCCGGTTACTACTCTGTTCTCAGCGGTAAGAACCACATGTCCTACGACGGGGTCAAGGATGATCCCTCACGACTCGCGGAAGCCTTCGACTACATTGACGAGGGAGGAAGACCGAGTGGTTCTGAAAACTGGATCAAGCTCTTGCAGAACCGTCCGGAAAACACGCCTTTCTTCTTTTGGTTCGGTTCTCATGACGCGCATCGAGACTGGCAGTTTACGAAGGAGGCTCCTGAATTCAGCAGTCATGAGGTTGTCGTTCCTCCCTACCTCTTTGATGGAAAGAAAACGCGCCGGGACTTGGCCGGGTACTATCATGAAGTGGCCCGGACTGATTTTTATCTGGGTAAGCTTCTCGATGAACTGGAAGCGCAGGGGATCACAGAATCCACCTATGTGATATTCACCAGTGATAATGGCCGGCCGTTCCCGCGCAGTAAGACGCGGCTCTACGACTCCGGTGCGAAGGTGCCTCTCCTTATTGCCGGCCCGGGAATCAGGCCGGGTGAGGCAAGTGATTCACTTGTCAGTTTGATAGATATAGGGCCCACGGTTCTTGAATTGGCTGGAATTGAGATTCCGGAGCGATTTCAAGGAGTCAGCCTGGTGCCGCTCTTTGAGGATCCGGCGGCAAGGGTTCGTGACTACCTTTTCGCTGAACACAATTGGCATACTTATCCGGCGAACGAGAGAATGGTGAGGTTTGAGAACTGGGTCTATATCCGAAACTATAATCACGAAGATCAGAATCTCTGTGCTGAGTCGAGCGATAGGTTTCCCGCAGGGAAGGAACTCTGGAACGCTGAAGCGGATGGAATGCTGAAGAACGAGCAGCGTGATGTCTTTCTTCAGCCCCGCCCTTTCGAGGAGCTCTACGATGTCATGAGCGATCCCGATCAATTCTCCAATCTGGTAAAGGTTTCAGAACACCGCGAAGTCCTCCATCATTTACGGGGTATTCTTGATCAATGGCGCGAGGAGACCGGGGACACGATATCGAAGGATCCGACCTCTGTGATTGGAAATATCAGCCCGGAGCAACGGGGTGAACAGGTAGGGGCTGCGCTTGGAGCTGAGCACATTCTCAATTCCGGTCCGGTTTTGAAGAGCGGGCAATGAGGTAGCGGCGGGTGCTAAAGGTGAATCCGCGATGGCTTAATTTGTCAACGTAGGAGCCGCCCTGAGGCCGTGTCTTGATGACAAGGTTGCGCATTGATCTGCCGTGGCGCAAATCAACAGAATGGATACGCAATCTGCGGTGTTTGTTTTTGATGAAGCGTGTATGATCTGACCTTCAAATAAACCCAATTCAGGAAGACAGATGCAATATTTCGACTGCGACAAGATTCAATATGAGGGTCCCGGCTCCAGGAACCCTCTCTCGTTCAAGCACTACAACCCCGATGAGCTTATCGGCGGAAAATCAATGAAGGAGCATCTCCGCTTTGCCGGAGCATACTGGCACGTGATGCGTAACGATCTCTCGGATCCATTCGGCGGTGGGACCGCGCAGATGCCATGGGATGACGGAAGCACTTCCGTCGAAAACGCTCTCACCAGAGTCGACGTCTTCTTTGAGTTTCTCGATAAGTTGGGAATTGAATATTACTGCTGGCATGATCGCGACATCGCGCCTGAGTTGAATGATCTCAAAGCTTCACATGCAGCGCTCGATACCGTGGTGGCCAAGCTCAAGGATAAGCAGTCAGAGAGCGGCGTGAAGCTGCTCTGGGGCACTGCCTGCCTTTTCTCTCACCCCCGTTATTCACAGGGCGCGGCGACTTCACCGGATGCAAATGTCTACGCCTATGCGGCGGCTCAGGTGAAGAAGGCGATGGAGGCGACCAAAGAACTTGATGGCCTTGGATACACTTTTTGGGGCGGTCGGGAAGGATATGCGACTTTGTTGAATACTGATATGAAGCGTGAGTTGGATCATCTCGCCGCGTTTTTCCACATGGCGGTTGAGCACGCGAAAAATATCGGTTTTGACGGACCCTTTTATATTGAGCCAAAGCCACGCGAGCCTTCGACACATCAATACGACAGTGACGCGGCGGCCTGCCTCAATTTCCTCCGCGAGTATGATCTCATGGATCACTTCAAGCTGAACATTGAGACTAATCACGCCACTCTGGCGGGCCATACCATGGAGCACGAACTAACCG
Organism: Verrucomicrobiales bacterium; assembly: GCA_029212615.1. Lineage (GTDB taxonomy): Bacteria > Verrucomicrobiota > Verrucomicrobiia > Verrucomicrobiales > DEV007 > Arctic95D-9. Next base: position 133,609 of record JARGPJ010000007.1, read on the forward strand.
TAAGTGCTAACGCCGGAATGCTTGGGAGTATTGATGCAAACCGCGGGGATACCTTGATCGGATGGGACACGGATCAGTTTCCAACTGATATTCATCTCGCGACGCAAGTCATGCTGGTGGTTCTGGAAATGGGCGGTCTCACGACTGGCGGTTTGAATTTTGATGCAAAGCGTCGTCGCGAATCTCACGAACCGCTCGATCTCTTTTATGCACACATTGGCGGGATGGATGCCTTCGCACGCGGACTCAAGATCGCCCATGCGATTCGTGAGGACGGTCGTCTCGCTAAATTTGTTGATGAGCGATACAGCAGTTTCGACAATGACATCGGTGCAAAGGTCGAAGCGGGAACCTGCAGTTTTGCAGACCTCGAAGCCTATGCTTTTGCGAATGGTGAACCCGGGCTCGCGAGCGGGCGTCAGGAGATGCTCGAAAATCTGGTGAACGAATTTCTCCAGTAGGTTTTTCGGGATCAATCCGCCGCCCCGATCTACCCGGGGCCGGTGCATTCCTGATTCATCAGGGGGGCTGTTCTCCGATCAGGGGGGGCAGAGCCCCTTTGTCCGGCCAATTATTTCTTCGCTTTCTGCATTGCCCTAACACGCTCTTGTTCTACCTTGAGGGCGGGCCCGCTCACAGGAAGGGGAGTGAAATCCGGATCCGGGGTGATCACTTCATCCTCCGGGATTGTACGAATGCGGAGATGGCGGTACCAAACGTCCTGCCCGTGATCCTGTAGTTTGAGGTGAGCGCCGCGCCCGTTGAGGTTTCCACCACGGATGGCCAGTAGTTCGACGTAGTTGGCCCACTTCGGATCATCGTAGTCGAAGGAGATGACGGCTTCACCGTTGAGCCAGTGCTCAATGACGCTTCCCTGGCAGATAATGCGGGCGGTGTTCCATTCGCCCGGTGGGCGAGTGTTGTCTTTCTTCGGGGCCATACAGAAAAATAGCGATGCCGCTGCCTGGCGGGCATTCTCGCCGTAGGGGCTGCCGATGTTGTCGAGAACCTGGTATTCGACCTGTCCCGGCCGGTAGTAGATGCCGGAGTTGCACCCCGGGGAGACTTTCCACTCGAAGCGCAACTCGAAATCATCGGGAATCTTCTCGGCCGTGTAGCTTAGATTGCCACCCCGTTCTTTGCGGTAGAAGGTTCCTTCACTGTCGACGATCCAGTTTCCACTATGCTTCCATCCATCGAAAGAACTGCCATCAGTAAGAAACGTAAAACCCTGCTTTTTCTCCAAACCCATGGGGCGGCTGATCAACATCCTGGATTTCGAATGCGCTCCGCGGAATTCTTTTGCGAGGATATCCGCTTCGGTGAATCGGGCCATCAGTATCTCGCCGTCGCGGCTCCGGTTTCTGTCGTAGGAAATGTAGATCGTGCCGTCGGGTGACTGGAATCCGTCGGGGTAGGAAATACCGTTTCGCTCATCGAGGATGAGTCCGCCCTTCCAGTTTTTGCCGTCGTCTCCCGAGAGCCACGCGCTAAGTTGGACTCGCCCATGGTGAGTGTCGATCCGGTCACCATGCTTGATCAACAGGAGTTTACCTGACTCAAGGCGACGAATGAAGAAACGCGCCGCAGGCTGTTTGATCCCGGACTCAACGGGATCGCTCCACGTTCTCCCGCTGTCGTCCGAGACGCTTTCCATGATGCCGCCTCCGGTCCGCGCCAGCATCCAGAGTGAGCGATCACTTTTCTCGACGATCATGTGCTCATGCCAGTTTGGATTCGGGAATGTTACCGAGCCACGCCTTTCCCATGTTTTGCCTTTGTCGGATGAGACGAGGACGTTCGCTCCCCGCAGTGGATCGAGTTCCGCAAAGCATCCTTTGAAATCCCGGAATCCGTCGCGTTGGTCGAGTGAGATAGGTAGCATCCATTCCCCGTTGGAAAGCACGGTAGGTTTATTGAGCATCACTCCGTGCCAGATTCTTTCAGGAACCGACCAGGTCGGGTCGAGCGAATCCGGATTTTCGCATACCGTCGCCCATACTCCGGCTCGCCCGTCGAACATATCCATCGATTGATCAAAGAAGAGCCACAGGCGTCCCAGGGGATCAGTCCAGAGGTTGCCGACGAGTATGCTCCGTTCCGCCCCGAGACCTTCTTCGTGAGAATCAAGCACGACGCGTGGATCGGACCAGTGCTCCCCGTCGTCATCACTGCTGGCGAGGACAAAATAGGCTTCGGGGCTGTCACCTCCAGCGACCCAGCATGACCAGAGCCGCCCGCCCGGAGTGCGTTCGATTCCGATCGTCATTCCGTAATCGAGTTTGTCATAGCCATATTCAGGAAGCGGGGAGGTGTTTACAGAAGGAGGTAAGAGAGCGTGCCCGGCGATTCTCTCCATTCTCGCGATGCGGGCTTTCGCCTCTTCCGGAGTTTCGACAGCGGTGGTGTTGTCAGGGGATCCAACGCTAAGCAGTTTGATTCTGACTCCATCCCCGAGTACCGTCAGTGTTGTCTTTCCAATCTCGAGTTTCTCCCCGCTTTCCATTCTCTTGTGGTAGGTCAGAGCACGATGGACATCGCCTTCGGCCAATTGAAACCCGGGTATGTCGACTTTCCTGAATCCATGGTTCAGGAGAAAATCGGATTGGTTTGCGGGGTTGTCTTGACTTAGCGTTAGGATATACAGGTCGCCCGGAGTGGTGCACTCAATGCTGTAACCCTCAATGCTGGTGTGGAGGAATGTTCTCCCCTGAAGAGAGTCAGGGACTTCGATAAGGGAGTAGTTTCGATCCGTGTAGAGCTTGACCCCCTCCTCCAGTGGCTGAAACGTTTTATCCGCCGCTGCAGCTTTTCCAAATAGTGGAATGAGAAGGGAGAGGAGTAAAGTGAAGGCCGTTGTGGTGATTGGAGTTTTCATCGGTAGTTGGGTGGAAAAATGTTTCAGATGAAGGGGGGCAGAGGATGTTCTGCAGAATGGATAGCTGAGGGGGGATTGCAATGCGGGAGAGGAACGAGATTGCGCGGGGTCATGGGGAAAACGGCGTGATGAAGTCGTGGTAAAGTCGGGACGAATGGGCCCATTCCATTTGAGCCTTTCGACCGAACATGACTGACAGTATGAGAAGAATGATTTTTCTGAATCCAATCCGGATGATTGCCGTACCGCTCATCCTGAGTATTGCAATCCAGGTGGAGGCAAGGCAGACGAATTTGGAACCTGAGAATCTGGTGCCCTGGTGCATCGTCCCTTTTGATGCCAGTGAAAGAGGCCCTGCTGAGCGAGCGGAGATGCTGGAAGAACTCGGTTTAGGCCGCTGTGCCTATGATTGGCGCCCGGAGCATGTTCCGGAATTTAGAGAAGAAATTCAACAATACAGAAAACGGGGCATTGAGTTCTTCGCCTTCTGGGGAGGGCATGAGAAAGCCTTTGAGTTGTTTAAGGAATACGATCTTCAGCCACAAATTTGGAAGACTCTCGGTAGCCCCGGCGAAGGAACGCCGGAACAGAAGATCGAAGCGGCGGCGGGCAAAATGGAGCCACTCGCCAAACAAACTGCCGAATGGGGGGGGAAGTTAGGGCTCTATAATCACGGTGGTTGGGGAGGCGAACCGGAGAACATGGTTGCCGTTTGCAAGCGGTTGCATGAAAAAGGCTATGACCACGTAGGGATCGTCTATAACTGGCATCACGGTCACGGAGAAATTGAAGACTGGGCGAAGTCCTTTGCTTTGATGAAACCCTACTTGCATTGCTTGAATCTCAACGGAATGAACGCTTCGGCAGAGCCGAAGATCCTGACCCTGGGCCAGGGTGAGCATGAACTGGCGATGTTGAGGGTCGTCATCGAAAGCGGGTATGATGGTCCCGTTGGAATTCTTGATCACCAGCTGCATCTTGATTCAAAAATAGCGCTGCAGGACAACCTCGAGGGGTTGGCCTGGCTCAGGAAGGAGATCAACTACCCCGGCTCCGGCGGAAAGAAACCAGTTCCGCGGGGACAACCTGCCCCGGCCATTTCGCGGGGGCTGGTGGGCGATGACTCTGAATCGAACGGAGTAGCTTCGCTGAGCCGTGATTTTGGGAAAGCCCTCGCTGTCGGAAAGGTGATGGAGGGCAATGAGTCGTGGCGTAACCCGCCGATCACGGTGGAGTGCCGGGTCAGGCTCAAGGACTCGAGAGGGTTTAATATTCTCGTGGCGAGCGATACGAAAACTTCCGATGCTCACTGGGAGATCTTCACCACAGGAAGCAGCGGATTTTTGACGGCGTATTTGCCCGGCGCGAAGCCCGACCACATCAGAAGCCGGAGAGTGATCACGGACGGTGACTGGCACTCCGTGGGGATGCAATACGATATCGACCGGGTGAAGCTTTGGGTCGATGGAGAGGTCGTCGCTGATCAGGAAATTGAATTGAATTCCGATCGCAAGACGGTCGCCGGAGAACTGGCCTTTGCGCGACTCGTCGAGGGGAGGATTGGAATGCGCGGCGCGATCGACGAGGTGAGAATCCGGCGGGGAATTCACGACGATCTTGGAACGATTTCAGAGAATCCGTTTCAGCGAGGGGCCAAAGGTGAACTTGGCTATTGGGATTTTGAGGATCCTGAAATGCTGAAAACTCCTGTGAAGGAGAGATTTTCCAACGAGCAGGTGTTGTTTGAAAGAGATCCACTTGAACCGGACCTGAATCCATACTGGGAGGCGGAGATCAATCGGGATCGGATCTACGACTTCTATGCGAAGCAGGCTCTCTACTACGGACGGGAGGCGCGGGAGGGGGTTCCTGATGTCTTGCCTGAATTTCCGGGCCTTGATGGTGAAGCATATGGACATTGGGGAAACCAAACCGATCAGGGTACGTGGAAGGATGGTCGGGTCCGTGAGATGCATTTCGGTTCAATCACGAGTGGAATTTTTCGAGATGGTGATAAAACGATTGCCCGCGCCGTCGCGGTTGATCTGGGAGAGGGCTTCAACGCGGTCTTCGATCAAACCTCGCTTCGCTTTGAAAAGGCATGGGAAGGGGCACCGGTAGAATGGTCCGATATCAGGAGGGGATTTCTTCACGGAATCCGCCCGGGAAAAGGGAAGGCCGTCGAGCTTGAGCGATTGCCCGCGCCGGATGAGTCAGCAAGTTATCTGGGTTTGTATAGAAGCGGGGAGCGGGTGGGCTTTTCTTATCTTGAGAATGGGAAGACGATCTATCGGAGTGCCTCAGTCGTCGATGGTAGAGTGATCGAATCGGTTTCTGCGAAGCCCGATCCGGGCGAGGCTCAGTGGCCTGAAGTTATCTCCACAAGGCTGGAATCCGGAAAGGGGCAGCCTTTTGCCATCGATACTCTGAGCTTACCGTATGAGAACCCGTGGAGGTCGCTGTTGTTTGCGAGCGGTGTTGACTTCATTTCGGAGAATCGCCTCGCGGTTTGCACGATTCACGGGGATGTCTGGGTAGGAGACCTTGCGGGGAGCGAAATCACCTGGAAGCGGTTCGCGGCGGGATTACATCAGCCTCTTGGACTCAAAGTCTCCGAAGGTGTTGTTCATGTGATGTGTCGTGATCAACTGGTAGCTCTGCACGACGAGAATGGGGATGATGAAGCTGATTTCTATGAATGTGTATTCAATCGGCAGGTGACCTCGACAAAGGGGCATGATTTTATCACGGGCCTGGAACGGGATAGACAGGGGCGGTGGTATTTTGCCTCCGGCAACGAAGGACTCTGTCGCGTTTCGGCGGATGGCAGGGAGCTGGACGTAGTAGCAACCGGGTTGCGCAACCCGAACGGTCTCGGTGTTTCACCGGACGGAGAAGTGATTCTCTCCAGTGTTCAAGAGGGAAACTGGACTCCCGCCAGTGCTGTTGTCGATGCCAGTTGGGGGGGGCACTTTGGTGCGGGAGGTCCGAAAGAGGGGACGCGTGGCTACGTTCCTCCGATGTTGTTCCTGCCCCGCGGGCTTGATAATTCCAGCGGTGGTCAGACATTCATCGATAGCGATCGATGGGGGCCTGTCGCGGGAAACTGGATTCACTACTCGAGCGGGTTTGCGAGCGCTTTTCTTGTTTTGCGGGAAGAACTCAAGGGGCAATCGCAGGCGGCGGCGATTCCTCTGCCTGGTGAGTTTCTATCCGGAGCTCATCGCGGTCGTTTTTCGCCATATGACGGTCAACTTTACGTAGCCGGTGCTCAGGGATGGGGGAATTACGGGACCAAAGACGGATCCTTGCAACGCGTTCGTTACACCGGGGGAGCATTCTACTTTCCGACGAAGTATGAAACGAGAGAGAACGGGATTTTGCTCAGTTTTGCTGAAGGACAGTCCGAAGAACTTGCTGATCGTGAGAAGTGGTTTACTCAACAATGGAATTACCTCTACGGCCCGGGGTACGGATCGCCTGAGTATTCGGTGAAGCATCCGGATCAGCCCGGTCATGATCAGTTGGAGATCCGTTCCGTTCACCGCCTGGCAGAGGATCGAGTGTTCATTGAAATCCCGCAACTTCAGCCGGTGAACCAGCTTCATCTTCATTTTGCGGGTGAAAAGCGGCTCGAGATTATTGCGACGATTCACGAGATGGGAGAGCCGTTCACAGACTTTCCGGGTTATCAGAAAATAGCGAAACTGAGTTCGCCCTCCGGTGCAGGGCAGGTGCACGATGGGGAGCTTAGTCCCATCGCCTTAATGAAGGCCTGTTCGACCTGTCATCATCCTACCCAACAGGTAGTGGGCCCTCCGTGGAGCGATATTCGTGAGCGCTATGTCGGCAATCCTGATGGGATCGTGAAGTGGGCGATGAATCCGCAGAACAAGAACCCTGATTTGCCACCGATGCCTTCTTTTCAATTCATGGGAAAGGAAAGCCTTAAGCAGATCGCTGATTTGATCTTGTCTGGAGAGTGATCTGCATGCCTCATGAGATCACCTGAGGGAGGGGCAAACCGGGAGAAGGCTGAATTGTCTCCCATTTTCATCTGAAGTTGAATCCACAAAAATCAGAGGGAAACGGCGAGTTTGCCGAGGTTCAGCCCCTTACTGCCAGGAATTCCTTTTTCAACTCTAATGCCCGGTCACCGCGCATCGGATAAACGGGATAAACGGGATAAACGGGGACAGGTAAATAATCGAATAATTGGGGGCGGTATTTGCAATTAAGACTGAAATATCTGAAATCTATGGTTTTCTGGCACTCTTCGCCCAATAGATAACCTGTCCCTGTGAGTTTCCCCACAGAGAGTCATCGCCCCTCGAGGGAGAGAAGCTGATCGTCAGGGTTCAGCGAGGAGAACATTCTTTGCATCAGTTTCCCCGGTGTCTGCGATGTTCACACCAGTTTGTCGGGGTCCCAATCTGGACCTACGTAGTCCCGATCTTTGAAACGATTGACGATCCCGCAGCAGTCCATGTCGTCGGGAAGGGTCGTTTTGCAGATCGAAAAATCCTTCTCATCTCGCGACGACATCTCGCCGTGCAACCGCTCAAGAAGATAAGCCTTGTAGAGCGGGAGCTGCGAGGGCCGACAAAAGTATCCTTTGTTGTCGCCACAGAGAAACAACCTCAATTCATCAGGATAGTGATGACAATAGTCGAAGGAGGCCTTTGTGATCTGCGGCCAGATTGGACTGAAGAAATCATCGATTACCAAAATGCCCTCCTCGCTCAGCAGCTGCACTCCGTGACAAATATCATCGTAGACACGGGTTCCTGTGTGTTCTCCGTCGATATGAATCCATCGACAAGAATTAGCGTGGTCCGTCAACCAGTCGCTGTCTGCGAGTGCACTAGAGCATTCCCGGAGGAACTTCAGCTTGGCTGTGGTGGAGGCACCGAGCGTTTCCAAGGTTTTTTCGTGAATCGCAGGATCGACGAGAAGGAATGTGTCGCCCTCGCCTGCATGGAGAGCGGCGAGCAGGGCCGAGCGACCACGCCACACCCCGATCTCCAGGAAATCCCCTCCGATCTCCTGCTCTTCCTGAAACCTCAGCAGGCAATCCCAGGTGATGCATGAGCGCCGGAAAAACCATCCAGGCAAAGTGGCTGCCTCCCGGAAATATCGATCAAGTGTGTTTTTCATGTGTCGTGTTCCTCTTATTTGGCGAACTCTGCGGTTCGATATTTCACCCCGGTTTCGAACCAAAAAGCTGCTCGCATTCGGTTGGTTGTATGATAATGGAAGATAGTTATGAAATCGGATATTTGCTACCAGATCGACGAAAATCAGGTTAGTCACAACGATTTCGGCGACGAAGTCGTTGTGATCCATTTCCAGACAGGCAATTACTTCAGCCTGCGGTCCGGCGCTGCTACCCTGTGGCGTGATCTCCAACGCGGTCCCCAGTCTGCGGAACAACTAGGTGGGAATTTTGCCGATCCGCCCGAAGACGTTGCGGAAATTATTGCTAAATTTCTGAAAAATCTCCAGGCACGCGAGCTCGTGCTTCCCATCGATATTGCCAACGACAACCGCATTGCTCCGGTAGAAAATCCATTTCCCTACGAGAATCTTGAGCTGGAAGTCTTCGAAGATCTCCAGGCGCTTTTGGTCGCCGATGTGATCCACGATACTGACGAACAAGGGTGGCCACAGATGGAGCCCGATGCAGTCGCTTGACCCTCCGTTGGCCCCGAAGGGAACGGACTCCATGATTATGGAAAGCTCCGATTCGCGTCTTCAGGATCTGTTCAACGAGGCAGCCGGAAAATTCGAGGGTCTAGACGGCGACGCTGACGTCCGCCATTTTGAAATCGGCGGTCGATTAATCCGGATCCGCTTCGGCGACGGGCAAATCGGTGATCTACTTACTCCTGCGATCAATCACCTCGCAGTGGACGAGCTGACCGGGAAGCCTCTTACCATCGACGTCTGGCAGAGCCGGGAAGCGCCTATCCGCCTGACCCAGGACGATTGGCGTCACGCTGTGTCGCCGCTCGAAGCATTGGGACCGCAAGACTTCCTCTATTGCCAACCCGACATCGGGATGCTGGTCCTCCGTCGTGGCGACCGGGCACTACTGTGCTACCGGGACATCAATGAAGTGCCCCCGTGGGAACTTGCCATTCCTTTCCGCGTGATTCTGAATTCCTGGTTTCAGCGCGACGGTGCACAGATTATTCATGGAGCGGCGATTTCCAACCAGCAGGACGCGATAGTCCTCGCGGGGGTCGGCGGATCGGGCAAGTCGAGCACTGCACTGTCGTGTTTGACTCATCCGGGGCTCTTTTTCCTTGCAGACGATCTTTGCCTCTTGAGCTCACCCGGGGCGCCGATGGTTCACAGCCTCTACAACTCGGTAAAAATCAGGAGAGAGAATCTTTCACGTTTCGATAAATTCGACCTTCCGGAACTCGACCATCTACCGTTTGATCACGGTAAGCCTACCTATTTCCTGCATCCCCGCCTCCGTCACAAACTGGCTGTGAAGAAACCACTGCGGGCAATTCTCCTGCCCCGCATCACCAATCAAACCGAAACCCGGATCCGGCTCGGCTCGGCTCAAGACGCATGGCGGGCGCTCGTCCCCAGTACATTCGCAGTAGTACTGGGGGACCGTTCCGTAACCGCGAAACACATCGCCAAACTGACGCAGTCTCTACCGGTATTCTGGCTGGAACTGGGCACCGGGCACGATCAAATTTCGCAGTGCATCGCCGAATTCCTGGCCAACCTTGATGCCTCCACCGACCTACCTGTCCCGCCTTTTGCCCCTCATGAGTAATCTACCCGTCACGGTAGTGATTCCCGCATTCAATGCCGAATCTTTTCTCGCAGATGCGATCGACAGTGCTCTAACTCAGACCTGTCCTCCGGAAGAAATCATTGTCGTCAACGATGGCTCAGATGATAGTACCGGGAGAATTGCGGGGGAGTATGGGCGTATCGTCACCGTCCTGCATCAGGATCACACGGGTGTTTCGGCAGCGCGTAATCGTGGTCTTCGCCAGGCTGAACAGGAATTTCTGGCCTTTCTCGACGCAGACGACATTATGGTGCCGAACCGGTTGGAGACACAGTGGAATACGCTGGCGGAAAAACCGGAGACCGACCTGCTGTTCGGGCAAGAGCACCGCTTCAAAGGCGCGGCTCCCGTCCTCCCTCTCGACTCCGAAGCGCGATCAATTCCCGCTCAGATACCGGGGACAATCTTTTGTCGCAGATCAGTTTTCGACGAATACGGACTTTTCGATGAGCGAGTCGATGCGGACGATTTCATCGGATGGTTCGTGAAGGCAGTCGATAGCGGCTTGAGCTGGGACATTGTGAAAGAGACCCTGATTCTGCGCCGGTTCCACGATCAAAATTTCTCCCGCCAGATGGTCGATGGTGACGCCTATACCCATCTAGTGAAAGCGATGTTGGACCGCCGTCGTGAACGCGAATAACGCCCGCCCGCCCGAATATTTTGTTTTCTGCGATGACTCCCTCCCGCGCACTTATTTGGCCCCGTGGTTGTTGGCCCGATGAGACCCAGCGACTCCTTCTCAAAGCTTGTTTTCTGAAGGATGACGACGACTGCCTCGCAGCCTGGGACGAGTGGCAACGACGAGTGCCTCTCGACTTCGTAGACGGATCTTCGGCACGTTTACTCCTGCCTCTACGAGATCGGTTGAGGCGGGTTGCGCGAACACTTCCGCGGATGCCGCGCATCGAGGGTGTGGTCCGTTTCCACTGGGCTCAAACTCAGCTGACTCAACGTGCGATTGGCGACGTTCTCGATCTCCTCGAAGAGGCGGGGATCGAGTCGATACTGCTAAAGGGTGCGGCGCTCTCCGAGACCGTCTACTCTCCCGGGCTTCGCCCGATGGCCGATATCGATATTCTGGTTCGCCCCCGGCACGTCGACGACGCGCTGGCGCTCCTCCAGAAAAGCGGATGGCAACCCCGTTTCGCCTGCCACAAAGACGCCCGGAAGTTCACCCACGCCCTTCAGTTGGATAATTCGGATCATCGTTCCCTCGACCTGCATTGGGACCCCTTTCACGATCGCTTTCTTGACGAGCACCAATTGGAGTCGTTCTGGGAGGCCAGCCTTCCGATTTCGGTTCAGGGGCGGGATGCACGCGTCCTCTGCCCAGCCGATCAACTGTTGCAGATTTGCGAGCACGGCGTCCGCTATGACGACACTCCGCCTTTCCGTTGGCTCGGCGACGCTTTTTCCATCGTCGAGAAACTGGGGGACACGATTGACTGGCAACGCTGCACTCGAATGGCGTCGAAGCATGGTTTGCTTCCGCAACTCCAGGACACATTGCTCTTTCTCCGGAATGAACTCCGACTTGAACTTCCCGGGGAATCCGCGGAAGTCTTGAACTCCGGAGCTTCACCCGGAAGCCGCCTGGCCTACCGAATCTCTACCCGTCACCAACCCGGCTACCACCCGGTGATTCAGGGGTTGCCCCGCTCCCTCCTTGCGTATGCCCGTTATCTGCGATCGAGCAGCAGCGTCGAGAAACTGGGGTTGGTGCGTTTTCTCTGTCTGATCAATGACATCGAAATGCCACCTTCCCGGTTTATCGCTCACTTTTTCACCCTCACGGCTCGATCTTGCGCCCGGAAATGGCAGGATCGACGCGAAGCGGCGCAGATCTGCCGTAGTTTCAAGTCGTCGACACCTCGCATCTACACTTTAGCGACAACGTCATCGCATCTCCTGGATGGTTTTTATCCGCCGGAGATGTTCGACGGGTGTGTTTTCCGCTGGACGTATCCTGATGCCACGGTGCGGCTGAAACTGGATCCGGGAGACTATTGGATTCAAGCGGACCTGCTGATCCAGCGGGATTGGTCTGTCGAAAAATTTCAGATATCCTTCAATCGTCAACGAATCACGGAAGTCGAGGGCTTTACGGATCGCATCCTGATACGTGTGCCTGAAGAGGCCTTTGTCGATCATGATGTTCAGAGGCTCGTGTTGCGCTGTGGGCCGTGGAAAACGGTGAAATCACGGCAACTGGGCTTCGCCCTGGTGCGGCTGGTCGTGAGCCCTTGTGACAACCGTATTGGATCGAAAACAGAGATAAGCGGGCGTCACGCGGATTCACGGGGATCGATCTCGAAACCTTCGAGCAAAGCCTCAAGATAGCGCCCCTCGGAGGACGAAACGTACTTCGACCTGAGATCGATGGCGGACGTGGTCATCGAGTCGATGCGATCAAGTGCCCGTATCGTCGCAGCCGAAATTGCTTCAACCTCGAAACGGTCGAACTTCTCTGCGCATCCCGCTGCTTGACTCTCCTTGCCAAATCCAACTCCTTCGGGAATGACCGTGGGTATTCCGCACAGCTTTGCTTCGTGGCTGAGGGATGATCCCCTCGCCTCGTAGCAGTCCCTGTCGTAGGGGAGGAGCAGGAGTCGGCACGAACGCAACGTCTGCGAAAATTCGTCGTCAGTAAGTGGCCTTCCGAGGAAGACATCTCCCTCTGTCTTCAGGGTCTCCAGTTCCCGTCGCACTGGATCGGAGTATTCCGGGTCGTATCCAATCGCCTGCACTGTGAACATTACCCCGGGTTGCTGCGCTCGAACCCGGCGAATAATCTCCGGAAGAAGGTGAAAGCCCTTCTCGGGTCGGCTGCTGCCGAGAATTCCAATGCGCAAGGTGTCGGCAACCCGATGTGGCGCCGCCTCCGCGGTGGTCCATGTGGGCACAGCAAGGGTCAAGGGGCGCGCTCCCAGAAGAGGTTCGAAGAGATCGCCGGTCGCATCAACCTCACAGGTAAAATGAATACGACTTCCCCAGTGGTCGGGAAGTCGAGCAAAGGCTTGGCGATAGGTTTCGTCAGCTACTTCGCTGCGTTGCCTCGACATGCTTAAATGTGGCGGGAACATAAGGCACATTGCCATGCGAGGGATCCCCTCAATCCCGTCGGCCGCCTCGGTCAGTTGCGCCACCCACTCACAGATTCCAAGGATGAGGTTGCAGGTCACCGTCGGGAAAACGACAAAGTCATCCGCAGTAACGTGCTTCGATAGGGACATCAGATCTTTTCGCATGGCGGCATTGCTGAAATTGATCGCCATGAAGTCAGCTGCCGGCCGCAACTCTTTCAACTGGCCGAAACCGTGCTGATGGAAATACGGAGTTGCCGGGATTTGGAGAATCGGGTCGTGTGCCTCCAGGTGACAGTAAAATTCGGTAATCAGGCCCAGCCTATCTGCTTCCCTCCGGAGTGCACGCGCCTCGCTGTAATTATGAGACAACACAGTTATCAGCGAAGGATCTAAAACGAGACATTTCATGACAGGGTGGATCCAGAGCGGAGCGCGCAGACTACTGCCGGGAAATTCTTTTTCAACCCTAACGCCGGGTCACCGCGCATCGAGCCGGGTTGGAGGGGGCGCGATCCTGATCTCATGAGGTCACCTGACGGAGGGGCAACCCGGGAGAAGGCTGAATTGTCTCCCATTTTCATCTGAACCTGAATTCACCAAGGCCGGAGGGATATGGCGAATTGCCGGGGTTCAGCTGCTTGAAAGGGGCTCGAGGCGTATAAATTGATACCTCTCCAGCGCTTATTCACCTTTTCCGTAAGGTGGATACAAAAAAACCGCCTCGAAAGGCGGTTAATTTGGCGACCCGTACGGGACTTGAACCCGTGTTACCGCCGTGAAAGGGCGGTGTCCTAACCGCTAGACGAACGGGTCACGTTCATCACATACCAGAGAGTTACTCCGTGCAGTGGAGCGGGAATATGGAGAGTATTTCAAAGGAATCAACCCGAAAATGTGAAAGAATTTTCAGTGGCGCTCAGCGTCCGTCCTGTCACAGTGCGCCATGCCTGTGATGATTGATTTATTTTGGCTGATTGCCGGACTCACCGTTCTTTATTTTGGAGCCGATTGGCTCGTCGGCGGGGCGTCAAAGCTGGCTGTTAAATTCGGTATTGCACCGCTTGTCGTCGGACTCACCGTGGTCGCCTTTGGGACGAGCGCGCCCGAGATGTTTGTCAGTATCGGCTTCAATCAGGGTGGTTATCCGGACATGGCACTGGGAAATGTCATTGGATCAAACATTTGTAACATCGGCCTGGTTCTCGGGGTCAGTGCTTTTATCTGCGTGCTGACGATCAAAAATCAGCTTTTGCTGCGGGATTTGCCTTTTTTGGTTGCGGCGACGCTTGGCTTTTCCTGGATGCTGATGAACGGAGTGATCGGCCGACTCGAGGGTTGTCTCCTTTTCGCCGCGGTGATTGGCTACACCATTTTTCAGTTGGTATTGGCGCGAAGGGTGAAAGATCCCGAGGTATTGGAGGAGTATGAGAATGAAATTGATCCCGGCGCGGCTGAGAAGGAGCCGATATGGAAGCTTGTTCTCTTTATTCTGATTGGACTCGTCGGCCTCTACTTCGGGGCTGAGTGGCTCGAGCGTGGCGGTGTCAGTATCGCGAAACGGATAGGCGTGCCCGAAGCGGTTATCTCGCTGACCTTGATCGCCTTCAGCACCTCGGTTCCCGAGTTGGCGACGTCTATCATTGCCTCCCTGAAGCGGGAAGGGGACATTATTGTCGGAAACGTGATCGGCTCCTGTATCTTCAATTTGCTCTGTGTGATCGGAATGACCTCGATGATCACACCGATCAAGACCACTCAGATCGAAATGGCGGATCTGATCGTGATGGGAGGCTTCACGGCTCTCCTGATACCGATCATGAAAACACGCAGGCGGATCAGCCGCCTCGAGGGCGGGATCCTTCTCGCGCTCTATGCCGGCTATTGCGGGTATCTCTGGATCGACCGCGTGGCATAAAGCCTTTTTACCCTGCCCCGATTTTCATATCGCGGAGGGACTGCGGTGCAATGCTGAAGGGAGAAAAGGGAGATGAAGTGCGCTTTGCGCTCTTAAATCATGCCCAGTTTCATTTTCCCTTCTTCGGAGATCATTTCCTGATTCCAGACGGGATCCCAGACGATGTCGACCTGTGCGTTGTCGATGCCATCCAGCATGAGGATTTTTGATTGGGCATCAGCCGCAATGGTTGGTCCCATGCCGCAACCGGGAGCCGTCAGTGTCATTTTGACTTCAACGTTCTTTTGTCCCTCTTCATCTTTGATATTGCAATCGTAGACAAGGCCGAGATCGACGATGTTGACGGGGATTTCAGGGTCGAAGACGAGCTTGAGTTGTTCCCAAATCGCCCCCTGGACGTCGCCGCTGGCGATCGCTTCCTGTGCGGCGGATTGTTGGGCCTTCTCTGCCTCGAGGTCAATTCCGAGCGCGTCTGCATTTTCGGCTTTGATTCGGGCAAGTCCGGACTGGGTTGCGACAGTGTAGGTACCGCCGAGAGCCTGAGTGATCATGACTTTCGTTCCGACAGGGAGTCGGATGAGGTCTCCGCTTGGAATCTGAATGGCTTCGACTTCGCGGGAAATTTCAATTTCTTCGTGCATGGGTTTTGAGAGTTGGGGAAAGAGAGGTGCAGGGGAGGATAGAATCAGGAATCGAGTTTTACGACTTTGAGTTTGCCGCTTTTCAGCTTCAGCTTGTTCATGTCGCCGAGGAGAGTGTTTGGTGTTTCTGCGGGGAGGGGATTTTCGACACCCGATTTGTCGCTGTTGAGGGCATCGCGGAGGGCTCCTTCAACCATTTCGCCACAATGAATTTTCATGGGCGGTAGAGGCCCGAGAGGGGAGGAGAGGTCCGTTGAACTCAGTGCTTGCGCTTCTTCGACTGTTTTGCCTTTCAGCATTTCGGTGGCCATGCTCGCGACCGCAATCGCTGTTTGGCAGCCGAAGCTTTGGAAAGAGGCTTTGTTTATCACTTTCTTTCCGTCTTTCTCGTCAAACTTCAGCCACATCCGGACCATGTCGCCGCATTCGGGGTTGCCGACGGTGCCGACGGAATCTGCATCGCTCATTTCCCCCTGGTTTTGGGGGTTGGCGATCGCGTTCTGGATCTTGTCTTCGAAGTCGCTCATGGGTCGTTTGGGGTTTTCTGCCTGCGGAAGAACAGGGGGCGGTTACTCTTCAAATTCCAGTTTATATCGCGGAACTTCTTTGTCAGCCTCTACAGCATAGGCGTCGATCCCGCCGCGTAAGGCGCGGGTGTTGTTAAAACCATGGCCGATGAGGTAAGCGGCTGCATCGAGGCAGCGATCACCGGTGTGATCGTAGAGAACGATGAGACGTTCTTTGTTCTCATGGCCGAAAATCTCCTGGAGAAGGTCGTTGCTGTAGAGTTCAGAATGGGGCAGCGCGACAGCTTCGTGTTCCTCCCGTGTTCTTAAATCGAGCAGGCGAGGGGGGATGTCGTTTTCAAAAGCGGCCTTCAACTCGAGTGGTTCGATCAAAATTTTCTGATCATTTTCATGAGCAGAGAGAATGTGGGCAATCACCTCTTCGACGGGAAGGTCTTCGTTTCGCCTACAGACTTCAGCAAGTGTTTCCTCGTCGTCGTAGCTACAGCTTTGACAGCCGCCGATGTGATACCGGGCAAAAAGGGAGCGTTTTGCACCGGGGAAGTGTTTGAGGACTTCGCCCATCGTGATATCGCTGTCGATTTGGGGTTTTTCTGTCGTGGTGGACATAGGAAGTGAATATGGACCGGAAAAACAGCTTTGGAATTTGAAATTTGAGTTTTGGGGAACTGAACGGAACGTAGGTTCATGAAACGACACGTGCCCGGCCCCTGGAGTAATCCTCAGGTTTATCTTTTGCCCAACTTGATGACGGCCGGAAATCTCGCCTGCGGTTTCAGTGCAGTGGTTACGATCTTCGATGGGATGCGGGATGATTCAGGTGGCGCGGCAGACTTTCATCTCGCTATTTTCCTGATTCTCGGAGCCTGCCTCTTCGATGCGCTTGATGGAAGGTTGGCCCGGATTAAGGGGCAGGAATCGATGTTCGGCCGCGAATTTGATTCTCTTGCTGATATTGTCTCTTTCGGAATCGCGCCGGCATTGCTGGTCATGGATATTGTTCTCAGTTCCTTCGACAATCGCCTCGGGTGGACCATTGCCTTCGTTTATCTCCTCTGTGGAGGGATGCGCCTTGCCCGTTTTAACTGTCTCGCACAAGAGGCGGCAGAGCATCCGGAGCGCGTCACGAGTCGCGATTTTGTGGGGTTTCCGATTCCGGCGGCAGCGGGTCTCATTGCGTCGCTTACGATTTTCATTCTCTGGCTGAATGAGGGCGCCACGGAAATCGGGGCGTGGCGTTACGTGCTTCTGGCGCTCATGATTTTGCTGGCCTTCATGATGCTGAGCGAATTCCGCTATCCGAGTTTTAAAGCGTTGAACCTGAAAGCGAGGCGTTCATTGGTCTGGTTGTTTGTTGCAGTTCTCATTCTCGTCTGTGCGGTGAACTTCGTGGAGTTTGTTCCGCTGGGAATTTTCCTCTCATATTTCGTCTACGGTTTGGTTCGCCCGTGGATTTCGCGCAAGTGGCGGAAAGAAATTGAAGAAGGGCTCGACGATGAGTTTGAGCCTGAGCTGGTTGAAGAGTCGAATGACGAATCTGCGGCCTGACTCTTCATGCGTGATTGACCCGGGTGCGGTCTGACGTATTGATGTGGGATGAGTTACGTCGAAGATCTTTTTTCTCTAAAAGGCAAAACTGCGGTCGTTATCGGAGGGACTGGAGTCCTTTGCGGTGAAATGGCGCTGGGTCTCGCGAAGGCGGGTGCTGAGGTCGCGGTGGTTGGCCGCAGTGAGGAAAAAGGGGCGGAACGTCTGCGTGAAATCGATGCGGCAGGCGGTCGGGCCTTTTTTGTTCCGGCAGATGTCGCTTCCCGGGAATCTCTGAAGGAGCTTCTCGAAACGGTGACTGAACAGGCCGGGAGCGTCGATATCCTGGTGAATGGTGCGGGAGTGAATTCGCCCACGCCATTATTTGAGATCGAAGATGAAGAGTTCGCGCGCATCCTCGACATCAACCTCGGGGCGATTCTTCGCAGTTGCCAGATTTTTGGAAAGCACATGCTCGAGAACGGTGGAGGATCGATTATCAACATTGGTTCGATCTCCGGTTTGGGGCCGCTCAGTAAGGTCTTTACCTATTCAGCGAGTAAGGCAGCGGTTCATAATTTGTCGAAGAATCTTGCCCGGGAATGGGCGGAGAAGGGAGTTCGGGTTAACACGCTTGTCCCCGGATTTTTCCCCGCTGAGCAGAATCGGAAGGTGCTCACCGAAGATCGTGTCGCCTCCATTCTAGGTCACACACCGGCGAATCGTTTCGGGAATGCTGAGGAGCTGATGGGCGCTACGTTGCTGCTCGCTTCGGAGAAGGCAGGCTCATTTGTGACCGGAATTGAAATGATCGTCGACGGAGGGTTCTCCGCGATGTCGATTTAAGATTGGCAGGCCTCCCCTGCGATCG
Source organism: Verrucomicrobiales bacterium (assembly GCA_029212615.1). Taxonomy (GTDB): domain Bacteria; phylum Verrucomicrobiota; class Verrucomicrobiia; order Verrucomicrobiales; family DEV007; genus Arctic95D-9. The sequence continues at coordinate 151,877 of JARGPJ010000007.1, forward strand.
GGGTTCACCGGGGTGAAACGGGTCTTTAATCGCATGAGATGAGGTTAAACAAGGTTGGCCCGAGCGGTTAACCGTCTCCATTTGGCAGCCACGGGCCGCAGGACCTCTAAGGAATCTGTCCTGTTTTGCGTCCTAATCGGGCAGGGTTTATTCACTCCTCCCTGATTACCGGAATTTGCTCTAATGACTTGACGTAATTAAGTTTTCTTTATAATCTTGTAAATCTTATAATTTAGATAAGACTGAGAGGTGTTATTGTTGTTGATAAAATGAAGTGTCCCAGTTGCCAGCGACCTGTCGATCATGACGCTGAAAGCTGCTATTGTTGCGGCTACAGCGAGATGGAGGCCTCCGCGCGCTACGGTGCAAACCGAGTCGTGCTGAATCGTATTCATGATGCTGCTGCTTGTTTGAGAAAGCAGGAGCGGGATAATCTTGCGGAAACGCTCAACCAATTGGAGATCAATTTTCCTCAGATTCTTTTCAGTGCCTATCTGGGAAATCTTCCTGATGATCTGAGCTTGAGCGAATTGGGTTTCTGGTTGCTTAACCACGGACAGGTTAAGGGCGCTGAGTATATTAGACCAAATGAGAACGCGGTTCTTCTCATTCTCGACATGAGCACACGGCAGGTGGGTGTTTCCCTCGGCTACTTCACGGAGTCTCTAATTTCCGAAGAAGATGCCTACAAGGCTCTCCTTCATGCGCGGCCGCATCTGTTGAATGCTGAATATGGGGAGGCGATGGAAAGAGCCTTTCTCCGTCTCGCCCGCGTTCTCCGTCGCAAAGGGCGGAAATTGCGCAAAATCTCACACGCAGAGCTACAGGCACAGAGCCGTGCTCTCAATTCCAACAGTCTTGATTTGCTTCCGCATTTGGCTCCGAAAGTCGATGCTGAGGCACCGCAGGAAGTCAGTCGCACTGCCTGATCCCATCCGAAATTTATGAATCGATTTCTCTCCGTTCTCCTCCTTGCGGCTCTTCCGGCGACTTTGTGGTCGGCGTCTGTTGAGATGCCTGAGTGGGAAGACGCGGCGACTTCGTCTTCCTATAAACTGGGTGGAGGGCTTTGGCCTGTGGGATTGATCGATGGCGCGGCCGAGGAGGACGCGCCTCCGACTTCACCTCTTGCTGAAGCCGCGGAGAAGACGTCGAGGGATCAGGCACTGAAGTTTTATGGTCCCGGTGGAGTCGAAAGCGATGAGCCGATTCGCGCAGATATTTCTGAAAGTGAGTTGCCGTTGGGCTCTCCCGATGGAGTTCCTGAGCCGATTGTCGAGGCTCCGGTGATTGAGGCTCTCCCGCCGATCAAAGGAGATTTGCAGGATTTATATTTCGCTCATGCGCCGGTGGATTTCCTGATCGATCCGCAACGCCTTTTGACAGAGCAAAAATCGAATGACATCAAGCGTTTCCTCGAGTTTCACTCTGATGAGTCAGATTTTCATATTTACGTGCTCGTGATCGGGGAAACGCAAAAGGTCCCGGCGGATGTTGACCTCCGCAAACTTCATCGCGAATGGTTCGCTGATGCTTCGACCGTGATGATGCTTTATTATCGCGAGAATCCTGAGATGACGGAGTTTGTTTATAATGACAAAGTCCGCTCGTCGCTGCCGAAGTCTGTTTTTGACCGGATCGAGCAGAACACTCTTCGCGAAGGTGGTGCTACTGATCTCGCGCCGGACCAGGTTGAGAAAATGGCGATTGAGCTCAGTATTCAACTGTATTGGCTCGGGCGCCTCATGGAGCATGAGACAAAAGAGGACCAGGAGCGGTTTGCTGCGACGCCGGTGCATGAGCTCGCGGCATCAGAGAATGCTCCGGAACTCCTCCGTGAGTATGCGCCGGGGATTTTCATTGAAGAGTCCGGCTTGAAGATCGTTTCCTTCCTCTTCACCACCTTGATTGTCGTCGGTGTGATCCTCGGGATGGCCGGTATCGGATGGCTTTTCATGTGGTGGAGGCAACAGGATCGTTTTGCGGGCTCACCCCTGATTTTTCCGAGTTATGAGATTGTTCCCCGTCTCGGGGGGGAATTCTCCGGAGGAGGGTTTGTCGGAATGTCTTTCGACATTCGTGAAGGATCGAGCTTCGCGGACTAAGAGGCCGGTTTTTCCTGCCGCAATCGAGATGTTTTTTCCGTTGCTGTAGGGAGTTCGATTCGTTTCAGTTCTTTCATGGGATATCGAGTAGGAATCATTGGATACGGGTGGGCCGCTATGGCGCATGCTGACGCAATTAATTCAACCAACCAGGGGAGCGTCCGCGCGGTCTATTCATCACGGAAGCTCGATGATGCTGACGTATCGACGGCGCATGGCAGTGAGATCGAGACCTACACGGATCTCGATGCGATGCTCAATTCAGATGACATCGATGTGGTCTCGATCACCAGTTATCCAAATCAACACCGTGCTCAGGCCGTGGCCGCGGCCAAAGCAGGGAAGCATATCATTCTGGAAAAGCCGATGGCACTTTCGTGGGAGGACTGCAAAGCGATTCACGATGCGGTTGTTTCCACCGGGGTGAGGGCCTGCGTTTGTTTTGAACTCCGCTTTATCAGCCAGTTTCTCACGACAACTCAGTTGATCGAAGAGGGGCTTATTGGTGAGGTTCACTACGGAGAGGTCGATTATTACCACGGGATCGGCCCCTGGTATGGGCAGTATCGATGGAATACCACGAAAGAAAACGGTGGCAGCAGTCTGCTCTCAGCCGGTTGCCATGCGCTTGATGCTCTCTTGCTGTGCATGGGGAATGAAGTTGAGGAGGTGAGCGCCTACGAAACCACTTCGAAAAACGAAATTTTCCAGAAGTACGAGTATGCGACGACGACCGCTTCACTGCTGAAGTTTAAGAACGGTGCGGTCGGAAAAGTTTCCTCCGTCATCGATTGTCTGCAGCCCTACTATTTCCACACGCACCTCGTGGGTAGTGAGGGAAGCCTTCTGGATGACAAGCTCTATTCAACGAAGTTTGGCCTTCGCGACAAAAAATGGGCAGAGCTGCCAATGGCGATGGCCGATTCGGGCGATGTCGCGGATCATCCTTATGCGGACCAGTTTCAATCTTTTTTCGATGCCCTGGATAAAGGAGAGGACATGCCGAGGACCAGTATTGGAGAGGCTCTGGAGACATTCAGGGTGCTTTTTGCCTGTGATAAATCCGCAGCTGAGGGCCGTCCGGTCAAGCTCAGCGAGTTTGCTTGATTGAATTCACTGAAAGGAAAGCTCGCGAGACGGTTGCGAATCTCTCAACTTGGGGCAAGGGTTGCCGCCAACTGATTTTATGGCGATCACGTATCTGGAGGCAATTCGCGAAGCTCAGGCCAAAGTGTTGGCTGAGGACGACTCAGTCTACATTTACGGTCAGGATGTTGCGGGATTCGGCGGTGCCTTTAAGGCGACTAAAAACCTTGCCGAGCGCTTCCCGGGGCGCGTCATGGATTCGCCTATCAGCGAAGATGCCATGATCGGATCGGCGATCGGGGCGGCGATCGAGGGGATGCGGCCGATCATTGAGATGCAGTTTGCTGATTTTTCGAGTATTGCGTTCAATCAGATCGTGAATCAGGCCGCGACACACTTTTACCGGACCGGGGTGCCTTGTCCCATGGTGGTGCGCCTGCCTTCCGGGGGAACCGAAGGAAGTGGTCCATTTCACAGTCAAAATCTGGAATCGATCTACGCTCACTATCCGGGGCTTATCGTGATGACTCCGGCAACGGTCGAGGATGCGTATAGCATGTTCCTTGAAGCCGTGAGAATCGATGATCCGGTCATTTTTTGTGAACATAAGTTTCTCTATTATCATCTGAAAGCTGACGCTCTCCCTGAAGAGAGTTTGCCTATCGGGCGTGCTCGTATTTCACGCCCCGGTCGTCATGCCACGGTCGTGACCTACGGTGCAATGGTTCACGAATGCCTTCGGGTCGCCAATTCGCTGATGAACGAAGGGTGGGACCTTGAGGTGGTTGACCTGCGCTCCGTGAAACCGATCGATACGGACACGATCCTTGCCTCGGTCGCACGAACGGGGCGGATGTTGTGTGTAGGAGAGGGATTTCCCTGGGGAGGTGTCTCTGCAGAAGTCGTTTCCAGGGTCGTTTCCGAAGGGTTTCACCTTCTCGATGCTCCGCCGCAGCGTCATAATTGCCGGGATACGCCGATTCCCTATCATCCGAATCTTTGGAAGGCTCATCGCCCGACGGCACAAAGCATTGCTGATGCGGCGAGAGCACTCCTGCATCTCTAGGAGAAGAGCGCCCTTCGGCAGGAGGGGCACAAGCTTATCCGGGGAATTTCAAAAACCGGTTGCGGAATTAAATTCTTAACCGATACTAGCCGCCCGTCCGATCTTGAAACTCAGTCGGACCCTTTAGACCGCGGGATGGAGCAGTCTGGTAGCTCGTCAGGCTCATAACCTGAAGGTCGTAGGTTCAAATCCTGCTCCCGCAACTTCTTTAAAAGCCTCGTAGATTTCGGTCTGCGGGGCTTTTTTTTGTGATGGAATATCAGTCTACCTCATCGAAAACGTTTCCGGCAGAAGATACATCGGTCTCTCCGCAGATGTTTCTAATCGCCTGAGTCAACACAAGGCAGGCGAGTCAACATGGACAAAGGGAAAGGGACCCTGGAATCTCGTTTGGCAGAGTCGGGAAATGACCCTGGGCGAGGCCCGAAAATTGGAAAATAAAATGAAGCGCCAAAAGGGTGGGGCCGGGCTCCGAACGCTGATGGACACCTACGGCTCATAATCCCGCACCCGCGGGATCGTAGGTTCAAATCCTGCTCCCGCAACTTCTTTAAAAGCCTCGTAGATTTCGGTCTGCGGGGCTTTTTTTTGTGATGGAATATCGAGTCTACCTCATCGAAAACGTTTCCGGCAGAAATGGGGTGAGGCTTTCCCGGACCTCGACAGTTGGCGTTGGATACCAATTTGCTGGTAAGAGGGGCGGGAGGGTTGAGAACTCACTTCATGACGATCCGAAGCTCAGAGGCGAGCCTGTCTGCGGTGTAGGGCTTGGGAAGGATACCGGCAAACCCGTGCTCAAGCGCAGCGGTGCGGGCATTCTGCTCGAGATACCCGCTGCATACGATCACTTTGATGAGTGGGTCGATCTGCTTGATTGCGAGAGTTGCTTCGAGCCCTGACATGCCGCCGGGGAGGGCGAGATCCATGACCACAATTTTGAAGGGATGATTTTCTTCTTGAGACGATTTGATCGCGTTGACAGCGTCCTCTCCGCTGCCTACTGCCTCGGCATCATAGCCGAGGCGGCTGATGATAGATGAGGCAAGTACCTGCATGGGTTGTTCGTCGTCGACGATAAGGATTCTGGTGGCAACAGGTGTTGACGGTTCGTGTGCCGGAATGGATTCAGTGGCGTTCATGACAGTTGAGGTGGTTGGAAATTAGAATGCGGTGTAGCTCACCTTTTTGATTTCATCGAGAGTGGTGTTTCCCGAGAGGACGTGAGTGAGTCCTTCCTGATAAAGTGTTTGGAAGCCCGTTTTCAGAGCTGCCTTTTTGAGTTCGGTCTGAGTGGCTTTCGTTTCAACTAAATCTGCCATTTCGGCATTAATTTCGGCCATTTCCATCAACGCGACACGCCCGCTGTATCCACTGCCGGAGCATTCACTGCACCCGGTGGCTTTGTATATCGGGGTATCGAGCAGTTCCTTTCGGACCCCCTGGCGCGTCATGAGATCGATGATCTGCGGAGTCATTGTGAGGGGTCTCTTGCAATAGGTGCAAAGGCGGCGAACGAGTCTCTGTGCCTGTGACATGGCAAGAGAGTCTCCTACGAGGTGAGGTTCGACTCCCATTGAAAGCAGGCGTGAAATAGCTCGCAGTGAGTCGTTCGCGTGAAGCGTGGTCAGCACGAGGTGTCCGGTGAGAGATGCATTGATTGCCGAATTGGCGGTCTCTTCATCGCGGCACTCACCGATTAGGATCACGTCCGGATCAGAGCGGAGGAGGGCTCGCAATCCATTTGCGAAAGTTAGACCGTGGGTGGGATCCGTTTGGGTCTGGTTGATTCCTTCGATTTCATATTCGATCGGATCTTCGATCGTATGAATGTTAAGGCCCTCTTCATTGACGCTGTTGATGAGAGCGTAAAGTGTTGTCGTCTTACCTGAGCCGGTTGGTCCGGTGATCAAAATCAATCCCTGGTCGCGGCTCATGACCTTTTTCACGATCATGGACTGACGCTTTGAAAAGTTGAGAGTAGAGAGTTCTTTCACTCCATCCTGTTTGTCGAGGAATCGCATGATGACTTTCTGCATCTCGTTTCGACATGGCACGGCGGCGACACGAACATCGACCCGACGATTTCCGAAAGCGAGGCCGAAGCGGCCATCGAGAGCTTCCTGTCTCGACTGACTCATATTCGAGTAGTTTTTGATGAGGGCGACGAATCGCTGCATCATCTCTTCCGGCGCGGTGTAGAGCGTTCTCAGCTTTCCATCAATTCTTCCCCGGAAGCGGGCAACGTTATAGTATTTTTCGAGGTGAAGGTCGGAGGCACGGCTGTTGATCGCGGTGTAGAGCACCCAGTGGATAAGATCTTCTGCACTGTGATTAACGTTTTGAGGGTTGATCGAGGCTACATTCTCAGGATCGATTTCAACGATGTTTCCGCTGTCAGAGATGCTGAGTGTCGATTGGTTGACTTCAATACCTGCACTGCCCTGAACTTTCGATCCGTTCCGACTCACCAGTGAGCGGATCGCCTTCTCGTCGGCGAGAACAGGAACAAAGTCGACAGGATCATTTCCCTGTGAGAGCCATTCGTCTTCGAAGCTGAAGTTACTTTCCGTTGCGGAGAGGAGGTAGACTTTGTGTTCTCCCTCATAGAGGGGGTAGACGTTGTGCTTTTCGAGCAGTGCTGAGGGAAAGGTATCCTGCTTCGGAGACTCTTCGGGATTGAAACAGAGGAGGGAAGGTCCCTGAGTGATATATTGGAGGGCGACCCCCAGCGATGACTGAATACTGTTGTAGTCTTCTTTCTCAAGGGTGCCTGATTTGTCTACTGATTCAGCGTAGAGCATTGTCAGGCGTTCTCTTTCCGCGGTATCGTAAGGATAATGATCGAGGAGCCATTTAAAGGCTGATTCCAGGTCCCCTGAATTGAAGTTTGGAATGGCCGTATGCTCCAGTTTGTTTTCTTTCGGGAGAGGCGCGGATGAAAGTCGCATCACCAGATCCTTACGGATCTTGTCATACTGCTCTTTCGAAATCGCAATTCTAACAGTAAGGCAGGAGGGGATGCCCCACATGTCGCCTGACTTGGGAGCAAAGTGGGCAAAGATCACACAGGGGCCGAGCGTCGCAACAGGGAGCCAGGGATTGTCAGTTGAGGGAAAGCGTCCTAGCCGGCGCAGCGCGTTCTCTGCTTCAACTGAGCAAGTGTCGCGTGGAAGTTTGACGGGGAGAAGGCCGAACTGGACAGCTGTTCCCTCCAGCGACATGAAGCCGTCGAGGCTGGCTCCGAAATTCGCAGCATTCCCGCTACTGGTTCTGGCGGGAGGTATTGTTTCGAAGGGACTGGCGGTTGCGACAGGCATGAACGTTTCGTAGTGCGAAAATTAGCGGGATCCAATGGGAGTGAAGCCTTCGCTATGGACGTAGGGAGTTCCCAGGTCAGAGCCGTCAAATATTATGCGTATACCTGCGCCCTCGTCACCGGGTTCGAGAAGCCGCCAGGTCGATCCGGTCCATTCGGCGCGGTAGTGTTCGTCGCTGGTACTGCCGGTTGGATTCCAATCACTTCTCATGAACGGGCCTTTCGGGTTGAGTTCGCCTGAAAGGTCAGGATCGCGCCATTGGAGCGTGCGAAGCATGAGCATCTCGTCGCCGGATGAACTCGGAACGGGAGTGGTTCGAAGGTCATATTGAGAGTGGCTGAATTCCCGGGTCGCCTTATTGAGGGTCTGAACGACATTCTCAGAGACCCCGCGCCTCGAACCTTCGACAACATTTCCGATGGCCGGAACGCCAATTGACGCGAGAATTCCGATAACGGCGATCGTAATAATGGCCTCAAGAAGTGAGAATGCTGAGCGGTTTGAGAGTGCCGGTTTCATGAAAGTTAATTTCTGGAATCAGTAGCTGACTGCGCTGCTTGTTGAAGTGTCAGTAAGTACTGACTTTGTCAGCGCGTTCAGATTGGCCGGTAAGGTGATAGTGTATCCTGCGGGACTGAATTCAGTCACGGTTCCGGGTGCGAAAGAGAGGTAGGGAATGAGCACCGCATACCGCGCCTGGTTATTTTTCGAACTCCAGCTGGAAGCCACATTATCTTTTCCATTCGATTGAATGTAGGAGACGATTGCCATATTGACGGCTTCGGCGCGGGAGATGGCGAGATTCCGTTCGGAGTCCTGCTTGATAGCGACGATGTTTGGAATAGCAAGGAAGGCGATGATGCCGATGATGCCGACCGCGGCGAGGACTTCGACAAGTGAGAAGGCGCGTGAGGAATGAGAACGTAAATTCATAGGAACAGGGGATGGGGGCCTATTTGAGTTCGACTTTCGGATAGGAGTTCGTGTTCCACGTTCCGAGGGAAAGGTATTGGTCGGTCTTCTTGAGTGCTGCGCTTTTAACTTCTGCATTTGTCGTCGTGTTCGACGGATTGAGAAAGTGCGCGAGAGTAGACTCGTCGAGGTATCCTCCGACGAGTTGAAGCCGACCTTTGCTACTGCTTGCGTCGTTGTAAGCGGTTCTCGCAGCGGCTAGTCCGTTTTGCTGTGAGTAACTGCTGACCCAGGCGTTTACCGCATTCTGAACGGCTGCTTGTTGTTGTCTCGCTACGACACGGCGGGTGTCTTGTGCTGCATTGGAGAACGCTGAGATAACAAGAGCGGACATAATCCCGATCACGGTGATCACGATCAACATCTCAATCATCGTGAAGGCACGTTTTGCGGTAGAGATGCTGATGTTTTTCATGATACGGAATCGGAAAGGCCCGCGAAGAGAGGCTCGATTAGCCGAGCCTCCATCCGGGTAGCGCCAAAGTTATGGATTGAATGTGTTGGAGCCGTCGTAGATGAGCTGACCCGTGTTCGCGTCGAGTTCCAGGAACTGAGCGGCGTAGTTGCGGTCTGTCGTTGAAACGCCTGGAATTTTGAACCAGGTGTCCTTGAAGGGCCCCTCGTCGGTTACCTGTGCTCCGGCGATGATGTTGTTCATTTTCGCGTTCACTGAGTTTCCCTTGAAGTCGAGGCCGGCTGCGCTGGCGGACGCGGCGACAGAAGCAAAGTTTTGAGCGTTGCGACGAGCGGTCGCTTCCTTGGCGGAGTCGTTAATCCGTCCAATATTCGGAACGGCGATGGCGGCGATGATCCCGATGACGGCAATCACGACAAGCATTTCAACAAGGCTGAATCCAGCTTTGAGGGAATGTGTGTTATTCAGTTTCATATTATGTATGAGTTATTTTTCGGTTGTTGTTGTTGTTTCGAGAAACATTTGCCCGGGGCACCGCCTCTCAATAAGTAATATATTCAATAAAAACCATAATTACAAGTAAATTTACAATCCGGCAATGATGACATGGTTTTTCCCTCTCATTGGGCCCTATTTTTTTAGAAGGGCGTCTCCGAGGCTGAAGACAGGTGCGTAAATGGCATAGATCAACAGTCCGACCATGGTACCGAGGATGATGATCGTGATTGGTTCAATTAACTTGTCGATCTGATTTGCTGCGGTATCGAGCTCGTCTTCGTAGTCCTCCGCAATTTCGTTGAGGAGCTCAGTTCCGGCACCTGTTTCAGCGGCGGTTTCCATGAGGCCGCAGATCATTCGTCCATCGTCTCCCAACCAATGAGACTCGATGAGAAACGCATCGGGGAGGGTTAATCCGGACATGATATGGACGCGTACTTTTTCAAAGAAACTTTTGTAGTGGTGGTGCCATGAAGTCTGGGCAGTGATTTCGAGCGCAGTAGTAAGGCGGACATTGGCTTCGATGAGAAGCGCAAGGGTACGGAATCCAACTGCGGAAGCAGATTTTCTAACCAGCCCTGAAACACCGGGAAGCTTCAGAAAGAAGGTCTGCATTGCCGGGATTGCTGCGATCTTCCCCCAATTTTTGAAGAAGGCGATTGCTCCGATAATCGGGATGGCAACCAGCCATGGCTGTTTCAGGAGAATGTCAGAGAACGAGCGGAGTGCGGTCGTTGCAAAAGGGAGGTCCGAATTCAAAGAATCGTACAACTTGGTCATTGCCGGGACCAGGGTGAAACTCATGGTGATCACGACACCGACAGCGAGACAAATTACAACGGCAGGGTAGATCATGCCGGATTTGAGCTTTTTGAGGATTCGGGAAGTCTTCTTCTGGCTCGCGCCGATTCGGCGAAATACTTCGGGGAGCCGACCTGACTCTTCGCCGGCGCGAATCAGAGCAATAATGTCGGGAGTAAAGACATCATCCTTTTTCCCCATCGCCTCGCTGATCTTCTCCCCTTGCGACAGGTCAGCGGCGACGTCAGCGATAACCCCGCGATACTTGGGTGATTTGACCCGGTTGGCTTGAAGATGAAAACTTTTGATGATCGGTATGTTCCGATCAAAACACTTGGCGAGGCCGTTGAAGAGCGCGACCCGGTCATCGAGGTTGCTGTTCCTCGTGGTGAGACGTTGGATAGATTCGTCCAACCCCTTGATGTCGGAAACTTCAGCGGTCTCGACTTGTGATTTTCCCGAGCCGATAAGAGCTTTCTCGTCCGTAGAGGTATCGACGATTGCAGCCGTTTTGCGACCGGTATGAACGTTGATGAGGTTGACTTTCTTGAGCATGGCCTGGCTGAGTTTAGATGAGAGAGAAGGGCAGAAGACTTACGGGTTTGCAAGGACTCGTCCGAGATCGCGGGTGAGATGACTTTCACTTAGAATGAGTTCGACGCTTTCGGAGCGGGTGGATCCCTGCACTCCACCGGTCCAGTCCAGATCGCTCGCACTATTGACGGCAGAGGCACCGGTAGGGTCGTATGTCATGGTTAGGGTGACTGCTTCGATGTTCCCGATCCCTGCCACAGAAAGATTTCTCGAAGAACTTGTCAGACTCGTTACAAGCGGTTCAGAGGGAAGGATCGCGGGGATCTCAGACGGATCCACTCCCGCTCGCATCAGCTGGGTTGCGTTGTCCAGATAGTTAAAAGCGCGGAGAGAGCGTTCGTTGATCTCCTCCTGAGTCACAAGGGTGAGGGACATGGAGGCAGCAGCACCAATTCCAATAGCAAGGACAGAGGCACCTACCAGAGCTTCGATAAGTGTGTATCCCCTTAGGGACCTGGAAGTGGAGGGGAATTTCATCGAAGGGGATTATTGCTTGTAGGCTTCGATCCAGGCATTCCTGCTGAGGAGATTCTCGAGGCCGTCGTAGTTGTATTCACGTGTCAGGGTGATTTGACCGGAGCTGACGTTGATCTGTCGATTCGCCCGAATCCCGCCCACGATTGATACGCCGGAAACAGCCGAGGTGTCGATACTTGCCGCGGTATTCTGAAGTTCCCAGATGAGATTCCACCGGGGGAAGGCAGAGCTTCCGGAGAAAGTAACATCCGCTTCATAACCGAAAGTGGGGGGCGTCGCATTCTCTTCGGTCGCCATAGACAGGATGATTCGCCTCCAGTTTTGTTCTTCGAAGCTGATCATATCAATCGAATCGGTCCCCGTGTTGTTGATGATGATGCCTCTGGGATCGAGTGAGGCGGCGGCATTTGCCAGAGTTGTGTCAGACTGGCCGATCAGTTCGACTTCATGAGCCCGTGAAATGATCAAGTGCGGCAGAGCAGGGCTCTCCAGGACGATCCCGACGAATCCGTTCCCATCCGAATAGGCCGCGGTTCCATTGGCTTCATGCAGCTCTCTACTTTGTGGTGCAATTTTGCTTCGATGGATTGATGTGAGATAGGCAAGCGCATCGTTGGGAACGGGGACCTGGTCTGTAAAAATCTGCAGGAGTTGTGCACTGCTGAAGGCTGGATTGTTCTTGTCCGCAACCGCGTTGAGAACCCGCGACGAGAGGGGGTAGTGAGCCGGCAGTGTCGTCATGAGGGTTGCCGGACTCTGCGTGGAAATTTCTACCTCGATGGCGTCATCATTCGGTCCGTCTGCGATGGTGTCGGGCCCCGGGCCGATTGAGCGGCCGGTAAAGCCGCTCAAGGTTTGAGCATTGCCGGTGGCGATCAGCCTGCTTGCGTAGTCGTTGTGAGCATTTGGTGTCGATTCGGCAATGTCCAGTTCCCCGAGGTAGGCCGGTCCGGAAGCTGTCATTCCAGTGGTTTGATAGGGGATAGGATAGTTGAGCGGCAGAACAGGATCTCCGTCCGGATTCCCAAAGGTGGTGGTTCCATTGATCGTGTTAGGAAGGAGAAAATCAGTAGCCTGGATTCCTCCCTGGAAATCTTTCTTCACCGCGTCCCAAAAGACCGCACGCCCCTTAACATCAATATTCCCCGAGACTAAGCTGCTGCCGATCGATGGATCGGTCGGCGGATTCACAATGAGAAGGTCGCCGCCGAGGACTGGATGGTAGCTGCGAAGTTGAAAATCCCAGGCTTGAGTCCCAACACTGTCTGAGAGATCAACGACCACGTCAGTGGTATAAGAGCGAAAGGGGGTAATCCCGGTTTTACTGAAGCGGACAGCGCCGGCATCCTTCAGTGGAACGGAACCATAGGCACGGATCGTAGCTTCTCCGAGATTGTGAGGGAGGGTATAGGTGACAGCTGAAGTAAGAGGAGAAGCCGAGTGGAGATGATTCCCGTAGATGGCACGGTAGGCGAGTGCCTTGCTGTTCGCATAGACGGTCCGTCGCCTCAGCGCATCCATATTGGACTCCACTTGATGGCCTCTTGCATCGAGAAGGGCAAGCCAGGCCGCGACTCCAAGGGTACCCAGCGCACAAAGAACCATGCAAACAACAAGGATACTTCCCTGTTGTTTGGTCTTTCGGTTGCTGAAGGTAGGTGGGAATCTCATAAAAGAATGCCGAATCTAAATGCTTGGGAACATTGGAATGGCGACAAGGAAAGATGTCTTTCCAGCCATATGTTCATAGGTGGAGCGGGGAGAGCCTGCGGGGTCGACGGGAGTCCACGCGGCTTCTTTGTAGGGATTGATCGCCGGATCGGGAAGCCAGATGAGATGGAAGGGATTGCCTTCGGCAATTTTGAAGCGGTCAATGGATTGGCCTTCGTTTACCGCGGCGCGTGATTCACGCTCGAAGGTCACAAATAGGGGAGCAAAGGCATCGCCGGGTCCGGCTTCGTAGAAAACGTCGTAATAGTGAGTCAGGGAATTGTTCTTGTAGCGGCGTACCGACGCGTAGTGACCAACCGGCGACGTCGTAGCAACCAGGTCAATTTCGTAGACAGCAAGGACTCTCACGTAGCCAGTCTCGGTCTCAGGAGTGAGCATATAGATGGTGGCCTGAGGTCGGTCGGTCGGGGGGACGTTGCGAATCGTCCGGTCGTATATGCCGGCAGAAGTCGGTTCAGAGATAGCGAGAAATGAGCGAAAGGAGTTCGACGTATCGAGTCGCGGGCGGGGGAGCTCCACTCCGTCGTCGCCTGCTTCATATCGGAGGAACTCCGGGCGGATTGAGTTGTCGAGTGTTCGCGGGAGGCAATAGACAGCAGAGGCATTGGAGGCATCTTCGAGCATCAGGTCACGAAAGGTCTGAGCGAAGGCTGCCTTTCCAAAGTTAGGTGCGGAGTAGACCCGAACGGTGGATCCCGACTGTCCGTAAAAATTCTGTTTGGTGTTGCTGCCGATGGAGACGGTCAGAATTCTTGTGAGGCGCTTTGAGTTTGCCGAGATACTGCTGAAGACAAGAGCAGCGGCGCCGAGGAAGACGGCAGACAGAGAAATGGCAATCAGCATCTCGGCAAACGTCCATCCTCGTATGGTTCTGTTAGGGTTTTGCTGCATTCTCCGGATTATTCCTCAGGTTGCTTACTGGCCTGCTTCGATAACTTCACGCGGGAGGTGGCTCGCGGGATCACTCGCAGCCATTTGTCGCTCAAGTTTTTTACGGTCCTGACCGATGCGGAGAACGCCCATCTGCCTTTCGGCAACGATGCCTTCCCCTTCCTCGGAGCGACTCCTGTCCTGCCCGTGTAAAGCGTAGGAAATACTCGGAGAGAGGTCGTATGTCACCGGAATGGTTTTGCCGGTGAGTTCACCGGTTTCGATGTCCAGCCAGCCAAGAAGAACCGCGTCTTCGCTGACTTCGATGACTTTCAGATTCTGAGTTTGATCAAGGAGTAGCTGCGGGAGAATTCTTCCCTGTTCGAGGATAATGTCGCCGAGGAGAATTCGAAGCCCTTTCGATCCCTGGCTTTTACCTGAAACAGAGAGCGAGCTGAGGCGCTGACGGATTTGCATTTCCTCGGCGTTCTCACCCTCATCGTTGACGTTCTCCTGTTCCGGAGATCGGCGGGCGTAGGGATTCCGTTCTCCTTCTTTGAGAAGAAGGGGGCGCTTCTGTTCAGGCGACATTTCAATAGTGCGGCCGGGAATGTAGCTGAGGGCTGCGGGTGTTGTGCCCGGCATTCCCTCTGTATCCTCCTGTGCGATCACAGGAAGAATTGAGGCGTTGAGAAATAGAAGAAGATAGAGATTCGTTTTCATCGAATGTGAAGGTCGGTGTTATTTATTGAGCACCGGAATCTCAACTCTGAGTTCCAGATGTATATCGTTGCCGCGTTCTCCCCGTTTGATATTGCAACGTGAGATGCGGCAACTGGGAATTGCTTCCTCAAGCCTGCCGAGCCAATTAAGCGTTTTTGAATACTCGTCTTCGACGATGAGGTCTGCGATGAGTGCCTCACTGATGAGGGCATCTTTTTCGACTTCGCGAGCTTCGAACTTCTGAGAGAGCAGAAAAACGTCACCGTCGCGGATTACCTCGGCGATTCTCTGTTCCGCGTCCTGCGGTGTGCTGTAATTAGCGAAGTGGGGTTCCCATTTCGTAAACGCGGAACGCAGTTCTGCGGTTTTGGATTCAAGCGACTTGAGCTGAATCTGCGCTAGCTGCGCCTGCTGTTCGGCCGTTTCCGCTTCGATCCTCGCCTCGTTCGAAAGGTCTCTCGCTGTATTGGTTGCGTTCCTCAGTTGGTTCACTCCATAGAGCATCCCGGTGATGAGCATGAGGATAAGAAGACAGGCTGATTTATGATTGTTCATACGAATGGCAAATAGGGGCTATCGATCCGAGTAAATGAGGGTGGCCTGAAAGTCTGTGGAGTTCTTTCCTTTGACCTGTTGCGCTGAGTAAGTTTGGAAATTCAGCGCGTAGATGGCATTGAGGGTTGCTTCCACCTGTTGGCTTCCTCCGCCGTCGATTTTTAATTGCATAAAGGTGTGTGCCGGTATCTCGGGATTCCGGTCCAGAGAAAGTTCGGCAATAGTGGACTCTTTGGACATGCTCCGACCGATGACAGCGGTGACCGGCTGAAGAGGTCTTGACCCTTCGAGCCATTTGGCGATTCCTTCGGCACGCTTCGCGTTGGACGATACGTCCTCTTGCTGCGCCAGAAAATTTGACTGTTGGTTCTCCGCCTGGGTGAGCCGTTCACGCAAACTGGTCTCGCTCGTTTCGTAAGCTTTCTTACTCAGATAAAAATAGAGAGAAAGAAACACTGTCGCAACAGAAACGACGTAGAAGGCTACGGGTACCAGCTTGAAGCTAGGAGGAAGCCCTTCAGAAACGTTCTGCCGCTCGGTTTTCAGATCGTGGATGATATTGTCCATGGGGATCAGTTAGGAATAGGAAATAGGAAGAGTGTTAATGATTGCCGAGAATCTGCCAGAGGTTCTGTTCATCGGTTACATCCGTGACATTAAGATTTCCGAAGAGAGGAATGTAGGAGTTGCTGAAGGTTCCCTGCTTGCGGTCTTCCATGAGGAGGACTCGTGTAGTCGGCTCGGCCGCTTCTATAAACGGGCGTAGCATCTGGGATATGGTGGCGTCGTCACCGGCCTGGAGCCCACTTCGACACCGCAGGTCTTTCCATTGACCGTCTTTCTGACGAATGACGCAAAGTGACTGATCGAGCCAGGTTACGATAATAAGGTCCTGTTGATTCAATGTGTTGTCAGCGGCAACGCGGTTCATCAAGTGCGCCGTCATCGCAAAGAGGCCTACGCAGATGCGGGCGGGTCGAAGATTGTGCCCACGCATTGTTTCCTCAATGGACTTTAGCATGGAGTCGTCGCAGGCCATCATGAGGCTTGCGCTCGTTTCGGGACTGTGATGAAGCGCGTAGCGTTTCGTGCGATCATACTTGGTTCCAAGGACTGACTTTGGATTTTGACGAAGCTCTTCCTGCCAACCCTTCTTGCGGGAGAGGTTGTGTTCGAGGCTGATGATGAAGCGGTTGTTGAGGGAGATGCCGACCCAGCCGTCCTCAGTGTTCGAGAGCCAGTAGTCAGCCATTTGAGAAGCCACTTCAACGAACTCTCCATCGGCTTCGCCAACATCATCGATCTGACCTTTTTTGTTGATAATGCTCCAGGAGACATGGCCTCGACTGATATTGATGAGGACGGATTTCCTTCTCGGAAAGCGTTGAGGCCAGGCAAACTTGGGATTGTCGGCTTCAGGCCGAAAAGCCGAAAAGGTGAGGACGTCTTTGATGTCTTTCAGTTCCATGATGGTCTAGCGGGGTAGAGAGTCTTGATTTGGTTCGATGACCTGTTGTGTGTGAAGGTATTCTGCGACTTCGTGTTCGCTGAAACCGGTGGGGGTCGGCGTGCTGGAGCGCCATCCTTCAAACTCGCGGAGCTTCATGCAGTGGTCGAAGCTCATCATTCCTTTGGTGATCCCGGTTTCGAGTTCATGCTCGAGACGCTTGAAATCGCCACGTCGAATCATCCCGGTGACAGAGTCATAGGGGAAAAGAATTTCGTGGACCGGGAACCGTCGATCCTGCTGCATGTCAAATAGCAGTTGCTGGCAGAGAATCATTCGCATTGAGTCAGCAAACGAAAGCATTGCATTTTCCATTCGTTCGGTGGGAACCAGCTTGAGGAAACGCTGCACCGTTTGAGCGGCCGAAGAGGTGTGCATCGTGGCGATGACAACGTGTCCGGTTTCAGCTGCCTGGAGGGCGATTTCGGCGGTCTCACCGTCTCGAATTTCGCCAATCATAATGACGTCCGGAGCCTGACGGAGAGAGGCGCGAAGAGATTGTCCGAAGTCGAGTTCGTCAGAACCCATCTCTCTCTGAGTGACAAGAGAGGGGAGGTGAGTGGGCAGGATATATTCGATTGGATCTTCGAAGGTGATGATATGCTCACGGCGCCGTTCGGCACGCGCCTGGATCATTGAGGCAATCGTGGTCGATTTACCGGAGCCGGTAGCGCCACAGATAAGGAAAAGTCCATCGTCAGCTTCCAGGTAGGCTTTGAGCGCTTGCGGGGGGAGTGATATTTGCTGCGGTGAGGGAATATTGTTAGGGAGGAGACGCATGACCCAACGCAGTCTCCCGCGTGTCACGAGCTGGTTCACGCGGAAGCGAAGCGGCCCGATTTGCATCGCATAGTCGGCCGTTCCGGGACGTATCTCCTGTTGCGTAGGCGGCTGAAAGATGAAGGAATCCACCACCAGCTCCCCGTTCTTCCGGTAGATGAGCTGCTCGCGCGGCGTGATGTAGAAGTCACTGATATTGTTCTTCTGCGCAAGATGTAGAATACGGTTCCCAAGCGGGCTTCTTTCGTCAATTCCTTCCATGGTCGTATAAATAGTGATGCGTTAGTTAGCCAGGAATGTCCCGAGGAGTTCTCCGCGGCCGGTAGCTCCTTCGTAGACGTGGAACTGGCTGTCCGAGGAGAAGCCAAATGAGTCGGTTGCCCCGAACTCCAGATTCATGCGATAGCCGACGCCGTTGATCTCGAGGTTGATGTTCTGCTGGAGGTTGGTGATTCTGACGTAGTCGGCACTTGCATTGGCGTCGTCCGGGTCGTTCTCCGTGTTGACCAGATCCAGATTGAGATCAAAAACGACGGTTTCGGACCGCTCCGGCATTTCAATGGTGATCTGCAGGGACACTCCGGTTGCATGAGAATCGTAGTAACTGTTGCCATTGTGATAGAAAAAGTCACCGAGACTGAATTTTTCTCCCGGAGCTACATCGCTGAATGATTTCCCGGTGAACTCGAGGACATTGGGATCTCCCGAGTTGATTGGCTCGTCGTCGAGAATGAAGACCGAGTCACCATGGGTGAATTTGTCGCTGCCGTTTGTGATTTCATAGTCGAGATTGGGACCCCCGCTCGGACTGTGAAAGTTTCCGTCCACAGTTCCGCTCAAACTGTCGGGGACGGGGTAGTAGTATTCACTCCGCGTCCAGCTATCGCGAAAGCGAGTTGAATCCTCTGTCCTGAACTGAACACGGAGTGTCTGGTTCATGGCTACATCGATCGCCGATGAGTATGCTGTCCAGGCGCCACTGTCGAGTTGGTAGAAAGCGCGTCCATCTGTCGCAGGAGGCGCGTTTGTGATGGTGACGGCAAGGGGAAAGTCGTTTTCAGGGTGTGCCCCTCCGGATGGAGTAACCTTTGGATAAGAAAGCCTCGGGGGATCGGGTTCTTCAGGGGGATCGACCGGTGGGTCGCCTCCGTCGCCATTACCGTCTCCATCCCCTGGATCAACGGGCGGATCCGCTGGATCGGTTGGTTCCGCGGGCTCGGTCGGAGTGGTATCAGTGACGTTGGGATTTGTATTGAAGCTGGATGGACCTGAGGGAGCATTTGGATTGTTTGTCGAGGCGTGATCCCAGACCCAGGTAGAATTTTCAGCGTAGCTCACGACGCCACCATCCCGGTTTTCGGTGATGGTCTGGACTTCGGCGAGATTGTTATCGAGCACAAATTCGAAGCCGGCCTGCGCGCCGGCATCCTCGAAGCGCTGTGTGGAGCTGTTGTATTTGGCTCGTGCTTTCCAGCTGTCTGCGGGAACCGGGACAGTGGTGACGCGGTTGTCGATCATGCGTCCGGAAGGCGCTCCGACATGCGTTTCTTTATCCGCTTTCGAGCGACTTGTTTTCAGTTTGGCGATGACACCCGAAGCGTCGGTGACACCGGAAAGGTTTCCCCCGTTAGCGAGGTAGATGCGGATCGCAGAATTCATTGCCGTGACATCTGCATTAAGCTTCTGGCTTTGGGAATTCTCTCGAACCTTTGAGACCGCGACAGCGCTAACAGCCGCAAGAAGGCTGATCACTGAAACCGTGATCAGCATTTCGACCATCGTTAAACCCCGTTCTTTTAGAGGGCTGCATGTGGCGGGTAAAATTATCATTCAAGTTTCTAAAATATTTTTCCTTAATATAAAATTATCATAATTATTGATAAGTTCAAGATTGAAAAGCTTAATTTTTATTAAAATTATAGTTGATAGTTAAATATCCTTAATTATAATAATTATGACAATTGCTAAAATTGCATTATGAAATCCAAACTTCTTGTTATAACCCTGGCCGTTCTGTCCATGCAGACGCTGTCATTTGCTCAAGTTGGGCGACAGATGGCCCTTTTGAACTCGCCGGCTTATGAGAGTGCCGCTATGCCCTTGCGCAGTGCGCCTCCCCGACAGTACAACTTCTCAAAAGCTGTGCTGAGTGATGTGATGAGACTCATGGCGGAAGATGCCGGCATCGGGTTCTTCGGTCTGCCTGATGGAACAGCCGGTGGTGACCGCCTTGTCACGTTTACGTTAAGCGCGAGTCCCTTCGTTGCTCTTGAAACCTTAGCGAAGGCGAACGGAGTTGCTCTTATTTATGAGGGGGGCATCTGGTACTTGCGTCCGGCAAATGATCAGGAGTTGATCGGGCGTATTTATGAAATCAATTATAATGCCCAGGAGCTTGTCACGAAAAACTCTCAGGGCGGGGGAACTCAATCAAGCAGCGGCTCGGGTAGCGCCTCGGCGGGTCTGAATTTGCAAGGCTCCCCGGATTTCTTTGTGACGGAACCTTCGCGGATTCTCGAAGACATTCAGAATATTCTCGATATACAGGGCGCCGGTGGTAGTGCCAGTTTTGCGCCAACGGCCTCGGTTGATAATCTTGCACAACTTTCTGTCGCCGGGTTGCAGGGGAATCCTGATTTGGTTAACCGGGTATCTGCCGGAGGCGGTGATGAAGGTTCCAGTGATGGCAGTGGCCAGTCCAAAGTGATATGGAACAGTGACTCGAATTCGCTCTATGTCGTTGCTACGCGTCAGCAACATCAGTGGATTGAAGCCTATCTTGCTTCCGCTGACCGTCCGCAGCCGATGATTGCTGTTGAGGTGAAGTTCATCGAAACGAGCCGAAATCCCAACAGTGAGCTCGGGATTG
The DNA here is from genome assembly GCA_029212615.1 of Verrucomicrobiales bacterium. Lineage (GTDB taxonomy): Bacteria > Verrucomicrobiota > Verrucomicrobiia > Verrucomicrobiales > DEV007 > Arctic95D-9. Next base: position 172,243 of record JARGPJ010000007.1, read on the forward strand.
ACTGGGACGGAGTCCTTGGAGACAACGGGCTCGACGTGACTCTCAGTGAAAACACCGGCGGAGTTGACCTCTCCAATATCGGAAGCTACTCGCTTCCGACTGCCGTTCTCAGCTACAGCGATTTAACGCTGAAGCTGCGGGCCATCTACGGTGATCGGAATACCAAATCTGTCTCATTTCCACGGATGGTTACCCTTGATAACCGTGAAGTTTCCTTTCGAAGTGTTATCAATCAGCCGGTTCTCGGATCCAGCGCCAGTGCAAGTCTCGGTGCCGGTGCGACAGAGACCTCATCCGTCGAATACCTGCCGATCGGAACTGTTATCAATGTGCTTCCCAAGCGGATGGCCGGAGATAAGATTCTTCTGAATGTCTCCGTGACAGTGTCTGACATTGTTGGCACGGAAATCATTAACGGGAACCCGTTTCCGATTGCGACATCTCGAGTGTATACCGCTCCCCTGACGGTGAAGAGCGGCTACACGGTTGCGATTAGCGGCCTGGATGCGGCGAGAACCGAAAGCTCAGAACGCGGAGTACCTGTGCTCGGGCGCCTCCCCATTCTCGGCTATGCTTTTAAACAGAAAAGTCGCGACCGCGAGCGGCAGCACCTCATGATGTTGATCACGCCGATTGCACTCAATTCCGGAACCGAAGGGCTCACTGAAAAGCCGCGAATCAAAGAGCCGTGGGCTTATGACTACGTGAACGCAAAGTCGAGTGTTTCCGATCTTCCGGTAAGAACAAACCGGGATCTATATGTTCAGCCGGTAAATAATATTCCCGCCTTTGATGATGTCAGCATGAAGAAATCGTCGCAGACCTTCGGGCAGGCACAGCAGCCTATCGTTGCGACTCCAGTCGTGGCGACACAAACAGAGGTGACTTTGGGGGCTGCCGCTGTTCCTGAGAGAATTGAAGCTCCGGTTCCGGACTCGATGAACACACCCATGACCGTCGACGTTCTTGAGTTGGCGGAGAAACCTGTTGCGGAAGCTGACAGTGTGATTGGATCAGTTGTGGAAACCGTCACTGCGGATGAGCCTGCGGCAGAGATTGTCAGTGTAGGTGAGCCTGCACCGGCCGTGGATGAGCTTAAGCTGGCGAAGCTGAAAGAGGGAATTGAAAGTATTGAAGGAAAACTGACTTCGATCCCCGCCGGTGATTCCAAACTCAGTGCGGACGACGCTCAGTCAGTGGTGAATGCTTTTGAAGAAGCTTCCAGCCTCTTGCAGGAAGTCGATGCGGTCCGCGGTGAAAGCGGAAAGCCACTTCAAGGCGAACTGGGTGATGCCTGGTGGGATCTTATCAACCTCAAAACGCGTGCCGTTAAAGAAAGCCGGCGTTCCCCTGAAAGCCTTGTTCTTTCCCTCGATTGAGTGAAGGCAACCGGCTGATAGCTGGCAATTTTCGAATTTTCCCCCGGGAGAAACAAGAAGTGGATGACTGTCCCGTGGCGAATGCTGCGGGACAGTTTTCCTGTTTTCAGGGAGGAGGTAAGGATGGGGGGCTTACAAATTTGAGAAAACTTTGTAGCAAGTGAGTTGATCTTTGCGCTTATCTTCCGGTTCGATGAAATCTCCTCCCGCCCTTCCAACCGACCATCGTCGGGATCAGCTAGCCAAAGCGGTTAAAGACAATCTGGCCCTTCTTTTCGGGGCAGTCGCGATTGCCTGGGGACTTGAGCTGTTGGATACGATCCTCCTGGGTTTCTTTGATCGATTCGGAATTCAGCCTCGCTCTCTGTCAGGCTTGAGCGGAGTGGTAACCTCTCCATTTCTTCACCTCGGTTTCGGGCATTTGTTGTCGAACACCCTGCCTTTTCTTATGCTCGGGGGAATTGTTCTCATCGGTGGTCGGAAGGTTTTCATGATGGCGACACTGTTTATTGTCGCCGTAGGCGGAATGGCTCTCTGGACGCTCGGGCCTTCAGGAACGAACCACGTTGGTGCGAGTGGCCTTATTTTCGGCTATCTCGGTTTCCTTCTCGCCCGGGGGATCGTGGAAAAATCCAGCTTCTGGATCCTTGTATCCGTTGTCACCCTGATTCTCTATGGTGGAATGTTGGGCGGGGTTTTCCCGGGGCAGCCGGGCATTTCATGGCAGGGGCACCTTTTCGGGTTTGTCGCGGGTCTTCTTGCGGCCCGGGTCATGTTCACCCGGCAAAAGCCAGTGGCGGTCGGTCGCTAGGATTTAGATTCCCGGATCGCGGCAAGAAACGGTTCGAGATAGCGTTCGGCCTTTACCGAGCCGACGCCGCGGATGCGTAGTGCCGCTTCTTCTGTAGTGGGGCGGAGCCGCGTGAAGAACTCGAGAACCTGATTGCTGAAAATCACATAGGGAGGAACGCCCCCGGCATCTTTGGCGAGCATAGAACGCACTGCTTTGAGTTTGTCATAAAGCTCTTCATCGAAGGCGATGTGGCTCAATTCGGTCTCATTCCCTGAAATCTTTTCTTTCGTTGCGAGCTGTTCACGATCGGGCCAGGAGATAGAAAAGTGACGGTCACCCTTCATCACTTCGGTGCCCCGCCGTGTGATCGTGAGAAGGGGATAGGGCGTTTTCCTTATCGCCACCAACCCGGCTTTTTCCATCTCCGAGAGGAGGGCGAAGACGTAGCTTGAGCCTTCCTTCTTAAGGATGCCATAGGTGCTGAGTTCGTTTAATCGCGCGGCATTCAAGTCGGCCGATTTGCTGCCGGTCAGCATTTGCACAATTTTCCCCTTACCAATCCGGGGCTCCCACTCGCCGTTGCCCTTTTTGCCGCAGGTTCGGGCGACCCCCGAAAGGGCTTTTCGGACAATGTCGAATTCCTCGTCACCAGGCTCGCGACCGGTGCGTGAAGTGTTGTCGCTGCAGCAGTCGCATGATCCACAGGGGCGGGAGTCTGATTCACCGAAGTATTCGAGAATCCACTGTTGGCGGCAGGTTTGCCGGTCGTAGCAGAATTTGATGACTCCGTCGAGCTTTGAGCGGTCTCGCCGATCCTTCTCTTCGAGCGCTTCCCCGTCGATCTCCAGGTCAGTGTCGCGGGTTTCCGGGTTGGTGAGTCGGGTGCCCCGCGATCTTTCCCCGGTCACGTCGAAACGCTCAAGGTAGCCGGCCCGGGTTAAAAAAGTGACTGCGCTGCCGACTTGCATCGTGTTTTTCACGTTCAACATCTCGGACAATTCCCGAATGGGAATGGTGACGCCTTCGTTGGCACTGCCGCAGAGTTTTCGGATGAGGGCATAGGTGTCGAGGATAACATCAGCTCCGGGATTGTTTCCATCGATGAAAAATTCCTGCGTTCTCGTGTCGGCATAGTTGAAGAGCAGTTCGCAGGCTGACGGTTCGCCGTCACGTCCCGCACGCCCCGCTTCCTGGTAGTAGGCTTCAATGCTGCCGGGCACATCGAAGTGGGCGACAAAGCGAACGTCCGATCGATCAATCCCCATGCCGAATGCATTTGTAGCGACCGCGACATCGTAGCTGCGGTCGAGAAAAACATTCTGAGCCCATTCGCGGTCTTTATCTTCCATCCCTCCATGGTAGGCGATGAGCTTTACCCCCATTCCTGAGAGCGAAGCACTGACTTCTTCGACTCGTTTCCGGGTCGCACAGTAGACAATACCGGTACGGTGTTTCTCGACGAGTTGATTGAGCCGGTCGTATTTTTCCCGATGCCCTTCACAATGAATCACGCTGAGGCTGAGGTTGGGGCGCTCGAATCCGCTGATCGAAACAAAGGGCTCCCGGAGTTTGAGAACGCCGAGAATATCCTGTTGAACTTCCGGTGTCGCTGTTGCTGTGAACGCCGCCGTCTGCGGGAAATCAAGCTCGGCGACCGCTTCAGAGAGACGCAAATAGTCCGGTCGAAAATCATGCCCCCACTGGCTGAGACAGTGCGCTTCGTCGACTGCGAAGAGAGCGATCGGGACTTGCTTTAAGGCCCGGATGAATTGCCCGCTCCGAAATCTCTCGGGAGCGACATACACGAGCTTATACTTTCCCTGAGCAAGGGCTTCGAGTCGATCCGATTGTTCGGCTGGAGACAGGGTGCTGTTGATCATCGTCGCGGGAATCCCCTTTTTGAGAAGGCCGTCGACTTGATCCTTCATCAGGGCAATGAGAGGGCTCACGACAATGGTGACACCCTCCATGCACATGGCCGGAAGCTGATAGCAAAGTGATTTGCCGCCCCCTGTCGGCATCACGGCCATCGTATCTTTACCGGAAAGGAGAGCTGAAACGACCTCTTCCTGTCCGTTCAGGAATTCGCGAAATCCGAAGTGTTTCTCGAGCGCATCAAGAGGGTTGCGGATGAGTTCTGAGTCTGCGGAGAGGGGATTCATGAAGTTGTATAAGTGTTACTATGAACAATCATTGTGTTTCTGCATCCTTAAAACCGCCGGAAAAAGCGCTTTCTTCGTCGAAGGGATGAGGCTACTCCATGCAGCATGGAAGAACTTCGTATTGCGATCCTTGGTCACCGGTTTATGGGGCGGGCCCATTCAAACGGTTGGAGTCAGACGACCCGCTTCTTTGATCCACCCTATCGACCCGTTCTGCAAGTGGCTTGCGGACGTGATGCGGAAGATCTACAGGCCTTCGCGGACCGGTGGGGTTGGGCTGAGATCGAGACTGATTGGAGAAAAGTGATGGAGCGTGACGATATTGACGTGGTCGATATCTCTCTGCCGACTCATCTTCATGCTGAGCCGGCGATAGCGGCCGCTGAAGCGGGTAAGCATATCTTTTGCGAGAAGCCGAGCTGCAGGAATTCGGCGGAGGCTCAGGCGATGCTTGATGCGGCGGAGAAGGCAGGCGTGACGCACTATATCAATCACAACTATCGTCGGACCCCGGCGGTCGCTCTTGCGAAGAAAATGATTGATGAAGGCGAGCTCGGTGAAATCCGTCACTGGCGCGGTGCTTATCAGCAAAGTTGGCTCACGAATCCTGATCATCCACTTGATTGGAAGCTTAGGACCGAAACAGCGGCGGCGGGACCGCTCTGGGACCTGGGTTCGCATGCGGTTGATCTGGCGCATTATCTCGTCGGGGATTTTGCTCATCTCACGTGCCAGGGGAAACAGTTTATCAAAGAGCGGCCCCTGGCATCCGATCCTTCGAAGATGGGAGAGGTCGAAGTCGAGTGTGTTGCCAACATGATGGGTGAGTTTAAAAACGGGGCCGTCGCGACAATTGAAACGACCCGCTACGCGACCGGCCGCCGCAATCGCCATACTTTTGAAATATACGGTAGCAAGGGGGCGATCACCTGGGACATGGAAGACATGAACCGCCTTAAGTTTTATAGTGAGAGCGATCCGGGGCATCTAAAGGGCTTTCGGGATATCCTCGTGACAGAGCCATGCCATGAGTATGCCAACGCCTGGTGGCCTCCGGGGCACATCATCGGCTATGAGCACGGATTTGTTCATGCGGCTGTCGATTTCATGCAGGCCGTCAAAGATGGAAAAGGAATCAAGCCGGACTTCAATGATGGGGTCAAAATCATTAAAGTTCTCGAGGCTGCGCTTCGTTCCATGGAAGGCGCCGGCAGAGTGGACTTGTGAGTCGGGAACGGTTGGTGATTCCGGGGGATGGGCAATGCTGACGCGGCGAATCGCGGACGGCGTGAAAGTCGTTCCTCCAGTGAGTGCCTGGAGGCAGGTTCACCGGCCCGGCGAATCGTGGAAAAGGTGAAAGCTGTTCTTCGAAATATTGTGATATGATTCACGCCTTTACAGGGTTAAGTCATCAACCTGACCCTATTAAATTTTGATGAAAATTGTCGGCTGCCAGTGGAACTTGGCGTGGGAGAGCCCCCTGGCGAATTATGCACGGGCGGAGGAGCTGCTTACTCCGGTTGAACGTGCCGATTTAATTGTTCTGCCGGAAATGTTCAGTTCAGGATTCAGCATGAATGTTGAAAAGGTTGCGGAATTCAGTCCTTCGCAGTCAGAGTTGTTTCTCAAAAAGATTTCCGCGGCAAAGAACAGTGCTGTGATGGGAGGGCTTGTCAGGCATCAGGAAGACGGGAAGGGGACAAATGAACTCATCGCCTTTGATGCTGATGGTGGCGAATTGGGCCGGTATCAGAAGAACCGGACATTCCGCTATTCCGGTGAATCAGATTTTTATGAAAATGGAACTGAAGTTCGTGTGTGGACGTGTCAGGGAATCCGCGTGACGGGATTCATCTGCTATGACCTTCGTTTTCCTGAACTTTTTCGGCGGGCCGTAGCAAAAGGGGCAGAGCTCATTGTGGTGATTGCAAGCTGGCCGACCGTTCGGCTGGACCATTGGATCACCCTTTTACGGGCGCGGGCGATTGAGAACCTGGCGTATGTTGTGGGAGTCAATCGCTGTGGTAGTGATCCGAATATGGAATATCCCGGGCGCAGTATTGTCGTGGATCCGTGGGGGGAAATTGCAGCCGATGCCGGTGCGGATGAAGGGTTGCTTGAGTGCGAGCTCGATCTCATGAAGCTGCGAAAGTGGCGCGAAGAATTTCCGGCTTTGCGGGATCTTGAGGTGCTTTAAGGGGGAATCATGACTGCCCGCCTTATTTTCGCCGGCCTCTTTTTCTGTGGAGTAGCTTTCGCGGAAGATGATTCGCCGGTGATCGCGCTGGGACCCCGTTCGACCGGACTCACCCAGGTGAACGTTCCTTTGCTTCACGAAGAGGTGGAGGAGGAGGAACTGAGTGGGCGTGGCTTGTTGTTAGAGCCGGATAAGGGGCTCTACGACTGGACTTCAAACGGGGCGTTTCGCCTTCGTGTGGAGGTCGATGCGACAAAGTTTGAGCATGGGATTTTGACGGTCTGGAATTGGCATAACCGGGCCCTTCAGCAGCGTCGTTATATGGCAGGTGAACCTGCTCTCGTGGACATCGAGGTGGAAGGATATGGCTGTTACCTTCTCACTCTGGATGGTTTTGTTAATGGAAAGTATCGGAAGCGACTCATTCGCAATATCGGAGTGACTCCGGATCTGAATGCGGCGAGGGAGTCCTGGAAGAAAGACGAGTTCCTCCTCGGCATCTGTACCTTTCCGGGGCGCTACCACTGGATGCCGGGAGGGGTGCCGACACTGCCTGCCGGCTTGTCAGAAAGTGACGCTCGCGAACATGAGGCGGAGATGATGGCGCGGCTCGGGTTTCAGGTCGTTCGTATCGACGAATCCCTGGAAATGGGGCGTCGTGAGAATGAGGGCGGCGTTGACTACCTGTTCAATGACGAGCGGATGGATGCTTCGGTTGAGGCTTATACCTCCCGCGGATTTGAGCTGGGCTTGCAACTCATGAGTGCGGCGGACTGGGCGGTGGATGAAAAGTATGAGACGGTGCTCTCTCATCGTTGGCGTTATCCGCATGAGGAACAGGCACAGCGTGCCTACATAAAAGCTTTGCTGGATCGATACGGAAAACAGGCCCGGTTTGTTCAAATCTTTAACGAGCCGGATCAAGTTGAGTTCTGGGCGGGAACACCGGATGAATTTGTCGATCAGTTTCAGTTCTCACACGACCAGATAGAGAAAAATCATGGAGAACTTCCGGTCGCGAATGGCGGATACGCTTTTGTTGATCCGGTGAAGACACGATTCTTCATTGACCATTTGAATGGCCTCATCGATCTCCCGTCCTATCATTCCCATGGGGAGTTGAAAGGGATGATCAAAAACTTTCAGCGCTTGAAAACGCAGTATAGGGGAGTTGGTATTGAGTCAGCAGAGTGGATGAACACTGAGACAGGATTCGATGCCTGGCGGCTCGATCAGGAACGGAGACAGGCACAGGCAGTTGCCCAGAAAGTTCTCTATAGCTGGGCCAACGAGCATGCAGGCATCATGCTGTTTTGCGGCCGCATGACGCGTGGTCCGGGGCGTGAGGGGCGGGATTTGGGGCTGGTTGATTATCAGTTCTGCCCCCGTTTTGCCTATGGAGCGATAGCGGGATTGGTTTCAGCCCTCGAGGGCGCTTCCTTTGAATCGACCCTCGTTCAAAGCAGGGAGCGCTTTGTTTATGTCTTCCGCAAAGGCGCTGATTTGATCGTGGCGGGTTTCTCAACCGACGATGCGGGGACGGTCGGGATTGAGAGTGACGCCGTTGAGATTCAAAGGATTGACGCGATGGGGAATCCTCAGCCCGGTAGTGAAATGCTGGTCCTCGATGGTTATCCTCGTTATTGGGTTTTGAAGAAAGCAGGTAGTGTTGCGCTGAAGAAGTGATGGACTTCGTGCAACTTGCCTGAAGGGAGAGGTCTTAATGCAAGGAACTAGAGTAATGTGCAGCCTCTTGAAAATCGGGTCGATTTCCTAAGCTGCTGTAAGTCAGTGGGTTGGTCCTGTTCTAAGCTTCCTGGAATTGATCCTGCGAATTAATGAGGGGTCATGAATACCACACCACTACCTAATACCCCTGTCGATAAACGCGAACATTGTGTCAGTGTCTGCAATTCACTGCTTCGGGGCGAGATTTCAGCCGTTGAGACCTATGGAATGGTCATCGAAAAATTCTCCGAAGAACCCGAGGTCGGGATTCTGGAGCGAATCAGAAGCGAGCACGAGCAGGCAGCATTCCAGCTGCGAAACAGGCTCATCGAAATGCAGGCGCTTCCCGAAACTTCTTCGGGTGCCTGGGGAGCTATTGTTAAAACCGTCCAGGGCACTGCAAACCTTTTTGGCGAAGAGTCAGCCGTCAAGTCTCTCCAGCAGGGAGAGGAGATCGGGCGCGGAGCATATGAAAACGCGTTGGAGGATGTGAATGTTCTCCCTGAGTGTAAAAACCTCATCCGGGGGCGACTCCTGCCCATGGTGACTAATCATACCGATCGACTTGAGTCGATTGGCAAAGTGATCGGTCAGTAAACACCTCTCAACAACATCAGGCATGCGGAGGCCCCGGACGAGAGTCCGGGGTCTTTTGCGTTCAGCCGAGAATCTCATCGACGACGTTCCCGTAGACGTCGGTCAGTCGGAAGTCTCTGCCTCCATGGAAGTAGGTCAGAGCTTCATGGTCAATCCCCATGAGGTGAAGGAGGGTCGCGTGAAAGTCGTGGATGTCGACTTTGTCTTTTACAGCGTAGTAGCCGAAATCGTCGGTCATGCCGTGATGATAACCGGGTTTCACTCCTGCTCCCGCGAACCATGTCGTAAAGCCGTGGGGATTGTGGTCCCGGCCATTCTGGTGGCGACCAGTGATACCGTCGAAGAATTCGAAGGTGGGGGTGCGCCCGAACTCGCTGCCGCAAATGACGAGCGTGTCATCTAGCAAACCTCTAACTTTCAAGTCATCAAGGAGGGCTGCGATCGGCTTGTCGACCGCATTGGCGTTGCCCCGATGTCCTTTTTCCAACTCCGAGTGTTGGTCCCAGAGATTCCCATATCGGGGTGTCGCGTGATTCACGGTGATGTAGCGAACGCCTGCTTCGGCAAAGCGGCGGGCAAGGAGAAGAGCCCTCCCGAACTCATCGGTATGCTCTTCGTCGATGCCGTAGAGTTTTTTCGTGGCAGGGGACTCATTCCCGATTTCGAGCAAATCGGGAGCTTCTGTCTGCATTCGAAAGGCAAGTTCCATTTCATCAAGTGCTGCCTCTTCGTTTGAGGATGCGTTGATTTCCCGGATGAAATCGAGGTGCCGTTTCTGATTCGGAAACTGTGCTTCGAGATTCTCCCAGGCAAGGGCGGGGTGTTTCTTGTCAGGGCGGTCGATCGATGTTCCTCCATACTTCCCTGGCAGGAACCCGGTCGGGCGGTTCGGATCGCTTGGGGTGATGTCGATGTAGGAGGGCAGATTGTCATTCATCGCCCCCAGCCCGTAGACGAGCCAACTTCCGAGGGTTGGGCGGACCTCGATAGGAACCCCGGTGTGGAGAACCCGCTTGGCGGTGACATGATCATTACTCGTGTGGTTCAGTGAGTGAATGAAGCAGAGGTCGTCAATATGGCGGGAATTCACTTCCGGGAAGAGTTCGCTTGCGAAGGTTCCGCTTTCCCCCCAGTGCCTCCAGGCAAAGGGGGAGGGAATCACGGTGCCCGGTTTAGCGAAAGTGAAGCTTGGCGGGGTAATCGAATCGGGCAGTGGCTGACCGGCGTATTGGGCAAGGGCAGGCTTGTGATCGTAGGAATCAAGTTGTGAGAGACCGCCTTCAAGAAAGATATAGATGATTCTCTTTGCCCGGGGTTTATTGTGTAATGTCAGGATGGACCCATCCGAGGCGGTGGCTATTCCGCTTTTTGAGAGAAGGTCGGCAGCGGCGACGGACCCAAGGCCGAGGAAGCTCTTTCTCAACCAGTCCCGGCGCGTCAAAATCTGGTGAGGGCAATTACTCAAGGTGGCTGAAGGGGTGGGATGAGTAGAGACCGAGGCAGGCGCGGGTCCAGGCCTCTTTGAGAGAAGCCTTTTCGTGGAACTGCAGATCATCGACATATCGAAGCAGAGCTGTTTCGATTGATGGATTGATCGGCTTTCCCATGACGGACTGATACGCCGCGGCGGCGCGTTCGGGTCCGGGCTTATTTCCGGTAATGATGGAATCGGCAAGTTTCTCTGCGTAGTAGCGGGGAAGGGGATTGTTGAGCCACCAGAGTGCCTGGGCGGCGGAGAGGCTTTCATCACGGTCGTGCATGGGGCGGCCGGACTCGTCAAAGCCGAAGAGCGGAAACATCTTTCGAATTTCCTGACCAAGCCCCATAGGGGAGCGGGAGGAGGTCAGGATGTAGAGGGCGCGATCCTTTGATTTATTGGTATCAAGCGGGGCGGTCGCAGGCTGTCGAGGGGCTTTTCCAATGCTTGAGATCATGCCGTCGTAGATGGCTTCGACTTCCAGTCGGCGAACCGGGAATCGCGAAAGGAGTCTGCCGTCGGGGTCGAGTTTTTCATTCTCCTCAGTCTTGAGTGAAGACCTGCGATACGTCTCCGAGGACATGATGAGTCGATGCATCTCTTTGATCGACCATCCGCTTTTGATAAACTCCGCGGAAAGCCAGTCAAGGAGCTCCGGATGCGAGGGGGCACTGCTTTGTTTTCCGAAATCGTCTGTGGTACGGACAATGCCGGTGCCGAAGTGCCAATGCCAAATTCGGTTGATCATGACGCGGGCGGTGAGGGGGTGATCAGGGTGAGTGAGCCATTTGGCAAGCTCGATGCGTCCGCTCATGTCGTCGTCCACGGTGAAGGCGGTATTTTCGATCAGGTGATCGGCAAGCGACGGCACGCCGCGGGGAACGGGATCCCCTTCCGTCTGATAGACATCGCCGCCGGGGTGCACGGGGAGTGGAATCATGCGATCTGCGTCTTTTACGCCCAGGGTGACTTCGGGAAAATCAAGGGACTGGCGGGTGACTTCGATGTTCTCGTCGAAGGCCCTGATTTCACGTTTTTGTTCGTCGTTCAGAAAGGGAAGGGTGTCGGAAAGGGTGGGCGGGCCAAGCTGCCTCAGCCAGCTTGGGTCTGAGGGGGCCAGGGAACCGCGCACGAGACGGAACGAGTCGATGAGTGGGAAGCCTTCATTCGGGTTTACTTTGAGGCGGATGTGCAGCGATCCCTTTTCGAGGTCGGTTAGTGCTACGGGCTGCCAGGTGAAATGTTCCTGAGTCGTGCCGTAGGTGGGGGTTGAGAGGATACGGTCAGGTTCGTCCTTCAAGTCGAGTTCGAGCACCACCGGCGAGGCAGAAGTCGAGGCGTAGCGAACGAGAAGGGTGTAGTCTCCGGGAGCAGGAATGATGACCCTGTATTTGACCCAGCGGTCTATTGCCTTTCGTGTCTCAATGAAGGTGTTCTCTCCCACCCGGGTTGTCTTCAGATTCTTGTGGCCGTCGAAATCTTCTGCTTCGAAGGCAAGAACTTCATCTTCGATGGGGTCGGGCTGCGTTTTGGTAGCGGCCTCCGGAAATTTTTCGTCGTGAAACTGTTTTAATAATTCGTTTCGTGCCCGAATCAGTTCTTTCACTTTGTCCTGAGCGCGTTTCAGCCTGGTCAGTTCACCTTCGTCGGCAAGGGGGATGACGGAACGGGGCCTTCCATCTTTCCATTCTTTGGCGAACTGGCTCGTGATTTCAGTGCTTCGAAAGATTCCGGCCATGGCGTAGTAGTCGCGGGTCGGAATCGGGTCATACTTGTGGTCATGGCAACGTGCGCAGGAAAAATCCATCGCAAGGAAAGCGCGGGTCGTGGTGGAAATCTGTTCATCGACGATATCGAGATGAAGTTTGTTCGGGTCGGTGCACTCTTCGAACCATTGTCCGATGGAGAGAAAGGCGGGAGCGGTGATCCGGTCGAAGTAGGCCCGGGTTGATTCTCCGGGTGTTTCGAGAAGGTCGCCGGCGAGTTGCTCGTCGATGAAGCGATCAAAGGGTTTGTCTTCGTTAAAGCTTCGAACCACATAGTCGCGGTACGGGGCTGCGAGATCGATTTCATCGATACCCGGTACCTTGATGGTGCCCTGAACGTAGCGGGCGACATCGAGCCAGTGGCGCCCCCAGCGCTCGCCGTAGTGAGGGGAGTCGAGAAGTCTGTCGATCAGGGCAGTCCAGGCCTCAGCTGAATGATCGTTGCCGAAAGCGTTGATCTCTGCGGGCGTCGGCGGAAGTCCTGTCAGATCGATGGTGGCCCGGCGGAGCAGAGTGAAGTCGTCGGCAGGCGGGTTGGGCTCGAGGCCGGCTTTGAGTAGACGCTGCCGGATGAAGTGATCAACGGGGTTTATTCCTTCCGGGACGGGTGGTTGAGTGATTCTCTGAAGTGACCAGTGCTCTCCTGCGTGAATTTGACTGAAAGGCAGAATGAGACCCGCCCAAAGGAGCAAAAGCTGCCAATGAGAGCTAAATTTCCGGCTGTTGAGTCGATGAATCACTTGTTTTTAAGAGTATGCCGACAATCTTTCACGCGATGCTGGACCCTGACGGGATTAGACCGAAGGGGTAAGTGATGGTTCATTTATCTACGAATTTCGGCTCTGAATCGTTATATTATCGAGCGTTACCGCATTTTAAGACATGGCTTCATCCTATCAACTTCCACGTGTAAATCCCTGCTTTGTGACTCATAACCTCGCTCTTGGCGGGGCACAAACTGCGGTCTTGCGTTACATCAGTGCACTTCCTGAGTGGGTTCGTGAGCGCACGACTCTGTATTCGCAGTCTGATGATATGCCTCTTTTAGATGCCGCGGAGAAGAGCGGGTTTACCTGCGGAAATGTCACCCGCGAAGCGCCGGTTGACCCTTCCTCGTGGTTTTTGAGTTACGGGGACCTTTCAGGCCTACCACAGCGGCCCACTTCTTTGGTGCTGCATTCCTGGGATGACGCAGGATGGCGTTTTATCAACCGGGCCTATGACGACCTGCACGGAATGACGGTTGCCGGGGTTTCTCAAAAGGTGCTGAACCGCTATGCGGGATGGGCGAAGGAGAAGGATCACCAGGTTGTTGGGGTGATGACTCCTCCGGTGTCGGAATTCACTTCAGCCAAGGGACATTTTGATCCAAAAGGTCGCATCGTGGTTGGCTGGATGGGGCGTCCCCTCGAGTCCAAGGGGCTCATGACGCTTCCTTATCTGCTCGAAGCAGAGCCACGGATGGTGATTCGTGCCTGGACCGGTGCGGAAACGGCGGGTCTTGAATACACGCAGCGCACTCAGGCGGAAGCGCTTGCGAAGGTGAAGGCGCTTGCAGAGAAGTTGGGTGTTTCGGACCGTCTTGATATTCGTCCACTCGATTTTAATCCCTTTAATTACCGTCACCGCCTTGACGGCTGCCACGTGCTTCTTGGAAACAGCGAGAAGGAAGGATTTCTTCTTACCGCTGCGGAAGCTCTCAGTTGCGGTATTCCGGTTGTGGTCACGAAGAGCTGCGGAATCGCCGATTTTATTCAAAACGGACGAAACGGCTATCTCATCGATTGGAACGCGAATCCGAAGAAACTGGCAAAGGCTGCCGGTCGGGCTCTCCTGAAAGCGGCAACGCTTTCCAGTGTCGATTGCCTTGCTTCAGCCGCAGATCTTTCCCTGGGCGCAAATTATGCGGAAGCTCATCGGGATATTCTCGCGCAAATGACGGGTACCTCTCTCAACCACGCTGACGCTCGCGTCACGGTGGGGCTCCGGATCCACAAGGGGACTGACGTTTCCAAGCTCGATGATGCCGTGAGCAGTCTTGTTTCGCAAACCTACAAGCGTTTCAAAGTGAAGTTGCTTGTTGATGGGCCATGGTCTTTTGCGGAACCTCTGGCGAAGCGTTACGGACTTCCGCTTATCTGTACCGGTCTCGAGCCGGACATTGAGCACTGCAGTTGGCTCCATCGCCAGGCGGTCGAGGAGTGCGATACAGAGTTCTACAAGCCTCTTGATTATGATGATCAGTTGATGCCGACCTATCTTGAGCGCGCCGTTCACATGATCGAACAGAAGAAGGCTGACGTTTATGGCTGTCTTCTCCTCACCCATGAGAATGAAGAGATCACCCCGCGCCTGCATTGGCCGAACAAAGGGGTCGAGACCATGTTCACGGGGAATTCTGATGACAATATGCTTCCTCATTCCTCTGTGCTCCTGCGTGCGGAAGTGGCGAGGAAAGCGGGGAACTATCAGGAGCGTGCCGTGGGACTTGGCGCTGATGATTACCATTTGTGGTATCGGATGCATCAAGTGGGAGGTGCTTTCTTCCGCGATGACGAAGTTCGCAATGTGGTTTACCGCATTCACGAGGCAAATTCGCTTAAGATTCGTCGTGCCCGTTTTGGAGACACGCAGAAGAAGCGGAAAGAGTCACTCTTGCAAAAAGCCGCTGCGGCTGCCGGTATTGCGGTGATGGCGACTCCGGCAGTCGGCACAACAGGGTGTGCTGATGATTCAGCACCTCAGGTGAAAGCGAAGGATCCGGGTGCCGAGACGCTTAATAAGACGGTGGAGAAGACCGATCCTCCACATTCGTAAGGAAAATTGTTTTCCGGCAAGCTTTGAAATACGGGGGGAGAAAGAGGGAACTCTTTTCCCGGGGCCTGTTCTACCAGCCCTCCGTCGTGGCTGGGGTGTGCCCTTCCAGTAGGCAACTCATGAAGGTGTTTCCTGTGTCAGGGATCACATTTCCGGAGAATTGATAAGTTCCTCCGCTGGGACAGACAGGCATCTCATCAACAAACTTGCCCGGTCCGATAATCGCTCCCTTGAGGTTCGGGACAGTGTCTCCGGGTACATTTTCGTTAAAATTGCAGTAGCTTCGAAGTCCTTTTTGCACTTCGACCACTTGAATAATACACGTGGCCCGATCCGTACCCCGTTTGTAGGCATTGGCTCCCAGAAACGAGAAGCTAATCAGTCCCAGAAGGACGGACACGACAAGAGTCATCTCAATCAAAGTGATGCCGGAGCAGGCCGCTCTCGTAATTTCAGGTAAAATCGATCGCATGGTGGTGAAAACAGTCTTTCTGCTGAGTTCGCTTGCAAAAATACCATTAGGCTATGGATATTCTAATTAATAATAAAAATTTTGATTATATTTGCTTTTCGGAGTTAATTGGCGCTTCATGTCAATAGTAAAGGAAAACGTAGTCGTTAGCGAAGGGTCTGCAAAGTCTCTTCCTGCTTCTCCTGAGAGCGGAAAGGAAGATTTTATGGCCTCATTGGCCGCGAAATATGGTTCTCCTTTCTACGCCTATGATGCTGGTTTGATTGACAGGCAGGTTGAAGTCCTGCGTTCCGTTTTGCCTGAGTCTGAGCTCTTTTATTCCTTTAAATCGAATCCCAATCCCGCGGTTGCAGGGGTGATTCATGAGAGCGGATGCCGCGCTGATTTGACTTCCACTGGCGAGATTGAAGCGGCCATTACCGCTGGCTTTGACCTCTCCAAAGCACTTTATGGTGGCCCCGGAAAGAGCAAGGAGGAGTTGCTCATCGCGATTTCGGAAGGGGTTCGTCAGTTCTCGATTGAGTCCGAAAATGATCTCACCGCCTTGAATCATGCGTCCGGTGAACTAGAGACGGAGGTGAAGGCTCTTCTCAGGGTGAATCCTCATGAGGCACCTAAAGCAAAACTGGCGATGTCCGGTGTCGCGAGCCAGTTCGGATTTGAAGAAGACTATTTGCGTGGCGGGGGGAGTGATCTCATGACCCGGGTAGGGAATCATGTCCGGGTCGTCGGAGTTCACATCTACTGGGGAACACAGATAGGGGAGGCTGAGGCGCTCCTGGCCTGTTTTACTTCAACTGTTCGTATTGCGCAGGAACTCAGTGTGATACTGGGATTTCCCCTTGAGATTCTCAATCAGGGGGGCGGATTCCCCTGGCCATATTCCAAGGCGGGTGAAGGCCCCGATCTGTCGACGATGCGGGAGGCGCTTTCCGCATTGCGGTCAGGCTCCGACGCCGAGTGGTGGTTTGAGTCAGGTCGCTATCTCACCGCCCGCTCAGGGACGCTCGTGTCCCGTGTCATGGATATCAAAGAGTCAAAAGATGAGAAGCGTTTTCTGATTCTTGATACCGGAATCCATCACCTCGGTGGTATGTCCGGTCTCGGACGGATTCCCCGATTCTCCATTGATATCGAGGTGCCTGAACAACGGCAGGGGAACGAAAAAATTACCGTAGACGTTGTTGGCCAGCTTTGCACTCCGCTCGACTGCATCGGTCGACGCATTACGATTCCCACCGTAGAAGAGGGGGATCTCGTGAGGATTCCCAACACTGGAGCCTACGGCCCGACGGCCAGTGTCCTCGGATTCTTGAGCCGGCCGACGCCGGCAGAGATTGTTTATCGAAACGGTGCGGTGATCGCCGCAAGCCGACTTCGCAGCGGGCACGTCAATATTTCTTAACACTTTTCAACATGATGCAAACGACAGAATCATTTGCCGAAATCGAAGCAATCGTACGACCTCACCTTAAGTTTCTCGACGAAGCTGATGCCCTGGAACCGGATCGGGATCTGGGTGAAGCCGGACTGGACTCGATGGCTTCAATTGATCTTCTTCTGGATATTGAAGACCGCTTTGGTATCGCTATTCCGGATGACCTTCTCACCGAAGACTCATTCACTTCGCTCGCGGAGATTGGGAAGCTGCTCGAGGCTGCCCGTGAAGCCTGAGTGGTTCAAGGCGTCGAAAAACTCCAGAGATGGGAGTCACTCCGAATGTATAGCGCTCCATCACTCAGTGA
This sequence comes from Verrucomicrobiales bacterium, assembly GCA_029212615.1. Taxonomy (GTDB): domain Bacteria; phylum Verrucomicrobiota; class Verrucomicrobiia; order Verrucomicrobiales; family DEV007; genus Arctic95D-9. The sequence continues at coordinate 189,376 of JARGPJ010000007.1, forward strand.
AGGGGTGCTCAGAATAGTTTCCCCCAATTCAATTTCACTGACGACAACTCCCTCTTCTCCCCGGAGGTCGACAAGCTGCCCGACTCCGGCTTCGTTGAAGATGTAGAGGTAATCACTGTTGGCTGCGACCGGGCTTCCGCTGAAAGGGCCTTTGAGTCGTATTCTCCAGATCCTTTCACCGGTTTCTTTGTTCGCACAATTGAGGACTCCGGCATTGTTGATGACGTAGACCTTATCTCCTAAGACAAGAGGACTTGCGGTGCCGGGACGCTGGGCTGATTCGTTCCACAGTTCGGTAGGCTCTCCTCCGTCGGGGGGCACTTTGAAGGCGGTGAGCCCGTTTGACGGGATGTAGATCCGGTCGCCTGCGGCCACGCTTGAAGGAATCGTTGCCGCCCCGTCTCCGAGTTCGAAAAGGGGTGAACCGGTGGAGGGAACAATTCCGACAATGCCTTTACTGGATTGCATCGCGACGACGTCTTCACCATTGAGTTGCAGAAGGGTCGGTGATGACCAGTTTGCCGCATTGGGGCGGTCGAGCTTCCACTTGTTCTCTCCGGTGAGGAGATCAAATCCTGCCGCGAAAGACTCGGAGTCATTCTCGATTTGAGCGATGAGCGTATCCCCGGCGACAATGGGGGAGGAGGCCATTCCCAGACTGTTGGAGGCGTTCGGATAGTCCAGAGTGAGTGCGCGCATCCAAATCAGGTTGCCATCAAGGTCGACACAGAAAAGGTCATTCGAAGAGAAGATGGCGTAGATCCTTTCCCCGTCGCTCGCCGGAGTCGGAGCGGCGACACTGGTTTTTTTGTGCGACATGGTTCGCCCTGTCGCCAGAAACTTTCGCTCCCAGAGGGGCTCGCCGGTTCGCCGGTCGAAGCAGAGGAGGTGAAGTTGCCTTTGCTCAGGGCCACTTGCCGCGCTGAGGAAAAGCCGGTCGCCAACGATGAGTGGGCTGCTCAGTCCGCGCCCGGGCAGGGGGATTTTCCAGGCGACGCTTTCGTCGGTCAGTTCGGTAGGGAGATCTTTAATCCCGTCCCCCAGACCCGATCCGTTCGGGCCGCGAAAATTCAGCCAATCGGCATGGCCCAGCGCATTAATGGAAAGAATTGAAAAGAGAAGAAGAGTGGCTCTCATGACACGTGGAAGGGGTAGAGTTGCTATTCCGCGGAACGGCGGCGTCCTTTCTGCTCAGGTTCAGGCGTAGGGAGGCGGTCATCGCTGAGCACGGCGGCACCCGTGCTGTCGCAGACGCGGAGCTGGAACTCCCACTGCACGGTCCAGTCCTGTTCCTGCTCATTTTGGCAGGCTTTCACAAGGATTGAATTCTTTCCCGCCTTCAGCATAACCGGAAGAACGTACTGATCGATGCGAATTCCGCGATGGTATTCTTCGCGGCCGAAAATCAGTTCGCCATTAAGCCACACCTTCCACGCGTTCTTACAACCAAGTCGAAGCTCGACTTGCCGTTCCGTAGAAGATTCAAATTCGGTGTGGGCGTATCCGACGACTTCCTTCAGGGGTGAAAACGGCTGGTTAAAATCAACCATGCCGTAGTCGTTTGAGGTCGAGTAGGATTCCCAGCGTATTTCCTTTTCATCTTTGCCTTGGTAGGTGGCAGTGAGGTCGACGTTCGTTTCAGGAGCATAGACGGCGTCAAAGCCTTCACGTCCGGTGTTGTCGAAGGGGGCGATGAGGTGCCAACGCATGAGAAATCCAAACTGAGTGGGGAGGTCGACTTCCTGCTTAAGGTCTTCGCGGAGAAGGCTGGCGATCTCGTTGATTTGATCAACATCGCGCGCGGCGTCGAGCGCGGTGCGAAGGAGTTTCGACGCGGCATCCTGATCGTTGATGATGAGCTTCGCCTCCTCGATGACTTGTGCGACGGCGATGCGTCTCAGCGGGGGACTCGGATCATCCAGCATACCGGGAACGAGGGTGGCGGCTGAATCAGAAGCAATCTCATCTAAAAATTCATAGGCGAGGAAGCGAGCCCCGGGCGCGTTTTCGCGATTGAGAAGAAATTGACGGAATTCATCCGTGGGAATAGTTGCTCCGGCCTTTTTCTCTCTTTCGAGGATTGCCCCGGCGGCGGAACGCATCCAGTTCGCTGCGAGTGGAGAAGCTCCCTTCATCGCGTCGAGAATCTGAGGGATTGTGTCGGCTGGGTATTGGGTGAGTTCGCCCCATGCTGCGGCGGCGGCGGAGTTTCCTTCCCCTTCGAGCCCGACCTCCTGAAAGGCCGTCAACCAGTCGGCCGGTTCAGCCCCGTGAACAGGCGCGTTGAGGCAGAGGGCGGCGGCGAGGAGGGTAAGTGGTTTCATCATTCCCGGGAACTGGGCAAAGATGAGAGCCGAAACCCTTTCGCGCAATATCCGGAATCCGGCTACTGTGACACTTTCTCGTAGAGGGCGAGCGTTTCTTTCGCGATTTCCGCCCAGCTGAAGGTATCGAGAACCCGCTCCCGTCCCGCTTTCCCCATGACCTCGCATCGCGCCGGGTCGTGAAGTAATTCGTTGATCGCGGTGGCGAGATCGTGGGCAAAAACATCTGGATGAATGGCCTCAAACGGGGATTCCATCTGCTGCGCGAGAGGAACGAGCAGACCGGTTTCCCCGGGAAGAATGATTTCTTTCATGCCCCCTACCGCTGTGGCGACAACTGGTGTTTCACAGGCCATCGCTTCGAGATTGATGATGCCGAACGGTTCGTAGATGGAAGGGGTGCAGAAAACACGCGCATGGCTGTAGAGATTGACCTTCTCTGCGTCGGGAAGCATCTCCTTGATCCAGACGACATTTCCGTCAAAATCCTCCCGGGCTGCTTCGACGGCATTTTCCATTTCAGCGGCGATCTCTGTGGTGTCCGGCGCGCCGGCACAAAGAACGACCTGCGAATCAGGATCGAGATGCTGGATCGCGTTCACGAGGTGGACGATTCCTTTCTGGCGAGTGATGCGCCCGACGAAGAGAACAAAGGGGACTTCAGGATCGATTCCGTGTTTGCGAAGGATATCTTCGGAGTAAGTCGGTTTGTACTCGTCGGGGTCGATGCCGTTGTAGATCACAGGGACCTTCTCTTCAGGGACGTCAAAAAGCCGCAAAATGTCCGCTTTGGTTTCGTGTGAAACCGCGATAACTGCGTCAGCCATTTCGATGGCGGTCTTTTCAAGCCAGAGCGTGAAGTCATAGCCTCCACCCAGCTGCTCCCGTTTCCACGGACGCAGAGGTTCGAGAGAGTGAACCGTGAGGACCAGAGGAATCCCGTAGTTCATCTTTGCCAGTAGCCCGCCAAAGTGCGAGTACCAGGTGTGTAGATGAACGACATCGGCGTCGATGTTCTCGGTGTTGAAGTCGAGGCATCGCTGAAGCGCTGAGAATACTGACTGGAGCGGTTTGGGTGCGGTGTAGTCTCCCGTGTCGACGTCCGCACCCCGAACGACTGGATTTCCATCTTCGACCTTCTGATCTCCAAAACAGCGTACCTCGACGTCGCAAAGTTTTGCGAGTTCCCTCGATAGATATTGAACATGAATGCCGGCTCCTCCGTAGATGTTGGGTGGATATTCGTTGGTTAGGAGCAGTGGCTTCATGATGGTAAGAACAGAGCTGCTTAGTTTCCGATTTCAACTGTGGAACGCCATACCGCGACCTCAATTTTCCCTTTGTGCCCCGCCTGGAGGGTATCGCGCAATGCTTCGGACTGTTCCGGCTCACCGTGGACTAGAAAGACGCGCTCTTTGCTTCCGCCCATGGCCTTAAAGTATTCGATCAATTCGCTCTTATCGGCATGACCACTGAAGGAGTCGAGAATTTCAACGTCGGCATGGACTTTGAACTTGTCGCCGAGAATAGGAACCTCCTCCCAGCGGTTCCGAATCTTCCATCCAAGAGTATTCTGCGCGCAGTAGCCGACGAAGAGGATGGTATTCTTTGCGTCCTCAATGTTGTTGCGGAGGTGATGCAGGATACGTCCGGCCTCGCACATGCCGGAGGCGGAAATAATGATACAGGGCTCGTTCACTTCGTTGAGCTTTTTCGATTCGGTCACCTTGCGGACCATGTTGAGAGACTCAAAGCCAAAGGGGTTTCGCTTTTCAAAAAGGAAATCGTAGACCTCTTCATTGAAGCATTCGGGATGAATCCGGAAGATTTCAGTCGCGTTGACGGCGAGGGGACTGTCGACATAAATCGGGACTTCGGGTAGCTCTCCCGACTCTGTCAGTTCATGCAACACATAGATGAGCTGTTGGGTGCGTTCGACGGCAAAGGCGGGGATGATCACTTTCCCTTTCTTATCGAGCGCCCTTTTCAAGACGTCGCGGAGCAAGTGATTCGCCTGAGTTGGTAGTTCGTGTTCGCGATTCCCGTAGGTGCTTTCCATGATGAGGTAATCCACACCGGTTGCATTCACAGGGTCACGCAGAAGCTCGTTGTTGCCCCTTCCGACGTCGCCGGAAAAGAGAAGGCGCTTCGTTTCGCCGTTTTCAACGATATCGAGAATAACCTGAGCTGAGCCGAGAATGTGTCCCGCATCAATGAAGGTGAGAGTGACCCCGTCAGCGATGGGGATTGCGCGGTCGTAGCCGATATTCACAAACTGCCGGATACATTCTTCGGCCTGTTTCTCAGTGTAAATGGGTTCGAGAGCAGGGAGCCCTTTCTTCTCACGACGTCGATTGAGCCATTTGGTATCCTGTCCCTGAATGCGGGCTGAGTCGGTCAGCATGATCTGGCAGAGGTCCCGTGTCGCGAAGGTGGAATAGATGTTTCCGGTGAATCCATTGCTTGTCAGGTTCGGCAAATTTCCACTGTGATCGATATGCGCATGCGACAGGACAACGGCGTCGACGGTGGCGGGATCGAAGAAAAAGTTCCGATTTCGGTCTTTAGTGTCGTCTCTGCGCCCCTGATAGAGTCCGCAATCCAGGAGGATACGAGAGCCATTAACTTCGATGAGATGCTGAGAGCCCGTTGTCGTCTGCGCGGCGCCGCAAAAAGTGATCTTCATGAGCTGGGTTCTAGCTGTTCCACTGCTTAGTCGCAAGCTTCTAAGCTCGAGAGGGAGGTGAAAAATTTAACGAGTAAGCGCATTTTTGCATAATTATCAGAAGTTAAAGAGGGTCTCATTAAAATTTTATACGGAAATATTAAATATTTTGTTGCCTTAATTATAAAGATGAAATAGGCTTTGAGCCATGAATCGTATTGCGACCACATTGACGACCGCGGCGGCTTTTGGCCTCCTTTTTTCCAACGTAGAGGCAGCTGATCCCGGCGCAGAGCAGATCAATTCCCGACTCACGAAAATCGAGAAGCGCCTCGCGACTCTCGAAGAGTCACTTGCTAATAGAACCGGCTCACACCAATACACAGAGCAGGCAACCCTCGATGCTACCAATGGAAACAAAGTGGTCGAGACCAAGACGAGCCCCTCGAAGACATACGTGATCAAAGATGGAGATACTCTCGGTTCCATCGCCCGTGAGCATGGCGTTGAGCGCAACGAGCTTCTTTCGGCAAATCGCCTTAGCGAAGGTCAGCCAATCTATATCGGCGAGACGCTCATGATCCCGGGAGTTGAGGTTGCAGTGACAGAGCCCGCTCCGAAGAAGCCTGAGAATACGACTAAACCTGCTGATGCTACGAAGAAGTCAGTGGTGGTAGGTGAGACCAAGAAGGAAGAGCGTCAGGGGGCGACCTTTCACGTCGTTTCGAAGGGGGATACCCTTACCGCGATTGCCAAAAAGCACGGGACGGATGTGCCGAGCCTTAAGGCCGCGAATGGCTTGAAGTCTGACACGATCAGTCTCGGGCAGAAACTCACTATCCCTTCCGCTTCCACCTCCGTTGCCGCGAAGACTGAGACAGCCGATCAGCAGGATGCCGGTTACGAGTATGAAAATCCTCTTCTCAAGACTGATGAGACCTACGGCTATTACACGGTCCGCAAAGGCGATAATTTGTATGCTCTTGCACGTGACTTCTTTTCCTCGATGAGCGAACTCCAGCGCCTCAACCGCCTTGGATCGAGCACGCTCATTCACCCGGGTGATGAACTCATCGTTCCTACCGGTGAATTCAACGCCTACCACAACACGGGCGAAATGGCCCAGCGGTGATGCGATACAAATTTGTCTCCGATACCTTTCCCGAGGTGGTTGAGAGACTTAGTTGAGTGGTCAGAGAACCCGATCCCGTGAGGGGTCGGGTTTTCTATTGTACTGTCGGGAGCTCCCGGATCGGCATATTCAAGAGGCTGCCGGATTTTTGCCTGTAAGTTGCGAACCATCAGGCGGAGAAGCGCTGTTCACCGCCAACGTAGACGGCAACGACTTCAAGGCCTGGACTTAAGAGGGTTAAGTCAGCGAGTAAACCCTGTTTGATTGCCCCGCGATCTCTCAAGCCGAGAGACTTCGCCTGATTGGCTCCGGTCGTTCTGGAGATCTCGTTGAGGGAAAGGCCGGTGAATTCCACCGCTTTACGTAAGGATTCGTCAAAGGTCACTACTGAACCGGCAAGATTTCCGGCCGGGATACGTGCCGCTCCATCCTTCACGATGATTTCGCCGTCATTGAGTGGATAGGTGCCGTCACCAAGGTGTGAGGCAGCCATGGAGTCGGTGATTAACATGAGCCGGTCAAGTGATCGATGTTTGAAGGCGAGACGGATCATATCCGGGCACAAATGAACGCCGTCGCAGATCAGTTCAATCATGACATTGTCGTCAAGAAGGCCCGCTCCGACGAGTCCCACTTCGCGGTGATGAAGCGCGGACATCTGATTGCAGTAGTGGGTGAGATGTCCAAGCCCGGCTTTCCTTGCCCGGTTGAACTCTTCAAAGGTCGCCGCACTGTGAGCTGCCGAGGTGACGATGCCGAGGCGACTCATTTCACGAATGAAATCGATAGCGCCCTCCCTTTCGACGGCGAGAGAGAGAAGGCCCACCGGACAAAGATCGTTCAGTTGGCGGACCTCTTCGACGCTGGGAGGTCTCATGTGGCGGGGATCCTGTGCGCCTGCCTGGTCCGGATTCAAATAAGGGCCTTCGACATGAAGAAAAGGGGCGCGGGCGAAGCGTTGATTCTCGCGGTATTTCCCTGCGGCCTCCGCCATCGCGAGAGTGTGTTCAGCGGTTGCTGTCCAGGTCGTCGGCAGGAAGGTGGTGACCCCTTCCGCGAGCTTGGCTTCGGCGATCGTTTCAACGGCTTTAAGTGAAGCATCCGAGAGGTCGAAGCCGTTTGCTCCGTGCGTGTGGATATCGATAAATCCAGCGCTGAGATAAGTGTCGCCGGCACCGTCGAAAATGACACGGCTGCCGGCGGGCGGATCATGGCCTTCGATGAGTTGGCCAATCCTCCCTTCATCGTCGATTTCGACACAGACCGGTCGAATCAACGAATTTGGAGAAACAAGAAGGACATCTGCTATGACGACTGGCATCGCAAAGGTCCCAAAGTCTTCTAGTTAGCGTCGGCCGGCTTCTCAGCAGGCGCTTTTTTCGCTTTCGGGGAAGGAGTTTGCTTCGTTTTCGGAGCGGCAGGCCCTTTGCCTTTTGCTTTCGAAGCCCCGTTTCCGGGAGCGGCTTTCGCCTTGTTGCCTTTACCTTTCGCTTTTCCTTTGCCCGGAGCGGGCCCGCCGGATGCAGGAGCGGCAGCTTTCGGCGCTTCGTCTTCGTCGGCAGCTTTCGGTGCCGGGGGAGTAGGACGTGCGACGACTGGCGGGTTTCCGACTTTCAAGAGGCTTAGTTTGTCTTCCGCGTAGGCAAAGTAGGGATTGCCGGGATGGAGGGTATAAGACTCTTCATAGCGTTGCTCGGCCGCTTCCTTGTCGCCCTCTTCAAGCGCGAGGTCGCCCAGGCGAATACGGGCAAGAGGAGTCAGTTCCCCATCGGGTTGAACTTCAATTGTCTTTTCGTAAAAAGCCTTCGCCTGTTCTTTATCTCCGGAAATGTGATAAAGGTTTCCGAGGGCAAAAACCCCTTGTGGGTAGCGGGGATGGTCGGTGAATTCCGAAGTAAATGCCTCGAGGGTAGCGCGGGCATCCTCGGGTTTTCCCTGATCAATTTGCAGTTCAGCCTTGCTCAGGATCGCATTGCCTGCCGCAGCAGTCCCCGGATATTCGACATTCACGGCGTCGAAGGCGGCAATCTCATTCTTATCGAGAGCGACGGAGTAAGCGTTTGCGGCATCGAGGTGCTTCTGCTTCTTCACCTGACTGATGACGAGGGCTCCGCAAATTCCGAGAGCGATCAGTGCCGCGAGGATGAGAATCTTGTTCCGGTTGCGTTCAATGCCATCCATAACCTTGGCGGCATCAGAAGCTGCAAGGGCTTCGATTTCCTCCGGCTCTTCGGCTGGGTTTTCGGATGGTTTTTCGGGGCGATCTGACATGATGCTTTTTAAAAGGCGTTAAGAAACTTCGGCCGCTCTCACTCCGGAGAGACGGCTTTGCTTTGCGGGGCGGCTAAAATAGCGGGTTTTTCCGGTTTGTCAGCTTCCAACTGCAGCGCGTGCTTCATCGGCCAGCGGGGTGGAAAGGTAACGTTCCCCGGTTGAGCAGGCGATGGTGACGATGAGCTTCCCGGCATTCTCGGGGCGTTTTGCTATTTCGATGGCTGCGCAGACATTCGCTCCAGTGCTGATACCGACGAGAATACCCTCTTCTTTGGCGATGCGGCGGGCCATTGCGAATGACTCGTCGTTTCCGACTTTGATACATTCGACGATTTGGTCCTCACCGTTACTTCCTTTGAGGTGAAGGTTGCCGGGGATGAATCCGGCACCAGTGCCCTGAATTTTGTGAGGTCCGGGAGTGAGCTCTTCACCGGCAAGTGTCTGGCTGATGACAGGGGAGTCTTCCGGTTCGGCGACGATCACCTGAATATCCGGATTCTTTGCCTTGAGGCCTTCAACGCAACCGGTTGCTGTTCCTCCGGTGCCGACCGCTGAAACGACGATATCGACCTTCCCGCCGGTGTCTTCCCAGATTTCTTCTGCGGTCGTATTGGCATGAACGGCAGGGTTTGCGGGATTTGCAAACTGCTGAGGAATAAATGAGTTCGGTGTGTTTGCCGCGATTTCCTCAGCCTTGGCGATCGCGCCTTTCATGCCTTTGGGAGCTTCGGTGAGAACGAGATCCGCCCCGAGGAGCGCGAGGAGGGTGCGGCGCTCGAGGCTCATCGACTCGGGCATGGTGAGGATAAGCTTGTAGCCTTTGGCTGCGCAAACGAAGGCGAGTGCGATTCCCGTGTTTCCACTCGTGGGTTCGACAATGACCGAATCTTTCGTGATCTCACCGGCCGCTTCCGCAGCTTCGATCATGGCCATGCCAATGCGGTCCTTCACGGAACCCAGTGGATTAAAGAATTCACATTTTAGCGCGATGGTTGCATCAAGTCCTTCGCTCACGCGGTTGAGTTTAACGAGAGGAGTTCCGCCAACTGTTTCGACGATGTTGTTGTAGATTTTTCCGTGAGCCATGAGATGAGGTGGGGTAAGGCCGGAAAGTGTTTTCCGGCTTTGAGAATTTGTCTCTAGGGGTATAGCGAAATCGGGGAGGGTTGCAATGCGAATTTCCGCCGCGTGAAAGGAACGAAAAAAGCGTAGATTGGGACTTGCGCATTCAATTTTGTCCTATAGCGATTAGGAATCCTCCGGTATGCGGAGCCACCTCCAACAACACACCTCCTGCAGTCATGTCTGATCTACTCGAAGAAGAAGAGTTAAATGCCCTTCTGAAAAAGCTTCCGGAATGGGATATCGAGAAAAAAACCATCTTTCGCATCGTTGAATTCGATGAGTTCATGGAAGGAATCGACTTCGTTGACGCTGTCGCTGAGATTGCGGAGGAAAACGAGCATCACCCGGACATTGATATCCGCTGGTGCACGATCACGCTGACCTTGACGACACATGATATCGGGGGCCTCACTGAGCTTGATTTCGAAGTGGCGAAGAAGATCGATACTTTGCTGGATTAAAGAATCGCCCTGAAGCCGGAGGATACCCGGCTTGAATTTTATGTCCCGGCAGGACTCGCCGGGCCCGCGTCCAGGAAGCAACAGGCAGTTCTTCAAACTGTTCCCGCTGCGGCGGGAAGGGTATTGGGGAGCCCTTCCGGATTCTGTTGAAGGCAGAAACGGGACCTTAAGCCCCGAGCCGTTTTCTTGCCTCGGTTAGGTAAACGTCGTCAATTTCAAAGCCGGTGAATTTCCCCAGACCGGCGTGAGCGGCGGCGATGGCGGCGTTTCCGATGCCGAGAAAGGGATCCATCATTGTCATTTCTCCCGGGTCACCCCCGTGGAGAAGAATGCATTTTCTAGCGAGTTCGACCGGAAAGGTTGCAGGGTGTGGCCGGTCTTTACTGCGGTGTTTAATGGTTTCGTAAGGAACATACCAATTGTTCCCGCGGCAGCGTTTGTCTTTTCCTTTGGTGTGCCCCCAGCGGGTGATGTTGCTCTTATCCGCGTAGGGAACGCCGACGGCAAGGCGGTCGACAGGGACTTTTCCGGACTTGGTAAAATGAAACACATACTCGTGGCAGTCGTTGAGGAAGCGTTTCGAGTTGATTGGTTTAAAATGCCCGACGGAGACGGGATCACTGTCGCGCGGTTCCACCGTAATCGATTTGATCCAGTGGATTGTGTTCTGCAACTGGAAGAGGTTCCTCAGGGAGAGGGCAATCTCATGCGGCATCCAGGGCTGAGCCGGAGCGGCACCGACGTTGAGAAAGAATGAGCCGCCCGGCTTGAGGAGACGGTTTACTTCGGTGGCCCATTCCAGAGACCAGGCGAGATAGGCTTCACTGCTGAGATTGTCGCTGTAGTTGGCGTATTTTATCCCCAGATTGTAGGGTGGGGACGTGACGACAAGGTCGACGGATTCGTCGGAGAGAGTCTTCATTCCCTCGACGCAGTCTCCGGGACGGAGATCAAAAGAGGTCTCGCTGGTTATGCGATTCTCCAGTCCGGGGAGGTGGTCGGGGTCGGGCATCTTCCTGACTTCGTTGAATCTGCTCTGAATTGCAATCGTGGTCTGAGCGCGGAGGTGGACATCAGGTGAGCGATCGGCCTGCAAAGGAGGAGGCTGCGGAGCGGAGATTGGATTTCCCGTTCGACATATTCGTTTCCAGGGGTTCATCAGGATTTCGGATCTCAATGATTTCCCCGAACGAATCTTCGAGGTTATCTTCGCTGATACCACAGAATGTCACGATCGATTTTCCGTGTTTTTTTGCCAGTGTCGCGACACCGAAAGGTGCTTTGCCTTCGAGTGACTGCCGGTCGAGACTTCCTTCTCCGGTGATGACCAGGTCGGCACGTTCAATCGCCGCCTCGATTCCGAGAAGTTCGGAAACGAGTTCGAAACCTGGAGTGAGTGTTGCCGCGAGGAACACGAGGCTGCCGAAGCCGAGGCCTCCCGCGGCGCCGGATCCGGCCTCATTTGCCTGAGCTTCGGCCCCTAGAAGGGAAACAAGGTGATTGAGCCGTTCTTCATGCAGGGGGAACTGATCTTCAGCAATGCCTTTCTGTGGGCCGTAGACCCGGGTGCACCCTTCGGGACCGAGAAGTGGATTGATGACGTCGCAGGCGACGAGGACCGGGGGAAGAGGCGGGCCCTGCGGCGGGTGAATCTCGACGACGTCTTTCAGCCGGTGAGGGAGGTCGATGATTTCCTCTCCGCGGTCATTCAGGAAACGCCATCCCAGCGCGAGAACCATGCCGGTGCCACCGTCATTTGTCGCGCTGCCGCCAATGCCGAGGATGATCTTCGTCACGCCTTGTGAGAGAGCTGAACGAATCAGTTCCCCGGTGCCGAAGGTATTTGCATGAAGGGGATCGCGTTCCTCCGGGGAAAGCATGGCGAGTCCGGATGCTGTTGCCATTTCGATGACAGCCGTCTTTCCCTGATCGATGATGCCGTAGCCCGCCTCAATAGGCGCACCGAGAGCATTGTTGACTTCAAGCTCGACCCATTTCCCTCCACAAAACCCGGTCAGAGAATGAGCCAGGCCATCACCGCCATCAGCAATTGGGATAGATTCGATATGGAGGTCACGGCGGGGCGAGCCTGCATTGAGCCCTTCGCTGATAGCGCGGCAGGCTTCTTTGGCGGTGAGGGAGCCTTTGAACTTATCACTGGCGACGAGGATATTCATTTGAGGTCAGCCTTTCCGGATCGACATGAGTTCATCGATCAAGTCAGCGAGTTCATCCTGATCCTCCGTCTCCTGAATTTCCCGTTTGAGACGGGAAAGTTTTGTTTGGTTCGGCCGGGCCGAAGTCGCCCTGGTTCCGTTAACGGGTAATTTGATCGGCTCGGTGGGCGCCTCAGCTTTGCTTGTGCTGTTGATGGAAACTCCCTTCTCTTCGTCGAAGGCGAGCGTGAAGATTTCGTAGCTTTCAAAGAGCCTGGCTATTTCTGAACTTAGGGTCGCGACGAAGAGCTGCGAACCCGTTTCGCCGAAGTCGAAAAGGCAATCAGTCAAAAAACGCTTCGCGAGAGGAATGCTGAGACCGTTCTCAGGTTCATCAATGGCACGGAATTTTTTCATCCCCGGCTGCTTTCGCTGTTGGTTTAAGAGGTGGCCGCTGCGAAGCAGATAGCGTTGTAAACCGGGACTGAGAGATGAGAACGGAATCGATTCACCGGTGCGGCCGGATAGGAGCCCGGCCGGTGCGGTGGCGGGAAACCTGATGTTCGCCGGGGCCAGGACCGGTTTCCAGGCGAGGGCGATTTCGCCGAGGAGGTCAGGAAGGCCCGCTTCGAATTCCTCTTCGACTGCCGCGATCGTTTTTTCCCGGTTCTCCGGCTGCTTCAGGAAGGTGTTAAAGTCCGCGGTTCTTTCATCGGTGATTCCATTGACCAATTCTCTGAGATCATCGGCAGGCATGGAGTCGATCAGGTCCATGGCGGGACTCATCCAGGCGGCGGCTGTTTCAGGGGCGGAGAGACTTTCGTCGTCGTTGACGTGATAGTCATCGAACTGATCGTTGAACTCCCGAAAGCCCATCCCGGAGTCGAGGAAGGCCTCCCATCCAGGGGCATTCTCGATGTCGCTGCTGAACCAGCGATGGACTGAGCCGGGCGAACCCAGGGCAAGGCCGTTTCGAGCGAGGAAGACGGATTGAGTTCCCAGCTCATATTCAGTCAGGATTAAAGCGTTCACTTCTCTTTCCTCGTCAACCGCGATCGGGAGAATATCGGGGGATACCGCATGATAGAGCTGCGCCAGGATAGTTGATTTTCCGCTGCCATTGGGGCCGGTGAGGCAGATTCGGCGGGGTGCATGCCCCGTCGCTGGATCACTGAAGTTCAAATCACAGAGTCGGAACTGCTGAAATTGGGAAAGGATGAGTCGTTTAACTTGTTGGACTTCCGGCATGGGATGGGGAGTTTACGGTAGGAAGCGCAATGCTTCAACCAGCGTGCGTCATGGCGGTATTGACGGAAAGTGGCGAAGTGTCGAGGATGTTTTTAATGACCTGTCGATATTTTCTTCTGATCTGCCTGTTCCTCTTAATCTTCCCGGCAAAGGGAGAAGAACGCCCCAATATTCTTTTTGCCTTCGCCGATGATTGGGGGCGCTACGCAAGTATCTATACGGAGACGGACGGGGAGGGGACGATCAATGATCTCATCGAAACACCGAATATTGATCGCATCGCCCGCGAAGGGATCCTTTTTAACAATGCTTTTGTGACCTCCCCTAGCTGTACGCCGTGCCGCAGCTCTCTTCTTTCAGGACAGTACTTTTTCCGCACAGGACAGGGAGCCATTTTGCAGGGGGCCATTTGGGATCCGGAGATCCCGAGTTTTCCTCTATTGCTGAAAGACAATGGGTACCACATTGGAAAATTGTTTAAGGTGTGGGGGCCGGGAGAGCCAAAAGATGCTCCTTTCGGTGAACAGGAGTTCGGATTCGAGATCAAGGGTCCCAGCTTTAATGGATTTTCTCAGCATGCTTCAAAGGCTGTTGAGAAGGGGGATTCGGTCGAAGAAGCGAAAGGGGAGCTCCTCAACCATGTCGAAAAGCAGTTCGATGGATTTCTTAACTCGCAGCCCGATGATAAGCCTTTCTTTTTCTGGTTCGGCCCGACCAATGTTCATCGTAAATGGATTCGCGGCTCCGGGAAGGATTTGTGGGCGCTCGAACCGGATGAACTGAAAGGTAAGATGCCGGCGTTTCTTCCTGACGTACCGGAGGTGAGAGAAGATCTCGCCGACTACCTCGGTGAAGCGATGGCGTTCGATGCCGCAGTAGGGGTGCTTCTCAGGCAGCTCGAAGCAGCGGGTAAGCTGGATGACACGCTGATCGTAGTGAGTGGCGATCATGGTGCTCCCGGGTTTCCCCGGGGGAAGTGCAATCTCTACGATTTCGGTTCCGCAGTGACGCTCGCGGCAAGGTGGGGAAATGGAAGAATTCCCGGGAATCGGGTCGTCGAGGATTTTGTGAACCTCATGGATCTTGCGCCGACATTCCTCGAGGCAGGTGGCACCGAAATTCCTGACGTGATGACTGGCAGGAGCCTTATTGATGTGTTCACTTCTGAAAAGTCCGGGTTGGTTGACCCTGCCCGAACCTGGGTGGTGACGGGGAGGGAGCGGCATGTTGCGGAGGCGCGCGCAGGCAATAAGCCATACCCGCAACGGGCGATTCGAACAGAGGAGCACCTTTATATCGTGAATTTTGAGCCGGAACGATGGCCGATGGGGTCACCCGGTTCTGTCGCTAATCACATCACCCCTGACCACGAAGCACTGGTAGAGGATACCTTCGTCGTTTTTGGAGATCTCGATGCCGGACCGACTAAGGCCTGGATGGTGGAAAATCGTGATCACACCGACTATCAGCGGCACTTTCAGCTTGGATTTGGAAAGCGACCTGAGGTGGAACTCTATGTTCTTGCAGAGGATCCTGATCAGGTCGATAACCGGGCCGGGGATCCGGCGCTTGCTTCGATAGAGAAGGAATTGCGGGAGCGGCTCATGAAAGAACTGACTGCAGCCGGTGATCCCCGTCTCCTTGAAGATCCGGTTCGATACGAATCGATGCCGTTCACCGGTCCAAATCCCCCGAAACCGAAAAGGTGAGCGTTGACCGCCAGTGTTAGAACTTGTTCTTCCACATCATCGACTCAACCGGAAGCGGCGTTTTGCCGTTGTATTTGGCTGAGTTTTTCTCATTGTAGGGATTCAGAATGTTCCCTTCGACCTGGAAATAGATAAGCTGTCCCACAGGCATTCCTGCATAAACCCGGACTGGTTGTTTCACCGAAATCTCGAGAGTCCAATAGTTGCAGAATCCTACATCCCCTTTACCGGCAGTTGCGTGGATGTCCATGCCGAGTCGGCCGACGCTGGACTTTCCTTCAAGGAACGGAACAGAAGTGTGACTCTCGGTGTATTCTATCGTTGAGCCGAGGTAGTTGATTTGAGGCTCGAGAACAAATCCCTCTTCCGGAATCTCAAAGTGCTCGATTTCATTGTGTTTCTTCGCGTCGAGAACACGGTTTCGGTAAGTCGCGAGATGTTTGCTCAAATGCACATCATAGCTGTTTGTCCCGAGGCATTCGCGATCGTAGGGTTCAATCACGATTTCACCACGTTCCATTGCATCGAGAATTTCGGAGTCGGCCAGAATCATAGGCTTCACGGATAAGGAGCGAGTCGCCTCGGAGCAAGAGGTTTTTACAAAGGAAAATCGTTGCGACGAAACCGAGTGCGGGGCAATCTACGCGAAATGGCAATTCCTCCACTCATCGTCGCGATCGATGGTCCTGCTGCTTCGGGTAAAAGCACCGTGGCAAAGCGCATCGCAAGCTGTCTTCAGATCGTTTTTGTCAGCTCCGGTGGAATGTACCGGGCCTTCACCTGGCGGGTTCTTGAGGAGGGAATTGATCCGGCTGATACGAAAGCGGTACTGGAAATTCTCAAGGTGACCCGTTTTGACTGTGGTGAAGAGAGCGGGTTGGGAACCTTCGCGGTCGATGGCCGTTTTCTGACGAAAGAAGAATTAAGTGCCCGGTCGGTGAATGAAAATGTGTCGACGATCGCGGCGATTCCCGAAGTGCGGGAGCGACTCGTCGCGGAGCAACGGGCCTACGGTGAAGCGAATGGTGTTGTCATGGAAGGACGCGATATCGGATCCGTTGTTTTCCCGAATACCCCCTACAAGTTTTATATCGATGCTTCGCCGGAAGTTCGTGAACAACGCCGGCGGGCCGAGGGGGTCACTGACTCGATCGCCGCCCGTGACAAAACAGATTCGAATCGCAAGGCGTCACCCCTCGTGATTCCAGAGGATGCTATTGTCGTCGACAGTTCCTACATGTCAGTAGAAGAGGTAGTAGAGAAAGTCATCTCCGAGATTTCGCTACGTCGCGAGTGACCCGGCTTTCAGACAGTAGGATCAGGAAGGGGGGGTATCGTTGTCATTTTTGACAAAGACGGGGAAATCAGGCACTGGGATCGTCTTAAATCTTTCGAGTAATTTTTTACATAATGAGAAAAACAGCTCTCAAATGTGAAAAAGTTTTTAAAAGTAAGTTGCATATGTTAAAAATATCGGTAAGGTTGATTATCGCCGAAACGAAAAAACAGTGTTTCTTTGCATGTATTTCATCCCCCTAACCGATTCCTATTCCTCTTCGCTCACGACGAGTGGGGAATGGTTTGTCAGGGGGAAGGCGGGATCTTTTCCAACACAAACAGACAGATCCACAGGTTTGCTCAGTCGGAGTTCTAACTCGTTGAGCGTCAAATTGGTTCATTGGTAAGGTTTGGGAGGTAACGATCAAAAAGCTCTCTTGTTTATTTAGCTGCTTGATCGTTCCTTCCGAGTTGAGGGGTAGTCGCAGTCCGGGTCATTGGCAGGTGTCCGGGCTGCGACTCGTTTCATTAAAGTCTTCATACTGTTAACAGCGCTTAATGGTGTAAGTGACGAAGCTGTCGCTTTAACAAACATCGGTTCAGGAGATAATCGGATTACGATTTTCGATGAAATGATCTGTTCAATTCACCGCAGATTGAGGTGGCTCCCGGATTATCCGGAAAAGCACGATTGAATACGAAAATTGAATACGATGAAAGTTACGTTTGTTACCGATACCTACTCTCCCCAGGCAAATGGCGTGGCGACGACTCTTGAGCGCCTTGTTAAGGGCTTGCGTGAGCGTGGACACGATGTCGACGTGGTTCGTCCCGCCGTACTCGCCTGTGATGAAGAGGGCCTTGAGGTTCCTTCGATCGGATTGCCCGGTTACAAGGAGGTGCGTTTTGGATTTCCAATGAAGCTGGTTCTACAGGCCCGTTGGTATAAGCGCCGCCCTGATGTGATCTACGTGGCCACCGAGACACCGTTGGGCGCCTCTGCTATTTCCGCGGCGCGGGCTCTGGGCATTCCGGCTGCCTCCGGCTTTCACACAAATTTTCAGCAATACATGGCCCATTACCAAGTGCCGCTGTTGGAGAAGGCCGCGGTTCGTTATCTCCGCCACGTTCACAATCGTTCGACCTGCACTTTTGTTCCATCACGTGATGTCATCGCAGATCTCGACTCGCGTGGTTTCCACAACCTGGAGCTTCTGCCGAAAGGGGTTGATACAAAACTCTTTTCACCGAAGAAACGTTCCCAGGCGCTGCGTCAGTCGTGGGGCGCGCGGGAGGGAACTCTCGTTGGGTTATCGGTCGGCCGTATTGCTGCCGAGAAGAACCTTCCTTTGTTGGTGAAGAGTTTCCTCGAGATTCAGAAACGCATCCCGGATTTTCGCGGAGTCTTTGTCGGCGACGGGCCAAAGCTCGAAGAGTTGAAGCGGGATTACCCACAGTTTGTTTATCCCGGTGTGCTTCGGGGGGAAGAACTTGCTGAGTACTACGCTTCGGCCGATCTCTTTCTTTTTCCGAGCATCACGGAAACATTCGGGAATGTAACGATGGAAGCAATGGCCAGTGGTCTCGCCGTGGTGGCCTACGATTATGCGGCTGCGCGTCAGCATATCAAGCACGGTGAAAATGGATTCTCAGCTCCTTTTGATGACGACGAGGCCTACCTCGATCTCGTTCTCTCGGTGGCGAAGCGTGATCTTTCCGAGGTGCGTCAGGCAGCTCGGGAGTCGGCGAGAAGGGTTCGCTGGAAGAAAGTGATCAAGCGATTTGAGAAGCAGCTCGAAGTATTAGCTTCGGGCGAAACGATTTTACCGACGCCGGAAAGTCTCGAGGCGGAAGAACTTACCAATGGTCTTTCATGAAAAAGAACGAATACCACAGCATCTTCATTTCTGATGTTCACCTTGGAACCCGCGACAGTAAAGCGGTTGAAGTGATCGAGTTTCTGAAGGCAACAAGATGTAAAAAGCTCATTCTCAATGGTGACATTGTGGATGGCTGGGCATTACGCGGCGGCGGTCGATGGCTCCCGGAGCACACCAAGTTCGTTCGTACCGTTCTCAAGAAGATGGAGAAGCAGGGGACGGAAGTCATTTACCTGAGGGGAAATCACGATGATATCCTTGAGCGTTTTCTTCCGATCAATTTCGG
Organism: Verrucomicrobiales bacterium; assembly: GCA_029212615.1. Classification (GTDB taxonomy): domain Bacteria; phylum Verrucomicrobiota; class Verrucomicrobiia; order Verrucomicrobiales; family DEV007; genus Arctic95D-9. The sequence goes on from JARGPJ010000007.1 coordinate 207,914, forward strand.
CAATCTCAGAATCGTGGATGAGTATATTCACGAAACCCCACGGGGCGATTACCTTGTCGTTCACGGAGATGGATTCGACTCCGTGACAACGAGTCATCGCTGGATGGCGATTGCCGGGGCAAAAGGTTATGAGCTTCTTCTCGGGGTGAATCGTCTCTACAACCGTTGGCGTTCGTTCCGCGGAAAGGAGTACTACTCGCTCAGTAAGAAAATTAAAGAGAAGGTCAAGTCGGCTGTGAGTTTTGTGGATCGCTATGAAGATCAATTGAAGGAACTGGCACTCGTTCGTCACTGTTGCGGCATTATTTGCGGTCACATTCATACGCCGGCGGATAAAGATCTCGATGGCGAGGTTCACTATTTGAATTCCGGAGACTGGGTTGAGTCGCTTACTGCGATTGTTGAGACAGAGCCCGGAGAGTTCGAACTCATTCATCATGACGAGTTTATGGCTCGCCGTGAGACAAGTGAAAGTCTCGTTGAGCATGAATCGGATTTTGTTGAAGCATCCGAAGAGGAGGTTTCCTCAACCGTCGTTGCGGCGGCGTGAAGGGATTAATATTTAGTTTAGCCGTATCGGTGTCATAGTGAGGTGCCTACCATGTCTGAATACTCTCATCGCCTCGGAAACTTTGATGCCGCGCTGCGCGAAGCTCGTGACAGCATCCTCCGCATGGCCAGCATTGCTGAACAGAATCTCGAGAGTGCGATCCGTGGATTGCTGACTCGAAATGCCGAGTTCTGCAATACGGCCATTGTCGAAGATGATGAGGTTAATTTTCTTGAGCGGAAAATCGATGCTGATTCTTTCGAGATTCTGATGCGATACAATCCGGTGGCAAGTGACCTTCGCGAGGTAATTGCCGGCATGAAAGTGGCGAATAACCTGGAGCGGGTCTCTGATGAGGCGCAGAATATCGCGCGTCGTGCCCGTAAAATTTTGAAGCACCCTGAGATCAAGGCCGCTGCTCTGATCGAGCCGCTTTACGAGAAAGCCTTGAGCATTTTGCAAGACGGGATGCGATCCTACGCGGAAGGCGATAACGATCTCGCTATCTCACTGTATGAGCGGGACCGGGCACTCGATATGGCTCATAACGATGTCATTCGGGAATTAACGAAGCAGATGGATAGTGATTCCATCCGCGTGAAGTCATACCTTCATCTCATTTTTATCGTGCGAAGCCTCGAGCGGGTTGGCGATCATGCCGTGAATATCGCTGAAGACGGGATCTTTCTCGAGAGCGCGACCGATGTCAGGCATCTTGGTCCCAAGCGAGCCGCTGCTGAGATTGAGGCTCACATCTAGGAAAGGGGGCTAACCCTTCTTTTTTGTGGCGGGGAATGCAGTGTTTTCATTCCTACGGGGGGCAATCTTCACGTTCATCTGTGGCCCGTGATTCGCCATCTACCTCGCCAGTCGTCTTCTGAGAGAAGTTCCTGAGGAGGCTTTCCTTTGTAGTGAAAAACTACTCCTCCGGCGAAACGGGGTGGAAATTGAAAGCAAAACAGGGTTGAGTGAAACACCCAACCCTGTTGAAAAGTCGATTCCCGAATGAATTCTCGGGAGATGTTCGAGAAAGCGGATTAACGCTTTGAGAACTGGAAGCGCTTACGTGCTTTCGGCTGACCTGGCTTCTTACGTTCCTTCTTGCGGGAGTCGCGAGTGAGGAGGTCCGCTTCGCGAAGGGTGTCTTTCAGTTCCTCATTTGTTTTGAGGAGAGCGCGGGCGATTCCAAGTTGAACAGCACCAATCTGACCGGTCACACCGCCGCCTTTAGCGTTGATGTTGCAGTCATACTGATTCACGGCGTTGGCCACGTGAAAAGGAAGAAGCACCTGGTTCTGGAGAGAAAGCGTTCCGAAGTATTCGTCGAAGGGACGCTTGTTGATGGTGATTTTTCCGGCGCCAGGTTTGATAGTAACGCTGGCGGTTGAGGTCTTGCGTCGACCGGTAGCTGAGAAAGATTCGCTCATGATTCAATAACAGTGGGAAATTATACTTCGAAAGCTTCAACTTGCTGCGCATCGTGAGGATGCTCGGTTCCAGCGTAGACTTTCAGCTTCTTGACGATCTGACGTCCAAGGCGGTTGTGAGGGATCATCCCGGTGATGGCGCGCTCGACAATCAGCTCAGGGCGACGCTGACGAAGTTTTTCGACAGATTCACGTTTCTGGCCTCCAACATAACCGGAGTAGGAAGTGTAAATTTTCTGCTCCTCCTTGTTTCCAGTGAGCTTCACCTTGTCCGCATTGACGACAACAACGAAGTCTCCGCAGTCCACGTGGGAGGTAAAAAGGGGCTTGTGCTTGCCGCGAAGGAGGCGGGCAGCAGCAACCGCAACTTCACCGAGAACCTTGTTCTCGGCGTCGATGACATACCATTTGCGGTCAATTTCTTCAGCTTTAGCAGAAAACGTCTTCATTTCCGTTTTATCATACACCAGCTCCAAGTTTCGAAAGGCGACCTGTCCACGTTCAGGAGTGGTCTCTTTAGCCGCCAAGGGAGCTGGGGAGCGGGAATCTAGGCGGTTTGATTCGCTTGTCAAGGGGCGGGAGAGGCGAAAAATCAGCGAATCTAAATGAGCCTTGATTTCGGGGCCGTATTTTTACCTCAGAATGACGATTTAACGAGGTAGTTCTAAGGGCCGGCACCGCTCTATCGTTTATGAAGCAACCCCTCTTCATCATGAAAAAACTGATCCAATTCAGTCTCCTGTCGATTCTGGCAGCGGCACCGCTACTTTTTGCTTCGACGAGCGAAGACGAATCCACTGAACCTCAAACGAGTGCAGGAGTTTTTCTCCCGGCGTGGGAAGCGGGTGAATTTCGTGAGAATTTCGACATTCGAATCTGGCCGGAAGCTGTGGTTCTCTGGTTGGAACAGGAGAATTTGCGGGATTTGATTGCAGATCCGGAAACGCCAATGGCTGAACGTCGGGAATTGAAGCGCATTCTCGCGATGCAGCAGGCATGGCGGACTTCCTGAGTGGTGCGATTATAACGAATGTTATCTTCTGCCGTCTCGATGCTTCGAATACTCTCTGCTATACTGCTGGCTCTGCCCATCGCGGAATCGATCTCCGCAGGGGACTATAGCGAAGCGGTGGTTTCGGCCATCTCTAAGATGCCGAAAGGTGGTGTTTATGCCTCCTACCGACGGGAGCTGCCCGAGTCAGAGCGGTTTAATGATCTCTACGCAACTGTGGATGAGTTGGAAAGGGCTCTGAAAGTGGGGCTCGGCGGGAAGCTGAAAGTCAATGGCGACGCGGCATCGGGATACAGCTTTTGTTCAAGTGCGACTTATTTGCTTTTTTGCGAAGTGCTTGCTGATTTACAGAAGGGCAATCTTCTGAATTTCCCGAAAGCCTTGAATGAAGAATTAGCGAAGGTGGGGGGATCCAGGCCGGTCATCCATGGCGAATACGACGGGGTCGGATTGTTCGGGCATTGGAATGCGAATGGGCCGGGAACGGCGAGACTTTTTGAGCGGTTGGATTTGGGCACCAATTTTGAATCGTTCGAACAAGCGAAACCGGGCGACTTTTTGAAGATTTTCTGGAATGATAAAATCGGGAAGGGTGAAAGAGGGCATCTGGTTGTGTATCTCGGGACGAATGCGGATGGTAGCGCGGTTCGGGTCTGGTCGAGTAATCAGAACAACGAAGATGGCTCGCATGGCTACGGGACCATGTGGATTGAGCGGAACCGCATCTCCCGCGCGGTTTTCTCGCGCCTTGAGCGGCCCGGCAATTTGTTACGTTGGCTGGATTTCTCTGAGGAGGAAAGGACCTGCGATTACCTTGTCGCTATCTTGTCGAATCCTTCCACTCCCGAAGAAATGCGCCGCGCCGTTGGTATTTCTGAGTAGCTGGTATTAATTTTTCCGATGTGTTCGTTAAATTCCGGAAATTACAAAAAATTACCATTAAATATTGTGAATAGTAAAGATTTGCGTAATATTTACGAATGCGAGAGGCCGAGAATTCGAATAACTTCCCTTCGGGCGATCTGAATTTCCGTGAGGGAGAGGGGTCGAGAAGCCACCACCACCGTCCCGGCATGGACTGGCTGCGCCCTCTTGAAGAAGTGAACAGGGTTACGGCGCCCTCCGGTGAAGGTGTTTTGATTGGGGCGGCGAGTCGCTATGATGTCGGGGAGATGCTTCGCCCGCATGTCCTGACGCGTCTTTTAAATCTGGCTAAGTTCCGCTGCGCATCGCTTGTTAGCGCGGATATGACCCCTTTTGGAGGTCATCCGGTTAGAAATTACGGGGAGAGTGCTCTCGAGATGACGGGGAACCGGCTTCAGTTGATTCACTGTGGGGGGGACAATTTATGTTCTGATTTACCTTCTTCCTATGCTGCGGCCGTCACCGGGGAAGAGGCTGAGCGTTTTGAGAGTCTCTCGATAATCGCGGGCGGGGAAGAGCTTTCCAATTATGTGAAGCGGCGCTCCGGTCAGACGAATGATCTCTCCTATGTCCTTGCTGCTGACGGCGAGTTCTTCGGTGCGAATCTTAGTTTTCACGCGGTGGGGCTCCCGGATCCGGAAGCACTTTCCCCGGCGGGGAAGGCTCATCTGTTGCATGCCATGCGCCAGGCCAACTTTATCGGGATTCGTGATGAAAACGGAGCCAACTTTCTGGAATCCGAGGGATTGAAGGTCACTCGTATGCCCTGTCCGCTTACGGTTCTCCCTCAGGTGGGCGGGCGGCAGCTCCGTGAACATCGTGATTGCAAGGCCCTCGAGGAATTGCGTCACCGCTTTCCAAACGGGTGGGTTGCTGTTGAGGTAAGTGAAGTGAGCGATTCGCATCAAGTGCGGCTCACTAAGGCTCTGAAGGAAGTGGCTGAACGCGATGGACTCGGCCTTGTTTTCTTTGAGGCGCTTGCAGATGCTCCCAATAAAAAATCGGCAAAAGTTCGTTCCTGGGTTGAGTCTTTCCCTGAGTGGATCGCTGCGGGCTTTGCTTCCTCTGATATTTGGGATGTGGCATCGATGCTATTGCATTCACGCCTCTACTGCGGCAGCAACCTGGATTGTCGTATTATTTGCATGTCAGGTGGGGTTTCGCGGATCAACATTCCAACCGGGAAGCCTTCCGCGTTGAGCTATGGTGAGCTTTGGGAGCACGACGAGGTGCCGATTGAGTTTGCAGAAGACGAGGAGTGGATCGTTGCGCTGGATGAGGCACTTGCGGTTGACCTTTCCATTCTTCAGCAGCATTCCATGTACCTGCACCGTGAATACATGGTGGCACTTTCCGCCTATTGCGAGGCGAGCGGGATTTTTCAGCGATTGACGGCAACGCAGAAAGAAACCGTTCACGAACGCATCAGCTCCTCTCTCCATCATTTGCATGACGAATGGCTGAGTGATGAAGAGAGTTTGCAGCGCTTCAAACGCTTGAACCGCAACACGGCGGGCCGGCGTTTACGCCAAGCCGTGAAAAAGACCTTTGGTTCGGGAGAAAAAGAAACGGTTCCCCACCTCTGATTCGATTGCAGAGGGAAGGTTGGGAGGAGACTTGATCTTGCTCCAGAGGCACGCTCGTTCTACACTGGAGCTTCCTTCAAGGATGGCGGCGATGGTTCCGTTTTCCCCAAAGGGAGGACTCATTTCGAATGCGACGTTACGTTCTGACATTTTTATACATCGGGGGAGGTGTCTCTGCTTTAGTCCTCGTCTTGTTTTTCGTCGGCGTTTTCGAGCCTATGACGGAATGGCTTCGCTCAAAGTGGGTGAGTCAGGGACTTCTCGTCGAAGATGAGATGGTTCGAATGAAATGGATCGAGGGGCTGGTAATTATTTCTCTCGCTGCCGGTGTTTCCTGGTGTGTCATTGACGTGACGAATCCATCGCAGAAGGTCCTTGTGATTTTCTGCAGTGTTCTTCTCGTCCTGGGTTTTTCCCCTACCCTGGCATTACACGGGGTACTTTTTGATCCGTTTTCGTCTCTGGCTGCTGTGGCTCTATCCGCAGCCGCTTCCTTTGTCTTTGCGGGGACGGAGAAAGGGATGAGGAAACGTGTGCTGGAGACCCTCATTGGACGTCGAGTCTCGCATCGTACTTTTAATGAGCTTCTTGAAGCGGATGAGCCGCCGGATTTCGGAGGGGTTTCCCGTGAAGTCACCGTGGTGACGTGTCGTCTTTTTAATCACGAAGAATTGCAGGCTAAGCTTAAGCCGTCGGACCTCGTAAAGATGAGTAATCTTTTTCTTCGGAGTGTTTCAACCTTCCTGACGGGGCGCGGTGCCTACCTCGATGAGTCGGGACCTGAACTGGTGCGGGGCTATTTCGGTATGTTAAAGCCATCGGAAAGCCATGCCTTTCATGCCTGTCGTGCCGCCTTGGAACTGAGGTCGAGACTCAAAAACTTGAGCAAGGAATGCGAAACCCGCTGGTTTCAGGGGCTCACCTATGGTGTTGGAATCAGCTCCGGACCCATGACCATTGGGGTATATGGAGCGGATGAGCATTTCTTTTTCAGTGGGATCGGGGCGGAGACGGACTATTCCCGCCGTCTTTCTCATGCGAATGATCGATATGGCTCGGACCTCTTGATCGGGCCGCATACCTACCATCTGGTGAAGTCGGAATTTGAAGTGCGTCCGATGGAAATGTTCTTTGATCCCGCGGCGAACTTGATGACGGAGATATATCAGCTCCTCGCAACCAAAGAGGCTTTTGGAGAGGTTGAGAGGGAGCGTCGTGATTTATTCTGGCAGGGCGTTATTTTCCTGCGCGAAGAACGCTTTGAAGAAGCACTTGATCATCTCAGTCGTGCGCGAAATCCGGCTGGAGAGGATGCTCCCCTCGATTTCTTCATCGAACGGGCCCAGAGCGGCGTCGCTGATAAAGGTGTGGAGGGAGAGGCTGAAGCGCCCGGAAAGCATGCCCGCTTGATTAACCTCATGTGAGGAGTGTATTCATCACCATGGCAAATGTCGATTATCCCGATCCTGTGCGATCACTGATTGTTCACTTGAAGCAACTTCCCGGAATCGGTCCGAAAAGCGCTGAACGAATTGCGGTGTGGTTGATGCAACAGGGAAAGGAAGTCGCGACACCGTTTTCCGAAGTGATGGAACGCGCCGGCCGTGAGGTCATCGAGTGCGGAACCTGCGGATTCTTTTCCACGCTTGAATCCGGTTGCGCTATTTGTGATGGCCTGCAACGCGATGCCGCGCTTCTTTGTGTGGTGGAGCAACCCACTGACATCCTTCCTCTGGAGCGATCCGGAGCATTTCGGGGACACTATCATTCGCTGCGCGGTCGTATTTCTCCACTCGATAACATTGGCCCGGAAGAGTTGCGGATCCGGGAATTGCTCGAGCGGTTGCGGGCCGGCACCTTTACCGAGGTCATTCTTGCGCTCAGTTCAGACGTAGAAGGGGAGGCGACCGCAAACTATCTCGCTGAGTTGCTTAGCAGCATCGAAGGTATTTCAGTTTCCCGCCTCGCGCAGGGAATGCCAGCGGGAGGTGGCCTTGAGTCAGCTGATGAACTCACCCTGATGCGGGCGATGCAGGGAAGAGTGGGGTTGCGGTAATTCGTCCTGCTTTACTCAGGCGCTTCGGCAAACCTTGGCGTCAGCGTGAGCGTCTTCTGCGAGATGCCTCGAAGCACGGTAACTTCAATTTCATCGCCAGCGATAAGAGTGTGCATTGCCTGCGTCAGGTCATCCAGATTCGTCACGTCGCGATGCGAGATGGTGAGGATAACGTCATCAGGCTTGATCATTGCCTCCCGGGCGGGCGAGTCGGGGCGAACTTCAACAACCTGCGGTGTATTGGACTCGTCTTCAAAGACCAGTCCAATCCAAACTTTACCGGTATGACCATAGCGCTCCATTTCCGTGACCATCTTTCGGATACAGCAAACCGGAATGGCATGAGCTTCTCCCTCGACCGAAGAATCGGTCTCAATGAGAATCCCGAACAGTTTTCCGTTCTCGCAGACGATGGGCGTTCCGGGCTCACAGAATTTTTCGGCATCCGACACCCGCACGCGAAGGAGTGGTGAGGAAAGGGGCTCTCCCCGAATACTGTATTCTCTGCCGGCGATAGCGGTCGGACAGGATGAGCCCCGCTTGCTGCAGTGGAGCTTGGATCCGGCACAGGGGATGGGCGCTTTTGCAAACTCGATCGGCTCGACCTCTTCGATAGTATCTGATGCTTCGAGCAGGCAGAGCCGGCTCGAGGGATCCAGATGTAAGATCTTAGCGGAAACCGCGTGATCGCCCGTGCTGAGACGGGTCTCAGCGCCTGCATTCGTCTCGATCGCGGAAGGGGCTACCCCGATATACCAATTTTTCTCCGGTGTGGAGACAGCATGTGTCTGAACGGAGTCAGACCAGTGAATCATGAGCTCGCGTGACGAATCATCGCTACGAGCTGTTGCTACCGTCGCCAACACCAGCGCGATGGCGCTTTGGAAAAAGGAGGGATTTCTCATTTCTCCCCCTTAAAGTTCACGAAATCCGATTCCGGCCTTGGCCGTAAGAACGTTCTCTCCGCGATCAAAGGGGCCGTCGGGAATGCGCGGTGAGACCTTGGGGATGGAAAGTTGAATCACCTCGTCTGAAGACAGGGGGAAATCAGGAAGGCTTGCCCCCCCGGCTGAAGTCTCTGCGATTGAAGAGGACTCATTTTCAGAAGCGGATGGTTGCAGGAAAACAAAGGATCCTATTGAGAGTGCCGCGGCGCATGCCGTGGCGGTGGCAGGGAAAGCCCAACGATTGGGGCTGAATTCATCCATCCACATCGTAAACCTTTCTGCGAGGAGCGAGCGGGACGAACTTTGCAGGAGTTCGCCGCGTTGACGCTCTTTGAGGTCTTCGGCAAATTGCTTAAAATATTCCTCGCCCGGCGTTTCATAGCGCTTGAGGCGGAGGAGGCGTTGAACGTCTTCGGAGTCTTTCATCGAGGATAGCGAAGGGGAAGGTCGGAAACTACAGGGATCTCAGGTCAATTTCAACGACAGATAGGTCCCTCCTCGCGTCTCTGAAATTACTTTCGAAAATCGTCAAGGTAGGTTTGTAGCTGCCGGTGGGCGTAAAAGAGCCGTGATCGGATCGTTCCTTCAGAGACACCCAGGATCTTTGAGATCTGTGCGTGGGGCATTCCCTGAATATCGAACATGGTAACCACTGCTCTGTGGTCATCTGACAGCTGCTGCATTGCCATGTTCAATCTTTCCTGCAATTCTGAGATATTTGCTTCGCGAACCGGATCGGATTTGCTGGTTGCCTCAATAAAATCAGGGTCATTCTGAATCGCCATGTCGACGTCATCGAGACTCATGCCTCGTCGCCGGTTTCTCTTCTTGAGAAAGTTCAGCGTCATGTTCGTCGCGATCGAATAGATCCAGGTGTAAAAGCTCGACTTCCCCTGAAAACGTTTCAGGGCGCGATAGGCTTTGGCGAAGACATCCTGCAGCACGTCATTGGTGTCCTCGTGGTTGGAGGTCATGTGGTAAACGAGGCCGTAGAGCTTTGGCGTGTACTTTTCGACGAGTTCATCGAAAGCTTTGGTGTCACCCGCGCGCGAACGCTCGACGAGGTCGAGGTCGGGATCGACTCGTTGCATTTTCTTTTCTTCGCTCATGGAGCGGTTCGAAGCGGCTTTTTCAAGATGGGTATCTTTCGCCGGAGTCGTCTCAGGTGCAACGGGATTATCGCGGTCATCCTGCTGAGTCGTCCGGACAGGCGCTATGACGGTGGGGCTTGTTTCCATTTTTCGAAAGCGGTCGCGGGTTCCCTTATAATTGTTTCGACTCCTCGATCAGTGACAAGGGTTCCGTCAGGGGCGAGGATCACCAGGGTAGGGTATCCTTGAACAGAATACGTCTCTGCGAGGGAGGTTGACGGCTTTCGCCGGGCCCCCGGAACAGAAGGCCACTCCATTCCGCTGGTGAAGATGTATCGGCGTTTGTCTGTGTTCGATTTGTCGAAGCTGACAAAGACAACTTCAAACTCGTCGATGTGCTCTTCGCGGAACGCTTTTAATTGAGGCGTGAAAACCCGGCAGGGGGCGCACCAACCGGCTGAAAAATAGAGGCCGATGTATTTTCCGGAGAGAACACCGGATTCCATCTTTTTCCCTTTTGCGTCCTCAAGTTTCTCCGGGAGGACATCAACGGCAGATTGCGCGTCAACGGAAGGCGTTGCGAGGATGATAGCAGTCGCGCTGAGAAGGGTCACAAGAAAGGTCGGGCTCGGAGTCATGAAAAGCGGTTCGCAATAGAGATAAGACGAACGGAGGAAAAGGTTCTTTCATTGAATACGGGAATTGAGACGGATTCCTTAGTGTAATCGAGTGTTTGAGGCACCTGAATCGGGGGTGCTGTAAAGGTTGATTGATGTGGCAGAAATGGCAAAGATCAGGGATGCCGGAAAATTCCACGCTCTCTCATTCTCCCGATCGTCGTGATTTTCTCAAAGCCGGTAGCCTTGCTGCCGGCGTGGGATGGATGACGACTTCTTCTGCCGATTCTGCAGCGGCCCTGCCGGGGGAATCACGCTTCAAGATGTGCCTGAATATGTCTACCATCATGGGGCAGGAGTTGAATGCAGCGGAAGAAATTGATGTCGCCGGTGAGGCCGGATATGACTCGATCGAGCCGTGGTTTCGCCGCATCAATGCTTATGTGGAGGAAGGCGGTTCTCTCAAGGATTTGAAAAAACGGATCGACGACCACGGTCTCAGCGTAGAAAGCGCGATCGGATTCGCGACCTGGGCGGTGAACGACCCTGAGCAACGGGCTGCCGGCCTGGAGGAAGCGAAGCGCGACATGGATACGATTGCTCAACTTGGCGGGGTGCGAATCGCCGCTCCACCGGCGGGAATCAAAAAAACAGATCATGTCGATCTCGATGATGTCGCCGATCGCTATCGCGTTTTACTGGAACTGGGGGATGAGATGGGAGTCGTTCCTCAGGTCGAAATGTGGGGAGGTCATCCGACAATTGGAACGGTTGAGAAAGCGGTCTACGTCGCGATTCGGGCGGGACACCCGAAGGCTTGCTTCCTCGGGGACGTCTATCATACCTACAAAGGCGGGTCCTCTTTTGATTCGATTCTCCTGATGGGACCGGGAGCGTTGCAAAGCTATCACCTGAACGACTATCCGGCCGATCCCCCGAGGGGGCAGATCACAGATGCTGATCGCGTCTACCCTGGAGACGGGGTTGCGCCGATTGCCGGGATTTTGAACAATTTCAAGTCGGTCGGGGCTTATCCCGTTCTGTCGCTGGAATTATTCAACCGAAGTTATTGGGAAATGCCGGCACTCGAATGTGCCAGGGTCGGCCTCGATAAGATGCGGGCAGTCGTTGCCGCTGCAGGGTAAGCTACCTTTCGCACCGGTAAACGAAGGCGGGGGGGAGGTTCTTCCACGCGGTGGGACTTTGCTCGACTTTTGTAAAATGCCGCTTTAAATACCTGCGAAACCGCTGGCCGGCGGGAAGAGCGAGGCCCTGCCAGTAGGCGAAGGTAGCAAACTGACCGCCCGGAGGAAGCACTTCAAACATCGCATCGAGGAATTGATCCTGGAGTTCGCTGGAGAATGAGGCCCATGGCAGCCCGCAAATGATGGCGTCGACTTTCTCAACGCCGGCTTCATCACAGATCTCGCGGACACGACTCACGCACGTTTCATGCAGGTTCACTTCAGGGCAGCGGCGACGGGTAATTTCGGCCAGCTCCGGGTCCCGCTCGATGGCGATAAATTTAGCCCCCGGTTTTAAGTAGGGGCCGATCGCTTCGGTAAAGACACCGGTGCCGGCGCCAAACTCGACGGCACATTCGATGCTGCTCCAGTCCATCCATTCGAGCATCCGCTTCGCCAGCTCCGGTGAGCTGGGGGCGATCGCTCCGACAGTTCCCGAGTTTCGAAGAAAGGCGCGAAAAAAGTGACCGTGATGTGACATTACGATTCGGTCTTTGAAACGGAGACGTTGAGATTCAGTCGAACGAGCTCCCCCATGGTTTCACAGGCTGAAAACGCGTTTGTCTCATGGTATTCGTTCAGGTCATCACGAAGGGTCAGGACATGCTCCTCCGGGGCGATTTCGTCCGGGCACATGGTCTTCCAGAAGTCCTTGAGGCGGTTGTGAGCAAGGCGAATGCGGCGATCCATGAGGGTGCGTTCTTCATCCTGATATTGCCGTGTCGTGTTGTAGTTGATGAGGTCGGTGCAGAGTCCCACTGCTGCTGCATTTTCCTCAAAAAACTGGGGCAGATACATCTTTTTGAATCCCATGTAGCACTGCTGATCGAAGTCGATCGCGCGGACCCGGTATTGGGCGTCTTCGAAGTCCGGGGTGATCTCGACGACGTAGTTGTAACTCCTCATGTCGCCCAGTAGTCGCATGAAACTGCGTTCGCTGAATTTTACGAATTCTTTGGCGACACGGACGAGATTGGTTTCTTCTCGGCCGAAGTAGTCTCGGATGAAAATATCACCGGGGACGCCTGCGATATGTTCTTCGATAAGGGTGTCTCCGTTGACGAGATAGTTGATCCGGTTCGGGGAAAGAATGTGTTCCAGCTCCAGCCCGTAAATTCGCGACGCGTCTGCGATCTTCACATAGAAATGATCGTAGTTGTCGTTGTATTGGTTCACGATTCTGACCCGGAACGGCCGCGAGTTACCAAATTCACAAAAATCGACGCGCTCCATGATGAGGTGTTCACTGACACGCACATCGTTGGTTTTGATCAGCGAGTAGATTCGAATCAGTTTGCGGCTCAGTTCTTCGCGGATCGAAGGTTCGTAGTGGACCGTTTTCCAGAGGGTGTCGTTGCCGTCGCGATCGAAGAGCGGATACAGTGCTGAGTATCGGTGCAGATCATCGTAAACCACCGGAATATCCAGGGAACGCTGGTAGTTCTCGAGGTATTCCCCAAGCAGGTCGCTTACAGGGTAGAACTTCTTTTTTTTCAGGATAACGCTCACGTCAATTCGGGTCAGTGAGAAACCTTCGGCGAATCGGGGGAAGTCTCAAGAGCTTCCCGCGTTCTTACATGCCGAGGCCGTAGCGAAGCAGTGCTTCGGATTCTTTCCAGACGGTTGGTGAGGTGCTTCCGAGAATCACTGCAACGACGCTCTTGCCGTTCGCTGTGGCGGATGAAACGAGGCATCGACCCGCAGCATTCGTGTAGCCTGTTTTGGCACCCGTGCAGTAAGGAAAGCTTCGGAGGACCTGATTCGTGTTGTATACGGTCTTCGTGGTGCCGTTTGAGAATCGGAAGTTCACCGACTGCGTCCTGATTGCATCGCGGACGAACGGGTTTCGCAGGGCTGCTTTGCCGAGTTTAGCGAGATCCCGCGCGGTTGAGTATTGACCCGCCGGAGTGGGAAGTCCGCTCGCATTGGCAAAGTAGGAATTGGTCATGCCCAGTGAGCGGGCGCGGCTGTTCATGTTCGCGGCAAAACTGGAGACACTTCCTGAGTGGTCCCTCGCCAGTGCTCTCGCGATGTCGTTGCTGCTCCGGACAAGTACCGTCTTGAGCAGTTCACCCCGTGTGTAGGTTTGCCCCGCTTTGATTCCCATCACGGTAGGCTCCGCCCAGGTGTCAGGATCCTGAATCGTCACGGTTTCATTCAGGCCGCCGCGTTCGGCAATCATGATTCCCAACAGCAGTTTTTGTGTGCTTGCCACCGGTCGACGTGTATCGGCATTTTTTTCAAAGAGAACCCGTCCTGAGGAATCGACGAGGATTGCCGCCTTCGCGGTGATCGAGGGTGGCGGCGAAGCGGGAGCGTTGGAGCGGCTCCCGAAATTCATAGCCAGAGGGTTCGGATAGTTTGATTCCCCGTCGGCACCCTGTTGCTCTACGGATCCGGCAGCGGGCACTTGCGCTCCGATCGTCATCGGCCCGTCCGAAGTTGATTGGCAGCCTGATTGGCTGAGGAAGAGGGGCAGAGCGAAAGAAATAGTCGTCACTGCGACAGCAAAGCGGGAGCGAATGGATGAATAGCCTCTCATGGGTGAACGGCGGCAGAATAGACGCATTTAGAAAATTTTCACTGAATCCTTACTCATCAGGTTGAAAAATTGACTCCAGTTCCGGGGAGGGGACGGCCCCCAAATCGATTGCCGAATAGTAATGCCGTCGGGCGAGCTCGAGGCGGGGCGGCTTGGTTTCCAGATAAGTCAGTGCGAGATTATAGTGGGCATCAGCAAATTGTGGATCTGTTTCCACGGCACGCTCCAGCTCAGTGATTGATGCTTCAATCCATCCGTAGGTCCGAATGACCGCGGCCAGGTAGAGGTGGGTGCGGGCGTCGGAGGGGTCTTCGTGGATAGCGCGAGTCAGGCATGAGATTGCCAGTTCCAGTTCGTCGCGCTCATAGTGAATGATTCCGAGGGTTTGCCAGTTTTGTGCGATGGAAGGATTGATCTCCAATGACTTTCGCAGGTTCCCCGAGGCGGCGAGGAGATTTCCCAGTTGATGCTCCGCTACGCCGAGGTTGGCATATCCAAGAGCGTTGCCCGGTGCTTCATCGACAAGACGAAGGTAGATTTCTCGCGCTTTCTCCCAGTCCTGGGCCGCGACCGCTTTTGCGCCTTCTTCGGCGACCGGGAAAAGTTCCGGCGGTAGTTTAGATTGGCCTTCCACGCGCCCGACGATCATGGTTGCTCCCGTTTCGCTTGCCCGGGGTGATGTTGATTCAGGCGGTTCCTCAACGAGGGGGTCGTTCACGGGTGCCTGTTTCTTTTGAATAAGGTTCACGGCGTCAGAGACAGCTGATTCTGTGCCGGAGGATTCGGGCAACGTCTCTTCCGGCGCCGGAGGGGGCGAACTCGCCATCGGTTCGATGGGGCGGATCTCCTCGTGCTTTACCGGTGTTTCACTGGCGGCGGAAGATTCGAGATCCTCATCGGCGCGCTTCTGCGTTAAAACGAAAAGCATGAGGTGAATCGCGGCCACCGCGATAATGATGATAATGAGGAAGCGAGGTTTCATTCGGATCCCCTAATAAAATTCCGATTTCTTCTTGCGCATCCTGTATTTTGTCGAATGTTCCTATTAACAGTGTTCAAAATGAAACTCACCGCGCGCCAACAGGAAATCCTCGACTACCTCCAATCTGTTCATCGTCAGAGTGGCATCATGCCCTCAACGCGTGAGATTCAGGAGCATTTTGGCTTTGCCAGCCAGACGGCAGCGGTCAGTCATTTGCGGGCGCTCGAGAAAAAAGGGGCGATCATCAAGAAAGATCGCAAAGCGCGTTCACTTCAGCTTGCTGATGCGGCTGATCGTGAGCCGATTGTCGATGTTCCGATCTACGGGGCCATTCCGGCAGGCTATGCCGATGACACGCGCCCCGAGGCTGATGGTACTCTTTCTGTGGACGTTCGCTCGATGGGGCTGACGGAGAGGTCGAAAGCGTATGCGCTTAAGGTGCGCGGTGAATCGATGATCGATGCTCACATCATGGACGGTGATCATGTCGTTCTGGAGTATCGCGAGCCTCGCGATCAGGATATTGTCGCGGCGCTTATTGATGGTGAAACCACTCTGAAGCGATTTGTCACCAATGGGCGAAAGCCCTATCTCAAGGCTGAGAATGAAATGTATCCTGATTTGATTCCGGCTCAGGAATTGTTGATTCAAGGTGTCATGGTCGGCCTGGTGCGTGGAGCAACCCGTCGCTGGTAAGGTTTCCGCGAATTATCCGAAGACCGCGCGAAGATCAGGGGCGAATTGGGGAAAGGCGCTGAGGGGTGTTTCTATTTCACCGCTTTGGAGCTTCGAGAATGAGTCATCTTCCCGGCTGAATTAGCTGGAGCAGAGAGGGGTGGTGCCTCAGAATAGCGGGCTATGAATTGTATGCGCTCTGTTTCCCTTTTCGTTTCACTGCTCCTGCTCTCTACCGCTGCGTCATTTGCGCAGTCGAAGATCGAGACCATCGCCGGAACGGGAAAAGCCGGATTCCCGGATGAAACGGCCCTGGGGCTGGACGCTAAGCTCAACAATCCATTTGGAGTCATCGTCGCACCTGATGGCGACATCGTTTTCTGCGATACTGGAAATCATTTGATTCGTAAGATCTCAAGGAAATCAGGTGAGATCGAAACGCTGGTCGGGACAGGGGAGCCGGGATACACAGGCGATGGTGAAGCGCCGGATCTCGCCCAATTGAATGAACCTTACGAGGTCCGCTTTCATCCCGGGGGTGACCTGTACTGGGTGGAGATGAAGAATCACATCGTTCGAAAATTGGACGCGAGAACCAATATCGTTTCGACAGTGGCCGGGACCGGGGAAGCGGGTTTCAGTGGCGATGGTGGATCAGCGGTAGAAGCAGGGATGAACCGGCCGCATTCCATTCAGTTTCTCCCTGATGGTAAGACGCTTCTGATTTGTGATATTGGGAATCACCGGATCAGGGCGCTCGATCTCGGTTCAGGCAAAATTTCTACCTGGTGTGGGACCGGCGAGGCTCAAAAGACGAAAGACGGTGCTGAAGTAAGTCCTTTAACTCCGTTAAAGGGACCCCGCGCCCTCGACCTTTCTCCGAATGGAGATCTATGGCTGGCCTTGCGGGAGGGCAATCAGGTTTTTCGAATCGATCTCAAGTCAGGAACTTTGCATCACGTTGCGGGTCGAGGCGCAAAAGGTTTCGACGCCGTGGAAACGGTGGCGAAGAAAGCAAAATTGTCAGGGCCAAAGGGAATAGCGATCTCTCCGGATGGGAATCAGGTTTATCTCGCGGATACCGAATCTCATACCGTCAGAGTGATCGATCTTACGGGGCCGGAGCCCATGGTTCGAGTGGTTGCCGGGGACGGGACAAAAGGGGATGGACCGGATTCGCCGGATCCGTCGTCATGCCGGATGGCGCGGCTTCACGGAGTCGGGACCGACCCGGTCACAGGAGATCTCTATATCGGTGATTCTGAATCAAATAAAGTCAGGAGGATCACCGGGCTGCCGGGCGGGCATTTTCACAAGAGGCTGAACGACTACGAGACAGACGAGTTCAAGATCGATGGTCGTGCCTGCCGTATCGCCCGGCCCGACAACGTCGCGGAAGGGCGCCCCTGGATCTGGCGCGCTCGATTTTTCGGAGCCTTCCCCGCGGCTGACGAGGCGCTTCTCGCAAAAGGGTGGCACGTCGCATGGATTGACGTCGGACATCTTTTCGGCGGGCCGGAAGCGATGGATGCGTTTGATACGTTCTATACGTCAGCGAGGGAGCGCTATCAACTCGCCGGGAAGCCGGTCATGGAAGGCTTCAGTCGGGGCGGGCTTGGAGCGATGAACTGGGCGATCAGGCATCCAGAGAAAGTCGCCGGTTTGTACTTGGATGCTCCCGTTCTGGATATTCACTCATGGCCGGGAGAGCTTTCTCCCGCTCTCTGGGGAAAGGCGCTAAATGCCTATGGGCTTGAAGAGGGGACGGCCGAAGATTGGAAGGGGCCGCTTAAAGGTGTCGGGCGGCTCATTGAAGCGAAGCTACCGCTTTTGCTTATCGCGGGCGGGGATGACAACATTGTTCCCTTTGCCCGGAATGGAGCAAGATTGGAGAAGTTTTACCGGGAAATGGGCGGGGATATTACCACGATCATTAAAGCGGGAGCGGGGCATCATCCACATTCTCTTCACGAGGCGTCGAGAATTGTCGCCTGGGCGGAGAGAGTGACCGCGCCTTAGTTTCCGTTCGTGAGATTCAGGAGATCACGAATCGATGGAAGGGGGACTCCCGAATAAATCACCCTCTGCAGATTTCGCTCTCCCCGTTGATCTTCCTCGTAGTAGACCGCGTTGGTTGCCGAGGCGAGGCCGAGAAGTTGGCCCCGTCGATTAAAGATCCCGGAGCCGCTTGATCCCCGCGCGAAGGGCGCCGTAATTTCGACTCGTCTGGTCCGGAGTTTGGGCTCAATTGAAAGTCGGGAAACCCGGCCCGTGGTGAAGGAGTAGAAATGTGAATCAGGATGAGAAACCAGGGCGACCTCTTCACCTATCATGATTCCCGATGCCAGTGGAGCAAACGAGGCTTGCTCATTGGAATCCAGTTGGATGATGGCGAGGTCGTCGCTGCGGCTGCTGGCAATGACTTTCGAAATCCGCGAGACTTCGCCCTTTGAGTTCATCACACCAAAGATCGCAGCTTTCTCAAACTGTAGAACGTGAAAGTTAGTCAACACCAGCCCTTCCGGGGAAATGGCGACGCCGCCGGCGAGGTTCGTGTGCCACTCATCGCAGGAGTCACAAAGATAGAGATGCCCGATGATGAGCGAAGCTTCCTTCGCCTGTTGGTAGAGTTCGGGAGCGGTATAATTCACCGCCTCCGCCGGTTCGTTTTCCACGGAAAGCCCGGGCTCCATTGATTTCTCACGCTTCAATTCCCGTCTTACCTCAGCGGCGGTTAAGCCTTTCCTTTCCTCAATGAAGCCAATCAGGCTCTCGCGGAACCTTGCTTTGATCGCGGCATCATCGATGAAATCATCAGCAGACTTTGCGGTCTGTGAGAGGAAGAGCATTAGATAAATCAGACAGCGCATGGTCGTCTCGCTAGGAGGTCTTTGTGGCTTCCCGATAGGCCTGTTTCAGAACGATGACTTCATCCGGAATGATCTCGGCGGGCTCTCGCCCGTTTATCAGGCAGACCGGCTGAATCTCCCGCAGTGAGGAAGTCAGAAAGGCGGCCCCGGCCGCGTCGAGCTGATCCATCTCCAACTCTTCTTCCAGGATCTCAATTCCGGCCTCTCCGGCAAGGCGCAGAACCCATGCTCTGGTCACCCCGGGGAGGCAACCTGCGGCGAGTGGAGGAGTCTTCCATCCCCCGCGAATCCGCAGAAAGATGTTGGACCAGGTCCCTTCGCAGAGCTGGCCCGCCGTGTTCGGCCAAATTCCTTCGTCGGCCCCCTGGTTCTTCGCAAACAGAGTTGCAGGAGTATTCTCGCCGTAGCTGATCGTTTTTATTCCGGTCAGAGCGCCTTTCTCATTTCTTGCGTAGGGTAAGGTAACAATTCTGGCTTCGGCGGGATGTAGCGGAGGTAAAGAGGCCTCGTAGAAGGTTCTGGAGTTGCTCGTTCCACCAGTGATCGTTACTCTGAGGCGTGCCTTCGGTTCCTGCTGAAGCTGGTTTGCTTCAATGACTCGCTGAAGGGATTCATGAATTTCCTGAGAGGTGGGAACCTGGAGACCAACCCGCCCCGCGGAACAGGCGAGTCTTTTGATGTGATCGTTCAGCGCAAACGGGCGTCCGGTGTAGGCGGCGATGGTTTCAAATATTCCGTGTCCCTGAACCACGGCGTCGTCATTCAGAGGGATCGCCGCATCTGCCATGCAGAATAGTTCTCCTTCATGGAGAAAGTAGGAGGTGGAGGGTGTCCCTGAGTTCATGCGCTTTACAAACCTTTCCGGATGGCGTTGCCTTTGCAACCGCTCATCCTGATTTTGCGGAGTCATAATCTTCCATGCTGGGCGCACTTCTCACTCCCTTTTTCTTTGCGATGTCCGCGGTGACCGGCCAGCGGGTTGCGGTCCGCCTCGGCGCGGTTCGGGGAAATCTTATTCGTCTCGGAATTGCAACTGCAGTGCTGGGTCTGCTGGTTGCCTTCTTCTGGCCCGGATCTCTTGAGGGGGAAACTTTTACCTGGTTCTTTGTCAGCGGCTTGATCGGTTTCGGGATCGGGGATGTCGCTTTGTTCCTTGCTTATGAGAGGTTGGGGAGTCGCCTCACCATTCTCTTGAATCTATGTCTTGCTCCGCTCTTTGCGATGCTGCTGGAGTGGGTGTGGCTTGATAACGGGGTTTCTTTCCGGGTAATTTTCTGTGCAGCGACAATTTTGACCGGAGTCATCCTGGCGATTCGACCGGGAGCAAAATCACGGAAGAAAATCGAGAGAAGAGGGCGATACGGAGTGGGCGTTATGATGGCGGTAGTTGCGGGCTTCGGGCAGGGCGCCGGGGCGGTCATCAGCCGGAAAGCAGAGGCCGTTGCCGTCGGGAATGAGATGATCATCAATGGGATCAGTGCCGCTTTTCAGCGCGTGTTCGCGGGGCTGGTTTTTGCGATTCTGGCGATGCTTTTTCTGCGCTTTATTCTTCGCCGGTCATATCCCGAGCCTCTCAAAACCGCCCTGGAACCACGCCTTGTTCCGTGGCTTCTGGGGGCGGCTCTCTTCGGGCCTGTGATCGGGGTGAGCTGTTTTCAGTGGGCCCTTCATTCCCTGGAGAGTGGGATCGTTCTCGCGATCACGGCGATGACACCGATTATCCTTATGCCGCTCGCGGCAATGACAGAAGGGGACCACCCTTCACGGCTCGCGATTCTGGGTGCAGTTGTTGCCGTTACCGGAGTTATCCTGCTCAACCTGTGGGCGTGAATGCGCCTTTCCTGATAAAGGCTTGCAGGAGGCCGGACGATCATCCGACACTCCGCTTACGATCATATGAAAATTGCACTTTTAGGAGCGGGATGGTTCGGGCGGGAAGCTCATTTGAGAAATCTCATGGGAATGGACGATGTCGAAGTTGTCGCGGTGAGCAGCCGGAGCGAGGAAAGTCTCGCGGCTTCCAGGAAATTGGTTGGTCCTGATCTCAAATGCTCGACCCGGTGGGAAGAGGTCGTGGCAATGGACGGGATCGATGCGGTCATTATCGCGCTCACCAATGATCAGCATCATGCCGCAGCAATGGCGGCACTGAGGGCGGGTAAGCATGTGATGTGCGAGAAGCCGCTCGGATTGAATTTGCAACAATGTGACGAAGTTATCGGGCTGGCGAATGAGAGCGGAAAGATTCTCCAGATCGGTCATGAGATGAGGTTTCAGGCGCTCTACGGGGAAATGAAGAGTCGAATTGATCGCGGTGATATTGGAGGGCTACAGCTCATGTGGTGCCGGGAATTCCGAGGGCCGATGCGTCCCGGTTGGCGTTCGAGTGACGCTTACACCGGGGGAACGATTCTTGAGAAGAATATTCATCACATCGATCTCTTTAACTGGATGATGAATTGCGCGCCGGTTCGGGTATCTGCGCAGGGAGGTGCAAATGTCCTGACCGATCGCGAAGGTCTCGACAACGCTCAAGTTCTTATCGAATACGATGGAGGGCGACGTGCTTCGCTTGAGCTATGCCTCTTTGCTCCGAAAGGAGGGGACTGTGACATCGGTGTTTGTGGTGACGCAGGGAGAATTGATACGAAGAACCAGGCTCTCGAGTTGACCTACCATCCTTTCGACGATGGTTCTGTAGAAACGGTAAAGATTCCCGATGAGGGGGACGACGCGAATTTCACGGACAGCTCCGGTAGAGTGGATCGTGGGATTGGGCCGGAGCTGAGACATTTTATCGATTGTGTCAGAACCGGCGCGTCACCACTAAACGACGGGCCTTCGGCTCGCCTTGCGGTCGCCGTTTGCCTCGCCGCTCAGGAGTCAATCAAACGGCGCCAGTCAGTGGAGATGGATGAATTTACTTCCTGACCGGATTATCCGCCGACGCCAAAATCCCGCCTTGCCGTCGAAATCGAAATGGTGAATCCGCCGACCACATCAAGGAGTGCGAGTAACATCAGGATGACACAGGTCGAGTTGGCTGCAGGTGGGTAGACGATAAACTGAACAAGGAAGACAAGGAAAACGAGGAGCGAAAAGACGTGCTCAATGATTGCTCCGACGCTCGTCCGGGTAGCCTTGAAAAGTTCGAGGTAGAGAAGGATGACTCCGGCGATAATGAGGACGTCGCTTACATTTGCTTCCCAGGATATCCCCGAGGGGAGTGGAAGCGAGAAGATCGCTTCCGCATTTGGGCGCAGCGAAAGCGGGTCATTGATCATGACCACATTGAAGATAACGAGGATGACACCGAGGAGCGGGATTTGAAGCAGGAATTTCATGATGGGGGGACGTTGGTTAAAGGGGGCGCCAAGGTGATAGCGCGGACACGACAATAGAATCACATTTCCCGTCAGTCCTGGATGTCTGTGTGTCAACTATGGCTTGGATCAATGGGGGGGACATTCGGCTTCTTTAAAATCAATGAGGAGGGTTGACGCGGTCGGCCGAGGGGCGACTTTCATGGCATGAGCAAAATGCACCAGATGCAGCTTTCCTACGTTTCAACGGAGGATCGAATTCTCTTTCGGATGAACACGAAGGCCCGACAGGAGTTCCGTTTTTGGATGACCCGCCGATACACCTTTATCTTGTGGAAAGCACTTTCAAAGCTTCTCGCGGGAGATCGGGGCCCGTCGGAAAGTGGGGCTGAAATTCCTGCTGCGGCGATGAAAGATCCCATCGTCGAATCGACCAAGCAGGAGATGAAGCATCAGGAGCTGGTTTCGAAAGCGGATTTTGAAACGCAGTATCAGGAGAGTACCTATTTGCCATTAGGGGAGGAGCCGGCTCTGCTTTTCAGTGTCGGAATGAAAACCACTCCGGAAGGCACTCCTCTCTTGTGCATGCATCCTGAAAACGGGCAGGGCATTGAGATGGCACTGAACGAGCAGATTCTGCATTCACTGGTGAAGTTGATTGTGGATACCACTACCAAAGCAGGATGGAGGCTTGATCTCCGCTTTGTGCCACCGCCTCAAAAAGGGGAGGGGCCGCCTTCCGGGTTGAACTGATGCTTCAGGCTTGATTTTGGCGCCGATATGCCCCCGGCGTCACCCCGTACCGTTCACGAAAAGAGGTTTGTAGATAGTGGGCATGCGAAAATCCGGACATCTCGGCAATGGCTTCGACGGTGAAGTCGGTGTTTCGGAGAAGACGGTTCACCTCTTGAAAACGAACGCGGAGGATTTCCTCTTTCGGGCTGCGTTTAATCTGTGATTTCATGCGGCGCTCCAGAGTGCTGCGTGAAACATGCAGCCGGGCGCAAATATCAGCGACCTTGAGTCCTTGCCATGCTTGTTCGCGGATCATTCGAACGGAACGGAGAACGACAGGATCTTCGATGACCCATTCGTCTGATGAGCCCCGAACTTTGACTCCTCTTGGAGGAATGAGTAGCGAGGGTTCAGCGGTTTCTCCCGCCATGAGTTGATCCAGTGTCCGGGCCGCGCGGTAGCCTACTTGCTCCCCGTCAAATTCGACACTGGTCAAGGGGGGGGAAGTAAAAGTGCAAAGCGTTTCCTCGTTTTCACACCCCACGACTGCCACTTCTTCGGGGACGGCGATTTTGGCTCGTTGACAGGCATCAAGTAGTCGGGACGCCAGCTGATCGTTTGTCGCAAATATTCCGATCGGTTTTTCGAGGGAATTTAACCAACGAATCAATTCAGCCTGGTGTTTCTCCCAGTCCAGAGGGCTAGCCTCGCCTTGAGAGGGTAATAGCTCGCAGCTTGCTCCTGCAGCCTCGATGTGATTGACGAATTTACTGACCCGTTCACGGAAAAATGACTCCGTATCAAGGGTGTAGGCGGCGAAACGCCGATAACCCCGGTTTAGAAAATGATCGGCTGCCATCTCAGAGATGAGGGCATTGTCCATTCCGACGAAAGGGAAGCCCTGATCATAGTTTGTCGATCGAAGTTCGACCGTCGGCACACCGGTTAACGCGATCGCGTCAGCCATCTCCTGGCTGTGAGTTCTCGTTAAAATACCGTCTCCATCCCATTTTCCCAGCCAGAGTGGAAAGGAGGATTCGAGCGAGCGGAGTTCAATAAAGGTAGACCAGCGTCCTGCGCTCTCAAGGTAGCGGTTGATGCCGGCGAGCATGTCCCGGGTATAGGAACGGGTCGTTTCGACCAGAATGGCAACCCGTTTGACGGGGTTTCTGGGGGATGAATTCAAGATGACGGAAAACCTGATGTTTCCTGAATCATATCCGTAGGGACAGTTCCGTCAATCCTGTTAGGGTGGGGAATGCCTGAATCAATTGGAAAAGCACTTATTGTTGTCGGAGATGCTTCCGAAACGGTGGATACGCTCTACCCGTTCTATCGCCTGCAGGAGGCTGGCATTGAACCTGTCGTGATTGCCCCGGAGAAGCGACTTTATCAAATGGTGATGCATGAGGTCCGGCCGGGTTGGACGATTACCCGTGAGTGGGAGGGCTATCAGATTCAGGCTGACCTCTCTTTTTCCGAAGTGAAGCCTGAGGAGTATCTCGGCATTCTCTTCTCCGGGGGACGTGCACCTGAATACATTCGTGAAGATCCGGATCTTATTTCGATGACTCAGTGGTTTTTCGATCAAAACAAGCCGATCGCAAGCGTGTGTCACGGTGTTGAGATTCCAGCCCGGGCCGACCGCGTTAGAGGTCGTCGCATGGCTACGGTGGCGAAATGCCAGTTCGATCTCGAAATCTGTGGCGGTATTTACGTCAACGAGCCCTGTGTCATTGATGGAAACATGGTCTCAGGGCGAACCTTCCATGACAACGGGCACTACGTCGGACCGTGGATAAAGATGCTCGAGGAAGAGGCCTCAAAGAGAGGGTAATTCACTTTCAACCCCCTGACTTATGAATCGAAGAAAAGCCTGCCAAATACTCGGCGCTGCCGCGCTTGTTCCCGCTGTGACGAGCGCCAAACCCCGCCACCCCCGCTATGTGCTTTCATCGGCGATGTACGGTGATATGCCGCTGGATACGGTTCTGTCTGAAGTAAAGAAGGCCGGCTGTGAGGCGGTGGACATCTGGCGAAAGGTCCATGCAACTCACCGTGAGCAAATTACAGAAATGGGTGAGGATTCGTTTCAGGAGCTCCTGACAAAACATGAAACAAAGTTGGCGATTTCCACCTGCTACCCGCTCGGGCCGTTCGGGCAGGCAGATGAATTGGCATGGGTTAAGAGAAACGGCGGAGAGATGACGGTTTGCGGGTCCGGAAGAATGGGAGCCAAAGATCCGGTCGGAGCAGAGGCAAAATCACAGGTGAAAGCCTTCTTCGAGAAGTTGAAGCCGCATTACGAAAGAGCTGAGGAGTTAGGGCTCACGATGGCCATTGAGAATCACAAAAATGCGATGCTCTCCTCACCGGATTCGATTCGGTATTTTGCCGAGCTCAATCCATCAAAGAACGTCGGGATCGCATTTGCCCCGCATCATCTTTATGACGCGGTCGATGAGATACCTCATCTGATTCGCGACTGCGGGAAAGAGAATCTGCCGTTTATCTATTTCCAGGAGTTTCATGCATCTTCCAAGGAGGCGATGCCAAAGAAGGAGGAGTTGAAACAGCTTCCCGGTTTTGGAATACTTGATTATGTCCCTATTCTGAATGCACTTCAGGAGGTTGAGTTCGAAGGACTCGCCGAAATATTTATGCATCCTGTACCACGGGGAATTCCTGTTCTTGAGACAGCCGCTGAGATCACGGACGTGATCAATCAATCGCGAAACTACATTGGCAAATGTCTTGCCGGAGTATCCTGATCACGTCATGACAGTACCAATTGAACGTTCTTTCGGGGGCTTGACTGTCTTCGCCGTTGCCGTGGCGGCAGTCTGTATTTTCGTCCCGGGGGCAGGCGCCGCCCCCCATGTCGTCGGATATGAACGCTTTCATTCCGATGAAGCAACTGCAGAGGGCGGAGCAATCTTGTTCTCAGAGCTTGGTTGCGCGGCCTGTCATGGAGCTTCGGCTGCGGTGGTTCCCCGTCAGGGACCAAGGTTGATTGATTTATCTCAGCGCATTGAACGTGATTGGCTGATCGGATTTTTGAAAGATCCATCTTCGGCCCGGGAAGGATCTACGATGCCGCAAATGTTGCATGGCGTTTCCAATTCGGAAGTGGAAGCGGTTGTTGCCTATTTGGGGAGCCTTGGGAAGAAGACGAAGTTGAAGCCGGGCCGCCATGCCAATGCTGAGCGTGGGAGTGCGCTCTATCACGAGAAGGGGTGCCTTGCGTGCCACGCACCGACCCCGGATTTCCGATCTCCTCATGGGGATGGCGAGTCCCTGACTCCGGCCCTGGCAATCGCGCACCCTGACTTTAGGGAAAAGACCAGTTTGGAGGCGCTGGCAGCATTTCTTTCAGACACTTCGACTTATCGACCGGATGGTCGAATGCCGCATTTTCAAATGGATGCGCAGGAAGCTTTCGATATCGCTGCTCACTTGATTGACTTTCAGGGGTCGGATCCCCGTGAATTGAAGGGAGTGGCGCAATGGCCTGATTCGGAGGCATCTCTGATCAAACAAGGGAAAGAAACAGTGACCCGTTTGAATTGTGCGGCTTGTCACGAGCTTCCCGGAATTGCATCTAATGAAATTGTTCCCTTGCCTGAATCGCCAACGCTGGCGGGGGGGCATTGTCTATCAGAGGACGCGAGACCCGGTCTTCCGCGTTACGAGCTTACCGGGGGGCAGAGGGAATCTTTGAAGCTGTTTCTTTCTTCCGAGAGGTCGAAAGAGGATATTGATGGAAAGCTTACCCTGGCGGCAATGAACTGCTACGCCTGTCATGATCGTGAGGGTGTCGGTGGACCGTTACATGATACCGATCCGTTTTTTATCGGCGACGAAAGTCTCGGGGATTCGGGCCGGCTTCCACCTCCTCTCACAGGGATCGGCCATAAGCTTCAAGCCGACTCGATGAAGTTACTTTTTGAGGGAAGTGATGAGAGCCGGGTAAGACCTTACCTGAACACGCAGATGCCCTCCTACCCGGCTCATGCCGAAGCGCTGACGCAGTGGCTCCAGGCGGTCGATGCGAAGCCTGAAGCTGAAGAGCTTGTGATACGTCCTGACGATATCGAGTCTGGAAGGAAATTACTCGGCATTCACGGAGGGACGAATTGCATTACCTGCCATCACTGGGGAGAGCAGCGCTCTCTGGGGATCCCGGCCTTAGACATCAGTAGTCTTGACGCACGAATTCGACCGTCCTGGTTCCGCGAGTATCTGCTGAACCCTGCTTCCTATCGGCCGGGAACCTTAATGCCTCCGCTTTGGCCGGGTGGCCAGTCAACGGTTCCCGATGTGCTTGAGGGTGATACGGAGCGTCAGATCGCATCAATCTGGGCATTCATTAAAGATGGTCAGGGCATTCCGGAAGGCTTTCCGGAACGGAGCGGTGGACAGTTTGAGCTGGTCCCGGAGGATCGACCGATCATTCAGCGCACCTTCTTTAAGGAAACGGGAACCAAAGCGATTCTGGTCGGGTTTCCTGGCCGTATTCATCTGGCCTTTGATGGCAGTTCGGGTCGGCCCTCACTTGTTTGGCGGGGGCGGTTTTTCGATGCTTATGATACGTGGTTTACCCGGGGTGCTCCGTTTGAGAAACCGCTGAGTGAGGAAGTGTACCCGTTTGATGAGGGGGGAACGGAATCACGGTTTCTTGGTTACCAAATTGATCAATCAGGAGCCCCGACTTTTCTTCTCGAAAGGAACGGAGGGAAAGTGACGGATAGTTATCGAGTGGAGGAGGGGGTGCTTATACGGACGCTGACCTGGGCTGAGGGCGGTGAGCCTGAAGTGGCACATCCGGCGGGAGCAGTGGTCGAGACGGCGCGTTCCGGCAGAACCCTGACACTGACTTATTCATGGAAATGAGAATTCATCTTTTTGCGGCAGGCCTTGCGGGCTTTATGTTTTCGGTAGAGGCGGAAGAAGCCCCGCCTTCCTACGAAGTATTTGAGCTGATGACCGCCAGTTCGCCGAATGACTCCCGCTCCAAAGACTGGAGACCGGGTGACGGGATCACTCTCGAAGTCAGCGGGATGGCCTGGATCGATGACGAACTCGCGATTTCGATCCGTAAGGGCGAGGTCTGGATCATCGGGAATCCGCTCTCAAAGAACCGTGAGGAGATTGCCTACCGTCTTTTTGCCTCGGGGCTTCATGAGCCGTTGGGCTTGCTGCGCGATGGAAATGACCTGCTTGTTTCGCAGCGCTCAGAGATCACGCGTTTGCAGGACAATGATGGTGACGGCGTCGCTGATGCCTATCTCACTGAGTGTGACGGGTGGAATGTCTCAGGGAATTATCATGCCTATGCCTATGGCCCCGAGCGCGACGGGCAAGGCAACCTGTGGGTGACTCTTAATCTCGGCATGGGGCCATTGGCAAACAATGCGGTTGGCTGGCGGGGATGGGGAGGAACGATTGGAAGAGACAGGAAGTTTGTTCCGAAAGCCTTAGGGATGAGGTCACCCAGTGGACTCGGGGTGAATCTTGAAGGGGATATGTTTTATTCCGATCAGCAGGGGACGTGGATTCCGGCAAGTCCCATTTACCATCTTCGTGAAGGTGTTTTCTATGGAAACCAGGAGTCGACTAAATCGTTGAATGATCCGGCGGCCCCGTTTCAGATGTCGGCGATTCCGAAGGGCGGCACTCCCTATGATGTCGCGTTGAGGAGCAGCAAAGAATTTGTCCCGCCGGCAGTTTGGTTGCCATACAACAAGATGGGACGCAGTACGACAGATATCGAGGTGATCGACGAAGGCGGGAAGTTTGGTCCCTTTGACGGGCAACTGCTGATCGGCGAGTTCACAAACTCGGCGGTCAACCGGGTATTCCTGGAGAAGGTCGACGGGGAATACCAGGGGGCATGCTTTCCCTTTATGGATGGCTTTCCGGCTGCCGTTGTTCGCTTGTCATTTGCTCCTGATGGATCGCTTTTTGTCGGGATGACAAATCGAGGATGGTCTTCGCTTGGTAACCGTTCCTATGGGCTCTCACGAGTTTCCTACACGGACGAGCTTCCGTTCTCGATCAGGGAGATGCGGGCGAGGCCCGATGGATTTGAACTGGTCTTTACTGAGCCGGTGGATGCTGCCTCCCTCGGAGATGCGTTTGAGATGAGCAGTTACACCTACCTGTATTCGTCTGCTTATGGAAGCGATGAAATTCGAACGAAATCTCATGAGATTACTGACGCGGAACTGTCGAAAGACGGGCTTTCAGTGACGCTGCGGGTCGAAGGGCTCAGACCTCTCTATGTCCATGAGCTCAGTGCGAATGGGCTGAAATCGGTTAGGGGGCGTTCTCTCGATTCTCCCAAGGCCTACTACACGCTAAACAAGATCCCACGATGAAATTCCTGCTTCTGTTTTCTGCCTGTTTGTCAGGTGCGTTTGCGCTTGCGGATGAGCGGCCGAATCTGTTGTTCATCATGACTGATGACCAGGGTTACTGGGATACCGGTGCGACCGGGAATCCGCACATTGATACTCCGCATATCGACAGTCTAGCTATTGAGGGAACGCAGTTTCGGCGCTATTACGCGGCTCCGGTGTGCGCGCCGACTCGCGCAGGTGTAATGACGGGGCGGTACTATTTGAGAACGGGGCTCTACAATACGCGCTTCGGAGGGGACTCGATGGGAACCGGTGAGACCACGATGGCGCAGCTCTTGAAGCAGGCCGGATACCGGACCGGTTTGTTTGGGAAATGGCATTTGGGGAAATATCCGGGCTATCAACCGCAGGAGCGCGGATTTGATGAGTTTTTCGGACACTATCATGGTCACATTGAGCGCTATGAGTTTCCGGATCAAGTCTATCACAATGGAACTGCGGTCGAGGCGAGAGGTTATGTCAGCGACTTGTTCGCAGACGCCTCAATCGATTTTATCGAAGCCACTGCAACGGCGACTGATGATCCTTTTTTCTGTGCCCTGATGTTTAATGCGCCCCACTCCCCCTGGCTGTTGGACACCTCTCATTACGCTCAGCCGGAAGGCGATAAGATTCTGGAGAAGTATTTGAAGCGGGGGCTGCCGATTCGCGAAGCGCGGATTTACTCGCTGATCGAGCGGGTCGACGACAACGTCGGGAAAGTTCTCGCAAAGCTTGAGGACCTCGGTCTCGCGGAAAACACACTCGTGATTTTTACCAGTGACAACGGAGGCGTGAGTAAGTTCTGGAAGGGCGGGATGAACGGGAACAAGGCGGGTACTTACGAAGGGGGAGTGAGAGCGCCCTTTTTTGCCCGGTGGAAGGGGACAGTGCCGCCCGGTGGCGTGGTTGAGGGGCAGGTTTCCCATGTCGATCTACTGCCGACATTCTGCGAGTTGGCGGGAGCAGAGTTGCCAGCGGATCTCGTGCTCGACGGGAAGAGTCTTGTTCCGCTTCTGGAAGCGGGCGAGGGCGGGACTCATCATGAGTATGTTTATCACACCTGGGATCGTTACTTTCCGAATCCTGATCGACGTTGGGCCGTGAGCGATCAACGCTGGAAGCTGATGGCGCAATTTGGAAGCGATGCGACACCGAGTCCTTCAGGATGGCGCTTGTTTGATCTGGAGAGCGATCCGGGCGAAAAGAAGAATCTGATTCAGAAGGAGCCGGAAGTTGCAGAGCGGTTGCGTCGTGAGTTTGTGCGCTGGTTCGATGAGGTTACTGATGGAATCACCTACGCACCAATTCGCATACCTGTGGGGCACCCCGGGGAAGATCCTGTCGAGATTGAGCCGAGTTGGGCAAGCTGGGAGGGGGATCACATTAACTACACCTTTGATGGCTATGACTGGGACACGATTGATGGCTGGAAGGATCCCGGTGAAACGGCGACCTGGCGTCTCGATGTCGTCGAGGCGGGAACATACACGGTGAAGCTGAGCTACGGATGCCGGCCTCTTGATGCGGGTGGACTGTTGCGGGTGTCGTCAGGTGATTCAATGATTGAGCATACCGTGCAGGCGACCACGACCGCTGAACAGTTCGGCTTGTTTGATGCTGGAACGATCGAGTTGAACAAGGGCGAAGTAGGAATGACGGCAGAGGTCGTTTCAGCTCCCGGCCTTGAATTAATGCGACTGAATGGAATCCATCTGGAACGGGTGAAATGAAGAGAATTAATGTCGGAGTGGTGATTGCCTTGCTCAGCCTGTCGGGTGCTCTTCCGGCGGCTGATATAGCGCCGAATATTGTCTACATTATTTCGGATGATCAGACATGGTCAGACTTCGGGTTCATGGGGAATGACCGGGTTCACACGCCGAATCTGGACAAGCTTGCTTCGCAATCGGCAGCCTTTCCGAATGGATATCTCA
This sequence comes from Verrucomicrobiales bacterium, assembly GCA_029212615.1. Lineage (GTDB taxonomy): Bacteria > Verrucomicrobiota > Verrucomicrobiia > Verrucomicrobiales > DEV007 > Arctic95D-9. The sequence continues at coordinate 238,833 of JARGPJ010000007.1, forward strand.
CGACCAGTGTCTGTCGACCGTCGTTGGTGACTCTGATGACGGGGCTTTATTGTCACCAGCATCAGATTCACTTTAATCACGGGCCTCCGGGAAACTCTGCCTACAACCGGATGGATGATCCTGATCTGTATGTGGCGACGAGAGAGAAGGAGTTCGAGTTGATTGGCAAGGTCGACACACTGCCCCGCCTTCTCGTTGAGGAGGCGGGCTATCGAGTGCTGCAGACCGGAAAGTTCTGGGAGGGGCATTGGAGGAATGCCGGATTCACTGAAGGGATGACGACCTTTACCGCTCCTCCGGCAACGCAGACCTATGGGGGGATTCGCACCTTAGCTTCCGGGGATTCAGTCGCTCATGGAAATGGTGATGCAGGGCTTCAGATAGGCCGGGAAACGATGAAGCCGATTGAAGACTTTATTTTGGATTGTGAGCGCAAAGCCGCTCCCTGGATGGTTTGGTATGCCCCCTACCTGCCCCATCAACCGCATGACTCCCCGAAGAAATTTTACGACATGGCTGAGAGTATGCCGGGCGTGAAGCCTCACGAGATTCCCTATTTTGCTTCCATTGCTCAGTTCGATGAAACGGTCGGAGACTTGATCGATTTTGTTGAAGGTAATGCCAATGCAGAGAATACTATTTTTGTGTTTGTGTCAGACAATGGGTGGGCGCCGGGCGAAAAGCGAGAGAGAAGCCGACCTGAGGAGTTTGCGCATACGAAGACGAGTAAGCGCGCGCCATTCGATGAAGGAGTGAGATCGCCGATTCTATTCCGGTGGGATGGAGTCATTCCTCCCGGGCGGCATGATGAACTGGTTAGCAGTATCGACATTGTTCCAACCCTGCTCAAGTTGGCCGGGGTTGAGGCAGACGCGTTTGAAACGATGCCGGGAATTGATTTAACCGGGGACCTGGACCGCGAGAGGGCTGTGTTCGGGGCGATTTTCCCGGGGGATGCTGAATCGATCGGGCATCCGGAGCGCGAAGTTGCCTATCGCTGGGTTCGCCAGGGGGATTACAAGCTTATCGTTCCCGTTGGTTCGAACGCGTGGGGCGGGTATTTGAAAAAGCCTGCGCTGTTCAATGTCGCGATCGATCCGCGGGAGAAAGAGGATTTGATTGAAAGCGGAGAGATGGAGGAAGTTCGCTCATCTCTTGAAGTACGTCTCGATCAGTGGTGGAGGCCTTGATCTGAAATACTTTTTCAGCTGTTGAATCTACGAATAGACGGCCTCTACCAAATCGAGCGATTTGCGGTTTGGAAGTACGCCGACTTCCATCTGATTCATGACGTAGGCAAAGGAGATGCCGTTCTCTGGGTCGGCGAAGGCATGGCTGCCGCCTGCACCGGGTTGGCCGAAGGCCCGTGTCGAAGGGCCGAAGCGTTCTCTCAATTTTCCGCCTCCGGAATTGAGAGGATCTTTCATGAACCCGCAGGTGAAGGCAGTCGGGATCATGAATGTTTTATCTTCCCCATCGCTTTGAAGCGATTGAGCGGCGGTGATGACTGTTTTTGGTAAAACGGTGACACCATCCTGAATGCCTCCCTGCGCGAGGACAGAGTAAAATTCACCAAGGGCGGAAGCGGTGCTGACTCCGCCGAGGGAGGGGATACCGGCTTGAAGATACTCAAGTTTGTTGATGTCACTGAGTGCCCGCATTCCGCCGGGAGAGCTGAAGGCGGTTTGGGTGATTGAATCCTTTTGGGCCAGTGCGCGAAAGAAGGGGAGTTCTTCTTCATTGGGTCGCTGTACGCCGGGCGGGATCATTGTAGCAAGACGGTCGAGATGATCCGCTGTCAGGTCACCAAGATGGAAGTCGAGTCTCAGTGGCTTCGCGAGGCGCTTGTTCAGAAAGTGTGCGAGTGAGGTTCCCCCGGTAACGCGTCGCACGATTTCGTCGAGAAGAAAGCCGTAGGTTCTCGGGTGGTATCCATGTGCTTTGCCCGGTTCCCAGAAAGGTGTCTGAGTTTCCAGTTCACGGATCGTCGCGCGGTGACTCAGGATAGAAGCGCGTTTGTCAGGATCCATGCCGGGGAGGCCTGACTGATGGGAAAGCAGCCCGGCAAGTGTCAGCCGGCTCTCTGCGGCAGCGCGCAGCCCGGGCCATATCTTCGAGACTTTCTCATGAGGGGCGAGGTTGTTTTCATGGAGAGCGAGGAGTGTCGCAATCGCAGCAGGCCCTTTCGTTGCCGACCACACGGGTACCAGGGTGTCGGTATCCCAGGGGAGAGCCTGGTCTTTGTCTCTCCATCCGCGGGCGAGAGAAATGATTTCCTCACCATCTTTCCACACGGAGAGAGAGGCACCAATCTCCCCCCGTTCTTCGAAATTTCGGTGAAATCGTTCTTCGACGAGCGCCTTCATTCTATTTTCCCTTCCTGCGGACCTCATCGTGTAGCGGCTCGAGGTCCGGATCCTTCAAGGCGCGTGTACGGTTTCGAGGGTCGAGGCCGATGGATTGATTGAGCCAGGTTAGGGCCGCCTCAGTGCGTCCGAGAGCAAGTTCGTAGCAGGCGATGTTGTAGAAATAGCATTGTTCGTCGCGCAGCGTTTCGGGACCGGTCTGAAGATGGTCGATTGCCTCCTGGGTGCGTCCCATGGCGTGGAGGCAATAGGCCCCCTGAATGAATCCGGCGTGGTTCTCAGGGTAAATATCACATAGCACTTCGCTGAGGGCGAGACCATCGTCATACTCCTTTCGGTCCAGCATGATAATGATCCGCATTTCCTGCGCTTCGGGGCTGCCGCTTAACTCTGCGGGAAGGGCTTCGATTGCCTTCCATGCTTCATCGAACATCCCGAGGTCAATGTAGCCCCGTGTTTTTTCCAGCCAGGAGGGTTCGTCCATAAGGTCTCACATTTTTTCTGTCGTGCGGATGCCGAGCAGTCCGAGTCCACAGCGCAGGACTCGTCCTGTCAGTTCGCAAAGGGCAAGTCGTGTTTCCCTGACTGCGCCCTCTTCTTTTAAGACCGGGCAGGCTTCCCAAAAGCGGTGATAGGCCACCGCGAGTTCGTAAAGGTAGGTCGCGAGGGTGTTGGGTCGAAAATCGGAGAGGACAGCAGGAACCGTTTCAGCGAACTGGGCCAGTTTTAAGGTAAGGTCCTTCTCCGCATCGGCGGTAAGAGTCGGCTCTCCCTCTTTCACAAAATCGCTGCCCAGCTTCCGGAAGATTGCCCGTGTCCGGACATAGGCGTTGATGAGATAAGGGGCCGTGTTTCCTTTGAGCGCTAACATCGTATCCCAATCGAAGATGTAGTCGGTCATGCGGTATTGGCTGAGTTCAGCGTATTTCACTGAACCAATACCGATGATTTCGGCGATCTCCTGTTTCTCTTCATCGGAGAAATCAGGGTTCTTCTCATCGACGATCTTCAAGGCGCGTTCGACCGCTTCGTCGAGAACGTCAGCTAGTTGGACAGTGTCCCCGGAACGGGTCCGGAGCATCTTGCGGTCTTTTCCAAGTATGGAGCCGAAAGGAATAAACTGAAGATCCGCTTTCTGGCCACGCTGTTTTGCAATGCGGAAGATTTGGTCAAAGTGAAGTTGCTGCGGAGCACCGACGACATACCAGATCGCGTCTGCCTTCAGTTCCTCGATGCGATAATCGATCGTCGCGAGGTCGGTCGTGGCATAAAGAAAGCCGCCGTCAGATTTCCGGATAAGTGCGGGCTTGTCGGCGAGTTGTTTTTCGTCAGGGAAGAAGACGCAGATGGCTCCGTCCGACTCCTCGGCGATTGCAGCGGCGAGGAGTGATTCAACGAGAGGAGCGAGCCGGTCGTTGTAGAAGCTTTCACCAAGCCAGAGGTCGAAATTGATATCGAGCCGGTCATAGATTTTCTGCAGGCCGATCTTCGAAAGGTCAATGCAGCGCTCCCAGATGGCGAGATTCTCCTCGTTTCCGCCCTGTAGCTCAACGAGCTCGTTTTTGCAGTCTTCGCGAAGAGATTCATCGTCCTTTGTCCTGGCATTGACCTCGCGGTAGATTCGGAGAAGTTCCGGGATCGGGTCTGACTCAAGGGCCTCTTCGTTGAGCAGGTTTTTCCACCCCCAGAGAATCATGCCGAATTGAGTGCCCCAGTCTCCAATGTGATTATCTGCAATCACCTCGTGTCCCAGGAAATCTGCGATTCGCGTGAGGCTGTCACCAATGATGGTGCTTCGGATGTGGCCGACGTGCATCGGCTTCGCGACATTCGGGGCTGAAAAATCGGCGACGATGGTGAGTGGCTTCTCTGCAACAGGGACGCCCAGTTTTTCTTCATCGGCGAGGAGTTGAGAGAGCTTCTCTTCGAGGAAGGTGGTTTTGAGCCGGAAATTAATGAATCCGGGGCCGGCGATTTCAGGGGCTTCACTGACTTCGCCGCCGTCGAATGCTTCAATGATAGCTGCGGCGACCTCGCGGGGATTCCGCTTCACCTGCTTGGCGAGAATCATCGCGGCGTTTGACTGATAGTCGCCGAACTGGCGGTTTTGAGCTTGATCCACCTGTGCGACGAATCCTTCAGGGAGATCCGCAGCAAAGGGGCTTTCAGGAAGCGCCTTGTTTAAGCGGGCGGCGAGGATATCGGCAATCGTTGCGGACATGGTAGTAGGAAAAAAGGGGGGCTGAATTTCAGGAAGTTGCCCGCTCGGTCAGAATCTCCATGATTCCCGCCGGGTCTTTGGAGGCACTCAGTAACTTGCGGGTCTCTGCACTGTTCAATGTCTTAGCAATCGCCGCGAGGGTTTTAAGATGGTTACCCTGTTGGTTTTCAGGGACGAGGAACAGGACGATGTAATGAACCGGGGCACAGTCGAGGGCGCAAAAATCGACTCCCTTCGTCGAGCGACCGAAAACCATGACGATTTCCTCAAGGTGAGGCAGTTTGGCATGAGGAATAGCGATGCCACCTCCGATGCCGGTGCTGCTGTGCTCTTCCCGCGCCTTGAGAGCTTCGAGGGCAGGATCGCGTTGCACCGTCGTGAGAGCCGATGTCTCAACGAGGTGATCCACCAGCTCTACGATGGCAGGCCAGTGCTCTTCGGATTGCATCTCTGCAATTATCCGCTCAGGAGTGAGTCGTTCAGCCAGAGTCATGTTTCATGGGGAGGCGAGTGCCTCGGGAAGGGAGGGCGACCATAATCTCGTGAAGAGTAGGATCAAGGCGGTTTTTGCCCCTTGCAGCTTTACATTCCGGCGTTCTCCGCTCCATTGAATTCCTGATTCCCCTCTATTCTATGAGCCCGCGAATTCTCTTTGTCTGCACCGGAAACGTCTGCCGCAGCCCGATGGCTGAGGGGCTCTTTCGTGATCTTGCTCAAGGAGCTAATATTGAGGTTGAGGTGGCATCTGCCGGACTCGGCGCGATGGAGGACCATCCGCCAAGTCGGAATTCGGTTATTGCGATGCAGGAGAAGGGGATTGATATCACTCATCAGCGGAGTCAGATGATTACTCCTGAGATGATTGATCGTTACACCCACATCTTCGGCATGGGAGAGGGGCATATCGATACGATTCGAGCTTATTTTCCTCACAGTCTTGAAAAGACCTTCGTCCTTCGGGAATTTGTCGCGAAAGACGAATACGATCTAAATGTCCCTGATCCGATCGGTGGTGACCTCGACGAATACCAGCTGACACGTGACCTCATTAGCGAGGCGATGCCGTCGATTCTGAGTTTTGTCACGACCGGGGATCCCACACCGCGGGCGGCAGACTGATTTGTTCTCCGCGGGCGGAATGGAACATCTTTTGACTTTTCGAGCCTCCCGCTCTAGCTAACGCTTTGCTTTGCTTTCTTAAGCTACGTTTCCTGTCTCTAAAACTCATGGATAAACCCACCCTCATTATTGGAACCGACCACGGCGGTTTTGAACTGAAAGAAGCTGTCGTCGCACATCTTAAAAGCGGCGGCTATGATGTCGAAGACATCGGCTGTTTTTCAAAAGAGTCTGTCGATTACCCCGACTATGCGAATGCGGTGGCGCAGTCGGTGGTTTCAGGTAAGAAGGATCTCGGCATTCTTTGCTGCACCACCGGCATCGGGATGTCGGTCGCGGCGAACCGCTACCCAGGTATTCAGTCAGCTGTTGTTACCGATGTAGAGCTTGCTGCAAAAACCCGTGTCCATAACAATACCAATGTCCTTTGTCTGGCCGGTGATTTTACCAGTGCCGAAGAAGCCGGTGCGATTGTTGACGCCTGGCTCGGTGCGGAATTTGATGGAGGTGGTCGCCATGAGCGCCGCGTGCAGAAGATGAATTCCTGTGGAGCTGCTGTCAGCGCCCCGAATGTGGCGGTGACTGATCCCGAAATCTATTCAGTGATTCAGGAAGAGGAAGCGCGTCAGGCTGGTAACATTGAGCTGATCGCCTCTGAGAACTTCGCTTCGAAAGCTGTTCAGCAGGCCCAGGGGAGCTGCCTCACCAACAAGTATGCTGAGGGCTACCCGGGAAAACGCTGGTATGGAGGATGTGAGAATGTCGATGTTGCCGAGTCTCTCGCCATTGAACGGGCCAAGGAGCTCTTCGGAGCTGGATTCGCCAACGTTCAGCCTCACTCAGGTTCTCAGGCGAATGCTGCTGTCTATTTCAGCGTGCTGGAACCCGGTGATAAAATTCTCACGATGGATCTCTCTCATGGTGGTCACCTCACTCATGGGCACTTTGCGAACTTTTCCGGTAAGTTGTACGAAGTGCAGCACTATGGGGTTTCTCAGGAAGAAGAGACGATCGACTACGACCTCCTTGCGAAAGCGGCGGAAGAGTATAAGCCGAAAATGATCACGGCGGGAGCATCCGCCTATTCCCGCGTGATTGACTTCAAGCGGATGCGTGAAATTGCGGACTCCGTCGGTGCCTACCTCTTTGTTGATATGGCCCACATCGCCGGTCTGGTTGCTGCAGGGGTTCACCCCTCTCCGATTGAGCATGCTCATTTTATTACGACGACCACTCACAAGAGTTTGCGTGGACCTCGTGGTGGATTGATCCTCACCAACGATGCGGACCTGGCTAAGAAAGTCGACTCGCTTGTTTTTCCGGGGATCCAGGGCGGACCGCTCATGCATGTTATTGCCGCCAAGGCAGTTTGTTTTCACGAGGCTCTCCAGCCGGGCTTCAAAGCTTATCAGGAGCAGATTGTTAAGAATGCAAAAGCGCTCGCGGCAAAGTTGGAGTCGCTTGGCTATCGCATTATTTCCGGCGGGACAGACAACCATCTCTTCATGATTGACCTTCGTCCGTCGGGGTTGAATGGGAAAATTGTCCAGGAAACGCTCGATAAAGCCGGTATCACCGTGAACAAGAACTCGATTCCTTTCGATACGGAAAGCCCGTTTAAGGGTGGTGGCATCCGCATCGGAACTCCTGCCGTCACGACCCGCGGCATGAAAGAGGCGGAGATGGATACCGTCGGACAGTTGATTCACGATGCGATCACTCATCGTGAGGACGCTGGAAAACTTGAGGAACTTCGTCTCAGGGTAAAAGCGATAAACGAAGACTTTCCTCTTCCCTGATTCCTGCGTTCATTATCCTTCCAATTTAAACAGGGTTAGGTCGTTGATCTAACCCTGTTTTGTTTTTCGGAATCATTAAAGTTGCGCTTAATTCGCTCAAGTTGGTCTTTTTTGGTTGTAAGTGACGCAAAAATTGCCATTTTCGAGCAAAGTAGGCAATATTTCGATTGCTAAAGCTTCGAAAATTGCGATTTTATCCGAAACCAACCCATATCCCCATGGCAAAACAAAAAGAAATCGAACTCGACGGCGCACAGGCGCTTATTAAGACACTGGACAGCCTCGGCGTCGAGTATGTCTTCGGTTACTCAGGAGGTGCTGCGCTTCCTATTTTTGATGCACTCGAAACGGTCGAGTCGAACATGAAGTTCGTGCTGACCCGTCATGAGCAGGGCGCCTGTCACATGGCGGACGGATATGCGCGGGCGACAGGAAAGCCGGCGGTGGTTCTCGTGACTTCGGGTCCGGGTGCCGGAAATACGATTACCGGAATCATGACGGCGCAGATGGATTCTGTTCCCATGATCATTGTGACGGGGCAGCAGGTGACCTGGATGCTTGGAAAAGATGCGTTTCAGGAAGCTGATATCTTTGGCATCACGATCCCGGTGGTGAAGCATAACTATCTCGTTCGTGAAACGAATGATCTCCCCCGGGTTGCCAAAGAGGCTTACCACATTTCGACGACGGGTCGACCCGGCCCTGTCCTGATCGATGTGCCGAAGAATATCAGTCAGTCTGCGTTCACGGCCGATTTTGAAGACGAGCTTGCCGCTGAGTTGTATCTGCCGGGTTATAAGCCCGAGAAGGCCTTGGATGTCGATGAAGTTTCGATTGAGGAAGCGGCCCGTTTGCTCAACCTCGCGAAGAAGCCGCTCATTCTCGCCGGTCATGGAGCGATGATTGCAGGTGCTGAAAGCGAGCTCATGGAGATGGCGAATAAGCTCGAATGTCCGGTCACCATGACCTTACTCGGTAAAGGTGTCTTCCCCGAGTCTCATCCGCTTTCTCTCGGCATGCTCGGAATGCACGGCACTGCTTACGCCAACAAAGCGGTTTGTGAATGCGATCTGATCTTTAATATCGGGTCACGATTTGACGACCGGATCATTGGGCAGGCTGATAAGTTTGGCGCGCAGGCGAAGATCATTCACGTGGATATCGACATCGCTGAGATGGGCAAAATGATTGTTCCGGATGTGGAAGTGGTCGGTGACGCCAAGGCGGTTCTCCAGAAGCTTCTTCCCCTCGTCGAGAAAGCAGATCATGCTGACTGGCTTGAGCATTTGAACGGCTACAAAAAGAAATTCCCGCTTGGCTACAAGAAGCAGGGTGGCCTTCGTATGCAGCAGGTTCTTGATGAAATTCACGACCTCACGGACGGTAATGCGATTATTTCCACGGATGTTGGTCAGCACCAGATGTGGGCCGCCCAGTTTTATACGAACGACGCGTCCTTCAAGTGGCTCAGCTCTGGCGGTGCCGGGACGATGGGATTCGGATTCCCGGCAGCGATCGGTGCTCAGTTCGCCTGTCCTGATGAAACAGTGATTTCGGTATCAGGAGACGGTGGTTTCCAGATGACATTGTGTGAACTGGCGACTGCGGTGATTCACAAACTTCCGATTAAGATTCTCGTATTGAACAATCATTACCTTGGGATGGTTCGCCAGTGGCAGGAGCTCTTCTTCGACAATCGTGAAAGCGGAGTGGACCTCGAAGGTAACCCTGACTTTGTGAAACTGGCTGAAGCCTACGGTGCGAAGGGGATTAACATTAAGCGTCCCGCCGATGTTCGTAAAAAGCTTCAGGAGGCCCTCGACTACAATGATGGTCCTGTGGTCATTAATGCTGAGTGTATCAAGACGGACAACGTGTTCCCGATGATTCCGGCAGGCGCTGCACTTGAAGACATGCTCATTGAGCCACCCAAATACAAGATGGAGAAGCCGGTTGGCTCGACATAACCGCCGGAGCCGTTTGGGTTGAGATGGAGAGGAGTCGAGAATGCTCTTCTCTATTGATTTCTCTTTCTTCTCAAGATTCTCTCCTTCTTTCTTTACTACATAACTTTTTCCCCAAAAAAAATGAGCCGAACTATTACTACTACTGACGAGAAGCCGGCAATACGCCCCGACTTGATCGGCGGCCATACTCTCAGCATGTTTGTGAACAACCAGCCGGGTGTTCTCATGCGGATTTGTCAGATTTTCGCACGACGTGCTTATAACATCGATTCACTGGTTGTTTCGCAGGGACGTGACCCGCGATTCTCCCGACTGACCTTAGGTATCAGCGGTGATCCCGCAGGGCTTTCCCAGATCATTTTGCAGTGCGATAAATTGATTGATGTGATTCATTGCTTTGAGCATACGCCGGATGATTCCGTAACCCGTGAGATGGCCCTCGTTAAAGTGGGTGTTGATGGCGGTGAGAAGCGGACTGAGGTGCTTCAGATCGTAGAGCACTTTGGCGGTAAAACCGTCGACATGAGCGAAGGTTCCATGATTGTTCGAGTCGAAGGGGCGAGTGACAAGGTGGATGCAGCGATTCGCCTTCTCACGAACTACGATATCATCGAAACCGTGAGAACCGGTAAGGTGGTGATGGCTCGTGGCGAGCAGTCGACCTGACCGTTCATCCCTTCTATTGATTTATTGAAGAAGGCGGAGCTTGTGCTCCGCCTTTTTTTTGACTGGGAAGTAGTTGCTGATCGTCGTGATCAGTGAGTAATCTTTATCCCATGGTCAGCCGCGCTTCTTTCCTTGTCTCAGTCATTCTCCTTTTGGCCTCTGGAGTTTTCTCCCAGGTGCCGCCTGATGTGCGACCGCTTTGGGATGAGTTAAGCGAAAAATGGACGGCGAATGATCTAGTTGCAGCTCGTGAAGTTTCGAATCGTCTCGTTGAAGAACTCGAGCCGTTTGCTTCGGATTACAGCATGGGGATTCAAATGAATTCCGCCCTGCACAACCGCGCCTCATTTCGCTATAACGATGGAGACTATGCGGGGGCTGAGGCTGATCTGAAGCGAAGTGTGGAGCAGGCGCGGGCGATTCAGCCTCCTGCCGGTCTGCCGGCGTCGGCCGCGCCACAGCTCATGGCGATGGTGGACGACCGGGTTCGAATCAGTCTGCGTGGTCTCACTAATTTCTACCTCGCAGCGGGGGACCTGGAGCGTGCGACGAAATCATTTCAGGAGGCTCTCGCCATTCTTCCTCTCTGGAAAAAGCAGGCCGGGGATGATTCGTCAACCGGGTTTCAGATTCTTGCCGCTGAGGTTTCTTCGATGGAAGGTAGTTTTTATCGCAGCACTGGTGACTACGCTTCTGCGATGGATGCCTTCTTGAACCGGGTTGAAGAAATTGACGGTGCCTGGGAAATGGTTCTCAAGATGCAGGGAGGAAAGGAAAACGACTTTTCCGATCAGGTCAAAATGAACTATCTCAGGGCGAGGTCAAATCTGCTCATGGAAATGGCCGAGGTCACCACCTTGCAGGGAAACCACACCGAGGCAGTCGGTTTTTGTGAAGAGGCACGGGCCGCTGCATCGGGAATGATGCCGCTCTATCGTAAGTGGGCTGAAACGACCATTGCGACGAATCCGGCGGTGAGTAAAGAAATGATCGAAAAGACTCTCGCCGGGGTAGAGACGAACATGAACTATCTCACCTTCGAGCGCGCTGCTCTCGTTTTTCGCGCTGCGGGTGATGAAAAGAGGGCTCTTGATCTCATGCTTGAAGGACTCAGGCTTCGCGGGGAGGATTTTGAAGTTCAGCGAATGCTGACCTTGGAGTATAACGTGATTCGCCCGGAGGAGAGCCTCAAGTTGATTGGTGACCTCCAGGCTATTCTCGGCCAGTTTGATGAAGCTGCTTCCAGCTATGCCAAGGCGATTGATCTGATCGGGAAGCAGTACCCGGAAGGCCATCCTGCGACGCTTGATATCAAAGAAAGCGAAGCGCTCCTCGCTCTAGCTGATGGCGACCTCGCAACGGCGAAAGAGAAAGCAGCGAAGGTGCTGGAAGAGAGGATGTCTAATCTCAGTGATGTGCTGTCATTCGCAGATGAGTCGCAACGGCTTTCCTATCGCTCCTCGATCGATCCGTGGAGTTTGTATGCGACGCTTGGTCTTCCCAATGATCTGTATGAGACGGTTTTGAGAACGAAGGGGATTGTGCTGGAGTCGATCCTCGAAGACCGGGGGCTTGCCCGGAAAGCTTCCGATTCTGAGCTGGCTCAGGATCTGCTCGAGTTGGAAGAATTGCGTCGTCAGTTGATGGAGGCGCTTCTTGGAGCGAAGGGGGAGACGGACCTTACGGAGCTTCGCGGTCAGATAGCTGAATTGGAGGGAAAGCTAACCGAAGGGGACGACTCATTTGGTCAGACTCGTGAGTCGCTGAAGACGACTGTTGCCGAGGTCAGTCGTGCGATTCCGAAGGGCGCTACCCTGATCGAGTACATTCTGTATCGGGATTACTCTGCGCCGGGAAGGTTCGTTTCCAGGTTTGGAGCGATTCTTATCAAGAACGGAGGAGAGCCTCAGTTCTTTCCGCTGGGGGAAGCGGCGCAGATAGACAAAGGGATGGAGATGTATACGAGAGCAGTTCGTTCGAATGCAACGGATGACGAGATGAGTCAATTGTTGAAGGATTTCGGTGACTTGATTTGGACTCCCTTCGAAAAAATACTGCCGGATGAAGGGGACCGGATTATCATCTCTCCTGACGGAACTCTAAATTTCTTTTCTTTCGCGACTTTGTTAGGAAAAGACGGACGCTTCCTGGGGGAGGCATGGCCAATGAGTTATGTTTCCTCGGGACGCGATTTGTTGCGACAATCAGATTCTACACGGAACGAGACAATGGAGATCATTGCTAATCCCGATTTTCAAACACCTTCAACCGGGGCCGCCGCCGGTCAGCGGGCTCCCGGCGGTGGCGCGGCTATTTCGATGCGTGGAGTTCTCGGTCGCATAGGACTCTCGCCCTTGCCGGGAACGAAAGCAGAAGAGGAGGCCGTGAGAGAACTTATTCGTGATGAATGGAAGTGGGAGATTACGAGCCATCTCGAACTGCTGGCCACAGAAGAAGCGGTTAGTGCGGTTGATTCTCCGGGCGTGTTGCATCTCGCAACTCATGGGTTCTACCTTCCCCGTACTGGTAAAGCAGACCCGCTGGAACGTGCTCAGCGGTACTGGGACCCCAAGGTAGCGAGCCAGACCGCTGCTGCGTTGGAGTCTTTCAGTGATGTCGTGCTCGATAATCCAATGTACCGCAGTGGTGTCGCTCTCGCAGGAGCGGAGGCGACCCTCAGGGAATGGGGTGCCGGACGAATTCCGGATACGTCGAAGGACGGCATTTTGACGGCGGAGGAGATGTCACAACTTGATCTCGATGGCACGTGGATGGTCGTCCTCTCCGCCTGCGAAACCGGTCTTGGTGAAGCCAGGTCCGGCGAAGGGGTGTTGGGAATGAGAAGGGGGCTGATGCAGGCAGGCGCCAAACATTTGCTTCTAACGCTCTGGCCCGTGGCTGACCGGGAGACTGCCCTTTTTATGATTGACCTCTATCGGAATCTGAAGGGTGGTGATCGCTCGCCGGTCGAGATGGCGCCGGCGGTGCAGGCAGCTTACTTAAAGGCCTTTCGCGAAGAGCAGGGAGTGGCCGCTGCAGTGAAACTGGCGGGACCGTTTATTCTCAGTTTTCACCCCTGAGGAGATTGTCTTACCTGGATTCCAGGGCGATCATTTTCTGGGCGAGAAGCATTGCCATTGCTCCTGATCGACGGTCCGGCGCGATGAGTGGTTCCCGTCGATAGTAGTCTTCCAGTGTCTTTTGTTTCCCGGTTCCCGGGCAGACATTCACAAAAGTGGTGCCGTCTTCGCTGATGAGAGTTTTGATTGTTTCCCAGGCAGCGGAGAGGCGCGGTCTCCAAATCGAACTTTCGAGCCAGCCGGACTCTATGCCACTGGCGATACAATAGGCGATCATGCAGGATGCGGAGAATTCGCTATAGCTATCAGAGCGATCGATGAGTTGATGCCACATGCCGTCGTGGTTTTGATGCCCGGCGAGAGCGTTCATGTGGTTTCGAAAGGATTCGAGGAGAAAAGGATGGTCGGGATGGTCTTCAGGGAAAAAATCGAGAGCTATCGCGATCCCGAGAGCGGGAAAGGCATTGCCCCGTCCCCAGGCCGCTTCGTTCTGAGGTGAGTGACGGTAGAGGCCGTCATGACGGAGGCATCGCTTCTGAATAACCCGAATATGGGTGATGGCTTGATTATAGTATCCGGGATCATTCGTGATTTTTCCGGCGGCAGCGAGCAGTGGAGCGGCCATGAAGATGGAGTCACTCATTTCCTTATGACCGGGCATCGATTCGAGGGGTGTTCCATCCTCCGCGAAGGCTTGAGCTGCGGCCAGTTCAAGGCGCTTCTTTGCCCACGGCGCGTCGATGTAGGCGAAGATCAGGTTCCCTGCAAGCTGACCCGGATTGGTGGAAACGGGGGAACCCAGGATGGAGCGGGCGAGAAGGGAGATCTCTTTCCTGCTACCGGTCCGTTGCTTGGCAATTAAGGCGACCGCATCGAGGTAGGTTCCGTCGAATTCGTTTCCATAGTGTGCCGAGAGTGACTGAAACACTTCGTTGGCGTTCCGGCGCAGGCGTTGATTTATCGCCTCGCTTGCTGCGGGGAGGTTTGCGTTCAATCCCGGGAGAACGGAGGTTTCCGTTTCAGCACTCTCGTTTGAATCGGAAAGGAAGACATGAACCGTTCCCATGCCGGCGGGGGCGTGGAGTCTCAGGGCTTCTCCCAGGGCCTTTCCGGCAGGGTTATTCGGTACAAAAACCGAATTCGGAGCGCAGAGACCAATCCAGGTCCAGATCGCTCTGGCGGTCTCAGTCCCGGCGTCTGTTTTACCGGGGGATGGTGGAAACTCCAGTTCGGGAAGAGGGCTCATGAGACCGAACCAGTCATTCTCGGGTGAGATTTTTGATGCCACTTCTTCCGGGGCGTTCATTTCAAAGTGGATGATGCGATAGTTGCTTGAGCGTGGATTTCCCGTTCCGCCTCCGACCCAGGCCGTGAGCGGGGAACCGTCAGTGTTTCTTCCGACGGGAAACGTGCGATAGAGTTTCTCTATGAGTTGAGCGGAAGAGTGTTTGGACAGTTCCAGCTTCGCGGTCTCCTCCAGAGTTGGCTGATCGATGAAGACAGTGGCGCGCGGGCCAATTTCCCATTCACTGTTCCTGTTTTCGTCACTCGCAATCATGACCTCTCTGAGAACGAGGCTGGCGACTGTAGATTCGTCTCCGTGGATGCTGATTGGAATCGAAGCGGGTGAGGGGTTGATGCGGCAACGGGTAAGGCTATGCCTGCCTCCGCGGAAGAGAACTTCTGCGGTCATGCTCTCACCGAAGACACAATCGGTGTAATAGGTGTCGGCCCGATTGACATCGGCGACGGCATGTTCGTTCTCTAAAAATGTCCCCCCGCGAATCCAGGAGGTGGAATCGTCATGAGCACTGAAGCCCTCATCAAAATTTTCGGTGCCGGCGATGTTGAAAAACTGCATTCCACGGGCGTTGCCGTGAATATTAAATCCGTCGTTCAGGAAGTGTTTCGTTTTGAGATCAAACACTTTGATATTGCGAAGGTCGCCTGAGGTAGCGAACCCGTTCGGACGTACGGACCACTCAAGCCCCTCTGTTTTTCCGCGATAGGTGAGCCATCCTTCATCACCATCGATGTGATCCCAGCGGAACTCTCCTTCTTCAAGGTCCTCCGCCTTCGGGAAATCAATTGGATGGCTGCAGAGTCGACCCATTCGCCGGGCCTTACCGTTTACTATCAGAAGGTGACGGTCATAGCGAGTTCTCTGAAGCTTGATGCGAAACAGATCCGGTTCCAGCATTTCCCAACCGTGCTCCGGAAGAGGGTCGGCACCGGTTAGGGTGACCCCGCTTCCTTCAATGGTGAGTCCTGCTGTACCGGAAGGGATCTTGATTGATTGCCGGTAAATCGCTCCTTCCGGTTGTAGGATAATTCTGTCGTCAGACCGGGCACGATTGATCGCTGCCTGAGCCGTGGCGAGAGGGCTTGTCAATGTCCCTTCGTTGTCATTGGATCCGGTCTCTACGTGAACGTACCATTCACGGGAATGTGAGGTTCCGACAAGGGCAAGGAGACACAGCCACAGGCATACAGGAACGAACCGGGCTCTATCCATCACCCGGCGTTCAGCAGGGCGACGACTTCATCGCGAAGATGAGCGTTCGTAGCGAGAGCTTCACCGCCGTTAATGTTTCCCTCATTTCCTGACCAATCACCAAAATAGCCCCCCGCTTCGCGAAAGATGGGAGGAAAGGGGCCGCAGTCCCACACTGCCATGACGGGATCCAGCATGATCTCGGCACGTCCCGTGGCGACCAATAGATAGCCGTATGCATCGCACCATCCCGCATTGTAGTAGACCGCTTCCTGCAGTCTTTGCCACGCAGCCCCCTTACCGTTTTTACCGAAGTAGGCGGTGTCAATGTGGGCGCAGACGGACCTGTCGACAGCCTTTTCGTCTGAGACGCGGCAGGGTTTCCCGTTCCAGTGAGCCCCGAGGCCGTCGGCTGCGATAATGATCTCGTCGAGCGCCGGAAAGTAGGCGCAGCCAACTTTCACTTCTCCTTCGATCTCAAGTGCCAGAAGAACAGCATAAAGCGGGACGCCGTGGACGAATGATTTGGTGCCATCGATGGGGTCAATGATCCAGCGATGAGAGGATTCTGAAAGCGACTCGCCAAACTCCTCGCCGACGATCTGGTGATCGGGAAATGTCTCAGAGATCTTTTTCCGAATGAGCTCCTCCGCCTTTCGATCGGCAATGGTGACAGGAGTGTCGTCGCCTTTAAATTCGGCAGGGGCCAGGTCAGTGAGGAAATACTCCAGGGTAAGGGCACCTGCTTCGCGGGCGGTCTTTTCGGCAAATTCGAGGTATTGGCTCAGCATGGGAAACGGGGAAGTGTTCTGGCTATTTGACACCACCCGGAGCGGAGATGATCTCCACCGTGATATCGTCAGAGGGGATGGTATCTACATCGATGTCACCGAGGGCGAATTGAATGCCGTCAAGCATGTGCTGAAGGACTACGGTGTTTGCGAAGGTCATATCATTGTGGCCCAGGTTAGTGTAGAAGAGCCGGCCTTCACCAATTTTACGGCACCAGGAGACAGGAACATCAACGGTGGTTGGATCTTCAACTGAACCTTTCCATTGCCCGCCCTTGAAGGGGTCGGCGTTTCTCCTCTTCGACATGTCGAGACTGAGAAGGACACGTAACTTTTCCCGGCCTTCAAAGGATTCGGGATTGTACCAGTAAATTTCATCCCTATGCCAGAACCCTTTGCCTTTAAAGGCTGCGTTAAGGGGATGCTGAGGGTCTTCGACCTTGAATGCCCAGGTGTTCCTCGCGGTCCATGGATGGCCGTCAAAGATGCCTCCGATCATGGCAACACCCTCTGACCACTCGCCGAAATTATCCGCCGCAGCGTGAATTCCGATCACTCCTTTGCCCGAGTGAATGAAGTCCAGGATAGCCTTACGCTGTTTATCATTCGGGGTTAGGTGGGTGGTGTTGTTGAAGATAATGCCATCATACTGCGCTAGATTCTCTTCAGTGAACACTGAGTATTCGTCAGCGAGATCGATTGAAAAGGCACCGGTATCGCGGGCAATGGCTTCGAGCGCATAGTTTCCAAACGGTATAGAAGTGTGGACAAAGCCTTCGCATCGATAGAAAACGAGAACTTTATGTTCATTGCCCGGCTCTGCTGTCGCTTCTGGAAGTTTTGAATCGATTAATTTGCGATGTTCTACGGTGGGATTGTCTTTGAACTTGGCGACAGAACTTTCGGGCCAGGAAAGTTCTTTCTCTTCTGCTGCGTTTGGAATGCTGGCGAGGCAGGTCAAAACCAGGACGGTGAAGATGGCGCAAAGCGATGTGTTTTTCATAGTAGGAAGTAGGCGGACTTTAGCCCCATGGCCAAAAACGCAAAAGGACTAATGGCGTTTTTTTGCTTTTTGAAACCTGGTTCTCCGGGTGGGTTGTTGATCTGTTTCAGGCACAACAGGTGCCGGAGGTTTCGCCGCTTCGTCAGTGGAGGGTTTCGACCTGACTGTCGGGGAGGACGATGCTTTTCTCACGGGGGTTTTTGAATATGACCAACGAGGGAATGACCAGCCTGTTCTTGAAACAAATGCCTCGAGAAGAAAGACGACAAGCGCGGCGATAAGAAACCAATCCCTGATGGCACGGGTTCCCGGCGACGGGAGGGGTCGCCAGGCTTCTGACAAATCCAGAAGCTCACTTCCGCCGCTGCTGTGGGCCGTTTCTTTCAGTTCGGAAATTCTCTGTTCATCAAATTGCCATTCCAGTGCGGATCCGGCCACTACTGGTCCAAAGGGAATAGCCGAATCCGCTACCTGAACGGCGCCACGAACCGGTTCTGACGCGCGCAGTTCTGTTTGCACGGAATAGTGCCCGGGAGAAAGGCGTTCCCAGGTGAGTCTCTCGGCTTCGTGATGGCGGACTCCTCTTTCGATAACGAGACGAGGCGGGGAAGTCGCAAATTTTTCTGACCATTCCCCGGTGTCATAAATGAGGTCAAGGCGCAGTTTCGAGCCCGTGATTTCGTGTCGGATGCCTATACCAGGCGGGGATTTATCTCCGATGAGCCAGCGGCCGAGAGTCTGCTGAAAGTCGCCATAGTTCTCCCAGGCTCGAATGCTTTGAGAATATTCACCGCCGAGAGGGAAGGTGATCGCTGCGGTTCTTCCTGTCCCGCGGCGGCCAAAGGCGACGAGGGGAGCGATGTAAGAGTCCCTGCTGACCAGCGCCATTTCATCACCATCGCGCAGGTAGCTTAAGTTGTAGCCGTCTATGAGTTGAGGCCAGTTGAGATCCCGTCGGGCAATCTCATGCCATTTTCCTGAAGATTGTGTAGGTACCGGGTCTTCGACAAAGGTTGAGCGGGCGACGGAGACGGTCTCCTGCGCAAAGATATTCGGAAGGTCCCCGGGTACGGTGGTGAAAAACATTCTTCCGTTGCCCCTTTTCGCAATGTCCTCGATAAATGCCGCGTCGGGATCACCGGGGGCTCCAAGCCCGATGACACTGACCGTCGCGCCTTCGGCCTGCATTTCTTCGAGTAGTTCTTTATATTCCCCGGGCTCTTCGGAATCGGATGCGTCGGTGAACAGGATCAGGTGGCGTTGTCCAACTTCGGCCTCTTTGAGAACTCCCCACGCGGCCTTCATTCCGGTGTAGACATAAATACCACCGCCCATCGATTCGATGGAGCGAATTCGATTGATGAGCTCGGTCCGGCTTGTTCCGATGTTGAGGAGTTTGCAGATAGCGTGAGCTTTGCTGTCTACCGCGAAGACCGTCACGGCGTCCGCATCACCCAGCAGTTCAACGGCGCGGGCAGCCCCTTCGTTTGCGAGCTGCATCTTTGTGTTTCCGCTGGAGGTGGTCACTCCCATGGAACCCGAGCGGTCCATGACGATTGCCATGGCTACCGAGAGGCGTCGGTGTTCGCTTTTCAGCTCCATCGTAACGGGGAGCAGTTCATCAACCGCTGATTGATAGTATCCGCCTGATCCGAAGCTGTTTTTCCCACCAGCCATGAGGAACCCGCCGCCTTGTTCTTTCACGAAGAAGTTCAGCGCATTCAGGAAATCGTTGGGTATTTCATACGCGGGGACATTGTTGAAAATCACGGCACGCGTCCCGGTGAGGGAGCCGGGGGAGAGTGAGCGAAAATCCTGAACCTCATCAACACTGAATCCCTGGTTGCGCAGGGAGGTCGACAATGGATCGTTGGAATAATTGGTGACGAGAAGAATTCGGGGACCTGAAGTCACTTCGATCCATTGTTCGTGGGTATTGTTGCCGATATGAGCATCAAGTTCCGGCGAAATCTCAGCAGTGTAGCGGTGGGCGCCGGGCCGGGCGATGCGGTCAGAAAAACGCAGCCGGCCAATTCCGCCTTTCACAGGTATATTGTCGGAGAAAAGGCGTTTGTTGCCGCGATAGATGGTGACTGGAATGAGACCGTCGGTGTTGCCGGTGACACTCAAGTCGACGAGAAAAGCTTCTGCCGGTTGGACACGGGTTGGCAGTTTTAACTCTGAAATCCGGAAGTCGGACCTCTCCGGTGCTTTCAGCATTCGATAGTCGAGGGGAACCTTGGCCTGGATGAGCTTCGATGCGACACCGTGCAGCGGCTCAGTGCTGTATCCGTCAGTAAAAAGAAGGATCCGGTGGTGACGATTTGGATCCATACGGGCAAGTGTGTCATGTAACGCGAGCCCTGTTCGTGTCGCATCTCTCGCTCCCGTGAAAACGCCCGTTTCAGTGTTTGAGGAGGGGATTACTTCGCCGGCATAGTCGATGAAAATGAGTCGATTCTCCCGTTCGGGCTTTGAGCGGGCAATTAGTGATTTCCATTCGTCCTCTCCTTCTTCGACAAGATCGCCTGCAGACAATGATCGATCCAGCAGCACCCAGAGATCCATTGCGCCTGATCGAATACGAATCACGGGATCGCAAAGTGCGAGAACGAGCAGGACAAGGAGGAGCAATCGAAAGGGCTTCCAGAGTTGAAGTCGTCGAAAGGTTGTTCCGGCCAGAACCAGTACAGCGAGAGCGATGAAGTGCTGAGGTGAGCCGAATGACATGGACATGAGACTACACTCTATTTAAAGGCGCCCTGCAGAAAAGGGGAAACTTAATGACTCTTAAATGAAGAAGGAAAATATTCATTGATAATAATTATAATTTTGATAATATTGTAATCAGATGAATAGCCGTTCTAGACATGAAACCTGGTTGTAGGATCGTCCTTTGTACGGCTCTGTTCGGTGTTATTGCTCCGACCTTGAAGGCTCAGATTGTAGATGACGATACTTCTGCAACGATGTTGGCGTTTCAGTGCGCTGTCAGTTCCGGTCAGGCGGCTTCCGGATACGAGAATTATGGTCGAAAGCTCGCGAAAACGATCGCGCTGCTGGGGCCGGATCAGCAATACAGAATTTTTGGATACACGCCTCAGCCTGCTGCTTCCTTTGTGGGGGATACCTGGAATGCTCCGTCGATAGCAAACGCTGATGTCACGGCTCCTGCTGCAGCATCGCCGGCTGAAAATGTAACGGACAACCCGGTTGTGACTGCGATCGGTTTGTTGAATGATGCGCTTTTCGGTATTTCTGATACCAGCGAACCGATTGTCGCCGGGTCATTGTTGCCGGAGGAGCAGATTGAAGTCGTCGAAATGCTTCCTGACCTGGGTGTTGGTAGCGGAGTTGATCCGGTCGAGCTTGCCACAGTCGCGGGCGGATCAAGCGATCCTGACGGCAGTGCGGATTCTATCGGTGGTTCTGATGCTGAAAGCGACTCTCCTGTCGCTTCGAGCGCGGCCGATGCGTTGCCGGGCGGTACAGGGGACGTGCCTCTATTAGCCGGGGGAGTGATCATCGAAGGTGGTTCAGAGGAGGTGGGGAACAGTGAATCGGTCAAGGAAGAGACCGACTCGGAATCACCTGATCAGGAGGAGGATCAAAAGAAGTGGTGGGACGATATTCTGGCGTGGCTCACGGAGAGGTATGAGGAATATAAAGCAACTGACGAAGACCGTCAGATCACTGGAGGCTGAATTCACCCGCCTATTCTGCTGATATCTTTTTGCAGAGCGTTATTCTCGCGTTTTCATCTTCTTGTGATCAAAACGACTTGCCGAATTTCAGGTTTGGCGACAGAATCCGGAATGTCATCATTAGCCGGCAAAGCCGCGATTATCACAGGCGGGGCATCAGGAATTGGTCTCGCTATTTCTGAAGCTTTCGCCAGAGCAGGTGCTTCCGTCGCCATTTTTGATTTTGATAAAGATGCAGGGGTCGCCGCGGCAGATAAGATCAAGTCATCAGGCCATTCTGCTCTCTCTTTTTCCTGTGATATTTCGGATGCTGCTTCAATTCAGAAAGCGTTGAAGGAGACCATCGATGCGTTCGGCGGCGTGGATATCCTTGTGAACAATGCGGGCGTCGCTAACATAGGGACGGCAACAACGACCGCAGAAGACGACTTCGACCGTGTCATGAATGTGAATGTCAAAGGGGTATACCAGTGCCTCAAGGAAGTGCTTCCGGTCATGATGGAGTCCGGTGGCGGGGTGGTCTTGAACATGTCCAGTATTGCCGCGATCACTGCGTTGAAGGACCGTTTCGCCTACTCAGCGAGTAAAGGTGCCGTCCATACGATGACCTATTCAGTGGCTACTGATTACCTGGAGCACGGTATACGATGCAACTCCATCTGCCCCGCGCGGGTTCACACGCCTTTTGTCGATGGCTATCTGGAGAAGAACTACCCGGAAAACAAAGACGAAATGTTTGAAAAGCTTTCAAAAGTTCAACCTCTTGGAAGGATGGCCAAACCGGAGGAGATTGCCAAAATGGCACTCTACCTTTGCAGTGATGATTCAAGTTACATCACCGGACAGAGTTTTAACATCGACGGCGGCTATCTGAATTTGCGCGTGTAGATCAGGGGCGCTGATGCAATCCTCATTTGTCTTCCGGCAGGAGACGAATCACGAGGGGGCGATGATCACTGGCTTTGTCCCAATGCTCCCAGTGGTGGATGTGTGAATGCTCGCGTAAGATTTCGGGGCTCAGCCCCTGGCTGTAAAGCGCGAAATCGAAGCGGGCGTATGAATCAGCGTAGGACCAGTGGTGTGTCCACCGAAACCCGTATTGATCTGAAAGGGTGAGGGAAGAAAGGTAGCCTTCCCGACCGAAGCTCCCCTGCAGAGTTTTTACCGGTGGTTCGATGCGAAGGTCGTTGAAATCGCCGACGACAATCACATTCGCGCCCGGTTCCCTGGCGAAGATTTCGTCGAGATGTTGACGGGCGAGTCGTGCTTCATTCAGTCGCATCAGTGCCTGATCGGCGTCGGGTACTTCACGCTTCGATTTCAGATGAAGCCCGATGAGTCGCAAGTGATATTGCGGGGTGATGATCAGTTTGGTGTCGAGAACACCCCGTTGAAGCGGTAACTTCTGATTATTGAGGGAGTATGTGTAGTCGTCGCGCGAGTGACTACCCGAAATGGGGAATCGGGAGAGAATCGCGAGATTTCGATTGTATCCGCTTGCGGAGGTCACGAGCTCTGTGTGTGGCAGATCGAGGCCGATTCGTTTTAATCTCGATTGCAGGTCATCCAGAAAAGTTGCATCGCCGATTTCACACACCGCGAGGATGTCGGGTTGCATCGCACCGATTCCTTCGACGATTGCTTCGATTTCGTGCTCCGGTTTGGGGGCATTCACGATGATTTCGCCGTCTATTCGGCGCTCCATCGCGAGGTAGTTCTTCAGATTGTAAAAGACGAGGGTAACAGGTTCCGGGGTTTCTGCAGTGAGGTGGGGGATTGGAGCGAGGCAGGCACAAAAAAAGGCTACTCGAAAGAATCGAGTAGCCCTGATAGTAGTCATCCAGTTGAGAATGATTGGAAAATCAGTCTTTCGAGTCCGGAGAATTTTCAATTTTGGAGGATTCCTCCCATTCCTTCTCGCCCTGTTTTTCGCCTTCTTTGATCTCGCGCTCAAATTCGGTCTTGGCTTTTTTGAATTCACCCATGCCCTTGCCGACACCGCGTGCCAATTCAGGGATTTTTTTGGCTCCGAAGAGGAGGAGGACAATGAGGAAGATGACAATCATCTCCTGCATTCCCGGTGCACCGAAAGCTAGTAAGGTCGTTTTCACGCTTAGAAATTATGCCTGAGTCGACGGGCTTGCAACGGGTATTTGCGGCCCTGTTCGCGTGGCGGGAATACGTGACCGTTGATTCGAGAGGAAGAGCGCACCGGATTCAGTGGGAAAGAGTAGCTGAAAGGCTGAACGAAGCGTAATCACTGTCTGAATTGACTTCTCGCTAGATTTCGATTCATTAGCGCCATTCACGAGAT
This sequence comes from Verrucomicrobiales bacterium, assembly GCA_029212615.1. Taxonomy (GTDB): domain Bacteria; phylum Verrucomicrobiota; class Verrucomicrobiia; order Verrucomicrobiales; family DEV007; genus Arctic95D-9. The sequence continues at coordinate 262,357 of JARGPJ010000007.1, forward strand.
GACTCAGGACGCCACTACTATCGACCCCTCAAGCGACAGCGAACTTTCGCCGTTTGCTTTTTTGCGCCCCGAACTGGACCGCGTTGAGGCTCGGATACGAGGCCAGGCGGATTCGTTTGATCCGGCGGTTGAGCCCTATGTGAGTTATATTCTCAACACCTCAGGTAAGCGGATTCGACCGGCCTTGACCTTCTTATCAGGAGGGGCGACCGGCGAGGTCTCAGCGGATCACCATAAGCTTGCGGTGATTCTCGAGTTGATTCACGTCGCTACCCTGGTGCATGACGATATCATTGACGATGCGGAAATACGGCGTCAGGCGCCCACCGCGAATGCAAAGTGGGGGAATGCACTGAGTGTGTTGCTTGGTGACTGTCTTTTTTCTCATGCCCTCATGCTTTCGACTGAGTTTGATGATTCCGAAGTGGGCCGGAAAGTGGCGATGTCGGCTAAAGAGGTATGCAGCGGGGAGATTATGCAGACTCAGCGCCGCTTCGATTTACAGCTGTCGAAAGAGGATTATTTTGAGATCATCGAAAAGAAGACCGCCGCCCTTTTTGCTGCAGCAATGGAGTTGGGAGCCCGTCTGAACGGTCAAACGCCCGAGGTCTGCGCGGCGCTTAGGGATTTCGGGATGGCGATCGGAACTGCTTATCAGATTTACGACGACTGTATCGACCTTATTGGAGAGGAACAGGAGTTTGGTAAAACGCTGCGCACCGATCTGAATAAAGGGAAACTCACGCTGCCCATTTTGAATCTCCTCGGATCGGCGAGTGAAAAGCAGCGCGAGAAGCTCCACCGTCTTCTGATCCAGAAGGAGCCGCTCGATGTTTCTGCTCTCGCGAACATTGCAGACTATGTTGGATCAATTGAAGCTGCGGTTGATACCGGGCAGGAACTGGTCGTGAAGAGTCGTGAGCGGCTTTTAATTCTCGCCGACAGCGAGCATCGTGAAGCACTCTCGGGAATTTGTGATTTCCTTGAGGCCCTGCTTGAGGGCTGCCGTCAGTAACGCTGGCGTAGAAGGCTCTTTTGATGAACTTCTAGCGGTGTGAATCGCAGAAACTGAACGATTTACCGCATTTTGGCCGCCTCAGCGTTGACAACTGGCATGGACCTTGCTCTTCTCTTGCATCGGTTAATCAACCCGATGTTCTCGCGGCTGGCGCAGGTAGCTTTGCCGGCTGGGAACTTCGATTTCTCAATAAAAAATAAGACAACTAGTTAACATGGCTAAACTTAAACTCGAATATCTCTGGCTCGATGGTTATGAGCCCGTCGCCAATCTGCGCGGAAAGACACTTGTGAAGGAGGGCGATCCCGAATCATGGTCACTCGATGACTGTCCGGACTGGGGATTTGACGGAAGTTCTACCCTGCAGGCGGAAGGTGGCAGCTCAGACTGTGTTCTTAAGCCGGTCGCGCTTTATCCTGATTCCAGCCGTCTCAACGGATTTCTCGTGATGTGCGAAGTAATGATGCCTGATGGCACCCCTCACTCATCGAATACGCGTGCTACTATCCCTGATGATCCAGGTCTCTGGGTTGGACTTGAGCAGGAGTATTTCCTGATGCAGGACGGAAAGCCTCTCGGCTGGCCGAGCGAAGGATATCCCGGTCCTCAGGGGCCATATTATTGTGGTGCCGGTTATGATTCTGTTGGCGACATCGCTCGCACGATCGTGGAAGAGCACCTCGATCTTTGCCTCGACGCGGGCATCAATCACGAAGGCATCAACGCTGAAGTGGCTAAAGGTCAGTGGGAATTCCAGATTTTCGGTAAGGGCTCAGCGACTGCCTGTGATCAGGTCTGGGTTGCCCGTTACATCTTGAACCGTCTTTGCGAAAAATACGGGGTTTCCGTTGAGTATCACTGTAAGCCTTTCAAGGGTGACTGGAATGGTTCCGGTATGCACTGTAACTTCTCCACTGAATATCTTCGTGAGACAGGTGGTCAGGAGTATTTCGAGAAGCTCATGGCGGCTTTTGAGAAGAACTGTGAGGAGCACATTGCTGCATACGGACCTGATAACCACATGCGCCTCACCGGCCTCCATGAAACTCAGTCGATCGATCAGTTCAGCTATGGTCTTTCTGATCGTGGTGCTTCGATCCGTATGCCGGTCAACTTCATCAAGAATGGCTACAAGGGATATCTCGAAGACCGTCGTCCAAACTCACAGGGCGACCCTTACGCAATCGTTTCCCGTGTTTCCCAGACAATTGCGGAAGTTCCGACTTCTTAATTGGTCGACGAAATCAGTTTCTGATTTTCAAAAGACGTCGTCCTGCATGTGCGGGGCGGCGTTTTTTTGTGTCTATTCCGATTTCCGGTCAAGAGTGGTGAGTTCTTCCCGGCCTTCAACAAGTCGTCGGAACCGGTCATCAAGAACAAGGTTCCGGCGTTGGGCGCGTTTGACGAGGCGTTTTGCTTTTTCGTTCTGATTGAAAATTTCCTGCTGCAGCCAGATCGCTTTTTCGTAGGCTTCGACTTCATCCGGATAGTATTTGAGGATTTTTTCATACTCTTCCAGCGCTTCGGTGTAGCGGCCCTCATTGACGAGGTAGGTGGGAAGTTTGAAATTGAGGAGGGGTTTTTCCAGTTTTCCGCCGGGAAAGAAGAGGCTGTCGACCATCGCGATGAGCGGCCTCGTGAGGAGCTCGAAAAGAGGTGTCCAGATGGTGATGACTCCGAGACCAAAGAGGGGGACGGCCGAAACCATCAGGGTCAGTTGTAGATTTCGGTAACCGCTGGTGGCGGCCCAGAAGGAAAATCCAAAACATCCTCCGGCGAAGACCAGACGGAAGAGCATACGTGGGATCGATTGCCTCATCTGCGCAGATTTTAAGGCATGGATACGTTTTTGGCGAGACCTTTACACTGGGGGATTTGTGCGTTTCCATCCCTTCATGAAAACTTTTTTGATTTCCCCGGCCTGCATTTTGATGCTCACGCTGGGCCTCACTTCAGCGGCTCCTAAAGAAGAGGTGCCCACGTGGACTGATCCGAAACTTGCGCAGGAGGAGCATCCTGATTTTGCTCTTCAGGGGGAGTACACCGGAGAGATTGATGGCAGCTATACCGGGATTCAGGTTGCTGCATTGGATGAAGGGAAATTTCATCTCCTCGAGTATCAAGGTGGCCTCCCGGGAGCGGGATGGGATGGTTCAGCTATCACTGCAAGTGTCATTGAGCGTTCAGCGTTGATCGTAGAGGTCGAGGACATGAAGAAGATTAAGCGAAAGAGTCCGACCCTGGGTAAAGATGCGCCGGGAAAGGCGCTTGTGATATTTGATGGAAAGAAGACGAGCTACATTGAAGGGGAGATCAGTGACGGGCTGCTCTGGGCAGGTGCCACGACGACAACGCCGGTGAGAGATTTTTTCATGCATATCGAATTCCGGCTTCCCTACAAGCCGGGACGGGACCTAAGCAGTCAGGACCGGGGGAATAGCGGAATCTACGTGTTCAATAACTATGAAATTCAGGTGCTTGATTCATTCGGCCTTGATTTCGACCAGGAGAACAACGCAGTCGACACCCAGTCAGAGAATGCACAGTGGTGTGGTAGTTTCTACAAAGTGAAGACGCCGGATGTTCCCATGAGCCTCCCTCCGCTTACCTGGCAAACCTACGATATCGATTACACTGCGCCCCGCTTTGAGGAAGATAAGAAGGTGTCCAACGCCCGCTTCACGGTTCGCCACAATGGCGTCATTATTCATGATGGGGTGGAGTTGGAGAAGGGGACCGGAGGTGGCGCAAAACGCCCCGAAGCTGAGGAGGGCATCATTCTGTTTCAAGGCCATGGAAATCCTGTCGCCTTTCGAAATATCTGGCTTGAGAAAAAGTAAGGGGCGTCGTTCCTACTGAATGCCTGTCGCTTACGACTTCATTGCCATCGGGGGAGGTGCCGCCGGATTTTTCGGGGCGATCGCCTTTGCTGAAGCGCGACCGGGAAGCCGTGTCGCGATTCTGGAGAAAACGAATTCAGTTCTCGGAAAAGTGAAGATTTCCGGGGGCGGTCGTTGCAATGTGACTCACGCCTGTTTTGAGCCGAAACCACTCACAACACGATACCCGAGGGGAGAACGCAGCCTCATCGGCCCTTTTCACCGCTGGGGCGCTGCCGATACGGTTGAGTGGTTCGAGAGCAGGGGAGTGAAACTGAAGACTGAAGCGGACGGTCGCATGTTTCCGGTTACCAATTTATCGGACACCATCATTGATTGCCTCATGGATGCGGCAGAGGACGCCGGCATCGAAATTCTTTTCCGAACGGATGTTGAGAGTCTTGTCAGTGACAAGAGTGGAATTATTCTTCATCTTGCCGGGGGAGGCGATTTAGAGGCAAGGTCGGTCCTGCTTGCGACCGGTGGAGTCCGGAATGGAGCGGGCCAGAAGCTCGCGGGAGCCCTCGGACACACCATTATCCCTGCGGCGCCCTCCCTTTTCACCTTTAAGATCGATGACTCGCGCCTCAAAGACCTCGCCGGTGTCTCGGTCGCTTCCGTGAAGGCAAAAATTCCCGGCACCGCTCTACGTTCCGAGGGGCCATGTCTCGTCACTCACTGGGGGCTCAGTGGCCCGGCGATTTTGAAACTTTCCGCGTGGGGGGCACGTGAGCTGAGCCGCTGTGATTATCGTTTCGAAGTCGTCATCGATTGGACCCCGGGTCTTCGTTCTGAAGCACTCGATGAAACGCTTTCGCAAATGCGGGAAGCGTCTCCCAGAAAGCGAATTTCAAGCGGGGTTGAGGGCTTAACGATTCCTTCGCGCTTGTGGCAGAAATTGGTATCTGCTGCCGGGATCGATCAAACGACGACGTGGTCGAACCTTCTTCGCGAACAGCGGCGCGCTCTTGTCAGTCAGTTAACCGCCTCTACTTTTCGGGTGGAAGGAAAGAGCACGAACAAAGAGGAGTTTGTCACCGCGGGTGGGGTGGAGTTGAAAGAAGTGAACTTTAAAACGATGGAAAGCAAGGTGGTTCCCGGCCTCCACTTTGCCGGAGAAGTTCTCGATATCGACGGCATCACAGGAGGCTTCAATTTTCAGGCGGCCTGGACCACGTCGAAAATTGCCGGGGAATCTGCAGCGCAGAGGGATTAGTGAACCGTGATCTCTTTTCCCAGGGCTTTCTCATAGGCCTGATGGAGAAGAAAAGTTTGTTGAGCGCCCAGCTTTTGACCGGTCTGCGCAACAAGGTAGAGGATCGCGAGAAGGAGCATGAAGGCGGCCGTGGGAATGAACATCCAGGTAGACCCGGAGACGATCCATTTCGAGATAGCAAAGACGGCGGAAACGCCTGCGAGACAGCCGCCGACGAGATAGGCGTAGAGAAACATGGACCAGACGTTCGTGTTGGGACCGTAGGTGCCGCGGACAGTCAGGCGTCCTGTCTCTTCCTGATCGAGGCTTAAATTGAGTTGCGGGGACCAGAAGTGTTGCTCCTCGTCAGGAATAACGAGAGTCAGATATCCCGGGAAATTTTTGACGAGGCAGCGGTTTTCGTTCGTTTCAATCGAGCGGACAATTTTCGCCTGAAAATCTTCGAGCGCAAAGCTCTCGTCGTGAACAAAATGAGGGCGGATGCGGAAGCTGCTCATGCCTGCAGAGTATGCCGTCTTCGGGCCGGGTGCGTCAATCCTTTGCCGGAAGGTCAGCTCCTTCAGGGGGCTTTTGCGGGAGGGCGTTGAGCTCTACTCCAGTCAATCCTAATGCAGAGCACGTACCATCACTTCAACTTCCAGAGAGCGGTCCTCGCCCCCTCCGATGAGGCTCCCGCGCACGGGTGCCACATCGTGATAGTCACGTCCGGACGAAACCGAGACATAGTGTTCGTCGACCCATCGACGGTTTGTCGGATCGATTCCTACCCAGCCGATTCCCGGAACATGGACTTCGACCCACGCATGCGTTGCTCCTGAGCCGACGAAGTCGGCTTCTGTTGCGGTATCAAGCCCGGGATCGTAGAGGTAGCCGCTCAGATACCGCGCCGGCATTCCGAGGGCGCGGCAATAGCTGATGAGGAGGTGGGAAAAATCCTGACAAGTTCCTGTTTTGCACTCCTGAATTTCGGATGAGCCTGCCATGCGGTGAATATCCTGTTCCTCATACTGGCAGGATTCGAAAACAAAATCGCTCAACCCCTGGATGAGGGCTCCCCAGGTCTTCTCACAGGAAAGGTGAACATCGACCGCTTCACGCCACGTTGCCGGGTTCTTGGAAACAAAATGACTGTCGGTGGTAAACTCATAGAGTGATGCCTGATCTCCACTGAGAAACTCCCGCAGGGGGACGGCCATGGAGCGCATCGGGAGGTCGTAGGAGCCTGTCGTTTCGACTTCGGTTTGTGAGCGGATCGTGAGCTGCTCGTGGCGGCCTTCGACTTCAAAGTGATGGACCAGATTTCCAAAGAGGTCTCTGGTTTCCCGAAGGTCCGCTCCCGGATCGATTGTGATCTCCAGAACCCCGGGTTTTTGCCGGGCGGTTTCTTCAGGTGAAAGCCTCAGCTCATTGATATTTGAGCGCGCCGGTGCGGTGTAGAGATACCGCGTCTGGTGCAAGATGGAGAGGCGCATGGTGTGAAGATCAGCCCCGGGGGGAGAACGAACTGACGGAGGAGAGCTGTTCCCAAAGAGCTTTCTCCTCATCGGTCGATTCATCAGGGAACTCCACCGTGATGATGAGGTAGAGGTCGCCGAAATCTGCCGTTCCTTTGGGAAGGCCTTTTCCTTTGAGCCTCATTCTCGTCCCGGGCGCCGTGTTGGGTTTGACGGTCATTTTGACGTTTCCGTGTGGCGTCGGAGCCGTCACTGAGGTGCCCAGAACAATCTCCCATGGAGTGAGGATGAGTTCACTTTCGAGATCTTTTCCGTTCGCGCGATAGACCGGGTGGCGTTCGAAGCGAACCCGGAGAAAGAGATCGCCATCGGGTCCTCCATTTGCCCCGGGGTGCCCCAGATTGGCACAGCGAATCTTCTGGCCTTCACCAATTCCTCTGGGCACTTTGACGCGAATGGTCTTTTCGCCGGAGGGTCGGGAAAGTCTCAATTCCCTGGTCGATCCGGTCATCACCTCTTCGATGCTGACGAGCAAATCAGCTTCGATATTCTGCCCGGCTCTGGGGCGTGATGAGCGGGGCTGACGTCCACCGTAACTGCCGAAGGGGTCGCCCCCTCCACCGCCAAACATCGATTCGAAGAAATCGCTGAATCCGGTGCTGCCGCCGAAATTATACTCGTAGGAGCCGCCGCCTCCGCCTCCGCCGGGGAAGCCCTGTCCCTGTTCCCAGTTCGGGCCGAGGGTGTCATACTTTTGCCTCTTACCGGCATCGCTCAGCACTTCGTAGGCTTCGTTGACCTCTTTGAACTTTTCTTCAGCATTCGGAAGATCCTTTGCTACATCCGGGTGATATTTCCGGGCGAGCTTTTTGAAGGCTTTCTTAATTTCATCCTGAGACGCAGACTTATCGACGCCCAGAATTTCGTAGTAATCTCGATATTGTACAGACATTCTCTTTCGGTAAGGTGGCCTGAAATGGAGGCAGATTCAACTGTCTGGAAACACCTGTTTCTTTCGGCTTAAAGATAAGTTTGCCGCTTGAGCCGCTAGCTTCCCAATTCTTCGAGGAGGGCGCGGTTCAGGCGGATCCCTGCTTCGAAATTGGAAACAGTGAAACTCTCATTGGGAGCATGAATCTGGCAATCCGGCAAAGCGAGCCCGAGGAGAAGCGTGTCGACGCCGAGAATATCTTTGATGGCCTGAATGATAGGAATGCTACCGCCTTCGCGGATAAGGCGAGGCTCGTCGGAGAAAGCTTTTCGAAGGGCATTCTGCGCCGCTTTTCCGTGCGCTGAATGAGGGTCCATGACATAGGCGGGGCCATCGTGACCGAGCTCCACTTCAATCCGGCAGGAGTCAGGGCAGTGCGACTCAAGGTGAGCTTTCGCCAGTTTTAATATTTCCTGCGGATCCTGGTCGGGAACGAGACGGAAACTGAGTTTGGCCATTGCTTCGCGGGGAATGACGGTTTTTGAGCCTTCTCCCTGATAACCGCCACCAATGCCGTTGACTTCCGCGGTAGGTCGTCCCCAGCGCTGCTCAAGGGCGGTGTAGCCGGCTTCACCCCAAAGCCCGGGTGCTCCCGTTTCAGCGAGGGTTGCTGCATTTCCATCGGGCAGGGATCCCCACATGTCCCGCTCCCATTGCTCGAGAGGAATCACGGTATCGTAGAAGCCCGGAATTTGAACGACCCCTTCGGCGTTGTGTAGCGTAGAGACGAGGCGGGAAACGATCGTCGCAGGGTTCGGAACCGCTCCGCCATAGACCCCGGAGTGGAGATCGAGTGAGGGGCCGTGGATCTTAAAATCGAGGCAGGCGATGCCGCGAAGACCGTAGGTCATCGTCGGGATCCCCGGAGCGATCATGCCGGTATCTGAAACGGCGCAGATATCGCATTTCAGCTCGTCTTTGTGGGCCTCAAGAAAAGGAGCCAGGTTGGGACTGCCGATTTCCTCTTCGCCTTCGAGAAGAAAGATCACGTTTACCGGCAACTCGCCATTGGCTTTCAGGGTCTCCTCGACGCCGAGGATGTGAGCATAGTGTTGACCTTTGTTGTCGGTCGCACCGCGGCAGAAAATTTTGTCTCCCTTGAGAGTGGGCTCGAACGGGGGAGTGTCCCACTCTTCAACAGGATCGACCGGCTGGACATCATAGTGGCCATAGATGAGGACGGTGGGAAGCCCCTCTTTGACCTCACTCCGTGCAAGAACGATGGGGTGTCCCGGTGTTTCATGAAGCTCCGGTTTTAGCCCCATCCCGGAAAATTTCTGCATGAGGTAGTCTGCACAGGAGCGGACGTCGTCTTTGTGCCGACTGTCAGTGGAAATACTGGGGAAACGAAGAAACTCGAAAAATTCGGTGAGTTGGGGAGTCATGCGTTTAAATAGTCAGACAGGTTGAGGTCTTGCGAAAGAAGAATTCGATGAGATCGATTATCTTTTTTTGATCTCCTGCAGTCAGCGGGAAACCTGGAGCCTGCTTCTACCCGTATTCTGTCTTAATTGAATGATTTTCTATGCCTGGTCTCGATGATATTCCCGAAGAATTCTGGCTGAAGCTCCCCGGGCTTTCCCGGGGAATTATTGCTTTTCCCAGGTCGGGCAGTCGATGGATGAAGCTTTTGATCAATGATCTGTATGCTTCGACGGTTACGGCTTCGATTGATCAGCTTTATGCGGAGTCCGAGAATAAGGAAGTAGCTGGAACGAAGGTTTTCGCAGAGGAACCACGATGTACATATGACGTCTACCATCTCCTTGCCACAGGGGTGGATGAAACTGTGCTTAAATGTGGTGACTCGCTAGTGGTGCGGGTGCATTCGCCGAAATTCTCCGCTACTTTTCCGGAAGCTCGTATCCTCGTGACGGTGAGGCACCCTGTTCCCGTCGTCAGATCCTACATCGACTACGCGATCAAAGAAAATTTCTTAAAGGGGCAGGAAGGGGAAGTCGCGGCATTCACCTCGGGGAAGTTTTATGAACTTCGCGCATTTTTTGACCAAATAGCCAGGATGTCCAATGAGGGGGGCGAGCGCATCAAAATGATCCCTTATCGCGAAGGCGTTCCCTTCCACGCGAAAGATCTTTGCGCGGCGATAGACCATTTGCGACTACCTTTCGGAAGCGGGGAAGCACACAACGCCGTCGCGCGGCTCAGGCAATTTCTGCAAAAGTTGAATGAAAGAGACTTGTTTTCATATCGTCGGGGAGGTGAATCCTTCTCGCCGGATGATCCACTCCCTGAATGGGCTTCCAGCCCGGAAGCTGGAGCGGCGATCGCATCTTTCGAAAAAATCGCAGAGCGCCTCGTTTAGAGAATGCTTCCCGGTGTATACGAAGTGGCTCCGCTGATGTTATCAGCGTAGGCGCTCGCTTCAGAGATGAATCGATTTATCTGCGTCTGTACGGCACCGGCATTGGCCTTTCCTTCTTCGAGGCATGACTGGAGCTCCTCTTTATTCATCCCGAGGCCCCCGTCTTCAGCAAGCCGGTCAATGAGGTCGTTTTTGTCTGACTGACCGTTTCGATATGCCTGTGCGGCGGCGACGGCATGTTCCTTGATCACTTCGTGGGCTGTTTCGCGACCGATACCGTTTTTCACGGCCGTCATCATGATAGTGGTGCTGAGGAGGAAGGGGAGGTAGTGCTGATTCTCGCGTTCAATCACGGCGGGGTAAGCGTCCATCTGATCGAGGATCGTCACCATTGTTTCGAGAAGGCCGTCGATGGCATAGAAAGCGTCGGGAAGCATGACGCGGCGGACGACGGAGCAGGAGACGTCTCCTTCGTTCCACTGATCGCCGGCAAGGCTTGAGGCCATGGTGAGATAGCCTCCGAGGATGGTTTTGAAACCATTGATACGCTCGCAACTCCGGCTGTTCATTTTATGAGGCATCGCCGATGACCCGACCTGACCTTTCGCGAACCCTTCGCTCGCGAGCTCGTGACCGGCCATGAGGCGGATCGTCTTCGCAAAGCTGGAGGGGCCGGAGGCGATTCCGTTGAGAGCGGAGATCACTTGAAGGTCAAGGCTCCGGGGATATACCTGGCCGACATTGTTAAAAATACGATGAATCCCGAGGTGAGCGGCGACGCTGTTTTCGAGCTTCATGACTTTGTCAGCATCGCCTTCGAAGAGGCTGAGTTGGTCCAACTGAGTCCCGACCGCCCCCTTGAGCCCACGTGCCGGATAGTCAGCAATGAGTTCGCTCAGCTCCTGTGCAGAGAAAAGAATCTCTTCGCCAAACATGGCGAGGCGCTTTCCGAAAGTCGTGATTTGGGCCGCGACATTATGCGTGCGTGCGGTGATCACGAGATCACGATATTCGTCCGCTTTTGTGGAGAGTCGATGGAGAACGGCTGCGGTTTTAAAGTGAACGACTTCGAGGGCGCGATAGACCTGCAACTGCTCGACATTCTCGGTGAGATCCCGACTGGTCATTCCCTTGTGAATGTGTTCGTGCCCGGCGAGGTCGCAAAACTCCTCGATTCGTGCTTTGACATCGTGGCGTGTCACTCGCTCGCGGGCGTCAATCGATTCCAGGTTGATCTGATCGATGACAGATTCATAGGCGGCGATGGCTTCTTGAGGAATGTCGAGACCCAGCTCCCGCTGGGCTTTCATGACGGCGACCCAAAGCTCCCGTTCGAGGCGGACTTTTCCTTCAGGGGACCAGACGGCTTTCATGGCACCGGTGGCATATCTTTCAGCGAGGACGTTAGGGATCATTTTTTGAGAATACTGGGAGCTGCGTGCGTTTTGCCCGCAGGAGACAGGTTAAAGGTGATGGGAAAGCTCTTTGAGAAAGTCGAAGCTGTAGATGCCGGTATTGTGGCCGTCTGAGAATTTGAATTGAAGGCCGTAGCTTCCAACGGGCACCCATCCGGTCACGGTGACACCGGTGAAGTCTTTCCCTTTTTCATCACCGCTGATCTGCACTCCGAGGAGGTCACGCTCTCCGGCTGTTTCCGCGCTGGGGGAAGCGGCGCGAAGTTTGTCCATCGCGTAGAAATCATCAGAGTCGTCAGCCCATTTGATGGCGATTTCGTCTCCGATGATCTGGATGTCTTTGATGCCGGTCATGAATAAACAAGGTCGAATGCTTAGCACGGGGCGAAGCGCGAGGCAACAGGGTATGGTCGCTGATTCAGGAGCCTGAAGAAGTCTGCGTCTGAACTCTCTCAAATAATGCCTGGGGTGGGGCGGGCTCCGCCTCGAGCGCGAAAGCTATCCTGTCTGGTTTCAGGGCGGAGAGGACGGAGTATATCCCTCCGATTGCGCATGGTTTCTAGATCTTATCCTGCTGGAATTCAGTAACTTAACTTCAGAGCTGTTCGGTAGGGAGGGCTTTCTGCGTCAGGAAAGAGGTGCACCCATGTATTTGGTTTTGCAATTTGTGGCAATTCACTCACCTTTCAGGTCCATGAAGATCGCTAAAGACGGAATTCGCTCCATTGTCAAAGTCGGCTACGACGGACGTGTGCATAAGACTTTTCGAGGGACTGATAAGGAAGCTCGTTTCGATAACGAGGTGCGCATCCTGAACATCCTCGAAGCACGTGGGTGCGATTATGTGCCGAGGTTGCTCGATCATGATAAGGAAACGCTTACGATTGTGACGACAAACTGTGGTGCGCCCGCCGAAAATTCGATCAGCGAGGGCAAGGCGGCAGAGCTCTTTGCTGAACTGGAGAATGATTTCGGGGTTGTTCATGATGATCCTTTCCCCCGAAACATCACGTATAACGGCCGCATGGGACGCTTTTGCATCATCGATTTTGAGTTGGCCGAAGCGAAAGAGGACCCGCAACATCAGTGTGATGAAACAGAACCTCATCGCGTTCTCTTCTGGAGCGGGGTGACTCGCAGCGGAAAGCGGAAGTCGGAGAATCAGGATGCTCTTTCCGTTTTTTCCTCGGAGAAGGGGTGGGCAAACGATGTCGATCTTTCGGGAAAACAGTCGATTGATGATAATGGGCTCATTTTTGCGGTAAGCGATGGCATGGGAGGGGCGGCAGGTGGAGCTGTTGCCAGTTCACTCGTGGTTCGTGAGTTGCGGCGCTTTCTTCCGGCGATGATGGGCGATTTTCATGGTGCCGGTGATCCTGAGGAGCTCCTCGAGAAAGCGGTGAAGTCGCTTCACGAGTATGTGACGAATACCGGTGAGCGAAAGTCGGATTTGAAGGGGATGGGTGCCACCGTGGTGTGCGGTCTGTTCTATCGAACTAAAGTCTACTTTGGACACGTTGGCGACAGCCGGCTCTATCGCTTCAGGGAAGGTGAGATGAAGCAATTGACCCATGACCATTCGCACATCGGCAGCCTCTTTCGCTCAGGCAAAATGAACGAGCGGGAGATGCGCATGCATCCGAGAAAGAATATTCTGAGTCAGGCGATCGGCGGTGGTTGCCGGTATGTCAGGCCTCAAGTGGATTCCGCTGATTTGCAACACGGGGACTGGTTTTTAATCTGTTCCGATGGAGTGATCGACGGATTGTGGAACAAGAATATTGCGACCTGTTTTTCCGAGGCGGACGAAGTCGATCAACCGGTCAAAGAGGTTGCTGAGCGTATTCTCGACTGGGCTTATCGCGAATCCGGGATGGATGACACGACGCTCTTTGTGGTGAAAGTGGAATAGGAGGTCCGCCTAGACGGTGCGTGTTAAAATCAGTGCATTCCGGCCGTTGGATTGCCATTTCTCGCGCCGGCTGTCCGGTAGTTCGGACAGGTCTTTCGTCACGGAAAAGCCCTCTTTTTCCAGGTAGCCGGCCGCCTGGGTCGAGAGGGCGAATAAAGTCGGGGCTCCCAGTTCTCTCGTTCGATTGAGGGCGGCTTCGATGAGAAGGCTCCCGTAACCCTGGTCAGTATGTCCTTTCTTCACAAAGAGGCAGGCGAGCTCCGCTTTCATTTCATCGGGGTAGGGATGAACGGCGACGCAGCCAACAACGTTCTGATCAATCTCAACGACGATGTAGTCTTCAATCGATTCAAGAATCTCAGAACGGCTTCTTTCAATGAGTTGCTCATCCTCGACGGCGCGGTGGATGAGAAGGTGGATTTCATCGACATCATCGCGAACTGCGGGGCGGACTTTCTGGTAGGCATCGGAGTAGACCATGACGCCTACTCCTTCGTTACTGAACAGTTCGGCGAGGATAGCGTCATCGTTCCGGCTTCCGATGAGGTGAACGCGCGTGACTCCGTCCCGTGTCGCGATGGATCCGTTTTTCAGTTTTGAGGCGATTCCCACGGGCAGGTCCGGATGGGCCTCAAGGAACTCGAGGACACTTTCGCTGGACCAGTTGCGCTCGCGGGCATCGAGCGAGGCTCTGGGGTCCTCAGTAGAGAGGAAGAGGATCTTAGCCGCTCCAAGGGCGGTGGCGACTTCCCGGGCGACTGAATCTGAATTGACGCGAAGCGTTTTGCCATCGGCGTCGAAGCCGAGGGGCGGGACGACCGGAAGAATGTCTTGATCGAGAAAGCTTTGAAGCACGCCGGCATCGATGCGCTCGATTGTCCCGGTGAAACGGGCGTCGATGCCTTTCACGATGCCGGCAGGATGAGCGTGGATTGCATTTGCTGTTGCCGCTTTGAGTTTCACGGTCGTGAGACTTTGCATCAACGCGTTGCTGAGCCGGGAAATAGCGTCAATGCTCACCTCGAGCGTAGCCTCATCGGTGATGCCGGTTCCATCGACATTGGAGAGGGGCGTCTCTCTCCTTTCCCCGAGGGCGGTTATCTGCGCCGCGGCGCCATAGACGAGCACGACGCGAATATTCAGCGAGCGGAGGACAGCAAGGTCGAGAAGAATATTAGAAAAGTCGGGCGAATCGATCACCGCTCCGTCGAGTGCGATCACAAAGGTGCGGCCGCGAAACTGCGGGACGTATTGCAAAATGGCTCTAAGGTCGTTGAAATTCATTGGAAAACGGCGTCTGAACGCACTTTCTCAGTGGTGAGGCGAATAAACGGTGAGAAGAGCTAAGTTTCCAGCGGCGAATCTCACCATTTGCGATTTTCGTAATGAGTTGATAAGAAGAGCAGTCATCTCTCTTCGACTGGACCCGTTCTTCATGGAAGATTTTGCCTTCGTCAAACTTGCCCCGCAGCGATACCTCTGCGGTGTGGGACCGTTTGTGTCGCTCCCGAATCCCCCTGAGGGCGGGGGCACGGCCTTTTACCGGAACAATTTTGACCTTTCCGATCCGGAACCCTGGAAGGTGCCTGCACGTGTTTTTGAGACGGATGATCTTCGCATTCTTCTCTCCGAGAACGGGGCGACGCCACTTCCTGAAATCGCCTGGTCAGGGTTGGGGGACGCAGATGTTCGCGGTATTTTTGATGAAATTCTTGCTCAGATCGAGCGGGGGGAATTAAAAAAATCAGTACCCGTCCTCGCGGAGAGAGGCATTTTGCACCGGGGTGAGCCGGCCGCGCTGGTCAAAACAATCATCGCCGCTCCGGAGACGCTATGGGGATATGGGTACCGCGAAGGCGGTGCGGGGATGATCGGTGCCACGCCTGAGCAACTTTTCACAGTGAAGGATTCGATTCTTGAGTCGATGGCGCTCGCGGGGACGGCACCGCGGCACGAGGTTGAGGATTTCCCCACTGATCCGAAGGAAATTCGTGAACACGAGTTGGTGGCTGACTACCTCGAAGAGCTCCTCAAGCCTCTTGGTGAAGTGTTCCGTGAGGAGCGGACGCTTCTCGATCTTGGTTCCATTGTCCATTTTTTAACCCGACTTCGTGTTGAGCTGGGAGAAGACGAAAGTGATCTCAATGAACTGGTGCGATGTCTTCATCCGACGCCGGCTCTGGGGGCCTGTCCTCGCGGGGATGGAGCTCTCCGGCAGCTAGTCGATTTTCGAGAACAACTTGGAGTTCCCGCTGAGTTCGGCGCGCCTTTCGGGGCAGTTCACGAAGGGTTTTTCCAGGTCCTGGTGGCGATTCGGAATGTCTCCTGGAACGGGCGCGACGTTTTCCTTCCCAGTGGGGTCGGTCTTGTCGAGGGAAGCCGTTTTGATCGTGAATGGAGAGAGCTTGCCCTGAAACGCAATTCAGTAAAGTCTCTTCTCGGTGTATGAATGGCAACGCAGAGCTGGCCGGAGCGACTCTCGCCTATCTCGCCGGGGTGGGCGTGAAGCACGTCATGGTTTGTGCCGGTGCCCGTAATGCTCCCCTGGTGACCTCACTCCTCGTGACACGGGGGACGGCGGGCTGGCGTATTTGGCATCATTTTGATGAGCGGACGGCCTCATTTTTTGCGCTGGGGCTGGGAAAGAAATCACGGGAGCCTGTTGCGGTGATCACCACCTCAGGGACGGCGGTCGCAGAGTTGCTGCCTTCCGCAGTCGAGGCCTACTATGCCGGCGTTCCGCTCATTCTCGTGACGGCTGACCGGCCGGTTGTCTATCGGGGGAGCGGAGCACCGCAGGCGATAGAGCAGGTAGGCATTTTCGGTTCCTATGCTCCCCTGGCGATCGATGTGCAGGGGGTGAGTGATTTAGACGGATTCCGGAAATGGAATCGTGCTGAGCCGGTTCATCTCAACCTGTGTTTTGAGGAGCCTTCTCCTGACGATCTTGTCTCGCACTGGGAGCCCGTTGAATTGCCTCTGCTCAAGCTTGAATCCGGTCATGATGACAACCAAAGCATCGAAGCTTTCGTTACGAATTCAAAAAAGCTCATCGTTTTGTTAGGAGAACTTGAAGCGGGTTGGCGGCTCCCGGTTGAGTCCTTTCTGGCCGGGATAGGAGTTCCCGTCTGGGCGGAAGCGACAAGTGGATTGCGGGAGAGTGAAAGGCTCGCCGGACAGCTGATTCGAATGGAGGGGGGAGTGGCCGACTTGAAGCCCCGTGAGATCCTGCGGATCGGCGGGGTTCCCAGTCTCCGCTTTTGGCGGGATCTCGAGGGTTGCGGCGAGATTGCAGTGATGTCAGTATCCCGTCGTCCGTTTTCCGGTCTCGCGAGGTTGTCGCAGCTGCTTTTGATCGATGAATTTCCGTGTTGGAATCGGGGAAGCAACTCAATCCAAATCTCAGGTGATCCACTTATCGAAGAAGGTTTCAAGCCGGCAGAGCAACCTCCTTTGAAAGGGTTTCCGGATTCAGAGCCGGCAATGATCAGGGCTGTCTCAGAGTTAATTCCGGAGGAAGCGCTCGTCTACCTCGGCAACAGCCTGCCGATCCGGGAGTGGAATCTTGCCGCTTCTTTCCGTCCGGCTCATCCGCAATGCTTCGCGAGTCGCGGGGCCAATGGAATTGACGGTCAGGTCGCCACCTTCCTTGGCCTTTCTGATGCGGAGGAGGAGAGCTGGGGGATTTTCGGGGACCTCACGGCTCTCTATGATCTCAATGCGCCGGCGCTTTTCGCCCAGTTGACGAAAGC
Organism: Verrucomicrobiales bacterium; assembly: GCA_029212615.1. Taxonomy (GTDB): domain Bacteria; phylum Verrucomicrobiota; class Verrucomicrobiia; order Verrucomicrobiales; family DEV007; genus Arctic95D-9. Next base: position 279,317 of record JARGPJ010000007.1, read on the forward strand.
TAGACGCCGCCTCGTTATCATGAATAACGGTGGGGGGAAGATTTTTTCCCGTCTTCCGGGCCTGGCGGGTTTGGACGACGCGTCAAAAGCAGTCACCGAGAATCATCATGAACAGGGGTTTAAAAGTTGGGCTGAAATGTGGGGGCTCAGGCACATGACGTGGAAAGCAGGCGACCCGGCGCCGGTTTTGACTGACGACGATGTTCTCATCGAAGTGATTCTCGACAATGAGGCGACCGAGTGTTTCTGGCAGGCATTAAAATGAGTGAACGGTCTATTCTCGCTCTCCATGGAAACCTGGGTTCTCCGGCCGATTGGGAGATTCCGGATCTCCCAAATATAAGGACGGTCGATCTTTGGGATCATAGCGATCTCGATTTTTTCGAGATGGGGCACCGGCTCGCCACCGAACTCAGCGAAGGGATGGAAAGGCCGACGATCGCGGGCTACTCCCTCGGTGGGCGTCTTGCTCTCCATGCCATGGCGATTCATCCGGAACGCTGGGGAGGCGCGATTATTCTCTCGGCTCACCCCGGGTTGGAAAGCGCCCGTGAGCGGGAGGCCCGGCGTCTATCCGATAAAGAGTGGGCGGGTAAGGCCCGCGAACTCCCCTGGAAAGCTTTTTTGTCGGAATGGAACAGTCAGGGTGTCCTCGCGGATTCTATTATTCCTGAGGTCCAACTCACGCTTGAATCCAGGCGGTCGGAGATTGCTTTCGCCTTTGAAACCTGGTCGTTGGGGCGACAGGAAAATTTGCGCTCACAACTGAGGCGCTTTCATGCCCCTGTCTTGTGGATAACGGGGGAGAATGATCAAAAATTTTCCATGCTCGGCGATGAGATGGGGAAGGTGTTTCCGGATTTCCAGAGGCGCACGATATCCGGAGCGGGCCATCGCTTGCTGAATCCTGAGCTCATCCCGGAAGTCCGGGAGTGCATCTTGAGTTCAGGCTTTTGATCGGCATCTTGTATGGGAGGGGCAATGTCCGCGGAGAGCCGGAGGTATCGGGTGTCGCCAGAAGGTTCAAGTTATGGTGAAAAATGAACACTGAAGCATCACTCCTCAACGTAATCCCTTTGCGTCGCGCACCTTCCGAGCTAGGATCTGACGCAATATGAACTGGATTTCCGCCCACGAATTTGAAGACCTTCGATATGAAACCTCGGAGGATGGACAGATCGCAAAGATCACGATTAACCGCCCTGAGGTGAGGAACGCTTTTCGCCCTCAAACGGTTCGTGAGATGCTCGTCGCTTTCGATCTGGCGCACGAAGACCCCACTGTTGGTGTTATTATCCTGACGGGAGAGGGAGATCTCGCCTTTTGTTCCGGCGGAGATCAGAAAGTGCGCGGTCATGCCGGATATGTGGGCGAAGACGGGGTCCCGAGGCTTAATATCCTCGATGTTCAAAAGAGAATCCGGGGATTGCCAAAGCCGGTGGTCGCGATGGTAGCGGGTTATGCCATTGGAGGGGGACATGTCCTCCACGTGGTCTGTGACCTTACGATTGCCGCTGACAATGCAAAGTTCGGTCAGACCGGACCTAAAGTCGGCTCTTTTGACGGAGGATTGGGTTCGAGCTATCTCGCGAGGATTGTCGGTCAGAAGAAGGCCCGCGAAATTTGGTATCTCTGCCGCCAGTATGATGCTCAACAAGCGCTCGATATGGGGCTGGTAAATACGGTGGTGCCTCTTGTTGAACTGGAGACAGAGACGGTGAAATGGTGCCGTGAAATGCTCGATCATTCACCGATGGCGCTTCGCTGCCTTAAAACGGCGTTGAATGCTGACTGCGACGGTCAGATGGGCCTTCTCGATCTCGCGGGGAATGCAACGCTGCTTTACTACATGAGCGAAGAAGCGAAGGAAGGGAAGAATGCTTTCGTGGAGAAGCGGAAGCCGGACTTTTCGAAGTTCCCCCGTGTCCCGTAAACCATTACTACCGTTTTCCGAGCGTCTTCTCTTCCCGTTGAGAAAAGGTGAAGGGTTAAACAACAGACAATGAGCTTAAGATGAAAGCCTGGATTCTCGCAGCCCGTCCGAAAACCCTCCCTGCCGCTATCGTTCCCGTCTGGGTGGGATCTGCGCCGTCATTGCTGGGGGAACACAGTGGAACCGGCTCATGGCTTCTGTTCTGGTGCACTCTCGGGAGCTGTATCTGTATTCAGATTGCGACGAATCTTTTTAACGATGCAATTGATCATCACAAAGGAGCCGACACCGGGAAACGTATCGGACCAACCCGGGTAACGTCGTCAGGCCTGCTCTCTTCGAAGATGGTCATGATTGGCGCCATTGCCTTTTGCCTGCTTGCCGCCCTCATCAGTATACCTCTGGTTCAGGCCCGGGGCTGGCCGGTTATCGTGATCGGCCTGGTTTCCCTCTATTTTGCTTATGGGTATACCGGGGGACCTTTTCCTCTCGCTTACCGGGGAATGGGCGAGCTCTTTGTGATTTTGTTTTTCGGATTGGTAGCAGTGTTAGGTTCTGCCTTTATCCAGACGGGGGAAGCGGGGGGGCGGGAGATGTGGATCCTCGCGGTGCAATGCGGGTTCTATTCCTGCGTGCTCATCGCTATTAATAACCTGAGAGATCTGACCGAAGACCGCGAGACGGGAAAGCGAACCCTGGCGGTGCGTTTTGGCGAGCGCTTTGCGAAATGGGAGATTGCATTCTTTTGTCTTGCGCCGGCGATTCCCGGTTTAGTTCAGTTTCCGGACATGAAGGACCTTTTCGTTCAACCGATTCCCATGCTGGCCTTTGGTTTGTTTCTTTCTGTCCTTATCTTTCGAACGCCTCCCGGGCCGGTGTACAATCGCTTTCTCGCTCTCGGTGCGCTTCAGCTGATTCTCTTTGCGATCCTGCAGGGGGTGTAGTGCGGGACGGAGTTGAACCGGGTGCTTTCCAAAGAAATGTATTTCCGTTCGTGAGAGCCATGCAAATTCGTGGTTTACTGGAGTGAACTTCGGTCTAACCCTTTCATTCGGAAATGTCAGAACTGCGCTATCATCGGTACGAACTCAAGAGTGTGTTGTCGCTCAATGCTGTCAGTGAAAGAACTCTTCATGAGGGATTCTTGATTCGGCTTAACGGGGGATACGGCTGCGTTCATCCGTGGCCTGAACTCGGGGATGAGCCGGTTAATGAGCAGTTGGAAATTCTTGCCGCGGGTGGATCGACCCCATTGATTGACAGTGCCTTGCGCTGTGCCAAAGCGGATGGTGCGGCGCGAGCTGAAAGGCGGTCACTTTTTGATAGTGAGATCCCGGAAAGTCACTGGCTGGCATTGCCTGATGATGACCCGGCGGAAGCACGGGAGAGAGGCTTCAATACCGTGAAATTGAAACTCGGGAGTGATTTTATCCATGAGCCGGCCCTGATAGCGAATTGGCATGATGCCGGGTTCCGACTCCGTCTCGATTATAACGAAACGCTTTCCCTGACGACCTTTCTTGAATTCTGGGATTCATTAGGAGAGGTCAGGAGGTCTATCCAGTTGATCGAGGATCCGGTGATCTGGAATTCCGATAGCTGGCGCGTTCTTCGGGAGATTGGTGTTCCGGTGGCGACGGATCGTGAGGTGGAAAGCCGGTTTCACCCCGGTGAAGTTGCAGTAATTAAACCGGCGGTGTCCGATTGGCTTCCGCCGGGGAAGGCTCCGTTTTTTGTCACCTCCTACATGGACCACGCTATCGGTCAGTCGTGGGCGGCGGCCGAAGCGGCGAGGCTGGCGAAAGAAGCGCCGGAAAGGTTCGTTGGTTGCGGGCTTCTCACTGATCGCTGCTTTGAGTCCGACCCGTTCTTTGATTGCCTCAAGGCGGAAGGGCCACGGTTTCAGCCCGCGAAAGGGACCGGTCTGGGCTTTGATGATTTATTGGAGGGCCTCTCATGGAAGCTCCTCACCTAGCGAGCGCGGAATATTGGGAATCTACAGAGATTGATCTGCGATTGAATCCGCGTCTGGTGTATGAGGCGGATGGCCTTCTCCAATTTCTTCGTGAAGAGGTCGGTATCGAAGGCGCGGTGGTGATGGCCACGTCGGGATCATCCGGAACTCCCAAGTTTGCGATTTTACCGAAGGCAGCCCTGCTTGCCTCGGCCGCGTCCGTTTCGAAATATCTGCAGTTGAGCCGGAGTGACAGCTGGTTGGCCGGCCTGTCAGATTACCATGTCGGTGGCCTCGGTATCTATGCACGTGCCTTCGTCACCGGGGCATCAGTGACGACTTTCAACAATACTCCCTGGCAACGTGATGGTAAACTGTTCGTGAAGGCGCTTCGTGAGAGCGGAGCAAGGTGGAGCTCACTCACTCCTACTCACCTTTTTGATCTGGTTGAGAGCGAGGTCCCCGCACCGGAGGCGATGAGGGGGCTTCTTCTCGGAGGTGGCCGTATTGATGTTGATCTGGTGAGGCGGGCATCAGCGCTCGGGTGGCCGGTGCATTCCAGCTACGGCATGACCGAGGCTTGTTCGCAGATAGCGACGGGCGGGGTGGGCGAGACGGAGTGGCTCCCTCTTCTACCGGAGTGGGAAACGAAGTTGGCCTTTGATCAGCGACTGATGATACGGGGAAAGGCGCTTTTTGCCGGGTATGCCACCCGCGGTGAGACCGGATGGCGTTTCGACCCGGCGAGAGATGGTGATGGGTGGTTTCTCACCGGAGATTGTGCGGAGATCAGCGAAGGATGTGTTCGTCATCAGGGGCGTGCCGATGATTTGGTGAAAGTGTTAGGCGAGTTGGTATCACTTTCGGTGGTGGAGTCGGCTGTATCTGAAGTTCTCGGGCGGCTCTCTGCGGTTCTTGCCTTCACTGATGCGAGACGCGGCCACGAGTTCCTTGCCGTGGTTGAAGGAACGGAGTCCGCCCATTATTACCAACAGATGCTCAACGCTTCACTTACCGGCCTGCATCGGGTCAGCCGGGTGGAGGTCCTCAGGGAATTACCTCGAACTGATATCGGGAAGATTGATCGGAGCGCATTACGCCGCTTTCTCAGTCAGCCGTGACCCGGACCTCTTTCACGGCGAGACTTCCAAAGGAAAAACCAATGCTGAAATTGGTTTTTTCTCTGTCGTAGCTTTCATGTTCGACGGTTACGGGTTCGTGCTCTCCCATCGTGATCGTTGCACTGGATCCGGTGACGGCTATTTTTACGGCCGTCCATTCGTTTTCGGGAAGGACCCATTCGGCTTTCTTAGCAGCGGTAATCGACTTTGTTTTTCCGTTGGGCGGGAAGGCCCGGAAGTTGGTTCCGGCGGCACTGCTGACAAACCGGAAAATGTGGCCGTCTTCTCCATTGAGTGTGAAGACGATGGCTTTGCAGCCTTCCGGTTTTACCGCGTAGTGAAAGGTCGCGTCGGTGGTGGGGAGGGCATAGAAAATGATCGGCCCATGGTCTTTGTATTCTTTATACAACGCATCGTCCTGCGTCACGCTTGCGATTCCATTCTCGATTTGCCAGTCTCCGCGAACTGCGCGGCGTTCACTGACGGGAGCGTCTTTGGTGAAAGGATCCGCGAAGAGGGCTTCTCCGGCGGTGAGTTGTGAATTGGCGAAGGCGCAGATGATGAGTGAGGTGAGTATGGATTTCATGGATGAAAGGGGGAAAGTATTTTCAGGGGGCTCAGGGTGAACTTGAAGGCAATCACGGTGACTCGTCGATTTCAATTTCATTGGGTAACCAGGCGCGTTCATGCCGGTTGCGGCCGAGGTTCCGCGGACGACGTGGAAGTCGTCCCACCAGTTTTGAACTCGAAAGCAGAATCTGGAGCGGCAAGTTCCACCTTGCCCGCTATGCCAAGGGGAGTAGATGAAGCGTTCTACTCCGGATACTCTTTTTCAAAATCGCCTGGATTCACCCAGCTGGCGCGGGTTGGTTCACCCTTCATGAAACGGTCGTAGAAGTTCGCTGAGTCAGTCGCGATGGGATAGTTGTCGAAGATTTGCCCGTTTCCTTCCATGCGAGGATCCTCCTGTTGCAGCAGCTCCGCTTTCATTCGTTCGGCCAGTTCCTCTTTGATCTTCCGATGATCGCCGCTCTCAGCGAGGTTGGTGATGCAATCAGGATCATTGGCGATGTGATAGAGTTCTTCACCGGGAAGCTTTCCGAAATTCAGAGCCCAGTAGTCGGCATTTTCGCCGCTGCGCCGTGCTTCCAGAATCCAGGTTTTTGTCGGGCTGCCGTCGGTGTTGAGGTACCCTGTGACGGGATCGCCGGCGGGCCAGCGGTCTGGTTCGTAGTTTCGCAGATAGAGCCATTCGTCGGTGACAATGCCGCGAATGGGATACCCCTGGTCCTGAGGGCGTCCGGCATCGTGTCTTTCTTTTCCGATAAGAACCCGGTCGCGACTTTCGATAACGCGTCCGCTTTTATCCGATTGAAAAACGGGGACGAGGCTTTTGCCGGTGAGTGAAGCCATTGTTGAATTTTCGGGGGCCAGCTTCGCCACCTCAAGAAAAGTCGGAGCCAGATCGATGAAGCTGACAAAGTCAGTGATCTCTCGGCCGGGCCTGGTGATTCCCCGGGGCCACATCATCGCGAGGGGGAGATGATTGGAGAACTCATATTCGTTCCCTTTGACCCGTGGGAAGGGCATGCCGTTGTCAGAGGTAACGACGATAAGGGTATTCTCCAACTGGCCGGAGGCCTCGAGCTGTTCGATCATGCGAACGAGGTGCCGGTCGAAGTGTTCGATTTCGAAGGCGTAGTCGAGCATGTCGTTCCGGACGATTTCGTTGTCGGGCCAAAAGGCGGGGACCCGGTCGATTTCCGAGAGCTGTTTGCCGCCTTTCGTTACCCCCGCTTCATATTCGTAAGCCCGATGTGGTTCGGTGGAGCCGTACCAGAACGCCCATGGCTTCTCTGATTTTTCTGCATCTGACAGGAAGTCCGCAAAATTTTCGGCGTAGTCATTGTTCGAAATTTTTGCCGCGGGAGGTTTTGTTTTGTGTTTGTTGTAAGCTTTCCCGACTAACTTCCGGGGATTTCCCTTTGCATCGTTTGCGGTTCCGGGGGCCCAGCCCTTTCCGGTGCTCCCGACGAAATAGCCGCCCCTGCGGTCTAGCGCTTCTGCGTAGGAGGTGAATTTGACCGGGAAAAAGGGCATGTGATTCGCGGCCTCTTCCAGTTGCCATGAAGGGCGACCTGTGAGGATTGCTGCGCGGCTCGGAGCACATTTTGCGTTTGGCGTGTAGGCTTTGTGAAAGAGGAGCCCTTCACGTGCGACACGATCGAATCCCGGTGTCTTTACCCATTCCGTTCCGTAAGCCCCGGCATGTGGCCATGACTGGTCGTCTGAGATCGCGAAGAGAATGTTGGGTCGTCCGCCGGCGTGAATGAGCATCGGGAAGACCGATGCGAAGAGAAGGATGATGGGGGATTTCATGGTGTCTTGTTAGTCTTCGATTGTGATCGAAGAGGGGTCGAAATCGACCTCGGGATACTTCATGTTGAGGCCCTGAAGCGTTTTAATGATAATATCTCCGACGATGAGATTCCGGTACCATTTCCGATCGGCGGGGATGATATACCAGGGGGCTGATTCAGTGCTCGTCTTTGAAAATACGTCTTCGTAGGCGGCCATGAATTTGGGCCAGAGAGCGCGGTCTTCGAGGTCTGCAGGATTGAATTTCCAGTGCTTTTCGGCTTCGTCGAGACGGGATTGGAGGCGTTCCTTCTGTTCGTCCCGTGAGATGTGAAGAAAGATTTTTACAATGGTGGTCCCTTCGTCGGCGAGCATTTGCTCGAAGTTGGCAATATGTTCGTATCGTTTTTGCCAGACGGATTCCGGGCAAAGTTCACGGACGCGAACCGCGAGGACATCTTCGTAGTGGCTCCGGTTGAAAATGACAACTTCGCCGTTTTGCGGGACCTCCTGATGAATGCGCCAGAGGTAATCATGAGCGAGTTCAAGGCTGCTCGGCTTCTTGAAGGCCGCTGAGCGGACGCCCTGCGGGTCCATTTTTTCGAAGACATTCCGGATCGTTCCGTCTTTGCCACCGGTGTCCATGGCCTGGAAGACCACGAGGAGGCGATGTTTGCCTTCGGCGTACATTTGCGCCTGCAGTTCGTCGATCTGGACGCTCATCTGTTTGAAGAGGTCTTTTCCTTTCGGCTTGTTCACCGGGTAAAGCTCCTCGTCTATTGTCGGCCAGGAGTTGAGATCGACGGTTTGGCCGGGCTGAACCTTGAACGGATGGTCAGAAAGGGTGATATCGGACATAATGAATTTAGACTAGAGCAGCCGAAACGGGGTCGGCAAGTGCTTTGCCGTCACGGCTTAGTTTCAGACGTCCGTTTTCCACTCTTACGAGACCCTGTTGGATCAATGACTCAACAGGGTTGGGTGTCGGGAGTATATCGAGAGGGATGCCTTCGCGTGTTCGAAGCTGGAGGGCCAGTCGCTCGAGGCGTTTGTCTTCGGCCGTGAGTACTTCGATTTCGCGCCTCGTGTCGAGTCCGGCGTGGGCGGCTTTCACATAGGCGGCGGTGTCGGCGAGGCCGGTGGAGCGTTCCATTCCGAGAGTGGAGACAGCTCCCGGTCCGAGTCCAAGGTAGTCGGCTCCGGCCCAGTAGGCTTGATTGTGGAGCGATTCAAAGCCGGGGCGGGCGTAGTTCGAAATCTCGTATTGGCTGAACGCGGCAGCTTCGAGGGTGTCGATGGCCTCATAGAAGAGGTCGGCATCCCGGTCTTCATCGCTATCGAGTTCACCTCCTTCGTGGCGGGTGAGGAATTCAGTGTCCTCCTCGTAGGTTAGATTGTAGGCTGAAACATGGTCAGGTTTCAGTGCGAGGGCTTGTTTCAGATCCGCCTGCCATGAAGAGAGGTTCTGCCCGGGGATGGAAAACATCAGGTCAATGCTGACGTTTTTGAATCCGGCTTTCCGCAGTGTCTCGAAGGCTGAAACTGCGGCGTCGGGAGTGTGGTCGCGCCCGAGCGTTTTCAGTGTTTCCGCCTGAAAAGATTGCACCCCGAGGCTGATGCGGTTGATGCCTAGATCAAGCATCAAGGCAGCCTTGTCGTGATCGTAGGTCGCGGGGTTTGCTTCAAGCGTCCATTCAGTCACTTTGCTCAGGTCGAAGATTCCGGCAAGCCCCTGACACAGGCTGGTGAGGTGGGTGTGGGAGAGGAGGCTGGGAGTTCCGCCTCCGAAGAAGACCGTGCGGAAGGGCTTCGCCGATTCCGGTTTTCTTTTCGTTGCCTCGAGGAGGATGGCTTCGATGAATGCCGCGTTGGCGAGCTTCCCGGGCTTGTGCTTGTAGAATCCGCAATAGGGGCAGATATGGTGGCAGAAGGGGATGTG